>CP054178.1:0-2400000 GCA_015709595.1 Phycisphaeraceae bacterium
ACGCGAACCACTCGACGGCGAGGATCGAAACCAATCCCAGCAGCGGTCCGGCGGCATAGCCCACGCCGATCAGTCCTTCGTGGGTGCCGCCCGCGTCCACCGACTGGTGCCCCACGCTCATCACGTAGTACAGCGCGGCGTAGTAGGTCACGCCCTGTCCGAGTCCGAAGAGGGCCAGCCCGACGAACATGACAGGGGCGTTGGGGGCGAGGATCAGTCCCAGAAACCCCAGCGTCATCGACGCCCCCGCGAACAGGAGCGTGCCCCACCGACCATGCCAGAAGGGCAGTTGCCACATCGCCACGATCGCAGCCACCCGCGCCAGCATCCACGTGGCGGTGAACGCCGTCCGCCAGGTCGGGTCCACGCCGATGGCGCTCATGCGATACGGCATGAGCGGCGAGATCATCGCCACCAGAATGTAACTGACAGGGAGCAGGATGCGGGCCGAATGCAGCAGGTCGGCGTACTCCGGCCCGATCTCCGCTCCGGCGGATTCATCGCCATGCGCCATGGGCCTGGCGTTGAACCAGAACAGCGTGAGCAGCCCGAGCAGGTTGACGCCGCCCAGCACCACGATGGCCCAGCGGGCGTCGCCCCCTTGGCGCATGAATGGAGCCATGAGGATCAGCGAGATGGCCACCGCGCTCGTCCATGCCACGTTCCACAGCCCGATGGCGAAACGCAGACGCGCCCCCGCCTTGCCCGCGGCGAGATATCCTTCGACCACCGGCCAGAAGAACGCGGAAAGCGCGCTGATGGCCATGGTGACGACCCACACGATCCACGAGGCGTCCACGATCGCCACCGAGCACGCCGCCCCCTGCAGTACGATGATTCCTCCCAGCACGGATCGCGGTCTGACCCGCCCTTCCAACGCGCGCAGCATCGTGCCCGCCCCCAGCGCCGCGGCCACGTAGATCAGCCCCACCACCAGGAACAGCAGGAAGTTGTCGAACTCGGTGAACTGGTAGTCCTTCTCGGCGATGAATGGCATGCCGTTCCAGAACACGCCGGTGCTGAACGACGCCAGCACCGTGAGCGACAGGACGGCGGCCACCGGGGTGGGACGGCGGGGCGAGGAGGTGACGGAAGCGGACATCGGGAGCGATGGTAGGCGCACCCGCGCCGTGTTCCGGCGCTGTGGCGCTGCGCCACGGCGCGTTTGCCGCCGCGTTGTCCGTGGGGATGGTGGCCCGTACCATCAGACCGATCGACCCGAGCGGTTCCGGGACGGTCGGGAGATTGAAGTCCGCGTAGCTCAATTGGATAGAGCGCTGCCCTCCGAAGGCAGAGGTTGCAGGTTCGAGTCCTGCCGCGGACGTTGGCGTTGGGGTGTGGCTCGAGGGCAACCACGGAGTTCACGTGACGCTCGCCGACTTTCAGCAGTTCATCCGTGACCGCTACCACGCCACCGATTCACAGCGCGGCCCGGCGGCGACGTTCGTCTGGTTCGCCGAGGAGTTCGGCGAACTGGCCGAGGCCATCGGCAAGCACCAGCGGGGCGACGGCGACCCGGACAATCTCGCCGAGGAGTTCGCCGACGTGCTGGCCTGGCTGGCGACGCTCGCCAACATCACCGGCGTGGACCTGACCGAGGCGATCCGTCGCAAGTACCTGACGAACGGCGGTCCGAAAGGCACGAAGTAGCGCGATCCCGTATCATCCGGCCACGCTTTCCTCGAGCTCCACGCGGGCTCACGCGGTGGATTCATTCTGATGTCGAGAATTGATCGCTGCTTCGCCGCACTTCGCGCCTCGGGACGCACCGCGCTCATGCCCTTCGTCACGGGCGGCTATCCATCGCTTGAGGTCACGCGGCAGGTGCTTCCCGCGCTGGAGAAGGCGGGCGCGTCGATCGTCGAGATCGGCTTCCCCTTCTCCGATCCCATCGCGGACGGCCCGGTGATCGCCGCATCGATGCACGAGGCCCTGCTCTCGGGCGTCACCCCCGCCGCGATCTTCGACGTGGTGAAATCCGTGCGGCCGTCTCTTTCAATGGGACTGGTGGCGATGGTGAGCGCCTCGATCATCCACCGCATGGGCGAGCGTGCATTCATTGAGCAGGCCGCGACCAGCGGGTTTGACGGACTGATCATCCCCGACGCCGACACGATCGGCGGGCGTGATGGACCGGCCGGGTCGCTGGCCGACGCCTCCGCGCGGAACGGACTGAGCTGCTCGTTCCTCATCGCCCCCACTTCCACCGAGCAACGCATCGCCGAGATCGCCTCGCTCTGCTCGGGCTTCATCTACGTGCTGGCCCGGACGGGGCTGACGGGCGAGCAGCGCGAGGCGCCGGAGATCGCCGAGCGGGTGCGGCAAATCCGCCGTCACACGGATCTCCCTGTCGCGGTGGGGTTCGGCATCTCGACGGCGGCCCACGTGGCCGCCGTCACGCGGCACGCCGACGCCGCCATCGTGGGCTCTGCGCTGGTTCGGCGCATGGGCGAAGCCAAGGATCCCATGGGGGCGGCGGCGACCTTCGTCCGTGATCTGTCGCGCGGACTGACGGCCCGCGCCGTCGTCGCCTGATTCCGTTTTCCCCGACCCTGCGTGTTCTCATGCCGTCATTGCCGACCTATCCCGAAGCACTCAGCGCCGCGCTGTCGCTCGTGGAGTCCTCGCTCGGCGTTGAAACGGTTCCGCTGAATCAGGCCGCGGACCGCGTGCTCGCCGAGCCGATCCTTGCCGACCGCGATACGCCGCCCTTCGACCGCGCCATGATGGACGGCTACGCCCTGCGTGCGGCGGAGCTGAAACCCGGCGTGCCGATGCCGGTGGCGGGGGCGATAGCCGCCGGAACAGCGGCGGATGCGTCGATCCCGCCTGGCGCGTGCGTGAAGATCGCCACCGGGGCGCCCGTGCCGCCCGGACTGGACGCGGTCATCCGACACGAATGGTCTGATCGCGCTGACCCCGTACGTTTCACCGTCGGCTCCATCAACAAGGGTCACGCCATTCACCCGCGCGGCGCGGATGCCAGGCGAGGCGACGTGGTGGTCCCCGGCTCGACCGTGCTGCGCCCTGAACACCTCGGCATCGCGGCGGCGATGGGCGCGACGCTGTTGAGCGTGCGCCGCCGCCCGCGCGTGGCGATTCTGACCAGCGGCGACGAGGTCCGCCCGGCGGATGCCACGGTGCTGGATCACCAGATCCGCAACTCCAACGCCCCCATGCTGGCGGATGCCGCGCGTCGCTTCGGCGCGATGGTGACGCACGTTGAGCACGTGCCCGACGACGATGCCCTCACCGCCGCCGCGTTTGAACACGCGCTGGCCCGGTGCGATCTCCTGCTCAGCGTGGGAGGCGTGAGCGCGGGCGAGCGGGATCACTTCCCCTCCGCGTACCGACGGGGGGGCGTCACGATGGCTGTCTCGGGCGCGGCGATTCAACCGGGACGGCCGATCACTGTCGGACGGGCGCCGAACGGCGTCATCGTCGCGGGATTGCCGGGCAATCCTGTGTCGGCGCTGGCATGTGCTCACCTGTTCGTCTGGCCCATCGTGCGTTCCATGCTGGGGCTGGATCCCTGGCTTCGATGGGAAGCGCGAACCCTGGCTCAGCCGGTCACGCCCAATGCGCAGCGACAGGCCTTCCGTCCGGCGCGGCTCAACCGCGACGGCACGATCGCGGTGCCGCGGTGGGCTGGTTCAGGCGACCTGGTTCACACGGGGCAGACCGACGGGCTGGCCGAACTGCCGGTGCAGGTGGACGATGTCCCCACGGGCGCCGCGGTGCGGTTCGTGGCGTGGGCGTCATGAACCTTCGGCGAGGCCGTCGCCGCCGTCTCGGATGCGATTCGCCGCATCCCGAGCGGAACATCAGAGCCCGATCGCCGAGTATCCCGCATCGACGTAGATATTCTGCCCGGTGACGCCCGACCCGAGATCACTCAGCAGGTAGAGCGCGGTGTCGCCGACCTCGCTGCCCTCGATGTTGCGCCGCAGCGGGGCCTTTTTCTGCATCCAGTCGAGAATCTCGCCGAACCCCCCCACCGCCATGGCCGACATGGTGCGCAGGGGCCCGCCTGAAATGGTGTTGACGCGGATCTTCTTCTCACCCAGTTCCATGGCGAGGTAGCGGGCCGCCGCCTCCAGTGCGGCCTTGGCCACGCCCATGACGTTGTAGCCGGGCACGGCCTTCTCCGCCCCGTAGTAGCTCATGGCGATCATGGACCCGCCATTGGGCATGATCGCCGCCGCCCGGTGCGCCATGGCGACGTAGGTGTACGCGCTGATGTCCAGCGCCTGGGTGAAGACCTGTCTCGGCGTGGCCGTGAAACTGCCCGGCTTGAGCCAGTCCTTGTCGGCGAAGGCGATCGAATGGACGAGGAAGTCAATCGACCCGAAGTCCGAGCCGAGTCGCGCGAAGACCTGATCGAGTTGTTCATCGGACGACGCATCCAGCGGCATCAGCCACGGATCGGTCACGCCCAGCGACTCGATGGCCCCGCGGCAGCGACGCTCCATCTTCTCGCCCGGCAGGTGCGTGAACAGGCAGGTCGCCCCATGCTTGAGCAGCGATTGGGCGATGTACCAGGCGTACGACCGCTCGTTGGCGATGCCCACGATCAATCCCCGCTTGCCGTCCATCAGGCCCATTTGCGTGCTCCTGTCTCAGCCCCGCCGCAGCAGGCGGAGTGGACCGCAAGCGTAGCGACGGGCGCCGCCGGGGACCAGCATCGCCCGCCGTGTGCCCCGTGTCTGAGCATCGCTTGACGGCCTGACGGGTCGATGCGGCCGTGGCCGATCGAGCCGCCTTCGACTACGATCTTTTCCTGCCGTTCCTTCGGGGAGTCACCCCCCTCCGTCCGCGGACGACAGGGTTGTCCCCCTTGGATCGAATGGAGATCGAGCACGCGTAGCTCAATTGGATAGAGCATCGGCCTTCGAAGCCGAGGGTTGCAGGTTCGAGTCCTGCCGCGTGCGTTCAAAAACGGGGTTTTCGGGGGGTCCGCCTACCCCGTTCCAACAAGATTCCAACAAACGAAACGGCCCGCCTGTTGGGGCGGGCCGCGTCGGGGGAACGGGCGATGAACCATCGTCCGGGGTCATGCTACCAGCCGTGCCCGTGTCTCGGGGGCCGTCACCGCGTCAAACTCGCCGGGCGTCGGCGCGACGTAGTGCTTCCGACTGACGGTCGGCGAATGCCCGATCCACGCCGCGTACGTCGCCTCAGCGAATCCAGCCATCTTCCAATCGTTCTCGCACGATGAGCGTATCGACTGGTACACCTTCGCCCACGCCGTCAGCCCGGCCCGCTCGATATGGGCTTGTGCCCGTCGCGTCAGATTGAACGCGGGCAGCCCGCACACGGTCCCGCTCGCGTCGTCACCGCCAGCCGCCTCGCGTGCCTCATTCAGCAGCGTGAGCAGGCGCGGGCAGATTGGAACCTCGCGGTAGCGATGCACGGTCTTGGCGTTGCCGACGATGCACACCCGCCGCCGCCCGAAGTCGATGCCCACGCGATGCACCACGCCGTCAGAGTCGGCGGCCTCGCCATCCCAAGGCAGCGATACGGCCTCACCGCGCCGCAACCCGGCGAGCCGTTGCAGGGCGTAGAACACACGCCAGCCGGGCGAATCCACCGCCGACAGAAGCCGCTCGAAGTCGGCCAGCGGCAGGTAGTGATTCGGGCGGGAGTGTCCGGGCGCGCCGTTGAAGTCATCGAATGGGTTGACGTGGATGATGCGCCGCGACTTCGCCCACGCGAAGATGGCTTTGCAGTTGCGAATATGCCCGCGCACGGTTTCCGTCGTGAGCGTGTAGGTCTGCCGCGCTTCGCGTGCCGCCGCCAGCGTGCCCGCTTCCAGTGCCGCGATGAACCGCTCGGCGTCGTCCGCGTCGATGGCATCGAGCCGCCGCGTTGGGCCGAAGTGTTGCGCCATGTACCGGAGCGTCATCGAGTGCTTCGCCAGCGTCGGGCGCTTCAGCCCGTGCGCGCCCTTGCGGTATCCGGTCCCTTGCTCAGAGTGCTTCCGACGGTCGATGTAGAACGGGGTGAACGCTTCCAACGTCGTGGTTTCGAGCCGGTCCCGTGGGGCTTCGCCCGTGCCCAACGCCAGTTCCTTCGCCCGACGTGCGGCCTCGGCATCGCGCGCCGTCACGGTCCCGCCCGTCGCCTTGGTCCGCCCGATGGATTCCTCCCGGTACTTCCCGTTTGAGTCGGGCCAACGCACGATGTAGTACGCGACCACGCGACCATCCTTGAGCCGCTTCGGGGTCTGAATCAGATACACCTTCGGAGTTGTCGTCATGGCAGGGACTCCACCGCGCGCAGCGGGCCGCCGTTGTCGGCGCGGTCCCTGCCAAGGTAGACGCCAACGCGGGCGGCCCGTTGCTCGCGGTTCGGTTGAGTTGTGAGTCGGGGGTTTGGCAGGGACCGACTTGGGAGCATCATCCCACGCCGGGCCGCTTGTGTCAACGGGCTTCGGTCGAGAATGCTGGGCGGCATCCGCCGCACGTACCACGCCGCCGACGATGCCGCGTGCCGCGTTGGGCGTGTCGCCGACGTGCGGGGCCTCGATGATGCGGCGGGCTTGCTGGCGGGCGTCGTGGTCATCGGCGTGGGCGTCGTCACGGTCCACCACTCCCAGCCCGGCGGCCGCGCCCTTCGGCGAGTTCAATCTCCACCTCGCGCAGCCGGTCAACCGCCGTCGTCACCGATTCGGTCATCGTGCGCACCTCAGTGCGCACCTCGATGAGCGCGCGATCGTGGTCCCGCCACGCGACGAATCCAGCGCCGACGATGGACGCGACGATGCCGACAGCGGCAAGGGCGAGTTTCACCCAGTCACCACGGGCAAGCGTGACAACCTCGCACGGGTCCGATGATGGAGAGCGCCGCCGCGTCATGCTTCACCCGCTCCCGTGTCCACCGCCACGGCCTTGCGGGTCCGACGTTGACGACGTGGCCGCGTGGCACGCTTGGGCGTCGCGTTCGCATCGTCGGGCGTCGCCGGGTCCGACGCCTTGGGCGGCATCGTGGCGGGCGTGGATGCCGACTCGGCGGGGGTCGCCTTGGGGGCGGCCTCGGGTGTCGCCGTGGTCGTGGTCGTGGTCGTGACAGCCGCGCGTCCGGGCGGGGGCGGCACGTAGTCCGGGTCGGCCTCGGGGGGGAGTTCGCCCGCTTGAATCATCGCGCGCCGCACGTCGGCCTCGTGGTGATTCATCACGCCTCCGCCCTCGGGCAGCCCAAGTAGCGCCGGATATCCGCGTCGCCGGGCAAGGGTCCAGCATTCGAGCCAGCGTTGAAACTGAGTCGTGTACGCCGCGCGCGCCACCTTCATCGAGTTTTCGAGCCGGGTCCGATGCCGGTTGCCCTCGGGCAGCGATTGGCCTGCCCAATCGGCGCGGAGATACGCCTCGATGAATGCCCGCTCCACCGGTGGCGTCGCGTCCCTGAGCGCGTGCAAGTGCTGGATGGTGTTGGCGTCGTCACTCAGTTGGGCCGCGCTCCACCCCGTCGCCTCCACCCACGCGGAATCGGCCCATACGGCATCGTCGCCGCCGCGCTTCCACCATTCCGCCCATGTCGCCCAGTAACGATTCCGGGCCTCCACCTGTTCCGGGTCCGGCGTGCGCGCGATATCGACGGCGTGATTCATCCGCCAGCGGATGAACGAAACGCCGCCGTCATGGGCGCGCGCTTCGACGTGGGCGGCCCACGCCGCCACGTTCGCCGCGTCGCGCAAGTCACGGGGCATGTCGGCGGTTTGCACGTCCCTGATTCGCCGCCGTTGGGTTGGCGTGAGTCGGGCGAGCGCGCGCGTCCACCGCTCGCGTTTCTTGGCCGGGTCGATGTCATCGCGGTACAAGCCGGGGCAAGCGTCGGTCCACCACAAGCGCGGCAGTTCGTACGCCTGCCTTGGGTCGTCGAGAAACTCGAATGTGCCGGGTCGGTGAACGTAGTCGGGCTGAGCAATGTTCATGCTGGCGTCCCTTCGGTTGAGCCGCGTCACGCGCGGCGGGAAAGTTCCTCATTCAGAATCGCATCGAATCGCGCGATGTCGCCGTATGCGCCTTCAGCGTGGAACCGCTCCACCGCGCGGGCGTGGGCCGCCTCGCGTGCCGCGTGGGCTTCCGAGAATCGGACAGGGGCGGTCCCGGCAAGCGCGGGATGTTCGGCCAAGTCGTCAACGTCCGATGCAGCACGGGGCATCGTGCGGGCCGTGACGGCCTGCCCGCTTGGGGCGGGCTTCGGCGTGGTGCAATGGCACGCGCCGGTCTGCACGTCACAGCCGCAACCGCACGCCTTCCACGTCGCCTTGCCGCGCTTCGCCGCCTCAACGTTGCCGGGGCCGTAGAGCGCGCGCCGCTCGGCCTCGGTTGTCGGCGGGCGGTACAGCACGATCCGCTCGCCGTTGGGGCCGGTCGTGGTGACAAGATGCGAGCCGATGGGCGGCAGTCCGGGGCGTTCGTAGGTTCCGTCGATGGAGTTCTCATTGCTGGTCATGGTCGTTTCCTTCGAGAATCCCGCCCGCCGCGCGCCCTCAGCAGCGGCGAAGGGACGAATGAGCGACGCGACGGCGGGGCGGGGTTGCTTAGCTTGCTGTCGTGTGTACCTCGAATCCGGGGCGCTCGGTTGCCTTCAGTTCCCGCTCGGCGTTCACCACGTCGGCCACGGTCCACGCCGACGCCGTGTCGATGATCTTCTCGGCCATCCAGCGGAGTTTGTCGGGATCAGGCGCGTGGAGAACGGAGACAAGCACGCGCTCCACAAGTTCACCGCGCGACGCGCCGGGCACGTCGGCGATGATCTGACGGGCGTTCAGTGTGTAGAGCGTCAGCAACCGGTTGACGCGGGCGCGCGCCTCGGGCGGCAAGGTCCGGGGCGTCGCCGGGGCGATGCGGTTCACGCGATCCGCCAGTCTCTTGATTCGGCCTCTCAGTTGCATTGTTGAATCCTCCGATGGGGGCTTGCGTTGCAAGCCACTACGATTCCGTCTGCCGCGTCCGACACGCGGGGGCCGCGGGGCCGGTCACGCGACGCGACGCAGCCCAGCGGCACGTCCGCCGCCCTCGTCCAGCCGTCGTTCCATGTCATCGAGCCGGGCGAGAATCTCGGCGTTCTCAACGTCCGCGCCCATTGCGAGAACCGCATGTAATGGCGCGGAGTTGCCCGACTTCAGCGCCTTGAGAACCGCCGCCGCGATAGCGTGCCGGTCGTGGTAGAGTTGCCGCGCAGTCTCGGCCCGAAGTTGACGAACCGCCCACGGCCACGAATACCGCTTGATTCGCGCCCTTGCAGCGGAGTTGCCGGTCGTGAATCGGCCCGTGGTCGCGTCGCGTCCCGACGGTTGAGCGCCGATCGTTGCGGGCGTGTTCTCGGGGTTGTCATTGTTGGAAGTCACGTTGGAATCTCCTGAGAATCCGCCTTGGCGCGGTCACGACGCGGGGGAACCCTCGGCATGGGAATCCGATGCAGCGTCCACGCGCTCAGTCTCGGCACGGGCGAACCGCTCCAGTTCATCGACGTGGAACCTGTAACTCGGGCCAACGCCACGAAGGGGGCGAAGCCGCCCGGCCCGGACAAGGCGATGCAGAGCGCGGGTCGCCGCCGCCGGGTCGCCGGGGTAGTCATCGTCCAGCCGAAGCCAGCGGGCGGCCTCAGCGTTGGTGAGAATCGGCGTTGTCATCGGCCACCCCCTCCCCCCTCGGCGGGGCCAGCGGCGGGCGGGGGTGCAGCCACCTCCCGCGCGTCCACGCAAACCAGCCCGAAGTCCCGCCGCAGCGACTTGAGCGCGCGTCGAAGGTCGATGATGGAGAACCGGACGCCGCCCTCCACGATGATGGAGAACCGGCGGGGCGCGGGCTTCGGTCGGGGGCCGCCGAAGTGGGCCGCGCCAGACTGGCGGATGGGAAGTCTGTCAGCCACGGGGGGGCTCCCCGGTGACACCAGTGACGGCTAGTGACGCCTTTAGCCGTTCGACGCCCACGCGCGGGAAAATCGTGTTCATAGGCGAAGTGCCGTCACCTACTGTCACACCGTCACAGAATCCGCCTTGGCGGGGTCGAAAACGCGGTTTCTGGTGACACCAGCCGTCACCACTGGCGCGCTCGAATCGCACGAATTGCGCGCGTGATTCGATCATTCGACGCCCTCCGTGGTGACACTCGGCAGCGACACGCCGGACCATCCGCGGCGCTTGTTTTCACGGTCTGGGGTTGCACCCTGAGCGCGGAGTCGTTCGTGTACGTCGCGCAGGTCAAGCCGTGCGCCGTTCTCCTTCGCCCACGCCTCCGCCGCCGCCGTGATGCGCGACGACGCCACCCATGCGCCCGGCAGGAAGGTGATGCAGTCGGCCACAAATCGCCCGGCCACGTCCTCGGCCTCGCGGTACGCCGTCGTGGCGAGCAGCACGTCCGACGGGGGCGGGTTGAGTCCGTGCGCCTGCCAGCCAAGGCAGCCGCGAACAAGCCAGTTCACGATGCCGCTCGCCTCGCGTTGGAGTTTGCGCGGCAGCGCCTTGTCCTGCCGATCCTCGGGCACCACATTGGAGAACGGAATGAGCCGCAATCGTCGCCAGACGGCATTGCTCGATTCATCGACGATGGGCCGGTTGTTGGTGACGAGGATGAGTTTGTGCGTGCGCCGAAACTCAAAGAAGTCCTGCCGCATGAATCGCGCTTTGAGCGTCGCGTCACCCGTGGCGCTCTTCACGAAGGCGATGCGTAGATGCTGGTTCGATTCCGTCTCGGATGCAATCACCATCCGCTTGCCCAGCAGGTCCGCGAGTTCCGTAGGATGAGCATCACCGCCGCGCCGCGCCACCAGCAGGCCAGGGGCGGCCACGCCCGCGTAGTCGCCGAGAACGTGCATCACGGCCTCGCACAGCACGCTCTTTCCGTTCGCGCCGACGCCGTGGAAGATCGGCAGGATGTGTTCTGACGTGTCGCCGGTCATCGCCATGCCCAGCAGGCGCTGAACGTACCACGTCAGTTCATCGTGCCCTTGGAGTGTCTCCGCGATGAACCGCTCCCACGTCGGCGCGGTCGCGTCCGGATCGAATGTCACCGGGGCGAGTTTGGTCAACAGGTCGGCGGGGTCATGCGGATGGAGTTCACCAGTTCGTAGGTCGATAGTCCCGCTCTTGCAGTTGAGCAGCCACGGATCGGAGTCGAAAGCATCGACGCCCACCGCGATGCCCGGTTCACTGCGCGCCAGCGTCACCATCGCCGCGATGCGCGACGCCTTCTCACTCTCCAGCGCGTGCCCGAGTAGGTCGTGCCGGTCGCCGTCGGGCAGGTTCACCGCCTCGGCGTACATGGCCGCAATGGTTTCCTTCGCCAGTCGCACCACGGCCTCGGTCGAATCCTCCACCCACCGCGTCCCGTCGAAGATGTACCACCGCCCGGTCTGCGCGCAGAATCGCATGGCGTCGCCGTGCAGGTCCACCATCCGCCGCGCGTTGCCAAGATCGGAAAGATTCGCGCCGTGGTCCGAAGGCGCGGCAGTCGTGGGGTTCACCTTTCGTCGCCCGCTACGCTTGAATCCCGGTCGGTCCTGATTCAGCCGCGCGCCGCGCTCGTGCGCCGCGTGAGCGTGCGCCGACTTCGCCTTGTGTCGCAGTTCTGCATCCGACCACGGGGGCGCGCATCGCGCGTTGTAATGCGTCAGCACGCGCAGAGTTGCCGCCTCGTCCAGCCCGAATCGCACACACTCACAAGCCACCCGATAGGTCGCATCGTGGCCGCCCTCACCCGACACGGCAGGGGGCAGTTTGTCAACGTAAGCCATCGCGCGCCGCTCGGCATCGGCGGGGGTCGCCGCGTTGCTCGGCGCGTGTCCGTTGAATGTCGGATTTGCGGGGGCGAAGTATTCGCCGAGAACATCGGCGATGTTGGCCTCGGCGATGGTCGGGGTCGGAGTTGCGTTCAAAATGTCACCGCCCTTCCCGTGACCGCGAAGTACCGCCCGACTTCGTAGACTTCGATCCAGCCGAATGTCCGCGCCTTCCGCCTGCACGGCCACCGGGGGGGCTTCGTGCCGCGTGCCCAACACTTCACTCCCTCCCCGCTTGGGGAGACTTCGCAGTAACAGCCGCCAAGCCGCGCGATGATGGCGCGCGCTTCCTCCACCACTTCGCCCGTCTCGGGGCAGCGGCAGTCGTCCAAGTCGATCCCGATGTAGGGGTCATTCGGCGCAAACACGTAACCGATGCCCGCCCACGACTCGCCGACTTCGTAAGCGTCTACGACAGCGCCGAAGTCGCCCCACGTCGCCGGGTCGGTCGATGAAGCGCGGCCGCCGTGGATTGAATAGGGCATCTTCACGGGCTTCTCGCCCGGCGTGCGCGGCGGTTCGGCGCGCCACAACACCCATTGCCGCCGCGCCGTCAGTTCGGCGGGGACGCGCTCCAAGTCCTCCAGCGCGGGATGTGCGTAGGCGATGGTCACGCGCGCGCCTCCGCCGCTACAGGTTCGGCGGCCAGCGCGCCGGTCGCCCGGAGCGCGGCCTCGATTCGCGCGCGGGCGGTCGCGTCAAAAGTCTTGGTGTTCCCCACCCACGCGGTCGGCGTGACTCCGCTTCGCTCGATGGCGTGCTCAATCTGCCGCCGGGTCAGCCCGTGCCGCTTGCTGAGTTGTGAAACCGTCACGATGTTGAGCGTGTGTGTCATTGCCCAACACAATGACGCCCGACGCGCGCGCAGACTACACCGCCGCCCCGACTTTCCGGGGGGAAGTCACTTACTTGGTGCAAAAGTCACTTGTCGGCCCGGCGGTACCGGCCTCGGGCAATATCGTGGGCGTGCCGCTCCACGTCCGATGCCACCACCTTGCGCCCTCGCACGCGCCCATCGGGCGGGTCGATGCACGCGAGCAGTCCCGCTTCTACCCATCGGCGGATTGTGCGCGCGCTCACGTTCTTGCGCCCGCTCACGTTTTTGCTCGTTCTTTGCTGCACCAGTGCCGCCGCTTCCTCGAACGTCACCGCCTTGGCGTCCACCACGCGCCCAATCATCCGGGCGATGGTCCGCAGCGCGCTTTCATCGTCCAACGACGTCAGCCCGCCGCGTGCGGCCCGCGTGGGCGGCCTGAATGCCGCCTGAGCCGCACGGGTGAACAGGTCTGACAGGAATGGCCTCGCCGCGTCCATCGCCTTGGCGAGCGTTCTAGACCAGCCCGTGACGGGCTGTAGCGCGGCCCACGTCGTCGCCAGTGCGCCGACAGCCCGCCGCGCTTTGTCGGCGGCCTCGGCGTGGATCGCGTGCGCCAGTATCGACGCGGGGTCATCGTCGCCCGTCGTCAGCGGGATGGATACGCACCAGCCGCGCACCTCGTTGGCGGCATCGTCGAGCCGGTCGAGTAGTTCGCGGAGTTGCGATTCGGTCGGCGCGCGTCGAGTGCGGCGGGGCTTCCGCTTGGGCTTCGCCTTCATCGGCGCGGGCGGGGTCGAGTTGTCCATCGGTCGGTCCTCCGGCGAGCCGCAGCGCGGGAGAGGACCATCGTCCCGCGCCGCGGCACCGCCAAGCGTCGGTAGCGAGCCGACGCCAGTTCAACGGGCCGCCCTCTGGAGTCAACAGGGACGGCCACTCGCAGAGCATAACGCACCAGCCGCCGCGATTGTTGCGGCAACAGGTTGTCCACCACGCAGCGTTTCGAGCCACGTTTGCACCTGAGCCGTGACGAATCGACGGGCCTTGCCGATGCGAACCGACGGCAGACCGTGGGCCTCGCACAGGTGATCCAGTGACTTCACCGCGTCCGCCATGTCGCGTGGATGGCCGTCGGCATCTTCGATGAGTCGAAGGTACGTGGCGGCCTCAACCGCCGTCAGCACGTCGGGCAGCGTGTCGGCACGAAGGGAGTCGGGATTCATCCCGCCAGCGTACCGCCAGTCCGCCCGTTCCAACAAGGATTCCAACAAGGGCGGGGTCCGCGTGCCTTCATCGGCGATACACTCAGGTTGTCGGAAGTGCGTTTGGATGCAGCCACGCGGGGTTTGGGGTCGCCGCAGGGGGTCCGGGTCGGCCTTCGAAGCCGAGGGTTGCAGGTTCGAGTCCTGCCGCGTGCGTTGAGGTCGCTCTCCCAGCCCCGCCCCTGAACGCGGATTCGCCTGGAGAATCCGGCAGGTGGGGGCTTGCTCAAACCGGGCTCGTCTGCTGCAATGGGTGATGGGCTGACCCTCGGGGGGCGATGGGTCGGCTCAGAAAGCCGCCATGCCGCACCTCGAGATTCACAAGGAAGGACGCAAGGGCGCGCGTCTCATCGCGCTGACGCAGGAACCCTGTACGATCGGACGATCGTCCAGCAGCCGCCTGGCGCTGTCGCACTACAGCGTCAGCCGTCATCACGCGGTCATCGAACCGCACGGCGACGGCTACCGCGTGCGTGATCTTGGCTCGTCGCACGGGCTGAAGGTCAATCACGTGCGGACCGAGTCCGCCGACCTGAAGGACGGCGACGTGGTGCGTATCGGTCCGTACCAGATGTTCTTCCGTGTCGGCAGTGCGTCAAGCTCCACCGCCCCACCGCTGCAGGACGATGATGATGACATCCGCGCCAGCTCCGGCGCGCCGGACGCCACGGGCGAACATCTGACCGCGCAGCAGCGCGAGGTGGAGACGCTGCGAACCGAACTCGAGCGCGCCAGGCGCGACGCCGAGCGCGACCGCGCGATCGCGGCGGAGGTGAAGGGGCTGGAAGCACGGGCCCGCGCGCTCACCGAGGACGTGAACTCGCTCAAGGCGGAACGCGATCGGGCGCTGGCGGAGATGGAGCGTGCGCGAGAGGAGCTGCTGCTGGTCCGATCGGACCTCGAGCACCATCGCCGGACAGCCGCCGCCGCACAGCAGGCGCTGGATGAGGCGCGCTCCGCCGCCACGGAGCGTGATCGCCAGCTCGCCGCAGCACGTCAGGAACTGGACGAGGTGCGTCGCGGCCTCGGTGAGGCGGCCGAACACGAACGACGGCAACGGGAGCTGAATCAGCGCGTCGAGGAAGTCGAGCGCCTGCTGAAGGAACGCACCGATCTGCTCGATGCGACCAGCGCAGAACGGGACTCCCTGCGTCAGGCCGCTCAGGCCGCGGCCGAGACCGCCGCCCGTCTGGCCGGCGTGGAAACGGAACTGGCCGCTTCGCGCCAGCGCGTGGAATCGCTCACGGTCGAAGCCCGGCGAGGAAGCGAAGCCGCCGCTCAGATCGAGCCGCTGCGCCGGCAGCTGGCGGACGCCGAGTCGGCCTGGCTGGCGTCGCAGCAGGAACTGGAGGCGCAGCGCCAGCGTGCGACGGCCGCCGAGGGCGAGGCGGCCTCGACCCGACTGGTCCGCGAGCGTCTCGAAGAACTCGAAGGCACGCTTGCATCACTCCGGCGACAGTCCGAGGAGATGACCCGACTGGCCGGCGAGCGTCAGGCGCGGCTCGAACAACAGGAAGCCGAATTGTCGTCGCTTCGCGTCGCGGCGGAAGCTCCGTCGGAATCGAACCCGGAGATGGCGCTGCTGCGCGAAGAGGTCGAATCGCTTCGCGCCGGCGCAGAGGCGGCGACGGAGCGAGCCGACGCGGCGGAGCGGCAGGCGGCCCTGCTGCGGGCGGAACTGGAAGAGGCGCTGGCGGCCCGCGCCCAGCTTGAATCGCAGGCGAGCGACCTGGGGGAGCGACTGGCGGGCGTCGAAAACGTGCTGCAACTGGCGCGTCGATCGCTCAACGAGTACGAACATCGCGCTCGAACCGCCGAGTCGCGGGCGGACGAGGCGGCCTCGCGCCTGGAGGAACAGGCGCGCATCCACGCCGATTCGTTCGAGCGTCTCACGCGCGATCGCCAGTCGGCGGTTGAGGAGACGGAGCGGGCGCTGCACGAGATTCGAGCGTCGCACGCGCGGCTGCTCGAACAGCACGAGCAGGACGCCGCCGCGCTGTCCACGCTGCGTGAAACGGTGACCTCGGCGATGGCGGAGAGTGAGACAGCGCGGTCGGACGCCGACGCGGCGCGTCGTGATCTGGCGGCGGCGGAATCCCTTCTGGCCGAGGGCGAGCGACAGCGCGAGGCGCTGCAGGCGGAAATCGGAGCCCTGCGCGCTGGCGCCATCGCGGCGGCGGACCGGATCGCCTCGCTCGAGGCGGAGATCGCGCGGCTCAGTTCGCTGGACGGCGCGGCGCTGCGCGTCGAGTGCGATCGCGCGCAGGCGTCCTTGCTGGAGGCGCTTCGTGATCGTGACGAGGCCCGCGAGCGGCTGCGGGCCATGGACGAAGAAGTCGCACAGCTGCGGCGCGATCGGGACGCCGCCGCCGCCCGGGCTCACGAGGTGTCGGCGCGGTTCGCCGCGCTGGAGGCCGCGCTTCGCGAGGCGCTGGACGAGCGCGATCGCGGCCGGACCGATCTGGCCGCCGCAAGGGCGGAGCGTCAGTCCGTTGAAAACCAGGCCGCCGCGCTTCGACAGCACGCCGCGGCGCTGGAATCGGAGGCCGCCGATCTGCGCTCGCAGTTGGAAGCCGCGGAATCCGCGCTGCTGGACCTGCAGACGTCGGCCTCGCCCGCCTCGGAGGGCGAGTCAAACGAGGAAGTCGCGGCGCTGCGTCTCCGCGTCGAGCGACTGGAGCTGGATCTGCAGATGGCGGAGGATCGTCGCCGACAGGCGGAGCGTCAGTCCACCGCGGTGCTGCAGGGGCGGGATGAGCTGAAGCAGCGCATCAAGGAGCTGGAAGCCGCCCGTGCGGACCTGCAGCAGCGCGCCAAGGCCGCCCTCACGGAGCTGGAATCCACGCGCCAGGCGCTGGCCCAGTCGCGCCGCGAACTGCAGGAGAACCAGGCGATGCTGGTCAAGCAGCTGCTGAATCTGGAATCGACCGACGACATTGAGACGGTGGTCGTGGAGATGACGCCGGAGGAACTCGCCCGCGCCAGAGCCACGGGCGCCACGGTGGTGGAGCTCAACGTCCCGCGCGGATGACGCCGCGGGGTTGGGCGCGGCGTCGCATCGGGCTCAGCCGGCGGCCTTGTAGAACGGCAGCCCGCACACCGTCGCCGGGGCGTTGAGTTTCTCCGTGTCAATGGTGAACGTCGCTCCCTCGGCGCTCAACGCGGCGTCCACGTACGCCATGGCGATCGACTTCTCCAGCGTGGGGCTCCAGCATCCGCTGGTGATGAATCCGACTTCGGCTCCGTGGTGCATCACCTTCATGCCCTGCCGCGCGGCCCGCTTGCCTTCGAGAACCAGCCCGACCAGCTTGCGCCTCGGCCCGGCCTTGGCGATGGTCTGCAGCGCGTCCTGACCGATGAAACGTCCGGCCTCCGGGTTGTCCTCTCCCTTGTTGAGCTTGATGGCGAAAAGCAGCCCGGCGGAGACGGGATCGAGGTGCTCCTCGATTTCATGGCCGTAGAGCGGCATGCCCGCTTCGAGCCGCAGCGAGTCGCGTGCGCCCAGCCCGCAGGGCTTGATGAGATCGGGATCGGGCGAGTTCTTCATCATCATGTCCACGGCGCGATTGGCGAGCATGGTGGGCAGGATGACTTCCACGCCATCCTCGCCGGTGTACCCGGTGCGAGACACCAGCACCTTGGCCAGCAGAAGATCCTTCGTGGTGAATCGGTATCGCTTCAGCGCCGGAATCTCGCTGGAGAACTGGGCGATCAGGCCCATCACCTTCGGCCCCTGCAGGGCGATCATGGCGGTGGACTGCGTTTCATCCTTCACCTTGAAGACCAGGTCGCCGCGCACGCGCTCGAAGTGATCCAGCAGCTTGAGCCGGTTGCTGGCGTTGCAGACCATCAGGAACTCGCTCTCGGCGATTCGGTAGATGAGCACGTCGTCGCGGCAGCCGCCCTGCTCGTTGCACACCAGCGAGTAGCGCACCATGCCGGGCTGCATGTCGATGATCTGGCGCGTGCAGAGACGGTCCAGGAACCGCCGGGCGTCGCGTCCGGTGAAGCGCACGCGGCCCATGTGCGACACGTCGAACATGCCGCCGCTGCGCCGCGTCTGGTGATGCTCCTCGATGATGGAGCCGTAGCGGATGGGCATCTCCCATCCGGCGAAGGGCACCATCTTGCCGCCGTGATCGAGGTGGTACTGGTGGAAGGGCGTGCGCAGCAAGGGGGCGTCGGCGACGGAGGCGGTGGTGCTCATGCGGGAAGGATACGCCGGGGGAGCAGCCGATCGAGGATCAACCCCCTTCCGCGTGTCCGTTCTGCGTCACCGCGTCCGGCTCAACGCACGCGCACAGCCGAACCTCCTCGTCTTCATCCATCGTGGCGTACCCCAGCCCGATGAGCGCGTTGAGGGCCGCCTGCTGCTCG
Source organism: Phycisphaeraceae bacterium (assembly GCA_015709595.1). Taxonomy (NCBI): domain Bacteria; kingdom Pseudomonadati; phylum Planctomycetota; class Phycisphaerae; order Phycisphaerales; family Phycisphaeraceae; species Phycisphaeraceae bacterium. The sequence goes on from CP054178.1 coordinate 18,241, forward strand.
GCGGCCTTCTTGGATCGCCCCCAACTGGACGGAAACCGCTGGGCTCCCACCTCCACGCAGATCTCGAAGCACTTGGCGTGGTCCGGCCCCTTCTCGTCCAGCAGCAGATATTGCGGCGATATTCCCATGTTCTGCTGCACCAGCTGCTGCAGCACGGACTTGAAATTCTGCTGGTGCCCGGAGCGAACCGCGGAACGGATGAGTCCCTTGACGCCGCCCAGCACGAACGATCGCGTGAACTCCAGACCGGCGTCGAGAAAGAGCGCGCCGATCACCGCTTCGTAGACCCCGGCGCTCAGGGAGCGCGGAATCGCCCCGCGGTTGCTCATTCCCTTGCCGAGCACGATGAGGTCGGTCAACCCCAGATCGTCCGCCACCCGGGCGCAGGTGTCGCGGCTGACGACCGCCGACTTGATCTTGGTCAGGTCGCCTTCCTGCAGCTCGGGGTAATGCGCGAAGAGATACTCGCACACGATCAATCCGAGCACGGCGTCGCCAAGAAACTCCAGCCGCTCGTTGCTCGCCAGCCGGTGGTCGGCGGACGAGGCATGCGTCAGGGCCAGCCCCAGGAGCGAGCGATCGACGAAGGCGCGGCCCAGAATGGACTCCGCCCGGGCGATGAGATCCTGTGACGATGCGATGATTGCCTGTGACATGCGAACCTGCCCCGTGGCCGAAGGACGGCCGAGGTCTGGGAAGCCGGTCGCTGGGCAGGTGGTTCAGACGCCCGATCCCCGCGTGCTCGTCGGACGGGGGCGTCTGAAATACTTGCGCAGCCGGGGCTTCGGCCCCGTGATTCGAGTATACCTCTCCTTCGGACTGATGCGAACGGTCCGTTGAACGATTCACGCCCAGTGGCCTTGGTCCGACGACGGGGATATGCTCTTGGCCCTCCCGGATCGCGTTCACCTCGCCCGGGTTTCTGACGGAGTCGGCCATGCATCATCCGAAACGAGTCAGTCGCATCAAGAAGCTCCGCCAGCACGGCTTCCGCGCCCGCATGAAGACGCGCAAGGGTCGCAACATCATCAACCGCAAGCGGAAGATGGGTCGCCGACTGACCGCCGCCTGAGATCGGTTATCCGCTCACTGGAAGGCGCTTCATGGCGCCGGAACTCCCACGCCACGTCGTCTTCATCGGAATGCGGGGTAGCGGCAAGACGACCATCGGCCGCCTGGTGGCGGAATCGCTGCGAATACAGTTCTCGGACCTCGACGACCTGGTTCTCGCATCCCTCCACAGGCCGAGTGTCGTGGATGTGTGGAACAGGTACGGCGAGCGGACTTGGCGCCAGGCGGAAGCCCATTGCCTGAGAATCGACCTCAACGCTCCCCCGCACGTCCTTTCCATCGGGGGCGGAGCGCCGACGTTCGCTGATTCTCGCGCGATGCTCGCTGACGCCCGACGTGCAGGAAAGGCCTGGTTCGTCCACCTGATCGCCCGGCTGGACGTGCTGGCTGACCGCATCCGAAGCGGGAACGACCGCCCCAGCGTTACGGGTGATGACCCGGTTGACGAGCTGGCGCGGCTGCTGGACGCCCGCCTGCCGATCTACGAATCCCTGGCGGACGTGACAATCGACACGTCCGACGGATCACCGCAGGATGCGGTTCGGGCGATTCTGTCGCGCCTGGGTCTCACCGCCGTGTGACGCGATTGCCTTGGCGCCTCATCGTCGCCGATGAGTGTACGCTTCATGGCGACCCTGTCCCGTGCGCCGATCGCTACACTGACACGCCATTGTTTCTCCCCCGTCCGTTTGACCGGGTTCGCGCGATCATGGACCAGCGTCAGGCACGAAAGCGCGTCGAGGAGCTCCGCGAACTGCTCGCACGGGCGGATCGGGCGTACTACGTCGACGCCGCGCCGTTCATGGCCGACTCGGAGTACGACGCGCTGATGCGGGAGCTCAAGGAGCTGGAGGCAGCCCACCCCGAGCTCCACGACCCCAACAGCCCCAGTCAGCGGCTCGGCGACCGCCCGGTGGAGGGCTTCGTCACGGTGGCGCACACCGTGCCGATGATGTCGATTGACAACACCTATTCGGTCGAGGATCTGCGTGCATGGTATCGGCGCGTGCTCAAGGGACTGGAACTGGAGGACAACGGCCTCTTCCCCGGCGGCGCTCAGGTTCCCCTCTACTGCGACCCCAAGGTGGACGGCGTCGCCATCAATCTGCGCTACGAGAGCGGTGAACTGATCCGGGCGGTGACGCGCGGCGACGGAACCAGGGGCGATGACGTGACCGCCCAGGCGCGCACCATCCGCGCGATTCCTCTGCGGCTTGGAACGTGCGATCCGCCGGTTCCCGACGTCCTGGAGGTACGGGGCGAGATCTTCATGCCCAACGCCGAGTTCGAGCGCATCAACGCGGAACGCGAGGCCGCCGGCGAACCGGTCTTCGCCAACGCCCGCAATTCCACCGCGGGCACGCTCAAGAACCTCGATCCCCGCGTGGCGGCGGCGCGTCGGCTGAGCTTCGTCGCTCACGGGCGGGGTGAGGTGTCCGGCTGGGACGATCTGGAGCGCAGCAGCCAGTTCTTCCGACGCATCCAGACGATCGGCATTCCGGTCAGCCCGCTGGCGCACGTGTGCGAGACCATCGACGAGACCATCGGCGTCATCGAGTCGTTCGCGGCCACACGCCACTCACTGCCCTACGGCGTGGACGGCATGGTGGTGCGGGTGGACCGCTTCGACCAGCAGGAGCAGCTGGGCGTCACCAGCAAGGCGCCCCGGTGGTGCATCGCCTTCAAGTATCCCGCCGAGCAGGGCGTCACCCGGCTGCTGAAGGTGGACTGGCAGGTGGGCAAGAACGGCACGCTCACGCCCAGGGCCACGATGGAGCCGGTGTTCCTCGCGGGCACCACGGTGTCGCACGCCACGCTGCACAACATCGAGGAGATTCGCCGCAAGGACATCCGCGTGGGCGACCGCGTGGTCATTGAGAAGGCGGGCGAGATCATCCCGCAGGTCGTGCGGGTGCTCGCCGATGAGCGCTCGGGCCGCGAGCACGTCATTCACCCGCCGAAGGAGTGCCCGGAGTGCGGCGGCCCAACCGAACAGGACGGGCCGAAGCTCTTCTGCGTCAACCCTGAATGCCCGGCACAGTTCCGCGAGAAGCTCAAGTGGTTCGTGGGCCGCGGGCAGATGGACATCGACGGCATGGGCGAGAAGCTCGTGGATCAGCTGGTCGACGCCGGGCTGGTGCATCATTTCGCCGACATCTTCGCCCTCACGCGTGAACAGGTGCTGGGGCTGGAGCGCATGGGCGACAAGTCGGCGGACAACCTGATGCGGGCCATCGCCGAGGCGAAGGGGCGCGGACTGACGCGCGTCATCGCCGGGCTGGGCATCCCGCAGATCGGCGCGTCCGCCGCCAAGCGGCTGGCGAGGCGGTTCCGCAGCGCCGACGAACTGCTGGCGGCGTCCGCCGACGACATTCTCGCGCTGGAGGACTTCGGCCAGATCACCACCGAGATTCTCCACGGCTGGCTGCACTCCGAGGCGGGGCGCGACGCGTTCCGCCGCCTGGCGAAGGTCGGGGTGGATCTGACCTCGCATGACTGGCGCGACCCCGGCGCCGTGGTCGATTCTCCCTTCGCGGGCAAGACCATCGTACTGACGGGAACGCTGGAAAACTTCGAACGCCGTGCGTTGCAGGAGAAGCTGGAGGCGCTCGGGGCCAGGGTGAGCGGCTCGGTGTCGAAGAAAACGAATCTGGTCATTGCCGGTGAGTCCGCGGGTTCGAAACTCGACAAGGCGCGCGAACTGGGGGTGGAGGTGTGGGACGAGTCGCAACTGCTCAAGGCGCTGGGGCGGGCGGGCTGACCCAGGGAGAGATCATGCAGAACGTCGAGTTCAAGGCGGAACTCCGCGATCCGGAACTGGCCCGCGCCCAGTGCCGGCTCATCGGCGCGGGCCTGGTCGGCACGTTCCGCCAGCAGGACACCTACTACCGCATGCCCGATGGGCGGCTCAAGAAGCGGGAAACAGCGGGCGCGCCAGTCGAGTGGATCTTCTACCACCGTCCGAACCTGGTGCGCCCGAAGCTGTCGAACTTCACCATTCTCACCGACGCCCAGGCGACGACGCGATGGGGCACCGCGTCGCTGCGTCCGTGGCTGGTCGTCCGCAAGACCCGCGAGCTGTGGATGATCGACAACACCCGCATCCATTTCGATGACGTGGAGGGGCTGGGGCGGTTTCTCGAGTTCGAGGCCCGCGCATCGGCCAAATACAGCGTGGCGGAGTGCCACCGCATCGTCGATCATCTGCGCGAACAGTTCGGCCCCGCGCTGGGAGAGCCGATCAGCGTGGGGTACTGCGACCTCGTCGACGCCGAGCGCCGCAACGCGGAGAAGCAGCCGCGCGAGTGAGCCGCGGCGCGACGGAGCGCCGGCCCTATCGGATCAGGGCCGGGGCGTCATCGGCAGGCGTCGCCGACTTCGGTTCGATCTTCAGCCGCCCATCCAGAATCAGCACCGCCAGGGTTCCGGCGAGCACGATTCGATACCACCCGAAGAGCGCCAGACCGTGGCGGTTGAGGTAGCCGATCATCCACTTGACCGCGATGGCCGCCGACGCCGCCGCCACCAGCGCCCCCAGCAACACCTCGGCTGCACCGAGCACCTCGAAGACCGAGTGCTCATCGACGAAGAACGTGCGGTACCCCTTGTAGGCGCACGCCCCGCCCAGCGTGGGCACGCCCAGCAGAAAGGAGTACTCCGCCGCGTGCCTCGGCCGCATCCCGACCAGCATGCCGCCGATGATGGTCATCATCGAGCGACTGGTGCCGGGCCACATGGCCAGACATTGCAACAGGCCGATGACGAGCGCCCGACGCCACGAGAGGTGTTCAAGATCGACATAGGCGTGCGCATCGATGGTCGCTTCGCCAGGCCCGGAATCGTGATAGACGCGCCGTTGCCATTTTCGCAGCAGGATGAGCACCACGCCCCCCAGGAACAACGCCAGCGTCACCGGCGCAGGGCGGAACAGCCGCTCCTCGATCCAGTCATTGAGCAGCACGCCCATCACCGCGGCCGGAAGGAATGACAGGCCCAGATTGATCAGGAGCCGCAGCCCCGCGCCGTCGCGCCCCAGCAGGCCCCGCAGCATCTGCATCACGCGCGGCCAGAACAGTCCCAGCACCGCCAGGATCGCGCCGCCCTGGATGATGATGTTGAAGGCGTTGACCGCATGTCGCGCGGCGGGATCGTCATCCAGCCCCAGCCAGTGAGACACCAGAATGAGATGTCCCGTCGAGCTGACGGGCAGAAACTCCGTCAGTCCTTCCACAAGTCCGAGAATGATGGCGTCCCATAGATTCACTCGATCTCAACTCCCTCCGCCCCGCTCGACCAGGCATGGTCATGCCTGCCGCCGGGATACACCGGTCGTACGTCGTACATCGGACATCGTGCGTCCCGAATCGTCTGTATTCACGGGTTGGGCGCGTCGGATCCGTTCGTCGGCTCCTGCAGCCACGGCATCAGGGATCGAATGACCTTGCCCGCCGGTTCGATCGGGTGCGACCGCAGTGCCCGCCGACGGGCCTCAAGCCAGGGCGATCCCGCGGCGGCATCTCTCCGCATTCGCTCGGCGAAACCACCGCTGCGGATGTCCGCCAGCATCGCCCGAAGCCGGTCTCGCACGTTGTGATCGACGAGACGCGGTCCGGCGTCGAAGGAACCGAACTCCGCCGTGCTGCTGATGGCCTCGTTCATACCCGAAGGTCCGCGGGCGTAGAGCAGGTCAGCCACCTGCTTGAGCTCGTGGCAGCATTCCAGATACGCCAGTTCCGGCGGGTAGCCCGCCTCCACCAGCGTCTCGAACGCCGCCAGCACCAGGGCCGTCATCCCGCCGCACAGCACCGCCTGTTCGCCGAACAGGTCGGAGACGGTTTCATCGGCGAAGGTCGTGCGGATGACCGCCGACCTTCCGGCCCCGATGCCCGTCGCCCACGCCAGGGCCAGGCGGCTCGCATCGTCGCCCGCCGACTCGCGCTCCACCGCGAGCAGACACGGGAGCCCCCGGCCCGCGCGGAAGAGCTCCCGAAGCGTCGTGCCAGGCCCCTTGGGCGCCACCATCACCACGCCGACGCCCGGCGCGGGCTCGATGAAGCGGTGATGGATGTTGAAGCCGTGGATGAAGCCGATGGTCGCACCCGGTCGCAGTCGCGGCGCAATCTGCTCGACGTAGACACGCGGCTGCACCTCGTCCGGGAGGGCGAGGATGACCAGGTCGGCCCCGGCCGCCGCATCGGGGATGGCCTGCACGACGAACCCGTCGCCCCGGGCAGTTGCCGTGCCGAGCGACTCTTCCCGCGATCCCACGACGACTTCAACCCCGCTGTCGCGCAGGTTCAGCGCGTGGGCGCGCCCCTGATTGCCGTACCCCAGCACCGCCACCGGGCGGCCGCGCAGCGGCTGAAGCGTCAGCAGCACGGCGTCGTCGGGGAGTCGCAGAATCTCAATCGCCACGGTGGTGAGAATAGCCCCGGTGCATGACGGGTGCGCCGAAGTATTCGGAATTGTCCCGTCTTCCTTCGTCCGCCAATAATCACCCAGGTGGGTGAAGCCGATACGAACGGAGTACGGCCCGGGGCAGGACGTACCGATGAACGTGCTTCGCGCCAGATTCGCACGACACGGTCTTCGCTGCACGAAGCAGCGTGTGGCGCTGCTGCGCGTGCTGGAAGGATGCACGCATCATCCCACCGCGGATGAACTGCACCAGATGCTCCGGGACGGTCCGACGCCGATGAGTCTGGCCACCGTGTACAACGCTCTGGAAGCCATGTGCCGCGCCGGACTGTGCCGCAAACTGCCCACCACGTCCGGCTCGATCCGCTACGACGCCGACATCACCGACCACCCCCATCTGCGACTTCGAGAAACCGGCTCCATCGAAGACGTGCCGCACGATCTGGGACGGCGCCTCATCCAGAATCTGCCCCAGGACATCCTCGATGAGATCGAAGACCGCATGGGGGTCCGCATCCACGGGGTGCAGGTGCAGCTGATTGGTGACCGAAGCGGAACCGCCGCGTCTGACCGCCGCTCTCCCCGTCGCATTTCCGCCTGAAGTCGATCCCGCCAGGGACCGATATCTCCACTGGCCTTGACACAACGCCAGATTGGAGATCGCCATGTCGCTTGCGATGATCGACCGTCGTCGGCACGAGCGCTTCGCCCTTCCCCCCATGTGCAACGAGGTGCGCGTGCAGCGCATCCGAAGCGGACGCATGGAGCTGCTCACCGGCTCGGCGTACGACGTAAGCGAGGGTGGACTTCGCATCGAACTGGATGACCGGCTTGAGCCGGGCGAACACGTCAACGCCACGTTGGTCCTGCCGGGAACGGGCGATGACGCGCACCCGCGCGAGGTCTACGTGGCCTGCGATGTCAAGTGGGTCAACCCCGAGGACGATGACCCCGCCATGCCGCGCATGGCGCTGGGGATCGTTCGATTCCTCGACGAACCCAGCCGCGCCCGGCTGCTCACGTTCCTGGGCGCCAGACCGGCCCTCCGCGCGGCGTAAGGAAGTCCACACACCCCGTGCGGTTCCCTCGCGGAGCTCGCAATGAAGCGCGTGAAGCGAATGATGCAGTCCCGCATCCGGGGACGGGTGTGCCGACGCCCGTGCTGGCTCCAGACCTGATGATCGTCCGTTGAACAGGACGCCTCTCCACAGAGCAGGCCCTGCGGCGTACACTCAGGAAGCCAAGGAATGCCCGATGCTCTTGTCACACCCCACACTGTCGCATCCCGCTGGCGTTCAACGACGCCCGCTGCGACTTCGGTCGATCACTTGTTCATGCGCCGCCGTTCTCACGATCATCTCGTGCGGCTGCTCCAAGCCGCTCAACAATCTCGACCCAGCCATCGGGGCGGGCGAACCGGTGCTCACGCCCGGCGCCGCGGCGTCGCCTTCGCTGGAAGGCCTGTCGCGCGACCACTGGCCTCACACAGCCGTCCACTGGACGGACGGGCGGGTGGCGCACGACGCATCCATGCCGGTGTCGCTCGCATCGTGCCGGAGCACGCCGCGCCAGGTCGGCACGTTCCCCACGATCGATTCGGTGTCGGACGAATCCACCCATCGCCGTCAGCGGGCCGCCGAGGGTCTGCTCGCGCCCGTGCATGGCCTGGGCATGATCGCGCTGTCGCCGTGGGAGATCGTCAAGGGTCGTGCGCCGTGGGTGACCGAATACTCCCCCGCTTTCTCGTACGACCGCTCTGACATGTCCCTCGGGGGCCATGACATCGGTGTCCGTCCGGCAGCCCCCGCATCACCCGAAGACGCGACTCCGCCTTCGTGGTGATGTCACCAGCGCGTTCCGAGGAGCGGCGCGTCAACAGTCAGAACCTGACCTCGATCCGCTCGTGGAATCGGAGGGCTCCACGATCGGCGATCGCGCTATTTCTTCGCCAGGGCCGGCGCTTCGGTTTTGAGATACAGGATCCGCCGGCACGAGCCGCACCGCACCAGGGTGTCCGGCTTGCCGCGAAGGAGCGAGTAGGTTTCCAGCGGCACGTGCATGTTGCACGCCGCGCAGGCGAACTCCTTGCTGCGAAGGTCGATCACCTCGAGGGCGGCCATGGGCTCGCCATCGTAGGTGTCCGCCATCTGCTCGAAGATCTTGAGCGCTTCGCCCGGCACGTGAACCACCGCGGCGGCGCGCTCTTTCTCCAGTTCGCTCAGGCGCTCGGCCACGTCGTGTCGGCGCTCCTCCAGCTCCTTCGCCGCCAGATCGCGGTGCCGGGTTCGGTCCTCCACCTGCTGCTGCAGCTCGGGCAATTGCCTGGAGAGCGTTTCGACCTGCTCCATGTCGGTCAGAATACCGTTCTCGAGCGCCGTCTTCTGCTGCTTGAGCGTGTTCACCTCGGTCAGCAGGGCGGTGTACTGCTTGTTCGTGGCGGCGTTGTTCAACTCCGTCCGCACCTTGTCGATGCGGGCGTTGAGCGACCCCGTCTCCACCTCGACGTTGGCGATCTTCGCCTTCAGCTGGCGCAGCCGCGCTTCCGCCTCGTGCAACTGTTCAAGGGCGGTCTTGAGTTTCGCTTCCTGCGCGGCCAGAAACCGCTCGGCGGACTTCACCCGTCCCGTCAGACCGCGTACCTGTGCGTCCACCCGGAACAGGTTCAGCAGATTCTCCATCAGCGTCATTGAGCGCTCCGAAACCCCGTGGGAGTCTATGCCTGACCGGCGACTTGGACGAGCGGCCCCCTCACTCCTTCACTTGATACTTCACCGACTCGCTTCCGGCTCCTGCCGACACCCTGAGCTGGCGCTGCGGTGTTTCGACAACGGGCATTCGATCGTGGCGCCATCTTCCCCAGCGGATTGCGGACGGTACACTACCGCCCGCGCATGGGGAGCCGCCCTGATGAAGCAACGACTGATCGTGGGCCTGCCGCTGGCACTGCTGTTCCTGGCGATGTTCTGGCTGGACGATCGTCTGGACGGCATGGCGGTGCCGTCGTGGCTGGAATGGCTTTTCCCAGGCCGTGCGCACCCGCCACGCGGCGTGCTGCTGTTCGTGGTGGCGCTGGTCATCACGCCCCTGGCGGCCCGCGAGCTGGCGGCGATTCTTCGGGGCGGCGGCATCGCCGCGCGCACCTGGCTGACAACCGCCGCGGCGCTGCTCGGCCTGATCCTGAGCTTCGTCATCCCCACCAAGGCGGTGGCGGGTCAGGATCTGGCCATCTCCCTGGCCATCGTACCGACCGGGCTGATCGTGGCGTTCGTCGCCTCGCTCTTCACCTTCAGCCAGAACCGCAACGTGCAGGGTGTGGCGGCGGCGGCCGGTGGCGTGGTCTTCGCCATGGTCTACCTGGGACTCATGACCGGGTTTCTTCTGGCAATCCGTCGCTGGCACTCCGCCTGGTGGATCGTCGGGATCATCGCCACCACCAAGATGTGCGACACCGGCGCCTACTTCACCGGCAAGGCCATCGGGCGGAGAAAACTCATCCCCTGGCTCAGCCCCGGCAAGACCTGGGAGGGGCTGGTGGGCGGCATCGTCGTCGCCGCGCTCACCGGAACGGGTCTGGCGGCGGCCAGTTCGTACCTGCCCTCGCCCCAGGATCATCTGCCCTGGTGGATGGGCACGATCTGCGGAGTGATCTTCGCGCTGGTGGGGCAGTTCGGCGACCTCGCCATGTCGCTCTTCAAGCGCGGCGCGGGCGTCAAGGACTCCTCTAGCATACTGCCCGGCATGGGAGGCGTGCTGGATGTGCTCGACTCGCCTCTGATGGTGGCCCCGGTGGCGTTCTGGCTGCTGGTCGTCTTCTGGTGAACGACTCGCGAGCGGCCGGTCATCGCACCTGTGAAAAGGTTCGTTCCTGCGGCGCAAGCGTGGCAAGGTTCAGGCCGCCCGCCGCATCCACGGTGAGTTCGAGGGATTGCCCCGCCCGTACCGGCTTGTAGACAACTTCGCCCTGGGCGACGCGGACGCCGTATTCGCGGGCCACATCAGGATTGGCGGCGATCTCCCAGAATCGCTTCCAGATGGCCTGCTCGAGCCGCCCCTCCGCGGAGGCGGCATACCCGGGTGGAATCGCCCCGGGTGTGTCGATGGGAAACCCATCTCGAGGCGCCATGCGGTCGGAGTAGACCCGGCGGAAGAGCACCAGCGTGCGCCCGCGGAAGGGATGCCCCAAGGCCACATCCTCGTGACTGAACTTGGCGGTCCACGTGTCGATGAAGAGGATGTCGCCGGGAATGGTGAACCGCTGGCGTGCGAGTTCGGCGCCCCGATCGTCCAGTTCGATGAAATCGAACGTCGTGTGGGTCACCTGGCCCGTTCCGTCCACGATCTGATCGGTGATGTGAACATGGGCGACCCGCCGGGAGCGCGACAGACGTTCGAGCATGGCCTCCTTCTCCGCCAGCCGCTTGGTCATGTCCGCGTTGATGGCTTCGAGTTCAGCGATCAGCCGCGCCTGCTGGCTGTCCCGCAGCATGTACATCGCCGCCAGCAGCACGCCGACGGCGATGGCGGAGATGACGACGGTTCGGAGGATGGAGGACAGCATGATGGCGCGCCGCAGGTGACATCGGCAAACATGCAGGGAGTCGGCCAATTGGCCGATAAATCCGGCGTGGAGACCGCTTACGCACGACGGTTGATGAGCACGCTGGGGGCAGCGGGGTTGTGGTTCGCGTTCGCCGCGTCGGCTGGCGGCGGGGATGGGACAGGCGTCCGGTCGGACAATGGACGCACCCGCGAAATCAGGCGATTCGACTTCGAAGAAGTGGATCGCAATCCCGTCTCCTTTCCCATCGACTTTTACCGGCTGGAGGACGGGGGGTTCGCATCCGACCCCGCCGCCGCGAGAGTGCGTGGCGGCTTTCCTCCCTTCGGAACAATGGGTTTCGCGGCTGACCAGGCCCGGTCAGGGCGATGGTCGTTCAAGTTCACGCTGGAAGGCGGCTCAATGGGAGCCGCGACCACGCCGCGATGCGCCCCGATCATTCCCGGCGGCGACTACCTGGTGACGGCGTGGGTGCGCACGGAAGGGCTGCGCCATGCCCGCGCCCGCGTCGCCGCTACGGTGTTTGACCAGCATCGACGTCCGATTCCCGGCTCGCACGTCACCGGAGAACTGCTCGACACCCGAGGCGCCTGGGCGCCGGTCGCGCTGCGCGTGCCCGCTCGGGAGGCCGAGGCCGCCATGCTTGGCGTGGAGTTGCTCCTGCTCCAGCCGGACCAGTGGTCCGGAAGGACGCGCGATCGGGACGAACCGATGCTGGAGGATCTGTCCGGGTCCGTCTGGTTTGACGACGTGGCCATCTGGCACGTTCCGCGGTTCGACGTGCGTACAACCAGCGAGCCCGGCCGCGGCAACCTGATCGTGCCGCCGGAGGAGCCAGGCCTGTTGATTCACGTCGGGGATCTCTCGGCGGAACCGCTCACGGTGAACGTGACAGTCGTGGACCTCTTCGATCGCATCGTGCATCAGGAGTCGTTCGAGGTGGCCAGCGGGCGAACCGATCGGCGCATCGCTCTTCCCGGACTGCGGTACGGGTGGTACCGAGCCACCATCGATCTGAACGCGTCCCGTGACTGGTTGGGTCGGGATGTCGTCAACTTCGGATATCTGCCTCCCGGCGCCGTGATCGGCGCCGCGGGTTCTCAACGATCGACGACGCTCGGCCTGGCCTTGGACGACGAGCCGACCATCGACGCGGCGGCGGCCGCGGCGCGCATCGCGGCGGAACTCGGCTGCACGCCGGTCATCCTGCCCGCGTGGGATGCCGCCCACAACGCCAGACGACCCAGAGAGGCGTTCGAACCCCTGCGGACCGCGGCGGAACGAATCAGTCAGGGCGGCGGCGAGGTCGTCTTCGCGCTGCCCCTCGTACCCAACGATCTGGCGTCCACCCTCGCCCTGCGGCGCGATGACGTGCTGGCCCTCTTCACCACCAATTCCGAGAGCACCCGTCCGAGCATGGAGCGGATGCTCTTCGTCCTCGGCCAGCGCGTGGCACGATGGCAGATCGGAGCCACGGGAGGCCAGGCGGCGCTGTGGCGCGACGATCTCGGCGTCATTCACGACCAGATGCACGCCACCCTGGCCCGCCTGGTGCCCGGCCCGATCGTGGTGTATCCGTGGTCCATCGAATACCCGATCAATTCCGGCGATCCGGTCTCCGCGATGTCGATGCACGTCCCGTGGAAGATTCCCCCAGCGGCGATTGGCGACCTGCTCCAGTCGTGGCCTGCGGGGACGGACATCACCCTTGTGATTGAGCCGCTTCCAGAAGGCGACTTCACCAATGACGACCGGATCACGGACCTGACGCTCCGCGTGCTCCATGCCCGGCGCGCGGGAGCGGAACGACTGGTCATCGCCCGACCATGGACGCGTCTCGCCGAGACGGATGAGCCGATGCCCGAGCCGTGGCTTCCGGCCTGGCTGGAAGTCGGGCGACGGCTCCACGGGCTTTCATTCGCAGGTGAAGTTCCCCTGGGTCGAGGACTCAACTGCTGGCTCTTCGATGGTCCTTCAGGCCCGGTGCTGGCGGTCTGGAACAACAACGCCACCGGACCGGATGCGACACTCGCCGAACAGCTGGCGGCCGGACCGGTGACGGTCATCGACCCCCTGGGCAACCGGCGGACGGTTCCACTGGAGCGAGGCGTCCATCGCGTGGCGCTCGAGGCGGGCCGACCGGTTTTCATCGGCGGGGTGGACTCGGGCCTGGCGAGATTCCGCCAGCGTTTCGCGCTGACGCCCGATTCAGCGCCATCCATGCAGCGGGAGCATCGGCATGAACTGGTGCTGGCCAACCCGTGGGGAACGACCATCTCCGGCGTGGTGCGGATCGTCGAGCCGCAGCACTGGCGGTTCACACCCACGCGCATTCCGTTCACGATCGCCGCCGGGGCCGAGGCGCGTCTGCCGTTCTCGCTCTCCTTCGGTCCGAACGAGTTGGCCGGCCCGAAGCGCATCGAGGCGGAGATCGAACTGACCTCCGGTCAGCGCAGCGCCTTCCGGGTTTCCACGTCGTTTGAACTGGGCGCGGCCGGTCTGGTGCTCGAACCGTTGTGGCGCGTGATGGGCGAACCGGGAACCTCGCCCACCGACCTGCTGATCACCGCCCACGTGACCAACACCGGCGATCAACCGGTTTCACTGGAATCCTTCGTGCGCGCCCCGGGCTATCCACGCATGAGCCGCAGCATCGCGCGACTGGGGCCCGGCGAGACCACCATCCGCACCTTCCACCTGGCCGGTGGAGCGACGACGCTGGCCGGTCAGTCCGTCATCGTGGGTCTGACGGAAGTGGACGGTCCGCTTCGCCTGAACCGCGAGATCACCCTGCCCTCCCGCATGGTCAACGATGATTCAGGCCAGGGCGCCTTGACGCGCGAGACCGGCGTTGATCCGCGGCATTGAGTCGTCGCCGACTCATTTCATGGGGACACAAGCCGGCCGATCATCGCAGCATGTCCCGCGTCGGGGTCTGGTTGAGATTCACCCTGGTCCACGTCAGGTGGGTGATGACCCACGAATCATCCGGCTGTCGCTCGATGCGGGCGATCCACGAGGTCGGGATGGCGTATCCGTAGCCGGCCTCCAGGTCGGTCACCACTGAAAAGTCCACCGTGGCCTGCGACCACGAGTCCGACCTGGCGTCACGCCGGGTCAGCGAGGCCGAGGCGATCCGGTAGCGGGTTCGCAGCAGTTCCAGCCGCGCTTGAATCACCTCGATCGACTCGCCCGGGTTGGACGGACTGCCGATCGACATGGTGGCGCGATCCGAAAAGAGGCCCCGCGCCGTCTCCACGTCGGCGTCTTCGGCGGCCTTGACCAGCGTGCGGACAACCAGCAGACCGCGCTCGGCGGGCGTTGTCACCGCCATCGACGCCGTGACGAGCAGCACCGCGAAGGCCGCCGGCGCTGCGGAGGCATGCATCAGGCGACGATCGTCCCGATGGATTCCTGTCAATCCCAGGATGGCCGTCATCCCCAGAAGGGCCAGAGCGATCGGCCAGGGGTTGTCAAGCAGGGACAGGAGCATGAGGGGCGTTGGTTGATGGTAGTCGATTGTCGGATGTCGGTTGGCGCCCGCGAGTCACGCGGAATATGGAGATGGGCACGCGGAGTCATCGAGGAGCGGACATCAGCCATTGACGCCTTGAGTGACAGGCGTCCAGACCCTCCGATCAGACCCGCCATGGCACCTTCCCATCGGTTGGGATTGCAGCGCGTCACATCCACTGTCCGATATCAGATGCTGACCGGTTGCAAGGATTGCGGCGAGCGTGACATCGGGCAACACTGCCGAAGCGTGCTCGCCCGAGGACGCATGGATGACCCTCGCCGCGCCCCCACACACATCCTCCCACTCATCGCCGCACGCATCGCCGGGTTCTGTCCCCGCCGCAACGACGCTCGAGCGCAACCTCTCGTGCCTGGGCGAGCGTCAGGCCGACCTGGCGAGGCGGCTGCGCGAGACGCAGGCGGCGAACATCGCGTTCGAGCAGGCGGCGGATGGACTCTTCACCGCCCAGCATCAGGGACGCTGGCTGGCCAGCCGACACCGCCCCCGGGCGGAAGCCGAGCGAATCGCCGCTTCGGTGGACATCGTCGAACATGCCCTGTTCGTGGTCGGCGGCTTTGGGGTGGGGCATCATGTCGCGGAGCTGGCGAGGCGGATCGACCGGACCGGGGTCATCATCGTCTACGAGCCGGACCTCGGTCTGCTGCGGGCGGTGCTGGAGCGCATCGACCACTCTGACTGGCTGCGCGGCGCACTGATCGTGTTCCTGACCGACCCGACCGATCGTGCCGCGCTGCCCCGGCGTCTGGCGGGGGCCGAATCCATCGTGGCGCAGGGCGTTGCGTTTCTTGAACATCCGGCGGATCGCGCCCGGCTGCAATCAGACCTTCCCGCGGTCGCCGACCTGGTGCGCGAGTTCGTCGCCGCCACGAAAACGACGCTCCTGACCACGCTGGTGCGGGCGGCGGACACCACGCGCAACCTGCTCGGCAACCTGGATCATTACGCACTTGGGCCCGGCATTGCGCCCCTGCGCGACGCCGCCAAGGACCGACCGGCGGTCGTCGTCTCCGCGGGCCCGTCGCTGCAACGCAATCTTGACGAACTCGCCAGGCCGGGCGTGCGCGACCGCTGCGTCATCGTCGCGGTCCAGACCGTTCTCAAGCCACTGCTGCAGGCGGGCGTGCGTCCGCACTTCGTCACCGCGCTCGACTACCACGAGATTTCCCGCCGCTTCTACGAAGGGTTGACCCCGTCCGATGTGCAGGACGTGACTTTGGTCGCCGACCCCAAGGCGCACCCGGCGATTCTCGACGCCTTCCCCGGCCGCGTGCGCTGCATGGCCAACGGCTTTCTCGACCGCGTGCTCGGACCGCTGGCGCGCGACATGGGCGCTCTGCCCGCGGGCGCCACCGTGGCGCACCTGTCGTTCTACCTGGCTCGACACCTCGGATGCAACCCCATCGCCTTGGTGGGGCAGGATCTCGGCTTCAGCGACGGGTTGTACTATGCGCGCGGCACCGCCATCGACGATGTGTGGGCGCCGGAACTCAATCCGTTCAACACCATGGAGATGATGGAGTGGTCGCGCATTGCACGGCACCGGCTGCATCTGCAGCGATTGACTGATCACGAGGGCAAGACCATTCTCTCCGACGCCCAGATGGTCGCCTACCTGCAGCAGTTTGAGCGTGATTTCGCCGAGGCGAGAGAACGGGGCGTTCGCGTCATCGACGCCAGCGAGGGCGGCGTGCGCAAGCAGCACGCAGAGTCGATGCGGCTGGCCGAACTGCTCGCCGCCCATGCCGCCACCCCCCTGCCGCACCTGCCCCCCGTGAGCGAGGACGAACGTCGCCCTGCGAACGCCGTCTCCGAGCGGTTGGCGGCCGTGCGGTGCGACGTGGCGCGCATCGCGTCGGTATCGGGTGAAACCGAGTCGATCCTGCGTGAGATACTGGAGCACCAGCGCGATGCATCGCGCATCAGCCGACTGTTCAAGCGGCTGGATGAACGGCGGCACGAGGTCGAGCGGATCTTCGAGGCCTTTGAACTGGTCAACCACGTCAATCAGATGGCCGTTTTCCGCCGCATGAAGCGTGATCGGCGCATTCATCTGTCGCGCGGCGCGGACGATCTGACGAAGCAGCGTCTGCAGCTCGAGCGCGACCTGGACAACGTGGTCTGGACGCGCGACGCCGCCAGCGAGTTGGCGGCCATGCTCGATGACGCGATCGAAACGGTCACTGGCGACGCGCGTCCCGGCGCCGCCCGTCGGCGGCACGTCACGCCGCCACGCCCGGCATCCGAACATGCGGCATCGGTCGAACTGGCCGGATCGGACGTTCGTACGCCGTCGCATGTCGCCGCCATGATCGCCATCGATCCGTCGCGGCGAGGCGGCGAGGCGTCGGCGCCCTGCGCGGCCACGCTCCACGGCCGCACCCTGCTGCAACGCACGCTGGAGCGAATCTCCCGCTCCCGGCGGCTCGATTCCATCATCCTGCTCGCGCCGATCGGCTTCGACGTGGAATCACTCCTCGACCGATCGCGAGTGACGCGACCGCTGCTCATCGAACGATGCGAGCAGTCCCCCTTCGGACCGGAGCGGGAGGCCATCGCTGCGGCGCGCCGCTGGTCTCGAACCTGCTGGCGAGGCGGAATCTCCGGAATGAGCGCCTGGGATGAGTCGATCGCCCCACAGGCGATGCACCACGTCATGGCGCAGCGCGGCGTCACGGCCGCGGTGATCGTCGCGCCGGTCTGGCCGCTGGTCGCCGTCGATGGGGAAGGCGGGATCGACTCGCTCGTCGAGCGCCATCTGCGGCATCCCAGCCAGCACAACCTGGTGTTCAGTCAGCACCCGCCGGGATTCGGCGCCTGCCTCGTGAGCGCCTCCCTGATGCGGGAGCTGGCGTTGCGCAACCGGCTGGCCACGATCGGCGCGCTCCTCGTCTATCAGCCGCGCGCTCCGCAGGGCGACCCCATCGCCCGCGACGCCAACGTGCAGATTGATCATCGCGTCCGGGGCGCGCTGGGCCACGGGTTGGTCCAGACGCCGGCTGACCGCGCCATGGTTGAGCGCCTTCCCGAGTCGCTTCTTGAGCGGGGCACGTCGGTGGAGATCGTTGAAGCACTTGAACGGGCAAGCGCCGATGTCGACCCCGCCCTGGAGCATGTGATTCTGGAGATCACGACGGCCCGAGACGACGCCGGACATTACGCGACCCTGCGCGGCGGGAGCGGCGCCATCCATCACATGTCGCTCGACGAGGCGCGGCGCGTGATCGATCAGGTCGCGGCGCGGGGCGCAACCGCGCTCACCCTCGATGGACGGGGCGATCCCCTGCTCCACCCGCGGTTCGCGGAGATCATCGAGCACGCCCGGAGCGTTGGTGTTGCCGGCGTCCACGTGCGCACAACCCTGCGGATGGACGCCTCGGCCATCGACCTGCTCGCCGCGCCGCCCATCGAGGTCGTCAGCGTTGATCTGCACGCCGATCGCGCCGCAACCTATCGCGTCATGATGGGCGATGACGGCTTCCGCCGGACCCTTGAGAATGTCGAGCGGCTGCTCCAGCACCGACGCCGTCTCACCGACCATCCCGGCAGCGCGGCGTTCTCGCTCCCCTGGGTCGTACCGCGCCTGCTCCGCTGCCGCGCGACGTACGAGGACATCGAGTCATTCTTTGACCGATGGGTCAACGCGCTGGGGTGCGCGGTGATCGAAGGCGCGCCGGCGGCGCTGCGTCACGAGGGCGAACGCACCGATTCACTGCCGTTGGCGTGGGAGTCATCGTCGCTCGCTTCCGCCGCCCCGCCCGCCAAGGTTGTTCGGCGTGAACTGCTCCGCCGCATGATGATCCGCGTGGATGGAGCAGCCCCGATCTCGGAAGTGAATGCCTGGAGTTCCCCCGTCGCGGGCAACGTGTTCGAGCAGCCATTGCATGACGTGTGGCGGGAACTGGTCGAGCAGCGAACCGCGTGGATCGACGCCCCGGCTCGACGCATCGTTCCCTTGGGAATCGACCGACCATGATCGACTCGAAGCGCGTGCTCGCGGTGGTGATCGGCCGGGCCGGCAGCAAGGGACTGCCCGGCAAGAACGCCATGCGGCTGGCGGGCCGGCCTGCTGTCGCATATTCCGTGCGGGATGCGCTGCTGGCATGCACGGTGGACCGCGTCATCGTTTCAACCGACGGCGAACCAATCGCCCAGGTCGCCCGCGAGGCGGGCGCCGAGATCATCCAGCGGCCGCCCCACCTGGCCAACGACACGGCCACGGTGGATGCCGCGGTGCGGCACGCCGTCGAAACCGCCGCAGACCCCGCCGACATCATCGTGATTCTCTACGCCAACGTACCCGTTCGTCCCGACGGGCTGATTGATCGCGCCGTTGAGCGACTTGTTGAAACGCGCGCCGACAGCGTGCAGAGTTACGCCGACGTGGGCAAGCACCACCCCTGGTGGATGGTGAAGATCGATGATGACGGCCGCGTCAGCCCGAACGTACCCAACACGGTCTACCGCCGACAGGAACTGCCCCCGCTGTTCCTTCCGGACGGCGGCGTGATCGCGGTCACGCGCCAATCGCTGTTCCGCGTCGATCCCGCCCAGCCGCACGCCTTTCTCGGCACGGACCGTCGAGGGATCATCAACCCGGCGGGGAGCGTGGTGGACATTGACTGCGAAGCGGACGCGCGGGTGGCTGAGGCGATGCTGCTCGATCGGGCCGTCCGCGCCGCGACCATTCATGCCTGATCCGTCATTTTGCCGATCGCGCAAGCCATGCGCATCGGTTCACGGGACATCGGGGTCGGGCTTCGGCCCTACGTGATCGCCGAAGTGGGCGTCAACCACGATGGTGATCCCGCACGCGCGGTTTCGCTCATTGAGGCCGCCGCCCGGGCCGGCGCCGATGCGGTCAAATTCCAGTGCTTCCGCGCCGACCTGCTGCTGAGCGGCGCAGCGCGTCTGGCCTTGTATCAGCGCGCCGCGGGGGCGCGTGATCCCTTCGACCTGCTTTCGAAGCTGGAGCTTGACGAGGCAGCGCTGTCGCAGGCGATTGATCGGGCGCATGCCCTCGACCTGCATGCGATCGTCACGGTGTTTTCCGTCGAGCTGGTCGAGTCAATGGCTCGACTGGGATGGGACGCCTTCAAGACCGCCTCGCCGGACATCATCAACAAGCCGCTCATCGACTCGCTGCTCGACCTCGGGCGGCCCCTGATCCTCAGCACCGGCGCGGCGACAGTCGCCGAGATCGAGCGCGCGCTTGGCT
Organism: Phycisphaeraceae bacterium; assembly: GCA_015709595.1. Classification (NCBI taxonomy): domain Bacteria; kingdom Pseudomonadati; phylum Planctomycetota; class Phycisphaerae; order Phycisphaerales; family Phycisphaeraceae; species Phycisphaeraceae bacterium. The sequence goes on from CP054178.1 coordinate 38,041, forward strand.
GGGTTCATGGCGCCGCCAACGTCGCATTGATGCAGTGCGTGAGCGCCTATCCAACGCCGGACTGCTCGGCAGCCCTGGGTGGAATTCGCGCCTTGTCGAGACTGACGGATGCTCCGATCGGCTACAGCGACCACACGAGCGCCATCGACACCGGCGCCTTGGCGGTGGCGTCAGGCGCCCGCCTGCTGGAGAAGCACCTGACGCATGACCGGGCTGCTCCCGGCCCGGATCACGCAGCGTCCCTTGATCCGGCACAGTTCGCCGAGTACGTCCGCCTGGCCCGCCGCGCGTGGGAGATGCTGGGGGCTGAAGCCAAGCTCGTCCTGCCCATTGAGGGCGACGTGCGGGAGGTTTCTCGCCAGTCCATCGTCACCGCACGAGCGATGGCGCGTGGACAGCGCCTGTCGCGCGAGGACGTCACCATCAAGCGGCCCGGCGGCGGGATCGAACCCTGGCGGCTGGAGGAACTGATCGGTCTGGTTGCGGCACGCGATCTTCCCGCGGATAGGCCGATCCTGCCGGGCGACCTATCGTGCGCGCCGGCGCCGGTCGCGTTGAGCCGGTAAGGTGCGAACGAGGCCGTCATGGACGCGGATGGATGCAGACGAATCGCGGTGGTGACCGGCTCCCGGGCGGAGTTCGGGCTGCTGCGTCCACTGATGCGCGCCATCCGCAAGTACCGTGACCTGAAGCTTCAGACAATCGTCACCGGCACGCATCTGCTGCCGCCTCATCGCACGATGGACGAGGTCGCCTCGGAGTTCTCCGTCGACGCGACCGTGGAGATGCAGCGTCCGGGCGAGACCGGACGCTTCGCCGACGCCCGCGCCATGGGCCGGGGCGTGATCGGCATCGCCGAGCACCTGGAGCGACTGAAGCCCGACGTCGTCGTCGTGCTGGGTGACCGTATCGAGGCGTTCGCCGGCGCGGCCGCGGGATCAATCGCGGGCATTCGCGTCGCTCACATCCACGGCGGCGACCGGGCGGAAGGAATCGCCGATGAATCCATCCGTCACGCCGTCACCAAGCTGGCTCACATTCACTTCGTCGCCACGGCGCGATCGGCGGAACGTGTGATCGCCATGGGCGAGGAACCGCGGACGGTTCACCTGGTGGGGTCTCCGGCGCTGGATGATCTGCCCGGCTTTCCGCCGCTGACCGATGAGGCCTACACAGCACTCGGCTCGCCGGAGATCGTCGTCCTGCTGCATCCGCTCGGTCGAGGCGAGCGGGTGGAGCATGACATCGCTCGCGGGATCCTGAGCGCGTGCATGGATGCCGGTCGCGTCCTGGTCCTGGACCCCAACTTCGACCCGGGGCGTGAAGGGATCGTCAAGGCCATCGAGTCGCTCAAGTGCCCTCGCCGGACTCACCTGCCCAGGGCGCAATTCATCGGGTTGCTCAAACGTGTGCGGCTGATCGTGGGCAACTCCAGCGCGGGGCTGATTGAGTGTGCGGCGCTTCGGCTGCCGTGCGTCAACGTCGGCTCGCGCCAGGCGGGGCGCGAGCGGGCGGGCAACGTGTTCGACGTGGAGGACGACCGCGACGACTCCGCCGTGGCCAAGGCCGTTCTGAAGGCCCTCAACTCCCCTCGCAGCACGGGTCGCCACCCCTATGGCGAGGGACGTTCGGGGGAGCGCATGGCGTCGATCCTGGCTTCATTCGAACCGGCGGCGCATCCGCTGAACAAGCGCATTTCCTACTGATGTCGCGTTATCAGACCGGAGACGACCGGGTTCCCCGGTTCCGGGCGCCGCGCCAGGCATGGAGTTTTCCTCCGCCCTTTCCGGACATGCCGATCAAGTCGCCCGGCTGACGGGTCGATGCTGGGGACGATCCCTGGCCAGAGGACCCACGCATGTCCACCATCACGCAAGACAAGGCCGCCGTCGTCGCCTCGACGATCCAGTCGATCTCGCACATCGCCACGCTGCCCGAGATCACGCTCAAGATCATCGAGTTGGTGGAAGACCCATCGAGCACCGCGCAGGATCTGCACGCCGTCATTTCCAATGATCCGGCGCTGTGCAGCCGCATCCTCAAAGTCGTCAACAGTGCGTTCTACGGTCTGCCCCGGCAGATCGGGTCGATCAACCGGGCCATCGTGCTGCTGGGGCTGAACGCGGTGAAGAACATCGCCATCGCCGCCTCGCTGGCCAAGCTGTTCCGCGGCGGCGATCTCTGCGATCGCTTCTCGGCGCGTGACCTGTGGATGCACTCGATCGCCTCCGCCACCTGCGCCAAGCTCATCGCCGATCAGCTCAAGATGGGGCTGCCGGACGAGGCCTTCCTCGCCGGGCTGATCCACGACATCGGCATCGTGGTCGAGTTTCAGAGCGACCGTCACAAGCTGGCGGACGTCTTCGCCCGCATGACGTACGACGCCAACGGCGTGCCGCAGTCCAACATGCTGGACGTGGAGACCGAGGTGTTCGGCGCCAACCACCAGGACTTCGGCGCCGGGTTGTGCGAGGCGTGGAAGTTCCCCAAGTCGTTCGGGTTCGTCGCCGGCCATCACCACAACCCGAAGGGGCTGCCGGAGCCCAACCGCCCGCTGGCATGGGTGGTGTTCCTGGCGGATCGAATCGTCGCCGAACTGGAGCGCGGCTTCCGCGGCGACCTCGCCGACACGGGCATTCCCGCCGACGCGATGAGCGCCATCGGGCTGACCGGCGAGCACCTGAATGAGATTCGACGCCGGCTCCCCGAGGCGATCGCGGACGTGGAGGCGACCTTCTCTACGTCCGGCTGACCGCGCTGCACCTGGAACCGAGCATCCCTCGGCTGACCGGCGTCGCCTCTTCCGAGTGGTCGCGCTGCACCGCCACCCGCGTCATGCCTCTGGGTATGATGCCAGTGCATGGAAGGGACGATTCAGGTCAACTTCAACCGACTTCTGCCGATCTTTCCGCTGGCTGACGTGGTGCTGCTGCCCCACACCGTGCAGCACCTGCACATCTTCGAGAAGCGGTACCGGCAGATGATCGCCCACTGCCTCGATCAGGCGGGCCAGTTCGCCCTGGCCACCTATGCCGACGGCGACGGGCAGCCAGGCGCGGCAGAATCCGCCCGCCCGCTGCGCCCGGCGGTGTGCATCGCCCAGATCATCCAGCACCAGGCGCTGGCTGACGGACGGTACAACATTCTGGTGGTGGGTGTCTGCCGCGCCGCCATCGAGCGCATCGACGAACCGCGCGGCGAACGTCTCTACCGGCTGGCCCGGTTCTCCCTGCTGGAGAGGCCGTCCGGGCACGCTGACCTGACCGACGTGCGCGAACAACTGCGAGGGCTGCTCACCACGCCCACCCTCAGTTCCGTGCGGGGCGTGCGCGGCGTGGCCCAGTTACTCACGCGCGAAGACGTCTCCACCGAGGCGGTGCTGGAGGCCATCGGCTCCACCCTCGTCGAAGACCCGTCCGTCCGGTACGAACTGCTGGCCTCGCCCGATCCGGCGCGACGGGCCGCCATCATCCGACGTGAACTGCGCGGCATGGACCGGCTCATCCGCAGCGCCCAGTGGCAGATGCACGCCAACTGGCCGAAGTATCTGAGTTGGAACTGATCGCCAGAAACGCGGAGGAATACGAGACTTGACGATCGCCGGTCGAGGTAGGCTGACCTGCGCAGTTGTGCGCCCGGAGGCTCTCGTGACGAAGTCCATCCTGCTGCTCTGCCTGGTCGTCGTGCTTGCTGTGCTGGTCGTGTTCTATCCGTTTCTGCCGGGACAATACGACGCGTCCGCAGTGGCGCTGTCGATGTCCACGCAAGTGGCGGGGTGGATCGGGCTGGTCCTGCTGACGCCGATCGGGATGGTGTGGCTGGTTCATGAACTCCGCAGGCGCGCCGCCCTCGTTCGCAGAGAACCCGCGACCGATCGAGGCCGGGCCTTTGCGATCGCCGCGTGCGTCGCCTCGGTCGCCGTCGCGGGGGGCGCCGCCGCCATCGCGGTCGAGGAATCGGGGTTCGCGCTCGCGATCATCCTGTTGTCGTTGTGGGGCGCGATCGTTGCGCGGTGCCTCCGTTCAACGCGAGCGGGCGATGGCGGGACGCAGCGACTCCGATTCGTTCCGCTGTACTTGACTCTGCTGCCGGGGCTGATCGTGCTCGTCCGGGTGGCCTTCGTCGAACAGGCCGCCCAGTGGAGCCGAAACCGCGTGATCGCCGCCTGCGAGTCGTACATCGCGGACATCGAAGCCTACCGGGTGGCGCACGGCCGCTATCCCGACTCCGTGGCGTCGCTGAACCCAGATTACCCGACCCGCACCGTCGGCGTCGACCGCTTTCGCTACGAGCCCGCGGGCGACACCTACAACGTCTGGTTCGAGCACGTCTCGCCCCGCTTCGACGTCAACGAGATCGTCATGTTCAACCCGCGCGACGAGCAGCAGGCGACGAGCCACGACGCCGACATCCTTCAGTTCTCGCTCGAACGCCTGAACCAGACACGGGGATACTTCGCGGTGCACGAGACCGGCACGCCGCACTGGAAGGTGTTCCTGTTCGATTGAGAACCGAGGCGCGCTGGTCGATCGCAGGCCGTTGACCACGTGATTTCACAATAGCCCCGTACCGCATTGCGAGACTCGGGAGAGCAATCGGGGTGGCCGGATTTGAACCGACGACTTCCTGCTCCCAAAGCAGGCGCTCTACCAAACTGAGCTACACCCCGTGAGAGGGCTGTCGGCTTTCGGCTGTCATCTGTTGGCTGGAAGGGCGAGGGGTATCGCCTTTGCTCACCACCAGAAACGGAGAACCGAAAACCGACAACGCACCAGCGACAGCCCATCATATGCCGCTTCGCCCCACCCACTCACCGCTGCACGACGACCACGCGCTTGGATCGTCCGTGCGAGGCGTTGCCGCCGAGGATGCCCAGGTCGATCAGCACCGCGAAGACCACCACCACCAGGTACAGGCCGCTCACCGAGCCGTTCTGGTTGATGGCGAAGGCATACGCCAGCGTGGTCAGGGGCGCGAAGAAGAACCCCAGCACGGGCCAGATGGTTGTTTCGTAGGCGCGGGCCAGGTAGTCGCTGAACAGGAACACCAGCACGATGGCGAGCCGGGGCATGAACAGCGCGAGCAGACCGACGAGGCATGGCATGGCGGTAGTGTCCTCTGAAACGGCGCGGAACGCAACCACTCTTTCCATGATTCGGCAATGGTCCACCGGGCTTTCTCCCGCCTGGCCCGATGCCGTGGCGGCGTTCGGCTCCTGACTACCGGCCTTCGATGGAACGCTCGGGCGATCAGTTCATCCACGACGGCGCCGGGGCGTGTCGCTCGCCGGATCGGCTACCGGCCGCAGCATCCGCCGCCGCAACCGGCATCGGGACGAACCGTGCATTGGAGCGAGAACTCGATGGCGACGGCTTGGCCAGAGAGAGCGCTTGGCGGCGCCGGAACGGGAAGGCGTCCCCCCAACCCGTCGCGTTGCCCGCACTGTCCAATCTACCCCCGGGATCAGGCGTCTGCAAAGGTGAATCCCGGAGTTTTTCCCGGTTGGGACGCGCCGGAGGGCGTGGGAGAGGGCTGGACAACCAATCCATCAACGCCTTGGTCCCGAGGCGCGCGGCAGCAGCCGCCGCGGCTTGAGCCCTCGCCCGAATGGCCGTACCATCCGCGCGTGACCTTGGACCCATGCAGGAACCACCCGTGCCCGCGACCATCACGCTCGCCGAACTGAACCTCAACGCCTACCTGCCCATCGGGCTGCTGCTCATCATGGCCATCGTGTTCGCGGCGGTGAACATCATCGCCTCGCACGTGATCGGCCCCACCCGCCGCGGCGCCACCAAGGAGACGGCGTACGAGTCGGGCATGGAGCCGATCGACACCGCCCGCAAGCGGTTCAACGTTCGCTTCTACATCCTGGCGATGACCTTCCTCGTGTTCGACGTGGAGATCATCTTCCTCTATCCGTGGGCCCGCAGTTTCACGGAACTTCAGCCGGGCAGCGGCGAGTCGGCCCTGTTCCTCGGCCGCATCATGTTCTTCATCGGCACCTCGGTCATCGCGTACATCTACGCGTGGCGGAAGGGCGTCTTCCGGTGGGATTGAGGCCGCCGCCGGCGGCGCCTCCACGGCGGCTGCGACCTGCGCGGCAACGCCCCCGGACGGACGGGCTGCCCCGAGTGCGGGGGGCGCGAGGACCGGGGGGGCGGGAGGAGTGGGGGGGGCGGCTTCACGAAAGAGAGGAGCGGCATAACGAAAGGAAGGGATTCCGTTCTGCCGGGCAGGGATTTCGTTATGCCAGGCAGGGATTCTGTTATGCCAGGCAGGGATTTCGTGATGCGGGAGTGCGTTTTCGGGCCGCTGTGAAGGGTTTTGCAGGTATTCGGACGGAGCGCTTCAGTCGCGGCGGGGCGGCGCCGATATCAGTCGCATGGCCGGAAGGAATCCGCCCCCCATGTCGAACACGGAGCGGCAGCGGCTGTTCCGCGAGCGCTCACGCCTCGCTCACGCCTCCGCTCCCTCACGGTCGCGGCTCGCTGTCCCGCGAGCGCTCACGTCCTCGCTCACGCCTCCGCTCCCTCACGGTCGCGGCTCGCTGTCCCGCTCACGCTCACGTCCTCGCTCACGCCTCCGCTCCTCACGGTCGCGGCTCGCTGTTCCGCGAGCGCTCACGCCTCGCTCACGCCAAGGAATCCGCCCCCCATGTCGAACACGGAGCGGCAGCGGCTGTTCCGCGAGCGCTCACGCCTCGCTCACGCCTCCGCTCCCTCACGGTCGCGGCTCGCTGTCCCGCGAGCGCTCACGTCCTCGCTCACGCCTCCGCTCCCTCACGGTCGCGGCTCGCTGTCCCGCTCACGCTCACGTCCTCGCTCACGCCTCCGCTCCCTCACGGTCGCGGCTCGCTCACGTCCTCGCTCACGCCTCGCTCACGCCTCCGCTCCCTCACGGTCGCGGCTCGCTCACGTCCTCGCTCACGGTCGCGGCTCGCTGTCCCGCTCACGGTCGCGTCTCGCTGACCCGCCCGCGGCCTACTGCGGCTGCGAGAACTTTAGCCGCGACGGCTCGGTCACCATGTCCCGGGCGATGGCGGTGGTCAGGTCGAGGATGCGGACAGCGCCGTGCGGGTTGACGGTCCAGCCGTGGTCGCCGGGGCGGTGGTACGACTCGTGGGTGCCCGTGAACATGAAGAGCACGGGGATGCCCGCCCCGTAGAAGCGGGCGTGGTCGGACGGGCCCTGGCCGATGGGGTCGGCGTAGATCGTCAGTCCGCTGGCCAGCAGGTGGGGCGTGATGCGGTCGAGCAGGCCCTCGGCCGAGTGGACGCCCTGGACCATGAGTGAGTCGGTGCGCAGGCGGCCGATCATGTCGAGGTTGATCATCAGGTTGATCGAGTCGGCGTCGAGCGTGGAGTGGCGCACGTAGTGGGCGGCCCCGAGCAGGCCCATCTCCTCGCCGGAGAAGCCCATGAAGAGGATGGAACGGAGGTCGGCCCCCTCTTCGGAAGCGGCGTACATCTCGGTGAAGCGCCTGGCGAGGATCAACATGCCAGCGGTGCCGCTGGCGTTGTCATCGGCGCCGGGGTTGAGGGGGCGCGGGGCATCGGGGTTGGTCCGGCGGCCCCCGCCGCTGTAGCCGACGTGATCGAAGTGGGCGCCGATGACGACCCACTCGTTCGCCAGAGCGCCCTTGCCGCGCAGCACGCCGCCCACGTTGGCGGTGTTGAGCGTGCGCTCGCCGCGTCCGACGGTGAAGGGCTGGCGGTAGGAGACCCAGTTGCCTGCGGCGGCGGCGTTGGCTTCCGCGTCCGCCGCGGCGCCGCCCGGCTCTTCCGTCGCCGCTTCCGCCGGTTCGGGGAAGGCCGGCTCCAGCCCGTACTTCCTGAACCAGAACTCCAGGTAGTCCGCGGCCCGCTCGTTGCCGGGGGTTCCCGTGGCGCGGCCCTCGAAGTAGGGGTTGGAGAGGGTCATCACGTGCTGGTACCAGAGCCGGGCGTCGTCGCCGAGATCGGCGAGCACCTTGGCGATGTTGATGGCCGTGGCGTCCACGTCCAGCCCCGGGTCGTCCGGCTGGGTGTTCTGGAAGCCGTGGGCGTTGACGCGCCCGATGATGATCTTCTCGTGGGCGTTTTTCGGGGCTTCGGTGGCGGCCCCGGTCGCAGCCGAACCACCCGCCGGATCCTGCAACGGCCACGCCGCCATGCCGCCAAGCGCGAGGGCGCCGGAGAGAATCATGACCGTGGCGAGAGGGCGGCTGAACCATGCACGAATCGTCAGGGAACGCGGCATCGAAGGCCTCCAGACAAGGAACGGCGGACTGCACCCGATCGGACCCCCATCTTACCCATCCACGCCGTTGACGCTGCGGTCTGAACCGTTGGAGAACCCGATCGCCCCCTCTATACTCACATCGCCTACGGACGCCTTCCTTCCATGCCAACCCCCTGCTGAACCGACCCGGCGGCTCCCACCCCACGCCCGGTCGGCGCGGCTGTCGGAACACTCCCACCCATGACCCCCGCCACCATGACGATGCAGCCCCCCTCCCAGGCCGCCTGCCCATCGCCCGACCCGCTGGCCCCGACCGACACCTTCATCCACCGTCACATCGGTCCGGATGAGAAGGACATCCGGGCGATGCTCGACACGCTGGGGCTGCCGTCGCTGGAGGCCCTGGTCGATCGGACCATTCCCGCGTCAATCCGGCTGAAGCAGCCGCTCAATCTCGGCAAGCCGCGCGGCGAGCACGAGTTGCTCAGCGAACTGCGCGCGATGGCGAACAAGAACAAGGTCTTTCGCTCGTTCATCGGGCAGGGGTACTACGGCACGATCACGCCGCCCGTGATCCTGCGCAACATCATGGAGAACCCCGGCTGGTACACGCAGTACACGCCCTACCAGGCGGAGATCGCGCAGGGGCGGCTCGAGGCGCTGCTGAACTTTCAGACCATGGTGGCCGACCTGACGGGCCTGCCCGTGGCCAACGCCTCGCTGCTGGATGAAGGCACCGCCGCGGCGGAGGCGCTCACGATGGCGATCCGCATTGTGGATGGTCGTGAGGCCGTGTTCGTCTCCAACGGCTGCCATCCGCAGACCATCAACGTGGTGCGCACGCGCATGGAGTCGCTGAGCATCCGCGTGGATGTGGGGAACGTGCATGATGACCGGCTGGACTTCTCGAAGTACGCGGGCGTGCTCGTGCAGTACCCCCGCACGGACGGACGAATCGAGTGCTACGACGCCGTGACGACCAAGGCGCACGAACACGGCGCCATCGTGGTGGCGGCGACCGACCTGCTGGCGCTCACGCTCATCAAGCCGCCGGGAGAGTGGGCGTCTGGAACTTCCGGGGGCGGGGGGGCGGACATCGCGGTCGGCTCCAGCCAGCGGTTCGGCGTGCCGATGGGCTTCGGCGGCCCGCACGCGGCCTTCATGGCCACGCGCGAGGAGCACGTGCGCAAGATGCCGGGGCGGCTGATCGGCGTGTCCAAGGATGCCCACGGCAACCCCGCGCTGCGCATGGCCATCCAGACCCGCGAGCAGCACATCAAGCGCGACCGCGCCACCAGCAACATCTGCACCGCGCAGGTGCTGCTGGCGGTGATGGCCGGCATGTACGCGGTCTATCACGGGCCGCAGGGGCTGAAGACCATCGCGCTGCGAGTCCATCGGGCCGCCTGCACGCTGGCGGAGCTGTTGCGGCGTCTCGGACACGACGTCGACGGCGGATTCTTCGACACCCTGCACGTGACGCCCGGCAACGGTCTGTCGAGCGCCGTCGCACGTGAGCGGGCGATCAAGCGAGGAATCAACGTCCGCGACTTCGGCAACGGATCAGTCGGGATCTCGCTGGACGAGACGATCACTCCGTCCGATCTGCAAGCCCTCTACGAAATCTTCGGCGGCACGTCGGCTGATGCGATTGATCCGGCTGACATTCTCGACGGCGTGGACCTGGAGTACGAGTCGTTCTCGCGCGAGAGTTCGTACCTCACCCACCCCGTCTTCAACACGCACCACTCCGAAACGGAGATGCTGCGATACATCACCAAGCTCCAGTCGCGCGACCTGTCGCTGGCCCAGTCGATGATCCCCCTGGGATCATGCACCATGAAGCTCAACGCCACGAGCGAGATGATTCCCGTCACGTGGCCTGAGTTCGGGCAGATGCACCCGTTCGCGCCCGCCGACCAGACCGAGGGCTACCGCGAACTCTTCCGCACGCTCGAGGCGTGGCTGGCGGAGATCACCGGCTTCGCGGCCGTGTCGCTGCAGCCCAACGCCGGTTCGCAGGGCGAGTACGCGGGGCTGCTGGCGATTCGCGGCTATCACCACAGCCGAGGCGACACCCGGCGCGACGTCTGCCTCATCCCCACCTCCGCCCACGGCACCAACCCGGCCAGCGCCATCGTCGCGGGCATGAAGGTCGTCGCCGTCGAGTGCGATGACCACGGCAACATCGATGTCGCCGACCTGCGCGCCAAGGCCGAGCAGCACAAGGACACGCTCGCCGCGCTCATGATCACCTATCCCTCCACGCACGGCGTGTTCGAGGATGCGGTGAAGGAGATCTGCGCCATCGTGCATCAGCATGGCGGGCTGGTCTACATGGACGGCGCCAACATGAACGCCCAGGTCGGGCTGACCCGCCCCGCCGACATCGGCGCGGATGTCTGCCACCTGAACCTGCACAAGACCTTCTGCATCCCGCACGGCGGCGGCGGGCCGGGCATGGGCCCGATCGGCGTGGCCAGGCGCCTGGCGCCGTTTCTGCCGGGCGAACCGCTCGCCTCCGAATCACCGGTCGGCCCGGTCTCCTCCGCCAACTGGGGCAGCGCCTCGATCCTGCCCATTTCGTGGGTCTACATCGCGCTGATGGGCGGCGAAGGGCTCACCCGCGCCACGCAGGTCGCCATCCTCAACGCCAACTACATGGCCAGGCGGCTGGAGAACCACTACCCCGTTCTCTACAAGGGCCGCAACGGCACCGTGGCGCACGAGTTCATCCTCGACTGCCGCCACTTCGAGAAGTCCGCCGGCATCAAGATTGATGACATCGCCAAGCGGCTCATGGACTACGGCTTCCACGCCCCCACCATGTCCTTCCCCGTGCCCGGCACGCTCATGATCGAGCCGACGGAGAGCGAATCGAAGGCGGAGCTGGACCGCTTCTGCGACGCCATGATCGCCATCCGCGAGGAGATTCGCGCCATCGAGGAAGGCCGTCTTTCCCGCACCGACAACCCGCTCAAGCACGCGCCGCACACCATCGCCGCGGTGTCCAGCGACTCCTGGTCCCACGCCTACCCGCGCGAGCAGGCGGCGTACCCGCTGCCCTACCTGCGCGACAGCAAGTTCTGGCCGCACGTGGGCCGCGTGGACAACCCCTACGGCGACCGCAACCTGATCTGCACGTGCCCGCCGATGTCGGAGATGGCGTAACGAGCCCCACGCTGGGGTTCTCGCCCTCAACCCGGTCCTCTCCCGATGAGAGAGGGAGTTTATTCATCGCGCGCCAAGTTCCGACGGCTTTCGAAACACCAGAAAGTGCTGCCACGGCAGGAAGTCCTTCGTCTCCACCCACTCCAGCCCCGCCGCTTCCATTTCCTTCCGCACTTGCAGCACGGTCATCTTGTGCAGCGGCTTGATGGGCACGTCCGGGTCCTCGCCGCGGTATTCGAGCAGGATCACCCGCCCGCCCGGCTTGAGCCCGCGCACGATTGACCGCATCATCTCCCACGGGTGCGAGAACTCGTGGTACGCATCCACCATCAGCACCACATCGACCGACCCTGCCGCCAGCCGCGTGTCCTCGATCGTCCCCAGCAGCGTCTGGATGTTGCCCGCGTGCTCCTGCTGGTTCTTCTCGACGATGAAGTCCAGCATCTCCTGCTGAATGTCCACCGCGATCACCCGCCCCCGGGGCACGCGCGGCGCGAGGCGGAACGTGAAGTACCCCGACCCCGCGCCGATGTCCGCCACCACATCCGTCTCGCGCAGGTCCATCGCGTGCACCACCAGGTCAGTCCGCTCCTCCCGCTCCCGGCCGCGCCGCTCCAGCCAGTCGATGGCCTGATGCCCCATCACGTGGGCGATCTCGCGTCCGAGGTAGACCTTGCCCGTGCCGTCGCGCGTGGGGGTGATGAACTCGTATCCCGGCGCATCGCGCTCCTTGATGGTTGCCTGGTCGCCGCGCTCCGCCGGTGGGGCTTCGGCCGCGGCGGGCTGCGTCGGCGCGTTCGCCTTGCGCGCTTCCGGCCGCGGGCAGCCGCCCAGCGCGGCCAACGAACCCATGAACAGGAAACCGAGCATGATCCGCCAGATAACTCGATTCGTGATCATGATCAAACCCTTCGTGTTGCTCGCGTCCAACCCCGCCGCGATGCTGGAGAGACGATCCCACACGCTCCAAGAAGACTTCACCGCAGAGTCGCGGAGAGCGCAGAGTGGGGAGACCAGGCAGTCTTCTCTCCGCGCCCTCTGCGACTCAGCGGCGAGTCTGGATTTCCGGAAAGCCCTCGGTAGGATGGGCGCGGAGACGCCTTCATGTCAAACCGAATCGCGCCCATCCTGCTCATCCTCGCCCTTCTCGCGCTCGGGTTCGTGTCCCTCGCCGCCGCCCAGGAAGCCGCCCCCGCGCAGAACGGCGCCGCCGCCCAGGACGAGGCCGCCCTCCGCGCCCGCGTCATGCGCCTCCTCCAGAAAGTCCCCCTCATCGACGGCCACAACGACACGCCGGGGCAGTTTCGCCGCCGCGTGGCGGGCCACGTCGATCAACTGAACTTCCGCGACACCACCACCCTCACCCCGCCCATGCACACCGACCTGACCCGCCTGCGCGCCGGCGGCGTGGGCGGGCAGTTCTGGAGCGTCTTCATCCCCATCTCCAGGTTCGGCGGCGAGCCGGGCGACGTGCAGCGCGTCATCGAGCAGATGGACCTCGTCCGCCGCCTGGTGGCCGCCTACCCCGATGACCTCGAACTCGCCTTCACCGCCGATGACATCGTCCGCATCCACCGGCAGGGCAAGATCGCCTCCCTCATGGGCATGGAGGGCGGCCACTCCATCGAGAACTCCCTCGCGGCCCTTCGCGCCCTCTACCACCTGGGCGCGCGGTACATGTCCATCACCCACGCCAAGAATCTCGCCTGGGCCGACTCCGCCACCGATGAGCCGCTGCACGGCGGCCTCACCCCCTTCGGAAAAGAAGTCATCCGCGAAATGAACCGGCTGGGCATGCTCGTCGATCTCGCCCATGTCTCGCCCGACACCATGCACGACGCCCTCGATGTCGCCGAGGCGCCCGTCATCTTCTCCCACTCCTCCGCCAAGACCATCTGCGGCCACGCCCGCAACGTGCCCGACGATGTGCTCACCCGCGTGAAAGACAACCGCGGCGTCGTCATGGTCTGCTTCCTCATCTCTTACGTCTCGGAAGAGTTACGACTCCACGCCGAAGCCCGCCAGCAGATGCTCGCCCAGCTGCGGCAGGAGCACCCGGACCCCTCGCAGGGCGACGCGATGGCCGCCGCCATCCGCGACTGGGACGCCGCCAACCCGGCCCCCGTCGCCACGCTCTCGCAGGTGGCCGACCACATCGACCACATTCGCGCCGTCGCCGGCATCGACTGCATCGGCATCGGCTCGGATTACGACGGCATGCCCCCCGGCCCCGCCGGTCTGGAGGATGTCTCCACCTACCCCGCCCTGTTCGTGGAACTGCTCCGCCGGGGGTACAGCGATGAGGACATCGCCAAGATCGCGGGGCTCAACGTGCTGCGCGTGATGCGCGAAGTGGAGCAGACCGCCGCCCGGCTGCAGACCGAGCGCAAGCCGTCGGATGCGCTGATCACGGAGCTGGATCGGCGGTAGCCGCTCGCCCGAAGACATTCAACACAGAGGGCCGCGGAGGACCACGGAGAGAAAGGCGTTCGTTTCGAGTCCACGGATGAACGCGGATGCACACGGACAAGTGCGGATTCCAGCGATCAGAACCCGGGCTGTCACGCCGCCAGCCGGAGCGACTCGCGCGCAGCCGCCCGACGCCGCGCCTGCCTTGCGTCACGATCGGGCGGCATCGCTTGGCGTTTTTTGCCCAGATTGCTAGCCCCGCCCCCCGACACCCCCTGTGAACAGCATGTCAATCCCACCCCAGCCCCACTCCGATCGGGGATGCTGGGGCGACCATGCCCTTCCGATCCGGCTCCATCTCGTACGCCCTGTTCCGCGTGTCTTCTGCTGGCGGTTCCGAGCCCCTGGCACCCCCCACGTCCGCCGCGGATGCAGCGTCGCTCCTCGATCGTCTGGCCGAGCACACCCTGAAGGAATCCGGCATCGGCGAGCCGCAACCCATGGAGTTCGGCTGGTGCGGCGGGCGGCACGTGCTGGATGAGGCGTTCGACCTCGAGCACGTGGTGTTCGACGATGGGCTGCTCTTCGGGCTGCGGGTGGATGTGAACCGAATCCCCGGCGAGATCCGCCGCGCCTACCTGGCCCAGGCCCAGCAGGCGATGGCGACGGACGGGCAGCCGTACCTGAGCAAGCGCGAGAAGGCGGCGGCCAGGGAGGAGGCGGAGGCCCGCTGCCGCGAGGACCTGGCGGCGGGGAAGTACCGGCGGTCGAAGATGGTCGAGGTGCTGTGGGATGTCGCCCGCGGCGTGGTGCTGGCGCCGGCGTTCGGCGATGCCATCGTGGGCGGGCTGCGCGACCTGTTCTTCGAGACCTTCGACCTGCGGCTGAGCCCGCTGTCATCCGGCGCGCTGGCGTTCGATGTGCTGTCGAAGCGCGGCCGTGGGCGCGACTACGAGGAACTGAAGCCGAGTGTGTTCACCCCCCCACCCGCCGGGGTGAATGAGGGGGACGGCGCGGAGGGCGGGGGTGCGGGAGAGCGCGGTGGTGATGGGCGGCCACCCGTGCCGTGGGCGCACGTGTCGCCCGAACCCAGCGACTTCGTGGGCAACGAGTTCCTGCTCTGGCTGCTCTGGCAGGTGGCGGAGCGCGGCGGCGAGATCAGCACCGAGGCGGGGGATGTGGCGGTGGTGATCGAGCGCGTGCTCGACATGGAGTGCCCGTGGGGCGTGACGGGGAAGCAGGGACTGCAGAGCGCGGGGCCGGGGCAGTCGCCGGAAGCGCGGCGGGGGCTGCTCAATGGCAAGTGGCCTCGCAAGGCGGGGCTGCTGGTGTCGCTGGATGGCGAGCAGTGGTCGTGCACGCTGCAGGCGGATCGTCTGCTGGTGACGGGGTTGAAGGCGCCCGCGCCGGAGGAGGCGCCGGGCTCGCCGCGGGAGCTGATCGAGTGGCGGCTGGCGTCGCTGCGGCGGTTCAATGAGGCGCTGGGGGGGCTGTTCGCGCGGTTCCTGGATGATCGGGCGGGCAGCGCCTGGGCGACGCCGCGGCAGAAGATCAGCGCGTGGATCCGCGGCGAGCGGGCGGGCCGCGCCGAAGCCGATGCCGGCGTGGCCGTCATCGAGACGAAACCGGGGGCGGGGGCGGGTCTGCGTGCGCGGGTGTAGGGACGTGGGGATGGAGGGGTGTCGCGAGCCAGCGCGGCGGCCACGGCGTGATCGGAACCCTCTCCCGCTGGGAGAGGGGCCTGAGGCGCGCGGCATACGCTTGATCCATGCAGTGCAACCTCGATGCGCGTGAACGGATGTTCCGGCTGCTGGCCGGGCTGGTGGGCGTCATCACGGGCGCGCTGCTGATCCTGTTGGCGCTGGCGGGCGTTGTCGAGGGAGCGTGGGTGTGGTGGGTGGCCGCCGCGTTGATCGTGATGGGCGGCATGGGCGTGGCGCAGGGGTACGCCGGGTGGTGCGTGATGAAGCAGCTGCTGGGCCGGAAGGGAGGATCGGTGCGATGAGCGGCGCGGCGATGGCTCGACCGGTGGACGTGGCCGCGCTGCGCCGGCACGTTCCCTCGCTGGCGGGCGGCACGGTGCTGCTGGAGAACGCGGGCGGGTCGCAGGCGCCCGCGTGCGTGTCCGACGCGATCCGCGACTACATGCGGACGACCTACGTGCAGCTCGGCGCCGGGTACGACATGTCGCGCCGCGCCACGACCACCGTCGAACTGGCCCACACGTTCATCAACCGGCTGATGAACGGCGAGGGCGACGGCGCCGTCATCCTCGGCTCGTCCAGCACGGTGCTGTGCACGATCGTCGCGGACTGCTATTCGGAAGTGCTGCGGCCCGGCGATGAGATCGTGCTGGCCGAGTGCGGGCACGAGGCGAACATCGGCCCGTGGCTGCGGGCGGCGAAGCGGTCGGGAGCGGCGGTGAAGTGGTGGCCCATTGATCGCGCCACGACCGCAACCACGGTGGAAGCGCTCACGCCGCTGCTGAGCGAACGAACCCGGCTGGTGTGCTTCCCCCACGTCTCCAACCTGCTGGGCGAGATTCTGGATGTGCCGGCAATCGTCGCGGCGGCGCGCGACAGGGCGCCGGGGGCGCGGGCCGTCGTGGACGGCGTGGCCTTCGCCCCTCACCGCCCCATCGACGTGGCGGCGTGGGGCGTGGACTGGTACTTCTACTCCACCTACAAGGTGTACGGTCCGCACATGGCGGCGCTGTTCGGGCGTCACGACGCGCTCGCCGAGTTGACCGGCCCCAACCACTTCTTCATCCCGAAGGACCAGGTGCCCTACAAGTTCGAACTTGGCGGCTGCTCGCACGAGGGCTGCGCCGGGCTGCTGGCGCTGCAGGATTACCTGGCGGACATCGTGCGGCTGATGGACGGTGCGGCGCCGCGTCGAACGGGCGGACTGCTCGACCGCGAGACGATCCGCCGGGCGTTCGAGATCATGGGCGAGTGCGAGATCCCGCTTCAGCGGCGGGTGATCGAGTACCTGCGGTCCAAACCCGCGGTGCGGATCATCGGCCCCTCGCACGGCGAACCCTCGCGCGTAGGTACGATCAGCTTCGTTCACCGCTCGCGCTCATCGCACGAGATCGCCCAGCACGCCAACGATCGCGGCATCGGCATCCGCCACGGCCACATGTACGCCCACCGGCTCTGCACGGCGCTGGGCATCGAACCCGAGGACGGCGTGGTGCGCGTGTCGCTGGTCCACTACAACTCGATGGATGACCTGGAGCGGCTCTTCGTGGTGCTGGACGAGGTGCTGTAGGCAACGGATGCGGGCCTGCCGCTCCCTCACGGTCGCGGCTCGCTTCCCGCGTGCGGGCCTGCCGCTCCCTCACGGTCGCGGCTCGCTTCACGCGTGCGGGCCTGCCGCTCCCTCACGGTCGCGGCTCGCCTGGCGGTGCAAGGGTCATCACCATCGAATCGCCTGCACCACGGCTCCCCCCAGCGGGAGAGGGAGTCGGCGATGTGTTCCTACGAACCCTTGACCGTGGCGCGCACCTGGGCGGCCATCTGGTTCTGCCCGGCTTCCTCCAGCTTGCCCGCGTAGAGCATGCCGACGCGGTACCAGTTGCTCTGCACCGCGAACTGCCCCGCCATGTCCTCGGGCCGTTGAATCGACTGCCAGGCGGCGGCATAGAGCGCGGGGACTTCCGCGGCGCGGTTGGAGTCGCGCAGCAGTTTCTCCGCCTTGGCCAGGGCGGTGATGACGAACGGACCCGCGTTGGCGTAGCGGCGGATGACATCCAGGTAACAGTCGCCGGCGCGGTTGACCTCGCCGCGCTTCTCCCACATCTCGGCCTGCTTCATGCGCACCTCGGCGGCCAGGTCGTGCCGCCCCTGGTAGGAGCGGAAGACATTGTTCCAGAGCGTGTCCTGCTCCTTCACATCCTCCACGCTTTCGATCATGGGGATGAGGATGGAGAGCGAGAAGTCGGGGAAGCGCTGGCCGCACAGGCGGTCGAGCACGCCCGCCCAGGTCTTCTTGTCGTCGAGCGAAAGAAGGCCGTCAGCGGCCATCCCGCGCAGCAGGAACCATCCATCCGCGTACCCCGGGCTGGCCTTGAGCCCCGCTTCCAGGAGGGCGAGCTGGTCCTTGACGACGGTTGAGCGGATCGGCCTGGGAGCGCGTCCGCCGGGCGGAGGCGAGAGCGGGCGCGGATCGAACGAGGCCTTGTCCCGTGACAGCCCGTTCAGCCGCGCGGCTGCGTCAACGAAGGCGGCGGCGGTGCAGCGATCCTCCGGCCTGCTCAGGGCGAAGGCCGCGAGCAGGGCCACCTGGCTGTCATTGACGGGACGCCGGATCTGCGGATCGAAGACCAGGCCCTTGAGCCCGATGTAGGCGTCATAGCGTCCCGTCTCGAAGTTCCACCACGCCTGTCTCTTGTCCGCCTGCAGGAAGCCCACCCACGCGTGGCTCACGTCAGCCCCCACGCCGATGGTGTAGGCGGTGGGGACGCCGATGGCCTTGCCCACGGTGACGGCGTAGTAGGCCTGATCGGCGCAGACGCCGCCGTAGCGCAGAATGTTGGGCAGGTTCCACCCCGCCTGCGTGCTCTTCTTGGGCGCGCCGGTGCGGTAGTGGTCGTAGTCGTACTGAATGTCGAAGAAAAGCGAGCCCACGGCGGGGTGGCCGGCGTACTTGGCGGCGGCCCAGTGCAACTCCTCGATGGAGGCCGTAGCGTCCACCACGTAGATCAGCAGTTCGGCGGGCACGCCTGTCAGGCCGAACGTCATGCGCTTCTCATTGGCGAGGAAGAAGTCGAAGAGCGCGATGGGGTCGGGCGCGGAGACGACATTCTCGTTGTAGTTGCGCCGGAGCGGCCGGTCATGCACCACGCAGATGGCCGCCGCGAGGTTGGCGTACTTCTCCACGCGATCGCCTCGCTCCTGGCGGAAGCGGTCCACCAGCGCGTAGACCTCCTTCATCTTCTCCTGGTCCGGCCTGGCGGCGAAGGCCAGCGCCCGCGCGAAGGTCGGGTTGTCCCTGAGGAACGTGATCGTGTCGATGGGCCACTGGAGATCGGCCGCCTTGAGCTGACGCACCAGTCGCAGGTGACAGGCCGTCTCGCGGAAGGCCTCGACCTCGCGGATGGCGGCGTAGCCGATGAGCGAGTCGAAGAGAGCCGCCAGTTCCGTCTCCGCGCGCTCCAGATCGCCGGTCCTGACCAGGTCATCCATGACGGCGGCGGTGCGCTGCGTCACCACATCCCGGGGCCGACCCTGCGCCACCGCGGGTGAAGTGAGGCCCCCCGCGACGGCCAGAATCATCGCGGTGACCGTCGAACGATGAATGAGTCCCGTCACGAGAAGACTCCCTGAAAACCGGCCCCCGGACCTCCGCACGCCTGTTCATGCCCGGGCATCGGGCCACCCGCAGCCAGCGTACTCACTCGCCGTGATCTTCGGAAGGCGCTTGCGGGTGCGAATCGTGGGCGTCGCGGTGGGGTTGATAGGGCATTGGCACGACGGTGGAAGCCCCCCACGATCGGTCGCCGGCGATGGGCCCCTGCAATGGGTCGTGGAAGAGCCAGTGCCCGCCGTTGGGCCACCCTCGCGGGCGGGCGGCGACGCCGTCGGGCGCCGATTCCGCCTCGCGCAGAAAGGCCCGCTCATCCAGCAGGATGCGCATCTCGCCCGCCGCCGTCCCGATCGTGAGGGCGATCAGCACGATGATCGTGAAGCGCTTCACCGTGGGCCACCCGACCCGGTAGGGAGGCGGCTCGGTCCAGGTGACGCCGCACTCCGGGCAGACGGCTGACGCCGCCCCGGTTCGGGAGTACCCGCAGCCGGGGCATCGGTTGGACCGCCAGCGACGGATCGGGCGCAGGTGCTTCTGCCAGATGTCCGGCAGATCCACGATCCAGTAGACCCAGATGAAGGGAATCATCATCACCGTGGTCACGACGATGCCCAGCAGGAGCACGCCGACATCGAATCCGAAGGTCCGCGCCAGGCACCGCGCGGTCGTGTATACGAAAAAGGCGTGAGCGCAGAGCGCCGCGGTGACAGCGATTCGCACCAGCACCGGGAGAGGAATGGGCACGGTCAATCGTAGGGACGGGCCGAATCGGGGATGCGGTGAACCGCGGCGATCACAGGGCGATCATGGCCCGCTACCGGGTGAAGCCGTATTCCCGCCACCGTTGTTCGACGCGCTGGCGAATGGCGGCGTCCATGTCGAGAATCGGGGGATAGTCGCGCGTCGGCTCGCCATTGGCCGCCTCCCCCCGCAACTTGGTCGTCGCGTCGAAACCGATGCGCCCGGTGGGGCGGCCTTCCTTCAGTTCCACGACGCGATCACGTCCCGGATCGGCGTTGGCGCAGAGCAGGAAGAACACCCGCTCCCAGTTGTCGAGATCGGTTCCCGCGTCCACGGCGACAACGAACGCCGCGCCGGGCGACGGAATGACGCGCCACGCCTGCTCGATCGCCCGCCGACCGTCACCCGGTCCGCGCTTGGGCGCGGCCAGGAAGACCAGCCGCCCCAAGCCGAAGTCGGGCGCGACCGCGGCGCGATCGGCGCCAAGATGTTGCGCGACTTCCTTCGCGCCGCCCGCGGGCCGGGAAGGCGGCTCAATTCCCATCCCCCCCACTTCCTCGCCGGTCATGCGGCGCGTGGCGTCAAAGCCGATCTTCGTGCCCGCACCCAAGCGCGGGGCGGCGTGGTCGAGAATGTCCAGCGGGCCGTTCACCATCTCCGCGTCGCGCGTGAAATGACAGTGCTCGAACATGGCCCGCAGCACCGCCTGCTCGTCGTGCACGTTCACGTCATCGTCCACCACCACGATCATCTTGGTCCACGCCATCTGGCCCGCGCCCCAGATGGCGTGCATCACCCGCCGCGCCTGCAGCGGGTACTGCTTGCGAATCTTCACGAAGGCGCCGTTGTGGAAGCAGCCGAACATCGGCAGGTGATAGTCCTCGATGTCGTGAATGAGCGTGCGCAGAAGCGGCAGGAAGATGCGCTCCGTGGCCTTGCCCATAGCGTAATCTTCCTGCGGCGGCAGCCCGACGATGGTGGCCGGGAAGATCGCCTCGCGCCGGTGCGTCACCGCGGTGACCTCGACGATCGGGTAGCGGTCGGGCAGGGAATAGAACCCCGTGTGGTCGCCGAACGGCCCTTCGAACGCCGCGCCGGGGCCGAGATCATCTGGTGATGTGGCGATTTGGTGACTTGGCGATCCGGATTCCCTCGATCCCTCGACGCCTTGATCCCTTGATGCCTTCCTCGGCGGAACCCACCCGATTCCGCCGCACTCGGTGCTCACCCAGCCCTCGATCACGATCTCACTGTTGGCGGGCACCCACAGAGGCACGGTCCTGGCCCGCACCAGCGGAATGCCGCGCCCGTTGAGGAAGCCCGCCATGAGCAGTTCGCTCAGCCCCGGCGGCAGCGGACTCGTGGCGGCGTAGGGCAGCACCGACTCGCCGCCGAAGCAGATGGCGATGGGCATGCGCTTCTCGCCCGCGCGCTTCCACGAGCGCCAGTGCGCCGCCCCGTCGTGGTGCATGTGCCAGTGCATCACGAGATGCGTGGCGTCGACCAGCTGCGCCCGGTACATGCCGATGTTGTGGCTGGCGGGCTTGGGGGCGTTGCGGTCATCGTGATGGATCGTGTGCATGCCCGCGAAGGTGATGTACCGCCCCTTGCCGGCGGCGGTGCGGGACTGCTCCGGCGTCATGTCGTAGCCCACCGCGACGGGATCGCCATCGAGCGGCCAGCACTTGATCAGCGGCAGCCGCGTCAGGTCCACCTCGCCCCGGCTGGAGAGTTTCACGACTTCCTGGCACACGCCCCGCCGCACGCGCCTGGGCGGGATGCGCAGCAGGGGCAGGAACTCCCGCGCCTTGGCGATCATGTCGCGCAGCCCCGAGGGCGGCTGCGGCCTGGTGAGCGAGGCGATTCGTCGGGCGATGGCCTCGAAGCCGCCCGATTGATCCACCCCCAGCGCCATCTCCATCCGCCGGTACGATCCGAACACGTTGATCGCCAGCGGGAAGTCGCAGTCCTCGACGTGCTCGAAGAGCAGGGCCTTGCCGCCAAACCCGGCGTGATCGGGGTCAAACGCGCGGGCCGATGCGCTCTCGCGGGCGCAGGGGGATTTGCTCACGCGGTCGGCGATCTCGGTGATCTCCAGCATGGGCGAAACCGGCACGCGGACGCGGTGCAGTTCACCCGCCCGGTCCAGTTCCTCGATGAAGTCGCGCAGCGTGGGCTTCATGCGGGGAGTGTAGAAGCTATCCCAAAACCCGGATTCACCGCAGAACCGCAAAACCGCAGAGATCGCATCGAGAACACACGCGGAATTGCAGCACCGCACCACCTGCTGCTGTACGGTTGTGCGGCAGAGTCCCTTTCGAGGTCTTGAGATAAGTTCCAGCGTCAGGGTGCTCATTGTCCGCGCCTGAAGCATTCATCCTTTCCATCCGTGGACTCCCAGCCGCCCCGCCCGAAACACAAACCCCCGTTTTCCGATACACTCGTCCGCACCGCAGGAGATTCCTCGTGGCGACGGACAGCGGGTCATTCGTCATCGACCTCCACCACGTGGAGAAGGTCTACCGGGGCAGGGTGCGCGCCCTGGCGGGCATCGAGATGCGCGTCCATCCCGGCGAGATCTTTGGGCTGCTGGGGCCGAACGGGGCCGGCAAATCCACGCTGGTCAAGATCATGATGACCGTCGTCCGCCCCACGCGGGCTGCGGGCACGCTGCTGGGCCGTCCCATCGGCCACAAGGGGACGCTGGCGAAGGTGGGTTATCTGCCCGAGCATCACCGCTTCCCCCGATACCTCACCGGGCGGCAGGTGCTGGATTTCTACGGCGCGCTGGCCAAGGTCGGCCGCGCCCAGCGTCGCAGCCGGGCCGATCACCTGCTCGAACTGGTGGGCATGAAGGACTGGCAGCACAAGAAGATCTCCGCCTATTCCAAGGGCATGATGCAGCGCGTGGGGCTGGCCCAGGCGCTCATCAACGACCCCAAGCTCGTCCTGCTGGATGAGCCCACGGATGGCGTCGATCCCGTGGGCCGCCGCGAAATCCGCGACCTGCTGGTCCGGCTGCGCGGCGAGGGCAAGACCATCTTCCTCAACAGCCACCTGCTCTCGGAACTGGAGATGGTCTGCGACCGCGTGGCCATCCTTGTGCAGGGCAAGGTGGTGCAGCAGGGCACGCTGGATGAGTTGACGCGCGACAGCCAGCGCTACGAGATCGTCATCCACGGCGAGGTGCCCGAGCGCCTGCGCGGCCACAAGCGGATCGATGTGCGCCCCGGCGACAACGGCCGCAGCACCCTCATCATCCACGGGGCCGACCCGGAGCCGGTGCAGCCGATCATCGACCAGCTGCGCATCGACGAGGTGACGATCGTTTCGATCCGTCCGGTGCGCGAGTCGCTGGAGGACCTGTTCATGCGGGCGGTGATCGACCCGGCGACGGGCAAGGCGCACAAACCGGGGGCGGCGGCCCCCACAAGCGCCCCCCCCACAAGCGCCCCGCCCACAAGCGCGCCTTCTGCGGGAGGCGCCGCATGATCCAGTTCACCGCCATGCTGGCCGACGCCTATCGAGAGCTCAACTCCAAGAAGCTCTTCTGGGTCACGCTCGTGCTGTCCGGGCTGTTCGTGGCCGTGTACGGGTCGATCGGCTTCGATCCGTCGGGGCTGTCGATGCTGTACGGCGCGTGGCATATCGAGAGCGAGTTCATCAACAGCGAGACGCGCTGGTCGCGCGCCCTGTACCTCGGCATCTTCTCCGACTTCGTGGTCAACCTGTGGCTGGCCTGGATCGCCATCATCCTGGCGCTGATCTCCACCACTACGATCTTCCCGGATTTCATGGCCGGCGGCGCCATCGACCTGATGCTGTCCAAGCCCATCGGGCGGCTTCGGCTCTTCGCGTTCAAGTACATCACCGGGCTGCTCTTCGTGCTGCTGCAGATGCTGGTGTTCTGCACCGGCGTCTTTCTGTGCGTGGGGGTGCGTCTGGGCGAGTGGAACTGGCTGATCTTCGCCGCCGTGCCCATGGTGACGCTGGTGTTCAGCTACCTGTTCGCGTTCAACACGCTGGTGGCGGTGGTCACGCGCTCCGCGCTGGCGGCCCTGCTGCTGACGCTGCTGTTCTGGTTCGGGCTGTGGACGATCCAGACCGCGGAGGGATCGCTCTTCCAGTTCCGCCTGCTGGCGCAGGTGGAGGCCGAGGAGGCGCAGCAGCGCGTGGACACCTGGAATCAGTCCCTTGCCGCGCTCGACGCCGCCAGCACTCCGGCGGATGACCCGCGCCGGGCCACGCTCACGGCGTCGCGCGACCAGGAACAGGCGGCCCTCGACGACGCCCGTCGCATCGAGTCGCGCCTGATCGCGTGGCATACGCCCATCCGCTGGGTGCTCAATACCCTGCCCAAGACGCAGGAAACCACCGGGCTGGTCTCGCGCTGGCTCAAGGATAAGGACGGCTACAGCATCCTCGCCATGCTGCGGGGCGACATGACGATGGGAACCGGCGATGCCGGACGCGGCAGCGGGAGCGGCTTTGGCAACCGTCGTCAGGAAGCGGAGGTCTCGCGCCGCATGGAGGCCGCGCTCGACGCCCGGTCGCCCTGGATGATCGTCGGTTCGTCCGTGGCGTTTGAAGTGGTGCTGCTGTTGCTGGCCGCGTGGGTCTTCTGCCGACGCGATTACTGAGACGATGCGGGCCGCGCCGGGCCGTGGAGGGGTTCTGCGGATATCGTCCATCGTGCGTGATCCTCATTCCGAGCAGCCCGTCAACACGGGCGACCCGGCATCCCGGCTGCATCACACCCCCGTCCTCATGGCGCAGGTTCTGCGCCTGCTTGACCCGCGGCCGGGCGACACGGTGGTGGACTGCACCGCCGGACGGGGCGGGCACGCGGCGGCCCTGGCGGCTCGCATCACGGGGGAGGCAGCTCACGCGGTGGGAACGACATCGAGCGCCGCGGCGCCACCCGCCGGGCGCCTCCTGTTGGTCGATCTTGACGCCGACAACCTCGCCTTCGCGGCTCAGCGCGTGCGCCGAGAGGTTCCTGACGTCACGGTCGAAACACTGCATGCCTCGTTCGCGGGAGCGCCTGAACACGTGAAGCGGCTCGGCTGGCGGGCGGACGTGGTGCTGGCGGATCTCGGCTTCGCCAGCACGCAGATGGACGACCCGGCGCGGGGGTTCAGCTTCCGCGCGGATGGGCCGTTGGACATGCGCTTCGACCGCACGCGCGGCATCTCTGCCGCGGAATGGCTGGCGCGGGCCGGCGAGGCGGAAATTGCCGACGTGATCTACCACCTCGGCGAAGACCCGTACGCCCGCCGAATCGCTCGAAAACTTGCACAGAGTCGGCTGCGGGAGTCGATTGACACTACCACGGCGCTGGCGCGGCTGGTGAGGGAGGCGTATGGCCCGAGGGCACGAACCTCGCGAGTCGATCCGGCGACGCGGACGTTCATGGCGCTGCGAATCCTGGTGAATGACGAACTCGCCTCGCTGCAGTCGCTGCTGCGCTCCATCGAGGAATCAGCCGCGGTCGGGGGCGACTCGTGGCTGGCGACCGGGGCTCGCGTCGGCGTGATCTCGTTTCATTCGCTGGAGGACCGGCTGGTCAAGCAGTCCTTCAGCGGGCTGGTGAAGCGGTCGCTGGCTGAAGCCGTCACGCGGAAGCCGGTGACCGCGGAGGAATCGGAGGTCCGTGCGAACCCTCGGGCGCGCTCGGCCAAGTTGAGAGTCATTCGCGTGACCCACGGACTGGCGTCGCGCTGACTGGCGGATAGGATGCGTCGATCCGAGTGGAGCCGGATCGCAGGTTCAGACAACGTCGCTCGTCACGGAGGTGGCCGGCGGCCGAACGCATGGATGCTGTTCGACATGACCCGAGAGAACAAACTCGCCCTCATCATCGGTTTCGGTCTGGTCCTGGTGGTCGGCATTCTGGTGTCGGACCACCTGTCGGCGGCCAATCGGCAGCAGAACGCCGCGCTGCAGGCGGAGGAGGCCTCGCTCACGCCCGGCCGGCTGGAGGACCACCGGCTGCTGACGCCCGACTACGCCCCGATCGAGCGGCCGGAGGCGGAGGGTCTTCGTCTGCGCCCGGGTCCGATGGCGGGGAACCAGAGTCACCTGGGCGGGAGTGACGCAAGCGCCTCCCGCGCCGCCGGTTCGAACCCGGGGCCGGGCACGATTCTCATGCCGGGACCGGATCAGCTCAATCGACAGTTGCCGCCCGCCGGCGGGTCCGGCGGCGCCACGCTGCCCCAGTCGTACAAGTGGCACACCATCAAGCCGAAGGAGACGCTGGCCGCCATCGCCCGGCGCGAATACGGCGATGAAAAGCTCTGGAAGCTGCTGGCCCAGTTCAACAAGGATCGCGTTCCCAATCCGGACGTCGTCCCGGCGGGCGTGACGATCCGGCTGCCTTCCAAGGAAGAACTGCTTGGCATCACCGGGACGTCGGTCAGCCCCGGTCAGCCGTCGGGAAGCGGCGCCGGGGCCGCCGGCGCCGGCAACACGCCGGGCGGGGCTCAGCCGGCGGGCGGACACCGCACCTACACCGTGCAGCCGGGTGAAACGCTTTCGCGGATCGCCAAGCGGCTGCTCGGCTCGGAGCATCGGTGGCGCGAGATCGTGGACCTGAACAAGGACGTGATCAAGAACCCCGACAACGTCACGGCGGGAACGGTCATCCGCGTGCCCAACACCTGACATGATCCGTCCACCCGGTCCGATGCCATGTTCGCCAAGATCCTCGTCATTCTCGTGGTGTTCGGCGTGCTGGGCTGCGCCCTGCTGGTGAATCGGCAGCAGCGCATTGAGACCGCTCATCGCATGTCCCTGACGCATAAGCGTCTCGCCGAACAGGAGCGCGGCGCCTGGCGCCTGCGGGCCGAAGTTGCGCGGCATTGCAGCCCCAGCCGGTTGCGTGAAGCCGCCAAGCGGAGCGGGCAGTCGTGGCTTCCCCTCATGCTGCACCCGCAGCGACCATCTGTGGTGCACCCGCCCGCGACAGTCGCGGCCGCACAGGCGTCGGATCAACGAGAAGCCGGCCCATGAACACGACTCAATCATCGCCCGGCGATCAGGCGGAACAGGGAACGCGCATCGTCCGCGTCGGCCTGGGGCTGGCCGTCCTGCTCATCGCGGTCTACGCGGGGCTGTTCATCCGCGTTGCGGTGCTGAAAATCCATCCCGACCCGCGACTGAACGGGGCGGCCGGTGCGCCATTCGCCACTCGCCCCGAACTGGCTCGTCGCGGCGATCTGGTCGATCGCGAAGGGCGCATCATCGCCACCAGCCGCATCGGCTACCGGCTCTTCGTGGACCCGAAGGAAGTGCAGGATCTGACGACCATCGCCGTCGATCTCGCCCACCTGATCGGGGGCGACCCCGCGGCGTACGACCGGACGATTCTGGATCGCGCCGACTCGCGCTACGTCGTCATCAGCCATCTGTTGAACGACGAACAGGTCGAGGTGGTGCGACAGGCGGGCCTGCGCGGCGTGGGGCTGGAGCCGCGACTGGTGCGGGAGTACTCCAACGAGGGCGTCGGCTCCCTGGTGGTCGGAATGGTCGGCTTCGAGCACACCGGGCTGGCGGGCATGGAGCACCGCTTCAACCGCCGCATGATCCCCGAGGACGGTCGGCTCACCTACCTCAAGGACGCCCGGGGGCAGCCACTCTGGATCGAGCCCGCCGGCATACGCCCGAGAAACGACGGCGAGTCCGTGCGTCTGAGCATCGACCTGACGATTCAGGACATCGCCGAACGTCGGCTGCGCCAGGCGGTGGAGCAGTACAACGCGGGCGGTGGGCGAATGGTGGTGCTCGATCCGGCGACAGGCGAGATTCTCGCCATGTGCGACATCCTGCGGAAACGTCCCGGTTGGAAGGAGGTCACGACCGACCCGGCCCGTGAGATTCACCCCTCGCTGGGACGCAATCGCTGCGCCACCGATCCCTACGAACCCGGTTCGACGTTCAAGCCGTTCATCTGGGCCGTGGCCACGGAGCACGGACGGGCGCGCCTGGATGAGGTGCTCCCTACGCCCTCCGGCGCGCCGTACGTCACCAGCCGGGGCCGGCGCATCCGCGACGCGCATTACTACGGCCCGTCCACGTGGGAGAAAGTGCTCGTCAAGTCGATGAACAGCGGCATGGCCATCGTTGGCGAGCGCATGACCGAGAAGGAGATGCAGGAAGCGGTCCGTTCGTTCGGATTCGGTCGCAAGACCGGGGCGGGGCTGCCGGGCGAATCGATCGGCATCGTCACCACGCCCAGGAACTGGGGGCATTACACCCAGACCTCGGTGGCGTACGGCCATGAAATCAGCGTCACCCCGCTGCAGATGGTGCAGGCCTTCGCGGCGTTCGCCTGCGACGGAATGATTCCCGAGCTGCGCCTCACCGCGGTCAACGATGACGAACTCCGCGCCCCGTTGCTGCGAGCCCCGATCAAGCCCGAGACCGCCCGCCTCACGCGCCGGATCATGGGCAAGGTGATGACCGACGGCACGGGGCGCGAGTCGCAGTCCACCAGGTACACGCTGTTCGGCAAGTCCGGCACCGCCCAGCTGCCCCGCAAGAAGGAGGACGGCGGCGGCTACTACGAGGACCGCTACGTCTCCAGCTTCATCGCCGGCGCGCCGCTGGAGCAGCCGCGTCTCGTCGTGCTGTGCGTGATCGACGACCCGGATCGTTCGCGCGGACACTACGGCGGCGTGGTGGCGGGACCGGCGGTGCGCGACGTGATGGACGAGGCCCTGGCGTACCTCGGCGTGCCGCCCGACAAGCCGCAGGATGGCCGTCCCGATCGACTCGCCGCACGCCCCTGATCTCCGCCCTTCCCGCCGCGTCAACCTGCGGCGGCGCGGAACTCGTCCAGCCCCAGCTGCTTCATCTTCTTATAGAGCGTCGTGCGGTTGATGCCCAGCACGTCGGCGGTGCGCTGTCGATTCCAGGCGTTGTGCTCCAGCGTCGCCAGGATGATTCGCCGCTCCGGCTCCCGGAGCGCTTCCTCCAGCGTCATGGGCTGGTATGGCTCGGTTGGGAACGTGAAGGAACGAGGCGCCTCACCCGTCACGTTGGGCGGCAGGTCGTCCAGTTGAACCCGCGCCGACCGTGAGAGCACCACGGCGCGCTCGATGATGTTCTGCAGTTCCCGCACGTTGCCGGGGAACGCGTAGCCACGCAGCGCGTTCATCGCCTCGTCGGTGAAGCCGACGACCTCGCGACCGGCATCCCGTGCGAACTGCTCCAGAAAGTGCGCGGCGAGCAGCGGAATGTCGCTGGCTCGACTTCGCAGCGGCGGCACCTCCACCATCACCACGTTGATGCGGTAGTACAGATCCTGCCGGAACTCCCCTCGCGCCACCAGCTCCTCCAGCGGCTGATTGCTGGCGAGGATCACCCGCACGTCCACCTCGACCGTCTCGGACGACCCGACCGGCTCGAACCGCTTCTCCTGCAGCACGCGCAGCAGTTTGAGCTGCATGGCGGGAGAGGCCGAGTTGATCTCATCCAGAAAGATCGTTCCGCCGTTGGCCGCCAGGAAGCGTCCCGGCTTGTCCGCGTGCGCCCCCGTGAACGACCCCTTCACGTGCCCGAAGAGTTCGCTCTCCAGCAGCGTTTCCGGGATTGACCCGCAGGCGATCTCCACGAACGGCCTGTCTCGGCGAGGCGAACGCTGATGAATCGCGCGGGCGATCATCGACTTGCCCGTGCCGGACTCGCCGCTCATCAGCACGGTGGTGCGCGTGGGCGCGACGGCCTCGACCAGGTCGAAGATGCGCCGCATGCGCGGATCCTGTCCGACGATGCCATCCAGCCCGTGTCGGGCATCCAGTTGCTTTCGGAGCCGGCTGTTCTCCGCCAGCAGGGCGTGCTGGCGCAGCGCCCGCTCGACCGCGATCAGGAACTCGGCATCGACCAGCGGCTTGAGCAGGTAGTCGCTGGCGCCCAGCCGGATGGCCTCGACCGCGGATTCGATCGTGCCGTAGCCGGTCGTGACCAGCGGAACGATCTCCGGCGCCTCCTCGCGCAGTCGGCGGATCAGCTCCATGCCGCTCATCCCCGGCAGGTTGAGGTCGATCACCGCGACGGCGAACGGCTCCACGGAATGCGGACTGGTCCGGGTGCGTCGGATGACATCGAGGGCGGTCTCCGCTGACGATGTCACGTCCGTCTGATAACCTGATTCTCGCAGGAAGCCCCCCAACGCATCGCCGACAAGCGTCTCCGCATCGACGATCAACACGCGAGCCGTGGGCTGGGTAGACGACGCCATGAAGCATCCCTGCCATCTCGTTGGGAATCGACCTCCATTCATCGACCCGTTCGAGCGGTCGGTTCACCCGGTGTCGCGTGGTGGCAACATCATTCTCGGTCATCGCGGCGGGGAGGACCGCTGTCGTTGAGACGCCTCCGCGTCAATGAAAAAGGGACGCCGAGGGGCGTCCCGGGGTGCTTCTCGCCAAGGAACGACAGGCGCGAATCAGGCGCGTCGACGCCGACGCGACACCACGCCAGCCACGCCCAGCAGGGCCAGGGCGCCAGGAGCGGGAATCTCGCCGTGCATGAAGTTGGCGCCGAAGAAACCGTTGGCCACGCCGGAAATCTGCGTCGGGAAGGTCAGAATGTTGCCCCCGACCCAGCGGTCGCCGGTGAAGGTGATCTCAGGAATGACGGTGAAACCGGTGGTGTTGAAGGTGTAGAAGTCGTTGCCACCCTGTCCGCCCGACACGCCGCCGATGACATAGGACTGGTTCGCGGCGAGCACCACCGCCGAACTCAGCTGAACGTAGCGGAAGTGCCCGGTGAGCGGGGCCGCCGTGCCCGCGGGCACCGTCAGCGAGGCCAGCAGGTTGCCGTTGATGTCCCACAGACCGACATCATGTGACTGCCCCAGGCCGTTGCCATCATGGTCGTAATACCCGAGGTGAGTCACGTTGATGGGAGCATTGTTCACCCGGAACGACCAGCCCAAGGTCCACGGCCCATTGTCACCGCTGAAGGAAGAGCCCGGCGCGGCAAACTCCACGCCCGGAACCTGCCCTTGGGCGCCAAACGCCACCGCCGCCACGGCCAAGGCGGCTCCTGCAAATCGTCTCATGTTTGATTCTCCTCTCACGTCTCCCAGGGCTTTGCAGCTCGAGGAACACCCCACAAGCCCGCCCTACACGCTTGTATTCTACTGGTGTTTTCGAATCACGCAAGAACAATTCTCCCCCGTGGTGAACCCGTTCATGGACGCACGATCCGAGGGACTCGCACCAGGAGGGGACAACCCGGACGCCCGGACCTGGCGGCAGTCGTAAATAGTCGACAGACATGGGTTTCCGTACTATTCCCGGAACTCGTCCCGGCGCGCCGCCTGCCCCGCGACCTCCTTGATGATGGTCATGCCGCTGAACCCCAGCACGGCGAAGGCGCCCAGCCACACCGCCTGCGTTCGCAGGTCCAGCATGAGCAGCCACGCGCTTCCATACAGCGCCTGCCACATGGCGCCGTACCGGCGCAGTTTCTCCGCCGCCACGGCTCCGCTGACGCCGATCGTCTTCCACCGGGCCACCGCGATGAATCCAACCACCGCCAGAGCCGGCCAGAGCACGTTGACCGCCGACGCCCGGTCGGGCCAGGCCCCTTCCCGCCAGAAGCCCAGTCCGATGATCGCCCCGCTCCACGTCATCCATGATCCGAGAATGACCGCGGCGGCATGGCGCGAGATGCGCGGCCTCTTCCCCTCCAGCAGATGCGACCCGTACGCGATCGCCATGGCGTGGGTCATCACCAGCCACGCGGGCCAGGTGAATCCCAGTTCCGCGTTGGGGATGAACATGTGAACCGCGTGGATGAGCCCGATGGAGATCATCCCCGCCGCGGGAATGAACTTGCCCGCCGCGTTGTAGAACAGGATTCCCATCGCCGTCAGCAGCGTCATCTGGAGCGACAGGAGCCCCATCGCCTGCGCCGCCAGGATGGCGATGAGCAGCGCGCCCACCGTCACCACGATGGCCTGCCCCGCCCGGATGCGACCCGCCGGGATCGGCCGCTCCGGGCTGAACGCGCTGTCGTGCCGCGCGTCCAGCACATCATTCAGCGACGCGCCGTACGCGAACAGACCCACCGCCACCACCGCGCCCAGCGCCAGCGCCGAGACGAGCGGCATCGACACCACGGGGATCGCATCCCCCTCCGACGCCAGGGCGCGGGAGAGCAGAATCACCAGCCACACGTCCGCCACCGCGCCAAACGCCATCGTCAGCCGCGTGAGCTGGATCGCCGTCAGAATGCGTCGAGTCAACGCGCGCACGCCGGATGGTACCCCGGCGGCGCACAGATCGAGCGAGATGCGGCCCTGGGCTGACGGCTCTTGCCCAACGGCTGTTGGCTCACGGCTGACCGCGCTCCCCCGCATGGAAACCCCCCACCGATCCATCTACACTCCCGACTTCCCTGAGAGCACGCCGTGTCGCACGCCCCAGTCGCCAACCAGGCCTCCGCCGCCGGCCTTCGGGTCGCGGTGATCGTCAGCCGTTATCACGCGGATGTGACGGAGTCCCTGCGCGCCGGGGCGCAGTCCGCCTTCGCGGCCGCGGGAGGCGACCCCGCCGATCTGCGATTCTTCCACGCGCCGGGCGCCTACGAACTGCCGGTCATCGCCGCCGCCGTGCTCGATGAAGGCGAGGTGGACGCCCTCGTCGCGCTCGGCTGCATCATCACCGGCGAGACCACCCACGATCAGTACATCGCCCACGCCGTCAGCGATGGCCTCATGCGGCTCTCGGTGTCCTACGGCACCCCCGTCGCCCTCGGCGTGCTCACCTGCCAGACCCTCGAGCAGGCCCGCCAGCGCGCCGGCGGCTCCCGCGGCAACAAGGGCGCCGAGGCCATGACCGCCGCCCTCGACGCCGCGTCCACCATCCACGCCATCCGCGAGGCGTCACTGGCCCGCGCCGCCCAGGGGGGCGCCTGACATGGGCCCCCAGCGACAGATCCGGCGCTGCGCCCTGCAGGCGCTCTACCAGTTCGACGCCGGCCGGGCCGACCAGCCCGACCTCGTGCTGGCGTCGCTCGGCGAATCGCAGGGCGACGCCGAAACCCACCAGGCCGGCCTCAACCTCGCCACCCTGGCGTGGGAGTTCCGCGCCGAGGCGGATGCCGCCGTCGCCGCCCTCTCCCCCGAATGGCCCACGTATCGCCAGCCGGTCATCGACCGCTGCATCCTGCGTCTGGCCTGGTACGAGATGACGCACGGCGGGGTGCCCCCCAAGGTCGCCATCAACGAGGCCGTGGAGCTCGCCAAGGAGTTCAGCACCGACAAGTCCCACCTCTTCATCAACGGCGTGCTCGACAAACTGCACCGCACCGAACGAACCGCGCCCAACGCCGTCACGGGCACGTGAGCACGCATGGGCCTGTTCCGCAAGACCATCGGAGCGATCAGGAAGGGGCTGGCCCGCACCCGCGAGGCCCTCGGCGGCGGCCTGCGCGGCCTGCTCTTCGGCAAGTCGCTCAGCGAAGGACTCATCGACGAGATCGAAACCCGCCTCATCACCGCCGATGTGGGCGTGAACGCCACGCGGCAGATCGTGGATGAACTGCGCCGCGAGTTCCGCTCCGGCACAGTCTCCCGCGGCGAGGACGCCATCGAGTTCCTCAAATCGAAGCTCAAAGCCCGCTGGGCCGGCACGCCGCGCGGCATCGCCGTGGCGTCCACGCCGCCCACCGTGGTCCTGGTCGCCGGCGTCAACGGCGCGGGCAAGACCACCAGCGTGGCCAAGATCGCCAAGTCGCTGCGGGACGAGGGACGGAGCGTGCTGCTGGCCGCCGCCGACACCTTCCGCGCCGGCGCGGTGGCGCAGCTGGAAATCTGGTCGCAGCGGCTGGGCGTTGACATCGTGAAGGGCGCCGCCGGGGCCGACCCCGCCGCCGTGGTCTACGACGCCATCGACGCCGCCCTGGCCCGCAAGGTGGACGTGCTGCTCATCGACACCGCCGGGCGTCTGCACACCGACATCAACCTCATGCGGCAGTTGGAGAAGGTCCGCAACGTGGTCGCCAGGAAAATTCCGGGCGCCCCCCACGAAGCGCTGCTGGTGATCGACGCCACCGCCGGGCAGAACGGCATCGCGCAGGCCCGCCGCTTCAAGGAGCACATCCAGGTCACCGGCATCTTCCTCGCCAAACTGGACGGCACCGCCAAGGGCGGCATCGTGCTGGCCATCCAGGATGAACTGGGCGTGCCCGTCAAACTCGTCGGCGTGGGCGAAACGCCCGCCGACGTGGAGCCCTTCGACCCGGACGAGTTCATCGAGGCCATGTTCGCGGCGGGGTGAGAGCAACCGGCCCGAGACATCATCCCCCCGCGACCCGGAACAGGCCGCTCGGCCATGACCACCCGCCCCGTCTACGCGGCCTTCAGCAGCGGAATGCGCGAGCGCGGCATGGTCACGCCCGCGCCGGACGCGCAGGCACCCCACGCTCCACCCCGAACGTTGCGGTACACTCTGCGACCATGCCCCTGAGTTGGAGCGAAATCCGCCAGAACGCCATCGCCTTCTCGCGTGAGTGGGCCGGCGCAACCCGCGAGCGGGGCGACGCCCAGTCGTTCTGGAACGAGTTCTTCCGCTGCTTCGGCGTCAGCCGCCGCATGGTCGCCTCCTTCGAGGCCCCCGTCGCCACCATCCGGGGCACCTACGAGTTCATCGACCTGCTCTGGCCCGGAACCCTGATCGCCGAGCACACGCCGCACGAGTCCACCCTTCCTGCCGTGATTCTTCGCTTCGCGTTCAGCCGTACAATGGCGGCGCTGATGTTCCGTGAAGCGATCCTCGCCCAACTCGACCGCAGGAAGTGGACCCAGTACCGCCTTGTCCAGGAGAGCGGCGTGAGCAAAACCGCCGTGTATGACTTTCTCGCAGGAAAGCGCGACCTGTCAGGCGGCAACCTCGAACAACTCTGCAAGACGCTCAACCTTGCTCTCACGCCTCGCCGAAAACACACTTGACTAGTCCCGTATTCGGAACTATCCTCGGGCGATGCCCGGGCCAGCGACCAACAGAATGACCGCCCAGTTCACATTCGGCTTCCCCACTGTCGAGGTCGGCGCATCGCGTCTGATCCACGCGGATTGCTTCGAATGGCTGCGGCGGGTTCCGAAAGATTCGATTCATGCGATTGTCACCGATCCGCCCTACGGCGTGAAGGAGTATGACAGCGATCAGTTGGAGAAACGCGCCAACGGAAAAGGCGGGATCTGGCGAATCCCGCCTTCCTTTGATGGCAGCAACCGCCAGCCCCTTCCACGTTTCACGGCGCTCGATCCCGCGGAGCGAGCACGCCTGCGCGCGTTCTTCGTCGAATGGGCCGCATTGGCGGCCACCGCGCTGCGGCCAGGCGGGCACGTGTTCATCGCGACCAACGCCTTTGTCTCACAACTCGTGTTCGGGGCTCTCGTCGAGAGCGGGTTGGAGTTCCGAGGTGAAATCATCCGACTGGTGCGCACGCTGCGCGGCGGCGACCGCCCCAAGAACGCGGAAACCGAGTTCAGCGGCGTGTGTTCGATGGCCAAGGGGTGCTACGAACCATGGGGCATCCTCCGCAAGCCGCTGCGCCCCGGAATGCGCGTGAGCGATTGCCTGCGAGAGTTTCAGACCGGCGGCCTGCGCCGATACCTCAACGACAAGCCATTCGAGGACGTGATCCTGAGTGAGCGCACCCCTCGATTGGAGCGCGACATCGCGGATCACCCCAGTCTCAAGCCCCAGTCGCTCATGCGGCGATTGGTGTATGCCGCGCTTCCGCTGGGCCAAGGCGTGGTGGTCGATCCATTCATGGGCGGGGGCTCGACAATCGCCGCCGCCAATGCTGTTGGCGTCAGCGCGGTCGGCATCGAACGGGATCAAGCGTTCTTCGAGTTGGCACGACACGCGGTCCCGCGTCTGGCGCGGCTGCACGTCCCCACGTCAGATCGGCTCGTCGGCGCCCATTCGGAGGAACTGCTCTTTCAATCCGCGCCCGCTGCAGCGTCGATCGCGCGATAAATCCAGTTCGCCTCCATCTTGGCGAAACCCGATGGCTTCACGCTCGCCGTGATGGTGCGTCGGCTTGTTTCGGACCGGCCCGAGAACTGCCAGTCGCTCGCGCTCAACCTGGCTCCGACCACCTTGAGAAACCGAAACGGCCTGGGAGCGATGCCGCGATGAGCATCGGTGATCCGGTTGGCGTCGAACACAAACACCATCAGCCAGACATCCTCGGCATTGTGCCCCTGCCAACCCCTGATGTAGCGCGATCCCTTGATCTCGATCCCCTCCGGCGCATGAAGTTGGGCGTCGCCGGAGTACTTGCCCGCCGGGAGCAGGTCGGGATGTCCGTTGTGGTAGCGGTTCTTCACCAGCATCGGGCAGTGCCTGGGGATCGTGGTGGTCATGAACTCGCCGACGATGCTGCTGAAATTCGCTGGCATCAGGAACGATTCGAGGCGTGGAAGGCCCTTGGTGTTCAACTGCCTGTTGATGAACTCAAGAAAGTCGAGAAAGTCGTTCATCGCGGCGCACACGTGCGCCACGGTGCAGCCGCAGGGGATGACCGCTCTGGGGTTGAACTGGCCAATCTTCAACCGCGCAAGGCGACACGCAGCGAGTTCGGGATCGGCCTTGGCCATCGGCGGACGGTAGGGCCAGAGCCGGGCTCCTTCAAGCCGGTGTCGCGTCGCGAGCAGATGTGGTCCCTCTCCCGACGCTTCGAGTACCTCTTCGAGCAATACGAGCGGCTGACCGCGCCCCTGACGGCCCAGCCGCGAACCCGGCGCACCCGGCGTCCCGCCGGTGGTTGAACCCGCGCAGCCAGCCAGCCCCCGCCCGCCCCCGCACAACCCGCACCATCCGGCGGCGGCGCAGTCCGTGCGCCCGAACAACCCGCACAATCCCCACGGGCCGCGCATCCGCCCACCGCTGATCTTGCAAAGTCCCGCTCTCCCATTGCAAAGTCCCGCGTTCCCTTTGCAAAGTCCCGCTCTCCCATTGCAAAGTCCCCGCGCGCCACGACAAAGTCCCCGCGCGCCACGTTCAAGTCCCTCCTTCCCTTTGCAAAGTCCCGCTCTCCCTCGTTCAAGGGAACGGTTCCCCCGTTCAAGGGAACGGCTCCCTCGTTCAAGGGAACGGCTCCCTTTGCAAAGTCCTTCCTTCCCCCGTTCAAGGGAAGCGTTCCCTTGTTCAAGGCGCGTTCCCTTTACAAGGCGCGCGGGGACTTTGCAAGATGGCGGCCCCCCCCACGCCACGGCGCGGCCCCCCCACGGCGCAGCGCGGCC
Source organism: Phycisphaeraceae bacterium (assembly GCA_015709595.1). NCBI lineage: Bacteria > Pseudomonadati > Planctomycetota > Phycisphaerae > Phycisphaerales > Phycisphaeraceae > Phycisphaeraceae bacterium. The sequence goes on from CP054178.1 coordinate 75,160, forward strand.
CCCCCACCTGGCGGCGCGGGCCGACCGCTCCCTCACGGTCGCGGCTCGCTCACGGATGGTCGCGGCTCGCTCAGGGAGCGCCCCCTCTCACGCCACGGCGCGGGCCGACCGCTCCCTCACGGTCGCGGCTCGCTCACGGATGGTCGCGGCTCGCTCACGGATGGTCGCGGCTCGCTCACGGATGGTCGCGGCTCGCTCACGGATGGTCGCGGCTCGCTCAGGGAGCGCCCCCTCCACGCCACGGCGCGGGCCCCCCACCTGGCGGCGCGGGCCGACCGCTCCCTCACGGTCGCGGCTCGCTCACGGATGGTCGCGGCTCGCTCACGGATGGTCGCGGCTCGCTCACGGGTGGTCGCGGCTCGCTCAGGGAGCGCCCCCTCTCACGCCACGGCGCGTCCGGAAACCGGGGGGAGTCCACGGATGAACACCGATGAACGGAGATTCAGAGCATGATCTCTGAGTTCTGACCATCCGTGCTCATCCGTGTTCATCGGTGGATCGAGTGCCTGTTCTCCGGCGCTCCGGTTCTGCGGCTCGCCTTCCGTCGGCGGCTCCGCCCGCCCGTCTTCCTTGTGGCTGGTCGCGCCGGTCGGTATCATGGGCCCCGTGGATGGAACCCAGGTCATGTCGCGTTGGTGGGCCGCCGGTCTGCTGGTGATGGTGGCGGCGTGGTGCGGCGCCCTGTCGGTCCGCGTGGGGGGGCAGGAGACGATCCGCATCACGGGCGACCGGCTCAGCGGCGTGGTGCTGCCGGTGGAGCCGCTGGCGGGCGACATGCGTTTCGCCGCCTTCAGCGCCCAGGCGTGGGAGGTGGATGACACCAAGCGGCTGCACTTGGCGGGCGATGTGCGGGTGACGATCGCCGGGCACCAGTTCGAGGCGGGCGAGGCGGTGGTCTGGCTCAACCGCATGGACAGCGCGGGGGGGCTGATCAACCAGGTGGCGATCTACTTCGACCGCGTGGTGGACCCCGGCAAGCGGGCGGGGCTGGGCGTGACGGGCGACCGGCTGCTGGTGACCGGCTCGGCCCGTGGGGCGGTGACGCTGCAGGCGGCCTCGATGCGCGAGCGGCGCAGCGCGGCGCCGATCGTGCGGGCGGGCGAGGCGCGGCTGGCGGATCACATCCGGCGCCTGGTGTCCACGACGCCCGCGCTGGCGCAGCGCCCGCAGACGGAAGCCCCGGCGCGGGCGACCATGCCGCCGCTCGTGCCCGGCGGCGTGCCGCCGGAGACGCTGCCGGACCTGCGGGATGAGATCGAGCTGCCGGTGGACCCGCAGTTGCCGCTGTTCGATCCGTCCGGGCGCATCAGCGTGTCGGCGGGGCAGGTGGAGGTTGAGTCGGGCGAGGTGGAAAACGTGATTCTCGCCACGGGCCTGGTGATGGTGGAATACTCGGATGACAAGGATGATGCCGAGTATTCGCGGCTGACGCTGTCGGCGGAGCGGGCGGTGATCTTCACGAAGCCCGGTCCGCTGCGCGACCTGCCCAACCTGGCGGCGGAGGCGGACTTCGTGCGCGGCATCTACCTGGAGGGCAACGTGGTCGCCACCGACGGCAACTACACGGTGCGCGGCGACCAGATCTACTACGATGTGGCCGGTCAGCGGGCCATCGTGATGGATGGCGTGGTGAAGATGTACTCCGCCAACCTGCGGACGACCATCTACGCGCGGGCGCGGGAGATGCACCAGTTGTCGCGCGACCAGTGGCGGGCGAAGAAGACGGTCGTCTCCACCAGCGAGTTCTTCACGCCGCACCTGGCGCTGGGGTCGGGGGACGCGGTGGTGACGCGCCGCCGCTCGCAGGATGCGGACACGGGCGAGCCGCTCACCGAGACGCACGTGGACAGCCGCGGCAACACCATGCGGATCGGCGGCGTGCCGATCCTGTGGTGGCCCCGGCTGAGCGGCACCCTGCGCGATGTGCCGCTGCGCTCGGCCAGCATCGGCACGAGCAACAACAACGGCGTGGAGATCAAGACCGCGTGGGGGCTGTACTCGCTGCTGGGGCGCGAGCCGGTCGAGGGCACGGACATCGAACTGGAGCTGGACGCCTTCACCAAGCGCGGCGTGGGCGCGGGCGTGAAGTTCGAGTACGACTTCACCGACACGGCGGGGGTGATCGACCTCTACGGCATGATTGATGACGGCATCGACAAGACCTCCGCGGGGCGGGAGGTCGATCAGGATTCCAGCCCGCGGGGCGTGGCGCTGTGGGAGCACCAGATGCGCCTGAGCACCACCCTGGTGATGCAGGCGCAGGCGTCGTTCATCTCGGATGAGACGTTCATCACCACCTTCCGCGAGGACGACTTCCACGAGCGGCGCGAGTACGAGACGAGTTTCTACCTTCGCAACCTCGATGACCACACCGCCTGGACGGTGCTGGCCAAGTACGACCTGGATGACTTCATCTCCAACTCGTGGCTGCTGGCCAGCCGGGCCGCGCAGGTGGAGAAACTGCCCGAACTGACGTACCGGCGGTACGGGGACTCGATCTTCGGCGAGCGGTTCACGTATTCCAGCGAGTACCGCTACTCGCGCGTGGGCTTTTCCTTCGAGCGCAACACGCCCGAGGAGCTGGGCGTGCGCTCCAGCGCCTTCGGCATTCCCTTCCGCTTCGCGGGGACGACCTCGCCGTCCGACCTGTTCGAGGCGGCGGGGTACCCCACGCGATTCCTGCACCGCTTCGACACCCGGCACGAGCTGTCCATGCCCGGCAAGGTGGGCATCTTCGACGTGACGCCCTTCGTGGCGGGCCGCTTCACCATGTACGATGACGAGTTCGAGAACTTCTCGGAGGACTCGGACTCGATGCGGTTCTTCGGCGCGGCGGGACTGCGCATCTCCACGCTGTTCCAGCGGATTGACAACTCGGTCGAGAGCCGGCTGTTCGACCTGCACCGGCTGCGGCACCTGGTGGAGCCGAGCATCCTGCTCTGGTACGGCTACTCGAGCGTGCGGCAGACCGATCTGCCGGTGTTCGATGAGGCGGTGGAGTCGCTGGCCAACGCCACGGCGGTGCGCTTCGGGCTGCTGAACACGTGGCAGACGCAGCGCGGCGGGCCGGGCAACTGGCGCTCGGTGGACGTGCTGACCTTCGACGTGGCCCTGGTGCTGGCCTCCAACGACGCCGACCGGGAGCATCCGGTTCCGCAGTTCTTCGAGTATCGACCTGAATACTCCAACATGGTCGATCACTGGTCGGCCACGCTGGCGTGGCAGGTGAGCGACACGCTGTCGATCGTGTCCGAGGGCGTCTACGACATCGACGAGGGGCGCTTCGCCCGCGGCGCGGTGGGCATGGAGCTGCGGCACTCGCCGGTGTTCACGACGTTCGTGGAGTTCAGGTATCTCGACGCGGACGACCTGCGGCTGCTGGGCGTGGGGTGGACGTACCAGATCACGCCCAAGTACACGGTGGCGTTCTCTCCGCAGTGGGACTTCAACCGCGACGAGTTCAGGGCGCTGCGGCTGGCGCTGATCCGGCGCTTCCCCGACTTCGACCTGAATCTCTCCGTGCGCCACGACCAGATCGTGGATGAGACGAAGTTCTCCGCCACGGTGCAGTGGACGCGCTTCTGAGGACCGCCGCTCGACGATGCGCTGAGCGGCGCGGCAGAGGCCCGGCGGCGGGCGCTCCGCCGTCAGTACGCCTTCGCCCACACCACCCGCTGCGGGCTGGGTTGGCCGGTGAACGGGCACGTGCCGGGCCCGTCGGGGCTTTCGAGCGGGATGCAGCGGAGGGTGACGCCCAGGTCATCCTTGATCTGCTTCTCCACCGCCGGGTCGTTGCAGAAGTGCGTGAGCGCGAAGCCGCCGCCGGCGGCGTCGGACTTGAAGAAGTCGCGGAAGTCGGCCTGGCCGTCGATGATGCGGGTGTTGGCCTCGCGGAAGGCGCGGGCCCTGGCGAGCAGGCCGGCCTGGATGTCATCCAGCATCGCCTTGACGCCTTCGACGAACTGGGCCCGCGGGATGGACTGCTTCTCCTTCGGCCCGCGGTCGCGGCGTCCGACGAAGACCGAATCGCTCGCCATGTCGCGCGGGCCGACTTCCACGCGCAGGGGCACGCCCTTCTTGATCCAGGACCAGACCTTGTCGCCGCCGCGCCCGTCGCGCCAGTCGATCTCCACCTGCACCGCGCGGTCGTGGTAGAGCGTGGTCTTCAGGTCATCCGCGATCTTCTGGCAGTAGTTGCGCAGGGCTTCCTCGTTCTCCGCCTTGTGCATGATGGGGATGATGACGACGTGGGTGGGCGCCAGCCGCGGCGGCAGCACCAGGCCGTCATCATCCGAGTGGGTCATCAGCAGGCCGCCGATCAGGCGCGTGGAGACGCCCCAGGATGTGGTCCAGGCGTGGACCTGCTGGCCCGATTGGTCGAGGAACCTGATGTCCGACGACCTGGCGAAGTTCTGCCCGAGGAAGTGGGATGTGCCCGCCTGAAGGGCCTTGCGGTCCTGCATGAGGGCCTCGATGCAGTAGGTGTCCACCGCGCCGGGGAAGCGCTCGCCCTCGCTCTTGCGGCCCTTGATGACGGGCATGGCCATCCAGTTCTCCGCGAAGTCGGCGTAGACGTTGAGCATGCGGACGGTTTCTTCGACCGCTTCCTCGCGGGTGGCGTGAGCGGTGTGTCCCTCCTGCCACAGGAACTCCGCGGTGCGCAGAAACAGCCGCGTGCGCATCTCCCAGCGCACCACGTTGCACCACTGGTTGATGAGCAGGGGCAGGTCGCGGTAGCTCTGCACCCACTTGGCGAACATCTCGCCGATGATCGTTTCGCTGGTGGGGCGGACGACGAGCGGCTCTTCCAGCGCGGCGGCGGGATCGGGCATCAGCCCGCCGGTCCTGGGGTCGTGAATCAGCCGGTGGTGCGTGACCACCGCGCACTCCTTGGCGAAGCCCTCGACGTGCTCGGCCTCCTTGGCCAGGTACGAGAGCGGGATGAACAGCGGAAAGTAGGCGTTGCGGTGGCCGGTGGACTTGAACATGCCATCCAGCACGCGCTGCATGTTCTCCCACAGCGCGTACCCCCACGGCTTGATGACCATGCATCCACGCACCGGCGAGTTCTCCGCCAGGTCCGCGGCCCGGATGACCTGCTGGTACCACTCCGGGTAGTCCTCGGCGCGGGTGGGGGAGATGGCGGATTGGGGCTTGGATGAATGCTGGTGGGACATGGGCGACACAGGGGGATGCACTGCCGTGTGACCGGCCTACTGATGGATGCGGCGGGCGGGTCCAACCATAGGCGGGCATCGCGGAGCACGCGGTCAGGGTCCAGCGCGGGTCAACGAACACGGTTGGAAAGGACGCGACTCGCCGGAGTCGATCGTCCGTGCGTTGACATCGGCAGTTTCAATCGCTGGTTCATGCGCGTTCACCGAGGCCTCCGTGGTGAACACCCCGGAAATGCCGAAGGCCCCCTGCTCGGGGGCCTTCGTGCTTTCGGTCGAGGTTCGGGTCACCGAACCTTCGCTCGGGCGGGCCGGTCGCCCGGCCCTGTCGGCGAGGGTTGGCGACCCTCACCTCGAACCGTACGAGCAGGCGGAACGCAGCCGAGGCCGCGCGCCCGCCGCTCTCGCCGGTGCGAAACGCTGCGCCGCGTCGCACTCGGCTGTTTGGAACGGGAAAGTCGTTCGACCACCTCCCATTCCAACCCCCTTGCGGGGGTTCGCCGTCGGTCCTGTCGCAGTGCCGCGTCGCCCGGCGAACCGGGCGGCAATGGCCTCCGACGGCGTTCGCGCTGCGCCGTCGCCTGAACCGGCGCTTCGAGCGTCGCGCCGCGCGAGCGGGCGATGCTTCCAGCGACGGTTCGCGGCGTGTGACGGCCGCGCTTCGGATCGGGTTGCCCCGACCCGCCGGACTTGCGTCCGACGATCCGCCATCGAGCCGGAGGAGCGGCCTACCTCAGGGGTCGGCCTCATCGTCACGCGCTCGACGATCGAACTGCATGACACACTACCGTGATTCGATCGTGCGCCAAGCGCTTTTCACGATTGTGGATGGTTGGTGACATTCTTGTCGGATGGTCGGACTGCAGGCGGGACGCCTGCGCCGCTGATTCCATCCGCAGGCGGAACGCCTGCACCACGTTCACCCTCATCCTGCTTCGCGAATCCACCCGCCGCAGAGGACGACGTCGCCGTCGTAGCACACCACGGCCTGACCGGGCGCGACGGCCTCCTGCGGCTGATCGAAGCGGACTTCGATCAGGTCGACGTGGTGGGGATCACGCCTGCCATCCTCCAACCCGGTGGCACGGGCGTCTCGCCCGTGAACGACCGGCGCCGCGCGCATCCAGGCCGGCACGGGCTTCGCGTTGTAGCGGATCTTGGCGGTGCATCGGATCCAGCCGTCGGCGTCGGGCAGTACCGCTCCCTGGCGGTCGCGGCTCACTTCGACGCCTCGATCCCTCGATGCCTCCCTCTCCACCAGCCAGTTCACTTCACCGGCGATGCATGATGTTGCGCGGAGTTCATCCTTCGAACCGACCACGATGGTGTTGCTCGCCGCATCCTTGCGGATGACGTAGAGCGGGTGGCCCACGGACACGCCCAGCCCCTTGCGCTGGCCGATGGTGAAGTGCTGATGCCCCGGATGCTCGCCGAGCGTGTTGCCGTGCGTATCCACCACGGGGCCGGCGGCGACCGCCTGCGGCGCGCGGCGGGCGACCAGCCCGGCGTAGTCGTTGTCGGGGACGAAGCAGATCTCCTGCGAGTCGGGCTTGTCGAAGACGGGCAGTCCCCACTCCTTCGCCAGCGCCCGCACGTGCGACTTGTGCATCTCGCCGATGGGCAGCAGCATCTCGGCCAGACGATGGCGCGGCGCGCCGAAGAGGACGTAACTCTGATCCTTCGAGTGGTCGAGCCCGCGGAGCAGGCGAAAGGCGCCCCCACCCCCGGCCCCTCTCCCGCCCCCGGACAAGGGAGAGGGGACGATGCGCGCATAGTGGCCGCTGGCCACGTAGTCGGCGTCGATCTGCCGCGCGTACTCGTGCAGTTTGCCGAACTTCAGCCAGTCGTTGCAGCGCACGCAGGGGTTGGGGGTGCGCCCGGCGTTGTACTCGCCCACGAAGTAATCAATGATGCGGCCGAACTCCTTCTTGAAGTTGACCACGTAGAACGGAATGCCCAGGTGCGCCGCGACCAGACGGGCGTCCGCCGCGTCGTTGATGGAGCAGCAGCCCTGGTGGCCGATGCGGATGGTGCGCGGCTTCCGGGTGGCGCGACGCTCCGCGTCGCGCGTGTCAGCGCACCCGCTGCCATCCTGGCGCCGATCAACCCCCTCACCATGCGAACCGCGACCGTGAGGGAGCGACCCCGCCCCGGCGAGCGAACAACCGCTCCCTGACGGTCGCGGCTCACTCTGCTCGAGCGGCTCACTCTGCTCGATCAGTTCATCCAGCGTCTCGCCCGGCGAGCCCAGCCGCATGAACACCCCCACCACATCGTACCCCTGGCGCAGCAGCAGCGCCGCGGCGACGGACGAATCCACGCCGCCGGACATCGCCACCAGCACCTTGGGCTTGCGCTGAATCACTCGGAATCGTAGGCGAATGCGCCGTTGCAACGCCCCCGGATTCCGTGCTATGCTTGATGCAATCATGCTCCCGACCGCGCTCGATCACGAGCTGACGCGAACGCCGTTTGTACCGGTTCGACTGTACCTTTCGGACGGGCGCTCGTACCTCATCACCAACCCTGATTTGTGCTGGATCGAGCGCGGGGCGGTGTACGTCGCACGAACCGATCGTCCCAATAGCCGGATCATGGATGATGTGGACCTGATCTCGCTGAGGCACATCGTGCGAGTCGAGAAAGTCGACGCCGGAGGCGGCAATGGTTCGCCGAAAACGGGTCCGGATGATGGCGACTAAAAGTACTGGATGAAACTGGCGGACTGTATCCCCCCGTCATCGCCGCGCGTCGTTCGGTGCGCGATTCCAGCCGCATTCTGGGCAGCCGCCCCCTGGCGGAAGGCCGCGCAGGGAGTAATCGCATCGTGGACAACAGCGATCGAGTGGCTTGTCCGGGCGGAGAAACAAATGCACACCAAGGAAGCCCATGACGCAGCAGTAGACGACGAGGATCACGATAGGGTTTGAGAGCGCCTCGAACTCCGTTGCCGCGAACATCAGCACCAGCGTGGTCAGTGCGGAGGTGAAGATCGTTCCCGTGATAGGCCGGAACATGAATACGCCTGAAAGTGCTGCCGCGACTGGCAGGCCGACACCACAGCCGACCAGGAAGCCGACATCCTGAAGATGCGACGGTGCAATGAACACGCCAATGAGCAGCGCCTGACCCATGAAGATCGCAAACAGCATCGCGTACCGTTCGGCCAGCTGTCGGGGTTGCCGGGTCACCTCAGACACGGTGAATCCTTGTTCCCAAACCAGACCTGCGACTGGCTCAACTCACCATCGCACCTCCACCACCACGTCGAGTCGCCCCGCTTCATCCATCGTCGCGCGAGCCAGGCCGCTCGCGTCCGCGGGCTCGACGCTTCCGCGGACAACCTCCACCACGCGCTGACCCGCGCCGACATTGAGATGGACCACCCCGCCCGGTGGGCCGGTGACCACGAAATGGCGGCGCAGGCCGGGGGCGCCACCGCGCTGCGGGGTTGGGCGTTCCTCGACGCGGTACAGCGCATCACCCGATCCCAGTTCCCAGAGCAGGATCGGATGCCGCCGTGCATCGAGCCGGTAACCGGCGAAGCGAGCGCCGCTCGGGCGTGTCAGCCAGTCCCGCGGGACCGGATCACCCACGACAAGGACCGGCCCTGTCGGCGCGTTCCAGCCGGGCGGCGGATCGGACGCTGCCTGTCCCGCGCGAGCCGCCCAGCGTCCCGCCGCGTCGATGAACTCGCCTTCCCACACGTACATCAGCCGTGCCCGGTCGGGGTCGAAAGCCAAGTGAACATTCTCGGGGAACCCAAGCAGCACGACGCGGGCCCCCATGCTCCCCGCCACACCCCCCGCACCCGCGCCGCCGCCCGGCAACAGCATCCGCACCACCACCGGCTCATCCGTCGCCGACATCTGAAATGCACTCGCGGGCGGCAGACCATCCGGCAGCGTGAGCGCCGCCCCCTGGGACAGGTACGCCCAGATGGCCTCGATCTGCCTGACCGGGTCGCCTTCATAGAAGCCGATCGCCGCCGACTGCCCGCCCACGAAGAAACTCGGCATGCGCGTGTCGGGGCGCACCGCGCGCGGATCGAGCAGCCAGGTGACGAAGTGCTCATACCGCAGACGATGCGTCATGCGGGCCAGGTCCGGCCCCGGCGTGCCCGTCGATGGCCGCCCCGCGATCGAATGGCACGAGATGCAGTTCAGCCCCCCCACACCCACCAGTTGCCGCCCGGTGGCGATCTGCTCTTCGCTGGGCATGGGTGGCGCGACGCTCCGCATCGCATCCACGCCCGACGCCGTACGGAACAACTCCGGCAGTCGCGCCACCCGATCCGCGTCGTAGCGCGGCATGCGCGTGTGCAGCCACGGCCGCGCCCGCTGGTGCTCCAGCAGCACCTCGCGCAACCACGATTCCGTCAGCCGCGCCCCCACGTGGGACAGGTCCGGCGGCAAACGTCCCTCCAAACCCAGGTCACCCGGCGCTGACGTCGTGAAGTACCGCGCGATGGCCGGCTCCGGCCCGCCCGCATCGTGAAACTCGTGGCACGCCAGGCAGTTGAGCGAACGGAGTGTTGCGACGAGATCATCTCCCGGCGCGGAAGTCGCCTCACCGTCCGCCAACGCACCACTGCCGGCCGCGTCGGCAACCACCTCCAGAAACGCGCGAATCGCACGCCGATCCCGCCACGACAGGTCGTAACGAACGCCCGCATGATCGCCCGACTCCGCCAGACAGCCGCCATCCGGCGCAGCCGCGACCTGCTCCATCGAGGGCGCGACGAGCGTCGATCGCACCACCGCGGCGGCGGAGTGATCGCCCGCCGATGCGCCGCCCGCCCGCGCCTCGACGACGTGGCACGCCGCGCAGCCCATCGAGGCGAAGGCGTCCCGGCCGCGGGCGACTCGCTGCGGATCGACGGGCGTTTCCGCGGGAACTGCACTGCCCAGCCGGGCGATGAGATAGCGCCCGATGGTGTCCGCCTCCGCGTGGGTGAGCATCAGGTCGGGCATGCGTCCTGATGGATGACGTGCCGACGGCTCGCGCAGAAACTGCCGCAACTCCGATATCGTCCACTTGCTTCCCACGTCGCCCAGCGCCACGTACTCCCCTTCCGTCGGCACCACCACCAGCCCGCCGCCCGGCGACTCGTTCAGCGGGCCATGACACGCCACGCAGCCCACGCGGTGGTAGGCGACAAGCCCGGCCTGAACCGTCGCCGCATCCGTTGATGCTTCCACGCGGTTCGATTCACGCGCCGCGCCCGGCTCAGCGTTCGCCAGCGACCGCACGAAGTGGATCACATCCTCGATCTCGTTCTCCGTCGCGCGCCGCATCACGGACGGCATCGCGCTGCCCGGCCTGGTCGCGGCGGGATCGGCGATCCACCGCCGCAGCCAGCCGGCGGGGTACGGCCTTCGCCCTTCGCCCGCCAGCAGCGGCGCGGCCGGCGGCGCCAGCAAGGCCCGCCATCGCGCACTCTCCGCAACGTCGCACGCGGCGCACGACAGGTCACGCACCAGCGACAACCCTTCCGACACGTGATCCACCCGCAGCCAGCCCACCGAGTCGATCGGCAGCGGTTGGGCCGCCAGCGCGCCGTCCGGCTTCCACAATGCCCGGAACGCCGCCGGCGGCTGGTCGTACTCGATCGTGAACGTCCACCGACGGTTCCCGGCCCCCAGCGTCTGCGGCTTCGACCACACCTCGACCGGCTCCTCCCCCGCCTGCCCGTGCGCCACCGTGACGCCGCCGTTCTCGATCGACACGCGCGCGTGACGCACCGCCGCCCCCACCGCGGCCCGCGTGATGTGCCGCGGCTCCAGCGTCACTTCGATCTGCACAATCGTCCGCCCCGGCGGGATGCGCCAATCCAGCGACTCGCCCTCGCCCAGTCCGAACGCCGCCGCCGGCAGAATGCGCGTCACGGTGCGGCCGCCCCCGGTCATCGTCGCCGCGGCCCCCGGTTCGTGCGCCGCACTGGCGGGCGCGCCGCCTGTCGTCATCGCGTTCGAGGATGGATTCGGCCGTCCTTCCTCGCGTGGTCGCCGGGGCGTCACGATGACCAGCGTCACCACCGCCGCCGCGAGCAGCACGCCCGCCGCCACGATCCACTTCCGTCCCTGCGACTGACGACCTGGCTGCGGCACGCGCGACTCCGGCTCGGCACGGTTCGACTTCACGCCGACTCTAGGGCGGACTCACCCACCAGGCCCGATCCATCGGTCCAGCAGCCCCATCCTCGTCACGATGATCCACCCCGCGCCGAGCGCCGCCAGCAGCACCGCCCACGGCAGCACCCGCCGAACCCCCCGCCACAGCCGCCGCCGCGCGGCGTAGGCCCGGTAGAACGCGGGCACGCGCAGATTCATCGAGTACGCCAGCAGGGCTTCCCCCGCCTGGCGCACGCCGTCCTTCAGCGCCTCGTTCATCACGCCGTCGGCCCCCGTCAGGTGAACCTGCACCGCCCGCACCGAGCAGTCCATGGCCTTGGCGATCTCACGCGGCTGCATCCGGTACACGTGGCTGAAGATCCACGCCTCGCGCTGCTGCGCGTTGAGCGAGGCCAGCGCGCCGACCACCCGCTCGCCCGCCGCTCCCCCGCCGCCCGCGGGCGCGGGAAGGGTCGCCGGGCGGATCTCCCGCGAGCGCAGCACCGCCAGCCGGTCCAGGTGGGCCGTGTCCAGCCGACGCAGGTCCGGCTGCACGCCCACCACCTGCTCGATCACCCGCACCGCCGCCCGCGGGTCGCCGGTCAGCAGCACCGCCAGCCGGTACACGCGACGCTCGCACGAATCGCGGTCAGTCATGCCGGGCTTCCCGTGGATTGGCTCACGCGCCGATCAAGCCATCGAAGAACGCTGTCCGATAGGATAGCGGCTGGAACCGGCGCCAAGGCGTCCACGTCCGCACACCACCCGCTCGTCTCCCCGCTCCCGCCTTCCGGAATCCGTCATGCTCCGATCGCGCCGCCTCGCCCTGCTCGCCTCCCTGCTGATGCTCGCCCTGGTCCTGCCCGCGTGGGCGGACCTGCAGGACGAGGTCGCCCGCGCCATCAACCAGTCCGGGCTTCGCGGCGCCACCATCGCCATCTCCATCCGCGACCCCGACACCGATCGCACGCTGGTCCGCGTCAACGACCGCCAGCCCATGATCCCCGCCAGCAACATGAAACTGCTCACCACCGGCGCCGCCCTGCACGTGCTGGGGCCGGACTTCGCCTTCGAAACCCGCATCGTGCTCCAGGGCGATCGCCTCATCGTCATCGGCGACGGCGACCCCGGACTCGGCGACCCCGAGCTCCTGCCCATGGTCGCCGCCGGCGACAAGCAGGGCGTCACCATCGAGGAGTTCCTCCAGCTCCTCGTCGCACCCATCGCCGAGCGCATCACCGGACCCATCAGCGAGTTGATCGTCGATGACCGCGTCTTCGACCGCGCCTTCTTCCACCCCGGCTGGCCCAGGGACCAGCTCCAGTTCCGCTACTGCGCCCAGGTGGCGGGGCTGAACTTCCACCTCAACATCCTCCACTTCTTCCCCGTGCCGCAGCGCGACCAGAAGCCCGACGTCTCCCGCTTCGAGCCGCACGCACCCTGGCTCGACCTCACCAGCAACCGCGCCACCTCCAACCCCGACCCCAAGATCGGCAACACCTTCGGCGTCGCACGACCCATCGACGCCAACCGCTTCACCTTCCTTGGCAATGTCAAGGAGCCGGCCCGCGAGCCCGTCCGCGTCACCCTGCACGACGCCCCGGACTTCTTCGCACGGCTGCTGGCCGACCGCCTGAACAAACGCGGCGTCCGCGTCGCCGCCGCCCGCGCCGCCAGCGACGCCGACGCCTTCGACCCCGACCGCCAGACCATCGTCGCACCCCTCGTCCGCACACCCATCGGCACCGCCATCACCCGCTGCAACCGCGAAAGCTACAACCTCTACGCCGAGTGCCTGCTCAAGCGGGCGGGTCACGCCGTCACCAACGGCAATCAACCCGGCTCGTGGGCCAACGGCGCCGCCGCCGTCCGCCTGGCCGCCCAGCAGCGACTGACCGACCCCACCCTCCTTGATGACCTCATCGTCTCCGACGGCTCCGGCCTCAGCCGCGACAACCGCGTCTCCGCCGCCCTGCTCACCGCCTGGCTCGGCTCCTTCCACCGCGACCCCCAGCGCGGCGGCCCGTTCATCGACTCGCTCGCCGTCGGCGGCGTCAGCGGCACGCTCGAAAACCGCTTCAAGGACGCCCAGTTCAGCGGATTCACCATCCACGCCAAGAGCGGATTCATCAACGAGGTCAGCTGCCTCTCCGGCTACGTCACCGCCGCCGACGGACGCCGCCTCTGCTTCAGCGTCCTCGTCAACGACATCCGCGCCGGCGGCGTCGCCGCCGCCCGCACCCTCCAGGAAGCCGTGGTCGCCGCCATCGCCCGCGAACTCGCCGCCGCCGCCAAGGTCGAGATCGGCGGCTAACCCCCCACACCCTCACGCCCCCCCACCCCACCCCCCACACACCTCACGCCGCCACACTCACGCCGCCATCGTCCACACCCGCCCGCACCCATCCTCCACGAACGACGGCGGCTCGAACGGCGCCACCGGCACGTACTTCATCACGCCTCCGATGATGATGCACACGTGCTTCGACCCGCCATGCAGAAACGCCCGCTGCTGCTCGCGCAGCGACGGCTTCGCCATCCGCCTCCGCGACTCGCGCACACCGTCCCGTGTGCCACGGCTCTGTGAGCCGTGCGATCCCGAACCAGTCGCGCCGCCATCCGCGCACGCACCCTTGCACACCCCGTCCCCCGCCCGCGCCTCGCCCGGCAGCACCACCTGCCGATACCCCTGCCCCGGCGCCACCGGCGTCACCTCGCGCCGCGCGCGCATCAGCCCGCCGCTCGTCGCCCGCGGAAACCGCAGCGGCTCCCGCGCGCCCAGCGGCGTGCGCCCCACCCAGAAGATGTGCACTCTCCCCCGGCGGCGCGACCCCTTCCTGGCCGCGATCGGCTCGAACCCGCACGCGCTCCAGAACTCGTTGGCCTCGATGTCCTGCGCGCACCACAGACCGATCAAACGCACCGGGTGGGGGGGCCGCACCGAGTGGGGGGGCGGGTCCAGGTGATCCACGAAGTGCTGCACCAGCGCGGTGCCCAGCAGCCGCCGTCGCGCATCGTAACTCACCGCCGCCTGGTAGATGATGCCGAATGATGGATCGCGCTGATACCCGCCCTGTCCCAGCAGGTACGCCGCCGGCTCATCGTTCTCCAGCGCGATCGACACCTGCCCCCGCGCGATCTTGCCCTCGATCGCCTGCCGCGGCAGAAACCCCACCTGCGCGCGGAAGGTCTTCTGCAGCGAATCCACGAACGCAAAGTCCGTCGGCGTCGCCAGCCGGATCGTCACGTGACGATGCACCGCCTCGCCCGCCGCCGCCAGTTGTTGAGACGTTGTAATCATGGGGGAAAGGTTCAACACGGAGGGCCACGGAGAGCCACGGAGAGGGAAGGAAACAAGAACTCAGCGATCAGTCATCAGCCATCAGCCGTCGCCAACCCCGACACCCCCTCTCCACTTGGGAGAGGGCTGGGGTGAGGGTCCGGATTCGGTTGACAACGGTGTCCCCTCCATCCGTGTCAATCCGTGTTCATCCCTGGTTCCTGATTCTGTCCTTCCGGCCTCCGTGTCCTCCGCGCCCTCCGTGTTGAACCACCTTCTTACATCACCGGGAAGTCCGTGAACGCCGCGCTGGCCACGCCCGAGCCGACCGCCGTCACATCAAAGGGCGGCGGGTTGTAACTCACCAGCGTGAACGCGCCGAAGCCCGCCAGCGTGATCCGCACCACGCCCGCATCCGGCGGCCCCAGCGCCTCCGCGCTGCTCGCCGCCGTGGGGAACGTCGCCGGCCCCGTCTTCGCCGACCAGTTGCCCGCATCCAGCGGACCGGGAACCACCGGCGCATTGAACGTGACATCAATGGTGGTCGGCGAGGCCTGCAACGCCGTCACGGGAAACAAGAACTCAGGGAAAGACCGGAATGGCATACACACCGGCGGGGACAAAGCCCCCCGCCACGGTGCGAATGCCAGGATCGCCCTCCGCCACGAGCAGGTTCGTCCCCTGCACCACGGCGTCAAAGGTCAGTTCGATCTCGGTGGCGCTGAGCTCCACCGCGCTCTCCACCGCCGCGTCGCCGCCCGCCCCCGCCTTGAACAGCGGCAGCTTGTTCTTCTGCACGCGCGTGGCGAAGGTGAGGCGGATCGTGTCCGCCGCGGTGGATTCGATGTCAGTGATGACCGCCGGGGCGGCCGTGCGAGGCAGGGACGGATCGTACGCATTGCGATTCCGCGCCCGCGTGTTCTTGACAGTGCGAAGTGCCATTGGTTGATATTCCTTGAGAAGTGGTGAGTGTTGAGAGAAGAACAGGAGAGCAGGAGGCAGGAGAACAGGAGGAGAGAAGCCATCAGCCATCAGCCATCAGCCGTCAGCAAGAAACCTCTGACTTCTGACCTCTGCCTTCTGACCTGTCCATTCTCCGTGTCCTCTGCGCCTCTGTGGTGAATGCCTCTGTGGTGAAAGCCCCTCTTACGCCGCCTTCTTCAGTTGCAGCGGCTGACCCGGCTCCAGCCCGCCATCGGGAATCGCCAGTTGCTCCACCGCGCCGCCGAAGGCGATGGTCATGGCCGTCGGAAGACCCCACGGACCGAACAGTCCGGTCCGCGTGACCCACCGCCCGAAGTACGTGGCCGTCTTGCCCACATCCGCCGGTGCGCTCGTCGCCAGCACCGGCTGCTTGGTGAACAGACCCACCAGGTCCGACCCCGTCGGGTCCGGGTTCACGCTCACCGCGATGTGCCGGTTGATCTGAATCTGAATCGCCCCCGCGGGCTTGCGGCGGCTGGCGGGCGTGTTCTCATCCGCATACCGAATCACGTGCTCGCCTGAAAACGCCCCCTGAATCGTCAGCAGCGGCGAACTGACCGGCGTGGGAATCGGCGTGCGCGTCGAGTCGTTGATGTGAATGCCCAGGGCCGACTTGTCCTGGTTGGTCACGCCGGCGTTGGACTTGATGATCATCGCATACACCCGGCACGTGCCCACGGCCGACGCCTTGATGGCGTCCTTCTGCTGCACCAGCGCGGGCGTGCGCGTCTCGGCCGACTGCACCGGCACGTACGCGCCCTCGTACGCCGTGTTCTGATTGCTGATGACATCCGCGTCCGCGCTGGTCAGGCCGTAGCGGCCCGGGTCGGCCGCGATCAGCGTGGTGAAGTTGTTGAGCCAGTCGCGGAAGCCGCCATCGGTGCGGGGAATGTACCCCTCGGTCTGTTGATACGCCTTGTTCACGATCATGTCTCCTGACACGTCGTCATCGCCCCGCCTCGGCGGCGGGTTATTCATGGATGACGATCCGTTGTCCCCCGCGTACCCCGCCCCCGGACAGTCCGGCAGCGACCCGCGAAGTTACTCTGCCGATCGGCCCATGACCGGATGGTCTTCAGCATTTCATCACAAAACAATTCTATTTTGTCAACCGGCTCAGCAGCACGCCGATGGAAGCACCATGCACCGCGCCGCACCACCAACCCGCGATCAGCCGCGTGCGCGATCCCCGATCACACCCGACCGGCGGTCCGCCGCCCCGCGGCGGCGACGGACCGGCGACCCCGCCCGGCCCCTCGCCGCCGCGGCAAACCGCGTTTTCGCCCGCGCCAACGCATTGTGCCTGATGTTTTGGGTTGAAGGATGCCGCGTGCTTCCGACACGATGGACCATCCATCTGATCTGTTCCGCCCGCCATCGGAGCCGCCGCCAACCGCATCGGATCAGATGCCGATCGGAACAGACCCGACGCCGCCGGGAACAGACCGGATGGCGCGGGGAGCCGACCACGTCCGCGTGAAACAAGGTCTGTTGGAAGAGGAAGATTGCGGGAAGGGCGCAGGAAACGGACTGATGGCGCGACTCGTTTGGGCCGGTGAGCAGGCGCCCCAGTGGTGTGGGACTCGGGCTGCGGCTGCGTCGTCGTCGGGTGTGCGGCGCCGGCCACGAGCAAACGATCGGTTCAGTGTCGTACGGGTTCAGCGCGACATTCACGCCGGCGTTCGGCGCACCCGGTCTATCGGTTCCCCTTGGCCTGGTTATGCGTCTTGCAGAGCATTTCGCAGTTCTCGGCAGAGCTGTCGCCGCCCTTGCTCCACGCGGCGACGTGGTCGGCGTCCATCTCGTCCAGCTTGTAGATGCGGGCCTTGTTGGCGTTATCACCCACCGCGCACAGCGGGCAGTTGGATTGATTCTTCCCCCGCGCCGCCTGCGTCTGCTTGGTGTACGCGACTTTCTTGGTCCGCTCGTCGAACACGCGGACGGCCAGCAGCTTCTTCTCCTTCTCCCTGCCAAGCACGTACTCGAAGATGCCTTTGCGGTTGGTCACGTACTCGTCCGCCATCAGCTTCTCCACGGCTGCCTTCACCTCGGCCGGGTTGTAGCTCTGGTCGTGATAGGTTTCGTAAAGCCGGCCCCATTCCAGCCCTTTCATCTCCGGGTAGACGTCCTCAAACACCGTCGAAACCCAATCGATCACCGCGTTAAAGTAGTTCTTCAGCTCGTTGATGTTTGTCTTGTACCGATGAGCGCTCATGTACGCGCCGACATCGCCCTTGCTGACCCAGTCCAGCGCCGTCGCAAGAAAATCCTGCCGGTTGGCGCTGCCCCGGATGTACGCGCTCCACTTCTGGATGTTCGCGTTCTGGCTGTTGCTGAACTCTTCCTTGGCCTTGGTGACGAACGGGCCGGAGTAGATCGCGTTCAATAGCTCCTGCTCATTCAGCGGCACGCCGGCGATGTTGATCGTCTCGAACCACTGCTTGATCTCCGTCTCCGTCCCCTCGCACTCGTAAATCAAGAGCGGCGATTCGTTGATCTTCTTCTGCTGGTCCTTCGGCAGGCTGCTGAACATCTTCGGGTTGCCGTTCTCGATGATCGCGAACTTGTCGGTGACGAACCGCCCGATGCTGGTGATGCGCTGCTGCCCGTCGAGCACTTCGAACTTCCCCCCGCTTCCGGGGTCCGCCGCCACCTTGTTGAAGTAGATCAGCCCGAGCGGATACCCCTTGAGCAGCGACTGAACGACCGCCTGCTCGCGCTTCCCGCCGCCCTCGGCGTAGATGTAGTTCCGCTGATACTCCGGCTGAATCGTGAGCTTCCCGCCCAGCCCGAACAGGCCCTTGCCCTCAAGCTGGTTGTAAACAAACCCGTCGCAGATGTCGGCGACGGTGAGGTCGGTGCGGAGCGTGGTTTTCATCTACTTCTTCCCCTTCTTCGCGGGCTTGCGGTGGCGGATGAGGAGACGCGCGTAGGTTGATACAAGCTCATTTTCGACTCGGATTGCCCCGCGCCGGTTCAAGTCGCCAAACTTCGGCGAGTCTTCCTGCGAATACTCCTTAGTCTTCAGACCTGAATTGTTGTCGCGGTCCGTGATCCCAAGAATCTCGAACTGTTCCGGGTTGTACCGGTCGAGGAAACTTATCGGGACACCCATAGCGCCTGCATGGTCGCTGGGTATCGCGTCGGTATATGGCACCTCGATCGCGTCGTAGTTGTCGTAACGGTCGTAACGCTTCTTGCCCTTGATTTCCTTGTGCTTGCTGAACTTGAGATTGTCCGCCGTGCTCATGCACTGCAACTCTTCGTGGCGTCGCCCGTGGTCGAGGTTCGTGAACCAGCCTACGTTTCGGAACTTCACGAGTCCGGTACTCTTGTCATAGACACCGTCTGCGAAGTCGCGCGCAGCGCCCGCAGGAATGCTAAAATACGCATTCCCGTTGGCGAATCCCGCGCCGACCCACATCTTGTTCCCTTTGATGAGCGGGAAAATCTCCTTGTAGGTGACCGCGTTCTTGCTCCCGATGATCAGAAACTTCTTCCCATGCTCCACGAGCTGCGCGACGTACTCCCGGAACAGCGAGAACGGCGGGTTGGTGACGACGATGTCGGCTTGTTTGAGGAACTCGACGCACTCGGGGCTGCGGAAGTCGCCGCCGGGGTATTGGTCGTTGCCCTTGAGGGCGATGCGGTTGGCCTGGTTCTTCCTGAGGAAGAGTTTGACATCTTCGATGTCGGCCGCGCCGTCGTTGTTCTCGTCCTTGACGTGGTCGACGATGACGGCGATGGCCTTGGGCTTCTTGCGATGGCCGTTGCCCGCGTTGTATTCGTCGAAGAGCGTCATCTGCCCCCCCGTCCCGGCGATGGGCGAGCCGTCGTAGCTGGTGCAGATGAGCCGCTTGAGGCCGAGCTTGTTGAAGTTGGCGGCGAAGTACTTGAAGAAGTTGCTCTCGAAGGGGTCGTCGCAGTTGCAGTAAACGATCTTGTTGCGGAAGGTGTCGGGGTCGTATTCGAGGTAGGCCTCGACTTCCTTCTGGATGTCGATGTACTGCGTGTAGAACTCGTCCTGCTTGGCGGCCTTGGCGGCGCTGAGGGAGCGGTTGAGGGGCTTGCTTCCGCCGTCCTTGCGACGGAGTGTCGTTCGAGCGGGCTTGTCGGGTTCAATCCGGCGTTTCCGTGCCATGATCGCAGCATACCGGGTTGTGTTTGTTCGGGCAAGGGTCGGGTACTGGCGAGTTGATCGCGGGTGGTCCGCTGCTTGCCCGTTCGTTCATCGCCCGTGCTTCGCAACCTTGAACCCCAGCCGCATCTTGACGGCTGGTTCGATGCGTGGATCGGCGGCGATGGTGTTGATGAGTTGGCGCAGGGCCTGCATGGCGGCCTTGCGGGCGGCGTTCTTGGCGGCGATGGCGGGCGTGGTGCGGGTGGCGGCGCTTCGGGCACGGTGCAGGGCGGCTTCGTAGGTTTCAAGGCGATGCAGCAGGTCGGCGGCCCGGTCGGGCGCGATGTGGTACATGGCTGGCTCGCTCGCCAGTTCGCGGGCGAAGATGCCCAGCACGCCGTGAAACTTGAGTTCCGCGCGGGGGACGGGAAGCGACACCGGTGTCCGTGGTCGGCCAGCGGTGATGGCGTCGGCGTACGACGGCGTGGAAGGGATGAGGGGTGAGCCACCAGCCGCCGGGGAAGAACCCTCACCCCCGGAACAAATGCCCCCCGGCCCCTCTCCCAGGGGGAGGGGGAGAGGGTGTGGATTGGGCGTGGTGGCCGCGCTGCTCGTCGGCGCGGCGGCGCTGCGGCTGGCGTTTTGGTCGTCCGCCCGGTTCCCCATGATGCGGGCATGGTACCGGCGGCCGGTGCGCGGTGCAAGGAGGAGGGCGGGGGATGTGAAGTGTGAAGTGTGAAGTGATGAAGTGCGGGCCGTTGGCTGTTGGCTCTGCCCTCTGCCGCTCTGTCCTCCGCCGCTCTTCTCTCCGTGTTCCTCTGTGGCCCTCTGTGGTGAATGTCTTTCTGCTGGTGGCTGGTGGCTGATGGCTCTTGGCTGTTGGCTGTTGGCTTTCCCTCGCTTGCGGTATCATGCCGCGCGGCGGTCGCTGGCTGGGTCCGCCGCGAGGAGATGTCGGTCATGCCCCACCACGATTCCGACCACGACCACCACTTCGGCGCTGCGGCGGGCGGCGCTTCCCCCCCGCTTTCCCCCCCGCTCTCCCCCCCGCTCTCCCCCCCGCTCTCCCCCCCGCTTTCCCCTCCGCTTTCCGGCTCGCTGCGCGTGCGGCTGTCGATCATGATGTTTCTGCAGTACGCGATCTGGGGGGCGTGGCTGCCGCTGTTGTGGCCGTTTCTCCATGGGCACCGCGGGTTCAGCGCCAGTGAGATCGGCGACATGTTCGCGGTGGGGGCGGTGGGGGCGATCATCGCGCCGTTCGTGGCCGGTCAGATCGCGGATCGGTACTTCAGCACGGAGAAGTTTCTGGCGATCAGCCACCTCGTGGGGGGGGCGCTGATCTGGCAGCTCTCGTGGCTGGAGGGGTACTGGGCGTTCCTGGGCTTTTCGCTGGCGTATTCGCTGATCTACTCGCCCACGCTGCCGCTGACGAACTCGCTGGCGTTTCATCATCTGCCGGACCGCGACCGCGACTTCGGCACGGTGCGCGTGTGGGGGACGATCGGGTGGATCGTGGTGGGCATCGCCATCGGTCAGTGGCTGCTGCATCAGTACACGCCGTCGGGGGTGGATGAGGCGGCGGTGCAGGCGGCGCAGTGGCGCGGAATGGCGGATGCGTTCAAGCTCAGCGGGATGCTCGGGGTGCTGATGGGGCTGTTCTGCCTGACGCTGCCGCACACCCCCCCCACGCGGGGCAAGCAGAGCAACGCAACGTTCGAGGCCTTGGGCGAGGTGAGGCGGCAGCCGCTGCTGACGCTGTTCCTGCTGGCGGTGCCGATCTCGTGCATCCACCAGTTCTACTTCGTGCACACGGCGGGCTTTCTGGGTCAGTTCCAGACCAAGGCGGCCACGGCGATCAACAGCGTGTTCGGGGTGGGCGGCGGCGGGCTGATGACCGTGGGGCAGATGTCCGAGGTGCTGGTGCTGGCGGCGATTCCGCTGGTGGCCAAGTCGCTGTCGCGCAAGACGCTGCTGGGCATCGGCATCGCGGCGTATGCGCTGCGGATGGCGCTCTTCGCCTACGGGCCGGGTCTGGCGGGGGGCGACGCCGCGCTGGCGACGATGCTGGTGGTGCTGGGCGTGGCCATGCACGGGCTGTGCTTTGGGTGCTTCATCTTCGTGGCGTTCATGGTGGTGGATGAGCAGACGACGGCGGATGTGCGGGCCAGCGCGCAGTCGCTGTTCAACCTGGTCATCATCGGAATCGGCATCATCGTGGGCAGCAAGTTCGCGGGGTGGGTGGCGGAGTGGGCCACGGTGGGCGACAGGATGGACTTCACGCGGCTGTTCAGCGTGCCGATGTGGATCGCGCTGGGCTGCCTGGCGGTGCTGATCGCGGCGTACCCGGGCGGGCGTCGCTGACGCTGGCCGGGCCGGCGCGCGGTGTGTGTGGAAGGGCGCGTGGGGGGCGCGTGGGGGGCGCGTGGGGGGCGCGTGGGGGGGCGTGGGGGGCGCGTGGGGGGGGTCAGAAGGCGAACAGGGCGTCGAACACCTTGGCGATGAGGCCTTTTTCGGAAGCGCGGCGCAGCTCGCCGGTGTGAACCTTGTCGATGACCAGGTCGTGCAGCTGGTTGGACAGGATGGTGTTGGCGGCGGTGACATCCTGCGGCCGACAGATGCCGGTGACCTTGAGGACCAGGTTCTCCTGATCGTTGCGGATCGAGGTTCGGGCCTCGAGCACCAGGTGGCCGTTGGGGAGTATTTCGATGACTTCGGCGGTCAGCCGGGCGGTGAGGTCGTCGCGGCGCTCGTAGTCGCCCTTGCCTTCGAACTCCTTGTCGAAGGAGAGATCGACCTCGGGCACGTTGTCGCCGCTGCCCTGTCGCAGCTGGAGATTGAGCAGGTCCATGATGTCCAGGTGGGGCCACTTGGCGATCTTGCCCTTGAGGGCGTACTCCTTCTCGGTGTCGAGCTTGGCCCGGCTGCGGGCGTTGCTGGTCTCCTGCACGACGATCTGCACCAGGTCGTGCAGGGCGAACTCGCGCGGGCGGGGCGGGGGCACCACGAAGAGACTGCTGTCGCGCAGGGTGTGCGAATCCCTGGTGCGCGGGGCGCTCGCCCGCTCGCGCAAGGCGCGGGTGATGAGCGAGTTGCTGGGGGCGTCATCCTCGGTCTGCGCTGGGGCGGCGGGCGCGAGCGCGACGGCGACGGTCATCGACGCGGTCAACGCCAGGACCGCGCGGGCCCGGCGGACGCCGGTCCGCTGTGCGGCGCGCGGGCGGGTGCGGCGGCTGCGAAGAATCGGGTGCTGCATCGAATCGCTCCTCGTGTCGCTGGGCGGCGCCGGGCGGCGCTGGGCGGCGTGTTCGGTCAGCGTCCCACCACGGTCGGTGATCGCAGGTCGATCACGGCCTCGCCGGGGCCGGTGATGACGGCGGAGAAGGCGGTTCGCTCGCCGAACTTGCGCAGCTCGATGGCGTCGCCGACGCCGCCCTCGGCGCGGGCCTCGGCCTCGAGCGTGATGACGATGCCGCCGGAGAGGCAGCGAACGACGACGCGGTCGCCGCGGCGGATGACGCGCTGCTGCTCGAGGTCGCGCTCGAGCAGGGGCGAACCGGCCCGCATGGGGCGGGCGGCCTGGCGGCCCGCGATCGACTCCGGGGCCGCGATGGCGCGGGCTTCGCTGGGCTTGCGCCATTCATGCGCTGACGCGACCATCGAGGCGTCGATGGCGTCTCCCTTGCTCACGTCGCGCGACAGCACGGGAACGGGAAGCCGCAGCGACAGGTGCAGCGTGACGGGGAAGGACCGCTCCACCCGTCCGTCGCGCCACAGGCGCACGGCGAGTTCGACGCGGTCGGTATCCAGCGCGGAGAGCGGCGCGATCTCGATGAGCCGGTCGGCGGGCGATTGATCCAGCGATTCGGCGCCGGCGGCGCGCGGCTCGAAGGTCAGCCGGACGTCCGATGCGGGACGCCGCAGGTGCTGCACCAGGCGGCGGGCGACGGCGCCGCGGATGGTCGCCTCGTTGACCAGGGCGTCGGCGGTGAACTCGTTGGCCGTCGCCTCGGTCGCCTGGGCGGGGGCGACGCCGGTCACGCTGGCGGTTTCCATGGCCCTGGGTCCGGGGCCGTCGTGGGCGGGGCGCGGACGCACCAGCACATCCCCCCCGCTCAGGTGGACCGAACCCCAGTGAACCCTGGCGTCGGTGAGGGCGGCGCGGATGGCGTCGAGCGACAGGGTCTGCAGCGACGCGGGGTCGGGGTTCGTCCAGATCGTCAGGTCGCGCAGCGGCTCGACGATCGGGCCTTCCAGCGTCGCCACGTCGCCGAGCGTCAGATGGGCGCGGTCGTTGGGCATGCGCACGGAGCGCTTGAGGGTGACGGAGTCAGCCGCCGCGGGCGTGGCCGGAAGGGCGCCGGTCAGTGCGGCGAGGAGCACGAGGCGGGTGTTGATCCTGAGCATGGGACGGTCCTGGGGAGTGCGGCGTGCTGCGGGTTGCGGGTTGCGAAACAGAGAATCAGGATTCGCTTGACTGACCACTCACGGCTGATGGTCGATGGCTCCGGGCGTTCAGCGGCGGATGCCCGGCGCCTGACGCCGAGTGCCTATCGCCTTAGAACCTCCTGAGGTTCGCCACGTTCTGCAGCACTTCGTCCGCCGCCTTGATTGACTGGCTGTTCATTTCGAACGCTCGCTGCGTCTTGATGAGGGCCACGAGTTCGGAGACGGGATCCACGTTGGAACCTTCGAGGAAGCCCTGCACGAGCGTGCCGCGACCGTCGGTGGCGGGGTCGCCTTCGCTGGCCTCGCCCGAGGCGGCGGACGGCACGTAGAGGTTCTCGCCGATCTGGCGCAGACCGGCGGGGTTGATGAAGGTGGCGATCTGGATGCGGGCGAGCTCGGTGTCCTCGGTGGCGCCCGGCTCGCGCACGAACACGGTGCCGTTGCTGGTGATCGTGACTGCGCTGGGCGGCACGTTGGCGGGAATGGTGATGGGCGGCTCGAGTCGGCGCCCCTGGTCGTTGGCCAGCACGATCTCGCCATCGCGGTTGATCGTGAAGTTGCCCGCCCGCGTGTAGGCCACGCCGCCCAGGTCGGCTTCGACGGACACGACGAAGAAGCCATCGCCATCGATCAGCAGGTCGAGCGGGCGGCCCGTCTGCTGCGCCGGTCCCTGCTCGAAGTTCAGTTGCGTGCCGGAGACCTTCGTGCCCAGGCCGACGTACAGCCCCGTCGGGCGCTGGTCGGCGTTGGCGTTCTCGACGCCCGGCTGGGCCTTCTCCGCGTACAGGAGATCCTGGAAGTTGGCGCGGCTGGCCTTGAAGCCGTGCGTGTTCACGTTCGCCAGGTTGTTGGCGATGATGTCCAGTTCGGTGCTGAGCGCGCTCAGCCCGGTGGACGCGGAATGAAGGGCGATGATGGCCATGGGGAGTTCCGGGAGTGCGAAGTGCTGAGTGCTGAGTGCTGAGTGCCTGATGCTCAATGCCGAATGGCGAGTGCCTAATGCCCACCTCTTTACGCCACCCGCGCCACGCGGTTGATCACCTGGTCGTTGAGCGTGTCGTGGTACTGGATCATGCGGAAGTTGGCCTCGGCGGCGCGTCCGGCGTCGATGAGGGACTTCAGTTCCAGCACGGGGTCGACGGCGCTGGCTTCGATGGCGCCGACTTCCAGCCGCGCCTCCGCGGCGATTCGGACCGCGCCCGCGCCGCCCTCGTCGTGGAACAGGTTGTCGCCCTGCTTGCGAAGCTGATGCTGATCCGCGACTTCCGCCACGCCGATTCGCGCCACCGCCGCGCCGCCCTGGGAGATGACGCCGTCCGGCGCGATGCGCACGCCGGCGGCGGAGTCGAGCCGGATCGGGCGCTGGCGATCATCGAGGATGCGCATCCCGCTGGCCGCCTGCACCAGTTCGCCCTTTGAGTTGATGGCGAAGCGCCCATCGCGCGAGTAGCGAATCGCCTCGCCGCCCTTGGCCCCGGAGGACCGCACCATGAAGAATCCCGAGCCGGTCAGCGCGACATCCAGGGGATTGCCCGTCCGTTCGATCGCCCCCGGCTTGAATCGCGTGCCGGTGGGCTCGGCGAAGACGCCGCCGCCGCCCAGCCGCTCGAGAAGATGGGCCTCGGCGCCGGGAACCGGGGCTTCGATGCGGGCCGGCAGACGCTCGCGCAGAAAGACCTCGTCCGGCTTGAAGCCCGCGGTGCGCACGTTGGCCAGGTTGTTGGCGAGGACGTTCTGACGGTGCATGGCGCCAATCGCCCCGGCGGCGGAGAGGTACAGCCCGTAGTTCACGACGCGGCTCCTTCCAGCACGTGCGAGGGGGAAACATCCACGACCTCAACGGCCGCCCCGGCGCCGAGCACTGTTCTGGCCAGATGCACCGCCGCCGCCGCGTGGGCCAGCCGGATCGCCTCGCAAGCCAGGCGCTCCAGCCGCGCGGCGTTCAGTTCGCCCGCCATCACCTTGCCGGCGTGCTCTCCGATTCGGTGGGCGGTCATTGCATCCTGCGGCCATCGTTCACGCACGTGGACCTCCTTGTCCCTGGCGTTGACGCCCGGGACGATGCAAGCCGCGTGCCTTGCAAACCGGGAGGCCATGCTCGCGGGAATCCCCGCGGATGGCGCTCCGTGAACCGGTCCAGCGGCGCAACTCCCGCGTCCGACGCCGCGCAGAGCGCAAAAACGGCTTCGAGAACCTTTCATGGTCGCCAAGGCGCCACGAAATGTGCGGAAAAGGCGCAAAGCGGTCCGACAGGAAATGCGGTGAAGGAGCATGGGGCGCCGGGCGGTCGGCGGCGACAGGCAGGCGCTCAGTCCTCGATCACCGATTCGAAACAGGGAGCACCGAACTCCCGTCACGCAGTCCTCAGCACTCCCTTCGTGGGGCATGCATGGTCAGTCAGGCGATCAACCTCAACGCAGCCGATGCCTGTCCACACGTGGATCGCAATGACCATCGCTGCGGCCACCGCTTCCGCATCGGGCGGCTGGAGCAGGCGTTCGACGTGTGCTTCGGGGCGTATCACGGCTGCGCGATGTACCATCGCCTCAATCGCGAGATGACCGCCCGGTCCGTTCCCGTCATCACGGTCACCGCCGATGGACACCCCCTCGCCCTTCGACCGACCGGTACGTGACTTCCTGACGTTTCTGCGCGTCGAAGCCGGTCTGGCCCCGGCCACGCTGGAGGCCTACGGGCGCGATCTGGCGGACCTCTCCGAGGATCTGGCCTCGCACGGCGTTTCATCCATCCGGGATGTTCGTGACCGCGACCTCGCCGATCATCTGCGCCGTTTGCGCACCGAGAGGCACATGCAGGCGTCGTCCATCGCGCGGCACCTGGCCACGCTGCGGGTGTTCTTCCGCTTTCTCGCCGCCAACCGGGTGATTCCCGAAGATCCCACGGAACTGCTGGAAACGCCCACGCGCTGGCGGCGTCTGCCGGGCGTGATGAGCCCGCGTCAGATGCAGCAGTTGCTGGCTGCGCCCAGCCCCGAACACGGGGAGCTCTGGCTTCGTGACAAGGCGATGCTGGAACTGATGTACGCCGCGGGGCTTCGCGCCAGCGAGGTGGGCGCCATCCGGCTGGACGAGTATCACGAAACGCTGGGCGTGCTCACCGTGACGGGCAAGGGCTCGAAGCAGCGCATGGTGCCCATCGGCAAGCCCGCGCAGGAGTGGACACGGCGCTACGTGTCCGAGTCGCGCCCCCGGCTGGCGCGGTTCGCGGACGGCCGCGATCAGCGACGTCTGCTGCTCTCCGCCGGGGGACGACCCCTGGAGCGCGTGGCGGTGTGGCAGATTGTCCGCCGCAACGCCCTGCTGGCTGGTCTGCGCGACGTTCACCCGCACAAGCTGCGTCATTCCTTCGCCACGCACCTGCTGGTGGGCGGCGCCGACCTGCGCATCGTGCAGGAACTGCTGGGGCACGCCGACATCGCCACCACGCAGATCTACACCCACGTCGATCGCTCGCGGCTGCGCGACGTGATGAAAAAGGCCCATCCGCGGGCGTGATGGGCCTGAGGGTTGGCCGGTTCCATAGCGCGGCGGGCTCGCCTCGCCGGGTTCACATGGAGTGATCCGGATTGGTGCGGCCGCTCAGCCGGTCGATGCGCCCGATGAGGTCGCGGGCGGCGATGGTGCCCCGCATTTCGCGCACGTCGGCGTCGCCGACCGGTCCATGCACGATCTGGTTGATGATCGGCACCGCGGCCTGCACGAAGGTTCGATCGCGCGGCTCCAGCCGCTCGAGCACCCCGTCGAGCTTCTCCAGCACACGGTCGTACTCGGCGATCTGGCGCACCGTTTCGATGTCAATCATGGACCGCTCATCGGCGTTGACCACGCGCTCCAGCAGCTGCGCCACCTGGTAAAGCGTTTCGCCGTCAGCACGGGTCAGCCGGGGCGCGCCGGCCGCCGCCGGACGATCCACCACGCGATCCACGGACACCGGGAACATGCCCCAGCGGTCCTTGACCAGCAGGTTCTCTCCGTCCGACTCGAGGGGCGATGCGGCGTGCGACATGCTCACCATGTGAGCGCCGCCGGAGCCGTCGCCCGACGTGACCGTCGTCACCGGCGGGCGGTAGCCGTCGTAGATGCCCGAGAAGGCCTCGGCGCCCAGGCGATAGTGAGGTCGGGTGGAGGCGTTCGAGGGCGTGAGCGTCTTGGTGGCGCCCTGATGGGCCGACGCGTCCGCGGGTGAGTTGGACGCGGTCATTGACCCGCCGCCCGACGCCGGCCCCTGCACGGGACGCTGGCCAGCCACGTAGAGCACCACCGCGAAGGCGAGCGACGCCGCCGCCGCCAGCCACCCGGACACCGCGAACCAGCGGGCCTTGAACGAGACCGAAGGCGTCATGAATGACTGAACCCGCGTCGTCTCGGCGAAGACGGCGTCGGCGAAACCGACGGGCAGGGGCTGCTCCGCCTCCAGTGAGAGGGCGTCCCCAAGCAGACCATCCAGTTTTTCGGCGCGGTCGAGCATGGCGGCGCACGCCGAGCAGGTGGCGATATGACGCTCGGCCAGGTGCCGGGTGCGTGCATCCACCACGTCGTCGATCAATCCGGACAACAGCGCCGCCACGTCGCCGCAATCCACCATCACGCCGCCGGTGGCGGGTTCGCTGGAAGTCGTCGGCTCGCGATCAATGTCGTCGTTGAAGGAATCGTGACGCATGGCTGACCTCACGCATGCTTGAACTTGTACACCACGCCGCCGCGCTGCTGCCGGGCTTCCTGCTCGAGGGCATCCATTTCCTCGCGCAGCGCGGCACGGGCGCGGTTCAACCGACTCATCACCGTCCCGACCGGCACCCCCAGATGCTCGGCGATCTCCTCGTAGCCCATGTTCTCGAAGGCCCGCAGGATCAAAATCGCCCTCTTGGATTCATCCAGTCGATCCATCGCCTGGCGGATGCGAGCCACCGAGTCGGCATCATCCACCTGCTCGTACTCGCGGTGCTGGACGAGCAGGGCTGGATCGCTGGAAAACTCCGGCATGGCGCCGGGGCGCCGGCCGCGCTTGAGGTGGTTGATCGAAAGATTCGTCACCACGCGACGAAGCCAGGAGCTGAAGGCCACCTCGCCCGCCTCGGGCGGCTGGCGCCAGAGCTTGACGAAGGCCTCCTGAACGATCTCCTCGGCCTTGTGACGGTCGCGGCAGATGCCGGTGCTCAGCGCGATGAGCCGCGGACCCAGACGGGTCATCCACTCGCTCAACTTGGCTTCGCTGATGGCGTGTGCCACGGCAGCCGCTCCACGTCTCCCCGGTGGGGCGGCCGACTGACCGCCGCTTTGAAAGACCCGTCATCCATCCGGGTATTCCGTGCGATTCGAGGAATCGTCGCCGCCGGAAAGGTCCGAGAATCTTACTCGCCAGGACGCCCGTAGCCCCGCGCTCCCGGGGCCTGAGGTCGGAACTTCTCATCCAGCAAGGGGTTGAGGTCCGTCACCTCATCCGAACCAACACGTCCCGGCAGCTCCAGACGACGCTGGCCCTCACCCCCCCACCAGAGATTCGACTCGAGCACGAAGGAACCGGCATCCACACCCGGACCGATGTTCCACGGCTGGCGGATCGTCTCCTGGTTCCAGACCACGAGATTGGACGTCAGCACTCCCCGCTGGCACGGGCCGAACCGGGAGTCATCCGTCTCCTGCAGGATCCGGAAGGCCCACATCCGGGGGTTGACCACCGTACAGGCATGCACCGTCACGCCGCGCGCCCCCACGAAGGCCACCGCGCAATCGCCTCCCACGAAAAGGCATCGTTCGATGGTGATCCGCTCCGCTTCGAAGCGTGATCCGGGCGCGGCGTCGACGGGCACGGGGGGACGGAAGAACCGCAAACCCGTCGATCCGCCCGCGTTGATCGCGCGCTTGCCGGCATCGCGGAAGATGCATTCGAGAATCGTGATGTCCGTCGATCCGCCCTTGGCCTGCACACCGTTGTCCTGGCTGAAGTCGAGCAGCCCCCTGAACTCGCAGCGCTCAATGGTCACGTCCTTGCAGCCCACGAGATCCACGGCCGACCCGCCCCACCCCTCAACGATGCATTCGATCAGGTACACGCCGGAGAGGCCGGAAATCTTGATGCCGTCGTGGTTGCCCACCGGACCCGTGCGCAGCACGCTCACGCGCTCCAGCCGCACATTGGCGGGCCATGGCTGGGCATCGGGGGTCTTGTCGGGGTCGATCCCACCGTCATCCATGTTGATGCCGTTGCCGCTGGCGCCGACCACCTGGATGTCGCGGATGATGACGTGACGCGGCCGGACGAGGTGAAGCCCCTGCTCGCGCGCCCCGATCAGGACCGGATGATCCCGACTGAGGGGTCGGATGATGATCGGCTTGTCCGACGCGCCGTGCAGATCCTCGAAGTACGCCGCGATGTGCCGCCCCGGCATGAGCACGATTTCATCGCCCGGCTTGAGGCGCGGCGCCAGTCGAGACCAGTCGTCGCCCGGTGAGACCAGGTGCTGCGTCGCCCACGCCGAGAGCGTGAGACAACCCGTCCCGACAACCGTCAACGCTTGCCGAAGAATCGACATCATGCCATCATCCCCCGCGTACTGGATGGCGGAGTGACCTGAAGCACACTGCATGGTTCATCGAACCGCGCCTCGGCGTCCTTCAAAAACGCTGGGAAAAGCAGGGTTGTGCCGGATGAAAAGGTCGTCCGGCCGCTCCGCACCACCCGATCACCTCGCCCGGACACCACCACGCCGCGCCCGCGCGTGACGATCCAGATCACCGGAACGCCATTGGTCACGATGGGCAGGGTCGCTTCCCCGGTGGCGTCCAACCGTTCAATGCTGAAGAACGTCGTCACGCACAGGGGCGTGGTGCGGAACCCCCGCACCTCGTACGGTTCGAGGAATCGCGATGAAGGCGACGATGGCGCGGGGAAGGTCATGCATGCCAGCGCCTGCTCGACGTGCAGCGCCCGTTCCGTCCGGCCCCAGTCGAAGACGCGAAAGGTCGTATCGCTGGGCGTCTGCACTTCCGCCACCAGCACACCTGCTCCGAGTGCATGACATGTGCCGCTGGGCAGGTAATGGCATTCGCCCGCCGCCGCGGGCACGGCGATCAGGTCGGCCACCACCTCACCCGTGCGAATGTGACGCTCAAACTGCTCCCGCGTCACACCGGGCCGAACACCCTTGTAGATCACCGCGCCCGGCTCGGCCTCCAGCACCACCCACGCTTCGGACTTCAGATGCGCCTCCGGATGCGACGCGGCATAGGCCTCATCCGGATGCACCTGCACCGACAGGTTCTCCCGTGCATCCAGGAACTTGATCAGCAGCGGGAATCCGCCCTCCGGCGAGAGCGACGCCCGACCCATGATCGCCTCCCGGTCATCGGCGATGACCTGATGCAGCGTCCGCCCCGCCCACGGGCCATCGGCAATCACGCTTCGCCCGTCGGGAATCGACTCGGGCAGGTCGGCCACCTCCCACGATTCGCCGATCAGTTCGCCCGCGGGCAACAGTTTGCCGTACCGCTCCAGCCGACGACCGCCCCACACCTTGGGTTTGAGGAGGGGGCGAAAGGTCAGCGGCGTGTCGGGCCTGATCGTCATGGGTCATCCGTGACTGGCGACGCGGGATCGCTCTCCCTCGGGCAGACATCATGGGGCCGCCACCGGCTCACCGCATTGCACCGAGAAAAGTTGCGCTGGATTCCGGTGGGCTGATGCGGTTCCGGCATCCAAGAATAGGGGCATCGAGGGGGATGCGTCGGACGAAAGGTACGTCATGATCAACACTCTCTCCCGCCTGATGATCGGTTCGGTGCTCATCGCGTTGAGTTTCAGTGCCGCCGCGCAGGTGGTGGTCAACATGCCGCCGCCTCCGGCTCGGTCTGCATCCGGCGAGGCGCGCGACGCGACGACCGCCTCATCGACCGCCACGGAAACGGGCCTGCTGGCGCTGAGCCGCTACGTGGGCGCGCAGGTCAGCCCCACCATCACCACGGCTCCCGCGTCCGGTCCGTTGGCGTACGCCTACGGCCTGAGCACCCGGTATCGCTCGATTGGTTGGGATGGCTGGCATGGGTGGTACGGCGGCCCCGGGTGCTGGGGCTGGCCGATCATCGTGCATCCGAAACACCCGATCGTGCCGGGACACGGGCACTGTCCGCCGGACTTCTTCTCCGGCAGTTTCAAGTACAGCGGGTCGAAGTGGAACATCCGCCTGCGGTTCTGAACCAACGGCATGCCGCTACGCCACCGCGCCGCGGCCCTGCTGATCGTTCACTACCATGCCCGTGATGGTGGCCTCGAAGGCGATCTGATCGTCCACGATGCCCTGCACGCGGCTGACGAACCGCCGCGGCTGGAATTTCTCTTCCTTCGCCAGCAGCAGAAGCCGGTCGCCCGGCACCACCTGCGCCCTGAACGACGTGTCATCCACGCGCGTGAAAGCCAGAAAGCGGGATTCTCTGGTTCGATACCGGTACAGCACGCTCGCCAACTGTGCGGCGGCCTCGATCATCAGCACGCCGGGCAGCAATGGACGACCCGGAATGTGCCCCGGCACCCAGAACTCATCCGGCCGCACGTTCTTGACGCCGAGAATCCGCGTGTAGTCGGGGGAATGCCAGATCACGTGATCCAGATGGCGCATGTGCCCGCACTGCGGATTGAGACGCCCGATTTCCTCCGGCGTGACGGCGACCTGGTTCAGGTCGATTCCGGACATGTCAAACAGGGGCTGAGCCGGCAAGCGGTGAATCTCCTTGGAATGACACGCTGCGTCAGTCGTGAATGCAGGCCAGGGGTGAACCTGACCAATGTCGCCTGACCGCGACTGCCGCTCGGTCGGAACGGCCTGCGCCCCCCTTGCGTGGGATGGAGGATGCCTGGAGGCGCTTCGCTCGACCGCCGGAGCCGGATCAGCCGCCCGTCGCGCCGCCGGCCTCGCGAGTTTCGAGGATCTTGATGCGAACCTCCTGCGCGGCGTTTTTGATCTCCTGCATCTGCTTGCGGACGCGCGTCCCGGCGGCCTTGTTGCCGCCCTGGGCCTTCTGCACGTCCTCTGCCGCTTCCTGCACGAGCTTCACCAGTCGGTCGTACGCTTCCATGATCGATTCTCCTGGCCGGCTGGCCTGCACGTCGATGGCCGGGCCATCCGCCCTGCCTGAACCCCACCGGTGCAGATGGTAGGCATGAGGCGCCCCACGCGCCAAGGTCCGGGAATGTCGATGATTCCATGTTCTCGCCCTGATGCGAGGCGCCATGGTGTGTCAAGAAAGCGACCCGCCGAGGGGCGGGTCGCGTGGGTGCTTCACAGGTCAGCACGCTGCTCACG
Source organism: Phycisphaeraceae bacterium (assembly GCA_015709595.1). Classification (NCBI taxonomy): domain Bacteria; kingdom Pseudomonadati; phylum Planctomycetota; class Phycisphaerae; order Phycisphaerales; family Phycisphaeraceae; species Phycisphaeraceae bacterium. The sequence goes on from CP054178.1 coordinate 108,593, forward strand.
TTCAAGCGCGGCGGCGACGACGAGCCGTGACGCCCGCCAGACCGAGCAGCGCCAGAGCACCGGGCGCGGGGATCTCGGTGTCGATGAAGAGCTGCCACTGCGCGGCTCCGGAGAAGCCGAAGCTGTAGTGGTTGGCCTGCTGGCCGTCATAGACCAGCGCCCCGCCGAGGGCCACCTGCCCGCCGAACTTGCTGGTCAGGTAGGCCAGACCGGCGGCGTTGAGGTTGATGTTCACCGTGGTGCCGTTGGTTCCGGCGCCGATGTTGATGCTGGCGATCATCGACCCGTTCGCCAGATCGGCGAAGGTGTTGAGCGTGTTGCCGGTGGCGTTGACCAGGTCGGAGATGCTGCCCTCGTAGGTCCACATGTTGTAGACGGCATTGGGGCCGGAGAACCCGCCACTCGGCTGGAAGATCGACACGGTGGCGGCCACCGCCTGCCCGGAGAAGCTCGACAGGTCGAAGACACCGAAGTTGTGGTAGATGTCCGCGCCAAGCTTGCCCGTGATGTAGTTGGTGTTGGTGGTGCTGTGGACTCCGAGACTGTTGTACCAGCCCTGGTCGATCCACGGCGCCAAGCCGCCGCCCGCGGATGCCGCGCCCGCCACCAGCGCTGCGGCCGCCCCGCTCAGAACAGTCAGTTTCTTCATGACTCGCCACTCCTCTAGAACGAGCGCCGCCAGGACACACGCCCAATCGACGTTCGCGGTGATGAACGAACACCTCCGACAACCCGTGCGACACCGCACAGCCCCGAAACTGAACCGTCCACCGGAAGAACCAAGATTGTGTCAGAGAACCCCCTCTGACCAGCGGCAAACGTGGCCGCACCACCCCCAGACCGCTTCATCATGCCACTGGGCGGCACACTGTCAAGAGCCCTGATTCGTTTTTGAAGGCGATTTCACGCGACCAAGGCGCTCCCCACATCCCATGATGACCAGAAGCACCGCAACACCACCCATACCGCATGTGAAAATGGATAAAACGACGCGTCCGGTCAAGGGCGTTACCTCTTCAGGGAGGGAGCGACCCGACGGATGCATCAAGAAGGCAGCATCACCGCGCAGCCGACCTCAGCGGCTGGCGGTGCGGCTGCGGCGCGTGACAGATGAACCGTCACACCATCATCGGCTTGTAGATCGAGATGTGCGCGCCTTGCGGGTCGCGGATGCACGCCATGCGGCCCACGGAGGGAACGTCCATGGGCGGGTACACGAGCGAGCCGCCGAGCTCGACGGCCCTGGTCGCCACCGCATCGACGTCATCCACCATCACGTACAGCTGCCAGTGAGGCGGCACGCCTTCCATGCCCGGCTGGAAGGCCATCATCCCGCCGTGCTGCTCGTTGGAGCCCTGTTGAATCAGGTGATAGGTGAACCCCGGCATCTCCTTGGCATGGTAACCCCATCCGAAGAGTGCGCCGTAGAACGCCTGCGCGCCGGCGACGTCGGTGGTCATCAGTTCATGCCACACCCAGTCGCCCGCCACGGGCATGGGCGGCGGGGCTGGCGCAGCCGCGGCGGCGCGCGGGGCCTTCCTGGCGGCCTTCTTCTTCGCAGGGGCCTTCTTGGCCGGCTTTTTCATTGACTTCTTCACCGGCTTCCCGGTCGCCTTCTTCGCGGCCTTCTTCTTCGACTTCTTCTTCGCCATGTGCGTTCCTTTCGTGGATTGTCCCCGTTCCCCGGCGCATCGACTCCGCCCCTCCACACCGATGCGGATGATACCGTGCGGCGCGAAAGTCAACAGCGCTTTCGAGGATCGGAACCAATCGAGAGCGAATAGGATGCAAGGCGCAAGGGCCGCCTCCTCACCGTTGTCTTGATGGGTTCCACCATGCCGACACACGTCTCCGCCGACGCGCCCGCTCAAGCACCGCCGCGAGGCACGTCACGCACACCCCCGCGCGCCCCGCGCGGCTCGATCAAGACCTGCAAGACCTGGCAGGCCGAGGCCGCCATGCGGATGCTGATGAACAACCTTGACCCCGAGGTCGCCGAGCGCTGGCAGGATCTGGTCGTCTACGGCGGACGCGGTCAGGCCGCCCGCGACTGGGCGTGCTACGACGCCATCATCAAGTGCCTCAAGGAGTTGGAGTCGGATGAGACCTTGCTCGTCCAGTCCGGCAAGCCGGTCGGCGTCGTTCGCACCACCACCGACTCGCCCCGCGTCATCATCGCCAACTCCAACCTCGTCCCCCACTGGGCCACGCAGGAGGTCTTCGATGATCTCGCCGCCAAGGGGCTGACCATGTTCGGCCAGATGACCGCCGGGTCGTGGATCTACATCGGCACGCAGGGCATTCTTCAGGGGACGTATGAAACCTTCGCCGAGTGCGCCCGGCAACACTTCGCCGGACCAGGACATCCCGCGGGCGGCACGCTCAAGCACACTCTCACCGTCACCGCGGGGTGCGGCGGCATGGGCGGAGCCCAACCGCTGGCCGTCACGATGAACGGGGGCGTCTGCCTGATCGCCGAGATGTGCCGCGAACGACTGGAGAAACGCGTCCACGACCGCTACCTCGATGAGATCAACGCCGACCCCACGCCCGATGCCGCCATCGACCGCGCCATGCACGCCAGGCAGCAGGGCGAAGCCGTCTCCATCGGCTGGCTCGGCAACGCCGTGGACCTGCTCAAGCGGCTCATCGACCGCGCCATCACGCCCGATGTGCTCACCGACCAGACTTCCGCCCACGATCCACTCAACGGCTACTACCCGGAAGGTCTCTCGCGCCACAAGGCCGACGCCCTGCGCGTCGCCGACCCGAAGGAATACACGCGACGAGCCATCGACACCATGACGCGCCACGTCGAACTCATGGTGAAGCTCCAGCAGCGCGGGGCGGCCACCTTCGACTACGGCAACAACATCCGCCAGCGCGCCGTCGAGAACGGGCTGCCGCGCGAACAGGCCTTCGCCTTCCCCGGCTTCGTGCCTGCGTACATCCGCCCGCAGTTCTGCCTCGGCCGCGGCCCCTTCCGCTGGGTGGCGCTGTCGGGCGACCCCGAGGACATCCGCGTGACTGATGAGGCGGTGCTGGATCTGTTTCCGGTGGAGGGGGGTTTCACCACGGAGGACACGTCGCACTACCGCCACGGCCTGCACCGTTGGATTCGCGCCGTACAGAAGCGCTTCGGCGCGGGCAAGCAGGGGCTTCCCGCCCGCATCTGCTGGCTCGGTCTGGGCGAGCGGCATCTGGCGGGGCTGAAGTTCAACCAACTCGTGCGCGAAGGCAAGGTGAAAGCGCCCATCGTCATCGGACGCGATCACCTCGATTGCGGCTCGGTCGCCAGCCCAAACCGCGAAACAGAAGCGATGCTCGACGGTTCCGACGCCATCAGCGACTGGGCGCTGCTCAATTTCGCCGTCAACGCCGTGAGCGGCGCTTCGTGGGTTTCCTTCCACCACGGCGGCGGCGTGGGCATCGGCTACTCGCAGCACGCCGGGCAGGTCATCGTCTGCGACGGCACGCCCGAAGCCGATGAACGCATCCGCCGCGTGCTGACCAACGACCCGATGATGGGCATTTTCCGACACGCCGATGCGGGGTACGAGCTGGCGATGCAGTGCGCGACGGAGCAAGGCGTGAAGGTGCCGATGCCGCCGCGTCGCTGATGCGGTCTTTCCGTTCGCTCTTCGGCATCTGGACGCCCTCGCCGCCGCGGCCAATAATGCATCTCTGGACGCGGCCGTGTGCCAGAGTGGACAAATGGAGCGGATTGCAAATCCGTTGGCGCAAGCCTTCGTGGGTTCGAATCCCACCGCGGCCTGTCTCGGGCGGCATGGTTGTTTCAGCCATGCCGTTCTTTTGCGCAAGCCAGGCGCGCTGGATGGACGAAACGTGGCGGTCCGGCGGAACTTCGGAAGGTGCGACGATCTGGGCGGGCATGGGCCTTTCAGCCGATGTTCATGCAACCACGCCGCCCGACCGACGTAGGACGGATGGAAGGAGCGGTCAGGGGTTGCCGGTTGTGGGCCGTTGAACCTTGGTTGCCGACGGATGGCCGACGAGGGAAACGGACCATCGATCGGTTCGTCGGCTCCCGGCTGGCGGCATGATCCCGCATGGCTCGGTCATGATTGACTTGACACCCCATCTCAAGGGACGGCTCGGGGCATCGCTTCTGAGCTGCGTCATGGTCGCGACCGGCCTCGTCACCTGGTCGTCGAACGGAACGCCCGCAGGCCGCGCTTCCGCACCCCTTCACACACCCCCCTCCACCACAACGTCACCGCCCCCAGCGCGGAATCAGGACGATGGGCGCACGTTCCTCACCGTGGGCGACCTGGCGCCTTCACTGTCGATCGAACACTGGGTCAAGGGCGATGAAATCACGTCGTTTGGCGCCGGGCGTCTGCACGTCGTGGTCTTCTGGGCCACATGGTGCCAGTACAGCCAGGCGGCGATCTCGGTGCTGTCCGACGTGCAGGCGGCCTATGCGAACGATGGCCTGACGGTCGTGGCGGTGAGCGATGAGCGACTGCAGAAGGTGGTGGAGTTCCTCTCGCGGGGCGATTGGTTCACGAAGGCCGGCTTCACCATCGGCACCGATCCCGATCTCTCCACCCAGCGGGCCTTCATGGACGCGACCGGTCTGGGGGACATTCCCGCGGCGTTTCTGATCGGGCGGGATGGCGTCATCGAGTGGATCGGACACCCCTTCTACCTGAAGGTGGTCCTTCCCAAGGTGCTGGACGGCTCGTGGGATCGCGCCGTCGCCCGCGCCAAGTTTGAGGAGCGCATGGCCATCCCGCGGGCGCGCTACCCGTGGCAGCAGAAGATGAAGGAGCCCTTCGCCAAGCGCGACTGGGAGACGCTGCTGAAACTCTTTGACGAAGCCATCGCTGCCGACCCCAGGCCCAGCGACCTGAAGATGCAGAAATTTCTGCTGCTGATCGGGGAGATGGGGCGACCGAAACAGGGATACGAGTACGGACGCGAACTGATCCGAGACTTCTGGAACGATGCGCGGCTGCTGAACAACCTGGCATGGTTCGTGGTGGATGGAGAGGGCGTGACGGAGCGCGATCACACCTTTGCCCGCAAGGCGGCGGAGCGGGCGGCGGAGCTCGTGGAGCACAATGATCCCGCCGTGCTCGACACCCTGGCGCGGGTGTGCTTCGAGCAGGGCGATCTGGCGCTGGCGGTCAAGTGGTCGCGCCGGGCGGTGGAGCACTCCAAGCCCAACGACCCGTTCGCCGAGGGCATCCGGGCCGCACGGGATCGCTACGAGGCCGCCGCACGCGAGAAGGGCATTCGACCGCCCAAGGAGTCTCCCGCTCCCTGAGGCCTTGCTGGTAACCGTTGGCTCCCCCGGCGGCGAGTCGTCGATGTTGGGGTACGTGCCGCATTCACGAATCCGGCGGAATACTCGCCCCCGTGCGTCCATATCTGTCGCCATGACTGCAAGGTGTCAGCCCGATCACGACATTCCTTCTGATGTTCCTCCGCACAAGCTCTCCGTGCTGAAGATCTTGTCGCCACGGCCTTTGCGATTCGGCGGCTGACGTAGTCCCTGGAAGGACGCATGCACGCCGTCACGCAGGGGCTACGTCCGAAGCAACCGGCCAGCCGCTTGCCGCGAATGGAAGATCGCCCAATCCGTCGATTCACACGCCGCTTGACAAGTCCATCCTGCCATTTCCGAACAAGACGGCATGTGCCTGTACGAGCGAATGAAACCGTCGGTCGCCGGGTGAGTAGAACTCCCGTGAATTCCACGCGGCGGTGCGCCGCCTGAACAAGCCCCACTCTGCACGAGCGTCGGACCGCTCAGATTCCGACGCTCCAACCCCAGGAGAGCCGCGGTTCTGACCGCGGCTCTCTCTGTTCGTGGGGTCCGCGGTGGCACCGTGAGGATTCGCTGAACCACTCGGACATGAGTCACCCGCGCCGCGCCGTTTCGATCACCGCGCATGCTTCGTCGATGGCGCGATCGAGATCGTCGTTGACGATGAAATGGTCATAGGCGCCGCTGGAGCGGGCGGTCTCGATCTCGCGCCGCGCCTCGGCGAAGCGGCGCTGAATGGCGGGTTCATCATCGCGACCTCTGGCGCGCAGGCGACGAAGCAGGTCATCCTCCGAAGGCGGCTCAATGAAGATGAGCAGCGCGCCGGGCATGGCCCGTCGCACCTGAAGACCTCCCTGCACGTCGATCTCGAGAATGACCAGCCGCCCTTCCGTCAGCGCCCGCTCCACCGGCGCGCGGGGCGTGCCGTACCAGTTGCGACCGAAGACCTGCGCGTATTCGAGCATTTCGCCGGCATCCACCCGGCGCTGGAACTCCGGCTCGGAGAGGAAGTAGTAATCGCGTCCCTCCACATCAGCCGCCGTGCGCGGCCGGGTGGTCGCCGACACGCTGAAGACGGCGTCCAGCCGCTGCTCCACGGCGCGGGCGATGGTGGTCTTCCCGGCGCCGGAGGGTCCGGAGATGACCACCAGCAGACCGCGATGTGTCGTACCCGGCTGGGACATGGATCGAGAGTGTATCGGTTCGTCGTCAACGGGCCAGCGATGCCAAGTCGGCCGCCGCGTTCACCCGACCCGAGCCGCCCTTCTGAACACGGCCATGCGGCGGTCGATCTCCTCGCGCGTGAGCGTCCGCAGGCGCGAGAGGCCGAACGACTCGATGGTGAAACTCGCCGTCACCGTGCCCCAGGCCAGGGCGGTCTGCACGGCCTCAAGATCGGTGCGTCCGGCGGCGGCCAGATACCCCATCATGCCGCCCGCGAAACTGTCGCCCGCGCCGGTGGGATCAACGACGTGCTCCAGCTCGGCCGGGTAGGCGGGCAGCACGGCCACGCCCTCCCGATGCACCAGGATCGCCCCGTGCTCCCCCTTCTTCACGGTGACAAACTTCGGGCCCATGTCGAGGATCGCTCGCGCGGCGGTGACCGGGTTGCGCGTGCCCGCCAGTTGCTCGGCCTCCTCGTAGTTCAGCGCCAGACCGTCCACCTGCTTCAACAGGGCGCGGAGCTCGTCGTTGGCGATGTTGATCCACAGATCCATGGTGTCCGCCACGGCCAACGTGCGATGCGGGAAGTGGCTGAGCAGCTCCATCTGCACCGCCGGGTGGGTATTGGCGAGGAACACAAACCGGCTGTCGTGGAACGCCTCGGGCACACGGGGCGGCTGCTCCTCCACCACGCCCAGGTGGGTGTAGAGCGTCTCGCGCCGATTGAGGTCGTCGAAGTATCGCCCGCCCCACGCGAACGTCTTGGAACGAGGACGGACTTCCAGCCCCGAGAGATCCACGTTGCGGAAGGATGAGAGAATGCGGCGATGCTCCTCGGGCCAGTCGCCTCCCACCGCCGCCACCACGCGCACCGGTGCAAAAAACGACGCCGCGGCGGCGAAGTAGGCGCACGACCCGCCGGGCACGCCTTCCGCACTGCCGGTGGGCGTGTGAACAGAGTCAATGCCGATGGTTCCGGTGACGATGAGGGACATGATGCTTCCTGCGCGGACAGATGGTGGGTTCGTAGCATAGCGAACACCTCACGTCCGGACAGCCGCCGGCATGTCGTCGGACATCGATCGTCGGAACCAGACAGGGCGGGTCTCATCACGTGATCCGCCAGCAGCTCCCCGGCGTTATGCATACGCCTTCTGCCACCGACAAGGCGACGCAGCGGTACAAATGGCACGCTCGACGCGGCTGTTCACACGTCCCGGCGTCGCGTCATCGAGGAGTCACCATGCATCCGATCGCGATCATCATCCCCTTTGTCATGCTCGCTCAGGATCCCGCGGCGCCCAAGCAGGAGGAGTCGCCCGCCCTCGCCATCCTGAAGGCGGCGGACGAGGCCACGGCCAAGGTCATTTCCGTCCGCTACCAGGGCCACTTCGAGGGCACCGGCGCGCAGGCGGGCCGGCAACCCGTGGCGCATGGCACGGTCACCAAGGGCTGGGCCAGCGAGTCGGACGAGACCATGCGCATCATCGGCAGCGGGTGGTTCTTCGTCCCATCGGGCGCACAGGGCGCCAGAACCACGCCGTACAAGGCCATGTTCGACGGGCGAATCATCCGCCGCCTCGACCCGGAGAAGAAAGTGGTGTACGAGGGCTCCGACGCCTCGGTGCTGGGGCCGGTCTTCCGGCTCGACATGTTCGAGTACGGGCACGACACGCCATTCCGTGACGAGCTGAGCGGCACGGTGCAGATTCACGAGGGACGCACACTGGTCGGCGGCATCGTCTGCGACGTGGTGTATGTGGAATACGGCATCGAAGGCGCCATGCCCGCCCGCTGGTACTTCGGCGCGGAGGACCACCTGCCTCGCAAGGTCGAACGGCTGGCGCCCGTTGACGGCCGCGCCGGGGCCCTGGTGCTCACGCTCACCAATCTGGAAGTCAACTTCGAAGTGACGGAGAAGGATTTCGAGCTGACCGTCCCGGAGGGCTACACCAAGGCCTCCAGTCGTTCCGGTGGTCCGACCCCCACGGCCGAGCCGCGCCCGATCGGACGCCAGTCCTGAAAGGCGCGGCGGCGGCACGGGCGTCCCGCCCGTGATCGAAGCCGGTGGCGTGAACGTCCAACGGCGCGGCGTCACCGCATGCGTCTGACTCGTCGTGTCAATCCCGTCGAAGCACGATCGGCGGATCTACGATGGCGTCCGTCGCGTCATCGCGGATCGCGACCTTGAACCCCGGCCGGAGCGCGCCCGCGCTCCATTCGCCGCGCGGCGTCAGCGTGACGAAGGCGACCTGATGCTCGGGACGGAGCGCCTGCGTGCGCTCGATGCGGCCCAGCGCCTCACGGATGGCTTGGGCGGGCGATGCCCCGCGTCGGAGCAACTCGACGATCAGAAAAGACCCGCAGACGCCCATGATGAGTTCGCCGGTGCCGGTGGCGGTCGACGCGCCGACCTCGGGATCGACGTACAGCCCGTGCCCGATGATGGGCGAGTCGCCCACTCGCCCCGGCAGCTTGTACGGCATGCCGCTGGTGGAGCACGCGCCGGCGATGACGCCGCTGCGGTCAATGGCCAGCGTGCCGATGGTGTCGTGGCCCGCCATTTCACTGGACGCGACGAACAATCGCCCGGATTGGTCCGCGTCCACAGGCCGCAATCCCCGGCCCGAATCGCGCGACTGGTCCACGGCGCCGCGGCCTGAAGTGCGCCAGGTCTCCCATGCGCTCCGCGCCGCGTTGCTGAGCAGCGAGGTCGGCTCGAACCCCTGCTCGAGCGCGAACCGCTCCGCCCCATCGCCCGAGAGCATGCGATGAGGCGTTCGCTCCATTACGCACCGGGCCAGCGACGCCACGTGCAGGAATCGGCGAACGTAGGTGACGCTGCCATGACGCGACGGCGAGAGCATGATGGACGCGTCCAGCGACACTTCGCCGGAGGCGTCAGGCAGCCCCCCGAAGCCGACGGAATCGACCTCCGGGTCCGACTCGACCACGCGGCAGGCCTGTTCAACCGCGTCGAGCGACGAGCCGCCGGAGGCAAGAATCGGCCACGCCATCGCGTGCCCGCGCTGTCCGAACGACCAGGTGGAGAGGATGATGGGGGGTGTCACGGGTGACGATTCTCCGGCGCCGCGCTGACGAACCAGGCCCATCGTAGCGTGCGAAATCGTCACCGCGCCAGCCACCCCACGCGGTCGATCTGGCTCGTCCACGTCGGCGCGATGGCGAAGGCCAGGGCGTTGCACTGGATCAGCGCGCGAATCCGGCCCGTCTCGACGTTCACGAATCGTGACGGGTCGCCCGGCGGCGTGATCTCCAGCAGTCGATCCGTCGTTGTCATGGGTCGGGAGTCCACGATCACCCATGTCTCACCAACGTGATCGAACAACAGCACGCGCTGCATGATGTTGTTGACGCTGGCGCGGCTCTCGATGAGGAACCGCAGATCGCACACATGCTCGATCGGGCAGACCGTCTCCACCATCACCTGGACGGGCGGCACCGCGCTGGTGCGGAAGACATCCGGACGGGTGACGAGACGATTGTCGTCATCCTCGTGAAGCGAACCAAGATCGCCCGACACCGGCAGGCCCCGCACGCGTGTGAAGGAATCCGCCAGCGACGGCTCATACGGCGCGGATGAGCCAGGCCCTCGGAGCAGCAGCGAGCCGCTGTAGAGCATGTGGACCGACTCGAGCTGGTTGGTGATCAGCAGGTGGGCGGTGGCTCCAGGTGGGAGAATCGTGGGCACATCCACCGGAAAGGCGTCCAGCCCCACCCCCTCGAACGGACCCTCGAAAAGCTCATCCAGTTCCCACTCGCTCTCACCCTCCAGCACAAGTCCGTTTCCTGTAATCGTCACCTGCGCCGTCACGGGCAGTTCGAGCAGGAACGGCTCCAGTTCGACGGGCTCCTCGTTGAACTCGGCCTCCATGAGCACTTCGACCGTGACGACGACGGCGATCTGATACACGCCGCCGCCCAGATCGATCAGCGTGCCGACGGCGGGGCCGCCGACCTGGATCGCCTCCAGGCGCGTGACGACCATCTGACCAAGCGGAAACTCGAAGGGGATGCCGCCGATGAACAGCGAGTTGGGCTGGAAGGTGCGGAAGGTCTGAAACAGCACTTCCAGGACGAGGTCAAAAGTCGGCGTCGAGCCGCTGAGCAGGTCCAGCGTCAGCCCCGAGATGCTGGCAGTATCGGTCTCGTGGTCGAGACAGAGCCGGAAGACGCCGTCCGGAGCGCCATCAATCGCGCCTTCGCTGATGCCCGTGCTGTCGAAGTTGATCGGCATGTTGCCGCTGCCCCCGAACGTGCCGGGCCGGGTCATGGTTCCGGTGGGGTTCTCCACCGGGTCGTAGTTGCCGATGAGGAAGCCCGGCAGGTCGGCCTCGACCCGCAGCGTGCTCTGCAGCTGGCTCTCCTTGCCGGTGATCACGACGTTGAAGACATCGCCCGCGATCGCGGGTGTGGACACCATGATGCAGGCCGCCATGAGCCAGGCCATTGAGAACCCCGGGTGTCTGACTGTCTGGAACCGGACCATGCCGCTTTCTCCTCTGATGAAGCCCTTCAGCCGGACGCCATCGTACCAGTTCATCCGGGAATCAAGGGCTCAAAACGCGCGGAATCGGCGATGACTCCTTCCGCAAGGGGACTCGCTCGGCCGCCGTCGCCATGTCAGGAACGGGGAATGAAACGGGGCGGCGCGGGTGATGCCCACGCCGCCCCGGAGATGAAGGAACCACGTCCGGAAGACGTCAGTTGACCACCGTCACCACCACATCGTCCATCCGGTGCTGCCAGATCGGCGCGATGGTGAAGGCCAGCGCGTTGCATTGCACCAGCAGCCGGATGCGACCGGTGCCCGCCTGCACGTAGCGAGACGGGTTGGTCGTGATCGTCAGGTCGATGCTGCTGTCCACCTGCGTGAGCGTGCGGGTGTTGAGCAGGTCGTAGGTCTGCGTGTCATTGTTCCAGATCAGCGTGCGCTGCGAGATGTTGTTGGCGTTCACAGCGGATTCGAGGTGGATTCGCAGTTCGCTGGGTGTGTCGGTGGGCGAGGTGAAATCCATCTGCGTCTGCACGGGCGGAACCGCCGAGGTGCGGAACACGTCAGGCCGGTGCGTCAGGTAGGCGTTGTCCGACCCGCACAGGTTGGCGAGCGTCCCGCCGACCAGCAGCCCGCGGACGGCGGTGTATGAGGCGGGGCAGAGCGGCGTCTCGCTGCTCACCGGCTGAACCGAAAGGTCGTCGTACCAGTAGGTGCCAGTCTCGGCGTAGAGATCCACGGCCTCGATGGCGATGTTCGCCCCGGACCACTGCTGGGGCTGCGTGAACATCGGCACGTTGTTGTAGTAGAGGTCATGCAGGTTGTTGTCGAGATCGACGACGATGCGGACCTCCACCCATTGATCGCGCACCAGCGGCACAGGCGTCCCGAGCGCCAGGTGCGCGTCCTCGCACATGCCGGTGTCGGCGTTGAGGCGCACCTGGGCGGACCACTGGTTGAAGTTGTACACCCAGTTCTGGCACTCCGACGCGGTGGGATAGTCGTTGAGCACGATGAAGTACGTCGTTCCCGTTGCACCGGTGGGAACGTAGGTCCACAGCGAGAGTTCCCACATGCCGCTGGTCGCGTCAACGCGATGCGTCATGTCGTCGCCTGGGTCACCCTGGATTGACTTCGACCCGCTCCGAGCCCGCAGATTGGTCACTGTCACATCCACCCCGCTCGACTGGCACCACTCGCTCCATCCTCCCTGGCCGTTGATGCCGCCGCCCACCGTGTAGCTCTCGAAGTCATCGGTGAACGCCTGGCCGTGAGCGGCTGCTCCCAGCATCGTCGCCCCGATCCCCAGCAGTCCGAGAGTGATCCGTCGTGTGAGTGCGTTCATGCTCAGATCCTCCATTCGAGATTGAAAGCGTTCGACGACCGGACGACATCGCCGCAGCGTTGCGGCCACGCGCCCCGGTCGCCATGTGTCGCGGATTCGATCCCTGAACCACCCCAGCCGCGCCGTCATGCGCGGCACGTCGTCGAGAAGAACCCCCGAATCTCCTCGACCCGTGCAGCATACCCGCGGTGCATCGGGGCTGCAACGGTGGACTCCGACTTCAGCGTGAACCACATCACGCCGTTCCTTGCGGTACCATCGTCGCACGAGCCATTCCCATGCCGCCCCCCACGCCTACGCCGCCCATCGACCCAGAAGCCCGACGACTCATCGAAGACGCCGCCCGCGCCCGCAACTGGAAGCGCTGGGGGCCGTATCTGGCCGAGCGACAGTGGTCCACGGTGCGCGAGGATTACTCCCCGGACGGCAACTGCTGGGAGTACTTCCCCCATGAGCACGCCCGCAGCCGCGCCTATCGCTGGGGCGAGGATGGCCTGCTCGGCATCACCGACCGCCAATGCCGGTTGTGCTTCGCCGTCGCACTGTGGAACGGGCGAGACCCGATCCTCAAGGAACGGCTCTTCGGGCTGACCAATCCGCAGGGCAATCACGGCGAGGACGTCAAGGAGTGCTACTACTACCTCGACGCCACGCCCACGCACTCCTATCTCAAGGCCCTCTATCGCTATCCCCATCAGGAATTCCCCTATCGGCAACTGATCGACGAGAACGCCCGGCGCGGTCCAGATGAGCCGGAGTACGAACTGCTCGACACCGGCGTCTTCGATGAGAATCGGTTCTTTGACGTGCTGGTGGAGTACGCCAAACACTCGCCGGACGACATCCTCATCCGCCTGACGCTCACCAACCGCGGCCCCGAGGCGGCGGACCTGCACGTGCTGCCCACGCTCTGGTTCCGCAACACCTGGTCGTGGGGACGCCGAGGCGAGGAAGGACATCACGACAAACCGCGCCTGGTTCGACACGACGCGACGACGCTGCACGCGGAACACGAGTCCATCGGCGCCTTCCGCTTCGCCGTCGAACCGGGATCGGACGGGGCCGCACCGGTGTTTCTCTTCACAGAGAACGAGACGAACGCCCAGCGGCTCTTCAACGCACCGAACCCCGCGCCCCACGTCAAGGATGGATTCCACGACGCGGTCATTCACGACCGTGCCGACGCCGTCAACCGTGACCCTTCCGGCACCAAGGCGACGGTCCATGTCCGGCTTCGCATCGACCCCGGAGCCAGCGTCACGCTGCGGCTGCGGCTCACTGTCGAGCAGGAGGCAACGATCGATCCATTCGGTCAGGCGTTCGACCAGGTGTTCGCGGCTCGAATCAGCGAAGCGGATGCGTTCTACACCTCCCGCATTCCCGCAGGATTGACCGACGATCAGCGGCTCATCGCCCGTCAGGCGTACGCCGGGCTTCTGTGGAGCAAGCAGTTCTACCACTACGTGGTGAGGGACTGGCTGGAGGGCGACCCACGGCAGCCGCCTCCTCCGGAATCGCGCAAACGCGGGCGGAACGCGGACTGGACGCACCTGTTCAACCGCGACGTGATCTCCATGCCCGACAAGTGGGAGTATCCCTGGTACGCGGCGTGGGATCTGGCCTTCCACATGATTCCCTTCGCGCGCATCGATCCGCACTTCGCCAAGGAGCAGCTGCTGCTCCTGCTGCGTGAATGGTACATGCATCCCAATGGTCAGATTCCCGCCTATGAGTTCGCGCTGGGCGACGTCAACCCGCCGGTGCATGCCTGGGCGGTGTGGCGCGTGTACAAGATCACCGGGCCGCGCGGCGGACGGGATCGCCAGTTTCTCGCCCGAGCGTTTCAGAAACTGCTCATCAACTTCACGTGGTGGGTGAATCGCAAGGACATCGAAGGCAAACACATCTTTTCCGGGGGATTCCTGGGTCTGGACAACATCGGCGTCTTCGATCGCTCGCGCCCCCTGCCGACCGGCGGACACCTGGAGCAGGCCGACGGCACCGCGTGGATGGCCTTCTACTGCGCCACCATGCTGGCCATCGCCCTGGAGCTGGCGGCGGAGGATCCCGCCTACGAAGACGTCGCCAGCAAGTTCTTCGAGCACTTCGTGGCCATCGCCGACGCCATGAACACGCTGGGCGGCTCGGGGCTCTGGGACGAGGAGGACGGCTTCTACTACGACCAGCTGCACGTCGACTCGCGCGTCACGCCTCTCAAGGTGCGGTCGATGGTTGGCCTGATTCCGCTCATCGCGGTTGAGATCCTGGAGGATTCGGTGATCGACCGACTTCCCGGCTTCCGGCGGCGAATGCGCTGGTTCGTGGAGAATCGCCGTGACCTGGCCCGACACATCTCGTACATGGAGGCGCCCCACGGATCCGACGCCCGGGCCCATCATCTTCTGGCGATCCCCTCGCGTCTGCGCCTGGAGCGCGTGCTACGGTACATGCTCGACGAGTCCGAGTTCCTTTCTCCCTTCGGGCTTCGCAGCGTCTCGCGCGTTCACGCGTCGAAGCCGTACATCTACCGCGCCAATGGCGACGAGTTCCGCGTCGATTACGTGCCGGGAGAATCCACAACCGGGCTGTTCGGCGGCAACAGCAACTGGCGCGGCCCCGTGTGGTTTCCGCTCAACTACCTGCTCATCGAGTCGCTGGAGCGATACCACCATTTCTACGGCGACTCCTTCACCATCGAGTGCCCCACGGGCTCCGGACGTTTTCTGACGCTTGACCGAGTGGCTCACGAACTGCGTCGGCGCCTGAGCGCCATCTTTCTCGCCGACGCACGGGGACGCCGCCCCGTCCACGGCGAGGAACTCCGGTACGCGACTGATCCGCACTGGCGCGACCTGATCCTCTTCTACGAGTACTTCCACGGCGACACCGGTCGCGGCGTCGGAGCCAGTCACCAGACCGGCTGGACCGCGCTCGTCGCCTCATGCCTCGACGATCTGGGGGCCGACCCGGCGTCGCGGTAACCGGGTCGGGCCGTCGTTCTCGGACGCGCCGCCGCCCTTGCAGGTTGCCCCGCTTTCCCCGGTGACGCACGCCGATCTCTTCGTGAGGGTCCGGCGTCGACGTGGTTTGCACCGCTCTCGCCCGCGGTCATGGTGAATGCGGCCGCCCGGACTTGGGCGACTCGCGCCAGGCCGGTTCGGCCCAACCTGAAGATCGGAGATGGACCCATGAAGCGCATGCTGCTTTCGGGCGCGATCGGTGCGCTCACCCTCACCGGCTCCGCCCACGCGGACCTCCTGGAAATCGGGCTGTTCTGGAACGTGGGCCAGGGGCAGATCCACTACGAGGGCGCCTTCCGCGACTACATCACCTCGGAACGCACGGGCAACACCGGGCAGTACACCGTCATTCACATCGCGCTCGAAGACATCCTGCGGTCGGTCGGCGCTCATGCCATCGCCGCCCTGCACATCGTGGACTCCGGCAACAACATTTACACCTCCACGCCGGGTGCGGACATCGACTGGGTGCGCTTCAACGGTCTGAGTAGTGATGTCACGTACTCCTACGATGGCCCGACGCCCACCCACCGCGCCGAGACTCCAGGGCAGCTGGCTCAGCGCGTGGCCAATCTCGACTGGGGACAGAACGGCGGCGGCAACCTCCCCAGCATGCAGTTCGTGTCGCTGGGTCGCTACGGCACGCTCACCGCCACCCTTGCCGAACCGCATCGCATCTTCGGCAACCGGGGTTTCCAGCCGTTGACGCTTGACCTTTCAGAGGCGGGCAACAGCGAGAGCTTCTACATCTATGCCGAGAATCTGACCTTTCCCGGCCCCGGATCGCTGGTCTGCCTCGCAATGGGGCTGGCCGCGCCATCACGGCGCCGCCGCGACTGAGTCCGTGGAACTCACGCCGGAATCGTGATGCCGAAGAAGCGCTCGACGTTCCGATCGGTGACGCGCTCAAACTCGTCGGGGTCCATGCCGCGCCTCGCCGCGATGAACCGCGCCGTGTGAACCACGAACTTCGGCTCACAGGGAAAGACGCTGCGATGCGGCGCGGGCGAGAGGAATGGCGCATCCGTCTCCACCATGATGCGGTCAAGCGGGGTGATCGCAGCCGCCTCCGCCACCTCGGGGGCGCTTTTGAAGGTCACCACGCCGGTGTAGCTGATCCATGCCCCGAAATCCAGCACGTTCCGCGCGTCCTGCACGCTTCCCGTGAAGCAGTGGAACACGAACCGCGACGGATCAAGGCCGGACGCGCGGAACACCGGCAGCAATGCGTCGAACGACTTGCGGCAGTGAACGACGATCGGCTTCACCAGCCCTTCCGATGCACAGGACCGGATGAACGCGAGCTGCTCCTCCAGCACGCGCCGCTGAAGGTCGCGCGGCGGATGGTCGTAGTGATGATCCAGTCCCAGCTCGCCCCACGCCACGCACTTCGGATCACGGGCGACGCGCTTCAGATCGTCCCAGTTGCGCGGCTCGTGCGCATGAAGGGGATGCACCCCCGCGCTGCACCAGACGTTCGGGAACCGGCGGGCGATGGCCAGGTTCACCGAAGCGTTGGCGGTGGTGGTGGAGATGGTCACCATGCCGCGCACGCCATCGGCCCGCGCGTCGGCGATCACGCGGTCCACGCGACCTTCGAACACGTCGAAGGCGAGATGGCAGTGAGAGTCGAACATGGAGGAAGAGAGTGCTGAGTGCTGCGTCGAGGAAGTTCGAGGTTCCGCATCTCCGTCGTTCTGAAGCCACGTGGCTCCGTCGCCCACCGCCCTACGCCACACCACCCCCCGGCGCTGTCGAGCCGCTTGCCTGCGGCGTGAAGAGCTGATCCAGTTCGCCGAACGATGTGACACCGATGACCTTGTTGACCACTTCGGCGGAGCGCATCAACCGGCCGATGTTGGCCAGCGACTGCAGGTGCTTCTCCGGCGGCAGGTCGGCGGGGCTGAGGAGCACGAGCATCATCCGAACGGGTCGGCTGATGCGCGGCAGCGTCAGCCCCTGGGGACACGTGGCCAGGAAGAAGGTGGGGCTTGATACATGCGTCACGTGGGCGTGGAGCAGCGCGACGCCGGGGCTCATTTCCGTGGAGTACTCGTTGGCGTTGCGGATCAGCGCGTCGCGCACCTCGCGCAGGGCGGCGGGAAGGGTGCGGAAATGCGGCCTCAGCACGTGCTCGAGCGCCTGATCGAACGGCATGGCCGAGACGCCCAACGCCACGCGCTCGGGCGCCAGAAGTCCGGATGTGCCGGGAATGGCCGCCGATGCCGCGGCCCGGGCTTCGGAGGACTGCTCCGATCCGTAGAACACGATGAGATTCGTACCGGGGAACTCCGCCGCCAGCCGTTGCGGCAGTCGATCCAGCTCCGGCGTCCACGCCAGGCGACCTTCTCGGGTGCTCATCAGCACGATCAGATCATCCGTCTCGATCATCGACTGGAGGCGCGGCACGACGTTGGAAAGCGGACTGACGGGCGTGAAGGTGGTCGCCACCTGGGGCTTGATGGCGCCGATGCGCGGCTGAAGGTGCTTGATCTCCGAATCCGCCGCCGCCACCACCAGTTTCGCGCCCAGGCGGCTGGTCATGAGTTTCACGGTGCGGGCCGCCTCGCCGAACCCGTGCTCGCGCTCGAGGAATCGCGGCACCACCATGATGACCCGGCGGGTGGTGTTGAGCGGCGTCTGCAGGCGACAGAGCAGGAAGGTCTGCGGGTTGCTCTCCAGCAGCTGGTCGATGACGCTGCCGAAGATCATCCGTCTCGCTGACGGCTCGCCCGACCAGCCGATCACCACGGTGCTGATCCGAAGCTCGACGATGGCCCGCGACACGCCGTTGGCGATGCTGGTGTCGACCCGCGTCACGGCATGCACCGGTACGCCGGCCGCCGAGGCATGGGTGACCGCGTAGCCGAGCATGCGCTCTCCGGCGGCCACCTTGGCGGCCACGTCTCCACCCTCGAAGGCCACGGTCAGCGGGTAGAGCGGCTCGGTGGAGTTCTGCCGCCGGATCGCGATGGCCGTCTCCATGAGCAGGGTCGCGGACTGCGGATTGGCCAGCGGAATGAGGATGCGCAGCAGATTCTGGCCCGGTTCGCTCGGCGCCGCCTGCTCGTCGATGGCGACGCGGCGCCCGAAGTGATCGACCACCCACGGACCGAGGATGCACGTGACGAGAATCATCATCACCGCGCCGTTGAGCACCTTTTCATCAAACAGGCCGATGCGGTATCCCACGAACACCGCGGCGAGCGTCGCCGCCGCCTGCGGAACGCTCAGCCCGAACATCACCTGCCCCTCGGCCGACGAGAATCCGAGCACCCTGCCTGAGATGACCGCCGCGAGAAACTTCGTGACGACGACGGCGACCACCATCGACCCCGATACCAGCCACGCCTCCGGACCCGCAACCAGAATCTTCAGGTCAACGATCATGCCGACCGACAGCAGGAAGCACGGCACGAAGATCGCCTCGCCCGTGAAGTGGATGCGGTTCATCAACACGCTCTGCGCCGGGATGAGCCGGTTGAGCGCCAACCCCGCGAGGAACACGCCGATGATCGCCTCCAGGCCCGCAGCCATCGCCAGTCCGGCGCACCCGAAGGCCACCACCATGACAAAGACGTACTCCGTCGGCCCGCGCTCCGTCTGACTCCGGAAGAACCATCGACCGATCCGCGGCACCACGAGCAGGCAGATGGCGACGAACAGGGTCGTCGAGATTCCGAAGCGAGCCCAGAATCCGACGGACAACTCGCCGGTCGAATACGCCGCGATGATCGCCAGCACCAGCAGGGCCAGCGTGTCGGTGATGATCGTCCCGCCGACGGCGGCGCTCACGGCGCGGTTTCTCACCAGCCCAAGCCGGGCCGCCACGGGATACGACACCAGCGTGTGGCTGGCGAACATGCTCGCCAGTAGAATCGCCGCCGGCCAGTTGTAATCGAGCAGCGTCAGCGCCATCACCGTGCCCAGCACCTGCGGCACCGCGAAGGTCAGCAAGCCGAACACCAGACTGTTGTTGCGATGGCGGAAGAGATCATCCAGGTCGATCTCAATGCCGGCCAGGAACATGATGTACAGCAGGCCGACCGTTCCCAGCAGCACGATCGTGGCGTCGCGCTCAAGGAGGCCCAAACCGTGGGGTCCGACGATCATGCCCGCCACCAGCAGACCGATGATCCCGGGCAGTTTGAGCCGCGACATGAAGAATGGAGCGATCAGAATCAGCGCCATCACCAGCGCGAACACCAGCACCGGGTCGGTGAGCGGCAGTTTCGCTCCGACGGCCGACGCGATCGACTCCGCCGCCTCCGCGGCCTGCTCCAGGGCGCTGTCGCCGGGCGGGATGGTCGCTGTCAGAAGGTTCATGCGTCACGCCATCGCCCCGGCGGCGCACTCATCGCCATGCCCATTCGGGGCCAGTCTCCGCCGCCTCGCTCGCCGGGGGCGGCAGAGAATAGCACTTCCCGCCCCGACCGTCGAAGCGCGTGATGTCCCGCCTCGGCATCGATCGGACACGCGGGCGGCTCATGCGCCGGCTACGCTCCCGTGATGACATGGCTCGGACCCGCCATCATGGGCTGCGCTTCGGCACCCGCGGTCATCTGGGCGACCTCTCGACTGTTCGGCGCGCTTCGCCCGTGGCGACTGGCGCGAGCCGGCCATCGGCTGGGGTTGTCCCCCATCGATCAATGCGCCTTCGACCCGGCCACGCACTTCGCCGATGACGCCACTCTCGGCCTGCGCAGCGCGGTGCGGACCGTCATGCTGCGGGGCGAACTCGCGGGACGCCGCCTCGTGGTCTACGAGCAGGTCCACGAGGTGATGGTGAACAATCGGTCGCGGCGAGTCATGCATCGAGTCATCGTCATGGAGGCGCCGGACTGGCCGGTGGTGACGATCGAACCACGCCGATCAGGAAGGTCGTTCCGCCGATCTGATCAGGCGCTTCGACTGGATGATGGTCGCTTCAATCGCCGCTGTCGCGTCTCCGCCGTGGATGACGACTTCGCCATCTACCTGCTGTCGCCTGCCGTGCAGGTCAACCTGCTTCAGGATCGGCGCCGAGCACACTGGCGTCTCGGCGGCGGATTCATCGCCCGTGCGGAATCCGGCCCGCTGCGGCCGTGCGACGCGAAGCGTCTGATCAGCGCTGTCGCGGGCCTCATCGACGCACTGCCCGACGCTCTGCGCGACGAAGCCCGCAGCCCTGGCAACACCTCGGCCGATCCGCCGGAGCGCATCCGAGCACGAGAGCAATGCGTATGAGTGTTCAGTTTGAAGGAATACGCCGCGTCATCGCGCGGCGCCTGGACATGGCCGAGCGATGGAGCACGGCGGCGGCCTGCGGATGAAGAACGGCACGCTGCCTTATCGCCCCGACCGGTCCATCCCCGGCGGGCTGATGCGGCCCGAGGCATCGAGCGTTCTGCTGCGCACATCCTCCACCACGCCTTCCTCGTTGATGTAGATCTCCAGCGGCGAGATGTAGTCCCAACGCCGATCATCCGGCAGTTCCACCCACTGGCAGCTCGGACAGATCAGCGGCTTGTGCAGCAGATCCTGGCTGACGACGATGGCGTCCTTCTCCAGGGGAATCTTGATCGCCACAACCACGCGGTCGGTGATCTCCTTCGAGTACTTCTCATCGAACAGGGCGTGACAGTCCGGGCAGGTCTGGCGATAAAGGATCCATACCTGCTTCCCGCCGTTGTAGAGAGCGTGGTCAATGTTCAGCGCCCTGGCCAGCGGCGTCTCGTCAATGGGATGGCCCTTCCAGAAGTGCGGCTGCTGCTCGTGCCAGGGCACATGCCGCTCGTCGCTGGGCGGGATGGGATTCGTCCCCAGCGCCAGTCCGATGGCCGCCCACACCACGCAGGCCACCACCGCCCATTTGGGCGTGCCCCCCACGCGGCCAGACGCCTGCTCCACGGACCCACGAGCACCCTCCGCGCGCCTGGCCCTTCCCGGGCGGAGGAGCGTCGCGCCCAGCGCCAGAGCGGCGTCAATGAGAAGCATCACGCCTGGTGGAATGGGAAAGCGACCACCAAAGCAGCCGCAGTCCCCGCCGAACGCCGCCGCCCAGTACGTCACGCCGCGCACCGAAGCGTGGTGGACAATCTCCGCCAGCAACACGAAGCAGAACACGGACATGATGACGATGGCCGCCAGCCGCGCGAACCGGGCGATCAGCAGCATCACCCCCACCGCCACGAACTCCACGCACAGAATCGCGCGCAGAATGACCATCAACGTGTCCTCGGCGGCCATCACGTCGCGCGTGTTCTCGCTCACCACGTGCTGAATCCACGTAGGCAGACGGCCGGGATCGGCGGCGGTGTACTTGGCCAGCGCGCCCAGCAGCACCCACAACGGGATTACCAGCCGCACGAGCGCGGCGTCGAGAATCCCTCGAATGGAAGCGGCGGCGGACGGTGGGGAGTCAGACATGCGTCGATGCTCGCGGAAGTTTCGCCAACTGTACGCCCCACGGGCGCGGGAGGATCGGGCGCGGTTCGAGGGATGGAAGATGCCGCTGGACAGCGCAGAGCGTCGATCGGTGTCGTATCGTACGGCCACGTTCCCACCCGTCAGCCGCCAGCCAACCAGATGCCCCCCGTGAGCACCGCCGCCAGCCCAACCCGTCCGATCGTGCTGTTCACCGCCTTTGAACCCAGCGGTGACTCCCACGCCGCTCCGGTGATCCGCGCGCTGAAGCGGCTGGCGCCCGAACTGGACATCTACGCATGGGGCGGACCGAAGATGGAGCAGGCCGGGGCGACGATTGTCGAAAAGAGCGTGGATGACGCGGCCATGGGGCTGGGGGCGATCGGCAAGGCGCGGGCGGTGAAGAAGCAGATCGGCCGCATCAAGCGCTGGGCGAAACAGGCGAGGGTGGTGGTCCATGTGCCGGTGGATTCGCCGGCCTCAAACTTTCCCATCTGCCGCATCCTGCGAAAGCAGGGAGCCAGAACCGTGCATCTGGTGGCGCCGCAGATCTGGGCGTGGGGCGGCTGGCGCATCGGCAAACTCCGCCGCCGGACGGATGGAATCCTCTGCCTGCTGCCCTTCGAGGAGAAGTGGTTCAACGATCGGGGCGTGCCGGCGACCTTCATCGGCCACCCGGCGATCAACCGCGCGCTGGATGAACAGGAACTCCATCGTCAGGCGGGCATGCTGCCGCAGGCCGCGCCGCGGCTGGCGATCTTCCCCGGCTCGCGCACGCACGAGGTCAAGAAGAACGTCGGCCTGCTCTTCGCGGCCTTCCGCGACCTGAAGACGCGGCACGCCGACCTGTGCGGCCTGGTGGTGGCCGCCCGGCCCGCCCTGGGTCAGATCATGCGCAAGAAGTTCGCCGTGCTGCCCACGGGGCTGCACATCGTGAACATCGACCCCGACGTGGCGGTGCATTGGTGCGACTTCGCGCTGACGGTGTCGGGCACCATGTCGCTGGACATCGCGCGGCAGCACAAGCCGATGGTGGGCGTCTACAGGGTGGGGTGGTTCGCCAAGGCGCTCTCGCTGGTGATGCTGCGGACGAAGCACCGCCTGCTGCCCAACATCATCGCGGGCCGGCGCATCGTGCCGGAGTTCGTTCCCTACGCGGGGGGTCCCGGCAGGATTGTGAAGGCCGTGTCGCCGTTCCTGGAAGATACCGCACTGGGAGCGAAACAGCGGGCCGACCTGAAGCAGATGCTGGCGGCGTTCGCCGACAAACGCCCGGCGGAGGAGGGCGCGGCCCTCATCCTTCGCGTGCTGAGGGGGCAGCCGTTCCGGGCGGAGAAGTGAGTCCGCCGATGGACGCGGATGAAGCAGGTGAACGACGGCATGGGCGTCAGGGCGTTGACGCTTCGAGTATGATGCGCAGCATGCGCCAGTTCATTGCCGCGTCATGCGTCGCGCTTCTGCTGGTCACGAGTGGATGCGCCTCGACCACCGCCGCATCATCGAGCGATTCCGCCGGCGAATCGAGCATCATGTCGGTCTCCGGGGAGGCCGTGCAGGAAGGAACATCCGCCATGCGACTCGGCAATTTCTCAGTCAGTCTGGCCGTCAAGGATCTGAACGCCTCGCGCGAGTTCTACGAAAAGCTGGGCTTCCGCGTGTTCGGCGGCGACGCCTCCGGGGGCTGGCTCATCCTGCAGAACGAGTCCAGCACCATCGGATTGTTCCAGGGCATGTTCGAGAAGAACATCCTCACCTTCAACCCCGGCTGGGACAGGGCGGCCAACATGCTGCCGGACTTCGACGATGTGCGCGACATCCAGCGTGAACTGATCCGGCGCGGCATCACGCCCGTCACGCCCGCCGATGAATCCACCACCGGCCCGGCGGCCCTGGTCATCGTCGATCCGGACGGCAACCCCATCCTCATCGACCAGCACGTGCCCAGGCCGGGCGCGAAGTGAGCCGGGGCGGCTGGTCATTGCCGAGTGATGCTGTTGAACCCCGCTCAGTACATCAGCCGCGCCGGGTTCTCCAGTTGGCCGATGATGTCCTGCAGGAAGGCGATCTCCTGCCCGCCATCCGCGATGCGGTGATCGAAGGAGTGCGAGAGGGGCATGATGAAGCGTGGCTGAATCACCGGCGGGACGCCGGCGCCGCTGGGAGATCCGCCCACCACCCAAGGCATCCACCGCGTTCTCCCCACCGCCAGCACCGCGCACTGGCCCGGCGCGATGATGGGCGTGGAGTAATGCGACCCGCCGAACGCCCCGGCGTTGGAGATGGTGTACGTGCCGCCGCGCGTGTCGGCCACGCTGAAGGATGCGGCGCGGGCTTTCTCGATGATGGCATCCAGTGCATCGGCGATCTGAATCACCGAGAGCCGGTCGGCGTCGCGGATCACCGGGGCCACCAGGCCGCGCTCGGTGTGGACGCCCACGGCGACGTGGATATATCGCCTGTAGACGATCGCCTGCTTCTCAGCGTCGAACACCGCGTTGAACACGGGATGGCGCGAAAGCGCCTGCGCCACCGCCCGTACGATGAACGCCAGCATGGTGAGCTTGCGATGGCCGTTGGCGGGCGAAGGATAACCCTTGCGCAGCGCCTCGAGGTCGGTGACATCCGCATCGTCCGAGTCCGTCACATGCGGAATCGTCGTCCACGACTGCGTCATGTTGGCGGCGATGGTCTTGCGCGCCTGGCTGACGGGCACGATGCGGATCGGCCCGTGCGCGTCCGCCGCATCATCGCCGGGGGGAATCGTCATGGCGGCAGGCGCGATTGAAGACGTTGGCGCACCCACTCTTCCTTGGGGAGAGGGCGGGCGTGCGGGTCGTGACCATGTCGCCTGTGCTGTCGCGGCCTCCGTTGAGGCGGGCGCACCGCTCCCAGCCGCCGCCCGCTCGACATCCTCGCGCGTCACGCGCCCGTTGGGGCCGGAGCCCTGAATCGCGTTGAGGTCGATGCCCAGCTCCCGCGCCAGTTTGCGCGTGGCGGGCGAGGCGGGCACATGCCTCCCTGAAATCCCCTCACGACCGCCATGAGACGCCATGGATGACGACACGCGCGGCTCGATCATCGCGGTTTCCGAGCCAGGGACGTCCCCCGTGGCCGCGGTGCCCCGTGCAACCGCACCCGCGACGGGTCGCCCGGCCGCAATGCCGCCGCTCGCCCGTGCTTCTGCACCTCCGTGCGCCGGCTCTCTCTCGCCCCCGCTCGCCTTGCGCCACGTCACCATGACATCCCCCACGTGAGCGAGCTGGCCCTCTTTCACATGCCACTGCTCGATGACACCCGTGAACGGGGCGCGGATTTCGACCGCCGCCTTGTCAGTCTCGACCTCCATGAACGGGGCGTCTTCTCTCACGAAGTCGCCGACCTTGGCGTGCAGACGGATGATCTGCCCTTCGTGAACGCCTTCGCCAAGATCAGGGAGCTTGAAATCAGGCATGGCCGGTGATGCCTCTCAAAGACGGGCGAAACGGGAATTGGATGATAGTGTCTCCCGCGAGTCTGTGCAGTGGAGGATCGCGGGATCGCTCCGCCGTCTCCGAACGCTCATCCACGCAGAACCCTGGTGGCCACAGGATGCTGCAGAAGCCACTCGACACGATGGACTGGACGAGGCGAAAGCCATGCCGGCGGCGGATCGGCTCGTCGCCCGGCACGATGGAATACATGATCCCGGCAATGCCGGGTCGCTTCAAGGCCATGACAGGCCACAACCACAGGCCCCCGGGGCAGCCCGTGGCCGACGGTGCTCGGCACGTATCGATATCAAGAAAGAGCGTCCCCAAGGGGATTTGAACCCCTGTCTTCACCGTGAAAGGGTGACGTCCTGGACCGGGCTAGACGATGGGGACGAGGGTTCGATCGTAGGCGCGCGGCGAAGACCCGCCAACGGAGCGGCGATGTTCGCCAAGGCGAACTCGTTCACAGTCTCCATGCACGCCGGTCCATCATCCAAGATTGCCAAGATGGCTCCGGAAGAGGAGGAAACATCGACAACCGACAACCGATGGCCACGGGATCATCGGCGCCTTTGGCGTCGCGACCGCTCACGTCGCTCCGATCGATACCGGCAGCGGCTGACGAGCGGGCTGATAGTTGGGCTTCACCGCCAGCGAGAGTGGGATGCGCTTGCCGTCCGGCCCCTTGGGAATGTTCTCATCGTCGATCAGCCGCTGGATCGCCATGATGCCTTCGATGAGCATCTCGGGCCTCGGCGGGCAGCCGGGCACGTACACGTCCACCGGAATGAACTGATCGACGCCCTGCACCACGGCGTAGGTATCGAACACCCCGCCGGTGGAGGCGCAGGCGCCCATCGAGATGACCCACTTGGGCTCGGCCATCTGCATGTAGATGCGCTGCAGCACGGGCAGCATCTTCACCGCCACGCGCCCGGCGACGATCATCAGGTCGCTCTGGCGCGGGCTGAATCGCATCACCTCCGCCCCGAACCGGGCCAGGTCGTAGCGGCTGGAGGCGGTGGCCATGAGCTCGATGCCGCAGCACGCGGTGGCGAAGGGCATTGGCCAGACGCTCGACCGCCGCGCCCAGTTGATGAGACGGTTGAGCTGCGTCGTCATGTACCCTTCGCCGGTCAGGGCGGCTTCGAGACCCATGCATCACTCCTGAATGCCTCGCACCGCGATGCGCCGTACGGCGCCGGGGGCTTCGGACCGACAATCGTAGTGGTCGGAGCGACGATGGGCCAGTATCGGATTCGGAGTCCCCCGACCCGGCATGCGTCATGCGGCAAGCCGCTCCAGCTCGTCGGCGGACTTCACGATCGTGTAGAGCCGCTCCAGGCGCATCATGCGGAAGAGCTGGGCCACGTCGGGGCGCAGCCCCAGGAGCACGGACCTGGCCCCCTGCTGGGTGGCCTGGTTGCGAAGATCGATGCACATCCCCAGCCCCATGCTGCTGACGAACGACACGTCGCTGAGGTCGATGACCAGCATCCTGGCCTCGCGCCCGGCACGGCGCATGATTTCGCGCACTTCCTCAAGGATGATCGGCGCCTCGCGCTGACCGATGGATGGACCGACCGGCCGCACCAGCAGCATCCCCCGCTTCAGCTCCGTCGCGACGTACTGACGACGACCGGGTTCCGAAGGTGGACGAGGATCGGGTGTGAGTTGCATGGCCGATGATGAATCGGCTGGTTTCGACGATGACTGGCCGCGCAGGCGCGGCGCCGGGCGGAGGGCCAGCCGCACAAATGGCAGGGGTTCGCCGGCCCGCATGGGCGATGACCGCTAATCTCGCATGTCGGGCAGCCGTCCGGCCGTCAGACGCTGCTCGCCGGAGGCCAGATGGATGCCCGGCGCCAGAGGCCCCGACTGGTCGGGAGGCACGAACAGGTACCCGCCTCGCGCCACGATCGAGCCGTCGGGTTCCTGCCTCCAGGAGGTGCGGAGCCATGCTCTGGGCATGTCCGGGAGCGACCAGAGTCGCTCGTCTCGAAGATTCAGCCCCCGCACCGCCGCGGTGGGGCGTCGCCTCTCGCCATCGACCGTCTCACCGCCGACCACCACGATCAGCCCATCCCGCTCGAACACCGCGGGACGGGCGATGCCGCCTTCGATGCCAAGCCGTGGACCGGGCAGGATCGCCAGCGTTCCCGGGTTCAGGAACCATGTCGCATCACTGCTGCGACCTGTCGCGGGGTCGATACCGCCGACCACGAACACGCGACCATCCGACAGCCGCGAGACGCCCGGCTCGTGGAGATGCAACTCCCAGGGCGTGGCCCACACCTCGGATCGACGACGCTCGTCCACTTCGTCGGGGCGGATGATCTCGATCGTTCCCCGATCGTCGCCGCCGATGACAAGGATGTCACCCCCCGGCAGAGCGATCGAAGCGTGCCCCTGCCTGGCGTGGCGCAGCGGGATCCGATCCACCCATTTCAGCAAGGCGCCGTCGAAGATGCGGACCGCGTCGCGCCACACCACCGCGACGCGGCCGCCCGGCAGCGGGTGGGCGGTATGACCGAACATCGGCTCGTCAATCGCCTCCGCCTCGGTGCTTCCGGCACTGAAGGGGTCGAGCACTTCGCAGGCGTCGAGCGCGCGCAGCGTCCCGCCCAGCGTGCCTTGTACGCCTCCGACGATCAGGTATCGACCATCGCCCAGGGGCGTCGCGGTGTGCCCCGCACGCGACTCCAGCATCTGCGAACCGATCGGCTGCCACCCATTCCGCCGGTCCATGATCTGAATCGCCACCGTCGTCTCCAGACGCTGCGTGAAACCGCCAAGCACCGCCAGTCCGGATCGTCCGGCGACGACCGCGCCATCAAAGACGGGCAGCACCATGCGATCGTCAGTGGTCGTCCACCGCCCCCAGTGAGGCGGCGGCGCCGACGGTGATTCCGGCGGTTCCGCGAATGTCTGACGGTCCGGTTGCCCGGCTTCGCCGATCATGCCAGACGAAAGCGGTTCACGCACCACCCATGGCGGCAGGTGCACGCCCACGAGCGTCAGGCCGATCGCCATGCTGTGCCAGCGGCGTCTCATGCCATTGTCCTGATCGTCTGCCTGTGGCTCGAAGCGCCCGGTGCGATTGCGCCATCGCGTATGACGCCATCAAGCGGCACGGAAGATCGACACGCTCCCTCCCTGATATCGGACGATCCCCGCACCGAGTTGACTCCCTCGTGGGCGCGGTCGAACGCGCTGCCGGTGGATTCCCCCGCGCTCCTGGAAACGCTGCAATGGCTGCCGGAACGGTTCGCGCGGTACGAGACAACCCGCTACATCACCCTGTCCGACGCCGATCCGGACTGGGTTCGAACGCAGACGACGCATCTTGAGCGGGCGCACCAGCAGTTCCTGCGGTTCTGCCGTCGTCTCGGCCTGCAACCGGGACCGCTGCGTCACAAGCTCGTGTGCGTGATCTTCGCGTCGCGGCTGGAGTATCGAACCTTCGCGCGGGAGCGGGACGGCGTCGCCGATCCCTCGATCGCGGGCTACTACGCGCCCGCCGCCGATCGGATCGTCTTCTACGACCCGTGCGACAGCCCCGGCGCGGCGGAGGCGCACGCCGCGCTGCGCCGATTGTCCGAACAGGTCTCCCTGCTGGAAGAATCGGCGCGTCGGTGCGAACGGTTCGGACCATCGGATGAATCACGCCGGTTCCGGAACGAACTGAGCGAACGACGGGCGCAGCTCCACGAAGCACGACGCCAGTTTCAGCACCGGCTCGACCGGGCCGCGGCGGCCACCGTGGTTCACGAAGCCGTGCATCAACTCGCCTTCCACACCGGCGTCCAGTCGCCGTACGTGCAGTATCCGCTCTGGATCAGCGAAGGCCTGGCTACCGCGTTCGAGACTGAATCACCCGAGAACGCCTTTGGTCCCGATCACGAGTACGCCAGCCGACGGCAGGGCTTCGAGCGGACCCTGCGCGCCGGGCATGTGATGCCGGTGGCGACGTTGGCGACGCTCACCATGCTGCCCGGCGGCGGACCAGATTCGTCGGCAAGGCCGACCAGCGCGCCCCCCGATGAACCCCCGGATGACGACGCGGTACGGCTTCTCTACCACCAGAGCTACGCGCTGGTCACGTGGCTTGCCCGGTACCGGCGGACCGAACTCAGACGGTACCTTGACGCCATGCTTCTCGAGCCGCCGGGCCGACCGACGCGCGAGCGGCACCTTGCCATCTTCACCGAATGCTTCGGCGACCCCGTGAAACTGGAGGCCTCCTGGCTTCGGTACGAGCAGGAACGTGCCGGGATGATGCGAGCCGACCACATCAACCCCATGCGAGATCAACCCGACATCGCCGCCGAGTGAACCGGACGCACGCCTCGTCAAGCGGTCAATCCGCCGCGTGCGGCAGCGTGTCCGGATCGTGCCAGAGCGATTCATCCAGCCGCTCGACCTGGATCACCGGCCAGTCGTGCTTGACCTCGATCTCCGCGGTCGGTGGTTCGGACGGGAAGAGTTCATCCACCTGCGCCGCCAAGCCGCGCAGCGACGACGTGGTTCGCCGAAGTTCCGCGGCGATGCGCTCACGAGCCGCCCGCGTGATGCCGGCCACGCGCTGCGCCGCCAGCACGCCGTCGCCATCCAGCAGCAGAGGTCGCCAGGGTTCGAGGGCGCTCAGCGCCTGCCTGGCGCGCTCCTCCACCTGCCCAAGCCGCGCCACGTCGCCATCAAGGGCGTCGAAACGCCACATCTGTTCGGCCACATCAATCGCCCGTCGCTCGCACACTTCCGCACTCTCGAGCATGCGCTGACGCAGGGTGGCCATGCGCAGCTCCACCGAATCGACCTGCTCCTCGCCGTCCACGAGTGCCCTGCTCAGCCGGTCACCGACGACCGTCGCCCGCGCCAGCAGCGACCGCATCTCCTCGATCGCCGCGGAGAATGAGCCGGCGCTGGCGGCGCCTTCGGCAATGTCATCCAGCGCATCGGCCGCGCCTTCGGCGCGTTCGACGGCGGCATGCACCCGCGCTTCGACCTGCTCCAGCCGCTGCCGATGCGCGGTAATGGCTTCTTCGCGGGCGGCCAGTGACGACATCGCCCGAGCCAGGGCCTCGCTCACGCGCGATTCGACCTGCGCATCGATCGCTTCAAGCGCCGCCTGGACGCGTGCTTCAACGACCTGGGCGACGCGCGCTTCAACCGCCGCCAGGTCGTTGACCAGCTGCACCCGGCGTTCGGCGTCCGAAATCAGCCCTTCGATGCGGTCGATCTGCGCCTGGGAGGCCTTGAGCAGCCGCGCCCCCAGGTTCAGCCGTTCCTGCAATTGACGCGCCGCCGCCGCCGAATCCGCCTCGGCTCGGCCCGCGGCCTCCAGCGCGTCGCGGAGCCGCTGCTCCTCCCGTGACGATCGCTCCACCAGCATGCGCAGCGTCTGGATCGTCCGCTCCAGGGCGGGCCTGTCGATCACGCGCGGTGCGGGCGTCGGATTGGCGTCATGCATGGCCTGACCGCCTCGATCAATCGCCGCGGCGACATCCTGCGGCGACACGCTCACCACCCGTCGCGGGCCGGAATCCATCGAACCGGATCGCTCAGGGCGGTCGCCAAGCGTGGCAGGCGAAGCGGTCATGGCGCGTCTCCACGTCTCCCGGAACGGCCGGCTCCGCCGACCGCGTCGTGCCCGTGCGGCGCACGACGGATGTCCCACGTCGCGGTGGGCCGTGGGACGTATCGGCAAGACCGCCGATCGAGCATGAATGACGCACGGCGTCCGCCAGGCGACGCCCTGAGGGCGCCGGCGTGGGTCGCCGCCCCTATGACGGCCGCGGAATGGTCAGCGTCACGCCCGCCGCCTCGCGCAACTGGGCCTCGCGCAGGCGACCGATGATGGCGCCCGGCTGACTCGACTGCCCCTCGTCCACCAGCGCGAACCCGATTCGCAGGAGCCGATCGGCCGGCGCCTGCTCGGGCGGGAGCGCCAGGGCGTACGCGCCCACCGACCCCTCGACGCGATGCAGCAGGCCCTCGCGCACCAGCCGCTCCAGCATCACCTCCACCAGCGGCTCCGGCAGCGACACGGCGGCGGCGGCCTCGGGCGCGGTGGCCGGCTGGCCCTGCTGGAATCGCTCCAGCACGTGCTGCATCAAATGCACGATGCCCGCCGGATCGACCAGCCCGGTCGGGGCCCGTCGGGTCTCCAGATCCTCCATGCGATGCGTGTCCACCATCTGGATGGCGACCGCCACCTCCAGTCCGAACAGCACCACCAGCCACATCACGTACACCCAGAACATGAGGACGGGAATCAGTCCCAGCGACCCGTACACCACGTTGATGGTGAAGGCGTTGGAGAAGTACACCGCCAGCAGCGACTTGCCGCCCATGAGCAGCACCGCCGTCACGAACGCGCCGCCCAGTGCCGCCCGCATGGACAGCGCGGCGTTGGGCACCAGCCGGTACACCAGCAGGATGAACACCCACGCGAAACAGAAGTTCCACGCCAGGTTCGCCAGGTTCAGCACCCAGTGCCACGCCGGCACCGAGGCGATCCAGCCGCCCACCCGATTATCCACGTATTGCGTCAGGGCGATGGCCACCGGTCCGTTGACGAGCACGAAGAAGTAGAGCGGGACGCGCCGCGTCCACGACCGCCCCGAGGGCGCGCGGCAGATCTGGTTGAAGCTGTTCTCGATCGTGACCATCAGCCCGATGGCGGCGTAGATGATGATCGCGGCGCCGATCCAGCCGATCACGTCGAGCCGGAAGCTGGTCGCCGCCTCGACCATCGACTCGACGATCGTGTCCAGCGACCGCTGCTCGGTCGCCCCCGCGGCTGTCTCCTGCGTCAGCGAAATATCGCGCACGCCCAGCGAATCGAGCGTCCACGACACGATGCCGCGGAACATCTCCTCGCCGCGCAGGGCCTTCACCAGCACCGTGGCCACGATCAGCACCGGAATCAGCGCGAAGAAGGTGCGGAACGAGAGGGCCGCCGCCATCTGCGCCGCCCGGTCCTGGCGCAGATTCCGCCAGCCATAGCGCCCCAGGAAGAACAGGTACCGCACCAGCCGCTCGGACGCGCTGCCGCCGCCTGTCGCCGCGGGGGCGTGGACCAGCCAGTTCATCAGGTTGGCAAGGCGATCGCGCATGGTTCCCAGGAGGATTATCGACCATCCACGGACGCGGGACAATGAGGGGTTGAAGGTGGTCGGCTCTCAGTGGGGGCTGCCATCCTTGTGCCAAGGTCGGAGCGGCCGTGCGGCTCATTCCAGTGGAACAATGACCGGAGCATCACCGTCGCCGCGATGGCTCGCCCGGCTGGCACGACTCACAGAGCCGCAGCACGCTGCAAGGGCTGACGATGACCGCCCCTCACTACCATCCAGTCGTGACGCCGAATCGCCCCATTCTGCTGATCCTCGGCCCCACTGCGGGGGGCAAGACGGCCCTTTCCCTCGAACTCGCCCGGCGACTGCCCGGCGGCGGTGAATGCCTCGCCGCCGACTCCATGCAGATCTACCGGGGCATGGACATCGGCACCGCCAAGCCCACTACCGCCGAGCGGGCGGCCGTCCCCCACCACCTCATCGACATCGCCGACCCACGTGGGGGGGCATGTGGGGTGGACGGCTTCACCGTCGATGACTGGCTCGACGCCGCCGAGCACGCCATCGCCGCCATCCGCGCCCGCGGCTGCTGGCCCATCATCGTGGGGGGAACCAACTTCTACATCAAGGCGTTCCTGGAAGGCATGTTCGAAGGCCCCCAGCCGGACCCCGCCCTGCGGCGGGAGCTGGAAGCCCTCGACCAGGCCGCCCTGCGAACCGAACTGGAGCGCGTGGACCCCCCCGCCGCCGCCCGCATCCACCCAAACGACCGACGCCGGACCATCCGCGCACTGGAAGTATTCCGCCAGATGGGCCATCCCATTTCGGCCCTTCAGTCGCAGTGGGATCGCGGCCGGACGCGCCCGAATGTTCGCATCATCGGGCTGGACTACCTCGCCGCCGCCATCAACCCGCGCATCAACGCCCGCGTGAAGGCGATGATGGCCGCGGGTCTGGCGGACGAAGTGAAGCGTCTCTGGCAGGCGGGCGACCTCGGCCCGCAGGCCCGCGAGGCCCTCGGCTACAAGCAGCTGATCGACTGGCTGGAAGGTCGTTGCACACTTGATGAAGCCGTCGAGCAGATCAAGATCCGCACGCGCCGCTACGCCAAGCAGCAGCGGACGTGGCTGCGGCGGTTCCGGCTGTGGCCCAACGCCCGCTGGTTCGAGGTGACCGACCCGGACGCCGGGCCGCCGTTGGAGGCGATCCTGGACTGGGTGATGGAATCGGCGTGACCGTCTACCGTGGCGCCGCCGTCCCGTCGTACACAATCGGGGATGTACGTTACGGGGGGGCGAAATGCGCGAGCACGGCTTACAGGTCGTCTTCCATGTTCTCCATCGCCGGGGCGATGATGGCCAGAAGTTCGGGCTTCGCCATCAACCGCTGCTGCGCGGCGAAGATGGATTGCATGGCCTCGCCCATCTCCTTCTCGAACATCTTGGCGATGCGCTGCTCGGTGGCGGCGTCAATGGGCGGAACTTCCTTGGCACGGCGCCCGCACTCCTGCATCTTGGCCCGAACCGCTTCGATCCTGGGCACGGCGGCCTTGGCGCTGGCCTCATCCGTGATGCCCGTGAGGATGGACGCCATCTCCTTCATGTTGGCGACCATGTCCTTGCTGACCGCCTCGGCGGAGTCTCCGCCGCAACCGACGAGAAGAGAAGCGAGCAGCAGGGTGACGGCGAAGGTTGCGTATCTCATCGAAGACCCGGATCCTTTCGTTGGTGGTTGCGGCAGGCGGCGTGCCGGACATGGCGTTCGAGCACGCTATCGGGCGGCATCGTACGCCGGCCGGAGGCGAACGCCACGACTGGAGCGACGATCTCACACCTGTCGGCGATGGACACCGGCGCGTCTTGATCCGCGGCGTCACGCGTTCCCGTTGCGTCCTCTCAACTGCACGACATGCGCGAGTTCCGGTGGCTTGCCTTCGCCGCCTGACAAAGCCAACGATCACCCCGCATGATCCGCGTCTCGATCCCCTTCCACCTGCGCACGCTCGCCGGTTTGACCGGCGATGGCGATGTGCTGGTGGAAGTCGCAGGGCCGGTGACGATCGCCGCCGTGCTGGAGGCGCTGGAGCAGCGGCATCCCATGCTGCGGGGCACGATCCGCGATCACGGCACGCTGGCGCGGCGGCCGTTCATCCGCTTCTTCGCCTGCGGGAAGGACCTTTCACACGACCCGCCTGAAGAGACGCAGCTTCCCGAGCCGGTGGCGGCGGGGCACGAGCCGTTCCTGGTGGTGGGAGCCATCGCGGGGGGCTGATCGAGGGCGCCGTGATGCAGCGCCACGAGTGGCCGAGCGACCCCAGCGCCGTGGCGCGCTACGCTGCAGCGGGAGTCCTGCCTGGTGTTCAGCCGCTCGCGCGCGGGGCGCGGGCAACCTGGCGGACATCGCCGTGCTGGAGATCAATCATGTCCTATGTTGACGGATTCGTGCTGGTGGTGCCCAGGAAGAACCTCGCCGCGTATCGCCGAATGGCGAAGAAGGCGTGCCGCGTGTGGATGGACCACGGCGCGATGGAGTACCGCGAGTGCGTGGGAGATGACCTGAAGGTCAAGGGAATGGTGACCTTCCCTGCGATGGCCAAGTGCAAGCCCTCGGAGACGGTGGTCTTCGCGTGGATCACGTACCGTTCTCGCAAGCACCGCGACGCCGTGAACGCCAAGGTGATGAAGGATCCGCGACTGGCGGCCATGATGCCGACCGATGCGAAGAAGATGCCCTTCGACTGCTCCCGAATGGCCTACGGCGGGTTCAAGACCATCGTGTCCAGTTGATCCGCCGCCCGGCCGAAGAGGCGACGGATTCGGGCACGCGGCCTATGCTTCCGGTCCTGAAGGACAGGTGTCCGAGCGGCTGAAGGAGCGGCACTGGAAATGCCGTATGCGGGGTTTCCTGCATCGTGGGTTCGAATCCCACCCTGTCCGCTGGCGGAGAAGGGTTGAGGGGTGAGCCACCAGGGATCAGCGGATCCTTTCGGCTGTTGGCTGGCGGCTCATGGCTGGTGGTTTGCACATCACGGGCTGTAGCGCAGCTTGGTTAGCGCGTCTGACTGGGGGTCAGAAGGTCGGAGGTTCGAATCCTCTCAGCCCGATTTCACAGGCCGCCAACGGCGGCCACACTGTCGCGGGGTGCCCTTCCATATCTGCCTGGCGTTGGCCTTCGTGACGTGCTCCATGACCAATCCAGCCGCGGCCGTTCAGCGACTGGCCGACGTTCGTACCCGGCTGATCGACGCCGAGGCCGACGCAGTCCACACCGCCCTCGTCGAGTGGCTGGGGCGTTCGGGCGTGGAGCGGAATCTGCACGCCGCGCTGGACCGATTCGAAGGGCGCATGCGCGACGTGGAGAGCGGTGCGTGCATCGTTCGCACCTTCTGCCCCGAGTTGGCATCATCAGTCCAGTCGGGCGATGTGCTGCCGCGCGTGATCGATCTGCCCGGCGGCGAATCGGCGCTGGCCCGCATCCGCTTTCGGGCGGATGGCAACAACGTTCGATTCATCGCGGTGGAGGCGATGACGTTCGCGCCCCGCACGACGGAAGAGGTCGATGGGCTCCTCGCCGGGCTTCAGCAGGCATTCGCACCGTTCCAGCCGCGGCGCGTGCGGGTTTACGTGCATGGCGGGGCGCGGGGCGAGGGTGCGGGCGTAATGAGCGCGATTCCGGCGCACCCGCGGGCGACGGCATACAAGCGACTGCTCGCCGCGCCGCTGGTGATGTTGCAAGAGCGGGCGGCGACGCTTGCCAGCGATGATGCGAGCGAAGGCGGTGGCGGAATCCCGACCGTGACGGTGGCGCCACCGACCACCTTCGACTTCTACGACGACTACGCTCGGCGCTACGAGCAGTTCTGGCGTGAGCGGCCCGACCTGAAGCACCTGGTTCGATGCGAGACGCTGGATGATCTCATGTCCTTCCATGCCGCGGGCGGATTGCGGCTGGTGTTGATCGGCGGCGAGATTGCCGGCGTGATGGCCGCCTCTCCGGGCGTGGAGCACGGGCTGCGCGGCTGGTGGATGCGCGAGCGATTCCTCTACGACACGCATCGCGGCCAGGGGCTCGGCGCCGCCGCGCTGGCGGCATTTCTGCGATCACTGCCGAGCAGGCCCCACGACCTGCTGTACGGCACGATCGCGCCGAAGAATCAACCGTCCATGCGATCGGCCCTCGCGCTGGGGCGCGTGGACGTGGGTGGGTTGTGGTGGATCGAGCTGCCCCATGCGCGTTGACCGCTGCGTCTGCCATAACCTGACATTCGAGTCGCTCAAATCGATCCGCGACCGCGAGGATCTGGACTTTGAGGGTCTGCGCGCCCGCACGCGCTGCGCCACCGGCTGCCGTCTCTGCGAGCCGTATATCCGGCTGATGATTGAATCGGGCCGGACCGCGTTTCCAGTCCTGAGCGACGGAGAAGTGCGTGACATCATGGCGCGTTCGAGGGCGCGAACTGCGCCGCCTGACGCGCCGGGTGCGAATCACCGTTGATTGTCGGGACCGGAGTGAGCATCCACGACGCGGAGTATGGCGCTACGCTCGTCCGACCTTAGCCACATCAGCAACTCCACTCAGCCCCGCGGGGAGCTCACATGATTGACTATGTCCGCACCATGCTCATCAGCCAGTTCGAGGCGGCCCTGTGCATGATGGACCAGTGCATCCGCGCCTGTCCGCCTGAGCACTGGGAAGGGAAGATCGCCAACGGCACCTTCCGCTGGGCCGCGTACCACACGCTGTTCTGGGTTGACCTCTATCTCTCGCCGGGCGACGAGGACGCCTTTGAGCTGCGCGACCTGCATCGTCGCGGCGGGGACGAGCGACTGCCCGGCGCCTGCGTGGGGCTGAGCAAGGAGGAAACGATCGACTATCTGGCGATCTGCCGCCGGAAGATGCTCGACACGCTGGCGACGGAAACGACGGAATCTCTCCAGCGACCGTGCGCGATTCCGTGGCGGAAGTTTTCTCGCGGCGAACTGCATCTCTATAACCTGCGTCACGTGCAGCACCACGCCGGTCAGATGAGCGCGTACCTTCGACGGGTTGACCCCGCCCTGAGCGATCACAAGCAACTGCCGTGGATCGGTGCGGGCTGGCGCTCACGCTGAGGATCGCATCGAGGCGCCGGTGAGGGCGGCGGCAATCGCCAGCATCGCCGCAGCGGCGGTTTCGATGCGCAGCACGTACTCGCCGAGCGTGACGGGGCGTGCGCCGGCCTCGGTCACCGCGCCGATCTCCGCACCCGTGAAACCACCTTCGGGGCCGACGAGGCAGAGAATCGACCCGGGCTTTGACGCCGATGCGCCGCTGATCACGTGCGCCATCGGTTCGCCGCGCTGATCCGCGAGCAGCACCGGGATTCCCGCGGCGACGCCGGCACGAGCGACTTCCGCCGGCGCCGCCCCCGCGTGGATGGCGGGCAACCACGCGCGCTGACATTGCTTGCAGGATTCGATGGTGATCCGCCGCCACTTGTCCGCTGCGTCATCGCGGCGGGGCGGACGGCCGCGCTCGCAGTGCAGCGGAGTGAAGTCGGTCATGCCCAGCTGGGTGGCCATGTCGAGCATCACGGCGAGACGCTCGCCTGTCGGCAGCGCGGAGGCCAGGTGGAGACACGCGAGTGGAGCGGGGCGATGCTCGATCGATTCGACCTGCACTGCGACGCGGCGCGAACCAGCCCCACCCTGCAGAACGGTGGCGATCGCAACGCTGCCCGCGCCATCGAACAATCGCACCGACTCGTGCGGGCGCAGACGGCGCGAGGCGGCGTGGGCCGCTTCGCGACGGTCCAGCACGAACGTGCCCGGCGCGGCCGGAAGCGCCTCGGAGTAGAACCAGTGGATCGTCATGCGTCGTGCCCGTCACGCCGGCTGGTCATGTACACATCGTACCGCACGAGTTTGCTTCGAATGGCGAACGACGGATCGGGCGCGAGCGGCGGCGCATCGTCCGATCGCTTGACCACCACGCGCTCACGGGCGACGCCGCGGGCAATTTCGAACAGAGATGCCGCGTCGAGATCATCACCCACCGCGGCGCGGACGAGACGGATGGCCTTCTTCGAAAGCGCCGACTTCGACTTGTGCGGGAACATCGGATCGAGGTACACCGCGTCCGGCGGCGGGCGGAGCGTCGGCAGGATGGCGTGGGCGTCGCCCTGGCGCAGTTCGAGCCGCCCATCCAGCCGCAGATTGACGGCGGGGTTGGTTCGAACGCGATCAAGTTCTTCCGCGAGCAATGGGAACAGCAGAGGCGAGCGCTCGACCGCGATCACGCGGAAGCCCGACATCGCCAGCAGAAACGCATCCCGCCCCAGCCCGGCGGTGGCGTCCGCGATCGTCCCGACCCGCTCGCCGAAAGCGCGGCGGAGGGGATCGCGTTTCGGCAGCCCTGCGGGGGTCAATCGCCTGAGCAGGTCATCGAAGCAGGGGGTGACGCCTCGCTCCGGCGGCGTCTCCGCGTCGCACAGCGCGAGCACGCCGTCGGCGCGGCGCACCAGGCGCATGTGATTCGGCGGTTCGCTCATGAGCGCCCCACCTGAACGAGTCGCGAAGGCGGCGGTTCATCCCGCACGACCACGCGTGAGGCCAGCGCCGGGGCGGCCAGAGTCAGACGCCGCAGCAATAAACGCCACTCCGCAAACTCGTAGGGGATCGAGCGCGCCGTGTGCAGGTCGGCGATCTTTCGATGAGCATGCTCGAACAGATCCTGCTGCCACTCCCGCGCAGCAGGATCGCAGAAGTAGACGCGGCAGCCCATCGGGCGGATGGCGTGAACCGTGCAGCGGCCGCGCGAGAGGAACGGGCAGTCGCCGCGCGCCTGGGCAGCGTCGATCACCTGCACCGAAAGAGTCGTCGCAACCGATGCGCGATCCGGCGGAGGAGGCGTTTCCGCCCGTTCCGACACGTCAACCGAGGCCGCACCGGGGTCCGCTCCACCGCGTGTCTCGATGGCGGCTTGACGCAGAAACCACGCCGCCTCCAGCCCTGTCACGTACAACCGATGCCCCCACTGCTCAAAGCGGCAGCAGCGCCCCGAGACGTCGCATCGAGGCCGTGCCGCCGCGGTCTCCCGCGCAATCAGATCGTGAATCGACCGAATCCCGGCGTCCACCTCGGACAGGGCGGCTCCATCAATCCACGCGCGGGCCGCGGCGTCGCCGCGATGGATCGTCGGATCGATCACCGCGAGGCGTCCCGTTGGATGCGGATCGACTCGATGGGCACCAGCCGCCCCGAGTCCATGCCCGGGCAGGGCGTGTGACGCTTGACGCGCTCCCAAGTCGAGCGCGAACGGAGATTCTCCGGCCAGAATGGCCAGGTGCGGCACTGCATGGGGCGGGACTTGTAGATCGAACACACCGCCCTGCCGGGATACGTGGTCCGGTCGAGAAACACGCAATCCTGCCCGTGCTTGGTGGCGCGCTCGTTGAGCGATCGCCGGGCGCCCTCACGCCGGGTGTATTGGTCTAGGAATGTCTCCTCGGTCAGTCCCAGCTCCTCCGCCATGGCGCGGCCCTCTTCAGGCGTGAACCACACGTATCCCGGCGGCCCGGTGCAGCAGTTGCCGCATTGCGTGCAACTGAAACGGAGACCATCGGCATACCACTCCGCCGGCTCGATCGAGGCCTGGGTCGCGGGCACGTCGGGCTGGGCCGGAGAGCCGTCAGGCATCGGTCGGCTCCGTGGGCGGCTCCTCATCCCCGTGCAGGCGCACCAGATGCACCTCGGGCTTGGAGCGGCGCGGCTTCAGGTGATCCAGTTCATCGGGCCGGTCGTCGTAGGCCACGCGGCAGACCGAGTAACACTCGAAGGATGACCACTCGGGATAGTCCTGCAGGGCGGCCTCGATCAGACCCTCCAGTTCGCTGAGCGACTTGGCGCTGGCCCACACTGTCATGAACGCGGATCGGTCGTTGAGGTCGTCATGCACCAGCAGGGTGGCGTACCACAGGGTCATGCCCAGTTCACGCCCCCCGTCATCCACGTTGCGGTCGGGATCGACGTTGAGCTCCAGCCGCCAGCGGCGCCGGAGCTCAAGGATCACGTCGTCCAGCGTCGGCAGCGTCTCCTCGGACGTGTCCAGCACCGGACGGATGGTGGCGTCGTGCGGATGCGTCGGATCGGCGGCCGGCCAGGTTTCCTCCACCTGCTCGATGTGAAGCTGGCTGAGCAGGGCCTCCACCGGCTGACGCAGATCAGGCGGCACATGGATGGACAGCCCCTTCCACTGGTCGAGGAACACCTCGATGAACGGATCCTCGCTGTTGGCCCCGGCCCCCACGGCGCCGTCTTCGAGGAAGACCGGCTCAAAATCCTCCCACGTCTCCAGGAACTCGGAGATGGAGATCGGTTCATCCTCGCGCCCGATGTACACGTCCACCGTGCGGTAGGCGTCGTAGGAGTCGATCTCGATGATGGGCGACACCTGCGCCGGAAGCAGCGTGAAGGCCCGCTGAAGCAGCGGACGCAGCCGTTCATGCGACACCACGATATGAAAGGTGTAGGTGTCCGGCTCGTCGTCCTGGGCCGGGTTATAGGTCAGGGTGTACCCCTGACGCGGCGGACGGGGGTCCACCGGCTCCAATCCGAGGGGAAGGGCGTAGTCGCCCAGCCGGACTCGCTCAAGGTCTGATCTGACGCGGAGGATCGACATGAATCGTCAGTGTATTCGGGCAAGCGGGTTGCCGGTGATCGGTTCCCAGGGGTCGCGGGTGGAATCGACTGACGCCTCTTTGACGCGTCGAAGCCCTGTTCTCATTGGCGCCTCCCCCACAACCGGCCCGTTTCCTTTATGATGGGCCGCGGTCGCCCGCGGGGGCGGCGAAGTCGGCTCGACTGGCGAGGAGTGCGTGATGGCAGGCGACCGTGGTCATTGGGGAAGCCGCATGGGCTTCATCCTCGCAGCGGCGGGGTCGGCGATCGGGCTGGGAAACATCTGGAAGTTCCCGTACATCACCGGCGCCAACGGCGGCGGGTGGTTCGTGCTGATCTACCTCATCTGCATCGCCGTGGTGGGCCTGCCCATCATGATGGCGGAGATCTTCATCGGCCGCACGGCCCAGAAGTCGCCCGTGGGCGCCTTCCGGGCGCTGTCCGCACCACGCAGTCCGTGGATGGGCGTGGGCTGGATGGGCGTGGCGGCGGGATTCATCGTCCTGTCGTACTACAGCGTGGTGGCCGGATGGGCCATGCACTACTCGTGGCTGTCACTCACCGGCGCGCTCACCGGCGACACGCAGGAGCAGATCAACGAGACGTTCGGCGGGCTCTATACCAGCCCGGGGCTGAACCTCTTCTGGCACGCGCTCTTCATGGGGCTGACAATCGCGATCGTGATCGGGGGCATCCGCTCGGGCCTCGAGCGCGCCAGCAAGATCCTGATGCCCCTCCTGTTCGTGTTGATGATCGTGCTGCTCGCACGGGCGACGACCATGGAAGGGTTCGGCCGGGCGGTGGACTTCGTCTTCGCGCCCAACGCCGACAAGCTCACGGCGGCGGGCGTGCTCGAGGCGCTGGGGCACTCATTCTTCACCCTGTCGCTCGGCATGGGCGCGATGATCACGTACGGCAGCTACCTGAAATCGAAGGAGGACATGGTCTCCACGTCGGTCACCATCGGCGTGCTCGACACCATGATCGCCCTCATGGCGTGCCTCGTGCTGTATCCCATCACGTTCAGCTTCGGCATGGAGCCCGGACGGACCGTCGGGCTGGTGTTCATGAACATGCCGCTGGCCTTCGCCCAGATGCCGGGCGGGGCGATCTGGGGCACGATGTTCTTCATCCTGCTCACGTTCGCCGCCCTCACCAGCGCCATCTCCCTGCTGGAGGTGACGGTGAGCTACTTCATCGACGAGCGGGGCTGGAGCCGGACGCTGGCGACGCTGGTATGCGGGCTGGCCATCCTGTTGCTGGGCGTTCCCTCCGCACTCAGCGGCGGAACCGCGCTCTTCGGCTCGGGCTTCCAGTCGCTCACCGCGCCCCTCGGACTGGCCGAGGGCGAGGGCATGAACTGGTTCGATTTCCTCGACTACCTCGCGAGCAACTGGCTGCTGCCTCTGGGCGGGCTGGGCATCGCGATGTTCGTGGCCTGGCGCGTGGGCGGCAAGGCCCGCGAGGAAGGGTTCAAGGCCGGCACCCGGCTCGGCAAGCTTTACTGGGGCTGGGTGTTTCTGCTTCGATTCATCGTGCCCATCGGCGTGCTGGGCGTGTTCCTGCACGCCATCGGCGTGATCTGACCTGACCGACGATTCACTCCCCGGAGCGACGCATGGACCGGCTGATCCAACTTTATCACGACTACGTGCCTGAGTTCACGGACAACATCCTGTGGGGGACGCACACGTTCATCGTGCTGCTTGGCGTGGGCCTGCTCTTCACCATCTGGAGCAAGTTCATCCAGTATCGAGCGCTGACCCACGGCGTCACCGTCATCCGCGGCAAGTACGACGACAAGAAGGATCCCGGCGCCATCAACCACTTCCAGGCCCTCTCCGCCGCCCTCTCGGCGACCGTCGGTCTCGGCAACATCGGCGGCGTGGCGGTCGCCGTGGCCGTGGGCGGACCGGGGGCGGTCTTCTGGATGTGGGTCGTGGGCTTCCTCGGCATGGCCATCAAGAGCGTCGAAGTGACGCTGGCCATGCTGCACCGCGACGTGAGCGACCCGGAGAACCCTCACGGCGGGGCCATGTTCGTCATCAAGCGCGGCTGGGGCGACAAGGTGGGCGGGGCGGCCAAGCCCATCGCCTTCATCATCGGCGCCATCTTCGTCGTCACACTGCTCATCTCCACCATGACGGGCGGCAACATGTTCCAGGTGTGGAACGTGTCACGCATCACCAACGAGTACTTTGGCATCGACACCCGCATCACCGGCATCGTGCTGGCCTCGCTGACGGCCCTGGTCATCATCGGCGGCATCAAGCGCATCGGCGCGGTCGCCGGGCGACTGGTCCCGCTGATGTGCGGCATGTACCTGCTCGGCGGCATCGTGGTGCTGGTGGTCAAGGCCGCCAACATTCCTGAACTGCTCTGGTACATCGTGCGCGACGCCTTCAACCCGCACGAGGCCACCGGCGCGTTCCTCGGCGCCACCGCGTGGTTCGGGCTGACCACCGGCCTGAGACGGGCGCTTTTCTCCAACGAGGCGGGTCAGGGCTCCTCACCCATCGCCCACTCCGCCGCCAAGACCGATGAACCCGTCCGCGAAGGCGTGGTGGCCGGGCTCGAACCCTTCATCGACACCTGCCTGGTCTGCACACTCACCGCGCTGGTAATTCTCTCCACGGGCACATGGAACCGGGAGGCGGTCGGCGAGTTCAAGGGCGACGTGATCATCGCCCAGGTGCAGAACGACGCCGGGCAGACCGTGACGGCGGTGCAGGCCTCCACCTCGCTCGACGCACTGCCCAAGCTGCCCGCACCGGACAACTGGTACGACGGCAACCGCTTCTTCCTGCTGGGAGAAGTCGATCAGATCGCCGCCAACACCGGCACCAACCGGGTGCGCGTGGGCGGGCGGCTGGTCACAGGCGACACCGACGCCGATGGAGACGGACTCAAGGATCTCGTGATCGCCTGGGACACGCCCCCCGACGGGGTGCGTCTGCTCAACAAGGGCGTCTACCGCGACATCGTGGGAGCGCCTCTCACCGGACATGCCTTTGACCGCGCTATTCCCGGGCTGGGCAAGTACCTCGTCACGATGGTCTGCTGGCTTTTCGCCTTCTCCACCATGATCTCGTGGTCCTACTACGGCGAGCAGGGGGTGGTCTTCCTGTTCGGCAAGAAGCTGGCTGGCGGGGCGGTGCTCCTCTACAAGCTCATCTTCTGCGCCCT
The DNA here is from genome assembly GCA_015709595.1 of Phycisphaeraceae bacterium. Taxonomy (NCBI): domain Bacteria; kingdom Pseudomonadati; phylum Planctomycetota; class Phycisphaerae; order Phycisphaerales; family Phycisphaeraceae; species Phycisphaeraceae bacterium. The sequence goes on from CP054178.1 coordinate 152,728, forward strand.
GGCGATCGTGGCCAGTTGGCCCGGCTTCCTCGAGACGGATGCGCAGCTGGGCCTGCTGGCCGACCTTGGCACGGGCGTGATGCTCTTCGCCAACGTGCCCATCATCGTGTTCATGGGATACCAGTCGATGCGGGCGTTCAACGACTATTTCAGTCGTCTGCGACGGGGCGAGATGGAGCCCCCCCATCAGGCCCCGCCCATGGCGGACGTCATCGAGGGCCGGGACGTGAAGTGACGCCCTGACGGCCTTCGACGACGGCGACAAGCACGAAATCACTCCAAAGCCCGCGGTTTTCGGACCGCGGGCTTTTGCCATCCCCTCGCTTCGACCGATCCTGTAGGGGGCGTCGGACGTATGGATCGCCTGACTCATCGGGCGCGAGCCCTGCACCAGGGGAGAGACATGTCCCTCGAAGCGTGGATCACCATCGCGGTTGTCGTGGGCGTACTGCTGGGGCTGGCGTTGACGCGCATCGCCGCCGATCTCATCATGCTCGCCGCGCTCACGGCGCTGATGGCGATTGACGCCATCGTGCCGGGCGTGACGATCTTCGACAAGCCGGTGGATGGCATTCTCGGCTTCGCCAACGAGGGCGTGCTGACCGTGGGCGTGCTGTTCGCGGTGGCGGCGGGGCTGCGCGAGACGGGCGGCATGGCCATGCTGGTGCAGCGTGTGCTGGGCATGCCCAAGTCGCTGGCGGCGGCCCAGGCGCGCATGATGCTCCCCACCGCGGGCATGAGCGCGTTCATGAACAACACGCCGCTCGTGGCCATGATGATGCCCGTCGTCATTGACTGGTCCAAGAAGCTCCGCCAGCCCGCCTCGAAACTCCTGCTGCCGCTCTCCTACGCAGCCATCCTGGGAGGCGTCTGCACGCTGATCGGCACCAGCACCAACCTCGTGGTGCATGGACTGATGATCGAGCACGAGCGTGCCTCGGGCGTGGCGCGGCCCGTCGGGCTTCACATGTTCGACATCACCTGGGTGGGCGTGCCCTGCGCCCTGGCGGGGCTGGTCTACATCCTCATCGCCAGCAAGTGGCTGCTGCCGGACCGCACGCCCGCCGTCAGCAGCACCGGCGATCCGCGCGAATACACCGTCGAGATGATGGTGGAGGAAGGCAGCGCCTTGGTCGGCAAGACCATCGAGCAGGCGGGTCTGCGGCAGTTGCCGGGGTTATTTCTCATCGAGATCGAACGGGCCGGCGAGGTGCTTCCCGCCGTCGCTCCGCAGACCACGCTGCTGGCCAACGATCGACTGGTCTTCGCGGGCATGGTGGATGCGGTGGTGGACCTGCAGAAGATCCGGGGGCTGCGTCCCGCCACCAACCAGGTGTTCAAGCTGGATTCGCCGCGGGCCATTCGATGTCTGATCGAAGTCGTGGTATCCAACACCTGCCGCGTCGCAGGCCAGTCGATCCGCGATGGCAAGTTCCGCACCGTGTACAACGCCGCCGTCATCGCCGCCGCCCGCAATGGCGAGCGGCTGCGCGGCAAGATCGGCGACATCGTGCTGCGCCCCGGCGACACGCTGCTGCTCGAGGCGCACCCCTCCTTCTTCGAGCAGCACCGCAACTCGCGCGACTTCTACCTGGCCAACCGGCTGCCGGGCTCCAACCCGCCCCGGCACGAGAAGGCGTGGGTGGCCATCGGCATCCTCGCGGGCATGGTGGTGGCGGCGTCGCTGGGGCTGAGCATGCTCATCGCCGCGCTCCTGGCCGGCGGCCTGATGGTGCTGACGCGCTGCGTCAACGCCTCCACCGCCCGCCGCGCCGTGGACTGGCAGATTCTGCTCGTCATCGGCGCAGCGCTGGGCATCGGCAAGGCGATGGAATCGTCCGGCGCGGCGGAGGCCATCGTGAGCGTCTTCAGCGGCATCGGAGGCGACAGTCCGTGGCTGGCGCTCCTTGTCATCTACCTGCTGACCTTGTTCTTTACCGAAGTCATGACCAACAACGCCGCCGCCGCCCTGATGTTCCCCATCGCCACGGCGACCGCCGAGAAACTCGGCGTGAGCGGCATGCCCTACTACATCGGCATCATGATCGCGGCCTCCTGCGCCTTCGCCACCCCCATCGGCTACCAGACCAACCTGATGGTCTACGGTCCCGGCGGATACCGATTCACCGACTACCTGCGCTTCGGCGGTGGGCTCAACCTCGTGGTCGCCGTTGTCGCCCTGGCGCTGATTCCGCTCATCTACAGGTTCTGACACCGCCGCGAGCGGCGCCGCATGGACCGTACCATCCTGCGATGTGGTCGGTCGCTGACATCGCGGACGCCTTGATTGACGGCCTGGCCCGCGCTGAAGCCCGGTTGACCGAGGAGCACGCCATCTATGGGCTGGACGCCCTAGATGAACTGGGTCTGCACCCGGTGATCGAGCAGGCCTTTCGGGAGGCGGGATTCGGCGTGCATCGCGAACAGCGCTATCCCGCCGACCGCATCCTCGCACGCTTCAGCGAGGGCCAGCGATGCGACTTCGTGCTCACGCCGGACGGCTGCGGCCTGCGTGAGCCGGACCGTCCCCCCACGCTCTTCGACCCGCCCGATGCCGTGCCGCTGGACGAGGCCTTCTGGCTGGAGATCAAGACCGCCAGACAGTTCACGACCGACGGCCCCAACCCGCGATACACCACTGAGATGCTCTCGGTATCGCGGGCGGATGTCTCCAAGTTGAGCAGGGACAGGCACATCCTGCACGCCGGGCTGGGGCTGGCGGCGTTCGTCGAGGATCAGCGCGTGGCGGACAATGATTTGAGCGTGTGGTACGAGCGCGCCGTGGCCAGAGGGCTGCCGATTGGCTTTCCCAGCATGCGATTGACGCCCATCACCAATCGCCTGGGCAACGGATTGTGCGCCATCGCCATCTGTCCGGTCAACCATCTGTAGGAATCATCCGGCCGGCCAAGAATACGTCTCCCGTGCCGATCGTTCCTGTGGTAGCATTCCGGGCACTCACTTTTCCACGAGGAGGCAGGTCCATGCGAATCAATCGAACTGGAACGATCGTGCTGGGCGGCACCTTGCTGGCGGTCGCTCCGTGCTGGGCACAGGGAGCCCGCACCGACACACCGACCGCGGCCCGCGCCGCTTCGGTCGCCGGTGACCCCGCCAAGGTGCTGGCCGAACTCGAGGCCCACGAGGCCCTCAAGCCCGGTCCGCAGCCGCGCACCACGGAAGCCGAGGCGTACGCCGTCTGGGCGTCGCAGAACAGCTTCTACAACACCAAGCGGGCCAAGCTCATCGGCGACCTGTGGCGGGCTGACCCCAAAGCCCCGCAACTCAAGGAGCTCATGACCTTCCGCTGGCAGAACGCCGCCATGCTGCGCGGTGTGGACGTGACCGGCGAGATCGAGGCCTTCGCCAAGCACCACCCGGACGCTTCAGAGGCGGTGCAGACCGGCCGCTTCATTCTCGCCAGCAACGCGATCAACGCCTGGCGCACCGACGGCGCCAAGGCCGAGGCGGCCCTCAACGACTTCCTGAAGGCCTACCCGGATGATCCGCGCGGCGCCACCCTGCTGGCCAACGCCGCCCGGCTGGCGGGCGATGAGGAGAAGGCGCTGGGCTTCAACAAGCGCCTCGCCTCCGAGTACGCCAACACCGACGCGGGCCGCCGCGCCCTCGGCCAGATCCGCCAGGCGGAAGGCGTGGGCAAGACCTTCGAGCTGGCCTTCACCGACCACCTGACGGGCAAGCCCATCTCGATGGACGAACTGCGCGGCAAGGTGGTGGTGATCGACTTCTGGGCCACGTGGTGCGGGCCGTGCATCGCCGAGATGCCCAAGATGAAGGAGCTGTACGCCAAGTACAAGGATCAGGGCGTGGAGTTCATCGGCGTGTCGCTCGACCAGCCCGCCGACCGAGGCGGCGATAAGGCCCTGACCAAGTACTGCGAGGAGAACGGCATCACCTGGCCCCAGTACTATCAGGGCAACTACTGGCAGAGCGAGTTTTCTGTCAGCTGGGGCATCAACGCCATTCCCGCCCTCTTCATCGTGGACAAGGAAGGCAAGCTTCACTCCACCAAGGCCCGCGGCCAGCTGGAGCGAATGATTCCCGAACTGCTCGCCAAGTGACCCGGCGACGCTCCTGACCATCAACCCACGAGCCGCGGGAGAGTCGCTCTCCCGCGGCTTTCGTTTGGACGGACTATCAGGGGGGAGAAGGTGCGGTGGAAGCCGCGCCCCAGCCGCCGTCCCATCAATGCACCTTCCGCAGCCGCGCGGGGGGGATGCCCAGCTGTGAGCGGTACTTCACCACGGTGCGGCGGGCGAGCTCCACGCCGCGCTTCTTGAGTTCGGCGGCCAGGGCGTCGTCGCTGAGCGGCCTGGACTTATCCTCGCCGTCGATGATCTCCTTGAGCATCGCCCGCACCGCCTGCCACGACATCTCTTCGCCCGAGTCGGTGGTGGCCCCGCCGGAGAAGAACCCGCGCAGCGCCACCATGCCGCGCGGCGTCTGCAGCCACTTGTCCGCCACGGCGCGACTGACGGTCGCGACGTGAATGCCCAGTTGATCCGCCACCTCGGTCATGGGCAGGGGCTTGAGGTGCGCCGGACCGTAGTCGAAGTAGTCGCGCTGGCGCGACAGCACCACGTTCACCACGCGCAGCAGCGTGTTCTTTCGCTGGTTGATGGCGTCGATGAGCCAGCTGGCGCTGCGGATGCCGTTCTGGGCGAACTCCCGCGTCTGCTTGTCCAGCGTCTTGTCGGTCGCCAGACGCTCCGCCTCGGTGGAGATGCGCAGCACGGGCAGGATGCCGTCCGCCAGACGGGCCACGTAGGTGTCGGTGGATTCCTCGTACTCGATGATGACGTCCGGGATGATCGGCTGGGCGTCCACGGGGACCAGGTCGCGGCCAGGGTGAAGGTTCAGCCGACGCATCAGCCCCATGGCGTGACGGATGCGCTCCATCGTCAGACCGGACTTCTGCTCGATGCGCGGCAGGCGGTTCTGGATGAGGTCGTCGAAGTGGTGCTGCAGCAGCGTGGCCACGTCGGCCCACTCGCCGGGATCGGTCAGATCGTCGCTGAGGCGATCGACCTGCAGCAGCAGACATTCACGCTGGTTGCGGGCGGCGATGCCGGGCGGGTCGAGGTTGGATTGCAACTCCGCCAGCGCCTCTTCCAGCAGTTCCCGCGACATGCTGACGCCCTGAAACATCGGCTGCCGCTCGAGGATGGTGTCGAGATCCGTCGAGAGGAACCCGTCATCGTTGATGTGCTGGATGAGCAGACGCCCCGCCGCGTGAATCTCGTCGCTCACGTCGATGAATGTCCACTGCTGCAGCAGCTGCTCGGTCAGCCCCTCGCCTCGGGCGGCGTGGTTGGCCATGGCGTCCATCTTGCCGTCGCGCTCACCGGCGTGCCGGGCGGGCGAGTACATGTCGCCCACGTACTCGTTCTCGGCGGCCTCGGCGTAGCTGGATTCGAACTCGTTGAGTCGCTCGAACTCGTGGGAGTCGCCCACGATCAACTCGCTCTCGCGCGCGTCGGTTTCGGGTTCCTGCTCCGGCTCCGCGACGGACTCGGCGCTCTCCGCGTCCGGCTCGTCCGTCGCCTGCTCCAGCGCGATGTTGGATTCCAGCTCCTGCTCGATGCGTTCCTGCAGCTCCATGAGCGGCATCTGCAGAATCTCCATGGACTGGATCATCCGGGGCGCCAGCTTCATCTGCTGGCTGAGGCGCATCTGTTGGCTGGCGTCGAATCGCATGGCGAGTCGGTGCTTCGGTGACTCCAGAATCCTGACGGCGTCCGCCCGACCGCGCGGCCGGGCGTGAATCTCCACCTCGCCATCTTATCGACGATGCGGCAGGCCGAGCGGGAAGAACCACGGTCAATCGCTCAGGGCATCTGCTGCCGACCCTGAATCGCGTCGCCCAGCACGGCCCGGTTGGCGTATTCGAGCTGCGAGCCGGTGGGCAGTCCGCGGGCCAGCCGTGACACCGCCACGCCACGGCGGCGCAGGTCTTCGGCGATGTGCATGGCCGTGCCGTCGCCTTCAAGATCCGGATTCAGGCCGAGGATCACTTCGCGCACCGCCTCGCCCCTCGCGTTGCTGGCGGGGTCATCCACGCGATGGAGCAGTGCTTCGAGCGTGATGTCCCGCGGTCCCACGCCGGCCAGCGGATCAAGACGGCCCATCAGCACGTGGTACACGCCCCGGTACATGCCTGTCTGTTCCAGCGCGATCAGATCGCGCGGCTGCTCGACGACCAGGATGGTCGCCGCGTCGCGCCGCGGGTCGGCGCAGATCGGACATGGGTCCGCGTCGGTCAGGTTGTAGCAGATCGAACAATGGCGGACATTCTTCTTCACGTCCGTCACCGCATGGGCCAGGCGCAGGGCCTCGTCCGAGGGCGACTTGAGAACGTGAAACGCCAGACGCTCCGCCGTGCGCCGTCCGATGCCCGGCAGCGAGGCGAAGGCCTGGATGAGCCGGTTGACCGCCTCGGGGTAGGGACCAGGTTCGTTGGGGCGACGGGCGATGAGCGGACTCCCTTGCACATCCGGTCGGTCAGAGCAGCTCCCCCAGACCGCCCGGCGGCAGGGGAAGCCCCAGTTCCTGCGCGGCGCGGGCCAGCTCCTCGGCGGCGCGCTGCTGGGCCTTCTCCAGCGCCGCGTTCACCGCGCCGACGATCAACTCCTGCGCCAGCGCGCGGTCATCGGCGTTCGACGGGTCCGCCAGTGCCGCCATGAGCGCCGGGTCCACCTCGATCGAGACGACGCGCAGCTTGCCGGTCGCGGTGGCCCTGACCACGCCGCCGCCCGTGTCGGCGGAGACACGCAGGTCTCCCAGCTTGGAGCGGACCTCCTCCAGCCGCGCCTTGATCCGGGGCAGATCCTTCATCAGCCCCGCCATGCCCGTGAGATTGCGAAGCGCATCAAACATGTTCACTCCCGGAAGCAGCGTCGGACGCCCCCGCGCCCATGACACGATCGTCGTGCTGGGTCGTGCCGCGATGGTCATCGATATTCTCCACATCGCTCTGAACGCTGACGATCTCGGCGTTGAACAGCGTTCTCACCCTGGCGACGATCGGATGGGAGGCGAGGGCATCGACCTCCGCGCGACTGCCTCGCCCGGTTGGCTTGATCTCGCCGGCGGCGACAGGCCCGGCGCCGGCTGGCGTGACCGTCGCCGGAGCCGTTGACGCCATCGGTGCGCGGGTGACTCCGACGGAGCGGCTGATGAGCGTGGTGGAGGCCGGGTCCGTCGGGCGACCGAATGACGCCGGCCCCGCGGGCGTCAGCCCCGCGTCATCGGACTTTTTTTTTTCGACGCCCGCGGCGCCGGCCCCCCCTGCCGTGCTCCCCTTGACCGACCCCTGCAGGAGCGCGGGGATTGACGCCAGCCGCTCCGTGAGCGCCAGGCGCACGATGACCGCGTCGAACAGCGCTCGGGGGGTGGAGGAGGCCTTGACCGACCGCGAGGTCGTCTCACACAGGGCGATCATGTGAACCACGGCTGGCAGGTCGAATCGCTCGGCATGACGCTCGGCGGCTTCTCTCGCGTCGCCGAAGAGTTCGACGAGCTCCGAGTCCTTGCCGCACGCCGCGATGACCATGACGTTGCGCAGATGCTCGGCGAGGGTCTCCAGGGCCTGCTCGATGGAGGTTCCCCGCGCCAGCAGGTCGCTGGCGGCTGTCAGCGCGGCCCTGGGATCGCCCGCCGCCATACCGTCCACCAGGGCGGCGACCAGCGCGTGGTCGGGCGTGCCCAGCGTGGCCTGCAGCACGTCCTCGGTCACCCGTCCGTCGCCGGCGGCGATGAGCCGGTCGAGCAGACTCAGCCCGTCGCGCATCGAACCGTTGGCCAGCCGCGCCACTTCGAGCACGGCCTTGGGCTCCGCCTCGATCGATTCCTTCTCCAGCACCTCGCGCAGGTGGGCGGCGATCTTGGCGGCGGGGATGTTGCGGAAGTCGAAGCGCTGGCAGCGCGACTGAATCGTCGCGGGCACCCTGTGCGATTCAGTGGTGCACAGGATGAACTTGACGTGGCTGGGCGGCTCCTCCATCACCTTCAGCAGGGCGTTGAAGGCCTGAGGCGTGAGCATGTGGACTTCGTCGATGATGTAGATCTTGTACGGACAGCGGGCGGGGCGCAGCCCGGCGTTGGCGATCAGGTCGCGCACCTCATCAATGCCGCGGTTGCTGGCGCCGTCGATCTCGATCACATCAATGTCGTCGCCCCGCAGGATGGCGGCGGCGATGGCGTCCTTCTCTCGGAGCGAATCGTTGACGTTGAGCGTCTTGGCGAAGATGCGGGCCATCGAGGTCTTGCCCACGCCGCGCGTGCCCGTGAAGAGATAGGCATGGGCGGTGCGGCCGCGGTCAATGGCGTTGCGCAGGGTGGTGGCGATGGCTTCCTGGCCGACGATCTCCTCGAAGCAGGTGGAGCGGTACCGCCGCGCGAGCACCGTGTAGGCGCCCGTCTGCTTGGTTTCGACGGCGTCCATTCCGGGAAGGAGCGTGGTCATCATGCACCCGTGGCCGGGGGAGGGGCGGACGCCCCGGCATCCCGTGGCCCGGCGGCGCGGATGACGACCAGGTAACCGAAGGCCCGGACGACGACGCTTATGGCTGCTGCGGTCAAGCCCTGACCAGGTTCGCGAGCCATCCGTCCACCGGCCCCGGTCGTCATCCGACGCCGCGGGGTCCACAAGATCACACGATCCCGCGGGGCTGACATCCTATCGCGCCCGACGCCCGTGGTACACTGGTGGCATGACGGATGATCTTCAACCCGGCGCCGAACCCCTGGATTCCGCGCAGGCCGCCGGTTCGGCCGCTCCGGCGCTTCGGGCCGGGTATCAATCGGTCGGCGATCGATTGGAGCAGGAGAAGCGGTCGGTCCGCATTCTCATGCGGGTGGTGCGCTTCCTGTTCCTCGTGATGCTCGTCACGGTCACCACGCTGACCGTGGGCAGCCGCACCGATCGGGTGGAGGAGTTCACGCCCGCCACGGTCATCGCCATCGTGCTGAGCACGCTGGCGGTGGGCGTGATCGTGCTGGCGGTGGACTACCTCACTCCCAACAAGCGCCTGGCGTCCACGGTGGCGGTGTATCTGGGCATCTGCGTTGGCCTGCTGGGCGCGCTGGCGGTGGCCAAGCTCATCGACGTCATCGCCCAGGCGTGGGGATTGCTCGGGGCCCAGACGCAGCCCAATCCATACATCGAACTGGCCAAGGTCGTGATCGGCATCGTGCTGTGCTACCTGGCGGTGTCGTTCGTGCTGACCACCAAGGACGACTTCCGGCTGGTCATCCCGTACGTCGAGTTCGCCAAGCAGGTGCGTGGCACGCGGCCCATGGTGCTTGACACCAGCGTGCTGATCGACGGACGCATCGAGGCCATGGTGCAGTCGGGCTTCGTGGACGCCCCGCTGGTCATTCCGCTGTTCGTGGTGGAGGAGCTGCAGGCGCTCAGCGACAGCAGCGACCGGCTCAAACGCGCCCGTGGACGACGCGGGCTGGATGTGATCGCGCGGCTTCAGTCGCAGGGCAACGTGGATGTGTCGATCGAGAGCTTCGACGTGCCGGGCCACGCGGTGGACAAGAAACTCGTTGATCTGGCCAACCTTCAGCAGATGCGCATCCTCACGACGGACTTCAACCTGGTGAAGGTGGCCCGCATCAACGGCGCTACGGCGCTGAATCTGAACGACCTGGCCGCCGGGCTCAAGACCGCCGTCGTGCCGGGCGAAGTGATGCACGTGGACATCGTGAAGCGAGGCGAGAACGAAGGCCAGGGCGTCGGCTACATGCCCGACGGCACCATGGTCGTCGTGGAGCAGGCCATCGAGCACCTCGGCCACGGCGTGGACGTGGTGGTCACCAACTCGGTGCAGACCAGCGCCGGACGGCTGGTGTTCGCGCGCGTGGCGCGTCTCGACGACATGCAGGCGGAAACCGAAGCCCGCGTGGAGGATTCCGCCGCCGGAGCCGCTCGCGCCGCGACCGCCCAACCGCGTTACACCGGTCCGGTTCGTCGGGAGAACCCGGTCAACCCGCGCCGAAATCCGCGCCGCTGAGGACCGGGGTCGGTCCCGTCGCCCGGCGACGCGCGGTTCACACCACCGATCCATGCGCCATGAACGTCGGCGGCAGGGCCAGCGCGTAGTCCACGCACTGCCGCATCACGTCGTACGAGCTCAGCCCGTACCAGAACACCACCCACGTGTCGGTGCGGTAGCAGCCCTGCGACTGCTGGAAGTACCATCCGTTGATGGGGTTGTTGGCCCGCGAGCGCCAGAACATGCGCGGCACGTCACGCCGCATGCGGCTCCAGATCGAGGCGCCAAGTCCCAGCCCCTGGGCTTCCTGCGTCACGGCGAACTTGTCAAGGTACAGGACCTCCGGCGTGGGGCTTTCCTTCGTCACGATCGCCGCTCCGCGGTACGAATCGGTCAGGTACAGCCGATCCAGCGGCTTGGTGGCGAAATAGTCGGGCGTGAGCGGACGCTGAAAGCACGTCTCCAGCAGGGTCCGCAGCCGGGCCACGTCGATCTCGGCGAACGAGTCGAACCGCTTCACCCGCTCGCCCCTTCGCACGAGCGTGCCCGAACCCATGTGCGTGAAGAGCTCCTTGGCCAGCCGATCGGGCGAGGTGATCGACACGCTGGTGGTATCGGGCAGCCGGTCGAGCAGGGCCTTCACTTCCTGCATCTTCAGCCGCATCCCGCCGCTCACCCACGGCTGAGCCATCAGGGTGTCGTAGTCCTCCGCCAGGTTGACGGCGGGGATGATCCGCTCCTTGTCATCCAGCAGCCCGCCCGTAGGCGTGAGAAAAATGATCTTGTGCGGCTGCACCGCGATGGCCAGCTCACGGGCCGCCACATCGGCGTTGATGTTGAGAATCTGGCCGCTCGCGGTCTCGCCCAGGCACGCGATGATCGGCAGGTGCCCGGCGCGGATGCACGCCTCCACGGGGTCCAGGTGAACGCGCGTCACCTCCCCCACCAGGCCGTACCTGTCCATGTCGAGCGCTCGGGCCTCGAAGACGCCCGACGTGATCGGCCGCGCCCGCGTGCCCAGCGACTCCAGCTCCTCCACCAGGCGCAGGTTGACGCGCTGGAACGTCCGCCGCGCGTGCTCCAGAATCTGCGGCGTCGTGACCCGCAGCCCGTCCACGCGGGTGGACTCGATGCCTTCCTGCTTCAGCGCGGCATCGAGCTGCTCGCCCGCGCCGTGGACGACGATCGGCGTCAGCCCCACCTGGTGCAGGAAGGTCAGCGCCGAGGCCAGAGCATCCAGATGATCCTCGATCACGCCCCCGCCCACCTTGATGACGGCGAACCGCTGCCGATCCACACTGGCGTACTGCTTGAGGTACTGGTCCACCTCGCGAGCGCTGCCCAGGTTGGTCAGCAGCCGGGCGATGATGCCCTTCGTGGAGCGGTGCGGCGATGGGGCGAGTTCTGTTGAAAGTGTGGTCATGTGGAGAGAGGTGTTTCAACACGTGAGCGACGCAAGAACAACACGGAACGGAAGTGATTGTTCCGGAATCCGGAGCCACGATTCTACGACCGGATCGGACCGCCATGTCACGATCGTTCGTGCCTCCATGCGGACGATCTTCCCAAGCCGATCGTTGGCCACGCGCGCCGCTTACCCACGACTCGTTCCACCCCCGCACATCCCTCGGTTGTTGAACTCAACGAATACCACGATGACGATCACCCGCCCTGCAGTTCCTTCAGTTTCGCCAGCACTTCCGCCGCGTGTCCGGCCGGGTTGACGGCGGGCCAGTGGTGCGCCACCCGTCCCTCCGGGTCGATCAGGAACGTGCAGCGGACCAGGCGTCCGCGGCCGCCCTCTTCCGCGGGCGGAACCCACGCTCCATACTGCTTCATCATCTCGCGGGCGGGGTCGCTGAGCAGGTCCACCGCCAGCGAGCACTTCTCGCGGAACGCGCGGTGGCTCGCGGTGCTGTCAGCGCTCACGCCGAACACCGACGCACCCGCGTCGGTGAAGCGGGGCAGCAGATCGGTGAACTCCCTGCCCTCGACGGTGCAGCCGGGGGTGTCATCCTTGGGGTAGAAGTAAAGCACCACCCAGCGCCCCGCCAGGGAATCCAGCGCGACCAGCCGGTCATCCTGATCCGGCGCCGCGAAGAACGGCGCGGCCAAGCCCGCCCATCGGCCATCCGCGGGCGGGTAGATCGGAACCGGCGGTTCGGCCGGCGGCATGACGGGCGGCGTGCTCGTCTGACCACTCCCCGAGGCGCTTCCGCCTGCTTGACCTCCGTTGACGTTTCCCCCGCCGGGTTGACCGGTCCCTGCGCCACTCTCTCCTGTCTCCCCTCCTCCCACGGTCGCTCCGCTTCCATCGCCGGGCGAGCCGCCGACGGGCGCGGGCTGGTTCGCCCCTGCCCCCCCGCTGCCACCCCCTCCCGCAGGCGCCTGCGGCTTGCAACCGGTCATCATCAGCACACCGGCCAGTCCGGCGATCACCAACGCACGAGGCAACGAGGCATGGAGGATTGATTTGAGCATGGCGGCTCCTTGCTTTGGCGTGATTCTACGCCGAACTGAGGAGCGGCTGGGCCGAATCAATGGATCGAGTACCCGGCGTCTGAGCACTTCTTTGTTGATGATTCGCATGGTGCTCCTGCCCATTCACCTCTTCGATGTCCCTTCGCCGATGAAAACGGGTCATGCTGCGCCCAGGTCAGGGTCTGGTCATCTTCGCCGTCGCCCTCCTCATCTTCGGGGTGGTGATGGTCAACTCGGCGGGTCTGTCGGTGCAGGAGGCCGACGGCATCACACTGTCGCGCGTGCTGACCAGCCGGCCCATGATCTACGCCCTGCTGGCCGGGGCGATGCTGGCGATCGGGGCATGCGTGCCGGTCAGGCGGATCTTCACGGCCCGAGGGCTGGCGTCGCCGATCCCGTGGCTCACGCTGGCCACGCTGGTGTTGCTGCTGGCGGTCTACCTGCCGGGCTTGTCGCGCGAGATGAACGGCTCGAAGCGCTGGCTCAACCTGGGCGGCGTCTCCTTCCAGCCCAGCGAGTTCGCCAAGTGGACGCTTATCATCCTGCTGGCGTGGCACGGGGCCAAGCGGGCCGCGGTGATGCACCGGCTGACCAGCGGCTTTCTTCCGGGGGTCTTCCTCATCGGGCTGGTCTGCCTGCTGATCGGCGTGCATGACCTGGGCACGGCGGTGCTGGTGGGCCTGGTGGGCATGGCCATGCTGGTGGCGGCGGGCGTGCGCTGGTGGCAGGCGGGGATGCTCGTGCCTGTGGGGGCGGCGGCGTTCACCGCGGCGGTCATCCACAGCCCCTACCGCATCAACCGCCTGCTGGCCTATGTCAACCCCTTTGATGACCCGCAGGGCATCGGCTACCACGTCATCCAGTCGATGTCCGCCGTCTCCGGGGGCGGGCTGGCGGGCCGCGGGTTGGGCAACGGGGTGCGCAAGTTCGGCTACCTGCCGGAAGACACCACCGACTTCATCTTCGCCATCATCTGCGAGGAGCTGGGCATCTTCGGCGCGGCCCTGGTGCTGTTTCTATACGGCGGGCTGGTGGTGTGCGGCCTGCTGGTGGCGCGGCGCGTCTCCCACCCTTTCCTGCGTCTCGTGGCCCTTGGGGTGGTGCTCACGATCGGCCTGCAGGCGGCGATCAACATCGCCGTGGTGACGGGCGTCGCCCCGACCAAGGGCATCGCCCTGCCGCTGCTGAGCCACGGCGGCACCGGCTGGGCGCTCACGGCCTTCTCAATCGGGCTGCTGGTGTCAATGGATCGGCGCGTTCGCGAAGAAGAAGAGGCCGAGGCATCGGGGCATCAAGGCATTGAGGGGCAGGAAGACGACGACGAGGCGATCCTGCCCGCGGGGGTGATGTGAGTCCGGGCGATGGGCGCATTCTCAGGCGAACGGGATTCCGGGGCGGCTGCAACCAATCGGGCGGCGCCGAGGCGATTGCTTCCACAAGTCCGTGAAGTGTGTGATATCGTGTCTGTTGACCCGCCGGAGCGGGCTGGCATTGCTTCAATCGGTACGGGTAGGACGGCCAATCGTGGGGCTGCGATGGAGGAGGCGCGTCGTGACATTACGGGCACAGTCGTGTTCGCCGGCGGCGGCACGGGCGGGCATCTCTCGCCCGGGCTGGCCGTCTCCGAAGAACTGGCGACCCGCGCACCGGGACTGAAGCGGGTTTTCGCCTGTTCGACGCGGTCCATCGACGCCCACATGCTCGGGCCGTCAGGAGCGAACGAGCGATTCGAGCCGATCGAGGCGTCGGTATTCAGCGTACGACCCGCCGGACTGTGGCAATTCGTGCGCACCTGGCCCGGCGCGGTCAGGCAGGCGCGCGAGCTGCTGGAGCGCGAGAACGGGACGGTTGTCGTGGCGCTGGGTGGATTCGTGGCCGCGCCGGTGGTGCGGGCGGCCTGGTCGATGGGCCTCCCCTCGGTCCTGCTGAACCTGGACGTGGTGCCCGGCAAATCGAACCGGCTGGTCGCGCGATGGTGTCGCGAGGTCATCTCGACCTGCCCTACGCCGTCGCTGCCTCTCTTCGCGTCGCGCCTCATCCCCATGCCGCTGCGTCGATCGACCCTGGCGAGCACGTTCGGCGGTCGGGCGGCCTGCAGGGAGCGGCTTGGTTTCGATACACAGCCGGAAAAGCCCGTGCTGCTGGTGACCGGCGCGTCGCAGGGCGCGGCGTCGCTCAATGACCTGATGCTCCTGCTGGCGCGGGAGCACGCCGACCTGCTGCGCCCCTGGCAGGTGTACCACCTGACGGGTCACGGCCGCGAAGGCGACATGGCCGCCGCGTATGAGCAGGCGGGCGTCCGGGCGCGGGTGGAGCCGTTCCAGCCGTCGATGGGTCTGGCGTGGGGCTCGGCGGATCTGGCGATTTCCCGGGCCGGAGCCAACTCGGTGGCCGAGATCGCCGCCAACGCCGTGCCCACGCTCTTCCTGCCCTACCCCCACCACCGCGACCAGCACCAGCGCTTCAACGCGGCGGAACTGGTCGAGATCGGCGGCGCGGCGTGCGTGGAGGACAAGGTCGATCCCGCCGCCAACCTGCGTGAGCATGGCGATCTGCTGCGTTCACTGCTGACCGACGCCTCTCGCCGCGCCGTCATGCGCGAAACGCTCGAGGCCAACCGCCCCGCCAACGGAGCCGCCACGATGGCGGACATCGTGGAGCGACTTGTCACCGTCGCCCAATGCGAATCGTCGCCCTGAGTCGCGGCATCAGCCGACGGGATGCGTTTCCAGCCGCGATGGAGCAACGGCGGAACAAGGGAAGGCAAGGAGAGGCAGCCCGTGCCGGCAACCTGCCAGCGGCAACCGATAACCGACGTTCGACCACCTCATTCGGATCTGTGCGGACTGTACGGGATGCAACGTCACGCCCGGATCGAGTTCTCGGAAGCATGGTGATGAGAGGCCGATCGCCGTCCATCCTGTGCTAGACTTCAGTCACGATGCCCGCTGTTTCGACCATTCTGCACGCGGCCGCCGGGGGAGATGTGGCGCGGGTGATTGTCGTGGCATCCAACGGCGCGGCCCCGGACGAACTGCTGCACGGCGCCCGCGACGTGGGAGCCGAGATCGTGGTCACGGGTGACCTGCTGTGGGCCTTTTCCGATGCCGCCCTGGCGGGGCGACTGGAGGCCATTCGCAGCGCCTGGGGGCTCGCCAACGCGGGGCGGACCGTGATCGTGGGCGTCGAGCCGGTCAACGAAGAGGATTGGCGAGAGTTGGAGCAGGCCAAGGCCGCCTTTCTGCCGGAGGCGGCGCTGCTGCGGTGGGCGGGAGTGAGCGGCCAGCCGTCAACAGGCAGCCGTCAGGGGGAGGAAAACAGAACCGCGGAAGAACGCAAGAACGACGGCATGCGGGCGGAAGTGGCGGGGGTTGCGATCGAAGAACCCGGGACTCGGAACCTGCCGGCATCCGGCACTCAGCACCCGGCGCTCAGCACTCCGCTCACCGCATCCGCTGCGACTCAATCCCTTGTTGAACTGGTCGCTCTATCCCCGCCTGCCCTGCGACTGGCGCACAAGGCCGCGGAATCGGATGCGGCCATTCCGCGTGAACAGGAGGATGCCGACGACGAGCGCCCCACGCTGACGCGCGAGGAACTGGCGATGCTGCTGGGGCCGTTGGACGACGACGGTGCGGGCACCACGCTCCCGGCAGGGGCGCGATCCGGGGGTGGAACATGAATCCCGCGGCGCCGCAGCATCGGGCCAGTCGCGGCCGAGTGGTGGCGGTTCACCGCGCGCCGATCTTTGACGAATCGCTGACGGCCCCCTCCGACGGCGTGATCCACGTGCAGACGCTCTTTCAGGCCGTGGGCGAGGTGGCGCGGTCGAGTGCCCGGGAACCGGTCGATGCGGTGCTGATTCATGCGCCGCTGGCGAATCGTCCGCTCGACCTGGTGCTCAGTTCCATCCAGCGTCTCGATCCGTCGGTGATGGTCTTTCTGGTCGTCGAGCCGGATGACGTGAGATCGGCCGAGCAGGCGCGGGCGAGCGGGTTCGACGGGGTGCTGCAGGCCCCCGTGAGCGTTGAAGCGCTGGAGGCGGCGCTGATCGGCGAGGTGACGCCCCCTGCCGATGAGGAGGAGGAGCATCCACTCGACGAACGCCTCCCGCCATCGGCCGTCATCCGCAAGACGGAAGCCGTCGAGATCGCGGCATCGCCCGATGCACCCCGCGGGGACGCCGGAGCCGGGAGCCGCCAGCCATCCGCCGCGGGTCCGGCGCAGGTGGATGCTTCGACCATCGCTCCGCACGAGGCCACGCAGGCGCCGGACCGACCTGCTGGTCACGGCTCCGTCATCGCGCCTGCCGCCCATCGGCTCGGCGACGTTGACATGGTCGAGACCATCCTGCGAGACCCGGACGCCGCGGTGGAAACAGCCGTCCGACTGATTCAACAGGAGACCGGCTGGACCGATGTCCGGCTTCTCCCCGGCGACGAGGCGAGCCCATTCGAACAGAACCGACCCGGCGCGGTCACGGCTGCCGCCTTGCGAGTCCGTTTCGGGTCGGACGACCATGGCGTGCTCTCCTGTCCGGGCGCCGAGGCCGCGGCGCTCGAGGCGTGGGCGGCATGGCTGGCGCGATGGCTGTCGCTGGCCAAGGCCCAGCGGACGCTGTGCGCCCTGGCGTACTCCGATCCCCTGACGGGTGCGTGGAACCGTCGTTTCTTCGACGAATTCATGCCGCAGGCGATCGAGCACGCGCGAGCCAAGCGGCGGACGCTGGTGGTCATGGTCTTCGACGTGGACGACCTCAAGTCGTTCAACGATCGTCACGGACACGACGCCGGCGACCGCGTATTGCGCGAATGCGTGCGCCTGCTGCAATCGGTCATTCGCAAGGGCGACCGGGTGTGCCGCATCGGAGGCGATGAGTTCGTCGTGGTCTTTGCGGACGAGGAGCCGCCGCGGCGCGCCGGTTCGACGCCGGTGGAATCGGTGGAGGTGATCGCGCGGCGCTTCCAGGACGCCATCTGCGCCGCCCGGCTGCCCGCGCTGGGGGATGGTCCCTGCGCGGGGCTGAGCGTGTCCGCTGGGCTGGCCACGTTCCCGTGGGACGCGTCCGACGCCGAGTCGCTGCTGCGCGTCGCCGACCTTCGGGCTCTCGAGTCCAAGCGGCGCGGCAAGAACGCCCTGACGATCGGACCCTGCCCGGAGTCTGATGAACCCCCCGCCGGTTCCGCGCCGAATCCTGCCGTCGAGCGGTGATCAGCCGAGCGTGTTGAGCCGGTCGATGAACGCCCGCACCAGGCCGAACTTGCGCCGGTTGTGGTGGAAGACCAGGCGCGGCAGCTCCATGTGATCGGTTTCGCCCGACAGCGGGCCGGATCGCTCGATTCGCCCCGATCCAAGCAGCGGCGTGAACTCATCATTGAGCCGCGTCAGCAGATCATCGGAAACCGGCTGGTTGAGCCGCACCACGAAGAGTTCCTTGACGTAGCGGCTGGAGTGATAGACGCGGTAGAAGCGGCAGACGTGCTGCACCGCATCATCCACGTCGCTGGCGATGTGATACAGCCCGGGATCCTCCGGGCTGATCCAGCCATTGTGACGCAGGTTGCCGAGGATGTAGTCGTTCCAGTTGCGCCAGTACCTGCCGCCGGCGCCTTCCACCAGCACGATGGGAATCAGGTTGCTCTTGCCGGTCTGCACCAGCGTCAGGGCTTCGAAGAGTTCATCCTGGGTTCCGAAGCCGCCGGGGAAGGCCGCCACCGCGTCAGAGTGGCTCATGAACATGAGTTTGCGGGTGAAGAAGTAGCGGAAGTTGACCAGTTTCGGATCGCCGGCGATCACGGTGTTGGCGGTGGTTTCAAAAGGCAGACGGATCGACAGCCCGAAGCTGGCCTCGCGCTGCGGACCTTCGTGCCCGGCCTTCATGATGCCGTCACCCGCCCCGGTGATGCACATCCACTGACGGCGCGCCATCGCCGCGCTGAAGGCGCGGGCGGCGAGGTAGTCGGGATGATCGGGTGGCGTGCGGGCCGAACCGAACACGCTGATCTTGCGCGTGCCGCGGTACTCGTTGAAGACGCGGTAGGCGTAGCGCATCTCCTTGAGCGCGCGGTTGAGCAGCTTCACCTGCCCGGTATCGTGCCCGTCCGGAATGAGCTTGAGGCAGGTCTGCACCAGCTCGACGATCATGCGCCCGTCGGCATCGTCGGTTCGGCCCCCCACCATCGAGACCAGCCGCTCGATCTCCTCGATAGTCACCGGGTCATCCACCCTCCGGGGGGGTTGGGGTGAGTCGTGCATCAGTCGCTCCCTGTGTGAACCATCATTGGCTGTTCGGCGCGTTCGAGACGGGCCGCAGCGCCGGGGCCGCCCGATGCCCGGATGACCTGTCCAGCCCGAGCAGGCCCGACAGCGCCGGGATTGGCACCAGCCGGGCGCGCGTGCCGGTGATGGGGCCGGTCACCTGGATGGCGTAAATCTGATCGGTGATGAAACCGACGATTTCGCTCAATCCGGGCACCGCACCTCGCCCCCGCCCGCGAAGGCGCAGGTCCACCACAAGGTCGTCCAGCGTCATGATCCCGCTGCCGGAAAGAAGGAGTGAATCGCTCTCGAAGAGAATGTGCTCCACCACCGCCACGTCGCCCTCGATGTACGCCGATGCCTCGGCATAGTTGAGCGAAGCGTTGAGCGGCAGCATCAGCTGCGAAAGCTGCAGCAGCGGCATGGTGATCGGGTTCCGAGCCAGTGTCCCGTCGAAGACGCGAAGCGACGCCGTGCCTCGCCGCGACGCCGGATCCCCTCGCATGCCGCTCATCGACAGTCCGGCGAAAACCATGCCTTCGGGGCCTCCCGCGGCTCGCCCACCACCATTGGCGCCGTGGGTCGGCCCGGACGCGGATTCGGCCCGCTCCGCCAGCGCCCTGAGGTCGACTCCCACGGCGGTGGCGTCGAGCATGTACCAGCCTGGCTCCGCCGGGAAGCCGGGAAGCCGCCCCTCCCCGACCTGGAGCCGCACGTCCGCCGTGACCACGCCGCCAGCCAGATCGGCTCGGAAATCGGAGATCCGCAGCGCGTCGCCGGTCTCGTTCAGGTGAACGCGGGTCCGCAGGTTGGCGAGCAGTCGCTCCTTGGCCACGGCGCGATCGGCGTGAACATCCAGCACAAGACGCAACGGCTGGCCGGGATTGGACTCCACGGCGGCGTCGATCCGCCCATCCACGTTGGAAAAGAGCAGTCCCGCATCCAGCGTCGCCCCTCGCACCACGATCGGCCCGGTCATGGACACGCTCCACGGCGCGGCCGTCGCGCCCTCTCGTGCAGCGTGGAGCCGCACGCCATCCAGTTCAACCGCCTCGCCGAACGTGAGGGCGATCGACTGGAACGCGTCCTTCACCCCCTGCGGCAGGAACGCCAGAATCTCACCGCCATCTCCGCGCCCACGGTAGCGAATGTTCAGGTCCAGCAGCGTGCGGTCGTCGCGCATGGCGGCGTCGCCGGTCACGTCGAAGGTCGCGCCGCTGGCCAGCGTGCCCCGCGCATCGTGCAGCACCAGTCCCAGGGCGTCCGCCTCGATGGCGCTGCCAGGGTCGAAGGTCATGCGCAGCCGCTCGCCGCTCACCGTGGCCTCCATCGTGACGGGGCGGATGACCGCGCGGGCTTCCGGCGGATTCCCCGGGGAAATGGCGGCCTCGAAGGAAGCATCGAACACTCCGGCGGGGTCGTAGGACTCGTAGGTCTCGATCAGAGACTGGCGCCCCAGCACGCGCAGCACCTCCACGGGCCACACGGATTCGAACCGCGCGCCCGTGACCGTTCCATCGACGCGAAGCGTGGCCTGCCGGTCGTTCAGCCCGTACGCGCCGTGCAGCCGCAGCAGGCCGTCCGGTTCGCCGCGGTCCAGCACCTCGAGCGCCAGATCGGTGAACTCGATGCGGCTTGAGCCGAGCGTGACCGACGCCCTTTCGCCCGTGCCGCGCAGGCGAAGCGTCTGCTCGCCCAGGTGCAGCGCCACGTCGCGCGGCTTGACCGAAAGCGCCAGCGGCGACAGCACGCCGCCTTCCGAACGGTACCGCAGTGAGGCGTCGAACATCCCCTCCGGGCGGTAGCGCTGCCAGAAGGCCGTGGCGGCTTCCGCTCCTTCGCCGGGAAACAGGTTGAGCAGGTACTCCTCCAGCGCGAAGCCGGTGAAATCCACGTCCAGATCGATCGCCTCGCCGCCCTGAGCCGTGGCGTTGCGCACCTCGCCCTGCACCGTCACGCGACCCTCGCCGCGACGACCCGTCATGCCGGGGTGAGCGATGGCGATGCCGCGACGCGAGATGGTCATCGACCCGGCCACCTGGTCCAGCGAGAAGCCGGTCGGCCAGAACAGCCCAAGCCCGCGCATGGCTCTGGTCAGCTCCTCGCGCGGCTCGGCTCGCGCGCCATCCACCACGGCGTCGATCGACCAATCCACCTCGCCCGCCTCATCCACGCCGATGCGGGCCACGTAGCGGAAAATGCCTTCCAGACCGGCGGCCTCGATCATCCGTCCGACGCGGGAGATGGCGCCGGCCTCGTCCTCCCGCGCTTCGTTGGACCCGAACGGAATGGCCGCCAGCAGCGCCGGATTGAGCACGTCGTCAATGACCCCGATCGTCAGGTCGGGCGCGATGCGCACGCCGCCTTCGGGCTTGCCGGGCGTGCGAATGTCTCCATTGACCAGCACCTGCCCACCCCCTGCCGCTACGCCCAGCCAGTCGCGCACGCGAGCGCCGTCCCGTTCAAGAACGAGTTCGCCGCGATGGATGCGGAATGGATACGGGAACCGGTCGAACATCAGGCCAACGTCATGCAGGGTGATGACGCCCGTGGTGTGCGTCGCCTGCCCTCGCCCTTCCTCGCGGTCGATGCTCAACTCCAGGTCCACCGTGCCGCCCAGATGAAAATCACGCATGGAGCGAAGCCGCTCCAGCGCCGCCAGCCGCCGGGCGATCTGCACATCCAGCGCGGCGACGGCCTCGCCATCCGCCAACGGCAGCGTCCGCTGGCGCTCCGCCTCCTGCACGAATGCGACGGTGGACGCCTCGGCGCGGGCCACCTGCTCGTCGCCGGGCAGCACACCCGCCTGCGCGAGCCGCTGGTACGAGGGTTCATGCAGCAGCGCGTCGATGATGCGCTGATACTGCTCGCTCATCGCTTCGCGCAGGGCGTCATCAACCGGCAGGCCCTTGCCGCTCACGCGCAGCCGCACGCGCGGCCACTTGGTCAGCGGCTCCACCACGCCTCCCAGCGAGACCGTCCCCCCGCGCGGCCCGGACCCAATGAGGGAGAGCACCTCGATGCGGTCACCTTCGAAGACGATCTCGGCGGTCACGTTCTCCAGCGGATAGGGGAACTTGACGTAGGCGCCGCTGGCCTCGGTCATCTTGGCATGACCGCTGGTGCGCAGCGGCTGAGGCACTCGAGTTCCCGCCGCATCCGACGGCGCGGCGGCCCGCGTCACGTGCACGCCCGTGTTCAGCACGCAGGTTCTGGCGTTGAACAGCCGCAGCACCTCGGCCACCACCTGCGGCAGCTCCACGGTGCCGGCCCCGCCCCCCGCCTCGACCAGCCGGAAGTCGTCGAGCGAGAGCGTGAGATCGAGCTCGGCGAACTCCGCCACTTCCAGCGCCCACTGCTCGCGGTCATCCCACGAGATGGCGGGAATGCCGCCGATGGTTCCATTGATGCGGTACGGCACCGCCGCGCTGTCGCTCGGGGCGAGGTTGCCCGCCACCACGCCTCGCAGGTCGCTCAGCCGAAGCGTCTCGCCATTCAGGTCAATGCGTCCCGCATCCACCCGCAGCCGGGGAAGCCCCTCGATGGGCGTCACCTCGCCCGCCCGGTAGCGGGCCCAGATGACCTCCGGCGGCAGCGGAATGGTGATGCCGATGTCCTCCACCGCGATCCATGCATGCGCGGGCGCTCCCGGCTCAAATCGCACCCCCGCATCGCGCACACGACCATCGAGCTCCAGCCGGTCCCACCACGACCGCACCACCAGCGGCGTCAGCGACTTCATCCGCTGGTCCAGCGTCAACCCGCTGATCCGCCCGTCCAGCGCGAAGTTGCTGACGTTGACCCGCCCGCGAATGGCGAATCCGCCGTTCGGCAGGACCGCGCCCCTCTCGTCCCGCTCCTCGATGTCGTAGTTGTACCACTCCGACCCCGCCTGCGCGTGAATGCTGCCGGAGATCGGCATCGACCCGGTCGGCCGCCACCGATCGCCATCGTGCGTGCCCATTTCAAGGCGGCCTCGGACGAGTTCGACAATCAGTCCCGGAATCGGAGTGTCGGCCCCGGAGTCGTCGGTCTTCGCCCCCAGCGAACTGAAGTTGAAGCGACCGGCCTGGTCCTCATCCTCGCTGATGCGGAGCACCGCGTCCTGGAACTGGATCGTGGCCGTGTCGATCGTTCCGCCGATCAGCGCCAGCAGGTCGGTGCTGATCTCGGTGCGCGGCACGAACAGCACTCGTCCCGCGTCGCCACCCACGTCGGGCGATCGGATCTCCAGGTTCTCCAGCACCACGCGCTGAAAGCCGCGCACTCGCACCGCGCCGATGCTCACTTCGCCGCCAAGCCCCTTCGACAACTGCGAAGCGATGATGGGCGAGAGCACGAACGACCGCGTCATCACCCAGGCGGCGACGACCAGCAGCGCCACGATCACGCCGAGCGCAATGACCGCCCGGCGGGTCCACCACCTCAGCCGTGCCCCGGATTGGGTGCGTTGATCGCGCTCCGTCATGCGATTCCCTGAACCCGCACGGGTCGGGATTCTATGATCCCGCGTCCCACTCGACCCTTCCGCGCCGGGCCCATGGGTCCGGCGGCGTCGTCCACGCCGCGAACACCGGACGCTCACCCGCGCCCCTTCGGCCTCCATTCCACGTCCCCCACGCCATGCAGTGCGTTGGCGCGGCGGGCCAGGGCGAAGAGCAGGTCGCTCAGCCGGTTGAGCAGAACCAATCCCTGCGGGTTGATCGGCTGCAGCCGCGACAGCGCGAGCGTCCGCCGCTCCGCCCGGCGGCAGATGGTCCGCGCCAGGTGCAGACGGGCGGCCAGTTCCGATCCGCCCGGCAGGACGAACGCCCGCATCGGCGCATTGACGCCATCCACCTCGTCAATCCACGCCTCCGCCTCAGCCACGTCCGCGGCGTCGATGCGGGCGATCTTGCCCTCGTGCGGCGAACCGATGGGCGTGGCCAGGTCCGCCCCCAGGTCGAACAGCCGCGACTGCACCTGCCGCAGAATCTCGCCCAGACGCCTCATCCCTGTCCCGACTTCACCACTTGCCGCAACCGGCTGGCGCGGTTCGATGGCGCCGAGGCAGGAGGCCGCCGCCAGTCCGACGGCGGCGTTGAGTTCATCCACGTCGCCGTAGGCCTCGACGCGAGGGTCGTCCTTGCCCACGCGCGGGCCGCCGAAGAGTCCCGTGCTGCCGTCATCGCCCGTGCGGGTGTAGAGTTTCATGCCCCAAGGATACAAGCCCCCCGCACCCGTTACCCGAAACCCCGATCGAGCCGATCACAGTAGAACCGGGGGAGCCCGCGAGTCGTAGACGAGGCGGCCTGCCCCCGCCGTGGAGAACCATCGATGAACCGGACGATCGTCACCGCCTGCCTGCTCGTCGCCTGCTGCCTGCCCGTGGGCGGATGCCTGCTGG
Source organism: Phycisphaeraceae bacterium (assembly GCA_015709595.1). Lineage (NCBI taxonomy): Bacteria > Pseudomonadati > Planctomycetota > Phycisphaerae > Phycisphaerales > Phycisphaeraceae > Phycisphaeraceae bacterium. The sequence continues at coordinate 176,875 of CP054178.1, forward strand.
CGACCTCGAACTCAACATACGAGACGGGGCGGCTCGTGTCGTCCAACACGCTGTCTCGCGTGGAAATCGGCAAAACCACCGAATCGTGGCTCATCGGCACGCTGGGCGAGCCATCCTCTCGCTCCACCGTGAGCGAGGCGAACCCCAGGGTGGAGATTCTGCGCTACGACTACACCAGGCGGGAAGAGTCGGGCGGGGCGCTCTTCCTCATCTTCGCCGGCTCCTCGACCAGAAGCACCACCAACAGCACGTGGTTCGAGGTCACGGACGGCGTGGTGACCAGCCACGGCACGGACAAATAACTGAGGCAACGGCGTTCAGCAATCCTGACGAGTCCGTGCCCATGCGGCATCGCCACCCATTCACTTCGTCCGGCATCCCGACAGGCCCCAGGCACGTCCGGCGGAACGAGGCGCGAAACGATGTGAGAAGATGCCGCGTCCTTCTCGACAGATGGTTCGTCGGTCTGATCTGCCGGAAACTGGACCTTGCCTGTTCCCGCGGGGAGCTGCCCTGATCCCGGCGCGGACAGACCCGCTCCCGTTCGGAACTGACCGGACGCCGCGGGCGCCAGACCGGACCCCGATGGGAACAGGTCTGTTGAAAGAGGGAACTCTGAGGAAGGGCGCAGGAACTTGGCTCGACGCGCGACTCGATCGACCCGGCGACACGGCGCCCGAGCGCGTCCGGACCACCCCGTGCCGATGCACGGCGGCATGCCTCAGACCCCCTCCACGCCGACCAGCGCGATCCCCCGCTCCTCCGCCGCGGCCAGCACGGCGGGTTTCTCGACGAGAATCACGCGCCCCGCGCCGACCGCGATGCAGCCCCCCCCGCCGCGCGCCACGGCCTCGATGGTCTGCACGCCGATGGTCGGCACGTCGGCCCGCATGTCGTGGCGCGTGCTGGCGGTCTTGAGAAGCGTCCAACCCTTCGCCCGGCACAGTTCGCCAGCGCGCTCGATCAGGCGATCCGTGCCCTCGATGGCTTCCACGGCGATCACGTCCCGGTCACGCACGGCGATGGATTGGCCAATGTCCAGCTCCACGACCTGCCTGAGCAGCGGCCAGCCGAAGGCGATGTCCCGCTGCTGGGCGGCGGTGGGCTGACGGCGGGTCATCACGCCGGGGGTGGCCAGGTGGTCGGGGATGTAGGTGGTGGAATCCATGAGCGTGATGCCGCCGCGGGCCAGTTCCTCCGCCACGGCCCGCAGCACGGCGGCGTTGCGTCGGTCGTGGCGCAGGTGACGATACCACACGACGGCGGCGCGCAGGTCGGGGATCTGGCGGAAGAGGCGCAGCGGGTCGTGCATGCGCTCCTTCTTCACGCCGCCCACCATGACGGCACGGGTGATGCCCCAGCGGCGGAGCAGCCGCATCCACTGGCCCAGGCGCACCCAGCCGGCCGAGCGGAAGTCATCGCAGACCTCGGGCAGTTCGGGGTCGTACTGACCGGCCAGCCCCACGCAGGAGACGCGGGCGCCGGCGGCTTTCATGCCCCTGGCGATGAGGATGGGCAGCCGCCCCTGACCGGCGATGAGGCCGAGGCGGGGGGGTGGATTGGGCGACGGAATGGAGTCCGAAGTGTTCACCACGCAGGCGCATCGAATTTGCAACCGCCGTCTTTCCGTGATCTCCGCGTCGGCGACGGCGAAACGGTGTTTCAGAATCGCCGCTATTTCAGCCGCATCGACTCCAGCGACACGCACGGTGAGTCCTTCACCTCGCTGAGCACGAAACTGGTCCGCAGTTTCCCGATACCGGGCACGGCGGCGAGTTTGCGGCTGACGAACTGCTCGTAGTGAGCCATGTCCTCCACCCGCACCTTCAGGATGAAGTCCTCGTCCCCGGCGCAGTACCAGCACGACTGCACCTCGTCGAGAGCGGTCAACTGGCGGCGGGCCTCCTCCAGCACCGCGGCGCTGTGCTCCTTGATGCTGATGTGGACGATTGCCGCGATCGACTGGTTCAGGCGCACCGGGTCGAGCAGGGCCGCGTAGCCCTTGATGACGCCCTGCGACTCGAGCTTCTTCACGCGCTCCAGCGTGCTGGGCGGGCTGATGCCCACGCGCTCGGCGAGCATGGAGTTGGTGATCCGCGCGTTGCCCTGCAACTCGCGCAGAATCGCCCGGTCGATGGCGTCGAACTTCACCGGTCTGGCCGCGGCCTGCCTGGGCATATGGTGGTGATCGTAGGCGGCGAGGGCGGACCATTGATCCGCCCGCTCCAGTCAGCCAGGGCGGCCACATGATCGTGCGGTCCCGCGCCGGCGCCTGATCCCCCCACCACGCCCCACCACCCCGTCACCACCACCCTCAGTTCCGCACTCGCCAGATTACCTGGTCCTGCCGCGCCTGCCAGATGGGGGCGATGGTGAACGCCAGGGCGTTGTACTGCAGCAGAACGCGCATGTTCCCCGTGCCGTCCTCGATGAACCGGCCGGGGTTGGCGGCGACGATCACATCCGTCACGATGTCCGTGGTGGGCAGCGTGCGCGAGTTGAGCACCTCGTACTGGCTGGTGTCGTAGTTGAAGGCCATGAGTCGCTGGAAGATGTTGTTCACGCTGGCGTGCGACTCCACGCGAATCAGCAGTTCGGCGGGCGACTGGATCGGCGACTGCCCGCGCACCTCGATCTGCACCGGTGGTACGGCGGAAGTGCGGAACACGTCGGGGCGCGTCACCACCCGCAAGTCGTCGCTGAGGAACAGGTCGCTGAGAACGCCTGACACCGGCAGTCCGCGCACGCGGGTGAATGACTCGGGAGTCACCACCACCTCGCCCGGCGTGTAGTCCACGATCAGCACCGGACGGTTCTCCGGCACGGGGTTCTCCCGGCTGTCGAACCGCTTGGCGGTCACGCTGACGGCCTCGTTGCCGATGAGCACCCAGCCGAAGTTGGCGGCGGGATTGTCCAGCCAGCCCTGCACGTCCCCCACCATGCCGGATGTGCTGCCCCAGGTGTACGGGCCGAACTGATCGACGACGGCCATGGCGCTGGGTGCGGCCACGAAATCGCCCCCCGGCCCGCCCCAGAACTGCGTGTCAAAGAACGTGTGCCGCCACGTAGCGTCGCCCGCTTCGGCGGGCGCGCCCGAGCCCTCGTTGCCGAAGGCGTCCGAAGCGCCCTCTCCCCAGTTGCTGACGACGCGATGAAGCGTCATCTCCTGCGGTCCCGAGATCGTCATCGACATGTTCAGACGCAGCGTCACGCTGTTGATCGTCGCGCCGGGCGGAATCGCCCCGGCCACATCGAACGCCAGCAGCGCCCTGCGCACGCTGTTCTGAACCTGCGCGGTGCGGCCCGCAAAGAGATGCTGCCCCGCCCCGTTGCTCCACAACCCGTCAGGATCCTGATACAGCGTGTTGTCCTTCATCGGCGTCAGCTGCACCTGGTCGGCGTGAACCGCCCCGCCAGCCACGATCACCAACACCACGACAGCGAAGCACTTCATGGCTTTTCTCCTCCACTCCACCGCCCGTCCCGGGTCGGACTGTCAGAACAGGGCGATCGCGCATCCCCCGGCATCCGCCTCCTTCTCATGTCTTGAATCAACCAAGCACTTGCACGAATCGGCTGAATCACATGACGCCGGGATTCCTGACCCGGCTTCACGCTCGGGAACGAACCCTGATCAGGCCCCCTACCGTTGAGGGCATGCCCCGCTCCCTGACCGATTCCGTGTTCATCATCACCGGCGCCTCGTCCGGCATCGGCGAGGCGGTCGCGCTGCAAGCCGCCGGGGCGGGGATGAACCTGGTTCTCACCGCCCGGCGGATGGATCGCCTCGAATCCGTCGCCGCGCGGGCGCGGTCCCTGGGGCGCCTGGTCGAAACGGTTCCCGGGGACGTGACGGACGAGCGCCACTCCGAACGCCTGCTCGACGCAGCCATGACCCGCTTCGGTCGCGTCGACGCCGTGCTCGCCAACGCCGGGTACGGACTGGAAACCAGCACGTTGCACATGGACCAGCCGTCATTGCGGCGGATGTTCGAGGTCAACGTCTTCGCCGGGTTCGACCTGCTCCAGCGGGCCGGGCGGCACCTGGTGGCGCAGGGCCGGGGGGGGCATCTGCTGATGTCCTCCAGTTGCGTCGCCAAGATCACCATGCCCTACTACGCCGCGTACTGCGCCACCAAGGCGGCGCAGAACCACCTCTGCCGCGCGCTGCGGCTGGAACTGCGGCCGCACGGCATCGAAGTCTCCAGCATTCTGCCCGTCTCAACCACCACCGAATTCCACCGCGTGGCCACCGGCGAGGACCGCGACGCTCCGGCACACACGCCCCGGCTCTTCGTGCAGACCCCGGAGCGCGTGGCCCGCGCCGTCATCCGCTGCCTGCGGCGGCCTTCGCCCGAAGTCTGGACCAGCCACACCGTACGCTTCGCCTCGGCGCTCATGACCATGTTTCCATCGCTGATGGACTGGTCGGTGCGCAAGGAGGTGGCGAAGCGGCGCGGCCGCGTGATGGGATCGGAGTAAGGCACGAGGACATCAAGCGGGACACGACCGTCGGGGAGCGGGACTCCGGCCTGCCGCCGACCTGCCGCGCCGGTCAGCGACGACTCGAACCACCGGCGCGACTGCTCGTCGTGTGCTTTCCTGGCAAGGGAAGCCCGACGATGGCGTGATGCTTCGCCAGCAGGTCGTCCATGCGTTCACGCATGGGCTTGATCGCGGCGCTGTCCAGCTGGGCGCAGCCGAGCAGCAGCAGGTCGATCAGGCCGTGGTAGTCGCTCACCGAGATGAACTCCGATCCCACGCGGGCGGGTCTCCTGCCGGCCTGGACGCCGTCGATATCACGCATGTTGTGATAGTTTCCCAGCGGCAGGCACACACAGGTAGAGCGGTACCCGTACGAGGAGAACGTGGTCGCCTCGCACGTGCCGCCTGGCATGAGCTTGCGCTGCCACCTGAAATCGGGGCGTGCTTTGGCGTGCTCAAGCAGGATGTCGGTCAGCCGGTTGGTCAGCGTCGGCTCGAAGACGCTCATGCGGTCGCCCACGCGCAGGATCGGCCCGGCGCCGATGGGGCTCTCGGCGAAGGAGCGTGAGTTCTCCAGGCAGATCAGCCGCGACTTCTTCGAAACGGTGCCCAACTGGCACGCGGCGATGGCGCCGACAAAGCCGATCTCCTCCGCCCGCGTGAGCAGAACTCCCACATGCTCGAATCCGGGCGCACGATGCGTGACATCCAGCACGGCCAGCGCCGCCGCCACCGCCGCCAGATCATCACACGCGTGGGTGTGGAGCAGGCCGTCGCGGATGACGGGTTTGGGCAGTTTCCACCGGGCGATGTCGCCGGGCGCGACGGACGCGCAGCGGGCTGGATGGCGCGGGGTCGCGGTGACGCGCTTGAAGGGCTGGGCGGCGGCGTCCAGCGCGGTGATGGCGGCGATGTGGCGGCGATCCGCGCGATCGAATACCTCGATGGCGGCGCCGACGAAATAGGGGTCATGCACGCCGCCCCGGAACTCCAGTTGCAGCGTGCCCCCGGGTTCAACACCGGTGACAACAAATGCGGGATGATCGAGATGCGCGGTGATGTAGATGGGCTCGGGGCGGGCGCGGCCCGTGGCGCGCGGCTTCTTCACCCGGCCGAGGCGCGCCACCCCCTTCGGCGCGGGCGTGATGATCAGGTTGCCAGCCCGGTCGCGCTTGAGACGCAGCCCCGGCCGCTCGGCGACCCAGTTCGCGACCCAGCGAATCACCCGATCCTCCCGACCCGCGGCGGTGGGGATGGCGGTAAGAGCGAGCAGCCAGTCGAGGTGCCGGGCGCGTGTATCGGGCGTCACGGTGGGCGAAGAAGTCATGGGCGGATTGTACGGAGCGCGGAAGGCATCGAGGAATCGAAACACACCGTTCGCGGAACAGACAACACCTCTCCGCGCCGGCCCACCCGAATACACTTCCGCCCATGCCATTTGCGCCCATCGAGGACATTCTGGCCGACCTGCGCGCCGGGCGGATGATCGTGCTGGTGGACAACGAGAACCGCGAGAACGAGGGCGACCTTGTCTGCGCGGGTGAACTGATCACGCCCGAAATCATCCGCTTCATGACCCGCCACACGCCCGGCTATCTCTGTCTGGCGATGACCGCCGCCGACTGCGACCGGCTGGACCTGCACCCGCAGACGGGCATCAACACATCGCTCCGCGGCACGGCGATGGCGGTATCGATTGACGGACACCCACGGCATGGCGTGGGGACGGGCATCAGCGCTTCCGACCGGGCGAAGACGGTGCGCATCGCGGTCGATCCCAACAGCCGACCGGATGACCTGGTGAGGCCGGGGCACATGGTTCCGCTGCGGGCGCGCGAGGGCGGCGTGCTGGTCCGCACCGGGCAGACCGAGGGCTCGGTGGACCTGGCGCGGCTGGCCGGCTGCCGACCCGCTGCGGTCATCAGCGAGATCAGCCGCGATGACGGCGAAATGGCCCGGCTGCCTGAACTCGAGCAGTTCTGCGCCGCGCACGGGCTGAAGATGTGCTCGGTGGAGCAGATCATCGAGTACCGGCTGGCCCGCGAGCGATTGGTCGAACGACTGGAGCCGAAGGCCGGCACGGTGATCGAAACTCCCCAGGGGTCGTTCAACCTCATCGCCTTCCGCACGGCGATCGACCCCCTGCCTCACGTGGCCCTCACCGTGGGCGGGGTGGGCGACCTTGACGCCCTCGGCCACCCGGTGCGGATCGACGAGCCGGTGCTGGTGCGCATGCACCGGCGCGATCTGCTGGGGGACGTGTTCGAGGAACTCTCCAACCCCACGCGGCGCGATCTGCTGGCGTCGATGCGGATGATCCAGCAGGCGCGGCGCGGCGCCATCGTCTACCTGCGGCCGGAAGGGTACGGCAACGACCTGCGCAGCCGCCTGCTTCGCCTGCAGCGACATGCAACCGATGATGTCAACACCCCCGACCTGACGCGGCCCGAAGGCGTCGGCGGAAAGGCCCAGCCGATGGATCAGCGCGAGATCGGCGTCGGTGTGCAGATTCTGCTTGATCTGGGACTGACGAGACTGAGAATCCTGACGAATCATCCCAAGACCCTGCCGGGCTTGCACGCCTTCGGGCTCGAGGTGGTGGAGCAGGTGGGGATCGGGTGAGGGGAGAGAGTGCTGAGTGCTGAGTGCTGAGTGCTGAGTGCTGAGGTGTTGTCGCTTCTCGGTTGTCAGTTCCCGGTTTTCAGTGCTGTCGGCTGACGGCTCTCGCGCCAACGGTGTGGCTTGATGTCCAGTGCCTGACGCCTTCCATCCGGAATCCGCCGCAGGAATCCACCCCCGGAATCCACCCCCCGGAATCCACCCCCCGGAATCTACCCTCGACGCCGCGTGTCTTAGTGCTGGAACGGAGCACACAACCATGATGTCACTGCTGCTCATCCGGTTCATGCTCACCTTCCTCGGACTGGCGATCATCGCGGCCCAGGCGTCATGGCGCGCTTCCGACCCGCCCCCCGCTGGCGGGACGGAGGTGAAGACGGAGGAGGCGGTCGTCACGGGCGACCCCGCCACCGCGGAGGAATTGCTTGATCGCCTGGAGCAGTCGGAGAAGACGCTGGAGAACTTCGAGGCGGGCATTCACCGCCGCACGTTCGATGCGATCTTCGAGGAAACCCAGGTCTATCTCGGCGACATCTACTTCGACGTGAATCGCGCGGGCGCGGGTCGGCGGTTCGCGATTCTCTTCAAGCGCAAGGGCACGCTGGTGGAGGCGGACGGCGCGCCCCGGATGAACCTTCGCGACCGCAACGAGCACTACATATTCGACGGCCAGTGGCTGGTGGAGAAGAACGTCGAGGACAAGCAGTTCATCAAGCGGCGCATGGCCAGACCGGGCGAGAAATTCGACCCCCTGTCGCTGGACGGCCCCTTGCCCATGCCCTTCGGCCAACCCAAGTCGGAAGTGCTGCGGTTGTTCGACGTGGAACTGGTCCAGGCCCCGGCGGAGGATTCCTTCCTGTTCACGCAGCTGAACAATGTGTGGGGGCTTCGTCTGGCGCCGAAACCAGGCACGCGCGGCGCGGAGCAGTTCGAGACCGTCACCGTGTTCTACGATCGCGCCACGCTGCTGCCTGCGGGCATTGACGCCGTGAAGGTGGGCGGCAACCGCGACATGGTGTGGCTCTTCCGCCAGAAGCGGAACGCCGGGTTCGACGCGAAACTGGTTGATGTCTCGGAGCCCACGGAGCCGGGGTGGAAGATCGACCGGCGCGACTGGCAGGAGGAGAAGCCGAGATGATCGACCAGGCGCAAGGTGCCCCCCGCACCACGCCTCGGCGAGCGATCACCTCGCTTTCACACCCCCCGCGCCGGAAAGGTCGCCGGCTTCATCTGCCCTTCGCAGCAGGGCGTATCCAGCGTGTACTTACGATAGTTCTTCAGCGGCGGCGAGTAGATGTGCAGCGTCACCACGTCCTGCCCAGCGGGCAGGGCGTTGAGCACCTGGTGAATATCCGCGTCGGGCGAGGCGCAGATGTACCCCTCACCGGCGTGATTGACCGCGCTGCACGTCAGCAGGCCCGACGGCGTGGGGTCGAACTGAATCTCCGTCACCGTACCCTGCACCACGCGGAAGGCGCAGCTCGAACCCTGGTGGTCGTGAATTGGCGAGCGCTGGCCGCTCTTCCAGCAGATCGCCACCAGTTCATACCACGGCGATTCCTTGATGATGTTCCGCTGGTAGCCGGAGTCGCAGAAGCGACAGGCGTCCTCGATGTCCGTGCGCGTGATGTCCAGTTCGCGCAGCAACCCGGACAGAACCGTCAGATCCGCACGGTCCTGCAACGAGTCAAGGTAGGCGAGGAGTTGGCGCAGCTTGGGGAAGCGCTCGGCAGCGCTTCCCGTGCAACAGCCGGACACATCCCGTTGAGCCGTGACGGTCTGCATGGAGATAGTGTACCGCACGCCGCGCCAAGTCGGAAAGGAGAAGCCGGGGAAGTTTCGTCCGGTAAACTCCCTGTCAGGGAAAATCCCTCACGGCAGGAGGCCACATGTCCCCCACCCACCTTCGGATACCCTTGACGCCCGGCGCCGCGCCGCCCCAGGCCGCCGAGCGACGATGCGCCCCGTGCCATCGGCTCCGGCCTCTCGTCGCGGCGGCCCTGATGTTCATTGCGGCGCCGGTCGTTGCTCAGCCGGAGCGCTCGACGCTGGTTCCCCCCAGGGCCGAACTCGCCGAGCCCGTCCGCAAGGCCATCGAGGCGCCTTTTCTGACCGACGAGGAGCGCAAGGATCTGCGCGTCTTTCACGGCGCGTGGGAGCCGGGCGACCTGGACACGCCGGCGCGTCGCGCCACGGTGGCCCTCAACGCCTGGGCTTTCGATGACGAATCGCTGGCCGACCCCACGGTTCCCGCGGAGATCCGTGCCGAGGCGCTGGCCCTGGCGGGCGACGTGGAGGGGGCGCTCCGCGTGCTGGACGGCGTGCGCTCGCTGCACGCCGATCGCATCCGCGCCGAGGCGCTGGAGACGATCGGCTCGCTGGAAGCGGCCGACCAGGCGATCGAGCCGGCCGTCGCGCTGCTGCTGGCCCGCGAACTGCACGACGCCGCCGCGCTCAACGAGGGCGTGCGCTCCCTCATGGTGCGCAGCCGCCTGCGGGGCCAGCCGGCCCGTGACTACCAGACGATGCTCGACCTGCTGGCGACGGCCCGGGAGCGCTACGACCGGCTGCACTGGCCCGTGCTGCTCACCGAGGCCCGGCTGCTGCTCGACAAGGACAACATGCCCGAGGCGCTGGCGGTGCTGCAGCAGGCCTTGCAGCTGAACCCTCGCTGCGCCGAGGCATGGTACGAACTGGGGCTGACCTCGGTGGCCAGGTTCGACTTCGACGGCGCCCGCGCCGCGGCCGGCGCGCTCCAGGCGCTTCATCCGGCGCACCCCCTGGCGGACCTTTTGCTGGCCGAGTCCGCCATGATCCAGAACGACCCGGACTTGGCGCTGCAGCTCCTCGACGGCGTCCTGGCGCGATACCCCAAGCAGCGCGCCGCGCTGGCCTTGCGGTGCGCGGCCATCGCCCTCACCTACGACGAGCCCGCGCTCGCCGAGGCACTGAGGCGACACGACGAACTCTCCCCCGGCAGCGCCCGGGCGCACTATGAAGTCGGACGCTTCCTCTCCTTCGACCGCCAGTACGAAGCCGCCGCCGCCGCGCTCAATGAGGCCATCGCTCGCCAGCCCAAGTGGCCCGCACCGCGCATCGAACTGGGACTGCTGGAGCTCCAGTCCGGTCGCGACGCCCTGGCGCTGAGCGCCTTGCGCGACGTGCGCGAGCTGGACCGGTACAACAAGCGCGTCGCCAACTCGCTCTTCCTGCTCGAGGAGCTGATGAGCGCCTACCGGCAGGTGGAAACCGAGCATTTCATCATCCGTTACAGCCCGACCACCGAGGATCGTGTGTTCGTGGACATGATGCCCGAGACGCTGGAGCGCATCCACGCCGCCGTCGCCGGGCGTTTCGGCCACGAACCGGACCGCAAGACCATCATCGAGGTGCTGCCCAACCACCAGTGGTTCGGCGTGCGCATCGGCGGGATGCCGTTCATCCACACCATCGCCGCCTGCACCGGCCCGGTGATCGCCATGGAGGTGCCGCGCGAAGGCCCGAGGCAACTGCACCTGGGCCCCTTTGACTGGCCGCGCGTGCTGCAGCACGAGTACACGCACACCATCACGCTCAGCCAGACGCGCAACCGCATTCCGCACTGGCTCACCGAGGCCGCCGCCGTGAGCATGGAGTTCGCCCCGCGCCGCTGGGAGACCGTGCAACTGCTCGTCAATGCCTGGCGCACCAACGAACTCTTCGACCTCGACGCCATCAACTGGGCCTTCGTGCGGCCCAGGAAACCCACCGATCGCGCCCTGGCCTACGCGCAGGGGCATTGGATGGTCGAGTTCATGAACGAACGATTCGGCGAGGAGGCGCTGGTGCGCCTACTCGCCCGCTATTTCGACGGCGAGCGCGAGCAGCAGGCCATCCCCAACGCCCTGGGCCTGTCTCGTGAGCAGTTCCATGCCGACTTCCTCGCCTGGGCCGGCGAGCAGGTGAAGACGTGGGGCTTCGATCCCCAACCGGCCTTTTCGACGCTTCTTGAAGCGGCGGGAATCGACTCCGCCGTCAGACCCGGCGAGCCCGTCACCGGCGTCACCGACGCCATGATCGAGCAGTGGCTCGCGGAGCACCCCGATCATCCGGACGTGCTGCGGCTGGCCATCGAGCGCACGCTGGCCCGCATGGATGAGCCCGACCTGATGCTGATTCCGCTGCTGGAGAAGTACGCCGCCGCGCGCCCCGCGGACCCCATGCCGCACCGCGTGATGGCGCGGATCTGGCAGCGTTCCGACACGCCGCACCGGGCCATTCCGCACCTCGAGCAGCTCGACGTGCGCGAGGAATACTCCAACGTCTACGCCGTGGCGCTGGCGGAGATGTACCGCTCGCGGGGCGACCTGGACCGGGCGATGGAAAAGATCACCCGCGCCGTGAACATCAATCCGTATCACGCTCCGATCCGCGAGACCGCCGCCGCCATCGCGCTGCAGAAGGGCGACCTGTCCCTGGCTCGGAGACACGTCATGGCGCTCACGATCCTGGAGCCGGGTCGGCCCCAGCATCAGCGGCGTCTGGAGGCGATCGAGAAGCGCATCGCCGACGCAGGCCTCGGATCGTGAGCCGCCGGCGTCGGATATGCTTCAACCATGCGCGGCATGACGCCGACACGCTGGTGTCTCACCCTCTTCGCGGCCTTCCTCAGCACCGCGCTGGTGCTGTTCCTGTTGGACACCGTGACCGGTCGCGGCGTTGTGTGGCTGAACAATATGGTGTCGGTGCTGTTTCTCCTGGCGGGCTTCATGCTCCCGATGGCGGCCGCCGCCCGGGCATGGGAGCAGCGCCGCATCCCCGTGGCGATGGTCGTGACCATGATCGTCATCGGTATCGCCGCGCTGCTCTGGGCGGGCATGATCCTCGACCTCGGCGGTCTGACGATGCGAAGTCAGGATTCCGCCTGCGCCGCAGGGATGGCGACCGCACTGGGCGCCGGAGCCGCCTTTGCGGGCCTGCTGCTCGTTCCCAACCTGTCACGAGTCGGACCGCGGGTGGTGCGCGGCATCGCGGTGGCGGCGATGCTCATCCTGTCGCTGCAGCTGACGACGTGGTTCGGGATCAGTTGGATGCTGGCGCATCAGGACACCTGGGGCACCTACTGGAGCAACGAGTTTCACGAGGACATGGCCCGCGCTGCTGGCGCGCTGGGGGTGCTGGCGGCCGCCCTTGGAATGACGACGTGGGTGCTCTCGCATACTCGATCGCTCATGGGCGAGGCGGAGATCGTTGAGCATCTTCCCTTCACGTTCACCTGCCCTCGATGCGGCGCGAAGCAGTCCGGCGAGACCGGAGGCGACGGCTGCGACGTCTGCGGGCTGTCCATCACGGTGGTGATGCTGTGAAGGCGATCAACTCCGACCGGCTGAGCGTCGCGCGACGCACCTGCATCGGTCTGGTGCTCGCCGCCCTGGGCGTGGCGGCCTGGTCGCTGCTCAATCTCATCCTGTCCGACTTCACAGACTCGACGCTGGCCGTGCGCGGCACCATGACCGGCGCCATCATGCTCGTCACATCGCTGCTCCTGCTGGCCAACCTTGGCGTGCTGGGAAAGGACGGTCGGCACGAACTGGCATGGACAGCGATGATGTCCTCCCCCATCGCCGCCTCCCTGTGGCTGACGGCCATCTGGCGGGACTGGAACCGCCATGACGAGTTCGACTGGGTGTGGCGCGGGGCCATCTGCCTGTTCCTGGCGTCGCTATGGGCCACCGTGAGCGGGCAAATCTTCATGCTCAAGGCGAGGAGCCCCCTGCTGCAGGCCGCACGGTGGGCCGCCGTGACGGCTCACGGTCTGGGCTTCCTGCTCATCGTCCTGATGGTTCTGGAGATTCTGAACATCGAGGATCGTTTCGGGCGTGGGCCTTCCACGCTCTTCACCATGCTGGTGGCGCCGCTCAACCTGGCGGCGCTCATCGGCGTCGTCGTCGTGCCCATGCTGATCCGCATGGAAAACAGCGCCGGGCGCAAAAACCCCATCGAATCGCTCGACCGGAATGTCTCCATCACACTGACCTGCCCGCGTTGCGGCTTCGAGCAGTCCATGAAGCCCGGCGTGCGACCCTGCGCCGGCTGTCAGGCGCTGATGCGCGTGGAGATCGAGGAGCCGCGCTGCGAGTGCGGCTATCTGCTCTTCCGTCTGTCAAGCCCGCAGTGCCCCGAGTGCGGGCGACCCGTTCCGCATCTGGGGGTGTGACCGGCAACCACCGAGAGGGAGCGAACGATCGGCGGCGAGCGGTCAACCCGCACCTCCCGCCCGCGGTATGCTCTGGTGTCTGGAGGTCATCGTGTTCGAACGACGCTTCACAACGTATCTGACGCTGGTGGTGCTGGCGACGGCGGTCTCGCTGGCCGCAGGGCTGGCTCCGATCGACCGGGGAGACCTGTTCGGGCGCGTGTACGACACGCTGCACAAGCGGTACTACGACCGGTCGTTCCGCGAGAGCCGGCTCCCGGAGATCGCCGCCCGCTTTCGCGAACAGGCGGCGACGGCGGAATCCATCGAGGCCGAGCGCGAGATTGTTCACCGCTTCCTCGAAGAGGTGCCCGCCAGCCACCTGCAGATCATTTCCTCGCGGGCGCACCGCAGCATGTTCAAGGCGCTGATGAACGAATCAGAGCTCATGTGGGGGTTCGAACTCATCGAACTCGACGGAGCGTACTTCGTTCACACGCTGCTGGAGGGTGGGCCGGCGGCGAAGGCCGGACTGATGACGGGCGACCGCGTGCTCACCATGAACGGCGTCAGCCCGCGTCAATCACCCCTGCTGGACCTTCGCACCGACGACGCCGCCCTGCCCGACCCGCCGATCCACGCCGTGCTCCCGCCTGAGCCGACACCGGCGGATGCCGACGGCGTCGAAGCGGCCGGGGCCGACGATGATGCCGAACACGGTCGGGCAGGCGGCAAGACGGAACCGCCCCAGCCCCATCGCGTTCGGCTGGTGATCCAGCGCGAAGCGGACGGCCCGGAGCAGAACCTCGACATCGATGCGGCCGAGTATGCGGCCTTCGACGCCGCCAAGGCCAGCATTCGCGTCATCGATCGCGGCAACCGGAAGATCGGCTACATCCACTTCTGGTACATCCACATGCAGGGACCGGATCGACTGCTGGCGGCGGCGATGCGGGACCAGTTCAGCGACTGCGACGCCCTCATCCTCGACCTGCGGGGTCGAGGCGGCAACGCCATGATGGTGCCGCAGATACTCGCGGTGCTCGAAGGTCGCCGTGTCCCGTGGCGAAAGCCGGTGGTCGCCCTCATCGACGAGCTGACCCGCAGCGCCAAGGAGGCGATCGCCTACGAGATTCGAGAGCGAGGCGTCGGACGACTGGTTGGCGCGACCACCGCTGGCGCCCTGCTGCCGGCGACGTTTGTGGACGTGGGGGAAGGGCACGTGCTGATGTATCCCGGCATGAAGCTGCCGAAGTACTCCGACGCCGTGGAAGGCAAGGGAGTGCTGCCGCACGTGGAAGTCGCCCCGCTGCGTCGGTTCAACAACGGGCGTGATCCGATCCTCGAGGCCGGTATCGAGGAGGCGCTGCGATTGATCGTCACGGCTCCTGACCCGAACTGAAGCCCGGTTCTCGTGGATGAACGACTCTTTCGTGCGATGACGGTGTCAAAAAGGACGACCCCCGCCAAGGGTTGCCTGACGGGGGCCGTGACATCGGCGACGACCTACTTTCCCGCGGAGCAGTATCATCGGCGGCCCGGGCTTAACTTCTGAGTTCGGGATGGGATCAGGTGGATCCCCGGACCTGTGGTCACCGACAAATCCGTGGCTGGGCTTTCGCCCTGCCACGGGAGATGTTGGAGTGCGTGAGAAGCGGGTGTGCGCTGGCACACCGAAGGTGTGTGTCTGTCCGGCGCAAGGCCGGAACCGACCGGGGATGACGCTCAGCGCGGAGCGCGCTGAATGAGACATCGGATCCCGGTTGGTGCGATCAAGTCATTGACCGTTCGTACTGCTTTGCTGAAGACATTACTGTCCTTACACATGCAGCCGATCAACCCGGTGGTCTTCCGGGGGTCTTTCGTCTTGCGACATGCAACACTCATCTCAAGGGGTGCTTCCCGCTTAGATGCTTTCAGCGGTTATCACTGCCCCATGTAGCTACCCAGCGATGGACCGAGCGGTCCAACTGGCGCACCAGGGATGGGTCCCTCCCAATCCTCTCGTACTAAGGAGGAGTCCTTTCAGTGTTGCAACGCCCACGGCAGATAGGGACCGACCTGGCTCACGCCGGTCTGAACCCAGCTCGCGTACCACTTTAATCGGCGAACAGCCGAACCCTTGGGACCGCCTTCAGCCCCAGGATGTGATGGGCCGACATCGAGGTGCCAAACCGCGCCGCCGCTATGGACGCTCGGGCGCGATCAGCCTGTTATCCCCGGGGTACCTTTTATCCGTTGAGCAACGACCCTTCCACTCGGGATCGCTGGATCACTAGAGCCCTCTTTCGAGACTGCTCGACCAGTATGTCTCGCAGTAAAGCCGGCTTATGCTCTTGCACTCGAGGCACGGTTTCCAACCGTGCTGAGCCGACCTTTGCGCTCCTCCGTTACTTTTTGGGAGGAGACCGCCCCAGTCAAACTGCCCGGCATACACGGTCCCTCGCCCGGCTTCACGGGAGTCGAGGTTAGGTCACAAGCATGCACAGGGTGGTATTTCAACGTTGGCTCCATCCCGGCCGGAACCGGAACTTCAAAGCCTCCCACCTATCCTACGCAGTACAGGATCGTGACCAATGTAAGCCTACAGTAAAGGTCCACGGGGTCTTTCCGTCTTGCCGCGGGTAGGCGGCATCTTCACCGCCACTACTATTTCACCGAGTCGGTGGTGGAGACAGTGCTCCAGTGATTACGCTATTCATGCGCGTCGGAACTTACCCGACAAGGAACTTCGCTACCTTAGGACCGTCATAGTTACGGCCGCTGTTTACCGGTGCTTCGGTCGCCAGCTTCGGGTTGCCCCTAACCGACTTCCTTGACATTCCGGCACCGAGCAAGCGTCACACTGTATACGTCCTCTTGCGAGTTAGCACAGTGCTGTGTTTTTGATAAACAGTTCCCAGAGCCTTTTCTCTGCGCCCTCTGTTGCCAGTAGGGCCCCCTTGTTGCGAACGTACGGGGTTAATTTGCCTAGTTCCTTCACCACCGTTCTCTCGAGCGCCTGAGGTTATTCACCACGCCTACCTGTGTCAGTTTTAGTACGGACTTCGTGCTTGTCACCGGACGGCTTTTCTGGGAACCGCTCCATCCGACATCGGCCCGAGGGCCTGGACGCTTCACTGTCCCGTCGAACTTCACGATCCGTCACGCCGGATCAACCGCACACGAAGGGGCCGGAATATTAACCGGCTGTCCATCGACTACGCCACTCGGCCTCGTCTTAGGATCCGCCTAACCCTGGGCGGATTTACCTTCCCCAGGAAACCTTAGGCTTTCGGCGAGCGGGATTCTCACCCGCTTTATCGTTACTCAAGCCGACATATTCACTTGCTGCCGCTCCAGAACCCCTTCCGGGACCCCTTCGCAGCTGACAGCAACGCTCTCCTACCGGTCGTCAGAGACGACCCCGCAGGTTCGGTACAATCCTTGATTCCCGATCATTTTCGGCGCCGGATTCCTCGACCAGTAAGCTGTTACGCACTTTTTAAATGGTGGCTGCTTCTAAGCCAACATCCTGGCTGTCACGGCAATCCGACTGCCTTTCGAACTGAGGACTGTTTGGGGACCTTACCTGGCGGTCTGGGCTGTTTCCCTTTTGACTGCGAAAATTATCTCCCGCAGACTGACTCCCACGACAGGGCCGCACGGTATTCGGAGTTTGGTTGGAGCGGGTATCCGGGTAGGACCCCGAACCCCATCCAGTCGCTCTACCCCCGCGCGGTGGCTCGTGAGGCTAGCCCAAAAACTATTTCGGAGAGAACGAGATATCTCCCAGTTTGATAAGACTTTGACTCCTCCCCACAGCTCATCCCATAACTTTTCAACGTTAACGGGTTCGGCCCTCCAGGCGGTGTTACCCGCCCTTCAGCCTGGCCATGGGTAGATCACTGAGGTTTCGCGTCTACCTCCTGCGACTCGACGCCCATTTCAGACTCGGTTTCCCTTCGGCTTCGTCTCGGAGAGACTTCGCCTGGCCGCAGAAAGTAACTCGTCGGCTCATTATGCAAAAGGCACGCCGTCACCCCGAAGGGCTCCGACCGCTGTGTAAGCATACGGTTTCAGGTGCTTTTCACTCCCCTTGTCGGGGTGCTTTTCATCGTTCAGTCGCCTTACTGGTCCACTATCGGTCGTTGAGGAGTATTTAGCCTTGGAGGGTGGTCCCCCCATCTTCATACGGAGTTTCACGAGCTCCGTACTACTCTGGTGCGCCGAGGCCTCCTTCACGTCTGCTACGGGACTGTCACCCGCTGTGGTCCAACTTTCCAGAAGGTTCACAGACGATCCAAAGTACCATGTTGGCGTCCAAACCCCCGTCCGAAGACGGGTTTGGGCTGGTCCGCTTTCGCTCGCCGCTACTCACGGAATCGCGGTTGCTTTCTCTTCCACCGGGTACTGAGATGTATCAGTTCTCCGGGTTCGCTTCCGACGCCTATGCATTCAGCGCCGGATACCCGCCGAAGCGGGTGGGTTGCCCCATTCGGAAATCCCAGGATCACAGCTCGTTTACCAACTCCCCTGGGCTTATCGCAGGTTTCCACGTCCTTCATCGCCTCTCAACGCCAAGACATCCACCGTATGCCCTTGGTGACTTGATCACACCAACCCGAACCCGATTCGTCCCGTCACCCGTGTGACGACCGAAAAAGTCCTGGTCGGCCGACCAGCCGGGGCGCCTTTTCAGCCCCGGCGACCACCGCCCGGCCTTCCGGATCGGCAGTCGTCGCTCAGACACTCACCTATTCGTTCTCGGTGTACGCTGGCACACTCCCCGTCGCCATCGACGAGGAGCCCGCGTCAATCTCACGCATCCAACTTGTCAAAGATCGCCCCGGCGGCCGAAGCCGCCTTGCCGAAAACGTCTTGCGACGCTTCGTGGGAAGCCCAGAAGGGTATCCGGCTCCCAACCGCTGTCAACCGGCCCGCCTTCTCATTTTTTGTGTTTTTCGCATCCGTCGTGAACGCCTCCTCGATGGGAACGCAAAAACCGGCTTCCGTTTCTCGGAAGCCGGTCGTTCACGACCTGTCCACAGGATGTCCACAACCCGTCGGCGGTTTCAGAGCCCAGAACTGCCTCTCGACAGGGCCTGGCGTTCCGGATCCGACGAGTCCGAAGCCGGATCGCGCACCACCAGCGTCCCATCCGGCAGCGAGACGACCACTTTGCCGCCACGAGATGTGGAAGTGGTTCGACCCTCATCGGGAACTCGCAGCACGTCCTGCACGAAGGCCGACGTTCGGAAGTCCACCGACATCGCCTGCCCATCGGACGTCTTCGAGCTCTCAACCTGCCCGATCGGCTCGCCGGGCTGAACGCGGAAGGACTTGAGATACCACTGTCCACGGAACAGCCGATAGACCTCGATGGTGGCTTCGCCGATGCCCAGCGCCCCCGCGGCGTCGTCGGGACGGGCCGCGGTGACGAAGAACCGCGTCAACGGCTTGACCGTCACCGGGTCGGACCACTCGCTGGTCTGCACGTTCATGCACACATCCTTGGCCAGCTGCTGCTGACTGGGGACGAGGAACGCGGTCTTCCCGAAGAACGGGTTGTACACCCGCGCGGTGATGCGGTACCGATAGGTCGCACCCGGGGTGACCTTCAGGTCATGCCCCCAGACGAGCACCTGGTCATCGAGAAGCAGGTTGGGGTACCGCCGCGCGGCACGATCCGGGTTCAACTGGATGCCCAGTTCCGCGGCTCGCTTGCGGAGCAAGTCCTCCAGGCGAGTAATGGTTGCATCGATGCCCCGGAGACGATTGGTCAACCGGATACGTGCGGCATCCGTGCTGCGTTCACCACCACTGCGTTCGTCGCCGAGGTCAACGCCGCCGCCTCCGCCGCCACCACCGCCGGGGGGTGGTCCGCCGCCGCTTCCTCCGCCGCCCGGCGGGGGCGGCCCGCCGCCGCGTCCGCCTCCGGTGCCGCGACCACTGCCGCCTCCGCTGCCGGAACGCCCGGACTCATCCAGTGGTCCGCCGAGACGGTCCAGTTGAGCCGCAACCGCCTCGCGCAGGGTTCGCTGAGTGGCGATCTGTCGCTGCAGCTGGGTGATTTCCGCCATGGCCGGATTGCTCGCGGCGCCTTCGGCCACCGGCACTTCCGGCTGCACCCATGACGAGCCCACCGTGGGCAGCGCCCAGGGCTGAATGATCTGGGCCTGGTTGGCTCCGGAAGGTTCTCGCAGCCAATCCAGCAGCGTCGCCGCCGAGGTCATGGGTCCGGCGGGGTCGCGTCCGTTGATTCGCTCGCGGTGCTCGCGCAGATCAGGCATGGCGGGGATCAACTGCCGGTCGCTCCACTGTCCGCCGATCAGCTCTTCGCGCTCGATCTCCAGATCGAGGAAGTAGACGCGCGAGTCGTACCACCGCGCGGGGATGGGCAGTTTGCTGTCGTCAGGGTCTTTGGCGGCGTACTGCTCGCGCAGGGCCTTCACGTCCATCAGCACGGCGGGCGTGGTCCACGACATGTCATGCGGTCCGCCCGTGGTGGACACCACGTGCTGACGCACGTCCTCCGGCAGCTGGCTGAGCACCTCGTCGTCGATGGCGTCGGCGTGCTGATCGACGAAGGGCTTGCCAGCGGCGGCGAAGACCGGAACCACGAACTCCATGTCGCGGCGTTCCTCGCGCCCGCCGCCGATGGCGACCGTGTAACTGGGCACCGACAGGCGCGCAGCCAAGGGCGGGCTGACCGAGTCCTTGACCGCCGTGCGAATCCAGTTCAGCACCCTGGGACTGTCCGGCGGCTGGACCGTGGCGGGAGCGTCGTCGCGCAGCGACGCCTCCAACGACCTGGCCTTGTTCTCCAGAGCGCCGTCCACCTGCGAGGCGGACAGGGGTTGGTTGTTGATCTCGATGGTGTTGCCCTGACCGAGGAACTGCATCGCCGCCAGCGCCACCGCGACGGCGCCGACCAGTCCAAGCACGATCTTCTCCACGTGCTGCTCGATCAGTGTGATGCCTTTGATCTTCATGTGAGTCGTTCCTCTGCCGGTTTCCGAGCGATTCAGCGGCGTTGGATGAGCGGATGACCTAGGGGTTGGCGGGCGACGTGCCCTGATTGGTCTGCGTCGGCACGCCGAGCGCCCGCTTCACCTCGTCAGGCATGAACGGCGCCGTCCAGGAGCGCAGCCAGACGCTCTCGATGCGAAGCGTCAGGTTGGAAGTCTGCACCCCGCCGTACACATAGCCGACTTCCAGATCGGCATAGGGGTCGGTCGGCCACATCTCCAGGTCAACGACGGTCATCAGATTCTGGCGGCTGATGGCGTCGATCACGTCGGGAACGCGATCCGTCTCCACGACCAGATGGACGTTGACGTAGCGCACGTCGTACAGCGGATTGGTGGCGCGTCCGGTCATGGATTTGGTGAAATCGGGCTTCACCTCCTGCGAAGGATCGGCGGGCGCGACGCCGGCAGGACGCCCCGCACTCTCGCCGCCAGGCGGCGGGGCGGCGCCGCCTCCGCCCATGCTGGCGCCGCCGCCGGAGATGAACGGTCCACCGCCGCCGCCGGGCGCGGCGCCGCCGCCACCCGTGTCGCGTTTGCGGGCTTCCTCGCTGCCCTCGACGCGAATCGAGACAATTCGCTTCACCGGCGCGTCAAGCACCGAAGCAGCGTTGCGATTGGCCTCCTTGAGCGCCCGCAGCACGTCCTCGATCGCCCAATAGTCCCACTGCCAGTACCAGACGATCGTCGGAGTGAGCGACGGCTGCCCGTAGTTCCACGACGGCGGATTGATCGCGTCCAGCGAGGCGTAGACCTGAATCTGCCTGGCCGCCTCCTCGCACAGGGCGACGCGCCGTCCGACCATCTCGTCGCGGAGCTGGGCCTCTTCCTCCGGCTCCAGGCGATCGCGCCCGGTTCGGGCCAGCGTCGCCGTCATGAACTGGTTCTGAAGCCGCAGCAGCTCGCGCCGCAGCCCCTCGGCGGTGGGCGGCGCCCCGGCCCCGATGTCCGTCAGAAGGGCGACGTACGCGGAGTTGAGTTTCTCACTCAGTTCCAGCCACTTGATCTCCGCCATGCCGCCCTGCACCGAACCGGGCAGCAGATCCGGCACGAACACGGTGCGGCCGCGACGATTGTGCGCCTCGACCGTGGAGACCACCTCGGTCACCTCGTTCATGCGCGCATCGGCGTAGGCCTTGAACGCATCGCGCGCCGCGGGGTTGATCAGCGAAGTTGACTGCGATGGGCGCGTGAACCAGGGCGTAGGGTCATTCAACTCGATGCCGGTGGTCGTGAGCCGGCTCAGGTCGTTGTCCTTCCCCTTGCGGGCGGCCATGGCCCGGGCGACATCCTCGCTGATCCCGCCGGAAAAGATCGGCAGCGCCACGTACGCCGCGATGATGAGCACCGCGAAGATGACGATGAACAGGTTCTTCTTGACCCAGTTGAGGATCTTGGTGTGATTCATGATCGCGACTCCGATCCGGCCTCACCGGCCTCGGCGGCACGGGTCTGATTCGACGCGGCGGCGTTGTCGAGCAGTTCAACCGTGAAGGTGATGGTGGTCTCGTACACGCGTGTTCCGACCGGCAGGAACCGGGGCATCTTGGGCACGGGGGCGAGTTGATTCACGTCTTTCAGTTCCTGGGTGCTGCGGTCATCTCCACCCCCGCCTCCGGGAGGACCAATCGGCAGCCCGGCGCCGCCGGGGGGTGACCCGCCTCCGGAACCACCGCCGCCGGGGATGGGGGGCTGGCCCCCCCCGCCGCCACCGCCGCCGGGGAAGGGCGGCTGGCCACCGCCACCACCACTACCACCGCCGCCAGGGAAGGGCGGCTGCCCTCCGCCACCGCCACTGCCGCCGCCACCTGGGAAGGGTGGCTGCCCGCTCCCACCCCCGCCGCCGGGACGCTGGGGCGGCGGACTCGGGGGCGGCGGCTCGATCGGCATTCCCATGCCGCCGGGCGGATCACCCGCCCCCCGACCGCCACCCGGCTGCTGCGGCTGAGATGGGCGACTGGGACCGGACGGAGGAGCCCCGCCTGAACTGCCGCCGGATGAGCGCCCTTGGCCTCCGTCCGACGCCTTTCCGTCCGCCTGAATCTCATAGACGCGCAGGTTGGTGAGATTCAGGTTGATCGAATCGGTCAGGATGCGATAGGGCACACCCACGCGAGCGCCGGATGGCTCGGCGTTGTCGCGGAGCCAGCGGGCCACGGTTCGGTCGAGGAAGGGTCCCGGCTCGTCATGGGTCAGGCGGACCTGCATGGACACCTTGATCAGGCGTCGATTCTTCTTCGAGGCCTCGTCCTGCCGCCCCTGGGGGTTCCACGGTTCGAAGGCGTACTCGCCGCCCAGGTGCATCAGTTCAACCAGACGCCGCTGGGTCGGGGGGATGCGTTCGATCAGTTTGAGATCCGTGGAGAACAGTTCGAGCTGCGGATCGGAGGCGTTGAGCGCCGCGGCGGCGTCGTTGACCAGGAACGGCCACGCCGTCCGGTAGTCCATGAGACGCCGCATGTTCTCGGCCCGGTAGCCCACCGCGTTGTGCGCGCTGATGATGCTGGAGAACTCGTCCGCCAGCATGCGACCTCGGTTGATGGTGCTGGTGACCGCGGCCGGACCGTCACCTCGCAGCGCCGCCTGGTCACTCAGGGGCCTCACGAAGGTCACGGCGCCGCCGGCGATGGCGATGGCCGCCGCCGCCGCAAACCACTTGATCTTGGCGTGCCAGATCTGGTCGCGAAGCACCTGCACGGGCACGAGATTGATGTCGATCTTGCCCAGCCCCACACCCTGAAGCGCCAGGCCGTAGGCCGTGGCCATGTTGACCGCGTTCTCGGCGAACGAGGCGGCCTCACGTCCCTCAACCCGGATGCGCCGGTACTCGTCCAGACGCACCACGTCCATCTGCAGTTGCTGGCCCAGGAACTTACGAAGTCCGGGGATCTTGAACGTCGAACCGAGCCCCACCATGGTCTTCAACTCGACGTCGCGATGCACCGACTGGTAGTACCCCAGCGAGCGCTGAATGTCCTGCAGCAGGTCGCCGAACACGGGACGCATCGCCTGCATGATCTGCTTGGCGTACTTGCTGGTGGCGGCCTCCTGCTTGAGCTTCTCCGCCTTGGTATATGACAGTTTGAATGACTCGGCGATCGCCTCCGTGAAGTGCGTCCCCCCCAGCGGGAACGTCCGAATCCAGCAGTTCCCCTGGTTGGCCACGATCAGGTCCGTGGCGCTGGTGCCGATATCCAGATAGATGACGGCCATCTTGCGCTCTTCAAGCGAATGGTCGTAGGCCATCGCGTTGAACACCGCCACGGGGCTGAGATTCAGCGCCTCGGGGGTGATGCCCAGCTCCGCGTACAGGGCCAGCCGCTGCTGCACGCGCTCCCTCGTGATGGCGAAGATTCCCACTTCAACCTCGGGGGAATCCTGCTTCATGAAGACCTGGTAGTCCCATTCCACTTCCTCGATGGGGAAGGGAATCTGCTGCACCGCCTCGAACTTCACGATGTCAGGAACCTTCTTCGGCTCCACCGGGGGCAGCTTGGCGAAGCGGGCGAACGCGGAGTGCCCGGGAATAGACATCACCAGCGTCTCACCCTCGATCGCCTTCTGACTCACGAACTGGCCCAGACCGAGCCGGACGGCCTCGTTCTGATCCATGTCGGGCGTCGAGAGCACCTTCTTGTGGGGAATCACCGCGAAGTCCGACACGCGAACCTCGTCACCTTCGCGTTCCAGGCGCACCGCCTTGATGGCATAGGCGCCGATCTCGATCCCCCATGCCGCATTCGCTGATGCCATGCTTCGACTCCAGATCTGTGGTCCGACCTGCCGCGCGCACGATCACCTCGCCCGCCGCGGAACGGTCGGAACCAGCCGATGATACCGAAAGTTTCCGAGAATACAACGTGGCGTGGGTGAACTCCTCGCACAATGGTGCGGCGATCGACTCCCGCCCCCACCCCCTCCGCCGCCCACGCGCCAGGTTCTCGGCCCCGGATTCTCTGACCTTCCCCCTCCCCGACGCCATCATCCCGCTCCCATCGGCAGCATGACGACTTTGCCCCCGTCTGTCAACCACCGCCAGAGGGGCATCCTGCAAGCGTTCACTCTTCGCGGCGCGGCGCAACGTGCCGCCCGTTCTGGCCAAGCGCGTGCAGCGTGACCCCTTCCTGTTGGGAAGGTGGATCACGCCGTACGTCTGGCCCGGAAGGACTCGGTGAACGGGCCGCGGCCCGTCATGGGGAGTGTTCGAGCCGCTCTCGGGAATGGTTCCCACCACTTGGGGAAACTCCGAATCAATCACGCCCCCGGCGGGAACGCCGTGAACTGGACCAACGCGGTTCATCAACCTTGCTTGGTCGATGCGTGGATGAAGTCAACGCCTGATACAACGACGCTCCGTTGTCCTAAGCGTTTTCATATGCTTGGCTTGCGTCGATCCGGACACTCTGGGTGGGGTGATCCGGGTGCGACGGAACCGCCGGTCGCGGTTCACACCCATCTTCATCATCGTTCAACCCCAGGCGATTGCCGGTGTGGTGAACATCGTCCACACGCCCAACCGCGTCACGGTCCCCGCTGTGTCTCGCCGCTCTCGCAAACATCCCTTCAGCGCGCTATCGTCGTGGAGCTGGTGACGACGCTCTGTGCGCTGTCGTCATCTCGTTTTCTGCTCCTGTCTTCCCTCCGGACGGCCAATCTCGGTTGTCCGGTTTTCTCAAGCGGATATTCCCGGACACCCCACGGCCATGGCCGATCCACGCCCGATGTCGAACGACCCCCGTACCGATCTTGACGCCCGCCTGGAGGCGGAGATTCAGGCCGCCCTCGGCGACATGAGCATCGAGGACATGCTCGATGAGCGGGAGCGCCCGGGCAGTCCCGGCGCCGCGAAATCCGACCGCACCACGAAAACCGGCACCATCGTCGCCGTGACCCGCAGCGACGTGATCGTAGAGTTTGGTCCGCGCGTGCAGGGGGTGTGCGAACTGACGCACTTCGACGAACCACCCACGGTCGGCGCCCGCATGGACTTCGTGCTGGAGCGGTTGGACAAACACGACAACCTGTGGGTGCTGTCACGCCGCGGCGCGATTCAGAAGGCGGCGTGGGAGAATCTCGAGGTCGGTCAGACCGTCGAAGCTCGCTGCACCGGCGTCAACAAGGGGGGGTTGGAGATGGAGGTCGCCTCGCACCGCGCCTTCATGCCCGCGGGACAGGTGGATCTGCGACACATCGAGAACCTCTCGGTGTTCATCGGCGAGAAGATGCCCTGCGAGATCATCGAGCTCGACAAACGCACGGGGCGCATCATTCTCTCGCGCCGATCGTTCCTCGAGGCAGACCGCGCCGCCAAGCGCGAGGAACTGCTGTCCAAACTCGAAGTGGGGCAGGAGGTGCCCGGCGTCGTCGTCTCGGTGCAGCCCTTCGGCTGTTTCGTCGACATCGGCGGACTGGACGGCCTGGTGCATGTCTCCGACCTGTCCTACAAGCGCATCAGTCACCCGAAGGAAGTCGTCAAGGAAGGTGACCAGATCAACGTCCGAATCCTCAAGATCGACGATACGCAGGAACCGCCGCGCCTGTCCCTGGGGCTCAAGCAGACCATGGCCGACCCGTTCCAGACCAGCGCCAACGAACTGGTCGAAGGCGGCACGGTGACCGGTCGCGTCACGAAGATCATGCCATTCGGGGCGTTCGTCGAAATCTCACCCGGCGTCGAGGGGCTGATTCACATCTCCGAAATCGCACACGACCGCGTTCACGACGTGTCACGCCACCTGAAGGTTGATGAAATCGTGACCGTGAAGGTGCTGTCCGTGGATCTCGGGCGTCAACGCATCTCGCTCTCACTCAAGGCCCTCAAGTCGCAGCAGGAGGCGGAATCGCCCCGCGCCAGCGACAAGGCCATGGAACGCCTCCGCGCCAAGTTCGGCGGGGGGAAGGGTCTCAAGGGCGGAATCGGCTGACGCACGCTATGACGAACGAAGCCGCTCACGCAACCGGCTCAGCGTCAGCACCTCGACCCGCGACCCGTCGTGCAGGTTCACCGCGGCTTCGGCCCGCATCTCCGGTCGGCAGCGCGTGATGATGATCTGCACGCCGGCTTCCTCCAGACGCAGACGGTTCAGGCGTCCCCAGCGCGTGTTGATCGTGTCGAAGGTCGGTTCGTCGTATTCGTGCTCCACCAGGGTCTGGGCCAGTTCTCCAACGTCTTCATCGGTGTAAATGCGGATGTGGATGGTCGCGCCCGCGTCAATCTGCCCCTTGGCGGCGCGTCCCACCAGCACGGGGTCATACGAATCGAGGAGCGTCATCACGTCCTCCGCGACCCGCCATACGTCGCGCACCGACTCGTGGTAGGCCTGCTCCCCCATCGACTGCATGGCGTAACCGCGCACGTGCTCGCGCACCAACCCGTGTGATGGCGCGCGCACGTGGCTTCGCGTCCACTCGTCCAGCGCCTCCATCACCTGCCGCAACGCGTCGTCAACATTGGCGGCGCGGCCCAGTTCGATGAGCCGGGCGGCCCGTCGGGCAAGATCATCGGTCGTCACGTCGGTCACGCAGTCATTCTACGAATCCCATCGCACACCGAACGAAACGACGCAATCCTTTCTCATCACGGACTTTGCGATCGAAAGACCCGCCCGGCCGGATGGGCGACGACCCCTGCCCGCGCGAACCGGAACGATGTGTTTCTCGAATCATCATCCGCCGTGCAGGGTTGCGCGGCATCGAAGGGGTGGATGGAGTCGCTCGAATGAACACGCAGTCCCAACGCCTCGCGGCTGTTCGCCTCACTTCGCTGCTCATCCTGACGCTGGTCGCCGCAATGGGTGCGCCGGCCATGGGCCAGTCGTGGCGACTGGCATCCACCACCGGCCCCTCGGCCCGCGAACTGCATGCGATGGTCTACGACTCGGCGCGCCAGCGCGTGGTTCTGTTCGGCGGCAACGAGGTCTTCCGCTTCGGGGACACGTGGGAGTGGAACGGCCAGTCGTGGACGCGCGTCGCCGTGAGCGGGCCGTCGGCTCGCTCTGGTCACGCCATGGCCTACGACGCCTCTCGCGGGCGCGTGGTTCTCTTCGGCGGGTCCGCTGACCGCCTGTTGAACGACACCTGGGAGTGGGACGGTCGCGTCTGGACGCGACGATCGATCACCGGCCCTTCGCCCCGCTGGGGCCACGCCATGACATACGACGAGCATCGCGGGCGCGTGGTGCTCTTCGGCGGCATGACGCAGAGCGGACCCGCGGGCGACACTTGGGAATGGAACGGTTCGCGCTGGACGCGCGTGGCCGACTCCGGACCGCGCGAACGGCTCGGCCACACCCTGGTCTACGACGCGCGGCTGAAACGATCCATCCTCTTCGGCGGCTCGTCGTGGCGCAGCAAGTGGTACGGCTCGTACTGGGAATACCGCCGCGACACGTGGGAGTGGGATGGCGTGCTCTGGCGACTCAAGTCGGAGTCCGGCCCGTCGGCGCGCGAGTTCCACGCCGCAACCTACGACACGGTGCGACGGCGCGTCGTGATGTTCGGCGGCGTCGGCTCGGGCGGACGGCAGGACGACACCTGGGAGTGGAACGGGCTGCGCTGGGTCTTCCGCGCCGATGACGGCCCCGTATCGCGCCGCTACCACGCCTTGGCGTTCGATCAGGCCCGCGGGCGGGCGGTGCTGTTCGGCGGGCGAGACGGCTTCGGGCGACGGCGCGACACCTGGGTGTGGGACGGGCGCGTCGTTCGCTGATCGGGCGGCGCTGAGCGCGGCGTGAAGCATCGTGCCGCCTTCGAGCCGCCTGCTCTCAATGTGAGCGCCAATGACAACGGGGCCGCGACCATCGTCGCGGCCCCGCGGAATCGGTTACGATTCGAACGATCAGTACACCAGTGCGTGGGCGCCTTCGATCGATTCGATCACCTGACGGACGCTGAAGGGCTTGCGCAGCACGCCATCGAAGCCCTGCGACGTGAGCTGGGCGGCCTGTCCATCGGTCAGCTTGCCCGTCATGGCGATGACCTTGGTCATCTGCAGGTCGTCGGTGCTCTTGACGAACCGCGCGATGGCCTGGGCGTCGCCGTCGGTCAGGTGGATGTCGATCAGCAGCACATGGGGCCGGAACTTCTCGCAGTCGAACCCCGCGGCGAAGTAGCTGGTGGCGGTGCTGACCTCGTAGCTGGTCTTCTCCTTGAGCACCTGTCGCAGGGTTGAGAGCACCTGTTCGTCGGAATCCACGATCAGCACGCGGGTGCTGCCGCTCATCAGCCCGTCGAGCGGAATGCCGTGCTGCTTCATGAAGCGGATGAGTTTGTCCACCGGAATGCGTCGATCCTTGCTGCCGGGGATGCGGTATCCCTCGAGCTGGCCGGAATCAAACCATTTGCTGACGGTGCGCGACGCGACGTTGCAGATCCTGGCAACTTCGCCCGTGGTCAGGACATCCTTGTCGAAAAGCATGGTGTTTCCTCGGCAGTTCACGGGCGATGGCGACTCTTCACGCAAGTCGAGCCACGCCCGCTCCTTGCTTCGGTCCGATTGACGGGTGGGTTGAGCGCGCCATCCGCGAATCCGGCGCAGAAGGATCAGTCCGCGCCGATGGCGCAGCCGGACCCCGGAACGGTTATCGGTCGTCGTCATCGCGCCGACGCGGCGGCTCCGCCGATCGCCTTCGCCGCGTCCATGGCCAGTCCCCTCACGTCGTCCTCATGCGTGTCGTGGCTGCACATGAAGCGGGCCATGTTCCACGACGGCTCACCGAAAGTGTAGAACTGGTGCCCGCGGGCGCGCAGCGCCGATTCGACCGTCGGAGCAAGCGACGCGAAGACGCCGTTGGCCTGCGTGGGGAATCGCACTGAAACACCGGTATCACGCAGGGCTTCCGACAGCATCAGGGCCATGCGATTGGCGTGCGCCGCATGATGCAGCCAGGCGCCGCTGCGAAGCACGGCCTCGAACGGAGCCGCCACGAAACGGTGCTTGCTCAGAAGATGACCCGTCCCCTTGCGGTGAAAAGGAAACGTCCCGACCGCGCGGGTGAAGAGGGATCGGTCGCCCTGGGGGAAGAACAGCACCGCCTCGCCGAACGCCAGCCCGTTCTTGGTGCCTCCGAAGGAAAGCGCATCCACGCCCGCGCTGACGGTGAGTTCGCGGGGATCACAACCGAGGTGCGCCACGGCGTTGGCGAACCGCGCCCCATCCACGTGAACACGATAGCCCATGCGATGCGCCGCCTCGCAGATCGCGGCGGTTTCGTCGGGGGTGTAGACCGTCCCGAACTCCGTGGGATTTGAGATCGACAGCACGCCCGGCGCGGGTTGATGCACGTCGCCGCGAGTCATGCCGCCGTACTCCTGCACGTCCTCCACCGTGAGTTTGGATGACTCGGTGCGGATCACCGTCATGCGGCAATGACTGAAACGCTCCGGTGCGGTGGACTCATCATCGCTCAGGTGGCTGTGCGCATGGCAGAGCACCCGCTGCCACGGCTCGGTGAGCGCGGTCACCGTCAGCGTGTTGGCCGCCGTGCCCGTGGCGACGAAAAACACCGCCGCCTCATGCCCGAAGAGGTCGTGAAAGGCGGCCACGGCGCGGGCGGTGAATACGTCGTCCCCGTATCCGACCTGATGCGAGCCGTCGTTGGCGTCAATCATCGCGCGAAGCGCTTCGGGGCAGAGTCCGGCGTTGTTGTCGCTGCGGAACGTGCGCATGCCGGAGTGTATCGCCATGACCCGTCGGCATCCCAGCGATGAAGAAAAGGAGCCGCGGGCGAACCCGCGGCTCCGGACGATTCACGTGTATGCCGTCGATCAATGCGAACCGGCGTGCTCGCGTCGATCCCGGTCGCGCCGCCCACGATCTCCACCACGATCCCCCCCACGATCTCCCCCGCGTCCTCCGCCGCGGTGGCCTCCCCCGCCGCCGCGGTGTCCACCGCCGCCCTGGCCGTCATCCGGTCCGGGCTGGTAGTCGTCGCGGGCCTGCTTGATCGAGAGCTTGATGCGTCCGGTGTCATCGACGTTGATGACCTTGACCTTCACCACGTCGCCGATCTTGACAACATCCTCCACGCGCTTCACGTACCCCTCGGCGAGTTCGGAGATGTGGCACATGCCATCGGTGCCCGGCGCCAGCTCGATGAAGGCGCCGAAGTCCTTGGTCGAGATGACCTTGCCGTGGTAGATGGTGCCGACCTTGATCTCGGCGCAAAGCGCCTCGACTTCCAGCCGCGCCTGCTCGCCTCCCGGACCGTCGACCGAGGCGATGTGGACGGTGCCGTCTTCCTCCACGTCGATGGTGGCGCCGGTGCGCTCCTGGATGCCTCGGATGGTCTTGCCGCCCGGTCCGATGAGCTTGCCGATCTTCTCCGGGTCGATCTTGATGACCACGATGCGCGGGGCGTACTTGGAGATGTCCGCCCGCGGCGCGGGAAGGACGCGCTCCATCTGCTCGATGATCTGAAGCCGTCCCTGCCTGGCCTGCTCGAAGATCTTCTCGATCTCGTCGAACCACAGTCCACGGGCCTTGAGGTCGAGCTGGATGCCGGTGATCCCCTGTCGGGTGCCCGAGACCTTGAAGTCCATGTCGCCGAAGAAGTCCTCTTCGCCGATGATGTCGGTCACGTGAACCACCTTGCCGCTGTCGTCGCTGAAACGACCGATGGAGATACCGGCACAGGTGTTGCGGATGGGCACGCCCGCGTCCATCAGCGCCAGACACCCGCCGCACACCGACGCCATCGACGAGGAGCCGTTGGACTCGGTGATGTCGCTGACGATGCGGATGGTGTAGGGGAACTGCTCAGGGTCGGGCAGGATGCCCAGCAGCGAGCGTTCCGCCA
Source organism: Phycisphaeraceae bacterium (assembly GCA_015709595.1). Classification (NCBI taxonomy): domain Bacteria; kingdom Pseudomonadati; phylum Planctomycetota; class Phycisphaerae; order Phycisphaerales; family Phycisphaeraceae; species Phycisphaeraceae bacterium. Next base: position 207,960 of record CP054178.1, read on the forward strand.
AGGCGCCGTGTCCGATCTCGCGCCGTCCCGGCCCCATGATGCGCCCCACTTCGCCGGTGCAGAAGGGGGGGAAGTTGTAGTGCAGGTAGAACTTCTTCGAGTACTCGGGCAGCAGGCCGTCGATGATCTGCTCATCGCGCCCGGTGCCCAGCGTGCAGGAGACCAGCGACTGCGTCTCGCCCCGCTGGAAGAGCGCCGAGCCGTGCGTGCGCGGGAAGAACGACACCTGCATGTCCAGCGGACGGATCTCGTTGAACGCCCGTCCGTCGGCCCGGATGCCCTTCTGCACGATCAGCTTGCGGGTGATCTTCTTCTCCAGCGTGCGGAAGGCCTCCTTGGCCCATGATCGTCGCTGCTCGGCCTTCACGTGCTCGCTGTAAGGCACGCCCTCGGGCACGGAAAAGTGCTCACTGAGAATCCGATCCCGCAGCGCGTCAATCCTGGTATTGCGGTCCTGCTTGCCCTTGATCTGGCGCAGCTCCAGCATCTCCGCCTCGGCGTGTTTCCAGACGAGGTCCACCACGTCCTGAGGGGGCAGGGCGGAATCGCCCGGGCGCGGATCAGGGGCGCCGCATTTCTCGCGCAGTTCGCGGATCAGGTCCAGCAGAGGCAGGATGCCCTGCTCATAGCCGAAGCGAATTGCGTCGAGGACGACCTTCTCCTCCACTTCCGCCGCCCCCACCTCGATCATGTTGATGCCGTCCTTGTGGCCGGAAAGCACCAGGTCAAGGTCGGAGAACTCCAGCTGCGCCACCGTGGGATTGATGACGAACTGCTCGCCTTCCTCGGTCTGGATGCGGGCCACGCGCACCGTGGCGATGGGGCCTTCAAACGGCGCATCGGTGACGGCGAGCGCGGCGGACGCGCCGGTGGAGGCGATCACATCCGCGTCGTTCTGCGCGTCGTGGCTCATCACCCAGCACTGAATCTGGATTTCGTCGATGAAGCCGTCGGGAAAAAGCGGACGGATCGGGCGGTCGATCATCCGCATGGTGAGAATTTCCTTCTCATTGGGCGCGCCCTCGCGCTTGCGGAAGCCCCCGGGGAATCGCCCCACCGCGCTGGTCTTTTCGCGGTAATCGACCTGGAGGGGGAAGAAGTCCAGTCCCGGCCTGGGGTTGGCCCGCATCACGGTGCACATCACCGCGGTATCCCCATGACTGGCGATCACCGCCGCCGTGGCCAGCTTGGCCACTCGACCGGTTTCAATGCGATACATCCGCCCCGCGATTTCGCGTTCCACGATCACATGAGCCATTCTGTCGTGTCCTTCCTTGTGGTTGAGTCGTGCGGGCCGCGTCGCGCGGACCCGACCCCGGCAGGGCCGGGGCGGCCGTCGTCACAAAGAAGGCAGATGGCAAAGTTCAGGCGAGCCCAACCCGGAAACCGAACGGCGACTGTGCTTTGCCCACTGCCGTCCGGTGCCGAACGGCCGCGACGGAGCAGGTCACCCAGTCACTTCCGCAGGCCGAGCCGCTTGATGAGGCCCTGGTAGGCCTCGCGGTTCGTTTCCGAAAGGTACTTGAGCAGCCGGTTGCGCTTGCCGACCATCCGCAGCAGCCCGCGCCGCGTGGAGTAGTCCTTCACGTGCGTGCGCATGTGGTTGGTCACTTCGTTGATGCGCTCGGTCAGCACCGCCACCTGCACCTCGGGCGAACCGCTGTCGCTCGCATGGCGCTTGTGAGTCTGAACGAGTTCCTGTCGCTTCGATTCCGAAATCATGGTGTGCTGTCACCCTGGATGAACAGAGGCCGCCCGCATCGAGGGCGGCAAGGTGCGATCCCGTTTTCAGGCCACCAGTGTAGCAGGGTCGGCGTTCGGCTCCAAATCGGGTCGCGAATGGCGCCCGCCACCCGAATTCACCCGGAACTACCCCGCTACGATGCCGCCAGAGGATGATCCATGCCCGCGGTGACCCCCGCGACCTGTCAGAGAGCCGACCGAGTTGTCGGGCAACGGAGTCCCCCGTGAGGCAGTCACTTCACGCCATCATGGCCATCGCGAGCGTGGTCATCGTTCTTGCATCACTCACGCTCACGATCTGGCTCGCGGGGTTTGCGATGCTGGCGTTTCGAGGCGAGATGATCGACGCCAGTCGAAGCGAGAACACCCAGGTGGGACTGGTGTTCGCGGGGCTTGCCCTGCTGACGATGATTCCGGGGCTGCTTGTCATGGGCGTCTGGGCGTGGCGATCTCGTCGAACTGCGGCAGTCCTTGGCGAGAAGCGGTGCCGCCGCTGCGGATACGACCTGCGCGGCCACGCCGAGGGCGGATGTTGCCCGGAATGCGGCGTGCCGCACGAACCGGTACAATCGCACCCGTGAGCACGACGACTCCACCGGACATCGTGGTTCAGCGCATCAATGGCGCGGCCCGGGCCGTCGCGTCACTGCGCGGGCAGTCCGAGGCCATCGCAGCGGCGGCAACAGCGATCACCCAGTGCCTCATACGCGGCGGCACGGTCTACACCTGCGGCAACGGCGGTTCCGCCGCCGAGGCGCTGCACCTGGCCGAAGAACTCATCGGCCGCTACCGATCGAACCGGCCAGCGCTGCGAGGGATATGTCTCAACGCTGACCCGACCGCCCTGACCTGCATCGCCAACGACTTCGGGTTCGACGCGATCTTCGCACGCCAGTGCGAGACGCTGCTCACCCCGCGCGACGTGCTTGTGGTCTTTTCGACTTCCGGCAGGAGCGCGAACCTGATTCACGCACTGGAGACGGCTCGGGCGAAGGGGGCGATGACGATCGGTCTGCTGGGGCGCGGCGGCGGCCCGTGCGCCCCGCTTTGCGCGCACGCCATCGTGGTCGATGACCAGGATTCAGGGCACATCCAGGAAGCCCACCAGGTGGTGCTGCACATTTTCTGCGAATACGTGGAGGGCGAGTGCATGGCGGGCCCAAATGACGGGTGAAGCCAAGATTGGCGCCGGCCAGAAACCCTTGTCCGACACGGTTTTCATCTGGAATCCCTGAACAATCCCGCCGCTTTGTTCAAACGTCCCGTGAACGCCAATTCCGGTCGAGGCATGTCCTCATTCCAACCCTCTCCCGGTGGAAGAGGGGTTTGTTCAGAGAATCCTGACGAGAGTCGGGCAGTTCATGCGGGCGCGAGTTTCGCATCGTGCATCGCCGCGGCGAGCCGCGCCCCATTGACGCCCGGCAAAGACCTGGGATTCGCTTCAAGGAAGAAACAGCGGGGGCGGGTTTCGAGTCAATTGCGCCCGTGGTGTGCCGGGAGACGCGGTGGGAAGGCAGGCGGTCGGCGTATCAACCGCGAACAAGGTGACAACACCGGTGGGCATAGAGACCGTGCGATCGAGGATGGAACGACTTGCGAAGCTGGCAGATGCGAGGATCTAGATGCCCATCCCTGAACTCTCGAAGAAGACATTACCGCAGAGCTTCAGAGGCTGCGGAGTCTGGAATTCCGGCTGTATTCTCTCTGCGACTCTTGCGAATCTGCGGTGAATCCGGGCTTCGGGATAGCTTCTTCACACAACGGACCCCACATCGTGAGTTGGGCATGAAGTGCTGACAACCAACACTTCGACATGGTCGATGGGGCTACTTCAGAGGGGGTGGAATCAGCTTCTTGTCTGTCACAAGATCCTGAAGATTCTCCCGAAGTGGAAAATTCACGCGAAAATAACGATATTCGATGTGCGGCTGATAATCTGTCCAAATGCCTCCGGGCTCATGGACCTTCGAGAGAGCCATCAGTCGCGGATTCCTGTCTCGCCAATCGATGGGTGCCGCGATTCTGAGGATATCGTTCTCCCCGAACGTGCCGATGGGTTTTGCAGGATAATAGCTGCATCCAGCGATCAGATACTCTGACTTTGGAAGCCGATACGCCATCGTACTCGCTGGAATATTGAACATGATGCGAAGCAGAAGCATGATTCGCACGCCGAGCCAGTCGGCCAAGTGCGCGTCTGGCACATTGTCGTGTCGATATTTGGTCGACCAATGATCGACATTCGACGGCGATGCACGATAAGCAGTGCCGATCAGCATTGCCAAAATCACCAAAGTTTCGATACAAGATGGTCGTGATCGCTGCCATGATACCGCAGTCGCGCAATACTGTTGCCATTCCTCCGGTTGAAAGTCCCGGTCAGATGGCCATTGCGGGAGGCGCATCAAGTTACCAAGCAATCCGTCGAAATCGTCCCATGGGAGCCACTCTGTCGTATTGAGAACATCGTCAAACAGATCGAGCGGGGGATCGGCGGGACGATCTTTCGGCCCTTGGGTGCGAATCAGATGGCCTGCCGCAAGAACCGGCATCCCGGACAAGATCGCGCGTCTCGAAAGAGGCATGTGAGAACTAACATTGATCCGGGTCATCTTTCATTCTCCTCGAATACCCTTTGGAACATCGCCCTTATCGTCAGAACAATACACATTGTTGTGCGCTTTATCGTCGGCACAATCACATCCCCAATTATAAACCATGAGCCGGGTTCCAACTGCTCGCGGAGTCACTGTGTCCCACCACTGCGGCTTGGTACCGATGGAGTCGAAGTTTCCTGATCGAACCAGTAGTCCAAAACAGAGACTCTGCGCGTCGCCCTCGTTCAGTGCGTAGCCCGTCCCATTGGGAACTTGGGTGTCCCAGTGATCAAAGGCACTATCCGGAAGATCTTGGCGACAAAATGTACGAATCTCGCCGGCTTGGTAGAAGACCCCATACGACTCATGTGGAGCGCCCCAGATTCCACGATCAGTGCGAGCCGAACGCAGCCAGAATCCACCGCCCACTTCTCGTGGAGCAACTTCGGGAACAGGAATCCTCTCCCAATATGACCTTCGAACCCATCCGCTTGTAGGATTCATACAGCATCGGTCACAGGCAACCTCGTTGCGGACTTGTTGCACCATGACAAGCGGACATCTCGGGTGCACTGATAATCGGGCCCAGAAATACCACTCACATGCGCCCTCACAAGCTGCGGCATGTGAACGATGAAGCAGGGCATAGACCCCATCAGGCTGGAGTCCCATTGCATCGTTGTAGTTCGGAGGAGCCGTCGATGCGTACAAGTAAAGACCCGTGTCGAAGGACTCACTTGCAGGATCGCGCCTCGTCCACACCCCCAGGTCACTGCGCAGCACCCGATGCCGCACGTGCCAGTGCCCGGCCAGCACGGGGTCGATCTCGTACCCCGCGTAGCCCCTCCTGTTCCCGTTGGTGCTGAACGTTCCGATCGGCATCCCGTAGCCGTCGTAGTTCGCCCGCTCCACGATCGCGCCGGACGTGTCCACCAGCGCCACCACATCATGGTGCCAGTTCTGAAGGTAGTACACGCGCTCATCGAGGATGCCCTCGCCCTCCGCGCCCGTGGCCCGGTCGCGCAGGACCACATCGTCGATGTAGGACGATCCCCCAAACCCCGACGGACCCGCGTTGTGGTGCCAGAACTGCTCGGTCGGCACATCCGTCGCCGCATCGTCCTCGTACATCGCCACCATCCGCCACCGCTCGTCGTAGGCGAAGTGGAACCACGGCGCGGTCTCGCCCCCGGACGGGTACCGGGCGCTGATGCGATGCCCCAGCCCGTTGTACTTGAACTCCGCCACGATGTCACCCCCGGAACCGTTCTGCGCCCGCACCCTCACCAGCCGGTACCACGCATCGTACTCGTACTGCCAGTCACGCTTGGCATCCGTCATGTTCCCCGCGGCGTCGTAGACCGGCGTCACGTTGCCTCCGGGGGACTGGTTGTCCCCCCCCGTGATCTCGTTGGCCTTGTTCTGGGTGAAATCCCAGTCGTACTCCCCGCCGCCGGTGTACACATCATCCGCGTTCAGGTCGAAGGTGGTGTGGCCCCAGTTGCCCGCATGGTCCAGCGTCCAGTTCTGGTCGCGGGTCTCGCTGGTGATGCTGCCGCCGCCCCCGGAAAGGGTGCCCGCCCGCGCCCGCGTGAGGCGGTCGAGGTCATCGTACGTGTACTGCCAGTCCAGACCTGACTGGACCGCATCGTCGATCTCGGTGATGTTCGAGTTGCGGTCATACGACAGCGTCACTTTGTACCGATCCGCCCCCGGACCTGATGGATCCTCAACCCACCGAATCCGGGGGCTGATGACCTGGCGGTTGAATCGGTCGAGGGTGCCGTACATGTCGGTGGCATTGTACCGTCCATGCCTTCGAGGTGACCTGTTGTTGTGGTGATGGTCGGTCGTTCCACCGCTCTCAATCGTGCGCCGTCGATCCGCTGTTTCCTTCGCCTCGCGCGACGCCTTGACCCCCACCGGGTACCGGTCTACGGTTGGAGTCACGACTGCGGGGTAGAGCAGTCTGGTAGCTCGTCGGGCTCATAACCCGGAGGTCGCAGGTTCAAATCCTGCCCCCGCTATTGCCGGGCCGGTTGCGAAAGCAGCCGGCCCTTTGGTTTTCAGGGAACGCCGCCGAGAGACCTCCGCGGCGTTTTCGCGTTTTGGCCCAGGTTCCGAAGGTTTTGCCGGAGGCGGCAGACGCAAGCCGGGTCTCTCTCCCGAGCCACGGCCATAACCGGCCCCTCCCCCTCCTGGCCCCACGGACGCGATTTTGGCCCAAAGTCTCTCCGCGTCTCTCGTCCCCCGGTGCCGGGGTTAACGGGACTTCGCGCTCGCGTGGGCGTGCGCGATGCTGGCTTCCATGCTTGCGATGCGTGCGCAGCGGTGTTCGGATCAGCCCCGCGCGTTCACGCCGCGGGCATGTCGCGCCTCCGCCGCATAGGGAACGCCTACCGAGGCGCACGACGCGCCACCAGGCGGGAGCCCGCATGATGCGAAGCCGAGATCCCGAGACGATGACGCCTGCTGAGCGCGACGCCGAAGTGGCGAGCATTCTGGCCCGCGGGCTGGTGCGAGCGGTCCATGCGGATCGTTCGCGTTCCACCCGGGACATCAGCGAGCCGGCGGAATCTCCGGCCGGTGGACTTGAACTCTCGCAGCATGCGGACCTCAGTGTCTCCGCGCGGCCCCGGGGTTAGGGCTCCGGGCCGATGCGATGAGGAGTCCACATGTCCGACGCGATACAGCGACAACTCGACGAGCTTCAGCGGATGAGCACGGGTGACCTCGTGGACCGCTACGAGGAACTTCACGGGCACGCCTGCCGCACGCGGCACCGGGCGTACCTGATCCGCAAGATCGCGTGGCGTATCCAGGCCAACGCGGAGGGCGACTTGACTGAACGAGCGAGGCGTCGCGCCGCCGAACTGGCCGACGACGCGGAGATTCGCACGATGGCTCCACGGATGCTGGTCACGCCTCCCCAGCCAGGCGAGATCCGCAGTCGGATCAGGTCGCTTGACCCAAAGGACCGCCGTGACCCACGGCTGCCGCCCCCCGGCTCTGCGATCGTGCGCCAGTACAAGGGTCGCACCATCCGGGTGTCGGTGCTTGCCGACGGTGAAGGATTCGAGTTCGAGGGCGAGCGGTACCGCACGCTGTCGGTGGTTGCCAAGAAGGTGACAGGCCAGCACATCAACGGGTACCGCTTCTTCGGACTGCGGGGTGGCCGATGAGCAAGCGCCCCCGGTCATCCAGCACACCCGCCGACCGAACCCGAGGAACCGGAATCGCCGCGCCCGTTCGGTGCGCCATCTATACGCGAAAGAGCAGCGAGGAAGGTCTGGAACAGGAGTTCAACTCCCTCGACGCACAGAGGGAAGCCGGCGAGGCGTACATCGCCAGCCAGCGCAACGAGGGCTGGGTCTGTCTTCCGAACCGGTACGACGACGGCGGATTCTCCGGCGGCAGCATGGAGCGACCGTCGCTGGAACGCCTGCTCAGGGACATCGAGGCGGGCACAATCGACTGCGTCGTGGTCTACAAGGTCGACCGGCTCAGCCGGTCTCTGATGGATTTCGCGCGGATCATGGAGGCGTTCGATCGCAAGGGCGTGTCGTTCGTCTCCGTAACGCAGCAGTTCAACACGACCAGCTCGATGGGTAGGTTGACGCTCAACATCCTGCTCTCGTTCGCTCAGTTCGAGCGTGAGATCATCGGGGAACGCATCCGCGACAAGATCGCGGCCCAGAAGCGGCGTGGCAAGTGGGCGGGCGGCGTGCCCGTCCTCGGGTACGACGTCGACCGCTCAGGCGGCAGCCCCCGCCTGGTCGTCAACCCCAGGGAGGCAGCGCGGGTCCGGGAGATATTCCAAATCTACCTGGACGCGGGATCGCTCCAGCGCGCTGTGACCGTTCTGAGGCACCGCGAGTGGACCAACAAGCGACGGCTGACTCGCAAGGGCGAGAAGAGGGGCGGTCGCCCGTTCGACACCGGCACCCTCCACGTCCTGCTGACGAACCCGATCCTCACGGGCAAGATCGTCCACAAGGGCCAGACCTACGACGGAGAGCATGAGGCGATTGTCGATCCCGGTCTCTTCGAGCGCGTGCGACAGCAGTTGGCAGAGAACGGCCGAACCGGCGGTGCCGAGGCCCGCAACAAGTACGGCGCGCTGCTCCGCGGGCTGCTCCGATGCAAGCACTGCGACTGCGCCATGATCCACACGTTCTACGGCAAGAGGGGCCGGTACTACCGCTACTACCGGTGCCTGAACGCGATCAAGAACGGTGCCCGCACCTGCGCGGCGGCGACGCTGCCCGGGCTGGAGATCGAGAAACTCGTCATCGACGAGATCCGTGCGTTGGGAAACGACCGCGGGTTGCTGGATCGCATTCTCGCGGAGGCCAAGGTCGACGTGGACGCGGAGCAATCGGCCCTGAAGGCCGAGCGAGGGTCCATACTGAACGCGCTGGCCCGGATGGACCGCGAGCTCCGGGAACTCGTCGCCGACAAGGACGGCGGCGCGACAACGACCGCCCGCCTGGCCAACCTACACGAACAGATCACCGGTGCCCGTTCGCGCCTCGGCGAGGTGGACGCGAGGCTCGGCACGATCAAAAGCACTTCCATCACCCGCGATGAAGCCCGAAAGGCACTCAACGAGTTCGACGGCGTGTGGTCACAACTGTCCCCGCGCGAGCAGGCACGAGTTTTGAAGCTGCTGCTCTCGAAGATCGAGTACGACCCGGCGAACGCGAGCGTCGCCGTCACGTTTCGGGCGACCGGGATCGCCGCCCTGTGCCGCCGGAATCTGGAGGAAGCCGCGTGACAACCGTCGTCAGAACCATCCACTTCGCCGTGAAGTCCCGCCGCAAGCGCCTGGTGGTTGGCCCGGAGGCTGAACTGCCCAAGCCGACCAGCAGGATTCCCCGCGTCGCCCGCTTGATGGCACTGGCGATCAAGTACGACGATCTCCTCCAGCGCGGAGTTGTGGCCGACCTATCCGAACTGGCCCATCTTTGCCAGGTCACGCAGCCCCGGATGACGCAGATCATGAACCTGCTGCATCTCGCGCCGGACATCCAGGAGCAGATCCTGTTCTTGCCGCCCGTCGAGGCTGGCCGCGATCCCATCCACGAGCGCATGCTTCGGGATCTCACCCGAGTGCTGGATTGGCGGAAGCAGAGGCGGGTCTGGCTGGCCGTGGGCCAGCGAACGTGCTGTACTGACCGGGGTTAGACCCCCAGCGTCCGCCCGGGATTCGGGCTGCGTTCGCGGCGGAACTCGGTTACACTCAGCGTGCAGCGTTTAGTACACGCCGCACGCCGTCGCCGTCACCCAGCCATCCAACCAATCGCCGATCCGACCCCGCCATGCACAACTTCAGCGACAAGGTCTCCCTGATCTGGCAGGTCGCGGATCTGCTCCGCGGCCCGTACCGCCCCAACCAGTACGGCAAGGTCATCCTCCCGCTGACCGTGCTGCGTCGGCTCGACTGCGTCCTTGAACCCACGCGCGAGAAGGTGCGGACGAAGGCGGAGGAGCTGAAGCGCAGGGGCACGCCGATCAACAACCTGGAGCCGGTGCTCAACCGCGCGGCCATGCCACCGGATTGGCCCAAGGACCGCCCGTTTCCGCTGCACAACACGAGCAAGTTCGACTTCCGCTCGCTTGCGGGCGATCCGAACAACATCGCCAAGAACCTGACGCACTACATCAAGTCGTTCTCCTCCAAGGCCCGTGAGATCATCGAGTACTTCGGCTTCGCCGAGCACATCGAGAAGTTGGACAAAGCCAACCGCCTCTACCTGATCGTCTCCAAGTTTGCCACCATCGACCTGCATCCCGCGACGGTGTCCAACGTCGAGATGGGATACATCTTCGAGGAGCTGATCCGGAAGTTCAGCGAAGCCGCCAACGAGACCGCGGGTGATCACTTCACGCCGCGCGAAGTCATCCGGCTCATCGTCAACCTGCTGTTCACGCCCGACGGCGAGGTCCTCACACGCAAAGGCATCGTGAAGACGCTGTTCGATCCCGCCTGCGGCACGGGCGGCATGCTGTCGGTCGCTGAGGAATACCTCGCGGAGCTCAACCCCGATGCGCGCCTTGAGGTCTTCGGCCAGGACTACAACCCCGAGTCCTACGCGATCTGCGGCTCGGACATGCTCATCAAGGGTCAGAACATCGACCACATCAAATTCGGCGACTCGTTCACCGACGACGGGTTCCCGAGCGAGCACTACGACTACATGCTGGCCAATCCGCCCTTCGGGGTTGAGTGGAAGCCTGAAGAAGATGAGATCCGCAAGGAGCACGAGACGTTGAAGATGGCCGGTCGGTTCGGCGCCGGCCTGCCCCGCATCAATGACGGCTCCCTGCTGTTCCTCCAGCACATGATCTCAAAGATGAAGCCAGCGGACCCCAGGCGAGACAACGGCGGCACGCGCATCGGCATCGTCTTCAATGGTTCTCCGCTCTTCACCGGTGACGCCGGGTCGGGCGAGAGCGAGATTCGCCGTTGGATCATCGAGAACGACTGGCTTGAGACGATCGTCGCACTCCCGGATGAGCTGTTCTACAACACGGGCATCTTCACCTACGTCTGGATCGTCTCCAACCGCAAGGAGCCGCGCCGGCGCGGCAAGGTCCAGCTCATCAACGCGGTCTCCTTCGCCCAGAAGATGCGGAAGTCACTGGGGAACAAGCGCCAGGAGATCGGCGACGGCAAGGACGGGAAGCCCGACCACGTCGGCGAGATCACCCGCCTGTATGGCGACTTTGCCCAGGGCCAGCACTCAAAGGTCTTCGACAACGCCGACTTCGGATACCGCCAGATCACGGTCGAGCGCCCGCTTCGCCTTCGGTTTGCGGTGACGCCCGAGGGGATCGAGGCCCTCCGCGACTCCGGCCCCTTCAAGAAGCTGGCGGAGGATGCGGACACCAAGCCGAAGAAGCGCGGCCGGAAGGCCAAGGGTGCGGCAGCCGCGGCGAACGAGCCTTCCTCCCCCGCCACCTCCGCCCCCGCGAATCCCGCTGGCGACGCGATCGTGGGCGTCCTCGAGGGCCTGCCCGGGAAGGTCTGGATGGATCGGGCAGACTTCCTGGCGGACCTAGAGACCGCGTTCGAGGCGTCGGACGCGAAACTCTCCGCGCCGATCCGCAAGGCGATCGTCGCGGCGTTCGGCGTGCGCGATGAGAACGCGGCGATCTGCCTGGACAAAGACGGCAACCCCGAGCCGGATCCGGAACTTCGCGACTACGAGAACGTCCCCCTCAAGGAGGACATCCTCGTGTACTTCGATCGCGAGGTGAAGCCGCACGTCCCCGATGCCTGGATCAGCACCGACGAGAAGCATCGCGACAAGAAGGACGGCAAGGTGGGGATCGTCGGGTACGAGATCCCACTGACGCGGCACTTTTACGTCTACCAGCCGCCGCGCGAGCTGTCGGCCATCGCGGCGGACATCACCGGGCTTGAGAAGGACATCGTGCGGATGCTCGCGGAGGTGACCAAGTGAGCGGCCTCGTGCTGGGCAGCCCGGCTCTCCGAACCGAGTTCCGCGCCGGCGGCCCGTGGGGGGGCGGGGCTGGATCGCGGGCTTCCGTGGATGCGCCACTCCCGGGAATGGCGGCGCGCCGGAACTGTCCGGGCCGATTGGAAGGACGTCCGGATCAGTCGGACGATCATCCGGCCCGTCCGGAGGGTCGTCCGCACGAGTTGGAGCGTCGTCCGGGCGGACTGGAGGATGTTCCAGGTGATCCGGAGGACCGGCCGACTGGACCGGAAGATCGTCCGGATGACTCGGACGGTCGTCCGAGTCGGTTGGAACACGCTCCGGGCGAGCCGGAGCGTGGCGGAGGCCGCGCCGGGGCGGGAGAGGGGCGCGGACATGGCTGACGCGACCCTGTTTTTGACCCCCCCGGACGCGGGCGCACGCCTTGCGCCGGCGCAAGAGGTGACGACCCGTTATCCGGCCTATCGGCCCAGCGGAGTGGTGTGGCTGGGGGATGTGCCGGCGCACTGGGAAGTCAAGCGGCTCAAGCATCTATGCACCCGCTCTGCTTTGTACGGCGCGAACGAATCGGCCGAGTCGTACCAGTCGGAGGGCGTGCGATTTCTGCGAACCTCGGACATTGATGACGAGGGCAACCTCGCGCCTGCGGAGACCAGCGCGGTCTATCTCGACCCCACGAGAGTCACGGACTACATGCTCTCCGACGGCGACTTGTTGTTGTCGCGCAGCGGGACGCTCGGCCGCTCGTTCATCTACAACGCGGAAACACACGGCCCCTGCGCCTACGCGGGCTACCTCGTCCGATTTGTGCTGCGAAAGACCCTGAACCCGCGCTTCGCGTTCTATTTCACCAAGACCAAGCCGTTCGAGCAATGGATTGGTTTGGCTGCGATTGCCGCGACGATCGGGAACATCAACGGCCAGAAGTTCGCCAACATCGAACTTCCCCTCCCCCCTCTCCCTGAGCAGGAGGCGATTGCGGCGTGGCTGGACGAGCGGACGCGACGGGTCGATGAGCTGGTCGCGGCCAATCGGCGGCTGATCGACCTGCTCGCCGAACAACGCACCGCCCTCATCACCCACGCCGTCACCAAGGGCCTCAACCCCGCCGCCCCCATGAAGCCCTCCGGCATCGACTGGCTCGGCGATGTGCCAGCGGAGGTGCGGCGACTCAAGTTCCTCTCTTCGTTCGTGACGTCCGGATCGCGTGGATGGGCCGAGTACTACAGCAACGATGGAGAGGTATTCCTTCGCATTGGCAACGTCTCACGCGTCGGTGTCGACCTGGACCTTGGCGACATCCAGCGGGTTACGCCCCCCGATGGTGCAGAGGGTGAACGGACGATTGTGCAAGGTGGCGACGTGCTGATCTCGGTCACGGCGTACATCGGTGCCGTGGGCGTCGTGCCAGAAGGATTCGAGCGGGCGTATGTCAATCAGCACCTCGCGCTGGTCCGGCCTCGCCGCAATCGCATCGAGCCCAGGTATCTGGCCTACGCCCTGTTCTCTGGACTCGGCCAAATCCAGTTCCGCCAGTTGATGTATGGCGGGACCAAGGAGGGCTTGGGACTTGAGGACGTCAAGAACCTGCTCGTGATCGTGCCGTCGCTTGACGAGCAGCGCGCCATCGTCGCCCACCTAGACGCCGCGTGTGCCAGGTTCGACTCCCTCACCGCGGCCGCTGAATCCGCGATCGTCCGCCTGACCGAGTATCGCCAGGCCTTTATCTCCGCCGCCGTGACGGGGAAGATCAGCGTCTGCGGCGCGGCGAGCACCGTGCAACCGGAGGCCGCATCCGCAAGCGACCCTGTGATCGCCGGTCGAATCAACGGCGAGGCCGGTGGCACTGGCCGGACCGCGAACAAGTACTTCCAACGCAGCGTGCTCGCCGCGGAGATCATCGCCCGCATTGGGAATGACCGCACGTTCGGGCGGGTGAAGTTGCAGAAGGCCCTGATCCTCGCCGAGGGGCACCTCCAGTTGGCGGAGATCGAGAGCCAGCCGATGCGGGCCGCGGCCGGGCCGTTCGACAACGCGATGATGCGGTCGATCCAGTCGCAGCTGCAGAAGTCGCAGTGGTACGAGTATCGCAAGGACGGCGATCCGCTGAAGTTCTTGCCGCTGGCCAAGGCGGGCGGGCACAAGCAGTATTTCGATCGGTACTGGGGGGCGAAGGAGGCCGCGTTCGCAGCGTTGATGGACCTGTTGGTGAAGCTGGACACGCAGCGCTCGGAGATCGTGGCGACGCTGTATTCGGCGTGGAACGACTTCCTGATCGACCAGAAGCCGGTGACGGATGATGCACTCGTCGCCGAGGTGCTGACCAATTGGGACCCGGCGAAGACGGCGATCCCCGAGGACAAGTGGCGCAAGGCGATCGGGTGGATGCGCGGCAAGGGACTGGTGCCGACGGGGTATGGGGCGCACACACGCATCGCTCAGCACGATCGGAGCAAGGAGTAGAGCATGAACCTCGCCGCCAAGTTTGATGTCATTTACGGCAGCACGGCGCTCCCCCAGGCGCTGCTGGCGACGATTGTTCGAAGCCTGGAGCAGGCGGGCATTGAGGGTACGTTCTACATCGGCTACCCGGTGATGGCATCGGCGGACTCGAACACCACGATCGATGCGCTACTCGTCACCCAGAAGCCAGGCCTGGTGGCGTTTCACTTCGCGCAGAAGGGCGAGGACTACAAGGCAGTACAGGACAAGCTGTACTACGTTCTCGAATCGAACCTTGGCAGGCATGAGTCGCTGCGTCGCGGGAGGGCGCTCGGCGTCACGGTCAACGTGCTGTCTGTTTTTCCTGAAGGAGAAGTTCCTGCGCCGGCAGATGCCGCGTATCCCGCGGCGTCGCCCTCCACGCTCGTAGCAGCGCTCGGTGGCATGAAGCCGATCGACGACCCCGCCCTCTATCGGAGCGTGTCGGCCGCGATCCAGCGTGTCACAACCATCAAGCCCGTCAAGAAACGGCAGAACATCGTGAAGGCCGGCTCGAAGGGGGCGATCCTGCGGTCGATCGAGAAAGAGATCGCCAACCTTGACCGATGGCAAAAGTCCGCCGCGATCGAAACTCCGGAAGGGCTCCAGAGGATTCGCGGCCTTGCGGGCTCGGGCAAAACGGTGGTGCTGGCCCTGAAGGCGGCATATCTGCACACTCAGCACCCCGATTGGCAGATCGCGGTCACGTTCCACACGAGGTCCCTGTATCAGCAGTTCAAGGACCTGATCGAGCGGTTCACGCTCGAGCACCTGGGGGATAAGCCGGACTGGGAGAAGTTGCGCATCGTCCACTCGTGGGGCTCATCCGCCACGGACGGCATGTATTCGCTCGCGTGCGCCGCGGCGAACATGATTCCGACCAACTACCTGAGCGCAAAGTCTCGCTTCGGAGTCATGCGGGCATTCGAGGGCGTGTGCGACGAACTCGCCGCCGCGATGAAGGGTCGCGAGTTCGACTTGTTCGACGCCGTTCTGATCGATGAGGCCCAGGATCTGCCACGATCATTCTTCCGGATCGTCGATGCGGTCACCAGAGCGCCGAAGAGGATCGTCTGGGCATACGACGAACTCCAGAACCTGTCAGATGCGGGCATGGCATCGACGGCCGAACTATTCGATCGAGACATTCAGCTCACGAACACACCCGGTGCACCTCAGCAAGACATCATTTTGCCGGTGTGCTACCGCAATACGCCGTGGGCGCTCACGCTGGCCCACGCGTTGGGGTTTGGGCTCTCGCGCGATCGCGGCATGGTGCAGCACTTCGATGAGCCCAGCCTCTGGGTAGACATCGGCTACATGGTTGAGAAGGGGCCGCTGGACTACGGGCAGGAGGTCGTCCTTGCACGCGGACCGCGATCCTACCCGCTGTTCTTTGAGAAGCTGCTGACGCCAGCCGACGCCGTGCAATCGCAGGCGTTCAACACGAAGGATGAGCAGTATGCCTGGATCGCGGAGCAGGTTGCCAAGAACTTGAAAGAGGACGAACTCGATGCCGACGACATCCTGATCGTGCTGCCGGAGCCAATAACGCAGCGCGATGAGTACTACTCGCTCCGTCGCCACCTGGATAGCCGCGGGATCCCCTCGTCCCTGGCCGGCGTTACCAACGACCGAGATCAGTTCTCGCAATCGGGCGTCGTCACCGTGTCGGGCATCTACCGCGCCAAGGGCAATGAAGCGCCGATGGTCTACATCGCCAACTCCGACTTCTGCGTCGTCGGCCATGAGTTGATCCGTCTACGGAACATCCTGTTTACTGCGATTACCCGGTCTCGCGCATGGGTGCGTCTCTGCGGCACTGGCCTCAGCATGACCACCCTACAGAAGGAGATCGATGCGGTCGTGAACTCGGGCTACAAGCTGGTGTTCCGCGTCCCGACGCAGGAGCAACTGGCGGTGATGCGCAGGATCAATCGAGATCGCACCGCCGAAGAGAAGAGCCAGATCCGCAAGGCAGAGAAAAGCCTGGAGGAGGTCCTCGATCTCGTGAAGCGCGGCGTCATCTCTCCGGATGCAATGCCTCAGCTCAAGGAGATCTTGAAGGCCATGCAGGACAAGGGGGGCAAGGCGTGAACGCTCGACAGGTCGCCACGATGATCGCGAGCACCTGCCAGGATCTGCGGAGCCTGGGGCTGGTGACATTCGACAATTCTCCCTGCCAGAGACGCGAGGGAGCGTTTCAACGCGTCGCGTGGCCAAGCGTCGGCCCGAGTGCTGCTCGCACCTTCGCTT
The DNA here is from genome assembly GCA_015709595.1 of Phycisphaeraceae bacterium. NCBI lineage: Bacteria > Pseudomonadati > Planctomycetota > Phycisphaerae > Phycisphaerales > Phycisphaeraceae > Phycisphaeraceae bacterium. The sequence goes on from CP054178.1 coordinate 224,503, forward strand.
TCGGCTCGCTTGGCCAGTATCTATCTCTGATCAAGGAAGGCGCGTTTACATGCCTCCTGAAGGACTACTCCGTCGTTCAGGCGAGCTACGACTGTGACGGAACGAACGTCGTGGCGCACAGCCTCTTGTACTGGCCCGCGCCTGTTGCCATTCAAGAGCCAGTGGAGGATCTCGGAGACCTGTGTGCAGCGGTGGCGATGTGCATGGAATCGCCCGCAAGCGCCGCCCCATTGTGCGAGCTGTACCTTCGGTCCCCCATGCGATTCGACTTCGATCCTGACCGGGCGAGCGAAGACCATCCGGAGGTGCATCTGCACACGCAGTTCGATGACACTCGCATTCACGTTGATCGACCCATGTCGTTCACCACGTTCGTGAAGATGGTGTTCAAGACGTTTTACCGGGAGACGTGGAACTCCTGCCCCGAACTCGCGCGAATGCACGAACAAAGGGTTCCCCTGGTAAAGGACGAGTTCGCGCCAGTCCCCCATTCCCTTTGTCTCGCGTGGTCGGCGGGGCGCGACGACTAGCAGCTCTCTATCGGCAGAGGCGTTTGACGAAGGAAGGACAGCAACATGGCGAAGGCATCTGAGTTGGAAGACCTGAAGTTCTCCGACCCCCGCGAGGAGGAGGAAGGCGCGATTGACCACATCCCAAAGGACGAGAGGCATCTGCGCACGCAGGCCTACGACATGAGCATCAGTGACATCGTTGGAAAGATCACCAACGGCGACATCGTCCTCGACCCGGACTACCAGCGGAACTACGTGTGGGACGACAAGCGCGCATCCCTGTTGGTCGAGTCCATCCTGCTAAACGTCCCGATTCCTGTCATCTACGTCGCAGAGGATGACGACAGCCTGTGGGATGTTGTCGACGGGCTACAGCGTCTGAACTCGCTGAGTCGGTTCTTCTCCAACGAGTTCAAACTGAAGGGGCTGGAGGTTCTCGATGAGCTGAATGGCCAGTTCTACAAAGATCTGAACCCAAAGGCTGCGAGGATTCTTCGTAACGGGATTCTCCGCATCATTCTGATCTTCAAGGAGTCCAATCAGGACATCAAGTACGAGATCTTCATGCGCCTGAATCGTGGTGCCGTGAAGCTCACTGAACAGGAGTTGCGGAACTGTCTGTACCGTGGTGCTTTCAACGACATGCTTCACGACCTGTGCGCCCAGGGACTAGTGCAGACGCTCCTCGATCTGGATGCTCCGCACAACCGCATGGCGGATGCCGAGCTGCTGTTGCGCCACTTCACGGTGAAGGGCGGGTACGACCCCGCAACCGGCAAGATCTCGACGTACTCGGGCAACATGCGCTCGTCGCTCAACCACTACATGTCCAAAGTGCGTCACACTAAATCTGAGGAGATCGTGGTGTTGAAGAAGGAATTCATGCTAAACGCCATGAAGGTGGCCGAGGTCTTCGGCGCCGAGGCGTTTCACCGGATCAATCCAGACGGCAGCTACGACGATCGTCTGAATCGCGCCATCATGGACGCGGTGATGGTCGGCGTCGGCTTCCACACGCTCGATGAAATAAAGGCCAAGAAGGCCGAGGTCAAGGCCGTCCTGCAGAAGCTGATCAACGATGACGCCCAGTTCGCGGACGCCATTACTACTCGGACTTCCGACAAGCAGCGCATGGAATATCGCGTGCACACCTTTGTCCGCAAGCTCGACGAAGTCATGCAGGGATAGCACATGGCCACGCGACTAGAGACCGCCGACGACTTCGCCGCCACGCTTGCTGAGGTGGAGTTGTTGCTGCGCGAGTCCGATGAGGCCGCTCCGGGAGGACCGCGCGAGGATGAACGACGCGCCGCGGTGTTGAACAAGGCGGCTCTGCTGCTCATGACGGGCAAGTTTGAAGCGTTTCTGGAGACGGCGGCCGAGGATTTCCTGTTTGCGGTGAATCAGGTCGGCGGGGCGACTCGATTCATCCCGCCTCGGATGCTTGCTGAGCACAGCGTCAAGGCAGTGGCCGGAATCGACTTGAAGCTCAGTGGCGGGGACATCGCCGGCGTGAGCGCGATCTTCGCAGGACTCGCGAAGATGTGGGGCAACGTGGACCCGTGCTCCGACCTGGCCATTGCCTGCAAATTCAACTACGGCAAACACGGCGAGAGCGAGGTCATCAAGCTGTTCAAGCGATTCGGGATTGACGATGTGTTTGCGCAGGTACCAGTCGTCGACGATGCTACAGAGCGGTATGAGGGCCAAGCGCCGCCATTGGTTGACGTAAAGGGAATGGTCAACTCCCTCACGGGCATCCGCAACAACATCCTGCACCAGGATGAGTCGCCCAGCTTGACATCCGATGGCTTGCGAAAGCAAATCGCCACGCTGCACAAGTTTGCTGTCGAGCTCGTGAAGGCTCTGCAGAGCATAGTGGACCAGATAGACACTCGAGTTCAGGCCGAGGGAGCCGCGAATGCCCGCTGACTACAAAGAGAAAGCCTTCGAAGCTGCTATCGAGGAGCACCTTCTCGCCAGCGGCTACGCCAAAGGCGATAACTGCGACTACGACGCCACGGCGGCACCCAATGGGTACGACCGCGCGCGGGGCCTGTTCCCGGGCGTGTTCGTCGCGTTCGTGAAGGCCACCCAGCCGCAGGCATGGTCAGCGCTCGAGAAGCTTCACGCCGGCGCCACCGGTGACGTCCTGGTGGATGCGCTCTGTAAGGCCATCGCGGGGAGCGATCGGGGTTCGCTGGAGATCATCAGGCACGGCTTCAAGTGCTACGGCCGACAGATCGACGTGGCGTTCTTCCGGCCTTCCAGCGGGCTCAATCCGGAAACCATGCGTCTGCACGCGATGAATGTGCTGACCGTTACGAGGCAGGTTTACTACTCGACCACCTGCGAGAAGAGCGTCGACGTGGTCCTGTCGCTCAACGGCGTGCCCATCGTCACGGCGGAGCTCAAGAACCAGATGAGCGGGCAGACAGCGGAGCACGCGAAGACCCAGTATCGGCTCGATCGGGATGAACGCGAGCTTCTGTTCGCGTTCAAGCAGCGGACACTCGTTCACTTCGCCGTTGATCCCGACGTTGCATGGATGACTACGCGTCTGCGAGGGAAGGAGACGTTCTTCCTGCCGTTTAACAAGGGCAACGGCACGGGTGCGGGGAACCCGGAGAATCCGGCCGGCCACCGGACATCCTATCTGTGGGAGCACGTCTGGCAGCGAGATTCGCTGCTCGACATCATCTCACGCTTCCTGCACCTTCAGGTGGAAGAGAAGCGGTTCACCTCGGGAACGGCAGGGCGAAAGGTGCGGAAGGAGACGATGATCTTCCCGCGCTACCACCAGCTGGATGTCGTGCGACGCATGGAGGCCGACGCCAGGGCGCTCGGCGCGGGCCACAACTATCTGGTCCAGCACTCCGCCGGCAGCGGGAAGAGTAACTCAATCGGGTGGTTGGCTCACCGCCTGGCCAGCCTTCACGACGACAACGACCGGCGCGTGTTCGATTCCGTGATCGTCGTCACCGATCGCGTCGTTCTGGACCAACAGCTCCAGGACACGATCTACCAGTTCGAGCACAAGCACGGCGTCGTACAGAAGATCGACGAGAACTCCACACAGTTGGCGGAAGCGATCAAGACCTGCGTGCCGATCATTATCACGACACTCCAGAAGTTCCCGTTTGTGACCGAGAAGGTCGCGGGGCTGCCGGATCGCCGGTACGCCGTCATCGTGGATGAGGCGCATAGCAGCCAGTCGGGGGAGACCGCGACCGAACTGAAGGGCGTCCTCGCGGCTGATCACATCAGGCAGGAGGCCAGAAAGCAGGCCGAGGCGCAGGGCATCAATGAGGGCGAAGAGGGAGCCGATGCCGAGGAAGAGATCCTCCGCACGATGCTGAAGCGGGGTCGCCAGCCGAACATCTCGTTCTTTGCGTTCACGGCGACGCCGAAGTACAAGACACTGGAGGTGTTCGGACGGGTCGGCACGGACGGCCGCCCGGCGCCATTCCATCTATACAGCATGCGCCAGGCCATCGAAGAGGGCTTCATCCTCGACGTGCTGCGCAACTACACGACGTACAAGACGTACTTCGGGCTGATTAAGTCGATCGAGGAGGACCCGAACGTCTCGAAGCGCAAGGCGGCAAAGGCCTTGGCGCGCTTCATGACGCTGCACCCCCACAACCTGGAGCAGAAGACGGAGATCATGGTGGAGCATTTCCGCGCATCCACCCGCCACAAGATCGGCGGCAAAGCGAAGGCCATGGTGGTGACAGCGAGCCGGATGCACGCCGTCCGCTACAAGCAGGCGTTCGACAAGTACATCAAGGACAACGGATACACCGACGTGAAGACGCTGGTCGCGTTCTCCGGCACGGTCGTCGACGACCTCGACCCGAACAAGCATTACACCGAGGGCGGGATGAATGCGGGGATCGACGGCAAGGAACTGCCCGAGAAGTTCGCCACCGAGGAGTTCCAGATCCTGCTCGTCGCGGAGAAGTACCAGACGGGCTTCGACCAACCGCTTCTTCACACCATGTACGTGGACAAGCGGCTAGCGGGCATTCAGGCGGTACAGACGCTCTCGCGTCTGAACCGCACGCACGCCGGCAAGGACGACACCTTCATTCTCGACTTCTACAACGAACGCGCAGAGATCCTGGAAGCCTTCAAGCCCTACTACGAACAGCCCGTCATAGGCGAACGAGCGGATCCTCAGCAGCTCTACACGCTGCAGGCGCGGCTCGCGGAGTGCGGTGTGTACCATGCCGACGAGGTCGAGCAGTTCTGTGCCGTGTTCTTCCGCGGCAAGGCCAACCAGTCGCCGGCCGACCACGCGAAAATGAACGCGATCATCGACCCGGCGGTCGAGCGATTCAAGGCGTTGCGCGACGACGTCCGCGCCACGATGCCTGAGAAGGAATGGGCGAAGGCCAAGGAGGAGGCACAGGAGGAGTTTCGGGGTCTGCTGTTTGCATTCCGTGGCCTGTACGCGTTTCTCTCGCAGGTCATCCCGTTCGGTGACAGCGACCTGGAGAAGCTCTACACCTTCACGCGATTCCTGGCGGCGAAGTTGCCGCGCCGAGCCCTCGGCCCCCAGTATAACTTCGACGATGAGGTCGCGCTCAAGTACTACCGATTGCAGAAGATCAGCGAAGGGTCGATCGTGCTCGAGCCGGGCGCCGGTGGCGAGTTGAAGGGGCCGACCGCGGTCGGCACGGGCATGGTCGGGGACGAGGAGGTCGAGCTCTCGCAGTTGATCGAAATCCTGAATGAGCGATTCGGCACCGACTTCAAGCCCGCCGACCAGCTCTTTCTGGATTCGGTGCGGGAGGACGCCGTTGCCAACGAAGCCCTCAGGCAGGCGGCGTCCGCGAACTCGATCGAGAACTTCAAGTATGTGTTCGGAAAGGCCCTCGAGGGTCTGTTCATCGATCGCATGGAGCAGAACGAGGAGATCTTCGCGCGGTTCATGAACGAGCCGAACTTCCAGCGGCTCGTTGAGGAGCACCTTCGGAAGCAGGTCTACGAGCAGATCCGGGCCGAGCAAGCCGGGGGTGGAGAACCTGTCGGTTGAGATGTGGTGTGTAGTAAACACTGGACAGTCGCATTGGGCGTGGGTACGCTCGCGGAGTTGGAAATCATGTCTTCCAAGAAAAAGACCTTCGGTGAGCTGGTCCGCGAGAAGCGGACGGAGAAGAAGCTCACCTTGCGCAAGTTCGCAGATCGGGTGGGATTGAGCCCCACCTACGTCTCGCAGATCGAGCAGGGGAACTTCGCACCGCCGCCCCCTGATCGCATCCGGAAGATGGCGGAGGTGCTGGAAGCGGATGCCGACGAGCTCATCGCGGCGGCGGGCCGGATGGCGGAGGACGTTGCCGGCCTCATCGAGAAGCGCCCGATCGAGATGGCCTCGTTTTTGCGCCACGCCAAGGGCCTGACCCCGCAGCAGATCGAACAACTCACTAAAATGGCCGAGGACATGAGCAAGCGACCCAAGAAGGACTGATCCCGCATGAGGTCAATGACCGCGAGCAAACACCCCCACGAGCCCAAGTTCCTGCCGGACAAGCACATCGAAGAGCACGCCAATGTGCTTCTGGCCCAATACGCCCAGCAGAGCGGGGAACCGCTCGCGCCCGGGATTCCCGTCGACGACATCGCGGAGGTGTTTCTCGGCTTGACCGTCGAAATGATGGACCTCGCAGAGGTTTTCGGTGACCCGGAGATCAACGGCGCGATCTGGATTCCGCAGAAGAAGATCGGGATCGACCACACGCTCGATCCTCACGCCAACAAGCGCAAGGAGGGGCGATACCACTTCACGCTCGCCCACGAGATCGCCCATTGGTGGCTGCACCGCCACCTCTACACCCCCGACACCGCCCAAGGAACATTGACCGCCGACGCGTCGGTGCCGCAGCCGACCTACGTGTGCCGGGACGGTTCCAAGGCCCCGGTTGAGATTCAGGCCAACAAGTTCGCCGGCTTCCTATTGATGCCCGCGAAGCTCGTTCGCGAGTGCTGGCGCGAGGTCCACGGGATGGACGCCGTCACCCTGGATTCGCTGCGTCCCCGGCAGCAGCAGATCCTCGCCGCCGAGGTGCTCCGCCGGGGCGGCCTCTCGATGGACGCGAAGACCATCGACAACGCCTTGCTCCAGCACGTCGCCCGTCCCCTCGCCGAAAAGTTCAAGGTGTCCGCCGAGGCGATGATGTATCGCTTGGAGGCACTGGATCTGCTGCAGCGCAAGTCGGAGCCGCGTCTGTTCTGACGGGCTCTCTTTTTCGCCGAGTCGTTTAGTGTGTAATACACACTGCAAGTCAGCCAATCAACCCGTCGGAGACGATCCCCATGAGCAAGCCGTTCGATCCTCGGAAAATCCTCAAGCACATCCGCAACGACCTGTTGCGCCCCTTCTTCGACCTGCACGGCGGGTTGGAGGGTGTAGCGTGGCAGGGCCTCGGCGAGACCGACATGGCCACGGTGTTTGCCGCGTGGCAGCAGATGCCCGACGACAAGCGGGAGATCGTGCAGGTCGTGCTCCAGGACATCAACGAGCTGGCCGACGACCGCGGGGTTAGGGTCCTCATCGAGGAGATCCAGCGAACGGCTCCGGAGCGCCTGGCAGAATGCCACGCGTTCGCCGGCAAGGCCGATCGGGCGATGTGGACCTACCTCAACGTACGAACGGCTTTCAACTGGGCGGCGCACTTCGCGCGGGCCGACGCGCTGTCGTCAGGGCGCTACTGGATCAAGCGCAACACCCTCCCCAAGCAGGCGCTCAGCGTGACCGCCGCGCACCGCTCCGCGCTCCAGGAGGCGCTGACGGGCTTCTACTGGAGCGCCCAGATGCGGGGTCGGTTCTGCGTGGTCGAGCATTACCAGCGTACGAACGGAAGCGACTACTTCTTCGCTTACCTGGAGGACTACCCGGATGCTCCGGCGGTCTTCGAGAGCGATGGCCAGGTTGTGCGCCGCGAGGAGCGCCGCGCTTTCGACAACGTCTTCGTGTTCAACCCGTCTGACGGGTCGCTGGAGATGTACGCGCCCGGCGGCAAGGCGGTGTACGAGCCGCTGCAGAAGGCATTCTGCAAGGCGGTGATGGGGTTGGACGTGGGTCCTGCCGATCCGATGCGCCCGGCGTACACGCTCGACCATCTCCTCCGTCCGAACCGAGCCCTCCCCACTGACCCGGCGGATCGCATCGCCGAAGTCAAGATTACGCGAGCCCGGCTGCAGGTCGTGGACCGCCCAGCCGAGTACATCGAACTGGGTCTCGATCGCCGTGGCGGCGGCGGTCTTGACCGGGCCATCCAGGAGTACCTCAACGAAGCCCGACTTCCGCTGGACCGACTCCGTGTGAAGCAGATGTCGTTCCAGCTCGTGTTCGCCGGCAATGCCCGGGCTCGCAGCGTCAGTTTCAGCGTGAGCTGTCCGAGCTCGTGCGACCTCAAGAGCCGCCCCGACGCGCAGCGGGCGATCGGCGAGCGTTGTCTCCGGCTTTGGGGGGTGACTCAGTGAACCAGTGCCTAGCAATCTTGTGGGCGTGCTTCGACACGTCCGAGCCACAGTTCACGTCGCGCGAGATCGGGTCATGGCCCGAGAAAGACAGGAAGTGGTTGCTCGAAGCCGGCGTGCTTAAGGAGACCAGCGCGGCCACGTCGATGGTTTGTCCTTCCTGTGCGGACGGTCACGTCGAGGAGGTCCTCGAACTTCCGGACGCCGTAACCCGCCGCTTCTTCATCCCGTGCCCGGAGGTGGTGCGGGTCGAGGTTGATCTCAATGACCTTCGGCAGTGGACTATTGATCTTGACGCCGTCGCTGCACTGATTGCTGCGGTGCTCGCCCTCAACGGTGAAGTCAGGTCCGTGTCATCCGGTCGGCTATGGCGGCTGGGTACGACGAAGTTGGGCGCGTGCTCGCGCGAGGTCATGCTGCTTCGCAAACCGGATTTCGAAGACGGCCCCGCCGTTGCCGCCCACATCGGCCTGACGGGCAGGCCGATCGTGCTGTTCGCGGGGGGCGAGCCGGACCCCGCGATCTGGCCCGGCCGCACGCCGGCGTGTGTCGCTCTGTCTCGTGTGCTGTTTCACGACGGCACATCGCTTCAGGTCAACGCCCTGCTGCTGCACGAGCTAGTGAGCAAGTCAGACGATCTGCAGTCGCAGCTGCACGCGATTCCGGTAGATCTGAAGGGCAAGAAGCTGATGGTGCGCCGCCAGCTCAAGGCGGAGTTGGCATCACACTTGGACGACAGCAATCTGGTGGCGGCCTACCGGCAGCACGGCTCTGTGCGGGAGGCCGCGAAGGCGCTGACTGCCGAGCGCGGCACGCCCATCACAAAGGACGTGGTGCAACGAGCTATTGCGCGCGCGGGCGGAGCAAAGGCCGTGATGAACATGGAGGACAGCGAATCGGTGGGTCGCTCTGTCGCGTCGCACCGCCGAGACAGGGCGAAGAAAACTCAGCAATATCGCAACTGACGGCCAGTCAAGGGGTTGCGGGCCGAATGGGGCCCGTGACGGATGGCAGAGCACCAGTGTGATCCGCGACACCTGGCCCTGCGTCCGAGGCCGGTCGGCTCATAACCGGCCAGTCACGGGCGCACCTGTGTTTCCCTCGCGGCATGTCGTCGCGGCACAGTCCATCGAGTGCGGTTCTGTGACTGGTTGGCGAGCAGACCTCCGGCCTCGGAGGTCCAATGACCAATCGAACCGACATCGTCAGCCACCCATTCGCCGCCAACCTGATCCGCCGCAAGGCCCAGCAGCTCTGCCGTCGCCCCGGCTTTAGCCGCTCCGACGAGGACGACCTGACGCAGGGCATGCTCCTGTACCTGTGGACCGCCTCCAGGCTCTACAACCCCGCACGGGGCAACGTCGAGGCGTTCATCGTCACCGCCGTCCGCAGCTGGATGGACATGGAGGTTCGCCGGCGTCGCGCGGAGATGCGCTTCACCGGCGTGCCCGACACGTCGCTAGACAGCACGCTCGTCGACTGCGGCGACGGCGACTTCTCTGCGCTGGTGAACCTCATCGGCACAACGGACGCGGACAGGCGTCTGGGGCGTGAGGCTCGGGATCTGCTGGCAGATCTCGATCTCCGAGAGGCCGTCGCCCGCGTGACCTCGCGCCTTTCGCAGCGCGAGATGCAGTTCATGCGCGATGTGATCGACCGTGGTGTCGCGGGGACCGCCCGGAAGCGCCGCGTGTCGCGTCGCCAGGTCCTCGCCAAACTCGCCGCGATCCGCGAGCGCTTCACGCCCAAGCGGGCAGACGGCGAATCCGCCGCATAGGGAACGACCAGATGCCCCACCGGGGCAAGTCGCGGAACCACCCGCGCGGAGCGCCCGGTCTCTCCCCCCAGAGCCGGGCGCTCCGCCAACCGGGTCTCCGACCGAACGCCATCTTCTCCCGGAGAGCGCTGCCATGCGAGACACCGAGTACCGCTTCCAGTTCACGCCCGATGTCAACCTCGCCGAGGCCGACGGCACGCTGCGGCTTTCCCTGCTCGCGGCCGAGGGACTGCACGGCGAAGCCAGGGTGCGCACGGAAGTCACCTTCGCCGTCGATCCGGTCCGCGCGGAGATCTGCGTCGGCGGTGGCGGCATCGTCACCGAAAACGTCGTGCAGATTTACACGTCGCTCCTGACGCACGAGTTCGGGCGCGAGGCATTCACCGTTCGGCGTGACTCGCGCCGGCCCGCCGCGGCGGCCGTCGCGTGACCGACCACCTGCCCCTCGTTCGCCTCGGCCAAGGCGACTTCGTCCGCGACATCTTCCCCCACGACCCTGAACCCAATGGAGAACCCATGACCGCGACCACCCTGATGAACCAGATCACCAAGGGCCGCAAGCCCAAGCCTCGCCGCGTGATGCTGTACGGCACGCACGGCATCGGCAAGTCCACGTTCGGCGCGATGGCAGAAAAGCCCATCTTCATCCCTACCGAGGACGGGCTGGGCGACATCGAGTGCGAGTCGTTCCCGCTGGCCCGGTCGCTCGGCGACGTGATGGCAGCGATGGAGACCCTCTACTCCGGTGACCACAACTACAAGAGCGTGGTCATCGACTCGCTGGACTGGCTCGAGCGGCTCATCTGGGCCGAGGTGTGCGCCGACGAGAACGTCGAGAACATCGAGAAGATCGGATACGCCAAGGGCTTCTCGTTCGCAATCGACAAGTGGCGAGCAGTTCTCGGTGCGCTCGACGCGCTCCGAAGCGATCGCGGGATGACGGTGGTCCTCATCGCCCACGCCAAGATCGAGAAGTTCGAGAACCCCGAGACTGTGCCGTACGACCGCTACTCGCCGCGACTGCACAAGCTCGCGTCCGCGCTTGTGCAGGAGTGGGCCGACGAGGTGCTCTTCGCCACGTACAAGGTCCACACCGTCAAGGTGGACGAGGGGTTCAACAAGGCCAAGCACAACGGCGTCTCCACCGGCGAGCGGATCATCCGCACCGTCGAGCGGCCGGCGCACGTTGCCAAGAACCGCCTGGGGTTGCCCGAGGAGATCCCGCTCGACTACCGCGTCTACGGCGCGTTTGCCCGGGGCGAGAACCCGTTCGCCGAGTCGTCTGCACCTGCCACCACCTCCGACACCGCCGGCACCAACTGATTCATGGCGCGGCACCGCCTGCCAAGTCGCGCCTTGGCGAGCTGCGGCACGGCATGGCCTTTTCTCATCACACACTGGAGACTCATCAATGGCAAACCTGAACTTTGACGCACACCAAGTCGACCCATCCGTCGCTCTCGATCCGATCCCCGCGGGCAAGTACCTCGCCGTCGTCTCCGAGTCGGAGCTCAAGCCGACCAAGACCGGGGGCGGCAAGTACCTGCAGCTGACCTTCCAGATCATCGACGGCGAGTTCAAGGGCCGCCTGGTGTGGGCTCGCCTCAACCTCGAGAACAAGTCTGAAATGACGGTCAAGATCGCTCGCGGCGAGCTGTCGGCCATCTGCCGCGCCATCGGCGTCATGCAGCCGAAGGACTCGGTCGAGCTCCACAACGTGCCGCTGGAGATCAACGTCGGGCTGAAGAAACGCGACGACAACGGCGAGTTCACCAACGTCATCAAGGGCTACGCCAAGAAGGGTGGCGGCGGTTCGCCGGTGAGCGCCCGCGCCCCCGTCGGCGCCGGCCCGGGTAGCACGCCGCCCTGGAAGAGATAGCAGCGTGCCAAGGCGCGGTCGGTCACGGCATGGCTGGGACGGGTCAGGCGCGGTGGAGTAAGGCATGCAGCCGCCGCCGGGCGAGAGCGCGGCGGCGGGATTCACCGAAGCAAACGAAAGGAGCACACGAATGAGCACGGCAACAGCGATCGGTCCGGACATCAGCAACGGCGGCAAGCGGATCATCGACGCGACCATCCCGTACCGCGTGGAAGTCGAGATCCAGGGCGAGGCGGATCTCTTGTTCCACCGCTGGAACTGCGAGGCCGTCGAGGCCAAGGCTCGCTCGGCCAAGGGATCGGCGGCGAAGAAGACCGACGACATCGAGTCGTACGTCTACCGCAACGACGACGGAGAGCTCTGCCTGCCGGGCGAGTACCTCCGTCAAGCGGTGATCGGAGCAGCGAAGTTCCGGCAGGATCCTCGTTCGCCGCGCAAGAGCGCGCAGGACCTCGTGAAGGCGGCGGTCGTGAGCCTGACGCCGCTGGCGGGCCTCGGCACCACCCGGTGGGACTACGAGCACAAGTGCCGCGTGCAGGTGCAGCGCAACGGCATCACGCGAGTGCGTCCGGCGCTCAAGACCGGTTGGTCCGCCACGTTCGTGTTCATGGTCAACCTGCCGGAGTACGTGTCGCCCGAGATGTTGCACGGGCTGCTCACCGACGCGGGTCGTCTGGTGGGCCTGGCGGACTTCCGCCCGACGTACGGGCGATTCCGCGTGACGCGATACGAGTTGCTGACGGACTGAGTTCGCCCGCACATGGAATGGAAGGGCGTGCAGCTGCGCGGATAGGCACGGCGGGGCCAGGCATGGATTGGCTGTTCGGTACGAGCACGCAGAAGACCAATGGAACTCTCTCTCCCACTCCCACCTTCGGCCAATCACTACTACCGGCGCGTCGGCCGCGCGACGCTGATCAGCCGTGCCGGAAGAAAGTACCGCGCGGCGGTGAAGGCGGCACTGCTAGTCATCGGGTCGCCGTCGGTCGCGGGACCGCTCACGGTGCTGGTGACGGTGTATCCACCGGACCGGAGGCGTCGCGACCTTGACAACCTTCTCAAATGCCTGCTGGACTCGCTACAGCACGGAGGGCTCTACCGCGATGACAGCTTGATCGATCGAATCGACATCCGCCGCGGGCCATGCACGCGGGGCGGCGGAGTGCATGTGGAAGTCCGCGAGCTGAAGGAAACGACGACCACTTCCTGAGCACGGCGCGGCATGGACACGCTTGTTGAGGCCGGGCGGGTCGAGGCGAGGCGTGCTTGGGCATGAGCCGGCTCGGCGTGGTGCGGCGCGGATCGGCTGGGCAAGGCGCGGCGGGACTCGGACTGGCGTGAGCGCCGGCGCGGCGAAAGCCGCGTCGGCGGATTGAAATGCAACTGCGACCCTATCAACTCCAAGCGGTGGAGGCGATCTACCACCACCTGCGCACCCGGGACGACAACCCGTGCGTGGTGCTCCCGACCGGATCCGGCAAGACGCCGGTGATCGCGACGATCTGCCGCGACGCCGTCGGTCACTGGGGCGGACGCGTCGTGCTGCTGGCACACGTGAAGGAACTCCTCGAACAGGCAGCCGACAAGCTCCGCGTCATCGCGCCCGACGTGCCGATGGGCATCTACTCGGCGGGCCTGAAGCGCAAGGACCTGGGCTATGCGGTCACGGTCGCGGGTATCCAGAGCATCTGGAAGAAGGCGTGCGACCTCGGGCCGGTGGATCTGATCATCGTCGATGAGGCCCACATGGTCCCTGCCGAGGACGACGGGATGTACCGCCAGTTCATCGCCGACGCCAAGGTGGTGAACCCCAATGTCCGCATCATCGGGCTGACCGCCACGCCGTACCGCCTCAAGTCGGGCGCGATCTGCGCCCCCGAGAACATCCTCAACCACGTCTGCTACGAGGTCGGTGTCCGCGAGCTCATCGTGCAGGGCTTCCTGTCGCCGCTCAAGACCAAGGCGGGCCTGCAGAAGATCAGCACCGACGACCTGCACGTCCGCGCCGGCGAGTTCGTCGCCAGCGAGGTCGAGGACCTGATGGACAAAGAGTGTTTGGTCGAGGGGGCGTGCGCCGAGATCGCCCAGCACACCAAGGACCGCAGCGCCACGCTGATCTTCTCCTCGGGCATCCGTCACGGGCAGCACATCGTCGATGTGCTCAAGACCAAGCACGGCATCGAGTGCGGCTTCGTGACCGGCGACACCCCCGACGGCGTGCGTGCGGCGATCCTCGGCCGCTTCCGCTTAGGCGAGCTCAAGTACCTGTGCAACGTGAACGTGCTGACGACCGGCTTCGATGCTCCGCACATCGACTGCGTGGCGCTCGTGCGGCCCACCATGTCACCGGGCCTGTACTACCAGATGGTGGGCCGGGGCTTCCGGCTCCACCCGGGCAAGGCGGACTGCCTCGTGCTGGACTTCGGCGGCAACGTGCTCCGCCACGGCCCAGTTGACGCGATCCGCATCGCCACCGACGATCGCGGCGACGGCGAGGCGCCCGCGAAAGAGTGTCCGAACTGCCAGGCCCTGATTGCGGCGGGCTACCAAACCTGCCCGCAGTGTGGCCACCAGTTCCCCGAGCCCAACCGCCAACAGCACGAGGCGAAGGCGAGCACTGAGGGCATCCTCAGCGGCCAGACCACCCGGGAAGAGCACCGCGTCAGCGAGACGACGTATCACGTCCATATGAAGCGGAGCGATCCCTCCGCGCCCCTGACCATGCGGGTCGAATACCGCGTCGGCTTCAACCGCTACTTCCGCGAGTGGGTCTGCTTCGACCACTCCGGATACGCGCGAACGAAGGCGGAAGCCTGGTGGCGGGCACGATCGGTCGAGCCGGTGCCCGGCGGGACGGAGGAAGCGGTCGAGATGGCCAAGGCCGGGGCGGTCGCCCCGACGCTCTCGATCACCGTTGAGAAGAAGGCCGGCGACCAGTTCGAGCGTGTCACCCAGCACGTGCTCGGCGACAAGCCGCCGCGTTTGGACAGCGAGGAAGGCCTGCCGGACCGGCCGCCGGAGCCCGCGGGCATGACGTACGGCATCCCCGAAGACGAGATTCCCTTCTGATGAGCGATGGATCCTCCATCCTGCTCGAGTCGGCGCGCACGTACCTCGCACGCGGGTACGCGGTCATCCCTGTGCCGGCGCGGAAGAAGATACCCGTGCTCAAGGGGTGGACGGACCTGCGCCTTTCCGAGAGCGACCTACCAGCGCACTTCAACGGCACCGGCAACATCGGCGTGCTCCTGGGCGAGCCGAGCGGGTGGCTGGTGGATGTGGACCTGGACTGCGAGGAGGCGGTGGCGCTTGCGCCCAAGTTCCTACCGCCGACCGGCGCGACGTCCGGGCGGCCCGGCAAACCCGCGTCGCACTGGTGGTACATCTGCGAGGGGATCAAGACCCGCAAACACCAGGATCCGGTGTCGAAGAAGATGATCGTCGAGCTGCGGAGCACCGGGGCCCAGACCGTCGTCGGCCCGAGCATCCATCCCAGCGGGGAGCCGTACGACCCGCTGAAAGGCGAGCCCGCCGTCGTGGACGCCGGGGAACTCGCCGAGGCTGTTGCGGCGCTGGCCGAGGCCGTGACCGAGGCGCGGCACGGGCGCACGGGACGTCCACGTTCACAGCCAGAGGCGCTCGGAACGCCGACGATCCCAGCGGGCGACGCCGTGCTGCGGCGTGCCGCGGCGTATCTCGACCGCATTCCTCCGGCGATCTCCGGCTCGGGCGGGCACAGCCAGACGTACGCGGCGGCGACGGCGATGGTGCACGGCTTCGGCCTCGATCCCGAGGCGGCGTTCTCGCTGCTGCGGGATCGGTACAACCCGCGGTGCGAGCCGCCGTGGAGCGAGAAGGAGTTGAGGCACAAGGTCAGCGATGCGGCCAGCAAGCCTCACGATCGGCCGCACGGCTGGTTGCGCGATGCAGGCCCCTCCGAAGCCAGTGACGTTGATCTGTCGGGATTCAACCCTGAGCCGCGGCGCGCCGTAGTCGAGCGGCCCCGCTCGGAGCGTCCGCCAGACCCGGGTTCGTTCCCAGCCCACCTGCTCCGCGTGCCCGGCTTCATCGAGCAGGTCGTGGCGTACAACCTGGCGACGGCGACGCGACCGCAGCCCGTGCTCGCCCTCGCGGCAGCTATCTGCCTCCAGGCCGTGCTCGCGGCCCGCAAGGTCCGCGATGAGCGCGGCAACCGCACGAACGTCTACTGCGTCGGCGTCGCACCTTCCGGCGCTGGCAAGGACAACGCCCGCAAGGTCAACAAGAACATTCTCTTCGCCGCCGACCTGGTCGAGCACGAGGGCAACGAGGACCTGGCGTCGGACGCCGGGCTGGTGACCGCTGTGGAGGCCGAGCCGGCCGTCTTGTTCCAGATCGACGAGTTCGGGCGCTTCCTGCGCACCATCGGCGACCCGAAGAAGGCCCCGCATCTGTTCAACGTGCTGACGGCGCTGATGAAGCTCTACAGCAGCGCCGACACGGTCTTCCGGGGCAAGGCCTACGCCGACAAGAAGCGGAACAAGGTCGTCGATCAGCCCTGCGTCAGCGTCTACGGCACGACTGTACCCGAGCACTTCTTCGAGTCCCTCACCGCCGACAGCCTCAGCGACGGCTTCATCGCTCGCTTGCTCGTGTTCGAGTCGGCCGAGACGCCGGCGCGGCAGCGGGCCAAGGCGTTGAGTGTTCCCGAACCGCTGAAGCAGGCGGCGGAATGGTGGGGAGCGCAGCAGCCCGGGGGCAATCTCTTCAAGGAGCACCCCAAGCCGATCGTGGTCGAGACCACGCCGCAGGCGGGCGAGGTGTTCGATGCGCTTGCCTCGACCGTGGACGCAGAACTCGCCAAGCCCGACGAGACGGGTCGCTCGCTATGGGCTCGCGCGGAGGAGAAGGCGTGCCGCCTGGCGCTGATCTACGCCTGCTCCGCGAACGCCGAGAAGCCGGTGATTGATGCGGACGCCGCACGCTGGGCGTGCGACCTGTCGTCGTACCTCACCCGCCGCATGCTCTACATCGCGCACGAGTGGGTCGCCGACGGCGTCTTCGACGCTCGGCAGAAGCGCGTCGTGCGGGTGGTCCGCAAGGCGGGTGGAAAGATCTCCCGCAGTGAACTCTGCCGCAAGACCCAGTGGCTGACCCAGCGGGAGCGGCAGGAAGTCATCGACAATCTGCTGGAGACACAGCAGTTGCGGCAGGAAGAGGAATTCTCCTCGACGCGGCCGAAGGTGGTGTATGCCCTTGCCTGACCCGGATCTTTCAATCTTTCAACTACTCACCGCGCGCGTACGCGATACGCGCACGCGTGGGCACACGCAAGGGCGGAAGGGAGGTATTGAAAGATTGAAAGATCTCTCTCTTCCATCATGTACTCCTCCCCTCCCGCCCCGCCGCGCCCATGCAGATCGCGTACCAGCCCGCGCCTATCGCCAGCCCAACAGCCCGAAGCCGAACGGCCGGGAGGCGGATGGCGTTAGGTACTTCCCGGGCGGGGATGCGAGGCTTGGCCCGCGGGAACAGCCGCGCTTGTCGAATGAGTTTGTTTGTCCCGTCCGGGCGCGGGGCGGGCGTCTGGCGGGGTTGGTCGAGCCGCCCGCCAGGAACGCGACGTGGGCCAACGTGGGCGAACCCGTGGCCAACGGGCACGGCCCGTAGCGGGGCGAAACGGGCGGACGTGCCGCCCCGGACGGGCCTGTAGCCCGAGCGATCCAGCCAGCAATCCAGCGATCCCCGGACCCGGCGCATGTGCGGCGGGCCACCACCACGCCTCACGCGCGGCGCGATGTCACGCCGCCGCCAACGACGGAGATCGCTGTGAACATCGAAACGCTTCCCATCGACGCGGTCAAGGAATACGACCGTAACCCCCGCACCATCAACGACGCTGCCATCGACGCGGTGGCCAAGAGCATCGAGGCGTTCGGGTTCAAGATCCCGATCCTGATAGATGCCGAAGGCGTCATCATCGCCGGTCACACCCGTCTCCGCGCTGCGCGGAAGCTCGGGCTGTCGGAGGTGCCGACGATCCGCGCCGATGATCTGACGCCGGAACAGGTCAAAGCGCTGCGCATCGCCGACAACAAGGTCGCGTCGCTGACCACCTGGGACATGGAACTCCTGCCGCTGGAGCTGGCCGACCTCAAGGGCGTGGACTTCGATCTCGCGCTGCTCGGCTTCAGCGCCGAGGACCTCAACGCGATCATGGCTCCCGCGGGCAGCGAGGGCTTGACTGATCCCGATGACGTGCCGGGCGCGCCGGACGCGGCGACGACGGTGCCCGGCGACATCTGGGTGCTCGGCAACCACCGCCTGATGTGCGGCGACTCGTCCAAGCCCGAGGATCTGGACCGGCTGCTCGATGGCCAGCCGATCCACCTCGTGAACACGGACCCGCCGTACAACGTGAAGGTCGAGCCCCGCTCGAACAACGCGATCGTCGCCGGCCTGAGTTCGTTCGCACTGCCCGGCAAAGCAGACCAGCACGACCAGCAGAGCGCCGACCTCAACCGCTACCCGGAGAAGAGCCGCGCCACGCACAAGAAGCTCCGGGCCAAAGACCGGCCGCTCGCCAACGACTTCGTGACGGACGACGAGTTCGACCGGCTGCTCGCGGCGTGGTTTGGGAACATCACCCGCGTGCTCATCCCCGGCGGCACGTTCTACATCTGGGGCGGGTACGCCAACTGCGGCAACTACCCGCCGGTGCTCAAACGCTGCGAGCTCTACTTCGCGCAGGCCATCATCTGGATCAAGGAGCACCCCGTCCTCACGCGGAAGGACTTCATGGGCAACCACGAGTGGTGCTTTTACGGCTGGAAGGAAGGTGCGGCCCACCGCTTCTTCGGCCCGGCGAACGTGCCCGACACCTGGTCGATCAAGAAGGTCAACCCGCAGAGCATGGTCCACCTCACCGAGAAGCCCGTCGAGCTCGCGCGGCGGGCGATCGAGTTCTCGTCGCGTCCGGGCGAGAACGTGCTCGACCTCTTCGGTGGCAGCGGCAGCACGCTCATCGGCGCAGAGATGACCGGGCGGCGGGCGTTCCTGATGGAACTCGACGCGCTGTACTGCGATGTCATTGTGCAGCGCTGGGAGAAGTTCACGGGGCGCAAGGCGGAACGTCTTCCCGCAAAGGGTGTGGCCGAAGAGAAAGCCGCGACCCGGAAGAAGGTCGCGGCTGGAGGCAAGGCGTGATGCTCGCCTCACTCTTCGTCGAGCGTGGGAAGCGGGCCGTCGGTCGCCTCGTGCCAGTCAAGGGCGTACCGCTCGGCGATGTCATCGAGGTCGCGGTCGGTCAGGTACTCCGCCGTCTTGCGGCCTTGGCAGGCAGCGACCGCTCGGGCGAGATCGGTCCACTCCTCGATGGTGAGCATCTGGTCCTGCCGCGCGCCGAGCAGGTACAGAGCGGCTTGAAGGACGGCGTCGAGCTGCGCTTCGCTGGGGTGCGTGGCGGACATGGGTCAGGCCCCCTTCCCGCGTGGGGGGGCGACGAAGACGCCGCGCTCGTGCTTCTTGAAGCGGGCGGCCGTCCCCTTCGCGGCGATTTCCCGGATAATGGCGGCGTAAAGCGTGGCTTCGGGGGTCTTGCCGCCGGGGCTCTTCCACAGGCCCTTCGCTTCCATCGCGGCGATCATCTCCGTCGCCCGCATCGGCACCTCGGACGCGGCGAGCACCTGCGCGGCGGCGTCGAGGGCGCTGACGCGCTTCGGCTTGGCTTCCTTCGCGGGCTTCGGGGTCTTCGCAGCCTTGGGCGGCTTCGCGGCCTTCTCGCCCTTGCCCTTCACCGGGGCGGCGGGCTTGCCGTCGATGCGGTCCTTAATCTCGGCGAGGGCCGCCTTGCGGAGGCGGTCCGTCTTGGCCGCCCCTTCGGCGCGGGCGGCGCTCTTGGACATCTTGGGGGTGCGGGGCTTCGCGGCCTTCTTGGTCTTCGTACTCATGGTCATCTCCAGAATGGTGGTGCGGAACACCGCCGCACGTTGCGGCGGGGAAGCGTGGCTGGCGCGGTTCCCCGCGTCGCCGCGCAGCGGCTAGCAACCGGCGACACGCTCGATCTCGTAGAGCACGTCGTGGATCATCGAGTTGGTGGCGGCGGCGCGGCCGCGCCGGTCGGTCCCGTAGACCGCCTTGGCGACCTCGGCGGCTTTGGCGTAGCGGGCGTCGCGGTCATCGTCCCGCTTGAACGCGGCGATGCAGACCTCGCCCTCCATGACGTACGCGCCGTCGTCGTTGCGGGTGATCTCGATGTCCCCGCGCTGGCCTGCGATCACGATCGTCTTGATGTTCATGGGTGTGCTCCTTCGCGTGGTGCGTGCTCATTCCCCCTTGAGAAACTCCTCGACGTGCTCGGGGTCCATGTTGGCCATGAACCCGACCAGGTTGACAAGGTCTTCGCGGACCTTGCTGAGGTTGCCGACGAGTCCCCAGTTGGTCGGGGCGGCCGCGTGCTCCTTGTCGTTGATGTTGAGGTGCATGCTCAGCACGTCGAGCAGGCGGGCGATGTCGTTCCGCCGCGCGGCGTACACCTCGGCGGCGGCGGGTTCTGGCTTCGTGTTCTTGTGGTTCGTCATGGTCGTGCTCCTGTGTGGGGGGTGCGTGGTGCTCTGGTAAACAACGAAGCCCGCAACACGCGGGCTTCAGGGGGTCGGGTGGATCGAGTGGGGGTTGCCGTCACCGGTCGGCGGCGCTTTGGGTTCACCGACCGCCGCGAGGTAATCGATCAGGTCGGAGGCGGTCCAGGTATCGCCCTCGACCGCGTCGTGCTCGTTTGGCCCGTCGCGGCCGTCGGGGTCGATCTCGAAGAGGCGGAAGCCGCCTGTGTTCGTGGTATCGATCGCCCATGTGCGGCCGTCGGGGGTGTGGACCTCGACGCTGGCGACGGTGAAGCCCCGGCGGCCCAGGGCGCTGGCGATCCCGACGGCGTTCTTCGTGCTGGTCTTCATCGCGTTGGTCTCCGTCGCGGGGTTCTGCCCCGCGTTGTGACACATGAAGCCGTGACATCGCGGGAACTGCAAGGCCATTCCGCGAGGATTCGCCGAGAATCTGCCCGTTGTGGGCAACTACGCGAAACATGTGGGCAAGTGGCGGAATGTGCAGGTCCGGGAGGTGCGGCATGACTCCCGAACACGCGCCTAGTTCGGGCCCTGACGGCGGACCGGCACAGGGGATGTCCCGGTTGAACCCCGCAGCGCTCCCCGTGGCGGACGCCGCACGTGTGCTGACGCGGCTGGGCGGCAAGCCAGTCACCGAGGCGATGCTCCGCGCGGACATCGACGCTGGCGCGCCGACGAACGCGGGCGGGACGCTCAACCTCGTGCACTACGCCGCGTGGCTTGTGAAGGAGATGTCCGTGGGGGGTGCAGGTGGCGATTGACCCGCGCCAACTCAGGCCCGGCGAGCTCGCTCGGCTGCTCAACAGCACGCCGCTGGGCGAGGTCGTCAGCGAGCGGCAGCTCCACCGGCATCGCACGCGCGCGGGGTTCCGTGTCGCGGCGGATGGCGACGCGGGGAAGGTGGATCTGTTCCGGTACGTCGCGTGGCTGGTGACGACGCGGCACGAGGCAATCGCGGAAGCGGCCCGCGAGCCGGACGGGCTCACCGGATACGAGGCGATGAAGGAGCGGGCGCGGCAGCGCAACGCCATGCTCTCGCTCTCGGGGCGTGACATCGGTGATCTGCCGCCGGTTGCTGATGCGGCTCGGAAGGAGAAGGCGGCCCGGGACTTCCGGTACTTCTGCGATGCCTACTTCGCGCTGACATTCCATCTCCCCTGGTCCCCCGATCACCTGCGGGTGGTAGCCAAGATCGAGCAGGCTGTGCTTGAGGGCGGGCTCTTTGCGATGGCGATGCCGCGCGGCAGCGGCAAGACCTCGCTCTGCGAGGTGGCGTGCCTGTGGGCGATGCTCTACGGCCACCGCGACTTCGTGGCGCTCATCGGGTCCGATGAAGAGCACGCCGCCGGGATGCTGGAATCGATCAAGGCGGAACTGGAGAACAGCGAACTGCTCGCGGGCGACTTCCCCGAGGTCTGCCACCCGATCCGCTCGCTGGAGGGCATCCACCAACGGGCCTCGGGGCAGCTCTACCAGGGGAAGCAGACGCACATCGGGTGGACAGCCCGAGAGATCGTGCTGCCGACGATCCCGGGCTCACCGGGAGCGGGCGCCATCATCCGCGTGGCGGGCATCACCGGTCGCATCCGCGGCATGAAGCACAAGCGGGCAGATGGCACATCGGCGCGGCCTTCGCTCGTGCTGATCGACGATCCGCAAACGGACGAGAGCGCCCGGTCCCCGTCGCAGTGCGCCAACCGGGAGCGCATCCTGGCAGGCGCGATTCTCGGTCTCGCGGGGCCGGGGAAGAAGATCGCCGGGCTGATGACGCTGACGGTCGTCCGCCCCGACGACCTGGCCGACCGCATCCTTGACCGGGACAAGCACCCGCAGTGGCAGGGCGAGCGGACGAAGATGGTGTACGCCTTCCCCGCGCGGGAGGCGTTGTGGCAGCGGTACGCGGAGGTGCGGGCCGAGGGCTTGCGGAACGACCGAGGGATGAAGGCGGCCACGGAGTTCTACAAGCAGCACCGCACAGCGATGGACGAGGGCGCGGTGATCGCGTGGCCCGAGCGCTTCAACCACGACGAGCTCTCGGCGCTCCAGCACGCGATGAACCTCAAGCTCCAGAACGAAGCGGCGTTCTTCGCGGAGTACCAGAACGAGCCGCTGCCCGAGGTCCAGGCGGCGGACGACCTGCTCAGCGCCGACCAGATCGCGGCCAAGGGCAACGGGCATGCCCGCGCCGAGGTCCCCATCGGCTGCACGCGGCTGACGATGTTCGTGGATGTGCAGGGCAAGGCGCTGTTCTACTTGGTCGCGGCGTGGGAGGACGACTTCACCGGGTACGTCATCGACTATGGCACCGAGCCAGACCAGAAGTCAGCGTACTTCACGCTGCGGGACATGCGGCGGACGCTGGCGAACGCTGCGCCCCGCGCCGGCGTCGAAGGGGCGATCTATGCGGGGCTGGAGCGGCTCGCCGAAGCCTACCTCGCCCGCGAGTGGCGGCGTGACGACGGCGCGATGGTGCGCATCGACCGCTGTCTGATCGATGCGAACTGGGGTTCGTCCACGGACGTGGTCTACCAGTTCTGCCGCCAGAGCCCGCACGCGGGCGTGCTGATGCCGAGCCACGGGCGGTACGTCGGGGCGTCGAGCATCCCGTTCTCGGATTACAAGCGCAAGCGTGGCGAGCGCGTCGGGCTCAACTGGCGCGTGCCGGTGGTAAACGGGAAACGCAGCGTGCGACACATCGTGTTCGACACGAACTACTGGAAGTCGTTCGTGCATGCGCGACTCGCCGTGCCGATGGGCGATCCGGGGTGCCTCTCGCTATACGGCAGCAAGCCCGAGCCACACCGATTGCTGGCCGAGCATCTGACCAGCGAGTACCGGGTCAAGACCGAAGGACGTGGCCGCACCGTGGACGAGTGGAAACTCCGCGTGGAGGGGCTCGACAACCACTGGCTGGACGGCCTAGTGGGTTCAGCGGTCGCGGCGTCGATGGAGGGAGCGGTGCTCTTCGGCACGGACACGAAGGTCGCCGCTCGGCCGCGGCTGAAGCTGTCGGCGTTGAAGGAGCGGACGCGATGACACCCAAATCGCCGCCGAAGCAGGATGCAAAGCCAAGGGGACTCGTCTGCCCGACTTGTGGTTGCCAGCACTTCGAGGTGATCTACACCCGCGCGACCCCGGTTGGCACGATCCGTCGCCGGCGGCAGTGTCGCCATTGCGGCCGGCGCGTGACGACGAGCGAGCACATCGGCGCATGAGCGCCGCACCGATGTGCGTGGTGCTGGCTCGCGAGTCACGCTGAGATCGATCACTGCCCTGGGGTCTACCGGTGGAACAAACGCCGCGTTGATCGCCGAGGTGCGCCACACCACGATCGGCTTTTGCATAAAGGCAGCCGTGGCGAGCGTCCTCTCTTCGCCGCCCGGAGTACTTGCATGCCCGACCCCGCCCCCAACCTCGACCAAGCCATCCGCGACAACGCGTCGCAGCCCGCGAAGGCGTCGGTGGACGGTCAGTCCGTCGAGCAGCACCCGCTGAAGGACCAGATCGAGGCCGACCGCTACCTCGCGTCCAAGGACGCCGCGAGGAAGCCCGGCCTCGGCATCAAGTTCGGCAAGATCGTCCCGCCCGGCTCCGTCTGAACCACTCATGCTGAAAGCCATCGCCAACATCATGAGCCGGGTCGGACGTGAGACGCGAGGAGCATCTCCCTCCCCGGTGACGTCGCTTCCCCCCGACCCGCACGGACGCGGGTCGCGTCGGGGGGGCGGCGGCCGTCGCCCGGTCGTTGCCAAGTTCGACTCGGCGCAGACCACCGCCGACAACCGCAGGCACTGGGCGAACGCCGATGGGTTGTCACCCAACGCCGCGATCAACCCCGAGGTGCGACGCGTCCTCCGCAACCGGGCGCGCTACGAAGTCGCCAACAACTCCTACGCCAAGGGCATCGTCCTCACGCTTGCCAACGACACGGTCGGCACCGGCCCCCGGCTGCAGATGCTCACCGACGACGCGGCCGCGAACCGGCGCGTCGAGGTGCTCTTCGAGGCGTGGGCGGCGGCGATCGACCTGCCCGGCAAGCTCCGCACCATGCGGATGGCCCGCGCCGAGAGCGGCGAGGCCTTCGGGCTCCTGGTCAGCAGCCCCGGCATCGACTCGACCGTCAAGCTCGACCTACGGCTGATCGAGCCCGAGCAGGTGGCATCACCACACCTGCCGTGGAGCCGGGCGGCCCGTGCGCTCCCGGGCGATGCCGACGGCATCGTGCTCGACGCCTACGGACTCCCCGCCGCGTACCGCGTGCTACGCCAGCACCCGGGGGATGTGAGCAACTGGGCCGGTCCGGGCGCAGGTGCCGACCCCGCGTTCGACACGCTCCCGGCCAGCAGCGTGCTGCACTACTTCCGGCCCGATCGGCCCGGTCAACTGCGTGGCGTTCCGGACATCACTCCCGCGCTGCCGCTGTTCGCGCAGCTGCGGCGGTACACCCTCGCCGTCATCGCGGCCGCCGAGACCGCCGCCGACTTCGCAGCGGTGCTCTACACCGACGCCCCCGCCAACGGCGAGGCCGACCCGCTGGAGCCGATGGACGAGATCGAGCTCGAGAAGCGCATGGCGACCGTGCTGCCCGGCGGCTGGAAGCTGGGCCAGGTCCACGCCGAGCAGCCGACCACGAGCTACGCCGAGTTCAAGCGCGAGATCCTCAACGAGATCGCACGCTGCCTGAACATGCCCTTCAACGTCGCGGCGGGCAACTCCTCCGGTTACAACTACGCGAGCGGACGCCTCGACCACCAGACGTACTTCAAGAGTCTGCGCGTCGACCAGCATCACCTGCGGCTGGCGGTCCTCGACCGCCTGCTCCGGGCCTGGCTTGACGAAGCAACCCTCGTCGAAGGGCTGCTCCCGCAGTCGATGCGGGTGCGCGGAGCGGCGACGCCTCACACCTGGTTCTGGGATGGCGTCGAGCACGTCGACCCGGCCAAGGAAGCCACGGCCCAGGCCACGCGCCTGGCCAACCACACCACCACGCTCGCCCACGAGTTCGCCCGCCAGGGGCGCGACTGGGAGGACGAGCTCCGTCAGCGGGCCAAGGAACTCGCGCTCATGGCCGAGCTCGGGCTCCCGCTCACCACGACCGCACAGCAGGAGTCCGCCCCGAGGCGTGACGAGGAACAGGAGACCGAAGCCCATGCCATCTGACACCATCGTCTTCAACGACCACCCGCTGGTCATCCGCGCCCAGAAAGCCGCAGACGCCGACGCGGCGGCTGCCCCGCACACGAGCCTCTCCCTGACCGCGCAGGCGGAGTTTGAGATCGTCGCGGGCGAGGACGCAGGACCGAACGCGGCGCTGCCGAAGTTCCGGATGGTCGCCTACACCGGCGGCCCCATGAAGGTCGCCGGTTGGCGGCACCCGGTCGTCATCGACCTGGCGGGCCTTGCGATCCCCTCGCAGTACCGCCCGATCCGCTTCGGTCACGATGCGTCCGCCGGCGTTGGGCACACCAGTGCCGTCGCCGTTGAGGAAGGCAAGCTCGTCGCCTCCGGCGTGATCTCCCGCGACACCCACGCGGCCAAGGAGGTTGTGGCGTCGGCGCGCAACGGGTTCCCGTGGCAGGCGTCCGTGGGCGCAAGCGTCGAGGCCTTCGAGTTCCTCCGCGAGAACCAGTCCGCGACGGTCAACGGCCGCGATGTGCAGGGACCCCTGAACATCGTCCGCCGCGCCACGCTCGGCGAGATCAGTTTCGTAGACCTTGGTGCCGACGGCGGGACGACCGCAAGCATCGCGGCTTCAGGTGAGGCTGTGGGGGCGGGTGGTAGCGACAATGGCGGTACCGCCGGTGGTGAGACGGTGCCGGGCAGCAGCAGCGCGGGAACCCCCGATCCCGTGCGCGACCTGCGTGCCCAGATGGCCGCCGAGACGGACCGGATCGCGGCCATCCGGCGTCTGTGCGCCGCGGGGGGCGGGACGCACCCGGGCATCGAATCGCAGGCCATCCGCGAGGGATGGGACGCCACGCGCACGGAGTTGGAGGTGCTGCGCGCCAGCCGTCCCAAGCCGCCCGCCGGTCCGGCGATCCACGCGCAGGGCCACGCGGGCGTTACGCAGAATGTGCTCGAGGCCGCGTGCATCCTCTCGGGCCGCCTGGAGAATCCGGAGAAGCACTGCAACGAGCGTGACCTCGAAGCCGCGAGCCGGGCATTCGGCCGCACGATGGGACTGCAGGAACTGCTCCTGCACGCCGCGTGGGCCAACGGCTACTCGGGGCGCACCTTCCGAGACTGGCATGGCGTGATGGACGCTGCCTTCGGCCGCCACATCGAGGCCTCGGTCGGCAACAGCACGATCAGCATCTCGGGCATCCTCTCCAACGTCGCCAACAAGTTCCTGCTGGAGGGCTTCTTCAGCGTCGAGCGCGTCTGGCGGAACATCTGCGCTGTCCGTAGCGTCACCGACTTCAAGACTGTGACCAGCTACCGCCTCACCGGCAATGACGGGTACGAGAAGGTCGCCCCGGGCGGCGAGATCAAGCACGGCACGCTCGGCGAGGAGTCCTACTCCAACAAGGCCGAGACGTACGCGCTGATGCTCTCGATCGACCGCACCGACATCATCAACGACGACCTGGGCGCGATCACGACGGTGCCGCGGAAGCTCGGCTCGGGCTCGGGCAAGACCATCAACGAGGTCTTCTGGGCCGCGTTCATGGCTAACAGCGGGTTCTTCACGGTCGGCAACAAGAACTACATCACGGGGGCGGACACGGCGCTGGGGATCGACGGGCTGACAAAGGCCGAGGTCGCCTTCATGGATCAGGTGGACTCCGACGGCAAGCCCATCGGCGTGCTGCCCTCGATCCTACTGGTGCCAACGGCACTCTCGGCGATGGGGAGCCAGCTCTTCAAGAGCCTGGAGCTGCGCGACAACACGGCCGCGGCCAAGTACCCCATCACCAACCCGCACCAGGGCAAGTTCCGTGTCGAGGTCAGCCGCTATCTCGGCAACCCCAAGTTCACCGGCAACTCCACCAAGGCGTGGTACCTGCTGGCGGACGCAAGTGATCTGCCGATCGTCGAGATGGCATTCCTGAACGGGCAGGAAGCCCCGACCATCGAGACGGCTGAACAGGCCTTCAACCGTCTGGGCATCCAGATGCGCGGGTACCACGACTTCGGCGTGGCGCTGCAGGACCCGCGCGGAGGCGTCAAGAGCAAGGGTGAGGCGTAACCCCATGGGCGACGTCATCGAGGGCGGCGGAGTTACACCAGGCGAGCCGGGCGAGCCCGGCTCCGGAGGATCACAGATGTCCACGACGAAGTTCGTACAGGAAGGCGCAGCGATCGACTACACCCCCGGGGCCGACATCCCCGCGGGCACGGTCGTCGTACAAGGCGACCTGGTCGGCACCACGCGCGTCGATCTCAAGTCGGGCCAGCTCGGCTCGCTGGCGGTGCAGGGGGTGTTCGACTTCCCCAAGGCCACTGGCGCGGGCACGGCGTTCACCGTCGGCACGCTGGCCTACTGGGACGCGACCAACAAGGTCGCCACCAAGACCGCCTCGGGCAACAAGGTGATCGGCAAGGCCGTGCGTGCCGCGGCCGACGCCGACACGAGTGTTCGCATCCGGATGTCGCAGTAACCCCCACCCCCCCACCGGAGGCGCTCATGGGTGACCTGCTCGAACAAGGCGCGGCGTTCCTCGACGACCAGCGGCATCGGCACATGAGCCGAACCGTGGTCTACAAGCGAGGGAGCGACGCCAAAGAGGTGCAGGCCACCATCGGCCGCACCGAGTTCGAGCAGGCCGATGAGGCGGGCCTGATCCACCGCGTCGAATCGCGGGATTACCTCATCCGCGCGGCGGATCTGGACCTGGGCGCAGGCCCGATCCAGCCCAAGGCCGGCGATCAGGTGCGGGAGCAGGTTGGGTCGCAGGTGTTCGTGTACGAGGTCAACGCGCCTGGGGGGCGGGCGGGCAGCCGCCGTTCCGCTACAGCGACCCGTACCGCAGGACTTTTCGGATTCACACCAAGCACATCGGCACGGAGACGTGATGGCAGAGTCGAACGCACAGAACGGGACCAGGCTCAATGGTGGAGCGAGGTGGGCGGGCGTGCTCGTCACCATCATCCTCGCCGCCGGCGCGATGACGATCCAGTGGGGCGTGGTCACCACCAAGCTCCAGCAGGTCGAGAAGCGGCTGGACGAGTTCCTCGGCGAGGCAAGGACGCTGCGGACCGAGTACCAGTCGATCGAGCGGCGAGTGTCGTACCTGGAAGGTCGGCTCAACGGAAGGGGTGGCCAGTGAGCACCATCGCGGCTATCGCCGACGCCGTCGCCGCGCACATCAACGCCGGGACGTACACGCGCCCCGTGACCGCCGCGCGGGTCTATCAGCCCGCCTTCACGCTGGAGGACCTCAAGGACCAGCGCGTGTCGGTCGTGCCGCGGACGGTCGGCATCTCCGCCTCCAGCCGCGACAGCAGCATCTTCGAGTGCGTCATCGACGTGGGCGTGCAACAGAAGCTGCCAGCCGAGAACGAGCAAGCCGAGATCGACGCCCTGCTCGACCTCGCCGAGGAGATCGCCGACCGCCTGCGGCTGACGAGGCTTCCCGGTGCGCCCGAAGCAGCATGGGTGGGCATCGCCCACGAGCCCGTGGTGTCGAGCGAATCGCTGGAGCAGCATCGGGTCTTCACGAGCGTCCTGAGCGTCACGTACCGGGTGCGGAGGTAAGCAATGCGGAACTTCATCGCGCTCAAGATCGACCTGGACAGCACCTACGCATCGCTCTCGGCGACGCCGCTGGTGGCGACGTGCACGCTGACGTTCGCGCACACCAACACGCAGGACGCCACGCTCAAGGGGACCGACGGCAAGGAACTGTTGATCCCGCCCGGGGCGCAGTACCGGCTGGAGCGCGTGGACCTTTCGCGGATTGAGATCAAGAGCAAGAGCGGCGAGTGCGTGTACGTGGTCGGACACAGCGGCTAGACACCCCCACGAGAGGCAAGGAGAACGGCGATGGCGATCAAACTGGGCATGGAGGCCGCCCTCAAGTACAAGGCCGGCGGACAGGCGGGCGGCGGCTCCTGGACGGCGCTGGGCAACACCCGCGACGTGACGCTCAATCTCGAAGCGGGCGAGGCCGACGTGACTACGCGCGCCAACGCTGGGTGGCGGGCGACCGTCGCCACGCTCAAGGAGGCGAGCGTCGAGTTCGAGATGGTGTGGGACACCGCCGACGCGGGCTTCACCGCCATCAAGAACGCCTTCTTCAACAACACCGTCATTGGCCTGCAGGTCCTCGACGGGACCAGCGGCCAGGGTCTTCAGGCGGACTTCTCGATCACCAACTTCTCGCGTAGCGAGGCACTCGAAGAGGCCATCACCGTCTCGGTCACGGCGAAGGTGACGTACTCGACGACGGCGCCTTCATGGATCGGCGGCTAACTCACACGGCAATCAGTCAGGAGGCACGGATGCGGGCATTTACCGACAACGCGGGCAGGCAGTGGCAGGTCGAGATCAACGTCGCGGCGCTCAAACGGGTGCGCGGCCTGGTACGCGTGGACCTCATGCAGCCGATCGAGGGATCAGGCGGGCTCATCGAGCGGCTCGTCCGAGACCCGGTCCTGCTGTGCGACGTGGTCTACGCGCTGTGCAAGCCGGAGGCGGACGCGAAGTCCATCTCCGACGAGGACTTCGGCCGGGCGATGGCGGGCGACGCCATTGAGCACGCTACCGCGGCGGTGCTGGAGGAGCTCGTGTCTTTCTGCCCGAGCCCGAGGGACCGGGCCAACCTCGGGCGGGTGCTCCAGGCCACGCGAGAGGTGATGGACAAGGCGCGGGACCTGGCGACCCGACGGATCGATCACCTGATCCAGAGCGGGGAGCTGGACCGGATCGCGGAGAGCGCCCTCGCGGAAGCGAACCCACCGCCGCCGACGCCTGGCGACTCGTCTGGCACTGTGCCGGAGCCGTCGGCGTCGATCCCGGCCCCCTGACGCTCCGCGAGCTGATGGACATGCACGAAGGGCGGCAGCGGCACGACTGGTCCATCGCTTCGTCGTGCCTCTCGGTCATCGCCAACCTGCACCGCGACCCCAAGCGCTCGCGATCGTTCAAGCCCAGCGACTTCGACCCATTCGCACACCAAGCACGTCAACGCCCAATCACGGTTCCCGTCTCGGTCCTCAGAGACGTGTTCATCGACGGCAAGTTCCCCGACCTGCCCAAGGAGGCTCACGGATGAAGTTCCTCGGTTCACTCTCCACCCGCCACGTCGTCTATCTCGTCGGCCTGATCCTGCTGGCGCTCGTGCTCGCCTCGTGCGCCGGGATCGACCTGGGCGACCTCGTCAAGGTCAAGACGCCCAACGCGATCCAGCAGACCACGGGCCTGCGCTCGACGCTCAGCCTCAACGAGGCGGAGGTCGAGTACCAGCAATGGTTCAACCAGGTGCAGGCCACCGGCGCGCAGTGGAAGGGCAACATCCAGCGCGCTGGTGAAGTCCGCGGGCTGCTCGGGCAGCTCACGCTCTCCGCCCTCGACACCGTCGGCCCGACGGTTGCGGGCCTGCCCGTGCTCGGCCCGGCGCTGCCGGCGCTCACCGGCATCGTCGGGTTGTTCATCGGTTCGGGCCGACTCCGAAAGGAGAAGGAGGCGTCGTTCAACAAGGGCCTGGAGACCGGCCGCGATATGTCGGAAGCCTGATTCAAGGAGGAACCACCGATGCAGATCGTCCCCGGACGCTTTGTCCGAGTCCCCAACAAGCCACCGTACCAGCACCCTGCCGCCAGCCCGGACTACTTCGCCACGCGCGGCGAGGTGGTCTGTGATGGGCGGCACGCGACACTCGACATGCTCTTTACGCCCACGGAACTGCGCCGGGCCGCGCACCGCGCGCAGAAGAACCTCGAGGACATCCCGCCGGCGAAGCGGCAGTCGCTCCTGGCCCTCATCCGGCGCGTGCTGGGTGGTGGTGAGCGGTGATCACCATGCGGATCAAGGACATGTTCTTCGACCGGCACGTCGTCATGCGGGCGATGGACTCGGCCAAGCGCAAGGTGCTCAGCCAGGCTGGGGCGTTCATCCGCACGGCGGCGAAGACCAGCATCCGCAAGCGCAAGGGGACCGCCCCGCCGGGCAAGCCGCCATACTCGCACGAAGGCAGCCTGCGGAAGTTGATCCTCTTCGGGTACGACCGCGCGAGCGATTCGGTCGTGGTGGGGCCGGTTGGGTTTGCCAAGTACACCGCGCCGCGGGCACTGGAACACGGCGGTGAGACGGTCGTGCATACCAGGCGCAAGGGAAGGTTGACATCACGGAAGGTCAAGATCGCCGCGCGGCCGTTCATGGCCCCGGCGCTGGAGAAGGAGCGGCCCAAGTTGCCGCTGCTGTGGCGGAACTCGATCAGGAAGGGAGCGTAATCGGTGGCCGACACGCGGGGCATCCGGGCGGGACGGGCGTTCGTCGAGCTCGGCGTGAGCGACAAACTCAGCGCCGGGCTTCGCCGCGCCCAGAAGCGACTGGAGGCCTTCGGCCAGGGGCTGCGAAGCGCCGGCACGAGGCTGGCGGGCATCGGCGCGGCGGCGGTCACGGCGCTGCTCGGGAGCGTGAAGGTCTTCGCCGGCATGGGCGACGCCCTGGACAAGATGAGCCTGCGCGCCGGCGTCAGCGCCGAGGCCCTGAGCGAGCTGGGCTTCGCCGCCGAGCAGTCCGGGGCGGACTTGGAGACGCTTGAGAACGGCCTGAAGTTCATGCAGCGGTCGCTGGTGGACGCGGCGAAGGGCTCGGCGACCGCACAACAGGCGCTCTCGCTACTCGGCTTGTCCGTGGCCGACCTCGCGGGCCTCTCGCCGGACCAGCAGTTCAAGCGTCTCGCCGACCGCCTCGCGCAAGTCACCGACCCGGCGTTGCGCACCGCGCTGGCGATGGAGATCTTCGGGCGCGCCGGAACGAAACTCCTGCCCCTGCTCTCGTCAGGCGCGGCGGGGATCGAGGAACTTCAGCAGCAGGCCCGCAGCCTGGGTCTGACCGTCAGCACGCAGACGGCCAAGGACGCCGCGGAACTCAACGACACGCTCAACATCCTCTGGCGCGTGGTCAAGCAGGGTGTATTCGCCATTGGCGGGGCACTCGCGCCCACGATCAAGGAACTCTCGCAGCGCATTACGCGCGTCATCGTCACCGCCACAGACTGGATCAAGCGCAACAAGGACCTGGTCGTGTGGGCGCTGAAGATCGCGGCGGGCGTCGTGGTCGTCGGTGCCGCGCTCATCGGCCTGGGCGTGGTCATCTCCGGCGTCGGCGCGGCGCTGGGAGTGCTGGCCAGCATCGTTTCCGGCATCGGCGCTGTGTTCGGGCTGGTCGGGGCCGCCGTCGCGGCGTTGCTCAGCCCAATCGGGCTGGTCGTCGCCGCCGTCGTCGGTCTTGGCGCAGCGCTCCTGGTCACCAGCGGCACGGGCGGGGCCGCACTCGAATGGCTTGGCGAGCAGTTTACCCGCCTGCGCGACTGGGCCACCAAGGTCATCGGTGGCATCTCCGATGCACTGGCTGCCGGGGACATCGCTCTCGCGGCCGAGGTCCTATGGCTGTCGCTCAAGGTCATCTGGCAGCAGGGCGTCGCGGCGCTGAACAAGGCGTGGCTCGGGGCGAAGCAGTTCTTCGTGAGCACGGCCCAGTCGATGTGGCACGGGGCTCTCGCCGCCGCGGAGATCGGCTTCCACGCCATCGAGGTCGCGTGGATCGAGACCACGGCGTTCCTCAGCAAGACCTGGACGAACTTCACGACCGGGTTCCAGCAGGTCTGGGAGTCCGCGTCGTCGTGGGTCGCCAAGCGCATGCTGGAGATCCAGGGGTTGTTCGATTCCGGGCTGGATGTGGACGCCGCCAAGAAGGCGGTGGACCAGCAACTCGAATCGCGGCTGATCGAACTGGAGGACGCCGCGCAGCGCGATGTGGCCGCGCGGGAGCGACGCCGCGCCGCCGAGCGCGAGCAGGCGGCCGCCATCCACGAGGCCACGCTCGCGGCCATCGGGCAAGACTTCGAGAACGCCCAAGAAGCCCTGCGAAAGGACACCGAGGCGGGGATCGCGCAGTCGCAGGCGGCACTGGACGCCGCGAAGGAGCGCCTCGCCGCCGCGATCGAGGAAGCCCGGCGCAAACGCGAGGCGGCGGACGCCGAGCGCGGGCCCTCCAGATCGCCGCGCGACCTCATGGCAGAGTTCGAGGACCGCATCTCTGGCCTCGGCGACCTGCTCGCCAAGGGGATCAGCGTGCGCGGCACGTTCAACGCGGCGGGCGCTCAGGGCCTGGCCGCGGGGAACGACGCCGCCGAGCGCACGGCCCGGGCCACGGAGCAGACGGCCCGGCACACTAAGCGTCTGGCCGACGCGGCGGGGACGGGAGGACTTGCTTTCACATGACCAGAACACTGCCAACCAGTAGGTCAGGCAGAGTGTGTGCCGCACTCTGGGCAGATCGCATGCGTCAATCCGCGCAGGTCGTAGCCGCAGGACGAACATCGCAGGTGGACGCGACGGATCGAAGCTCGCCACAGATACCACCAAGCAGTCGCGGCCGCAAGTCCCGCTGCCAAACCGAAAGGCCATATCGGAAGCCATCGGACATCGTCCATCCACAGGTAGCCGAGGTTCATCTTGAACTCGATGTGAGTCAACTCCCATCCTGCGACTGGCGGGTGGGACGGATGGAGGAAGCCAACGCACCCACGAGAAACGACCACGCGCCATCCCGTGCCGCCATACCAACTCAGCCAATACCAACCACTGACAAGCCAGATGGCGAGCGTTGCGGTGGCCAGACCGGAGAGCGACCAGGCAGTCCACAGGTGTAGTCGGGCTCTTGCGGACATCGGCCCATTCTACGGGTTGGAACGCACAGGTAGGAATCAGAGATGCCCATCGAGGTGCGAGAAAAGTTCGAGTCACGCCGACTCGTCAAGAGCGTCACGGGGAGCAACTCCTCGGCGGAGCTCGCGTACATCGTGCTGGGCACGGACAACGACATCGCCGCGCGCGATGCGCTGGAGGCCGAGGCCCCCGCCAACTACGCCAACCTGCCGCGCCAAAGCGTGCAGGTCGAGCCCCTCGGGCCGGGCCTGTGGGACGGCGTCGTCCGCTACGCGCTCTCGGGCGGCGGGGGCGGCCCACCCACCGGCGAGTCCACCTTCCAGTTCGACACCGGCGGAGGCACGCAGCACATCACCCAGTCGCTGGCCACCGTGCAGCGCGTCCCCGCGCCGGGCATGGGAGGGGGGGTTGCGCCGGACTTCCAGGGGGCGATCGGCGTGAGCGCCGACGGTGTCGAGGGGATCGACATCACCGTCCCCGTCTACCACTTCGCCGAGACACATTACAAGCCCGACGCGCAGATCACCGGCGCGTACAAGGGCGTGCTCTTCAACCTGACCGGCAAGGTCAACGGCGACGGCTTCCGGGGCTTCGCGCCCGGCGAGGTGCTCTTCCTGGGCGCGAGCGGTGCGAAGCGCGGCAGCGGCGATGAGGCAGACTGGGAGATCACGTACCGCTTCGCCGCCAGCCCCAACGTGACGGGCCTGTCGGTCGGCCCGATCAACGGCATCAACAAGAAGGGGTGGGAGTACCTGTGGGTGCGCTACAGCGACCAGGAGGACACCGCCGCCAAGGCGCTGGTGAAGCGCCCCATCGCGGCCTACGTCGAGCGCGTGTACGAGAGCGGGAGTTTCGCGGCGCTGCAGTTGGGATGACGAATGGGTGACGACCTCCGCAAAGTCCGGCCCGGCGATCCGCTCCGCATTCCTGCGCGGGCGTACAACGCCTTTGTCGATGCGGCGCTGGAGACCAAGCGCCGCCAGCAGGACCGCCGCGCCCGGGGAACTGTGGGACGGCGGGCGTCTTCATCGGCGGCGGCGTCGTCGCCGTCCGCAATGACAGCGGCGCGGACCTGGATCGCTACCACGCCCTGGCCATCGACGGCCCGCTCTTTGCCCCCGATGACGACGGCCCCGAGAAGTCCTTCCAGAACCGCCTGGCCTTCAAGGGCATCACGCCGACCGACACGACGCGCGCGGGCTCCTTCGCCATCGCGCGCGAGCCGATCCCGCAGGGCGAGGTCGGCCTGTGCGTCGTCCACGGCGTCACGCCCGCACGCATCCTCATCGAGGACGAGGAGCACGCGTTCGCCGAGGTCGCGCGCGATGAGACGGTGCTCACGTCCGTGGGCTCCGGGAGCGCCGCCATCCTCTGGAAGGAGGAAGGTGTCGGCGAGAAGTGGGCGCTGGTCGAGGTGGGCCGCCCGCGCGGGTGTCGCATCGTCGCCATCCTCGGCGAGGCCCGCGAGATCGAGGGCGAGCGATTCCGCTGGCGTTACCCGTGGACCGAGGCCGCGATCGACGGCGACCCCGGCAGCGATACATTCGGGCGGTACATCGCGCTGGAGGAAGGTCTGTCGTCCAAGGGCGCGGGCGGCGAGGAAGACCCGTCGCGCTGGGCCATCAACAGGTTCGAGAGCCATCACAGCGACGTGCCGGAGGAAGAGCCCGAAGGCACCGACGGCTTCGGCGGCCTGCGGTCGCTCTTCGTGCCGGGGCAACTCGAACCCCTCGACCCCGCGGGCTACTGCCCGCGCAAGGCCGCGGTGCCGATGCTCCGCCCCATCCTCAAAGGCGTCGCGATCGAGATGGTGGCCGAGCGCGACACGCGCGGCGGGACGGTCTGGGCGTTCCAGGCCCTCAACGGAATGGAACTGGTCGAGTTCGATGTCCCGGTGTGGCTCTATGTCTGACCCCAACCCCCACGAGAACCTCCCCGTGGACCTCGAAGCCCGGCGCGAGCACGAGCGAAAGAAGTACCTTGCGCTGGCCGCGCACGCCGGGGGCACCTACGGCTCGACCAACCACGGGCGTTTCGCGTACCGGCTGGTGCAGGGATGGAAGCCTCGCTTCGTCGTGGACTTCGGCTGCGGCCGGAACTTCTTCATCCAGCACCTGCGGCGGCTCGGGATCGACGGGCTCGGCATCGACTTCGCCTTCCCCGAAGCGGACATCGTCGCGCCCATGCACCGCGTGCCGGTCTCCGCGGGCATCGCCGACGTGGTGACCGCCTTCGACGCCCTGGAACACCTGCTCCCCGAGGAGGTGGACGAGGTGCTCGACGAGATGCGGCGGATTGCGGTGCCGGGCGGTGGCTTTGTGTTCTCGATCTGCACGCGGGAGAGCAGGACGAAGGTCAACGGCGAGGGCCTGCACCCGACGGTGCGGCCGCTGAAGTGGTGGCTCGACCGGATCGGCCGCGTCGGCACGGTGCGCCAGGGACTCGGCGATCCTCGTGGGGGGTACATCGCGGGGGTGTTCAACCATGCGTGAGAATGGTGGCGACATCACGGCATTGCAGGCGGGACTCAAACAGCGCAAGCCCGCGCGGAGCGGCGTGCGCCTCTACACCGCCGACTTCGACTCCGTCTCGCTGTGCGACTTCTACAGGGGCCGCTCGGCGTTCCTGATCCTCTCGGGGCCTTCGCTCTCGGCGCTCGACCTGGCCCAACTCAACCGGCGCGGCATCGTCACGATGGCCGTGAACAACGCGTGGTCGCTGCACCGCCCGACGCTGTGGATGTGCGTGGATGACCCCGGTCGGTTCATCGACACGGGCTGGAAGGACCCCGGCATCCTGAAGATCGTGCCCGTGTCGCACTTCGACAAGCGCCTGCGCGTCCAGAACCCTGACGGGTCGTTCCGCGCCAGCGCGTTCAAGGTGCGACAGATGCCGGGCGTGCTCTTCTACCGCCGCAGCGACCATTTCGACCACAGCCGGTTCCTCAAGAGCGACACCATCAACTGGGGTCAGGACGGGGAACACACCGATTCGCTGGGGATCAAGGGCAAACGCAGCGTCATGCTGGCGGCCCTGCACCTGCTGCACTACCTGGGCTTCCGCACGGTCTACCTGCTCGGCGCAGACTTCAGGATGGACCGCGAGCGGCGCTACGCCTTCGACGAGCACCGAAGCAAGGACGCGATCCGCCACAACACCATCCTGTACGAGAGCCTCCAGAAGCGATTCGAGGCCCTCAAGCCGCACTTCGAGCAGCACCGCTTCCGCGTGCTCAACTGTGCGCCCGACCCCGAGTCGTGCGCCCTGAAGGCGTTCGAGTTCGTGCGGTTCGAACAGGCCGTGGCCGACGCCGCGGCGGAGTGCAGCAAGCCCGTCAGCACCGCCGGGTGGTATCAGCCCGCGAATCCGAGTCAGGAGAACAAGGGATGAGCGACGAACCCCGCCGGTACTTCCTCTACATCCCGGTGTGGGCCACCACCGGCGGCCCCGGCGGCTCGGGCTCCGGCTCGTCGGGGAGTTCGGCGAGTTCCTCGTCGGGCTCGTCGTCATCGAGCGGGAGCAGTTCGTCGGGATCATCGGGGGGCTCGTCGAGCGGGTCGTCGAGCAGCGGCTCGGGCGGATCGGGCGGGTCGGGTTCCGGCGGCAGCGGTGGCTCCGGCTCTGGCGGGTCCGGAGGCTCAGGCAGCGGCGGGTCTGGTGGGAGCGGATCGGGCAGCGGCGGCTCTGGAGGCGGCGGTTCGGGTGGTGGAGGATCGGGGGGCGGTGGTGGCGGAGGAGGAGGTGGTGGAGGCGGGGGCGGAGGTGGCGGGGGTGGGGGTTCGAACTGCCTGCTCTTTGGCACGCTCGTCCGGCGGGCCGACGGCCGCGTCACCACGATCGAGAACCTCAAGCCCGGCGATAGCGTCGCCACCATCAAGGTCCCCGGCCTCGAGGTCGATGTCCCCTACCGCGCCCAGTACCAGTGGCTCTCTCACCACGGCATGCGCGGCACGATCCCGACCGTCGGCCGCGTCGCCAGCGTGAAACTCGGCGAGCACACGGGGTTCATGGTCATCAACCGCCGGATCAAGGCCACGCCCGAGCACCCGTTCCTCATGCGCCGCGGCGACGAGTGGGGCTTCTCGTCGGCGGAGTTCCTCAAGAAGGGCGACTACCTGATCGGCGAGCGACTTGCTGAGGAACTCGTCGAGACCGTCGAGCGTATCGACGCTCCGACCCGCACCGTGGCCATCCACATTCCCGGCACGAACACGTTCTCCGCCGAGGGCGTCTGGGTCCACAACGACATGCCCGCGACCGCGCACTCCTCCGGTTCGGGGTCGAGCTCAAGCGGTTCGGGTTCCGGCAGCGGTTCCTCGAGCAGCAGCGGGTCCTCCTCGGCCAGCAAGTCCAGCGGCTCGTCCATGTCGTCGAGTTCCTCCTCCGGCTCCGGCAGCGGCAGCGGCTCCAGCAGCCAGTCCAGCGGCGGACCCGGAGGGACGTACTCCATCTAGGCCGCCCGCCGGAGTCGGAGACTATTCAGCACCACACTCACGCTGCTGAACGCCATCGCCGCGCTCGCGATGATCGGCGAGAGCAACCACCCGGTGATCGGGAACAGCACTCCCGCCGCGATCGGAATGCCCACGACGTTGTAGATGAACGCCCAGAAGAGGTTCTGCTTGATCGTCCGCATCGTGGCGTGCGAGAGGGCGATGGCCTGGGGCACGGCCCGGAGGTCGCCTCGCATGAGCGTGATGTCGGCTGACTCCATCGCCACATCGGTGCCGGTTCCAACCGCGAGGCCCACATCGGCCTGGGCGAGCGCTGGGGCGTCATTGATGCCGTCGCCGACCATGCCCACGACGTGACCCTCGCCCTGGAGGGCCTTGACCTTGTCCGCCTTGTCTTTGGGCAGCACGTCGGCGAAGACCACATCGACGCCGACCTGCGAGGCGACTGCCTCTGCGGTCCGCTGGTTGTCGCCGGTCATCATGACCACGCGCAGCCCGAGGCCGTGCATCGTGGCGATGGCATCCCTTGATTCGGGTCGCACCGTGTCGGCGACGGCCACGATCCCTGCCTCGCGGCCGTCCACCGCGACATACATCGGCGTGCGCCCCATCGCCGCCAGTGCCGCGGCCTTCTCCACTAGTGCGGACTGGATACCGCGCTGAGCCAGCAACGCCGCCTTGCCGACCAGCACCGCGTGCCCGTCCACCGTGGCCTCGACGCCATGCCCGACCACGGCCCGGAAGCCGATGGGCTCGGCGAGCGATAGTTCGCGTGCCGTCGCCTCACGCACGATCGCCGCCGCGAGCGGGTGCTCGCTGTGCTGCTCCGCTGATGCAGCGAGCCGCAGCAACTCGCGCTCGTCAAGCGTCCCCCCCGCACCCGCTGGGGCCGGGATGATGTCCGTCACCGCGGGCTTGCCGTGCGTGATGGTGCCCGTCTTGTCGAGCACGATGGCCGTGAGCTTGTGCGCAGTTTCCAGCGCCTCGCCGCCCTTGATCAGGATGCCCCTTTCCGCGCCGCGCCCCGTGCCCACCATGATCGCCGTCGGCGTTGCCAGGCCCAGCGCGCACGGGCACGCGATGATCAGCACGGACACGGACGTCACCAGCGCCATGCTGAGCCGAGTCTCCGGGGGCGAGACGAACCACCAGATGACAAAGGCTGCGATGGCAATGACGATGACGATCGGGACGAAGACCCCGCTGATCCTGTCGGCCAGGCGGGCGATCGGGGCCTTGCTGCCCTGGGCCTCCTGCACAAGCCGCACGATCTGCTGAAGGGCCGAGTCGGCCCCGACTTTGGTCGCGACCAGCCGCAGCGCGCCGGTCGTGTTCATCGTCGCACCAAAGACGCTGTCGCCGGCCGCCTTCTCGACCGGCACGCTCTCGCCGGTGAGCATCGACTCGTCCACCGCGGACTGGCCGCTCTCTACCGTGCCGTCCACGGGGATCTTCTCGCCCGGGCGCACCAGCACACGGTCGCCCACGACCACGGATTCGATCGGCACATCCTGCTCGGTGCCGTCACCCCCACCTCGAATGACCCGTGCGGTCCTGGCCTGCATCCCGATGAGCCGCTTGATGGCCGCGCTGGTC
Source organism: Phycisphaeraceae bacterium (assembly GCA_015709595.1). Lineage (NCBI taxonomy): Bacteria > Pseudomonadati > Planctomycetota > Phycisphaerae > Phycisphaerales > Phycisphaeraceae > Phycisphaeraceae bacterium. The sequence continues at coordinate 264,645 of CP054178.1, forward strand.
CGGCCGGTGGCCCGGGCCTCGAAGTACTTGCCCAGCAGGATCAGCACGATGATGACCGCGGCCGCCTCGTAGTACACGGGCACCATGATCATGCCGCCCATCGTGCCCTCGGCGTGTGCGGCGTGGGCCCCCGCCCCGCTCACGGCCGCGAAGAACCCAGGCCAGATCGTCGCCGCGAACGAGTAGAGGTACGCTGCGCCCGTGCCCATCGCCACAAGCGTGTCCATGTTGGCGCTGAAGTGCCGCAGACCCTTCCACGCGGCGCGAAAGAACTGCCAGCCGCACCAGAGCATCACCGGCGTCGTGAGCGCGAACTGGAGCCAGTTGATCCAGGGCACGTTGAACGCCTCGATCTTCCCGTGCGACATGGCGATGACGAGCACGGGCAGCGACAGCGCCGCGCCGACGATCGTTTTGGTGAGCAGCCGCCGCGTCTCGGCCTCGCCCACGTTCATGTGCGCCGAGTGGTCCTCGCCCCCCCCGCCGCCGCGCATCGCGTGCCCGGCGTGTGCTCCGGCACCCTGTGCAGCCAGCATCGCCGCGTGGTCGTGGCCCGCGTGACCATGAGCGGGATTGAACGCCCCGTGCTCCGCCGCAGCCGCCGTGGAAGGGGCTGCGGGCACGATCGCCTTGTATCCGATGTCGTCCACCGCCTTGGCGAGCGTCTCCGGCCCGGTCGCCGCCGGGTCGTACTTGACCGTCGCCACCTTGGTGGCGAAGTTCACGCTCGCCGATGAGACGCCGGGCTGCTTGGCGAGCCGCTTCTCAATCCGGTTCGCGCACGAGGCACAGGTCATGCCCTCGATCGGCAAGTCGCAGCGCTCCTCGGACGTTGTCAGCGTGCGAGCGGCCCCTGACCCGTGCGCATGCGCCGGGGTCGAGTCGTGACGATCAGTGCTCATGTGCGGTGTCCTTTGTGATCGCCCCCGGGTAGCTCAGCGAGCGATCCTCCCAACCAGTTCGACAAGTTCCTCCACCATCGCCTCCTGCTGAGCCTTGCCCCCGTGGAGCGCGTGGTTGGCGCAATGGGTGAGGTGATTGCGGAGCAGGTTCTTGGCGACCGACCGCAGCGACTCCTGCACCGCCGCGCACTGCTGGATGATGTCGGCGCAGTACCGGTCCTCGTCGATCATCGCGGCGATACCCCGAACCTGCCCCTCGATCCGCCGGAGGTGCTTGAGGTTCGCCGACTTGAGAGCCGCATCCACGCCCGATGCGTGCGCGCCCGGGCCGACACCATCGCGCGCCGCCTCAAGACCCGCCGCAAGCCGCACCCGCAGCACGCCGCGGCACCCCTGTCAGGTGTCGCCGCCGCGCCCTTGCCGCCTCTCCCGTTCTTTGCCGCGTCCCGCTTCTTCATGACTGCTCATTCCTTGTGAGTATGTATTGACGCTCGCCATGGACTTCATCGTTACCCGCAGCACCCAGCGCGGGAAGCGCTCTCACGGGTCTCGCTTACCCGGGCCGAGTACCCGGCCTCGTCGAGCACGGCAACGGCTCGGGCAACAGTGAGCCCATCGGGCGCAGTGATCTCCGCGCTGCCCACCACGACCAACCGGACGCCCACCCCCTGCACCCCGACCAGCGCCTTCGTCACGGCCTGCACACAGTGTCCGCATGTCATGCCGTCGATGGTGAGCGTGAACGTCGAGTGATTGGCAGTCGCATAGCCGGTCGAACTCATGCTGATTCTCCTGTGTGAAGTATACTCCCCCCCAGTATCGATGTCAACTCGATTCATCGTGCTCGTGCGAGCACCGGCGAGTTCGCCAGGGGAGGGTGGCCCCCGCACAGAACGGCCGGGATGGGCGTGCCACGGCGTTGTTCACCGAGCCTTGGTGCGCTGATGGCGCTTCCACTTCCACTCCTCCACCGCGCAGAACGCGCAGGGCACGATGAAGAGCGTGATCAGCGACACGGTCATGCCGCCAACCGATGGGATGGCCATCGGCTGCATGATGTCCGCGCCGCGCCCGGTCGCCCAGAAGATCGGCATGAGGGCGAAGACGGACGTGGCACTCGTCATGAGGCAAGGACGGATCCGCTTGAGACCAGCCTCGATCACCGCCTCGCGGATCTCGTGGACCGAAGCAAACCGTCGGTCCTTGAAGATCCCTTCGAGATAGGTCGACATGACCACGCCGTCGTCGTCCACGATCCCGAAGAGCACGAGGAAGCCGACCCACACCGCGACCGAGAGGTTGACGCCCCAGAGCGCGAGCATGATGAACCCGCCCGATGCCGAGACGATCACGCCGAAGAAGATGACCGGTGCGATCCACCAGCGCGAGAATCCGAGATAGAGCATCACGAACATGATGGTGAGCGTGATAGGAACAAGGATCTGCATCCGCTTGGTGGCGCGGACCTGGTTCTCGAACTGCCCGGACCACTCCCAGTAGTACCCGGGCGGGAGCGTCAGTCTCCCGTCCGTGAGCGCCTGGCGCAGCACGCGCTCGGCGTCCTGAACCACCGAGACCTCGTCGCGGTCACGCGTGTTCATGGTCACATAGCCGACCAGCAGTCCTCGCTCGCCCTTGATCTCCTGCGGGCCGAGCACGGTGGAGATTGTCGCGAGCTGCGCCAGCGGCACCTGCGCACCGGTGGACGAGGGCACATTGATCCTCTGGATCGCGTCCATGTCCTCACGGAAGTCGCGGGCGAGCCGGACCCGGATCGGGTACCGCTCCCGTCCCTCGACAGACTCCATAAGGTTCATCCCACCCAGCGCCATCTCGATGACGTTCTGCACGTCGCGGATGTTGACGCCGTAGCGGGCAATCCGCTCACGGTCGATCTCGATCTGGATGTACGGCTTGCCGACGATGCGGTCCGCAACGATGTCCGTTGCACCGGGCACTTCTCTGAGCAACTGCTCGATCTGGAGCCCGATCTTCTCGATCTCGCGAAGATCACTCCCGAAGATCTTCACACCCATCATGGCGCGGAAGCCGGTCTGGAGCATGACCAGCCGTGTCTGGATCGGCTGGAGCCACGTGGGAAGCACCCCGGGGATGGCGGTCTTCTCCTGGAGTTCGGCGAGGATCTCCTGCTTGGTGATCCGCCGCTCCTCAGGCCAGATCCACGAGAGCGGCGTTCGGATGACTCCCGGCCAATCGGAGAAGAACCGTTCAACCCTGTAGGTGCGCCACTGGCTCTCGGGCTTCAAGATGACGATGGACTCCATCATCCCGATGGGCGCGGGGTCCAGTGCGGATTCGGCACGCCCGATCTTGCCGACCACGCTCTCGACCTCGGGCACGCTCGCGATCGCCAGGTCCTGCTTGCTGTTGACCTCGACCGCCTGGGACAGGGACGCCTGGGGCAGCAACGACGGCATGTACAGGAGCGAACCCTCGTCCAAGGGCGGCATGAACTCCCGGCCCAGGCCGGGGAGGATGCGGCCCTCCTTGAGGACCGCAAGACCAGCGCTCGACTCGGCGTCTCGCTCTGCAGGGTCCTGGCGACGCCAGAGAAGGCGGGTCCTCTCGGCGCCTCCCGCATCGCGGACACGTTGCCAGCGCAGCTGGTCGAGCTCCAGGAGTGGCCGTGTGATGTCAGCGTCCCCCGGCTCGTACATGGCGTGCTTGAGTTGTGGCGAGGCCCGTTCCGACGCAAACGCGTTCACCACCCACCCGACGGGGGCGAGCGTGCGGTGGATGCCGAGCCACACGGAGAGCCCGGCAAAGAGGATCAGCACCGGCGCCACCATGAAGAGCCTCTTGTGGTCGAGGACCCAGCGGAGCGTCGGCACGTACCCCCGGGCGATGACCCGCGACACCGGGTTCCGCTCCAGCGGCTGGAACTTCTCGCGCGTCATCCGGATCACGCACAGCCCGACCCCGATCCCCACACCCGCCGCCACGAGCCACCCACGGTCGTGCGCGCCCCCAAGTCCCCACATGAAGGCCAGGTGCGCCGCGAGCGTGGCCAGAATCCCGACGCCGGCCGCGACCGCGAGTGTTGTCCGGTGCTTCCACGCCACAGGCCGGTAGAGCAAGTAGCACAGGAAGGGCACCACCGTGATCGCGAGGATCACCGACGAGCCGATCGCGAAGGTCTTGGTGAACGCGAGCGGCTTGAAGAGTTTGCCTTCCTGGTCGGTCAGGAAGAACACCGGGATGAACGAGACAATCGTGTTCGTGACGGCCGTGAGGATCGCGCCGCCGACCTCCGTCGCACCCTCGTACACCAGGCCGAAGTGCCCCTTCTCCCGCCGCTCCTCCGCCGATGCGGTCGCGATCCGTCGGTAGATGTTCTCCGTCATGATGATCCCCATGTCCGTGATGCTGCCGATGGCGATTGCCAGCCCGGCCAGCGACATGATGTTGCTGTCCACGCCGACCACGTACATCAGGATGAACGACCCCGCCAGGGCCAGCGGGAGCGTCGGCAGGACGGTCGCGGTCGAACGCAGGTGCATCAGGAAGAACAGCACGATGACCCCGGCGATCAGCGCCTCCTCGAACAGCGCCGACTTCAGCGTGTCGATCGTCTCCTGCACGATGGTGGTGCGGTCGTAGAACGGCACGAGTGTGACGCCCGACACACGCCCGCCCGGGAGCGTCTTGCGGGGAAGGCCCGCCTCGAGCTGGGCGATCTTCTCCTTGACCCGCGCGATCACCTCGCGCGGGTTCTCGCCGTACCGCATGAGCACCACGCCGCCCACCGCCTCGACGCCCCCCTTGTCCAACGCGCCGCGCCGAAAGTCAGGGCCCAGCTGGACCGTCGCGACGCTGCGCAGGTAGAGCGGCGTGCCCCCCTCCTGGCGGATCATGACCCGCTCAAGATCCTCTACAGACTTGATGAACCCCAGCCCGCGGATGAAGTACTCGACGCCGTTCTGCTCGATGACCTTCGCGCCGACGTCGATGTTGCTCTTGCCGACGGCCTCGACGATCTCCATCAACGTCACGCGGTGCGCCCGCATCTTGTCCGGGTTGATGTCGATCTGGTACTGCTTGACGAAACCGCCGACGCTCGCGACCTCGCTCACGCCCGGCACCGTCTGAAGCTGGTAACGGATGTACCAGTCCTGGATCGATCGCAGTTCGGCGAGGTCGAACCCTTCCCCTCAACCGTGTACCAGTAGATCTGACCGAGCGCGGTGGCGTCAGGGCCGAGCACAGGGGTCACGCCCGCGGGCAGTCGCTGCTGGGCGACGTTCATCCGCTCGAGCACGCGCGCCCGCGCCCAGTAGTAATCCACGCTGTCCTCGAAGATCACGAAGACCATCGAGAACCCGAAGCCCGACATGGAGCGGATCGCCTTCACCCCGGGCGTGCCGGTCAGGCTTGTCGTGAGCGGATAGGTGACCTGATCGTCAACGTCCTGCGGGCTCCGCCCCTCCCAGTCGGCGTACACGATCACCTGCTTCTCGCCGATGTCCGGAATCGCGTCCACCGGCAGCCGGAGGATGGCCCAGTACCCGGCGGCACAGATGCCGAGGATGAAGAGAGTCATCAGGAACGTGTTCTTCATGCACCAGCGAATGACGGCGTTGACCATGGGTTGCTCCTCCGCTCAGTGCTTGTGGCCGCCGGTCGGTGCGGGCGTTGTTGGTGGCACCGCGCCAGCACCGGGCTGCGCCGGAGCGTCAGCGGGCGTTGCGGCCCCGCCGTGGTCATGGCCCATCGTCGCGTGCAGCCCGCCGGGGTAGAAGAGGCTCGGGTGCCCGGTGACCTGGAACTGGCTGTCGATCAGGAAGTTGCCGCGGGTCACCACCCGCTCCCCCGCCGAAAGGCCGGACAGCACGGGGAAGTACGCGCCCGCCCTCGGCCCGAGCGTGAGTTCTCGCGGCTCGAACAGGCCGCGAGCCTTCTCCACGTACACGATCTGGCGGGTTCCCGAGTCGAGTACGGCCGCCACCGGCACCGCCAGCACACCGCTAGCAGTGCTTGCCGCCGCCGCCGGAGCCGCTTCGACCTCCTTGAGTTTCATCTTGCACACCGGGCAGCGTCCAGGCTCGTCGTATGTCTTCTCGCCCTCGCACTTCATCGGACAGAAGTACTTGGCCGCGAGCGACGGAGCTGCCGCCGCCGCTCCGCCGTGCTCGTCACTGTGCGTGGCGTGATCCGCGGGATGTGCCGGGCTGCTCGTCGGTTCGCCCGGAATCTGTTCCAGGGGCATCTCGCAGATCGGGCAGTCCCCGTCCGCCTCCGTGAGCACCTGAGGGTGCATCGGACAGGTGAACTTGCCCTCGACGCCCGTCGGCGCGGCCCGTCCCTCGGTGGACAGCGTGGCCGAGATCGACGCCGTCACGAACATCCCCGGCTTGAGCGCGAGGTCCTGGTTGTCGATGTGGACCGGGATGCGCACCGTCCGCGACTGCTCGTTCACGATCGGTTGAACGAACGTGACCAACCCCTCGAACGTGCGACCGGGGATGGCCTCCGCAGAAAGCCGCACCTTCTGGCCGTACCGGATCCACGGCAGATCGAACTCGTACACCTCCAGGTACACCCAGACCGAGTCAAGGTTGGCGATCCGGTAGAGCATGTCTCCGGCCCTGAAGGACGCATTCTGGACGATCGCCTTCTCAATGACCGTGCCGCTGATCGGCGAATAGAGCGTGACGCGGTCGGTCGTCTGCTTCTGGTCGACCAGTGCGGCGATCTGCGCGTCCGTAAGCCCGAGCAGACGCAGGCGTGTCTTTGCGACGTTCACCAGCGCCTCCCCCGCGCCGCCGGCCTGCAGGGCGATGAGGAGTTCCTGCTGCGCCACCAGCAGTTCGGGGCTGTAGACCTCGGCCAGGTGGTCCCCCTTGCGAATCTCCACGCCGGTGAAGTTCACGAACAGCCGCTCGGCGTACCCGTCCACCCGCGGCGTGATCGTGGCGAGCGACGACTCGTTGTACTCGATGCGTCCGACGGCCCGGAGTTCACGCGACAGCGGGCGATGCTCGATAGCCACCGTCTCCACGCTCGCCATCGCACGCGCGTGCTCGGAGAGTTGAAGCGTGGGAGCCTCGCCGGCCGCGGTCGCCGTCGCCGAGGCCGCCGGGATGAGCGGCATCTCGCAGATCGGGCAATCGCCCGGTCGATCCAGCCGGACCTGCGGGTGCATCGAGCAGGTGTAGACCTGCTTCGCGGGTGCGGGCGAGGCCGCGACCGCTGGCCCCACGCTGGGTGCAGGCCCCGCACCGTCGCCACGCCCGAGCCAGTACCCGCCGGCGGCGGCAAGCACGATCACAGCAACGATCGACACGATGGTGGTGCTTCGCTTCATGGACGGGCCTCCTTGGGCTCCGGAGACTTCGGTGGGGTCACGGGCAGCACCGGCGCACCGTCCGGTGTCGCGACGGCAATCACAAGGGAGATCGACGCGATGGCCAGCTCGCGCTGGGCGTTCGCTTCGATGGTGGCGAGCTCGAACTCGAGCAGACGACGCTGCGCATCGATCACATCGAGGAACGTGGATCGCCCGCTCGCGTAGCCCGAGCGCGCGGCATCAAGCGACTGCTGCGCTTTGGGAAGGAGCGTCGATCCGAACAGCGTCGCGTTCCGTCCGCTCTCCCGATACATGTAGAGCATCGAGGCCAGCTCGGCCGCGATCGCGATCTGCTCCGCCGAGAGCCGGGCCTCGGCGGACCGCTTCTCCGCCTGTGCCGCGGCGATCTCGGCCTCGATCTTGTCACGCCAGATCGGTAGCGTCATGCTCGCGGTGGGTCGCCACATGATCGGGCTGGCCTTCACGTCCGCCTCGATGCCGATCGTGAAGTCGGGCACCCGGCTCGTGCGCGCCAGGTCGAGCATCGCCGTACCCCGACGCACGTCGGCCTCCATCTGCCGAAGCACCGGATTGCGTTCCGCGGCGATCGCCAGCACCGCGTCAGCAGAAGGGGGTGGCGTGCCGACCTCGAACGTGCCGGGGATGGGTACGGACACGTCGCCCGGGGAGTGACCGAGAGCGGCCCGAAACTCCGCCTCCAGTACGCTCCGCGAATCTTCCAGGTTGGCGATCTGATTGGCGAGTTGATCCCGCTCGATCTGAGCACGCAGCACATCCTGAATCGTGCCCCGACCGGCACCGACCTGCTGCTGCGCCTGCAACTCAACATCTCCGAGAAGCGCGAGCGCGTCGCGTTGAACTCGGATCGTGTCGCTCAGGAAGTGCAGCCGGATGTACGCGGACTTGGTGGCATACGCGGCCGCGAGCACCTGGCGCTCGAATCCGAAGTACCCCACCCGCGCCTCCGCCGCGGCCACGTCTCCGGCTGCGCGCAACTTGCCCGGCCCGGGCAGGTCGAGCATGAGCCCGGGCATCACCGCCTCCAGCATGTCGGTGATGTCGGCCTCGAAGGTCAGCCGCGGATCAGGGAGCGACCGGGCCGGGGTGATGCGCTCAACCGAGCCCGCCCACGCGTAGTACGACGCCTCGACACGCGGATTGTTGAGGATGGCGTACCGCAGGTACTCCGCCAGCGGCGACTCGGTCGTGAGCAGGGGCAGGTGTGGCTTCGCGTCGCCGGGCCGGTAGACCGATCGGACACTCTCCAGGTCGGCCCTCGCTTGCCGCTCGCTTGCGATGGGCCTGCCGGCGCAGCCCGCCAACAGAGCCGCGGAAAGAACGATGACCACGGCAGCAATCCTCCGAGGAACAGTCCGTCTCATGGCGTGCCTCACTTCCTGTCAGACGTGGTGTCGCGCGAGGACCAGTGCATATGGGCGATCTTCGGCGTGCCGCCATCATCAACGATCACCAGCGTGACCGCAACGGACAGCACCTTCTTCTTGGCCCCTTCGCCCGCCGTGAACGTCACCGTCTGGCTGACGAGCGTCGCGGTGCCAAACGGGGTCTCGGCCTCGGTCACCGTCCGCCACGTGCTCGCACCGAGAACCTTAAGTTCAGGCTTGAGATACTCTTCGCGGTAACGCTCCCAGGTCCCCGCGTCACTGCCGTTCTGGAGCACCGTGGCCCTGCCGCCGCTCAGAAAGAGGCGATCAAGCGCGGACGTATCTCCCGCGGCCCGCGCCGCGTGGAACCGCCGGGCCAAGTCGACCGCCGCCGACGCCGGACCGACCTTCACGAACTTGCCCAGGAACGCGTCCTTCTCGGCGTCGGTCTTTGCGTCCCACTTTGTTTCGCAGCCAGGGCAGCAGAAGCCGATGGATTGCCCCCTCCACACGCGCATCGCGGTGTCAGGGTCGACCTCCCCACCTTGGATCGGGCAGCGGTCGTTGATGGCCCGTGCCGGTTGCTGGTCGGGTTGCGTCCCCTTGGGGGGATGATGACCCTGATGCTCGGGCTGGGCAGCGCTGGCCAGCAGTGTACCAAGCGAAACGGACGCGACGAGAGCGATGGCTGTGCGAACGAACATGATGGACCTCCGTCAATCGGGAATGAACAGTGAACGCGAGCACGCGAACAGCGGATTGAGATGTGGGCACATTGGCAGTCAGGCGCCCGTGCTCGACGAGGGGGTGTCCCATGACACCCCGGAGCACCGGCCGGGCCGAACCGCTACACAATGAGCGCGCAGTGCATGCGCAAAAGCGACGTCAGAGGTCGCGGTACCGCCTCATCGACGCGCCCACGGCCGCCGGGCACGTCGTGCGGCCGGGGTTCAGGCCGTTGGGTCCAGTCAGGGACCGCCACGACGACCTGTACCGGTGCTTCCACGTTCGACTTCTCGACCGCGAGCAACCTGCCACCGTCGTTGCCGCACGAGCAGTCCTGCGGGTCGTCGGTTGGGGTGTTCTCAGAGTTCGAATCCGAGTTCGCACCTTCGCTCGCGGACCTGCCGTGACAGCATGCCCCCGTCGCAGGGGCGTGATCCGCCGTGCCGATCAGGCGAGCCACGCCGGGATTGTCCTGCAGCAGCGTGCCGGCCTGGCACGACAGGCCGCCGATCAGCATGCGGAGGTTGCAGCAGCAGAACGGCACCACGCACGCCAAGAGCAAGGCGACGAAGGCGCGGACTTGGCTGCGACGTGCGAGCATACTACGGGGGAGTGTACGGGTGGACGATGGCCGCGTCAACCCCCCGACAGCGTGTGGGGTGTTCCGGTGTCCGAACGCCAACTTCGAAGCATCGAGGAGTGGGCGCCCCGGCGGCGATCCAGAGCCCGCCCGACGCGTCGCTTGGGTGGGAGTCCGGGCCGTGAGATTCTCCGAGCGGCCTCCCGATCTCAGTTCGACCAGAGATATTGGGTTGAACTCGTCGGGTGGCCGCATCCGCGCGTTCTGTCTCTGGGGCTCTGAAAGTCAAATCGTCACACCACCCCCCGTCCTCTATTGCCGGGCCGGTTGCGAAAGCAGCCGGCCCTTTGGTTTTCAGGGAACGCCGCCGAGAGACCTCGGCGGCGTTTTCGCGTTTTGGCCCACGTTCCGCGAGGGTTGGCGGCTGGGCCCGCTTTGGGCGACGTCGTCTGGCCTTCCGCCCGCCATAACCAGCGTCCGGCCAACCGGCGGCCCTTTGGGGCAGATTGCGGCCAAAGTCTCTCGATGTCTCTTCCGGACGGGCGGGGTTAACGGGCGACGCCGCTCGAAGCGCGCGCAAACCCCACTGTCACGACCGCGACGTTTGTGCGACCGCGTTCCGATCGCCATCCACCTGTTCATCGCCGCGCGCGACCGCCTCGGCGTTTGCGTCGCCCGAGACGATTCCGCGATGGGCGCGGCGATCGGACCCGGAGCCGTTGCGTGACATCATCGAAGAACCCGGACAGCATGACGCCCGCAGAGCGCGAAGCAGAGATCGCGAGCATCCTTGCGCGTGGCGTGGTGCGTGCCGTTCGTGCCGCACGGGCGCGGACAGGCGGGACCAAGCGGGCGATTGACGAGCATGCCAGATCTCTCGGCGATGGACTTGAACTCTCGCCGGAAGCCGCCCTCAGTGTCGCAACGCGGCCCGCGGGTTAACGCTCTCGGCCCATGCGATAGGGAGATTCAATGTCTGATTTGATGCAGCGCCAACTCGACGACCTTGGCAAGATGACCACAAGCGACCTCGTGCAGCGGCGGTATGAGGATCCGCACGGCCACAAGTGCCGCACTCGCCACCGCGCGTATCTGATCCGCAAGATCGCCTGGCGGATCAAGCCAACGCGGAGGGAGGTCTGAGCGAGCGGGCGCGGGAAGCGGGCAGCAGAGCTGGCCGACCTCGCGGAGGTCCGCGTGATGGCCCCGAAGGCCACGATCTGCCCTCCGCAGCCGGGGCCGGCTGCACCATGACCCGTTCCGTGAAGGAATGGTGACCGGGGATGCCCGGATCCCGCCCGCTGGCTTCGCTGTGGTGAAGGAGTACAAGGGCCGGTCCATTCGGGTCGTGGTCCCACCCGACGGCCAGGGCTTTGACTACGAGGGCGAGCGCTACCGCTCGTTGTCGGCCATCGCCAAGAAGGTGACGGGGACCCACGTCAACGGGTTCAGGTTCTTCGGCTTGCAGGGGAGATCATGAGACAACGAGCCCCAACCAACCCAACCGGTAGCACGAACGGTTCCGCGGCGGCGAAAGCCGCCGCATCAGGTGCGCGATCTATACCAGAAAGAGCAGCGAGGAGGGCCTCGACCAGGAGTTCAACTCCCTGATGCCCAACGAGACGCGGGTGAGGCGTTCGTCGCCAGCCAGAAAAACGAGGGCTGGGTTTGCCTCCCGATCGCTACGACGACGGCGGCTTCTCCGGCGGCAGCATGGAACGGCCGTCCCTCGACAACTTCTCCGGGATATTGAGGCTGGAAGATCGACTGCGTGGTCGTCTACAAAGTGGATCGCCTGAGCCGGTCGCTCCTCGATTTGCCCGCATCATGGAAGCGTTCGACCGCAAGGGCGTGTCCTTCGTCTCAGTCACCCAGCAGTTCAACACCACGAGCTCGATGGGCAGGCGACGCTCAACATCCTTCTCTCGTTCGCCCAGTTCGAGCGAGGAGATCATCGGCGAGCCGCATCCGCGACAAGGTCGCCGCCCCAAGCGTCGCGGCAAGTGGGCTGGCGGAGTGCCAGTCCTTGGCTACGACGTCGACCGGTCCGGCGGGGTCCGCGGCTGGTGATCAACCCCAAAGAGGCCGCCCGCGTCCGTGAGATCTTCCAGATGTATCTGGATAAGGGCTCATTGCAGCCGGTGGTGACAGAGCTCACTCGGCGCGGATGGCCAAACAAGCGACGCATCACGAGAAAGGGCGCGGCAAAGGGCGGACGCCCGTTTGACCGTGCGACGCTCTACGCCTTCTCACCAATCCGATCCTCATCGGAAAGATCGTTCACAAGGACCAGGTCTTCGACGGTGAGCACGAGGCGATTGTGGACCCAGCCGTCTTCGAACGCGTCCAGAGCCAAATGCGAGAGAACGGCCGCACCGGTGGCAAGGAGGTACGGAACAAGTACGGCGCGCTCCTTCGGGGCCTCCTGCGCAAAGTGTGCGACTCCGCGATGACGCACTCCTTCTATGGCAAGGACGGCCGGTTCTACAGGTACTACCGCTGCGTAAAGGCCATCAAGAGCGGCAGCGACACTTGTCCCGCCAGAACTCTTCCGGGAGCCGAATTGGCGAGTCGTTGTGAATGAGATCCGTTCCTTGGCGAGGACCGCGATCTGCTCGATCGTGTCCTGGCCGAAACAAGGACCAGCCTGGCGCGAAGAGTCTGCGTCGCTTCAGCGTGAACGAGATGAGCTCAAAGCGTCGCTGAAGCGGCTCGAACAGGATCTCCAATCGCTCGTCGCTGACGCCAGCCCGACGACCGACGTGACCGGCAAACTGGCGCACGCACACGGCCGGATCACGAACTCCCGCCAGCGACTGGGGAGGTTGAAGCCCGGCTTGCCGAGATGGACGCCACCGCGATCTCAAGGGATGAGGCCCGAAAGGCCCTCAAAGAGTTTGATGGCGTCTGGGCGAATCTCGCCACGCGAACAAGCCCGCGTATTGAAGTTGATCTTCACCAGCGTCGAATACGACGCCGACGCCGCCACGGTGGCGGTGACGTTCCGCCCCACGGGCATCGCGGCGCTTTGCCGCGGCAAGCTGCAGGAGGTTGCATGACGACCGTCGTACGCCCCATTCATTTTGTTCGACGCGGTCGGCGCACCAAGGCCGTTTCTGTGCCGGACGCTGCCCCTGGAGGCCCTGCCCAATCGCGTGCCCGCGTGGCACGCCTGATGGCCCTGGCGATTCACTTCGACGGAATGCTCCGCAAGGGCGTCGTTGCCGACCAGTCTGCGTTGGCCCAGATATGCGAAGTCACGCAGCCGCGGATAACCCAGATCATGAACCTGCTGCACCGCGCCCGACATCCAGGAGGAGATTCTGAACCTTCAGCCAGTCTCCACGGGCCGCGACCCCGTTACCGAGCGGGACTTGCGGCCTCTCGCCGCGCTTCTCTCGTGGGCACAGCAGCGTTCAGTGTGGAAACGTCGATGCGACTTGAGAGCTGGGCTTGTGGTGCGAAGCCCCAGCAGCGCGCCAGGCCACATGATCTGCGTTTGGCGCATCGCTACTGGGCACGAACTACCTCTTCTTCACGCCTATTCGTCGTTTTCATCCGCTTCTTCGCGGGCGTGAGCCGCGATGATTTCTTCGGCCTCACGTTCATACGTCGCTGCCACCTCCCGAAGTGTTACGGCAAGCCGATGGAAGCCCGCGTTCTCAACATCCTCAGCTCGCTTCATGTACTCAGCAGCGAGCTTCTTCTCTGGCTCTCCCGTTGGATCTACCGAATGAACACCACGGAGTTGTAGATCCCCGCGCAGCAGCCACGACGCAGTTCAGCCATGTCATCACGATTGAGCGCCCCGGCGATGGCGCGGTGGATCCACAGCCCGTTGGGATCGGCAGGGCTGTGGATCAGCACCGCTCCCGCCTGATGAAGCCCAACCTCCGTGTGGCCCGGAGTCATCCAGTGACGTTTTGACCGCGTTTATCCAGTCCGTGAATGCACTGGCGAAGGCAGTCACAGATACACCTGTTCCAGGAACTGTTCGCCAGTCGTGCAGGTAGGTGGTACGCGTGCTTTGCCAGAGCTTCCTGATCTGGAGTCGGCTTGTCGACATCGGCTTGCGCCTTCTTTGACCTGTACACCTTTCGTACAAGCTCACCAGAAGAAGATTGGGGATCTGATGCAATCGTGGTCTCTAATAGCTTGGGCGTAGCGCGTGATGCTCGTTCAGCAGCGGTAGATATGCCCATTCGACTTGCAGAAGAGCCTCGCTGGGTGTGGCCGGGTTCTCCTGGAGCCTGAATCACCGTGACAAGGTGATGCATGGAGAGAGTGAATCGGCTCTGAGGACGAGACGCCAGCCAATGGGACGTCGATCGCTCGCTTCAGATCGACGGTCTTCTTGTCGCGAAGACCGTGAGCTACGCATTCCAGTGCTGCTCGGGGCCGACCATGTGCCAAGAGGACATCCGCAGCAGCGTCGAGCTGGTCGCCGCACTGATACGGGTTGACCAAAACACGACGCCAGTACAGATCCCTTGTGTTCTCCCAAAGAACTCTCCACTCGCGACCAGCACTCCGGACAAAATGGCAGCCACAGGAAGAGCTGCGCGATCTCGTCATGCGTCCACGAGTTCATCTTCAACGCGTCGACCCGACGACCACTGAAGACGATAAAAGCAGCCACGTACAAATCCCTCAGCAAACTTCCGCTGAGCTTGTGATTCGGCACGAAGCAGTCTGGGCAGTATCTGATCGTCGGACACCGTGATGTTTGAAACCGCCGGTGCGAAGCCCACTTTTCCAGGTGAGTCAACGCGCTCTGCAAACGCAATCACGCCAACCACACCTTGCGCTTGCGTGCACTTCTGCAACGGCCTCGCGTCGGCGCAGCGCCAATGCTTTTCTTGATCCTCCCAGTTGTCATTTTCTTCGTACAAGTTCCAGTCGTCGTCAGTAAACAAGACCCGGTGCACCACATCAGCCCGCTTCGGGCGATCTTGGCGATCGCGGATTCGATGGTCTCAATCTGCTGTTCCGGAAGCGACCACTCGGCGTCCGCGAATCTACGATGCTTCCTCGCCAGTGCTGCGAGGAGGCCCTGACAGATCAAATCGCGTCTCCTCAGGGAGCGATGTAATGGCCTCGGAGGTGACCATTTCCAGTGGTTTGGGAAACACTGTGGGCGGCAATCGATCCAAACACGCCGCGAGGCTTTTTGAGATGCTGCACGTCATTCGCGGCCATCTGCAAGGCAAGTTCTGCGTAACTGACTACCTGTTCCCAGTACTCCTTCGTCGACGGTCTCGGTGCCCCGTCTGCAGGGGCTCGCCCGCCAGCGAGGCGCTGCGCGTGCCCATGGATGTGCTTGTCTGATCTGGCATCAGACTCAACAACAGTCGCCAGCCGCTACGGACGGATGCTCAGTGCACAACGTACGTATCGCAACCTGGCGCTTATGGGACGAAGCAGTCGTTTGGGGAAGCCAAGGCAAGAAGATTGCAGTGAGGGAGTTGGCTGGCCTGTTGCCCCAAGATCCACCAGGGTCGCGGGCGGCCAGACTGCCGAGCAATACGGCCGCACGAACGATGTGCTGTTCATCCCAGGCGACGGTTTCCAACGCCCACAGCAGGCCCGTCATGTAGTTAGTACCGCCGATGCCGTTGCCCTCCTGGGCAAACAGTTCAACAAACGGACTCGGGTCTGTGGATAGGGCGCGCTCCACCGCATCCATGAACTCGTCGGGTGCCGCCTCCGCGAGAGTTGGCAACAAGTCGTTCAGAGCTTGCCCAGAGCTTCCAGTCATTGTCCGCCAAAGCTTGTCGCACCGCCACGATCGCCGTTGTTGTCGCTGCCCCTGGTGAGATGTTCCTCAGTGGCTGTGCCTGGTTTCAAGCAATGCCAGCGTCTCGGCAATCCCTCGCCGCAACGCCATCGAGTGCTCCGGGACCTTCCATAGATCGCCGCGGCGAATCTGTCGTTCGGGTCAAGCTCAGATTGTGGATGGCGCTCCGCCAGTGCCTTCGCAGCCGCGGACTGGAGCATCTTCAGCGTTTGTCGAACACACGAGCCGCAACCGACTGCCATACTTGTTGTCGGTTCCTGACTGTCCATACTCCGCTTTGCTGTGTCAGCGGCGCATTGGGCTGCTGAAGCACCTCGCGCATCGTCTTCAGCCACGCAACTGGATCCCCTCGGTCAGGTCTGCGACTATCGCCATGTCCGCAGCTGAGTTCTCGTTCCAGCCACCCAGGAGATTGGCTACCACCAGCGCACGATCCGAACTCGGGGCTATCCCACGCACGTGCCACACTCGGAGGCACCGCGCTCGCAATCGACGCGGAATGCTCTCGCTGGTCGACGGAGCGAACGCAGCTTGCAGGTCTACTGAGAAGGAACTCCGGTGAGTGTTCCTGCATTCTGATTCGCGTAGGCCGTTTCTTGAACGACCTGAGCCCAAACGCTGGCGGCACTCGCGGGGCGTGTCGGGCAATCACCGAATGGAGCATCGCATGCATGACTCCCGACCGCACGTCAAGGTCGTAGCCCAGCAAGTGAAAGTGCCGGAGGAACTGGAATAGCTCCTCGTGCGACACGGTCCGCTTGGCGGCAGCGTCAACGTGCACGCGAAACGCTTTGAGTTTCTGCCGCTTCGCGTCGCTGCTAAACTTGGCGGTTTCAACCTTCGTGAAGAATTCGTCCGCAGTCGTCGAATGGCGTGCCCATTCGAGGATGGTGCGACTGTCCTCGATGTCGGTGGCACTAAGCGGCCCAGTTACCAGTGCGAACGCATCGCGATCTCGAGAGAAGAGTCTGGTCTCCTGAAAATCCAACCACGCCGCCTCGACGACCTCCCCAAATGTCTGATTTCCCTCTGTTAGCGAGATGCTGTGCTTAATCTGCACAAGCAACTTCCTCAGCTCTGAGCCGTCTGGAAGTGAGGTGAAGACGATAAGGTCGTCGGTGCTGTGTTTGAACCTTTCCTGCAGGATCAACTTCTGAATAGGCGGCACGGGAGGGCATGGGGCAAACCCACCGGCGAGCATCAAGGCGCAGAACGATGCCTGGACCTGTGTTTCGAAGGTCACGCCCCGCCGCCCGTTGAAAACGGGTTGCTGATCTGTTTGCCACCAGTGGTGCTCAAAGCAACCTCCATCATTACGGGTGCGACCTCGCTCGTGTGTCGGACTCGAGTATCACTCCCAATCCTTAGCATTGAAGCCGAGGTTGTTGGCGTTCTCGCTCACGCCCCTGCGAATCGAGTCGCTGGCCCCGTCTGGGAAGCTCGCGTCGATCTCCAGCGTGATGCGGACCGCCGCGTTCGGGTCGGACGCCAAGAGAGCGATGACCTCCTCTGCGATCGTGTTTAACCGGGACTTGGCGAGGGTCGCGGGTATCTCGGCGGCTCCGCGGAAGTTCTTTGGGCGAGCGGGCTGTTTGGAGTCGCCCGACGAGGTCATGGGGCTGGCCTTTCCGCTGCCGAAGGTCGCGGTGCCAGTTGCTGCGCTGAAGCCGGAGCCGCACCAGATGAGGTCGCCGTTGCGGGTGGCGGCAGCGTGCTCTCGTATTGCGCCCGCAGCCTCAGGGGCGATCAGGGCACGGAGTCGCTGGGCGAGGCCCCACCCTTCCCGAACTGGAAGCCCTCATACTTCCCGTCGGCGTGGCCGTAGGCGGTTGCAAAGAAGTCCCGGCTGCCTGCACCCGCACGGATCGCCGATGCCAGCACCTCGTGCGAGCGAAGGCGCGGCAGGTAGAGTACTTCAACGAGTCCTCCCAGAACACCTTCGCATCGACGTGCGCCCGGTCGGGCTTCCAGTAGAACTCTTTCAGCTTGGCGCGCAAGTGGATCGGTGACCACGCATCGATCACCAGCTCGTTCTCCTTGCACGCGTTCCAGTTCCCCGCCGGCGGTTCCACTGCTGGTGTTGAAGGGAAGGCTCCACGGCGGCCTTGGTCGCGGTGGGGTCATCCTGTGCAGGGCACAACAGCCACTTGAAGCACTCGCGGGCCGCGCGGGCCACGACCTCCGCGGCGGCTGCGGCCTCTTTCTTGGCCTGGGTGTGCTGCGGCTTTGTCGATATTGAGCCGGTTGGAGTCAACATCGTCGACAATGCTCGCCCACGCCAGCGCCCGTCCTCGTGACATCCCGCAAGCGGCCAAGCACGGCCTGGTCCGCGGCGACGAATACGAGGCGGTTGGCGCGGTGGCGCGGTTGGCCGCCGTGCGAGCGCAGGAAGGTCTGCACCAGCTCCTCTGCGAGGCGGGTGTTGTCCTTTGCGTAGCTCGCCTCAATGGCAGGACGACCAGCCGCAGCGCGCTGTCGTCAGGCACATCGGCGTGCGCGGTGAAGACATGCACGCCCTCGAACATCGAGACGTTCGAAAACAGCTTCTTGGCGACTTCCTCGATCCGTTTGCGCACGTCGGTGTTGTCGTCAAGCGTCGCTTTCGATCCTCCATTTCGCGGCGGAGATTCGCACGCGTATCAGACCAGAACCTGGTGCTGTCGGCGGCCTTGTCGCCAGAACTGTTCAAATAGTGGAGTCGGTCCGCCAGGCGGCTCAGGGCGTCAAGATAGACAGCAGAGGTCTGCCCAGGCTGCAAGCAGCCGAGAAGAACACGGCCGCGATCAGAGCCCGCGAATGCCGGGCTTCGTCGCCGCGGCTCGATGGCGCAGTGCCGAGGAAGAGCGTCCGCCCCACGCGCGTGCCGCGTTCACCTGTCAAGGCGGGGCTCCCGCCCCTCGAGTTCGGTGGTCTCAGCACGGTCACCATCGATGTCGCGGCTCGATGACCGGGTCCCAGCCGGGCGGCAGCAACAGGTACGTCAGTTCGTTGCGGACATCGCCGTCGGCCAGCGGGAGCTGCCCGGCATGATCATCGGATCCTGGTTGTTGTCCTTCCAGGTCGGCTGATCACCTTCGCCATGAGCTTGAGCACGCCGCGGGTGCGGCTGGAACCCATCGATGGTGGTCCAGTCTTCATACAACCGGTCGAACACCCGGGATGGATGGGATAGGCCTTGCACATCCGCTCGAAGTACCTCGCTTCGTGCGTTTCGCTTGGAAGCTTGGGCCTTCGGCTTCATACCCATCCACGAACGCACGGCAGATCGCGTCGCGGGCCTTCTCGTCCTTCAGCGGCTCAGAACAGGCGGCGGCGGACGATCTCGAACGCTTCTTCAGTCGCGACGGGCTTCCACAGGGCCTGCACGCGGCCAAGACGCTCTCCAGCGCCATCAGCGCGCGCGAGCCCGCGAGCGCCGCCGACCTGGACGTTCGTGTTGGACTGCTGGGACACACTCTCGGGCAACGAGGCGAGGAATGACCGCCGTCGGCACGAGCTTGGCCGCCTCGGTGAGCGCTGGACGAAGGAGATGTTGCTCTCGAACGTGCCGCCGCTGAGGGCGGTGCCTTCAGGGAACTGGCGAATGTACGCCACAAGCTCATCCATCAGCACAACACACGGGGCGCACCGTTCCAACAGCTGGCGCAGCACCTCTTTACCGGGCGATGTACCACTGGCGTCTGCGTCGGCCACCAGCGCGTAGCCGTCGGCCTTCCTGAGCTGCCACGCGAGTTCGCCCCACAGCGTGCGGATCGTGGTCTTTCCTTGCTTCCACGGTTGGCCGGGGGCGTGGGCGGTGCCGTCGAGCACGGCAAACATTCGCCTTCGGCACATCCATCAAGCCCGCCCTCTCGACCAGCGAGGGGATGCCGGGGAGCTCGAAAAGCGAGCAGTTGCGGGTCGCCAGGTGAAGAACAGCCAGCATGGTGTGCGTCTTGCCGCCGCCGAATGCCGTCTGCAGCTGGATGACGGGCTCGCCACCCTTGCCTGCCAGCCGCTGCGCCACCTGGGTTAGGGAGCAGGCGCATCCCCTCGGTGATGTACGTGCGGCTCAAAGAACGCCGGGGCGTCCTGGTACTCCCTGGTGGCCTTGCCTGTGTGCACTGCCGTGATGTCCGCCGCGAACTCGGACTGCAGAAAGGTGCCCTTGAGAACATCGGTATGGGGATGGCGATCTCGCGCCAGAGCTTCATGGCGTCTCCTTCGTGGAATCAAACAGAATGCCCTGGCTCGGCCGGGAATCTTCGCCGCGGCGGTCTCGATCGAGCTCCAACCGGTGACGACCTCGTTGTACGCCCGCGCATCCTCAGCCCATCCCTTGCGGCTCGCAGAGCGTGTAGAGCCGGTAGGCGAGCTGACGTGACGTCTCGGCCTTGCTAGCGACCGCGGCCAGAACTTTGGACGCGCCCGTGTCGCCCTCGGTCTGGTAGGCCCGGATGAGTTGATGCAGCGCCTCCCATACCGGAAGGCGGCTGTCGGATCGAGCGTCCCAGTCGGTGGGATAGTCTCTCCAGCGGAGTAGGCGCACCGCCCCGCCCGCCTCTACAACACCCGACTGCTTCACGCCATCGACGCTCGTGCCCTTCGCGCGTGCGAGCGTGTCGGCTTCACCGAACTTGCCAGTCTCCCATCCATGCTGCTCGAACCAGTGCAAACAGAACTGGGTGTCGGCGTCGAAGTCGTCCTCGGCGAGGAATCGATTGATGAGTTGGAGAGCCGTCTTGACAGTCATGGGTGTGCCATCAGCTTCGAGCACGGCCTCGTGGCGGCTGAAGATAGACATGCCCGGTCCAATTATGGCCTGGGAGATCGACAGGCGCGACCGGTGACGGAGTCCCTCGCTCTCTCGTCATGGCATCCAGAGACAGAGGCAGGTGCTCATTCAGAAGTCGGACAAACTGCCTCCGAGACAGTACACCAGTCCCTTGCGGGCGGGCTCTACAGATAAGCACTACCGATGACGCCAGAGAGTTGGATGCTTGACTTCGCTGTCGATTATCTGCTTCCGTTCGAACTGGCCATGTGCCTGTCACAGATAAGCCAGAACTCACTACGGCCTCAAGAAACGTCTCCCAGCCAGTGCTATTGGTGAGGTCGCCCGCTTTGTTCGGACTGCTTGAAAGCGTAAAAATCACCATTGGCGCGGCAGGGTGTGAGGTCGCTGCCAACGCCGCGAATGCGTGGCGCATGCCAGTCAGGAAGAACTGCTCAGCTTTGGCGCAGCTGCCGTGCCGATGCGGGGCCGCCACAAGTTCCTCTGCCTTCGGGACGCTCATGGTGGAGAAGAGGTCTGGGGAACTGCTTCCGGAGACATGGCCGCAGCCATGCATAGAAGAAATCGAGAGATCGGCGTAGCCGATGTTGTCGTAGTACGGTGGATCAGTGCAAATGTGGTATCGCTGGCGGTCACTACCGGCCGTTGCGGCACGGCTGCTCGCCACGGCCGCCCTGTTCTTGCGGAAGGAACTCAATGCACTTTGCAATCACTTTCTCGCATTGCTCCCACCCTGCGCTGCTCTGCTCAGATGGGTTCGCCTCCGCATAGTCCCAAAGCATGGTCAATACCTGCTTGCCAAAGGCACTTCGGATTGCAGAGTCCTTCGGTATCCACGAGCTGTTTGTCGTCGAGAAGTGCAGCGAACGTGTCATGACGCACGACAAGTACACGCAAATGGCATCGGCATATGCCTGTGCACCAGTTCCACCCTGGCCGAATGGGACGGAATCATGCGACATGCCTCGCTGTGCCGCGTCAGCCATCACGCGCGAATGAACTTCACCCAGAAGGTCTACAAATGTCGTGAACGCACGCAGGTGTCGAGTTGTGAAGAGGTCCGCATAGGTGCGAATGTCGTAGTTCTGTACGCTGAACCCAAGCGCCTTTTCAGGAATGGCCAGATCAGGCTTCAACTGGTGGAGCCGCACTCGGCGGAAGCAGCGTGCTCTGGACTTGGCGACAAGTAGACACGCTGTCCTTTGTGAATCGCGACCATCGCCATGAGAAGGCTCGACCCATGCGGCCAGCACGCCTCCTCTCTCGAGGTACTTGAAGGTGATCGGTGCTCCCGACGGTGCGCGGCGAAACCCTTCTTCTTGCCAAGCGAGGTACCGATCGCTGCCTCGCGAGGATAACTTCCCTGGCGAACGTGGAAGGTGAAGCTATCACCACTCACCGCCAGATCAACGTATGCCTGGCGGCCCCTTCTTGCTGCACAAAACAAATGTACTCGCAAGCGGCGTAAAGGCATGAGAAAACACCGGACTGGGACTGCGCTGGTCCTGGCCCACAGCCACGCAATCACCGGCAGCCGCTTCCCGCGAAGGTGCTCCAAGTCCGGACGTCCGGCCACAAGTTCGTCGGTTAGCAGTACTGGAGGAAACAGACTGCCGATGGAGGCTTCGCCTTTTCGCGCAGCCACTGCCCGTAATATCGCACGTCTGCCGCCAACGCTTCTCGGCCGCGAAGAGAGCCAGCGTGTCTCCGCGGTCGTCGGGGCTGACTCTAGTCGTTAAGGCAAAGCGGGGCAATCTCCAGCATTGCCTTGTTGATCAGTACGGCGACAGGGTTTAGATCGGTCCCCAACGAGATCAAGTCCCAATCGAAGCGACTCAACGGGGATTGTTCCGCCGCCAGCGAATGGATCATGGATACCTGGCATGCGTTGGGGATCAAAGAGCTCCTTGGCTTGCGGATGTCCCGTGTTGAGATCGCACACCGCCCGCCATGAGCGATAAATCTCTTCCTTCGCCGAAGCGAAGACATGCGGCTTCTGAGTGTTGTCCCAAGACACCAGGTCTTCAATTATCTTGAAAAGTCGCGCTCTTTCTCTTGTCCACGCAGCTTCGGTTCTGCGATTTGGGTTCAAGCCCGGGATTCTGATGCCTCCACAAATCTTCGGGATCGTTCACAAGTTGGGCGAACACGACTGCGCGGGCGGCTGCCACGGTCGCTGGGCCCACCATTTATGGAATGCCGTGGGGTATCCACCGGAGCCTTCGCTTACGCCGTGCGCGCTTCTTCGTTGATGACATCGAGGAGGAGAGCGACCTCGATGAGCTTTTCGGCGAGATGACGGGATGCTGACTCACGGTCATGCGAGACTCCAGTGCGTGCAAGAAGGTCGCTGATCGTGTAATTCACGCTCGCCGCGCCCCAATCAGGGCTCACGCTGGAATGGGTTGGCGATGTAGTGCGGGCCATCGACCGAGTCGTCGTCGTTCACGAACACGATGGCGAGCCGAAACTTCTCTGACTGATTGACGGCGTAAATGATCTCGTTGCGCGTGACGGTGATGGTGTCGGCACCCGCGACGCGGCCCTTCACCTCAATATGGATGGGTTCCGGTTGCTTTCCCTCTGCAACGGGCGGGTAACTGGAAACGTCCACCCGCACTTGTCGGCAGAAACGTCGACGACGGTGTGGCCCTTGGCCCGCTCCGCGTCCATGACGGCGTTCATGGCAAGTCGCTCGATCTTCTGACGTGCGGCGGCATCGGCGGCGGTCAGGGCGGGACCTTCGCCGCGGAGTTGCCGGATCAAGCCCGCGGGCACGACCAGCGCTCCGCCGAGCACCACGGGGTGCCGTTCTGGACGTGGCGCATCGTCTGGGTTCCTTCTTCCGGCTTTCCAGGCGATACCAGGTCCTTCAAGGTGCGGGTCGCATTCTCGAGGTTCAGCCGAACATCTCGGCCTGGCGGCGCGATCGTCGCGGAGCTTGATCTCGCGATCCGTCCAGAAGTCGATCTCTTTGGTAAGCCGCTCATGCACGGCAGCGAGGGTGCGATCGACGTGCTCAACGCGGCGGGTGGCCACCTCGCGGAAGTGGTCAGGAACCAGCGATGTCGCGGCGAGTGCGACGGCACGCTGCTCCATGTCCGAGCGAAGCCACGGGGCGCTCAGGATGGACGCGATACGTGGACGTTCGGCTGCGGCGAGCGGCTCCAGATCCGCGTGAGGTGCCCACCCGGCGAAGGACGCGTTGCCCTCGGGCGTGACGCGGATGAACTGCATTCGCTTACTGAGCACCGTGCCATCGCCGGATTTGACCTCGTGCGTGAGCAAGAACAGCAGCCAGGGCGTATCGCCGTCATCAGTCAGGTCAACCAGCACCGAGCCCTGGCGGAGCAGGTTGGCGTTCTGCTCGAGCACGGATCGGTGACGGAGAGCATGAGCGGATGGCCCGGTGCATCAGCACCGCACGCGGCAACCCTGGCTTGTCGTTCGGCTGGATTGCCGAGCGTTCGAAGCAGACGCGGTCGTACCTCTTCAGGACCGGCTCGCTCTCGCGGCGGTTGCGCCCCGTGATGCGGCGGTCCCGCTCGCGGATCTCGAGGGAACGTGGGTGATCTCGTACCGCTCGGGCTCGCGGCGATGGATCGTGCCGCCGAGCGCCAGAACGCCTTCATGAAGAATGAGCGCTGAAGAACGGCTGGAGCCGCCGCGCCTCGGCTTTCTCCATCTCCTCCTTGACCTTGAACAGGCGGTCTGGCGACATCGTCTGCTCCGCGAGCGCGTTGCGGTTGAGCAGGCTGCGGAGGTGGTCGTGGTTGAAAGCGTGGTCGATCCGCTGCGTGAGGCGGGCACGCACAGCGGGCTGATCGCCGTACCGGATCGCCTCGATCATCAGGTCCTTGAGGCTCTTCTCCTCGAAGACGTCGCCGAGGATGTTGAAGACCTTTCCCTTGAGGGCCTCGCACTCGGTCGCGAGCTTGTCGAGCAGTCGGTGCCAGACCGCGCCCTCGCGGGTCTCCTTGGCCACGAGGCTCAGAGGTGGCAGACCTCGGTTTGACCGATGCGATGGATGCGGCCGAACCGCTGCTCCAAACGATTCGGGTTCCACGGAAGGTCGTAGTTGACCATCAGGCTGCAGCGCACTGCAGGTTGACGCCTTCGCCGCGGCCGCATCGGTGGCGATCAGCACGCGCACGTCCTTGTCGGAGCGGAAGAGCGCTGCGCCTTCTTGCGCTCATCGCGGTGTGTTCCGCCGTGGATAGTGACGATGGAGTCGGGTTGCCGAGGACTCCGGCGATCTTCGCGTGCAGGTAGTTCAGCGTGTCGCGATGCTCGCTAAAGATGATGATCTTGCGCTGGCGACCGTCAGCGTCGTGCATCTCCGGCGTGTTCTGGAGCAACTTGGACAACTCGTCCCACTTGCGGTCCTGGCCTGACGCAACGACTGCTTTCGCTTGGGCTTCCAGGACGTCAGGATCAGGATTTCGGCCTCAAGCTCCGCCACGGTTCGGGCGGCGGAGAGCTGGTCGACAAGCTTCTCTTCGAGTGTTTCCTGTTCGTCGGCGTTCAGATCATCATCGTCCTCGGGGACCGACGGCACGGTCTCCGCGATGACCTGGCGGCCGCGGATCCCCAGCCGCTCCTCGCGGATCCGATCGGAGAGCGCGCTCGCGACGACGACGGAGCGACTGATAGATCGCTTCGGGGCTCGAAGCGAGCCGCCGCTAACGCCGTGAGCGCGAACCCGACCGACCCCTTTCGGTTGCCCTCGGTTGGTCGGCCTTCCCCATTTCGGTCTGGACGTACTGCGTCACGGCCTCGTAGAACGCCGCTTCTGGATCGGAGAGGTGTAGTTGACGGTGTACGCCTTGCGCCCCGGAAGAGCGGCGTGCCGTCGAACTTCACGAGTTCCTCCTTGACCATGCGCGCATCAAGTCCGACGTGTCCACCTTGTGCACGCCGTCACGGAACTTCCGTAGAACCGATCCGAATCGAGCAGCGACAGGAAGAGCTGAAAATCTTCCTCCTTGCCGTTGTGGGGCGTCGCCGTCATCAGCAGTAGATGGCGGGTTTCCTTGCCGACACGCTCCGCAAGGCGGAAGCGAGCGGTCTTCTCGAGCTTGGGCCGTAGAAGTGGGCGGCGAGCTTGTGGGCCTCGTCGAAAACAACCAGATCCCAGCCAGCGGTGAGGAGTTTCGACTGGAGCGGGCCGGGTTTACGATCGTCTGAGCTCTCCGTGTCTTCATCACGTGAAAGCTGATCGAGGCGGACGATGAGCTGGTTGTGGTCTTCGAACGGATTGCCACTCGGCGAGCCTTCGTCAAGAGCTCCGGAATAGACCTTGAACTCCAGGCCGATTTTCGAACAGTTCGTCTCGCCACTGATCGACCAGAAACCAGGCGCGATGATGAGCACGCGACGGGCATCTGCGCATGACCAGTTCGCGGATGTAGAGGCCGCCATGATCGTCTTGCCCGCCCCCGGATCATCTGCCAACACGTAGCGAAGAAGGCGGCGAGGCAGAAGCGATTCGTACACGGCCGTGATCTGGTGCGGGAGCGGATCCACGTTGGACGTGTGGACCGCCATCATGGGGTCGAAGAAACGCGAGGTCGATGCGTTTGGCTTCACACGCCAGTTGGAATGCTGCGCGTCGTCGCCGTCGAGCGCCCAAGGCCGCTCGACGACTGCCGGGCTGACTGCACTTTCGTCAGCGGGCCCAAGTAGCCGCTCTTTCAGCGTCCCGTCAGGGAGCCTGTAGTAGACCTGCATCGCGTCGGCGGAGAGCGGCGTGGTGGCGACGACCGTGCAGACCACGCCAGGCTCGAGGCCCACCAACGGAACGCCAGGCTGATGTCGGTCAGATTCATGTTTCGTTCGCTCGGTCACCGACATGCCCCGCGGTCAAGCCTCAGTCAATGCCAGGAACGCCTGGATCGAGCCGAGACCGGGTTGACCCGCCGGTTATGTCCATGTACAGTAAACAGGGAACGAGCGAGCGTCAACCCGTCATGACCGCCCACAAACCAAAGTTCGGCAACTTCGTCCGCGAGCGCCGCACGGCCAAAGGGTACAGCCTGCGCCGCTTCGCCGAGCTTGTCGGTATCAGCCCGACCTACCTGTCGCACGTCGAGCAGGACAAGGTGGACTCGCCCCGACAGCGGACCGCATCCAGAAGATGGCGGAGCTGCTGGGCGAAAGCCGACGAACTGATCGCGATGGCGGGCCGCGTCCCCGAAGACCTCCGAAGATCATCCAGAGCCAGCCCGAGGCAATGCGGCGGCTCCTGCGTGCGGTCAAGGGCCTGACGCCCGAGCAGCTCAAAGCTGCAGGATCAAGCGTCAAGATGCAGAGGGAGGGCGATCCGTCGTGGTGGTCGTGGGGCCATCACGGAGGTGCCATTTGTGCCGGAAGTCCGCATCGAGCGGGACGCCGATGTCCTTGTTGCTGAAAATGCACTGCGTTGCGGCGTGCCCGTCGTCGCGCCGGTGCCCGTTGAGGACATCCTCGAACTGCATCTCGGCCTGACGTTTGCCATCGAGGATCTCGCGGCGCTGTTCGGAACCGATGGCGTGCTCGGCGCGATCTGGTTCAACGAGAGCTGGTTCGGATCGACACCGGCTCGATCCCTCGGAGAACCCGTCGCGGCTTGGACGCTACCGGTTCACGCTGGCGCTGAGATCGGGCACTGGCGTCTGCACCGCTCCTTCTACCGCGAGGACCCGACGCAGGCTGCGCGCTCTTCGACGGCCGCGGGCAACCTGCGGTCGTGTGCCGCGCCGGCGAGAAGAAGATCCCTGTCGAATGGCAGGCCGACACGTTCGCCAGCTACCTGCTCATGCCCAAGACGCTCGTCGTCGCGGCGTGGCAAAAGTGGCGCGGCAACCTGGACCCGGTGATCCTGGCGGATCTTCCGCCTGTGACGGTCTCGGATGGCCGCGATCCGGCCGATGCCACGCTTGATCGTTTCTCGAAGCCGCTGGCCGAGGGTTTGAAGTGTCCGCCGAGGCGATGCGCATCCGCCTCGAGAAACTCGGCCTGCTGATGCGCGAACGACCCAACACACTGTTCTGACCCTGCACGATCCGATACCGGCACGGCACTGTCACGTCCCGAGTGTCAACCATTTAGCAAACGACAGACAAGGAAACTCAGCAATGGCAAAACCGTTCGATCCCGCAAAGTCCTGAAGCAGATCGCCAACACGCTGCTCCGCGAGTTCTTCACGCGACGCGGCGAGCTCGCCGACGTCCCGTGGGACCAGCTCAGCGAGCACCGTATCGATCCGGTGTTTGATGCGTGGCAGTCACTGCCGGAGCATCAGAAGCTCGCGGTGCAGGTGATCCTGCGCGACATCAGCGAACTCTCCGACCACCGCGGCATGGCGGTGCTGGCCGAGGAGATCCTGTGGCGCAAGCCGGAAATCGCTGACCAGTTCAAGGCGCGGGCGAGCAAGCAAGACAAGGCGATGTGGGTGTACCTCAACCTCCCGAGGCATTCAACGAGGCAACCCTGTTCGCCCGGGCCGACGCGCTCGCGCGGCGGGCCGCCACTGGAAGCGTCGCAACAGCCTGCCCAAAGAGGCAATCGTCGTCACGGACGCCATGCTCCAGGCCCTCGGCGATGCGGCGACGTCGTACTACGGACCGGCGCAGATGCGCGGCCGGTGCTGCAAGGTCGTGCACTACCGCCGCCAGGGCGGCGCGGAGTACTTCTTCGCGTACCTCGACGACTATCCCGACAAGCACATCGTCTTCGACGGCGAGAGCGACCAGCCGATCATCCGATCGGACCGGTACGCCTTCGAGAACGTCTTCGTCTACAACCCGGACGACGGCTCGCTCGAGGTGTTCGCGCAGGGTGGCAAGAAGGTCTGGGAGCCACTGCAGTGCGCTTCTGCAAGGCGGTGCTCGGGCGGCTCCGTCGCACCGACGGACCCGCTGCGGCCGACGTTCATGCTCGATCACCTGCTGACTCCGAACTCTCCGCTGCCGCTGGAGGCGACCGACGGCGTCGAGGGAGGCGAAGATCACGCGGATGCGGATCGTGCCCCGCGGCTCCAGTGGCTACATCGAGATCAAGGCCGATCCCAAGGGCTCGCGCGACGACATCTATCGCAAGCTCGAGCGGTGGATCCGGTCGGAGAACGTCACCGCCGATGGAGTCCGCGTCGCGTCCGCGTCGTTCGCGCTCAAGTTCGCGAACGAGGGCCCAGGCCGGGCACCGACGCTGGCGTTCGATGTCTCCGTGCCCAACTCGAGCAACCTCAAGAGCAAACCCGATGAGCACCGTGTCATCGGAGAGCGCTGCCTCAAGCGGCAGGGGTGACCAATGACCAGTGACGCGTTCCTAAGAACACTTCTCTGCGCCCTTGACGACGTCGATCGCGTGTTCGATCACCGCGACGTGGCCAGTGGCCGCCCGGCTCGTTCGCTACGGCCGAGCGACTCGGCGTTGTGCGCCCAACCTCCGGCGGCTTGACGGCGGCGTGCCCGCACTGCGAGGAGGCACGTTTGAGGTCGTCGCCAAACGCGCAGGCCCAGACGGGGTTGATCGGTTGTGGATCTACTGCCCCGAGGACCTGCGGGTCGAGGTGACGCCGGAAATGTGTCGCGGATGGCAAGTCCATCCTCACGGATTCGCCGCTGCCGTCGCCGGTGCCTTGCAGCGCTCACCCCGCGCCGGTGGCGATCGTCTCCGACCGACTCTGGCGGCTCGGTCGGATTCCATGGCGGGGAAGACTCGTAGAGGTGCTGCTGGCCCGCAGGCACGGGATCCTGACGCTGCGTCCGTGGCGGCGCATGTCGGGGCGGGCGGCCGGGCGGTGCTGCTGGTCCCTCATCATGCTCCGGATGATCGGATCTGGAAGGGACGTGCTGCGGCGGCGATCTCCTTGTCGCGCATCGCGAGCTTTGTCGAGGGCAGTTTGTGTTGGATGGTGCGGCTCTTGTGTCGCTGGTTGCGGAAGCGGACGAGGTTGCTGAGCAACGGAGCCTGCTGCCCACCGACCCCGAGGTGAAGAAGCGGGTTGTCCGCCAGCAGGTCAAGGCCGAAATCAAGGGCCACCTGCAGGACGACGTTCTCGTCGCGGCGAGAAAGACCTTTGGCTCGACCCGAAAGGCTGCGGCGGAGCTCACGAAGCAACTCGGCAGGCCGGTATCCAGGGACCAGGTTCAGCGTGCCATCGACCGATCAGGGGCCTGGGCGGCTCATCGACCAGGATGATTCTGGATCGGTCGATCGCCGTGTCGCGTCGCAGTCCCGCGACAGGGCAAAGAAAATCTCGCAACGGCGATAAACGCTGTATTTCAGGCACTGGCGGGCTTCCGGCGGGCGAGCAGCCCGCCTTTTTCATGCCGCCCGCGACACCCCGCCTGCGTCCGAGGCCGGTCGGCTCATAACCGGCCAGTCACGGACGCTCCTGTGTTTCCCCGCGGCACGTCGCCGCGGCGCGCGCGCGCTCCGCGGCTGGTTGGTGAGCCAGACCTCCGGCCTCGGAGGTCCCGCGACCAGCCGCAGCGACGTCGTTTCAAACCCGTTCACCGCCGACCTGATCCGCCGCAAGGCCGCGTTCCTCAGCCAGACGCCCGGCTTCACGCGGTCGGAGGAAGAGGACCTGCGCCAGGAGATGGCGTTGTTCCTCATGACCAAGCAGCAGCTCTTCGATGCTGGCCGTGGGTCCGTCGAGGCGTTCGTCACCTCGGTGGTGACGAGCTGGATCGGCATGGAGGTTCGCCGCCGCAAGAGCCGCAAGCGCGCGGCGGCATCCGGGCCTTCTCGCTGGACTCGGCCTTCCCCGGCGCGCACGGCGAGTCCGATTCTCTGTCCGGGCTTATCGGCGACGAGGACGGTCGCCGCCGGACCGGCGGATCGGCGGTCCCGCACGAAGAAGGCGTCGACATCCGCGACGAGTGGAACGCCGTGGAGGCTTTGCTGACGGCCCGGGCGCGCGCGCTGCTCCAGGATGTGGTCAACCACGGCCTCAGCGGCACCGCCAGAAGCGGCGGATCCGCGCGGCGCATCGCCGCGATGCTGGCCGCCATCCGCGAGCGTGTCATCAAATCGCGCGCGGGCCGCTCGCCGTTCGCATAAGGGCTCCAGCAGCGGGCGACCGCTCGCTGCGGACCGGCAACGCGGGCGTCCGGCTCACTCCCCTTGAGGCGGCGTCCGCCGCTTGCCGGAGATCGCACTGCACCGCCCCGGACCTGATCGGAGGACAAGCCCATGCGTACTTCGGGTTCCGCTTCCAGTTCACCGCCGATGTCGATCTCGCCGAGGGCCAGAACACGCTTCGCCTCTCGCTTCTGGCGGCCGAGGGCCTCCACGGCGAGGCGAAGGTCCGCACCGAGGTCACCTACGCGGTGGACCCGATCCGCGCGGATCCGCGTGAGCGGCGGCACCGCTCCCGCCGAGGCGACGGCCCAGATCTACGTCGCTGCTGTCGCACGAGTTTGGTCGCGAGGCCTTCACCGTCCGGCGCGAAACCGAACCCGCCATCGCGGCGGCCGCTGCGTGACCACACCTCTTCCGCTCGTCCGCCTCGGCCAAGGCGCATTCACCTGCGACATCTGGCCTGAAGACATCGATCCCACGTTCTGCAAACACGGAGATTCCATGCCCACGACCGCAACCCCACACCCCTCATGAACCAGATCAGCAAGGGCCGCAAGGCCGCCCCACCGCGCGTGATGCTGTACGGCACGCACGGCATCGGCAAGAGCACCTTCGGCGCGATGGCCGAGAAGCCCATCTTCGTCCCCACCGAAGATGGCCTGGCCGACATCGACTGCGAGTCGTTCCCGCTGGCCCGCAGCCTCGGCGAAGTCATGGCGGCGCTCGAGTCGTTGTACTCGGGCGACCACGACTACCGCACCGTCGTCATCGACAGCCTCGACTGGCCGAGCGCTGATCTGGGCCGAGGTGTGCGCCGACGAGAACGTCGAGAACATCGAGAAGATCGGCTATGCCAAGGCTTCTCGTTCGCCATCGACAAGTGGCGAGCCGTTCTCAGGGCGGCTCGATGCGCTCGCAGTGATCGAGGCATGACCGTCGTGCTCATCGCCCACGCGAAGATCGAGAAGTTCGAGAACCCCTGAGACCGTGCCGTACGACCGCTACTCGCCGCGACTGCACAAGCTCGCATCTGCGCTTGTGCAGGAGTGGGCCGACGAGGTGCTCTTCGCCACGTACAAGGTCCACACGGTCAAGGTGGACGAGGGATTCAACAAGGCCAAGCACAACGGCGTTTCCACCGGCGAGCGGATCATCCGCACCGTCGAGCGGCCGGCGCACGTTGCCAAGAACCGCCTGGGGTTGCCCGAGGAGATCCCGCTCGACTACCGCGTCTACGGCGCGTTCGCCCGCGGCGAAAACCCGTTCGCCGAGGCGATTGCACCTGCCACCACCTCCGACACCGCCGGCGCAGCCTGAGCGCCGTCGTCGTCGTCCGTCGCTCATCCGTCCATCACCAATCGCAAAGGAACTGACTCATGGCCACGCTGAACAACTTTGATGCCAACCAGATTGACCCGTCCGTCGCGCTCGATCCGCTCCCCGCGGGCAAGTACCTCGCCGTCATCTCCGAGTCGGAGCTCAAGCCGACCAAGACCGGGGGCGGCAAGTACCTGCAGTTGACATTCCAGATCATCGACGGCGAGTTCAAGGGCCGCCTGGTCTGGGCCCGCCTCAACCTCGAGAACAAGAGCGAGATGACGGTCAAGATCGCCCGCGGCGAGCTCTCGGCCATCTGCCGCGCCATCGGCGTGATGCAGCCGAAAGACTCGGTCGAGCTCCACAACGTCCCGCTGGAGATCAACGTCGGGCTGAAGAAGCGCGACGACAACGGCGAGTTCACCAACGTCATCAAGGGCTACGCCAAGAAGGGCGGTGGCGGCGCGCCAATGAGCGCCCGCGCTCCCGTCGGCGTCGGCCCGGGGAGCACGCCGCCCTGGAAGCGCTGACCCCCCCAAGTTCATCTGGTCGCGTCCTCGAGCTCCCGTACCCGCCCAGTGTCAATCACATCTGGCGGCGGATGGGCTCCAGAACCGTGCTGAGCCGCGAGGGTCGGCGCTACCGCGCGAGCGTGTGCGCCGCCCTCGCGGCGAGGCGGGTCGTTCGGGTGAACGGTCGGCTGGAGGTGCGTGTCACCGTCTGCCCGCCCGACAACCGCCGGCGCGACCTGGACAACGTGCAGAAGGCGCTGCTCGACGCGCTGGCGAAGGGCGGGGCGTACCGCGACGACTCGCAGATCGATCGGCTGGTTGTTGAACGCGGCTCGGTGACGCCGGGCGGCAAGGTGCTGGTGGAGATCACACAACTCAACCCCCGCAACCCATGAACCTCCGTCCCTACCAATCCGAAGCCGTCGCCGCGGTGTACGAGCACCTGCGGACCCGCGACGACAACCCCTGCGTGGTCATCCCGACCGGCGGGGGCAAGACGCCCGTCATCGCCACGATCTGCCGCGATGCGGTTGGCCAATGGGGCGGCCGCGCCGTGCTGCTGGCGCACGTGAAGGAACTCCTCGAACAGGCAGCCGACAAGCTCCGCGTCATCGCGCCCGATGTGCCGATGGGCATCTACTCGGCGGGCCTCAAGCGCAAGGACCTCGGCTACGCCGTCACGGTCGCGGGCATCCAGAGCATCTGGAAGAAGGCGTGCGACCTGGGCCCTGTCGACCTGATCATCGTCGACGAGGCCCACATGGTCCCCGCCGAGGACGATGGGATGTACCGGCAGTTCATCGCCGACGCCAAGGTGGTAAACCCCAACGTCCGCATCATCGGGCTGACCGCGACGCCGTACCGCCTCAAGTCGGGCGCGATCTGCGCCCCCGAGAACATCCTCAACCACGTCTGCTACGAGGTCGGCGTCCGCGAGCTGATCGTGCAGGGCTTCCTGTCGCCGCTCAAGACCAAGGCGGGCCTGCAGAAGATCAGCACCGACGATCTGCACGTCCGCGCCGGCGAGTTCGTCGCCAGCGAGGTCGAGGACCTGATGGACAAGGAAGGGTTGGTCGAGGGCGCGTGCGCGGAGATCGCGCAACACACCAAGGACCGCAGCGCCACGCTGATCTTCTCCTCGGGCATCCGCCACGGGCAGCACATCGTCGATGTGCTCAAGGCCAAGCACGGCATCGAGTGCGGCTTCGTGACGGGCGACACGCCCGACGGCGTGCGTGCGGCGATCCTCGGCCGCTTCCGTTCGGGCGAGCTCAAGTACCTGTGCAACGTGAACGTGCTGACGACCGGCTTCGATGCACCGCACATCGACTGCGTGGCGCTCGTGCGGCCGACCATGTCGCCGGGCCTCTACTACCAGATGGTGGGCCGGGGCTTCCGCCTCCACCCCGGCAAGACCGACTGCCTCGTCCTGGACTTCGGCGGCAACGTGCTCCGCCACGGCCCGGTTGACGCGATCCGCATCGCCACCGACGAGCGCGGCGACGGTGAAGCGCCGGCGAAAGAGTGCCCCAACTGCCAGGCCTTGATTGCGGCGGGCTACCAGACCTGCCCACAGTGCGGCCACCAGTTCCCCGATCCCAAGAGGCAACAGCACGAGGCGAAGGCCAGCACCGAGGGCATCCTCAGCGGCCAGACCACGCGCGAGGAGCACCGCGTCAGCGAGACCACGTACCACGTGCACTACAAGCGCAGCGACCCCTCCGCGCCGCTGACCATGCGGGTCGAGTATCGCGTCGGCTTCAACCGCTACTTCCGCGAGTGGGTCTGCTTTGACCACACCGGATACGCGCGGACCAAGGCCGAGGCCTGGTGGCGGGCACGCTCGGTCGAGCCGGTCCCCGGCGGCACGGAGGAAGCGGTCGAGATGGCCAAGGCCGGGGCGCTTGCGCCGGCGCTCTCGATCACCGTCGAGAAGAAGGCCGGCGACCAGTTCGAACGCGTCACGCAGCATGTGCTCGGCGACAAGCCGCCGCGTCTGGACAGCGAGGAAGGCCTGCCGGACCGGCCGCCGGAGCCCGCGGGCATGACATACGGCATCCCCGAAGACGAAATCCCCTTCTGAATAAGGAGTTCCGCATGATCACGATCACGATCGAAGAGACCGACAAGGACGGGCAGTTGCTCGGACGCCACGTGGCCTCCGCGCCCATCGACAAGAACGACACCAAGGGCATCGGCTCGCTGCTGGCGCGGAGCGTCGGCGGCCTGATGTACCACACCGAAGCCCGCGCGGAGATCCCGCTGCTGATCGCGGCCGCTGGCACGCACCGGGCGAGTTCGTGCACGCGGGCGATCGGCCACGCGGCGGGCCTGGCCATTGGGACGTACGGCTTCGACCTGGCGATCAAGCCCGTGATCGAGATCGACCGCCTGCTGGACTACCGCGCCAGCAAACGCGACCGCGAGGCCGCGGCGCAGACGCTCAAGATCATGGGCGCCATCATCCGCCGCCGCGAGGACAACGAATAAGCGATGAGCGATGGCCCCTCCATCCTGCTCGAGTCGGCGCGCACGTACCTCGCCCGCGGGTACGCGGTGATCCCCGTGCCCGCGCGGAAGAAGATCCCCGTGCTCAAGGGGTGGACGGACCTGCGGCTCTCCGAGACCGACCTGCCGGCGCACTTCAACGGCACCGGCAACATCGGCGTGCTGCTGGGAGAACCGAGCGGGTGGCTGGTGGATGTCGACCTCGACTGCGAGGAGGCGGTGGCGCTTGCGCCCAAGTTCCTACCGCCGACCGGCGCGACGTCCGGGCGGCCCGGCAAACCCTCGTCGCACTGGTGGTACATCTGCGAGGGGATCAAGACCCGCAAGCACCAGGACCCGGTGTCCAAGAAGATGATCGTCGAGCTGCGGAGCACCGGGGCGCAGACGGTCGTCGGCCCGAGCATCCACCCCAGCGGGGAGCCGTACGACCCGCTCGACGGCGAGCCCGCTGTGGTCGACGCCGGGGAACTGGCCGCCGCCGTCGCGGCGCTGGCCGAGGCCGTGACCGACGCGCGGCACGGGTTGAAGGAAACGATCGCTTCCCAGTCCCGATCACTAGGAAGCGATCGCTTACCAGCGGGCGACGCTGTGCTCCGCCGCGCCGCGGCGTACCTGGACCGCATCCCACCAGCGATCTCCGGCTCGGGCGGGCACAGCCAGACCTACACCGCCGCGACGGCGATGGTGCACGGATTCGGCCTCGATCCCGAGGCGGCATTCTCGCTTCTGTGGGATCGGTACAACCCGCGGTGCGAGCCGCCGTGGTCTGAGAAAGAGCTGCGGCACAAGGTGACCGACGCCGCCAACAAGCCGCACGATCGTCCGCTCGGCTGGCTCCGCGATGCTCAGAAAGCCGAGGATCTGGGCGGCGTGGACCTGTCGGGATTCATGGCAGCGCCGGCGAAGGCGAGCGAGGACACTGCCGCTCCGGACGAGGACACGCCGATCGATCCCGGCCCGCTCCCCGAGCGCTACCTCGCCGTGCCGGGGTTCATCTCCGAAGTCATGGCGTTCAACAAGGAGACGGCGCACCGCTGGCAGCCGATGCTCGCGCTCGCCGGCGCGATGTGCCTCCAGGCCGTCCTCGCCGGGCGCAAGGTCCGCGACGAGCGCGGCAACCGCACCAACCTGTACGTCGTGTGCCTCGCGGGGTCCGGTTCGGGCAAAGACAACGCGAGGCTCATCAACAAAGCGGTGCTCTTCAAGGCCGGTCTCAACGGGCTCGAGGGCAACGAGGACCTCGCCAGCGACGCCGGGCTGGTCACTGCCGTCGAAGCCGAGCCTGCGATCCTCTTCCAAATCGACGAGTTCGGGCGTTGGCTCCGCACCATTGGCGACCCGAAGAAGGCCCCGCACCTGTTCAACGTCATCTCCACGCTGATGAAGATGTACTCGTCGGCGCGGAGCGTCTTCAAGGGAAAGGCATACGCCGACGCCAAGCGGAACAAGGTGATCGACCAGCCATGCGTGTCGCTGCTGGCGACGACCGCGCCCGAGCACTTCAAGCACGCGCTCACGCCCGACGCCATGAGCGACGGGTTTATGGCCCGGCTCATTGTGTTCGAGACTGGGGAGATGCCGCCGCGCGTCTGGCAACCGGAGAAGGACCCGCCGCAGGCGATCGTGGATGCGGCCACCTGGTGGGGCGCGTTCAACCCCGGCGGCAACCTCAGCCGCGAGCACCCCAAGCCGATGGTGGTTCCGACCACCGACGACGCCCGCGCCGTGTTCAACCGCCTCGCGGCGCTCGCCGACACCGAGATGGAGCGCCCGCGCGAGGACCTGCGGTCGATCTGGGCACGCGTCGAGGAGAAGGCGTGCCGCCTGGCGCTGATCTACGCCTGCTCCAAGAACCGCGAGAGGCCGGTCATCGACGCCGACGCAGCGGAATGGGCCTGCGGCCTGTCCGAGCACCTGACCCGTCGCGTGCTCTACCTCGCCCACGAGTATGTGTCGCAAGGCGAGTTCGACGCCAAGCAGAAAGCCGTGCTTCGCGCGATGCGGACGGCGGGCGGGCGCATGACCCGGTCGCAGATGTGCCGCGTGACCCAGCACCTGACCCAGCGGGAGCGGGACGAGGTGCTTGAGAACCTCAAGGAGACCGGCCGCTTGAAAGAAGGGGTCGAGCCGACCGCCGGGCGGTCAAGGAGGGTGTATGAACTCCTGCCGTAGCAGGTCAGAAACGCGGCTTGGCTGTGGTCGGACCCTTCTTTCACATTCTTCACGCGCGATCTCTCGGGGCGGGGGGGCGGGCGGGAAGGGAGCAGAGAAGGAGGGGTTGAAGAAAGTGAAAGAAGGTATCTCTCTCCTTTCTATACCTTCCCCCACCCCTCCCCCGGCCCCCCGCCTCCCCACCGCAGCGCCCATGCAGGTCGTGTGCCAGGCCGCGCCTAGCGGGAGCCTTACAGCCGGAAGCCTTACGGGAGGGGAGGCGGATGGCGTTAGGTACTTCCCGGGCCAGATCGCGTGGCTTGGCCCGCGGGAACAGCCGCGCTTGGCGACAGAGTTTGTTTCGTCCGTCCGAGCGCGGGGCGGCCCCGTGGCGGGGTTGGTGCGCTTCGCCGCCAACGACGCGACGTGGGCCAACGTGGGCGGACCCGTGGCCAACGGGCGGGCCCCGTAGCGGGCGGGACTCGGGGCGCTGAACGCCCCAACGGACGGGCCCGTCGCCCGAGCGATCCAGCCATCCAGCGACCCACCGATCCTCGGACCCACCGCATGTGCGGCGGGCCACCACGACGCTTTGCGCTGGCGTTCCCCGCCGCGCTTCCGACGGAGATCGCTATGAACATCGAGACGCTGCCCATCGACGCGGTCAAGGAATACGACCGCAATCCCCGCACCATCAACGACGCCGCCATCGACGCGGTGGCCAAGAGCATCGAGGCGTTCGGCTTCAAGGTGCCGATCTTGATCGACGCCGACGGCGTGATCATCGCCGGGCACACGCGGCTCCGCGCGGCGCGGAAACTCGGGCTCAAGGAGGTGCCGACCATCCGCGCCGATGATCTGACGCCGGAACAGGTCAAAGCGCTGCGCATCGCCGACAACAAGGTCGCCACGCTGACGTCGTGGGACATGGAGCTCCTGCCGCTAGAGCTGGCCGACCTGAAGGGCGTGGACTTCGACCTCGCGCTGCTCGGCTTCAGCGCCGAGGATCTCAGCGCCATCATGGCTCCTGCGGGCAGCGAGGGTTTGACCGATCCCGATGACGTGCCGGGCGCACCTGACGCAGCGACGACAGTGCCCGGCGACATCTGGGTGCTCGGCAACCACCGCCTGATGTGCGGCGACTCGTCCAAGCCCGAGGACCTGGACCGTCTGCTTGATGGCCAGCCGATCCATCTCGTGAACACGGACCCGCCGTACAACGTGAAGGTCGAGCCCCGCTCAAACAACGCCATCGTCGCGGGCCTCAGTTCGTTCGCACTGCCCGGCAAAGCAGACCAGCACGATCAGCAGAGCGCCGACCTCAACCGCTACCCCGAGAAGAGCCGCGCCACGCACAAGAAGCTCCGGGCCAAGGACCGGCCGCTCGCCAACGACTTCGTGTCCGATGACGAGTTCGATCGGCTGCTCGCGGCGTGGTTCGGGAACATTACCCGCGTGCTCATCCCCGGCGGCACCTTCTACATCTGGGGCGGCTACGCCAACTGCGGCAACTACCCGCCGGTGCTGAAGCGGTGCGAGCTCTACTTCGCGCAGGCGATCATCTGGATCAAGGAGCACCCGGTCCTCACGCGGAAGGACTTCATGGGCAACCACGAGTGGTGCTTCTATGGCTGGAAGGAAGGCGCGGCGCACCGCTTCTTCGGCCCGGCCAACGTGCCCGACACCTGGTCGATCAAGAAGGTCAACCCGCAGAGCATGGTCCACCTCACCGAGAAGCCCGTGGAGCTCGCGCGGCGGGCCATCGAGTTCTCGTCGCGTCCGGGCGAGAACGTGCTCGATCTCTTCGGCGGCAGCGGCTCCACGCTCATCGGCGCGGAGATGACCGGGCGGCACGCATTCCTCATGGAGCTCGACGCCCTCTACTGCGATGTCATCGTGCAGCGCTGGGAGAAGTTCACGGGCCGCAAGGCGGAGCGGCTGCCTGCGAAGGGTGTGGCCGAAGAGAAAGCCGCGACGGGCATCGCGGCTGGGAGCAAGGCGTGATGGGCGCTTCACTCGTCGTCGAGCGTTGGCAGAGCCCCGTCGGTCGCTTCGTCCCAATCAAGCGCGTAGCGCTCGGCGATGTC
Organism: Phycisphaeraceae bacterium; assembly: GCA_015709595.1. NCBI lineage: Bacteria > Pseudomonadati > Planctomycetota > Phycisphaerae > Phycisphaerales > Phycisphaeraceae > Phycisphaeraceae bacterium. The sequence goes on from CP054178.1 coordinate 303,783, forward strand.
CTCGAGGTCGTGCTCGGTGAGGTAGTCGGCCGTCTTGCGCTCCTGGCAGGCGGCAACAGCCCGCGCCAGGTCCGTCCATTCCTCGATGGTGAGCATCCGGTCCTGTCGCGCGCCGAGGAGGTAGAGGGCGGCCTGCAGCACGGCCTCGAGTTGGGTTTGGGTGGGCGTGGCAGGCATGGCTCAGGCCCCCTTTCCCGCGACGAAGACGCCGCGTTCGTGTTTCTTGAACCGGGCGGCGGTGCCCTTGGCGGCGATCTCGCGGATGATGGCGGCGTAGAGCGTGGCCTCGGGCGTCTTCCCTCCGGGGCTCGTCCACAGGCCCTTGGCCTCCATCGCGGCGATCATCTCCTTGGCCCGCATCGGCACCTCGCTCGCGGCGAGCACCTGCGCCGCCGCGTTGAGCGCGCTGACGCGCTTGGGCTTCTTCTCCTTGACAGCCTTCGTCTTGGGGGCCCTTTCACCCTTGGCCTTCGTGCCCTTGGTAGCCGCCCCAAGGCTCGCGTTGTTGGCGACATCTTTCTCGCTGGGGACCTCGTGGTCCTGCTTCCCGCCCGCCAACCGGTCGTTGATCTCGGCGAGCGCCGCTTTGCGGAGGCGCTCCGTACTCGACGCGGTGGCGTCGGCCTTGCGCTTGGGGATGCGCTTGCCGCCTGGGCCGACGGCTCGCTTCATCGCGGGGGTGCTGCTGGACTTCTTCGTCTTCGTGCTCATGGTCATCTCCGAACTGGGGGTTGGGTCTCCCGTCGCACGCTGCGGCGGGGAAGCGTGGCCATCGCGGTTCCCCGCGACGCCGCGTGGGGCGGGTCAGCGGCTCTGCACGATGCTGATCTGGAACTCGGAGCCGTCCTCCATCCGCAGGACCAGCCCCTTGTTGCTCGTGAGCAACTGCACGCCGTCGAAGGTGTCAGCGTGGGCCAGGCCTTCGGCCTCGCTCACCATGTCGCGGGCGATGTCGGCCAGCGCGATGTCGTCGTCTTCGCCTTCGATCTCTTCGCGGGCGTCGAGGAGGTTTTGGATCAGGGACAGCAGCGTGTTCTGCATTTCGATCTCGTTCATGGCGGGTCTCCTGGGTGGCGCGGGCGTTCAGGATCCCGCGATGCGTTCGATCTCGTTGAGGACGTCGTGGACCATCGAGTTGGTGGCGGCTGCCTGTCCCCAGGCGTCCCGCCCATAGACGTGCTTGGCCACCTCGGCGGCCTTCGCGTAGCGGGCCTCGCGGCTCTCGTCGCGGCGGAACTCGGCGATGACCTTGTCGAAGCGGCCTTGCGCTCGGCTCATGCGGACCACGCTCGCGGTCGCGCCGTCGTTCGTGGCTCGCACCGTGATGTCTTCCTCGCTGCCCTCGATGACGATGTGCTTGATCTTCATGGCGTGTCTCCGTGGTGGCGGTCATTCGGCGTCGTTCAGAAATGCCTCGACGTGCTCGGGATCCATGTTGCTGAGGAAGCCGACCAGGTCGATCAGGTCGCTGCGGACCTTCCCGAGGCTTCCCGCAAAGCCCCAGTTGCGCGGGTCGGCCTTCGCCCCCTCGGCGTGCTTGTCGAGTTCCATCTGCAGCACGTCCATCAGGCGGGCGATGTCGTTCTGCCTCGCGGCGTAGGTCTGGGCGGCGGTCGGTTCGGGCTTCTTGGCGTCGGTCGTGCGCTTGTTCATGCTTCTGCTCCTATGCGAATGGGTGATCGGGTAAACAGCGAAGCCCGCATTTCGCGGGCTTCAGGTCGTCGGCAGTTCAGGATTTCGCGGGCTTGTCGGGGCCTCTTCGCGGGCCGCCTCGCGGCAGGCGTCGGTTCGCCCTTGGCGGTAACCCGTGTGCAGGCCCTCGTGGTACCCGGCCTCAAAGGCGTGGCGGACCAGGTCGCGGATCGACCAGACCGGGATCTCGTGAAAGTCGAGACCGTCGTTCTTGCGGGTCTCCAGGGTTTCGAGCAAGAGCTCGACCTTGGCCCATTCCATCTCGGCGTCAAGCGCCTTCTGCTTGCTGATCCCGTCGAGGCTGGCCTTGGTGGTCTTCTTGGCGTTCATCTTCGTGGTCTCCGTCGCGTGCAGCCATCCCGCTCGCGTGTGACACACATTCGTCGGCATCCGGCCAACTGGCAAGGCGTTGGGGCTGCATTTCTCGATGATTCTGCGACATGTGGGCAACTCTTCCGCCCATGTGGGCAAGTCCACGCGGGAGGTCCGCGATGACTCCCGAACACGCGCCTAGTTCCCAGCCCGGCGGGGGCGGACAGGGAATGTCCCGGCTCAACCCGGCGGCGATGCCCGTGGCGGACGCCGCCCGCGTGCTCACTCGGCTTGGCGGCAAGCCCGTGACCGAAGCGATGCTCCGCGCCGACATCGATGCGGGCGCGCCGACAAACGCCGACGGCAGCGTCAACCTCGTGCATTACGCCGCCTGGCTCGTGAAGGAGATGTCCGCCGGTGGCGATTGACCCGCGCAAACTCAAGCCAGGCGAACTCGCGCGGCTGCTCAACAGCACGACGCTGGGCGAGGTGATCAGCGAGCGGCAGCTCCACCGACATCGCACGCGCGCGGGGTTCCGCGTCGCGGCCGACGGCGATGCGGGCAAGGTTGATCTGTTCCGATACGTGGCGTGGCTGGCGACCACGCGGCACGAGGCGATCGCCGATGCTGCCAATGCGCCGGAAGGTCTGACGGGTTACGACGCGATGAAGGAGCGTGCTCGGCTCCGCAACGCGATGCTGTCGCTGTCGGGACGGGACATTGGTGATCTGCCGTCGGTTGCGGACCCCGCCAGGCGAGATCGAGCCGCGCGGGACTTCCGGTACTTCTGCGAGGCGTACTTCCCGCAGACGTTTCACCTGAAGTGGTCGGATGACCATCTCAAGGTCATCGCCAAGATCGAACAGGCGGTGCTCGAGGGCGGGCTGTTTGCGATGGCGATGCCGCGCGGCTCAGGCAAGACCTCGCTCTGCGAGATCGCGTGTCTGTGGGCGTTGGTGTACGGGCACCGGGAGTTCGTGGCGCTCGTGGGGTCGGACGAAGAGCACGCGGCGGGGATGCTGGACTCGATCAAGGCGGAGCTGGAGAACAGCGAGATCCTCGGCGGGGACTTCCCAGAGGTCTGCCACCCGATCCGCTCGCTCGAGGGCATTCACCAGCGGGCGTCAGGGCAGCTCTACCAGGGCAAGCAGACCCACATCGGCTGGACCGCCCGGGAGATCGTGCTGCCCACGATTCCGGGCTCCGCGGCATCGGGCGCGATCATTCGTGTCGCGGGGATCACGGGCCGCATCCGTGGCATGAAGCACAAGCGTGTCGACGGGGTGAGCGTCCGCCCTTCGCTCGTACTGATCGACGACCCGCAGACCGACGAGAGCGCTCGCTCGCCGTCGCAGTGCGCCAATCGCGAGCGCATCCTCGCCGGTGCAATCCTCGGCATGGCCGGACCCGGACGGAAGATCGCTGGCCTGATGACGCTGACGGTGGTCCGCCCTGACGATCTGGCGGACCGCATTCTCGACCGCGACAAGCACCCGCAATGGCAGGGCGAGCGGACCAAGATGGTCTATTCGTTCCCCAAGAACGAGAAGCTCTGGGCCGAGTACGCCCGCGTGCGGGCCGAGGGGCTTCGCGCCGATCGCGGGATAAGCGATGCCACGGCGTTCTACGGCAAGCACCGGACGGCGATGGATGAGGGAGCGGTCATCGCCTGGCCGGAGCGGTACAACCACGACGAGTTGTCGGCGGTGCAGCACGCCATGAACCTGCGGCTGCAGAACGAGTCCGCATTCTTTGCCGAGTATCAGAATGAGCCGCTGCCAGAGGTCGAGGTCGCCGACGACCTTCTGAGCGCCGACCAGATCGCAGCGAAGGTGAACGGGCACGCCCGCGGGCTTGTCCCACTCGGGTGCTCGCACCTGACGATGTTCGTGGACGTGCAGGGCAAGGCACTGTTCTACCTCGTGGCCGCCTGGGAGGACGACTTCACGGGGCACATCATCGACTATGGCACCGAGCCGGACCAAAAGCAGGCGTACTTCACGCTTCGGGATGTGCGCCGGACGCTCGGGGCCGCTTCGCCACGCGCTGGCGTTGAAGGCGCGATCTACGGCGGTCTGGAGCGGCTCATCGAGGCGACTGTGGCTCGCGAATGGCGGCGCGACGACGGCGCGATGGTGCGGATCGACCGGTGCTTGATCGACGCCAACTGGGGTTCGTCAACGGACGTGGTCTATCAGTTCTGTCGCCAGAGCCCGCACGCGAGCGTGCTGACACCCAGCCACGGCAGGTATGTCGGCGCGAGCAGCCTCCCCTTTAGTGACTACAAGCGCAAGCGCGGCGAGCGGGTCGGACTGAACTGGCGCGTACCGATCGTGACCGGGAAGCGGGCGGTGCGGCACGTCCTGTTCGACACCAACTACTGGAAGTCATTCGTGCACGCGCGTCTCGCGGTGCCCATGGGCGATCCCGGCGGGCTCTCTCTGTTCGGCCAGAAGCCCGAGATACACCGTCTGCTGTCGGAGCACCTCACCAGCGAGTACCGCGTGCGTACGGAGGGTCGGGGCCGCACTGTGGACGAGTGGAGGCTCCGTGTCGAAGGACTCGACAACCACTGGCTCGACGGGTTAGTCGGCGCTGCGGTCGCCGCTTCCATGCAAGGCGCTGTGCTCTTTGGCACGGACCACAAGGTCATTGTCCGACCTCGGATCAGGCTCTCGCAGCTTCGAGGAGGCCGTCGATGAGCACTGCCCGCGAGGCCCCGCGACCTCTGAAGCAAGAAGCCCGCGGGCTGATATGTCCAAAGTGCGGGTGTCGCCACTTCGAGGTGCTCTACACCCGTGCCGCACCTGGCGGTGCCCTGCGACGCCGCCGCGCGTGCCGTCATTGCGGTCGCCGCGTGACGACCCATGAACGAATCGGCGGCTGACTCTGCATCGTGGTTCTACCGGTGGCATTGGTTGCTTCAAAACGGGCTGCGACGCGCGCAGGGCGAGCCGCTTTTGCATAGGTAGCACGTGACGACGAGCTTTCGCTCGCTCGTCTCGCTACACCCGATGCCTGACCCATCTCCCAACCCGGATCTCGAGCAGGCCATACGCGACAACGCGTTGCAGCCCGCCAAGGCCTCCGTCGACGGCCAGTCCGTCGAGCAGCACCCGCTGAAGGACCAGATCGAGGCCGACCGCTACCTCGCGTCCAAGGCTGCCGCGAGGAAGCCCGGCCTCGGCATCAAGTTCGCCAAGATCGTCCCCCCCGGTTCTGTCTGACCCGCCCATGCTGAAAGCGATTGTCAACATCATGAGCCGGGTCGGTCGCGGGACGCAGGCCGCCTCTCCCTCCCCGGCGGCGTCGCGTGCTCCGCACGGAGGCGGATCGCGTGGCGGCCGTCGTTTGGTCGTCGCCAAGTTCGACTCGGCCAAGACCACGCCGGAGAACCGCAAGCACTGGGCGAATGCGGACGGCCTCTCGCCCAACGCCGCCATCAACCCCGAGGTCCGTCGCGTCCTCCGCAACCGCGCTCGCTACGAAGTCGCCAACAACTCGTATGCCAAGGGCATCGTACTCACGCTCGCCAACGACACCATCGGCACCGGTCCCCGGCTGCAGATGCTCACTGACGACGCCGACGCGAATGCTCGCATCGAGGATGCGTTTGAGCAGTGGTCGCGGGCCGTCGACCTTCCCGGCAAGCTCCGCACCATGCGGTTGGCCCGGGCAGAGAGTGGCGAGGCGTTCGCGCTTCTGATCAACAACCCCGGCATCGCGTCAGCGGGCTCGCCCGTGTCGCTTGATCTCAAGCTCATCGAAGCGGACCAGGTCTGCACGCCCTTGCTTCGCCGCGGGCGCAACGACGAGATCGACGGCATCGCTCTGGATGAGTGGGGCAACCCCTCCGCGTACCGTGTGCTCAAGCGTCACCCCGGGGACAGCGGCGTGTTCCGCACGCCCATCGACGACCTCACGGCCTACGACACGTTCCCGGCCTCTTCGGTCGTGCACTACTTCCGTCCGGACCGGCCTGGCCAACTCCGCGGCATCCCTGACATCACGCCGGCGCTCCCGCTGTTCGCGCAGCTCCGCCGGTACACATTGGCGACCATCGCGGCCGCCGAGACCGCCGCCAACTTCGCCGCCGTGATCTACACCGACGCGCCGGCTAACGGCGAGGCCGATCCGCTGGAGCCGATGGACGAGGTCGAACTCGAGCAGCGTCTGGCGACCGTCCTTCCGGGCGGCTGGAAGCTCGGCCAGGTTCATGCCGAGCAGCCGACGACGACGTTCGGCGAGTTCAAGCGCGAGATCCTCAATGAGATCGCCCGATGCCTGAACATGCCGTTCAACGTCGCAGCCGGCAACTCCTCCGGGTACAACTACGCCAGCGGTCGCCTTGACCACCAGGTGTACTACAAGAGCATCCGCGTCGAGCAGCACCACCTGCAGCTTGCCGTGCTCGATCGCATCCTGAAGGCGTGGCTCAACGAGGCGGTGCTTGTCGAGGGACTGCTCCCGCAGTCCCTGCGGACCATCGCCGCAACGCTCCCGGAGCACGCGTGGTTCTGGGATGGCGTCGAGCACGTTGATCCAGCCAAAGAGGCGAACGCCCAGGCCACCCGACTGGCCAACCACACGACCACGCTCGCCGCGGAGTTCGCCCGGCAAGGCCGCGACTGGGAGCAGGAGCTCCGCCAGCGTGCCAAAGAGCTCACGCTCATGAACGAGCTCGGCCTCGCGCTCGCAAGCGCACCGGCCGCCGCTCCGGCCGCGAACGCGCCCGCCGAAGACCCCGCAGACAACGTTGATGAGGAGACCGCCAGTGCCAGTCACCGCTGACAAGACCAAGACGATCCCAGCCCTCACGCTCACGGCAACCGCCGACATCACCGTCGCCGCGGCCGCTGACGGGCAAAGCGCTCCGCTCCCACGCTTCAAGATGGTCGCGTACACCGGTGGCGCGATGCGCGTCGCGGGTTGGCGGCACCCGGTCGTGATCGATCTCGCGGGCTTGGCGGTGCCATCGCAGGCACGCCCCATCCGCTTCGGGCATGACCCGCTGTCGGGCGTCGGCCACACCGATTCGATCCGCGTCGAGGCCGGGCAGCTCGTGGCGACGGGCGTGATCTCGCGTGACACGAGCGCCGCCAAAGAGGTCGTCGCGTCCTCGCGGAACGGCTTCCCCTGGCAGGCCTCCGTCGGCGCGAGCGTCGAGGAGTTTGAGTTCATCAAGGACAACCAGAAGGCGACGGTCAACGGCCAGGAACTCACCGGCCCGGTCAACGTCGTCCGCAAGGCCACGCTCGGCGAGATCAGCTTTGTGGATCTCGGCGCAGACGGCCGCACCAGCGCGAGCATCGCCGCGCGTCAGAACAAGGAGCCCAGCGTCATGGCCGACGATCCCACGACTTCCAATCCCACCCCGTCCCCAATCATCGCCACCGAGCAGACGCCTGAGCAGGTCCGCGCTGCGGCGCTCGCTGAGACCGCCCGCATCGCCGCCGTCCGCAAGGTTTGCGGCGGCAAGCACAGTGAAATCGAGGCCCAGGCTATCCGCGACAACTGGGATGCCACGCGTACCGAGCTCGAGGTCCTGCGTGCCAGCCGACCCAAGGCCCCGGCCATCCACGCCCCCGACACCAGCGTGACCAGCGAGGTGCTCGAAGCCGCGTGCTTCCAGAGCGCCAAGCTCGAAGGCATCGAGAAGGTCTGCTCCACGCAGGCAATCGAGATCGCCGCCAAGCGGTTTCAGGGCGGGCTGGGCCTGCAGGAACTCCTGTTCGAGGCCGCCATCGCCAACGGCTACACCGGCCGCACCTTCCGCGACAGCCGCCGCGTGCTCGAGGCCGCGTTCGGTCGCGGGATCGAGGCGGGCATGACCACCATCGATGTGGGTGGCATCCTCTCCAACGTCGCCAACAAGTTCCTGCTCGAAGGCTTCTTTAGCGTCGAGCGCGTGTGGCGGAGCATCTGCGCCGTCCGCAACGTCAGCGACTTCAAGACCGTCACCAGCTACCGCCTGGTCGGCAAGGACCAGTACGAGCAGGTCGCCCCCGGCGGCGAGCTCAAGCAGGGCACGCTCGGCGAGGAGACCTACACCAACAAGGCCGACACCTACGGCCTGATGCTCTCGATCGACCGCCGCGACATCATCAACGACGACCTCGGGGCGATCACCACTGTCCCCCGCAAGCTGGGCCGCGGCTCGGGCCTGAAGATCAACGACGTGTTCTGGACGGCGTTCATGAACAACGCCGCGTTCTTCAGCGCCGGCAACAAGAACTTCATCTCGGGCGCGGACACCGCCCTCGGCATCGATGGCCTTACTAAGGGCGAGGTCGCCTTCATGGACCTCGTGGACTCCGACGGCAAGCCCACGGGCGTGATGCCCGCGATCCTGCTGGTGCCGACGGCGCTCTCGGCGATGGGCACGCAGCTCTACAAGAGCGTCGAGCTCCGGGACACGACCGCGAACACGAAGTTCCCCGTCGCCAACCCGCACCAGGGCAAGTTCCGCATCGAGGTCAGCCGCTACCTCTCCAACGCCCTCTACACGGGCAACTCGGCCAAGGCGTGGTACCTCCTCGCGGACCCCAGCGACCTGCCGGTCATCGAGGTGGCGTTCCTCAACGGCCAGGAGGCCCCGACCGTCGAGACCTCGGACGCGGACTTCAACATGCTCGGCGTCCGGATGCGTGGGTACCACGACTTTGGCGTCAACCTGCAGGATCCGCGCGGCGGCGTCAAGAGCAAGGGCGAGGTGTAAGCCATGCCCGGGCAGGTCAGCACAGGCGCTGGGGGGCTCGGCGAAGAGCTCCCCGGCGACCTTCAAAGCGGCATCGATCAGCAATCGGGCATCGACACCGATGGCCCACCAACAGATGGAGGTTCAGGCATGGCTTCGGGACCAGCAAAGTTCGTTCAGGAAGGCGGCTCGATCGACTACACCCCGGGCGCGGATGTGCTCGTCGGCGCGGTGATCGTGCAGGCCGATCTCATCGGCGTGGCGCAGGCACCGATCAAGGCGGGCCAGTTGGGTTCGCTCGCCGTCACCGGCGTCTTCGACTTCAACAAGGCGGTCGGCGCTGGCAGCGCCATCCCCGCGGGCACGCTCACGTACTGGGATGCGGCCGCCCAGAACGCCACCAAGAACGCGGCCGCCGGCGCGAACAAGCTGATCGGCAAGGCGGTGAAGGCCACCGTCGACGCCGACACCGTCGTCCGCGTGCGGCTGCAGCAGTAACCCCCCAAGGAGCCACCCGTGGGCGACCTGCTCGATCGCGGCGCGGCATTTCTCGATGCCCAGCGTCACCAGCACCTCTCCCGCCCGGTCGTGTACCGGCGTGGCACGGACGAGAACGAAGTCCAGGCCACCGTCGGCAAGACCGAGTTCGAGCAGGCCGACGACGCGGGTCTCATCCACCGCGTGGAGTCGCGGGACTTCCTCGTGCGGACCGCGGAACTGGATCTGGGCGCGGGCCCGATTCTCCCGCGGGCGGGCGATCAGGTGCGTGAGACGGTTGGTACGAGCGTGTTCGTGTACGAGGTCAATGCCCCCGGTGGACAACCGCCCTGGCGCTACAGCGACCCGTACCGCAGGGTTCTTCGGATTCACACCAAGCACATCGGCACGGAGACGTGATGGCGGACTCAAGCAACAACTCCAACGGACAGAACGGCAGCGCCCGTTGGGCCGGCGTGGTCGTCACGGTTGTGCTCGCGGCGGGCGCGATGACCGTCCAGTGGGGCGTGGTCACCACGAAGCTCCAGCAGGTGGAGAAACGCCTCGACGAGTTCATCGGCGAGGCCCACGCGATCCGGGCGCAGTACGCCGAGATGGAACGCAAGATCTGGTTCCTCGAAGGCAAGCTGTCCGGACTGACGTCCAACTCTCCGCGCCAGAGCGTGCCAACCACGGGCTCCCCGGTGATCGGAGGTGGGCCGTGAGCACGATCGCCGCCCTCGCCGACGCCGTCGCGGCGCACGTGAGCGCCGGGTCCTACGGACAGCCCGTCACGGCCGTCCGGATGTACCAGCCCGCATTCACTCTGGAGGATCTCAAGGACCTCCGCGTGTCGGTGGTGCCGCGCACGGTGCAGATGACGCCGGTGACGCGGGACAGCCTGGCCATCGAGTACGTCATCGACGTCGGCGTGCAGAAGAAGCTGCCCGCCGATGGGGCGGACGCGGCGATCGATGAGTTGCTCGTGCTGGTCGAGGCGATCGCGGAACATCTGCGGTTCACACGGCTGGAGGGCTTTCCCGATGCAGCGTGGGTCGGGATCAACAACGAGCCGGTGGTGTCGAGCGAGGCGCTCGAGCAGCACCGGGTGTTCACCAGCGTCCTGAGCGTCACCTACCGGGAGCGGAGGTAGCCATGCGCAACACGATCATCTTCGGCGTGGCAATGACAGACGAGCTCAAGCCGCTGGCGACCCAGAAGACCATCGCCACCTTCACGCTCACCGCGTCGCACAAGAACACGCAGGACCTGCTGCTCTCGGACGGGAAGACCGACCCCATTGAGGTCGCCCCGGGCACGCAGTACTTCTTCGAGCGGGTGAACCTGGCGGACATTCTGGTCAAGAGCAAGGGCGGCGAGATGGTCTTTGTGGTCGGCCACAGCGCCGAGTGAAAGGAGTCAGCGATGGCAATCAAGCTCGGCATGGAAGCCGCCCTCAAGTACAAGGTCGGCGGTCAGGGCGGCGCGGGTGCGTGGACGGCGCTGGGCAACACCCGCGACGTGACACTCAACCTCGAAGCGGGCGAGGCGGACGTGACCACGCGGGCCAACAACGGCTGGCGGGCGACGGTCGCCACGCTCAAGGAGGCGAGCGTCGAGTTCGAGATGGTCTGGGACACCGGCGATGCCGGGTTCACCGCCATCAAGAACGCCTTCTTCAACAACGACCCCATCGGCCTGCAGATCCTCGACGCGGCCGCGGGCCAGGGCCTGCAGGCGGACTTCTCGATCACCAACTTCAGCCGCAGCGAGGCCCTCGAGGAGGCCATCACGGTGTCGGTGACGGCGAAGGTGACGTATTCGACCACGGCGCCCTCATGGATCGGCAGCTAAGCACGGAGGCACGGATGCGGCAGTTCAAGGACAACGCGGGTCGGACCTGGACGGTGGACATCAACGTCGCCACGCTCAAGCGCGTGCGCGGGCTCACGGGCGTCGACCTCATGCAGGTCATCGAGGGGACGCTCATCGAGAAGCTCATCCGCGACCCGGTGCTGCTGTGCGATGTGGTCTACGCCGTCTGCAAGCCCGAGGCGGATGCGGCAACCCCCCGGGTCTCGGACGAGGAGTTCGGCAAGGCGATGGCGGGCGACGCCATCGAAGCCGCCACGCAGGCGGTGCTGGACGAACTCATCAGTTTCTGCCCGAGCCCGAGGGACCGGGCCAACCTCGGGCGGGTGCTCCAGGCCACGAACCGCGTGCTGGACAAGGCCCGCGACCTGACGGAGAAGCGGATCCAGACGCTGACCAGCGAGAGCGAGCTGGACAAGCTCGTGAACCGGATGGTCCCATCGCTCCAAGAGCCGCAGACGTCTGGAAGTTCATCTACCAGTGTGCCGGAGCCCTTGGCATCGACCCCGGGCCCCTGACGCTGCGGGAACTGGTCGCCATGCTCGACGGTCGCCAGCGCCACGACTGGTCGATCGCCGCCGCCGTCATGTCCGTGGTGGCCAACACCGCCCGCGATCCCAAGCGATCCCGCCTGCTCAAACCCGCCGACTTCGACCCCTTCAACAAGCCCCCCCACCCCCAGCGACCCGTCAAGGTTGACGTGTCGGTCCTCAAAGACGTGTTCATCGACCGCCGCATGCCGGAGGTCGCCAAGGAGACTCGCGCATGAAGAGCCTTTCGACCCGCCACTACGTCTACATCGGTGCTCTGATCCTGCTGGCGCTCGTGCTCGCGTCGTGCGCCGGCCTCGACCTTGGCGACATCGTCAAGGTCAAGACGCCCAACACGATCCAGCAGACCACCGGCCTGCCGTCGACGCTGAGCCTCAACGAGGCCGAGGTTGAGTACCAGAACTGGTTCAACCTCACGCAGACGACCGGGGCGCAATGGAAAGGCAACATCGAGAAGGCCGGTGAGATCCGCGGGCTGCTCGGGCAGCTCACGCTCTCGGCCCTCGACACGGTCGGTCCGACCGTCGCTGGGCTTCCCGTGCTCGGGCCCGCGCTTCCGGCACTCACCGGCATCGTCGGTCTGTTCATCGGGTCCGGCCGTCTCCGCAAGGAGAAGGAAGCGTCCTTCAACAAGGGCCTGGAGAAGGGCAGCACGATCGCCGGCACCGGCGGTGGTCAGGCTGGGGGCGCTGGGAGCAGCGGCGCGTGATCAATATGCGGATCAAGGACATGTTCTTCGACCGCCACGTCGTCATCGCGGCGGTCGACAACGCCAAGCGGAAGGTGCTCAGCAAGGCCGGCGCGTTCATCCGCACGGCGGCGAAGACGAGCATCCGCAAGCGCAAGGGGTCGGCTCCTCCCGGGGCCCCACCCCATTCGCACGAGGGCAGCCTGCGTCGGCTGATCCTCTTCGGGTACGACAAGCCCAACGACTCGGTGGTCGTCGGGCCCGTGGGATTCAAGAAGAGTGACGCGCCCAGTGTCCTCGAGTATGGCGGTGACACCGTCGTGCTGCGGCGTGTGGGGGGCGGGGGGAAGCTCACATCACAGAAGGTCAAGATCGCGCCGCGGCCGTACATGGCTCCGGCGCTGGAGAAAGAGCGGCCGAAGCTGCCGCTGTTGTGGCGGAACTCCGTCAGGAAGGGCTGAACCACCGTGGCCGACACCCGTGGCATCCGAGCAGGCCGGGCCTTCGTTGAGCTGGGCGTCAGCGACAAGCTGTCGGCCGGGCTGAAGGCGGCCCAGAAGAAGCTCGAAGCCTTCGGCGAGGGGCTTCGGTCTATCGGCACCAAGATGGCGGGCATCGGCGTCGCGGCGATCACCGCGCTGCTCGGCACCGCGAAGGCCTTCTCCGACTCCGGCGATGCGCTCGACAAGATGAGCGCCCGCACGGGCGTGAGTGTCGAGGCCTTGAGCGAGCTCGGGTATGCAGCCGACCTCTCCGGCACGGACATGGAGACGCTGGAGAACGGCCTCCGCGTCATGCAGAAGACGCTTACGGAGGCGTCGCAAGGCTCCAAGGGAGCGAACGAGGCCCTCGCGCGGCTCGGGCTGACGGTGCAGGACCTGGCCAAGCTCTCTCCCGACGAGCAGTTTAAGCTCCTGGCCGATCGCATCTCCCGCATCCAGGACCCCGCAGCCCGCGCCGCGATGGCGATGGAACTCTTCGGCAAGGCGGGGACGAAGCTCCTGCCGCTCATGGCCGACGGGGCCGCGGGCATCAACGAGATGCAGGAGCAGGCCCGAAAGCTCGGGCTCACCGTCAGCACTGAGACCGCCCGCGATGCCGCCGAACTCAACGATGCCCTCGGCACGCTCTGGAAGGTCCTCAAGCAGGGTGTCTTCACGATTGGCGGGGCGCTCGCCCCGACGATCAAGGACCTGACCGAGCGGATCACGCGGATCGTCGTGAGCGCCACGGCGTGGGTGAAGGCGAATAAGGAGACGGTCGTCTGGGCGCTCAAGGTCGCGGCGGCGGTCGCCGTCGCGGGGATCGCCATCGTCGGCCTGGGTTACATCATCTCGGGCATCGGCGCGGCGCTTGGAATCGTGGCCGCCGTCATCGGCGGGATCGGAACAGCATTCAGCCTCATCGGGGCTGCCATCGGCGCGATCCTGACGCCGGTCGGCCTGACCATCGCCGCGATCGTGGCGCTCGGCGGCACACTGCTGGTCGTCACCGGCGCAGGCGGCGAGGCCCTGTCGTGGCTGGCTGAGAAGTTCACCGAGTTGCGAGACTGGGTCGGCAAGGTGGTCGGCGGTATCTCCGATGCCCTCGCCGCCGGCGACATCGCACTCGCAGCCGAGATCCTGTGGCTGTCGCTGAAGGTCATCTGGCAGCAGGGCGTCGCGGCGCTCAACAAGGCGTGGCTCGGCGCGAAGGAGTTCTTCGTCTCCACGGCGTACTCCATGTGGTATGGGGCGCTTGCCGCCGCCGAGATCGTCTTCCACGCCCTCGAGGTCGCGTGGATCGAGACCACCGCCTTCCTGTCAAAGACATGGACCAACTTCGCCACCGGCTTCCAGATGATCTGGGAGGAGGCGTCGTCGTGGGTCGCCAAGCGGATGCTGGAGATCCAGGGGCTGTTTGACGACGGGCTCGATGTTGAAGCCGCCAAGAAGGCGGTGGATCAGCAGCTCGAGTCCCGCCTCGTCGAACTGGAGAACGCTGCCCAGCAGTCGGTGACCGCCCGCGAGAATCAGCGGGAGCAGCAGCGCCGCGATGCGGCGGCGATGCACGAAGCGACGCTGGCCGCGATCGGCCAGGACTTCGAGAACGCGCAGGAGGCACTGCGCAAGGACACCGAGGCCGGGCTCGCCGAATCGCAGGCCGCGCTCGACGCCGCGAAGCAGAAGCTCGCCGCCGCGATCGAGGAGGCCCGAAAGAAGCGCGAGGCCGCCGACGCCGAGAAGGGACCTGGTCGTCCCCAGCGGGACATCCTCGCGGACTTCGAGGAGCGTCTGTCCGGCCTCGGGGCGGCCATCGGCAAAGGCATCAGCGTCACAGGGACGTTCAGCGCCGCTGCTGTCTCCGGCTTGGGCACGGGTGGCGACGCCGCCGAGCGCACCGCCAGCGCCACCGAGCAGACCGCCCGCAACACCAAGCGTCTGCTGGATGCCAGCGTCGACAACGGACTGCGGTTCTCCTGATCTACCCACGAGAGGAGGTTGTCGTTCGTGCCGGTCGAGGTGTTTGAGAAGTTCGAGAGCCGCCGCTCCACCAAGGCGAACCAAGCATCGCAGTCGTCTGCGGAGCTCGGCTACATCGTGCGCGGCACCGCCGACGACCTCGCGGCCCGCACCGCAGCGCAAGCGGCCTCTCCCGCGACCTACGACACACTCCCGCGCCAGACCATCCAGATCGAGCCCATCGGCCCACAGCTGTGGGATGTCACCGTCCGCTACAGCCAGAACGCCTCCACCGGCACGATCACCCCGAGCGAGTCCTCGTTCACGTTCGAGACCGGCGGCGGCACGCAGCACATCACCCAGAGCCTGCAGACCATGCAGCGCCGCCCCGCGCCAGGCACCACCGCGCCGGACTTCGGCGGCGCGATCGGCGTCACCTCCGACGGCGTCGAGGGCGTCGACATCACCGTCCCGGTCTACCAATTCTCCGAGACGCACTACTTCACCGATGCGCAGGTCACCGCGTCGTACAAGGGCGCGATCTTCTCCTGCACGGGCAAGACCAACGCGGGCTCGTTCCGCGGCTTCGCGGCCGGCGAGGTGCTCTTTCTTGGTGCGACGGGGTCCAAGCGAGGCGATGGTCCCGACGACGACTGGGAGATCACGTTCCGCTTCGCCGCGAGCCCCAACCAGACCAACCTGACCGTCGGCCCGGTGACCGGGATCAACAAGAAGGGGTGGGAGTACCTGTGGGTCCGCTACGCCGACGCGGAGGACTCGGGCTCGGGCGCGATCATCAAGAAACCCATCGCCGCGTACGTCGAGCGCGTGTACGACCAGGCCAACTTTGGAGCACTGGGAATCTGACCCCCACACATCATGCCCGACGACCTCCGCAAAGTCCGCTCCGGCCAGCCGCTCCGCATCCCCGCGGGCGCGTACAACGCGTTCGTCGATGCGGCGGTCGATCTGCGTGCGCGTCAGGGGCGCGGCCAAGCCGTCGCGGGGCCGCTCGTCGAATCCGCGCAGCGTGGCATCGGCGTGGTGCTGGTCCGCAACGACTCGGACGAACTGATCGAGCCGCACCACGCGCTGGCCATCACCGGAGTGCTTGTCGAGCCCGGTGAGGACGACCAGGAGCGGACCTTCCACAGCCGCACGCCTCTGACGGGTGACGTCGCCACTGAAGAGTCCGACACGCTCGCCTTCGCGGTGGCGCTCCAGCCGATCAAGCCCAACGCCCTCGGTCCCTGCGTGCTCACCGGCGTGACGACCGCGCGGGTCTACATCACCAACGAAACCGACACCACCTGCGAACTCGCGGCCGACGAGACGGTCCTGGCGAGCACGCCCATGAGCGGCATCCCGATCCTGTGGAAGGAGGATGGCACCGGCGAGAAGTGGGCGGTGATCGAACTCGGCCGCCCCTCGCCCGGACGCATCACCGCGATCCTCGGCGCGGCCCAGCCGATCCCCACCGAGCGCAACCGCTGGCGCTACCCGTGGGTCGAGGCTCAGATTGACGGTAACCCGGGAAGTCCGGACTACCTGCGCTACGTGCCGGTCGAGAACGGCCTGACCTCGCAGGCCCCCAGCGGCGGCGAGGACCCTACGCGCCTGGCGATCAACCGCTTCGAGGCCCACCACATGAACGACTCCGAGCCCGGCTCCGGGTTCGGCGGCCTGCTCGGGCTGGGCCCGGTGTGCGAGCTCCCGGGCGTGCTGCCCAAGTGCCCGCCCGCGCGGTCGCTTAAGCCCAAGCTCGTGCCGATCCCCGAAGGCGTGTGCGTGCAGATGACCTGTGAGCGCAACAGCCGGGGCAAGCCCGTGTGGGTCTTCGAGGCCATGAGCCTGATCGAGATCGCCGACCCCGCCGACGAGGACCGCAAGTTCAACCTCTACATCGGAGGTGCCGAATGACAACCACTCCGACCACCCCAACGCCGCTCGATGCCAAGCGTGCCAAGGAGCGGACCAAGTACCTGGCACTGGCGAACAAGCCCGGCTCCACGTACGGCTCGTCCAACCACGGCCGGGCGGCGATCCCGCTCATCCAGGAGTGCAAGCCGAGGTTCGTGGTGGACTTCGGCTGCGGCCGCAACGACCTTGTGCGCGAGCTGCGGCGTCTTGGCATCGACGGACTGGGCGTCGACTTCGCGTTCCACGAGGCGGACCTCGTGCGCCCCATGCACGCGACCGCCCTGCAGGCGGGCATCGCCGACGTGGTGACGAGCTTCGACGCCCTCGAGCACCTCCTGCCCGAGGACGTGGATCTCACGCTCGCGGAGATGCGCCGCGTCGCGGTGCCGCGCGGGCGGTTCATCTTCTCGATCTGCACGCGGCCGAGCACGACCACCGTCGCCGGCGAAGGTCTGCACCCGACGGTGCGGCCGCTGGACTGGTGGCTAGAGCGCATCGCCCGCGTCGGCGTCGCTGGCAGGCCCCAGGCGGGGTCCCGCTACATCGTCGGGCGGTTCAAGAGTGATGGGGGGTGCTGCGGTGCGTGAGAACCAGTCCGACATCGCGGCATTGCAGGCTGGGCTCAAGGCGCGCAAGCCCGCCCGGGATGGCCTGCGCCTCTACACCGCCCCGCCGACGTTCGAGTCGGTGTCCCTGAGCGGGTTCTACCGGGGCCGGACCGCGTTCCTCATGCTCTCCGGGCCGTCGCTCAAGCAGATCGACCTGTCGCTGCTGGATGCCCGCGGCATCGTCACGATGGCCGTCAACAACGCCTGGTCGGTGCGGCGGCCCACGCTCTGGACCTGCGTTGATGACCCCGGGCGCTTCATCGATGTGGGCTGGAAGGACCCGGGCATCCTGAAGTTCGTGCCGACCTGCATGTGGGACAAGCGGCTGAAGGTGATGAACCCAGACGGCACGCTCCGCAACAGCGCCTTCAAGGTCCACCAGATGCCCGGCGTGCTGTTCTTCCGCCGCAGCGACCACTTCGACCACGAGCGATTCCTCACAGGGGACACGGTCTCATGGGGCAACGACGCGAAGAACCCCGACTCGCTGGGCATCACCGGCAAGCGCTCGGTCATGCTCGTCGCCCTGCGGCTGCTCCACTACCTCGGCTTCTCGACGGTGTATCTGCTCGGCTGCGACTTCAAGATGGATGCCGAGCGCAAGTACGCCTTCGACGAGCACCGCGCGGCCAACGCGATCCGGCACAACAACGTGCTGTATGACTCGCTGGCCAGACGGTTCGAGGCGCTGAAGCCCCACTTCGAGAAGAACCGCTTCCGCGTGGTCAATTGCTCGCCCGGAAGCGCCCTCGAGGTTTTCGAGAAGATGGCCTTTGAGGACGCGGTGAAGGCAGCCGCTTCCGAGTGCGGCAAGCCCATCCGCACCGACGGGTGGTACGAGCCAAATCCCAAGGCGAGCGCCCCGCAGCAGGAGGCCGCACGATGAGCGACGGCCCCACGCGGTACTACCTCTACATCCCCGTCTGGGCGACGGGCCGCGCTCCCCAGGGCGGCGGGTCGAGCAACTACTCGACGCCGTCAGGCTCGACCCCGGAGAGCACGTACTCGACCCCGACCAGCACGCCGAGCATGCCGTCGAGCTACTCGACGACCGGCGACGTAATCTACACGACCGGGCCGGGCGGCACGCCCACGCTCACGTTCTACACCACCGGCGCGTTCACGAGCAACACGCCGGGGACGACGCACACGCCGTCGAGCAGCGGGGCGATGTCATCCAGCGGGATGACGACCGACTCGTCGCAGACGCCGACGAGTTCGCAGACCCCGTCGAGCACGGGCTCATCGGGCATGAGCAGTTCCGGCGGCGGGAGTTCCTCGGGCGCGTCGAGTGGCATGTCCTCGGGTGCGAGTTCGGGGGCGTCGTCGGGCATGTCGTCGGGCGGGTCGTCCGGTGGTTCATCGGGCGGCGGTTCGTCCGGTGGCGGGTCGTCGGGTGGCGGTGGATCGAGTGGCGGCGGCAGCGGCCCCGGTGGGTCGGGTCCAGGCGGGTCCGGGCCTGGCGGCTCGGGGCCGGGTGGTTCTGGCCCGGGTGGGAGCGGACCCGGTGGCTCCGGCCCCGGTTCCAACTGCGTGCTCGCGGGCACGCCCGTTGTGCTGGCGGACGGTTCGATCAAGCCGGTCGAGGCGCTCCAGCCGGGCGACCGCGTCGCGGCACTCGATGTGGCGGGCCTGGACCGCGACGTGCCGTGGCGAGCCCAGTACCAGTGGCTCCGTCCGTGGGCGGAGGCGGCGCTCACGCCCGTCACCGGCACCGTCGGCAGCGTGAAGCTCGGCGCGCACGACGGGTTCGTCACCATCAACGGCCGCCTGCGCCTCACGCCCGAGCACCCTGTGCTGCTGAAGCGCAACGAGGAGATCGGCTTCGCGTCGGCGGAGTTCGTGCAGGTCGGCGATGCGCTCGTGCGGCAAGACCTGAGCGAGGAGCTGGTTGAGACGGTGGAACGCTTGGGCGAGCGTGTGACAACCGTGGCCGTGCATGTGCCCGGACTCAACGTGTTCCTGGCGGGCGGCGTGTGGATTCACAACGACATGCCCGCCACGCAGCAGAGCGGGTCCGGATCGTCGTCGGGTTCGGGGTCGAGTTCAGGCTCCGGGTCCGGGTCGTCGAGCGGGAGCGGCTCCGGCAGCGGAAAGTCCAGCGGCTCGTCCATGTCGAGCTCGGGGTCCAGTTCCGGATCGAGTTCCGGCAGTTCGTCGGGCTCATCGAGCGGCAGCGACAGCGGCTCGGGGCCGCCCGGTTCCGGCTCGGGGTCCGGGAGCGCCCAGCAGTCAGTGGCGCTGGGCGAGGGCGCATCGTCGTTCATCGAGGGCGGCATGGAGGGCGTGCCGCTGGCGAAGTGGCAGCAGAGCGGCGTAGGAGGTCTCAGCAGCGGCATTGAAGAGGAGGCAAAGGCGTGATTCCGAAGGTCATCTATACGGCGGACCTCAGTGAGACTCCCGACAAACAGCGGCTCACCGCCTGGCGGCACGCGTGGCAGACCATGCACCCCGAGTGGGACGTGGTGACGCTCACGCTGGATACCAAGCCGCCGATCCTCAACTACGACCAGTGGCAGCAGACCTTCGGGCTCAGCGAGCCCGCAGCCTCGGCCGCACGGCTGAACCTGCTCCGCTACGAAGTGCTGGCCCGCGAGGGCGGCGTCTTCGTCGATCCGGACCGACTGCCGCTGCGCCCGCTCGATGAACTCGTCGCCGGGGTCGGCGCGCTCTGCTCGACCATCGCCAGCCATGGCGCGAGCAGGCCGCACATGCTCTCGCCGTCGGTGCTCGGCTCGACGCGGAACCATCCGATGCTCTGGCACGCCATCCGCGATCTGCCGCACTCGGTGCTGGTCTATCGCGGCGTGTGGGACCAGAGCGGGCCGGGGTTCCTCACCCGCGTGGTCCGCGACCACGGGCACTTCCGCGACGTGGTGCCCTTCCATTGGGCACTCTTCGAGCAGGGCGAGGAGGCCGCCAGGGCCCATGGCGGCGCGTTCGGGTTCGTGATCGGCAAGACGGCGGAGATTGCAACTTGAGCACTGCC
This sequence comes from Phycisphaeraceae bacterium, assembly GCA_015709595.1. Lineage (NCBI taxonomy): Bacteria > Pseudomonadati > Planctomycetota > Phycisphaerae > Phycisphaerales > Phycisphaeraceae > Phycisphaeraceae bacterium. Next base: position 324,031 of record CP054178.1, read on the forward strand.
TCGACCATGATCCCGCGGGTCCTCCACCAGATCTGGCTGGGCAAGGGCGAGATGCCCCTGCACCAGCGGCGTTGGCGGCGGCGCTTCGCCGAGATGAACCCGCACTGGGAGATGCGGCTGTGGACGGACGACAACCTGCCGCCGATCCTCAACCGCAACGCCTGGGCGGCGTGCGGCAACGTCGGAGGCACGCCCGGTTGCGTGATGCGCTCGGACATCCTGCGCCTGGAACTCCTGGCCCGCTTCGGCGGCGTCTACCTCGACACCGACGTGAAGCCCATCCGTCCGCTCGATGAGATGTGCCCGCCCGAGATCCGGGCGTGGGCCGCATGCGAGCAACTCGACATCGTCTCCAACGCGGCGATGGGATTCCCCGCCAAGCACCCGGCCATGTGGCACGCGGTGGCGATGATCGAAGAGTCGTTCTTCGAGCGCCGGTACGTCGGCGATCAGGCCGGCCCGGGGCTCCTAGCTCGGGTGATCACCCAGTACGACGACGTGGCACTCTACCCGCCGGCGTACTTCCACCCGACCGTCGGAGAGTCGAAGTTGAATCCCGACGCGCCGAGGTTCCTCCTGGGCGCACATCTGTTCGCGGGCACATGGGTGGAAGACAACCGCCGACTCTACCTGGGGATGTGGCACGCAAACGAATCACGTCGCTGAGCGAGACCTCAACCTGAGGCTGTTGAGGACCACGCTGACGCTGCTAAACGCCATCGCGGCGCTCGCGATAATCGGAGAGAGCAACCAGCCCGTGAACGGGAAGAGCACGCCTGCGGCGACGGGGATACCCACGACGTTGTAGATGAACGCCCAGAAGAGGTTCTGCCGAATGGTCCGCATCGTCGCATGGGAGAGGGCAATCGCCTGAGGTACGGCCCGCAAGTCGCCCCGCATGAGCGTGATGTCCGCAGACTCCATCGCGACATCGGTGCCGGTTCCGACCGCGAGGCCGACATCGGCCTGTGCGAGCGCCGGGGCGTCGTTGATGCCGTCGCCGACCATGCCCACGACGTGACCTTCGGCCTGGAGGGCCTTGACCTTGTCCGCCTTGTCCTTGGGCAGGACCTCCGCGAATACAAGATCCACACCGACCTGCGAAGCGACCGCTTCGGCCGTCCGCTGATTGTCGCCGGTCATCATGACCACGCGGAGGCCCAGCGCGTGCATCGTGGCGATGGCCTCCTTCGACTCGGGCCGTACCGTGTCGGCAACGGCCACGATCCCGGCTTCGCGGCCGTCCACGGCGATGAACATGGGCGTGCGCCCCATCGCAGCCAGGCTCGCGGCCTTCTCGGCAAGCGCGGGCTGGATACCGCGCTGCTCGAGCAGCGCGGCCTTGCCAACGAGCACGGCGCGGCCGTTCACAGTGGCCTCGACGCCGTGCCCGACCAGGGCCTGGAAGCCGATCGGCTCGGTGAGGGCCAGCCCGCGTGCCATTGCCTCGCGCACAATCGCCGCGGCGAGCGGGTGCTCGCTGTGCTGCTCGGCCGATGCGGCCAGTCGCAGCAACTCGTGTTCATCGAGCGTTCCACCGGGTGCCGGGATGACGTCGGTCACGGTGGGCTTGCCGTGGGTGATGGTGCCGGTCTTGTCGAGCACGATCGCGGTCAGTTTATGCGCGGTCTCCAGCGCTTCACCGCCCTTGATGAGAATGCCCTTCTCGGCCCCGCGACCGGTCCCGACCATGATCGCCGTCGGTGTGGCCAAACCAAGGGCGCACGGGCAGGCGATGATGAGCACCGAGACCGCGGTGACCAGGGCCATGCTCAGGCGTGAGTCCGGTGGTGACACGATCCACCACACGATGAAGGTCGTAAGTGCGATGGCGATCACGATCGGCACGAAGACGCCGCTGATCCTGTCGGCCAGGCGGGCGATCGGGGCCTTGCTGCCTTGCGCCTCCTGGACAAGCCGCACGATCTGCTGGAGTGCGGTATCGGCCCCCACCTTGGTCGCGACGAGCCGCAACGCGCCAGTCGTGTTCAGCGTGGCACCAAAGACGCTGTCGCCTGCATCCTTCTCGACGGGCACGCTCTCGCCGGTCAGCATCGATTCATCCACCGCCGACCGGCCGTTCTCGACCGTGCCGTCGACGGGGATCTTTTCGCCGGGCCGTACCAATACGCGGTCGCCGATCACCACGGCCTCGATGGGCACGTCGCCCTCGACGCCGTCCCGCAGCACTCGGGCGGTCTTGGGTTGCAGGCCGATCAGGCGTTTGATCGCCGCTGTGGTCCTCCCCGTCGCTCGGGCCTCAGAGTACTTGCCCAGAAGGATGAGCACGATGATGACCGCCGCAGCCTCAAAGTAGACCGGCACCGCGTGCGCACCGCCCGCTGCCGCGGCAGCGTCGTGCAAACCGTGCGCCGCCCCGCCCGCCCCCGCCGCGCCGCCCGTGACCCCCGCGAAGAATGAAGGCCAGATCGTTGCCGCCAGTGAGTAGACGTAGGCTGCGCCCGTGCCCATCGCGACCAGCGTGTCCATGTTCGCGCTGAAGTGGCGGAGGCCCTTCCAGGCGGAGCGGAAGAACTGCCACCCGCACCAGAAGAGCACCGGAGTGGTCAGCGCAAGCTGGAGCCAGTTGATCCAGGCGACGTTGAACGCCTCGATCTTGCCGTGCGACATTGCGATGACCAGAACCGGCAGCGAGAGCGCCGCGCCCACGATCATCTTGGTGAGCAGGCGCTTTGCCTCAGTCTCGCCCACATTCATGTGGGCCGAGTGGTCGTCGCCAAGGCTCGACGCGTTCTGACTTGGGGTGTGCGACCGAAACCCATGCGACGCATGCTCATGCATCGTCGTCGCGAGGTCGTGGCCGTGATGTCCGTGCGGTGTTTGAGGTCTGGACGATGTGGCCGCGGGAATGATCGCCTTGTACCCAATGTCGTCCACCGCCTTCGCCAGGGCCTCCGGGTGGGTCGCCGCTGGGTCGAACTTGACCGTTGCCACCTTGGTAGCGAAGTTGACGCTCGCGGTGGCAACGCCGGGTTGCTTGGCCAGACGCTTCTCGATGCGCATGGCGCAGGAGGCGCACGTCATGCCCTCGATGGGCAGATCGCAGCGTTCCATGGCGGTCTGAGTAGGGTGCGATTGCGAGATATCACTGCCGTGCAAGGAGGCACGGTTATCGCCGACGTTCGTGGCGTTCATGGCTTGGGCCTCTGTGTGTTATAGCGTGGCGCGGAGTGGCACTTAGCGTGCAATCCTTCCGACCAGCTCGATCAGTTCTTCGACCATCGCAGTCTGCTGTTCCTTATCTCCGTGCATGGCGCGGCTGGCGCAATGCCCGAGGTGGTTCCGCAGCAAGTTTTTCGCGACAGCTCGCAGCGATTCCTGCACGGCCGCACACTGCTGGATGATGTCGGCGCAGTAGCGATCCTCCTCGATCATCGCGGCAATCCCGCGCACTTGCCCCTCGATCCGCTTGAGGTGTTTCAGGTTCGCCGCCTTGAGCCCCGCGTCCACACCGGCCGCGTGCGCGCCCGGACCGACGCCATCACTCGCGGCTTCCACCCCTCCCGCAGCACCGCACCCGCAGCACGCTGCACCGGCCGCGCCATCCGCTGATGTGTGGCCTGCGCTGTTTACGCTCCCGACGGTGCCCGCTTGTCCATTGCTCGTTAAACGCTGCTTCTTCATGGGTGATGACCTCTTCGTTGCCAACATCGCTCGCCGCTACACACGCAGATCTCAGCCGCAGCATCCGCCCCGGACGGCATTCTGCTTCGCTCCGCCGCAGCATGAGGCCCCGGGGGCCGCTTGAGCAGAGCCGCCCGTAGACGCCGCGCTCGCCTTAGCAGGCTGTTGAAGAACCCCCCAAACACGCGCCGAATCGCGCAACCGGTGAGGGTGGATGTGCGAAGATGGTGTGCATGAGAGGCACACCCGAGCGTCAGGTTCCGATCTTCCACACCTTCAACGTCGAGGATCTGATCGAGCCGGATCATCCGTTGCGGGCGATCAAGCGGATGGTCGATCGGGCGCTCTCGGACATGAGCCGGACGTTCAACGCGGCGTACAGCGACACGGGCCGGCCGGGTGTGCCCCCGGAGACGCTGCTCAAGGCCCTGCTCCTGCAGTGCCTGTACACGGTCCGGTCCGAGCGGGAGCTGTGCCGGCGGCTCAAGACCGACCTGCTCTTCCGGTGGTTCCTGGACCTGCGGCCCTCCGACGAGGTCTTCGACCACGCGGTGTTCAGCCACAACCGGGAACGCCTGGCCGAGCACGGGATCACGCCGAAGTTCTTCGACACGGTGGTGAAGCAGGCCCTGGCGCTGGGATTGACCAGCGATGAGCACTTCACGGTGGATGGGACGCTGATCCAGAGCCACGCCTCGCTCAAGAGCCTCAAGAGGATCGAGCGGGAGGAACGCCGCAAGGATGACGATCCACCCTCCGGGGGTCGCAACGCATCCGTGGACTTCAAGGGGGAGAAGCGGGCCAACGCCACGCACCGGAGCACGACCGATCCCGAAGCGCGGCTGTACAAGAAGGGGGACGGCGTGGGGGCGTTCCTGTGCCACTCGGCCCACGCCCTCTCCGAGAACCGGCACGGGCTGATCGTGGCGGTGCGTGTGGAGGAGGCCAACGGAACGGCGGAACGGGCCAGCGCGCTGCGGATGCTCGATCACGCCGAACGCGGGCACGGCGTGCGGCCGTGGACGCTGGGGGCGGACAAGGGGTACGACGCGGGGCCGTTCCTGGTGGAGCTGGAGAAGCGCTGGATCGAGCCGCACATCGCGATCAAGTCGGGACGGATCGATCCGATGAGCGAGCGTTCCGATCAGGGCACGTGGGCCCGGTGGTTCGTGCGGCAGGAGCAAAGGAGAGCCGGGTTCAGGACCAGCCAGCGACGACGAAAGCTCGTCGAGGAGTTCTTCGGGTGGGTCAAGACGGTGGCGGGGCTGAGGCGGGCCAGGCACGTGGGGCGAGAGAAGATCACGCAGTGCTTCGAACTGGCCGCCGCGGCGTACAACCTCGTGCGGATGAGAACCCTGACGGCCGCGTGAAGGGCCGAATGATCGCACAGCCCAGAGACAACGCGAGTTCCGAGGTAGACTCAGTGTGCCGTGATGGACGGTTGTTCAACAGCCTGTTAGCCGCGTAGCCGGCCTCGCCCAACGCGTTGACGGCCTGGGCCACGGTCAGCCCATCGGGTGCGGTGATCTCGGCGCGACCCACTGCGACCGACCGGACGCCCACGCCCGGCACGGCAGCCAGTGCCTTGGTGACGGCCCGAACGCAGTGCCCGCAGGTCATTCCGTCGATAGTGAGCGTGAACGAGCCCGGGTCGGCGGTGGTGGAAGGAGGATTCGTTGTGGTCTTCGTCATGGCTGACTTCCTTTCAAAGTATACTCCCCCCCAGTATGTACGTCTAGTTTGATGCGTGGGTTCACACTCGGTTTCAGAAAGGCGCAACCCTTCAGCGGCACCATCGCCCTCCAGAGATATCCTTCCATAGACCGAACACATTTCTTCATCGCACGCTGCCGCCCGCCGCCCGCTCCAGTTCGATCGCGGCGAGCAGCGCGTCGCGTTCCAGGTCCAGCAGCGTCCGGCGTGCCTCAATCAGTTCGCGCTGCGCATCGAGGAGCACAGTCACGTCGGCCTGGCCTGCCTTGAGCGCGGCCTCGGCAAGGGCCAGGTTCCGTTCCGAGATTGTCAGCACAGTCGAGCGGTATTCCTCAACCAGTCTCGAGGCGCTGTCGAGATCAACCCACGCAACACGGGCCTCGCGTATGGCCCGCTGCGAAGCGGCTTCATAGGAAGCAAGGGCAACGCGGGCGAGCGACCCGGCTTTGGCGATCTGGGCGGCGTTGGTGTCGAAGATCGGGATGCCGACGTCAAGGACAGGCCCGAGGGACTTGCTGCCGTCGGCCTCGCGCTCGAAGTCGGCCCCAAGCCCGAAGTCCCGCAGGCGGCTCTTCTCTTCGGTGGAGAGGTCGGCTTGTTGCGCCGTCACGACCGACCGGGCCGCCGCGACGTCCAGCCGCTGCGAGAGCGCGAGGGCGACAGCGCCCGACTCGTCGATGGGGGTGGCGAGCGGCATCGAACCCGCTGCATCAACGGACCACTCCGCGCTCTCGGCCGCGAAGCCGATGAACTCGAGCATGATGCGGCGTTCCTTCGCCAGGTCGCGGGCGACGAGCGCACGTTCCGCCTCGGCTTTGGCAAGTTGCTGCCGGGCGCGGTTGACATCCAGCGTCGTCCCCTCACCGCCGCGTACGCGGGTGTCAAGGGATTCGATGCTCCTGCGGATGGTCGTGAGATTCTCATCGGAGAGGGCGAGTGCTCTCTCGCCGAAGGCGATGCGTGCGTGCGTGGCCTTCACGTCCGCGACCAGTCGCAGCGCCTTATCGGAGACATCAAGCACGGTCTGGTTGAGCCGGGCATCGGCGGCCTTGACCTTACCGTCTCGGAGCCACAACGCCGTGAACGACTGCACCACCGAGGCACCAAAAAACGTACCCCCGCTCACGGGATCGACCGGGAACCGCAGCGTCAGTCCGAGCACCGGATTCGGAAGCAGACCCGCCTGAACCAAGTCCGCCCGCGACGCGGCGATCTGCTCGACCTGCGAGCGGATCTCGCGGTTGTTACGGAGAGCCATCACGAGCGCCGCTTCCCGCGTCAGTGGCGAGCGCCCATCCCACGTCGTCAAGGCCGCTTCCCACGGCTGCGACCACACCGGCGTCACGCCGGAGCGATCGCCGATGGTCGAAGCGGCACGGCCGATATCCGGCGTGGGGTCCAGCGAGGCGCACCCGCCCGCGATCAGTGCAAGCGCGAGGGCAAACGTCGCGGGCGTGCAGGAGAAGAGGGAACGCTGACGAGTCGGCTGGCGCATCATGCGGAAGGTCTCCAAGCGGGAATCGGCCCGCGCCGCGTCCGCGGGGCGGGACGGTGGGTGCGATTACTTGTGCTCGTGGCCGCCGCTCGCGCCGTGCCCGATCTCGGGCTTCGTGTTGGCGTCGGCGGCGGGTTTCTTTTCCGCCCGGCTCGACCAGTGAAGGTGCGCGATCCGGGGCGTGCCGCTGTCGTCCACCACGACGTAGGTCGCGGCAGCGAGGAAGTTCCGCGGCGCATCGGGGTGGTTGGGGTCGGGCGCCGTGAACGAGCCGATCTGCCGGACGATCGAGGTCGAGCCAAAGGTCTGCACGTCTTCTTTGGTCACGGTCATCACGAAGCCGGGCATCTCCTTGAGCTCGGGCAGGAGGTGGTGATCCCGGTAGGTCTCCCACGTCCCCTCGTCGCCCGCGTTCTCACTCACGGTCGCGCGGCCTTTGTCAAGGAAGAGGGCGTTGAGAGCCGTCGCATCCGCCGTGCCGCACGCGGCGAGGTAATCACGGGCGATCTTCAGTGCCGGGTTGCTCGCCGCGTTGATTGCCGAAACGGCTTCAGGAGATACCTTGGTCAGGAGCGCCATCTTCGCCTCGTCGGACTTGCGGTCCCACTTGCGGTCGCAGCCTGGGCAGCAGAAGCCGATGGTGACGCCCTTGAACTGGCGCGTCGGCGAGTCGGCATCCACCTCGTTCTCCATGATCGGGCAGAGTTTGTTGACGGGTTTGGGCGCGGGCTGGGCCGGTGCTGATGCGGCGGGTTGCGTGGGCGCGGCTGGCGGCTGGGGCTGCGCCGCCCAGGCGGCAGCGCTGATGATTCCACCGCCGAGCACGAGCGCGGCGAGTGAACGGGTGAACACGATGGGGGCCTTCTTCATGGGTTTGACTCCGGGAAACTTGGATTAGGACTGTTGAACGACCGATGAGCGGCCCAGCGGTCTGGGCAGACGGGATGCCACCGCGCTGGCTCTCGCCCAGCGCGGCGGCGACGATCACTTCTTGATGTACTCGCTGGGATCAAGGACCTCTTTGGGCGAGGTCTTGGCGAGCAGCACGTACTCGTCGATGCACGGCGGGCAGCAGAACTCGTAGGTCTTGCCACCGATGATCCATGTGAACTTGGGGTTCGCCTTGGTCATCGTGATCGGGCAGATCTTGTCGCCGGCCTTGGGCTTCATGTCGTGCTTGGCCATCTTGCCCTTGTACTTCTCGCCCGCAGTCACCGAGCCGTTGGCCTTGATGTCGGCCTCGGTGTAGATGCCACCCGGCGTGAGGTAGAGCGCTCGCTCTTCGTCGGCGTCTACGCCCGCGGGCATGGCGTCCCCCCCTCCGTCGCCACCATGTCCACCCTTGGCCGAAGAGGCCGCGATCGCCGCGACGAACTTGCCCATCCTGTCGGTGTCGCTCATCGCGTCCCACTTCGCGGCGGAGGCCGCATCGTGGAATGCGACGGCCTGGCCCTTGAAGTCGCGGGTGATCATGGCGTCGGCCGCGTCGGCGGTAATAGGGCAGACGGTGTTGGCCGGGGCGGCGCTCACCGGCCCCTTCTCCACCGCGAACGTGAAGGGCACCGTCAAGACCTGCTCCTTCTCAGCAGTGCCCACGTTGAACTGGCCCCATGCTTTGTAGATTCCAGGCTCCTTGAAGTGGGCTTCGAAGTCCACCTTGGGCCCGCCGGTCTGGGGTGCCGTCTTGGAGGCAACGCCGCCGTGGCCCGCGTGCTCGTTCTTCGTCGTCTCTGCGCCATGTCCCCCGTGGTCATCGTGCCCGCCCGCCCCGTGCTCGTCACCCTCGTGCGGATGCGCGTGGACGAACTGCGTGCCGTCCTGGCTGATGATGACCAGATGCCCCATCGCACCCAGGTACGGTCGGAGCGTTGTGACGGGCTTGCCGCCCTTGGTGATGGTAAACGACATGTGCGCCTTGCCACCGGCCTTGATGGTCCCCTCCGTGTCGAGCGCGACGGTGAAGCCGTCGATGGTCTTGGGCTTGTCCGCATCGACCATCAGCGCAACGGCGGCCATGGGCGTTCCGCTCGCGGTCACCTTCACCGGCACCACCTGCTGCGGCGAACCTTTGGGCGTGAAGTCGAAGTAGAGCGTGTACTCGCCACCCGCCGGGAAGGTGATGGGGATGGTGAACGAGCCATCGGCGTGCCGCGCGGGATGCTCGTGCGCGAACCACGAGAGATCCTTGCTCACCACCAGCAGGTGCAGCACCTTCTCGTGAACGGTGTCGAGGTCTTTGACGGGTGTCCCCTTCGCGTCCTTGAGGGTAAAGACCATCGGCGCGGCCTTGCCCGCCTCGATCGCTTTGTCATCTTCGGCCGCAACCGTGACCGTGTGCGTGACCGGGGCCGCCTCGGCGCCGTGGCCGTGGTCGTGCCCGTCCGCCATCGCGGGCGCGAGCGCAGCGACCTTGGCCGCCGCCGCCTTCACGGGCGCGAACGCCGCCTTGCTCTTGGCGACATCGCCCGCGTCGGCGATGTTGTGGAGGTTGTCCGCCGCCTCGGCGAGTTCCTTGCTGGCGAGGTTGATGTCTTTCACCCTCTCGCGCGGTACGCCGCTCTCCTTGGCGAGCGCGAGTGCCCCGAGCGTCTTGGCGAGCGTGGCGACGGCGTTGGCCTTGTCCGAGACGCCCGCGATGGACCCACCCGCGAGCGCCGCGTCCATCGCCTTCACATCCGCGGCGATGCGTTGCGCCGCATCGGCGAACGACCCAGCCTTGGCGACTTCGCCGTGCGCGTGGCCGTCGTCCTTGTGGCCGGGCTGCCCCCCTGCGCCCGGCTTGTCGTCGCCGTGGCTGTGCTGGGCGAGAGCACTCGGCGCGGTGGCGAGTGCGAGGCCGGATGCGAGGATCAACGACAGGACTGGAAGACGTGAACGATTCATGCCTGGGCTCCTTGATCTGAGGCCGCCGAGCGGCCGGGTTCGAATGATGCAGAGGCGGACGCGTTGCCACGATCGCTCGCCCCTGCTGGTGTGGCGACGGTGGGTGTCGAATGGCTTTCGGTCGTGGTCGGCACGGGTTGGCTCGGCGGGCTCTGGCCGTGCTTCGCGGCGTGTTCCCGTGCCAGCCGCTCGGCGGCGGCCTTGCCGAAGCGGTAGAAGACGGCTGGGGTGACGAAGAAGTCCAGCAGCGTGCTGGTGATGAGCCCGCCCAGGATGACGACCGCGACCGGGTACAGGATCTCCTTGCCCGGCTCGCCCTTGCTCAAGACCAGCGGGATGAGGCCCAGCCCCGCTGTCACGGCGGTCATCAGTACCGGGGCCACGCGTTCCTGGCTGCCCTGGATGATGAGTTCTTTGCTCCACGGGCGGCGCTCCTCGGTCATGAGGTGGATGTAGTGGCTGACCATCAGCACGCCGTTGCGGGTGGCAATGCCGGTGAGGCTGATGAAGCCCACCAGTGAAGCCACGCTGAAGGGCTCGCCGGTGATGGCGAGCGCTGCGACGCTCCCCAGGAACGCGAACGGCACGTTGAGCATGATCTGGATGGCGACCATGCCCGAGCGGTAGTGCGTGAAAAGAATGACGAAGATCGCGATAAGCGAGCCCGCGCCAAGTGCCAGCAGCAGGCGGGTCGATTCCTGCTGGGCCTCGTACAGGCCGCCGTACTGGATCGTGTAGCCCTGAGGAAGTTGGACATCCATCGCCACCGACTTCTTGATCTCCTCGACCGTCGAGCCCAGGTCGCGACCCCGGACGTTGGCGGACACGACGATGCGGCGGCGCAGGCTCTCGCGCTGCACCTCGTTGGGGCCGAGCTTTTCGACGATCTCGGCGACGTCTTGCACGAGCACGATCGCCCCCGTCGGGGACACCAGCCGCACGAGGCCGAGCGCGGTCGGATCTGTGCGATGGTGATCGTCCAGCGTTAACGTGATATCGAACACCTTCAAGCCGTCGAGCACCTGGCCGACAACCTTCCCCTTGGTGGCCGTCTCCATTGCGTCGGTGAGCGTCGCGGGCGTGAAGCCGACGCGGGCCGCCGCCTCGCGGTTGACGCTGATGTGAAGCTGCGGGATCAGCACCTGCTGCTCGACCTGCAAGTCTGCGACGCCAGGGATGCCATCCATCGCGGCTTTGGTCTGCTCCGCGAGCGTGCGGAGCGTGCCCAGGTCGTCGCCGAAGATCTTGATGGCGACCTGGGCGCGGACGCCCGAGAGCAAGTGCTCGATGCGGTGGCTGATGGGCTGACCGATGCCAGTGGCGACACCGGGGAAGGCCTCCAGCTTCTCCTCGATCATCGAGAAGACCCGTTCGCGCGGCAGGATGTCCTCGACCGGGGGTGGTTTCCTGCCCGCGGGTGTGGTGTGCTTGTCTGGGTCCTTCGCCTCCTCCCTTGTCCAGAAATCGACCTCAATCTCGCTGGCGTTGACGCCCAGCGCGTGCTCATCCTGCTCTGCGCGGCCTGTGCGACGTGCCGTGCTCTTGACCTGCGGGATCGAAAGGATCATCTCCTCGGCCTTGGTGCCGAGTTTGTTGGACTCGTCCAGCGAAACGCCCGGCTGGCCAAAGAACGAGACGACGGCCGTGCCCTCGTTGAAGGGCGGCAGGAACTCCGAGCCCAGGCGCGTGACGACGAACAATGCCACCGCGACTAAAGCTCCGAGCGTCCCCAGCACCGCGACCGGGCGTGGCATCGAGATGGAGTAGGACTTGAGCGCCAGCCACTTGCAGGCCCGCAGCAATGCCCCATCCTTGCCGTGCTCCATGCGCTTGATGCCCGGGAGCAGGTAGTACGCCAGCACGGGCGTGACCGTGAGCGCCACCAGCAGCGACGCGAAGATGCTCACGATGTACGCGGTGGCCAGCGGGGCGAAGAGACGCCCTTCGATGCCCGGCAGAAAGAACGTGGGCAGGAACACGAGGTTGACGATGACCGTTCCCAGGATGATCGGGTTGCGGATCTCGCTGGAGGCCTCAAAGACCACCTGCGCGATCGGCCGGGGTGCTGCTGAACGACGGTTCTCACCCAGGCGGCGGTAGACGTTTTCCACGTCGACCACCGCATCGTCCACGAGCTCGCCGATGGCGACCGCCAGGCCGCCCAACGTCATGGTGTTCACGCTCAGGTCCAGCCAGTGGAAGACCAGGAAGGTCGTGATGATCGAGAGCGGCAGCGCCGTGAGCGTGACGATCGTCGTCCGCACGTTCATGAGGAAGAGGATCAGGACGATGACGACCAGAATCGCGCCGTCTCGAAGTGCTTCAAAGACGTTGCCGATCGATGACTTGATGAAGTGCTCCTGACGGAACACATCAGCGTTGATCTCGATGCCCTTGGGGAGCGTGGGTCGGATCTGTTCGAGCGTTTGGTCGAGTGCCTGCGTGAGCGTGATCGTGTCCGCCCCCGGCTGCTTCTGAATAGCCATGATGACCGCGGGGGTGCCGTTGTCCGACCCGTCGCCGCGCTTGATCGTGGGCCCGGCCTCGATAACCGTCGCCACGTCGCGCACCAGCACCGCCCTCGGCGGGCTGACATGGTCGCCGGGCTTGGTGGCGACGAGGGACAGTGCAATGTCGTCGGCGGTCTGCACCCGCCCGATGTTGCGGACGACAAGTTCCTGAGAACCGCTGACCACGAAGCCGCCGCCGGTGTTCTGGTTGGCTGCGGCAAGGGCCTTCTCAACATCCTCGATGGTTAGGTCAAACAGACGGAGCTTGTCGGGATCCACCTGGACTCGGAACTGCTTGAGATCGCCACCCATCGCCGTTACCTGGGCGATGCCGGGGATCGAGAGGATTGCCGGACGCAGCGTGAACTCCGCGACCGTTCGAACATCCATGGGCGTCAGTGTTTTGCTGGAAACACTGATCAGGGCGATCTCGCCCATGATGCTGGTGGCGGGCGTCATCACCGGCACGATGCCGGGGGGCAGCTTCTCCGTGATGGTGCCCATCCGCTCGGTGACGACCTGGCGGTTGTACTTGAGATCCGTGCCCCACTGGAACTCGACGAAGACAATCGAGAGCCCAAGCGATGAAACGCTCCGCACCCTCTCGACGCCCGGCGAGCCGTTGACGGCGGTTTCAATGTTGTACGTGACCTGGGCCTCGACCTCCTCCGGAGCAAGCCCGGCGGCCTCGGTCATGATGGTCACGACCGGACGATTGAGGTCGGGAAGAACGTCCGTGGGTGTCCGCAGCGTCACGTACATCCCATAAACGGAGACGAGAAGCGCGGCGATCAGCACCAGCACGCGGTTGTTCAAGGATGATCGGATGATCCAGTTGAGCACGGAAAGGTTCCTCGATTGGCTTCCGGGGGTTGAGCGTGGATGGTGTGATCAGTGCGAGTGGCCGTGGCCGTCGCCAGACTTGGCAGGCTCACCGACGGGCTCGGGAGCGCCGGGCACGAATCCGCGGAGTTGTGACAGGCTGAACGCGCCTCCGACCGCCACGACATCGCCAGGCACGAGACCCTTGACAATCTCGATAACTCGATCATCACGCACGCCGACGGCAACGTCGCGTTTCTTGAAGACCTCGTTTTCGCCCTTACCCTCGCGCACGAACACGTACTGCATCGGGCCTTCCTTCACGACCGCCGACGCGGGCACTACGACTGCGCCGTCATTGGTCGAAAGCACCACGCTCAGATCTACAATCTGCCCTTGTCGCAGCAGACCCTGCGGGTTATCGACGTCGATGATGACGTGCGCGGTGCGCTTGGATGCATCGATCACGGGACTGAGGAACCGAACAACTCCTTCGGCAACAACCTCGCTCGCGGCGGCCACACCTCTGCGGACCCGCACCTTTGCGTTCGACGCTGCCTCCACCCGCGAAAGCAGGCCTTCGGGCAGTTCTCCTTCGATCTGCACCCGCGAAAAGTCACCGATGCTCACAATGGGACTTCCAGCTCCAACACCCTCACCGATCACTGCCGCTCGGCTGACGACCACGCCGTCCAGTGGCGCGAGGAGGCGGATGACACCCGCCGCATCGGTGCCAGCTCCAGCCGGGAGCGTGGCTCGGAGGGCTTCGACGGACGCCAGCGTGGCCTCTCTTTGACGACGCAACGAATCGGCGTCGGTCCTTGCCTGTTCCAGGGAGACCTTGCGGAGCGATGCGTCGGTGCGGAGACGGATCGCCTCGCCTCGACGCTGCGCCAGCAGGTTCGCCGAAACGCTCTCGCCGGCGGACACCAACCGATCGACCTCAGCTTCGGCGAGCGCTGCGCTCTGTTCGGACGCAGGAGCCTCGATCTCGAGTGATGCGACCTGCGACGTCGCCCGCCTTTGCTCAGCGTTAAGCCGCTCGGCCTCCGACTCCAGCCGCCTGACCTCGAACAAGGCCCGGGCTAGTTCTGGAGACTCAACTTCCGCGATGAGATCACCCTTGCGCACTCGATCACCAGGTTGCACCGCGATCGAGCGGACGACACCCGCGTAGGTGGCTGAGACACCCGCAAGCGCCCCGGGCTGGGCGCGGACCATGCCCGTGAGACGGACGACATCCTCGACGTTGCCAAAGTCCACCTCGGCGGTCTTGAGCCCGATGGCGAACGCGGTCGCTTCGGTGACCTTCTTAGGAGCATTGGGGTCAAACGTCGCGCCCGTCGGCTTGCCGTGACCTTCGTGTGCGTACACAGGAATCAGGATGGCCGCGGTCGCGAGCGCCAGTGCGCCCGCTGCCAGGGCCGCGCGTGAGCGGACCATGAGCAATCTCCAAACTTGAGGACGGGGAACCGAAAGTTGGTGGGGTTTCGCCTGCGGCGCCATGACGCGAACAGGACTGTGAGCGCAACGCGACCATGTGTTCGCCGAGTGGTGCTCGACAACAGCTGGTCTCAAGTCGATTTGCTACACAATGAGCGCGCAATGCATGCGCAGCAGGCTGGTCGGAGGTCGGGCACAGGCCCAAACCTCTCCGCTCACGAAGGCGGGGGAAGGTTCCGGAGCAGCCCCTGCAACCGTGGCCCAGTTGAGAATCGCAACGAGCACCGTGGTCGGCAACTCGATGGTCGGCTTCTCGCCCGCCATCATCTTCGCCTGGTTCTGGCCACAGGTACAGTCGTGCTGGTCGGAGTCATCCTCGGGCGAGACCGGTTTCTTCTGGTGATCGCCACCGGAATCACGGCCCTTTGAGCCCGAGTGGTGGCATCCCTTGTGGTCGTGCTCGTTCGCCACGGGCTGACCGTGATGATCAACCGCAGAAGCTGGCACACAGGAAGCACATCCACTCACCCACGAGTGGAAGTTGCAGCAGCAGAACGGCACCACCACTGCCAGAAGCAGGGCGACGAGGGTCCGGAAATGGCTGCTGCGAGTGAGCATACTACGGGGGAGTATATCGGCTATCCAAGTGGTACGTCAACACCCGGGGTCTAGTTCGGTGGTGCAGGTTCGGACCCTGACGCTTTCGTGCGTAAACGACCTTATCCGTCCAAATCGCCACCTCGAATCGAGACAAGCTGTTCGGGTAGTGTCTGGATGCGGACATTCATTTCACCACATACGATCGCACAACCGCACCGGGTGAGACGCGCCCATCACTTCGATCTTGGCGGCGACGTGCGCGAGCTAGTGAGCCCGGTTCGAGACGGGCTATCCACCCTCTCGGCCCAGAGAGCCTCATCGCCCGGACCAGAGGTATCTGGTCGGTGGAAGCTCGGGGGTCGCTCCAGCCTCTCTATGCAATCGCCGGGCAGGCTGTGCCCGCGTTCGTCTGGAAGTCAGGCAGCAAGACGGTCCGCACGCCTCACGGTCCGGAGGGAAATCCGGCGCGACGGAGCGGTGTTGTACATCGGTTCGTGTCGCGACCTCCCGGTTACGCGCTCCATAATCGCTCGACGGGACATCCCGGCCAGAGACCCCCTCTGAGACGCTTAAAACCGGTCTCGGCGGCCTCCCGATCGCCGGTCATCCGATGGATCGAACTCCCAGACCTTGTCGCGCCGCCGCTATGTCTATGTTGGTCTCTCTATCGCGTCGGGTTACCGCTACGCGCCCACTATTCCGAGGTCGGTTGCAAACGCGACCGGCCCGCCAGTTCAGACGAAACGCCGCCGAGACGATCGGCGGCGTTTTCGCGTTCTGGCGAGGGTTTCGCGGGGCCGGCAGTCCGGTGGCGAGTCTCTGATCGCGGCGTGGTCATCACCAGCCGGGCGACGTCGGAGCGCCCCGAACGCCCGTTTACGCGCGAAGTCTCTCTGTCTCTCCCCGAGACCCGTGCACGGGTTATGACGGGGTTGGTCTCCCTGTAGGTCGAACAACCGGGGAGGTTGGGAGCGGACAGCGCGGGCAACGGTGTTCGAACGCGCGCCGGTGGTGATCGCGCCGCGCATCGCGCATGCGCACGGCATAGGGCAACCGTAGTGGCGAAGCGATTCCCGCGTCGCCCATGGAGCCACCCCGATGCCCGCGGACTCCACGCGCAATCCCGAGAGCATGACAGCCGACGAGCGCCGCGACGAGGTCGTCAGCATCCTCGCGCGCGGCCTCGTTCGCAGCATCGTCGCCAACCGCGCTCGCACATCGCGGATCAGCGGCGATCTCGCAGATTGCGGCCGGACATGCCTTGAACTTCCGGGCGACTTGCCCCTCAGTGTGGCTCCGCGGCCCGGCGGTTAGGGCCGCCTGCAACGGAGACCCATCAACGGAGCCACACATGCCAGAGACCATCGAACGGCAGATCAACGCGCTAGAGCGCATGACCACAACGGAGCTCGTTGAGCGCTTCGCCGAGGTCCACGGCTACCCGTGCCGCACGCGGCACCGGCAGTACCTCATCCGGAAGATCGCGTGGCGCATCCAGGCCAACGCCGAGGGCGACCTGAGCGAGCGGGCGCGACGCCGCGCCGCGGAGCTCGCGAACGACGCCGAGGTGCGGGTCATGGCCCCGAAGTCCATGATCGCTCCACCCCAGCCGGGGCCGAGCACAACGGTCCATCGCCGGACGCGCGGCCAAGACCATGACGACCCCCGCGTCCCACCCGCGGGGTCGGCGATCGTCCGCGAGTACAAGGGCCGCACGATCCGGGTGGTCGTCCTCCCTCGCGGCGAAGGCTTCGAGTTCGAGGGCGAACGCTTCCGCACCCTGACCGCGGTGGCCAAGCGAATCACCGGCAGCCACATGAACGGATTCCGGTTCTTCCGGCTGCCGTCCGCTGAGGCCACGCGATGAGCGGCCGTCGTCGGAACCAGCCTGCCGGGACCGCGGAGCCGAAGGCCAGCATCCGGTGTGCCATCTACACCCGCAAGTCGAGCGACGAAGGCCTCGATCAGGAGTTCAACTCCCTCGACGCACAGCGTGAGAGCGCAGAGGCATTCATCGCCAGCCAGAAGGCCGAAGGATGGACCTGCGTTCCCGACCGCTACGACGATGGCGGGTGCCGAGCGCCTCGAGCTCTCGCCTACTCTCGTTGAGTTCGCGGTGCGCATCGCCGCGATCAAGCACGACATCCTGATGTTCACGTCGGAGCGCGTCTTCGCGAGTGCTCAAACCCTTGATGAACTCCGGCAGTCGTTGGTGGAGCAACCGCAAAGAGGCATCATCGGTCACATCGGCGGCAAGCCCCGTCGTGGCCAGCGCGGACATGAACCGGGTGCTACGCTCGCGCCGGCTTGCACTCTCGGTCTCGTGCTGCTTGATGAGCAGCGGAATCTGGCGAAGCCTCTCGCCGCCGGCATTCTCGATCTCATTTTTCAATTGCCGCTCTTCGTCGGCCGCGTCCCGCAACTCCGTATCGAGACGGTCCCGGGTGGCGAGCAGCGCCGAGAGTTCCTTCGTCAAGGACTCTGCCGCAGGCGTGAGTAGCTCGATCGTCATCGCCCGGAAATATGGACCTGCGGCACTGCACATAGCCTGTGCCAGGCGCAAGGCTTCCGACTGCGCGGTGAAGGTGGCGCCCTTTGCCGCGATTGGCGTGAGCAGCTCGAACTGCCGTCGTACCCGCACCAGGCTCTGATAGGCTTCGGTAAGTTGGGTGAAGTGCGCCTGCAGGGTCTCGATCTTCTCCATCCACGGCTTGGGCTCGAGCATGTGCTCGCGGATGAACTTGTTCAGACTCTGGATGTCCTTGACCGCGACGGTTTGGTTGAACACATCCATCGCCTTTGGCTGCATGCCCGTAACCTTGGCGACCCAGCCGTGATACTCGTTGTACTTGTCGGTCGCGCGGAAACCGCGCTTCTCCATCTGCTGGCGCACCCGTTCGGTGGTGGCAAGGTTGGCGCAGTGCTCGGCGATCGACCTCTCACCCTGCGCGAAGGCGTAGACCTTCTCGGCACCCCCGTCACCGCCAAGGTACAGAACCTGCGCGACGGTGAAGGCCTCGCCGCGATCGTTCTTGAAGGTCGCCAGCAGGGTCGAGTAGTGCCGTCCATCGGGTCGGAGAAACTGCACCTCCGCTCGGTTGTCTTCGTCGCGGCTCCGTCGGTCAAACGCCCCTTTGATGTAGGTTCGCTCATCGCGTTCGGTCTTCTGAGCACCGGCGGCGACGTTGTAGTTGCGGACAACCGGGCGCACGAACAGCGTCAACAGGGCGTCCACAAGAGTGGACTTGCCCGAACCATTCTGGCCGATGAGGAGTGTGGTAGCACCGCACGGCCTGACCACATGCACCGTACCACGGCTGCTATCGAACGTTCCCCAGTTGGAGACCTCGAGCTTTTGGAGCCGATAGCCGGGTGTCAGTCGCGGGGCGTCATGCATCAGAATCCCCCTGCGTGCGAGCCGCCGCAGCCGCAGCAAGCTGCTGTTTCAGGGCTTCGAGTTCGGAAGCGGGGAGTTTCGCCTTCAGAATGCGGCGGACCTCCCACGCTTCGGGATTGTCGGCGAACTTTCGCACGAACCCCAGGTCATCGAGCTTGTGCAGGGCGGCGCTGAAATCCTTGCGATGACGCACCTCGTCGTATTGGGCGGGAAAGAAGGCCTTCCACTGGTCGAAGATGGCCTCGATCTCGACAACGCATCGTTCGTTGTGGAGATCGTCCTCCTCGAACCGCCGGAGTTCGTCCCGAAACAGCACGGCGAGCATCGTGGGCGCATACCCGAGCTGGCTGCGACGGACAAGCTTCGGGAGCTGCTCGTATCCGCTCGGACACTCGTCCTCTCCCCATTGGCGAACATATGCGTATCCCTCTGCTTCATCGACGACGAGCGTGAGCCCCAGGCGGGCCACAAAGGTCTCAATCTGTGACCGGCTGGAGAGCAGAATGTTCCACACCCGGTCTTCGTCCGCGTAGATGACCCCCTGCAGCAGTCGAACGGCCGCGATGCTCCATTCGCGGAACTCGGGGATTGGAGATGGAGACGGGTTAGGCATTCGCGGTCTCCTGGGGAGGGAGAAACACAATCAGCGGGACGGTCACGCGGCGAGAGACGGTGCCGGCGACCTGGATGTCCTCGGACCGTTCCCGACTGATGATGTGCCCGTCATCCTTGGCGATCTGGATGTAGCCCAAGAGCTCAACAATGCCTGCTTCGGGTGGAAACTCTCGCACCACCTCGGAAAGTGTCATGGCTCTGCCCGTGCGCGAAGTAAGGGCACGAATGCGTTGTCGCATCGCCGCCCAGTCAAGGCGGTGGAGTTGGGCAAGCATCCGGAACAACTCCACGCGACGAGCATCATCAACATGTCCCTCCGAGAGGTCCATCTTTGCAAACTCGGTGGGAGGGCTCCAGAACGTCCGTGAGAACGGAAAGGCCATCTGCACGCCAACATCCACTGTGGCGCTGATGTCCGCGGGCGGAGCATCGGCGAGCGCGGCACCGAGGCCCCGGATGTCCGCGAGCAGTTGGGTCACTCGACGCCGATCCGACGCGGTCCTGACATCCAGCAGTCGCCGCAGCGTGGCAGAGAGACGCTGATTGGTCCGCATCACCTTTTCGGCGTCAGCGATCAGCGACGGCACCATTCGGCGCACCGTGGCGAGCCCGTCGGATTGCTGCGAAAGCTCGTCGATCCTCCCCAGTTCGGCGATGATCGTCCGGAGTTTTTCCTGTTGGGTTGGCGAGAGAATGAAGCGCACGAACTCGTAGAAGCTCACGCCCTGGTCGTCCTGCTTCAGGACATCCTCCGCGTCGAGCGCGAACTGAAGGATCTCGCCTCGGGAGTCCTTTCCATCGAGCTGTCGCCGCTGTACCTGGCGGGTGATCTCCTTGAAGCGGTCTTCAACGGCGCGGAAATCAGAGAGGAGTTCTTTGAGCAGCCCGACGGCGGTGGCAAACCGCTCTCGCACCGCTGCGGGTTCATATCGCGCCTCGACCCCGCCATCTTTCAGGATCTGTCCGATCTCATTGTCGATCCGTGTGCGTTCCTCCCGGAGATGCGCCAACCGGACCTCGGGATCGTGCGAGGCGCCGGCGACGAGATCGGCCAGGGTGCTGATGACGACGCGCAGGCGAGATTCAGTGCCGACGAACCCCAGGTCTTTTTGGAGCGCGCGGTCGAGGAACAGAAACACGTCTTCTGTGTGCGGCGTCAACTGAAACACCGGCTCGTTCCGGCCCCCTTCGACAGAACGATGCAGCCAGCGCGTTTCCCCACTGCACCAGGAGGACAGGTAGTGCTCCGGCTTGTCTCGCAGCGCGTCCGGGTGGGCTGCCTGCACGGACTCTTGGTACTCGCCCAGTGCGCTGACCAAATCAGACGAAGGGAGGGAGATGCGACCTGGTAGCTTGAACTGCCGGTGGAGGAAATCAATCACGAACGGGGCATGTTGTGCCCGCAGCAACCTCAGCGCTGGCGACGTGCCAAAATATGCGAGCAGCTGGTCAAGGCGCATGGCGGCTGTCCGATCGCTCCGGTATCCACGGAATTAGAGTAGTTGCCGCGGCATTCATGAGCGGCGCAACCGATCGAGATCGCATCGCAGCTTCTTTCGTGCCCGTGGCGATCACCTCCCTGTCAGCTCGCACCCGTAGGCCGCGTTGGTGGCGACGGGCGCGTCGTGCAGTGTACCAGTTTTCTGGCCGATATACCTTTCAGACGCCAAAACTGCGGCCTATCGGGCCGGTCCGTATCCGTTTTGGTGCTAGAATAGCCCGCCATAACGATTTTGGCGTCGTCGTATCCGTTTTTGAGGAGTCCGCAATGGACCAGCCAAGGGCGACAACCCGGCCCGCAGGCTACGCAGCCCTGCTGGAGAGATACACGATCCGCGCGATGCCCAACTGGCATCGGTCTGTCGTTTCTGAGGGTAGTACGCGACGAACCGATGCATCAGCGGGCGAAGTCGTCGAAACGTACCCGGCCGCGTACTGGCCGGGTGAGAGTCCCGGAGACCACCTTGAGTTCGCCCTGAAGTACGACGGAATGAACCTGGGCCTCCTGGCGGTCCTTCTGCCGGCGATCGGGGCGGACGAGATCACCCGATACATCAACTCCAAGCCAAACGGGAAGTACGCCCGCCGCATCTGGTACTTCTACGAGATGCTGACCGGCGATCGGCTCCCCCTTGCCGACCTGACGCAGGGCAACTACGTGGACCTCCTGGAGAGCGAGGAGCACTTCACGTCCGATCGCGCGGAGCCGATCCGTCGCCAGCGTGTGAACAACAACCTGCTCGGCGATGCGAGCTTCTGCGCAACGGTTCGGCGGACTGCGACGATCTCAGGGTTCATCAGCAAGGACCTCGCCGCTCGGTGCAAACAGTTGATCTCGGCTTACTCGCCGGAACTGCTCCGGCGAGCACTGAGCTACCTGTACACGAAGGAGACGAAGTCGTCCTTCGAGATCGAGAACATCAAGCCGGACGCAAACAGAACCGAGCGGTTCATCGCCCTCCTGCGCGTCGCCCTGAAAGAGGATCTGTGCACAAAGCCCCGGCTGATCGATCTACAGAACCAGATCGTGGACCCTCGGTTCAAGGACGACGACTACCGCGACAGCCAGAACTACGTGGGCGAGACGGTGTCCATTGGGAAGGAGCGCGTGCACTACGTCTGCCCGAAGCCCGAGCACGTCACGGCGCTGATGGAGGGGCTTATCTCGGCGCACGGGCGGATGGAGCGCGGCACCGTCCATCCGGTTGTTCAGGCTGCGATCGTCGGGTACGGCTTCGTGTTCGTCCACCCCTTCGAGGATGGCAATGGCCGCATCCACCGTCTCCTCATCCACAACATCCTCAGTCGGAGAGGTTTCGTGCCGGACGGCGTGATCTTCCCGGTTTCCGCGGCGATGCTCAAGCATTCCGCCGCGTATGACGGGTCGCTCGAAGCTTTTTCGCGGCCGCTGTTGGGGTTGGTGGAGTACACGCTCGACGACCAGGGACGCATGACCGTCCACAACGATCCCGGCGTGTGGTACCGATACCCGGACATGACCGTGCAGGTCGAGAGCCTGTTCACCTTCGTCGAGCAGACCATCGAAACGGAGCTCGTCGAGGAGCTCGCATTCCTGGCGAATTACGACGAAACAAAGCGCGCCATCCAGGCGATCGTCGACATGCCTGATCGCGACATCGACCTGTTCATCCGTTTCTGCCTGCAGAACAACGGCAAGCTGTCCCAGCGGAAGCGGGAGTCGCACTTTCAGATGTTGACCGAGGACGAGATCCAGCGGATCGAGCGAGCAGTCGCAGAGGGGTACAGGCAACGTGAAGACGGCCCCGGGCGATAGGCACTTCCGACCTGCGCCATAGGGGGCCGCGGCGCGCAAAATGGTGCGACTTTGCGACCGTCTCGACGGATCTCTGGATCGCCGGCGCGCGCGAAGTCAGCTCGATACACCTGCCGTCACGCCGCACGCCCCCCTGCGCTTCGCGCCCGCATCAAAACGAACGCTCGGATAAACTCCGGCCTCATGGCGAGCGCACTGGTCATTCCGTGCCATCTCCGCACCAGGTGGGACCTGAAGTGCCTGCTTCGATTGCTCGACAGCGTGCGCGATCAGTCCACGGCCTTCTCTCGCGTGTACGTTGTGGATGACGCGAGCCCGCTCAAGTACTCCCTGGCGGATCGTGACGTCGATCACGTCGTGTTGGACACCAACGGCGGACCCGCCCGGGCGCGAAATGTGGCGGTCGCCAAGGCACTGGCCGCCGGCGACGAGTTGATCTTCTTCACGGATCACGACTGCATACTCGACCGTGACTGGCACGGTCACATGGCCCGCTTCCTCTCGGACACCAACTTCGCCGCCGTGGGCGGCATGACCTACGCCTGGGGCTCAACGCTCCTGGACCGCTACCACGAGATCAACGGCACGTTGGCCGGGAAGTGGCTGCTCCCGGATCGGCGAGAACTCTGGTACATGCCGTCCCTGAACTTCGGCATGAAAGCGAGGGCCGCGCAGGAGTTTCCGTTCGATGAGCGGTTCCCGCACGCGGCCGGCGAGGACGTGGATCTATGCCTGCGACTGCGAAGCAAGTACCGCATCGGGTTCTGCGCTGAGGCAAAGCTGTGGCATGACTTCGGGTACTCAAGCACCGTCACGGGGTTCTGGCGCTTCATCAAACTGTTCATGAAGTACAAGAGCTCCAGCGCGACGCTGTACGAGGGGCACACGGTCCTGATGTGGGATGCGTCCGAGTCCATCTTTGAGGGCAACAAGTATGAGCCTGATCTACGACTTGAGGATGAAGGGACCGGGCATCGGACGGGCGGTGCCGGGTTTGCTCCCGTCATCCTGATCGACACCTTCAGTGGTGACAAGATAGACGAGTTTCTGGCCGCGTTTCGATCCGAGCGCCCACGGAGCCGAGTATGTGTGACCGTGCTGCACGCTTCAGATGATGTGCTGCGTGAGAGGGTGCTCAACCGCGACGGGGATGGATTCCGAGACATCGACATCGCGTTGAAAATCAATCACGAGTCGGTCCGCGACGCCCGGCTCTTTGAACTGCTGCTCGACACAACCAACCTCTCGCCAGGGGATGTGGCAGGTGCCATCCATCGACTCGCGGGTGATCCAACCGCCGGCGCCTCTCGACCCGGAAGTCGCGAGCGCCAGGGGTGAGACCGGTGGAACTGCTATGTTCCCTATGCGGCCGATCGGCCCGGTGCCCGGAGAATCGCGCGAATTTCGAGGTCTCGGATCGGCCTCTCGTCGCTCCGATTAACCCGAGACCCCCGCATAAGTCCGCCGGGGGGCCCGTTCCCCATGAGGAGTCTCTGGGGCTCTGAAAAGCAGGCTGTCAGGCCACCCCACGCCCATTACTTCTTTTCTGACAGGGACTTGCGCACATCGCAGGTCCCTTTCTTGTTGGTCAAAACGGGCAAGATGTACCCGAAAACGTACCCCGTGACCTGAGAGACATGGACCTGCCAGTGAAGCACCGGATACACCCCGGAGGTCGCTCGTGGCAAGTCTCAGGAAGCGTGGCAGGGCGTTCCAGATTCAGTACTTCGTCGGCGGCAAGCAGAAGCGAGTCTCGCTCGGCCGCATCCCCTACCAGATGGCCAAGGCCAAGCTCGCCCAGTTCGAGCTGGCCCAACTCCAGGGGCTCGACAACCCGCTGCCGTCGAAGACCCGCATCGCCGAGGTTCTCACCGCGTACGTCGCCCACATCCGAGCGTTCAAGACGCCCAAGGCCGCGCAAACGGACATCTACTACCTGCGCGAGGTCTTCGGCCCCGTGTGCGAGGCGGTGACCATCACCCGCCGCCGCAGCAGCGCCGCCGCCCGGAAGCGCCCCTCCAGCCAACTCGACGGGCGCAAACGCCTGCCCGTCATCGAGGCCATGATGGGGACGGTGAACAGTGATTCCGTGGGACACCGAAAGCCGGGGCAGTTCCAAGGATCCGGCTGATCGCGGCGTGCTCCGTCAGTGGGAACCCCCGAACAACCACGCCTTGGATCGATTACGCCCTTCATGAGTGGTGATTCTGATCCAAGAAGCCCCTCGCCCCAGCCCTCTCCCGGAGAGCGAAGGGGTTGTTCAAAGATCCCAGTGAACAGTGTGCTCACCATCCAGAAGCGGCCGATCATGCACTGGGCCGATGCGCAGGTTCTTCACGATGATGTGATTGCCGTTCGCCGTAGAATCATCGCATGAACGACTTCGATTGGTCGTTGCCCTACCCCTCGCAGCGGGAAGGCGTCTTCGCCCGCAACGTGGTCGCCACTTCGCAGCCGCTTGCGGCTCAGGCGGGGCTGCGGGTGCTCGGTCAGGGCGGCAACGCCATCGACGCCGCCATCGCAACGGCCATTGCGCTCACCGTCGTCGAGCCCACGAGCAATGGCATCGGATCGGACGCCTTCGCCCTCATCTGGGCCGGTGGCGGGCTGCACGGGCTCAACGCCTGCGGACGCTCCCCCGCCGCCATGACCTCTGACCGCTACGCGGGCTTGACCGCCATCCCCACGCAGGGCTGGGGCGGCGTGACCGTTCCGGGGGCCGTCTCCGCGTGGGTGGAGATGTCCGAGCGCTTCGGACGCCTGCCCTTTGAGCAGCTCTTCGAACCTGCCATCGAGTACGCCCGCCACGGCTTTCATGTCTCGCGCCAGACCGCCTACTACTGGGATCGCGGGTTCCGAGCCAACCGGAACATGGGGCCGTGGATGGCTACCTTCTGTCCCGCGGGCCGACCGCCGCACACAGGTGAGATGTTCGTCAGCGAAGCGCACGCGCGTACGCTGGAACAGATCGCGCTCTCGAAGGGCGAATCGTTCTACCACGGCGAGCTTGCCGTCGCCATCGCACGCCACGCCCGCGAAACCGGCGGCTTGATCACCGCCGACGACCTCGCCTCGCACAAGGCCGACTGGGTGCGGCCGATCTCCCTTGACTGGCACGGGTTCCGCATCCATCAGATTCCGCCCAACGGGCAGGGCATCATCGGACTGATGGCCCTGGGTCTGCTCGCCCGCCACCGGCTCGATGAGGTCGAAGTGGATTCCGCCGATTCCCTCCACATGCAGATTGAGGCGATGAAACTCGCCTTCGTCGATGGACGGCGGTTCGTGGCCGATCCTGACGCGATGGACGTCGAACCCGCCGCGCTTCTCGACCCGGAGTATCTCGACGCTCGCGCGCGCCTGATCGACAGGGACCGCGCCGCCGACCCCGGTCACGGAGAACCGAAGCGGGGCGGCACGGTGTACCTGTGCGCGGCCGACAGCGACGGCAACATGGTTTCCTATATCCAGTCCAACTACACTGGCTTCGGATCGGGCATCGTCATTCCGGACACCGGCATCGCGATGCAGAATCGAGGGTGCTGTTTCACACTGGAGACGGGGCACCCCAACCAGGTTGGACCCGGCAAGCGTCCCTACCACACGATCATCCCCGGGTTCGTCACGCAAGTCGATGGCGGCGGAACAAGCGTCTCCCTTGGGGGGAGAGCGGGAGCGGCAGGCGCGACGCCAGCCCCATTGAACAACACTGTCACCGAGCGCCCCATCCTCGCCTTCGGCGTCATGGGCGGCTACATGCAGCCCCAAGGGCATGCGCAGGTGCTGCTGCGAATGCTCCTCCACCGCCAGAACCCACAGGCCGCCCTCGACGCTCCACGCTGGCGCATCGAGCAAGGCCTTCAGGTCGTCATCGAACCGGGATTCGCCCACCCCACGTACGAAGCCCTCCTTCAGCGAGGACACCAACTCACCGTCGCCCCCGCACGCACCGTGGAGCACGGCGGGGGGCAGGCCATCTGGCGAATGACCGACGGAGCGTACTTCGCCGCCAGCGATCAGCGCCGTGATGGACAGGCGGTGGGGTGGTGAGCACGGTAGGATTCGTCAATCGCCGCTCCTCCGACTCCCTGGAATCACCCCATGCTCGGCGTTTCCGGAATCTTCAGCGATCTTGACGTGGCCGTCACACTGGACGCCCCGCTTGGACCGCTGACGTGGTACGGCGTGGGCGGCCGCGCCGACGTGCTGCTGCGCCCGCGCACCGTCGAGGCCCTCGCCACCCTTGTCAAGCGATGCCGCCGCTCGCGCACGCCCCTGCGCGTGCTGGGCAGCGGCGCCAACCTGCTGGTGGCGGATGAGGGCGTGGACGGCGTCGTGGTGCGGCTGGACACGCCCGCCTTCACCTCGCAGGAGTTCATGGATGTGGGCGGGCAGCCCGTCCTGCGCGTGGGCGCTGGCGCGGACATGGCCAAGGTGCTCATGGAATGCACGCGGCGGGGCCTGGGCGGGCTGAGCCAGATGGCCGGCATCCCCGCCTCCGTGGGCGGCGCGGTGCGCATGAATGCGGGCGGCGCGTTCGGCGCGGTGGGCGACGCCGTGCGCGCCGTCACCACCATGACGCGGAGCGGCGACGTTCACGTCATTCCCGCCTCGGATATCACCTTCGGCTACCGCACCACCAGCATCGCCGACCCGATCATCCTGTCGGTCGAGTTCAACCTGACGCCCGAAGATCCGATCGCTTTGCGCGACAGGGTGAAGGAGATCTTCGCGTACAAGAAGAGCACGCAGCCGCTGGCCGCGCACTCCGCCGGGTGCGCCTTCAAAAACCCGGTGGACCCGGAGACGGAGAAGGTGGTGAGCGCGGGCAAGTTGATCGATGAGGCGGGGTTGAAGGGGCTGAGCGTGGGCGGAGCGACCGTGAGCACGCACCACGCCAACTTCATCACCGTGGCCCCCGGCGCCAAGGCCGAGGAGGTGCTGCGGCTGATGGACCTGATTCGCGCTCGCGTGTACGAGCGGCACGGCATCGAACTGCAGACGGAGGTGGTGGTATGGCGGCGCGGGGAGCGCGAGCGGGAGTAGCCCACACCTGACCCGTGGCATCTTCCGACCGACGCCTCCGCTCGGCACTCAGCACCCAGCACTCAATACCCTCCCGAGCGCATGCGGTCGATGCTCTCGGGAAACGGATATGACGCAAAAACACCTGTGGGAGCCAGTTCCCACATGGCCACGGCGGGGTAGACATCGCCATGGAAGCCCGCCTGGAACATGGTTCGCAGGACGGTCTCGAAACTGGGCTCCTCGCCGCGCTGATCCATCAGGCGATTGGACTTGGCGCCGAGGAAGCTCACCGAGCAGGCGGGCAGGCGGTCGTGGCGGCCTTCGAGCATCTGGGCCGCGATGCGAAATCCGGCCGCCAGATTGTCGATGGTGAAGCATTCCTGCCCGCGCGGGCGCAGCAGGGCGAAGACCTCCACCGCATCCAGGTCGTACTTGAGCACGTACACCTCGTGCGGCCTGGCGTTGCTGGCGATCAGCCGGGCGTGCTGCGTGATCGACTGCGTGTTCCACTGGCTGGTGGGCAGCAGCGCGGCCAGCTGGCTGACGATGCCGTGGGCGTTGTCATCCGGGTTGACGCCGCAGATCAGCGTACGGTACCGCCGGGCCAGCAGGTCGGTGAGCAGATGCTGACCCCAGAGAATGCGGATGCGCGGCTGACGGACAGCGCTGCGCGGGTCACCGGCGGGCAGGAGCACCACCCGGTCGGACCGCTTGTCCGCCTGCATGAGCAGGTCGGCCTCGTCGTCGTAGATTCGCAGGGGCTTCTCGGCGGCTGCGGCTGGGCTCATGGCGACCTCCTGCCGAAGGGGCACAATGAAGGCACTGTACCGCGTCGGCTGGGGGCGAACAAGGATCGGCTGGGACAACGCGGCGGGCTTTGATCGCCGCAGCTCTCATGCCCATCCGCTCCCCCGTTCCGGCCGTCTGATACCATGCAACACGCCCGTGGGCCGGTTCGTAGGATCCTCGGGCGACTGGGAGGTCCGCATGGCCAAGGCGATTGTCGATCCGGGCGAACTCCGGCGGTTCGCGCACACGCTCAAGCAGTTCAACAATGACCTGCAGGCCCGCATGGCCGCGCTGCACGGTCAGATGATCGGGCTGAGCGCCAGTTGGCGCGATCAGGAGCAGCGCAAATTCGCCGAGGAGTTCGAGCAGACGATGAAGGTCGTCGCCCGCTTCATCGACGTGTCCAATGAGCACGTGCCATTCCTGCTGCGCAAGGCCGAGCGCGTGGAGGAGTATCTTCAGCAGCGGTAGCGGGCCGAGGCGCGAAACGCTGGGTATTGGCTGCTGGATGCCGTCTCCTTCCGTCCGGCTTCTGATGACTTCCGACCTCTGATTGGCGACTCCTGTCTTCTTCCCTCATATGTCCAGTCGGGCTCACGTCAGTTCGATCGACGCCTTGCGGACGTTCCGAGCCGCGGTGCTCAAGTTCATCGACGCGGCGGACAAGGCGGTCAGCGAGGCGGAATCGGAGCTGCAGCGCGTGCAGGACTGGCTGACGAATGATCGACCGGTGTTCTGGAAGGGCGAACTGCGCCGCCGCGAGCAGGACGTGGCGCGGGCACGTGACGAGCTGCGCCGCGTGCAGTGGACGATCGGCGATCACAAACCGGCCGCGGTGGAGCAGAAGAAGGCGCTCAAGAAGGCGGAGGGGCGGCTGGAAGAGGCGCGGCAGAAGATCGCGGCCGTTCAGCGCTGGCGCGTGCTCTTCGACCGGGCGGTCAACGAGTACAAGGGGCAGATTCAGCCATGCCGCACCGCGTACGAAGTGGAGCTGCCCGAGGCGGCGGCGCTGCTGTCATCCCTGGCAGGGACGCTCGATGAATACCTGGCGTTGGCGCCGGCGGAGCTTGAAGGCGAGCTGCGCGAGAACCTGGAGCAGGCGCCGCCCTCGTCAGCCGCTCTGCCCTTCCTCGACCGCCCCAAGCCCGCCCAGCGCGCGGCGGAGGCGGCCACGGTGGCCCGCGCCATCGCCATGAAGGCCGTGGTGCTCGACCAGAAGGCGCGGCAGCACCTGGAGATTCTGCGCGAGGTGTCGGATTTCGTCGTCGCCGCCGGGCACCCAAAGGGTGAGGTCATCCCGGTCTTTGACCGGCTGAAGGCGGAGCGCGAGGCGCCCAGGCCCGGCGACCTGGTGGTGTACGAGGATGGCGCGCTGCTGGCCGAGGCGATCTTTCTGCACCGACTGCCGGAAAAGGTGGCGGGAGACTCCGGCTGGTACGTCGGTTCTCTCGTCAGGGAGGACGATGCCCAGGCGCCCCGCGTGGCCCTGGGCGTGACGGCGTCGCGCCTGCTGGCCGCGAGGCCTGAACTGCGCGAGATCATGGCGTTGCCTCGCGGCTGGCTGGCCACCGTGGAACTGGGGCAGAGAGACGGGGATGGCCAGGGGCCCCGGATCGGACTGGTGCTCGATGAGCATGAACGAAACCTGTGGGGGCGAGGACGTGAATCAGGGGCTTCGTCATGAGCGTCTCCGTCGGCCGCACCAAGCTCAAGAATGCCCTGCAGGATCTGCTCGTGAAATGGGAGGAGACGCGGGGCGTTTGGAATGATGTGCGCAGCCAGCAGTTCGCCCGTCAATACCTGGAGCCGCTCGATCCGGCGGTCCGCGCGGCGGTGGCGGCGATGGATCGCCTGGCGTCCCAGATCGCCCAGGCCGAACGCGATTGCGGGTAGTCGCTACCATGCCTGATTCCGCGACCGTCGATGGAAGCCCCATGCCTGACCTCCTGCTCTCCGACATCGAACGAACGGTGATCCGCAACCTGCTGCGGCTGTCCAGCGAACGCGATGCAGGCGAGATGGACATCACCCGTCGAGGCAAGGCGGAGCGGGCGGCCCTCGACAGGCAGTACGAAGAGCGGCGGCAGCGCCTGCAGCAGCGATTCGAGGCCGACGCCCGCAGCAACGAATCGGAGCATCAGGCCGCGCGCGAGGAGATCGAAGCACGCTTCGCCGAGGATGCCGCGAAGGACGAGAAGAAATACCGTTCACAGCGGTTCAAGATCAACGAACAGGCCGATCACGACGAGCTCCAGACGAAAAAGGCGTGGGAGGAGGCCAGGTGGACCGCGGAAACGGTGTACGAGGCCAAGGAGCCGCAGCCCAAGGAGGAGTTCGAGAAGACCGCCAAGGCGCTGCGCAGCCGGGCGGCGACGTTCCAGGCGATCGAGTCGGAGGCGCTGGAGATTCTCAGGGCCTGCCGCATTCGTCCCAGGCCGCACACGCCCCCCACGATCTCGATGGCGAGCGCCGAGGCGGGCGAGGCCGCCCGAGTGCTGGAGGACGAGGGCGCCAAGGCGTCGCAGCGACTCCAGGCGCTGCGCGACGCCTTCCTGCCTCACCTGTTCGAAGGCGCCAGGCCGTTCATGGCGGGATTGCTGCCGTTCGCGGCGGCGGCGGGCCTGGTCGGGTGGCTGACCGAGTGGAAGTTCAACAACTGGCTGCCGCACGCGGGAATCGCGGCGTTGGCGGCGGCGGTCGTCATGCTGCTGCTGCTGCACGCCCAGGCGCGGAAGAAGGCCCGGCGCCTGCACGCCGAGCTGCTCGACGCCCTCGCCTCCGCCCGCGCGGCCCGTGAGCGATGCCTCGTGCTGGCCTCGGAAAAGCGCGCCCGCGAGGAAGCGGAACTGCTCCGCCAGCGCGACGACGATCTGGCCCGCGCGCGGGAAACGCATGAACCGCGCCTGGAGAAAATCCGCACCGTCCGCCGGCAACTGCTGAAGGAGCTCGACGAGTGGTTCGCGCGACGGAAAGCGGAGTTGAAGGCCGCCCACGACGCCGATCTGGCCGAGTGCGACGCACGCCACGCCACGCGCCGGGCGGAGATCCTGTCCACCTACGAGTCGGATCGGGCCGCTCTCGAAGCCGAATCCACGGCACGCCGCGCCGCCATCGATGAGCGTGAGAGCCGGGAGTGGACGACGCTCGAGTCGCAGTGGCGTTCCGGCATGGCCGAGGTGCATCAACTGGTCGCCCGCCTGCGCGAGTTTGACGAGCGGCATGACCGGGCGTGGAATGCGGCGGCCTTCGCCGACTGGTCGCCTCCGGGCACCTTCGCGCCCGCGGTGCGCTTCGGAGCGCTGGACGTCAACCTGGCCGCCATTCCCGGCGGCATCCCTCGCGATGAGCGATTGCTCGACGTTGGTCCGCTCCGCTTCGAGATGCCGGCGATTCTGGACTTCCCGCGCCGCTCCTCGATGCTCATCGAGGCCCACGACGGTACGCGCGACCAGGCCGTTGCCACGCTGCAGAACGTGATGGCGCGGCTGCTCACGACCTTTCCGCCCGGCAAGGTGCGCTTCACCATCATCGATCCCGTGGGGCTGGGGCAGAACTTCGCCGGCTTCATGCATCTGGCCGATTACGAGGAGGCCTTCGTCGCCGACCGCATCTGGACGGAACCGCGCCACATCGAGCAGCGGCTCACCGACCTGACCGAGCACATGGAGAACGTGATCCAGAAGTACCTGCGCAACGATTTCGAGACGATCACGGACTACAACGAGCACGCGGGCGAGATCGCCGAGCCCTTTCGATTCCTCGTCATCGCCAACTTTCCCGTCAACTTCACCGAGACGGCGGCGCGACGGCTGGTGAGCATCATCGAAAGCGGTCCGCGCTGCGGCGTGTACACGCTGATCGCGGTGGACTCACGCCAGCCGCTGCCGCAGGGCGTGTCAATGGACGACCTGCGCAAGGGCGGCGTGGTGCTGGAGTCGCGCGATGGGCGTCTGACGATGCGGGACGACGATCTGGCCCGCCTGCCGCTGACGCTGGACCCGGCGCCGACACCCGACTTCCTCACCGACATGCTGCACACGGTGGGAACGCACGCCAAGCACGCCTCGCGCGTGGAGGTGCCCTTCGAGCACGTGGTTCCCGCGCGTGAGGACTACTGGAGCGGTTCGAGCGATCGCGAAGTCGCGGTCCCGCTGGGGCGGGCCGGCGCCACCAAGCTTCAGCCCATGGTGCTGGGACGGGGCATCGCGCAGCACGCCCTCATCGCGGGCAAGACGGGGTCAGGCAAGTCCACGTTGCTGCACGTCATCATCACCAATCTCGCGCTCCACTACCGGCCCGACGAGGTGGAGTTCTACCTGGTGGACTTCAAGAAGGGCGTGGAGTTCAAGACCTACGCCACCCACGGGCTGCCCCACGCACGGGCGGTCGCGATCGAGTCCGACCGCGAGTTCGGGTTGAGCGTTCTTCAGCGTGTGGATGCGGAACTCAAGCGCCGAGGGGAAATCTTCCGCAAGCTCGGCGTGCAGGATCTCGCGGGATATCGGCGCACGGGCCATTCGGCTCGCATTCCCCGCACGCTGCTCATCATCGACGAGTTCCAGGAGTTCTTCGTCGAGGACGACAAGCTGGCCCAGGACGCCGGGCTGCTGCTCGACCGGCTGGTCCGCCAGGGCCGCGCCTTCGGCATTCACGTGATCCTCGGCTCGCAGACGCTGGCGGGGGCGTACTCGCTGGCCCGCAGCACGATGGGTCAGATGGCGGTGCGGGTGGCGCTGCAGTGCAGCGAGGCGGACGCCATGCTGATCCTGGGTGACGACAACACCGCGGCACGCCTGCTTTCCCGTCCCGGCGAGGCCATTTACAACGACCAGGGCGGCCTGCTCGAGGGCAACAGCCCCTTCCAGATCGTCTGGCTGCCGGAGGAAGTGCGCGATCGGTATCTGCACGAGGTGTCCGAACTGGCGACGCGCGAGGGGTACGAGCCGCCCGAGCCGATGATCGTGTTTGAAGGCAACATCCCCGCCGACATCCGTCGCAACGCGGTGCTCCATCGCGTTCTGGCGTCCGGTCCGCCCGCGCAGCCGCCCGCCGCAGGCGTGGCGTGGATGGGCGATGCGATCGCCATCAAGGATCCCACCGCCGCGGTGTTCCGCCGCCAGAGCGGATGCAACCTGCTCATCGTCGGCCAGCGTGAGGAGTTCGCGGTGGCCATTCAGGAGGCGGGGATCGTCGGGCTCGCCGCACAGACGCCCGCCGACCGGGGCGTGTTCTACGTGCTCGACGGTCTGTCGTCGGATTCGCCCCACGCCGGTTCGTTCGAACGGCTGGCCCGCCATCTGCCGCACGACCTGCGCGTGGTGGGATGGCATGACGTAGAAGGCGCCATGGCCGAGATCGGCGAGGAGCTGGACCGCCGCCGCGCCGCGGGACGACCCGACCCGGCCCCCATCTACCTGTTCATCTGCGGACTGCACCGCTTCCGCATGCTCCGGCAGGCGGAAGAGTTCGGCTTCATGTCCTCGTCCTCGGGTGACGAAGGGAAATCGCGAGGCCCGGACAAGATCTTCGGCGAACTGCTGCGCGACGGCCCGCCGCTGGGCATGCACGTCATCGCCTGGTGCGACACCCCCAACAACCTGTCGCGCGTGCTCGACCGCGGCGCCATGCGTGAGTTCGATCTGCGTGTGCTCTTCCAGATGAGCACGACGGATTCCAGCAACCTGATCGACACGCCCATCGCGGGCGCCCTGGGCAACACCCGCGCCATCCTGCACAGTGAGGATCTGGGGCTGCTGGAGAAGTTCCGCCCCTACGCCACGCTTGACGAACACTGGGTCGCCGAAATCGGCAAGCAACTGCGCGGTCAGCCGGCCAACGTGCAATAGCGCATCCAACGCATCGCCGCGGCTTGCACTGGGAAGACACCTGTGGTTCACTATCGGCGCCCTGATGGCGCCCGACGCGGGTTGCCGGTCCTTCCTGTGGAGAAACAACATGGCCAAGCCCGAACTGACGAGCGCCTGGTGGTCGAAGCACGGCCCCAAAACCCTCAAGACCGGACTGGGCGAGGCGCTTCGCGCCTACGAGGTGGAGTTCAAGTCATTCCAGTCGTATGCCGCCCAGCCGGGACACGACCACGAAGCCGTTTTCAAGAAGTTGGAGGACGCGCTGGATCACGTGAGTGACACGGTCAAGAAGGCCGAGGGCATGTGCAACAAACTGCTGCACAAGGACACGCTGGCCGCGCTGGCCGAGTTCAGGAAGACGCTCATTCCGCGTGAGGCCCAGCAGTGCATGAAACTCGCCCAGCAGGCCAAGGCGGGGTTCGAAGGCCAACTCAAGCAGATCGGCGTGGAGATCAAGTCGCTTGAGACGGAGATCCGCGTCAAGGAGAGAACCATCGACGGCTGGGTCGAGGAGATGACCTCGCTGGAGGCCGAAAGCCGCGTCAAGGCCAAGGACATCATCGCGCACGCCACAGCGCAGAACCAGTCGATGGTGTCGCGTACGTTCGACGACGCCGCCCGGATCGGTGATGACATGATGAAGGTCTTTCAGACCGCCAAGGCGCAGGTGCCCAAGATGGCCGCCGACATCCGCAAGCAGTGGCCGGTGAAGCGTGGCGACAACGTGGTGCCCAAGGGCCACAACTTCGAGAAGCAACTGCAGACGCTCGACATGCTGGTGATGAACTGGGACGTGAAGTTCGGCACGATCGAAAAACTCAACGAGGCGTTCACGTCCACGTGGAAGACGATCGAATCGGCCCGCACCGGCTCGCTGAACTCGCGCGATGAGTACGTCCGCATCGTCGAGGCCGACGCCGAGCGCCTGGCGGACGGGCTGACGCGCGTCAACGCCACCGAGGCGCAGCTGGGGGTCACGCTCTCCGGCATGGGCGAGATGCTGACGAGGACGGAGAAGGCGGTCGGTGAGGAGCGGGCCGCGGAACTGCGCAAGGCCGCTGCCGCGCTTGTCAGCGCGCAGGGACTGCACAAGCAGTTCACCAAGGAGCTGCTGGCGTTCGAGAAGACCTACGAGAGCACCATCGGCGGCTATCCCCCGTTCGTCAACGACAAGGACAAGGACTTCGCCCGCCCGCTCAAGAACATCAAGGCGATGGGCAAGTTCATCGATGACAACAAGCAGGGCGCGCTGGACTCCTCGAAGAAGATCAAGGAGCGGGAGGCCCGGCTCAAGGAACTGGTGGCCGGCGCGGTGCAGGACAAGAAATCAGGGGGCGATTCCCCGAAGACCCGGCCGCGATCGACGTCGCGGTGACACGGGCTTTCACCACGTCGCCGCGCCGGGTTCTGGACCGTCACGAGACGAATCGGCCCAGCATCGCCAGGGGGAAACCGGGTCAGCCGACCCGGCCCATCCGCAGGCGCGACATGGAAGTCGAGCCGCCCGGCGGAGCGGGCACAAGGAATATCGGAGATTTCCGCGTGAGATCAGCATCCGATGGGGTATACTGCCCTTGATGGGCCTCGTGCCCGGCCCGGCAGGCGCAGGGCGTGGCCCACAGGTCGCTGATCCCCTTGGCGGGGTGATCCGAGTAGAGCATCCTGGAGTTTTCAAAGGAGAGAGCATGAAAGCAACGCACATCGCTTCGCTGGTCGCCGCGGGCCTGCTGGCCGTGACCGGCGCGGCCCACGCTGACACCTATGGCAACACCAACCCGTTCGAGACGCAGTCGAGCCACTCACCCAACTTCGTTCTGGGCGTCAGGGTGAACATCCCGGTCAATGGCTTTACCGTGACGAGTTTCGGGATGATGTACGGGCACGAGAACTTCACCCCCAACACCTCGAACGCCATCTTCGGTCTCTACACCTCTGATGGCAATGGTCTGCCCCAGACGCTGGTGGCGGTGACCAACCCGATCAACCTCAACGCGCAGCAGACGTACGACAACATTGCGTTCACGTCGACGCCGACCATCAACTCTGGCACCTACTGGATGATGGCGTTGTACGAATCACTGGCCAGCCCGCGCATGGGCCTGCAGGATCCCAACTCGCTGGTGGCGTACTGGTCCAACCCCTACGCCAACGGCATGCCAGCCACCGCTCCGGCCATCACCACCTACACCGGCCAGAACTTCAACTACTGGATCAACGGCAGCGTCGTGCCGGCCCCGGGGGCTCTGGCGGCCTTCGGCGTGATGGGACTGCTCGGCGTTCGCCGGCGGCGGTCCAACTGATCCCGCTTCCTCGCCCGTGAGACTGCAAGGCGCGGCCCAACAGCCGCGCCTTGTTTTTTGGCATTGGCGACGCCGCCCGGCGTCGCGAAAGGTGAATGCGATCAGCCGACCCGACCCATCCGCTTCGTCGCCGACCGGTAGATCTGCTCGCAGCGATTGGCCGCCCCATCCCAAGTGAGTTTGCGCACCTCGAAGGCGCCATGTTCACGCAGCGTTCGCTGCAGCGGCGGATACTTCAGCACCGCGATGATCTTGTTGGCGATGTCATCCACGTCCCAGAAATCAACCTTGAGCGCGTGCGTGAGCACCTCGCTGACGCCCGAGGACTTGGAGATGATGACCGGTACGTCGTGACCCATGGCTTCCAGCGGAGCGATGCCGAAGGGTTCCGACACGCTGGGCATGACATACAGGTCCGCCAAGGCGAAGACGCGCTGAATGTCCGCCCCGCGCAGGAACCCCGTGAAGAGCACCTTGTGGCCGATACCCAGCTCGGCGGCCATCTCGATCATGCGGGCGGCCTGGTCGCCGTTGCCCGCCACCACGAACTTCACGTCGTCCATGTACTCCAGCACGCGCTTGGCGGCGCGGATGAAGTACTCCGGCCCCTTCTGCATGGTGATGCGGCCGAAATACAGCACGATCCTGTCGCGGCTCTCAATGCCGATGTTGGTCGGCTGCGTGGGGGAGAGTTCGACCCCGTTGTAGACTACTTCCACCTTGTCAGCATGAATGCCGTAGCGGGCCACAATGGTGTTCTTGGTGAGTTGGCTGACGGCGATGATCAGCATGGCCGCGTGCATGCCGCGACGCTCGATGTCGTAGACCGCCTGGTTGACGTGCAGCCCGGAACGGTCGAACTCCGTCGAGTGGACGTGGACGACCAGCGGCTTGCCGCTCATGCGGGCAATCCACATCCCCGCCGGATACGTCAGCCAGTCGTGGGCATGGATGACGTCGAACTGTTCCCGCCGGGCCGCGGCAAGGGCGAAGTGAGCGTAGCGATGGACCTGACCCATCAGGTCGCCGCCGTAGTCGGCGCCGGTTGGGACAGGGGGCGGGGGCGTCGCCATCCACCCCGGTGCGCCGGCGGGGTCGTGCGGCGTGGGCGCGGTCCACGCCCCCCCGGCGGTCGCTCCCCCTCCTCGATCCGGGCCGGCGCCATGAATGGTGCGCTCCCGCTGCGCCCAGTAGTGGCCCGCCTCCATTTCGACGCCGGGAATGGCTCCCGCCGCGGGTGCATAACTGCTCGAAACCTGCATCGGCAGCTCGACGAAGCGCGCCTGGCGAGTCTCAACCCGCTCGCCCTCGCGGATGACGGTGGTCGAGGCGCCGGCTGCTCCCGCAGGTGCGACCGTGTGCGGCTGTCCGCCACCCGACGGGATACCCAAGGCGGGGACGTCTCCCACGGATGACATCGCGGACAGCACCCGATCCGGGCTGAGCAGACGCACATGCGAGGCGGCATCGCCCTCCACCGACTTGGGCAGCACGAACGTGACCTCCACCCCTCGACGGACGAGGGCCTTCGTCAGCCCGTGGCAGGCCGTGCCAAGGCCGCCGGTGATGAACGGTGGAAACTCCCACCCCAGCATGAGGACGCGCATGGTTCCGCCCGAGAAGACCTGGTGCCTGTGATGAAGATGCCGCCCCGCGTCCTGCGGTCACGCCCGACGGGCGCGGCCGCCTTCTTCAGCGGCGCCGCGGCAGTTGGGAATGATGGTAGGCGAGCGTGTGGAATCGACCAGCGATCGGACTTCGAATGGTTAGAATCGCACCATGCGGAAGGAGCCGCCCGCCACCCCGACCACCTCTGGCGCGCCGCACGCTTCGACAAGCGTGCGACCCGAGTCGGAGCCGCCGTGGACGACTCGCCGGCTGCTCGACTGGATGCGCGGGTACTTTGTCGATCGGAAAATCGACTCCCCCCGACTCGTCGCCGAATGGCTGCTCGCCCACGTGCTGGGTTGCCAGCGGCTGCGGCTGTACATGGAAGCCGATCGCCCGGCCTCGCCGGATGAACTCGCCCGGCTGCGCGGGCTGGTGAAGCGCATCGCCGCCCACGAACCGGTGCAGTACGTGCTGGGCGAGTGGGACTTCTACGGTCGGCCGTTCTTCGTGTCCCCCTGTACGCTGATTCCGCGGCCCTGCACGGAGTCGCTGGTGGAGCAGGTGATCCGCTGGGGACGTGGGCGTGGGGTGGCGAAGGACGGCAACGAAGCACGGCCCATCGGGGGAATCGCCGACCTCGGCACGGGGACCGGCTGCATCGGGCTGACGCTCGCCCTGGAGTGGCCTGCCGCCCGGCTGGTGGCGACGGATATCGCCCCGGAGGTGCTGGAACTCGCCCGCCGCAACGCGGAGCGCCACGGGGTTTCGGAGCGAGTGGAGTTCCGGCTTGGTTCGCTCCTCGAGCCGCTGGCGGGTGAACGATTCGACATCATCGCATCCAACCCGCCGTACATTCCAGATGATGAGTGGACCGCCGTGGCGCCGAACGTGAGGGACTACGAGCCGCACCGGGCCCTGCGCGGCGGGGCGGATGGGCTGGCCTTCATTCGGCCGCTCCTCGCCGGCGCGGCCGAGGTGCTCACCCCGCGGGGCCTGCTGGCGGTGGAGATTCCTCACGCGAAGCGGGACGCGGTGCTGGCCCTTGCCGCCGACGCGCCGGGGCTGATGAACGCCCGCGTGGAGAAGGACAGTGAGGGATTGTGGCGTGTGCTGCTGGCGGAACGGACGGGGTGATGGCGTTCTGCGCCGCTTGGCGATCGAGCACCCAGCATCCTGGCGTCTGATGCCCGCCCCTTACCCGAACATCATGTCCACCGCCGTCACCATCAGCACGATCACAAATACCAGCCGCACCACGTTGACCGGCAGTTTGTGGGTGAGATGCGCGCCGATGAAACTGCCTACGATGGCCAGCGGGATGATGACCGCCGCGATAGTGACGCTCTGAGCCACCGCCGCAGGCAGTCCGGTGAAGCCCGCCACCCAGTCCACCACGCCGTTGCCCTTGACCGCTGATTCCTCCACCAGCGTTGGCAGCGTCATGTTCTTGCGCACCGCGCCGAAGACCGAGGTGATGGTCATCAGAGCCGAGCTGGTGGCGATGGCGTTGCGCAGCGGAATCTTGCAGATCTTCTGGAACAGCGGCACGACCACGATGCCCCCGCCGATGCCCAGCACGCCCGCCATGAAGCCCACCACCGATCCGACGAAGGGGATCCGCCATCGACCCCGGCGCGGCCCGTCCGCATGGTCCGGCTCCTTGGGCTTGAGCAGCTTGCGCACGTTGAGGTAGATGACGTAGAGCAGAAACGTGGCGAAGATGCGCTTGAGCAGGTGGGCGTTGAACAGGTTGCCCGTCTGCACGCCGAGGATGATGAACACGATGGCGAAGGGCAGCATGATCCACACCACGCGCCAGCGCACGGCGTGATTGCGGTGATGCTGAATCGTCGAGGGCACCGCCACGAAGGTGATGACCAGCATCGACGCCGCCTGCGCGAGGTGCATGTCGTGGCTGAAGACCAGCGTCAGGGCGGGAATCAGGATAATCGACCCGCCGATCCCCAGCAGCCCGCCGAGGATGCCGGCGAGCAACCCGAAACCGGAGAGGGCCAGAATCTCATACCACGGCATGGGCCGGAGTGTAGGGGAGATCCGTCGAGGGTGCGACGGACCATATCGAAGGATGACGTGAATCGACTGAGGATTGGTGACACCGGGGCGTTCTCCGGTATCCTGTGCCCATGCGAGGCCTGACGCACCGCTGGCGCTGGCGAAGGGAGCCGCCCCCGTCCAGGGAAGGGGCGCTAGTGGAGCGCGTGCTCGCCGCGCGGGGCCTCTCGAACCCGGATGAAGTCCGGGCCTTCCGCGAGCCGACGCTTCGAGCGCTGCACGCCCCCGGCCTGATGCCCAACATCGACGCCGCCGCCGAGCGCATTCTCGACGCCGCGCAGCGCGGTCGAACCATCATCCTGTACGGCGACTACGACGTGGACGGCGTCACGGGCGTCGCCATTCTCTACCACACCATCAAGGCCATCGAGCCAGGCGCCCGAATCGGCACCTTCGTCCCCCACCGACTGGAGGACGGCTACGGGCTGAATCCCGACGCCCTGCGCGAGCTGCACGCAGGCGGGGCGGAACTGGTCGTCAGCGTCGATTGCGGCATCACCGGGGCGGAGGAAGCCCGCATCGCCCGCTCGATCGGGCTGGAACTCATCATCACGGACCACCACAATGTGCCAACGGGTGATGGGGCACTTCCTGAAGCGATCTGCGTTCATCCGCGTCTGCCTGGAAGCGAATACCCCTTCGGCGACCTGTGCGGCGCGGGCGTGGCCTTCAAACTGGCATGGCGGCTGGCCACCCGCTGGGCGGGATCGGACAAGGTGGGCAAGCAACTGCAGAAGGTGCTGCTCGATCTGCTGCCGCTGGCGGCGCTCGGCACCATTGCGGACGTGATGCCGCTCGTGGGCGAGAACCGCGTGATCGCCTCGCTGGGGCTTCGGACGATCCGAGCCACGCCCTTCGCGGGGCTCAAGGCGCTCATCGACGCCGCCGGGCTTGCGGACGCGAAGATCGACTGCGAGAAGGTGGGCTTCGTGCTCGGCCCGACGCTCAACGCCGTGGGCCGCCTCGGCCATGCCCGCGACGCCATGCGCCTGATGACGGACGCACCACCCGAGGAGGCGATCGGACTGGCCAGGCGGCTGGCGGAACTGAACCGTCAGCGCCAGCAGACGGAGCGGACGATTGTCGCTCAGGCCGCCGACATGGCGGCCCACGCCGGCATGACCGGCACGGATCGGCGCGCCATCGTGCTGGCGCACGACGCATGGCATCCGGGCGTGGTCGGCATCGTCTGCTCGCGACTGGTGGACAAGCATCGGCGACCCGTGGTGCTGATGAACCGCCAGGGCGGCGTGTGCAAGGGCTCGGCCCGCAGCATCGACGGCTACTCCATCGCCGCGGGCTTCGCCGCCTGCGCCGACCTGCTCACCAAGCACGGCGGACACGACATGGCGGCAGGCCTGACGATGCCCGACGTCAACCTCGACGCCTTCACCGAGCGGCTGACGGCCCACGCCAATGAACACATTCCCATCGAGTGGCTGACGCCCTCGCTGGAAGTCGATTGCGAGGCGACGCTGGCGGACCTGTCGGCCCAAGCCGTCATGGATCTTCGTTCGCTTTCCCCCTTCGGTCGCGGCAACCCGCGTCCTGTGGTGTTTGTGCGCGGCGCGGTGCTCACGACTCCGCCGCGCACCATCGGCAAGGACGGCGGACACCTCGACCTGCGGCTGGTGCAGGACGTGGACGGGCGACGATGCTTCATCCGCGCCGTCTGGTGGCGGGCGGGGTCACTCGCGGCCCAGCTCCAGCAGAATCAGCGCGTGGACGTGGCGATTGAACCGAAGATCAATGAGTTCAACGGTCGAACCAGCGTTGAGGCGGAGATTCGAGACATCCGGATCGCCGCTCCGACGCGTGCGACGGATCGGGTCCGGTCGATCGAGGCCTACAACCACGGGTGAACCCGGATGATTCAACGAG
Organism: Phycisphaeraceae bacterium; assembly: GCA_015709595.1. NCBI lineage: Bacteria > Pseudomonadati > Planctomycetota > Phycisphaerae > Phycisphaerales > Phycisphaeraceae > Phycisphaeraceae bacterium. The sequence continues at coordinate 365,998 of CP054178.1, forward strand.
CATGATGTCCGCCAAGTCATCATTCACGCTCATCCGTGTTCATCCCTGGCTTCAGTTTTCATGGAGTGCGTGATGCTTGTCCTTGCGTCGACACTGATGGTGCTGATGTCCGGCGATCCCCTGCGCGACTCCCTGCCGGTGTACACGGGAGAGACGACCATCTCGGGGCTGACGGCTCCGGTGACGATCCGCCGTGACGTCCAAGCCGTGCCGATCATCGAAGGCGCTGCCGCACTCGACGTGATGACCGCACAGGGCTTCGTCCACTCGCAGGAGCGGTTCTTCCAGATGGATCTCGCCCGGCGTTACGCCGCGGGGGAACTGGCCGAAGTCGTCGGTCCGCCCATGCTGGCGACTGATCGCACGATGCGCCATCACCGCTTCCGTTCGGTCGCCGCGGCGGTGGTGGCGGCGCTCACGCCCGAGGACCGGGCGATCCTGGACGCCTACGTCCGAGGCGTCAACGCGTACCTGGCTCAAGCCGCCGCGCCGCCGCCGGAATACGCCCTGCTGAACGCCAAACCCGCGCCGTGGACGGCGGAGGATTCGATCCTCGTCATCCTGTCGATGTACGACGCGCTGCACCGCGAGGCGTCCGTTGAAGCGCGAATGGGCGTCATGCAGGAAGCGATGCCCGCGGAGCTTGTGGCGTTCCTGACGCCGGACACCACGCGCGATGACTCACCGCTCATCCTTGAACCCGATGGGACCAATGGGCACCGCCCCGCGCTGATCCCCGCCCCGGAGATCATTGACCTGCGCACCAGAACCACCGCGGACGCCGCGGCAGCATGGCTGATGGATGATCTCATCGAACCCAGGCCGCTGCTGGCCGGGTCAAACAACTGGGCGGTGGCGGGGACGCGCACCACGGACGGACGCGCCATCGTGGCCAACGATCCGCACCTGATGCTCGCCGCCCCTGTGCTGTGGTATCGCTGCGAGCTGGCATGGCCCGGGCACCGGGCCGTAGGCGTCTCGCTGCCCGGCGTGCCGTGGATCGTGATCGGCAGCACCGATCACCTTGCGTGGGGCGTGACCAACGCCACGGCGGATTTTCAGGACTGGATCATCGTCGAAGTCGATCCCGATGATCCGTCACGGTATCGCACGCCGCAGGGATGGGAGCCGTTCGGCGAGATCGTCGAAACCATCCGCGTGCGCGGCGGCGCGGATGAGCCGCTCACCCTGCGCACCACCCGCTGGGGAGTGGTGCAGGCGATGGATCATCGCGGTCGCCCCATGGTGCTCAGATGGACGGCGCATGATCCCGCCATGACCAATCTCGGCCTGATGCGCATGATCAACGCGCGCACACTGGAAGAAGGGCTGGCCGTGGCCCGCGCGTGGCGCGGACCATCGCAGAACGTGGTCATGGCCGACGCGACCGGGCGCATCGGCTGGGTGATCTCCGGCGGCTATCCGAACCGGGCGGGGTTCTCCGGCAAGTTCCCCGAGTCGTGGGCGGACGGCTCGAAGGGCTGGAACGGTGAACTGCCTGAGCATCTGCGGCCGCAGGTGATCGATCCGCCCTCGGGCGTGGTATTCACGGCGAACAATCGCACCTCGTCGCTGGCCCAGTCCAGACGGCTCTCCAGCATGTGGGCTGGGCCTGATCGTGCGAAGCGCATCGCCATGATGCTCTCGTCGGCACGGAAGCCCTTCTCTGAAAGCGATCTGCTGGACATGCAGCTCGACACGCGCGTGACGCCGCTGGAGGCGTACCAGGCGCTCGCGCTGCGCCTGCTTGACGGTGTGGAGGACGCTGAACTCGCGCAGGCGCGGCAGGCGATCGCCGCGTGGTCCGGAGAGGCCGAAGTCGATCAGCCCGGCCTGCCTCTGCTCAACGCCTGGCAGCGGCGCGTGCGGACGCGCGTGCTCACGCCGATCATGCGCGAATGCACCGCCATCGACCCGTCGTTCCGCTACGGCTGGTACCTTGCGGATGAAGTCGTGGCGCGGCTTCTCGAGGAGCGACCCGACCACCTGCTGGCGCCGGGGTTCGAGACATGGGACTCGCTGCTGCTGACATGCCTGCGCGAGGCCATCGCGGACCTGAAGCGCGCCCAGCCGCCCCTGCCCATCGACGCCACGTGGGGACAGGTGAACCGGGCGGCGATCCGCCATCCGGTGGCCGAGGCGGCCCCGCCCTTCCTGCGCGGAATGCTCGGCATGCCCGAAGACCCGCTGCCCGGACACCCGGACGCGGTGCGCGTGGCCGCGCCGACCTTCGGCGCCAGCATGCGTCTCGTGGTGAGTCCCGGCCGTGCCGCCGATGGGTTCCTGCAACTGCCCACCGGTCAGAGCGGACACCCGCTGTCGCCTCACTTCCGCGATCAGCATCGGGCGTGGCTCGAGGGTCGTCCGACGCCGCTGCGCCCCGGTGAAATCGTTCATACATTCACGCTCGCACCGCCGGCGGAGTGACATTCGCGGGCAGAAGCCCGGCGGCCACGAGCACGAGGATCAGTTCCGCCGCGTCGTGCTCGTCGAACGCGCCCATGTCGAATGAATCCAGGTCCAGCACGCCCCACCACGTGCCGGAGTCGTCGCACAAGGGAATCACCAGTTCCGACTGATCGCGCGGATCACACGCGATGTACCCGGGACCAAGTCCGCGCACATCGCGGACAATGAGCGTGGAGCGCGACAGGAGCGCACGTCCGCATGCCCCATGCAGCCCGATGGGCGAGCAGGCCGGCTTGTCGCGGCGGGGACCGAGGATGAGCCGCCGGTCGTCCGCTTCCCCGGGACGGTCGAGGTAGAAGCCCACCCACGAAACGCCCCGCGAGGCGTGTTCGCGCCAGAGGGCATCACACAACGCCGACATCCGCGCCTCGCGCATCGCATGGGCAGGCAGGGCTCTCGCGACGCGCATCACCTCGTCGTAGTTCCGTCTGAAGGTGGGCATGGCGTGGCTTCCCGGCGAGACGAGCAAACGCCGACTAACGCATCAGGTCCGCGAGGATTGACAACCCGCCCCGCAGCATCTCGTCCGGCACGGCGTAACTGAGCCGGAAATGCGTGTCGCGCCGGCTGAAGACCTTGCCGGGAATGATGAGCACGTTGCGCTCGATGGCCTTCTCGCAGAAGGCGCTGGCGGTCTGTCCGAGGCGCGAGGGCACCTCCACAAAGGCGTAGAACGCTCCGCCCATGGCGGGCATGGTCGTGATCGGCGCGAGTGCTTCGACCACCATGTCGCGCTTGCGCTGATACGCGCGGACCTGGGGTGACATGTCCACGTCGAACGCCGCCGCCACGCCCGCCTGCGCGATCGAGGGGGCGCAGACGAAGGTGTACTGCTGAATCTTCGTCATCTGCTCGATGAGCCGCTTGGGCCCGGCCGCATAGCCCAGTCGCCAGCCGGTGCAGCCGTAGGTCTTGCCGAACCCTCGCACCAGCAGCACGCGGTCGCTGATTCGCGCGGGGCTGGGGCACGCGCCATTCTCTCGCGCGTCGTCATAGGTGAAGGCGTCGTAGATCTCGTCGGAGATCAGCAGCACGCCGCGCCGGTCGCAGAGCTCGATGATGTCGCGCAGTTCGTCCGTGCTGTTGACGGCGCCGCAGGGATTGCCGGGCGAGTTGAGAATCACTGCCTTGGTGCGCTCGGTCAGCAGCGGCTCGATCCGCGCGGCCGTGAGTTTTCCGTCCGGATACGTGTCGCACGGGACCGGCTTCCCGCCGCACATGGTGGTCATGCTGGGGTAGATCACGAACCACGGATCGGGCACGATGACTTCGTCGCCCGCGTCCAGAATCGACAGCAGCGCGAGGTAAATCGCCCCGCTGGTGCCGCTGGTGACGGTCAGTCCGAGTTCATCGGACGGCACGTTCCAACCGACATCCTGCTTGAGGTGCTCCGAGATGCGGCGCAGCAGGTCCGGCGAACCCTGGGTGACGGTGTAGCCGTTGCGGTTCTCGCGGATGGCGCGGATCGCGGCCTCCTTGATCGGCTCCGGCACGGGAAAATCCGGCTGGCCGATCGAGAAGTTGTATGGATTCTTCAGTTTCGCACCGAGTTCAAAGACGCGGCGGATACCCGAGGGGTCGATCGAGCGCGAGCGCGAGGAAAGCAGTCGATCGACGTTGAGCGGCGAGGGTGAAGTCATCATGCTGGACAATACGAGGCCAATGACGCCAAGGCACGCGCGTCAGCAGGGGGACATCGCGGTGAACGCCTGACGTGATTCGCCTGACTGGACCTGCGATGTGACGCGACCGCGCCTGGTCACCGCAGGCAGACAACCATGCGAGCCGCTGAGACGGCCGGCATCAACCGCACGGCACGCCTCGCCGGACAGATTACTTCTTTCCACCCTTGGCGGCAGGAGCGGCGGCGGCCTTGGCGGCGGGAGCGGCCGCAGCACCCTTCGCGGGAGCGGCGGCGCCCTTGGCGGCCGGAGCGGCGGCAGCACCGGCGGCCGGCGTCGCGCCCGGAGCGGCGGCGGCGTCACCCTCGGCCGCCTCCTTCTTCTTCTTCGCCGTCACGACCTTGATGCTGCGCACCTTGGGCAGATGGATCGGATCGCTTCGGCCCGCCTCGAACCGACCGCCTTCGGTCAGTTTGGCGATGCGCTCGGGTCGCGTCAGCACGTTGCGATGCGCCTCGAGCGCGCCGGACTTGGACTTCAGACTGGGGTGCAGACTCATGGTCGCCTCTCGTGTTCGGTGCGGGTCAGCCGCGGTAGCGTTCGAGACTGATGCCGATCTCATCCCGCCCGAAGCGGGCCTTCCACTTGATCTTGATCTCGTTGATCTTCGACTCGAGCGATTTGACGGTCGCGCTCTGCCTTGCCTCGGGCGCATGGCCCGGAGCCACAAACACGTCGAAGTCGCGTCCATTATTCGCAGGCACCACGTACGCTTCAAGCCCGTCGGCCCGACAGAACTCCGCCACCATGGTCGCACCGGCTTTAGTGGTCTTCTGGACCAGGTAGAAGTAGTTGAGCCCCGATTGTCGTGGGTCGGACTCGATCGGACCCCAACCGGCTGGGGTGGAGGGGGTCAACGGACGTGAGCCGGAGTCCGACACAGAGCCCGATCGTGCGTCGATGGATCCACCCCCTCCGGATTGACGGTTGGCGGCGCCGGATGTCCCCCCGCTGCCTCCCGCGTCTCGTGCGCCTCCACCCCGGATGCCCTGCTGTGCCGCCAAGGCAGCCAGCTCGGTCTCACCAGCGACGAGTTCGGCCCGGCGGGCGGACTCATCATTCGCGCCCCGCGTGTACCCGAACATGTACGCCCCGGCCGCCACGGCGATTACCCCTGCAATCACCAGGAACACGTATCCCACCGGCACACGGATCGAACGCCCCGGCGCGAACCAACGCACGGGATCGTGAGGCGAAACCACCGCCTCGCTCAGCCGATGATGGGGCGTGTGACCGTTGACCTCCGGCGCGGCGGCACGCGGGGCGTCGTGTCCTGAGAGCAACTCGTAGAGAACGGGCCGGCCGGTCTTCATGGCAACCTCCATGTCGCGTATGGTGCGCCTTCCGGGGCCGCGGCGGCGGTCATGTCATGACAGGCATTCTACCCGTTTCCCACCGCCAGTGCGCTGGCGATGGCGTGGGAATCGCTGTGGCTGAGCGACAGGAGCCACCCGGTGATCCCGCGCTCGCGGGCGATCTGCGCCGATCGCCCGCTCAGCCGGACGCCCGGCTGGCCCGCGGGATCGCGCGTCACGTCCACGTCCGTCCAGGCGATGCCGTCCCGCCAGCCGGTGCCGAGCGCCTTGAGCACCGCCTCCTTGGCCGCGAACCGCGCGGCGTACCGTTCGGCTCGCAGCCGATGACTCTGTTCGGCGTAGGCCTGTTCACCCGCGGTGAAGCACCGGGCGAGGAAGCGCTCACCGTGCGTTTCCAGCATGTGGGCGATGCGGGTGATCTCCACCAGGTCGATGCCGTGTCCCATGATGCGCATGGCAGATGGTATCGGCGCGAGGCCCTCCGCCGACTACCATGCGGTCATGTCGCAATCCCACCAGGAGATGGCCGCCGCCAGCGCCAGGCATGAGCCCGTGCGATGCGCCGTGTTGACGGTATCCGACACCCGCAACGAACACACGGATACGGGCGGGCGCCGCGTGCGCGAGATTCTCGGCGAGTTCGGACATGAAAGCGTCGCCCGAGCCATCGTCAGGGATGAGCCCGGCGCGATCCGGACGACGCTGGCTGACTGGCTGCGCCGCCGCGATCTGCACGCCATCATCACCACGGGAGGCACGGGAATCGCCCGCCGTGATACCACCATCGAGGTGGTCCGTTCATTCCTGACCCACGAACTGGAGGGCTTCGGCGAACTGTTCCGCATGCTCTCGTGGCACGAAGTCGGATCGAGCGCCATGCTCAGCCGCGCCGTGGGGGGACTGGCGACGGACGCCGATCCGGCCTGGCTCGGCGTGTTCCTGTTCGCCATTCCAGGATCAGTCAACGCGGTTGAAACGGCGATGCGTCGGCTCATCGGTCCGGAACTGGCGCACCTGGTCTGGGAGCGAACGCGCTAGCCGGGGCGAACACGTCCGCATCCCCAGGATCGCTCGCGGCCTCACCTCGGCTGGCGCAACTCCACCCGCACGGGCATGCGCGACAACCGCTCAAACAACCGTCGGGCGTTGCGAATGGGCCACCAGTCGTAGAGGAAGATCTCGATCGGCCGCCACATCGCCACCCATCCGGCGATGAGCAGCGATTCGCCGATCACCTGCACCGCGGCGGATTCGCCGAACAGTCGCTCCAGTTCGATGTGCGCAGTGATGCAGAGCGCCAGCGCGACCAGCCCGATGAAGAGACTGGCGCGGCCGCGGCGCATCAGGTCACGGAACTCACGTCCTTTCACCTGCGACTGGTACTCGAAGTAGTTGCGCACGGCCTCTCCCACCGATGCGGAGGGATCGGCGTCCAGCGGGGGTTCATCCAACGTGATGACCAGGGACACGTGGGCGTCGCGTGGGAACTCACGCGCCCAGCCCACGATGAACTCTTCGGCATCGTGATCCAGATCCTTCTCGTGAAAGGGCGAAGGATCCATCGAGTTGAACAACTGGCGAATGTCGCGCAGCCGAACCTTGATCTCATGGGCGGTGGGCACGCAGGATCATTGCCCGCACCAACGTTCATTTCCTCCACCCTCGGACCGCTTCACGACTCAGAAGAGCAGCTGCAGCTGACTGCGCACCACGATCTGCCCGTCCTCACCGACGCCATCCACTCGCCAGCCCGCGCCGGACGACGGGAACGAACCATTGACCCCGTTGAACCCGTATCCCGCGTCCGTGGTCCACTTGAGCGTGTGCTTGTGGAAGTAGCGGTTGAAGCCGATGGTCGCCACGCTCAGCTCATCGGCGTCGGTGTCATCATCCGCCCATTCGTAGCGTGCGAAGAACTCCAGATCCTCGGTCACGAAGACGCCGCCCTGAACGAGGAAGCCGTATTCATCGAGGTTTCCGGAGTCCCGATCGGTGTGACGCCCCACTGCCGCGGCATACAGGTTCCACCCCCCGCCTTCCACGGATAGGTCCGCGGTCCAACTGAAGAACCGCCTCTCGTCATCGTTTCCCAGTCCTGTACCGGGGTTGAACGTGGTGCCGGATTCATCCCGCTCGGCATGGACCGCGACGCCGAGCATCACGCCCGCTTCGTCTCCCCGGAAACTCGTGAAATCGTTGAATGATCCCCACGCCCCGGCCAGCAGAAACTCCCCGCGAGCAGTAAGCGCGAACTCAGTGTCCTCCGCCAGGGCGGGCGCAAGCGTGGTGTTCTCGCCGTTGGAGACCGCCGCGCTCATCCGCCACCGTTCATGCTCGTACTCCACCATGACGGCGCCGGCCCGTCCGAGCGTCCAGGCCTGATGGATGAGCGACCGGTCCACCGCCAGCAGCCGCTTGCTCGACATGAGTGCCTCGCGCATGAACGGCAGCTTGAAGCGACCAAAGGTGAGCGACCAGCCCTCGCCGAGTTCCTTGGTGATCGTGGCGTCGTTGACCCCCATGACGCCGGTCGAACTCATCGCCGTAATGATCCGATAGCGCCACGAAGGGTCCACCACGTGCCCCTGGAACTCCAGGAACATGCGACGAATGTCGAACCCGGCGCGGTCGCCGTCCGTCGCCTCGTCCGGTTGGTGGTTCCAGACGTAGCGCACCTGCAGGCGCCCGAGAACTTCGAGACGGAACGCACCGCTCGGATCAGCCAGGTAGAAACGGTTCTTCCATCCGGCGGAGACGGGTTCATCCCGCAGCATGGAGCGGCTGTCCGCATCCGACAGCACGTCGGCGACCAGGTCGCGAACGGCCTGGCTTCGATCGGCGGACCAGCCCGCCCCGCCCGGTTCACCCTGCAACAGGCGAATCTCCCGTTCGATCCGATCGAGCCGCGCCGCAAGATCATCATCCGCGATCGCAGGCGACGCGATCGCGGTAGCCACGCCGAACAGCACAAGCCGGGCGACCAGTGTCAAGGTCAGGTTGCTCATGTCGGCATCCTACTGACCGACCGCAACGTGTTGCAAATTCACGTACGGATGGCACGTTTCGGAACAAGCGGCTACATTGGCATTGTCCGCCTGATGCTGACGCAGGGGTTCCGCGCATGACGCCGCCCGTCGCCAAACACCGGACTGGCCCGCTGGTCATCGTGTCCATCTGCGTGGGCGGAGCCATTGCATTCAGCGCGCCTTTCGGGCTGATGTTCATGCTGCGCGGCCTGGCGACGCAGCGGCAGTCAGACCAGGCCGAACTCGAATCCCTGCGGGCCGAGAGCCAGGCGATGCGGGACGACGTCCTGCGCCAGATCGAGTCGGAAGGATTCGTGCGCACCGACACGACGGGGCTGGACCGTATGCTCGCCGCGATGCGGCGCAGCGCGGAGCGGATGAACTCCAGCGACGGGCGTTCCGCTCTGAACGCCGCCGCGGCCGCCCTCGACACCCTGCGCCCTTCGCTGGAGGCGTACGCCGCCGCGCTCAACCGGCTGGAGCAGGCCGGCGGACTCACCGTCGAATCCCTGCCCTCCCCGCGCCGCATCGACGAGCGGCTTGAGCTGATCGATGCCCTCGATCTGGCCAACACCACCCTGTCGGACGCCTACGCCGCCATGCCAGCCCGATTCGAAACGCTGATGCTGGAGGCGGGCATCGGCGCCCGTGAGGCGAGCGAGGCGGCGGCGCGGTTCCGTGATTCCTCGCAGCTCCCCGTCACGCTCGCCATTCGGCGCACCGACGCCGATCTGTGCGAGGCCATGCGCGGGCTGCTGCGGCTGCTCCGCGCACGATGGGGCCGCTGGGAGCTTGATCGCGCCTCCGGCATGGTGATGTTTCAGGACGATGCCGACGTAGCCGCCTTCAATCAGTGGATGGCCCGACTTCAGCAGATCACCGACGAGCAGACCCGCCTGCAGCGTCAGGTTCTGGGTGGGTCATGACGCATGACGCCGGACTCATCGATCTGACCGCGCGCGTGGAGCACGCCGAAGCGGTCATTCGCCGCACCATGGACGCCCTGGCCGCGGCGCCGGGCGATGCGCACGCCGTGTTCGGGGGCGTCACCGCGTTCATCAGCCGGGGCATTCCGAACACGTTCTTCAATCGCGCCATCGGGCTGAGCGAGCAGGACATCGGGCACATTCCAGCGATTGCGAAGTGGTTCACCAATCATGGCATCCCGCCCCGCTTCGACCTGGCGCCGCCCCGTGCCGGGACCGACGTGCGGACGGCGCTTCGAGAAGCCGGCTGCGCGGAGGAGACGATGCCGGGGCTGACCCGGCGGCTTCTGGCCGGATCGGTCGGGGGTCAGCCATCCAAGCCCACCAGCATCCGAATCGAGAACGCGGTCGGCCCACTGCTCGAATCGTTCCTCGACATCCAGATGCAAACCTGGCCCGAGGATGGCGGAACCCGTGTGGAGCGCCTGGATCGACTGCGACGCACCGCCAGCGCCCCTGGCCTGACGCGGCTGGTCGCTATCGTGGAAGGCGAGGTCGCCGGCACCGCTGCGCTGCACGTCGTCGCAGGCGTGGGGTGGCTCAATAGTGGGGCAACCGTGCAGCGGCACCGGGGACGAGGTGTTCAAACAGCACTGATCCGCCACCGGATCGACCTGGCACGGCAACTGGGCGCTGACCTGGTGTGCTCGCTTGTCGCGGCGGGGTCGGCCAGCGAACGAAACCTGCGCCGCGGCGGCCTGGAGCCGCTCTGCGACCGTGAGCTCTGGCTGCCGCCCGATTGGACCGATCATCCGTTCTATCGCGACGCCGGGTGAGCATGGGCTTGTGGCGCACGGGCCGCGCTGGGATACTGGCGACATGATCACACGGAATACGACGTTCATTTCACGGGCACGCCGACTCACGCTCCTTTCGTGGCTGATTCCGCTCATGGCCTTGAGCGGCGCAGTCGTGGCGCAGGAGCGTGCGGCATCACCCGACGAGGCGGAACGCTCCGCCATCCTGACCCTGCTGCAGCGTTTCCACGATGCGGCATCGGGCGGGCGCGCCGCCGAAGCCGCCGACTGTCTGGACGTCAGCGCCCTGCTCGATCACGCGGTCGCCACGGGGCTGGTGCCATCCAACCTGCTGGAGCATCGCGAACCGTTCCTGACGGGGCTTCGGGAGGGCGTCGAACGCGGCCTGTCGCGCAATCAATGGTCGTTCCCGGATGGAAAGGTCACGCTGCGCAAGGTTGAAGCGTCCGCGCCGGACCGGATCGTCGCCATCACCTACACGCGCGGAACCGCGGGTTACGGATCCACCATGCGATGGTGGCTGCATCGGAGCGGCGGAACGTGGCGCATCGGCGATTTTGAGGATCTCGACGCCGGCATGCGCACCTCGATGATCATGGGCGTTACCGCCTCGCAGATGGGCGAGGGCGTGCCGCCGGCCTGGGTCTCTCGTTTTCAGCAGTTGATGATGGCCGCCCAGCGGCTGCAGGGCGAGGCCCTTGAAGCCGCCGAGATCCTGCTCGATGACCTGGAGGATGCGGACTTTCCGCCCATGATCGAGGCGCTGCGGCGCATGCTGCTCGCGGGATGCTACGTGGGCGCCCACCGCACCGAGGACGCTCTGCGCATGACCGACGCCGCGGAGTCGCTCCACGCGGACATGCCGATTCTCCACTATCTGCGCGCCGTGGCGTGGAACATGGAGGGACATCATGAGGAAGCCCTGGCGGCGGCCCGCCAGTATCTCGATCGCGTGGGCGATGACCCCGAGGGGCTGCTTCAACTGGCCGCTGCACACGACGGACTCGGCCAGCCGACGGAGGCACGGGCCGCCTACGAGCGTGGGCTGCGTGAGGCGCCTGACTCCATGGACCTGCTTCACGCCTACTTCTGGTCGGTGCCCGCGGACGATGACCTCGATTCGCTGATCAAGCACATACAGGCCGCGCCGGACCCGGCGCAGGCATTCCGGGTTCTTGCCGACGACGCCGCAGACACAGGCGACCCCATTCGATTGGAATCTCTGGTTCACGCCATGAGCCAGCACCTGGCGAACGAGCCGCTCATTACCTACTACCTTGCCCACGTGGAGAATCTGCGGGATCGACCGGGCCTTGCCGCCCTGCTGGCGCGCGGCGCCCTCAGCGGTCTGACGGAGGCGGAGGACCGCACGGCAGCCCGGCGGCTGTTCTGGGATTGCCAGGTGCAGCTGGGCCGCGCTGTCGAGGCGTATCTCGAAGCCGATCAGCGTGATGCCGCCTTCGACTACATGCTCGAGGAATGTGATCATCCGATCACCGCGTCAGAGCGGCTGCGCCTGCTGGAGGCACGCTGCAAGGACGCGCCCGATGACCCGTTCGTGGCGCTGCGGCTGGCGCAGACCCTTTCCGAACTCGGCGAGCACGCACGGTGCTACGAGGTGCTGGTCGCCCACCGCGAGGCGATCACCACCGAGGAGGATTATCTTGTCGCCTTCGAGGACGGCTTCATCCGCACCTGTCTGTTCCTCGGCAAGGCCGACGAGGCATTGACGGTCGCGCAGGAGTCCACCGACCGCGACGATGACCCCTTCTTCGAGGTGATCGTGTACGCCTGGAAGGGCGATGTGCGGGGCGTGATGGCCGCGATGGAAGTCTGCGTCGAGGACTTCGGCTACGACCCCGCCGTGTTCTATCACGATGCCGACGTGGGCGCGAAACTGCGCGGCCCGGCATTCAAGCCGGTGCGGGAGAAGTTTCCGCCGGAGTCGTCGGACTGGTGAGTGAGTGAGTGAGCGAGCGCCGCACATCACCGGGCGGCACGTTGATCCACATCCCACGCCGCTTCGTCGGCTCACACCGCCGCCAGGTTCGACCGCAGCCGCGCGATCGACGCCGCGATCACCTCCACCGCCTCATCCAGTTCCTCCGCCGTCGTCTCGCGCGAGATCGAGAAGCGGATCGACCCGTGAGCCAGTTCAGGCGGCATGCCCATCGCCAGCAGCACGGGCGAGGGGTCCAGCGACCCGGATGAGCACGCCGCCCCCGCGCTGGCGTACACGCCGCGCTCCGAGAGCAGCAGCAGAATCGCCTCCGCCTCCAGCCGGGGGAAGGCGATGTTGCTGGTGTTCCACAGACGTTCCGCTCCGGCGGCGTTCACCACCGCGTCGGGCACGCGCTGAAGCACCATGCGCTCGAAGCGATCGCGCAGGCCGCGCAGGGCGTCGACGCCGTCGCGCCCGCTTTCCGCCCCCTCCGCCAGCCAGATGCGCGCCGCCTCCGCCGCCGCGCCGAAGCCGAGGATGCCGGGCACGTTCTCCGTGCCGCCGCGCATCTCGCGCTCCTGCGGCCCGCCGATGATCTCGCGGCTGATTCGCACCCCCCGCCGCATATACAGCGCGCCCACGCCCTTCGGCCCGTGGAACTTGTGGGCCGAGAACGTCATCAGGTCGATGGGCGTGTCCGCGACGCTGGTCGGCATCTTTCCCACCCACTGCGTGGCATCGCAGTGGAAGCGCACGCCGTGCCGCCGGCACGCTTCCCCGATCTCCCGCACGGGCTGGACCGCACCCGTCTCGTTGTTGGCCCACTGCACGGAGACCACGGCGACCTCGCCGGCGCGCTGCGTCAGCAGTTGCTCCAACGCGAGCGCATCCACGCGGCCGCGATCATCGAGCGGCAGCCAGATGATTTCCACGCCGCGCTCCGCCAGCGATGAGGCCAGATCGCGCGTGGCGCTGTGCTCCAGTCGATCGGTCACCACCACGCGCCTTGCGGGGGCTGGCTGCGCGTGCAGCGAACCGACGATCGCCAGGTTGGTGCTCTCGGTGCCGCCGGAGGTGAAGATGATCTCGCGCGGCGACGCCTCGATCAGCTGCGCCACCGATTCGCGGGCCAGCTCCATCCGCTGCCGCACGCGCTGCCCGGCCCGGTGGATGCTCGACGGGTTGGCCCAGAGGTCGGTCAGGGCCTCGTGAACCGCCTCAACCACCGACGGCAGGGGCCGCGTGGTGGCGTTGTTGTCGAGGTAAATCGTCCGCACGGGGGATCGTAGGAGGGTGCTTCAGGCGCGGGGATCGATGGAATCAATCATGCGGATGCATTGATGCGCCAGCGCGTTGCGCGGCGATGAACAGATCACGCGTCATCACGCCCTCACGTACCCACCAGCCGGCTGCGCTCGGCGCGGTCGGCCCGCTTTCGATCACTCTCGTTGAGCATCTTCTTGCGGAGACGCACCGACTGGGGCGTGATCTCCACGTACTCGTCATCCTCGATGTATTCGAGGGCCGCCTCGAGCGTGATGGTGCGCGAGGCCTTCAGCACAACAGTGGCTTCCTTGTTGCTCTCGCGCACGTTGGAAAGCTGCTTGGCCTTGACGACGTTGACGCCCAGGTCGTTGTCACGGCTGTTTTCACCCACGATCTGGCCCACGTAGACGGGATCGCCGGGCTTGACGAACATCATGCCCCGCTCGGACAGGTTGAGCAGCGCGTAGGTGGTGGCCGTACCCGCCTCCACCGCCACCATGACGCCGTTGGTGCGCTTGCGAGGCGTGCTGCGGACGGGGGCGAACTCCTTGAAGGCGTGGTACATGACCACCTCGCCTCCCGTGGCGGTGAGCATGCGCGAGCGCAGCCCGATCAGCCCGCGGGCGGGGATTTCTGCATCCACGTGCATGCGGTCCCCGCGCGTCTCCATGTGAGTGACTTCGCCGCCGCGGATGCCCAGCAGCTCGAGCGCAGGGCCCATCGCCTCGGATTTCACGTCCAGCGTGAGCCGCTCGATCGGCTCACAGACCACGCCGTCGATGACCTTTTCGATGACCTCGGGGCGTCCCACCGAGAGTTCATACCCCTCGCGCCGCATCGTTTCCAGCAGCACGCCCAGATGCAGCAACCCTCTTCCCGAGACGAGGAACTCATCCGCCGACTCGCCCGGCTCAACGCGCAAGGCCACGTTGGATCGCAGCTCGCGCTCCAGCCGCTCGGCGATCTGGCGGGAGGTGACGAACCGACCTTCCTTGCCGGCGAAGGGGGAATCATTGATGCGGAAGATCATGTGCAACGTGGGTTCGTCCACGGCCACGCGGGGCAGCGGACGGGGATCATCCGGGTCGGCGATGGTGTCGCCGATCTCGAAGTCGCCAAGCCCTTCGACCGCGCAGATGTCGCCCGCTTCCACCGTGTCCACCGCCAGACGCCCCAGTCCCTCGAAGCGGTTGAGCCGCATCACGCGGGCGCTTTCGATCGAACCATCCTTGCGGCAGATGGCCACCCGGTCGCCGCTGTGGATGGCGCCGGAATGAACCCGTCCGATGGCGATGCGCCCGACGTAGCTTGAATAATCGATGGTGGTGATGAGCAGCCGCAGCGGAGCATCGGGATCGCCGGAGGGCGGCGGCACGCGATCGAGAATGGTGTCCAGCAGCGGCGCCACGGTGCCGTCGTGCGCGTCGTGCGACGTGGACGCCCATCCCTCGCGCCCCGCGGCGAAGATGACGGGAAAGTCGAGAATCTCATCGCTGGCCCCCATCGCCACCAGCAGATCGAAGACCTCGTTGACGACGGCGTCGGGACGCGCGTCGGGGCGGTCGCACTTGTTCACGACCACGACGATCTTCAGCCCCAGTGCGAGCGCCTTGGACAGCACGAATCGCGTCTGAGGCATGGGGCCTTCAAATGCATCCACCAGCAGCAGCGCGCCATCCGCCATGCTGAGGACGCGCTCCACCTCGCCCCCGAAGTCGGCGTGGCCGGGCGTGTCGATGAGGTTGATGCGATAGGCCTGTCCCGCCCGTGCGCCAGCGCCCCCGCCTCGCGGGCGATACACGATCGAGCAGTTCTTGGCCAGAATGGTGATGCCCCGCTCCCGCTCAAGCGGATTCGAGTCGAGCACGCAGTCAGGCGTGTCGGCGGTCTTCTCCAGCGTGCCGGCGTACGTCAGCATCGAGTCCACCAGGGTGGTCTTCCCGTGGTCGACGTGGGCGATGATGGCGACATTGCGCAAGGATGGGTCAGCGGTGCGGCTCATGCAAGCCGTGATGATAGCCCGCGGAAATGCGGCGTCTGCGCATCGGCGTCAGCCCGAAACGTGCCGCGAATGCAGCCGGATCGACCCGTTCGGTGTAGGAGGATCATGATCTCACGCGAGCATCTCATCGATGCACTCTCCAGGTCGTTGCCTCAGTCCCTCGAGGTGAAGGCCGCATGGCTGGCGGGCAGCCAGGCCACCGGGCGGCTGGACGAATGGTCCGACATCGACCTGATGCTGCTTGTGGAGGATGA
Organism: Phycisphaeraceae bacterium; assembly: GCA_015709595.1. Classification (NCBI taxonomy): domain Bacteria; kingdom Pseudomonadati; phylum Planctomycetota; class Phycisphaerae; order Phycisphaerales; family Phycisphaeraceae; species Phycisphaeraceae bacterium. The sequence goes on from CP054178.1 coordinate 381,699, forward strand.
CGCCGTCGATGTCGCCATCAAACTCGTGGAGGCGACGCTCACAACCCTTTCAACCATCGCGCTTCGATACCGCGTCCCCGAACCAGCATGGCACGGCCATTCGCAGGTCTTCTACCAACTGACGGATGCGCCCCAATGGCTGATGGTGGATGTGCTGCTCATGAAACGGACCACCAGCAACTGGTTCCTCGAACCGGAGCGGCACGGCACGCCCACCGTGTTGTTCGACCGCGAGGGACTGGTGAAGCCGGCAACGCTCGACCGGGCGGTCCATCAGCGGCAGATTGACGCCAAACTCGCTGACCTGCGGGTGAAGTTCGTCATGTTCCAGCATCTGATCCGCAAGAGCATCCGGCGCAGGAACCCCGCCGAAGCCGTGGCGTTCTATCACGCCCTCACGCTGCGCCCGCTGGTGGAACTGCTGCGCATCCGGCATTGCCCCGAACGGTTCGACTATGGTCTGCGATATCTCCACGACGACCTGCCGCCCGGCATGGCGGAGCGTGTGAATGACCTGTCGCTGATCGTCGATCTGGAAGATCTGGAGCGCAAGCACGCGGCGTGCCTCGCCTGGTTCGATGAGACCCTGGATGCCCTGGAAACCGGCTCGCCAGCGACGCCGATCGGTTGACCGGCGACCCTCCTCGCCTAGCATCCGGGACGCGGTTTCGCCGCGTTTTGACGCCGATATAGCTCAGCTGGTTAGAGCGGAGGATTCATAAACCTCAGGTCGGTGGTTCGAGTCCACCTATCGGCACTGCCCCGCGCCCGGCGCGGGGCTTTCATTTGGAAGGCGACCTGCCCACGACCCCGATTCTCAGGCAATCGCTTCCTCGCTCAGCGGGCCGCGTCGCGCGGGCAGAGGCGCGCCGACTTTGTGACTAGAATCACAAAGTCGCCGAGCCACGCTGCCTCGGCCGCACGACCACCCGGGACCATTCGATGCCCGATTCCGCTTCCACGCCGTCCACGCCGCCTCCGAGTGCGGCCGCACCGATGCTCTCCGCCGGGCGTGGGCGACTTCCTGCTCCGATCCAAGCGATCTACGACCTGTTCAGCAGCGTGCGATTCGGCATCACGCTGCTTTCGATCCTGTTCGTGTACTCGTCGGTCGGTTCGGCGGGCATTCTGTATCCCATTTCGCTGAACGTCTTCGACCTCGACAATTGGGATCAGATCGTTCCGCGGCAGCAGCGATGGGCGGAAATGACCGAGTTCGAGTGGTTTCACTGGTGGCCCTTCAATCTGCTCATTGCGCTCATCTGTCTCAACATCACCGTGACGACGCTGCGGCGCATCCGCTTTCGACCCGTGAACTACGGCGTGTGGATGATCCACACCGGCATCATCATCCTCGCCCTCGGATCAGTCTGGTACTTCACGCTGAAAGTGGAGGGCGACGCCCCAATCGCGCGGCGGATGGTGGTGATTCGCTCGCCGCACCATGAACCGCTTCACATGATCGCCCAGCCGGGCATGCGCGTGACCGCGGGCGAAGGCGACCGCCGCGCCGAGTACCGCGTGGTGGACATCGACCCCGACTGGGAGCTGCTCACCGGCGACGCGGCGGGACGACGCGCGTACAGCGTCACCGTGCAGGTGACGCGGGCCGATCGCACGTTCATGCGGCAACTGCTCGCGGGTCACCCGGACCTGACCGAGGACGTGCTGCCGGGTCAGGGCCGCGCCGTACGCGTGACTGGCGAGAAACTGGTCGACCCCGACCTTTCGATGTCGCTCGAGTACGCGCCGCAGCGATATTTCTATCTCGCTCATTCCGAGGCGCTCTACCTGCGCGAGGTCGGACGGACCGAGTGGGTGGAGCGGCCCATCCACGGCCTGCCCCGCTACAACGACTCAGTGGACGACTACGCGGAGATCTGGCCCGTGGCCCCGGGCTCCATTCCCGCACTCAATCCCCTGGGCATCATCGTGCCGCCCGTCGCGGTCGATGATCCGCTGCCCGGCATGAATCTGCGCATTGACAGCTACCTGCGATACGCCGACCTGGCGCCGGGCCTGGTGAGCGGAGGCGACCGCTTCGACCCTTCCATCACGCTGCGCCTGATCTCCGCCGACAATCAGACGCTGCGCGTGGAGATGAAGGCGCTTGACCCCACAACCAGCAACGACCTGCTCGGCTTCGAGTGGGTGGATGATGAGCGTGAGATTGACGCGCACCGCGCGACCACGCCCGGACGACTGGTCGTCGAAGTGCCGGGCGGCGATGGACGTGAACCCGTCATGCGCGAGTGGTCCGTGCCTGAATTGAAGCTCGACCGGGCCGAACGCCCGTTCATCCCCATCGAGGGCACAGAATACGCCATTCGCGTGCAGAACTTGATCGACTCGATCCCAATGGAATCCGGGCCGTCCCAGTCCGCCGCCATCGTGGAAGTAAAGCGTGGCGACGCATCCTACGTGCGGTTCGTCTCCAGCGACGCCGATCGTTCGCTTGACCAGTCGGTGGACGCGGCGACGGGGGCGCGCACGGAGATTCCGACCGACCCCGGCATCCGGATGCGCTATATCGGCTCACAGCGCCCGCGCCTGATGACGATCGTCGCCGGCCCGACGGAGAATCGGCTCCGCATCGTGATCGCGGATGCCGAGTCGGATCGCACCGAACTGCGCGACCTCCCGCTCAACACGCGGGTGCAGCTTTTCCCCAACCTGTCGATGGTGGTGGATCAGTACGTGGCCCGACCGCGGCAGGTGACCAGGCCGGTCGTCGTGCCTCGTGAGCAGCGGAACCGCGATCTGGACATGCGACTGCGCATGGTGAAGGTCGAGTTCGAGGGCCGCGACCCGGCGAGGCCGGTTTCGTACTGGCTGCCCTTCCATGACTACCCCTTCGAGAATGCGCCAACCGCCCTGCGACGTTTCGCCTACCGCCCCACCGTGGTGCGGCTCTCCGATGGACGCTCCATCGAAGTGATCTTCTCGCGCCGCCGCATGGAACTGCCCGCCCCGGTGGTGCTGGAGGACTTCGTGCTCGAGGAGCACGTGGGCGGCTTCACGGGATCGAACGTCAGCGTGCGCGACTGGCGGAGCGTGATTCGGTTCGCGGCGGCAGACGGCCTGACTGAACCGATCAACGTGTCGGTGAACAAGCCGGGCGAGTTCCGTCGGTACTGGTTCTTCCAGTCCATGTGGGATCCGCCTGACGCGCCGCGGGCCGCCGGCGAGGTCGCCTCGCGCGGTCGCAACTACACCGTGCTCGGCGTGGGCAACCGCGAGGGCGTGTACACGCAACTGTTCGGCTGCGTCGTGGCGGTCATCGGCATGCTCTACGCCTTCTATGTGAAGCCGATGTTCAAGAGGCGAAAGCAACTGCAGGCGCAGGCGACGGCCTCGACTGTACGCTCCATGTCAACCCGCGCGACGTCACCCGCGCGCGAACCGGCGCTGACGGGAAAGGAGGCGTCATGACATCCATCACCATTGATCGCACCGGACGACTCCGTCGCCTCGCCGTGCTGCTGCTGATTCCCGTCGTCCTCGTCGTCTCACCGGATCTTCTCGCTCAGCAGCCCACGGGAACCGTCGAACGCGCCCCGAGCGGCGCGGCGGCGGGCGGCTCGTTCGAGAGTCGCGTCAATCTCACCGCTCTCGGCCACCTCGCGGTCCACTCCAACGGACGGCTCAAGTCGCTCGACTCCTTCACCACCGCGGTGATGCAGGTCATCACCGGCCCGCACCGCATCGGAGGCCAGCACCGCACCTTCACCTACCTTGACATGATGTTCCGCCCGGAGAACTACTTCGAGCGGGACGTGATCTACGTGCCCAAGAAGATCGTGCGCGAGCGCCTGGTGCAGGCCATGCGCCGCGACCCGGCGCTCACCGCCGACCTTTCGTCGCGGCTGGATCGCTTCATGAAGACCGGCCTGATCGCCGAGTCGATTCTCCGCCGCCGGGACGTGAACGCCGAGATGAGCGCGCTGCGGGGCGACCTCATCAAGACCGCCCGCTTTGTCGAGGACGTGGACTTCGCGCGCCAGATGATGCATCCGGCCAACCTCGAAGGCGGGTTGCGCCTCATTCCGCAGCCGGGGGGCGGCGAACTGGACCCCTGGCTCACCCCCGCCGAGTTCATTGGCGCCGACTGGACCGGGACTCCCGGCTTCGACGCCGCCATGCAAGCCGACGTGCGCGGCGCCTGGGAGACCCTTCGCGACGGCTGGCGGCGCCAGGACGCTGACGCCGTCAACCGCGCCATCGATCGTCTCGCCGCCGCCGCGCGTCACATCAACCCCGCGCTGTACCCAAGCGGGGCGCGCACCGGCTGGCCGTGGTCATTTTCGGGCGATGGCGCCGCCGCCGCGTGGGTCGCCGCCATCCTCACCATTGCCGCCTTCCTCGGCATGGGGGCGTTCGGCTTCGCCACGGCGCGGCCTCGCCTGGGGCTGCTCGGGGCCATGATCGCCGGGGCTCTCTGCCTCATGCAGGCCGGGGCGCTGGTCATCGGGCGCTTCGACGCCCTGGCGCTCGAGAGCATGTACTTCAACAATCACCACTGGTTCACGCTCAACTGGGTGGTGTATCTGCTGGCGATGGTGCCGCTGCTCATGGGCGTGGTCTACCGCTGGCGCGGGGCGCACGCCGCGGGCATGGCCATGTTCCTGCTGGCCTTCGCCTTTCAGACCGCGGCCCTGCTGCTGCGCTGGTACGTGGCCGACCGCTGGCCCAATTCCAACATGTTCGAGGCGGTCACCACCGCCGCGTGGTTCGGCGGGTGCGGCGCGATCATCATGGAGATGATCGTCTGGCGCACGGGGATGCGCAACCTGTTCGCCCTGGGCAGCGCAGCGGGGTCGATGACCGCCCTCATGGCCGCTCACTTCCTGCCTCAGGCCCTCAACGCCAACATTTCCAACCGCATGCCCGTGCTGGATGACGTGTGGCTCTACATCCACACCAACGTCATCATCTTCAGTTACGCCCTGATCTTCATGGCCGCCATCGTGGCCGGGCTGTACATGATCTACCGCTTCATTGCGCGGCTGAACGGCTTCGGCGGCACGCACCACTACGCCCGCGTGGGCGGGGCGGGAACGCTGATCGCACTGGGCGGAGGCGAGGCCGTCGGCTCTCAGCCGTCACCCGTCAACACCGACACCCAACAACCGACTGCCGAGAGCCCCCCAGCACTCGGCACACGGCACTCAGCACGGTCCTCCCCCTCCCGCCTCACCGTCGGGCAGGTCTTCGACGGGGCCACAATGATCCTGATGGAACTCTCGTTCATCCTGCTCTGGGCGGGCATCGTGATGGGCGCCATGTGGGCTGACCATTCCTGGGGCCGCCCGTGGGGCTGGGATCCGAAGGAAGTCTTCGCCCTCAACACCTTCATCGTCTTCGCGGTGCTGGTTCACGTGCGGCTGAAGGTGAAGGACAAGGGCTTCTGGACCGCCCTGCTCGTCCTCTTCGGCTGCGTGGTGATGCTCTTCAACTGGATCTTCATCAATTTCAAGATCGCCGGGCTGCACAGTTACGCGTGAGCAAGGGCGACTTCGGCGGGTGGATGCAGCCAACGACGCCGCGATGCGGGGCGGCGTGCGCGACCGTGCATGGGATTACGCCCGATCATGCGCCTGCGACGCGTCAACAGGGCCAGTGCCTGCCAGACAACCTCGCCTCCGTCACAGCACCGCGTTGATGGCCGCCTTCAGGTCTTCCTTGTTCGTCAGACCGACGAACTTCTTGGTCACCTTGCCGTCCTTGAACACCATGACGGTGGGAATTGACTGGATGCCGAACTTCACCGACACGTCGCGGTTGGAGTCCGTATCCACCTTGCCCACCTTGGCCTTGCCCTGGAACTCGGCGGCCAGCTGATCGATGGTCGGCCCCAGCATGCGGCATGGCATGCACCATTCCGCCCAGAAGTCCACCACCACGGGGACGGGCGAGTTGATCACTTCGCGGTCGAAGTTGCTGTCGGTGAACTCGAGTGTCGCGGGACCGGCCATGCTGATGCTCCTTGCTGCGTTGCGTGTCCTGACAACCGTGGTCAGGAATGATCCTATCCGGCGCTGAAGATCGTTCCACGATCACGACCCTGTGGCGGCGCCGGCGGCGTGAATCGCCTCCGCCACCGCCAGAGCGCGGCGGTGCGCTCCAACATCATGCACCCGGAACAACCGCACGCCCATCAGGCAATGAGCCACGCTCATCGCCAACGTACCCTCCAGACGCGCCGCCGGCGTGTCCACGCCGCTTACGCGACCGAGAAACGACTTGCGGCTGGCGGCGCTGAGCACCGGACGTCCCAGCGACGCCATGTCCATGATCCGGGCGGCCAGCCGGTAGTTCTGCGCCACCGACTTGCCGAACCCCAGTCCAGGATCAAGCACGATTCTTCGATGCCCCACGCCCGCCGCGGTTACGTCGGCCATCCGCCGCCGCAGGTGCTCGCGGACGCTCGCCACCACGTCGTCGTAGGCGGGCTCCTGCGCATAGCGGTCGCTGTAGGAATCCTGCTCCGGCGCGACGCGACGGTGCATCAGCACCACACCGCACGACCGCGTGGCCATGAGCGGCAGCATGGCCGGATCGTCCGTCGCCGCCGACACGTCGTTGATGATGTCCGCGCCTGAATCAAGCGCCGCCCGCGCCACGTCCGCGCTGGTGGTGTCCACCGAGATCAGCACGCTGCTCCGCGCCCGGATGCGCCGGATGACGGGCGTGACGCGGCGGATCTGCTCCGAGGGCGACACGCGGCGGGCCCCGGGACGCGAGGATTCCCCCCCCACGTCGATCACGTCGGCCCCTTCGTCGATCATCGACAGGGCGCGGTCCAGCGCGGTCTCGGCGTCAAAGAACATGCCCCCATCGCTGAAACTGTCGGGCGTGACGTTGAGCACCCCCATCAGGCGCGGGCGGTCGAGCGACAGTTCGCGGTCAGGGCCGATCTGCCAGCCATCCGGCGCGGGCACGTTGGGGGGTCTGGTCACGGTCGATTGTTCGCACGTGACGCGACGGAAGCGCGATCCGCGTTCAGTTCCCCAGACCCTTGCCGGTCGCTCCGATGGATTTCATCCGTTCGACCACCTGATCCAGCAGGATCGTCAGCACATCGGACGGAACGACCATGCCCGCCTCCACCATCGCGTCGCCCGCGGCCAGCCCGAAGCCGACGGGCTTCACCTTCGGATCGATGGTTGGGATGGGGATATCCCCGACGGGAATCATGTCCTTGAACTGATTGATGATCCTGGCGAACTGCCCGATGCCCAGGAACGCCTCCGCGTCCGCCTCGGGGGGAAGCCAGGCGCGCATCTGGCGCAGGACGGGATCTGACGCGAGGGAGTCCGATCCGCCCGCGGCCTTCACCGCGCTGGCGAAGACATCCGGCCGCTGTGAGAAGGTGATGATGAGCGAGCCGGGCGCCTCGCCCACGAAGCCGCGGAAGCCGCCCCGTCCGAACATCACGGTGGCGGCGGTGGCCATCATGGCATCGCCTTCGCCGGTCGGCGTAGGCACGACGTAGCCATCCACGGCGACGCCCTCGACCTCGCGCTTCGCCGGTTCCCACTGGGCGCCGTTCACGACAAGTTGATCGCGCATGAAGTCACGCGCCGTCCGCGGCTCGTCGGTCAGCAACACCAGCGTGGCCTCGTTGAGCAGCCCACCCTGCACCCCCAGCGCGCTGGGGCTGGCGGCGAACTGCACCCCCTTCGCTGAGCCCACCCACGCGGGCAGATCGATCAGCCCCCCGCTCTGCGTTCGCAGTGCTTCAAGCAGACCCGAGCCGTCAAGCGACGCCGATGCGGCGAAGTAGAACGGCTTGCGCGGCAGGCGCGACAGGGCGGGCACAGATCGCGCGGCCGCCCCGCGATCTCCAGCGCCGGCCTTTCTGAGCGAGCCGAACGGCGACTCCTCGTTGAATGCGACCATCATCGTGACGCCCAGCGCCAGCGGATCGAGGTTCACCACCGCCAGCGCCATGTCCACGCCCCGGGTCAGCCCTTCCAGTGGGAGCGCCGGCATCGCCGGAAACCCGCGCGGGGCCGCCTCATCCGCCATCGTCGGCACGACTCCGGAAAGCTGGCTCACAAAATACTCGCTGAGATACACGATCGCCTCCCCACCCAGCATGACCTTCTCGACCCGCTCGCCGAATCGCTCGTGCAGCCGCTGAGCGAGCCACGGCTGACCGTCGAAACTGCCGAGATCGTCCTTGTTCCGAGCCAGGATCACATGACGCTCGAGCGGTCTGGCGTACACGGCTTCTCCGCTGGCCATGACCAGGCGCTCGCCGTTTCCTTCATCCCTGGTGAAGTTGGATTTCAGAAACTCGTCGGCGTTGGTCACGGGCACGGCGAAGGCGTATGAAACGTCGAACTTGCCGACGAACATCACCATCACCCCGCCGCGCAGCTCATCCACCCCCGCGTGCAGACCGGACATGGCCCGGAAGTGATCCAGCGGCCGACTGCCGACCAGCAGGTTGGCCCGATCCATGCCCTCAAGCATCTGCACAATGTCATCGTTGACCCGCTTGAGCGAGGGAACGACGATCGCAAAGACGGCGTCCCGCGGCACCAGGTCCAGCGCGGTCTGCAGCAGGTCGGTGGGCCGTCGCGTCTCCTGGGCCAAGGCGGGGAGTGACAGCACACAAGCCAGGCACAAGGTGGGAGCGAATCGCATGGTTCCTCCGGTCGTGAGCGTCCTGCAGGTTGTTCGGTCCCGTGGGGCGCGTGTGACGCGGGAGTGTAGGAATCCCGTGCGATCGTGCTGGAGCGCTCACATGCAATCCCCCCGCGCCCTATGGTTCGCACTCACTTCGCTGGAGCCGCGCGTGGCCCTGACGCTGTTCTTCCTTGTTCTCGTCACCTTTGCGGTTACGCTGAGCATGCTGCTGCGGCGACTTGGCGCGCCGGGCGGGGCCATCCTTGGAGGGCTGATCGCGGGCATCATTCTCGGCCCGACGCTCGCCGGGCGCTTCGCGCCCGCGTGGTACGAGCGAACCGTCATCGGCGGTTTCGCCGAGCGCGAGGAGCTCGACCGACTCACGGCGACCCACGGCATGAACCGGGCGGCCCGACAGCACTTCGGCATGCCAGCGGAGCAGGCCGCGCCGCTGGACGTGAATGAGCGGGATCTTGAGATGGCTCAGCGCGAGCGCGTGGCCGCGGCCCGATGGGAGCATCAGACCGCCGCTCGCTGGTTCGTCGCGATGGTGGTCGGTCTGCTGCTGCTCGCCGCCTTCGCTCGCGAGCGCCCGGCGGGCGAGCGGCCCGACTGGTACCAGCCGGTGGTCACCGGCCTGTGGGCCGCCGCGCTGCCGGGGGCGATCGGGTTGCTCTTCCTGCGCTGGTGGGGGCTGGAGGGGGTGATGTGCCTGGCCGCGGGGTCGTGCCTCGGGGCAGGCGCGCTGCTCATCCCACGATCGGATCTCGAAATCGCCGACGACGCCGAGCCGGGCGGACGACGGCTCATGCAGAGCGCGGCGGGCGTGGCCTTTGCAGCCGCCGCGATCGTGCTGGGCTGGGCGATGGTCGAGCATCGCGGGTGGTCGGGGCTGGCTGGACTGTGGCCGGTTGGGCTGAGCGTTGCGGCATGGGTGATCGGTTCAGGTCGGCCGCTGCCGACGACATGGGCGGATCGAGGAAGATGGGCCGCGGAACGCCTGCTCACGCCCGCGCTGGCCGCCATGATCGCCTACCGCATCGAGCTTTTCCAGCACGCGTCCATCTGGATCATCGTGGTGCTGGTGCTTCTCTCGGGCGACGGAAGATGGTGTGGTGCGTTCATCGGCGCCATGCTGGCCCGCGCCCGCCGCGCCCTGCCCACGATGCGGCTGGTGCTGGCGAGCATGGCCGCGGGACCGACGCAAGTGGCGCTGACCGCGCTGGCGCTGCACCTGGGGTTGGTGCGTGAGCCGGTGGCGCTGGGCCTGCTGATCGGCGCGATGGTCATGGAGTTGACCACCCCGCTGCGCGCCGCCATGGCAAGCCGGGCGCGCGAGGTGGAGGAGGACCAAGACGAGTCGGCGTGACGAGGCCCGGCGTACGATCACCTCCGATGACCAATCCGGAGCAGCTGACCTGCCTGTCGATCCTGATCTGCGATGACATCTTCCGCGATGACCGCACGCGCAAGCTGGTGATCGTCGGCACGTTCAACTACATCAACGCGGCCCGGTTCCCCTGCCGACACCCGCGGATGCGGATTCTCATCACGCTCACGAACGGACGGGGCCGTTACGAACTCAAACTCTCGATCCGCCATGCCGCTACCGATCAGCCGCTGCTGGAGATGAGAGGGGACGCCAGTTTCAAGGATCCCACGCAGATCGTGGACATCGACATGGAGATCCGCGACCTGCAGTTTCCCGAGCCGGGCAAGTACTGGGTGGTGCTGGAGGCGGACGATCAGATCATCCAGCAGCGTCCGTTCGTGGTGACGCAGGCGCGGGAGACGGGTCCGCCGCAGGCGAAGTCTGACTGATCACTCCACCGTCACGCTCTTCGCCAGGTTGCGCGGCTTGTCCACATCCTTGCCGCGCAGCACCGCGGCGTGGTAGGCCATGAGCTGCAGCGGCACCACGGTGAGCATGGGCTGCAGCGGTTCGCTCACGTCGGGCACGTAGAACACGTCCTCGCACAGCGAGCGGATCTGCTCATCGCCCTCCGTAGCCACGGCGATGATGTGCCCGCCGCGGGCGCGGACCTCCTGGATGTTGGACAGCACCTTTTCGTACTGGCTGTTGCGCGTGGCCACGAAGACCACCGGCATTCCGTCGTCGATGAGCGCGATGGGCCCATGCTTCATTTCCGCCGCCGGCATGCCCTCGGCGTGGATGTAGGAGATTTCCTTGAGTTTCAGCGCGCCTTCCAGGGCCACGGGGTAGTTGTGGCCGCGACCCAGGAAGAGCCAGTTCTCGCGCTCGATGTACTTGGCCGTCACGTCGCGGATCGACTTGCTCTGGGCCAGCACCGTCTCGACGTGATCCGGGATCGACTCCAGCTCGCGCAGGAGCGTCGAAACGTAATCCGCCGAGAGGAATCGCCTTCGCCCGATGAAGGTGGCGATGAGCGTGGCCACCATCACCTGGCCAAGGAACGCCTTGGTGCTGGCCACGCCGATCTCAGGGCCGACGCGCAGGTACACGCCCGCGTCCGTTTCGCGGGCGATGGACGATCCCACCACGTTCACGATGCCCAGGGCCAGGGCGCCGCGCTGCTTCGCCTCCTGCAGCGCGGCCAGGGTGTCCGCCGTCTCGCCCGACTGGGAGATCGCGATGACGACGGTGCCGTCCTCGACGATCGGGTTCCGGTAGCGGAACTCGCTGGCGAACTCCACCTCCGTGGGGATCTTCGCCAGATCCTCCATGATGTACTCGGCCACCAGCCCGGCATTGAGCGCGGTGCCCTGGCCAACAAAGATGATCCGCCGCGCCTTGACGAGGTCGCGTGCGAACGGCGCGATGCCGCCCAGCACCACCTGACCGGCCCGTGTGTCGACGCGCCCCTTCAGGCAGCGGCGCAGTGCGGTGGGCTGCTCGCAGATCTCCTTGAGCATGTAGTGCTCAAACGCGCCCAGGTCGATCTGGTCCAGGTCGAACTCGAGCTCGCGGATCTGCGGCGTGATGGGAACGTTGTCCACCGTGGTGGTGTTGAACGAATCCCGCGTCAGTTTGGCGACGGTGTAGTCGTCCAGCGTGAACGCCTGCGTGGTGTGAGCCACGATGGCGCTGGAGTCGGACGCCACGATGTACTCGCCGTTGCCAACGCCGACCATGAGAGGCGAGCCCTTGCGGGCCACCACCAGCACGTCCGGCTCCTCGCGGCAGATGACCGCGATGGCGTACGCGCCCGTCACCTCGCGCAGAGCGGCCTGCACCGCGTGCTCCAGCCCCCCACCGTTGACGTTGGCGTACAACTCGCCGATCAGGTGAGCCAGCACCTCGGTATCCGTCTCGCTGCGAAAGACGTGGCCCTTCTCCTCCAGGTACTTCTTGATAACGTCGTAGTTCTCGATGATGCCATTGTGGATGACGGCGATGCCGTGACCCTGCTTCTCATCATCGAAGTGCGGGTGAGCGTTGGGCTGCGTGACGCCGCCGTGCGTCGCCCAGCGGGTGTGGGCGATGCCGATCGTGCCGTCGAAGGTCGGGTCATGCTGGATCATCTCCTCCACGACGCGCACGCGCCCCACCGCCTTGGCGACGCGCACTTGACCCTTGCGGTCAATCACACCCACGCCAGCAGAGTCGTACCCGCGGTACTCCAGCCGCTTCAGGCCTTCGAGCAGGATGGGCTTGGCTGACCGGCGACCGATGTAGGCGACAATTCCACACATGTTCTCTCCTCCATCGGTTCAAGACGAATACACGGTAAACGGGGTAAGTCCAACTTGATCCTTTCTCCCAGATTGCCGATTTTATCAGACCTGAAAGAAGGCAATTGGACGACGACAGACCTGCATCACCTGGCCATGATCCACGGACACTCCGTTCTTCCCACCGGACGGGGCCAAGGACGCGACGAGCCGGTCGTGGTCTCAACGGAGTCCATACGCACGACATCTACAATGGTTTGCACATGTCCGACCTCTGGGCTCCTCAGCGCGATGCCAGACGACGGGCCGTCGAGCCGTTGGCGGTGCGTCTGCGGCCGCGCACGCTCGATGAGGTCGCGGGTCAGCGGCACATTCTCGGTCCCGGCAAGCTGCTGCGCCGGATGATCGACGCCGACCGGTTCACGTCGGTGATCTTCTGCGGTCCGCCCGGGACCGGCAAGACCACGCTCGCCGAGGTCATCGCCCGACACACGCAGGCCCACTTCGAGCGGGCCAACGCGGCATCGGTGGGCGTGAAGGAGATTCGTGAGGTTCTCGAAGGAGCCGTCAAGAGGTTGGAGACGGACCAGAAACGCACCATTCTCTTTCTCGACGAGATTCACCGCTTCGCGCGCAATCAGCAGGACGTTCTGCTTGAGCATGTGGAGCGCGGCCTGATCACCCTGATCGGCGCCACCACCGAGAACCCCTACTTCTCGGTCAACAGTGCGCTGGTCAGCCGCTCCACCGTGTTCCGACTGGAGCCGCTGAGCGAGGCGGAGATTGCCGGACTGGTCCGTCGGGCCTGCACCGATGAACGAGCGTTCCTGGGGCTGACGATCCAGATTGACAACGCGGCCATCGCACTCTGGGCTCGCAAGAGCGACGGAGACGCCCGTCGGGCGCTGACCGCGCTGGAGGTGGCGGTGCTCAGTCAGGTGCGGGACAAGGCGGGCCAGAAACCCTCACCCCCTGCCCCTCTCCCGAAGGGAGAGGGGAGTTCGGGCGGAGAATGGAGTCGGACGATCCGCATCGACTTGGCCACCGCCGAGGAGTCGATTCAGCAGAAGGCGCTGGTCTACGAAGGGACGGGCGACGCCCACTACGATCTGGCCAGCGCGTTCATCAAGTCGATGCGCGGCAGCGACCCGGATGCCTCGGTCTACTGGCTCGCCCGGATGCTCGAAGCGGGCGAAGACCCCCGCTTCATCGCCCGCCGCATCGCCATTCTCGCCAGCGAGGACATCGGCAACGCCGACCCCCACGCTCTGCAGGTCGCCAACGCCGCCTGGCAGATCACCGAGCGCGTGGGAATGCCCGAATGCCAGTTGACGCTCGCCCAGGCGGCGATCTACATGGCCTGCTCCCCCAAGTCGAACGCCTCGGCCAAGGCGATCTGGGCCGCCATGGCCGAAGTGCGTGAAGGACGAACCATCGAAGTTCCAATAACCATTCGCGATCAAAATTCAACCGTTTCGCGCGTCACCAGAAGCGGGGAAAGCGGCTCATCCGGCGAATCACTGCAACAAATCAGGGATTTCCCGCGAAAATACACCTATCCACACGACGCGGCCGATGGAGTGGTTCCTCAGGATTATCTCGGCGTCGATCGCGTGTTCTACGAACCCACGGATCGGGGGGTTGAAGCCAGAATCAGGGTCCGACTGGATGCCATCCGTCGGATGCTGAAGGAAGCGCGACTCGACGCGGACAAGGGGTCAACGCCGTCACCATGAGCGAGCCCATCGACCAGCAGAAGAGCACCATTCGCCAGTCCATCGCGGCACGCTTGCGGGCGATGACGCCCCAGGAGCGTCACGACAAGTCCATCAAGGTGTGCCAGCGCGTCATCGGGCTGGAGCCGTTCAGCCACGCCGGCGTGGTCATGCTCTACATGCCGTTGCCCACCGAGGTGGACGTCACGCCCATCGCCATCCGCTGCTTCCAGTCAGGCAGGACCGTCTGCGTCCCGCGGGTCGATTGGCAGCGCCGGGACATGACCCCGGTCGAAGTGACCCGTTTCGACGATTCGATCATGGACGTGGATGAGCATGGCATCCGCGTGCCGCGCGATGGACGTCCCATTCTCCCGGCCTTGATCGACCTGGTGGTCATTCCGGGCCTGGCGTTCGACACGCGGGGACGCCGCCTGGGTCGGGGCGGGGGTTTCTACGATCGCTTCCTGCGCCGCGTCAGCCGCGAGGCCACCCGAGTCGCCGTGTGCTTTGACGATCAGATTGTCGAGGAAGTGCCGGTGACCCCCTGCGATATGACGGTGGACATCGTGGCCACCGATCGTCGCTGCACGCATGTGGCCAACGCGCACGCGAGATAGCCCGACGGCGATCGAGCCAGTCATCTGACGCCGCATTCCGATCGGCGCCGCCGTCTCGCGCGAAACCTGACAATTGCGTGACCGGGATGCGCCATCAATCGCACAACGCGATACACTGTGGCTCGCGGCAGGGATGCCCCGCGCGCCTTCGCCGCGCACCGTTGGTCACGGAGGATCACCATGCCACTTCCCAGCCAGTCGGCCCGGCTCGACGCCCGTCGCGCGTACATGTATCGACGCAAGCGCTTCCCGCGCACGCCCCTGTTCGTGCTCGGCGCGGTCCTGGTGGGCGGCGTGAGCTGGGCACTGCTGGCCACGCTGGGCGGCCCTGACAGCGCCTCGGGCGATGGCGGCGGCAGCGGCGCGCCGGTCGCTGGCAATGGCGCCCTGACGCCCCCGACCGGCTCGGGGTCGCCCGCGCCGGGAGGCACGGGAACCGGCGCCGCTGGCGAGCGGAGCGGATCGCAGCCCCCGGCTCACCTTGCCGGAGCCAATCGAAACTCGTCGCCGACCTCCCCGCCCACGAACGAAGGAGCGGCCTCCCCTCCGCGCCGTGATTCAAGCGGCGATCGAGCCGCCGCCTCTCCCCCACCCGCCCCGGGCGGGACCACGGGTGGCTCAGCGGGAGGCGGCGCCCCCATCAACTCCGGCGCGGATCAGACCGGCGCCTCGGCCCCGCGTCAGCCCGGGCAGCCGCCGTCATCCATCGCCGCTGCGCTGGCCTTGGCCGACTCCCGGCCCGTCGAGGCCCGCCGCCAGCTCTCCGCCGCGGTTCATGGCGGCACGCTTTCCCCGGCGGACGAGGCCGCCGCGCTCGAAGCCCTCAACCGCATCAATCGCGAACTGGTCTTCAGTCCGGCGGTGCATCCGGACGACCCCTTCGCCCGCGCCTACACGGTCAAGTCCGGTGAAACACTCGAGCGCGTGGTGCGGAACCAGTCGCTGCTGGTGGACTGGCGCTTCATCATGCGCATCAACCGCATCCAGGATGAGCGCAAAGTGCAGGCAGGTCAGCGGATCAAACTGGTCACAGGCCCGTTCCATGCCGTCGTCTCAAAGTCGAAGTATCGGCTCGACCTCTACCTCGGCGACGACGCCGATCGCGTGCTGGTGGGCAGCTACAAGGTCGGACTGGGCGAGTACGACTCCACTCCGGTGGGCATGTTCAAGATCGGCTCCAAACTCATCAATCCGGAATGGCGCAACCCCCGCAATCTGCGCGAGCATTACCTGCCCGACGACCCCCAGAACCCGCTGGGTGAGCGCTGGATCGGTCTGATCGGCGTGGACGACAACACCCGGGAGTTCACCGGTTACGGCATCCACGGCACCATCGAGCCGCAGACCATCGGCACGCAGGCCTCGATGGGGTGCGTGCGCATGCTGCCCGATGACGTCGCCTTGATCTACGAAGTTCTGATGCCCGGGGGGAGCATGGTCGAGATCCGGCGGTAATGGTCGAACCCAGTGGCAGAGGTGTCTCGCCTGTGATCCGCAACCCCAGTGGCACAGGCGTCTCGCCTGTGATCCGCCCGCCACCCGGCAAGCCGCCAAAACGGCAGTCTGACGAGTGCCGCTTGCCCGATCGGCTGGTGAACAACCTCGGAATCACCGTCATCACCGGCGTTTTTCTGGCATTCGACTTGCGGAATCTCGATTGACCGACGTCTCCGTCGGCCTGATTGCTGATCCACGCTCCCGGAGGAGTTTCACATGTCCAAGATCATCGGCATCGACCTGGGCACCACCAACTCGGTGGTCGCCGTCATGGAAGGCACGCAGCCCAAGGTGCTCATCAACTCGACCGGCAACCGCACCACGCCGTCGGTTGTCGGCTTTACCGAGAAGGGCGAGCGTCTGGTCGGCCAGACTGCTAAGCACCAGCAGGTGACCAACCCCAAGAACACGATCTTCTCGATCAAGCGGTTCATGGGGCGGCGGCACAAGGAGGTCGAGTCCGAAGAGAAGAATGTTCCCTACGAGATCGTCGGCGGCCCCGATGAACTGGTGAAGGTGCGTATCCGCGGCAAGGACTACACGCCGCCGGAGATCAGCGCCATGATCCTGCAGGAGCTCAAGAAGACCGCCGAGGACTACCTGGGCGAGAAGGTGGATCGCGCGGTCATCACCGTGCCGGCATACTTCAACGACTCGCAGCGACAGGCCACCAAGGACGCGGGTGAGATCGCCGGGCTGAAGGTCGAGCGCATCATCAACGAGCCCACCGCCGCCGCGCTCGCCTACGGGCTGGAGAAGAAGAAGAACGCCAAGATCGCCGTGTTCGACCTGGGCGGCGGCACCTTCGATATCTCCATCCTCGACATCGGCGACGGCGTGTTCGAGGTCATCGCCACCAACGGCGACGGGCATCTGGGCGGCGACGACTGGGACCAGAAGATCATCGACTACGTGGCGGAGGAGTTTCGCAAGAAGGAAGGCATCGACATCCGCAAGGACGCCATGGCCCTGCAGCGCCTCAAGGAGGCCGCGGAAAAGGCCAAGATCGAGCTCTCCACCATGCAGGAGACCACGATCAACCTGCCGTTCATCACGGCGGATCAGTCCGGCCCCAAGCACCTGCAGCAGACGCTTACGCGGGCGAAGTTTGAATCGCTCTGCACCGACCTGTTCGACCGTCTGCGCGAACCCTGCCGCAAGGCCCTGGCCGACGCCAAGCTGTCGCCCAAGGACATCCAGGAAGTGGTGATGGTGGGCGGATCGATCCGCATGCCCAAGGCGCAGCAGATCGCCAAGGAGATCTTCCAGACCGATCAGCTCGACATGTCCATCAACCCGGACGAGGTGGTCGCCGTGGGCGCCGCCATCCAGGGCGGCGTGCTGGCGGGCGACGTGAAGGATGTGCTGCTGCTCGACGTGACCCCGCTCTCGCTGGGCGTGGAGACGCTGGGCGGCGTCATGACCCCGCTCATCCCGCGCAACACCACCATCCCTACCAGCAAGAAGGAGACCTTCTCCACCGCCTCGGACAACCAGACCAGCGTCACCATCCACGTGCTGCAGGGCGAGCGCGAGTTCGCCGCCGACAACCGCTCGCTGGGCCGCTTCGACCTGACGGGCATCGCCCCCGCGCCGCGCGGGATGCCGCAGATCGAGGTGGAGTTCGCCATCGACGCCAACGGCATCCTCAACGTGGCCGCCACCGACAAGGCCACCGGCAAGAGCCAGAAGATCGAGATCAAGGGCTCCTCGGGCCTGTCCAAGGACGAGGTGGAGCGCATGAAGCGCGAGGCCGAAGCCCACGCCGCCGAAGACAAGGCGCGGCGTGAACTGGTGGACCTGAAGAACCGCGCCGAGCAGATCGTCTACTCCACCCGCAAGTCGCTGGAGGAGCACGGCGCCAAGGTCTCCGCCGACACCCGCGGCGCGATCGAATCCGCTCTGTCGAACCTCGAGGACAAGATCAAGGGTGACGACAAGTCGGCCATCGAGAAGGCGCTGAAGAATCTCGAAACCGCCTCCATCGAACTTGGCAAGGCCGTGTACGAGGCAACGGCCGCGAACGCTGCCGGCGCACCCGGAACGGGAAGCGTCGGGGGTGCCGGGGGCGCCGGGGGTGCGGCCGGAACCGCCGCAGGCAAGAAGGACGACGACATCATCGACGCCGAGTACGAGGTGAAGGACGAGAAGTGATCCGTCCTTCGACTCTCAAGTGAGCCGCGACCGTGAGGGAGCGGATTCCCAAGTGAGCCGTGACGGTGAGGGAGCGGACGGGTTCCGCCATCGGGCTGAGCACCGCTCCCTGACAGTCGCGGCTCGCTCACCAACGCGCCCTACCCAAGATCGCGCGCCATCTCCTCGCTCGTGGCCGGTGACGCCTGCGTGCCGGGCGGGTTGGCGTACCAGCCGGGGTCGTCGTAGGACGTGATTCCCTCGCGCACCTTCAGAATCGTGAACATGCCGCCCATGGTGATGTAATCGTGCGGCCCGCGGGCCCCGATCATGGGGATGCTGTTGGGCGGGTTGCGCATGCCCATCTCGCCCATGTCGCCCATGCCGTGGTGGCCCATGGTCATATAGCCGGGCAGCACGGGGCGGTAGCGCTGGTCGAAGTCGCCGGGATCGACGCCGATCATGTTCGGGATGCCGTGGCCCATCTGGTTCATCACGTGGTGGGTCATGTGACAGTGCATGGCCCAGTCGCCGGGCTCATCGGCGATGAACTCCACCGAGCGCGTGCTGCCCACGGGCACGAGCACGGTGGTCTCGGGCCACTGCGCCGAAGGCGGAATGTCGCCTCCATCGGTGGCCGTGGTGATGAAGTGGTAGCCGTGCAGGTGAATGGGGTGATGATCCATGGCGCTCAGGTTGCCGAAGCGAAGCCGGACGCGATCCCCTCGTTTGGCCACCAGCGGCGAAGTGCCGGGGAAGCACTTCGCGTTGAGCGTGAGCACGTTGAAGTCAAGCATCACGTTCGGGTCGGGCCGGTAGGTGCCCGGCGTGATGGCCCACTCACTGAGCATGAACACGAAATCGCGATCGACGCGGTACCCCTCGCCCGCATCGCGCGGATGGACCACGATCATGCCCATCATACCCATGCCCATCTGGGTCATCTCGTCGTGATGCGAGTGGTACATGAACGTGCCATGCTGGCGGAAGGTCCACTCGTACTTGAACGTCTCGCCCGGCTGGATGGCCTTCTGGTTGAGTCCGCCCACGCCGTCCATGCCGCTGGGCAGATAAATGCCGTGCCAGTGCACGGTGGTTGGCGCGTGCAGCCGGTTGGTGACGTAGATGCGCACGCGGTCGCCTTCGACCGCCTCGATGGTCGGGCCGTGCACGCGCCCGTTGTAGCCCCAGCATCGCCCGCGAAGCCCGGGCGCGAACTCATGATCCACTTCCTCCGCGATCAGGTGATACACCTTGACGCCGTCCACCACCTTCCAGGGGAGCGCCGCGCCATCGGGCGTGATGACCGGCGTGTAATCGCGCCCCGGCTGACCGGGCGGCAGGAGCGGGCCATTCTTCGGGCCGCCGCTGTAGGAGCGCGACCACCGGTCATCCTGCGCGATCGGGCGACTCGCACGCGTGAAGGCCCGGGGCAGCAGCGCCCCGCCCGGCGCCGCGGCGGCCGCCGCGCCACTCAGCAGCATCTCTCGTCGTGTGAACATGTCAGTGACCTCCCGCGGCGGCGCCGGCTGGGGCGCCCGACTCCATCGACGATCCATTCGCACTGAGATCGCCCGGCGCGCTGCCGCCCGCGAGAATGGCGTCCATCTCGCCCCGCGCCAGCCAGTAGTCGCGCAGCGCCTCGATGAGGCGGCGACCGGCGTCGATCTCGGCCTGCCGCACCTGAATCAGTTGCACGGCCCCGATCTGCATGGCGTTGTAGTCCAGCAGCGTTTCGCGGTAGATGCGGCGCCGCAGCGGCACCAGCACGTCGCGATGGTGGAGCGCGATCTCGCGCGCCGCGCTCAGACGATCGCGCGCCGCCCGCGCCGCGGCGCGAACTTCCACCGCCGTCGCGTAGTGCTCGTGCATCGCCCGTCGAAGGTTGGATGATGCGATGGCCCGCCGCGCCTGCCCCTGGTCGAACAGCGGGATCGGCAGTTCGATCTCCGGCCCGATTTCCCATTCGCCCTCGTCGCGCGTCGCCTCCGCGCCGACCTCGAGGAACTCCAGCAGCGCGGTGCGGTCGGTGAGCCCCGCGCGGGCCGCCGCCGCATCCACACGCAAGCGCCCGGCGGCCAGCGCCAGACTGCGCTCCACGGCCACGCGCTCGACATCATCGGGCAGCGACTCCGTCTCCGGAATGTCGGGCAGACGCAGCGCCAGCCGCCACTCGGTCTGTCCGCCCCATGTGCCCATCAGGATGTTGAGCTGCTCGCGCGCCGCCCGACGTTCGGCCTCGGCGAACGCGGCGCGCAGCCGCGCTTCTTCCAATGCCGCCTGCTCCACCGCCACATCCAGATCGCGCACGTTGCCCGCCCGGTGCAGCCGCGTGACGAACTCCAGCGAGGCCTCCGACGCCAGCAGCACCTGCTTCCACAGTTCGACCGACTGTTCCGCGGCTTGCGCGCGGATGAACGCCGCGTGGGTTCGCGCGGCGTGATCGATCACGGCCGCCGCGACGTCGGCCTGCGCCGCCTCGTACGACGCCTCCGCCGCCCGCACCCGCAGCGGCATGGCGAACACGTCCAGGAAACTCCACGCCACGCCGAACGCCAGGTTCGTGCCATGACCCGCCTCGAGGAACTCCGCGCCCGCGCTGAACACGGGGTTGCGCAGCAGCCCCGCCTGCACCAGCATGGCCTGCGCCACGCCGAGGTCTTCGTACAGCGCCTGCAGCCGCCGGTTGTTGAGCAGGGCCACTTGCACGGCGTGCGGCGCCTCCAGTTCGGCCGCCAGCAACTCGGCGATTCGTGCGTCCGCCGCGTCATCCTCCGCCGCGCCGGTGCGCCAGTGAATGCCATGGTCGGTGCGATCGCCGATCGTCGATTGCACGTTCTCGAAGCCCGGCCGCGCATCCGGCGCCGCGCAGCTGGTCGTCAATGCGATGGCGACGATGGCGGGCACGATTCGTCGCGCCTTCATGGCTGATGATCCTTGTGGTCGTGCGGCTTGCCTGTCGGCACCAGCTTCATGCCGCACTCGGGACAGCGCGACGGCTCGTCGCTGACGACCTCCGGATGCATGGGACAGACGTAGGCGGCCTGCTTCGGCGTTTTACCGGTCGAAGGCGGCGGCGGCTCGCCGGCGCCCAGGTGACCCGGGTGATCGTGGTTCATCTCGCCGCCCGATTTGGCTGGCGCAGGCCCGATGGCCGATGTGAACACCGACCCGTTCGCTGCACGCCCCGCCGACGCCTCGGGATGCCCCGGGTGTTCGCGATCCGGCGTCCACTCGCCCTGATGTGACGCGCACCCGCCCAGCAGGGCCATGACCGCCGCCCATGTCAGTGTGTTCCGTGTCACCATCGAGTCACTCCCCGCGCGCAAGAACAGACGTCCCCGGAGAATGGGCCGGGCGATGACGCGCATCACCCGGCCCGATGTCGTGTGCGAGGGCGCGATCGCCGCCGATCAGCCGCCCTTGCCGTGATGCTCCGCGTGGCCGGTGCCTGTGCCCTGTCCGGCCTTCTCGTGCTGCTTCTTCCACGCGGCGTCGAGCGTAGCGACGTGCTTGGCCGCGTCTTTCATCAGCCCCTTCTTGCAGCCGCCGCAGCACAGCCGCACCAGGCGGTTGCCGATGACGACCTCAACCGGCTCGCCCATGCCGCCCAGTTCCTCGCCGGAGACGAGGCAGGTCTTCAGCGGGTAATGCTCGCGCTGCTTCTCGATGACCTTCTTGTCCAACTCGGCGAGAAACTTCTCCGGCTCGGCGTTGAACTTGCGGGCGCACATGCGGCAGCACACCTTCACCAGCCGGTTGCGGTGGACGATCTCGATGGTCTTGCCCTCTTCGAGGGCATCGCCGCGCACCACGCAGGTGTCGAGCGGGTAGTAGTGCTGCTGCTGCCTGGCGAGTTCGGCGTCGATCTTCTTGAAGTACGTCGCCTTGTCGGCCTCGAGCTTGGCGATGCAGGGCTCGCAGCAGAAGCGGACTTCGCGCCCGTCGATCTCCTTCACCACCGGGTCGCCCATCGACCCCAGTTCCTTGCCCGTGACGGGGCAGGTGGTCAGGGTGTACGGATCGCTCTTGCGATCCTCGACGGTGGCCGCGGCGGCCGCCAGCAGGCCCGCGCCGAACAGCGCGGCGGCGAAACAAGAAAGAACCTTGGTCATGCGCTTCATGGTGATGCTCCTTCGTGTGAACAGGTGGTGGAATCGTATCAGAAGAGAATGCGGAACCCCACGCCCAGTGTGTACGCCATTGGCGGGCGGTGATCGACGTCATCCAGCACGGGCAGCTGGATCGACGCCTCGAACACCCAGTTGCGGGCCTCGTACATGATGCCCGGCCCGATCATCCACTCGTGATCGCCGTTGGTCTCGTACGTGCCGTTCAGTTCCGCCATCAGGTACCACGCGCCTTTCGTGTCGGCGGTGTACTGCGGGGGGTCGATGCGGTAGAGATACGCGAAGTCGGCGTAGAGGATGTCATCCTTGCTGTCGCCGGCGCGGACGAACGACTCGCGCTCGCCGGTGTTGAACTTCCAGCGCAGGGCGGCGTTGACGCCGTGCCGTCCCTGAATGCTGGTGAATACCACGCCGATCATCGGATCCCACGATTCGTTGCCGAAGGGATGCTTGCCGGTGGGAATGTCCAGCCCCGCGAGAATGCTGAAGCGCATGGTGTCGATCGGCCCGGTGTCGTGCTTCCACACGCGCCACTTGGCCATCAGATGCAGGTCGCCGAAGTGAAAATCGGTGGATTCGGTGTCGCTCACGCGCTCCTCCGCCCGGCGGTGAATGAGCGGAATGTTGAGAATCAGCGACAGGTCGTGCGTCAGCCCGTGGGCGATGGTGGTGTCCACCTGGAAGTCGTTGACCACGCGATCGAGATCGGTGGGGTCATCCTCCAGCCGGATGAACTGGTACGTCTGCCGCACCATCGTCACGCCCGGCGAGGGCTGCGCGGCGGAGATGTTGTGGAAGGACTGCTGCGCCGATGCGGCGCCGCTGACGAGCAAGGCGCCCACAATGGACAGACAGGTGACAGTGCGTTGGATGGGCATGTGAACTCCTGATCCAATCAACAAACGACTCGTCCGTGCGCCGCGGCTCTGTGAGCCATGTTCGGGTGTGCCACGGCTCTGTGAGCCGTGCGTGCGTCCCTCGATGACCAACCATGCAGGGTGTGCCGTGTACGACTTCATCACTTCCGCTCCGCGCATCACTCGCGCGCCCGCACGGCCGACACGGCCGTGGCACACGACATGGCGCGCCCGCACGGCCGACACGACCGTGGCACACTTCGATCGATCACGGCGTCTCGACTTTCACCAGCGTGAAGCCGCTCTGATCCACGGCTCGCGCCAGGGCGGCATACGTGGGCGGATTGGCCTTGTCCACATGGACTTTCACCGCGCCGTCGGCGAGGTTGATGTTGACGTCCGTCACGCCGCGCACGCGCCGCAACAGCAGGTCGATGTTGTTGGCGCAGAGCGGGCACGACATGCCATGCACGATCATCGTCACAGGTGACTGACGGACCGGCTCATCAGTCACACCGGCGGACGCGCCGGTCATCGAATCGCCGGTGGTCCTGGTCGAACTGCAGCCCGGCAACACAAGGAGGGCGGCGGCCATCACGGCCATGAACGGAATTTGGAATCGCATGACGGGTTCATCTCCCCGGCCTCGCTCTTCCGAGGGGAGGCGGACCGGCAGGGTCAGTGGTTGATGGAGTGACGAGCACGCCGCAGGGCGCGCAAGGGCGGCGCGAATGAGCGCGCCTAGGTCAACCAGACCCCGATGAACGCGTGGAAGCGGGCGCCCGCCACGGGGCGATGGACCCCGGCGAACACGGGCATGAAGGGGCGATGACTCGACCCGTCGATGCTGAACACGATCCGTCCCACCACGGGGGGCGAAGGCAGTTCCCACCGCTCGTTCGCCTGCGGCCGGGGCGTGGGGGCCACGGGTCGCTGCTCCGGCTCGGCGGGCCTGGCGCAGGGGCAGGCATCCACCGGGCAACACGGGCAAACGCCGCCGCACGTGCCGGGCGTGCCCACGACCATCCCCGCATCACCCGCATTCAGCGCGGCCATACCCCACGCGATGGACATCGCCGGGGTCAGCAGCAGCAGGATGGCGAGCAGGAATCGAAGAGCCATGAAGGGAATCCTACCGTCAACCGCACGGGAAATGAACCGATAAGAGTGTACACCCGGGCCGATTCTGGAATCGGGCGATGCACCATGATCGAGCAGACGCCAACTCCCGCATCCTGTCAAACCCGCCGGGCGTGGCGGTTATTCCGCCGCGTCGTGGTGCTCGCGCTGGTCATCACGCTGGGCTGGTACGGCTTCGGGCGCATCGTCGCCCCGCTTCGGGCGGTGCGGATCGTGGGTCCGGGCCAGTCCGTGCAGCCCGACGCCGCGGCCGAAGTCGCCAGGTCACCGGATGCGGGCGACACAACCGCCGGGGCGGCCGTTCCGCCCGCCGCGCCACCGGCCCGTCCCCCCAGGGCCGCCGCGCAGAACACGCTGCGCCTCGTCACCTGGAACATCGCGCACGGCCGGGGCTTGCACGAATCGAACTTCACCGGCGAGGTTCGGGACACGCGACTGGCGCGGCTGGCCGCCATCGCCCGGACGCTCAAGGAACTCAACGCCGACATCGTGATCCTCAACGAGGCGGACTTCGACTGCTCGTGGTCGCACCGCGTGAATCAGGCGAAGGTGATCGCCTCCGAAGCGGGCTACCCCTGGCGGGCGGAGCAGCGGAACTTCGACGCGTCGATTCCCTTCTTCGCCATGCGCTTCGGCAACGCGGTGCTGAGCCGCTGGCCGATCCGCCACGTCGAGCGCATCGACCACCCCGCCGCGCGCTGGTGGCAGGCGGCCTTGGCCGGGTGGAAGCGCGGCCTGCTCGCCGTAATCGATGTGCCGGGTCTGGGGCGGCTGAACGTGGTCGCCGCCCACCTCGACCAGTCGGCGATGGAAGAGGAGACGCGCATCGCCTCCGCCGAGTCGATCCGCGAGCGGCTGAAGCGCGATGACCTGCCCGCCATCATTGCCGGCGACCTCAACACCGCGCCGCCGGGCTTCCCCCGCGTGGTCGCCAAGCGGCTGGAGCGCACCGCGCTGTCGGTGTTCACCGACGATGGCGCATTCCATACGCTGCCCGTGGCCGACCCCGCGCCCGAGGATGCGACCTACCCCGCCCCCGACCCCAAGCGGGTGATCGACTGGATTCTCGTGCCGAGCGGCTGGCGGATCAACTCCCGCCGCGTGGTGGTGACGGATCTGTCGGATCACGCGCTGGTGGTGATGGAGGTGGGGGTGGGGCGGGTCGTTCGGTAGGGTGGGGTGAGGCCTTGAGAACCCCACCGGGTTTCATCGCGTCTGCACCAAGCGGTGGAATGCCCAAAGCGTCATCCCACCCGACGATGTGCTGCGTCGAATGTGGCCAACGGTTCACCCGGGCGGAGTCGTGGACTCGTCCGTCGAGACCTTCGTGAACACCAGCCGCTCCGCGCCGGGTGGTGCGCCTGGAGCGGTGGAGAGATTGAGCGTGAGTGTCGATCCGTTCGTACTGAATAGATACCTTCCGTGTTGCAGGTAATCCGCCTGTTCGAAACTGTCAAGGATTTCGAGACTTGAACCAGGTGGCGTCAGCAGCGCGGACTTGAACCGCAGCCGGATTGGGTGGCCAACGCCGGGCACTTGCAACAAACCCTCCGGCATTCCTGCCAGGTTGGTGATGTCGTCCGCGCCCTTGATCGTCAGCGACCATCGTGTCGCCTCGGGCTGGTTCTGATCGGCAACGTGCTCCCAGGCGCCCACCAACCGCGCATCGGCTGGCACCCTGAAGGGTGGCCTCGCCGTCCCGTCGGCGCCGCCGGGTACGTCGGTCTCAGAGGGCCGGCGGATCGCACTCACCTCAATGTAGTCATTCGACTCAACGATCGGAGCCGTGCTTGGGTTGCCGCGAACTGTCGAGAGCCGATACGTCGTCGTGCGAGCCATCTGCCCTTCGCCGCGAGTGATCGAGATCTCATGGTCAATGATACTTCCGGCTGTGATGACACTCCCCGCGGACGTGAGCAATTGCATGAGCGTCATCCTCCCGGAGGGCGGAAGGGTGTACACGCCGGGGCGCGCGACCGAACCACCGACGTAGACCTGTCCCGGCAACTCCTGCGGGGCCGGCGCTGCCGTTGAGCCGACGCGCAGCGCCACGAGTTGCTCGCCAAGCGAACGAATCGCCTCCGTCTGCGCGGATTGCGCCCGCCACATCTGCACCGACACCGCCGCCAGCATGAGCAGCACCACGATCATGAGCACGAGGTTCATCTTCTGGAGCATGCGCTCCTCCTTTCTCGCAATCCGCACGCAGGCGCGGCGGATGGAATCGACATCGCCGAATCGCCGCCGCGCCAGGTCGTGCGCCGCGGCGGCGTCATGCCCGTCCGCCGCCAGTTCCTCCTCCAGCCGGGCCAGGTGAAACGTGAACTCATCCTCCAGGTCGCGCGACAGATCCTCATCCGATCGAGGGTCAGGCGTCGGCAGCCAGGGGCGGATGAGATGGCGCAGGGGGAGGGGCATGGGGCGTGAGGAAGCAGGCATTAGGCATTAGGCATTAGGCATTAGGCACTAGGCACTGGGCTCAGGGATTGGGTTGTCGGTTGTCGGAACGCAGCACTCAGCACTCCACACAACGCCGATGGTGGGCCTCGAAGACTCGACCGACCCTACACACAACTCGGAACTCGGAACTCGGAACCCGGAACTCACTCAGCACTCAGCACTCCCCTCTCCCTCGGCGTCCCCATCACGCGCCCGATGGCGGTGGAGAGGTCGCGCCAGAGGTCGGTCTCGGTGCGCAGTTTCTCGCGGCCTTCGCCGGTGAGCGAGTAGAACTTGGCCCGGCGGTTGTTCTCGCTGGGGCGCCAGTCGCTGCGCAGGAAGCCGCGCTTCTCCAAGCGATGCAGCGCGGGATACAACGAACCCTCCTCGACAATAAGCACTTCCTCCGACATCTGCCGAATGCGGCGGGCGATGCCGTAGCCGTGGTTCGACCCGCCTGTCTCAAGCACGCGCAGGATCATCATGTCCAGCGTGCCCTGGAGGAGTTCGGGGGACGTCGAGGATGGTCGGGCGGTGCGCGGTGGCATGGCGTTTCCCCTTGTCATACGAGGGGAGCGTACCGCGCATCCCTAGAATGTCAATGGGTCAGATTGAGAGAACGCTTCGCCGTCTTGAACGATTTGAACGATTTTTCTTCCCCGACCCGAATCCAACCCCAGCCCGACGCCGAAACCACGGGCGTCCACGGCACGTCCGCCGTGGCACGCGGGAACCACCCGCGAACCACATCCATCGCGATTCTGAAGGAGCAACGTCATGCCACGTTCACGCGCTGTTCTTGCGCTCACCTGCGGCGCCCTCATCACCGGCACTCTCGCCGCCGCCTCGAATGACCCCTGGAGCACCTCGTGCAGCAGCGCCAAGAGCGCGCCGGAGTCGGTGCAGTGGGCCATTCCCGCCGAAGCCGGCGACATCATCGACACCGCGGTCGGCGCGGGGAAGTTCAACACCCTGGCCGCGGCCCTCAAGGCGGCGGGTCTGATTGACGCCCTCAAGGGGCCAGGACCCTTCACGGTGTTCGCCCCGACTGATGAGGCGTTCGCCAAGCTGCCCAAGGGCACGGTGGAGAACCTGCTGAAGCCGGAGAACAAGGCGCTTCTCACCTCGATTCTGACGTACCACGTGGTGTCGGGTAAGGCGCCTGCATCAGCCGTCATCAGCAGGAACGGCTGGATCACGCTGAGCGGCCAGCGGATCGACATCGCCATCAGCAACGGCAAGGTGATGGTGGATAATGCCGCCGTCACACAGGCGGACATCATGGCCAGCAACGGCGTGATTCACGTCATCGACACGGTCATCCTGCCGGAGACGAAGAACATTGTTGAGATCGCCTCGGGCGCGAAGACCTTCGGCACGCTGCTCGCAGCGGTGAAAGCGGCTGGCCTTGCCGATGTGCTGATGGGCGAAGGGCCGTTCACAGTGCTGGCGCCGACGGATGAGGCGTTCTCGAAGCTGCCGCCCGGCACGGTGGAATCGCTGCTCAAGCCGGAGAACCGTGAGAAACTGGTGGCGATCCTGACGTACCACGTCATCCCCGGCCGCGCCTACGCCAAGGATGCGGTGGCGGCGGAGACGGCGGCGACGATCGAGGGCTCGAAGGTGCGCTTCCGCGTGGTCGATGGGCGACTGACCGCCAGCGGGGCCAACGTCGTGGCCACGGACATCGAGGCCAGCAACGGCGTGATCCACGTCATCGACGCGGTTATCATGCCCGGGCTGAATTGACCCATGACGGCGGCGGCGTTCATCGCGGAGCGTCGAGCCCCGGTGAGCGCCGCCGCCCGTTTCCGACGCCGATCATTTTTCGTGACCGAAATTCTCCTCCATCGTGTGGCGGCGGGCGATCAGGGGGCCATGCAGGCCCTCATCGATCGTTTTGGAGGGCTGGTCTGGTCGCTGGCCCGTCGCTCCTGTCCCACTGAGGCCGAAGCGGAGGAGGCGGTGCAGGAGATCTTTGTTGATGTGTGGCAGAGCGCGTCGCGGTACGATGCCGCCAGCGGGGCCGAGGCCACCTTCATCGCCACGATTGCCCGCCGACGGCTCATCGACCGACGCCGCAGGAGCGACCGCCAGAAGCGGCTGGTCGAGAGCGTGGGGCGTGAGCGCCCGGACACGGCCCCCGACCGCACCGATGAGGTCGCGCTGGGCGACGAGGCGGCCCGCGCGGCGGCCTTTCTGGCGTCCGTCTCGCCGGAGCAGCAGCGTGTGCTCCGGCTGAGCATCTACCAGGGGCTGTCGCACGAGGAGATCGCCCAGTCCACCGGGCTCCCGCTGGGCACGGTGAAGACGCACATTCGCCGCGGACTCATCAAGTTGCGCGACCTGCTCGCATCGGCCCGCCCCGCGGAGGCGATTGGATAGGAAGATGACCCCCGTCACGCCCCCCAACCCGAACCGGCTTGAGGAACTGCGCTGCGACGCCGCGGCGCAGGGCCTGAGCGACGCCGAGCGCGCCGAGATGGCCGCGCTCCTCGGCGCGGGTGAGGCGAGAGACGCGGATCAGCAGGCCCTTGATCGAGCCGCAGCGGCGCTGATGCTGGCCTTCGCGGCTCAGGAAGGAGATGAACACGCCTCCATGCCCGCATCACTGCGAGCGAAGGTGCATGACGCCGTGGCTCGTGCCCCGCGCGAGGGTGGCTCCGGGGCGGCGCCGAAGTTGCGGCTGGCGGGCACGCCGCAGGATCGCCCGGCGCCGCTGTCAACCCCCGCCACACGGATGAACTGGTTCCCCTGGCTCCTCGCGGCGGCATGTCTCGCTCTGGCGGTGGTGGCGTGGTGGCCGCAGCGAGGCGGGCGCGGAGAAAGTCCCACGCTCGCCGAAGCGCGCCAGCAATTGCTCGCCGCGCCCGGTTCGCGCACCGTGTCATGGGCGCAGAACGATCTGGGCGTCACCGGCGACATCGTGTGGAATAACGAGCGTCAGGAGGGGTACATGCGCTTCGCCGGGCTGCCGGCCAATGATCCGACGGATATCCAGTACCAACTCTGGATCTTCGACGGCAAGCGTCAGCTGCACAACGAGTTCCACGCGGTGGATGGCGGCGTCTTCGACGTTGAGAAACGCGAGGGAGAGGTCATCATCCGCATCACGCCCAAGTTGCGCATCTTCGAACCAGCGCTCTTCGCCATCACCAGCGAGCCGCCCGGCGGCGTGGTCAAGCACACCGACACCGAGAAGCACCGGATTCTGCTGGTTGCTCCGGTCGAGGGATGATCGCTGTGCTCGAATGCGGCGGCGGCATGACGGGCGCGGAGCTCGCCAATCCGGTACAATCGACCCATGGACGCCTCCGCCCCGCCCACGCCCCAGCGACCCGGGCTGCTCTCCCTGCCGGAGATGCTCTTCCAGAACGCCTACGTCTGGATGATCTTCTTCTCCGCGATGGACGTGGTGCTGACAGGGCTCATCCTGCGGTCAGGCGACGGCGTGGGGCTGGACCCCAACCGTGAGATCAACCCCGTGGCTCGCCTCGTCATTGCCCACTGGGGCATGCTGGGGGCGTCCTTCTTCAAGTTCGCCCTGGTGATGCTGGTCATCGTGATCGCCGAGACGATCGGCCGCATGAAGCCAATGGTCGGTCGCACGCTGGCGTGGACGGCTGTGGGCATCTCCGCGTTTCCGGTCGTGTGGTCGCTGACGCTGCTGACGGTCCACCGCATGCATCTCTTTGACCAGGCGGAGGAATCCGGCGGCTCAACGATCGTAATGTCGTTGATGTCGTGAACGACCGAACGGTCACCGTCCCGCGCAGGTGGCGAGGATGTCCTCGACGCTCACGCACAGCCGGATCACCATCTGCGGGTTCTCTTTCTTTTCCGTGTCGGCGTACAACGTTCGCGTGGACAGCGCCATGCCCACGACGTTGCCGCACGCATCCACCACCGGCGCGCCGCTCGACCCGGTGGCGAAGCCCGCGGTAATCTGCAGCCGCCTGCTGGCTTGTTCGCCCTCGCCCAGCAGGCGCGACACCACACCGTCGGTGAGCATGTAGAAGTGGCTCTGAGGGTGGCTGACCACGGCGACGGGCTCGCCAGGCGCCGGGTCGGCCTCGGCCAGCGGCAGCGCCCGCAGATTCGATGCGTCCACGCGCAGAATCGCCACGTCGCGGGCCTCGTCGATGGCCGCCACCGCCACGATGGGGTACACCGTTTCGTCGTGCAGCATGACGGCGCCGACGTGTTCACGGTGCTCCCCCGTGACCACGTGGGCGGCGGTGACGATCCAGCCGTCGGAATGAATCACGAATCCCGTCGCCACGCCGCCATGCCAGTTGGCGCACCGGTCGCACTTGTAGCCGGTATGCACCATGACCGTCGCGTCGCACACGACGCGGTATCGCTCGCTGCCGTTGAGCGACCGCTTCGAGGCCGCGGGCAGCGCGGGCAGTTGCGCCAGCGGCGTCCACGGCAGCGAACCGATGGGTTGCAGCAGGCCCTCGCGCTCCAGCCGCATCATGGCCGTGTTCAGGTCGTTCCGCCTGGCGCGGTCATCCACCTGGGATGGCGGCGGCGGCGACCCGGGGTGCTCCGGCGGTTCCTGCAAGGGGGTGGCAAGCCGCGCCAAACCCAGCGGCATCGCAAGCCAGAGGGCAAGCAGAGTCGTCGGCAGCGAAGGTGAAGGCATCGTCGAACTCCGGTCGTTACGGCGAAGGATGTGCCGTCACTGTACCACGAGCCGACCACCCCGCGGCGGACAACGTCGATGACCGCATGGATGCTGACGGGAACCGCTACACTCTCCGCGTGCGGATCGTGCCTGTTGAACCCGTGATGCTGGAGCAACGCGCCCGAACCTTCACCACGCGCTCCATCAAGCATCAGGCCAAGGCCGCCGGGCTCCGGGTGGCCCTGTCGATGGTGGACCTGACCACGCTCGAAGGCGCGGATACGCCGGAGAAGGTCCGCTCCCTCTGCCGCAAGGCCATCGACCCCCTCTCTGGCGTGTCCCCTCTTGGAGCAAGGCGCTCCGCCGTCACCCTCCCTTCCGTCGCCGCTGTCTGCATCTACCCCGCGCTGCTCCCGGTGGCGAAGCCGATTCTCGCCGGTTCGCCCGTGAAACTTGCTGCGGTGGCCACGGGTTTTCCCAGCGGACAGTTTCCGCTGGACATCCGGCTCGCGGACGTCGCCCGCGCCATCGCCGACGGCGCGGACGAGATCGACATGGTCATCAATCGCGGCGCATTTCTCGCGGGACGGCTCGGTGAGGTGCGCGAGGAGATCAGGCAGGTCTTTCTCGTCTGCCGCGCGGGTGGGGCGCATCTGAAAGTCATCCTGGAAACCGGCGAACTGGGCACGTACGACGCCATCCGCCGCGCCAGTGATCTGGCGATCGACGCCTGCGCCTCGGTCGGCGGCCTGGCTGACGGCGAGGTGTTCATCAAGACCTCCACGGGCAAGGTGAGCGTCAACGCCACGATGCCGGTCACGCTGGTCATGCTGGAGGCGATTCGTGACCACTTCCGCGCCACGGGCGTCCGCATCGGCATGAAGCCGGCTGGCGGCATCCGCGCCGCCAAGACCGCCCTGCACTATCTGGTGATGGTGAAGGAGACACTGGGCGAGGGGTGGCTCACGCCGCGGCTCTTTCGTTTCGGCGCTTCATCGCTGGTCAACGACCTGCTGCGGCAGATCGTGCGGCTGGAGGCCGGGCGGTATGTGTCGGTCGATGACTTCGCGGAGGCGTAAGAGCGTCCTGTCAGCGATCCACGCGCGTGAGCCGAGCGTTACCGATCCTTC
The DNA here is from genome assembly GCA_015709595.1 of Phycisphaeraceae bacterium. NCBI lineage: Bacteria > Pseudomonadati > Planctomycetota > Phycisphaerae > Phycisphaerales > Phycisphaeraceae > Phycisphaeraceae bacterium. The sequence continues at coordinate 414,281 of CP054178.1, forward strand.
CGCCTGGGCCGCCGGTTCGGTCCCCGCTTCCACGCGGGCAGGGGCGGCTTGGGCGCGCCCAGCGGTTTCCGACGCGGGCGGGGTGGCGGGCCTTCTTCGGATCGCGGGCTGATCGCGTTCGTGTCACGAGTACGTGAGTCATCGCGAGGAGGCGGCCCATCTGATTGGGTCGCCGAATCCGGATCGCCGATCTGGGGCCTCCGGCCCCCGCTCTCCTTCCCCATGATGAACAGGTAGTTGAACCCGCGAAGGAAGAAGTTGCCCTGCTCCGCCGCGGCGCGGTAGTTGCCCATTTCCAGCGTGCGGTTGTGGCGCGTCACGGCGATGATGTCCACCGGCGTGAAGCGCCGACGCAGCATGGCGAACAACTCGAAGCCGATGGGGAAGAACCCCCTGCCCTTGATGAACGAGTCGCTGACGTAGAGCGCCATCGCACGCTCGGGGCGCAGGATGCGGTCGATCTCGTCGATGACCTGCTCCATGGCCTCGTAGTACGAGCCGTCCGCCGCGCTGAGTTTGCCGATGCAGCGTGGGTCATCGGAGTAGTCGATGTGGGTGGAGTAGGGCGGGTCGATGAAGACAAAGTCGGCCTTCCCGTCCTCCAGGGGCAACGCGCGGGCATCGGCGCGGAAGATGTCTGGCCGGGTGGGCGACAGGTCGTAGCCGAGCGCCCGGCGGTCCAGATCGCGGGCCACATCCAGCGTCGTCCCGCTGCCGGCGCAGGGGTCCACCACCAGGTCGCCTGGCTCGGTGTATCGTTGCAGCAGGTTCCAGATGATGTAGCTGGGCGTGGCGCCCTTGTAGCGGGGGTTGCCCTGCACGCCGTCGCCGTAGTGCTGCGAGGGATAGTCCCACAGCGTGGTCGGCTGCAGCACGAGAGGCGGCTTGCCGCGCCGCCGCGGGCCGAGACCGGGATGGGTCGCTGGATGGCGGGCGCGGAAATCGCCGCCGTCTGCCTTGCGGAAATCCGGCTCGTGCGACCGGACCCCGCCGCGAGGCCCTCCGCCCGAGCGAGGGCCGAAGCGCGGTGGACCCTTGAACCCGCGAGGCGGTTGACCATCCGGCCCGCGGCGCGGACCCTTGTTCGATCGGGGGCGAGGTGGCATAAGGAATCGTAGGGGTGTGTTCCACCAAGCGCGTGAGAAACGGTTTGGCGGATCGCTACGTCTTCTTCCGAGCGGCTTTTTTCTTGGATTCCGCCTCGCGGGCACGTCGCTTCTCGCGCATCTGCTGTTTGTGCTTGAGCAGTTTCTTCGCCTCGCGGACGTCCGCCTTGCTGGAGTCCGGCGTAATGGTGAGACGGGTCGAGGAGTTCGAAGCATCCGTCTCCGGCGCGGCGGTGGATTCGGACTTGGCGGCGGTCGTGGCACTGTCCACCGGCTTGGCATCGGCGGAGTTGTCGGCGGTCTTCGGCGCGGCGTCCTTCTTCCCGTCGCCTCCTGTGGCGGACTTGCTCTCCTGCTCCGCGGCTTTCTTGTAGCTCTCGCTTCGGTAGTCGGTCTCGTAGAAGCCGCCGCCCTTGAAGATGACGCCTGCGCCCACGCCGATGAGCCGCTCCAGCTTCAGCTTGCCGCACTTGGGGCACTTGCGCTGCACCGGCGCGGTGATGGACTGAAAGAGCTCGAACTCGTGGCCGCAGGCGCGGCAGACGTAGTCGTAGGTTGGCATGGTCAACGTCTCGTCGATCGGCCAAGAGTCAGACAGGACCGATCCGACACTACGTGATCGGACGGCCCTGACGATCTGGCATGAGCCGACAACTGTTGCCCCGATGGGGCTCGTTGGCAACCCGGATCAGACTGCTCATCAAATCCCCGCCGCCATCAGCCGCGTTTGTCACCTGGTCGGCGGCAGCGTGCGGTTGGTCAGCAGCAGGCCGTCGGCTCGGGCTTCCAGCCGCCAGATGGAAGGGCCGATGTGCTCCTTGAGGAAGGCCATGTCTGGCAGGTCCGGCGCCATGCCCATGGGGGCTCCGAACTGTTCGCCCATGCCCGCCGCCATGCCTCCCACGAACGAGGAGAAGAGCGTGAAGAGCGAACTGGTGTCCGAGTAGCCCCAGCCGATGACAGGCCCTCGTCCCAGGTGGCTCGCCGCCGCCTTGAAGACCGGCGAGCCAGCCAGCGTGGCCTCGCCGGTCAGGCCGGCGGCCCGCAGGGCGTCCTCCACGGCGAGGGGGGGACCAACGAACAGGTGCCCGGCGCCGAGACCAATGGCGACCGGGGCGAAATCGCCGCTGTAGATGGTGTGCCCCTGGAAGTTGCGCGGCTCCATGCCCCCCTGCGGCGCATACTGAGCCACGACGCCCTCCACCTTGGCGGCGTCGGTGCAGCGCATCGCCACCACCATGCCGTCATCGCCCATCGTCACCAGGTGCATCTCGCGCCCCATGTTGCCGAAGAGCGTGCGCAGATCGGGCTCCAGTTCGGCCATGATGTCCTCGCCCTGCATGGCGAGTTCCGGCACGCTGGCCATCACGGCCTTCACCAGGTCGAGCAGACCGTTGAAATTGAAGTTCATGCGCACGTAGCTGGCGGCGTCGGCGCTCACGAAGGACGGAACCGCGGTCGAGGCCTCGCCGGGCTCCATCAGCCCCAGCAGCCCGGTGCGCTCGCCCGCCAGCAGCAGGCCGACGCGCTGCGTCATCATCGAGCCCTCGTCGGCCATGTCCATTGACATGGACATGGCCTTGATGTTGGCCAGCCCCAGCATGCGCATCGGCTGGGCCAGCGTGGGGCCCATGAACATCATCATCGGCTGCATGTTGGCGATCTTCAGCAGGCCGTCGATCATGACGACCACGCGCCCGTCCGCCCTGCCCGACTGCTCCACCGCCGCGTGCCAGGTGGTGTTGTCGCGCAGCGATCGCATCTTGCGGCCCTCCAGCGCGTGAAGGGCGTTCTCGAGCACCGTCACGTTGGTGGACGCCAGCAGCATGCCGTCGGCGTGCGTCACGAAGAGCGTGTCCACGCCGACCATCATGGGTTCGAGCATGGACATGGGGTCATCCATGTTCATGCCGCCGAAGTCGTCTTCGTCGTCGTCCACGTCGGCCTCGGGGTCACGCAGCGGCACGGCGAAGGCGCGGCGGCCCAGGATGTCGCGCTCCTTGATCTCGGCTCCCATCATGCCCATCTGGTCCTCGGCCATGGTGAAGATGGCTTCGAGCGCCTTGGCGTCGCCGAAATCCGCCATCACCATGAAGCCCGCGGTGTCGAAGCCGTAGGCGTCATTCATCGCGGTGAAGAGGGCCATGCCCACCGCCCCGCGGGGCGCGCCGAGCGACCCGGCGGGCAGGTTCATCTCCTCCTCCATCATGCTCAGCATCTCGCCGATCTGGTCGAAGCCGGCGCGCACGTCGGCCAGCTCCTTGGCGGCGAAGACCGGCGCCAGCGGGCCGTTGCGCACGCGATCAAGCGTGGCGCCCATGTTGTCCATGCCGATCACCACCACGCTGGACTCGGGCGCCAGATCCTGAATGGTGCGCTGGGCGAACACGGGGGCGGCGACGATGGCCAGCGCCCCGAGCAGGGCGAAACGTGTCTTCATCGGAGAATCCTCGTGTGTGGAGCGTGTTTCGAGTGTATTCGGTCAATCGGCCGCCGTGTTTCGGCCCCGCCCCTGGCGACAAATCCGCTACCCGCGACTCTCAGGGGTGCTGGAGCGAGGAAGATGACCCGCCGGACCCCTGGCTTGTTCCGTCCTTCAGCGCGGGTGGCGGGCCGAAGCGCTTTCTGGCCGGGGGCACGTGATAATTGTGCCCGCTGTTGGGGTTGGCGGCGTCGTAGGCGAAGGCCTCGCGGTTGCGGATGAAGTCCTTGACGTACCGGGCGGGGATGGCGAAGCCCAGCGACTCGCCTCCGGGAATGCCCATGTTGGTGATGCCGATCACCTCACCCCGCGTATTGAAGAGCGGCCCGCCGGAGTTGCCAGGGTTGATGGCGGCGTCGGTCTGGATGTAGGTCAGCCCCTCGAAGTTCCGCCGCGTGGTTGACACCACGCCCTGGCTGAGCGTGCGCTCCAGGCCCAGCGGGTTGCCGATGGCGAAGACGCTCTGACCGGCCTCCAGCTCCTCGGCGTCGTCCAGCGGCGCGAAGTGGAACTCGCCCCCCTCCGGGTGCTTCAGACGCAGGAGAGCGAGATCAACGTGGTTGTTCAGCGCGAGAAGTTCCACGTCTTCGATGATGACGCGGCGGAGCGTACCGTCCCGCTCGGGGAACCACACCGTGGCCTTGAGGGCCGTTTCACCCTGCACCACGTGGGCGTTGGTGATGGCGTAGCCCTCGGGATTGATGATCACGCCCGAACCCAGCCCGCTGGGGGTGGACACCTTGATGACCGCCGGACCGATGCGCTTGGCATGCTCCTTGGGGCTCAGTTCCGGCAGGTTCGTGGCGGTGCGGAAGAGGGATTCCGCCTTCACATCCACCGCCCCGCCCGCATCGGCGATCTCCACGGTGTCGATCGACTCCATCGTCAGCTCCAGCACCGTGGGACCGATGTCGAGCCACAGCCGCTGATCCGTGCGCTTGATGACCGTTCCCTCCAGCGTGCGCCCGTTGCGCAGCTTCACGGTGTCGGCGAGCCCGGCGAAGGCCAGCAGGAAGGCGGCGAGACCCGTACTCAACCCGATGGTGGTGTGTCGGTTCATTGGAAGTGCTGGGTACCGTGTAGCGTGTGGGCCGAGCCGCGAGACCTGTCCCTGGGGTGTGCGGAAGACCGAAGGCCGAACTTCCTGGCGCCAATTGCCTGACACCTGACGCCCAGCACCTAAAACCTCGATCTTTCGACCACCCAGTATAGGATCGACCTGTCTCATACCCGCCAGCTCATCGAAGTATGCGGCGAACCGCCCAACCAGCGTTCAGGAACCCGGCATGACCCCGCGCACCAGCCAAGCACGCCTTCCACGCACGCTCCTGACCGTTCTCTTGATCGGCGCGGCGTCGCTCGGAAGCGTCGTGCATGCACAGGATCTCGCCGAGTACTTCGGGTTCGCGGGACTGGAGATCGTGAAGATCGATCGAGGCGCAGGTCCGATCGCCGTGGCGGACATGGATGGCGACGGGCTCAATGATCTGATCGCGGTCAACAACTTCAAGAGCCGGGTGGAGATTCACTACCAGCGACGCAATGCCTCCCCGGATGGGGAGGCGCTCACGCCGCCGCGCACCAATGAAATCCCCGGCCATTGGCGTTTCCGGCGCGAGTTCGTCACGGTCAGTCACCGCGTGGGCGCGATCACGCCCCACGACTTCGACGGCGACGGCCGCCTCGACCTCGTCTACGTCGGCACGCCTTCGGAGATCGTTTTCCTGCGTCAGTCCAGCCCCGGCACGTTCGAGTCAGTCGCGCGGCATCGCGTGAAGGATCTGCTGGGCAACAAGGACGCCCTGCGCGTGGCCGACGTGGTTGGCGACGCCTCGCCTGAACTCATCACCATCGCCGAAGGGAAGATTCTGATCTGGGGCATGAAAGGCGCCTCGATCACCCGACTGGAGACGCTGGCGGGCGGCGCCCCGATCGTGGCGTGCTGGATCGACGACTTCGATGGCAACGGGCGGCTGGACGTGGCCGGAGCCATTCCCGACGACCCGTCCCCCGTCCGCCTCTGGCTGGCGGAGTCGGAGAATGGCCGGGGCGTGCTGGGCCCGCAGCTGCGCTTCGAGTCACCCCCCTTGGCGGAAGTGGCGCCCGTGCGTCTGCCGGGGGGCCCGGCGCCGCTCATCGCCACCATCGAGCGCGCCTCGCGCCGCATGGTGATCTCGCGGCTGGTGCGTGAGACCATCGGCCAGTCCGGCGACCGAGACGCCGCCCTCTCGGTGTTCGGCTTCACCGACCCGGCCAGCAAACTGCGCAGCGTGGTGGTGACCGATGCGGACGGCGACGGGCTGACCGACCTGCTCACCACCGACAACGAAGCCAACACCATCGTGCTGTACCGCCAGATCACCGGCAAGGGTCTGCAGCGTGTCCGCAGTTTCCCCTCGCTGGCCGAAGTCGGCGCCCTGGCGGCGGGCAACGTGGATGACGATCCGCAGGCGGAGCTCTTTGTCCTCTCGGAGAAGGAAAGCGTGGTGGGTCGCTGCGAGATCGACGTGGACGGTTCGATCACCTACCCCGCGCCCGTGCCGCTGCCGGAGGGTCAGACGCCCGTGGCCATGAATCTCGTGCGGCTCAACGGTCTGCCCCGGCTGGCGGTGGTGCTCAAGGAAGGCCGCACCTACTCCGTGGCGCTCATCGCCATGGACGGAACCACGGAACGAATCGGGCTGGGCTCGGCCAGCAAGTCGCCTGACTCCATCGTTGCGCTGGACGCCGATCAGGACGGCCGAACCGACGTACTGCTGCTCACCGGCGACAAGCCCATGATGATGCTTCATGCCGAGGAGACCGGATTCAAACTGCGCGAGTCGAAGGACATGGGTCAGTTCGGGCTGGTTCAGGCGGCGACCAGCGAGAACACCACGGTGCATGATGTGGATGGCGACGGCATCGACGAACTGCTTATCGCCGACCGCAACTTCGTGCGGGCGGCCCGCTTCGTGTCCAGCCCGCCCGCGGGAGTCAGCCCCGGCTGGCAGGTGGTGGCGCAGTTCGCGGCGGACAACCCCGCGTCGAAACTGGTAGCCATCACCGTGTCGCAGGGACGGATCATCGCCTCCGACACGCAGAACAACCGGCTGATCATCTTCGCGTCGGAAGAGGGAACCACGCCGCGAGAGTACCGCCAGCGCGAGAGCGTCTTCGCCCGCGGGTTCACCTTCAGCGACATCCACGCCGGGGCGTTCTCCGGCGACGGCGCGGAAAACGTGCTCGCTGTGGGCAGCGACGGCTTCGCGGTCATCCGGCTGGCGGGCGAGCGGCTGACCCTGAAGGAAGTGGCCGCCTGGCGCAGCGACAACGAACGCCGCGTTCATCATGAACTCACCGCCGGAGACGTGAACGGCGACGGCTTCACCGACCTCGTCTCGCTGGATGCTGGCGAACAGATGCTCGAAATCTTCACGTTCTCCGAAGCGGGGCGCATGCTCCACGCTGCAAGCTGGAAGGTGTTTGAGTCGCGCCTCTTCTCCGGCGGCGAGCCGCGCCAGTTCGAGCCCTCCGCCTGCGTGATCGCCGACGTAACGGGCGACGGAGCGGACGACCTGATCCTGCTGACCCACGACCGGGCGCTGATCTACCCGCAGATGACGGAGACGAGGTGATCCGCCCGGCTTCTGAATACCCTCACGCATCTTGAGCGCGGCCTCGACGACAACCCAGCCCGACCGCGACCGCGTGGATCTGGCCCGCGTGCGGCGCACGGTGCCTCGGCTGCTCATGCTGGGGCTGCGGCATCGGGGCGCCCTGGCTCTGGCGCTGCTGGTGACGCTGGTGCTGCAGGTGATGGCGGTGGGCGAACTGGTCAGCGCTGGGCTGGCCGTGGACGTGCTGCGCCATCACGCCGATGCCAGCGCTCCCGCCCCATCCTGGCCGCTGGGGTTGACGCCCCCCGATGACGCGCCCTTCATGCGGCTGCTGCTCTACACCGCCGGTGCCGCGCTGCTGTTCGGCATCGTCCGCGCCTTCGGCTACTACGCCGAGCGCGTCACCGATGAGCTGCTCGCCCAGGCCATCGTGGTGCGGTTGCGGGATGAGGTCTACGAACGACTGCAGCGCCTGCCCTTCTCCTTCTTCGACACGCATGACTCGGGCACCATCATCAACCGAGTCACAGGCGACGTGCAGTCCGTGCGACAGTTCATCCAGGGCGTGCTGATCCGCGCGCTGACGTCGGTGGTCACGCTCATGGTGTACCTGGCCGCCATGCTCATGATCCACGCCTGGCTGACGCTGGCGTGCCTGGCGTTCATCGTGGTGCAGGCGTGGGTGATGATGCGATTCGCCAGGCGGGCGGCGCCGGCGTTCCGTGTGCAGCGCGAGCTGCTCGACAACCTGACGACACGACTCTCCGAGGGCGTGCAAGGGATCCGCGTGGTGCGGGCCTTCGGGCGCGAGCACTACCAGATCGACCGCTTCGAGCGTCAGAGCGCCGACGCCCGGGACCAACGCATGTCGCTGTGGACCCTGATGAGCAACCACATGCCCTGGATCATGGGCACCTCGTGGATGAGCGTGGCCGTGCTGGTGGGCTACGGCGGGTTCCTGGTGCTCGTGGGGCCGGAGGGAGGCGGCATCGCGCTGGGATCCATGTGGGTCTTCTTCGGGCTGCTGCGCACGCTCTCGGGACAACTGGAAGGCATCGTGCAGGTGGCTGGCCAGCTGCCCGAGGCGATGATCGGCGCCGAGCGCGTGTTCGAGATTCTGGATGAGGAGCCATCGATCACCTCGCCTTCCCGTCCCACCCCGCCGCAGGCCAGCCAGCTCGGCGCGGTGGAGTTTCGCGGCGTGTCATTCGGCTACAGGCCGGATGAACCGGTGCTGCGCGATCTTTCCTTTTCGGTCGCGCCCGGAGAGACCATCGCCATCGTCGGCCCCACCGGGTCCGGCAAGACGACGCTGCTGCAACTGATCGCGCGTTTTCACGACCCGACGGTCGGGCAGGTGCTGGTGGACGGGGTGGACGTGCGCGAGCGCGACCTTGATGAGTTGCGCCGCTCGATCGGATTCGTGTTCCAGGAGCCGTACCTGTTCTCTAACACCGTCGCCGCCAACGTGGCGTTCGGAAGGCCGAATGCCGATCCCACGCGCATCGACGCCGCCATCGCCACCGCCGGGGCGGCGGAGCTCGTCCCGCGGCTCGAGCACGGCGCCGACACCATCATCGGTGAGCGAGGCGTAACGCTCTCCGGCGGCGAGCGGCAGCGACTGTCGCTCGCCAGGGCGCTGCTCATCGAACCGCGCATCCTGATTCTCGATGACGCCATGAGCGCGGTGGACGCGGAAACCGAGGCGCGCATCGAGAAGGCCATCGCCCGCACAAGCCGTGATCGCACCACGATCATCGTCTCGCACCGGCTCAGCACGCTGCGACGCGCGGACCGCGTGCTGGTGATCGAGGGCGGCCGCCTCGTCGCCGAGGGGACGCACAACGACCTGATGCTTCGTGACGGACACTACCGCGATGCGGCGCTGGCCCAGTTGCAGGAGGAAGCCGCTGAGCGAGCCGGGCGGGACACCGACGGCGATAAGGGCGTCACACCCCCTCTCCTGACGGGGGAGGAACTGGGTGAGAGCGCCGCTCCCCCCGCCCCTCCGGGAGAGGGCCGGGGTGAGGGCGCTTTCATTCTGCGCTCGCCGAACAGCCACGGAGGAGGCGCCGCATGAGCCCGACCTCCCCCACCGCCGCAGCGCTTCGCGATCGGAATCGGCTGGCGGTCGTCTCCGCTGCGGACTCGATGGGCGACCGCGCCAAGCCGCTGGACTGGGCGATTTCGCGCCGCATCCTGCGGCACATGCTGCGTTATCGCGGATTGTTCTGGTGGATCGCGGTGTTCGCCACGGGGCTGGCGCTGCTCAACGGCGCGTTGCCGCACGCGGCCGGGCTGGTGATCGCCGGGCCGGTGGTGTCGCCCGCGGCGTTCGAGGAGTCGTGGGGCATCCCCGCGGGCACGGGCGTGTGGCTGGGCGCGGGGCTGATTGCGCTCCTCGGCCTGCTGTGGGTCGTGGTGATGAAGGTGCGCTTCGTGCTCGTGGCGCTCATGGCCGAGCGCGTGGCTCATGATCTGCGGGCGGCGCTCTTCCGCCACCTGCACCGTCTGGGGATGAGCTACTTCGACCGCACCAAGGTCGGCTGGATCATCGCGCGGGGGGGCAGCGACATCGACCAGATTCGCAGCGCGGTGTCGCAGGTCATTCCGCGAACGCTCATCGCCGCCCTGCAGATGGCCTACGCGGCCTTCGCCATCGCGCTCTACGACCTGTGGATGCTCGGCGCGCTGGCGCTCATCGCGCCGGTGGTGTACGGCATCAACCACTACTTCCGCCAACGCCTCTCGGTGGCACACCGCGAGGTGCGGGCCAGTTTCAGCCGCCTGACCGCCAACCTGGCCGAGTCGGTAGCGGGCATCCGCGTGACGCAGGCGTTTGTACGCGAAGGACGCAACGCCGCCATGTTCCATGATCTGAACATGGAGCACCGGCGCAACAACCTGCGCGAGGCGCGGGCCCACGGGCGCTACGTGCCAACACTGGAGTTCGCCGGCCAGGCGTTCATCGTGATCGCGCTCCTGCTGGGCGGCTGGCGCGTGCAGGAAGGACTGATGACCGTGGGCGCCCTGATCGGCGTGATGCTCATGTCGCGCCCCTTCTTCCAGCCCATCACCGTGCTGGGCGAAATGTACAACATGACGCTGCAGGCCATGGCGGGGGGCGAGCGAGTCTTCACCCTGCTTGACACCCCTTCCACCGTCCGTGAACCGGAGAAACCCGTCCCCCTGCCCCGCACCGGGCAGGGCGCGCGCGTGGAGTTCCGCCACGCGGGCTTCGGGTACGCGCCGGACCGGCCCGTCATTCAGGACGTGTCCTTCACCGCCGAGCCGGGCCAGACCATCGCCATCGTGGGCCACACCGGGGCGGGGAAGACCACCATCGCGTCGCTTCTGGCGAAGTTCTATGAGCACAACGCGGGCGACATTCTGATTGACGGCGTTCCGATCCGCGACATCCACTCCGACGACCTGCACGCCCAGACCGCGATGGTGACGCAGCAGCACTTCCTGTTCTATGGCACGGTGACTGAGAACATCCGCTTCGGCCGCCCTGAGGCCACCGACGACGAAGTGCGAGCGGTGTGCGAGCGGCTGGGCTGCCTCGACGTGCTGGAGTCGCTGCCGCACGGGCTGGCCAGCGAGGTGGGCGAGCGCGGCGAGAATCTGTCCCTCGGCCAGCGGCAACTGGTGTGCTTCGCACGAGCCATGATCGCCCGTCCGCGCATTCTGCTGCTCGATGAAGCCACCAGCGCGGTGGACGCCGTGACGGAGTCACGCATCCAGGCCGCCATTGAACGTCTGCTGGAGGGGCGAACCAGTTTCGTCATCGCCCACCGGCTCTCCACCGTCCGCCGCGCCGACCTGGTGCTGGTCATGGAACGAGGCCGCATCATTGAGCGCGGCACGCACGATCAACTGGTGGCCCAGGGTGGGGTGTACGCCGGACTGTACGAGCAGTTCGTGCGGCTGAGTACGGGGGAGTAAGTGGTTCGTATGGTGGGGCAGGCGTCACCACGACCACCCCGATCGCAGCCGAGACGGCTGCGTTGATGAACAAGACTGCCGTTCTGGCAGCAATACACGTGATTTCGCCCCCGCCAGCCGCCTGGGGAGCGGGCATCCCGTTTGCACATCCTCGGGTGGATTGGTGGGAATCCACGGCGTGAGCGCGCGAGGGTGTCTTCTCTCTCCTCCCCTCCGCGCTCCGCCCTTTTCTCCCGCCCGACGCCCGAACGCTCCCGGCAGGAACAGATCATGCGAATGGACAAGTTCACGTCGCTGGCCCAGGAAGCCATCGCCGCCGCCTCGCAGGACACGCTGGCCAAGGGCCACGCCGAGTTGACGCCGTTGCACCTGCTGGTGGCGCTTCTGGAGGATGAGGGCGGCATCGCGCGCTCCATCATCGGCAAGGCCGGCGTGCAGCCAGACCAGGTCGCCCGCATCGCCTCGACCGAACTGAACCGCATGCCGACCATCTCAGGCACGGCGCGGCAGCCGCAGATGTCCGCCGCGTTCATGCAGGTGGTGCAGGCGGCGGAGAAGGAAACCAAGGATCTTGGTGACGCTTACACCTCGTCCGAGCACCTGCTCATCGCGCTGGCGGACGTGAAGTCCAACGCCAAGGAGATCCTCTCCGTGCTCGGGCTGGACCGCAAGCGGCTGCTTGGCGCGGTGAAGGCCCTGCGCCAGGCCTCGGGCGTGACCAACATCACCGACCAGGACCAGGAGACCACCTACGAGGCGCTCAAGAAGTACGGCATCGACCTGAACGAGCGCGCCCAGTCCGGCAAACTCGACCCGGTGATCGGGCGCGATGATGAAATCCGCCGCTGCATGCAGGTGCTCTCGCGGCGCACCAAGAACAACCCCGTGCTCATCGGCGAGCCGGGCGTGGGCAAGACGGCCATCGCCGAGGGGCTGGCCCTGCGCATCGTCAACGGCGACTGCCCGGCGTCAATGCGGCAGTCACGCATTGTCACGCTGGATGTGGGCCAGCTGCTCGCGGGCGCCAAGTTCCGGGGCGAGTTCGAGGAGCGGCTCAAGGCCGTGCTGCGCGAGGTGGCCGCCAGCGAGGGACGCATCATCCTCTTCATCGACGAGCTGCACACGATCGTGGGCGCGGGCGCGGCGGAAGGCGCGGTGAGCGCCGGCAACCTGCTCAAGCCCGCCCTGGCCCGCGGCGAGCTGCGCTGCATCGGCGCCACCACGCTGGATGAATACCGCCAGCACATCGAGAGGGACGCCGCCTTCGAGCGGCGCTTCCAGCCGATCTACGTGGGCGAGCCGAGCGTTGAGGACACCATCGCCATCCTGCGCGGGCTCAAGCCGCGCTACGAGGCGCACCACGGCGTGCGCATCCAGGACGGCGCGCTGGTCACCGCCGCCACGCTCAGCCACCGGTACATTGCCGACCGCTTCCTGCCCGACAAGGCCATTGACCTGCTCGATGAGGCCGCGAGCCGACTGCGCATCGAGAACGATTCGATGCCGGTGGAGATCGACGAACTTCGCCGCCGCATCATGCAACTGGAGATCGAGCGCGAAGCCCTCAAGATCGAGAACGACCCGGAGTCGAAGAAGCGGCTGGCCACCATCGAGCAGGAACTCGCCGAACTCAATGAGCGCAACCGCACGCTCACGGCGCAGTGGGAGGTCGAAAAGAAGGAGCTTGACGAGATCAAGCGCGTCAAGGAACTGATCGATCAGAAGCGCATCGAGCTGGAGCAGCGGCAGCGGCAGGGCGACCTGGAGGCCGCCGCTCGCATCCAGTACGGCGAACTGCGCGATCTCGACGCCCGGCTCAGGCAGGCGGAAGCCACGCTCGCGAAGCGACAGGCCCAAGGCCAGGCGCTGGTGAAGGAGGAGGTGGACGCTGAGCAGATCGCCGAGGTCGTCGCCAAGTGGACGGGCATTCCCGTGTCGCGGCTCGTCGAGAGCGAGCGTGAGAAACTGCTGCGCATGGAGGGCGAGCTGCGCCGCCGCGTGGTGGGGCAGGATGACGCAGTCAAGGCCGTCTCCGACGCCGTGCGCCGCAGCCGCGCCGGGCTGGGCGACGCCAAGCGGCCCATCGGGTCGTTCCTGTTCCTCGGCCCGACCGGCGTGGGCAAGACGGAGTTGTGCAAGGCGCTGGCGGAGTTCCTCTTCGACACCGACGAGGCGATGGTCCGCATCGACATGTCGGAGTTCATGGAGCAGCACGCGGTGGCCCGTCTGATCGGCGCGCCCCCCGGCTACGTGGGCTACGAGGAGGGCGGCCGCCTCACCGAGGCCGTGCGCCGCCGACCCTATTCCGTCATCCTGTTCGACGAGATGGAGAAGGCCCACCCCGACGTCAGCAACGTGCTCCTGCAGGTGCTTGACGAAGGCCGACTCACCGACGGGCACGGCCGCACCGTGGACTTCCGCAACACGATCATCGTGATGACCAGCAACCTCGGTTCGCAGATGATCCTCGACATGGCCGAGAAGGGCGCGGAGGACTACGAGATCGAGGCGCACATGCGCGACCTGCTCAAGAAGACCCTTCGCCCCGAACTGCTCAACCGCATCGACGAGACGGTGGTCTTCCACCAGCTCACGCGCGAGCAGCTGCGCGGCATCATCGAGATTCAGCTCAAGCACCTGCGCACGCGGCTGGCCGATCGGGGGCTCTCGCTGGAGCTCAGCGAGGCGGCCGTCAAGGCGCTGGCGGAGGAAGGGTGGGATCCGCAGTTCGGCGCCCGACCGCTCAAGCGGGTCATCCAGCAGCGCATCGAGAACGAGGTGGCGTCGCGCATCCTCGCGGGCGAGGCGAGACCGGGCGACACCATCCGCGTGGATTACGAGGGCAAGAGCTTCGTCTTCTCGTCGGCAGGCCGGCGCCTGCCGGAAACCGAAACCATCGCCTGACGCGCCGCGTTACTCAGCGCCTTCGCCCTTGCGGCGGCGCTCCGCGTCGGCGGCGGCCAGCAGCAGCTCACGCAGACGGACGCGACGGTACGGCCCGTCATCCACGATGCCGCCCCGCAGGGCTTCGGTGAGCGGCGCCGGTTGCGGCGTCGGCCTCGCGGCGTTCGACTCCCGCATCACACTCGGCGACTGCGCGGTGATCCGCGGGTCCGCCCGCTGGTGCAACAGCGGAATCGCCTTCAGCCGGGCATCCAGGCGATTGGAACGGGCGATCAGATCCGGATGCGGCGCCATCGGCTCCAGGGGAATCCCGCCGATGTGGAAGATCGTCCCCGGCGGAATCAACGGTCCGCGCTCGTCGTACACGCTCTCGCGGAAGAGAGCATAGATCGCGCCATCCACGCGCATCAGCCAGCCGGGCCGCCCCGGCACTCGATAGACCTGCTGAAAGCCGGACGGCACGCGCAGCCCGGGGTCGATCACGCGACCACTTCGCGCCAGACCGGCGCCGACGTCCTCGATGCCCTGATCGACGGGCGGACCGAAGTCCGCCCGATCATCGCGACGAAGATCATGACGCTCCTGCGCTCCGACCATCATCGGCGACAACACGCCGATGAGCACGCCCAGGATGACGACCGGATTGACCATCCGCAAACGCTCCACGGCGGGCCACGGCCGATTCGGCGGTGCAACGGAGCTGACTCCACCCGACACCGCACGGCTCGCGGAGCCGCGACATGCCGCCAGAACAGTCTATCGGCCAGATGCGCCTCGGGGGCGAGCGTCAGGCACGGGCGAATCCGTCCGTCTCAACCCGAACGATGGTCGTTGTGGCGGCTGGCAGCACCCGGGGGCCTTCGATGGTCTCGATCGTCAACCCCCTCGTTGGGTCGATCCCAATGATGGCGCCTTCATACTCCCGTCCGTCGTGGCGCAGCACGGCGTGAGCGCCGGTGAGCAGGTCGCGTCGGCGGAACGCCTCCTTCAGAGCGTCATCGGTCGCCACCCAGCATCGCGACAGCGCGCCGATGAGCGTTTCAATCACGACCAGCCGATCTACGCACGCGCCCGCCTGGGCCAGCGAAATGGCGATGGACCGCAGGTCGTCCGGCCAGTCGCACTGCGACACGTTGATGCCGACGCCCACGCGTGCGACGGCGCGATCCTGCTCCACCAGCACGCCCGCGATCTTGCGTCCGTCAACGATCACATCGTTCGGCCACTTGAGCCGCACGGGACGGTTCAGGTGTGATTCCACCGCCTCCGCCGCTGCGACCCCCGCCAGGAGAGAGAGGCGTTCGGAGACGCCAGCGGGCAGGGTGAACGTGACGGCGGCGCCTGCCGGTGCGCCGCTCGACCCGCGAGCCCGCTCCGCGCCGCCGGACCACCGCCGCCCCAGCCGTCCGCGACCGCGCGTCTGCTCCCACGCCACGATCACGTCGCCTGGCTTGGCGTTCAAGCGGATCGCGGCGTCCTGCGTCGAATCCACCTCGCGCAGCACCACGGCGCGGCGCAGCGGTGATCCCGACGCGGCAAGCCGGTCGATGGCCGCGTTCAGCCGATCAGGCCATTGCTCGAGAGGAATCTCGTTCACGACGGTTCGATGTCCAGTCCCACGTCGAGCGCAGGCGCGGAATGCGTGATCGCCCCCACGGAGACACGCTCGACGCCCGACTCCGCGATGGCGCGAATGGCGCCAAGCGACACGCCGCCCGACGCTTCCAGCAGCACGCGGCGACCCGACCGGTTGCGCTTCTCCACCGCCTCGCGCAGCATCTGGAGCGGCATGTTGTCGAGCAGAATGACATCCACCAGACCTTCTTCACAGGCCAGCACCGCCTCCAGCTGAGCGAGCGAATCGACTTCCACCTCAACGAATCGCGGAGACGCGGAAGCGCGCACCGCGCGGACGGCACGATTGATCGCCTGCGTCAGGCCGACGGTCGGAACGTGGGCGAGGTGGTTGTCCTTGTAGAGGGCAGCGTCATACAGCCCGACTCGGTGCAAGGTGCCGCCCCCGCAGCGCACCGCGTACTTCTCCACGCCGCGAAGTCCGGGCGTGGTCTTGCGCGTGTCGCAGACCACGGCTCCCGTGCCGCGCACCTGCTGCACGTGGGCGTCGGTGATGGTGGCGACGCCTGAAAGCCGACCGATCAGGTTGAGCAGCGTGCGCTCGATCGCCAGGATGCCCCGCAGCGGGCCTTCCAGCCGGGCCAGCACGTCGCCGGCCTGGCATCGGGAACCATCGGGCCGCCTGATCGCCACGTCAGCCGGGCATCCGAACACATCCAGCAGCAGCGGAACGGCGGCCAGCCCCGCCACCACGCCCGGCCTTCGGGCGCCAAGCGTGGCGCTGGCGATTGCGTCTTCGGGAATGATCGAGTCGGTCGTGATATCGCCCGCCGCCCCGAGATCCTCGTTCCTGGCGATCTCCAGCGTGCGGCGGAGCAGCCCGTCGGCGGTGAGGGCGTGGAAGAGATCCGGCAGCGGCAGGGCGTTGAGATCAAGCACGCTGGAGTGTAGACGCGGTTGGCCCCGCCCCATGCGCCCGGTATCCTCTCACGCATGGCCGTCACCAAGAGCAAGTCCGCGCCGCGACTGCACCCCATCGAGGCCTCGCACCTGCACGCGCGTCGGGAGCGGGTGTTTCTCGTCCTCGCCGGACTGTTTCTGGGCACGCTGGCGATGCTCAACATCCTCGGCGTGACGCGGTTCATCGCCCTGGCCAGCTACACCCCACCCGCGGATGGCGGCGACGCCGGGGCGGGAGCCGGATGGTCGTGGGGAACGTTCGGCACGTACTCCTTCGCGGTGGCGGTCGGCGTGCTGCCCTATCCGATCACGTTCCTCTGCACCGACTTCATCAGCGAGTTCTACGGCCGGGCGCGGGCCAACGCGGTGGTATGGGTTGGTTTTCTGCTCAACATCTGGGTGGTGTTCATCCTGTGGCTGGGGGGCGTGCTGCCGGGAAGCGAGTCGCCCGCCTTCTTTGAAGTGCGGCGGCTGGCCTTCGGCGCGGTCACCGCCTCGATGATGGCCTACCTGGCCGCCCAGTTCTGCGACGTGTACGTCTTCCACTTCTGGAAGCGGCTGACCAATGGCAGGCACCTGTGGCTGCGCAACAACGGCTCCACGATGGTGAGTCAGATGGTGGACACGGTGGCGGTGATCACCATCACCTACTGGGCGGGGGGCCTGGACGGCATCATCGCCGCGGATCGAGCGGCGACGCCTCAACTGCTGCTGCTCATGGCGACGGGGTACGCCTTCAAATTCGTCTGCGCCTTGCTGGACACCATTCCGTTCTACGTGGGCGTGCGCTGGCTGAGCGGGTATCTGCAGATCGACCCCACGCAGGAGCACCGTGCGGACGCGGAGGAACTGCTGCTGGATGAAATGTAGGAGCAGTGAGTTGTCGGTGATCGGTTCGGGTTTGGAGCCGTCGTCGGCCCCCGGCGTTTGGTGCCCCGGCCCGTCACACATTCTGTTCTCCCGCTCTCCTGTTCTCCCGTTCTCCTCTGGACACTCCCATGCCCGAGACCATCTTCTCCAAGATCATCCGCGGCGAGATTCCGTGCCACAAGGTGTACGAGGATGAACACGTAGTCGCCTTTCTCGACATCGGCCCGCTTTCGACCGGCCACACGCTGCTGATTCCCAGGGAGGCCAAGGCCCACCTGCACGAGTTGTCGGATGAGAGCGCCGCGGCTCTGGGTCGCGCGCTTCCCCGGCTGTGCCGCGCAGTGATGCGGGCCACGGGATGCACCGCCTACAACGTGCTGCAGAACAACGGCCGGGCGGCGCACCAGGTCGTGGATCATGTACATTTCCATGTCATTCCAAGATTCGAGGGCGCCGGGCTGGGGCTCATCTGGAACGCCGGCAAACTGGATGCGGGAACAGGCCGCGACCTGGCGGCCCGCATGGCGAACGCCATGATGGAGACGGGTCGATGATGCGGCGCGTCCGGACTCATGTGCGTCGGGGGCTGGCATGGGCCGCATGCCTCGTGGTGGGCGCGGGCGTCGCCATCGCCGCGCCGGCGCAGCAGACACCACCATCGCCCCCCCCGTCGGACCCCCCCGCCTCGCCCCCCACCGCCCAACCGGTGGACCTGTCGCAGATCGAGCCGCTCATCGCCCCGCTGGTCGAGAAGGAGGCCGCTGGAGCGCTCGACGAGGTGGAAAAGGCGCGGCTGGCGCTGCTCAAGCAGGCCCAGTCGCATCTGCAGACCCTGGCGACGCTGCAGGCGGAGTCGCAGCAACTGCTCGAACTGGCCCGCACCGCGCCGGACCGGGCCGCGGCGATTCAGACGGAGATCGCCGCCCCCATCGAGTCCGCGGTGCCGGCGGTCGATCCGGCGCTGACCGCGGAGGACATCACCGCGCGGCTGGAGACGGCCCGTCACGCGCTCGACGCCGCTCGCACGCAGCGGACCGCCGTCGAGGGCGACCTGGCCCGGCGCACGCAGCGCCTGGGCGCGCTGGCCACCGAGAGCGCCGAGGCCATCAACCGGCTGGCGGAACTGCGTTCGCGCCTCGGCGCCGGGGGCGACCCCAACGATCCTCCGCCGGTGGCGGAAGCCCGCCGGCTGGCGCTGCTCGCCGAGATCCGTCTGGTCGAGGGGCTGATCGCCAAGCTGGACGCCGAGGGTCGAAGCTACGAGGCGCGCAAGACCGTCATGCCCCTGCGCGTGCAGCAGGCGGACCGCAACGTGGTCATCGCGGAGCGCACGATCCGGGCCCTGGAGGAGGCGCTCAACCGCAAGCGCGCCGAGGCGGCGGAGGCGGCCCGACGCCAGGCCGAAGCGGAGCAGCGGGCCGCCGCCTTTCAGCACCCGCTGGTGCAGCACATCGTCGCCCGCAACACCGAACTCGCCACGCGCGTGGCGGAACTGACCACCACGATCACCGAGGCCACCGCCGAGCGCCAACAGCTCGAACGACTCCTCCAGACGTGGCGCGAGTCGTACCGGAAATCGCGGGAGCAGGCCGAGGTCGCCGGGCTGTCTGACACCATCGGTCTTCACCTGCGCAACCAGCGGTCGCGTCTGCCCGATGCGCGGGCCCATCAGCGCGCCACGGTGATCCGGCAGAAGTCGCTGCGCGAACTGCAGCTTGAGTCGAACCAGTACCACGACGCCCTCAACGACCTGGTGGAGCTGGACGCGGCGCTCGACGCCCGCATCGCCCAGGCCGATCCCCCCGTCGCGCCGGAACGCCTGGACCTGGTCCGCGTCGCGGCCCGCGAGGCGATGGTGCGCCAGCAGGAAACCCTCGCGCGACTGGTCGGCACGCTCGACGATTACGTTGACACGACCCTGCCCGAGCTTCAGCGCCTCGAGCGCGAGTTGATCGCGCTGGTCATCGAGTACCGCGCCTTCATCGACGAGCGCATCCTCTGGATTCAGAGCCGCGAAGTGGTGCAGATGAAGGATCTGCGGCTGTCGTGGGAGGCCATGAAGTGGTTCGCCCGCCCGGACGCCTGGCGCGAGACCGCGCAACTGCTGTGGACCGACGCCCGCCAGTATCCGCTGGTCTACCTGTCCACCATTCTGCTGCTGGCGGCCCTATTCGTGTCTCGGACTCGGCTGGCCCGACAGTTCGACGTGCTCGCGGAAAAGGTCCGCAAGCCGACGACCGACCGCTTCACCTGGACCTTCGCCGCCGCCGTGCTGACCCCCGTGCTGGCGGCGATCGGCCCGCTGGCCTTGGCGATCGTCGCGTGGCGACTCACCTCGGGCACGGTGCAGTCCGGCTTCGGGGCGGCGCTGGCGTCGGGCCTGCGGGGCGTCGCCATCCTGCTGTTCGGCACCGAGGTGCTTCGCATTCTCTGCCGCCCCGACGGCGTGGGCGACGCCCACCTGGGGTGGCGCGCCGATTCGCTGCGGCTGGTGCGCCACCACCTGCGCTGGCTGGTGCTGATCGCCATGCCGGCGGCGTTCGTCATCGGCGTGGCCGACGCCGCCGAGGAGCGCGCCCGCGAACCGCTGGAGGCGCTCTCCCGCCTGGCGTTCGCCCTGGCGCTGCTGGGCGGCGCGGTCTTCGCGCATCGTGTGTTCCACCCGGACCGGGGCGTGCTGCGCGACGTCATCGCCCGCTACCGGGGCGGGTGGATCGACCGGCTCCAGACCCTGTGGTTCTGGGGGCTGGTGCTGGCGCCCGCCGCCCTGGCCGCGGCGTCGCTGGTGGGCTGGCACTACACCGCGCTGCAGCTCGAGAGCCGGCTTCTCTCCTCCGCCATTCTGGTGCTCACGATCGTCACCGCCCACGCCATGTTCATGCGCTGGCTCACGCTCACGCAGCGGCGCATCGCCATCGAGCAGTGGCGCAGGAAGCGGGCCGCCATGGCCGAGCAGGCGGCGGCGCCATCCGCGGAAACCGGCGAAATCGCCTCCGCCGCCCCACAGGAGGAAGGCATCGACGTGGCGGCGGTCAGCGAGCAGTCCAAGCGGCTGCTGGGCGTGGCGGCGGTCTTCGCCCTGGTCATCGGACTGGCGTGGGTCTGGGCCGAGGTCATGCCCGCCTTCCGCATCCTCGACACGATCGTGATCTGGCACGATTCGCGCACCGTCACCGACGCCGACGGCATCTCATCCATCATCGCGGCGGACATCACGCTCACGCACCTGGCCATCGCGCTGATCATCTTCATCGTCACCTACGCGGTAAGCCGCAACATCCCCGGCCTGCTGGAGATCACCATCCTCCAGCGACTGCCGCTCACGCCCAGCGCGCGCTACGCGGTCACCACCCTGGTGCGCTACGTCATCGTCATCGTGGGCGTGGTGCTGGGGTTCAACGCCGTGGGCATCGGCTGGTCCAAGGTGCAGTGGCTGGCGGCGGCCATCACCTTCGGACTGGGCTTCGGACTTCAGGAGATCTTCGCCAACTTCGTCTCGGGCATCATCATCCTGTTCGAGCGCCCCATCCGCGTGGGCGACGTGGTCACCGTGGGCGACGTGTCGGGCGTGGTGTCCAAGATCCGCATGCGGGCCACCACCATCACCGACTGGGACCGCAAGGAGCTCATCATCCCCAACAAGGAGTTCGTCACGGGCCGGGTGATGAACTGGACGCTCTCCGACTCGACGCTGCGCGTGCGCATCACCGTCGGCATCGCCTACGGCTCGGACACCGAGAAGGCCAAGCAGGTGCTGCTGGACATGGCGGCGAGGAACCCGCTGGTGCTGCGCGACCCCCCGCCGCGGGCGCTCTTCATCGGCTTCGGCGCCAGTTCACTGGATTTCGAACTGCGCTGCTTCGTGGCCAGCGTGGACCACAACATGCAGGTGCGCGATGAACTGAACATGGCCATCGACCGCGCCTTCCGCGAGCAGGGCGTCGAAATCGCCTTCCCGCAGCAGGACATTCACATCCGGTCGGTGGATGCGCCGATTCCGCTGCAGCGCGTCGGGCGCGATCAGTCCGATCAGGAGCCGCCGTCGGTCGAACCACCCCGCGAAGCGTGACGCGGCGATCAGTACCCGCAGTGCGGCGCGCGACGCGGCAGGTGGACCGGCGGCCCGCCATGATGGCGGCCATGGCGCGTGGAATGCACGTGCCGCACGTGATGCACGACCACGGGGTCGCAATGGTCGTCGTAGTACGCCGGGCCGTACGAGGCGTATGACACGCGCGAGTACACGTGAGAGCCGCGATGGCAGCCGGCGAGGATGACGAGCAGCACGCCGAGCGAAGCGAGGATGAGGGTCTGGCGCATGGCGGACTCCCGTGCAGTGTGTTCACGGGAAGGACACACTGGCCTCCTGATGCATTCCCACTGACGCCCACACACCCGAGCCGCCCCGCGACCGCACGTGCGCCTTCTGACTCGCCTGAACAACACCCAACAATCAGGCCCTGTCCGGACGTGACCAGCCGATCGGATTCACTATGGCAATCCATGCAAACACGAGCACAAACACCGCGTTGCGCATGAGCGTCCCGCCGGCCCCGTCGCGCCTACCAGAACCGCCACCAGCGCGCCAGAAGTGCCACCAGCGCGCGTCGGCTTGCCCTCGGGCGAGGGGAGCACCACCGCCACGCGGGTTTCGCGGGGCGACTTCGCGCACGATCCTGACGCCGCGCTCGTTGCCCCGCAGCATCATGCCAAGATCGCGCCGGGGGTTGATGACGCGGCCTTCCTGCGGATCAAAAACGGTCAGGCCACCCTGGATGCACGCCCGCTGCAGCACCGCGGCGAGCCGGTCGAAGATGCGCTGGGCCTCCCGACCGGAGTCGTGGTACGGGATATTGATCGCGAGAAAACCGGTTTCGCGATTGGCCGCACCGAACGCATCGACCACCGCCTCGATCTCGGCGAACCAGCGATCCATCGCGGGATCCTCGTCAAGATCGAGCGGTGTCAGCGTCTCCTCCGCCTCGATGAGTTCCTCGATCACCTGCTCCGGATCGCGGCCGGGCGGCGTTCTGTAGACATACAGGTCGTAACTCATTTCAGGCGTCCCCGCTTGGTGATTCGGTCAATCGCTCTCGCGTGCATCCTACCGCGCGCGGCCTCGACCCGGGGCGTTGCCCCGGGCTCTGATTGGGTCTGCCCTTCGGGCTTGCCAGCGGCGGAGTCGCGGGGCCGCCCCCTCTCCCGGCGGGAGGGGGTGGGGAGAGTGCGATCGTGGGGAGCCGGGTGGAATGACGCCTTGAGAATCCCACCGTTGCGGCGAGGTAGCGGCGGGTGGGACGCGGTGGGGTTCTCGGAGTCATTCCACCGCACGATCCCGTTGGAGTCTGAAGCGTGTGTTGATCTCACAGGAGTCGCTTGGTATTCTGTGGATATGCCGCTTGGGATTGACATTATCGCGTGTCCGAACGAACCCGATACCGCCGGGAACTGCGCCACGTACCGCCATCCGCGCCGGTATCGACTCGATGACATCAATCCGTGCTCACCAGAGGTCGGGGTGTTTGTGCAGCGGGTCACGGTCTGTGCGACATGCACGACATGCCCGGGCGATCTGCCGGATGACGATTGTTTCGTGTACTACGAGGAAGTACCGGTGGCTCCGCAATCAACCCCGTGGGCGCCGATCACATCAGAATGCGATTTCTTCCACTGGGCGTCGCCGGGATGTGGCGATGGCACGAAAGGCGAGTTGCTTGTCACGGCAGACGTTCGGTACTTCTGTATGACAGACTTTTCGGATGGCGTGAACCCGTTCAACGGCGCACGGTCGGGCGTGATTCCCGTCAGTTCACTTCCCTGTCATTGCATCACCAGTTGGGATACGGGTGGTTTTCGATACCGACTCTACTCACAGCCGCCGGATTGGTGGGACAACCACCGAGCAAAGACGAGCCGCACCGCAATTGTCAAGTGGGATTGCTGCGAAGGGACTTCGCCGACTGATGTGGAGTACATCCCCTGATTGAGCGACGACGTGAAGTGAGATTCTGTACGGAGGTTGATCATGGTTCACACATCACCCTGGCGAAGTGCGCCCTTGTCGATCGTGTTGGTGGCGCTGTCGCTGACCCTGACGGGCGGCAGACTTCAGGAGAATCAGACGAACGCGCGCGACATGCCTCTGAAGTGGACCGAGTACTCCGACATCGCCACGCTTATCGAACGGCTTCCCGCGTGGGGCGATCGTGATTTCACCGCCGAGGAATGGCAGCGGTATCTCGTGCTCGCCGATGCCCTGCAAGCTCTCGACGACGAGTCCATGGAGCGGATTTTGCTGATCTATCTCGATCGCGCATGGCAGACGCACAAGAGAAGGTGCCAGACTGAGGCCTATACGCAGCCAATGATCCTCATGCGGTTGATGTTCAGCACTTCCGCGGAGTTGTTCGATGGACAGGGCCAGGACGGTGTGCGCGGCTCACTTCAGGGACGGGGGGTCAGCATCATGGGCTCGGGTATGTGGTACAAACCGTTTGATGCCGGTGTGGATCGCATGAAGGTCGCGGTGACCTACCCAGTCGTGTTGGATGAGCATGGACCCCGGCTGATCGGCGCAGTTCAGTCGGGGTTCCCAGGGAGCACGCCCTCCCGCCCGGAATACCAGATGCATCTGGAGCATCGTGCTTTCCGCGAGTTGTACCAGCATCGTGATCTCGCACCGTTTGTCAAGGATCGGCGGACATGGCGACAACTTGTCGCGATCGGTGCGGATGAGCCGGTGAACGGAGCGGGCCAGCACTAGGCCCGCGCTCGATCATTTCCGCGTCTTACATCGTGCTGCTCAAGTCGCTCACCGCGCCACCGCCTCCGCCCGCACCTCGCGCAGCACCGTCACCTTGATCTCGCCGGGGAAGGTCATCTGCTCCTCCACCGCCTTGGCGATGTTGCGTGAAATCGTGAAGGCGTCCTCATCGGTGGCGCGCTTGGCATCCACGATCACGCGCACCTCGCGCCCGGCCTGGATGGCGTGGGCCTCGGTCACGTGCGGCTGCTCGCGGGCGATGCCCTCCAGCTGCTCCAGACGCTTGATGTACATCTCCATGCTCTCGCGGCGGGCCCCCGGACGGGCGCCGGAGATGGCGTCGGCCGCCATGACGATGGGCGTGTAGGGCGTGGTGGACTCGATGTCGCCGTGGTGCCCGCCGATGGCGTTGAGCACGGCTTCGGACTTCTCGCCGTACTTGCGGGCGAACTCCATGCCGATGGCGGGGTGGCCGCCCTCCATCTCGTGGTCCATGGCCTTGCCGATGTCGTGCAGGAAGCCGCAGCGGCGGGCGATGCGCCCGTTGAGGCCCAGTTGATCGGCGATCATCTGGCTGATGAAGGCGACCTCGATGGAGTGGCGCAGCACGTTCTGGCCGTAACTGGTGCGGAAGTGCAGCTTGCCCATGGCCTCGACGATCTTGGGGTGCAGCCCGCGCACGTCGGCCTCGATGATGGCCTCGTTGCCGATCTTGTTGATGCGCTCGGTCATCTCGGCGCGGACCTTCTCGACCATCTCCTCGATGCGGGAGGGATGCACGCGCCCGTCGGCGACGAGTTTCTGAAGGGTTTCGGCGGCGATGGCCCGGCGGATCGGGTCGAAGCAGGAAACGGCGATGACGCCCGGCGTGTCGTCGACGAGAATGTCCACGCCGGTGGCCTTCTCCAGGGCGCGGATGTTGCGGCCCTCGCGCCCGATGATGCGGCCCTTCATCTCGTCCGTCGGCACCTTCACGGATCGCACGGTGGAGTCGGCCACGTGCTCCGCGGCGAAGCGCTGGATGGCCATGAGCGTGATCTCGCGGCTGCGGTCGCGGGCGTCGGCTTCGGCCTTTTCGAGAATCTCCTGCGTGAGCCGGTTGGCCTCGTGCTCGGCGTCGCGTCGGACTTCCTCCATGTACAGGTCGTGGGCCTGCTTTTCGGTAAGACCGGAGACCTGCTGCAGCCGGGCCTTGAGCGAGGTCCGCAGGTCGGCGACCTCGGCGCGGGTGCGCTCCAGCTCCGTCTCGTGCTCGCGCAGGGCGGTTTCGCGGTCGTCCAGGCGCTTCTCGCGCTCCGCCACGAGGGAGAGCTTGCTGTCGAGCGTGTCGAGCCGCTTGGCCAGCTTGGATTGCTCGTCCCTGATCTCGGCTCGGTCCCTGGCCAGGGCGGCTTCAAGTTCGCTTCGACGCTGCTGGGCTTTCTTCTCGGCCTCGAGTTCGATGCGCTGACGGGCGGCTTCGCCATCGGCCTCGGCGCGGCGGATGATCTCGCCCGATTCGCGCCGGGCGGCGGCCAGGGTGCGGCCCGTGATGAGGATCAGGCCCAGGACGCCCAACACCAGGCCGACGACCACGCCGAGGGCGGCCATGGGCCAGGGGTCGAGGAAGGCGAGAAGGATGGGTGACAGGTCCACGGCAGCAACTCCCGCAAGGGCCGGCCCGTGGCGATGCGAGGCGCTGCGGCGACGCCACAGCGGATCGGATCACCCGATCGCCTGCGCCACCCCGCCGACGTTGATGCCGAACTGATCAGATGCTGCCTGCCGACACTCCAAATCAACGGAGCTTCACCACCCCCCGCCACTCGCGCAGCCCCCGGAGCCAGCCCCGTCGTTTCCCCTTTCCGCCCCCCGACCCCACCCCCGGCTGATGGTCTGGCGCTTCGAACTCAACCTTGCTGTCGCCTGCAACACGAAAACCCGATCATTCGCATCAATCTATGTTCGCGGGTGAAAGGCGGTGTTCGCCTTGCCCACGAACCGGCTGGGCGCCGCGCACGCGCGGGCTGGCCGTGAGAACCGGCTGACGAGCGGCCGCGCCGCCCGGCAGGCCGGGGAATCGTTCACCCCCCATTTCAGACCTCGCAGGGGGTTCAGTCAAGATGGCGACGGGGGAATGTTGGGGTGATGTGACAGCGGACGGGCGGGGATGGGGGGGACGGCGCTCCAAGCGGTCTTCGTGCGCCACGGCTCTGTGAGCCGTGGCGGCGTTCGGGGACTCAACCCCGGCCGGGATTCGGATGTGTTCCTGCCGGCGTCTGGTGGCTCATCCCTCGCCCCTCGAACCCTCACCCCGGCCCTCTCCTCCAGAGGGAGAGGGGGACGGGCTGAGGATCGTTGCACGTCGCCCGTGATCGCCGATAGGATGCCCCGCTCATGCCTGCCTTCCTGAACTGGCTTCTGCGGCTGCTGCCCACCAATCCCATCTGCATGCGCCTGGTGCAGGGCGGCTCGCAGCGGATGCGGCACTTCTACATCCGCGTGGGGTACCTCACGGTGCTGATGGCCGCGCTCTTCCTGCTGATTCTGGGCGGCAGCTCCGACACCACCTTCACCGCGCTGGCGACCAAGGGGGCGCAGGCGTTCTACATCGTCTCCTACATGCAACTGGGGCTGATCTGCCTGCTGACGCCGGTGTTCATGGCGGGAGCGATCGCGCAGGAGGCCAACCCCCGCACGTGGGACATCCTGCTGACCACGCCGCTGAACAACCTGCAGATCGTGCTGGGCAACCTGTTCGGACGGCTGTTCTTCATTCTGGCGCTGCTGTTCTCGACGCTGCCGCTCTTCGTGGCGGTGCAGTTCTTCGGGGGCGTGCCGGGCGAGTCGATCTTCCTGAGCTACATGATCGCCGCGGCGGCCGCACTGTTCGTGGCGGCGGTGGCGGTGACGCTGAGCGTCACGCGCACGGCGGGGCGACGGGCGGTGTTCGTGTTCTACATCACCGTGGTGATGTACCTGTTCGTGACCTACGCCATCGACTACCAGTTGCGCCAGCCGCAGGCCACCGGCTCGGCGACGATGCTGACGACGTGGATCACGCCGCTCAACCCCTTCCTGGTGATCGAGGTGCTGCTGCGCTCGAACACGTACGCGCCGCACAACTTCACGGGCGTGGAGGCGTCGTGGCTGGCGAAGTTCTGGCTGGGCACGCCGATCGCGGCCTTTGCGTGGCTGTCAATCGGGTCGAGCGTGCTGCTGGTGGCGTTCTCGACGATCCGGCTGCGGGTGATCGGTGCGAAACTGGGCGCGGTGCCGTGGTACCGCCGGATGTTCGGTCTGGGGGCGCGGGACTCCACCGAGCGCCCGCCCCGGCACGTGGGCGCCAACCCCATCGTGTGGCGCGAGGCGGTGGCCCGCGGCGCCACGCTGACGGCGGTGCTGTCGCGCTGGGGCTTCGCCGGGCTGGGACTGACGGTGGCGCTCATCGCCATCGCCCTGCTGCACACGGGGTCGCTTTCGCCCGACCAGTTCCGCAGCGCGCTGGTGGTGATCGTGGCGGCCGAGATCGTCATCATCACGCTGACCGCGCTCAACATGAGCGCGACCGCCGTGAGCAAGGAGCGCGAGGACGGCTCGCTGGACATTCTGCTCACGACGCCCATCCAGCCGGGGCCGTACCTGTACGGCAAACTGCGCGGGCTGGTGCAGTTTCTGATTCCCATGCTGTGCGTGCCCGTGGGCACGCTGCTGCTGGCGGGCCTGTACGTGCTCTTCGGCGGGCTGGGCAACGGAGGTGCGGTGAGCGTGCCCACCAACTGGGGTACGGCGAACGCCACGCTGCCCGTGATGCTGCCGGAGGGGGCCATCGCCATGCCGCTGGCGCTGGTGCCGTTCATCGCCTTCTGCGTGATGGTGGGTCTGCAGTGGTCGATCCGCAGCAAGGGGACGATCGGCTCGGTCATCGCGGCGGTGGGCATCGTCATCGCCATCGGCGGTGTGGTGGGGCTGTGCGGCATGTTCGCGGGCAACACGCTGGGACCGCTGGGGCCGATCCTGTCGGCGTTCAACCCCATCAATCTGGTGATCGGCATCGTCACGCCGCACCTGGGCTTCTCCGATGCGCTGGGCAGCGGGCGAAGCAGCGACATTCTCTCGGCGCGCATCACGCTGGTGGTGGGCGCGGCGCTGGCGGCGGGCGTGTACGTGCTGGTGGTCTACGCCATGCACACCAATATGAAGCGGACGTTCCACATGACGGTGCGGCGGCTGGCGGGGCAGAAGTAGATCCCGTGCATCCACAGGCGGCGAACCGACTCGAATCGGAGCATTGCTGCGATGACGCATCGACCTGTCGTGACCGCCATCCTGATGCTGGTGACAAGCGTGGCGCCGGGGCGCGAATGGCGACCGCCGCCGTATCTCGATCCGCCCGATGCGATGAAGCCGCCCGCCGCCGACTCGCCGCGCACGGTCGATGTCCGCATCGACCCGCGCGTGGAGTTGATGAGCATCATCTTCCGGCTGGCGGGCAACCCGGAGTACAACCAGGGCCGGTTCACCATGTACCTGAAGGCCATCGACGAGCGGTTCGGCCCGCACAGGGAGCATCCGCTCTTTCCGTACGTCCGCAACCTGCGGGCGACGCGCGGCGTGTCATACGACGCGGTGATGAGCATGGCGGCTCACCTCAAAGACCCGGAGCAGCTGGAGGAACTGATCCCCTTCGACGCGCCCGGCATCGCACTGGATGCGCGGTGGAAGCCGGATGAGGCGCGGGAGTTCCTGCGGCTGGCGCGCGACTTTGCCGCAACGAGCGACTTCAAGGGCTTCATGGCCGAGCATTCGGGCATGCACGCGATGATCGAGGCCCGCATGAAGGCGATGCTCGCCGAGCACGCCGACTTCGCGTGGTTTGACGCCTTCTTCGGCGGCCGGCCCACGGCCACGTTCACGCTCATCCCCGCGCCGGTGAACGGCGGACAGAACTACGGCCCTCGCGTGGTGTATGAGAACGGCCAGGAGGAGTTCTTCGCCATGATCGGCGTCTGGCAGTTCGATGCCGACGGCCTGCCCGTCTTCGATGCCCGCGTGCTGCCCACGGTGATTCACGAGTTCGCCCACTCGTTCGTCAACGACTGCGTGGCGAAGCACGCCGAGGCGCTCAAGCCCGCAGGAACCGTGATCTTTCCGAAGGTTGAGCAGGGCATGCGGCGACAGGCCTACGGCAACTGGCGGACGATGATCAACGAGTCGCTGGTTCGGGCTTCGGTCATCCGCTACATCCTGGCCCACGACGGCAGGCCGGCGGCGGACCGGGCCATCGCCGGGGAGATGCAGCGGAGTTTCCTGTGGATGCCGGGACTGGTGGAACTGCTGGGAGAGTACGAGGCGGACCGCGCCGCGTATCCGACGCTGGACTCATTCATGCCGCGGGTGGCGACGTTCTTCGACGGCGTCGCCCAGCGACTCGGTCAGCCGACGGATGATCGCTGACGGTGGCGCTACTCCTTCGTGGCGGTGAACTCGGAGCTGAACACGCCTTCCAGCCCCATCGTGCCCTTCATGTTCCTGCCGTCCACCTTGCCGTTGAAGGTGACGGGCGATCCGTTGAAGGTGATGGTGAAGCGCAGGTCGCCCGTTTCGGGGTTGAAGAATCCGCGCTCGATGGGGTTGGTTCCGATCTCGGAGGTGACCGAGCCGCGCACGCGCCCGTCGGCGGCCATCTCGATGGCCATGGTCAGCGCGGTCGCCGCCCCGGCGGGGCTGGTGAACTGGGCCTTCCACGTACCGGAAACCGGGCCATCCACCGGCTCGAAGGGTCCGCGCCCCCCCGCTCCCCCGCGGGGACGCTCCTCGCCCGGCGCAGCGGCCACGTCCGCGGGCTGGCGCGGCAACAGCGTATCGGCGCAGGCCAGGTTGTAGGCGGTAATCGCCGTGGAAACGGACGACTGCACCAGGTACTCCGGCACGGCGTACCGGGGCGTGTCGTGCTGGGTGTGATGGATGAACTGGTAGTTCTTGCCCTCGCGCCCGCCGGAACCGATTTCATCCCAGAAGAAACCGGGGATGCCCACGGCGTTGAAGGAGGCGTGATCGCTTCCGCCGCCCCGCGGCATGCGCTCGACCACGCGAATTCTCACCGGCATGTCGGGAAAGGCGGCGTTGACCGGCGCCACCGCCTGGCGGAGCATCTCGGCCATCGGCTCGATGCATACCAGCCCACCCTGGTAGTTGGTGCCGCCGTCATCCACCAGGCAGGCGGAGATCCTGGCCTTCTCCTCGTCGCTCAGCGAGTTGACGTAGGCCCGCGAGCCGAGCAGCCCCTGCTCCTCACCCGTCCACAGAATGAAGCGGATCGTCCGCTTGGGCTGGGCGCCGGCGGCCATGAGAATCCGCGCCGCTTCCAGCGTCACCGATGAGCCGGTGCCGTTGTCCTGCGTGCCCATCGAGCCGGGACCGTCCCACGTGTCCAAGTGGGCGGAAACGATGATCACCTCGTCCGGCTTCTCCGTGCCGCGAATCTCGGCGATGGTGTTGTACAGCGGGAACGGCCCCTGCACGAACTTGTTGTCGGCGTTGATCTCGACCTCGACCTCTTCGCCATCCGCCAGGCGACTGTTGAACCGGTCATAGTCGGTCCGGGTGATCATGACGCTCACTTCCGTGGGCAGGTTGTCCCACTCCAGGTTGCGCCACGAGCCGGAGGTGATGACCAGGTCATTTCGGCTGACGGTGATGTACCCGGCGATACCCGCCTCCTTGAGCACAGCGGCGAGTTCGTCGCCCACGATCGGCTCCTCACCCACCGGCACGACTCCTCCACGGGTGCGCGGGGGCGTGAGGATCCATGCCCCGGCCAGCTTGTCGCGCACCGCCTCCAGTTGCTGCCTGGTCTGCGGCTGGCGGATCACCTGACCGCGCACGGGCCCGTTGGTGCCCGCCGTCCACGAACGGGTGGTGAAGGCGATCTCCTCCGCGAAGGGTCGCAGCACCTTGAAGTGGCTGGGACCGCGGTCGAAGCGGATGGGAATCTCGCCCCACTGCTGCAGATGGCAGTTGGTCAGCCCCCATTCCTCGAACTTGGACATGGTCCACTTGTTGGCGATTTCAAGCCGGGTGGAGCCGGTCAAGCGCGTGCCGATTTCGTGGGAGAGATATTCCAGGTGATTCCACACCTGGTTGTTCTCCTTGCCCTCCTTGACAATCTTGGCGATGACGGCGGGGTCGCCCTGACCCAGTGCCGGCAACGCGAGGACAATCGACAGAAGAGATGCGCTGCGGGCGTGCCTGAACATGCTGGCTCCTTCAGACCGTGATGCGATGCCGAACGGTCAATCGTGACCGGATGACGAACTCCGTACGTACGTGGACCAACCCCACGGAGTTACCCGTGATTATGGGCAGAATCCCTCGCGGTTGCAATCACCCGACGCGGGCCGGAGGCGAAGGTTCCGGGTTCGGAACCCCCGGACCAACGCCCCGCCACCCGCAGGCGCCCTCATTGACGCACCGTCACCTGGACCTGGTCGATGAAGGAATCAAAGTAGTTGGAGGCGGGCGGCACCGTGACGACGTGACGAATCATCACCCGGATCCGCCCGGCGCTGTCGATGAAGTTCCCCGCCGGAAGCCCGTTGACGCGCTGCGCCTGCATCGTTCTTCCCAGGGCGTACTCGTCCACCTTCACCCACTTGTTGGTGGTGAAGTCGCGGAGGAAGAGACGGGCCGTGCCGGCCGGCACACTCAGCCGTGACCGGACCTTCAGGTCGATCCCGGAGGGTTGAGCAATCGTTGTCGCGGCATCGACGATCAGGTCCATGCGATGATTGCCGGTCCCAGCAAGGACAGATCGGACCCGCATCTGCCCGCCCCCCACCTCGATCAGCCCCTGCCACGGCCCGTCACCCACCAGCGACCCCTTGCGGATGATGGCCCCCGTCAGCCAGGTGCCCGACACGTCGTGGGTCATGGCGGCGGCGGCATCCACCCGACCAACGCCCAACATGCGCTCGTACTCGGGCAGGTTCAGATGATCGATGGGAACGGATGATCCCTCGAGCGCGGTGCGGATGGCCAGCGACTTGGAGATCGTCCGGGGCATGTGGGCCACGCGCTGCGAGACCAGTGCCGCCGCGCCGGACACCAGCGCGGTGGAGGGGCTCGTCCCCAGCCACTCGGCGTACTGGTAGCCCTGCCCGTCGGTGGGAATCGTGCTGTAGATGCCCACGCCGGGCGCTGAAAGAGACGCCTTGCGGTTGTAGTTGCTGAACGGGGCCTTGACGTCGTTCTCATCCACCGCCACCACGCCGATGACCTCGGAGCGCATGGCGGGATACTCCCGGGGCTCCTCCCACGCCATGTTGCCTGCCGCACCGACGACAACGATCCCCTTGGACACCGCCTCGGCGATGGCCTCCTCCACCGCCTTGGCATTATACGTTGACCCGAGCGACATGTTGATCACGTCCGCTCCCTGATCGATGGCGTAGTACACGCCCGCGGCGAAGAGGAAGCCGTCGCCGTGCCCGTCGGAGTTGAGCACCTTGATGGGCAGAATCTTCGCATCCGGAGCGACCATCGCCACCAGACCGGCCATGAACGTGCCGTGCCCGTGCGACTCATCGATCAACGTATCGCCGTCGTTGTCCTGCCCGTCGGGCAGGTCGAGCGTGTTGGCGTTGTCATCGACGAAGTTGTAGCCGTTGGGGAGCAGGCGATCGATGAGTTCGGGGTGCGTGGCGTCCACGCCCGTGTCGAGCACGGCGACAATGACGCCCTGGCCGGTGGCGGTCTGATGCGCTTCCGCAAGCCGCAGCGTGGCGCGCGAGTACTGCGTTCCGTAGCGATTGCGCGCGTTGACGCCCGCCACATAGAAACTGCCGGTGCGGCCTTCGCCATCCTGCCCGTCGTAGTTGATCTCGCTCCACAGGTAGCCGGGAGGCGGGTTCTGCCGCAGCGCGTTGTTCCACGCCTCCTCGTTGGTGCCTTCGGGCAGCAGCAGCAGGTGCGTGTTGCGCGTGACGATGGAGCGAAGCGTCTGCGTGCCGTACTGCTGGTTGAAGGCGTCGATGGAGTAGCCCGGCGCCAGGCGGATCATCACCTGGAGTTCAATCGGCGGATCTTCCTGGGCCCGAACCGGCACGGCGACGACGGCCGCCGCCAGCGCGGCGGCGCAGACAAGCCATCGGAAGCGATTGTTCATGTTCATGGCAATCCCACCTGAACAAAGGAGGCCCAGCACGCGGGGTGCGGACGGCGTGCCATCATGGAACGCTGGGCGCAACGGAGCGCGGCGCTGCGCTCCATCGACCCGGATGCCGCCTGATGATAGAACGACCGCATCAGTTCCAGCGTGGCGTCATCGGAAACGATCCACAGCGACGACGTGACCGACGAGGCGCCGGCGGTGAGGAACGCCCGCTGCAGGCCGATCAGCTCCTCGCCGCTCTCGACCGAAGCCAGCCCGGTTTCGCAGCCGCTGAGGATGACCGCCGCGCCGTCGAGCGACAGCCGCGCCACGTCGCGCATGGTCACCCAGCGATCAGCCAGGCGAATGCCGGACGAGAGCGGGCTGCCGGGGTCGAAGCGACCGTGAGCGGCGACATGGATCAGCCCGGCGTTGCGGGACGCCTCGGTGAAACGATCGAACGCGGCGTCTGCGCCCAGCAGCAGCGTCGAGCCGGGCAGCATCGAGGCGACGGCCATCGCCTCCTCGGTGATTCGGGGCGCACGAGCGTCCGCCACGCCGACCACGAGCGTGCCGTGGTCCCCGTGTGCCGCGTCGAAGTGAGCCGCGATCGTGAGGGAGCGATCTGGTGACCAGGCGCGCTCGCGCAAGTGGGCCAGCAACGCCGCGCTGGGGAGTTGAATCACTTCGTTCGACTCAATCAGGTAACGCTCCTCGCCCCACAGCGCGCTGAAGGGCAGCGCGTGGAGCGGACCCCACGGCACGATGAACAGCCGATCGACGGTTTGCAGGTGCTCCGCCAGCGGACGGATAAGCGCGTCGTACAGCGCGGCGCAGGCGCCCCGAGCATCGGCGGCGAGGCGTGCCTCTCGATCCCCATCCAGCGCGCCGGGGCGCAGGGCGCGACCAATCTGGAAGTGGAAGCGGCGGACGAGATCCGTCGCCGCACCGGGCGTGCAGCCCAGCTCCCGAACCGTCAGCCCGTGCGGGGTGACGACGAAGGCCGCCAGCGCGTCACCGATGCGGGCATACTCGATGAGGGCCTCCCTGGTGGAGAGCGTCCGCTGAACCTCGGCAAGCGTGGCGCCGTGGCTGAAATACGCCGCGACTCCCTGCGTCGCGCTCAGGCGGACTTCGAGCTGCGCGACTTCATCCTCCAGGGTGCGTACGTCGGACCGCCACCCGGGGTCGGCGGGGCGCCCCTCGTCGAAACGTCGGTACAGATGGTTGAGCCGTCGCTGACAGTCGCCGAGCCGGGCGAGCAGATCCGCCTCCTCCGTCGTGCGGGCAACTCCCGCGCCGGCGGGGTCGATGACGCCGCGTACGAGATCGAGCAACGAGCGGCTGCGCTGCTGTTCGACGACGTGGAACGCCTCGGCCAGCGCCTCGGGCGAGCCGACCTCCAGCAGCGCGCGGGCGAGATGACCGTAGGGCTCCAGCCGGTTGCCCAGCAGCGCGGCCCGGAAGCGGTCGGCCTGCAGCGCGCCGCGCACGCGCTCGATGCGCTCGATGGCGGCGCGGTACTCGACGATGGCGCGGGCGCGATCGCCCCGTGCTTCGCTCGCCTGCCCGCGCAGGTGCAGCAGGTCGCCCGCCAGCGGCGCAAGGCCGTGCTCCTCCGCCACCGACAGAGCGGCCTCGATCTCCCGCTCGGCCTGAGCGGCGTCGCCCCGCAGCAGCGCGAGGCGGGCCAGGTGATACCTCGCCGTGGCGGCATCAACCGGACGCTCACGCCACGCCTCCAGGGCGGCGTGGACGAGTCGGGCGGCCTCCTCCATGTCGCCCGCCAGCACGGCGCGTTCGCTGGCGAGCAGTTCCACGCGGGCCAGTTCGGTGCGCCGGTTCAGGGCGCGAAGCCCGTTCGCCGCCTGATCGAGCAGCGTCATCGCCTCGGCGGCCCGATTCTGCCTCAGGCGCACGCGCGCCAGCCCCGCGGCGGCCCGGGCGGCGTCGAATGGCTGACCGGCGCGCTCCAGTTTCACCAGTGCGGCGTCGTAGTCGGCGGCCGCGTCATCGAGCAATCCGAGCGCGGCTTTGGCGTCGGCCTGCTCCACGAGCAGTCGCGCCAGATGCGTGGGCGACTGGTCCTTCTCCAGCAATCGACGCGCGGACTCGAAGTGGAAGAGCGCCCGATCCAGCCGTCCCTGCCGCGTGGCCAGATCGGCAAGATTGCCCTCCACGATCGCCGCGCCCCAGCTCTGCCCGGTCTTGTGAAACGCCGCAAGCGACGACTGAAATGCTTCCTCCGCCCCGTCAAGATCGTTCAGATCGAGGAGCGCTTCGCCCAGGTTGCTTTCCAATCGCGCCAGGATGCCCGGCTCGTTCGCCAGCGGCCCGCGGGCGCGCTGAAAGTGCATGACGGCGCGAGAGGGGTCGTCTCGCTTGCGGTGAATGACGCCCAGGTTCAGGTCCGCACGGGCCGCCAGCGCCGGCTCGCCCGCTTCGGTCAGCATGGTCCACGCCTGTTCGCCGGCCCTGACGGCGTCATCGAGCCGACCCGTCTCGCCCAGCGGGTGGATCGACGCCAGCCGCGCGCGAGCCGCGTGAACCACCTCGCCCGCCTGATCAGCGATGACCGCCGCCCCGCGGCAGACATCGAGGGCGGCGTGCAGTTCACCGGCATAGGCGAGGGCCTGCCCCAGCGCCCGCCTCGCCCGCGAACGCGCCGCGGGTCCGCCCACCTGGTCGGCCAGTGCGACAACAATTTCAGCGGCGGCCCTGGCACGGGCGACCTCCACGCCCAGGAGTCGCTCGGCCTCGTCGCCCAGCGCGAGGAGCAGGTCATTCACCGCCCCCGCATCGTGCCCTCGAAACTCACGCACCGCCGCGGCGCGCTCCGATGGCGCCAGCCCGGAAAGGGCCTCAAGCAGCGTCGCGTTGGATGCGGAGCGATCGGTCATGGGCATGGGTCGGATGCTTCCGGGCCTCCTTGCCCGCGGGACGGATGAATCACTGGTGCGCGCGGTCTTGTCCGAAACACGTCGCGGAATGCTCAGGTCAACTCAAGAGAAGGAACCGTCAGAATGCGCCCGGACACGTGGAGCAGCAGGTCGTACGCTCCCGGCTCCACGAGCAGTTCGAAGGTGCCGTCCGGCAGCACGGGGCCGTCCGCCGCGACCTCGCGCGTGCCGGGACGGCAGAACGCGACGTGATCCGCCTTCGGCCCGCTCGGACTCATCTGTCCGATGACGCGGGCCCGCGCGTCGCCGGCGCCGTCGGGCGGCAGCACTTCCAGGTCCACGTCGCCCAGTTCGCAGGTGAAGGAGAGACGCACAACTTCCGCCGTGCCGCGAAACCCGGCCATGGCCGGCTGGGTGCGGCTGTCGAAGACCAGCGTCGCCAGCACGCGGTCGAGCAGCTCCAGCCACGCCGCCCGAGGCGCGGCTGCTGAAGCCGGACGAGCGGCGTACATCTGCTTCACACGGGCGACGACCTGCTCAGACGGAGTCGTCGTGTCATCGGTGCGCCACGCAGCGGCCACGGACCGCCACGCCTCAACGGTGGCCCGGGCGTGCGGATCGACCTTGACGTGGGCGGCCACCGCGGCGGCCTCGTCGCCGGTCAGATCTCCGCTGGCGTAGGCGATCAGTTGTTCGTGCGTGATGCTGCGTGACGTCATGGTCGTATACCCGCCTTCCGACCTGTAGAGTGTTGCACACGAACCAGGAATACACCCCCTGGGGATTTTGCCTTATTTTGGCACACGCCTGAGATGCCCCGATCCCGTCTCTGCCGCAGGAGGCCGTCCTGCCCGGTCAGCCGCCATCGGCTCCCCCCGTTGCTCCGTCCGGCGTGTAGCCCATCTCATCAAGGATGGTCTGCATCTTCCTGAAGCACCTCGCCCGCGTGGGGCCGATGCTGCCGATCTTCATGTTGAGCGAACGGGCGATGGCCTCGTATCCCGGTTGCGAGGTGTTGAGGAACAGGGCTTCGAGGAGCGATTTGCACGGGTCGCCCAGTCGCTCCAGGGCGGTACGGACGATGTGCTGCCGCTCCCACCGGTCGATCAGGGCGTCAGGCGGGGCGTCGGCTCGGATGTCGCGCTCCTCCAGCGGTTCGTCCTTGGGCTTGCGCCGCCCCAGCCGCCAGCACTCCCGATGGGCCGTCGTGATGAGCCACGCACTGAGCTTGGTCTGATCCTGCAACTGATCGAGATGACGCAGCAGGATGGCGAAGACGTTCTGAAAGACGTCCTCTGCGTCGGCGTCGTCCATGCCGTAGCGGCGCGGGATGGAGTAGACCAGCCGCTTGTAACGATCGACCATGGTCTCCCACGCGCGCGACTCGCCCGCCAGGCATCGGCGGATCAACGCGGGATCGCTCTGTCGATCGGTGGACATTGGTGCGGCGCAACCGGAGCATCCATCCGGGGCGCCTCACGGGCCCCGATACGGTCAGGATCATACGGCGGAGCCGGGCGCCCTCTCATCGCGCGTCCGCCGTGGAATCGAATGAGGGGATGTATCACCCGCCGCGCGTGCCGCTCTGCTGTGAGGTCGCAGCCACCCGCGTGTGCGGAACCCGGACGCGACCCGCGTTTCCTCCCTCTCTCCAGTTTCCCGGAAGGACCATCCCATGAAGAAGATGCTTGCCATGACCATCGCCACGGGCGCCCTGCTGCTGCCCCTGGGCCACCTCGCCACGACTTCGATCGCCTCGGCGGCGCCGACGTCGGCCGCCGTCAGGGCCGACTGGTACAAGGCCGTCGCCCGCCTGCGCGGCCAGACCCTGGCCAGCGGCAAGGGCGTCTACCGCGACCGCGAACGCCGCGCCGGCGTCGAGCAGCGCCTGGCCATCGAGATCGAGGACGCCGAGCCGAACTGGGTCTACGAGGTTCATTTCAACGGCACGCTGCTCGGTGAGATCACCACCGATGAGTTCGGCACCGGCGAACTCAACCTGAAGACCGCCCGCTTCATCGACGACCCCGAGGAATGGCAGCCCCTGCCCGAGAACTTCCCCCGCGTGATCGAGGGCGACTCGCTCACCGTCGGCCCGGTGTCGGGGAATTTCCGCGTGCGGAGCTGACAAATCGCGGCGGTCAATCCCGCGCCGTCGGCAGGATCGACTGCCTCACCAAGCGCCCCCACGCCGGGGGCGCTTTCCATTGGATCGACTCACGAGGAAACGCCGCTCACCTGTGGGAGCCGAGCGCTTGGGACGAGATGAACGGAGTGGAATGCCGAAGGAGGGAGTCGAACCCTCACGCCTTTATGGGGCACCGGATTTTGAATCCGGCGCGTCTGCCAATTCCGCCACTTCGGCTGCATCGTGACGCGACCCATTATTGGCGCGATGCGTGGAGCCGCCACCACCCGCGCACGTCATCGCTGAGTCGCCACGGCCATTCCCTCTCGTACGCCTCATCCGGACCCTCAACGCGACTTGCCGAACGAATCCTTCAGCGTCACCGTGCGATTGAAGACGAGTTTCTTCGCCGTCGTGTCCGGATCGAGGCAGAAGTAGCCCAGTCGCTCGAACTGGTACGTGGGAAGGGAAGCCCCCTCACCCTGCCCTCTCCCAGGGGGAGAGGGTTCAGATTGGCTGACGGCGGACGGCTGACGGCTGACGGCCGCCGCCAGCGACGGCTCCACCCACGCCGGATCAATCACTTCCAGCGACTTCGGATTGATGTTGTCCTTCCACGTGCGGCCATCGGTGTCATCGTTCGGATCCTCGGTCGAGAACAGCGGCTCGTACAGCCGCACCTCGGCGGGAATCGCGTGCGCGGCGCTCACCCAGTGGAGCGTGGCCTTCACCTTGCGTCCGTCGGGCGGGCTCTCTCCGCCGCGCGTGGCGGGATCGAACGTGCAACGGACCTCGGTGATCTCGCCAGCGGGGTTCTTGATGACCTCGTGACACTTCACCCAGTAGGCGGAGCGCAGCCGCACCTCCGCGCCGGGCGACAGCCGGTGGAACTTGGGCGGCGGAACCTGCGCGAAGTCGTCCCGCTCAATAAAGAGTTCGCGCGAAAAGGGAACATCTCTCGTCCCTGCCGCCGGATCCTCCGGGTTGTTGATGCAGGGCAGGTATTCGACCTGGCCCTCCGGGTAGTTGGTGATGACCAGTTTCAGGGGACGCAGCACGGCCATGCGGCGGGAGGCCGTCCTGTTGAGACGCTCGCGGATGTGATGCTCAAGCCGGGCGAGTTCGATGACATGCTCGCGCTTGGCCACGCCGACGCCGTCGCACAGGTCGCGCAGGGCTTCGGGCGGGACGCCTCTTCGTCGCGCGGCGGCGAGCGTGGGCATGCGGGGGTCGTCCCAGCCGCGCACGATGCCCTCCTCCACCAGCGTGAGGAGTTTGCGCTTGCTCATCAGGGTGTGCGTGATATTGAGCCGTGCGAACTCGATCTGCTGCGGATGATGCGTGATGCCGATGTTGGTGATGAACCAGTCGTAGAGCGGTCGGTGATCCTCGAACTCCAGCGTGCAGATGGAGTGGGTGATGCCCTCGATGGCGTCGCTCTGGCCGTGCGCGTAGTCGTACATGGGGTAGATGCACCACGCATCGCCCGTGCGCGGATGCGGGTGATGGAGGATGCGGTACAGCACAGGGTCGCGCAGGTTGAAGTTGGGCGAGGCGAGGTCGATCTTCGCCCGCAGCGTGCGGGCGCCGTTGGGAAACTCACCCGCCCGCATGCGGCGGAAGAGGTCGAGGTTCTCCTCGACGGACCGGTCGCGATAGGGGCTGGGCGTAGCGGGAATCGTCGGCGTGCCCCGCGTGGCGGCCACCTGCTCGGCGGAGAGATCACAGACGTACGCCAGACCCTTGCGGATGAGAACTATGGCCCACTCGTAGAGCTGCTCGAAATAATCACTCGCGTAGTACTCGTGCGCTCCCCAGTCGAAGCCGAGCCAGCGGATGTCACGCTTGATGGAGTCGATGTACTCCTGCTCCTCCTTGGTGGGGTTGGTGTCATCGAAGCGCAGATGGCAGCGAGCCCCCCCGCTGGCGACGCCCGCGTAGTCGCGGGCCAGGCCGAAGTTGAGGCAGATGGACTTGGCGTGACCGATGTGCAGGTAGCCGTTGGGCTCGGGCGGAAAGCGCGTGACCACCTGCGTGCGCTTCCCGCTGGCGAGATCGGCATCGATGATCTCACGGATGAAGTTCGTCTTTGAGATGGGTTCGGCGGTGGTCATGGTGTGATCGGGTTGAACAGTTCACGTCGCGGCGAAGGATCCGCGCCTGGAAAGACATCGCTCGATGCGGCGTAGGGTTGCGTCTTTCCCCAGGATCGCCAGCGTCTCGAAGATGGCCGGGCTGACCGTGCCGCCGCTCACCGCGACACGGAGCGGCTGCGCGACCTTGCCGAGCTGCCCGTCCGCGTGGGCATCCGCGTACTGCTTGACGGCATGCTCGATGGACTGAATCGTCCACGGCTCCAGTGCGCGCAGAACGGGTTGCATCGCCTCGAGGTGATCGAAGCCCCCTCGGCTCCCATCGCCGCCTTCCCCACCGCTCCCGCCGCCCAGCGCCTTGCGCACCGGCTTGCTGTCCTCGATCTCGATGGCGTCATCGGGCAGCACGAAGAACCGGCCGTCGCGGAACGGGTCGTCCAGCGTCTTCGATCGCGCCTGGTTGGCGCGGGCGAACAACGCGAAGCGCTCCGGCCCCAGCGCGGCGATGAACCGCGGATGATACCGCTCGCCGTGACGCCGCAGCCGCGCCGCGAACTCGTCCGCCGGGAGCGCCGCGATGGCGTCCACGTTGAAGGCCAGCAACTTGGCGCGATCGAACTTCGCGGGCGACTTGATGACCCGGTCGAAGTCGAATTTCTCGATGAGAAACGCGGCGTCGAACTTCTCGACGTTCTCGCCGGGGTTCCAGCCGAGCAGAGCCAGGTAGTTGATCATCACCTCGGGCAGGTAGCCGCGCCTGCGGAAGTCATCCACGTTGATCTCGGGCAGGTCGATGGCCATCACCGCCGCAAGCCGTTCGGCCTCCTCAAGGTCCAGCTGATGATCGCCCGATTCCAGCCACCACGCCCAGCGCGACGGCGCGACGGCCCCTGCGGGCGGGGCGGACAGTTGACGCTGCTTCACCGCGGCTCGCAGGGCTTTGTCCTTGTCCCGCTTGCTCATCTTCGACCCGTCCGGGTTCGTGATGATCGAGATGTGCGCGTACACCGGCGTGCGGTATCCCAAGGCCTGTTGCAGCAGCATGTGCTTGGGTGTGTTGGAGAGGTGCTCCTGGGCGCGGATCACGTGCGTCACGCCCATCAGTTCATCATCCACCACCACCGCGAAGTTGTACATCGGGAAGCCGTCCTGCTTGCGGATGACGAAATCGTCCAGTTCGCGCAGGTCGGTGACCACGTCGCCCCGCACCTGGTCGCGCACGACGACTGAACCCTCATCCGGAACGCGGAAGCGCACCACGTGCGGGCGGCCTTCGTTCAGGTATTGCTCGATCGTCGCCCGGTCGAGTCGCAGCGAAGCGCGGTCGTAGCGATAGGGTCGCTTCTCCGCGGCGGCCCGGGCGCGGGCGGCGTCGAGCTCCTGAGGCGTCTCAAACGCGCGGTAGGCCCTGCCCTCGCGGATCAGGCGATCGATCTCGCGGTCATAAATGTCCAGCCGCTGGCTCTGGAAGTACGGCCCGTACTCGCCCCCGCCAGCGCGGCGTCCGTCGGGCGCCTCGTACACCGGCCCTTCGTCCCAGTCGATGCCAAGCCACATGAGATCCTCGAGGAACCCCACGCTGGCGGCGTCCGAGGAGCGCTTCTGGTCGGTGTCCTCGATGCGCAGCATGAAGCGCCCGCCGCGCGCCCGGGCGTAGGCCCAGCAGAAGAGCGCGGTGCGCGCCCCGCCCACGTGCAGGTGGCCCGAGGGGCTGGGCGCGAAGCGTGTGCGCACGATGGCGGACGAATCAGGCATCGAACGCAAGGGTATTCGGAGGATGACGGGTTGTCGAAGATCGCCGACGCCGCCGGAAACTCAGGCGGCCATCGCGGGGGGCGCGGGAGGCGAGGGGAGCGTGGGGGGACGCTTCTGACGCACTGATCGCCAGAGCAGCCGCACCGGGCCCGACGCGGCGTACGTGGCGAAGACCACCGCCAGCGTGACCTGCAGCCACCACACCGCCAGCGCCAGCACGATGACGATGCGGGCGATGTAGGCGAAACTCTGCGGCCCGCGCAGATACCGGTTGGTCACGTGGACATACGGAATCGAACTGACCATGCCGATGGCGCAGAGCAGCATCACGAATGGAACAATGAGGGCGGTTCCCTGCACAAAACCCAGCGGTACGTCCGGCGGGGGGAAGGTCGTCACCAGCAGGTGCTGATGGAGAATCACCAGACTGGCCACCGCCCCCGCCGCCCCGGGCGTGGGCAGTCCGCGGAACAGCGTGTGGTCGTTGACGCCGCTCAGGTCGGACTCGACGTTGAAGCGCGCCAGCCGCAGCGCCGCGCAGCACACGTACGCCGCCGCGATGCCCCAGAGGATCTTGCCGAAGACGGAATCGGCCTCAGGCCCGATCATCCACACCTGCCCCTCGAGCCGCTCGATGTGAACGATGATGAGTCGCAGGGCCATGAAGGCCGGAGCCACGCCGAACGTCACCATGTCGCAGAGCGAATCGAGCTGAGCGCCGAGTTTCGAGGTCGATCGCGTCAGCCGCGCCACCGTACCGTCCACGCCGTCGAAGAACATGCCCACGAAAATGAGCAGCCCGGCGAGCGTCAGACCCGTCCAGCCCCACGGCCCGCGGAACAGGGTGGGATCCTTGGCCGCGAAGTGAATCGCGGCGAATCCCGCCACCAGGTTGCCCAGCGTGCACAGGGTGGGCACCACCGACATGGGGGGCAGACGACGACGACGACGATGCGGCCTGAGGCGGCGCCGACCTTCCAGATCACGCGATCGACGGCGGTTGTCCGGCTCCACCGGAGACCCCGGAGCGGGTGATGGCGTCGGCGGCGTCACGGCGCGGCCCCCGTTTGAGGTGAAGACGGCTCGACGGCATCATCGCCCCCGTCGCCCGGCGTGTTCCACGGCGCCAGCTCGGGGGGGTAGAGCGTGGCGGGAATGTGGGGGATGAACACAATCACCAGGCGGTTGCTGACCGGCTCATTGCCGCGCAGCAGCGTCTCGCCGATCGTGGCCGGTCCGGCGCTGTCCGGCCCGAACACATCCATCGGACCCACGCTGCCTCGGACGCCGCCGCCGCTGGGGGGGGTGACGCGATCGGGGTTGTTGCGCTCACTGGTCAGCCGCGTCCAGTCCGCCCCTGGAGACTCGCCCGTGATCACGTAGGCGTAGCCCGGCTCCAGCCGCAGGCCCACGTGGAGCAATCCGAACGCCTCCACACCGGGCTTCTCATCCAGCAGACGACGAATCGGCGCCCCTTCGTTGCGGGTGAAGGCGGGCACGAGGTCAAACTGCAGTCGCGGCCCGTCTTCGGTCTTGGTGGTCCAGGCCCGGATGAGCAGCGTGAACTCTCCCCCGCCGAAGGGTCGCACCCGGCCGTCCACCGCCACAC
This sequence comes from Phycisphaeraceae bacterium, assembly GCA_015709595.1. Lineage (NCBI taxonomy): Bacteria > Pseudomonadati > Planctomycetota > Phycisphaerae > Phycisphaerales > Phycisphaeraceae > Phycisphaeraceae bacterium. The sequence goes on from CP054178.1 coordinate 458,103, forward strand.
CCCGCGTCTCGCCGCCCATGCCTCGGCGGAAGACCTCTCGCCATTCGAACACCTGCCCGAACCACCACTTCTGGTCGATCGAAGCCCCACCCAGAAGCCGGCGCAACTCCGGCAGATTCGCCAGAGGCACGCGAGCCATGCGGAAGCCATTCTCACGCAGGCGTTCAAGCCGGGCGGGCGGCAGCGACAACGGCTCGCCCAGAGAGGTAAACGCCGGTCCGACCACCGCCGGGTCGTCGCCGACGATCCACATCTTGACCTCCAGCCCGTTGTCCGAGATCGAGACCGCCCCGACGGATGCTCCCGCCCCGCCCGCGGCGACGGCGTCGGCGAGCGTGCTCCCACCCGGACGCGAGCCGGAAGACCCGCCCCCGGCCGTCCCCCCTGAATCCTTGGAAGTCGAGGCGCAGGACAACGCCAGCGTCGTGCTGAGCAGGAGAAGCACCGGCGGCAGGAAGCGTCGAATCGTCATTCGTCGTCGCAACTGGGGGCGCGGCGTGCGAGCGGATCATAGCGCCTCCGACCCGGAAGGTCGGCCATTGACCGGGACACCTGTCGGGATATGCTCCACCGACCATGTTCTCTGCTCGCCCCGCCACCACGACGACCACCACCACCGCCTCCGCGCGGTGACGGCCGTTGCGTGCTGGACGCGATCACACGATCATGCACGGGCACGGCCGACGCCGGGCCCGTTGTTTGTTTTGGAGCGGTTGTCGGGAATCACGAGTCGGTTCTCAATCACGCCACGAGTCCGCGACGCCGCTGATCGAGGCGTTCGATGACCGATAAACCACATGCTCCAATCCCCTGTTCGCGCAACCTCCGATGACCGCTCCCTGACTTCTGACCTCTGACTTCTGGACGCCCCTCATGCCACGCATCACTCTCCCGGACGGAAGCGTTCGAGAATACCCCGGCCCGGTCACCGCGAAAAAGGTGGCCGAGGACATCGGACCCGGGCTGGCCAAGGCCGCCATCGGCGCCAAGATCGATGGCGTCCTGAGCGACCTGACCGCGCCCATCGACCGCGACTGCTCACTGGCGCTGATTACCGCCATCGACCGCAAGACCGGCCAGTCCAGCCCGGACGCGCTGTACTTGATCCGCCATTCCGCCGCCCACGTGATGGCGGAGGCGATTCAGCGCCTCATCCCCGGCGTGCAGCTGGTGTACGGCCCGCCCGTGGACAACGGTTTCTACTACGACATGGCCGTTCCGTCCGAGCGCCCCCTTTCCACCGCCGACTTCGAGCGCATCGAGGCGGAGATGGCGAAGATCATCGCCGAGGATCGACCATTCACCCGGTACGAACTGCCCGTTCACGAGGGTCTGCGCAAACTCAAGGCCGAGGGCAGCAAGTACAAGCTTGACAACGCGCAGCGCGCCATCGAGGGCGGATCGGACCGGCTCTCGTGGTACGTCACCGGCCCGGTTCCCGCCGATCCGACCGTGCCCGGCCCGCAGTCGTGCTGGGAAGATCTCTGTCGCGGCCCCCACGTGCCATCCACCGGGCGCATTCCCGTCGGCGCGTTCAAGGTGATGTCGCTGGCCTCGTCCTACTGGCATGGCGATGAAAAGTCCGACCGCCTCACCCGCGTGTACGGCACCGCGTTCGCCGACCCGAAGCAGCTGGAAGCCCACCTGAACCAGATGGAGGAGGCCCGCAAGCGCGATCACCGCGTCCTGGCCAGGAAACTCCATCTCTATCACATCGACGAGTCCGTCGGACAGGGGCTGATCCTCTGGACTCCCAACGGCGCGGTGGTGCGGCGCGAGTTGGAGGAGTTCATCCGAGGCGAACTCGTCAAGGCGGGCTACGTCTTCGTCTACACCCCCCACATCGGCAACCTGAATCTCTATCGCACCAGTGGACACTACCCGTACTACGCCGAGTCGCAGTTCCCGCCGCTCATCGAGCGCGACACCGTCAATCGGCTGGCGCTGGAGGGCTGTTCGTGCGCGGAACTGAGCAACCGGCTTGGTCGCGGCGAACTGGACGGCTTCCTGCTCAAGCCGATGAACTGCCCGCATCACATCAAGATCTTTGACTCGCAGCCCCACTCGTACCGCGACATGCCGCAGCGCCTCGCCGAGTTCGGCACTGTGTACCGCTTCGAGCAGTCGGGCGAGTTGAACGGCCTGACCCGCGTGCGCGGCTTCACCGTGGATGACGCCCACCTCTTCTGCACCGAGGACCAGGTGCCCGTCGAGGTGATGGGCTGCCTCAACCTCGTGAAACTCGTCCTCACCACCCTGGGCATGACCAACTACCGGGTGCGGGTAGGTCTGCGCGATCCCGATTCAAGCAAGTACGTGGGCGATCCCGCCAACTGGGACAAGGCGGAGGCCGCCTGCCGCGCCGCCGCCAAGACCCTGGGCGTGCCCTTCTCCGAGGAACCGGGCGAAGCGGCCTTCTACGGTCCCAAGATCGACTTCATCGTCAAGGACTCGATCGGGCGTGACTGGCAACTGGGCACCGTGCAGGTGGACTACAACCTGCCCATCCGATTCGACCTGTCGTACGTGGGGCCGGACAACAAGCCCCACCGTCCGGTGATGATTCACCGTGCTCCCTTCGGCTCGATGGAGCGGTTCTTCGGCGTGCTGATCGAGCACTTCGAGGGGGCCTTCCCCACCTGGCTGGCCCCGGAGCAGGCGCGGGTGCTGCCCATCAGCGAGAAGTTCAACGACTACGCGGGCCGGGTGCTGGCGGCACTGTCCGAGCGGGGCATCCGGGCGACCCTCGACAGCGGCAACGACCGGCTCCAGGCCAAGATCAAGGCCGCCTCGGAGATGAAGGTGCCCTACCTGGTGGTGGTGGGCGGGCGCGATCAGGAGATGGGAACCGTCTCAATTCGGCTGCGCGGCGCGGGTGACGTGGGCGCCGTGCCGCTGGATGAGTTCATCGACCGGCTTGCCGAGGAGATCGCCGCCCGCTCGCTGACCCATCCGTGGGGGGCTTCCCAGCCGGTCGGCGGTTAGGAAAGAAAAAGTTGCTCCGTCGCGTCCGGGAAGATAGTCTAGGGACATCGGAAGCAGCCCCGGCGTGGCCCGCAGGCGGCTTCCCGATGGAGTTGGATCGTCCGATGCATCATCTCTCCTTGAAGCGGCGCGGGACGTGTTGACGCATGCGCCCCGCCCTTCGCACCGGATCCAAGTGAGTTTCCACCCGTGGGCGCGGCCCGTGCGCCGCGCTGTGTCTTCGTGCCGCCACACCTGAAAGGACATGCCCATCAGTCGCCGACCATACTACTCGAGAGACGATCGCCACTTCCGCGGTCCGCGGATGAATGAGCAGATCCGCATCAGCCCCATCCGGCTGATCGACGAAAACGAACAGAACGTGGGAGAAGTCCCCACGTATGAGGCCCTGCAGCGCGCCCGCGAACTCGGGCTGGACCTGGTCGAGGTGGCCGCCGACGTGCGCCCCCCCGTCTGCCGCATCATGGATTACGGCAAGTTCAAGTACGAACAGGCCAAGAAGGACAAGGCGAACAAGAGCAAGTCCAAGGGCGGGGAACTGAAGGAAGTCCGGCTGGGCCGGTCCATGAAGATCGACCCCCACGACGTGGCCATCCGCCTGCGCAAGGCCCGCGAGTTCCTGCTCGAGGGCCACAAGGTGCAGATCGTCCAGAACTTCCGCGGACGCGAGCTCCAGCACAAGGGACGCGGCGACCAGCGCATGCAGGAGATCATCCAGGAACTCGGCGACGTGGCCAAGGTGGAAGTGCCGCCGCGCCTCTTCGGCAAGCGCATGTCGATGATCCTGGCGCCAGACAAGACCAAGGTCGAGCAGTACAAGCGCAAGCTCCAGGCGGAGGGCAAGACCCTCCCGGCCTCCACCCCCGACCTGCCGCCCATCGACGATGATGACGATGATGATGATCTGATCGACGAGACGCAGGAGGAAACGGCGGCTTCCGACGCCTGACGTCCCGTTCGTCCCCGGCGTGATCCCAAGGCGGCCCCGTGCCGCCTTGTTTGTTGGACGATCACTGGACAAGGACCCTTCCGCGTCGGCTCATGGGCAGGATTCCACCGGCGCGCCGCATACACTTGGGCGTCGCCCGTTCAGCCACGGAACCAACGCCCCATGACCCAGCACGCCGACCCGTTCAAGGCCCGGACCACGCTCTCCACGCCGCTCGGTCCCCGGCAGATCTTCCAGTTGAATGCCCTGGGCGATCTGCCCACCATGCCCTACTCGATCCGCGTGCTCCTCGAGGCGGTGCTGCGCAACCTGGACGGCTTCATCGTCACGGAAGACGACGTACGCGCCGTGGCCCGCTACGACGCCCGCAACGTGGGCGAGATCGAGATTCCCTTCATGCCCGGCCGCGTGGTGCTTCAGGACTTCACCGGCGTGCCCTGCGTGGTGGACCTGGCCGCCATGCGCAACGCCATGCAGCGGATGGGACGCGACCCGATGAAGGTCAATCCCCTGGTGCCCTGCGACCTGGTGATCGACCACTCGGTGCAGGTGGACGCCTTCGGCACCGGGGCCGCGCTCACCATCAACAGCCGTCACGAGTTCGAGCGCAACAGCGAGCGTTACGCCCTGCTCAAGTGGGCGCAGCAGAAGTTCGAGAACTTCCGCGTGGTGCCGCCCGCCACCGGCATCGTTCACCAGGTGAACCTCGAATACCTCGCCAGGGTCGTGTGGGAACGTGAGAACACGAGCGGCCCGCCCGTGCTCTACCCCGACTCCTGCGTGGGCACCGACAGCCACACCACCATGATCAACGGGCTGGGCGTGGTGGGCTGGGGCGTGGGCGGCATCGAGGCCGAGGCCGTGATGCTCGGCCAGCCCATCTACATGCTCCTGCCCGAAGTGGTCGGCTTCCGCCTCACAGGAACACTGCGCCAGGGCGTCACCGCCACCGACCTGGTGCTCACCGTCACGCAGATGCTCCGCGCCCACGGCGTGGTCAACAAGTTCGTCGAGTTCATCGGCGATGGACTGGCCTCCATGCCCGTCGCCACCCGCGCCACCATCGCCAACATGGCGCCGGAGTACGGCGCCACCATCGGCTTCTTCCCCATCGACGGGCAGACGCTCGCGTACCTGCGCCAGACGAACCGCTCGGAGGCGCATGTCGGCGCCGTCGAGCAGTACTGCCGCCATCAGGGGCTGTGGCGCGATTCGGCGCGGGAGAACCGCTTCGTCTACTCCTCGATGCTCGAGCTGGACATGTCCACCGTCGAGCCCTCGCTGGCCGGTCCGCGCCGCCCGCAGGATCGCGTGGCCCTTTCCGACATGCGAAACGCGTGGCGCACCGAGCTGCCCGGCTTCCTGGCCACGGCGAAGAAGTCCGCCGCCGCCGCCGCGGGAACGATGACCGCCCCCACCGCGACCGCCGTCGCCGCCGCGGGAGACGAAGGCGTGCCCGTGATGATGGACGGCGAGGAGTTCGCCCTGCGCCATGGCGCGGTGGTCATCGCCGCCATCACCTCCTGCACCAACACCAGCAACCCGGATGTCATGGTCGCCGCCGGACTGGTGGCGAAGAAGGCCCGCGAGAAGGGCCTGATGCGCAAGCCGTGGGTCAAGACCTCGCTCGCGCCCGGCAGCAAGGTCGTCACCGAATACCTCAACCAGGCGGGGCTGACCGAGTACCTCGACGAACTCGGCTTCAACACCGTCGGCTACGGCTGCACCACCTGCATCGGCAACTCCGGCCCGCTGCCCGACGCCATCAGCGCCGCCATCAACGACAACAACCTCGTCGTCGCCTCCGTCCTTTCCGGCAACCGCAACTTCGAGGGCCGCATTCATGCCGACGTGAAGGCCAACTACCTCGCCAGCCCGCCGCTGGTGGTGGTGTACGCCCTGACGGGCACGGTGGACATCGACGTGACGAAAGACCCCATCGGCGTCGATCCCCTGGGCAAGCATGTCTACCTGCGCGACATCTGGCCCACGCCCGAGGAAGTCCGGGACATCGTCAGCCGCAACGTGACGCGACAGCAGTTCCAGGCGCAGTACGCCCACGTGTTCGACGGCTCGTCCGAATGGCGCGCCATCGCCGCCCCCACCGGCCACCTCTACGAGTGGGACGCCAGGTCCACCTACATCCAGGAGCCGCCCTTCTTCCGCGACATGGCGGCCGGGCCCAGGCCGGTCGCCTCGATCCGCGCCGCCCGATGCCTGCTGCTGCTGGGCGACTCCGTCACCACCGACCACATCTCCCCCGCCGGGTCGATCAAGAAGGACTCGCCCGCCGGCGCCTATCTCATCGCGCACGGCGTGCCGCCCGCGATGTTCAACTCCTACGGCTCGCGCCGCGGCAACGACCGCGTCATGGTGCGCGGCACCTTCGCCAACACCCGCATCAGGAACAAGCTCGCCGACGGACGCGAGGGCGGCTTCACGAAGTACCTCGGCAAGGATAACAACGCCGCCGCGGACGCGCCCACCGTGCCCGTCTTCGACGCCGCCGTGTCCTACGGCGCCTGCCAGACCTCCGACCCGGACATCAACCGCGCCCCCGACGGCACGCCGCTCATCATCCTCGCCGGCAAGGACTACGGCATGGGCTCCTCGCGCGACTGGGCGGCCAAGGGCACCTTCCTGCTGGGCGTGAAGGCCGTCATCGCCGAGAGCTTCGAGCGCATCCACCGCAGCAATCTCGTCGGCATGGGCGTGCTGCCGCTCACCTTCAAGCCGGGTCAGAACGCGGGCTCTCTGGGCCTGGATGGCGCCGAACTCTTCGACATCGACGTGCCCGACCCGCTGCTGCCACGGCAGGACATCACCGTCCGCGCCCGCAAGCCGGGCGGCGCCGGCGTCATCACCTTCACCACCACCTGCCGCGTTGATACGCCGGTGGAAGTGGAGTACATGCGGAACGGCGGCATCCTGCAGACCGTGCTGCGCAAGATGGCGGCCCACGCCTGACGCATCGACACCCGCGCCGCAGTCCACCCGCCTTCAGCCATGCCGAGATGGGGCGCCCGCCAGCGCCCACCACTCAGCACGCCGCGTCCACCATCGCCAGCGCGCGCTCGATTGAGATCACGTCCCCCGCAGTGATCCGCTCCGGCAGCGCCTCCAGCCCGACCGCCATGGATTCATCGAACGGCCCCACCGCCGTGCGCCGCAGCGACGCGCAGAAGCCCCCCGTCCCCAGCGCCTTCCCCAGGTCGCGCGCCAGCGAGCGCACGTAGAACCCCTTGCCGCAGTGCAGCTCCACTTCCGCAATCGGCCAGTCGTAGCGCGACAGCGCGATCGAATGCACCACCACCGCCCGCGCCGCCAGGTGCGGCGGCTGACCCTGACGCGACAGCCGGTACGCCCGCCGCCCGCCCACCTTCATCGCGCTGTAGCTCGGCGGCTGCTGCATGATCCGCCCCGCGAACCCCGCCAGCGCCCGTTCAACATCTTCCCGCGTCGGCGGCCCCCCCACACATCCCACGCCACCCACCCCCCCCGCGCGCTCCACGTCCAGCCGCTCGCCCTCGGCGTCATCCGTCGTGGTGAACGCGCTCAGGTCGATCGCCGTGCGGTAGCGCTTGCTGGTGTTCATCAGCCGCTCGATGATTTTTGTGGCCTTGCCCAGCGCGATCACCAGCACGCCCGTGGCCAGCGGGTCGAGCGTGCCCGCGTGACCCGTGCGCACGCCCCCCGCCCGGCGCTTCACGATCGCCACCGCCCGCGCGCTGGACAGACCCACCGGCTTGTCCACCACCAGCACGCCCGACACGGGTTCACGCGACTCGCTCACGGGGCAGGATACGTCGCCCGCCCCGCGGTACCATGTCGCGTCCCGCTTCCCTCACGCCCCACGTTCACCGCTCAGGAACACCACATGACCGCCATCCGCGTTCTCGTCGGCACCAAGAAGGGCGCCTTCATCATCACCTCCGACGCCGCCCGCAGAAAGTGGACCGTCAACGGCCCGCACTTCGCCGGCTGGGAGATCTACCACATGAAGGGCTCGCCTGCCGACCCCAGCCGCATCTACGTCTCCCAGTCCAGCGGCTGGTTCGGCCAGATCATCCAGCGCTCCGACGACGGCGGCCAGACCTGGCACACCCCCGGCTCCAGGCCCGAAGACCTTGTCGGCGACTACGGCATGCCCAAGGGCGAATCCAACAAGTTCCTCTACAACGAAGACCCCGCCTGCGGCGGAGCCCCCCTCACCACCCATCAGTACTACGACGGCACCCAGAAACCCTGGGTGTTCAAGCGCGTCTGGCACATCGAACCCTCCCTCGACAACCCCGACATGGCCTACGCCGGCGTCGAGGACGCCGCCCTCTTCCGCACCACCGACGGCGGACGCTCCTGGCACGAACTGGCCGGTCTCCGCGGCCACCCTTCCGGGGGGCAGTGGCAGCCCGGCGCGGGCGGCTTGGGACTCCACACCATCCTCATCGACCCCACTTCCGGCGGCAGGCGGCTCTACATCGCCATCTCCGCCGCCGGGTGCTTCCGAAGCGATGACGCCGGCCAGACCTGGAAGCCCATCAACAAGGGACTGCGATCCCAGTTCATCCCCGACCCCGACGCCGAAGTCGGCCACTGCGTCCACCGCATCGCCCTGCACCCTTCCCGCCCCGACACCGTCTTCATGCAGAAGCACTGGGACATCATGCGCTCCGACAACGCCGGCGAACACTGGACCGAAGTCTCCGGCGACCTGCCCAGCGACTTCGGCTTCCCCATCGATGTCCACGCCCACAACCCCGACACCATCTACGTCGTGCCCATCACCAGCGACTCGCTCCACTACCCGCCCGAAGGCAGACTCCGCGTCTACCGCAGCACGTGTGGGGGGGGCGACTGGGAGCCCCTCACCAACGGCCTGCCGCAGAAGGATTGCTACGTGAACGTGCTGCGCGACGCCATGGCCGTGGACACGCTCGACCCCTGCGGCATCTACTTCGGAACCACCGGCGGCCAGGTCTACTGCTCACCCAACGGCGGCGACTCCTGGCAGCCCATCGCGGAGCATCTGCCGGGGGTGCTGTCAGTCGAGGTGCAGGTGGTGACCTGACGCCCCCGTGCCACGGTTCGGTGAGCCGTGCGATCCCCGTGCCACGGCTCTGTGAGCCATGCGATCCCCGTGCCACGGCTCGGTGAGCCGTGCGATCCGCGTGCCACGGCTCGGTAAGCCGTGCGATCCCCGTGCCACGGCTGTCTCAGCCGTGCGAGCGGGCAGCGATGTTCGATCGCGCCGGTGCCTCGGTTCGGACAGTCCCCCTCACGACTCGGTCCTTCATCCCGCCGCACCGCTCTCGCGCGACCGCACGGCCGTCACGGCCGTGGCACACCAAGCCGCATCTGACCCCCACGCTCGCGTGCCACGGCTGTCTCAGCCGTGCGAGCGGCCCACGACGTTCGATCGCGCCGGTGTCCCGTTGATGGAGGATGGGATGACGCTCCGGGAATCCCACCGATCCGTGAGCGGGGGTCGCGGCGGGAACGGTGGGGTTCGAGGACTCACCCCACCCTACTATCTTCATCCCCTCCATCCGTGTTCATCCGTGGACACCACCCCACTATGCTTTCTCTTCGTGTCCCTCTGTGGCCCTCTGTGTTGATCCCTCCTCCCCGACCCTACACCGGCAGCCGGTCCAGCTCGCCCTGCACTTCCTCCATCAGCGCCTTCATCATCGCCGGGCCGAAGTCGAAAGCCAGCCCCGCCGCGTTGAAGAGGTCGGGCAGCGGTCGTGAGCCGCCGAGGGCGAGGGCCTGGGTGTAGTGTTCGATGGCGGTGCGGGGGTCGCGGCGGTACTGCGACCAGAGCTGCAGCGCGCCGAGCTGGGCGATGCCGTACTCGATGTAGTAGAACGGCGCGCCGAAGAGGTGGCCCTGCCGCTGCCAGCCCACCGCGCGGTACTGCTCCAGCCCGGACCAGTCATCCGCCGGGCCGAAGCGTTCCTGGAGGAGCAGCCACTGTTTCGTGCGGTCCTCGCGCGAGTGGCCGGGGTGGGTGTAGATCCAGTGCTGGAACGCATCGATCGTCGCGATCCACGGCAGGAGCGTGGCGAGCTGCTCCAGGTGGCGGCGGCGGGCGCGATGGGCGTCTCCCTCACTCCCGTAGAACTCTCCCAGGAACGGGTGGGCGGTGAGCTCCATGCTCATCGAGGCCACCTCGCAGAACTCCAGCGGGGCGTGGCGATACGCCAGCAGCGGCTGGTGCTGGCTGAGCAGGGCGTGGAAGGCGTGTCCCGCCTCGTGCACCATCGTTTCGACATCGCGCTGCAGCCCGGCGGCGTTCATGAAGATGAAGGGCTTGCGGGAGCGGTCGCGCTGGTACTGGTAGCCGCCGGGCGCCTTGCCCTTGCGGGATTCCAGGTCGAGCATTCCCGGCCCCCGGAGTTGATCGAACAACTCGCCCAGCCGGCCGTCCATGCGGTGGAACAGCCCGGCGGTTTTTTCGATGAGGTCCGCCGCCCCATCGAAGGGTTTGAGCGGCCCGCGGCCCTTGATGTCCACGGACAGGTCCCAGGGGCGCAGCGTGTCGATGCTCAGTTCCCTGCGGCGCTGGGCGTTGAGTTTCCGCAGCAGGGGCACGCAGCATTCCTCCGCCGCCTGGTGGAACTGCTCGCAGTGGGCGGGCGTGTAGTCGAAGCGGTGCTTGCGCTTGAAGGCGTAGTCGCGGTAGTTCTCAAAGCCGGCGTTGCGGGCCATCTGGTGGCGCAGGGTGACCAGCCGGTCGAAGATGCCGCTGATTCGTTCGTGGTCGGCGAAGCGGCGTTCGGCCACGCCGCGCCACGCCTCCTCGCGGGTGGCGCGGTCGGTTTCTTCGAGGAACCGGCCCATCTGCGGCAGGGTCTTCTCCTCGCCGCGGAAGGTGACGGTCATCGCGCCGCAGATCTGGTCGTACTGCTGGTCGAGTTTGGTCTCCTCGGTCTGGAGTGGGATGTTCTCCTCGCGGAAGAGTTCGACATCGGCCTTGAGGTCGCGCAGGAGGACGCCGTAGGCGGCGGGGTCGAGTTTCGCCACGTGGGGGGAGGAGACGATCTTGCGGTCCAGCTCGAAGGAGACCTGCTTGACCTTGGGGTCCACGTGTTCGACGAAGTGCAGGTAGGCCGCTCGGCGGTTCTCATCATCCGTGTGGCAGGTCATCTGGATGTACAGGTTGGCCTGGGCCTCGCTGACGGCGCTGTCGAGTTCGCTGCGGTCGAGCAGGAGCTGGCGGAGACAGCCGTCGCATCGCAGCGTGCGATTGAGCAGGGCTCGGTAGAGCGGCTCGATGGCCGTCCAGTCGGCGGCGTTGAGATCGGCGGGAACAAACGGCGATGCGGCTGTCGCGACAGTCATGAATCACTCCCGTGAGGGCTTGGAACCACGAAGAACTGGAACCACAGATAAGCACGGATGAGGTTGAGAAAAAGTTCCTCGACGTGGATTCACCGCAGAGGCGCGGAGTTCGCAGAGAGAGAAGTCGGGGTTCCTGATCCTGTCTTCTCTGCACACTCTGCGACTCTGCGGTGAATCTCTCTTTGGCGGTTCGGGAATCGCGTTGGTGTTCGTTGGAACCGCAGAAGCGGGGCTTGGGACATCTGGGCCACAACCGTAGCGCTCTTCTCCCTATCCGTGTTCATTCGTGTTCATCTGTGGTTGCACCCGACTCACAGCGTGCGCACGGGGACGGCGGGCAGTTCGAGCCGCTGCTCGATCGCCGCGGCGAGGGCTTCGGCGTGCAGGGCGTCGTCACAGAGCACGAAGACGGTGGAACCGCTGCCGGTGACGTGGGCCGGTCGCTCGGCGAGGGCGCCGACGGCGTCGAGCAGCGGGCGCAGTCCCGGGGCCACGCGCATCGCGGCGGCGGCCAGGTCGTTGAATGGCGCCGCGGGGTCGAGCCGGGGCGCCGTCGCCAGCGCCCGCACCGCCTGCGACCGCAGGGGCGGCGCGGGAGTCTCATCAAACGCGCCGTACACGCGGCCCGTGGGACAGGCGAAGTCGGGAAACGCCGCCACCGCGTGGAGCGGCGGGCGCGGCGGGAGCGGGTCGATCACGTCGCCCAGCCCTTCGACGATGGCGTGTCCGCCGCGCACGAAGAAAGGCACGTCGGAGCCAAGCCCGCCGCCGATCCGTGCCAGCTCGCCCGGCGGCAGGTTCAGTTCGAACAGCTGGTTGACGGCGTGGAGCATGGCGGCGGCGTTGGATGATCCTCCGCCCATCCCGCCGCCGACGGGAATCCGCTTCTCCAGGCGCATCTGCACGGGCAGACGGCGATCCAGGAGGTTCTCCAGCGCCAGGTGGGCGCGCACCGCCAGGTCGCGCGTGATGGGCCAGTTGATGTCGCTTCGCCGCCTGGCCTGCCTGTGCCACAGAATGGCGTAGCGGGAGAGCCGATCCTCCGGCAGCCGCGTGACGGTGAGTTCGTCGGCCAGATCGACGGTGGCCATCCACGAGCAGATGGGGTGCATGCCGTCCTCGTCGGGCGGACCGACGGCGAGGGCGAGGTTGAGCTTGCCGGGCGATGAAATGGTGAGCACGTCGGGCACGGGAGAGGATAGGAGGGGGCGCGTCGGTCGAACCCCCTGTGCGAGCCGCGACCGTGAGGGAGCGGACTGGTCGGTCAACTCTCAGAGAGCGCGGCGACGATCACCGCGCACTTCCTGCGCGGTGCAACCGTTCCGAAACACATGACGCCGACCCAAGTCGCCATGCCGCCGCGCCGATAACGACAGGGCGGCGGGGCGATCGGGAATGCGACCATGCACGAAGAAGTGAAGACCGTCAACATTCGCGACCGGCGGCGCCACCCGCGCGTCGATGCACGGCAGTTCGGCAAGATCTACGAACCCCGCTGCGGGCGGTACTTCCCCTGCACCACGTGCAACATCTCCGAGGGCGGCGCGTTCATCGAGATCGCGCGGCCCCTGCCTCTGGCGCCGGGGGACCGCCTGCTGGTGGGCCTGGCCGCGGGCGATCGACCCGCGATCCTGCGCTCCAAGGAGCTCTTCCCCGTCGAGGTGCTGCGCTCCGTGGTGACGACGGATCATCGTCAGGGCATCGCGGTGCGCTTCATCGAGGCGAAGGAGACGCCGGTGGACGCGGCGCTGCGACTGGCGGCGTGAGTTGAAGGGTGGCGAAGCGCTCCGCGCGGAACTCGGGCTCGATCCGACTCACCGATGCGTCGGCGGACGGGGTCGGCGCGGCCTGCTCCACGGTCGCTTCGTGATCTCGCGGTGCGGGACGCTCGTCGGCGGCGGTTCGAGCTGCCGTTTCAGCCGCAGCACCGCCTTCTCCTTCTTCTTGGCTTCCACCTCGATGGTGACATTCAACCCGCGCCAGCACGCGGGGAAGTCGGTGATGTTGATGAAGTCGTGATGTCGGCGCGGATTGCGTGAACGCCACCCGCCCACCGGACTGGAGATGTGCAGCAGCGGCTCGCGGCTCCAGGTGGCCAGCGCGGCGGCGGTGGCTTCCTCGATCGAGAGATCATCCCGCAGGCAGCGGTGGTGATGCACGTCGTACACGAGCGGAATGGACTCGACGCGGCAGAGCTCGAGCAGGTCGGCGGGCGTGTAGGTGACGTCATCGTTCTCCAGCGTCAGCAGCGAACGGGCGTGATCGCTCAGCCGGGCGGCGGCGCGTCGGAAGCGATCGAGCGCGGCGGGCTTGTCGCCGTACCCGCCTCCCGCGTGAATGTTGATCACGTCCGCGCCGATCCACGTCGCCACCATCGCCTGGTATTCGATCTCGGCGATCGAGGCGCTGACCACGCGCTCGTCCGGCGAGGAAAGCACGACGAACTGGTCGGGATGGAACGTGGTGCGGAAGCCGCGCTCGCGGGCGAACGAGCCGCAGGCGCGGAAGGCGGCGACGATGGCGTCGCATCCCGGCAGATCCTCGATTCGGTAGCCGTGCGCGGGATGGGTGATGATCGGCAGCACCTGGCTCACCACGCGGAAGCAGCCGATCCCGTGCGCGTCGCACCACTCCATCGCCTCCAGCAGGGCGGCGGCGTTGTGACGCGCGATGTCGGCCAGTTTCTCCAGCCCGCGCGGTCGGGTCAGGCGGGAAAGGACCGCCGCCGTGGTCGTACGGAAACGAATGGGCACGCCGACGAACTGGCAGCAGAGGCCGAGACGGGTCATGGCGGGGTCGCTCCCTCTCGGTTGCGGCTCGCTCTGCTTCCGCACACCGGCCCGCACGCCGGCTGGATCACGAGACAGGCGATGGGCGGCACCTTACACCCGAGTCAGCTTGCGGTACTTGAGCCGGTGGGGTCGCTCGGCCTCGATGCCCAGCCGCTTGCGCCGATCCTCCTCGTACGCCGAGTAGTTGCCGTTGAACCAGTGGACGTGGGCGTCGCCCTCGAAGGCGAGGATGTGCGTGGCGATGCGGTCGAGGAACCAGCGGTCGTGCGAGATGATGACCGCGCAGCCGGCGAAGTTCTCCAGCGCCTCCTCCAGCCCGCGCATCACGTTCACGTCCAGGTCGTTGGTGGGCTCGTCAAGCAGGATGACGTTGGCCCCGGCCCGCAGCATGCGGGCGAGGTGAACGCGGTTGCGCTCGCCGCCCGAAAGGTTGCCCACGAGTTTCTGCTGATCCGGCCCGACGAAGCCGAACCGCGAGACGAACGCGCGGCTGTTGACCTTCATCTGGCCGAGCATGATCTCATCGTCGCCGTCGCTGATGGCCTCCCACACGTTCTTGCTGTCGGGCAGGGTGTCGCGCGTCTGCTCGACGTAGGCGAGCTTGACGGTATCGCCCACGCGGAACTCGCCGGAGTCGGGCTTGTCCAGCCCGGTGATCATGCGGAAGAGCGTGGTCTTGCCCGCGCCGTTGGGACCGATGACGCCGATGATGCCGCCGGGAGGCAGCGAGAAGGAGAGGTCTTCCATCAGCAGGTTGTCGCCGAACGCCTTGGAGACGTTCCTGGCCTCGATGACGAGGTTGCCCAGCCGCGGACCGGGGGGGATGAAGATCTCGATCTCGCGGGCGCGCTTCTCGCTTTCCTCCGACACCATGCGCTCATAGGCGGCGATGCGGGCCTTGCTTTTCGCCTGCCGCCCGGCGGGGTTCTTGCGGATCCACTCCAGTTCGCGGGCCAGCGCCTTCTGGCGGATGGACTCCTGCTTCTCCTCCACCGAGAGCCGGGCCTTCTTCTGATCGAGCCACGAGGAATAGTTGCCCTTCCACGGAATGCCCTCGCCCCGGTCGAGCTCGAGGATCCACCCGGCCACGTTGTCGAGGAAGTAGCGATCGTGCGTGACCGCGATGATGGTGCCGGCATACTGCTGCAGATGATGCTCGAGCCACGCCACGCTCTCGGCGTCGAGGTGGTTGGTGGGCTCGTCCAGCAGCAGGATGTCCGGCTGCTGCAGCAGCAGGCGGCAGAGGGCGACGCGGCGTTTTTCGCCGCCGGAGATCACGTCGCAGCGCATCTCGCCGGGCGGGCATCGCAGGGCGTCCATCGCCATCTCGAGGCGCGAGTCGATGTCCCACGCGCCCAGACGCTCGAGCTGCTCCTGCAGGTCGCCCTGACGGGCGAGCAGTTTCTCCATTTCGTCGTCCGACATGGGCTCGGCGAACTTCTCGCTGATGCGGTCGAACTCCGCCAGCAGGTCGAGGGTGGGCTTGACGCCTTCGCGGACGACTTCGATGACGGTGCGCGTCTCGCCCAGCAGGGGCTCCTGCGGCAGGAAGCCGATGGAGTACCCCTTGGCCGCGTGAATCGTGCCTTCGTACTGCCTGTCCACGCCCGCCATGATGCGCAGCAGCGACGACTTGCCCGAGCCGTTGAGCCCCAGCACGCCGATCTTGGCGCCGTAGTAGTACGACAGCGAGATGTTCTTGAGCACCTGCTTCTTCTCGTACGTCTTGGAGACGCCGAGCATGGAGTAGATGATCTGCGTGGTTTCCTGGGGCGGCATGGGAAGGACTCACCAAGGGCGGGGGAAAGCAGGAATGATAGGGCGAAGGGTCCGGCAGTCCTGGCGCTGGCTGTCGGTTCCCGGTGGTCGGCGGTCGGTTGTCAGACTTGAGTGGTCGGGGCGGCGGAACGCGCATCTGATCCCGTGTCGATCCCGACGCCCCGCACTCAGGACCGCACCCCTCTTCCCTTCCCCCGCTCCACCCCCGATGCTCCACTGGCTCCTTCTCATCCACCTGATCGTCGGCGGCGTGACGCTGGTCGTCTACGCCTTCGACAAGTGGGCGTCGATGCGCCAGCGCCGCCGCGTGCCCGAAACCACGCTGCACCTGCTCGCGCTGCTCGGGGGCGTCAGCGGCGCAATCGTCGGACAGTGGGCGCTGCGTCACAAGGTGCGCAAGCGCGGATTCGTGGCGGCGACGGTCCTCATCGCCATGCTGCACGGGGCGCTTCTGCTGTGGGCGGCTCTCTCCTGAGCGATGCGTCCGTCGCCCCGGGCTGAATGACAACAACGCCCGGTCCACCATCCGGGCGTTGCTGCGTCTGGACTGTTGATTGACGGCTGACCGTCGGATCACGCCGCCTTGGCGATGCGCCGGGTCTTGCCGACCGTGCGCTGATGCTCCATGGCGGCGCGTCGGGCACGCTGGGTCACCAGCAGGTCGAGCAGTTCGCCGGGATCGCGAGCCCACAGGTCGGCGCCGATTTCCTCGGCAAGCCCCTCGGCGCGGTTGAACACGCCGCCGCCCACGACGATCTGCATGTTCGGGCACGCCCCGACGCCTCGGATGGTGTCGATGAGCTGGCGGATCATCGGCGCGTCGCTGGCCGCGGAGGCGAACATGAGAAGAATGTCAGCGCCTCGCTCGGCGACCTCGGTGAGAATCTCGTCCTGCGCGATGCCGCCCCCGCCGAAGAAGACGTCGTAGCCGTCCGCCTCGGAAAGATCGGCCACCAGCTGCCCGGCGAGCTCCTCGGTTTCGCTGGGACCGCTGAAGAGGCAGACGGTCCGGTTGCGGCGTGGCTTCTGCACGTAGCGCACCTGCGCCTGATCGGCCACGGAGCGAAGGATGCGCGTGGCGTAGTGGTGCGAAAGCGTGGACATCTGATCGGCGCGGAAGAGCCGATTCACCGCCTCGAGCGTGGGCCACACCACGCGGAGCGAGAGTTCCTCGGCGGGCATGCCGTCGTGGATGGTTTCCTGCACGATCTGACGCGCGCCGCGACGATCGCCCGAAACCGCGGTCTGGAAGAGCCGTTCGATGAGCATTTCTTCGTTCACGGGTATCACTCCCTCAGGTCGGGTTGTCCCGGGCGTCCGTGGCCGGGGACAACGTATGGGTGGGTGGTGCGGCGACCTCCGTGGCCGCGGCGGATCAACTGACGCCCGTGTTCATCGAGCGACCGTCGCGTGATCCTGCAAGCGCCGCGACGCGACACGACGCACGCACCTATCGGACAAGGCGGGATAACCCGTCACCAAACGTGACGCTGAGAGTCCAATAACCAGTCACACTGAAGCATGTCGCCTCGATCGACCCGGGGGCGACGCGAAGACACCGAAATGACCGGCTCGCATTCAATCCGACCCACGCCTCTCGGCCTTCGACACGTCCGGGAACCGCTCACCCCATTCGTGCATCGCCATCAGGATCGGCTTCAGACTCCCGCCCAGAGGGGTGAGCGAATACTCCACGCGCGGGGGAATCTCCGGGTAGACCGTGCGGGCGACGATCCCATCGCGCTCCAGATCGCGCAACTGGCTGGCCAGCGTGCGAGCCGAGATGCCGCCCAGGAGCCGCTGCAGCGCGTTGAATCGCTGCGTGCTCTCAAGCAGGAAGTGAAGGATCATCACTTTCCACCGCCCGCCGATGACGCGCAGGGTCACTTCGACAGGGCATCCGACTGACTTTCGACTTGGACGCATGACACTAACCTTATTGATAGTACATGATGTGAATGTGCATACTTGAACATTGTATCGTTTGGTTCGTAGTATGGCCAGCGAATCACCGCTGTGGAGAACGATCCATGATCCGCACCAAGACTGTGATGGAAGTGAAGCCCAGCCCGGACATGCACTGGGTGGGCGACGGATTTCCCGTTTCGTCCGTGATCTCGCCGCAGACCACGCAGTCGCGGCTCAGCCCGTTCGTGCTGATGGACTACGCCGGTCCGGCGCGGTTCGAGCCATCGAGCAAGCCGCGCGGTGTGGATTCCCACCCTCACCGCGGCTTCGAAACCGTCACCGTGGTCTACCAGGGCGAACTGGAGCACCGCGACACCGCGGGCAACCGGGGAAGCATCGGCCCCGGCGACGTGCAGTGGATGACCGCCGCCTCGGGGGTGCTGCACGAGGAGAAGCACTCTGACCGCTTCACCCGCGAGGGCGGCACGCTGGAGATGGCCCAGTTGTGGGTGAACCTGCCGGCGCGCCACAAGATGGACGCCCCGCGATACCAGGAACTGCGGCGCGAGGCGATCCCCACGATTGACCTGCCGCACGGCGCGGGCTCGATTCGCGTCATCGCGGGCGACTTCAACGGTACGTCAGGCGCCGCGAGCACCTTCACCCCCGTCATCCTGTGGGATGTACGGCTGAGCCCCGGCGCGGCCGTCACGCTGCCCATTCGACAAGGCGCCAACGCCGCGGTGTTCGTGCGGAGCGGATCCGTCCGGATCGGCCCGGATCGCCCGGTGAGCGCCCGTGAACTGGCGGTGCTGGATCGCGATGGCGCGGGCATCGACCTGCGCACCGACGACGGGGCGGACCTGCTCATCGTGGGCGGCGAGCCGATTGATGAGCCGGTCGTCGCCTATGGCCCATTCGTGATGAACTCCACGCGGGAGATTCACCAGGCGGTGGAGGACTTCCGCTCGGGACGTTTCGGACAACTGTGAACGACACGGGCGCGGGTGTGTGCGGCGTGGCGCCCCTGGCCCTCGCCGTGCATGCCTCAGCGCTGCCCGATCGAGATCGTGCAGACGCCCATCGTCAGCGGCACGGCGCGGGTGGAGGTGAACCCCGCGCGGCGGATCAGGTCGAGCAGATCGTTCCCTTCGGGAAACGTCTCCACCGAGCGCGGCAGGTATCGATAGGCCCCGCTCCGGTCCCGCGCGATGAGCGTGGCTGTGAGCGGCATGACGCGGCGCGTGTAGAAGTCGTTGCCCGCCCGAACAAGCCGGTTGCGCGGGCGGCTGAACTCCAGCACCACCAGACGCCCGCCGGGCCGAAGCACACGCCGGAACTCGGTGAGCGCCCGCGGCGGGTCGCTCACGTTGCGCAGCCCGAAGGCGATCGACACAATGTCGAAACTCGCATCGCTGTATTCGAGATTCATGGCGTCGCCGTGCTCGAAGCGGAGCCGTTCGCCCAGCGCCCCGCGCCGACGCGCCTTGTCCCGCGCCAGGTCGAGCATCTGCGGCGTGAAGTCCGCTCCGATCACCTGCCGCGCCCCCGCCCGGGTGAACGCCAGCGACAGGTCGCCGGTGCCGCAGGCCACGTCCAGCACGTCGCTCTCGGACGTGACGCCCGCTTCGCGCACGGCGCGGGCGCGCCAGCATCGGTCCAAGCCGAAGGAGTGGAGCCGGTTGTTCAGGTCGTAGCGACGCGCGATGGCGCCGAACATCCGCCGCACCCGCGCCGCCTTGTCCGCGGCGGCGTGCGGATCGCCGGCCAGATCTGACGGCGACCAGGCGCGATCGGGGGCAGACGAAACGGGATCGACGGAAGACGGCTGGGACATTCGTGCGTGATACTATGAACGTGTCGGACCAACCGCGCACACACTTCTCAGGAGCACCCCGATGCCGCGCCTCGTTGCAACCGTCCTCTTCTCGCTCGGGCTGCTGGCGACCGCGAGCGGCTGCTCCACCAATCCCGCCACGGAGCGCAGCCAGTTCCTGCTCATGTCTGACGAGCAGGAGATCGCGCTCGGTGCGGAAGCCAAGCCGCAGCTGGTCACCGAATACGGCGGCGAGGTGAAGTCCGCCGACCTGCGCGCCTACGTCGATGGCATCGGCAAGCGGATGGCCGCTCTCACCGAGGCCGACTACCCCAACCTGCCGTGGGAGTTCACGGTGCTGGATTCGGACGTGATCAACGCCTTCGCCCTGCCGGGCGGGAAGGTGTTCATCAGCCGGGCGCTCATGTCGTACATGAGCAACGAGGCCCAGCTCGCCGCCGTGCTGGGGCACGAGATCGGCCACGTGACGGCGAAGCATGGCAACGAGCGCATCAGCCAGGCGATGGTCATCCAGGGCATCGCCGAGGCGTTTACGGGAGACAGCGCGGTTGGGCAGATCGTCCCGCTCGTGGTCGGCGCGGGCGGACAGGGGTACCTGCTCAAGTTCGGGCGAGACCAGGAGCGCGAATCCGACCGGCTGGGCATGCGTTACATGACGGCGGCGGGCTATGACCCCATGGGCATGGTGGAGCTGCTGGGGATTCTGGTCAGCGTCTCGACCGGCGAGCGCCCGCCGGAGTTTCTGTCCACTCACCCCAACCCGGAAAGCCGCCAGCGCGACGCCCGCCAGCTGGTGGAGACAACCTACGCTCACACACAAGGCAACCCATCGTTCGGGCTGTTCGCCGATCGGTTCGCGCGGCGGGCGAAACCCTACTTGCCTCCGCCACCTGGCGCTTCGTTGCGGCAGGAAGGTCTTCCGACTCTCGCCGCAGACACAAGCTCCGCTGAATCAGTGGGTTCCGTGTCAGTTGGGTCGCTGGATGATGCACCTGCGACGCGCCATCGTCTGCTGGCGCGGGTAGGCGGGTGGTGCGCCCACTGCCGGTTTGGCGGTCCGGTCGATTGATGTCACACTGGGTAACCTGACCCGCGCAACTTCTGCCGTCAGCCCGTGCGGGGCTGGCGCGATCCGTTATAATCCAACCTGTGCATTCGACCCACGGCTTTGGTCGATGGGCACCGTAGGACGCTTCGGAATCGACGCATGATCATCGACCTTCGGACACGGATCTGGTCCAAACTTGACCTGCTGGGCACGGAGATCGCCAACCAGTTGCGACGCCGCTACGCCGACCGCTGGAACATGCTCGACGGCTCGGCCGCCGGCCATGATCGGGCGTCCGGGTGCGTCACGGCCTCGTGCGTGCTGGGCTTCCGTTCCGACCTGCTCGGGGCGACGCTTCCGAACGAGGTGATCGCCGAGTTTGTGGCGGGCGACCCGCGGCGCCGGGTGGGCATCGCGGGCATTGATCCCATGTCCCCCAACGCCATGACGGAGCTGGAGAAGGCCGTTCACCTGGGTCTGTGCGGCGTCTGCCTCAGCCCCGGCATGCAGGGCTACCACCCCGCCCACTCGCTGGCGATGCGCGTCTATGAGCGGTGCGCCGAACTGCACCTGCCCGTCTTCGTGACCAATGACATTCCCCACTCGGCCTCCACGGTGCTGGAGTTCGCCCGTCCCTACCTGTTCGATGAGGTGGCCCGCAGCGTTCCCACGCTGAAACTGGTCATCGGCGAGATGGGCTGGCCGTGGGTGAGCGAGACCATCGCCCTGATCGCCAAGCACCCCAACATCTATGCCGACGTCGCCTGCCTGGGCGGCAAGCCGTGGGAACTGTACAACGCCCTCGTGGCGGCGGATGGCGCGGAGGTGATGGACAAGATCCTCTTCGGCTCCGGTGGGCCATTCGTAACCCCGTCGCAGGCCATCGAGGCGATGTACTCGCTCAACGCCTTCGCCCAGGGAACACACCTGCCCACCATCCAGCGGTCGCTGATCCGGTCGATCATCGAACGCGACTCGCTCCAGGCGCTGGGCATCGAGAGTGAAATCTCCAACCAGCGGATGGAATCGCGGACGACGGACGAATCGGACCCCTTCTCCGAGATGGCCCACGCCGCCGCGGAAGCGGATGAGGACGATGATGCGGAATAGCGGCGGTCAGAACAGCGGCGTGGGCGTCCCGCCCGCCCCTACCACCAGTGGCGTGGGCGTCCCGCCCGCGATCAATCGATCACCCTCAACCGCCCATCCATCGATGCGATCCCGGCGCAATCTCCCGATCCTCGCCGCCCTTCTTCTCACGGGGGCCGCTCTCGCCGGCTGCTCAGGCAAGGCCGTCTCCGGTACGCTCCGGGTTGAGTCCTACGGGGCCGACGCGGTCACGCTGCCCGGACGCTTCACCACCTCGGTGTACCGCCCGTCGGAAGAGAACGTCGCGTCGTTCTTCCTGCTCGACGCTCCGACGAAGGACATGCTCGAAGGCCGCATCGACCGGGGCCAGTTCGTCCACATCGAGCTGCTCTGGCTGCCCCGTGCCGGCAAGACGCCGCTCGACTCCGCCGCCACCAACTGCTCGGTGCGGCACGTGATCTTCGTGGGCGAGGAGTTCGGCATCTACGCCGGGGCGGGGTTTGCGAAGCCGTCAGGAAAGGTCGGATCAGGCAGGATGACCATTTCCGTGCCCGAGGCGTCCCTGACGCTGGTGGAATCCTCCGCCGGCTGGGTGGACCGGCTTGGACCATCCTCTCTGACCGGCAGTTTCACCGCCACGCTGGACGACCGACTGGCGAGACGGCTCTCTTTCGCCGCCAGCCAGATCGTGACCAATCGACTGGGACGCCCGCGTTACGTGATGGGCGAGAATCGGGTCATTGATCGGGCGCAAAAAGAGAAGCGCCCCGGTTGACGGGGCGCGGGTCGTTCACATCCGAGTATCGATCCGGGACGGACGTATTCAGCCCTTCACGTCGCCGATCTTCACGCGCAGGTAGCGCTGGCGGTGGCCCTGCTTCTTCTTGTAGCCGTGCCGCCGCTTGAACTTGATCACATCGATCTTCTCGCCCTTGAACTCCTCGAGCACCTCGGCGGACACCGAGGCCCCCTTCAGATAGGGCGTACCAACCTTGGCGGCGGACTTACCGTCGCCGACCAGCAGCACGCGGTCGAAGGTGATGGTGGATCCCGCCGTCGCCCCGTCCCGGAGATCGATCTCCAGCACGTCGCCCGGCGTCACTTTGATCTGCGTCCCGCTGTCTTCGATGATGGCGTACACGGTTCGACTCCCTGCATGGCCCTCCGCGATGCGAAGGGTCGATATCTTAGCCGTCTGAATCGGCAAGCCAAGCGACCCGGACAGGTGGTCGGCTCGTGAGGCGGCCGCCAGGCCGGGCGGCTCGACACCCTTCCCGTCCTCCCACCACGTCCCTGCCCCGATCAACCCGCCGCCGCGTGAATCCGCCCTTCTCCATCCTGATCGCCACCGCCGCCACGGTGTCGGCCCCCGCGACCACTTCCGGAAGCGACCCTGGAACCATCCCCGGAGTAACCCCCGGTGTGATCCCCGGTCTGGCCCGCTTCACCGCCCTCGACTGGGCGGTGCTGCTGGGGTACATGGTGATCGTGGTCATCATCGGCGTTGCGGTGAGCATGAAGCGTCGCGGCGCGGATGATTTCTTTCTCGCCGGTCGCCGCATCCCGATGTGGGCCGCGGCGGTGTCGGTGCTGGCGACGTCCATGTCCGCCGCCACGTTTCTGGGAGGTCCGCAGCAGGCCTACGCGGGCAACCTGACGTACTTCGCCGTCAACCTCGCCGCGCTGCTGGCGGTGGTTCTTTCCGCGCTGTTCTTCATCCCCACGTACTACCGGCTCAACGTCACCAGCATCTACGAGGTGCTGGGTCGGGGGCTGGGCGTCGGCGCGCAGCGGGCGGCCACCGTGATGTTCATGATCGGGCGCGTCTTCGCCAGCGGGGCGCGGCTGTTCATGGTGGGCATCCCCTTCTCCACGATCGTGTTCGGCGACACCGACCCGCAGCATCTGGCCCTCTCGATCGTGCTCATCTCCGTGGGCGCCACCGCGTACACGATGGTGGGCGGCATCCGGGCGGTCATCTGGACCGACGTGCTTCAGGCGATGGTCTTCATCTCCTGCGTGGTGATCGCACTTGTCTGGATCATGGTCCGCGTGCCCGTGCCCGCGGGCGATGTCTACGACGCTCTGGCGGCCACCCGGCACGCCGGTGGGACGAAACTGCTGGTGCTTGATACGCAGTGGTCGCTGACAAACCAGTACACGCTGCCCGCAATCCTGATCGGGTGGACGCTGTTCTTCCTGGCCGCGTTCGGGGCGGACCACGACCTGGTGCAGCGGATGCTCACCTGCCGCAGCGCGAAACGCGGCGCATGGTCGGTCATCGTGTCCAACCTGCTGACATGGCCCGTGGTCGCCCTGTTCCTGCTGATCGGGCTGCTGCTGTACGTGTTCTACGAGCGGTCCGACCTGATGGGCGATGCCGCGCCGGGCTACACGGTGATGGATCAGCGGCAGGTGTTCCTCGAGTTCATCCTGCACGAGATGGGCGCGGGCATGCGCGGGCTGATGGTGGCGGGTCTTTTCGCCGCAGCGATGAGCACGCTGGACTCGACGCTCAACGCGCTGGCCTCGACCACGGTGACGGATTTCTACCGGCCCTACGCGAGGCGGCGGAGCGCCCGCGCCGCAGAGCGAGCCGGCGCGGGCCACGGCGACAGCATGCCCCGGACATCCGCCGCCACGCCGGACCGCGCCGAGCGGTGGGTGTCGCGCCTGGCCGTGATGGGCTGGGCCATCGTGCTGGCGGGCTTCGCGTTCATCTGCATCACATGGCAGACGGCGAGCGGCAAGACGCTGATCGACTTCGCCCTGGGCGTGATGCTCTACGCCTACACGGGGCTGCTGGCGGTGTTCATGGTGACGCTGTGGACGCGGCGGGGCAACAGCGTGTCCGCCATCACCGCCCTGCTGACGGGGTTTGTCACGATCCTGACCATTCAGATGGGCTGGCTGGACGGCGTGCTTCGTCCCCTGCTGGACGATGCAGGGCTGACCAGCACGGCCCGGCTGGCCATGCCCTGGCAGATGGTGATCGGAACGGGGTTGAGTGCGGGGGTGTGTCTGATCGGAAGACGAACCGCCGAGTGACGGCTGATCTCATGATTCGCCCGCCTGATCGCACGTTGGATCACCCCACCAGCCGCGCCATCCGCCCGATGGCTTCCCGCAGCGTTGCATCATCCTTGCAGAACGCGAAGCGCACCAGAGTGCGGCCTTCCTCGCGGTTCACGTAGAACACGCTGGGCGGAATCGCCGCCACGCCGATGTGCTCGATCAGGTGGCGGCAGAAGGACACATCGTCCGCGAAGCCGAAGGGCGTGTGGTCAACGTACGCGAAGTACGTGCCGCGCGGCTTGTGGACTCGGAAGCCCACGCGGGCCAGCCCGTCGCACAGCAGGTCTCGCTTGGCGCGGTACATGGCCAGCAGGGCGTCGTAGTACGACTGCGGCGCGTTCAGCGCGGCGACCGCCCCGTGTTGCAGCGGCGTGGCGGTGGCGAAAGTGAGGAACTGGTGGGCCGCGCGCACGCCTTTCGTCAGCGCGGGCGGTGCGATGGCCCAGCCGATCTTCCAGCCCGTCAGCGAGAACGTCTTGCCCAGCGACGACAGCGTCACGGTGCGCTCGCGCATGCCATCCAGCGCCGCCATTCGCACGTGTTCGCCCTCGAAGATGATCCGCTCGTAGACCTCATCGGTGATGGCGATGGCGTCGTGCTTCATGCACAGCTGAGCGATCAACTCCATTTCCCCGCGTGAAAACACCTTGCCCGTGGGGTTGTGGGGCGTGTTGACCACGATCGCCCGCGTGCGGTCGGTAAACGCCCTGCGAAGTTCGCGCTCGTCGAACCCGAAGTCCGGCGGGCGCAGCGTCACCACCCGCACGGTCGCCCCCGCGAACGCGGCGCAGGCGGGGTACGAGTCGTAGAACGGCTCGAACAGGATGACTTCATCGCCGGGATTGACCAGCCCGAGCAGGGTCGCGGGCAGGGCCTCGGTGCAGCCGGAGGTGATGGTCACCTCGGTTTCGCCGTCCACAGTCAGTCCGCTGTCGAGACGGAATCGCTCGGCGACGGCGCGGTTCAGGTCCGGCACGCCGTACATGCGGGCGTACTGGTTGTGCCCGGCGCGGATGGCGTCGATGGCGGCATCCTTCACGAATGCAGGTCCATCAAAGTTGGGGAAGCCCTGCCCCAGGTTGACCGCCTGGTGCTTCACCGCCATGCGGGTGATCTCTGTGAAGATGGTTTCGCCGAACGGGGCGAGTCGCTGCGCGATGGTCATGGGGGGAGGGTAGCCGAAGGGCTCGGGGGTTGTCGATGGTGACTCCCTGCCGCTGAGCACGCCGATCGGGTCGGTGGCGGACGCGAGGATTCTCTCTCACCCCGGCCCGCCCCAGGGGGAGAGGGAGTGACATCTCCTTCGTACCACGCGGTCGGAGGAATGTGATGGACCGCGCGTGGTGTCCTTGAGAAAGTGACAGGGATCAAACCGGGAGTCATCCGGTAGAATCAGGCGGGGAAGGGTGAATCTCCGCCCACAGACAGGGAGCCGCTCCGTGGTGAAGCGCCTGGGAAGTGCCGTCGTCGCTGCATCGCTGTTGACCGTCGCCGGTTTCGTGCGGGTGGCGGAAGGTGACAGCCCGCCGATCAACGCGCTTCGGCGCTACGAACCGCGGCTGTACGACGTGTCGTACACGGTCACGATCCAGACGCAGGCGGCCACCGGCGACGCCGCCCGATACGGGCTGTTCCAGTTCGACGAGGCGCCGATCGTCATGCCCGTCATCTTCATGGGGCAGTACAGCAAGGTGTTCGTGAACACGGATCAGGGATTCGTCTTCGTCAACGAGCACCGCGTGCCGCCCGAGAAGCTCGCCATGTCGCGCGAGAAGGACAAGCCCTACAACACGCACCTGCTGCGCATGGTGGTGCCCCAGGTGACCCCCCAGATGATGGCGCGATCGGTGCGCTGGGGCGTGAGTTTCCGCACGCAGACGTGGTCGGCGGACATCGACGAGAACCTGGCCCAGCGCACGGCGTGGCCGCGCGACCGCGCGTGGCCCGATCACGTCAAGGACGGGCTGGCGGCCCAGTGGGGCATCGAGTCGGACAATCCCATTTTTCGCACGATGGTGCAGGCGGCCTACGGCGATCACCTGCTGACGGAGACGCCCTATCGGCTCGCCAAGAAGATCGTGGCGGACACGATCAACAACTTCCAGATCAACGGCGAGGGTGTGAATCGGGGACTGTACGGGCTGCATGGGCTGAACATGCGCGGGGCGCTGGCGGTGGTGACGACCCCCGACCGGGTCAAGCGATGGATCGGCACCGAACATGACCTGGTGTGCGTGTGCATCGCCCTGCTGCGCGCCGCGGGCATTCCCGCCAGGCCGGTGATCGGGCTGGAGGAGATTCTCACCGGCACGGGTGACAAAACCACCTTCGTCTCCTGGGGCGAGTTCTACCTGCCCAACTCCGGATGGGTCGCCTTCGACCCCAACGCCATCCGCGGCAAGGGCGGCAGCCAGTACAGCAACCTGGCCAACAAGTGGGAGTTCTTCGGTCGCCTGGACGACCTGAACAGGCGCGTGGTGCTGGCCTACCACTTCATCCCGCCGGCCACGGTGGAGACGCCGCGAAATCCCGCCCTGTGGGGGTGGGATCCCCGGCCCCAGAAACAGCCCAGCTACGACCAGACGATCACATTCACCATCACGAAGCGGGGACGAGGCGAGGACGACCCGGGCTGACGCGACAGAACCGGCGCGGCCTGCTCACGGACCGCTGAACCAGTCCGGCGTCGGCAGGAAGGTGTAATCGGGCGTCGTGTTCACCACGCCCTCGGGAATGCGCGCCCCCAGCAGCACGTGCCCGTCGAGGAACCACATGCTGGCGCGAACATCGCCGTTGTACCACGCCTGTCGACGGTTGCCGCCCTGCTGGTAGTTGTAGATGGGGTGCTCCGCCACCACCCAGGTCTTGGTGGTATCGGCGATGCGGGGCATCCGCCCGCCTGGTCTGCCGTCCGGCCCGATGGCTGGCACCAGCGTCGAAAACTCCTCCCCATCCAGCGAGTGATCGTTGAGCGTGTAGCTCGATCCGAGGTAGTCGTACAGCGAGCTGGCGGCTCCGAAGCCGGTATCGGGCTGGCCGATGTCCAGCGGGGACTGGAACACCGTCATCTCCTGATCGCGCCCGTTGTCAAGCGGCCCGAGATTCCCGGAGATGAACCGATTGAGCGGTCGCTCATCCGAACCCACCTGGTTGATGCCGAAAAACGGCAGCGTGCCCCGCTTGCCGCCGAACAGAGCGCCGACAATGACGCGCGTGCCGCCCCCGATGTCCCACGCCTTCTGGGGCAGGTGGTTCTCATACGTGTTCAGGTAGGCGTGAATCGCCGCCCCGATCTGCTTGAGGTTGCTGCCCGTGGTGGCCATCTTGGAGGACATCGAGGCGCTGCGCAGCGCGGGAATCAGGATCGCCATGAGGATGGCGATGATCCCGATGACCACCAGCACCTCGATCAGCGTGAAGGCGCGGCGGATTGGCAGGGCTCGGATCAGGTGCATGTGACAAGTATGATACATGCCACGGACGCCGCCGCCAGAAAAAATAACCCATAACTCGCCGGAAGCGCCGTTCCCAAACCCCCGGGAAGCACCCTGTCCCCGTCAACGGGTCAGGACAATCACCAGCACGACAAACGCCACGGCCCCCACCAGAACCGCCGTCTTTCGCCATGCCCGCTTCATGTCACGAACGACGGGAGGTTCGGGAGAGGCCATCTCGAAGTAGGCCCCACAGTCGGAGCAGTGCTGGGCATCGTCCCACACCTCCGCACCGCACGTGGGGCAGTAGGCGCTCTGATGGCCGAACCGCTCCAGATCCTCGATGGAGGGTTCTTCGTGGTCCTCATCATCCACGGGCCGCCGGTGGGTCATGGTGGATGGAAGACGCTGCGCTGGTTGAGGTCAATCGACGAGCAAAGACCATCCCCCGGCAAGCCATCGCGTTTCAAGGTCGAGTTCCGTCCCCTCACCCTCCATATCGTTGCCCGCATGTCGCCCCCAATGCTCAACGCGTCACGCTCGCTCCCGCTGAACGGCGAGTGGCTACTGCGCTCCGATCATGGCAACGTCGGGCTGGCGGAGGGGTGGCACAAATCGCCCGATGAGTTCCTTTCGCCGGCTCAGTGCCACGCCGCGACGGTTCCGGGGGCGTGGCAGCACGTCCTCGGCGAACACTACCACTACCTCGGGTGGTACCTCAAGCGGGTCACATTGCCCGACGACTGGTCGCACCCGCGAACGCGCATCCGCTTCGAGTCCGTCGCCACCGCCATCGACGTGTGGGTGAACGGACACCATCTCGGACGTCACGAAGGCGACTGGATTCCCATCGAGTTCGACCTCTCAACCCATGCCGGACCGGGGCGGACGATCGACGTGGTCGCCCGCGTCGATGAGATGCTCGGCCACATCACCAAGGGCTTCCACGACATGCTCTCGATCCACCACGGCGGGATCTGGGGTGACGTGTCGATCATCGGCTCCGGCGCGTGCTTCGCCCGGCCCAATGGAGTGAGCGTGCGCGCCGACGCACGCACCGGGCGGGTGTCGGTCACGGCTGAACTGGCGGATGGCGCGGCCGATGGACGACTGGTCGCTGAAATCCGTGACCCGCGCGGCGAGGTCGTGGCACGCTTTGCGAGCGGAGAACACGCGACTCGGAGCGTCGCGCCGTCCGACGGTGGCGTCCTCCCACCCAGGAGGATCGAAGCAACGACGATCATCGGACCCGTCGAGCACTGGTCGCCGGACACCCCCTCGCTCTACACCGCGACCGTGTCGCTGGAGGACGAATCCGGCGCTGCCGACACGCACATCGTCCGTTTCGGCTTCCGCACCGTCGAAGTGCGCGGCACGCGCGTGCTGCTCAACGATACGCCGCTCCACATCCGCGGCATCCTGCACTGGGGGCACGAGCCGAAGCATCTCGCCCCCGCCCCCACGCCGCAGCAGGTGCGTGATGAGTTCATCCACCTCAAGAAGCTGGGATTCAATGCGGTGTGTCTGTGCATGTGGTATCCGCCGCGCCATTTTTACGAGATCGCGGATGAGACGGGCATGCTGCTCTGGCAGGAGCACCCCAACTGGCACGCGCCGATGACGGATGACAACGTGGCGGAGTACCAGCGCCTGTACGGCGAGTTCCTCCGACGCGACCGCAACCACCCGTCGATCGTGCTCGTCAGCGCGACCTGCGAACACCCCACGTTTCACCCCGACGTCGCCTCGTGGTGGTGGCGGACGGCGCGGGCCATGCTGCCGGACACCCTGCTTCAGGTGCAGACCGCCAGCTTCGCCTGGTCGGACCCGGACCAGACCGACCTGTACGATGAGCACACCTACGACAACAACAACCGCTGGGTGACGTACCTGCGCGACCTGCAGGAGAAGCTCGCCGAACTGCCCGCCAAGCCCTTCATCATGGGTGAGACGGTGCTGTTCCATTCGTGGCCCGACTTCGAGGCCATTCACGCCGCGGTGGATCAGTCGCTGCGCTGGTCGCTGCCGTCGATGGCCGAAAGCGGCATGGACTTCGAGCAGCAGGTCATCGAACGCTGGGGGCGCGACACGCTGGAGCGTTTTCGCCGCCAGGCCGATCGCCACCACCTGCTGGGGCGCAAGTTCCAGATCGAGCTCTTCCGCCGCTACCCGAATCACGCCGGTCTGGTGACAAACCACCTGATCGATGTGCCACCCTGCTCGTGCGGCTTTCTGGACGCGGTTGGCCGCTGGCGCTTCACGCCCCAGCAGACGCGCGGCTGGCTGTGCGATGCCCCGCTGCTGCTCGCCACACCGGACGAGCGGCGGTCGTTCATGTCCGGCGAGCGTGTGGACGTGCGGGTGATGATCGCCAACTTCTCGCCGCGGGACATTGACACGACAGTGGGGGTGATGCTGAAACCAGCATCGGAAGCGATCGACATCGCCTCCAAAGTGAGCTGCGACCCCTCTGAAGTGAGCCGTGACCGTCAGGGAGCGGTGGACCAACCACTCCCTCACGGTCGTGGCTCGCTTGGTGAGAACGACTCGATGCGGGCGAACACGAACGTCGGTCGCCTCACCGCGCGCCGGGGCGAGGTCGGCGCGGTGATGGTCATGCTCACGATGCCCATCGTTGATCGCCCCACACGTGTCACGCTGGTCGTCTCAACCCCCGAAGGCCGCCGCAACGACTGGGACCTGTGGGTGTTCCCCCCACCGCCGCCGCTTCCCCCAGCCACGTACCGCCTCGACGGGCTGCCCTTCGAGCCGCGGGACGCGGAACCGGACCCGCTGGAGAAGGGCTACTCGCGCGGCTTCGGCCTGCCCGTGAAGACCTGGATCAACCGCCTGCCCGACTCCGCGGTCCTTGTGCCCGACGCCTTGCCCTGGCGGCCGGATGAGTCGATCCCCACCGACGCGCGGATGATCGTGACGCATCGTCTCACCCACGCACTCCTCCACTTCCTCGAGCGCGGCGGCCGCGTCCTGCTCCTCGCCTCCAAGGCCCCCGGCGGGCTGGGCACGGAGTACCAATGGCTCTTCGGCCAGTGCCCCCTGGTGATCGACTCCGAACCCAGTGGCATTGGCGTCAGTGGTGCGGACATCAGTGGCACAGGCGTCAGTGGCATTGGCGTCAGTGGGGCAGGCGTCTCGCCTGCCATCCTCTCCAAACCCTCTCCCGAGAGGAAAGGGCTGGGTGAGGGTTCCTCCTCCCCCCTCCAACCCGGCGACTCCGACTGGATCATCGACCTGCTCGGCATGGACCTGACACGCACCTACGCCCGCGTCATTCCGGTCGGGAAACTCGGACTGCTCAAGCACGTCGATCCCATCGTCCGGCTGGTCTACACCCACGACGCCAAGGAACTCACGTTCTTCGACATGCTCTTCACGACGCGCGTGGGCGATGGCGTGTTGGCTGTGAGTTCGCTCGACCATCACGACCCTGCGGGGCAGTGGCTGCTGCACCAAGTGGTCGAGTGGCTGGCAAGCGATGGCAGTTCGCCGAACGCCGCACTCCCGATCGACGTGACGCGCCCATACACGATCACCGCGTGATCGCCGCCAGCCCCTTCGCCCGCCGATCGCGGTCGATCGTGTCGTGCACGGACCGGGCCGCATCGCGCACGGCGTCTGTCGGGGCTTTCTCGCCGCGCACCACCTGCACCATGGCGCGGGCGATCTGGCTCTCCAGTTCCTGCTGATAGGGGCCGACGGGCACGAAGCCGGGAATGTCGCCGCTGCTTCCTGGGCCGCTGCCCTCAGGCGTGATCGTCGCCAGCAGCCATGCCGCCTTGCGGTCGAAGTCCTCGGGCTTGAGCGGGGGCACCCACACGCGCCCGTCATCATCGGTCAGCCCGCTGGTTGCGCGAAAGGCCGGGTCGGTCAGCACGCTCACGCGCGCGGGCGGGGCTACGCGCAGGGCGTCCCAGTAAAGCAGCGAGCCCTCGCGGCTGGTCATCCATTTGATCATTGCCCACGCCTGCTCCTTGTGCTCGCTGTGCGCGTTGATGGCCCACAGCACTGCGCCGCTCACCACCGCCCGCTGACGGTGGCGCGGCAGGGGCGCCACGGCGTAATTCAGACCCGGCATCTCCTTGTCGATGCTCGGCACGCGCCAGCAGCCGTCCAGCAGGATCGCCGCCCGGCCCTGCATGAACAACTGCACGGGGCCGACCGCCGGCTCGGCAGTCTCCAGCGAGCGGATCGGCGCCGTGGAGGATGCCAGTTCCTTCACCAGTTCCATCGCCTCGACGCCTTCTGGCGAGTCGATCAGGCACGTCGTGCCCGTTTCATCCCAGATCGCCCCGCCCGCCTGCCGCAGGAACGCCAGGTACGGCCACGCCCACAGGTCGAAGACCACCCCATGCCGCACCACGCGGCCATCTCCACTTCGTTCAGTCATCAACCGGGCGACGCGGCGGAGGTCATCCCACGTCCATGATGAATCGGGGTAGGAAATGGGCTCGTTCGGGTGGGCGGCGTTGTAGGCATCGAACACATCGCGGTGATAGAACAGCCCCATCTGGGCGTTGTCCGAGGGCAGCGCGTGCACCGAGCCGTCCACGTCCAGCAGCGAATACACGTGGGGGAAGAAATCAGCCCGCTCCTCAGACGAAAGCCCGACCTCGGGGTCGTTGATGAAGCGGTCAAGCGGCTCGATCAAGCCCAGTTCCACCATCGCGTGGTAGTTGGTGATCGGCAGCCGCAGCACATCCGCCCCGCGCCGCGCGAAGTGCCACGACTGGTACTTGGGGATCAGCCCGGCGGAGACGAACCGCTGGTAGCGCACCCGCCAGCCGGGGTGCAGTTCCTCGAACCCGCGCGCGTAACGGTCGCGGAAGAGCAGGTCTTCGAACGGCATGCCCCACACCGCCATCGTGAGTTCCCGCGAAGCAAGCGGAACCACGCGGCGGGGCGTCGCCACGATGAGCGTGACCGCGGCGATCAACAGGATGGTGAGATGGCTGGACCGCATGGGGGATTCACCGCAGAGGCGCGGAAGACGCAGAGGGGGAGAGGGCAGAGGTCAGAAGACAAAAGTCAGAAAACAGGAGACAGGACTCGGAACTCGGAACTCGCAACTCAGAACTCAACTCACGCCTCACCCTTTCACCCCCGTCAGCGTGACACCTTCGACGAACGCCCGCTGGAACACCAGGAACACCACCAGCACCGGCAGCGTGATGATGGTCGCCGCGGCCATCTGGATCGGCCACGACTCCGTGTACAGCCGGCTCGACAGGGCGCTCACCGCCAGCGGCAGCGTGAAGAGGTCGTTCGAGTCGATCACGACGAGGGGCCAGAAGAACGAGTTCCACGACCCCATGAAGGTGAAGATCGCCAGCGCCGCCACCGCGGGGCGGATCGACGGCAACACCAGGTGACGGAAGAGCTCGAAGTCGGTGAAGCCGTCAAGGCGCCCCGCATCCAGCAGATCATCCGGCACGCTCATCACCGCCTGACGCATATAGAAAATTCCGAACGCGCTCGCCAGAAACGGCACGATCAATGCCTGCAGGTTGTCGATGAACCCCAGCCACGCGCAGAGCAGGTACGCGAAGATGAACGACACCTGAAAGGGCAGCATCATGGTGATGAGCAGCCCCAGGAACATCACCTTCCGACCCCGGAACCGCAGCTTGGCGAAGGCGAAGCCCGCCAGCGCGTTATGGATGCCGGCCAGCACCGTGGTCACCGCCGCCACGATGAGCGAGTTGAGGTAGTAGTCTCCCAGGTGCGCGATGCGCCACGCCTCGGCGAAGTTGCCCCACTGCCAGACCTCGGGCAGGAGCGTGATCCCGCCGCCTCCCGCATCCTCTGCCCCCCCCACGGCTTCCTCGTTGGTCTTGAGCGCCGTCAGCACCATCCACACAAAGGGCAGGATCATCGTGAGAGCAGCAAGCCACACCATGCAGCAGGCGAGCAGTCGAAGCAGCAGGTTAGGGCGGTGCAGCGCGCTCATCCGAACACGCCCCCCCTCTCACCCCGCCCCCGCCACATCTGCGCCAGCGTCACCGCCAGCGTCAGCAGCAGAATGCACACGCCGATCGCCGCGGCGAAGCCCAGGCGGCTCTGCGTGAACTCGCGATAGAGATACACGTTCAGCACATCCGTCCACGGCTGCTCAATGGTGCCGATCATCACCATCGGCAGGTCGAAGATCTGCATCGCGCCGATCATGCCGGTGATGAGCAGGAACGCCGTCATCGGTCTTACGCCCGGCCACGCGATGTGCCAGGTGGTCTGCCAGGGCCCCGCCCCGTCCACGGCCGCCGCCTCGTACAGTGAGCGCGGCACGTTCGACAGGGCGGCGAGATACAGCACGATCGAAAAACCCAGCCCGCGCCAGATCGAAATCGCGATGATGACTCCCATCGCCCGCGGCGAGTTGCCCAGCCAGTCGATCGGCTCATCCATCACGCCCAGCCACGCCAGCAGCGCGTTGAGCAGCCCGGACTGACCCGGGTCCAGCACCCAGCGCCAGATGAAGCCGATCGCCACGATCGAGATGATCGTGGGCAGAAACAGCAGTGTGCGGGCCAGCGTGCGCCCGCGAAACCACGAGGCGTTGAGCACCACCGCGAAGCCGAACGCCACCAGCACCGTGATGGGCACCGACAGCACCGCGAAGAGCAGCGTGTTGCGCAGCGCGGGACCGAAGGTCTCCCCCGAGAAGAGCGCCCGGTAGTTCTCCAGCCCCACGAAGCGCGGCGAGCCGCCCCCCGCCCACTCGAAGAACGACAGAACCACGCCCGCCGCCGTGGGCATGGCCGTGAAGAGAAAGACCACCGCCAGCGGAAACGCGATGAACCCCCACGCGCTGCGGCTGGGCCGGTCGAGCATGGTGGCAGGATACCGGAAACATCGACATTGGACAGACCGCTGGTGGGCGGGGAGCCCTCCATGCTCACCTGTCACCCCGCCCCCGGCGCCCCCGCCGCGCCCGGCACCGGCGGCAAGGCCGGCTCGGGCCTTCCGAACACGCGCGGCCAGAGCAGGGCCGCCTCCACGATCATCCACGCCTCGATCGCCAGCGTGGCGAGGCCCATCGCCACCAGCGCCCAGTTGGGGCTGGCCGCGTTGATCCATCCCGGCTGATCGCCCGGGTTGGAGATGAACAACTGCCACACCATCGCCCACCCCGGCATGATGAGCATGAAGATCATGGGCGGGATGATGAACCAGACGGGTAAGCGGCGGCGGCGAAGCCAGAAGGCGATCACCAGGAACGCCAGCCCGCCGAGCAGTTGATTGGTCGCCCCGAACATGGGCCAGAGCAGCAGCCCGCCCTGGCCCGCGTTGGCCCATGACCACGACTGCCCCGCGGGCGGAATGGCGGCCAGCACGGCGGCCAGCACCACGGCGAGCATCGTGGCGGCATGCTTGTTGGTGAGCCACACGAGGGGGTTTCCAGCGAGGGGCGAGCGTGCGTGAACGACATGGCCTCGCTCAGTGAAACGCAAGCCATCGCGCGACGTGAACCGCGCCCGTGAGGGAGCGGTTTCTCCCGCGTCGATCGGACCGCTCCCTGACGGTCGCGGCTCATTGTCCGGTTGCGGCTCACTCGGAATCGCCTCACTGTGGACCGTTTGCCCGCACTCCGGGCACGCGCCGCTCACGTTGAACGACAGGTCGTAGCCGCACGCGGCGCAGGCCGTGGGCGAAATGCGCGGAGCGAACGTGGCCGCCAGTTCCTGGATGACGTACCGCTGCAGGCGGCAGGCGGTGTCGAGGGTGGTGCCCGCGAACGAGGCCACCAGCACGCCCATCAGGGCGATGGCCACGCCGCGCGGAATGCCCATCGCGGTGAGGAAGTTGGCGCTGCCATCGACGAAGGCGCCGACCATGGCGCGAAGCCCCCCCGCGGCGGTCCATGACGCATACCGCGCGTCAAACGCCTCCGTCCCGGTCAGCGACGGCGTCCCATCTGCTGCGAAAACGCCCAACCCCAGCCCCGCGGCGCACGCCAGGATCACCAGCACCGCCAGGTACCCTTCCGTCAGCATCGACCCGTAACCGACGAACTGGGCGTCCGTCTCGCATGCGATCTGCTTGCTCGACGTGCCGGAACTCACAAGGCAGTGGAAGCCGCTGATTGCCCCGCACGCGATGGTTATGAAGAGGAACGGAAAGAGCATGGGCGCGCCTGCGGGATCGACGTTCCACACCGGCGCAACCAGTTCCAGGGGCGGGCGAACCGCCCCTTCCACCGGCGGCGCGCCCCCCGCGAACGCCGCCACGCACAGACCCACCACCAGCAGCCCCAGCGCGCTGAGGAGCTGCAGCGAGTTGATGTAGTCGCGCGGCTGCAGCAGCACCCACACCGGCAGCACCGAGGCGATGTACGAATACACCAGCAGCGCGATCACCCACGCCATCACCGGCCAGCCCGCCAGCGCGGTGTTGAAGGCGTGCAAGGCGCCGCCGATGGTTTCATCGAAGAAGGCCACGCCGACCAGCGTGTTCTGATCGCCGAAGATGACGGTCAGGTACATGACGATGAGCGCGAGGATCGACGGGATGAGCAGGTTCGCGCCCTTGCGGTGCAGGTACACGCCGATCGCCACGGCGATGGGAATCTGCACCACGCAGGGGAAGATCGCCGCCGGGTACGCCCGGAAGACCGCCGAGATCACCAGCCCGAAGATCGCCAGCACGATCGTCAGCCCGAGGAACAGGATGGTCAGGAACAGCAGCCGCGCCCGCGGGTTGAGCACGCGGCCCGCGATATCGCCCACCGTCTGCCCCCGGCTGCGCATCGACACGACCAGCGAGCCGAGGTCGTGCACCGCGCCGATGAGGATCGACCCGAAGAACACCCACAGCAGCGCAGGCAGCCAGCCCCAGATGACGGCGATGGCCGGACCGACGATCGGCCCCGTCCCCGCGATCGACGTGAAGTGATGGCCGAAGACGATCGACTTTTTCGTGGGCACGTAGTCCCGGTCGTCGTTGAGCGCCACGCTGGGCACCGGGGCGTCGGCCCGAAGCCCGAAGATGCGGCGGCTGAGCCACCGGCC
Organism: Phycisphaeraceae bacterium; assembly: GCA_015709595.1. NCBI lineage: Bacteria > Pseudomonadati > Planctomycetota > Phycisphaerae > Phycisphaerales > Phycisphaeraceae > Phycisphaeraceae bacterium. The sequence continues at coordinate 495,366 of CP054178.1, forward strand.
GTACGTGTGATAGGCGATCAGGTAGCCGACGAAGGCGCCGATGGCGATGAGAAGCGTGCCCATGCCGGGGGAACTCTCCGGTCGGCGCCGGCGGCCGGGTCATCCGTCGACCGGCCGCACAGGACATGCCCGCATGCGTCGACGCGGAGGTCACCCTACGGGATTCCGGTCCGCTCTTCAAGCCCCCTTGGCGGTCGCCTGGTGCTGCAACTTCCTCAGCACATCGAACGCCTGCATGGGCGTCAGGGAGGTCAAGTCGAGCGCCCTGAGGTCGCGCACCACGGGGTGATCGACATACTCGGTGAAGAGGGAGAGCTGCGCCCCGGCAGGGGTGGTGCGGGGCGCGGCGGCCTCGGGCACGGGGGCATGCTCGGTCTGCACCGCCAGCGTGTCCAGCACCGCCTGGGCGCGCTCCACCGTGGCGCTGGGCAACCCCGCGATGCGGGCCACGTGGATGCCGTACGACCGGTCCGTCCGCCCCGGCAGGATGCGGTGCAGGAAGACAATCTCTTCGTGCCCCGGCGCCCCCCACTCGCGCACCGCCACGTGCAGGTTGCACACCGCGGGCAGACGCTCGGCCAGTGCGGTGAGTTCGTGGTAGTGCGTGGCGAAGAGCGTGCGGCAGCCCACGCCCGCCAGCGTCTCGGCGATGGCCCACGCCAGCGACAGCCCGTCGAGGGTGGAGGTGCCCCGCCCGATCTCGTCGAGGATGACCATGCTGCGTGGCGTGGCGTGATGCAGGATGTTGGCCGTCTCCGTCATCTCCACCATGAACGTGGACTGCCCGGCGTGCAGTTCGTCCTGCGCCCCGATGCGGGTGAAGATGCGGTCGGCCAGCCCGATGGTCGCCGCCTCGGCGGGCACGAAAGACCCCGTGTGCGCCAACAGCACGATGAGCGCCACCTGGCGGATGTACGTGGACTTGCCCGCCATGTTGGGGCCGGTGATGAGGGCGAGTGAGGCCGTTGGCAGGTGGCTTGCGGCTCCCGGCTCCTGGATCGAATCCCCCTCCGGCTGCGGGCTGACGGATGACGGATGACGAATCTCCCCCAACTCGCAGTCGTTGGGCACGAAGCGGTCGGCCAGAATCCGGTCCAGCACGGGGTGGCGTCCCTGCGTGATCGAAAGGACCGGCGCCTCGACCAGTTCCGGCTTCACGTAGCGATAGCGCGTCGCCACCTCGGCGAAGCACAGCAGCACGTCCAGCCGCGCGATCAGGTCGGCGTAACCCGTCAGGTCATTCACGCGATCCAGCGCCTCGCGGCACAACTGGTCGAAGAGCTGCTGCTCGCGCTCGATGGCGCGGGCTTCGGCGGTGGTGATCTTCTCCTCGAACTCCTTGAGCTGCGGCGTGATGTAGCGCTCGGCGTTCTTGAGCGTCTGCTTGCGCGAGAACGTGTCAGGCACGCGGCGGGTATTGGCGTGACTGACCTCGATGTAGTAGCCGAACACCTTGTTGAAGCCGACCTTCAGCGAGGCGATGCCCGTCTGGTCGATCAGCTCCTTCTGATAGCGGGCGAGGAACGTATGCCCGTCGCGCTGCAGCAGGCGGCACTCGTCGAGCTCCGCGTCCACGCCGTCACGGAAGAGCCCGCCTTCGCGCAGATGGCCGGGCGGCGCGTCCACGCACATCGAGCCGATGCGGTCGGCCAGCGGCACAAGACGGGCGGCGAGGTCGCTGAGCCGCTTCGATTCGTAGTCGAACGCGGGATGCCCGGCCAGCGACTCGTTGACCGAGGCGATCACGGCCACGGAGCGGCCCAGCGCGGTCAGGTCGCGGGGCGTGGCGCGTCCCGTCGAGAGCCGCCCGGCGATGCGGGCCACATCCTGCACGTTCGAGAGCCGCTGCGAGAGCTGCTCCGCGAGGTCACGATCCTGAACGAACGCCCCCACGGCCCGCTGTCGGCGGCGCAGACGCGCCAGGTCGCGGATGGGGAAGCACAGCCATTGCCGCAGCAGCCGCTTGCCCATGGGGCTGCGGCAGTGCTGCAGGGTGGCGAGCAGCGAGCCATCCACGCCGCCCGTGCGCAGGGTGCGCTCGATCTCCAGGGCGCGCAGCGACGTGGCGTCGATGATCACGAAGTCGTCCGCCCGTTCGCGCCGGGGCGGGCGCAGGTGGGCCAGCGCGGGGGTGGAGACCGCATCGCCTCCCGCGCGTGTCGGGCGGCGAATGCTGGCGGTGTCGGCGTCGGAGGAGCGGGCCTCTCCCGAGAGGTGTCCCACCTGCGTCTCGCGCAGGTAGCGGAGCAGCGCGCCGGCGGGGCCGATCGCCGCGTCGTCGTCGCTGAGCCCGAAGCCCGTCAGCGTGGCCACGCCGAAGTGCCCGAAGAGCGTCTCCCGCGCTTCCGCGGGACGGAACGTCCACGCGGGCCGGGGGGTCAGCGCGCAGGGGGCCGCCTCGCGCAGCCGCGCCACGCGCGGGGGCGGCTGACCCGTCGCCGTCTCGACGTACAGCACCTCGCTGGGCGCCAGCCGCGCGACCTCGTCGGCGACGCGGTCGGCGGGCAGGTCGTGCAGCGTGAACGAGCCGGTGGAGAGTTCCGCCATCGCCAGCACGGCGGGGGCGTCGTCGCCGGCGCCGGTGAAGAGGATGGCCGCGACCTGGTTGGGACGGGACTCGTCCAGCAGCGTCTCATCGACAAGCGTGCCGGGCGTGAGCACGCGCGTCACAGCCCGCTCGACCACGCCTTTGGCAAGTTTCGGATCCTCGATCTGCTCGCACACCGCGACCCGGTGGCCCTGCTCGATCATGCGCCGCAGGTAGCCCTCCACGCTGTGGAAAGGCACGCCCGCCATGGGCACGCCCTTGGTGCGCTCGGTGAGCGTGATCCCCAGCACGCGATGGCAAAGGATCGCATCGTCGAAGAACATCTCGTAGAAGTCGCCCATGCGGAAGAAGAGCACGCACTCGGGGTGCTGCTTCTTGAAGCGCTCGTACTGGCGCATGGCGGGGGTCAGCCGCGCCTCGGGCGACAACGGCCCAGCGGCGAAGTCGCCCGCGCCCGCGGACGAGCGGGCCTTGGACAGAGGGGGTCGCATGCTGGCGGGTGCCATCGTCACGCGGGCATTCTACCGCCTCCGGCGGGACGTTCGGCGATCCGCGCCACCCGACCGCGCCGTCTCACACCGCCGCCGCTGCGTGCTGCTCCACGAAGGCCACGATGGTGCCCGCCACGTGATCGACCTGCGCGTCGGTGAGTTCGGGATAGATGGGCAGGGCGATCACCTCCCTCGCAGCGGCCTCGGCCTGGGGCAGGTCGCCCGGCTTTCCGCCCAGCGGCGCGAAGCACTCCTGCAGGTGGAGCGGCAGTGGGTAGAACACCTCGTTGCCGATCGCGCGCTCGGTGAGGTGCTTCCGAAGCGCGTCGCGCAGGGACGCAGGCACGCGAATCACGTACTGGTGATAGGCGTGATGCGCCCGCGTCTGGCGGACGTGCGGGAAACGCAGGGGCAGGCCGCCCGCGGACCAGCCCTCGGCGCTGCTCCTGGCTCCGGCGGCGGCGAAGGCGGCGTCATACCGCGCGGCGTGCCGGCGGCGACGTTCGTTCCATGACTCCAGGTGCCGCAGCTTCACGCTCAGCACCGCGGCCTGCAGGGCGTCCAGTCGCGAGTTCATGCCGATCAGGTCGTGGTAGTATCGGTCCTTGCCGCCGTGAACCCGCAGGCGGCGGATCACGTCGGCCAGTCCATCGTCGTTGGTGGTCACGAATCCCGCGTCGCCGAATGCGCCCAGGTTCTTCGTCGGGTAGCACGACCAGCCGTGAAGGCGCGAGGAGGCGCCGATCCGCCGCCCCTGCTGGTCGAGCGTGCCGATGGCCTGGGCCGCGTCCTCGATGACCGGCACGCCCAGTTCATCCGCGACCTGCTGGATCGCGACCATGTCCGCGCTCTGCCCGTACAGATGCACGGGCATGATGGCCTTGAGGTTGCGGCATCGCGAGGCCTTCTCCCGAAGCGACCGGGGGCAGAGGTTGTACGTGGCGAGGTCGATGTCGGCGAACACCGGCGTCGCCCCGGTTCGTGCGATTGTTCCCGCCGTGGCGAAGAACGTGAACGTGGGGCAGATGACCTCGTCGCCGTGCCCGATGCCCAGGGCCATCAGCGGCAGCAGCAGCGCGTCACCGCCGGACGCACACCCGATGGCGTGTTTCGCCCCCAGCCACGACGCCACCTCCTGCTCGAAGCGCTGCACCGTGGGACCGAGCACGAAGTATTGCGACTCCAGGATCGAGGCGATCGCCGGCTCGATCTCGTGCCTGATTGCGGCGTACTGGGCCTTGAGATCCAGGAGAGGGACGTTCACGGGTGTGGTCACAAGCGGAATCCGGGAGCGGCGTGAGATCACGGCCGCTCGAGTTGACAATGGCGCCAATGGTATTCCGGGCTGGGGGTTGGTCCGAACGCATCGGTCGGTCAAGGCGACGCCGCCGCCTCCAGCACCCATTGCCCCTTCCGATCGGGGTGGGCCGCCACCCGCACCACCGGGTGCGGCCCCGGCTCGTGGTCCAGGGCCAGGCGCCAACCCTCGCGGCACGCTCGATCCAGCAGGGCCCGCTTGGTCTGCATGTTCGTCCAGGGTTCCATGTCGTAGCCGATCGAGAACGCGAGACCGACGTGGTTGATGGTCGGAATCACGTCGCCCACGAATGCCACGACGCCCCCCGCGTCATGGAAGCGGATGCCCTGTTGCCCCCACGTATGGCCCGGCAGGGGCCAGACGGTGATGCCGCCCACGCCCCTGGGAATGCCGGGGATTCGATCGTCGATCTCAGTTTCACCATCCACGAGAATGACCCGGTCAGCGATGGGGTCGAGATGGTCGCGCAGGTAGGTCTTCGTCATCGTGGAGCGGTTGTCGAGGGCGTCTTCCCATTCCCGTCGCTGGACGACGATGCGGGCGTTGGGGAAGGTGGGAACGATGGCAGACGAGACGCCTGCCCCACTGACACCTGTGCCACTGGCGCCCGACTTCCCATTTCCCAGTGCCTGATGCCCAGTGCCTTCCCCCACCTGCGTCAACCCCGCCGCGTGATCGAAGTGCAGGTGCGAGACGATGACGAGGTCGATCTGTTCGGGCGTCACGCCGACCTCGGCGAGGGCATCGACCACGGTTCGCCGCTCGATGGCGAAGATGTCGCGGTCCTTGTCCGACCACTTGTCGCCGAAGCCGGTTTCGATGAGGACGCGGATGGGTTGTCGGTGGACGGTTGTCGGTTGTCGGTCCGGTGCGGCGGGACTCCCCTCCGCTGGTCGCTGGTGGCTCCTGGCTGTTGGCTGTTGGCTGCTGGCTGACGGCTGACGGCTCTCCCCCCTCACCGGCCCCTCCAGCAACAGACAGTTCGTCTGCAGCGGGATGCGGTTGCGATCGTCCGGATCGACCATCTTCGACCAGAGGACTTTGGGGACGACGCCGAACATGCCGCCGCCATCGAGGCGAAACGAACCCGCGCGGAGCAGTCGCCATGACCAGGTGATGGACATGGGGCGATGGTATCCGTTGGCGGGCGTGGGACTGTGCCGCGCACTCTCACGAACCGCGATGGAACACTGCTTCCCACCCCGCCGCCCCCCGTCCTACACTCGTGGGCCCATGCCAGAGTTCATCACCCCGCAGCTTGTCACGTCGGTCATCGTCATCCTCACGGTAATTCACCTGATGCTGGGCGCGTGCGCCTACCTGATCATGCTGGAGCGCAAGCTCAGCGCGTGGATTCAGGACCGCGTGGGGCCCAACCGCGTGGGGCCGATGGGGCTGCTGCAGCCGCTCGCCGACGGGCTGAAGTTCATCCTGAAGGAGGAGTTCTTCCCCCGCGGGGCCGACCGCGTGCTGTTTCTGCTGGCCCCCTGCCTCGTCATCATCCCGGCGCTGATCGGCTTCGCGGTCATTCCGTGGGGCGGCACGCTGGACCTTTCTTCGCTCCCCTTCGGGCTGGCCGACACGCTGGGCGTGGCGGGTGAAAAGGTGTCGATCGTCGCCGCGGATGTCAACATCGGACTGATCTACCTGATCGCGGTGGCCTCGCTGGGGGTGTACGGCGTGGTGCTGGGCGGGTGGGCGAGCAACAGCAAGTACTCCTTCCTCGGCGCGCTGCGGGCCAGCGCGCAGATGGTGTCGTACGAGATTCCCATGGGGCTGGCCATCCTGTGCATCGTGCTGCTGGCGGGCACGGTGATGCCGGGCGAGATCGTCCGCCAGCAGGTGGATGGCATGTGGTTCCTGCTGCACCAGCCCATCGCGGCGGTGCTGTTCTACACCTGCATGCTGGCGGAGAACAACCGCGCCCCCTTCGACCTGGCCGAGGCGGAGAGCGAACTGGTGGGCGGCTACCACACCGAGTACTCGTCGATGAAGTTCGCCATGTTCTTCCTCGCCGAGTACGCCCACATGATCACAGGCAGCGCGTTCTTCGTGATCCTGTTCCTGGGCGGCTGGTCGCTCAACCCGCTGGGAATCGGCCCGGACCTGCCCAATGACGGCGGCATCCTGCTGATCCTGGCGCAGTTCGGCATCATCGCGTTCAAGATCTTCCTGGTGATCTCGTTCACGATGGCGCTGCGGTGGACGCTGCCGCGATTCCGCTTCGATCAGCTCATGCGGCTGGCGTGGGAGGGCATGATTCCCACGGGCCTGCTGATCCTGCTGGTGACCTCGTTCATGGTATACGCCGGCGCCACGCCGTGGATGTGGCTGGCGTCGCTGGCGACGATCGTGTTCATCTGGCTGATCCACCCGATGATGCCCAGGCAGCCGGAGCCCAACCGCCGCATCCCCATGATCGGCAGCCGCTTCAGCCCGCTGCGCGATGCGGATGTGGACACGCGGCCGACGCACCCCATCGCACTGACCGACAGCCCGACGCCCGGACGGTCGTCGGGGACGGTGTCGATGCATTGAGCCGGTGGGCGATCGCGCGGAGTTTTCATGCCCATCTACCAGTTCGAAGGCGTCCGCCCCGTCATCGACCCCACCGCGTTCGTGCACCCCACGGCGTCGGTGATCGGCGATGTCATCATCGGTCCCGGCTGCCTCGTCGGGCCGGGGGCGTCGCTGCGGGGCGACATCGGCCGCATCGTCATGCATGCGGGCAGCAACGTGCAGGACAACTGCACGGTACACGTCTTCCCCGGCAAATCGGTGACCATTCACGAGCAGGGGCACGTGGGGCACGGGGCGGTGCTGCACGGCTGCACCGTGGGGCGCAACGCGCTCGTCGGCATGAACGCCGTCATCATGGATGACGCGGTGATCGGCGAGGAGTCGTTCATCGGCGCCATGGCGTTCGTCAAGGCGGAAACGATCATTCCGCCGCGCTCGCTCGCGGCGGGCGTTCCGGCCAAGGTGATTCGCGAGCTTTCCGCCGACGAGATCGCGTGGAAGACCGAGGGCACGAAGGTCTACCAGGAACTCGCCCGTCGATACCTGGCGACGATGCGCGAGTGCGAGCCGCTTCGCTCGATGACAACGGATCGCCCCGTCCTGCCGCCCATCGGATACAAGCCCAAGCACCAGCAGTGAGGCGGCCGCGCGGACGACCACGCTGCTCAGTTATTCTTCTTGTCGCCTCCGAGCAGGCCGCCCAGGCCGTCGCCCACGCCCTTCAGCCCCTCTCCCAACCCTTCGCCGACGCCCTTGAGGCCTTCGCCGACCTTATTCAGTTCGCCGGCCGCGCCCTTGAAGAGCGAGTCCACCTGCTTCATGGCCTCGCCCCCGACGGATACCGCGACGTTGCCAAGTCCTTCCAGCCCCTTGAGCCCCTCGCCCAGGCCGTTGAGGACGTCGCCGGGAATCAGGTTCCTGCCATTCTGAATCGCCGCGGCGAACACGGTTTTCACAATGAGGCCAGCGAGTTCGCCCAGCGTGAGGCCACTCTTGCCCACGCCGCTCTCGCCCACGTTCTTCATCGAGATTTCCTTGATGGGCACCGTCACCGTGGAGAGGGCGCCTCCAAGCGGCAGCACCTCGACGTTGATGGCGACATCACGGATCAGCACTTCGCGGATGACGAACCGCTTGCCCTCCTCCGCCGGTTCGGTGGACTCGAACCGCTTGAGATTGTCCATGATGGTCTGGTAATTGGCCTTGCCGTCCTTGTTCTCCAGGTTGACCGTCAGCGTACTGAGCGTGAGCGTGGGCAGTTCGACCACCTCCTGCCGCAGCGAGCCGAAGGAGACGCTCACGCCGCCCTCGCCCAGGGACATGAAGGCGTCGGACTTGAAGCCGGCGGGGTTGGCGACCTTCAGCCCGCTCATGGCGAAGGTGCCGTCGAAGACGCCCACATCCGCGCTGTCAAGCGTGGTTTGAACGCCCAGGGCGTACGTGCCCCCCTTCTCAATGCCGTGCTTGGCGATGGAGTCGATGTACAGAAAACCGACGCCCACTGCGGCGATGAGCAGAATGACCAGCACCAGCACGAGCCGAAGGATCTTCTTCATGGCGGTTCTCCCACGCGAAAAGGGCGCGACAACGCAACCCCGTGACGCTTGGCATGATAGGAGCGTCGCCGCCGGTCACGATGCCAGCACGTCGGCGACGCCCAGTCCGCCCACCACGCATGAGACAAATCCGTTGAGCGCGAAGAACGCCAGCGCCAGGCGAGTCGTCCCCCAGCGGGCCACCGTGGCATGTTCGTAGATCAGCAGCGCCAGGACCAGCGCCACACCCGCCGCAAACACCACGCCGAGCCGGTCATCCACCGCCAGCAACCCGCCGAGGCAGAGCACGGACGCCGCATGCAGCCCGCGGCTGACCCACATCGCGCGGCCGATGCCCAGCCGGCTGGGGATGGAGTGCAGCCCCTGCGCCCGATCGACCGCCACATCCTGCAGCGCGTAGATGATGTCAAACCCGGCCACCCAGCAGAGCACCATGCCGCAGAGCAGGAACAGGCCCGGCTGCACTCCCCCTCCCCCCGATGCTCCCGCCAGCACCCCTCCCAGCCCCACCGCCGTGGGATCAACCGCTATGGCCGCCGCCAGGGGTGAAATGGCCAGCGACGATCCCAGGTAGAGGTGGCACAGTGACGTGAATCGCTTGAGCCATCCGTAGGCGCTGATCCACGCCAGCACGGGCAACCCCAGCACGAGCGGCCACCAGTTGCCGAACCACGCGCCGAAGCCCGAGCAGACCAGCAAGAAGGCCGCCCCGAAGGCGATGATCGCCGCCTGCACGCTGCCTGCCGAAAGTCGCCCGGCGGGGATCGCCCGCCCCTGTGTGCGCGGATTGCGCGCGTCGATCTCCCGGTCGAGGTAGCGGTTGGCCAGCATCGCCACGGTTCGAGCGCAGACCATCGCCCCGATCACCAGCGCCGCCTGGCCGGCGAAGCGCCGCCACTCGATGCCGCCTCCCGCCGGCGCCGCGGCCATGACGGCTCCCAGCAGCGCGAAGGGCAGTGCGAAGATACTGTGCGCGATCTTGATGTCCGCCGCGATCTCTCGCAGCACCCCCCCAAGCGAACGGGCCGGCATCGAGAGCGACGACTCACCCATGACCGGCGTACTCCGCGCCTGATTGCACCCGCCCTGACGAAGTCCGGTCACACTCCAGCCCGCGCCGAATCGCGCGCGTCGCCGCTTCCGCGTCATCCGCGCCGCAGATCGCGCTGCTGACCGCGACGCCCCACGACGTGCATCCCGCCTTGTCCACGCTCGCCGCGACATCCACAAGCGTGGCGACATGGCTCGGCGTGATCCCACCGATCGCCAGGCCCGGCAACCTGTCCCACGCCAGGTACTCGCGCAGGTAGGCCGGGCCTGCGAGGTGCTCCTTGTGCTTGGTGGTCGTGGGGAACATCGGGCCCACGCCGCAGTAGTCCGCACCATCCTCAAGAGCCCGCCGCGCTTCCTCGATCCGCGAAGTGCTCACGCCGATCAGCAATCGCCGGCCGACCAGTTTCCGCGCCTCGCGGCACGGCAGGTCGTTCTGGCCCAGGTGGACCCCATCCGCGCCCGCCAGCAGGGCGATGTCGGGTCGATCGTTCACGATCACCGTTGCACCGTGCCGGCCCTCTGCGCCAAGGGTGAATCCCCGGCAAATCGCGACGACCTCCCGCACCCTCGCCAGCAGCGCGGCGTCCGCCATGTCCTTCTCCCGCACCTGCACGCAATCCGCCCCGCCGCGCAGGGCGGCCTCCAGCGTCGCGCGCCAGCCGTTGACGCAGAGCGCTTCCGTCAGCAGCAGGCATAGCCGCCAACCCCGCGCCCGCCCGCCGCTCAACCGGGCGTTGAGTCGCTGGTCCAGCTCGTACCCGCGGTACCGCAGCCGCTCGACGCCCGCGGCGAAGGCGGGATCGACCACCTTGCCGTACTCCTCCATGACGCGAAGGGCCTCGCTGAGCCGCGCCCCCGCCGCGGACGCCACGTCGGCCACGCCCTCGCGTGCCGCCTCGCGCGGCGTGGTCAGGTCGGTTCCCACGTCACCCTTCACGTCGCGCCAGAAGGGAAGCGTGTCGAATCGCAGCAGGAGCGTGACCAGGTCGTGCCGCAGGTGCTTGAGCGACTCCGTCAGGTCGGCGTCGTTCAGCACGAAGCGAGCCGCCTCCTCCATCACGCGCAGCGCCTCGCGGGCCCGGTTGGCGTTGGCATCGAGGATTCGCAGCACGTCGAACATGCGTGATCCTACGCGGCGACCCACCGCCGACTTGGCCCCGGAGAGGTTCTACACTCCCGCCCCGCCTGTCCAGGAGCCGCCGCGTGTTCGCATCGATCCGCCTCGCCTCAAAGCCCCTCCGTCACGCCCACCTCGTCCTCGGCATCCTTGCCGATGGGCTGGGTGCGAATGGTTCGACGCCCGCCGTCCGCCTCGCGCTGCCCTCGTCGCTGAGTCGGGCGGATCGAGACGCCGCGGCCCAGGCGCTTCGCGCGCCCGGCTTCAAGGCCGATCCCGGCGAGACCATCGCCGCAGGCGAGCATGTGCTGCTCGTGGGGCTGGGCAAGCGGGAATCGCTGACGGACGCGACCTTCCGCCGCATCGGCGCTGGGCTGGTGCGGGCGCTTGATCGCATGGATATCCGCGAGATCACGATGGCCATCGACCCCGTCAGCGGTCGTGATGCCGACCCTCAGCAGACCGCCCGCTGCATCGCCGAGGGCATGGCGCTGGCCAACTTCCGCGTGGATCAGTTCGACGGCAAGGCGACGAACCGCACCCCGGCCCGCGGTCCGCTTTCCATCGCCGGCATCGACGCCGCACGCACGCGCGGCATCGCCCGCGGTCTGCAACTGGCCCAGTCCACCAACTACGCCCGCCGCCTGGCCGCCGCTCCGCCCAACATTTGCACGCCTGCATTCGTCGCCGGAGAGGCCCGCAAACTGGCCCGCTCCACGGGTTTGAAGTGCAAGGTCATCGGCTACGCCGAGGCCCGGAAACTGGGCATGGGCGGGCTGGTCAACGTGGGCAAGGGCAGCGACGCCAAGCCCTGCCTCATCATCCTGGAACACGCGCCCAAGCGCATCAGCCCCAGGGCCAAGGGCGTCACGCTCGCCCTCGTCGGCAAGACCATGACCTACGACACGGGCGGCTACTCCCTCAAGATCAACAACGGCATGAAGGGCATGAAGTACGACAAGAACGGCGGCATGGCGGTGCTCGGCGCCATGCACGCCATCGCGTCGATGAATCTGCCCGTGCGCGTGGTGGCCCTGCTCCCCTGTGCTGAGAACATGGTCAGCGCGGATTCCTACCGCCCGGATGACATCATCACCATGCACAACGGCGTGACGGTGGAGGTGACCAACACCGACGCGGAAGGTCGGCTGATCCTGGCCGACGCCCTGTCATACTGCTGCCGCACATACAAGCCCGCCGCCATCGTGGACCTGGCCACGCTGACGGGCGGTGTGGTGGTGGCGCTTGGCTCATGGTGCGCCGGGCTGTTCTGCAACGACGCCGCCCTGCGCAGCGCGCTGGAGCAGGCCGCCGACCGATCGGGCGAACGCGTCTGGTCCCTGCCCCTGTGGAGCGAGCACCGCGACTTCATGCGTGCCAAGCACGCCGACCTCTGGAACAGCGGTCCCAAGCGCGACGGCCACCCCATCCAGGGCGCGGCGTTCCTGTCTTTCTTCGTGGATGAGAAGACCCCCTGGGCCCACATTGACATCGCGGGAACCAGCGCGGTGGAGTCGGACACGGACCTGTTCGTGACGGGACCAACAGGGTACGGCGTGCGGCTGGTGACGGAGTGGGTGGCGGGGTGGGGGTGACGTTGGTTCGACGGCAACTCGGAACCTGACCGGTCTTGGTTCTGCGCCACTGGTGCACACCGGTCAGTCCATCGACCTCATCGACGTATCTCACACCAATGCCCCACCAGCAACCGGGCTCACCCGTGGGCGAACGCTGTTGATCGACGAAAACTGGTCGAGCCATCCCTCTCATACGGGCATTTACCAATTTCAAGGACGATCGGCCTCGCGCCGCTTCTGGAAGCCGATCTCATCTCTTGATTCTGACCTCGGGCAGCCCGTTCACACTGGGCGATGATTCTGTGAATCTGGGCTGTTCGGGCACATCGGAAAACCGGTTGGGCGTCGCAAGTCGGCCGCGACCTGACCTGCCGCCAGTGTCAGGTGGAAACCCGATGGAATCCGGCATTGGGATGATCCACGACAACCCGCAACATCGCGGAACATCACTGATGGGGCCTCGCTGGCCCTGAAGGGTGCAACCACGGAGAACAGGAGAATCAGTGATGCGTCGTCTCACCCGGATCGGACGCTTCTTCTTATCGGTGCGGCCGCCGCAACACCGGCTTCCGCCGGCACCGTCTTCGCCAACCAGCCCGGCGACGACGGCGGGGCCTTCACCACCGACGCCTTCCGCACCAACTGGCAGTACTTCGACGGCGCCGAGTCGACCAACAACATGGCCTTCGTTCTGGAAGGCCACATCGTCCCTGTTCCGCCCGCCGCCTTGCTTGGCGCAGCCGGTCTTCTGGGTCTGATCGTGCGCCGAAGACAACTCGTGCGGCGATGAGCACGCATGATTCCGCAAGAACTGGTCAGGGCGTCCCCGGGCGGAACTGCCTCACCGTGAGCGGATCGGGCAGCACGGGGAGACCGAGCGACTCGCGCAACTGGTTCTGACGCGACAGACGCTCCGTCATCTCGCTGCGGGGAACGGCGATCACGCGGCCGTCAGCCAGTCCGATGGCGACGGGATCCAGCGCGGGCAGACTGGTGACCAGGTCCGGGTCGTCGCACATCACCAGCAGCCACAACTCCGGGTCGGGCGACGGAATCGACAGCCCGCCCGTGGTGAAGACAAAGTCGCCGACGCGATGGGCCGGCGTGCCGGGCGGAAGGATGGTGCGCACCGCGATGCTGATGTTGGCCCGGTCAATGGGCGGAAGCGTGAAGTACTCGTCGAGCGTCGTGGAGGCGCCCGTGGCGGGATCGGGCATCCAGATGTCGATCAGGTCCGTGGCGGTGGCCTGCGCGATGAAGTCGCTCGGCCACACGGGCACGGGGGTCGTGGCGGAATCCAGCAGCATCAGGCCGTGCGCCGGCGCGGCGCCGCCGTTGCGCCCCGCGTGGGCGATCAGTCGCGTCGTCATGCTCTGGGCCTGGGCGACGGGCGTGGCGTAGGTGACGACGGGCCCGGCGGTCACCACCATCTGCCGCGAGAACGTCATGGCCGAAAAGACCAGGGCCATGTAAGCGGCGAAGAAGAGGCCCAGGATCACGACGGGCGGGGTGACGACTGCGAAGGTCGCCTTGCCGCCCGAGGTCCGCTGTGCTTCCTTGAGCGCCAGCACCGCGCTGACGATCCACCAGATGACGCCCAGCCCGTTGCTCCCCAGGCAGGGCACGGCGGTGAGCAGGTTGGCGCCCGAGGCGTAGCCGATGGCGGCGTACGTGTGCCCGATGGGGCGCGTGACGCCCTTGACCAGGGAGAGCAGCCAGTGCGACAGCACGCCCCAGAGCCCGAGGAACACGAGCGTGCCACCGAAGGCGATCGCCATGAAGAGAAGCATTCCGACCATCATCGGGCCGGCGAATGCCGCCCCCCCCCCACCACCACCACCAGCGGCAAAAAGTCCTAGTCCGCCGAAGAACAGGCAGATCGGGCCGATCGAAAGGACGCTGGTGACGAGCGACGTGATCGCGGCGAACCACCACGCCTGACCGGCGGGCCGTTCGGGCGGTATGGCCCGCCCCAGGCGACCCGGCATGACAAGCGCTCGACCGATGGTGGCCATCCATCGCCCGACGAACCCGCGCTGCCCTGGCGCCAGCCAGGGCAGGATGTCGCGCATGGCGCCATCGTCCTTCACGCCCGCCGCGGGGCGCAGCACCATCTGGTCCATGTCCACCGGGGCATTGCATTTCACGCACTGGAACGCGCGAGGGACGAGGTGACCCTTCTCATCCGTGCCGTAGTAGGGCTGATTGCAGTGCGGACAGCAGAACTGCACCGCGTTGGGCGCGAACTCGTAGTCGCTGGGCAGAAAGCCGCCGCCGCACTCCGGACAGTTCCGGGTGGGCAGGTTCCAGAGTGTGTACTCGCACTGCCGGCAGCGCATGGGGGCTCAGCGGGCCGCCGCGGCGTGCTCGCGGGTGCGCTCGCGGAAGTGCTCGATCAGGTGCCTCGTGATCGGTCCCACGCCTCCCTCGCCGATGACGTGGTCATCCACCTGGCTGACGCCGATGATCTCCGCGGCGGTGCCGGTGAGAAACACTTCATCCGCGGCCAGCAGTTCATCGAGCCGGAAGAGCCGCTCGCGCACGGGGTAGCCCAGCGACGGGGCGAGGGTCTTCACCACGAACTGGCGCGTGATGCCGTGCAGGATGCCCGCCTTGGTGTCGGGCGTGGAGATGACGCCGTTCTTGATGATGAAGATGTTGTCGCCGGTGCACTCGCTCACGTAACCCTCGAGGTTGAGCATGATGGCCTCGAGTACGCCCGCGTCGATGGCCTCGATCTTGGCGAGGACGTTGTTGAGGTAGTTGAGCGACTTGATGGCCGGGTCAAGACAGGCGATGGGGATGCGCGGCCTCCTCGCCACGATCACCTTCATGCCCTTCTCGTAGAGCTCCTCCGGGTAGAGCTGAATGTGATCGGTGATGATGATGGTGCCGGGCCTGGGGCAGCGGAAGGGGTGCAGCCCCAGCGTGCCCACGCCGCGCGTGTAGATCAGGCGGATGTAGGCGTCGCGCAGGTTGTTGGCTTCGAGCGTCTGGTAGATGGCCCTGGCGATCTCATCGCGCGTGTAGGCGGGCTTGAGACGGATCTTCTCCGCCGAGGCCTCCATGCGGCGCAGGTGCTCTTCGAGCAGGAAGACCTTGCCGCTGTAGGCGCGGATGCCCTCGAAGCAGCCGTCGCCGTACAGCAGCCCGTGGTCGTAGACCGAAACCCTGGCCTGGTCCTTGTCAACGAGTTGCCCGTCCATCCAGATCTTGAGCATGATCGTCCTCGTGCGGTGTCGTGGAAGTGTACCACCCGCACAGGGCCCGGGACGATGCGCGTCGCTGCGAGGTGTTCACCGCGTGGGACGAGTCACGTCGCCGGTTCACGCCGCGGCGGCGAGTCGACCGACAATCGCCCGCGGCGCGAACCGCTTGACGCGGCCGGGGCGCATCAGGCGCAGGATGCGCGTGGCCTCGGGGGTCAGCCCGTGGGTCACGGCGCGCAGACCGTGCTCGCGGGCGCAGGCCTCGATTTCGAGAATCATCGCCAGCGCGGCGCTGGAAACGGTCTGGACGCGGGAGCAGTCGAGCACGATGGCCTCCGCCGCGCCCCCCACCGCCTTCACCGCGCCGCGCACTTCGCTGGCGATCACCTGGGCCCGACGCGCGTCGATGCCCGGCTCATGCACCACCGCGCTGATGACGCGCGACCTGATCTCGATGCTGACGAACGGAGCGACCGCGGCCCCGCCCGACCGCTGGGCCATCGAGCGCGCCTCGGACGCCAGCCGCGCCAACAGGCGGCGGGCGCTCTCGCGGGCCTCGCGGGCGATCTGTCCTGCGCGGTGCAGCCGCTCCACGATGGTCGCCACGGGCAGGAGCACATCGCGCAGAAAGCCATCCACCGGCTCGCCGCCGCGGAGTGCATCTTCGGTGAGCAGCATCGCGCCGCCCGCATCCCCGGAGATCAGCAGCGTGAAGAGCCGTTCGATCGTCAGTTCTCGACTCATGATCCCACGATTCCTCGCCAGGTGACCGGCCCCGACGCCGCACGCGCGGCCTCCGGGTGCAGGTTGATCGGCGAGATGGGGGTCGATCTGAAGCGGCTGGCGAAAGAATCGGGCTTATCGGCTTGGTTCTGATAACCGCCCGTGCAGCCGTGCCTGGTTCGACTTTGACATGGATCAGATCGGGGCCAGAACGTATCGATGGATCGCCTTGGCGACGCCCTGATCGTCGTTGCTGGGCACCACCACGTCGGCCAGGTCGCGCACCAGCGGGCAGGCATTCTCCACCGCCACGCTGAAGCCGGCCCATTCGATCATCCCCGCGTCGTTGGGTCCGTCGCCGATCGTCATCACCTCATCCCGCGAGACGCCCAGCCGGTGCGCGAGGCGCTGCAGCGCGATGGACTTGTCCACCATCGGGCTGACAATCTGAATCAGGTGCGGGTCGGTCAGGAACATGGCGATGCGGCGCTGCCGCCAATACCGATCGCGAATCATCTCCAGGACGGGCGAGAGCCGCCCGGGGTCTTCCAGCAGCATCAGCTTGGTGATGGGTTGATCAAGGAACGAGTCGATGGGACCGACGTAGTCGGGGTCGAAGACGCGGCTGGTTTCAGTGTGGAACCTCGCATCCACGCGATCGGTGAACCAGCGGTCGAGAATCTCCACGCTCACGATGGTGTCGGGCAGAATCGCGCGTGCCTCGGCGATGATGCTCGACGCCAGCGCCGCATCCATCGACTCGTGATGCTGCGGCTTCTGTTCAACGGGATTCCAGACCACGGCGCCGTTGTAGTTGATCGTCGGACCGGAAAGCCCCAGGGTCTGCAGGATCGTCCGCATGGCTCGAGGCGGACGCGCCGTGGCGGGAATGACCACGCACCCGGCCCGGACGGCGGCGCGGCAGGCGTCGATCACGCCCTGGGACAGCCCGCCGTCGCTCCGCAGCAGCGTGCCATCCACGTCGATGGCGAGCAGCCGAACCCGGGCGGGCGGGCGATCCCGCCGAGGTCGATCCGGCGCTCGTGCGGACGGCGTCACCGCGGCGGCCGCCGCGCCGTCTCCCGCGGGACGGCCGGTGCCTGTTCCGCCCGTCGCCGGGGGTTCGGACGGCGTGATCGAATTGACGGTCTCGTTGATCTGGGCGATGACCCGCGTTGTCTCGCCGCTCCCATGCCGTTTGCGCCAGGCGGCGGCCAGGTCCGCCGCGGCGGACTCGATGTCGGGAAACAGGAACCCGTAGCCCTGCGACATCGCCACGCCCGGAATGATGTGCTGGCTCATCATCGCGTATCGCCCCAGTTCGCCCAGAACCAGCCGCAGCGCGAAGGGCGGCGTCGGCAGCCATGACGGACGATGATGCGATCGTGCAATCGCCGCCATCAGGTCACGGTTCCGGGCCGGATTGGGCGACGCCAGGTTGATCGGACCCGCCACGCCCGGCCGCGACAGCGCCATCTCCACCAGACCGGTCACATCCCGATGATGCACCCACGGCATGAACGCGCGTCCCAGTCCGATGGGACCTCCGACGAAGAGACGGATCGGTCGCAGCAACTGGGAATAGGCGCCGCCGCGCTCGTCCAGCACGAGGCCGGTACGGAGCGCCACCACGCGCACCCCCAGATCGACGGCTCGGCTGGCCTCCCCCTCCCACCGCTCACAGAGGTCGGCGAGAAAATCGCCGGGGTCGGCCGCCCGAGGCGCGGATTCGTCCGTTTCGCGCTCGCCCGTCTCACCGTAGTACCCGACCGCGGAGCCGCTCAGCAGCACGCGCGGCCGCTTCGTGGCTCGTTGAATGGCCTGCACCAGGAGTCGGGTGGACTCGATCCGGCTGTTCACGAGTTCCTGCTTGTAGGGCCCGGTCCAGCGCCGGTCGGCGATTCCCGCGCCCGCCAGGTGAATCACGCCGTCGCAGCCATTGATCGCCTCCTGCCAAGGACCGGGCCGCGTCGGATCACCCTCGACGACCTCCACGTTGGGGTTGGCGTCGGCGGCGAAAAGCCGCGCGGCACGGACGGCGTCGCGTGACAGCACGACCACCCGGTCGCCTCGCTCCAGACGATCCACCACCAGCCGACGACCGATGAGACCCGTGGCCCCTGTCAGGAAAAGCCGCATGGGCGATCATATGAGGACAGGGGCCAAAGCGCCCGGGAAGACGGAGGGTCACCCAGCACTCCTTCCCCTGACGCCTTGATGCCCTGATACCGCGCCTACGAGAACAGCTCCACCTGGTTGGGCAGGTTGCGCGGCCGCTGCTGCAGTTCGTTGAGTTCGCGTTCGACCTCTTCGAGCGTCTTGTAACCGTAGTACTCGATGGCGTAGCGGATGTAGGCGATCGGGTCGAGCTCACGAAGCCGCGCCGCGACGCGAAGCCCGATCTCGGAGCTGGGCACCTCGTGATCAAACTCGCGGTGAACCTCGTCTTCGACGGCGCGGGCCAGATTCATCTTGGCCTCTTCGGAGATGGGGCGCTTCCCGCATGCCGCCTGGATGCCTCGCAGGATGTTCTCGAGATCAAAAGCGACGCGTGATCCATCCTTCTTGACCACCATGAGCCGGGCGGTGCGCTCCACGCGCTCGTAGGTGGTGAACCGTTTCTCGCACGCGAGGCATTCGCGGCGACGGCGCACCGCCGCCCCGTTCTCGCTGGCTCGGCTGTCGATGACCTTGTCATTGTCGGCGCCACAGTACGGACAAATCACGGCCAGCACCCCTGCCCAATATATGGGCGTAAAAACCCCCGCGACACCGACCCATTGTAGCGGGAAGCGGCGACGCGGGGGCTCTGAGAGTAGGAGCCGGGTTGGTCAATCAGGGCGTCGAACCCTTCTCCCATCGGGCGCCCTGATTGGCCGCGTGATTCAGAACGCCCGCGAAGGCGTCCGCGGTCAGGACTTCCACATGGCCGTCAGCGAAGAGGGCGGCGGTGTGCCGACGCGCACGAAGCATGGAGGCGTCGTACGCCAGGACGCGCTTCGACAAGTCAACGTTCGCGTTCAGATCAGTCGCCGCAGGATCGAACAGGATGTCCGCTTCACCCTCGGGCGCGGGACCGAACGGCGACGCGACACGGTCCGAAGTCAGGTAGCCGCGCTCGACCAGCGCCTCGAGCGACGTCAGCGGCTCATCCGGCGTGGCCTGCTCGAACATCTGCACCGCCATGAAGAGATCGCGCAGGCGCGTCGTGGCGAGGCGAACGCGCGCCGCCTCGGCGCGGGCGGCGTCGTCGGGCATGGTGTTGGGCACGGGTCGCCAGCGCGGGTCAGTCGGTTCAGGATTGGTCCTTCCCCCGTGCAATGCATCGAGGATGGGCGTTTCCTGTCCCCCGGGGGCGCCAGTCCCAAGGCGCGCTGCGACCCCATCACCCTTCAGCAACTCGGCGAGGATCCACTGACACTTCTCGTGCATGCGCGCCGGAGCGTCGATGAACAGCCGTCCGTTGACCACCTTGGCCTGCGCCAGCGAGCCGCCGTTGTCCACCCACATCTCCGGCTCGACGAAGCCGGTCAGCAGCCCGATCACCTCGGCCACCGCCTCGTCATAAGGCGTCTCGAAACGGCCCCACATCGAGTCGATGATCGGCGTCAGGTCGTACGCCGCCAGCACCTTGCTGCGTCCGTCGAAGATCTCCTTCGGCCCGAACTCGATGAGATTCTCGCCATACCACCACGCCATGGGCGCGGTTCGGCTGAGCGAGCGTTCGAGCGAGTCCATCACGACCTTCAGTGACACGTTTCGCAGATCAAGCGTGATGGCCTGATCCGGGTGGATGCCGTAGTCCTCGAGCGCATCCCAGTGCACCAGCACCGTCGAGTCGATGCGGTCATCCAGCGCCTCGAACACGACGCTGAGCGGCTCACCGCGATAGACGATGGCGTCGACGCGCTGATCGAGCGCCCTGGGCGGCGCGACGGCGCCGGTCGCCTGGTGAAACACCGATGGCTGCATGACGCCGCCCGGCTGCGCCATGTAGAAGGCCCCCGCCGCCGCCACGAGCACGCCGCAACCGATCGTCAGTCCATGCATGATTCGTCTCCTGATGGGAAGGCGACCCGCCTCGTGAAAGCGACGGGCGAGGTCGGCCAGTGATCCAAGTTCATCGAGAGCGGTGCGCACCGCCTCGTCATCATTCATGCCGCGCAGCGTCAGGTCGCGCGATCGTTCCAGCAGGTGCTCACGCAGCTCGCAGGCGATCGACTCGCGCTGGACGAGCGGCAGGCGCAGCATCCGATCGAGCATGGCGAGCCAGGCGTCGATCGACGCAGCGGATGGAGCCGCCGTACTGCCCGCCGGGCCGGTCTGACCCGTCGAACGGGTCGCTGACGACGTGATGTCAAGATTTCGCACCATGGTCACGCGCCCTCCCCTTCCGGCGCGGGCTGGGGCAGGAAGCGCTCAATGAGCGACACGCCCGCCCGGTGCGATTCGATCCGCTGCGCCAGCCGCCGCCGACCCGCCGGGCTCAACTGGTACCACTTGCGGCGGCGCCCCTCGCTCCCGCTGTCGTCATCCGCACGATCCGAGCGAACCGCCTCCCAGGAAGCAGTAATCAACTTCTCCTTCTCCAACTGGTGCAGCAGCGGGTAGAGCACACCCGGCGTGAGGCGCATGGCGCCCTCCGACTGGGCGGCGACCCGCTTGATGATCGCGTAGCCGTACAGCGGCTCATCCGCCAGCACGGCGAGCACGATCAACTCCAGGGAATCCGTCTGCTTGGTTCGACCGAGAGGCATGCGGTGCTCCTTCCATCGCCAATATATCCGTATTCGATATATCGGTCAACAGAGTTCCGTCAAAGTTCCGAAAAAACGGCAGATTGGCCCGCACCGGGCGCGATCGGGAGACATCCGGGGAACTGTCTCGCGGATCGGGCGGATGGTCAGGGCATTCATCGCGTTTTCACTGGGGCGTCAACCCCCTCCTGAAGGGCGTCGATATCCACACGGGCCTACCCATGCAGACGGAAGACACGCTCATTCTGTCCGACCTGCACCTCGGACGCCCCGGGTTCGGCATTGCCTCGGCGGAAGGGCTGCGCCCGCTGTGGCGGGATGTGCGCCGCGTGATCTTCAACGGCGACACCGCCGAGGTGCATCATCCGCGGCACCGGGCCGTCGCCGCCCGAGAGACGATTCGGCTGCTCGACCTGTGCGAGCAGGACGGCGTCGAGCCGGTGCTGCTCTCGGGCAACCACGACCCCTACGTCAGCGATGTGCGCCATCTCGAACTGGCGAACCGTCAGGTGTTCATCACGCACGGCGACGTGTTCCACCCGGCCATCGCCCCGTGGAGTCCGCGGGCCGGTCGGATGCGGGCCGCACATCGCGCCGCCATGCAGGCCATGCGTCACGATGGCGGCGTCAACGGACGGCCTCGGCTGGGAGTCGAAGAGCAGCTTCGCGTCGCGCAGCACGCCTCGCACGCGGAATGGGACGAACTGGCCAGCGAGGCGCTGCATTCCACCGTGCGGGCCATGCTGACCCGTCCCTGGGCGGTGATGCAGGTGCTGTGGTACTGGAACGCCTTTCCCAACCTCGCCGCGCGGTTCGCGGTCGAGCACGAACTGCCCGCCCGGTTTCTGATCACCGGGCACACGCACCATCCTGGCGCATGGGAGACCGCCGGTCGCACCATCATCAACACGGGCAGTTTCGGCTTCCCCGGTCGTCCGCTCGCGGTGCGCATCGGTCGCCAGGCACTCACGGTGCATCGCGTGATCCGCCACGGGGCGCGATTCGTCCTGGAAGAGTCGCCCCGGCGGCTCTACTCGCTCCGGCCCACGTCGGAGGATCGACCGCGCCCCATGGCCGCTGACACGCGTGAGGTGAGGTCGCGCCTGAGCGCCGAGGCGATGCGCGTCCCCGCCTCGAGCAGAGCATCCAGACGCACGCCGGTGGTCACGCCCATCCGGTCGCAGTAATAGACGAGATCCTCGGTGGCCAGGTTCCCCGCCGCGCCGGGAGCGTACGGGCAGCCGCCCAGTCCGCCGCAGGAGGCGTCGAAACTCCGCACGCCCAGCCGCAGCGCCCGATCGGCGCACACCAGCGCGGTGCCCCGCGTGTCGTGCAGGTGCAGCGTGGTCGCCTCGGGCGCGAGGAGACCCGCCAACCCCTCGTAGAGCCGGTCGATGTCATTCGGCACGGCGACGCCGATCGTCTCACCCAGGTCGATCTCATCGACGCCCATGTCCAGCAACTGCGCGGCGACCTCCCGCACCATGGCCGGGGCGATCGGCCCCTCAAACGGACACGCCACCACGCAGGAGATGTACCCCCGCACCGTCAGCCCCGACGCCTTCGCCCGGCGGACCACGGGCCGGAACCGCTCGATCGTCTCGGCGATGGAGGCGTTGGTGTTCCTTCGAGCGAAGGTTTCGCTGGCCGCGGTGAACACGGCGACCTTGTCCAACTTCGTCTCCATCGCGCGGTCCAGGCCCGCCTCGTTGGGCACCAGCGCCGAGTACGTCACGCCCGGTCGTCGCGTGACGCCGGCCAGCACCTGAGCCGCGTCCGCCAGTTGCGGCACCCACTTGGGGCTGACGAAACTGGTGACTTCAATCTCCGCCACCCCGCTGGCGGAAAGCGCATCAATGTACGCCACCTTGTGCTCGGTGGAGATGACGACCTTCTCGTTCTGCAGCCCATCGCGCGGGCCGACATCGGTGACACGGATGGAGTTGGGCACGTCGCTCACGTCGCAGTCCCTTTCTCAATAGGCCAGAACCGCAGCGACTGCACGACGGCGGCATACGCCGCACCCTCTGCATGCACCACCAGGCGCGTGCCCGGCGCGGCGTGACTGGAGCGCACCATGCCGAAGGCGATCGGCGTCGCGCCGAGCATGGGGCTGAGCGTGCTCGAGGTCACCACGCCCACCTGCGGGCCGGGAGCATCGCTCACAACCCCTGATTCCGGCAGCGCGAAGATCTGCGCCTCGGCCACGGGCAGTCCCTCGCCTTCCACGCGAAGCCCCACCAACTGCTGCTTCGGCCTGCCCAGATGGTGCAGGCGCGAGACGA
Organism: Phycisphaeraceae bacterium; assembly: GCA_015709595.1. Classification (NCBI taxonomy): domain Bacteria; kingdom Pseudomonadati; phylum Planctomycetota; class Phycisphaerae; order Phycisphaerales; family Phycisphaeraceae; species Phycisphaeraceae bacterium. Next base: position 518,520 of record CP054178.1, read on the forward strand.
CCTCCTGGCCCAGGTAGCAACCCTTGGTGAAAGACACACGCTGGTCCACGATGCCCGTTTCGTGAGGCAGCTCGGTCACGCCGAAATCCACGTTGAACAGCGGCGTGCCATGTTCGATGCGCGCGATGTTGTACGCATACCACCCCACAGGCCGGATGCGGCGCTTGCCTTCCGCCAGCGACGCGTCCGAGTCCAGCAGCGCATCCCACGCGCCCACCACGGACTCGCGCGACACGAACAGTTCAAACCCCGGCTCGCCCGTGTCGTCGAATCGCACCGCGTGGATCGTGGCGCCGAAGATCTCGCCTGACCAGACGCCGCCGACCGGTGGCGCGGGCATCGGCGGTGCAGGCGTCCCGCCGGCCCACCGCAACACCTCCCACGCGCGCGGGCCGTGGATCGACAGCCGGTGGAACGACTGCCGCGCATCCTCGAACACCACGTCCTCGGCGAAGGCGTAGGAGCCGAGCGACTGGATCGTCGGCCCGACCAGGTGCGCATCCACGTCGATCAGCAGGTCATCGGCACGCGCCATGAGCAGCAGGTCGGCCTCGATGCGGCCCTTGCGATTGAGCCAGAACGATCGCACGCCGCGAGCCGTCTCCGCCGGGCCTGCCGCCAGTCCCCGCAGATCCTGCGTGAGCATGCGATGAAGAAAATCCACGCGATCCGCCCCCGTCACGCGGATCACGCCTCGCTCTGGCCGGTCCATCAGCCCCGCCCCGCGGCGGATGGCGGCGTACTCCGCCTCCACCAGACCCCACGTGGCGACGATCTGCGTCGACTGGTCAGGCGGACCGTACGGGATCGTCTCGACTTCCGCCCGGAGCAGCAACGACGCGGCTTCGGTTTCTGAAATCACGCCGCCTGCCTGCGGCGCCGTCCCGCTTCGCCCGCCCCCCAGGGCGCGCAGCGACCGCGCGTAGTCATCGTGTCGGTTGCGAAGTGGCGAGGTTTCGGCCATGATCTGCATCCCTCCGGGGACCGCATGGTAGTCATGCGGTCCCCGGCGTCAGCCGTTCGCCATCAGCAAGAAACCAACAGCACCATGAACATCGACCTTCTCCGTCGTCTCTGCGAAACACCCGGCATTCCCGGCCGCGAGGAGCGCGTCCGCGCCTTGATCGAGCGGGAAGTTGCCGGCCTCTTCGACGAAGTCATCACCGACTCGATGGGCTCACTCATCTGCACGCGCCATCCCACACGTCCCCCCGTGGGCCGGAACAAATCCGCCCGCCCCACGCGCGTGATGATCGCCGCCCACATGGATGAAATCGGCTTCTACGTGCGCCACATCGACGAAAAGGGCTTCCTGTGGGTCAACCCCGCTGGCGGGTTCGACACGCGCAACCTCTTCTCCCGCCGCGTGCTCGTCTGCACCCGGCACGGCGACTTCGTCGGCGTGATGAACCCCGGCGGCCGCCCCGTCCACATCTCGAAGGAAGATGAACGCAAGAAAGTGCCCACTGTCTCCGAGTTCTTCATCGACCTGGGCATGGACGCCAAGGAGGTGAGCAGGAAGGTGCTCATCGGCGACTATGTGGTCATGCACGAACCCTTCATCGAGCAGCCCCAGAGCATCGTCTCCAAGGCCCTGGACAACCGCATCGCCTGCTGGGTGGGCGTCGAGACCATCCGCGCCCTGACCCGTGCCAAGGGCGACGCAGGCAAGCACAGCGCGTCGATCACCGTGGCCTTCACCGTGCAGGAGGAGGTCGGGCTGCGCGGCGCGCTCACCAGCGCCAACCGCGTCAGCGCCGACATCGGCATCGGTCTGGACGTCACGCTCGCCTGCGACACGCCCGGCGTGCCCGACAACGAGCGCGTGACGAAGCAGGGCGACGGCGTGGGAGTCATGGTGCAGGATTCATCCATGATCGCCGACCATCAGCTCACCGAGGAGCTCTGCGCGGTGGCGACGAAGAAGAAGATCAAGCACCAGCGCTGCATCCTGCCCGCGGGCGGCCAGGACGGGGCCGCGATCCAGCGCTCCGGCCACGGCGCCCGCTGCGCCGCGGTGGTCGTCGGCACGCGCTACATCCACACCGTGACGGAGTCCATCTTCAAGAAGGATCTGCAAGGCGCGGTCGATCTGCTCGCGGCGTGGCTGCCCACGGTCAAGTGACGTGGCGCGAGACGGCGGGGTGCAGCCGCCACCCAACACCCCTCTACCATCGCCCATGTCCACGCACGAAATCATCATCACCCGCCCGCTGCCGGGCGATCCCGCCGGGCGGCTGCGGCAGGCGGGGTTCACGCGGCTCTGGATCAACCCGGCGGATGAGCGGCTGTCGCCCGAGCAGTTCCGTGAAGTGGTGAACAGCGCACACGGTGTCCGCGCCATCATCACCACGCCTGTTGATCGCGTGGATGGCCCGCTGCTCGACGCGGCGGGCGGGGGGCTGGTGATCGTCAGCAACTACGCCGTGGGCGTGGACAACATCGATCTCGCCGAGTGTCAGCGGCGGAGCGTCATCGTCGGCCACACGCCCGACGCCGTAACCGAGCCGACCGCGGACATCGCGTGGCTGCTGCTGCTGGGTGCGGCCCGTCGCGCCTGGGAGGGGGTTGACCTCATCCGCACCGCCGGGCGGACGGATGGCACGGCGTGGAAGGGCGTGGCCCCGTGTGAACTCAACGGCACGCGCGTACTGGGCAAGACGCTGTTCATCGTCGGCGCGGGGCGCATCGGGCTGGCCACGGCGAGACGGGCGCTGGGGTGGAACATGCGCATCCTGTACCACGCGCGGTCGCGCCATGCCGAGTTCGAGGCGTCGCCGGTCAACGCACAGCGCGTGACACTCGAAGAGGGGCTGCAACTGGCGGACTTCGTGTCACTCCACACACCGCTGACGAATGAAACGCGGCACCTCATCAATGCGCAGCGACTGGCGCTGATGAAGCCCGAGGCGATTCTCATCAACACCGCCCGCGGTGCGGTGGTGGATGAAGCCGCGCTGGTCGAGGCGCTGCGGACACGGACCATCGCCGCGGCGGGGCTGGATGTCTACGAACATGAACCGAAGGTGCATCCGGGACTGCTGGCGCTGCCCAACGTGTTCCTGCTGCCTCACCTGGGCAGCGCCACGCGCGAGGATCGCGAGTGGATGATGCGTCTGGCGGTGGACAACGCGGTCGCGGCCCTGCGGGGTAAGCCCGTGCCGCACCGGGTGGCGTGAGGAATGCTCTCGGTGAGCCGCGCGTGCGAGCGCGCGGTCGGTCCATCGCTCCCCGACGGTCGCGGCTCGCTTGGAGCGCCCCCCTATCCTCCTCCTCCGAGGGGCTGGGCCGGGGCTAATCCTCGGCTCCGGAGGGCGGCGCGATCGCGGGCCAGCCGAGTTCGGCGCGGGCGGCGGCGTCGCGTCGCCAGGCCTCGTTCCATCCAGCGGCATCGACCTTGCGGGCGTCGCCGTTCTCGGAGACGATGAACCGGCGACCATCGGGGTCAGGCAGCGCCCAGCCGAAGATCAGGTCCGCGCGGTTCTTCCACGTCGTGTTGCGGATGAACCAGTAATCGCCGAAACGGTAGATCGGCCGGTCGGCGACCGACGCGATGGCGCGTTCGAGCAGGCCGCGGTCGAGCAGCTCCATGCCGCGGGCGGCCTTGTCGCCTCGCATCTCCTCGACGTAGGGCTTGGCATCCACGGCGAGATCGCCTTCACCCACTGTCCACACCGTACCGCCCGGCTGGCGCGGATCGACCAGCAGTTTGGCGCGAAAGTAGTTGTTCGGCAGCAGCAGGGCCATGTGCTCGGGGTAGCGGCCCTCATGCTCCTCGGCCCAGACGGCGGCGGCCTTCCACACCATCGCCAGGCCGATGCCCGCCTGATTGGAGCGCACGTTGGCCGCCCCGTCGATCATGACCAGCGTCGAGGCCACGCCCGTCACAAGCACGACGGCGAGGAAGACGATCACGATGAGCTTGCCGGTGGTCATGCCTGCTCCCGCGGAACGAGGGATGATAGGGAGCGATCGCGTACGGACCCGAAGCCCGTGCTCGGCTAGCATCCACCGCGTTCCCGAACGATCATCCCCCGACCGCGAGGCGCCGCCGTGACTCACCCCGCTCAGCAGCTCTTTGACACCCACCGCTCAACGCTCGATCACGCGCTGAGCGCCATCCGCAACCGCACGTACTGGAGCGCGTACCCCGAGGTGCCCAGCGGCAAGGTGTACGGCGAGACCGCCCGCGACGACGGCCAGAAGGCGTACGAAGCGCGGCTCAACGCCCGCTTCGATCCGGATCAGCCCGCCACGCTGGGGTGGGTCGGCGGCGAGGTGTCGCCCTACGGCCCCGCGCTGGGCGTCACGTATCCCAAGGTGGATGTGCCGGGACTGCTTGCGGCGGCCCACAGCGCGATGAAGTCGTGGGGAAGCGCTTCCATCGAAGCGCGCGTGGGCGTATGCCTGGAGATTCTCCACCGCCTCAACAGGCGGTCCTTCGAGATGTCCTTCGCCGTCATGCACACCACCGGGCAGGGCTGGATGATGGCGTTTCAGGCCGGTGGTCCGCACGCGCAGGACCGCGGGCTGGAGGCGGTGGCCTACGCCTACGACGAGATGACCCGCACCCCGGCGCACGCGACCTGGGTGAAACGCGTGGGCAAGGAGGAGACGGTGACGCTGGAGAAACGCTACCGTCTCGTACCGCGCGGCGTGGCGGTGACCATCGGCTGCTCAACCTTCCCCACCTGGAACGGCTATCCGGGGCTGTTCGCGTCGCTGGCCACGGGCAACGCGGTGGTGATGAAGCCCCATCCAGGGGCGATTCTGCCGCTGGCGATCACGGTGGAGATCGCGCGGGCGGTGCTGAAGGAAGCCGGCTTCGACCCCAACGTGGTCACCCTGGCCGCGGACACGCACGACGCCCCGATCACCAAGGAACTGGTGACGCACCCGCTGGTGCGCATCGTCGATTACACCGGCGGCAGCGCGTTCGGGGAATGGATCGAGCAGCACGCGCGGCAGGCGACGGTCTACACCGAGAAGGCGGGCGTCAACTCGGTCGTCATCGACAGCGTGGAGAACCTCAAGCCCGTCACGGGGAATCTCGCCTTCTCGCTGTCGCTCTACTCCGGACAGATGTGCACCACGCCGCAGAACATCTTCATCCCCCGCACGGGCATCGATACGGCGGAGGGGCGGAAGTCCTTCGATGAGGTGGCCGGGGCGATCGTCAAGGCGCTCGACTGGCTGCTTGGCGACCCCAAGCGCGGCGCGGAGATTCTCGGGGCGATCCAGAACGAGCACACGCTGAGGCGAATTGGTGAAGCCCGCGCCGTCGCTCTGGCCGCGGGGGGGGCGGTGCTGCGCGAGAGCACGCCCGTGGCGAACGAGCAGTATCCCGCCGCACGGGTGCGAAGTCCGCTCGTGGTGCGCGTGGAGGCGGCGCGTGAGGAGGCGTTCATGCGCGAGTGGTTCGGGCCGATCGTGGTCATCGTCCCTACCGACGGAACGGAGCAGTCGATCGACCTGGCGGCGAAGGGGGCGAAGCGCTGCGGGGCGATCACCGCGGCGGTGTACTCCACGAACGCCGACGTGCTGGCGCGGGCGGAAGAGGCCCTGGCTGAGGCGGGCGTGTCGCTTTCGTGCAATCTGACGGGGTCGATCTGGGTCAACCAGGCGGCGGCGTTCAGCGACTTTCACGTGTCCGGGGCGAACCCCGCCGGCAACGCCACGCTGTGCGACAGCGCGTTCGTGGCGGGTCGATTCCGCGTGGTGCAGAGCCGCGTGCTGGCGCCCACGGCGGCCGCGGTGGCGGGGTGAACAGTTGGGTGCGAGGATGAGGGGCGAGGCGAAGACCCTCACCCCGGCCCTCTCCCGGAAGGAGAGGGAGTTCGAGCGTTCTCACCCCGGTCTTTTCCCATGGGAAGAGGGGAAGAACGCAACACGACGCTTGGGGACTCCACTACTCGGTCGCGGCGCGTTCGATCACGATCGTGGCGTCGTGCCCGTTGAGGTAATCCTGCCGGAAGCGCACCAGCGGCGACTGGTCGAGCGACCACTCCAGCATGGCCACGGTGTCGAACCGGCGGGCCGGTCGCATGACGTGAGGGTTGATGCTCGCATCGTGCCGATCCGAGAGAAAGTTGAAGACGACGCCCCGCCTGGCGGCGACGAAGGCGGCGTGGATCACACCGCGGGCCTTGCTTTCGGACAGCGTGTTCAGCGAGCCGGAAAAGCAGACCCAGTCCGGCTCGATCAGCCGAAAGGCCCCGGCGTCGCGCACGAAATCCGCCACGTGAAACTCGCAGCGCGGCAGCCGGCGCTCACGGGCCAGAGCGATCTGCTGCTCCACCGCGTCCACGCCGATGAACCGGGCGAAGGGGACGTGACGTTCGATGAGCCGGACCGCGAAGTCGCCCGACCCGCACCCGGCATCCAGCAGCGTGGCGCCATGAAAGCAGGCCATCTCGGCCATGATGTCGAACCGCAGCACCTGGGCCTCGCGGCTCTTCCACATGGTGGCCTCGAACCCCCCGCCGTGCCGCTCGGCGGCGGCCCGGTACGGCGCGAGATAATCTTCGTTTCCAACCGGGTTCATGGAGGAACGATGCTATGCAGACGGGACATGCCCGCCGGAGAAGCGACGGCGCATCATGTCCCGGATCGACCGGCGGCGACTCGATTCGCCCGGTACACTGGATGCGGACGCATGGTCCAACCACCCTGTTCATCTCGGCTGCCCGCCCCGGCGGCGCGATTGGCGACGTTGCTGATGTGCCTCGTCGCGTGGACCGCCGCGGCGCAGACCGACATCACCGCCGACAACCTGCGCGATGAGCACGTGCAACTGGCGATCAACGCGTTGGTGGAGGAGATCCACGCCCGCAGAACCGTCGACCGCTTCTGGGAACCGAACCCCTACCCCGGCGACACCACGCGCACGCAGGCGGGCGGCTACACCGCGCTCGCCGTGCTGGCCCTGTTCTACGCGGGCGAAACCTACCAGAGCGAGCGGCTGAAGGACGCAATCGAATACCTCACCCGGACGGACTTCGGCGGCACGTACGCCATCGGCATCCGCGCCCACGTATGGGCGATGCTGCCTCCCAAGTTCGATGCGCTGCTGGACAAGGATCGCACCTGGCTGCTCAGCGCCTTCAGCGACCGCGCCGCCGGGTGGAACTACGAGCACGAGCCGACTACGGGCCGGCGCGACAACTCGATCACGCAGTACGGGGCGCTGGGGTTGTGGGAGGCCGCCAAGCGCGGGCAGCGCGTCGAGCCGCGCTACTGGCAGCTCATGGAGGATCGCTTCATCGCCATGCAGCTGGCCGACGGCGGCTGGAACTACACCGGCGACGGCCCATCCACCGGCTCCATGACGACGGCGGGACTGACCGTGCTCTTCATCACGCAGGACTTCCTGCACGCGCAGGACGCCGCCAGGGTGGGCGCGGCGAAGGAATCGCCCAACCAGGCGGCCATCAACCGCGGGCTCCAGTGGATGGACGCCAACTTCTCCGCCACGAACAACCCCGGCCGCGATCTCGATTACTACTACTACCTCTACGGCGTGGAGCGCGTGGGGCTGGCCAGCGGGTACAAGTTCTTCGCCGGGAAGGACTGGTACCGGGAAGGGGCGGCGGAACTCATCCGCCGACTCTGCGCCTGGAACCCCGAGGCGAAAACCATGACCATTCACCGCACGCTGGGCGGCAACCCGCGCGCGGGTGAACTGCGCACCGTGGACCTGTGCTTCGCGCTCATGTTCCTGTCGCGCGGGCGCGTGCCCGTGGCCATCAACAAACTGAGCGACCCCGCCAGCACGTGGAACAACCGGCCCCGCGACGTGGCCAATCTGACGCGGCGCATCGCCGAGAACGCCGAGGCGGGGCTGAACTGGCAGATCGTGAGCACCCAGGCCGAGCCGGAGCAGTGGCTGGATGCGCCGCTTCTCTACCTGGCCTCGCATGAGTATCCCGCGTGGATTCCGCGCGACCCGGCGGTCATCAGGCGGGCGACGGAGGAGCAGCAGCAGTTCCGCGCCCGCCGCGCCGCGGGCGAGGCGAACGGGCAGACGCCCCCCGCGCTGCCCACGACGGAGCTGGACAAACTTCGGCGCTACCTCGACCTGGGCGGCACACTCTTCGCCGTGTCCGAAGGCCGCAGCACCGCGCTGGCCGACGCCGTCCTGGCCGCGGGACGCATGATGTATCCGCACCTGGAGTGGCGCGACCTGCCCCGCGATCACCCGGCGTACACGATCTACCAGCCGGTGCGCGGCGCCATCCCGGTGCTGCGGGGATTGTCGAACGGGGTGCGGGAGCTCATCATCCTCTCGCCCGTCACCGACTTCAGCGAGATGTTCCAGGTTTCGCCCGGCAAGGAAGACCCGCTGTTCAACATCGGGATGAACATCTTCCTGTACGCCTCGGAGATGAACCGGGCGCGCCCCCGGCTGGATCAGCACGTGCTGCAGCGCGATGCGGCGCGGGTTGGCTCTGTGCCCGCCACGATCGTTCACGCGACGCACGCCGGGGCGTGGGACGCCGAACCGCTGGCCCTCGACGTGTTCGCGGCGTGGGCATGGAACGAACGTGGGCTGGATGTCACCGTGCTGAACCGCCCCCTCGCGACGATCCACACGATCTCGCCGAGACCGTCGCTGGTGATCGTGAGCGGGCTGACCGGCCTCGAACTGTCCGAGGCCGAGCGTCACGCCGTTCGCGCCTTCGCCGAGGCGGGGGGAATGATCCTCTTCGAGAACACCGGGGGCCGGGGCGATTTCACGCTGAAAGCGGAGGACGCCCTTCGCGGCCTGTTCGCCAACCCCATCCGCGCGCTGCTGCGTCACCCCGTCATCACCGGCGAGGGAACGCCCGGCGCGACATCCGTGGGACGCATCACCTACCGTCCGTTCTCGTTCGAGGTGTTCGGCTCGCGCGAGACGGCGACGCGCATCCGCGGCATTCTCGGCGCGGATGATCGCCCGCTGGCGCTCTTCAGCCGCGAAGACCTGCTCAACGGCGTGCTCGACCAGCCGACATGGGGCGTCAACGGGTACGCCTCGAACTGGTCGCGCGAGATTCTCGCCAACATCGTGCAGTACGCGGCGACGCGGCGATGAGTTCCGGCTCGACCGAGGGTGATCCGTGGAGGTGTTTGAGCAGCATGGTGAGGATGTGCTCATCCGCGTCAAGGCGGTGCCGGGATCGTCGCGCGACGAAGTTTCCGGCGTTCTCGGCGATCGGTTGAAGGTGCGCCTCAGCGCGCCGCCGGAGGGCGGCAAAGCCAACCGGGCGCTGCGCGGGCTGCTCGCCGCCGCTCTGGGCGTACGGACGCGCGACGTCACCGTGGAATCGGGAGCGGCGAGTCCCGAAAAGGTGGTGCGGGTGCAAGGCGTGAACGTGGCTCACGCACGACAACGACTCCTGGCCTGACCATCGCGATATTCGTCCCGTCGCAGCGCCCGGCGACGCGCGAAATGACCTCGATCCGGTACGATGGTTTGTCATGGGCGGCGGCCCCGTGGGATGACCCGCATGTCTGACGATGAAACCGCAATCACCGTTGTGTCGCTCGTCATCGGGCTGATCCTGTGGTTCAGGTGGTACCTGCGCGTGGCGCGGGTTTCACGCCGACTCTCCTCGCCCGCGCGGCGGCTGCCCCTGATGCTCACGCCGCCCGCGGCGGCAGGCGGGTTGTTGATCGTGCTTCGGCTCTTCGCCGATGACGAGGTGCGGTACGCGCCGCAATACCTGCTGCTGTACAGCGCGATGGGGTTCGCCTGGACGGGCGTCTTCATCCACGTGATGGCCTCGATGGGGCTGTGCGCCCGCGACGATGTCGCCGAACGCAACAACGCCGCCGCCGTCCCCGCGCTCATGGGAGCCATCCTCGGCTCGATGGGCGCGTTCGCGGGCGGCAACATCGGCGAGGGACCGGGGTGGTGGGTGGTGGTTTTCTCCAGCGGGCTGGCGACGATCACGCTGCTGGCGATGTGGATCATTTTCGACCGCACCTGTCACGTCATCGAGCACGTCACCGTCGACCGCGACCCCGCCACCGGCTGGCGCGCCGGAGCAATGCTGCTGGCGACCGGGGCGATCACGGGCCGGGCGGCGGCGGGAGACTGGGAGTCACCCATCGGCACGGTCATCGACTTCGCGGTGCTGGGCTGGCCCGCCGCGCTGGTGCTGATGATCGCGATTCTGCTGGAGCGCGTGTTCGGCGTGAAGCCGCAGCATGAGCCGGGCGGCGCATTCCTCACCGGCTTCCTGCCGGGGCTGGTCCTCCTGTCGCTGGCGACCGCGTACCTGGTCCTGCTGGGGTGGTGGACATGACGGCGCCGTGGATGCCGGTGAGGTCGCTGGATGAAGCCGAGCGGCGGACGCTGCGCCGCCGCATGATCTTCGAGCATGGCAAGTTCGACCCGCGTGTGGGAGACGTGGAGGTGATCGCGCCGTTTCCCATCATCCTGCGGCCCGAGGCGTGGAGCGAGATTGCTGACGCCGCGGAAGCACTGGCAGCCGAGGCGATGGCGGCTGAACAGGAGTTGATGGACAGGCCGGAGCTGCATCGCTCGCTCGGGTTGCCCCGGTCGATCCGGGCCGCGCTGCGTCGAGGCGATGCACCGGTTTCGATCGCACGGCAGATTCGCTTCGACTTCCACTGGACGACCGAGGGATGGCGCATCTCCGAGGCCAATACCGACGTACCGGGCGGCTACCTTGAGGCGGAGGGACTCTCCCGGCTGATGGTGGAGCATCATTCCGACTTCCACCCATGCGGCGACCCCATGGCGGCGCTGGTGCGATCCGTCGCGGCGGGGACCGACCCGGACTCGGTCATCGCGCTCGTTCACGCCACCGCCTACACGGACGATCGTCAGACCATGGCGGCGATGCAGCGCCGTTTCGAGGTGATCGGGCGGCGGGCGGTGCTCATCGCGCCGGACCACGTCACATGGCGAAGCGGCAGGGCGCGCCTCGACCACGCGTGGGCCGACGGCGACATGGGCGCGATGATCCGATTCTTCCCGGCGGAGTGGCTGGCCAATCTCCCGCGGCGCACTGGCTGGCGTCACTTCTTCGCCGGTTCGACAACGCCTCAAAGCAACCCCGCCTGCGCGCTGCTGACGCAGAGCAAACGCTGGTCATTGCTCACCGATCGGCTCAGGGCGCCGCTGGAGCACTGGCGGACCTTCCTGCCCGAGACGCGCGACCCGCGTGAGGTGGCGTGGAAACGAGATGAGGGCTGGGTCATCAAGCCCGCGCTGGGTCGCGTGGGTGATGGTGTGGGCATCCGGGGCGTGACGCCGGAAAAGGATTGGCGACGCATCGCCCGCGCCTGTTCGTGGTTCCCCGGCCACTGGGTCGCGCAGCGACGCTTCCAGTCGGCGCCGATGGAGACGGACGACGGGCCGGTATATCCGTGCATCGGCGTGTTCGCCATCGACGGCCGCGCCTGCGGGGCATACGGGCGCGTGAGCCGCATGCCGCTCATCGACCAGCACGCGATGGAGGCGGCGGTGCTGGTGGCCGCGCCGCGGCCCGTGGGCGACAGCCGCGGATCGGGCGCGAGGGGAAAGGAGGCCGCACATGCAGCCGCTCGACCTGTTTGACGTGTGGGCGCCCTCCGGCGGACGCTGGACCGGATGGGCCAAGCCGGTGCTCTTCGCCAGCGTGCGCCCGGACGCCCTGCGAGACGTGCCGGCGACGTTCATCGAGGCCGTCCGTTCGATGGACGTGTCGTGGGCGCCGCCCTCCAAGGAGGACGCCGCCCTGGTCATCGACCTGCCGGGGGCGCAGTCCCTCACCACGGGGCTTGCCCTGGCGTTCCGGGGCTACTGGCCCGTGCCGCTCTACAACACCACGATGCACCGGGCGGCGATCGTGGAAGTGGATTCGATCATCGGCCTGCTGGAGCAGGGTGCGGCGGTGCTTCGGAAAGCCGACCCGCCTCAGACCGGCCCGCCGGCCTTTCTGCTCGACAGCCGCCGGATGACCGGCAGCCCCGCGCCGCTCAAATACGACAACCGATGGATGACCTTTCCGCAGGACTTTCCCTCCGCGACGTACCTGCAGCGATACAAGATTCTCGACGCGGTGGTGGTGCAGGAGAAGACCGGGCAGCCCGCCTCGGACCTGCAGCACATCCTGCGGCGATGGCAGGAGGCGGGCATCCGCATCTCGACCGTGCGCCCGGAAGCGGGACAGAAGCCAACGTCGATCGATGTCGCCAGGCCTTCGGGCTTCCGATCGCTGTGGCACCGGATGATGGCCACGTTCGGGCTGCGGCGCAACAGCGCGGGGGGCTTCGGCGCCGTGGTGCCGCAGCCGTCGCAATCCGGCGGGTATGGTTGAGGGCCTCGTCTCAGCCGCGTGAGCGCGCCCTATCCCGCCGCGGCCTGGCGCCTCTCAACGCTGGCGTGCCTGGGCGTCGCCGCCCATTCGGCCAGACGGTCAACGCCCTCCACCACGTTGCGGCAGTGATGGTGCAGGAAGTCATCCGGCAGGGGTTGGTCGAGCGGGATCGACTCCGAGGCGGCCAGCGCGGCGGCGCCGTCGAAGTCCACCAGGGCGAGCCGGGCGGTCAGCTCCGCCCGGGAGCGTCCGAAGGACGCTCCCGGCAGGGCCGCCGCGCCGACATCCGTCAGCGCGCGCTCGCAGAGCGACCAGCCGTCCACCACCTCGCGCGAGGCGAGTGCGTCGGAGTGGGGCGAGAAGTCGGGGAACAGGTAGAACGCGCCATCCGCGGATATCAGACGCGCGCCCGAGCCGCGCAGCGAGTCGGCGCAGCGGGCGGCCAGCGCGGCCAGAATACGCCGCGCGTGCGCCAGATAACGCTCGATCTCAGGCCCGCAGCGAAAGGCCTGGATCGCGGCGTACTGAATCGGGGCGCTGACGGCGGTGTACGTCTCGCTGGCCACCGCGGTCATGGCGTCGCGCAGCCAGCGCAGGTCGGGCGGGAAGGTGAACGTGCCCAGCCGCCACCCGCCGGCGCCGCACCACTTGGACAGTCCCGAACTCTGAATCGTGCCTTCAGGGTAGAAATGCGCAATCGACGTGTGTCCGCCTGAGAAATGCAGCTGGGCGTAGATCTCGTCGGAGAGCACGACGACCTCGTATTCGCGGGCCACGTCGGCGATGGCGCGAAGCTCCAGTTCGTTGTAGGTGCCGCCGGTGGGGTTGCCGGGGTAGTTGAGGATGAGCAGGCGCGGCCGCGAATCGTCGCTGACGGCCTTCAGCGCGTGATGAAACTGCTCGGCGGTCAGCTTCCAGCCGGATTCGTGCGTGGTGTGGATGAGACTGATGCGCCGCCCGATGATTCGCGCCTGCGGCAGGTACGAGACCCAGCAGGGCGTGGGCAGAATGATCTCGCCGTAGTAGGCGATCTGCAGCAGGAACATCAGCTCCTTGGAGCCGGGGCCGACGATCACATCATCCGGATCGCGGTCGATGCGATCCTTGCGCCGGTGAAAGTCCGCCACGGCCTCGCGAAGGGCGGGCAGGCCGCGCACGGGCAGGTAGTCCTTCTCCGGCGCCGCCAGCCGCAGCGCCTCCACCACCGGCTCGGGCACGGGAAACGGCGACTGACCCAGCCCCAGGTCGTAGACATGGCGACCCTCGCGGCGCAGCGTGCGTACGCGGTCCTTGATGCCCAGCGTGGCGGATGTTCCCATGCCGCGGACGTTGAGATTGAGACTGACCTGCTTGCGAAGCGTCATGCGTGACCTCAGTCGCCCCTGATCTCTGATCGGTCGGCGAAGGGCGATGCGTTCAACTTGCGCCGGACGCCCATGCCGCAGAGCCACGGCGACAGCACGGGCGCCCCGTTCAATCCGGACCATCCGAGGCGTCAAACGCCTCCGGGGACGGGAATCGAGGCGCATCTGCCGCCGCCGGCTTGAGGTCGTCGAGCCAGTGCGCCTGATCGTTCCGCTCGTAGATCATGAAGCGCCCGCGATTGGCGGCGTCCTTGGCGCGGTGGTAGCGCAGGTAGATGTGCCGCTCATCCACGGCGAGAATCTCCACCTTGCCGGTCTCATGCGACATGGTGTAGCGGGCCCGACGCGCCAGCCCGGAGCCATGGCGCAGGGCTTCGCGGAAGATCTCCCACCCGCGCGTCAGCGGCACGCTGTAGGGCTCGTTGCCCGCCGTCGGGCGGCACTGGAACAGGTAGTAGGGCGGCACGCCGATCCACGAAAGCGTGCGATAGAGATCGCTGAGCGTCTTCGGGTCATCGTTGATGCCGCGGATGAGCGGACACTGGTTGACGCAGATCACGCCGCACCTGATGAAGCAGTCCAGCCCGTTGATGGCGTCGTCGGTCAGTTCGCGCGGATGGTCGAAGTGGGCCATCAGGTAGATGCGGGCCCTGGGGGTCGAGTAGGTGCGGAAGGCGTTCTGCAGCTCCTCATCGCGCGTCAACCGCCACGGGTCGAAGGCGGGCATCTTGGAGCCGATGCGGATGATCTTGACGTGCGGGATGGCGCGGAGCTGCTTGAGGATCTCCACGATGCGCCGCGTGCTCATCAGCAGCGGGTCGCCGCCCGTCAGCAGCACGTTGGTGACGTTGGGGTTGGAAGCGATGTACCTGATTCCCTCGGAGACGTCGTTGGTGACCTCGTCGTTCTCATCCATGAACAGGCGCTTGCGGAAGCAGTAGCGGCAGTACGCCCCGCACACCTCGTTGCAGAGCAGCAGCACGGTGTGGGGGTACTTATGCTGCACGCCCTTGGCCACGGTGACGGCGGCCTCGTTGCTGGCGTCGAGACGGCCCCACTCCTTCAGTTCCTCCTCGCGCGGGATGATGAGCTGCCTGATCGGGTCGTTGGGGTCGTTCCAGTCGATGAGAGAGAGGTAGTAGTCGTTGGCGCGGAAGACGTATTTTTCGGTGACGGGGCGCAGCGCTTCGCGCTGGTTCTCCGGGATGTTGGCCACCTGATCGACCGTGCGGATGTACCTGACCTTGCGTCTGGGGTCGTACGCGCCGGGCGGTGTGTCGGCCACGGGGAGGGAAATGCGCGACATGGCTGTGCTCCGTGCAGGGTCATCTGTCCGGCGTGCGAACGGAGACGCTGAGTTGTCGTGGGATGGCGGCCCGACCATCCGGTATGCCTGCGCGCCCGCACGGGCACGCACCCTTGTTCATCGTTTCTACCCGCGCAAGCGGCGCGGGTCAACGAAGAAGCGGAAGATTGTCAGTCATCGACGATCATGCCGGCGTCGGCAGCACGCCCGGCGCGTCCGGCCCCGCCTGCTCGCCGGACCGCGGCTGCTGGGCCGCGGCGGCGCGGGCGTCCTTGCGGGCCTCCGCCTGCAGCAGATCGGCGACCGTGGGCTTATGCAGACGCTCGCCTCGCATCAGGCGGTCGATGTCGTCGGCGCTGAGCGTCTCGTGACGCAGCAGCGCGTCGGCCACCGCGACCACCTTGTCCCAGTGCTCCTCGATCAGTCTCTTCGCGTCGGCGTAGGCCTCGTCGGTGAGCCGCTTGATCTCCTGGTCGATCACGGCGGCGGTCTCGTCCGAGTAGCCGCGCTCCGGGATGAACAGGTCGCGCGTGTCCTCTCCGGCGTAGTTGACGAAGCCGAGCTTGTCGCTCATGCCCCACTCGAGAATCATGTGACGCGCGTACGCGGTGGCCATCTTGATGTCCATGCCCGCGCCGCTGGAGATGTCGCCGGTCTTCTTCTCCTCGGCGATGCGCCCGCCGCACAGCACGCGCATGGTGGCCTGCAGGTATTTGCGCCCGTAGCCGTAGCGGTCCTTCTCGGGCAGCGAGAAGGTGGCGCCCAGGGCTTGCCCGCGGGGGATGATCGTCACCTTGTGAACCGGGTCGGCGTCGGGCATCAGCGCCTGCACCACCGCGTGGCCCGCCTCGTGGTAGGCGGTGGCGATGCGCTCCTTCTCCTCGATGCGGCGGCTCTTCTGGGCGCGGCCGAAGCGCACCTTGTCGCGGGCCTCCTCGAGATCCTCCATCTCGATGAAGTCCTTCTCGCCCATGGTGGCGATGATGGCCGCCTCGTTGATGACCGCCGCCAGGTCCGCACCGGAGAACATGGGCGTCCCGCGGGCCAGCCGCTCCAGGTCCACGTTGGGGCCGAGCTTCACCTTCTTGGCATGCACCTTGAGGATGTCGTACCGCCCCTTCATGTCGGGCAGCGACACCGTCACCTGCCGGTCAAACCGGCCCGGGCGCGTGAGCGCCGGGTCCAGCACGTCCGCACGGTTGGTGGCGGCGATCACGATCACCTGGTCGTTGGCCTCGAAGCCGTCCATCTCGACGAGAATGGCGTTGAGCGTCTGCTCGCGCTCATCATGCCCGCCGGTGGTGAACCCGCCGCCGCGGCGGCGTCCCACCGCGTCGATCTCATCCAGGAAGATGATGCAGGGCGAGTTTTCCTTGGCCTGCTTGAACAGGTCGCGCACGCGGCTGGCGCCCACGCCCACGAACATCTCCACGAAGTCCGAGCCGGAGATCGAGAAGAAGGGAACATCCGCCTCGCCCGCGATGGCCTTGGCCAGCAGCGTCTTGCCGCACCCCGGGGGGCCCACCAGCAGTACGCCGCGCGGGATGCGCCCGCCCAGCCGCTGGAACTTCTTGGGGTTCTTGAGGAACTCGACGAGTTCGTGAACCTCATCCTTGGCTTCATCCACGCCGGCCACGTCGTTGAAGGTGACGCTGACGGTGTCCTTGGTGGACAACCGATGCCGCGACTTGCCGAAGCTGCCCAGCATGCCGCCCGGCCCGGCGCCAGCGCTGCGCATCGAGCGCGCGATGAAGAACCACACCAGCAGCAGGATCAGCACGACCGGGCCGAAGTTGAGCAGGATGGGAATCCAGATCGAAGGCCCGCGCTCGTCCTGGAAGTTGTTGGCGGTGATCTCCGCGATCTGGTTGGTGTACCACTCCCGGTTGGCCGGGTTCATCTCGAAGTAGATCTGCAGCGGCTTCTCGTTGTTGAACGCCCGGTCGCCGGACCTGATCGTGGCCACGATGCGGTCATCGCGCAGGATGACGGGCATGTTCGGCTCCAGCCGGTCGGGCGCGATGTGCTGAACGAACTGGGCCCAGGTCTTGATCTGCGTGCCGCCCGACGTGCTGGTATTGAGCACCACGAACACAAAGACCAGCAGCAGCACCAGCAGGAACAGCCCCCACGGGTTGCGGTTGACCTTGGGAGGCATGGGCGGCCGCCCACCGGACCCGCCATCCTGCGGGTTCCCGCCGGGCTGGCTGGGCCTCTGCCCCGGTCCTGATTGATCCTGGCGTGGGCTGGGCATGTCGGTCCTACTGGGTTCCCCCCGCAATGGTTCGTCAGGTGAGGTCGGCGGTTCCACCCGCCCGGTTCACCAGTCGGCCCGCATTTCGGCGACGATGTCCTTCGCCAGCCGCTGGGCCGCCGCAAAGACAGCATAGTCCTGCGGTTCGGAATGCGGCTGGGAGGGCACGAACAGCGAGTTCGCCGTGAACCCCCGCCTCGATTCGATCACCTGCCCGCTGCGGGCGTCGACCCACTCAAAGTCCACCGTCACGCTGAGGATGACTTCCTCGCCCAGCCCGGTGCGCCGGGACTTGGAAATCTGGTCCCGCTTCACCTCCACGATGCGACCGCGCAGCACCGTGTCCGCCCGCGACGAGGCGGTCACCTTGTATGGTGTCCGCTGCTCGATCTCCTTCACCAGCGCATCGGCCAGCTCGAACTCGATGTCGCGGTCAAAGGTGTCGTTCTCGAAGATCGGCACCGCCACCGTGCGGTAGCCCGCCGGAAAGGTGGTCGCCGTGGAATATCCCTGGGTCGGGTCGCTGGCGCAACCGACAAGCGCAAGAAGCAGAACCGCAACGGCCGCCATCGGTCGCATCATGGCTGCGACCCTCCCTCGGAACCGCCCGGAGTTTCTGAACCGGCCTCAACGGTTTCCTCACCCAGAATGGCCAGCCGCTTGGCGGCGTAGAACGGCTCCGCCTCCGCGCGCACGTTGGCTGAAAGTCGTTCGATGACCTCGGGAGCCAGCCGGATCGCCTCCGTGGCGGCAATCGTCCGCTCGTGCTTGCGCAGCAGGCGGCGCAGCGTCAGGTCCGCCGCGATCACATCGTTGGTCTTCAGGTAGTACCGCGCGGTGACCAGCATCTTGGCGGCCATGCGCTCGTCGATGCCCGCCAGCAGCCCTTCCGCGCCCAGCTGCTCGGCGGCGGCGGGCTCCAGCACGCGCATCTCGCGCAAGCGCTCGCGGGCGTTCTGCAATCCCGTGGCGTCGAACGCCGGGCCCTTGGACGACGCCAGGTGAGCCGCGATCAACCGCTGCCGCGCCCGCGTGACGCGCGGCGAATCCGGGTAGTTCTGGATGAACAGGTCGTAGGCATCCGCCGCCAGGCGCATCTCGCCCCGGCGGAAGTAGAAGTCGCCCAGCTCCATGCCCGCCTCCTCGGCGAGGTTGCTGCCCGGCAGTCGCTCCTGCACCCGGATGAGCAGTTCCTCGCCCTCGGATGACGCCCCGACGATGCGCATGCCCCACAGCTTCCGCTTGCCGCCCCGCGCGTAGTCGCGCCCGATGGCCAGCTCGCGCTCCAGCGCGGTGATGAACACGTCGCTGCCGGGGTAGACGCGGGCGATGGTCTCGTAGTCGAACAGGGCCTTGTACTCGTTGCCGCCGAAGTACAGCGCGTCCCCCCGTGTCAGGTACGCCAGCGGCGCCAGCGCGTGACGCGGGTGCTGCTTGAGCCAGTTGTCCGTGATCTGTCTGGCCCGGGCGTACTGCTTGTCGGCCAGCGCCCGCCGGGCGGCGGCCAGTTGCCCCTCGGGCGACGCCGGGTCGGCGGAGTCGACCAGCTTCCACGCATCGTCCGCGCCGAGGTCGTAGGTGTCCTGCGCCGCAGCCCGGTGGGTCAGCGGCGTGGCCGCCAAGACGAGCAGCAGCACCGGCACGATGGTGGGGATGGAGAAACGACCTCGCATGGGTACGCGATGGTACGGCATTCAGGGGGAATGCTCAATGGGCCGTCAGGGGCTGTCGGCCCCCGGCTGTCAGCCGCCGTCCGGAAAGGTCAGGCACCACCGCGATGATCACCTCCCAATTCGTGGCGACGCCCGCTGAGGGGACTTCACAAGGGCCCATCGGGCTGGTCGGCCGCGTGGATGGCACGCACGGCGCGCCCCTCGCTGGGAAAGTGCAGCGCCGCCATCAGCACCACGCAACCGCCCGCGATGGCCAGATCGATCGGCTCACGACCGAGCAGATGAATCACGACGCCGAACAGCGCCGGGCCTTCGAGCAGCGCCAGTCCAACGATCGTGGCTACGAAGAACCGCTGAAATGCCCAGTGCTCCGGACTGGAAACCTGCATCGTCATTCCCGACGTGGGCGCCGGGAGACGCGACATCGACTGCCTGATGACCAGCCCGCCAACGAGGCCGCTCCCGGCCAGCCCCAGGCAGATCAGGCGCAACATCTGGATGTCCAGCCCCGGCGCGCCCGCCCCGCCCCCTCCACCGCTTCCCGCGCCGCCGGTCATCGGCGGCATCGCCGCAACCACGGCGCCGAAGATCATCACGCCCATCACCAGCGCGGCGGTGATGACCTGAAGGACACGCAAACGCGGCCGCAGATCGGGGGGAAGTTCCTGGATCATCGAAACGCTCTCCTGATGGCGCGATCGCGCGGAAACCACTTCCTCTCCGCGTTCGGGGTCATTCTTCGGTATTATGCCCGCGTTCGTTCAGCGGTGCAATCCGCCAGTTTGAGGAGAGTCGCCTATGCACGATCCCCTTCGCCGACACGTGTTCGCCTTGTTGACCGTGCTGGCCGTCATCGTTGGCGCCAGCGCCGAGGCCCAGCCCGCGCTCAATCTGCCCGACGGGCTCGCCCCGCGCCTGATCGAGCGCCTCGAACAGGAGATCGAGAAGCAGGGGCTGGTCGGGCTTTCCGCGGGCGTGGTGATGGACGGCAAGGTCGCGGGCACGCTCCACTTCGGTCACGAGGATCGCGAGAACGGCATCGCCTCCTCCAGGGACACCATGTACCGCTGGGCCTCGATCTCCAAGCCGCTCACCGCCATCGTGGCCATGCTCGCGGCGGAAGATGGAAGACTCGACCTTGATGCCGACATACGGACTTACGTGCCCGAGTTTCCCGAGAAGCCGTGGACCATCACCGCGCGGCAGCTGCTCACGCATCAGGGCGGCGTCGTCCATTACTCCAACGGGCCGGTCATCCGCACCAGGCGCGAGTACGACGTGGCGAACCCGTACAAGGACACCATCCTTTCGCTCGACACGTTCAAGGAATCACCCCTCGTCTGCGAACCGGGCACGAAGCACTCGTACACCACGCACGGCTACATGCTGCTGGCGGCCGTGGTCGAGCGGGCCACGAACACGCCCTACGCCGAACTCGTGCGAAAGCGCATCGCCCGGCCGCTGGGCATGAGCACGCTGCGGCCTGACTACCAGTGGGAGGACATTCCACATCGGGCCGTCGGGTATCGCACGAACCGGCAGGGCGAAGCCGTCCAGTCCACCAACACCGATGTGAGCTGGAAACTGGGCGGCGGCGGGTGGATCTCCTCCGTCGAGGATCTGGCCCGGCTGGCCGCGGGGCTGATGGATGATTCGATCGTGCCAGCGCCCGTGCGTGAGCGAATGTGGACGCGACAGCGCACACGCGACGGGGCGGAGACCGGCTACGGACTGGGCTTCACCGTCGGCGTACTGGATGGCATGCGGCTCGTCGGCCACAGCGGGTCGCAGGAGAAGACGCGCACCAACATGCTCCTCTGTCCGGAACTGGGGGCCGCAATCGTGCTGATGAGCAACTCGGAACACGCCGAACTTGGCGCGCTCACACGCGACCTGCTGCGGGCCGTGGTGGAGGCGACGAAAGCCGCACGCGACGAATCACAAGACACCGGGACCGGCGACAAGCAGCCGCTCAAGCAGGAGGCGTGAGATCGACGCGCGAACCGGAGCATCGCGCCACCCACTCCCTGGCGGCTCACACCTCACTCCTTCCCTCATCCCTTCCCCTCAACTCATCGCCGTGGCGTACTCCGCCAGCCGCCGCAGCACCTCGTAGGGTCCCTGCACGAGCAGAGAATCCCCTTCGTGGATCGTCGTCGCGGGCGGCGGGAACAGCGCCGCCTCGCTTGGCCCGCGCCGCAGTTTCACGATTGACACCCCGTGGCGGGCCATGATGTCGGCGATCGTCATTCCCATCAGCGGCCCGCCGGGCCTCACATCCCATCGCTGCAGCACCACCAGGTCATCCCCCACGATGAACGAATGGATGATCGACGGCTCCACCGCCGACATGGCGAAGGCCGGCGCCGACACCGCCGACTGCGACATCGACTGGTGGATGTTGAATCCCTCGCCCACCTTGTTGGCCATGTTCTGGTCGAACATGCGCAGCACCACGCGGATCCGGGGGTTGATCCGACGCGCGTCCAGCGCGACTTCCAGGTTGGCCAGGTCATCGTTGGTGGCCACGATGATGCTCTTGGCGTGGGCGATGTTGGCGTCCCCCAGCAGCACGTCGCGACGGGCGTCGCCGATCAGCAGCGGCACGCCGTCGCGCCGCAGTTCCTCGAAGAACTGGTTGTTCGGGTCGCGCTCGACGACGACCACGCTTTCGCCCAGCCGTCGCAGCAGCAGGTACGTGCTGTAGCCGAGCTTGCCGAACCCCACGAGCACGATGTGATTGCGCAGTTGCGAAGCCATCATCACGCACCAGCTCCGTTCCGACCGCTTCCGGTCGCGCAGGACGAGGGCGAAGTCGATGATGCCCTCGATGATCACCGTCAGCCCGAGAATCGGCATGACGAAATACATCAGGTCGAGCACCAGCGAGTCAGGGAAGTCATAGGGCGGGGTCTCGGCGAAGATCAGCAGCCACGCCGACCACAGGGCCTTGAGGTAGGGCATGTCCCGCTCGGGGCCGAGCGTCTTGAAGAGCAGCGCTCCGCCGTTGAGCACCGCCAGCATGATGATCGCCCGCACCGCGAAATGCCGCCCCAGCACGCGCAGGAAGCACCACTCACGCCACACCCGCAGCCGCCACCGATTGCGGCGGGGATGCGCCAGGGCGAGATGATCGAATGGGGTGACGGGCACAGGGGTTCCGAGGACGGCCTCGCGGGAGACGCGACGGCGGGACGGACGACCGAGGATACCGCGCTCGTACCGGTTGGGGGGTCGCGTCGAGTCATCATCGACTCGCGCAACAGGCGGGACGCTTGATTCCGTACAATCCACGCATGAGCACCGCCGCACTCACCGTCACGGACGCTCGCAAGCACTACGGCCGCACGCCGGCCCTGACGGGCGCCTCCTTCCATCTGCAGCGCGGCGAATGGCTGGGCCTGCTCGGCCCCAACGGAGCGGGCAAATCCACGCTCGTCAAGGCCATCGCTGGGCGCGTTCGGCTGGATGGCGGCGCCATCATGCTTCTCGATGCCTGCGTCGCTGGTGAGGGCGCGGCGAGAGACGACCGACCTTCCGCGTCGCCCGCCGACGCCCGGGCGCGGCTTGGCGTCGTGCCCCAGGAGATCGCCATCTACCCTCTTCTCACCGCGCGTGAGAACCTGGAGGTGTTCGGCTCACTGGCGGGTCTGGCCGGCGCGGCGCTCGCCGAGCGCGTGACATGGGCCCTGGACTTCGCCGGACTGGCCGACCGGGCGCGCGACCGGGCCGGCACATTCTCGGGGGGCATGAAGCGGCGGCTGAACATCGGTTGCTCCATCCTTCACAGGCCGCAGGTGATCCTGTTGGATGAGCCGACCGTTGGCGTCGATCCGCAAAGCCGCGAGCGCATCTGGCAGATGCTCGCCCAGCTGCGGAACGACGGGGCCTCGATTCTGCTCACCTCTCATCAGCTTGATGAGGTCGAACGCGTCTGCGACCGCATCGTCATCATCGACCACGGCAAGGTCGTGGCCGAGGGTACCGTGGAGTCGTTGATCGCCGCCACCATCGGACGCGAGCGTCGCGTGACGATCACGCTCGACCGCGCCGCGAGCGACGTGTCGCTCAATGACTTCACTTTTGATGGTCCGCGCGCTGTCGGGCGCATGGGCAACGTGGCGGCGGAGCTGCCTGCGATTCTCACGCGGCTGGCCGAGCGCGGCTGCCGCGTGGAAGACGTTCACATCGACACACCCACCCTCCAGGCGGTCTTCATCCACCTCACCGGACGCGAACTGCGGGAGTGACCCTTTCCCAGCGGCGCAGGCGTCTCGCCTGCGTCACAGAACCCTCGGGAATGCTCGCCCCCAACCTCGACACAACCCATCAATGAACACCCTTCTCCGCATCAACTGGCTCAATCTCAAGCGCGACCACGTGGCGCTGGGGCTGACATTCGTGCTGCCGATCATCTTTTTTTCGATCTTCGCGTCCATCTTCGCGGGCATGAGCGGCGGCGGCGTGGGAGGCGACAACGCGATTGATGTCATCGTGGTCGATGAGGATGGCACCGAGGTCGCCCGCCGCTTCATCGACACGCTCACGCGGACGGACGGGCTGGCCATCCACACCGCGCCGCGCGCGACGCACGAGAACCCATCCCCAGCGCGGTACACCCGCGACACGGCCCGTCAGCGCGTCCGCTCCGGCGCCGTGCCCGCGGCGGTCATCATCCCGCCCGGCTTCGGCGACGGCTTCGGCGACTTCGCCGCCGCCTCGCAGGGAGCTGGCGGAGCGAGCGTGCAACTCATCTACGACCCCGCCGACCCCATCGCGCAGTTCGCCGTCAGCGGGTTGATGCAGGCGGCGGCCTTCCGCGCCGCGCCGGACATCCTGATGGAGCGAGGGCTGGGCGCTCTCGACCAATTCGGCGGCGGACTCACCGAGCAGCAGCGGCAGGCGATTGACCAACTGCGGCCCTTCCTGCGAGGCGAGCAGGCGTGGAACGACATGGAAGGCGTGAGGGACGAGCCGCCAGCCACCGGAGGCGACAAGCCGGCGGCCGATCGCCAATCGCCCACGGCCGGCTTCGAGGGACTCATCCGCGTCGAATCCCTCAACGTGCGCGCCGATGACGCCGCGAAGGAATCGCCATCCATGATTCCCTATTACGCCGCGGGCATCGGCGTCATGTTCCTGCTGTTTTCCATGGCCGGCGCGGCCGGGTCGCTGCTGGAGGAGCAGGAGGCCGGCGTGCTCGACCGCCTGCTCACCGGCCGCTCCACCATGACGGGCCTGCTTGTCAGCAAGTGGCTGTTCTTCACGCTGATCGGCTTCATGCAGGTGTCGATCATGTTCATCTGGGGCGCGCTGCTCTTCGGGTTGGAACTCTTCACGCCCACGCGGCTGACGGGGTTTGTCATGATGGCGCTGATCACCGCCGCCGCCGCCAGCGCCTTCGGCCTGGTGCTGGCCACCCTCAGCCGCAGCCGGGCGCAGTTGAGCGGGCTTTCGACGATCATCATTCTCATCATGTCGGCGGTGGGCGGAAGCATGATTCCCCGCATGTTCATGCCCGAGGCCATGAAGGCCGCCGGACGATTCACGTTCAACGGCCACGCGCTGGATGGCTTTCTGAAGGTGTTCTGGAACGACGATCCCGGCGCGACTGTGGCGTCATCCTTGGCGTCCATCGCGCCGCAGGTGGGCATCCTTGCTGCAATGGGGGCGGCGTGCCTGATTCTGAGCCGAGTCTTCGCCCGCAGGTGGGAGACGGCGTAAGCAATGGTGAGCGTCGGCGCGACCGCGAACGACGCCAGCGTGGCGGCGGTTGAACGCATACCCACGCCAGTGCGTGAGGAATGGCCGCAACTCAGCGGTCGCTTCGGTCGTCGAACCGGAACTCGAAATCCTCCCGCTCCGGCGGCAGCCCCGGCTGGCGCGACTTCTGACGGGATCGAAGAAATCGCAGGCGGCGCTCACCGGCCTCATCCAATCCCGAGTTCTCCGATCCCGGTCGACGCACGTCGGGCGCAGCGGGCTGCCGCGCCGGCTGGCCGGGCGCCATCGGCTCACCGGCATTCCGCATGGTCGGATCCGATTGCATGGTCTCGCCGCGCATGGGCTGATCGCCCTGCATCGCCTGGCCTCCCGCGCGTGACCCTCGCTCCCGGGCGGCGCGCTCGGCCATGACTCGGGCGGCCTCTTCGGCCAGCATGGTCTTGAAGCGCGACTGCTGCTCCTCCGTCAGCAGTTTCCACGCCTGCTCCTGCACCGATTCCAGCCGGGGCATGGCGGACATGAGTCGCTGACTCTCGGCGACCAGGTCGGGGTCGAGAGGTCGGCGGGACTGCTCGGCCTCGCGCCGGAGGCGGTCCAGCCGGCGCAATCGCTCGCCATGCTCCTCGCGGAAAGCGGCCTGCCGATCGCGGAAGTCCGCGAGCAGTCGCTGCAAATTCCCCCGTTGATCCTCGGAGAGTTCGAAGGCGAAGAGCATCCGCAACCAGCGCTCGGGCGGGATGGGGGGCTCCTGGGGGCGTCGATCGCCTCGACGGTCGAAGGGCGAGCCGCCTCGGGCGTCCTCGATGACCTCCGGCCCGCCGAGAATGCCTCCATCGCGGGTGGCAGAGGCGTCATCGGACTTGTTCCGCTCGCGCTGGGCGGGGGGATCCGTCCGAGAGGATGCGGGCGGGGAATCCTGACCAGATGATGCGCCAAATGACGCCAGCGACGTGGCCAGACAGATGGAGAGCAGCAGGACGCCTCGTGGCATGTCGATTCCTCCATCGGGAGAGTGACCGCTCGGACAACGAATGGACCTGACGGCTATTGCACCCCCGCGGGGTCGCCGGGACGGGCCTGCGGGGATATCCCGTCTGGACCGATAGGCGCGGGCTGCGGGGGTTCACCGGCCAAGGTGGGTGCGTCGGGAGACGCTGAAGCCGCATGGTCGGCGGCGGACAGCAACGTGGTTGAAACACGCGTGATTCCCGCATCGCCGGTGTCCGACGAATCCGGCAGGGCGTCATCCAGAGTCTCTGGCGGCGGGGGCGCGACCTCGCCAGGCGCGTGAATGCTCAGGTGCTCAACCAGCGAGGCGTGCCAGCGCTCCCACCGGTCGATGAGCGCGCGGGTGCGCCGGACCTCACGAATCAGCTCGTCGCGCGTCATCTGCATCGGGTCGCGTCGGTCTCGGGCCGGCTTGACGCCCAGCCGCCGTCGGAAACGATCGGTCGCCTCCAGACCGATCAGCAGCGTCACGACGTAGCGGAGCAGCTTCATCCCCACGCCACGCAACGCAAAGACGCGGCTGGTGCGCGCCAGCGCGGCGACCCGGATGGGCCGCAGCAGGGGTAGACAGAGGACGACGATGTCGAGCCAGTTGCGACGGCAATACTCGACGCGGCATTCCGCGATGGCCACCTTGATGGCGAACTCGATGAAGAAGGCCGCCCAGATGACGGCGATCGACGCCGCGCTCGCCCACCATTGCCATGTGCCCGGCTCCGGCGGCCAGAGCAGCTCCCACGCCAGCAGGGGCAGGATCGCCAGCGCCAGGATGATCATCGGCCAGTAGAACAAGTGATCGACGCGACGGCGCAGGTCGTCATCGGCCACCACCAGCCCGATGGTGAACACGCGCACATGGCGTACGCCGGGGCGGGGCGGGGGCACGACTTCTCCCCGCCGGATGACGCGGATCGGGTGCACCCGGCCCGCGGCGGACCGGCGCGATGCATGCTGGCGTCCGGAACCGTCGTCCATGCGTCAGTCCTTCAGGACGTGCTCGCGGAGTTTCTTCACCGCCTCCAGCCCCGCCTGCTCGCCCGTGCCCGCGTTGGAGCAGACGACGATGGCCAGATCATCTTCGGGGAAGACCCACATCCACGCAAAGAACATGCCCGCGCTGCCGTTGTGGGCCGTGCCGGGCGTGCCGAACTGCCCCGAGGAGAACCACCCCATGGCGTAGTCGTTGAGCGCGGGCTGATGCAGCCGCTTGATGGTTGCGGCCTTGAGCAGTTTCGTGTCCTCGCCGCGCAGGCCCTTGAGGTGCAGGGCGACGAACCTGGCGAAGTCCTCGATCGTCGCGTGAATGTCGCCGCCGGGTTGGAGCACGGGAGGCAGATTCACGCGCGGGTCCGGCGCGATCGGCGCCAGACCATTGCTCATGGCGAAGTGGCCCCACGGCTGGTCGGGCGTCTCCTGCCGCTCGCGCGAGCCGGGGAGTCCGAAGCCGCTCCGATTCATGTCCAGCGGTTTGAAGATGCGCTCGCGGATGAGGTCTTCCCATGACTGGCCGGTGAGCCGCTCCAGCATCGCCGCGACGATGGTGTAACCCGCGTTGGAGTACTCGTACTTCGTGCCCACTTCATGCAAAGGCGGCTGCTTGAGAAGCCGTTCGATGAACGCACGCCGCTGCTCCGCGGGCGTGCCTTCGAGACGACCGGCGACCTGGCTTTCGGTCGGCCCGTTGCGCGTGAAGGCCATCACCCCCGCGCGGTGGGTGAGAAGCATTTCCAGCGTGACGGCCTCGTACGCAGGGTGAACCACGCCTTTGAGCTCGGGCAGAATGTCCACGATGGTCGTGGACCAGTCGAGTTTCCCCTCCTCGATGAACATGGCGACCAGCGTGGAGGTGAACGCCTTGGTGCAGGAGCCGATATGGAATCGGTCGTCGATCTGGACCGGGGCGGATTCAGTATTGCGTCGGCGCAGCCCGACGGCGCCGCGGGCGATGGTTTCGCCGCCCCGCACCACTGCCGCGGCCATGGCGGGCTGCTCGTGCTTGGCGCGGATCGGCTCAAGCACGGGGCCAATGTCGATGACGTCGCCCGCCCGCGCGGTGAACGCGAGCGAGGCGAGCGCGACCACCAGCAGCCGACGCTCCATCACGCGCATGGTCCGAGTCCTCCGAACGCTCCACCCCCCGCTCGTCTCACCGATCCCGACACGCTCGCCCGTTCACCCAGTCGTCCAATCGCCAGATATCACTGTCCACCCCTCCGCGACTCTCGGTGGCCCCCGTGTTTCAAACTTCAGGGCGTTCACACCGCCGCCGGCAGCTCCACGCGGATGTGCAGCTCCTCCAACTGGTCCGGGTCGGCCACGCTCGGCGCCTCGGCCATCAGATCCTGCCCGATGGCCGTCTTGGGGAAGGCGATCACGTCGCGGATGTTCTCCGTGCCCACCATGAGCATGACGATGCGGTCCAGCCCGAAGGCCAGCCCGCCGTGCGGCGGCGCGCCGTAGCGCAGCGCATCAAGCAGGAAGCCGAACTTGCGCTTCGCCTCGTCGCGCGACAGGCCGAGGATGTCGAACACCTTCGATTGGATGTCCTGCCGGTGGATGCGGATCGACCCGCTGGCGCATTCGTACCCGTTGATGACGAAGTCATAACTGGTGGACACGCACTGCCCGGGGTCGGATTCCAGCAGATGCAGTTGATCGGGGCGCGGCATGACGAAGGGGTGATGCTCCGACACCCAGCGGCCGGCCTCCTCGTCCCGCTGGAACATGGGGAAGTCGGTCACCCAGAGCATCCTCCACTCGCCGGTGCGGATCAGCCCCAGGTCGCGCGCCACGCGGTTGCGCACGTGCCCCATGGCGACGGACGCCACGCGCTCGGTGTCGGCGGTGAACAGAACGACATCCCCGGGCGCCAGATTCAGGCGCTTCACGAGTTCCGCGGCAATGGGCTCGACGAAGCGGGCGATGCCGGTTTCAAAGCCCCCGGTTGCCGAGCCGCCCGTGTACTTGACGACAGGCACTCCTCCCGCCTTGTAGGACTTGACGAGTTCGCTGTAGCCGTCGGTCAGTTTGCGGGTGAGTTTCTCCGCACCCCCCCCGGACGCTGAGCCGGGAACGCGCATGGCGCGCACCACGCCGCCCGGCTTGGCCAGCGCATCCAGGAAGACCCGGAACTCCGTCCTGACCGCCAGGTCCGACACGTCCGCGATCTCAAGATCGAAGCGCAGGTCCGGCTTGTCGGTGCCGTAGCGGGCCATGGCCTCGGCGTAGGACATCACGGGAATGTCGGAGATGGCGGCGTCCACCACCTCCTTGAACAGGTGGCGCATGAAGTCGCTCATGATGGCGAAGATGTCTTCGCGCGTGACGAAGGACATCTCGAGATCGATCTGGCTGAACTCGGCCTGACGGTCGGCTCGCGGGTCTTCATCCCGGAAGCACTTGCAGATCTGCATATACCGGTCGCAGCCCGACATCATGAGAATCTGCTTGTAAATCTGGGGGCTCTGCGGCAGGGCGTACCACATGCCCGGCAGGTGGCGCGAGGGGACGATGAAGTCCCGCGCGCCTTCGGGCGTGGTCTTGATGAGGATCGGCGTCTCCACCTCGATGAAGCCGTGGCGATCGAAGAAATCGCGCGTCACCTTGGTGACGCGGTGGCGCGTCCGCAGGATGTGCTGCATGCGCGCCCGGCGCAGGTCGAGGTAGCGGTAGGTCAGGCGCGTCTCCTCCGCGATCTTCTCGGCGTCATGCTCGTCGGGCAGGATGGGCGGCGTGTCGGTGCGGGTGAGCACCTCGAGCTCCTTCGCCACCAGCTCCACCTCGCCCGTGGCCAGCCGCGGGTTAGCGCCGGCTTCGCGCCGGCGCACCTCGCCTCGCACGGCGATCACGTCCTCGCGCCGAAGCGACCGCGCCTCCTGCATGGTCTGCTCGCTCACGTCCTCGGCGTGAAAGACCACCTGCGTCAGTCCCGCGAAGTCGCGCAGGTCGATGAACACCAGTCCCTTGCCCTGATCGCGGTAGGTGTTCACCCATCCGTTCAACGTGACGGCTTGTCCGACGTGATTCGTGCGGAGTTGACCGCAGGTGTGCGTGCGCTTCAGTTGCATGAGCGGGGATTCCTGTCCGTGTGGGCGGGAATCCTAGCGGCGGGGCACGCGAAGGGAATGAGAAGCGTTCACTCGTCCGGGGCCGTCATCAGTCCCAGGAATAGACGGACAACCCCTCCTGCTCGCGGACAATCACCTGTCTCCCCGCGACGGCCAGATGCGCCCATGTTTCCGCGTTCGTGAGCTCCGCCCGGTCGATGATCTCGAACTTCTCGGGATTCGCCCGGATCAGGGACAGGTCGCCGTCCTGGCTCAGCGCCAGAATCCGGTCGCCCTGAGCGATCAGCGACCAGTATTCGTCGCCGGTGGGACCGCTCGTCCACTTGATGGTCCCCGTGGCAAGTTCAAGGCATGTGAAGCGGTTGCTGCGGGTGAAGTAATACACGTGACCCGCAATGAGCACCGGGGAGGTCATGTACCCCTGAGCGCCGTTGTCCCAGACGCGCTCAACCGCCCAGACCTTCTCGCCCTTGACGATGCGCAACAACTGGGCGCGCCCGCCATACGTGGCGGTGAAGATCGTGTCGCCATCGACGATCGGCGTCAGGATGTTCATCCCCCGGAAGGCGCGAATCTCCGCGCTCCAGAGCACGTCGCCAGATCGCGGGTCGATGCCCGCCAGTTGGGTGCGGCTCTGGACCACGAGTTGCCTCACCCCGCACAGTTCCGCCATGATGGGAGACGCAAAGGCGCTGCCGTTCATGCCGCCTTCGTCCACCAGCGATCGCCAGATCGTTTCTCCGGTCATCTTGTCCAGTTTGACCACGGAAGCGCCGGCCTGAACGTAGACCGCGTCGCCATCGATCAGGGGCGATGAGACGAATCCGAACGCCGGGAGCGGCGTTCGATACCGCTCCATGAAGTCGGCCCGCCAGAGAATGACGCCGGTGCGGGCGTCGAGGCAGCAGAGCACGTCGCGCATCCCGCCCACGTACAGACGATCGCCATCCAGCGCCGGAGTCGATCGAACCCATGAGCCATTGCGCGCCGCGAAGAAGGGCACGGCCATGGCGCCTTCCCATTCGGTGCTCCACACCCGTTCTCCGGTGGACCGATCGAAGCAGGTGACCACCTCCGCTTTCTTGTCGCGGGTTTCGACGGTGTAGATGAAATAGTCGCTCACGATCGGACCCGTGTAGCTCGGACCCAGGTCGCCGGCCCGCCAGGCGAGCCGCAGGGCCGCCGTGGCGCCGGGCTCAGCGGGCGTGAGACGCTCGGGCCACGTGGGACCGTTCCATTGCCCGTCGCGCGTGGGGCCTCGCCACTGGGGCCACTGGTCGCCGACGGCATCCACCTGAAACCCGACCAGCAGTGCGAGGAGGGCCGGAGAACCGAACCGGCACTGGCGCCGTGTTGACCGTCGCATCGTCATCATCCTTCGTCCATGAGACCACCCGCCCCCGGCGACGGGAATCCGGGTGCTTTCGACTCCCGCCGATTCCCGGATTCACGCGTCGGCTGTTTTCAACCCGACGGCGCAATCGGCGCACGGATCGGCCGCCCGCAATCACCGCGGCCAGCCCTGCGATGACGCGCCGCACTCGTCGACGCCCTATCCTGCGAGGCATGCGCATCATTTCGCTTCTCCCTTCCGCCACTGAACTGCTTGTCGCCGCGGGCGGGGAGCGCCTGCTGGTCGGACGCTCCCACGAGTGCGACTGGCCTCCTTCCATCACCGATCGACCGGTTCTGACCGGCCAGCGCACGCACGCCGCGACCAGCACCGAAATCGACGCGCAGGTCAGCGCGTCGCTGGCCGCGGGACAGTCGCTGTACTCGCTGGATGTCGAGCGTCTCAAGGCCCTCAGGCCCGATCTCATCCTCACACAGGACTTGTGCGAAGTCTGCTCGATCGACCTGAACACCGTGCGAATGGTGGCGGGGTCCATCGACCCGCCGCCGCGCGTGCTTTCGCTCGATCCACGCACGCTGGAGGACGTTTTTGACGATCTGCTTCGCGTGGGCGAAGCCGCCGGCCTGCAGGACTCGGCCCGCGACGCGATGGTGGCCCTGCGCGGCCGATACTGGGAAGCCCGCGACCACGTGAACGCATACCTCGATGGGCCGGAAGTCGCGTTTCTGGAGTGGATGGACCCGCTGTACGTCGGCGGACACTGGACCCCCGGCCTGATCCGCGACGCCGGCGGGCGGCACTCTCTCAACCCGCCTGGCGTCAAGTCGCGCCGGGTGACGCCGGAGGAACTGGTCGCGTCCTCGCCGGACCGCCTCATCGTGTGTCCCTGCGGCTACGACCTGAACGCCATCCGCCGCGAACTTCCCGCACTCATGCGGCAGTGGTGGTGGAATGACCTGACCGCGGTGCGGTCCGGCCATGTGGCGCTGGTGGATGGCAACCAGATGTTCAACCGCCCCGGCCCGCGGTTGGTGGACGCCTTCGAGTGGCTGGTGGGCTGGCTGAATGATCGTCCGGACGTGTCGCCGCCGGACTTTCCGGTGGTCGATGCAATCGCGTCGAAGTGCTGAAACCCGGACGGGAGCGCAAACGCTCGCGCTTGCGTGCGTTCCCCGCCATGGCGTCGAGAAGGGCGCTTGCAGGCGAGACGCCTGCGCCACCAAAGACGTTGTCGATTCCGGCAGTAATCGCGCCGCGCAAGCCGCGCGCCAGATGGACGAATCCATCACGTCGCCTATCGTCCGCCGTCATGATTCGCGACGCCGCCACGCTCAGCCAGCCCGTCTCCCGGCATGTGAAGCCGGTGGAGACGACCATTCAGGCGGATCTCACGATCGCGGACGCCATCCGCTCGCTGCGGTCGAGGAAGATCGGCCAGACCGTCGTGTACTTCTACGTGGTGGACGGTGACAATCGGCTCGTCGGGGTGGTGCCCACGCGCACGCTGCTGCTCGAGGAGCCCACCAGGGCCATCCGAGACGTGATGATCGGCGCCGTCATCAGCATCAACGCCGACATGACGCTGGAACTGGCGCTGGAGCTCTTCGCCATGCATCGCCTTCTGGCCCTGCCGGTGGTGGATGCCGACGGACGGCTGCTGGGCGTGGTGGACGTGCAGCTCTACGCCGATGAGACCTTCGACCTGGCGGAGTCGCGCCGTCGCGACGACCTCTTCCAGCTCATGGGCGTTTCGCTGGAGCAGGCGCGTCACGCCAAGGCGATTCTCGGCTTCCGGCTCCGCATGCCCTGGCTCACGGCCAACATCGCTGGTGGGCTGATCTGCGCGGCGATCGGGGCGGCCTTCGACGACGTGCTGGCGAAGGTCGTCGTCCTCTCCATGTTCATCCCCCTGGTTCTCACGCTGTCCGAGTCCATCTCCATTCAGTCAATGACCATGTCGCTGCAGTTCATGCACGGCCGAGATGTGCCCTGGAAGCAGGTGCGTCAGCGGCTGAACCGGGAATGGAAGACCTCGCTGCTGCTGGGCGTCGCCAGCGCGATCATGGTGAGCACGGTGGCCCTGCTGTGGGTGCGAGGCGGAAGCGTGGCCCCCGTGGGCGTGATCGGACTGAGCATCGCCGCGACCATGGTCTTCGCCGCCATGGAAGGCGCGCTGGTGCCGGTTCTCCTGCACGCGGCGCGGCTGGACCCGAGACTCGCCTCCGGTCCGCTGGTGCTGGTGCTGGCGGATATCCTTGCCCTCACCACCTACCTCGGGTTGGGCACGTGGTGGCTGCTGTAGCGGATGCGCCACCGATCCCAGCCCGAACACAAACCCTCGGATTTCAACGCCCCATGACGACACTGGCATCAGCGTCCGCCGTCACGCTCCCCCGCGACTCCAACCAGGCACTCGGCATCGGCCGCTTCGCCGTGGACTTCATGGGTACGGGCGGAACCGCTCAACTCGGTGAACCAGACCCGGCGGTCTTCGAGCGCACCACGATGTTCTTCACCGACAGCGTGCTGTGCGGCCTCTCGGCCATTGCATTGGGCGCCAACTCCCCCACCCTGCTGCGGGCCGAGGCGATGGAGTATCCGAAGAAGAACGGCGTGCCCGTGTTCGGCTCCACCGCGACCGTGGCGCCGGAAAAGGCCATCGTCGCCAACGGCGCCGCGGTGCGGGAGTGGGACAGCAACGGCACCAACTTCGGCTACAACCCGGCGCTTGGGCACACCGCGGGCGAGTTCGGCCACAACGACTTCTACGCCGTGCCCGTGGCGGCGGCACAACTGGCCGGGCGGGATGGCGCCTTCGCCCTGCGCGGCATGGTGCTGCTGGATGAAATCCGAGGGCGTCTGGCCGAGGTCTTCTCGCTCAAGTCGTACAAGATCGACCACGTGGTGCATGGGGCCATCGCCTCCGCCGCCACCTACGGAGCCATGCTGGGGGCGACGCCCGAACAGATCGAAAGCGCCGTCGGCATGTTCATCGCCCACCACATTCCGTGGCGGGCCATCCGGGCCGGCAAGCAGTTGAGTGATTCCAAGGGCGCCAGCGCGGCGATCTCCACCGAGGCGGCGGTGTTGTGCATGATGCGATCGATGCGCGGGTTCATCGGCCCCAAGGACATCTTCCGCAACCCCGAGGCGATCTTCCGCTTCTTCGAACCCACCACGCAGGGCAAGGAGCGATGGAAAGAGACCGGCCCTTCGCCCTTCGACCTGGTGCTCAGCCACTCGGGCGACGACTTCGCGGTGATGGGCATGCACTTCAAACTGGGGTTGTACGAACACCAGTCGGCGGGCGCGCTGCAGGGCATCATCGATCTCGTGGCGAAGCACCCGGAACTGCTCGCCGACCCGACGGGCGGCGCCATCGCGGAGATCCGCATCCTCGCCTACGAGCCCGCCTTCGGCATCATCGGCAACCCCGCCAAGATGGACCCGCACACGCGGCAGAGCGCGGACCACTCGATGGCCTACATCGTCGCCACGCTGCTGCGCAAGGCGCTCCAGTGGCGGGCGAAGCGTGGGGCGCTGCCGGCGGGCGGCGGCGCGCATGACGCGGTGTGGAAAGCCCTCATGCTCCTGCCCGAGGATTACATGGAGGATGAAACCGCCATCTTCCACCCGCTCACCCGAGCGCTCATGAAGAAGATCCGCTTCGAGCACGGCGGACCAGAGTACGACGCCAGGTACCCCGACGGCATCCCCACATCACTCGTCATCACCGGTACGAACGGCTCGAAGTACGACTCCGGCCTGGTGATGTACCCCGCCGGTCACGCCCGCAACACCACGGCCGACCTGCATGACATTCTCGCCGCCAAGTTCGACCGGCTGGGACGCCTGGCGCTGGACGACCCGAAGCCGGTCATCGACCGGCTCAACGCGATCGGATCGCTGTCGGCGCAGGAACTGGCGTCGCTGTACGACTTCCGCATCGTGCATCGGGGCGGGTTTGAGGTGAGGTAGCATGCCATTGCCCGGTGCCGAGTCCATCGCGTCGTCGCTCGGCGGTTTCGACCGCGACGGCTTCACCATCATCCCCGGCATGCTGGACGAGCCCGATGTCGCCGTGCCGCTGACCATCTGCGAGCGGCTCTCGGCCGGCGATGGCGTGCGCCGCCGCGGAAACGCCACGTACGCCGTACGGTCGTTTTTCGAGGCGGCGGCGTCGAGGTTCGTGCTGCACATCGAATACGCCGGCCACCCCCTACCATCCCCACTCCAATGGGCGACGGCCTGAACCAAACCGCGGCCGAGAACCGACATCCCACCTTCCGCCAGGCCCTGCGGTTCTGGCTGAAACTGGGCTTCATCTCCTTCGGTGGGCCAACAGGCCAGATCGCCATCATGCACGCCGAGCTGGTCGAGCGGAAACGCTGGATCAGCGAGGCAAGGTTCATCCACGCGCTCAACTACTGCATGTTGCTGCCGGGTCCGGAGGCCCAGCAACTGGCCACGTACATCGGCTGGCTGCTTCACCGAACGTGGGGCGGCATCATTGCGGGCGTGCTCTTCGTCCTGCCCTCGATGTTCATTCTCTGGGGACTCTCCTTCATCTACGCGGCGTACGGCTCCGTGCCGACCGTGGAGGCCATCTTTCACGGGCTCAAGGCGGCGGTGCTGGCCATCGTGGCCCACGCCGTCATCCGCATCGGCCGCAAGGTGCTGAAGAACTGGGTCATGTGGACCATCGCGGCGGCGGCCTTCGTGGCGATCTACTTCCTGAAGGCCCCCTTTCCCGCGATCATCGCGGGAGCGGGCATGATCGGCTTCATCGGCGGCGTGGCGGCGCCGCGGTGGTTCCGCGTCCTGAAGTCGCACGGCTCGAAGGGCGGCGATGCGGGGCACGCCAACAACCAGCGGGCCGTCCTCCACGACGATCAGGAGATTGCGGCCCATCATCGCCCCACGCTGGGACGCTCCCTGCGCGTGCTGGTCGTGTGCCTGATGCTCTGGGCCGCGCCGATCCTGCTGGCGGGCGGCATGCTCGGCTGGCGCAGCGCGCTCGCCCAGGAAGGCATTTTCTTCTCCAAGGCGGCGATGGTCACGTTCGGCGGGGCCTACGCCGTCCTGCCCTACGTGGCCCAGCAGGCGGTGGAGAAGCACGAATGGCTCTCGAAGGCCGAGATGATGGACGGTTTGGGACTGGCGGAGACCACGCCGGGTCCGCTCATCATCGTGGTGCAGTTCGTCGGCTTCATGGGAGGGTGGAACCACCCGATCGAGTGGGACGACGGGACGAGGGCGTCTCCCCTCCTCTCCGCCACGCTGGGCGCCTTGATGGCCACGTGGACGACGTTCGTACCCTGCTTCCTGTGGATCTTCCTGGGCGCGCCGTACGTGGAAGGGCTGCGCGAGAACGTGCGGCTGACCAGCGCGCTGGCCACCATCACCGCCGCCGTGGTGGGCGTGGTGCTCAACCTCGCCGTGTGGTTCGGCCTGCACGCCATCTTCCCGGGCGATGCCGTGACGCTGGAGAACGTGAACTGGTTCGTGGTCGTCGTGGCCGCCGCCACATTTCTGGGTCTGCTCAGGTGGAACTGGGGCGTGGTGGGTGTGGTGCTGGGATGCGCCGCGGCGGGGTTGCTGCATGGAGCGGTGACGGGAGCGTTGTGAGACTCGCCGGGAACGCACGATACGGTGATCCCGGCGGCTTCCGCTCCTGACCCTCAGAATCCGGACCTCGGTGCTGGTGTCCACGGCCCGATCCTCGCCGCGCCCCCACCCCCTCCCCTCCCCGCCCGGCCGTCGGGAACCGACCTGACCATCCGGCCACTTGATTCCCCATGCCGGCAGGCGATAATCCCTTCCTGTCCTGTTCCCGTGATCTGAAGCGAGGTTCCTGACGTGCCCAACTCCGTATCGGCCAAGAAGCGCGTGCGCCAGAACGCCCGTCGTCGTGCTCGCAACCGGTGGCGTGAGCGGGTGATCAAGGACCAGGTGAAGTCGTTCCTCGGCGCGGTGCAGGCCAAGGATGTCGCCAAGGCGGAGGACGAGTTCCGCAAGACCGTCGCCGTGCTGGACAAGATTGCCTCCACCGGCACGATCCACAAGAACACCGCGTCCCGCCGCAAGAGCCGTCTGGCCCGCCGGCTCAACGAACTGCGCAAGACGCCGGCCTGACCCCGCCTCTCGGAGGTCGCGCCGATCGGCCGCCTCGCATCATGGCGCGCCCCAAAGCCACACGCCGCGCTTCGTCAACCAACGCCGTCCGATCCAACGATCCCGGCCCGCTGGACCGGTACTGGGATCAGTCGCGCCAGCCGCTGCAGATCCTGGTCTTCCTGCTGCCGCTCGTGATCTTCTACGAGCTGGCGATGCTGTCCTTTCTGCGGCGGGCGGACGCCACCTTCACCAATCTGGCGCACAAGACATTGCTGACGCTCTTTGACGCGGCGGGCATTCGCGGGCTGGGGTGGTATCTGCCCGGCGCGGTGCTGGTGGTCGTGCT
Organism: Phycisphaeraceae bacterium; assembly: GCA_015709595.1. Taxonomy (NCBI): domain Bacteria; kingdom Pseudomonadati; phylum Planctomycetota; class Phycisphaerae; order Phycisphaerales; family Phycisphaeraceae; species Phycisphaeraceae bacterium. The sequence continues at coordinate 556,044 of CP054178.1, forward strand.
GCTGGTGTCGCACCTGCTCAGCGGCAAGCGATGGCAGGTCCACGCGCCCACGCTGGGCGGCATGGTGGTGGAGTCCGCCGCGCTCACCCTGCCTTTGCTGGCGCTGGGGCAACTGGTGGCGCGGCTTCAGAACACAGTGCTGGCGGCGGGGATGGACGCCGGACGCGGCGCCGCGGACGTGGCCGCGTTCGACCTGAGCGGGCGCATCGCCTTCAGCGTCGGCGCGGGGCTGTACGAGGAACTGGTCTTCCGCATGCTGTTGTGCAACGTGATCCACGCCATCGTGGTGGATGTGGGCAAGGCCTCGCAGCGCACGGGGGTCATCTGGGCCGTGTCGATCTCGTCCGTGCTCTTCATGGCCTACCACTGGATCGGCGCGGGGCCGGGGTCTTCCACGCTGGTGGTCAGCGCGTTCTACCTGGCGGCGGGCGTGTACTTCGGCCTGCTCTACGAGTGGCGCGGCTTCGGCATCGTGGTGGCGGTTCACGCCCTGTACGACACCATCACCGTCCTGCTGATGAAGGCGGCGTAGCGTCATTCCCAGACGCAGCCCTCTCCCTCTGGGAGAAGGTCGGGGTGAGGGTTCTTCTCTTCCTCGAACCCGTGAATCCGACGGAAACCGCTCGCCCGGCCCTCTAGAATCGCAGGAACGCCCGTTTCCACGTCTCGTGAGGTCGGGTCCATGCGTCACCTTCTGAATCTGGCCATCGCGACGATTCTCGCCCTGCCCGCCGCCGCCCAGTCCGGCGGGGGCGGTCTGCGGCTCAAGCCGATCGACCCGGCCAAGCCCATCCCGCCGCTGGTGGACATGTCCGATCTGCCCTCGGCGGTGGAACTCGAGGCACGGGCCAAGACCAAGGATTATCTGCGCGAACTCAAGGCCCTCCGCCACCAGTATTTCGGCGACAAGCGGAACCCGGAAACCCGCGCCAAGGGCCTCGCCCAGATGCGCGAGTTCACCGACCCCGCCGCCTTCCTGCCCATGATCGAGGTGCTGCGCGAGGAAAAGGACGATGTGCGGCTGGCGCTGCTCGACCACTTCGTCATGCAGGGCGACTGGGGCCAGGCGGCCCTGGCGTGGATCGCTCTGTACGACATGGACGCCGACTTCAACTACGAGGCGCTCAAGCGGCTCAAGGCCCCGGTCTCGCGCCAGGCGCTCAACGTCATCGACGCGGGTCTGCGCTCGGAGAATGACTTCGTCGCCAACCTCGCGGGCCGGCTGGCGGGCCAGCTCGACATCATCGACGCCATTCCCCTGCTCATTCAGGGTCAGTCCACCGAGCGGCCGGTGCGGCGCGTCGGCGACCTAGCGTGGATTCTCGTGGGCACCCAGCGAGTGGTGATCCAGGCGCTGATCCCGATTCTCGGCGAGAACTCCGGCGCCTTCCTGCCCGTGCCGGGCGTGCTGACGGAAGGCGTGATCCTGCGCGTGCTGGACGCGGTGGCGATCATCTACCGCACCGAGATTCATTACACGCTCGTCGCCATGACCACGCGCGACTGGGGCCACTCCACCGCCCACCTGGGCTACGACAAGGACCGCTGGACGGCGTGGTACAACACCGAGTACCTGCCGATGAAGCAGGAACAAGCCCGCATCAAGGAACTGGGCGAGAAGAAGCACGAGAAGATGCCGGGGTGAGGGTGCTTTCCTTGGCTCCCTCTCCCTCTGGGAGAGGGCATGGGAGGGTATCGGTTCTCGGTTCTTGGTTTTGATGAACTCGGAACTCGGAACCCGGAACTGAATCAGCACCCAGCGCGCCACTCACCCGCCGTCGACGCTTCGCGCAGACCAGCCCCGCCGCCAGCAGTGGCAGCGCGCCGGGCGCGGGAATCGTCGCCTCGATGGTCATGGCGAAGTCGGTGGGGAAGTTCAGGATGCCGGATTGGGAGATGGGCGTCCACTGGGGCACGCCGAAGTGGTCGGAGCGGAAGTAGCCCTCCGACCCGTTGACCTGCCCGTTGCCCGCCGTGCCCCACCACGCACGATCCGTCCCTGACCCGTTGCCGATGGCGTAGGGGACGACCCAGTAGCGCTGTTGCGGTGGCAAGAAGATCTTTGCCATGTCAAACCGAACTGAGTACAGGTGCAGTTCGGGATTGCCGTTCCATGCCCCCAAGTCGGTGACCTGCGAATCGGCAGATGTCTTGAACAGCGGGCCGTCTGGTGTGGCTCCTTGCCGAATCTCGAGCCGGAACTCGGTTGGCGCATTCGGGAAAGTCACGATCAACGCCACCGTGATCGACCGGATACCTGTTTTACTACCCGGCCAATTGAAGTCGTCGGCAGTCATCGCTTCCGGTGTAGATGTGCCGACTTCGGACGGCGAGCGGTCGACAAAGTCATGTGGTTGATTGAGGAAGATGTCGGCGCGCACCTGTGCAGTCAGCGCCAACGCGAACAGAACTGCCGCAACGGATGCGTGTTTACGGCGAGCAAACTGCATGACTCACCTCCGCTTCAAGCCATCAAGGAACATCGTGCCGGATTTTTCTTGACAGTCCATGTTTTTTGCAAAATGTGTGCCGATCAAACACACCGGCTGTGTCGGGCCGGGCGAATGGGACTTCGTCGCCGATGATGGGCGGATGGATGTGCGGATCGAAATGACCCGCCCGGCGAGCAGCCCCACCGATACGCTGACTTCTCATTACGACTTCGTGCAGCTGGTGGTGGTGGACAACTGACGCGAAAGAACGCCGCCACACCTCACCGCTCCGCCTTCGCCTCGCGCTCCATCAGCAGGGCCAGGGCCTCGGCGGGGGTAAGCCCTTCGAAGAGAATCCGGTGCACCGCGTCGGTGATGGGCATGTCCACGCCCAGCCGCGCGGCGAGCCGCTTCACGCTGGCGGTGGTGGCGACGCCCTCGATGATGGAGTCGGTGGTTCGGGTGATGGTGTCGAGCGATTCGCCCTTGCCCAGCCGCTCGCCGCACGTGCGGTTGCGCCCCTGCGGGCAGAAGCAGGTGGTGGCCAGGTCGCCCACGCCCGCCACGCCGTAGAAGGTGTCGGCCCGGGCGCCGAGGGCGACGCCCAGCCGGGCGATCTCCGCCAGCCCGCGCGCCAGCAGGGCCGACTTGGCGTTGTAGCCCAGTCCAAGCCCGTCCACAATGCCCGCGGCGATGGCGATGATGTTCTTCACCGCCCCGGCAATCTCGACACCCTTCACATCGTCGTTGGTGTAGATGCGCAGGTACGGCGTGGACAGCACCGCCTGCGCCTGAATCGCGTCGGCGGGTTCGGACGAGGCCGCCACCATCGTCGCGGGCAGTCGCCGCGCCAGTTCCGCGGCGATGGTCGGCCCGGAGACGCAGACGTACGGGCGGCGCGGCGGCGACTGAGCGGCGGAACCTCCTCTCCCGCCGGGAGAGGGTCGGGGTGAGGGCGGCTCGCCGTCCACCACCTGCTCCAGCACCTGCAGAGGCGTCAGCAGCGTTTCCTGCTCGATGCCCTTCGACACGGACCAGATCGGCACGCCCGGCTCGACGAAGGGAGCCAGCCGCGACCACACCGGGCGGATGAACTGGGTGGGAATGGCGTCCACCATGACGGCGGCGTGCCGGCAGGCCTCCGATTCCTCGGCCGTGATGAGAACCGAGTCCGGCAGAGCCAGCCCCGGCAATCGGCGAGGCGACTTGCGCGTTCGGACCAGTTCGACGATCTCGGAGCGGAAGGGCCCCCACAGGACCACGTCCAGCCCCTTCTCCGCCAGCAGACGGGCCAGAACCAGCCCCATCTGCCCATCGCCGATGACCGCCGCTTTGTCCGCCACGTGGTGCTCCTGATGTTGCCGGGAACCCCGCATCATGGCGTGAACCGTCGAGCATGGCAACCTCCCGGAAAATGCATCTGGCGCCTTTTCCGGCTCGAACCGCGTGGGAACGGGGTGCGTAGGATGGCTGGCCCAGCCCGCGCCCGACGGGGGCGGCGTCATGTCTTGGGCTGATCGTCCTGACGTTGCCGGTCTGTCCCGGCACTGACGCCGGGATTCTGGGCACTGGTCTGAATCGTCCTGACCTTGAGCACGCTGGAGTTGACGCATGGCCGAGAACGCGCCTGCCTCGTCCGCCCCTCACGCCGCAGCGGCGGCGCTGGACCCGTCGCTGGCGGCGGAGATCGCCACGCCCGAACTGGACAACAAGGGGGCGGAGCGGCTGGAGCGGCAGCTTTTCACGGCCCTGATCGGCGCGGTGCTGCTGCTGATGTCGTGGGTGGGCACGTTGACCGACATTCATCCGGATGTCGCCGCCATTCCCGCCGCCGTCGGCGCAGTGATGCTGGCCATTCCCCTGCTGGTGCAGGCATACCGCGAGGTGAAGTCGGGCAAGCCGTCCAGTTCCGCGCTGGCGGCCATCGCGGTGTCGGCGGCCATCGCCCTGCAGTTGTACCTGGCGGCGGGGTTCCTGGCGCTGTTTCTGCGCATGGCCGACCTGATTCTCAGCCGCACCGCGTGGGGTGCGCAGCGGGCCATCCGCGAACTGGTCGGGCTGACGCCCAAGATCGCCCGCCTGGTCACCGCCGGTGAGGAGCGCATCGCGCCGCTGAAGGAAGTGAAGGTCGGCGATGTCGTCCGCGTGCGCCCCGGCGAGAACCTGCCGGTGGACGGACGCGTCATCCGCGGGCAGAGCGACATCAACCAGGCGTCGCTCACCGGCGAGGCGGTGCCCATCGAGGCCTCCGCGGGCACGCAGGTCTACGCCGGCACCACCAACCTCACGGGCCAGATCGATATCGAGGTGACCGCCATCGCGGGCGACACCACCATCGGCAAGGTGGAGCAGCTCATCCGCGAGGCGGAGTCGGCCAAGAGCGCGCGGCAGGAGTTCGTCGAGCAACTCGCCTCCTACTACCTGCCCGTGGTGCTGATGGTGGCGCTGCTGGTGTGGTTCTTCACCTCCAAGAGCGCGGACCCCGCGGTGAGCCAGCAGGCCATCGTGCGGGCCATCACCGTACTGGTGGTCACCTGCCCCGGCGCGCTGCTGATCGCCCACCCCACCGCCATGGTGGCGGCGTTCGCGGCGGCGGCCCGCGTGGGCATCATGATCAAGCAGACGCGCACGCTCGAGGCGGCGGCCCGCATCGACACCGTCATCATGGACAAGACCGGCACGCTCACCACCGGGCGCTTCGCGGTCAGCCGGCTGGCTCCCGCCGAGGGCGTGGACGGCGCCACGCTGCTGCAGGCGGCGGCGGACGGCGAGCAGCACTCCAATCACCCGCTGGCCAAGTCCATTCTCGAAACCGCCAGGCAGGCCCGCATCACCCCCAACCGCATCGAGCGCTACGAAGAGGCGCATGGTCGGGGCGTCATCGCCCATTCGCCAGGCGGGGACATCCACGTCGGCCGCGCCTCGTGGCTCAGGGAGCTCAACCCCGCCATCGCACCCGAACTGGCCAAGGTGGAGGAGAAGATCGAAGGCATGTCGGGCGTCCACGTGATGGTCGGCGGGCGATATCTCGGCGCCGTCGGGCTGGAGGACAAGCTCCGACGCAACGCGCCGGAGGTGGTCGCCTCGCTCCGCCAGCTGGGCGTGCGCCGCGTGTGCATCTTCACCGGCGACAAGCTGGGCGTGGCCAAGCGCGTCGGGCAGGCGGTGGGCGTAGACGCCATCGAGGCCGAGTGTCTGCCCGAGGAGAAGCACGAGGAACTCAAGTACCTGCTCGCCAAGGGGCACCACTGCCTCGTGGTGGGTGACGGCATCAACGATGGTCCCATTCTCGCCAGCGCCGACGTGGGCGTGGCCATGGGTCTGTCGGGCACGGACATCGCCACCAACTCCGCCGGCGTGGCCCTGATGAACGACGACCTGCGCCACATCCCCTTCCTCATCGAGCTCGCCAATAAGACCCGCGCCATCATTGCCCAGAACATCGGCGCGTCGCTCGGCCTGGCGGTCATCGGCCTGGCGCTGGCGGCCACGGGCCTCATCACGCTCTGGATTACTCCCGTCTATTACATGCTGGGGTACATCTTCGTGCTGGGCAACAGCGCCCGACTGGTCCGGTTCGGCGAGGGCTTCGTCGAGGCGGAGGAAGCCCGGCGTCAGATCGAAGCCAGCCGCGTCGTCAAGCGGGACCGCGGCGCCCTGAGCGCCCGGACGGCCCCGGCGGGGACCGCGGGCTGACCCCCGGGCGACCCCTGAGGCGACCGAAATCGCGCGAGGTAGAATCCGTATGACCTCGCAGCGGGAAGGCCTTGCGCCATGGCGGCGCTTCGCCCCCGGCCCGCGGAAGGAGCATCGGTCATGGACCTCATCCTGCTCGGACAGGACGCCGCGGTGATGGAGCGATTCTTCGACAAGGACATGATCGCCCTGACCATTCCCATCGTCGCCATGGTGGTCGGACTGATCATCGCCGTCATCTCCATCGTCGTCGGCGGGATTCGCGCCATCGTGGTGGGGCGCGCCCGCGAGCAGACCAGGCGCGAACTGGCCGCCTACGTGGCCGAGGGAACGCTCGACGCCGACAAGGCGGTGGCGATTCTCAACGCCGGCGAAGACCTGACGAAGAAGTGCTGAATGTGACCTGTGGACGCGCGGGCCGCATCGACGCGGGCCGTCGTGCGCCGGCGCGCCAACGATCGTTCACGGAGCGAACCGCCGACTCCTGATGAAACCGGATCTCGGGAGCTCCCGCCTCGGAGTACGCGTGACTGAGTTCATCTCCGAAGTCATCACGCCGGAGCCGGGATGCTTCGAGGCCGGCCAGATGTCCAGCGGGCTGGCTTCGCTGCCCGCGGCGTTCAACTGGCGAGGACGACGATACGCGATCGTCGAGTGCCTGGAGCACGTGAAACTCACCTCGCGCGAAGGCGGGTTCGCGCAGGGCGACCGTTACCTCAGACGCCAGCGTTTCACGGTTCGCCTGGATACCGGCGACATCGCCGTCATCGACTTTCACCGCCACACGCCGGCGCGCCGGGGAAGCGCGGCAGCCAAACACCGCTGGGTGCTGTACACGATTGAGAGCGAAAAAGATGCGGAAGAAACGGCGGAACCCGGCGGCTGCTGATGATGGCGGGCTGATGCGCCATCCGTGGGCACGCTCGTCGGCGCATGCTCACCGTCCGGACTGCGACAGCCCCCGCTCGACGATCAGCTCCAGCAGCCGCACCCGGATGAAATCGCCAGGCGTTGCGGTCAGTTGCTGAGAGGAAATGGACGCCAGAAGCGATCGTGCCGCCGGTTGCCGGCCCGAGCCCGCCAGCCCCAGCGCCATGACCAGACGGCAACTGACGGGATCGGCGCCCAGCCGCGCCGCTTCCTCGGCGTAGCCAATCGCCTCGGCATGCAGGTCGTTCATCGTGCTGGCGGCGGCCAAGGTCAGAGCCGTTTCTCCGTCGCCCGGCGCCAGGCGACGGGCCTGAAGCGCCAGGTCCAGTCCCTCGGCGTGGTTGCGATGCGCCGCATCCGGCGCGAACGTGCGCGCCGTCGCCAGCGCGATGGTCAGACCGTTGTCGTCCGGCGTCATCACGCGACCATGACGCCAGGCGCGAATAGCGCCGGACCAGTCGCCCGACTGTCGCAGCGCCATGCCCCACGGGCCGTAGAAGGGCAGGTCCGGGTTGATCGCCAGCGCCTGCCTGAACCGGGACGCCGCCTCGCCGGGACGACCCATCCGCAGCAGCAGCACCGTTCCCGCCTGCGCGTGGGCCGCGGCGTACAGCGGATCGAGCGCCGCCGAGCGGTCGAACCACCGCAACGCCTCCTCATCCCGACCCTCCGCCAGCGCCAGAAGCCCGCGATTGAGGTGGTCAGCGGCCGAGGTCGGCGTGACCTGAAGCGTCCGTTCGATGATCGGTCTGGCCTCTTCCAAGCGCCCCAGCGTGGCGAGCACGGAGCCCAGGCCGCTCAGCGCCATGCCGTCATCCGCGTCGATCGCCAGGGCCTCGCGGTAGGCGGCGATGGCTTCGTCCAGTCGCCCCGCGTTGCTCAGGGCGTCGCCCAGGCGCGACCACGGTTCGGCGAAGGGCGGCCGGATGCGCGCCGCTTCGCGCTTCAAGTCATCCAGCGAACTCGCCCGCCCCCCTCCGCTCACCTCGGCGATGAGCGGGTAGAGGCCCGCGTGCGGGTCTTCCTTCATCCGCTCGGGCCAGTAGAGCCGCGCCGCCACGTCGCGCAGCGGGCCGCGCTCGACGAGCGGAGCGAGAAACGTCTCCACGTCCGGGTACACCGCGATGCGATGATCGGTCATCACCGCGTGCACCACGTCGGTCGGACGACGCGCCGGCATGTGGCAGGCGACGCAGTCATCCATCGTCAGATGCGCCGGCGCCCCCGAAGGCGACACATCGCAGTCGGCCCGTTCATGGCAGGTGAGGCACTTGTCACGATGGAACTCGCGACGGGACTCGATCGGAACCTTCCGGTGCGGATCGTGACAGGAAAGGCACGTGAGCCCGCCATTGCTTTGCGTGTAGCACGCGCTCTGGTGCATGCGGTAGGCGTGGTGGTTGATCTCGAAGCGGGCGGCGTTCTCCGCCGCGTCGCCGTAGTCGATGGGAACGAGGTGCTCGGCCAGGTCGTCGCCGGGCGTGAACTGGTACTCGCCCCTCCCGAACCGGCGCAGCAGCGTGGTGAACGCGGTCGAGGGTTGCAGGTGGCACTGCAGGCACACGTCGTCGCGCCGCTGAGACGGCAGGCGCGTCGGGTTCACGATCGACTGAATGATCTCGTCGCGCGCCGCGCCGGGGCGGGCGGCGATCTCGGCGTGACGCGCCCCCGGCCCGTGACACCGCTGGCAGCCGATGCCCTCGCGCATCTCGCGCGGAAAGACGTGCGGACGGCCGTACTGGTCGCTGCCCACCGGTGCATCCGGGTACGTGTTGTGGCACGCCATGCAGTCGCGCCCGATGCGGCGCAGCAGGTCCGGGTTGCGGACCGAGTCGAAGCCCGGCGACATGCCCCAGGTCCGTTCCTGGCTGTACCACGTCAGGGGCAGTTCAAAAAGATCGCCCGCCGCCGTCTGATGCGCGTAGCTTCGGGCATGATGGCCCGATCCGATGATCCAGTCGGCCCGTATCTCGATCTCGTTGATCGGCTCGCCATCCGGCGCGATCTGCCAACGCCGCAGGAACATCGCTCCGTCGCGCTCAACCATCTCGTAGCGTCGGCGCGACGGCGCGTGATCGAAACGCGATGACGTCAGGTTCTCGATGCGTCGCTCCGGCGTCCATCGGGCGAAGGACTGTCCCATGCCCACGTGATGAAACGAGCGCGCGATCTCCGAATGACAGCTCGAGCACTCGGCGTCATCAACCCAGCCCTCGGTGACAAGGACGGTCTGCCGCGTCACCGCTCGTGACCCGTTCACTTCGCCGCCGCTCGCGGACTGACTCGCCGGAGGCGCTGTCGGCGTCTCACCGCCACCGCACCCGCTCAGGAGCAGCGCCAGAACAAACGGGATTGCCCCGCGTGATGCCATGAGAGACCGTCATGGGCGGAACGCCCGCTCCACCGTGCAGCCAGGTGCCGGCTCACTCGTCCACGTTGAACTTTTCGTGGGCCGCGTCGCGCATCTTGACGAGATTCTCCCGGATGCGCTTGGTGGCCTGTTCGGCGTTCCTGTCGATGATGTCGATCTCCAGCCGCGCCAGTTCCTCGAGCACTTCCGTCATGGCCTTGCGATAGGCCAGCCCGTACGGCTCGCGCTCCGCGGCGGGAAGGGTGTCCAGCTTCGGCGCGGGCTGCTCCTTGGCGGCCACGATGTGCTTCTGCATCTCGGCCACCAGCTTCAGCGACTCCTGCTGCTTCGCCGGGTCGCCCACGCTGCGTGCAAGCGAGCGAAGGTTGTTGCGCAAGACCTCCATGCGGTCATGCAGGGAGACATCATCACCCCGATTCGCGCCGCGCGGTGCGGCCGCGATGAGAGCAGCCGCGACTGCCGCCACCACGACCAGCGACAGTACGGGAATGACGGAACGAACCACGGAGCGGAAACGGAACATGCGAGTCATCGAATCCTCCTGGAATGGTTGTCAGGTCGAGCATCCTACCGGCGGCGAAACCGCCGTGGAAGAGCGCGGTTGCGGTTCCTCCGGCCGTCGCCCCTCCGCCCAGTTGATGGCGTACCACGCCGCCGCGTCGGGCCGGGCGCACCACTCGCGGAAACCCGCGAGCAAGCGATCCAGAACCTGCTCCGAAAGACCACCCAGCGCGATGATCGCTTCCCGCGCCCCATCCAGAATCCGCAGCATGTTGCCCGTGATGAGCGGCCAGGTTGGGCTGCCGGCGCAACTGCCGAAGAACAGGAACGTGTTGCGCACCGGCCTGGCCCCCGCGCGATGCAGCAGCGGCACGAGATTCCGGCCCACAAATGGATCATTGCCCGCCTTCAGGTACGTCTCGATGTACGCCCTCCAGAGCGCGTTGAACCCCGGGCACTCCGGCGCCAGCCGCAGTGTGGCATGGTCGTCATCCAGCAGCACGATTCGGCCGCCCGGCCTGACGGCCCGCACCATCTGACGCACGATCGCCAGCGGCTGGGACACATGCTCCAGCAGAAACCGCGCGTGAGCCAGGTCGAATGTCCCCCACTCTTCGGACGCAAGCGGCGGATCGGTCGCATCGCCAGCGCGCAGATCCACCAGATCGCGCTCCCCCGCCGCTTCCGCCTGCCGCAGGCCCTCGGCCCGCTGAGCGTCGTCACGCTCGATGCCGACGACGACGCCGCGACCGCGCCCCCGGACGGCCCGCGCCATCGCCCGCGACAGCTGCATCAGCCCGCAACCGAAGTCGATGATCCGTTCGTCGCCGCGCAGGGCCAGTTCGTGCAGGCAGGCGTCGTTGATGAGCGTGTTGAGATCGGAAAGGCGCGACTGCTCGGCGGACGACGTGCCATGGACGTAGAAGGGCTGCGTGCTGGACATGCCGCGCGACTCCGTGGACGGACGGAGAGTGTACCGGAGTCGCGTGGCGAGGCCGCGTCCATTCCAGCCCGGCGCCGGGCGTTCCCGTGGAGCGATTCGAGCCGCGGATGGTCGCGGCTTACACCGCGTGGTCGCCCTTCTGATCGAGCAGCGCCGTCATCTGCCGCGCCATCGGCGTGAGTTCGCCCGGTTGCTCCCCCGCCCGCTCGCCGGTCAGCGCCGCCGGGTCCACCCACCGCACCGAGTCATACTCGCGCGGCTCGAAACGGATGTCGTCCGTCACGGCCGCTCGCAGTCGATACGCGATCTCCCAGCAGTCGAGCACCTTGTCGTACAGGATGGCGACGGCCACGGGATCGGCGGACGCGACCAGCCCGACTTCCTCGCGCAGTTCCTCCAGAATCGCCTGTCGCGGCTGCATCCCGCCGTCCACCACGCCCGAGGGAGCGAATTCCCACATCCCTTCGTAGGCCGACACACCCACGGCCCGGCGGCCCATGAGCACCCGCCCCTGGTGAACAAGCAGTCCCTTCACACCCAGTGAGCGCACGCCGAGATCACGCCACCCCTTCTGCACCGCGTGCCAGCGATAGGCGCACTCCATGACATGGATCGACGCCCCGCCGTGCCCGTTGCGATGCACGCCCAGCACATGCCAGATGCGCCCGTCGAAGTACGCGGGATTGCGCGCGCACAGCGTTCGCCAGCGCTGCTCCGCCTGCTCCAGCACCGGCGTCTGCACGTTCGGCACGAAGGGCTCCGGCTGCACGTGCAGCACGGGCGGGCGCCGGAGTCGGATGAGGCGGGCGGCGTTCATGCGTTCGAAGCAGTGGGCGGATGCGTCGATCCTATGATCCCCGCAGGATGGGACGATCCTCGATCATCGCGCTCGTCGTCTGCGTGCTGGCCTGCTTCGCCGCGGCGGGCATCGGCGGGCTCGCCACCAGGCCGGGCGAGTGGTACGCCTCGATCGCCAAACCCTCGTTCACGCCGCCCAACTGGCTCTTCGGCCCGGTGTGGACTCTGCTCTATGCCATGATGGCCGTCGCTGTCTGGCTGGTATGGGAGCGCCGCATGCACGCACCCGTCGGCTGGGCCCTGGCGGTGTTCAGCGTCCAACTTGTGCTCAATGCCCTGTGGTCGGTGCTGTTCTTCGGGCTGCACCGGCCCGGCGCGGCGCTGATCGACCTGGCGCTGCTGTGGCTGGCCATTCTCGCGTCGATTGTGCTGTTCTGGCGCGTTTCGATCGTCGGCGCCTGGATGCTCATGCCATACCTTGCTTGGGTCAGTTTCGCGGCGGTGCTCAACGCGTCCATCTGGTGGCTGAACCGATGAGCGACCACCCCGCGCTGCTGAAGTCACTTGCGGCACGGTATGCGCTGCGCGAGGAGACGTTTCAGCACAGGCGGCTGTCGTTGCGCCTGCTCATGCCCCGCGCCGCGGACGAACTGCTGGACGAGGCCGCGTTCGAGTGCGATGAGCGCATGCCCTACTGGGCGGAGCTCTGGCCTTCCGCGAGGACGCTGGCCCGATTCCTCATTGACCGACCGCCCCTGCCGGGCTCGCGAATCATTGAACTGGGCGCGGGCCTGGCGCTCCCGTCGCTCGTGCTGCGACGGATGGGCCTCGACCCGCTGGCGACGGATCACAACCAGGACGCCATGCCCTTCGTCGCCCTCAATGCAGCGCGGAACGGCGTGACCGACGTTCGCACGACGCTCCTCGACTGGCGCGACCCGGAGCCGCGGCTGGGCCGCTTCGACCTGATCCTCGCGGCGGACGTGCTCTATGAGCATCGCAACATCGACATGCTGGCGACCTGCCTGCCGCGACTGATGGCCCCCGGCGGCCTGTTCCTGCTGGCCGACCCGGGGCGGCGGCACCTGCCGGCATTCCTTGATCGCCTTCGCACGGATGGCTGGCGCGAGGGTGAGTCCATTGTGATCGAGGAGACGCAGCGGCTTTCGACCGGCGACGCCGTGAGCCGGGTTCGGGTGACGGGGTTGACCGCAAGTGAGTGAGGGAGTCTGGCGTGGTCGGCGTTCAGGCGTCGGTGATCGACAGGCGGCGTGGTTCGTTCGTGTGAGGGGCCGTCACTGGGCTTCTTCCCCAAACCGAATCCCCTGCGCCAGTGGCAGATCGCTGCCCCAGTTGATGGTGCAGGTCTGGCGGCGCATGTACTGTTTCCAGGCGTCGCTGCCGCTTTCACGTCCGCCGCCGGTGTCCTTCTCGCCGCCGAACGCCCCCCCGATCTCGGCGCCGCTGGTGCCGATGTTGACGTTGGCGATGCCGCAGTCGCTGCCGTCCACCGACAGGAACCGCTCCGCGCTGCGCACCGAGTCGGTGAAGATCGCGCTCGACAGCCCCTGCGCCACCGAGTTCTGGATGGCGATGGCGTCATCCAGATCCTCGAACTCCATCACGTACAGGATCGGGGCGAAGGTTTCTTCCTGCACGACGTCGGGAATCCGCAACCCTCTCCCCTTGGGAGAGGGCTGGGTGAGGGCGTTTTCGCCTGCTGTATTGCCGCCCTTCACCCCCGACCCCTCTCCCGCGGGGAGAGGGGAGACAGGCACGCGCACGATGGTCGGCTCGACGAAATAGCCCGGCTTGTCTCTCCACCGGTCCAGACCCGCGAGGCCCCCGCAGAGGATCTCGCAGCCATCCGCCTCTGCCCGCTCCAGCGCGGCCCGCATCGCGTCCACCGCCTGCCGGTTGATGAGCGGTCCCATCAATGTGCCCGGCGTCATCGGGTCGCCGATGGGCACGGACCGGTAGGCCTGCACCAGCCGTTCGGTGACGATGTTGACGATGTCGCGGTGACAGATGAGCCGACGCGTCGTGGTGCAGCGCTGTCCCGCGGTGCCCACCGCGCCGAAGAGCACGCCGCGTACGACCAATTCCAGATCCGCGTCCGGCGTCACGATGATGGCGTTGTTGCCGCCCAGCTCCAGCAGCGTGCGCCCCAGTCGCTGCGCCACCACGGCGCCCACGTGGCGCCCCATGCGGCAGGAGCCGGTGGCGCTGATGAGCGGCAGCCGCCCGTCGCGGATCATCGTCTCCCCCACCTCCGCGTCCGTGCCGATCACCAGCCCGAACACGTCCGCCGGGTCACCCTCGCCCTGCGGGGGCCGGAAGATGTCCTGCTCGCGCATCACCCGCCGCGCGAGGTTGTTGATCGCGATGGCGCAGAGCGGCGCGGCGAGCGACGGCTTCCACACCATTGTGTCGCCGCACACCGCTGCGATCATGGCGTTCCACGCCCATACCGCCACGGGGAAGTTGAACGCCGTGATGACGCCGATCACGCCCAGCGGGTGCCACTGCTCGTACATGCGGTGCCTGGGTCGCTCGGAGTGCATGGACAGCCCGTACAACTGTCGCGACAGCCCCACGGCGAAGTCGGCGATGTCGATGCATTCGACCACCTCGCCCACACCCTCGGCCCTGATCTTGCCGACTTCCAGCGTCACCAGTTCACCAAGTTGCTGCTCGTGCTGGCGAATGGCCAACCCGATGCGGCGGACGATCTCCCCCCGCTTGGGGGCAGGCAGCCGCCGCCATGCCCGTTGCACGAGCACGGCCCGGCGAACCGTGTCGTCGTACTGATTCCGATTCTGCAGGCGGACCGCCGCGATGGGCTGCCCGGTGGCGGGGTTCTCGGAAAGGACGGCGTCCGTTCCGGCGGCCTCGGGGGGCAGCACACGGGGATCATCCAACAGAAGAGAACGAAGCGATTCCAAGGCCATGCGCCAGTGTACGCGCCGACGCCTGACCATGCCGAACCATTCCGGGCGAGTGGATATCTCCGCCGCCAAGGACCATCCGGTGAAGTCGCTTCGATCCGGTGGGCTTCCGGCCAGCGGGCTCCCGCGGGGGGTACGAGCCGAGTTCCCCAATCCATCAAAAAAGATGAAAAAAGTTGTCACTTCCCTCTGGCGGAGCGGTTCGGGCTGAGGTAGTTTAGTTATCGCTCGGAACTCCAGAAGCCGCCGGCAGCGGAGTTCAGGGTCGATCCGCCCGCCCATTCATGTCTTGCGGGTTGATCGAGGTGGTGCGTCACCACCGAACCAAGTTCGTCACGAGACGTTCCGCAGAAGTGGGGTCCTTCTCCGGTTCGCCGCGTTGACATCGCATGCGTCGCCTTCGGGCGTCGCGTGGTTGGCTCAGCATGTCTACCTGCTGCCGGCCGACTGTGAGAAAGGAAACGCAATGCATAGCAAGCGTGGCTTCACCCTCATCGAACTGCTGGTGGTGATCTCGATCATCGCCCTGCTGATCGGGCTTCTGCTGCCCGCCATCGGCAAGGCGCGTGACTCGGCCAAGGTCACCATCTCCCTGAGCAACCTCCGCAACTTCGGAGCCGCTCACGCCACCTACGCCTCGGAGTGGAACGGGCGTCAGTGGACCACCTGCCCGGATGACCTCACCGTCATGGTGACGGCGCCCGTGTGGAAGTCTTCCTACGCCGGCACCCCGGTGCCCCCGGTTCCGCTGGGGTTCGACAAGAACGGTCTGCACTTCCAGACCACCAGCGGCTGGGCGATCATCCCCATGTGGTGGCCGGGCAACTGCTCGCTGGGCTCGTTCCGCGCCTTCCACACCAAGCCCTTCAACCAGTACATCAACAAGAAGGTCTACGACCCGATCTTCTGGTGCCCGAAGGACTACACGATCAACGACAAGATCTACCAGTGGCAGGATGATCCGGGCGAGTGGGTCAACGGCGCTTCGTTCTACTTCTCGTCGTACTGCACCTCGGTGGCGGCCCAGGTCAGCCCCGACGTGTACCGCGGCGTGAACCAGGGCGGCGCCCAGCGGGCGGACATCCTTCCCGCCGGTCACCGGTCGCCCAACCTGTCCAGCGCGACCTACCCGGACCTGAAGACCCACATGCTGGAGCACTACTGGCTCCAGAACAACCCCTCGGAGTCGATCCCCGGCACCGCGGGCGTGCCGTGGTTCTTCAACATGGGACCGGACTCGACTCCCGCCACGCTCTTCTTCGACGGGCACTGCCGCATGATGAGCGTGCGTGAGGCGGTCGCCTCCAGCCGCCGCGTCGTGAACCAGGGCGGCGAGCGTCTGGATGCTCAGGATCCCGGCTGCTTCGGCTCGGGCGGCTACTTCCAGTCGTACGGCTACGCCGGCGCCAACACCCGTGGCGAGATCAACTCGTACCACGTGTTCACCCGCGACGGCATCAAGGGCCGCGACACCATCGGCAGCGGCTGATCCCGCGATCACGCACTGCTGAAACGCCCGACGGTTCTCCGAGCACGACGGGCGAACGAAGACCCCGAAAGCCCGCGCAGCAATGCGCGGGTTTTTCATTGCGCGACCAGGTGTTCAGAAACTCTTCGGATCATCCGTAGAATGGCCGAAGAGACTTCCCAATGAGTCAAAACCATGTCCGACGCCCGCCCACCACAGGATGACCGCCCGTCGCTGTGGCGCGACCTTGTTGCCGGCCAGCTTGGCTTCATCCCGCGACTGGCGCTGAGTTTCACCTCAGCCGTCCTTGTGACCGCAGGTCTTCTGCTCGGGCTGGCGATGATCCAGCAGGTGCGCCACGTGTGGGTTGACGATGTCTCCATCGGCGCGGGCCTGGCGGTGATCGTCTGGATCGGCACGCTCGTCTGGCTGTGGCGGGGGTATCCGCGATACAGGCGGATCATTCGGGCCACGCTGCTGTGCCTGGGCATCTGGACGGCGGTCATCGTCGCGTGCGTCGCCGCGTCGATGGCGACGTGGGAGGAGGAGTTCTGGATCGCGGGGTTCATATTCCTCGGCTTCGCGGCGACGTTCATCGTCATCACCGCCTCGGCCTACGGCGGGTCGCGTGGACGCCCCATCGCATCCAGCAAGGGCGGCGTCAACGTCAGCTGTGTGCAGTGCGGCTACTCCATGATGGGGCTCAACGACTGCACCTGCCCGGAGTGCGGACGGCGCTACACCATCGACGAGTTGATCGTGCTGCAGGATTACGAGGCCATCCGTCGCGGCGCTGGCGGGGCTCCCGCGCCAGACGCGCCGTCGCCTGAACGATCCCAGTAACGCCGCACCGCCACCGCCAGGATGGTCAGGTCCGCGGGGTTGACGCCCGCCAGACGCCCCGCCTGCCCCAGCGTGGCGGGACGAAACTTCTCCAGCGCCTCGCGGGTTTCGCGGCGAAGACCGGGGACCGACTGAACATCCAGGTCCGCGGGCAATCGCGTGTGCTCGGCGCGCTGGTGACGTTTGATTTCAGCCCGTTGCCGCGCGATGTAGCCCTCGTACTGCACGTCGATCATCACGCGTTCGACGAGCCGTCGATCGACGCCCGGCTCACCCAGCAGCTCGAGCAGCCGCTCCAGCGTCGCCTCGGGGCGGCGGGCCCACTCCGCCAGCGATCTCCCATCGCGTCGCACGGCGTGGAACGCGGCGCGAAGCCGGTCCAACTCGCGGACGCGGGCCTCGAACATCCGCCAGCGATGGTCGTCCACCAGCCCCAGTTCACGTCCCAGCGGCGTGAGACGCGCGTCCGCGTTGTCGGCCCGCAGCAGCAGCCGATGCTCGGCCCGGCTGGTGAACATGCGATAGGGTTCGCGCGGCGTCTTGGTGACCAGATCATCCATCATCACGCCGATGTAGGCCGCGTCGCGCCCCAGCGTGACGGCATCCTGCCCGCGCGCAAACCGCGCGGCGTTCAGCCCCGCGACCAGCCCCTGACCCGCGGCCTCCTCGTATCCGCTGGTGCCGTTGATCTGTCCCGCCAGGAACAGTCCCGGCACGCGCCGCGTCATGCCCGTGGCGTCGATCTGGTGCGGCCAGACCATGTCGTACTCCACCGCATAGCCCCAGCGCAGGATGGCCGCACGTTCACACCCCGGCATGGTGCGCACCAGCCGCTCCTGCACCTCACGCGGCAGGGACGTGGAGATGCCGTTGCAGTACACCTCGTTGGTGTGCAGCGACTCGGGTTCGAGAAAGACGTGGTGCGACTCGCGCTCGGCGAAACGGACCACCTTGTCCTCGATTGACGGACAGTAGCGCGGCCCGCATTCCGCCTCGATCTGGCCGGAGTACATCGGGGCGCGGTGAATGTTGGCGCGGATCAGGTCGTGCGCCTCGCGCGTGGTCGCCGTCTGATGGCACAACGTCTGCGGCAGATTCGGGAAACACCCGGCGGGCATCGCGTCGGGCGAAAGGTCAGAGAACGGAACCGGCGCCGCGTCGCCCGGCTGGGGCGTCAGCGATTCGAAGTCGATGGACTGAGCAGCCAGCCGAGGCGGCGTGCCCGTCTTCAGGCGCCCCAACTCGAACC
Organism: Phycisphaeraceae bacterium; assembly: GCA_015709595.1. Classification (NCBI taxonomy): domain Bacteria; kingdom Pseudomonadati; phylum Planctomycetota; class Phycisphaerae; order Phycisphaerales; family Phycisphaeraceae; species Phycisphaeraceae bacterium. The sequence continues at coordinate 574,223 of CP054178.1, forward strand.
CAAGCGAGCGCAGCATCGCCGAAATGCCCACCGCGCTGCCCTCGCCCACGCGCCCGCCGGGCGTGCGATCCTCGCCGGTGTGCATCAGCGCCCGCATGAACGTGCCCGTCGTCAGGACAACCGAGCGGGCGAAGAGTCGATGCACGCCCGCGATCGCCTCACGAGACGGCGCGGCGAAGACCGGCCTGGCCAGCCCGGCGTTGGACAGGTTCCACTCGATCGCCCGCGCGTCGGGCGCCGCCACCGAGGCGGAACCGGGAAGCACCACGCCTCGCACGCGGCCATCCTCGACGATGAGTTCATCCACCGTGCCCGCGATCACCTCGATGCCGGGGTGGCCGGCGATCAGGCGCTGCACCTCGGCGGCGTAGGCGTACTTGTCGCACTGCGCCCGCGGCCCGCGCACGGCGGGGCCCTTGGACATGTTGAGCACGCGAAACTGGATGCCGGTGGCGTCGGCGGCCAGCGCCATCACGCCGCCCAGCGCGTCAATCTCGCGCACGATCTGCCCCTTGGCCAGCCCGCCGATGGCGGGGTTGCATGACATGGCGCCGATCTTCGACGGGTCCATGGTGACCAGCGCCACGCGCGGCCCTCCGGGAACGCGCTTGCTCCGAGGGGAAAACCCGAGACGGACATCGTCCGCAACCGTACGCCAACCCCCCCCACCGCTCCCATCCTCGGTCATCAGCGCCTTGGCAGCCGCCCACGCGGCTTCGACGCCCGCGTGTCCGCCGCCGATGACGATGACGTCGTACGACTGCCGCATGGACGGGTACGATAGGCGAATCCGGCCGATTTCACCCGAAAACCGAGCGGTTCGAGGGTGACGCGATGGCCCGCACCGGGCCGATGGATCGCGCTCGGCGGAATGAGCCGGTCGCCGCGCCATGCCGGGCGATCTTCCCTCAGGGCCTGCATCGGGAGGCGTGCGCCACGGTTGGCCGGGATTCACCCATCGCATGAGTGAAGCCCGGCGTCCTGACCGCTACAACCGCTCGCCCCCTGCTTCACTCTCCGGCTTCGTGGCCCTGGGCTTGCCGCCCGCCACGGGGGCGACGGGCGTCGGCTCGGGCCGATCCACGGTCAGATGGCCATCGCGAGCGTCGCGGTTGACCCGGCCCAGCATGGCGGGCAGTTCGATGCCCGCCTGCTGCGCCAGTTCGTGCAGGCGCGGCAGCGAGCCGATCATGCCCGCGAGGAAGTCGCTGGTGGCGTTGCGCCCGTTGCCGCCCGTACCCTGGTCCCAGACGGTGATCTTGTCGATCTTGAGGTTCTGGATGGCCTTGACCTGCTCGGCGACGAGTTCGGGCAGCTGCTCGATGAGCAGCAGCGTGGGGCCGACCTGCGGGTTGCTGCCGCACGCCTCGATGAGCTTTCGGTAGCCCTCGGCCTTGGCCTCGAGCACCTTCTGCGTGCCGGCGGCCTCGGCCTCGAACTTGAGCAGGATGGCGTCGGCCTCACCCTTGGCCTCGATGCGTCGCTTCTCGGCCTCGGCGGCGGCGGCGATTTCGATGCGCTTCTTCTCCACTTCCTGCGGGGCGATTTCTTCCTTCGCCAGACGCGCCAACTCGCGGTCGCGTTCGGCCAGCAGGATGGCCTCATGCGCCTTGGCGGCGGCGACCTCGGCGCGGCGGCGGGCCTCGGCCTGCACTTCGCCCAGCTTGGCGTTGGACTCCGCCATGGTGGCGCGGCTGGTGTTCTCGCCCGTCACGGCGGCGGCCTCCGCCTCGGCCACGCGCACGCGCTGCTCCTGCTCCGCCTTCTTCTTGGCGGCGACGGTCTCGGCCTCGCGTTCGGCGATGGTGATCTCCCGGTCGCGCTTGGCCGCCGCCTCGCCCTTCACGGCTTCGGCCTCCAGCGCCGCCACCGCCACGCGCTGCTGCTGCTCGGCCTTCTTCTGACCTTGCACCGCCGTGGCGGTTTCGTTGGCCACGCCGATGGTCTTTTCGCGGACCGCGATGGCCTCGCCGGTGGCGCCGTCACGCTCCTGCTGGGCCACCTCGACCTTGGCGCGATTGATGGCCTCCGCCGCGGCGCGCTTGCCGATCGCCACGATGTAGCCCGACTCGTCGGTGATGTCGCGCACGTTGACGTTGATCAGCTCCAGCCCGATCTTGTTCACTTCCTGGGCTACGTTCTCGTTGATCAGGGCCATGAACTTCTCGCGGTCCTTGTTGATCTCCTCGATCGACAGGGTCGCGATGACCAGGCGCAGCTGGCCCAGAATGATGTCCTGCGCCTGGTCGCGGATCTTCCGCTCATCCAGCCCCAGCAGACGCTCGGCGGCGTTGTTCATCAGCACCGGGTCGGTGGAGATGCCCACCGTGAACGTGGACGGCACGTTGACGCGGATGTTGTTGAGCGACAGCGCGCCTTCCAGCGGAATGTCGATGACCATGGGATCCAGCGACAGGTAGGCGTAGTCCTGGATGAGCGGCCACACGAACGTGCCGCCGCCGTGCAGGCACTTGGCGGCCTTCTGACCGCCCACGCGACCGTACACCACCAGGATCCGGTTGCTGGGGCAGCGCCGGTAGCGGCTGGCGACCATGGCGACCACCAGGAAGACCACCAGCAGCACGGCCACGATGCCGCCCAGCCACCACAGTGCGTTGCCGCCGCCCGTCAGAGTCGCCAGCGTGAGATGCATGACCGTCCTCCCATCGTTCTCGTTCGTGACTTCCGCATTGATCGTGATCGCCCGCGCCGCTCAGACCCGCATCACCGTCAGCGTGTGATCCTCGTTCACTTTCACGATGCGCACGCGCGTCCTGCTGGGCAGCGGCTCACCCTCGGAGAAGGCGTTGTAGATGCGCTGCCTGTCCGAGAGAACCACCTTCACCTGCCCCGTCCCTTCGCGGTTGCCGGGGATGGAGGCGTAGACCTCGCCTTCAACCCCGACGGCGTCCTGCAGGTTCACGTTGCCGCTGCTCTGAAGGTCGTAGACCAGCTTCAGCAGCCAGGTGAGCAGCCACACCATGCCCACGCCACCGGCCACCGCGACCAGGATGCTGCTGGTCATCTCCCACCCCGCGCCGAGCAGGGCCCCGACCCCCCCCCAGCCGAATCCCATCACGAACGCCGCGATCGACTGAACCGACAGAAACTTGAAGACCTGCGTCGAGTCGTGGGCGTGGCCCGGATCGATCCCGTCCGCGCCATCGGCGTCGAGCTCGTCGCCACCGATGCCGGCGAACATCAGCACCAGCCGGAAGGCGAAGAACAGCGTGCCCGCGACAGCGGGAACGGAGAACAGCAGTGCGTTTCCGCTGAAGAGCTGGTCGAGCATGATGACGACCCCCTTTCCTTCACAACGGCGGATCGCCCCAGGGGTGGGTCAACCGACGGCGGGACCGATCCCGCAGTCGGTATGTTATAAGGGATTTTGCGGCCCCTCGCATGTCCCGACCGGGCGTTTCGGGGACGGGCGAGGGAGAAGGAGTGCTGGGTGCTGGGTGCTGGGTGCTGGGTGCTGGGTGCTGGGTGCTGGGTGCTGGGTGCTGGGTGCTGGGTGCTGGGTTCCGGGTTCCGGGTGCCGGGTGCCGAGTCCAACTCCACCATCCTCTTCATCCGTGTCCATCTGTGGACTTTTCGGTCACGCCAAGCCATTGCGCGAAGAACGCCGTCTGCTTCTGCTTGGCATCCGCCGCCTTACGGCCGAACCCGATGTGCTCGTAGGGCGCGCCGGTGTGTTCGTAGATGATGGTCTCGATCAGGCCCGGATTGCGGTACCGCGCCCGCAGGACGTCGAGGAACGCCGCCTGCCGCTCGTACTTCACCCATTCGTCGCCACGGGCGTGGATCGCCTGCAAGGGAATCTCGCGCCAGCGGTCAAGGTTGCGGATGGGCTCCAGTTGGCGGATGGTTGCCGGCACGCGATGCTCGAACTGCGCCCGCGTGGAATCGTCGGCCCACATGCCCGTGGTCGCCTCCACGCCGGCGCAGCAGCAGGGATGATCCCGCGTCAGCCGCGCCAGCGCGACCATTCCACCCAGGGACATGCCGCCGATGCCCAGGCGCGACAGGTCGAAGGCGTCGAACTTTCTCAGGGCGTCCACTACCTCGTCGAACTCCTCGACCATCTGGTGGATGACCTCCCATGCCGTTTCCGGCCCCTGGAGCCGCTGCTCGAAGCGCTCGCCGTGACCCGGCAGGTCGATGGCGCACGCGGCGATGCCCGCCCGCATCCACCGCAGATAGCGCCCGGGGTCGAGTTCCTTGTTCACGGTTCGGCCGTGGAACCACAACACGAGCGGCGGCGGCGCCTCGGCGCTGTCAGACCACGCGGGATGCACCAGCAGCGCGGGTACGCGGGAGGCGCCCAGCCGCTCCCACCGCGCATGGGGACGAAGGGATGATGGCAGGATCTCGCCGAGTTCGGGCATTCCCAAGTCTACCCGGTGACCGGGGCAGCATGGATCAGTCGACTCCATCCTCCACAACCACACTCTGCTGGAATCAGATCATCGCCTCGCGACGATCGGAAGAGGGCAACTATCATTTCCGCTCGGATGCGGCATCAAGACGCCGCTGGTGAAGCAGCTCACGCCATGTTGCCACTCTCTTTCGAATCACAACGCCCTGCGTTCCGTCGAACAGGTCGACTTCCTCGAGGTACCGCTCAAGATCAGGGCGATATGCGAATCGCGCCTGAAAGAACTCGAACTCGCGGTGCGGCTGATAGGTTCCCATGCCGCCCGCGATGAGCGGCGGCTTCGTCTTGCGGAATGCGCTGAGACGTGGACCGTCGTCCGCGTGCCAGATCACCGGAAGAGCCAAGGCAGGCGAATCCTGGTGCACCCCCGCCTCCAATCCCTCGGCACCGGTCGCATCCCATCCAAAGAGACCGGCAACGTAGACTTGACTCCGATTCATCTCCGCCTGCAGTGACTCGCGGTCGACATCCGAGGGGATCTCGAACATCACTCGCAGCAGGAGCAGCGGCTTCGTATAGGGGTGTTTCACGGGTTCGCCGAGCCCGAGCCCGGGGAACTGATTCATGTACACCACAAGCGTCCGGCTGACGTCCTCTGGCGGCAGTTGCTGGAATGCAGCTGCGAGTCGGATGATCGTCTGCCACTCCGCGCGCTCAGAGGGTCCGGTGTCCGTCCACGCGGGAAGATCCGCAATGAGTGACGCAAGCTGCCGATACTCTTCCCACGTCCGAGGGCGCAGTGATTCCGTTCTGTTCGTATCCTGAGAGTTCACATGCTGCTCCTCGTGGGTGAGCGGCGCCGGTGGCGGCGCCGCAATTGCGTGATCCCCGCTATGCCCCGACTCGTTCTCACACGCCCCAAGCGGGAGGAATGCTGTGACGGCAACCATCGTTGCCAGAAACCGGCATTCGCGGCCATCCGTTAGGCAGTGCATGTGCATGACCTCGTCCACAGACTCGGATCGACGCCGCAGCAATTCCACGACGCAGTCGCTGTCCGCGTTCTCGTCGCACGGTAGTTGGCCCACCAGGTTGGGACGCTTGCGTAAACACGATGCGGAAACGTGCCCGAAGACACACCGTGGGAAGAGACGCAAGGACAATTCGTAAACGACTGCGGGATCGGGATGTTGCCTGTCGGCGCTCCGTCGAAAGGGTTCTTGCTGTTCGGAAAGTCATCGAGACAGAATTATCTCAAGACTGCGGTTCGTGACACGACACCTCGAGTACCAACTCCACAGATCGGGCTGATGAAACAGTCGCACTGCGTCCAGCGATTGATGACGGTTGGGTCATTGAGCACTTGCTCGAAGAAGGTCATGGAGGAAGGAGACGGCAGCGGTTCATCAGCCGGACAATCGTCGCAGGACGCATCAAGCGTGACCTTCTGCACCCAAATGCCTTCAAGGTCCGGGCAGGGGTCGGTTCCGATCAGATATGCCTGCCGGCAGCACTTCTGATACCCGCACGCGCTGCACTCGTCGGGAACGTCCTGACCGGATTCGTCAACACAAGGGATCAGGGCAATGGATAGGGTCATCTCACAATCCTCGCAGACTGATCGTATGCAACGCTGGCGCGGATCGACGCCACGCCGCTGCGTAGCATGAAATCCTCCAGCGGGGGAACGCGCATGGCCGGCGGACCGATCGGACCGATTCTTCTCCTGACCGCGTTGTGCCTCGTCGGAGGCGCGGTGCTGTTCGTGCTGGGCTTCCGTGGGCGGCGGCTGAACGACCATCCCGTCTGCCGCAAGTGCAGGTTCGACCTGTTCGGGCTTCCCAACGACGCCGCACGCTGCCCGGAGTGCGGGCGCGACATCACAACGCGACGGTCGACTCGCGTCGGCGTGCGGAAACGCCGCCCCGTGATGCTGACGCTGGGCGTGCTGCTGCTCGTTGTCGGACTCGGCCTCGGCGGCGTGTTCACATGGAGCCGCGCGCGGAACGTGGACTGGAACCCATACAAGCCCACGTGGCTGCTGCTGTGGGAGACTGGCACGAGCAACGCGGCACGGCTGGATGGCGTCATCAACGAACTTCACGCCCGCTGGTCGCGCGGCGAACTGAGCGACGGCGCGGTGCGCACGCTCATCGCCGACGGGCTGGCGCGGCAGGGCGACCCCAATGCCGCGTGGCCCGTCCAGTGGAGCAATCTGATCGAAGACGCGATCCTGCAGGGCAAGGTGTCGAAGGAGGACACGTTGCTTTACTTCCAGCAGGCGGTGAAAGCGACCATCGACTGGCGGCAGCGTCTTTACTCGGGCACATCATGGCCGGTGCGAGTGTCGATGAGCGAAGACCGGGCGGGCGACGGCTCCAGCAGTCAGAGTCAGTTATGGCTGCGGCGGCAGATCAAGACCCTCCGGGTCGGCGACGTGGACCTGGCCTCCGCCATGCGCGGCAGCATCAGCGGCGGAACCTTCAGCCGCGGTGGACGTTCCGCCTCGTCCATCGCGATGCCGCTGTCGCTTCCCGACGGCACGTACGAAGTGGACGCGAGGTGGACGCTCACGATCGTGCTGCGCGGGAATGATCTGGCCTCGGCGCCCGTCATCGCCGAGTGGGAGGTGCATCAGACCGGTCTGCTGGAGATCGTCCCGCCGGACGTACCACTGATCGCTCTGAGCACCAATGACCGTGATCGACAGATCATGTCTTCATCCATCGAGCGGATTCGACTGCGCCTCATCACCTCACCAAGCGGGCGGACGGGATTGTCCGGCACGCTCGAAATGAGGCCCTGCCCCGTGGCCATCGCGGCTGATGTGGTCGCGCGCATCGGCGATCGCGAATGGGTGATCGGGCGAATCGCACACACCGGCGTGACGAGCCATCAGTTCTTGCTGGGCCAGGCGAACCGGCTGACCGACTTCCCCGATGACGCCACGCACGTCACGATCATCCTGCGCCCCAGCATCGAGGCCGCCATGACCGACCCGGTCATCAACACCATCTGGGCCGAACCGATCGACGTTCCCACTGTCGAAATCGAACGGATCAGGACACGCGACCCGGGCGAAGGCGGCTGAACGACCGGGATGATCCACCGATCAGCGCCGAGCCGCGCGAAGCGGGCCAGTTGCTCCGCCAGTCGCGGTCAATCCGCACGCGGGCATTGGACAACCGCCCGTACATTGTGAAAGATTGCACGGATTGACCCGCCGCCTCCCCCCAGCGGTTGCAGGGGGGTGGAGGCGGGCCTATCTTCTCCGCCAGCACGCTCGACGTACCGACCCCGACTGCCCGTTCCCGGCTTCCGTTCGAACCCTCGCCCGATCAACCCCTCTGGATGGTGTGGATGGACCACCTGCTCGTGTTTCTTGGCTGCGGCATCGGCGCGGCGGGCACGTACCTGATGCTCGCCCGCCAGGAGCGGGCCGCGCGGGTCACGGGCGGGCTGGTGGCGGCCGGGGGCCTGGCGTGGCTGCTGAGCATGATCCTCGGACTGGCGGCGTCTGGCGAACAGCGCCCCGCCGTGGTGTTCTACGTCTTCGCGTTCATCGCGGTGGCGGCGGCCGGGCGGATGATCACCCACCACCGGCCTGTCTATTCCGCCCTGTACTTCGTGCTGGTGGTCATCAGTTCCGCGGCCATCTTCCTGCTGCTCGAGGCCGAGTTCATGGCCTTCGCGCTGGTGATCGTGTACGCCGGAGCCATCCTCATCACCTACCTCTTCGTCATCATGCTGGCCCAGCAGGCCCCCACCGAGGGCCAGTCTCGCGAGCAGGCGGCGGAGTACGACCGTCTGCCCCGCGAACCGCTGGCGGCGGTGGGCGTGGGCTTTCTGATGATGGCCCTCATCGGGCAGGTGATCTTCGACCGGGGCAACTTCGAGCCGGGGGCGTCCGCTCTCCCGCCCCCCGCCTCCCGGGCCAGCCGGCTCGCCGAGATGGTGGACGAGGTGACGCTCATGCCCGCCAAGCAGGAGCGCTTCGTCGAGGCGTTTCGCGCCGCACTGCCCGATCTGCCCGCGGGGACGCGCCTGGGGCGCATCGACCTCGAATCGGTCGAGTTCATCCAGCCGCCCAGCGACCGCGTGCGGCGGGTGACCTTTGAAGAAGCAGGGCTGTCGCTGGCGGATGTTGAATCGCTGCTCACGACCAACCTCGAACGTGTGGGCCTGGCGCTGGTGCATCGCTTCCCCGTCTCGCTGGAGCTGGCGGGCGTGATCCTGCTCATGGCCATGTTCGGCGCCGTGGTGCTGGCCCGCAAGCAGATCGAACTTGGAGAGGACGAGAAGCGCGAGGCCGCCGGCATGAGGCGGCTGACCGTGGACCCCGATGACGTCCGGCCCGGTCCGGCGGGAGGTGGGGCATGATCCACCCGCTGCTGGCGGACGGCGCGTTCGGGCCTTCGACGCTCGGGGCGTACCTGATCCTCGCCGCCGCGCTCTTCGCGCTGGGGCTGATCGGCTTCCTAGTCCGCCGCAACATGATCATCATGTTCCTCTGCACGGAACTGATGTTCCAGGCGGCGGCGATTGCGTTTATCGCGTTCGACCGCTACCACGGCGGGGTGTCGGGGCAGGTGTTCGTGATCTTCATCCTCACCATCGCCGCGGCGGAGGCGGCGCTGGCCCTGGCGCTCGTCGTCCTGCTCTATCGCCGTAAACCCACGCTCGACGCCGACGCGTGGGCGGAGTTGAGCGGGTAGGCGAGGCATCAGGCAGTCGGCGCGAGACACTCGACCCACCCTACGACTCTGCACCCAGCACTCAGCACTCCTCCCTTGACGCACGCACTTCTCCAACCTGAACTCGCCTCCTTGCTGCTCTGCACGCTCTCCGAGCAGGAAGTGGGCGCGCCGGCGGCGGGTCCGTGGTGGGCGCGGCTCATCATCTACCTGCCCGCCGCGTCAGCCCTGCTGTGCGGCCTGTGCGCGGCGGTGAAGGTGCGCAACAAGCTGCCCGCGATCATCACGTCCCTGTTCCTCGGGGCGTCGTTCGTGCTGACGTTCCTGCTGTTCCGGCAATACCAGCCGGGGCAGCCGATGCCGATCCACCTGTTCGACTGGTTCGACCTGCGCTGGGCCGAGGGTCCGGGCGGTTCGTTCACGGCCAACTTCGCGCTCTATGTCGATTCGCTCACGCTGCTGTGGATGCTGTTCGTGACGGGGCTGGGCACGCTGATCGCCATCTACGCCAGCGAGTACATGGAGCCGGACGTGAAGGGCGCGGGCTATGCGCGCTTCTTCGCGGGCGTGAGCGTGTTTCTCTTCGCCATGTCCTGCCTGGTGATGGGCGACAACCTCGTCCTGCTCTACCTGGGATGGGAAGGCGTGGGGCTCGCGTCGTACCTGCTGATCGGCTACTACTACCAGAAGCCCAGCGCGGTGGCCGCCGCCAAGAAGGCGTTCATCATGAACCGCATCGGCGACCTGGGGCTGGCGCTGGCGGTGTATTTCATCTGGTTCAACTTCGGCACGGTGGAGTACGCGGCGCTCTTCGAGATCATCGAGCGGGGCGGGTTCGACGCGGGCAAGGGCGGCTGGTCGGTCCACGTGATCCCCTATCTGCTCATGCTGGGCGCCTTCGGCAAGAGTGCGCAGCTGCCGCTCTACGTCTGGCTGCCCGACGCCATGGAAGGCCCCACCCCGGTTTCCGCGCTCATCCACGCGGCGACCATGGTGACGGCCGGCGTCTACCTGCTGGCCCGCATGTTCCCGGTGATGATGCTGGAGCCGCACTCGCTCACGGTGGTGGCCTGGGTGGGCGGACTGACCGCCCTGCTGGCGGCGACCATCGGCATGGCGCAGTACGACATCAAGCGCATCATGGCCTACTCCACGGTGTCGCAGCTGGGGTACATGTTCGTGGGCATCGGCGTGATGACCACGTTCGGGGCGGCGTATCACGTCTTCACGCACGCATTCTTCAAGGCGGTGCTGTTCCTCACCTGTGGTGCAATCATGCACGGCTTCGCGGGTCAGCTCGACCTGCGGAAACTGTCGGGTCTGCGACGCATGCCGGGGTGGAAGGTCACCTCCTACACCATGCTCATCGGGTGCCTATGCCTGGCGGGCTTCCCCTTCACCAGCGGGTTCTTCTCCAAGGACGCCATTCTCGCCGAGGCGTTCGTGAATCATCATGCCGCGCTCGGGTGGATTCTGCTCTTCACCGCCGGACTGACGGCGTACTACACCTTCCGCGTGTGGTTCAGGGTGTGCGCCGGGCCGGTCCACTACGAGATGGGTGATGAGCATCATGGCGATGACCACGGGCATGGCCATGATGGTGATCATCATGATGACCACCGGCGGGACGCCGGCGCCGCTGGACATGGGCTTGGGCATGGCCACGGACACGAACCGCATCCGCCACGTCTGGCCATCAACTCGGTGCTGCTGATCATCACCATCGGCGCGATTCTGGCCGCCATCCCCTACTACCTGCCCAACCAAGCCGAGGGCGTCAAGGGCGGCTGGGTGGCGGACATGATCCATGACTCCTCAGCCAGGGGCGGCCTGCCGGGCGGTGGGCACGCGCACGAGCCGTCGATCCACCACGGGCTGATCTTCGGCGCCGACCCGCATCAGGCCATGTACTTCGTGAGCGGGGCGATCGGCCTGGTCGGAATCGCCTTCGCCGCATGGTTCCACCTGATCAACCGCAAGGCGGCTGACTCCCTGCGAGCCAGATTGCTCGCCAGTCCGCTGCGCTGGCTGCCCAAGGCGATGGAGAACAAGTGGTATGTGGATGAGGTCTACATCGCCTTCATCCGGCTGCCGCTCTGGATTCTGGGTCACGCCCTCTCGCTCTTCGACAAAGTCATCATCGACACGCTGCTGGTGGATGGCATCGGCTCGATCCCCAGGCGGCTCGGCGAAATCTTCCGCCCGCTGCAGAACGGCGTGCTGCATGACTACGCCCGCACCATGGCCGGCGCGGCCGGGCTGGTGATCCTCTTCGTGTGGCTGATGAAGTCCGGGTTGCTGGGCTTCCTGACTCGAACCGCGGAAACCGCCGTGGCGCTGCTGCCGGGAGGGATCGGCTGATGCACTGGCTGCCCGGACTGCTGCTGATTCCGCTGGCCACCGCGATCGCGGTGGTGGTCGCCCCGGCGCGGCAGGCGAAGTGGATCGCCCTCGTCGGCACGCTGGTGACGTTCGTGTGGAATCTGCTGGCGGCGGTCGCCTTCCAGTGGGGCGGCACGGGACTGGATGGCAACCTCAACGTCAGCATCCCGTGGCTGCCGGAGTGGGGCATCACGCTCAACATGGGCGTCGATTCGGTGGCCATCCTGCTCATCCTGCTCACCACGCTGCTCATGCCGCTGTGCGTGTACGGCTCGTTTACCGCGGTCACCAGCCGCGAGAAGGAGTACTACGGGTGGCTCATGGCCATCGAGACGGCCATGATCGGCGTCTTCCTCGCCCGCGACCTGATCTTCTTCTACACGTGTTTCGAGTTCACGCTCGTCCCCATGTACTTCCTGATCGCCATCTACGGCGGCGGCAACCGGGCGGCGGCATGCACCAAGTTTTTCCTGTACACCTTCACGGGTTCGCTCATTACGCTGGCGGGCCTGATCTACGTGGCGTGGCATCACGCCCGTGCGGAAGGCGCGTGGACGTTCGACATCGCCGCGCTGACGGAAACGGCCCGATCGCTGGCGGATGTGCCGGTGACGATTCACTACGTGATCGGCTCGGTGGACACGACCGCCCAGCACCTGGTGCTCTTTGCGCTGCTGGCGGGCTTCGCGGTGAAGGTGCCGCTCTTCCCGGTGCATACCTGGCTGCCGCTGGCCCATACCGAGGCGCCGACGGCGGGATCGGTCATCCTGGCCGGCGTGCTGCTGAAGCTGGGCACGTACGGGCTGTACCGCTTCGCGCTTCCGATGGCGCCGACGGCGGTGGTTGAATGGGCGCCGTTCATCGCGGTGCTGTCGATCATCGGCATCCTCTACGCGGCGCTCATCTGCTGGGTGCAGGATGACGTGAAGAAACTCATCGCCTACTCCTCGGTGAGCCACCTGGGTTTCTGCGTGATGGGGCTGGTCGCACTCAACCCGCTCGGCGTGCAGGGGTCAGTGCTGTACATGATCAACCACGGGCTTTCAACGGGCGCGCTGTTCTTCTGCGTGGGCATGATCTACGAGCGCTTCCATACCCGCGACATGGACCAGATGTCCGGTCTGGCCCGCCGCATGCCGGTGTGGGGCTTCTTCATGGTGTTCTTCACGCTCGCCTCGGTGGGTCTGCCGGGGCTGAATGGTTTCGTGAGCGAGTTCCTGTGCCTGATCGCGGCCTTCGTCGCCACGCCGGAGAATCCGACCCACCCCGGCGTCCTCGGACCGTGGTACGCGGCGATCGCGGGCGTCGGCATGATCTTTGCCGCCATGTACCTGCTCATCATGCTGGGCAAGGTGGTGTTCGGGCAGGTTCGCGTGCCCGGAGGCGGTCACCATGGGCACCATGACGATGAGCACGCCCTGCCGACCGACCTGACCCCCCGAGAGATCGGCGTGCTGGCGCCGCTGGCGATTCTCTGCCTGGTGCTGGGGCTGTATCCGCGCCCGGTGACGGACGCCATCGCCGGTTCGGTCAACGAGACGCTCGCCGCCTACCCCATGACCGTGCGGGAACTGGCGGATCGGAACGACAACCCGGCGGCGGTTCTACCACCGACCGACCACCAGATCGCCAAGTCACCAGATCATCCAATTCCCGCGGAGTCGCCCGTCGATGGTTGAGAAACTCTGGTTCCTCATCCCGGAGATGGTGCTCTTCGCCGCGGCGGTGGTGGTGAGTGTGACCGGCCTGTCGCGCTCCAAGCGGGTGCGCGACCTGTCGCCCGCGATCGTCATCGCCGCGCTGGTTGCCGCGGGTGGGCTGGCGTGGTGGCTGTACGCCGACGCCCAGCGCCTGGGCGAGGCGGGCTTCCTGATGCCCATGCTGGGCCGGTCGGTGAAGACCATGGTCTGCGCGGTCGGTGTGCTGCTGGCGCTGCTTTCGATCGGGCTGGTTGATCGCAATCTTGAATCCGCCTTCGCCACGGGCCGGGCGGGGTTCGACCCCATTCGCGTCACGCGGGGCGAGTTTTACGCGTTCTTCCTGCTTTCGCTGACGGGCGTGATGCTCACGTCCGGCGCCAATGACCTGATCTGGCTCTTCCTGGCGCTCGAGCTGACCTCGCTGCCCACCTACGTCATGGTCGCCACGGCGCGCTCCGGGCGGCTGTCGCAGGAGGCCGCGGTCAAGTACTTCTTCCTCGGCGCCATGGCGGCGGCGATGATGCTCTTCGGCTTCGCCCTGCTCTACGGCTCCACCGGCTCGATCGTGCTGACCGACATCCGCGAGGCGTTCCTCGAGCAGGCGTTCCACGGCGACGTGAACGCCCTTGGGCTGATCGGCATGGTCATCGCGCTGCTGGGCGTGTGCTTCAAGATCGCCGCGGTGCCCATGCACTTCTACGCGGCCGACGTGTACGAGGGCGCGGCCTCTCCGGTGACCGCCTTCCTGGCCTTCGTGCCCAAGACCGCGGGTATGGTGACGTTCATCATGCTCGTGGCCACGCTGGGGCGCGAGTGGCACGTGGACGGGGCCGACGCGCTCCCCCCCACCATCGCCATGGCAATCTTCATGATCGCCGTGCTCACCATGACGATGGGCAACGTGCTGGCCCTGATGCAGCGCTCGGTGAAGCGCGTGCTCGCGTACTCCTCCGTCGCCCACACCGGCTACATGCTCATCGGCGTGCTGGCGGGGCCGACGTACGGCTACACCGCGGTGCTGTTCTACCTGCTGGTGTATGGCGTGATGAACACGGCGGCGTTCGCCGTGCTCGCGGCGCTGGAGCGCGGCGGCGAGGAAGTCAACGACATGGCCGACCTGGCCGGGCTGGCGCGGCGGCATCCGCTGCTCGCGGGCGTGCTGTGCGTGTCGTCGCTCTCGCTGCTGGGCTTCCCGCCCCTGTTCGGATTCGTGGGGAAACTCTACCTGTTCACCGCGGGCATTGAGGCCGGCCAGTTGTGGCTGGTCATCATCGCCTGCCTGAACAGCGCGGCCAGCGCGTGGTACTACCTGAAGATCGCGGGGCTGCCGATCCTGGCCCAGCCGACGCCTCAGTCCGAGGCCGTCACCCCCGGCCCGAGCCGCTGGCCGCTGGCGGCGGGCGTGATCGGCGGGGCGGCGATCGTGACGCTGTGGCTCGTCTCCAGCCGCCTGGCGGAGACCATGCACGGGGCGTTTGACGTGCGCGAGGCGGTTTCGGCGGCGATGACGCCGGGCGAGCATGTGAGCGGACTGTAGATTAACCGTCGTTCATTCGCTCCACCCGCATCAGCCACACCGCCAGCAGTTTCGCCCGCTCGACGAGTGATGGAATTTCCATGAACTCGTCAGTGCGGTGCAGGTTGCCGCCGCGCACGCCCAGCGTGTCGAGCGTGGGCAGCCCGGCGTCCTGCAGGATGTTGCCGTCGCAGACGCCGCCGGTTCTGGCGAAGGGGAGTTCCTGTCCGAGATCCGTCGCCGCGGCGCGCAGGTCGAGCGCCAGTTGCTCCACCTGCGGGGTGAAGGGCTTGGCGGGGCGAGCCCAGGCGCGTCGGACTTCGACGCGGGGCATGGCGTCCGGCGACGTGGCCAGCGCGTCGATCGCCTTGGCCAGCATCTCCCCCGCCTCGGGCGTGGCGAAACGCACGTTGCCCCAGCACGCGGCGTGATCGGCGACCACGTTGGTGGCCTTGCCGCCCTGCAGCGGACCGACGTTGACGATCATCCCCGCGTCGGGCCTGGAGAGTTTGTCGAGCTGTGCGATGATCTCCGCCAGCCGGTGCACCGCGCTCACGCCGTTGGCGAAGTCGCGCCCCACGTGGGCGGAGCGACCGAACACGTCGATGCGGAACTGGCCGGAGCCCATGCGCTCGATGGCCAGCGCCCCGCCGGGCAGGGCGGGCTCCAGGGCCACGCCGACGTCGTGCTTGCCCGCCAGGTCGCGCAGCGCGTGCTCGCTCTGAAACGAACCGGTCTCCTCATCGGAGTTGAGGATGAACGACCACGGCAGCTCGACGCCGCAATGATGCAGCGACTCCAGCGCGGCGACGCCGACCTCGATGCCGCCCTTCATATCCGCCGCGCCGGGGCCAGCGGCGCGCACGCCGTCGGGGAGAGGTGTGAGCCGCTGGAAATCGCCGTGCGGGTCGTGAACGGTGTCCAGATGACCGGCGAGCAGGATGCGGGGGTGCTGTCCGGCCTTGTCGCCGCGGCTGTCCCGATCGCCGGACGACTTCTTTCCGCCGCCCGGGGCGTGGGTGGCGATCAGGATCGGATGCACCGCGTTGCTCTCGTCGCGCGCCCCGGGCAGGCGCATCCAGTCGGGGCGCGCCTGTCCGGGCCGCTGCTCGATCTTCGCACCCAGCGCGGCGAGGCGCGTGGCGAGCATCTTGCGATACAGATCAAGACCGGCCACGTGATCGCGCCCGGTGGGAATCATCACGCAGGTGTCAAGGTTGGCGTAGATTTCGGCGGCGCGGGACTCGATGTGCTCGCAGACGCGGCGTTCAAGGTCGTTCAGGGGCATGAAGCAAGTGTACGTTTCCGGACCGGGTCATGCATGGCTCCGTTCACCGCTCGGGCTTGCAATCATCCGGTCCGCGCCGCGGTCACCGCTTCACGCGATACATCACGTACACGCAGCCGTTGCGGAACGGTCGGCACTCGATCAGTTCCAGGTTGATCTGCCGCGACACGGAATGGAAGAGCGGGACGCCCAAGCCCAGCAGCACGGGATGGATGTTGAAGCCGATCTCGTCAATCAGGTCGGCCTCAAAGAGCGACCGGGCCAGTTGGCCGCCGCCCATGAGGCAGATGTCCTGCCCGGGCTGCTGCTTCAAGTCGCGGACGAAGGCGGCAGCGTCGGTGCGGATGACCTTGACGCCGTCCACCCCGGCTTCGGGCAGAGTGCTTGAGAAGACGAAGCAGGAGATCCCGGCATAGCCGCCGGCCTGACCGCTCTTCACCGCGACTTCCCAGGTCTTGCGGCCCATGATGACGGTGTCGATGGTCTTCCAGTAGGTCGCCATCACCTCGGCGGCCTCATCGCACCACATCAGCCAGTCCACGGCGTGATCCGGACGGGCGATGAAGTTGTCGAGCGAGTTCGCGCCGCCGAACGTGACCTTGCGCATGGGCATCCTCCCGCGTCGGCGGAGGATACCACGGGCAGCCCCGCGCCGACGTGGAACTCATGTCACGGCGCGGGCGGCGGATTGCCGGAGCCCATCACCCGAAGCAGAAATTCCTCGTACTTGCGGTAGCGGTTGAGGGTCTTCACGTCGCCGCCCAGTCCGTGCCCGCCGGTGGGGTCGAGGAAGAGCTCAACCAGCGTCTCCTTGCCGGCCCGCAGCAGTTCGCGGTACACGCGCACGGTGTCCTGGTAGAGGACGTTGGAGTCCTCCATGCCGTGGATGAGGAGCAACCGGCCCTTGAGGTTCTTGGCCAGCGGGAGCAGGGAGTATTTCTTCAGGTCCGCGGTGCCCTGGCCGGTCTCGCCGATGGTGCCCTGGGAGTACCACGAGTTGTAGTTCTCCCACTCCGTGGGGCCGGCCCCGGCGATGCCGCACGCAAAGACATCCGGCTCGGTGTACATGCACATCTGGGTCTGGAACCCGCCGAACGACCAGCCGTGCATGCCCACGCGCTTGGGGTCCACGCCATAGTTCTCGATGAGGAACTTGACGCCATCGACCAGATCCTCGACCTGCGGCTTGCCGACCTGCTCGAAGTTGGCCTTCTCGAAGACGCCCGCGTAGCCCGACACGCCGCGCGGGTCGATGGTGACGGTGAGGTAGCCGTGCTTCTTGGCCATGTACATGCCGAAGAAGTAGCCGGCGGAGTCGTATGAACCGTCGACCACCTGCTTGCGGGTGCCCAGCGGTCCGCCATACACGTAGATGAGCAGCGGGCGCTTGTCATCCCTGGTCCAGCCGTCGGGCTTGAACATGTGGCCGTGAATCTCGTGCCCGTGCCGGTTTCGGTAGGTGAAGAACTCGGGTGAGACGGCGGTCAGTTCGCGGGCCTTGTCCGGGTGCGACTCGGTGAGCTGCTTCTGCTCACCCTTGGCGGCGTCGAGGTAGTACAGCTCGCGAAGCGTGCCGTAGCGGTTGTAGGTGGCGAGCGCCTTGGCGCCGTCATTGCTGACGGCGGCGCCGGCGTACGTGCCGTTCTCCTTCGAGAGCCGCGTCATGACGCGCTCGTCGAGATCGACCACGTACACGTCCTCCTGCGTCGGGTGCTCCTTCGTGGCGGTCACGAAGAGTTTGCGGTGGTCCTTCGAGATGCCGAAGGGGTAGGTTTCGAATCGGCCGAAGGTGATCTGCTCCAACGACTCGTAGACGGGATCAAGGATGTGGAGCTGGCGGAAGCCCGACTGCTCCGTGAGGAACACCATGCGCTGGCTGTCCCACAGGTAGTAGGGATGGATCATGACGGGCGTGTTGGGTCCGCCGTTGTGGAAGAAGCGGTAGACCATTTTCGCGGGCGGAAACGTCACGGGCTGCGCCGGCGCGGCCTCGCCAGCCCCGCGACCGCGGCGCTGATCCTGCGGCTCACCGCCGTCACCGCTCTGCGCGGCGCTGGGCGCCTCCCCCTCGGACTTGGCGTTCGCGGGCTTCTTCTCCTCGACGGGGAAGGACGCCTCGAACACCTCGACCAGTCCGGTCTTCTGCGTGAACACTGCGAAGCCGACCTTGCTGGAATCCGGGGCCCATTCCGGCACCTGCAGGATGTCGCGCGGACCGGTGCCCGTGTGCGTGTACACCTTGCCCAGCCGCAGATCCTCGCGCACCACGTCGCGCATGTCGTAGAGGTAGATGCTCGTCTCCGTGGGCTGCAGCGGGTCATCCGACACATGGCGCGGCACCTGGCGCACTTCCGCGAAGCGGTCCCGGTAGGTGATGATGTTCACGGTGCGGCTGGGCGCCGGGCCGGTGCTGCGCCGCGTCAGGAAGACCATGCGCGTACCGTCCGGGCTGAGTTCGAACCCGCTCATGGTCTCGCCCCCCGGCAGCGCCGGGTCGAGCTGCTCAACGAAACTGCTGCCCCACACCACCTTCATGATGGCGTCCCCCGACATGTAGGCGTAGCCCGAGCCATCAGGCAGATACTGCACCGAGCGCTCGGACTGCTTGGTCTTGGTCAGCCGGGTGATCTGTTTCGTCGGCACGTCGTACCGGTAGAGGTCGCCGCCCGAGGTGAAGATGAACTCCGGCGCGGTGGGAGACCACACGAACGACTGGATGCCCGCGTAGCGCGGAGCGCGTTCATCCTCGGCGTCCTTCTCACCCACCCAGTCGCCGAGGATGATCTGCTTCTCCTCCTGCTTGCCTTCGGTCTTGCCGTCATCCCCGCTTGCACCGGACCTGGCGCTCCCGCCGGACCGACGCCCACCATCCTGCGGCTCGGGGCTGACGAGCAGCGCCGGCTCCAGGGGCGCCTGCTTGCGCGTGCCGGTCATTTCCAGCACCACGCCGATGCCGTCGATGGTGATCTTGCCCGAAATGCCGCCGTTCTGAATGGTCGCATCCAGTGCGGCGCCCATGCCTGTCTCGGCGTTGGAGAAGCGGCCTGTCAGTTTGCCGGTGGCGGCGTCGAACTTGCCGCCCACCAGGTCGTGCGACTGCCCCATCACCGCGATCGAGCCGCTGACCTCGCCCCCGGCGCGCAGTTGAACGGAAAGCGTGTATGTGACGCCTTCCGGCGGAAGGCCCATGTCGGCCCCGCCGGTGATGCGACCCTCCCACGTGCCGGTCACGGGGTCCGGTCCGGTCGCCGCGCCGGTGTCGCCGCTCTTCGCATCGACCTTCGTTTCACCCTTGGCGTCCCCCTCGGTCTTCTTCTGGCCGACGCCCTCCTTCTTCGCCTTCTCCTCTCGGTCGGCCTTGACCTTGCGCGTCTCCTCCTGGAACTCGGCCATCACCGAGACGGACGTAAGCCGGGTCACCTCGCCGGTGGTGGTGTCAAGCAGCCACAGGTCGCTGCCGTGCCGTCGCTCGATGTACGGCCGGTAGAGATAGGCCGCATATCGCCCGTCGGCGGAAAAGGCCATGTTCGAGGCGCTGGGGCCGAAGAAACTTCGCTCGGGGAACAGATCCTCGAGCTTCAGTTCCTTCTTCTCCTCCTTCTTCTCCTGGGTCGCCGCCTGGACGGTCTTGGCGGCGTCATCCTGAGCCATCAGAACCGTGGGCGACAGAATCGACAGGGTCAGCACAAGCAGGGGCAGCGTTCGACGTACCACGCGTCTCTCTCCGTTCCGATGTTCCGATGATCATGCAGGCAACCACCCCAGGTCGCCCACACCACGCACACAGCGTAACGCACGTGGTACCGGCGACGAAGGGCTTCGTTTCTCTTTCGGACGGTTTGGCACGCCGGTGAAGGGAAATGTCCGGTAAACACCCTGTAGACGACCCTTCGAGCCCCTCGAGTGTCCCACGTCTCTGAGAGCCCCTGCGTGTGCCACGGCTCTGAGAGCCGTGCGCGCGGCCCGTGATGCCCGATCGTTCGTGCCCCCACGACCGAACGCACGACTGTCGTCGTCATCTCCAGGGTTGTTAGGTTCCGGAGTGCGTGATCTCACGGCCGACACGGCCGTGGCACACCCGACGCACGGCCGTGGCACACGGGTTATCGCGGCCAGACACCCTCGAACACCGTTACCGCCGGGCCGGTCTTGAAGACGTGGTTCGACCCCTCATCCCAGCGCAACCGCAGATCACCCCCCGGAAGATGGGCAAGAAGCTCCCGATCGGTCCGACCCGTCAGCACACCCGCCACGCATACCGCGCACGCCCCTGTGCCGCATGCCTGGGTGATTCCGCTCCCCCGCTCCCACGTGCGCATGGTGACTTCCGCGGGTGTGTGAACCTGGACAAAGTGGACGTTGACCCGCCTGGGAAAGACCGTCGCGTGCTCAATCACCGGCCCGATCGACGCCAGCGGCACGGCGGCCGCGTCGTCGCAGTAGAAAACGACGTGCGGATTGCCCATCGACACCGTCGTCATGCGCGGATCGAGTCCGCACGTGCGAACCCACGCATCGCCCCCGTCGATGGACCACGACCACAGCCCATCGGACGAGTGGTTGACCACCTTCGACGCACCCCGCACATCAACGGGCACTCGCGACGGCTCCAGGATCGGCTCACCCATGTCCACCGTGGCGGCGATCACCCGATCGCTCGCATCGGTGGTGAAATCGATCGACAGCACCCCCGCCCCGGTCTGCACGCGGATGGGTTTCGCCTTCGTCAGTCCCCGGTCATGCGCGAACTTGGCGACGCAGCGGATGCCATTGCCGCACATCTCCGACTCGCTGCCGTCGGCGTTGAACATGCGCATGCGCACGTGGGCGTCCACGCCGCCATCGGGCGGCATGATGACGATCAGCCCGTCCGCCCCGATGCCGGTGTGTCGATGGCTGATCTCGCGCGACAGGGCGGGCAGGTCATACGCCGCCATCTCGCGCTGCTGTGCGAATCCATCGACATAGATGTAGTCGTTGGCCGCGCCATGCATCTTGACGAAGCGGAAGGACATGCTCGATTCTCACCAGGGAAGGGCGTCATCGTAGCCCCGGGTTGATCGTTCGCTTGCGTTGTCAAACCCGCCCGAAGGCCCGTTGCGCCAGGTGTCGTACGCCGCCACGGCGATCGACGCCGCCAGCACGATGGCGGCCGCCAGCTTGATGCGCCGCACCACGCGGTCGATGGGCGGCGAGCGCAGAGGCGAACCGGCCAGACGGCGCAGGTTCCGCTGACGCCAGGCGATCGATCCGTGCCGCCAGCTGGATCGCCTGGGATTGATGCCGTGCAGCAGCGACACGGTGCGCAGCGCCTGAGCCATCACGGTCACGGCTTCGGAGGTGATGACGGCGCCTTCATCATGTTCGCCCCGCGCCTCGCGCAGGCCGCTCAGGTGCTGGGCGGCGAAGGCGTCGGCCTGTCCCTCGAAGCGGCGGCTGATCCAGCCGAATCCCACAAAGGCCAGCAGCACGACGCCCGCCATCACGCCGTGCAGCAGCCAGCCGCCGTTTGACGCGTCCACCGCCCGCAGCGCAAAGTCCAGCACCAGCGACGGGGCCAGAATGAGCGCGAAGAGGCAGGCGATGAGCCAGGGCAGGTGGTGACGACGCGCGTGGCCCACCTCGTGGGCCATCACCGCGATCACCTCGGCGGGGCGCATGGCCTGCAGAAGGGCGTCGGTGAGAATGACGTACCGCAACGGACCGATCAGCCCCATCACCGCGCCGTTGATCATCGAGCCGTGCGTGTCCCACAGCAGCACATCGCGCACGCCCACTCGATGGTCGCGGCAGACCTGCAGCAGGGCCTGCCGCACATCGGGGTCGGGCATGGGCCTGAGCCCCAGCACCACGCGGGCCAGCAGCGGGGCGAAAAGGAACACGACCGCCGCGCCCCCCAGCGTGAGCACGTCGCGCTGCCATTGATGGCGGCTGGAATCCGGTCCCACGCCGTAGAGCGCATCCACCACGTCGCCGATGGTGATGATGATGAGCAGCGGAACGAGGATGAACAGGATGTTGACGCGCCACTGAAGGAGCAGGTAATCCCATCGGCTTCGTGGGCGTGGAACGGCCCGCCCGGACGCCGCGGCGTCGAGCGTGATGGCGTCGCGCAGACGCCGCGCCATCGGTTCGTGCAGCAGCCAGAGGAGCGTCAGCCCCGCGAGAGGCGGAAGAATCGCCAGCACAAGGTCGAGGAGAATGACATTCCCGCCGAAGCAGTCCTGTGCGGCGCCCATCCATCCGAACACCTGCACCGACGCCCCGTGAACGATGAGCACCCCCCACTGCCCGCCCGCGAGGGCGCGGTCGGCCAGGTCCACCCATTTCAGCCGTCCCTCCTGGTCGAAGCGGGCGGCGCAGCGCCGCATCACCAGCGCGAACCACGCCGCCACCAGCGCCATACCGCCCCAGGCGAACGCCGCCGCCCCCCACCCCCGCGCCAGCGCGGCGGTATCGGGGTCCAGCACATATCCCGCCTCCGCCGCGTGCGCCAGACCGACAATCAGAATGGCGTACAACTGCAGCATCAGCCAGGATCAGAAGAACGGCCCCGGTCCGGTTGTCCTCAATCGGCCCGCTTGATCTCGCCCAGGTCAACGACCACGCGATCATGCCTGTAGAAGTCCACGTTCATGGTCCGGCGATCGACCGATGTGAACACCAGGCAGTTGGCCCGCACGTTCTGCGCGTAGTCGAGGTCGCCCAGCCCCGGCCCGGCGTACTGCGCGTTGTCGTGACGCTGCACGTGGAAGTGGAAGTGGAACACGGCGCCGTAGCCCGCCTCGATCATCGCGGGCGAAGACTCAAAGCGGTTGTCGTGGTAACGCACCCGCGGGATGAACTCGATCACCTCGAAGCGGTGCTTCTCGTCCAGCCGGATCAGGCCGCCGTACTCGGTGGACTTGTCCGCCCGATCACGCTCGGCGTAGTCGAACAGGTGGTTCACCACCTCCGGCACGCTGAGGGCGCGCATGGCCAGCAGCATCGCGGCCAGATCACCCCACGTGAGCTTGTCGCGATGATCGTTGAGATACTGATCGTTGGTGCCGATGTACCCCTCGTACGCGCCCGGACGGTTGCCACCCATGTGCCGCTTGCGGCCTCGTAGGACGCCGTCCACGCGCTGGTACAGATCGTCGCGCGAGGCGGTGAGCAGCTCCGGCTCGTGCTTCGACGCGGCGACCAGAATCGGCAGGTCGCGGAGCTCGATCGTCGCCCGCGACGCGGGCGGCAGCGCGCGGATGACCGAGGCCGCCTCGGTCCAGAACGTCGCCCACGCCGGCTGGCGCAGCGTGCGCACCCACAGTATCTCCTCGTAGTTGGCGGGCACGATGCCCAGCTCCGTCGCGCCGGCCTTCAGGTCGATGAGCATCGCGTCCTGGCTCGATTCATCCACCGACTGAAGCAGCTGCGTCAGCCGCTCGCGCTGGCCCAGTCGATGAAGCAGCGTCCACGCCGCGCGGCGGAAGCCCTGCAGCGCCACCGTGTTGCTCTCCACCAGCATCTGGAAGACCTGGTCGATGACGCGGTCGCGTCCATACAGGCGCGCCAGCGCCAGGTACTCGGGTCGGTCGGTCTCGCTGTCCACCCAGCCGGGCATGGGGATGGCCCAGGCCCGCACCAGCGCCTGGGAGAGATCGGTCCAGCCGCGCTCCGCGATGATTTCGCAGAGGCGACGCCGCCACTGCAGAGCGTCCAGACGGGGCAACCGCAATCCGATCGTCTCGAAGAGGCCCGCCTTGTCACGCTGCTCCAGCAGGTTGAGGGCCGCCTCGCGCACTTCCGGGGTGTAGCCGGGACGGTACATCATCCCGCGCAGCACCTGACGCTCCTCCTCGGTCAGGTCGCGGCCCTTGAGCGACTCAATGGCGCCCATGTACCGACGGGGCGTCTGCTCGGGCGTGTTGAGTTCCTTGACCGGGTCGTCCACCGCCAGCGGGGTGGAGCACCCGGCGCAGCACGCGAGCATGAGGACAAGCGGAAGGAGCGCCGCACGAAACGGAGAAACGAATCGCATGGGGAGCAAGTGTAGGTGACTGGCTTCGCCGGGTCCGACGAAGCGCCCACGTGGGCTATCATTGATCGAGGCGGTCCGCAACCCATTCGTGGGATTCACACGCCGGGAGCTCGACATGGCCAAGGCGATCGACATGCAGACAGGCACGCTCGAGGATCGAGTGGCGGCCGTCATCGACCTAATCCGACCGGCGGTCCAGGCCGACGGGGGCGATGTCGAATTCGTGGGCGTCACCCCGGAACGGATGGTGCAGGTGCGGTTCCACGGGGCATGCGTGGGCTGCCCTTCAAGCACGCTGACCCTCCAGTCAGGGATCGAGCGGTCGCTCCGGGATCGAATCCCCGAAGTTCGTGGCGTGCAAGCCGTTGACTGACAACAAGTTGCGCCAGAATTGTTTTTGTTCGTGCTCTCCCAAGGACGCTCAACGTCGGGCCCCTTGGTGGGGAGTGACCCGTGAATGCGGCGCGGATGAACCCCGCCATCGCTTTCGGCATCCAATCGGCGAGGGGTCGTTCTTCGCCCCCGTGGCCGTTTGCCCTGATGGGCGGCTTTTTTCTCGCCAGCGATCACGCCGATCGGTTACAATCCCTCGGGCTTGAGTCTGGTGGGCCGTGCGCGGTCGCGCACGGAAACGGACAGGAGGTCCGCGATGCTGGTGGTGTCACGCAAAGAAGGGGAAGAGGTCGTGATCGGCGATCCGAGCAATCCGCTCGGCATCGTGCGCGTGGCGTCGGTGAAAGGCGAACGGGTGCGCCTGGCGTTCAGTTTTCCAAGGCACGTTCAGGTCTTTCGACGTGAACTGGCCGACGAAATCCTGAGCGGCACGCATGTGAACCCGGTTGTCGGCACGATCAAGCCGAACACGAGCGCTGGTGCTGGTTGATTGATCGCGGACGCGTGCTTCTCGCGCGAGGGTGATCGTGCGCGCCGAGCGACGGACGCCGACGTAAAAAGCCCGCGCCGCCTGGTGGCGGGCGACGCGGGCGATGCGGGAAGTGGTCGAAAGGCCTTCGGCTCGCGGCAACGAGCCGAAGGACAGCTTGGAGTCCGTGGAGCGGGGCCCCGATCCACGTTTCCTGGAGGTGTGGGCCATCCCTGCCCGCCTCCACCCCGCGAACTACCGGGTCATCCCTGACCCACGAATGCCCGGTCGCTGAGCGTCTTCCGGCGTTGCGCGCTCCGGCTGGCTGCCCGCCCGTCCCTGGGCGATCTTCGTCCGTGATGGGCCATCCACCCTTCCCTGAGCGGCGCCCGGCAACCAACGCTCACCGACCGACCCAAAGGCAGGTGATCCGAGCCCGGATCACGTGCCGTCTTTCCCTCCTCCGTTCATGTGCCGCCGCTCCCGCATCGCCATGCGGGCGCGGAGCATGACTTCCGCCTGTCTGGCGCGGCGCTCCGCCCGGTCGCGCTGCCACGACTCGGGGTCGCGCAGCTCCAGGTGATCGCGCATCCCGATGATCATCACGCTCGAACCCAGCCCCGCGTCCGCCAGCAACTCCTCCGGCACGCGCACGCGACCCGCGCTGTCGATCTCGACCAGGCGCGCCAGGGGAAACGTGGCTTCCGCGAAGGCCAACTCGTCCTCGCCGGGCACCAGCGACTGCTCCAGATCCGCCGCCATCGTCTCGAAGGTCTTCTCCGGCCAGAGCCAGAGCGAGCCGTTCGGACCGGGCACCACGTAGAACGTGGGCGGGAGTTTCTCGCGCTCCAGACGCGAACGCACCTCGGCGGGAATCGCCAGACGCTGCTTCGAGTCGATGGTGTGGAGGAACTCGCCGGTGAAGAGCACGCATGGACGCCCCAAGAGGTGACGAGCCACACTTTACCCCACTATGCCCCACAATGCAACACCATCGCCCAATCAACACCTCAGATTCGACACATTTCCTCATGTCCGTCATGGCGATCGACCGAAAACCCGCATCCCAGGCCCGTTGCAGCGCGGTTTGATCGCCGCCCCAATCGGGCGAGATTGGGTCTCTTCAGAACTCATCCACAGGTTGTCAACAGTCAGAATCGTCCTGACAACTGGGTTGCGCCTCACCGCGACGCTGTCAGGCATGGTGGCACAACGCCATCACCTGTTCGGTAAGACGTTGGTCAAACACCGATTCGCTGAATCGCTCTGCTGACTGGCGACAGGCCGCGGACTCCCATGAGCGCGCCTCGAACTGCCGAAGCGCCCCGCCGAGCGCCTCGACCGTCTGCGACTCGAAGAACACGCCGCACTCCTCCGCCACTGTTTCGAGCGCGCCCCCCGCCGCGTAGGCGATCACCGGGCAGCCGCACGCCTGCGCTTCCACCGCGATGATGCCGAAGTCCTCCATCTGCGGCTGGATCAGGGCGCGGGCCCGGCGATACAAGTCGCGCAGCGAGGCGTCATCGACGCGCCCCAGAAACTCGATCGTTCCAGGCGGCGCGCCGTGCTCACGCATCGTTCGCCGCGCCAGCCGCTCGAGCGCGCCGCGCTGAGATCCGCTTCCCGCGATTCGCAGGCGTGCCCGCCGTGCTGTGCAGGCGCGAATCGCCAGGTCCACGCGCTTGTAGGGCTCCAGGGCGCCGACGAGCAGATGCCAATCCTCTCGCGGGACGGCGGGGTCGGGCGTGAAGAACGTCGTCCGCACCGGCGGAGGCGCCACGACCGCCTCGCGCTCCCAGCAGCGCTCGATGCGTTTCGCCGTGTGCTGGCTGTTGGCGAGAAACCGCGTGACGCGCGAGCAGACGGCGCGATCCCACCGCTGAAAGCGCCGCCTGATCATCCGCAGCCCGGCGGCGCGCAGACCGCCCAGGGCCCCGTGGCGATAGTCTTCCAGCTGATCCCATGCGTAGCGTGCGGGCGAGTGGCAGTAGCACAGGTGAGGAATCGGCTCGCCATCCGGTCGCGTCGGCGGAATGATCGCCTTCATCACCGCGGAGCTGGTGGAGATGAGCAGGTCGCACCCGTCTGGGTGCTCCGGTCCGCGCACGCGCAGCCGCTCAACCGCCCACGGCATGATCGGGAAGCACCACCGCCGCAGCCGCCCCGACGCCCCCGGAATCCGCTGCAGCGGCGACGTGATGACGCGGCAGGCGGCGATCGCGTCCGTGAGAAACCGACCATCGTTGACCAGCGTGTAGAGGGTGGTCGGTCCGTACAGGCGCGCCAGGGCGTCAAGCACCCACTCCCCGCCGCGCAGACCGACGAGCCAGTCGTGGGCGAGATGGATGCGGGGGCCGGGCACGCCGGGAGCGTAGCACACCCACTCGTGAGTACGGGTATCGCGCCGCGTCTCGATGCATCTCTGCAACGTGGTCCACCACGTCCGACCCCGCCCCTACCATCCCCCGCCATGACCTCCCTCTCACCACGAGCGGCGGACGCATCCGCTTCGCGCCCGGGCGATGCCCCGCGGTCGCCGGTTTCCGTCAGCCCGGCTCCCGGCGTCCGCCCCGTCAACGCCTCCAACCGTTTCGGCTGGGACTACCAGCGCGAGGCCGCGTCGTTCGGCCCGCCGGTGGCGCCGATCATCGACATCCACTCGCACGTCAACGGTCGCCGGGCCGCCGCGCTGTTGCTGCGGGCCTGCGACCTGTACGGCGTGCAGACCGTCTACTCGATGACGATGTACGAGGAGGCGGACGTGGTGCGCGAGGTGTTCGGCGATCGCATCCGCTTCATTGCCGTACCCGACTACTGGGCCAAGGAGAACCGACGCCACGCCCTGGCCGATGGATATATCCGCCGCATCGAGGAATGGCACGCCAAGGGCGCGCGGGTCGCCAAGCTGTGGGCCGCGCCCCGGTCGATCGACACCGCCCGCGAGCTGGGCGACCCCACGCTCTTCCGGCTCGACGCCCCATCGCGGATTGCCGCCGTGGAGACCGCCGTGGGGCTGGGCATGTCAATCATGGTTCACGTGGCCGACCCGGACACCTGGTTCGCCACCAAGTACGCCGATGCGTCGATCTACGGCACGAAGGAGTCGCAGTACGATCCCTTCGAGCGGCTGCTGGATCGCTTCCGCTCCACCACGTTCATCGCCGCTCACATGGCCGGCACGCCGGAGAATCTGGCGTTTCTCTCAGCGCTGCTGGATCGCCACCCCAACCTCGTCATTGACACCAGCGCCTGCAAGTGGCAGGTGCGCGAATGGTCAAAGCACCGGCAGGAGGAGATGCTGGGGTTCCTGCTGCGATACCGCACGCGCATTCTGTACGGGTCCGACATCGTGACCACTGACGACCATCTCACCAGCGAGGGCGACAAGAGCAACGAAATGCAGCGCAAGGCAGGCAGCGAGCAGGAGGCCTTCGACCTCTACGCCAGCCGCTACTGGTGCTACCGCGCCATGCTGGAGACGGACTACGAAGGCGAGTCGCCCGTGGCCGACCCGGACCTGGCGATGGTGGAGCCGGATCGCTTCAGCAACATGAGCGCGCCCCGGCTGGTGGGCCGGGCGCTGCCGCCCGAGCTGCTGCGCCAGATCTACCACGACAACGCACGCCGTCTGTTCGGCTGACGCAGTCGAATCACGCTCACGCATCGAGAACCTCGCGGCATGATCCGATGGATCGACGGACATCTCGACCTGGCGTACCTGGCGGCCCAGGGACGCGACCTGACCCGCCCCTGCCGCGACGCCGCCACGGGGTGCGTGTCACTGCCCGACCTGCGCGAGGGGAGCGTCGAACTCTGCTTCGGGACCATCTTCCTCGACGTGGCGCGGGGGGGCCGCCCCGGATGCCTGGCCAGCGAAGACGTGGACGCCGTGGAGCGCGAGGCCCTGCGGCAGATCGTCATCTACGAGGAACTCGAACGTCAGGGCCACCTCCGGATCGTGCGTGACGCCGCCGACCTGCCCGCCATCACCCCTCCGACGGCTGACGCGTCGCCCCTTTCAGACGACGCACCGCTCCGCATGGTCATCCTGATGGAAGGCGCCGACCCGATTCGATCACCGGAGCACGTGCCGCACTGGCACGAGCGCGGCGTGCGCCTGGTGGGGATGACCTGGGCTTTCGGTTCACGGTACGCGGGCGGCAACGCGGCGCCAGGGCCGCTCACCGGGGCGGGGCGGGAACTGGTTCACGCCCTGGATGACGCGGGCATCATTCACGATCTCTCGCACCTGGCCGACGAAGCGATGGACGAGGTTCTCGACCTGGCGCGAGGCGCGGTGGCGGCGTCGCATTCCAACGCACGGGCGCTGATGCACGTGGAGAATCAGCCCCCCAACCAGCGGCACCTGCGCGATGAGTCAATCCGGGCCATCGCCTCGCGCGGCGGGGTGATTGGGCTCAACCTGTTCTCAAAGTTCCTGGCCAACGACCGCCGTGCAACGGTCGATGACGCCGTCGCCCACGTGGAGCACATCGCCGAAGTCATGGGCACAAGGCGGGGCGTCGCGCTGGGCTCCGACGCGGACGGCGGATTCCCCCCCACCGACCTGCCGATCGGGCTGGACCATCCACGCGCCTGGCGGGCCCTGCCCGCGGCGCTGGCGGCGCGGGGCTGGTCGCCCGACGATCTGCACGGCTTCCAGCGCGGCAACTGGGTGTGCTTTCTGCGCCGCGCCTGGCGGTGATTGAGCCATGACTGGCGATCGAAGGTCTACGCGAACAGACCGTCAAGCAGTTCGACGACGCCCTTGCCCTGCGTGGCGATGGTTTCGTGGATGGCGCGCCCGTCAGCGATGTCCAGCAGCTCGCGCTTGAGCTTGTTCTCGCCCGCGAAGTCCGCCTTGTTGATGACGAAGAGGTCGGCGATCTCCAGCAGACCCGCCTTGTCCATCTGCACCGAGTCGCCCATGCCGGGCACCACCACCACCGCGGTGCGATCCACGTAGTTGCGGATGGCCACATCGTTCTGCCCGGCGCCCACGGTTTCAATGATGAGCTTGTCGAAACCCGCGCCGCCGATCAGCTCCACGATGTCCGGCAGCGTGCGGTAGTCCTCGCCCACGATGGCCAGCGAGCGGTAGAAGATCTTCTCGTCCACGGTGTTGAAGTCCACGCGGAGACGATCGCCCAGCAGGGCGCCGCCCGTGATGGGGCTCATGGGGTCGAAGGCGACGACGGCCACGCGCTCGCCCCGGCGCACCGCCTCGGTGGCCATGGAAGCCACCAGGGTGCTCTTGCCCGCGCCGGGCGCGCCGGTGAGGCCGACCACCTGCCCGGGGCGGCGACGCGGGACATCGCCGGGCGCCTTGCCCGCGTGGGCGAAGGAGATCGCCCGCGCCAGCGTCGCGTGAGGATGGTCCGACTTCAGCGCGCCGTAGGGCTTCGTCGCCTCACGCACGCTCTGGATGATCTCATCCATCGACGTGCCGGTATGGAACACCTGGTTGACGCCGGACTCGAGCAGCGGCTGCACGTCCTCCTGGGGAATGATCCCCCCCACGTTGACCACCATGTCAGGCCGGCCCACCCTGCGGCACTCGTCCAGCAGGCGCGGCACCAGCACCATGTGCGAGTTGCTCATCATCGAGCAGGCGATCAGGTCGCAGTCCTCGTCGCGGGCTGAAATGGCCAGCGAACGGGGCGTCTGCCACAGCCCGGAATAAATGACGTGGACGCCCGAATCGCGCATGGCGCGGGCGATGAGCTTCACGCCCCGGTCGTGCCCATCCAGACCCATCTTGCCCAGCAGCACGCGCGGACGATGGGGCAGATCGGCGCAGCGATCCTTCTTCTCGATCGAAGTGGTCGGTTCGGTGGTGGGAACTGGCATGAACGGATTGATCCGGGCTGAAAAAGGGCTCGACCCGACATTCGCCGGCCCGAGCAGAAGCGGCGTCAATGGTAGACGACTGGGCGTGAAATGCGCCGAACGATCGTGGGGACAATGCGACCGAGACGCGATTCACGCGACTCGCCCGGCACGAGCGCGAACACACCCTCGGCGAACGCCCGGTCGGCGCCGGTTAGAATCGCCACCCCGAACCCACTCGCGGCGATTCCCCATGCAGCCATCCGGTCTCTGGCAAGTTTTCATCGATACCGGCGGCACCTTCACCGACTGCGTAGCGATCGATCCATCGGGGGAGACCCATCGGGCCAAGGTGCTCAGCTCGGGCGAGCTGCGCGCCGCCGTGTCGCGGGTGCTGACGAGCAACCGTGTTCGATTGAGCGAGCACGCCCCGTGGCCCGATGACTTCATCACCGGCTTCGAGGTGCGGCGGACCTCTTCGGGGCGCTCACCAGCGCATGGCGTCGACGGTTCCACCGCCAACGGCGATCCCCCACCGCGCGTCCTGACGTACCGCGCCGTCGATCAGGAGGTGACATTCGACCGGCCTCCCGTTCCGCCCCTCAGCCCCGGGGAGGTGATCGCCCTTGCGTCCGATGAGGAAACGCCCGTGCTGGCGGCGCGCCTGGTGACTGGAACGTCAGCGCGGAGCGCCTTGCCGCCCATCGAGCTGCGTCTGGCCACCACGCGGGCCACCAACGCCCTGCTGCAGCGGATCGGTCCTCCGGTGGCGTTCTTCGTGACGCGCGGGTTCGCCGACCTGCTCATCATCCGCGATCAGACGCGACCGGACCTGTTCGCCCGGCGCATCGAGCGTCCGCCCCCGCTGTATTCCCGCGTGATCGAGGTGGATGAGCGGCTGGACGCCTCCGGTCGGGTGATCGATCCGCTGGACGCCGCGTCGCTGGAGAACGCGGCGCGACAGGTGCTGGACCGCGGCGTGCGCCACGCGGCGGTGGCGCTCCTCCACGCCTACCTCCATCCCGCGCACGAGCGGCAGGCCGCGTCGATCCTGCGGCGGATGGGCTTCGAGCACGTGTCCACGTCCGCCGAGCTGTCGCCGCTCATCCGCATCGTGCCTCGGGCGGAGACCGCCGTGGTCAACGCCTTCACGTCACCGGCGATCGATGCATACCTGGAGCGCCTCTGGGCCGCCATGCCGGGGGCGACGATCCGCGTGATGACCAGCGCGGGCGGACTGGCGCGGGCTTCAGGCATCCGCGCCAAGGACTGCCTGCTCAGTGGACCCGCCGGGGGCGTGCTCGGCGCCGCCGAAGCGGGACGGCGCTCCGGATTCCGGCGCGTGATCGGGTTCGACATGGGCGGGACCAGCACCGACGTCTGCCGCGTCGATGAATCGCCGGAGTACCGTTTCGAGCACCAGGTCGGCGCGGGGCGCATCCAGGCCCCGGCGCTGGCGATCGAAACGGTCGCCGCGGGCGGAGGGTCGGTCTGCGCCTTCCGGCACGGGCGCCTGGAAGTCGGACCCCGCAGTGCCGGGGCTTCGCCGGGACCGGCGTGCTACGGACGGGGCGGACCACTCACCATCACCGACGTGAATCTGCTGCTGGGCCGGATCGTCCCCGAACGATTCGAGATTCCGCTCGATCCGAGCGCGGCGAAGCACGCCCTGTCGGACGTGCTGGCCGCGATCGAACGCGAAACCGGCCGACGCCCGGACCGTGACGTGGTGCTGGAGGCGTTTCTGGCCCTGGCGGACCAGCGGATGGCGGACGCCATGGCGCGTATCTCCATCCGCCGGGGGTTCGACGTTTCTGATTACGCGCTCGTGTCCTTCGGCGGCGCCGGGGGACAGCATTGCTGCCGTGTGGCCGAGCGGCTGGGCATCTCGACGGTGCTCATGCCGCGCGACGCCTCGCTGCTCAGCGCGGTGGGGCTGGGGGCGGCGTCCATCGAGCGCTTCGCCCAGCGGCAGGTGCTCCAGCCGCTCTCCGAGTTCCTCGGTCGCTTCGACGCGCTGCGCCACGAACTGGCGCGCGAGTGTTGCGCCCTGCTGACCGAGGAACTCGGCGCCGAGCCCGAGCGCGACGACATCTCCGAGCAGCGCCTCGTGGACGTTCGGCTGCTGGGGCAGGAGGCGACCATCACGCTGGAAGCAACCGAGGCCGCAGAAATTCAGCCACGGTTCGAGCGGGCGTATCACGCGCTGTACGGCCACGCGCCGGAGGGCAAGCCGATCGAAGTGGAGTCGATGCGCGTGATCATGCGAGTGCGTCGAAGGGCAGGCCAGACGCCTGCCCCACCAGCACCGAGGCGAACAGGCGAGTCGCCTGGGCCGGCGGCGGCTCCAGCGAGCCGCGACCGTGAGGGGGTGGCGCCCGCCACGCACAGGCATCGCGTCTGGGTCGGCGGCGCGTGGCGCGAGTCAGCGCGGCATGAGCGCGAAGCACTGATCCCGGGGACCATGCTACGTGGTCCCGCGGTCATTACCGGCGCCTCCAGCACGTTCATCATCGAGCCGGGCTGGTCGGCATTCGTCGATCCGTCGGACTGCCTGGTGCTGCGGCGTGAAGCGGACCATGACGCACCAACCCGACGCGCGGAGTCCGGGACGTCACCGCCGCCCGCGCGCCACGAACTGGCCGAGCGCGACCTGTTCATCAACCGGCTCACCTCCATCGCGGGCGAGATGGGCGATCTGCTGGAGCGCACCGCGATCTCGGTGAACGTGAAGGAGCGCCGCGACTTCTCCTGCGCCCTGCTGGATGGCGAAGGTCGTCTGCTGGTCAACGCGCCGCACATTCCCGTGCATCTTGGCGCGCTGGGGCTGTGCGTGCGGGCCGTCCGAGCCGCCCTGCCGATCGGGGCGGGCGACGTCATCATCACCAACCACCCCGCGTTCGGCGGTTCGCACCTGCCTGACGTGAGCATCATCACGCCGGTGTACGCGCCGGATCATCAACTCATCGGCTTCGCGGCGGCGCGGGCGCATCACGCGGAGATCGGCGGATCACGCCCCGGCTCGATGCCGCCCGACGCGCGAACGCTCGCGGAGGAGGGAGTCGTCATTCCCCCCATGCACCTCGTGAAGGGCGGCGAGCCCCGCTTCGACCGCGTCGAGCGGCTGCTTCGCGCCGACCCGTTCCCCAGCCGCGCGGTCTCCGACAATCTCGCCGACCTGCGCGCCCAGGTGGCGGCGACGCGTCGAGGCGCCGACGCCCTGGCCGCGCTGGTTCGGGAGCGCGGCGTCGACTTCGTCCGCCGGCAGATGGACGCCCTGCGCCGTCACGCATCCGAGCAGGCCCGCAAGGCCATCGCCACGCTGCCCGCGGCGCGGTTTGAGGCGGAGGAGTCGCTGGATGACGGATCACCTCTGCGCGTGGTCATCGACCGCGACGAGGATCGGCTCCGCATCGACTTCTCCGGCTCCGCCGCGGTGCATCCCGGCAATCTCAACGCCACGCCGGCCATTGTTCACAGCGTGGTGCTCTACGTGCTGCGCCTGCTGGTCGGCGAGGCCCTGCCGCTCAACGAGGGCATGCTGGAAACGGTGTCGATTCACGTCCCGCCGGGGCTGCTGAATCCGCCGTTCGATCTTTCCGATGCGACCCGTTGCCCGGCGGTCGTGGGCGGAAACACGGAAGTCAGCCAGCGGCTCACCGATACGCTCATCAAGGCGCTGGGGCTGATGGCCGCCGGACAGGGCACCATGAACAACCTGCTTTTCGGCGACGATCGCGTGTCGTACTATGAAACGATCTGCGGCGGCTCCGGCGCCGGGCCTGGATGGGATGGCGCCGACGCCGTGCAGACACACATGACCAACACCCGGCTGACCGACCCGGAAGTGCTGGAGCATCGCTTCCCGGTCATGCTGGAGCGATTCGTCATCCGGCGCGGCTCCGGCGGACGCGGCCGATGGCGCGGCGGGGACGGCGTGGTCCGGGAACTGCGCTTCCTGCGGCCCATGGCGGTCTCGGTGCTCACCCAGCGACGGGCCAGCGGACCCTTCGGAATGGAAGGCGGTTCACGCGGAGCGCCGGGGTTTCAGCGGATTGTGCGGTCCGATGGCGACGTGGTCGAACTCCGCTCCGTCGATGGCGCATCGGTGGACGCCGGTGATCGCCTCATCATCGAGACGCCGGGAGGCGGCGGGTGGGGACGGGCGACGGATGGGTGAATCCCCGATGCCGCGTGGAATCCAGTGACGCCCGACGTGTCCTTCCGTCAAGCAGGGGGAGAGTTGTCGTACGCGCGGGAAAACAACATGGAATCTCGGCAACTGCCCTTGCTTGCGTGCGTATCCGTGTCAGGGTAGGGTTGGAGACAACCGGAGAAAGGATCATGTCACGGCTGACACACGCCCCGGCCGCCGATTCGCGGTTTTCAACCGTCCGGCTGGCCGCGCCGCAGGACGCGACGCTCTCGAGCGGCCTGCTGCACCTGCTGAACGACGCCCGTGCCGCGCTGGCGCGGCGCGTGTCGGGCATTCAGATCGATCTTTCAGGCGTGCGCGTCATGAACGGTCGCCTGCTCGCCACCATCATGCTGATCGTGCGCGAATCCCGTGCCGCCGGAGCGCTGCTGCGGCTGTCCGGCGCGACGGCGCAGTTCAGACGCTGGGCCTCGACCTTCGGCTTGCTGGAGACGCTGGAACGCCAGGGGCTGATCGAGGCGTGATCGTTCAGGTCCGGAACGGCGGGCTGGCGTAATCGGCCCGATACTCGATCCGATCAATCGACAACGCTCGCCCCGACGACTCCGATACGCGCACCACGGCGCCGCACATCATGGCGCCATGCTCCGCGACGCCGTAGGGCATGTGGAGCGCGGTGGTCATGTGCCGAAGAACCGCATCGGTCTCCCGTCCGATAATGGAGTCGTAGGGTCCGCACATCCCGACGTCGGTGATGAACGCCGTCCCCCCCGGCAGCACCCGTGCGTCGGCGGTGGGCACGTGCGTGTGCGTTCCCAGCACGGCGGCCGCGCGACCCTTCAGATAGGCGGCGAGCGCAACCTTCTCGCTGGTCGTCTCCATGTGGGCCTCAACCAGGACGATCGGATTCGGCTCGGGCAACTCGGCGAGCACCTCGTCCACGCACTGAAACGGGTCATTGGCGGGAAGCGGCATGTAGATGCGCCCCAGCACGGTCATCACGTACACCGAACGGGAGAAACCGGGCGGCGGCGCCAGGCGAATCCAGCGCTTTCCCGGCGATTTCCGGGCCAGATTGGCGGGGCGAAGCACGGGCGCGTCCGGCTGCTCCAGCAGCGGCACGATGCTGTGATCGCGGTAGCAGTGGTCGCCCAGCGTGACGGCGTGGATGCCCGCGGCCCGCAGATGACCGAGGATCGAAGGTGAAAGCCCCGATCCGCTGCGGGCGTTCTCGCCGTTGGCGATGATGAGGTGCGGCGCATGATCCCGCTTCAGCGAAGCCATCTGCTGCTCCACCACCCGGCGCCCGGGACGCCCCACGATGTCGCCCAGGAACGCGATGCACAGGTCGGCCATGAAGGGAAACTCCTGATTTCGCAACCGACCCGGTGAAATGAGCGGATGAATTCCTGACGGGGAGAGGTTATACTCTTCACGGGATGGCGGGCCGATGAGCCCGCGCGAGTCCGCCTCGAAGCGGACGCTTGAGGAATCCCGTCCAACACGCCCGGCACGCACCGACACGGTCGCCCGCGATCGTCGGGGCGTCGGTGCATGGGGCCGAAGGACGCCGACTGATCGAGCGGAATGATCCGCGCCGCGCGCGGGCCCACGGCCCCTCAGCGTCGGGATGGAGACCAGAATGCAGGGAACGATCTCGTTCAAGGCCGGCGATCGCGTCCGCCATGAGAATCGCCCGGAATGGGGCATCGGCGTGGTGCAGCAGGTCGCCCCGGTGTCGGTGGGCGGCAAGCCGTCGCAGCGACTGGTGATCCGCTTCGGCAACGCCGGCCTCAAGACGCTCTCCACCATCGGCGCCGCCCTGGCGCCCGTGGACGCCCCGTCGGAGAACGGCACGCCGGTCGCCAGCCCCTCCGGGGCCGCCGCTGCGACATCCGCCGCCCCCGCCTCGACCGAGTCGCCCGCGGAGGGCGGCTGGCTCGCCTCGATCAGCAAGCGGAAGCCGGAGGAGGCCTTCATGGGCATTCCCGCTTCGGCGAACGATCCATTCCTGCCGCTCGGGGCCCGGCTCAAGGCCACGCTCAACCTGTGGCGCTTCGAGCCGGTGGGACGCAGTCTCATTGACTGGGCGGTGGCGCAGACCGGACTGAGCGATCCGCTCAGCCGACACACAAGGCACGAACTGGAGCAGTACTTCGACCGCTGGGCGTTCGTGCGGCAGAAACACCTGGCCCGGCTGCTGGAGGAGGCGAGGTTCGATCACGGCCTCGTGGAGGCGGCGCTGGCGTCGGCTCCTCCCGCGGCGCGCAAGGCGGTGGCGCGCTTCAACGCCTCGCGTTGATTTTCTGCAACATCCCGCATGGTTGGAACGAACGGCTGTGAGTGCGTGTCCCAGAAAATGGGCACGCGGGGCGTCGACGGCGCGTTCATCGCGTCGCCGGCACGCCAACGCACTTCGGGGCGCGACGATTGTTCCTCTTCCCTCCGGTCAACCCCACACATGCGTCCTCGGACGCCAAGACACGGAGACGGGACATGGACGAGCAGCTCTTCCAGACGAAGTTCGCCGAACTCATGGGACGCATCAAGGAACTGCCGGAGGCCGACCGCGCCCGACTGGAGCGGCTCGCCGCCGAGACCCAGCAGCGCCGCGAGCGACTCCACGCCTCGATCAACGAACTGCAGGAATCGCTCGATCACCTGCGGCTGACCGTGAAGTACCTCGTCTTCGACCTCGAAGCCACGCGCCGCGAGAACACCTATCTGCGCCGGATGCTCGAGCAGGCCAACCGCGACGCCAACCGGGGCCGGCGTCACGCCGACGACGGCGCCGCCGAGGACGCCGACTGAAGATCTCCTTGAGTTCCAGACCGAACGCCATCGGCAGCCCACCCTCCGATCAACGCCCGGAGGGTGGGGTGTTTTTGGACGGTGGTTGACGGCTGCCAGCCGACGGCAGCGCCGGCGCCCGCCTCACCCTGCCTACCGTTTCGCCATGCCTGCCGAGCGTCCCCGCACCATCCTGCTGCTGGATTCCAACCGATCCGAGGTGCGCGACCGCGTGCAGGAGGTGCGCGGCCTCATCGACCCGCACGCCGACGTGCTGGGCGTCTACGACACCGCACGGGGATCGGATCAGTCGCTGCCCGAGACGGCCCGGCTGGCCGTGGTGCTGGGAGGCGACGGCACCCTGCTCTCCCAGGCGAGGCGGCTTCTTGACCGCGGCCTGCCCCTGGTGGGCGTGAACTTCGGACGGCTCGGCTTCCTGGCGGAGTTCGACCTCGACTCGCTGCGCGAGCACGTCGGAATGATCTTCGGCCCCTCGCCTCCCACGCGCGAGTGCATGGTGCTGCGCGCCACAGTGCGGGACCGATCCGGCGCCGTCAAGTCTGTGCGCACCGCCATCAACGACTGCATCGTCACCGCCGGACCGCCCTACCGGATGATCGAACTGGGGCTGTCGATCAACGGCGACGAAGGCCCCGTGCTCACCGGCGACGTCGTGATGGTGTCCACGCCGACGGGCTCGACGGCGTACAACGTCTCCTCCGGCGGACCGATCGTCGAGCCGGGCGTGGAGGCGATGATCATCACGCCGCTCTCGCCCCACTCGCTGGCGTTCCGCCCGATCGTGCTCAGCGCCGCGACGCGGCTGCGGGTGGAGATCCGCCGCCCCAACCCCGGCACGCCGCTGGTGCTGGACGGGCAGGAGCAGGTGCCGCTGAGCGCCGGCGACGTGGTGACGATCGACCGTCATGAACGACGCGCGCGGTTCATCACCAACCCTTCGATGAGCTACTGGCGCATCCTGCTGGACAAGATGCGCTGGGCCGCGCCGCCCTCATACCGCGACCGCGGCGCGTGAGCCGCGCGGCGGGGCGTCAGGCCGGCAGTACGTCGCCGAAGCACGTCTTCACCGCCCGGGCCGCGTCGATGAGCGGATCGTCGGGCGACACCAGCCGCTGTTTGTGCGCCGCGGTGAGCAGGTCCACGTCGTCCAGTTCGCCGCCGCGCATCACCACCATGCGCCCGGTCGCCCCGCGCATGAGCAGCTGCATGGCGTGAACGCCGAAGCGGGTGGCCAGCACGCGGTCGGCGGGGATGGGCGGCCCGCCCCGCTGCGTGTGGCCCAGGACGGTGACGCGCGTCTCGATGCCGGTGCGCTGCTCGATGGCGTCCGCCGTCCACTTGCCGATTCCGCCCAGGCGGATGGGATCGTGGCTGCGGGCGTCGACGCGCTGCACCACCACCTCCCCCCCGCGTGGCCTGGCGCCTTCGGCGCAGGCCACGATCGAGAACCCGCGCCCGCGCTGGCGCCGCGACTGCACGAATGCGCAGATGACATCCAGATCGAAGGGAATCTCGGGCAGCAGGATCACGTCCGACCCCGAAGCCACGCCCGCATGCAGCGTGAGCCACCCCGCGTTGCGACCCATGAGTTCGCACACCATGACGCGATGATGACTGGCGGCGGTGGAATGGAGCCGGTCCAGCGCCTCGGCCGCCGTGTCCACCGCGGTCATGAAGCCGAACGTGATGTCGGTTCCGACGATGTCGTTGTCGATGGTCTTGGGCACGCCGACGACGTTGACGCCCGCCTCGACGAATGGCGCGGCGCAGCTCATGGTGCCGTCCCCTCCGATGACGACCAGAGCGTCGATGGCGTGCCGCCGGATGGTGTCGAGGCAGACCGCCACCTTGTTCTCGAATCGCGGTGCTCCGGAGGCGTCCTCGCCCACGTGGACTCGGGACGGATTGCACCGGTTGTTGGTGCCGAGAATGGTGCCGCCCCGTCCGAGAATGCCCGACACGTGCAGCGCGGAGAGCTCGCCCAGGCGATCCTCCAGCAGTCCCTGGAACCCATCCTCGATGCCGAAGACGCGCAGCCCATGGCGGTAGATGGCCGTCTTGGCGACGGCCCGGATCACGGCGTTGAGTCCCGGACAGTCACCCCCGCCGGTCAGAATCCCGATTCGTTTCATGCGAGTCGAATCCGTCAGGCGATGATGCGGGAACACTCAGCCGCGCGCCGCGGCGGAGCTAGGCGGCGCGCCACGTCTCCCCCGGTTTGAGTCGCACGACCTGCGTTCCCCTGGGCGCGAACTTCGACGGGTCGATCTCGATGATCGGAAACGTGTTGTAATGGATCGGGATCGTCACCTTCGGCTGAATGAACCGCTCCACCGCGATCGTGGCCAGCTCCGGTCCCATCGTGAACCGATCGCCGATGGGGATGCACAGGACGTCCGGCTTGTAGATTTCCGCCAGCAGCTTCATGTCGCTGAAGAGCCCCGTGTCGCCGGTGTGGTAGATGGTGTGTCCGCCCAGGTGGATCATCGCGCCCATCGGCATGCCGAAGTAGCGACCCTCGTTGGATGAGGAGTGGAACGCCTGGGTGAAGGCGATCCAGCCCGCGCCGTTGGGCAGCGCCAGTCGCCCGCCGATGTTCATGGGCTCGCAGGTCACGCCCTGGGGTCCGGCCCACTCGTAGAACTCCCACGAGGCATACACCGTGGCCTTGGTGCGCTTGGCGATCGCCACCGAATCACCGATGTGGTCGCCGTGCCCGTGCGTGATCACGACGGCCTGACAGGTCACCTGCTCCGGCTTCATGGTGGCGACGGGGTTGCCGGTCAGGAACGGGTCCACCGCGACAGTGGTCGTGCCGTCGGACATCAAAAAGCCGGAGTGGCCCAGGAACGTGAGTGAAACTGACATGACGTGCTCCGTGCGGGCGGCCTGATGGATGATGCACGCATCGTAGCGTGCGGCGCCGGGGATGGGCGACCTCGACCGGCGCCGGCGGCGCGGGCGTCTCGCCTGTGATCGTGCGATGGACCCGCGGAACGCGATTCCATTCAGCCCCGCGCCGGCTCCCGCATCGCGACGGAGCCCGTCGCCGGGTCCGCCTGAGCCGCTGCCGCGTCCGGTTCCGATCCCGCGCCTTCATTCTTCTTCACCGGGTTCTTCTTCACGCCGGGGATTCGCAGCTCCTTCGCCTGCGGCAGGTCATCCAGGGATGAGAGTCCGAAGACGCGCAGGAACTCGCGCGTGGTGCCGTAGAGCATGGGACGGCCGATCTCCTCGGCCCGGCCCACGATCGTCACCAGGCGCCGCTCCATGAGCGTGCGGACCACCTCGCCTGACGCCACGCCGCGGATGGCCTCGATCTCCGTGCGCAGCACCGGCTGGCGGTAGGCGATGATGGCGAGCGTCTCCATCGCGGCGGGGGTGAGCCGCGACTGCAGGCGCGACTGATGCAGCCGGTGCAGCACCGGGCCGAACTGCGGCTGCGTCAGCATCTGCCGCCCGCCCGCCACGGCTTCGATGCGGAAGGTGCGGCCCGTTTCGACGTAGCTTGCATTGAGCGACTCGATCGCCTCGCGGATGGCCTTCGTCCCGCCCGCTTCGAGCGTGACGCCCAGCAGTTCGGCGATCTTGCCGTCCGTCAGCGGACGATCCGTGGACAGCAGCAGCGCCTCGACGCGCTGCGTCAGCGGGTACTCGGCGCAGGGTACGACGCCGCGCTCGAGAGCGGCGACCGGCTCCGCGGCGTCGCGCTCATCCGCCTCGCGTGGGTCATGCAGTTCAGCGGTGTTCATGCAATGGATAGGGTATCACCGACGCACCACCGATGGCAGTGGCGAGGGTTGAACCATTCGAGCGCGGGCGTCAGATGGTCGCCCCGGCCGGCGCGGCAGGACGGGCCAGATCGACGCCCTCGCGCGTGACGACGGACCTGGGCGTGATGGTGTAGTCCGTGAGCAGGTTGGCGCCGTCGGGCATGACCTGCACGCCGCGCACCCGCATGATGAGCAGGGTGTCGGGGTTGACGAAGACCTCGTACATGGCGCGGAAGTCCCCGCTCAGTCCGTCGCCGGAGCGCAGTTCGAGCCGGATGAGTTCTTCGTCGCGCACGGTGACCGTCTCGGCCTTGACGGGCGTGAAGCCCTCCTGCACGCCGGATCGGAAGCGTTCGAGCGGCTTGTCCTCGAATCGCAGCGTCAGGTGCGGCGCCATCCACAGATCGAGGCGGCGTTTGATCTCCTCCGCCGCCGGCGTGCCGCGCAGCAGATGGCCCAGTCCGCTGCCTCGGCGCACCTGCTCGCCCGGCGTGATCACGTGCAGCGCGCCCTGATCGGTGATGGCGCACTGTACGTGCGTCTCCTCACGAACCGCGGCGGCGCCGTCACGGGCCGTTACCTGCTCGATCAGCACGGAATCTTCGTACACGGAGATGTCGCGATACCGACGGACCACCTGATCGAAGAACAAGCCCGGATCGATCGCGGCCCGATCCTCGCCCTCGACCACCGCCAGATGGCGTGTAATGGGCCTGGGATCGTCGCCGGACCGCGACGAGGCGGAGCCGCAGACCAACGTCGAGCCGGTCAACAGGGCTGCGATGGCGGTCTGAACCATGAACACACTCCGGCGGCTGTTACCCCCATGAGGACGCGGTTGACGGGATCACCCGCCGCGTTGTCGCCCGACCAGGCAATCCTACCACGTCCGGGAGTGGTTCGGAACCGCTCGACCGGGATTGTTCGTGTCGCAATCGGGTTGATCGCCGTGACCGGCCGCCTGCCAGCTTGGCAGTCGATGGGATGGTCCGATGGCGACGTGTCAGACGCGGAGATCGGTCCGAAGGCGGCTTGGCATCCATAAGTCCAATCCATTTATGAGCTTGTACGAAATTCTGACACCTTGCGGAGTGGCGCGCCCTTTGTCTGTTGGAGAAACGATGCAGGTCTGTCTCCGCGCCGATGGGGCGCACGAGACCAAGGCCTGTTCCGAGTCATGAACCGCATTTCTCGTTCGAGAGCCGCGACCGGGGAAACTGGTCGATCCTGCAGGAGATGACGCATGGCGGTGAAGGAACTGGCGTTTGACGTGGAAGCCCGCAAGGCGCTGCTGGCGGGCGTGGAGAAGCTTGCCGCAGCCGTCAAGAGCACCCTTGGGCCCCGTGGGCGCAGTGCGGTGCTCGACAAGTCATGGGGCGGACCCACCGTGACCAAGGACGGCGTCACCGTGGCGGAGGAGATTGAACTCCGCGACAAGGTCGAGAACATGGGCGCCCAGCTGGTCAAGCAGGCGGCGACCAAGACCAGCGATGACGCCGGCGACGGCACCACCACCGCCACCGTGCTCGCCGAGGCCCTCTACAAGGCCGGACTGCGTCACATCACCGCCGGCGTGGAGGCCAACGCCCTGGTGCGAGGCATGCGCCTGGCCGTCGACGCCGTCGTCGAGGACATCCGAAAGCAGTCCAAGCCCATCAACGTCAGCAAGAAGGACGAGATCGCCAACGTCGCCTCGATCTCAGCCAACAACGATCAGGCGATCGGGTCGATCATGGCCGACGCCTTCATGAAGGTCGGCAAGGACGGGGTCATCACCGTCGAGGAAGGCAAGGGGCTGGAGACGATCGTGGAGGTGGTCGAGGGCATGCAGTTCGACCGCGGGTATCTCAGCCCCAACTTCGTCACCAACGCCGAGGCCATGAAGGTCGAGCTTGAGAAGTGCCTGGTGCTGGTGCATGAGGACAAGATCGACTCGCTCACCAAGCTGGTTCCCTTCCTGGAGAAGGTGCTGGAAGCCAAGAAGCCGGTGCTGGTCATCGCCGAGGACGTGACGGGCGAGGCCCTCTCGACGCTGGTGATCAACAAGCTGCGCGGCGCGATCAACGTCTGCGCCGTCAAGGCGCCGGGCTATGGCGATCGCCGCAAGGCCATGCTGCAGGACATCGCGGTGCTCACGGGCGGCACGGCGGTGATGAAGGACCTGGGCCTGGAACTGGACAAGATCACCATCAGCCAGCTGGGCATGGCCAAGAAGGTGGAGGTGACGGGAGATACCTGCACCATCATCGAGGGCGCGGGATCGACGAAGGAGATTCAGGCCCGCATCGAGCAGATCCGCCGCGAGATCGAGGTGACCGATTCCGACTACGACCGCGAGAAGCTGCAGGAACGGCTGGCCAAACTGGCCGGCGGCGTGGCCCAGATCAAGGTCGGCGCGGGCAGCGAGGCGGAACTGAAGGAGAAGAAGGCCCGCGTGGAGGACGCACTGCACGCCGTGCGCGCCGCGGTGGC
Organism: Phycisphaeraceae bacterium; assembly: GCA_015709595.1. Lineage (NCBI taxonomy): Bacteria > Pseudomonadati > Planctomycetota > Phycisphaerae > Phycisphaerales > Phycisphaeraceae > Phycisphaeraceae bacterium. The sequence continues at coordinate 618,104 of CP054178.1, forward strand.
AGAGGGCATCGTGCCGGGAGGCGGGGTGTCGTTCATCCGCGCCGCCGCCGCGCTCGACAAGGTGCGGGCCAGCGTGCGCGGCGATGAGAAGTTCGGCGTGGACGTGGTGGCGGACGCCCTCAAGGTGCCGCTGCAGACCATCGCCGACAACGCAGGTGAAAAGGGTTCCGTCGTCGTCGCCAGGGTCGCGGAGATGAAGGGCCCCAAGGGCTTCAACGCCCTGACGCTCGAATACAGCGACCTGCTCAAGGACGGCGTGATCACCCCCGCCAAGGTAGACCGCACCGCCCTGCAGAACGCCGCCAGCGTGGCCTCGCTGCTGCTGACCACCGACTGCATCATCACCGAGGCGCCGAAGGAGAAGGACGACGACCACGGTCATGACCATCACCATCACGGCGGCGGCGGAATGGGCGGCATGCCGGGCATGGGCGGGATGGGGTTCTGAGCGACGCTTCCCGCTCGGCGCGTCTGCTCGCATCACAAACTCACTGAACAGATCAACACCGAACAACGACTCACGGAGAGATTCACATGTCCGTCCGACCCCTTGAAGATCGCGTTCTCATCAAGCCCCTCGACCCCGAGACGAAGACCGCCTCGGGCATCTACCTGCCCGAAACCGCCAAGGAGCGGCCCGTCCAGGGTAAGGTTGTCGCCGTCGGCCCGGGCAAGCTGCTCGACAACGGCGAGCGCATCAAGCCCAGCGTCAAGAAGGGCGACACTGTCGTCTTCTCCAAGTACGGCGGGACCGAGATCGAAATCAAGGATGTCAAGCACCTGATCATGCGCGAGAGCGAACTGCTCGGGCTGATCGAGGGTTGACATCGGGCTGTCGGCTCTTGGCCGTCGGCTGGCGGCAACGCCGCAGCCGGCCCAGCGCCGCTCCCTGACATCGCGTCGCGCTCCGTCCCTTCGTTCGCCTGCTGTCTTCACGATCTTTCGCCGACAGCCGCTAGCCGAGAACACCACCATGTCCACCAAGCAGATGAAGTTCGATTCCGCCGCCCGCCTCGAGTTCAAGCGCGGCGTGGACCGCCTGGCTCTCGCCGTGGCCTCCACGCTCGGGCCGACCGGGCGCAACGTCGTGATCCAGAAGTCCTACGGCGGACCGGGCGTCACCAAGGACGGCGTCAGCGTCGCCAAGGAGATCGAGTTCCCCGAGCCGTTCGAGAACATGGGCGCCAAGATGGTCCACCAGGTCGCCAAGAAGACGGGCGACGTGGCGGGCGACGGCACGACCACGGCGACCATTCTCGCCGCCGCCATCTTCAACGACGGGCTCAAGCACGTCACCGTGGGCGCCAACGGCGTGGCGGTGCAGCGCGGCATCAATGAGGCCGCCAAGGTCGCGGCCGAGGCCATCAACGCCCTGGCGAAGAAGTGCAAGGGTCGGGCGGACTTGGAGAAGGTCGCCACCGTGAGCGCCAACCACGACCGAGAGATCGGCGCCATCATCGCCGAGGCCATCGACAAGGTCCGCGCGGACGGCGTGGTGGAGATCGAGGAAGGCAAGACCGCCGACACCACGCTGGAGTACGTCGAGGGCATGGCCTTCGACAAGGGGTTCCTTTCCCCCTACTTCATGACCGACCCCAAGAAGGCCGAGTGCGTGCTGGAGGACGTGCAGATCCTCATCCACGAGAAGAAAATCTCCAACCTGGCGGACCTGATCCCGCTGCTCAACAAGGTGGTGACGGGCGGCAAACCGCTGCTCATCATCGCCGAGGAAGTGGAGAACGAAGCCCTCACCGCGCTGGTGGTCAACCGCCTGCGCGGCGTGCTGCAGGTCTGCGCCGTGAAGGCCCCCGGATTCGGCGACCGTCGCAAGGCCATGCTGGGCGACATCGCGGTGCTCACGGGGGGCACGTTCTTCGCTGAGGATCTGGGACGCAACCTCGCCGACATCGATCCGAGCGAACTGGGCCGGGCCAAGAAGGTCATCGTCAACAAGGACAGCACCACGATCATCAACGGCGCGGGCAAGAAGAAGGACATCGAGGCCCGGGCCGCGCAGATCAAGGCCCAGCACGAGCGCTCCACCAGCGACTACGACCGCGAGAAGCTCATGGAGCGGCTGGCCAAGCTCACGGGCGGCGTCGCCATCGTCAACGTGGGCGCCGCCACCGAAACCGCCATGAAGGAGCGCAAGGATCGCGTGGAGGACGCCCTGCACGCCACCCGAGCCGCGGCCAAGGAGGGCTACGTGCCCGGCGGCGGCGTGACCTTCATCCGCGCCATCGACGCCGTTGAGAAGGCGAGCGCCAAGGCCAAGGGCGATGAGCGGATTGGCTACGGCATCGTGGCCCGGGCGCTGGAATCACCCCTGTGGTGGATCGCCCGCAACTCGGGCGTGGACGGCGACCTGGTGGTCGAGAAGGTCAAGTCCGCCAAGGGCGCGGTGGGCTACAACGCCGCGACGGGCGAGTACGTGGACCTGATCGACGCCGGCATCATCGACCCGGCGCTCGTGGCCCGCAACGCCCTGCTCAACGCGGCGTCGGTGGCGGGTCTGATGCTCACGACCGATGTCGTCATCACCGACCTGAAGGATGAGACCGAGCCGGTGGAAGGGGCCGTTGCGTGACGGCTCGCTCGTGCGACACTGACGTTTGAACCAGGAAAGCCCACGGGCACAGCGCCGTGGGCTTTCGTCCGAATGGGAGTGGACCCAACGTGCCCGCCACGCGCGACTACTACGAGATTCTCGGGCTGGAGAAGAACGCCTCCGCCGAGGATGTCAAGCGCGCCTATCGCCGGCTGGCGATGAAGCATCATCCGGATCGCAACCCCGGCGACAAGGAGGCCGAGGCCAGATTCAAGGAGGCCTCCGAGGCCTACGAGGTTCTTTCCGACCCTGAAAAACGCGCTCGCTACGACCAGTACGGGCACGCGGGGCTGCGCGGCACGCCCGGACACGACTTCTCCTCCATGCATGCCGAGGACATCTTCTCGATGTTCAACGACATCTTCGCCGGCATGGGATTCGGCGGAGGCGGCGGGCGCAGCGGACGATCGCGGCGCGGCGGCGTACCCCGCGGCTACGACCTGGAGACCGAGGTCGAGATCACGCTCGAGGAAGTCCTTGACGGCGCCGAGCGCGAGGTCGAGTTCAAGCGGCTCGATGTCTGCCAGACCTGCTCCGGCACGGGAGGCAAGCCGGGCCTCGAACCCATCACCTGCCCCACCTGCCGGGGACAGGGTCAGGTGGCCCGCGCTCAACTGGGCGGGATGTTCCAGATGGTCACCACCTGTCCGCAGTGCGGCGGGCGCGGGCGGCTCATCACCGAGAAATGCGCCGACTGCCGCGGCGCGGGGCGTGTGAGCGTCAAGCGCAAACTGGCGGTGCGCATTCCGCCGGGCATTCACGACGGACAGGCGGTGCGCGTGCAGGGCGAGGGGGAGCCCCCGCCGCCGGAGATGAGCCCCGACGGCAAGGGCGTGCGAGGCGACCTGCACGTGGTCGTTCGCGTGCAGCCGCACCGGATCTTCCAGCGAGACGGCAACAACCTCGTGCTGCCGTTGCCGGTGGCCTTCACGCAGGCCGCGCTCGGCGCGGAGATCGAAGTGCCCACGCTGAAGGAGCCCGCCAAGTTCACCATTCCGCCCGGCACGCCGCACGGCAAGATGTTCCGCCTCGAGGGCCGCGGTCTGCCCGACCTGCGATCACGCAAGCCCGGCGACCTGGTGGTGGTGGCGCAGATCGTCGTGCCCCGCAAGCTTACCGACCAGCAGCGGAAGCTGCTGGAGCAGCTGGCCCAGACGGAGAACCTCGCTGTGGGCACGGACCAACCCTCGTGGTGGGATCGCGTGAAGGACGCCTTCACGGGCGGATGAGGAGCAACAGACCAGGCGGTTCGGCGCTTCAAGGGGCGCCGTTCAGCGAACGCCCGGACCGCTCAGTCGTATGACGGAGTGACGCCCTGACTTGCCTGCCCTTCTGAAGTGAAGGCCGAACACTGATACCCGGTGAACGACAACCATCCGACCGCCATGACCGAGACCCGCAACGACATGCCGACTGAACACGAAACCGCCGCTGAAGCAGCCCGGCTCGAGGCCGAAGCCGAAGCCAGCGCCGCCGGCGCCGAAACCGCGGCGATCATCGACCGACTGCAGCAGGAGCGTGACGACGCCATCGCGGCCCGTCAGCGGGCGCTGGCCGACTTCGCCAACTATCAGCGACGCTCGCGTGAGAACGAACAGCGTGAGCGCTTCAACGGCGTGGTCGCGGTTCTGCGAACCCTGCTGCCGGTGCTCGATCACTTCGAGATCGCCGTGAGCCAGGACGCTTCCAGACTCACCGTCGAGCAGTTGCTGGGGGGCGTGAAGATGGTCCAAGCCGAACTCATCAAGGCCCTCGAGACGCACGGCGTGCAGAAGATCGAGGCCAGACGAGGCGAAGAGTTCGACCCCTACCGCCACGAGGCCGTGCTTCGCCAGCCCGCAGCGGACGTGAAGCCCAACCACGTGGTCTCATGCCTCCAGTCCGGCGTGATGGTCGGCGACATGGTGCTGCGTCCCGCCAAGGTGGCCGTGGCGCCGGAGGGCGAGTAGACCCCGCCGCCTCTCCGGATCACATTCATGAACCGGACTCGACCTTGCTGCAGCGGCTCAACCGGCCGCGCAGGGTTCTTCGTCTGGAGATAGACCACACACCCGGCGCAGGAACTCGCTCACTCGTCCCGCGACACCGGGGCCAAGCGGCGAGTCGGTCTTGTCATCGCGGCTCGCCGGAAGCCGCAGGATCGGAACAGGGGCGTTCGAGGTCCGTCCGCGTTCCCCGGCTTCCCCGGCTTCCCCAACGCCCAGTGCTCGCAGGGTGAGCATGACCAGCGGGCGAAACAACCATCGCGGCAGCCCGTGAGCCGCCAGGCGTTCCTGCACCACGGTCCTCTGCGTCGGGTGTTCTCCAACCAGTACGGCGGCTGTGATGCGTCGACGCACCAACGCATCTGCGATGGCCTCCGTCGCGATGCCTCCGCCTTCGCCCAGCGCGATCAGCACAACCCGATCCGCCTCGACATGTTCGAGCAGGCGGCGGAGGTGATCGCCTTCACCCGCGCCGCACCGGGCGATGCCGGCAGCCCAGCCATGTCCCGGACGGTCATAGAGGATCACGCGCTTCGCAACGCTCGCCCACGCGGGCAGGTCCGCCAGCAGCGGAATCCGCGATTCACCGTGATCGTGGACCAGGACGATCGTCGGTCCCGAGCCGCCGCCCTGTCCCATCACGTCCCAAACAGGAAGGGTTCGACGCTCGCCGATCGTTGCTTCCCAGGAAGTGAACGGCAGGCCGCACTCACCCGGGTCGCTGGGCAGCCCGCGGGCGATGGCCCACGACTCGGTGAGGCGGCGGGGGCGGACGATCTCCGTCGCCACCAGCCCCGTCACCACGACGACGACCAGCAGCCCCGCAACGCCGAAGAACAGCAGCACGCCCAGCACGGGCGCAGTGTACGCAAGCATGACCCGGATCAACCCCCGCACCGCGTGGACGTTGTCGCCGTGCTGGCCGGAATCTCGGTCATGCGCGCCCGATCCTCATATACACTTCGCCTCGCAACGCAACCCAGTTCGCCGTCCGACATCCCGATTCATCCGTGTTCATCCGTGGACTGTCCGCATCCATGACCCGCGAGATTCACGATCACTACTTCCACCAGGCCAAGCGCGACGGCTATCTTTCGCGCGCCGCCTACAAACTGATCGAGATCGACGACAAGCGGCGTCTGCTCAAGCCCGGCGACCGGGTGCTCGACTGCGGGGCGGCCCCCGGCAGTTGGATGCAGGTGGCCGCCCGGCGCGTGGGGGGGCGCGGCGTGGTGGTGGGCATCGACCTGCAGCCGATCCTGTTCGGCACGCGCGCTGAGCCGCAGGGGGGCGGTCCCAGCGGCGGCGGGAGCAACACCCGCACCGTGCAGGGCGACTTCACCGCCATCGACCCGGCGGAACTGCTCCGGCTGGCAGGAGCGGAAGGGCGCGGCTTCGACGTGATCCTTTCCGACATGGCCCCCAACACCACCGGCGACCCGCGCGGCGATCACCATCGCTCGGTGCGGCTCTGTCACGCACTCCTCGACCGCTGCCCCGCGCTGCTGAGGCCCGGCGGCAGCGTGGTGATGAAGGTGTTCGAGGGGGCCGACTACCGCGAACTTCTCGACCGCACCAAGGGTCTGTTCGATGACTGCCGCGGCTTCAAGCCCAAGGCGTCGCGCAGCGAGTCGGTGGAGATCTACATCTTGGCGCAGGGGTACCGGGCCGGCTCCACTGCCGGGCCGGACAGGGCGGATGAGCAGGCACTGCCTCGTCCGCGTCAGCGCCCCGGCGCGGGATGGGGCGCGCAGCGCTGAGGGGGCGAGAACCCTCACGGCACATGGGCGATTCGCATCACCCGGATTCTGCGCCCTGAAGCGCAGGTTCTGCGCGCCCGGGCGCGGCGCGGGACCAGCCGATCGGCGGATTCTCCCGTCATCCGCGGAGCTCGCGGCTTGGCCCTCGGTCGGGCTCGCGCGGCGCGTGGATTGCTCAGGACTCTACTGGTTCCCAGGAGATGACGCATGAACATCAAGGCCGCCTCACTGACCGAATACGCCAAGCACCTGCTGGGCAACCAGCCCCGGACATCGGCGACGGCCCCCGCCGCCGACGTGGCGCCGACCACGCCCACGACCGGCTCCTGGCCCGTGGGCGGCATGCCCACGGTCGCCAGTACGGCAGGAGTCGTTGACCCGACGCTGCTGCCGCCCATCCGGTCCATCGACCGGGCGGCCATCGACGACATCGTGCGTTCCGGCGCCTTCACCGACCTGGCGGCGCGGCTCGAGCCGCTCTTCAAGGAAGTCGGTGAAAGAACCGTTCAGCACCTGCTGCAAACGCGCGACGCCGACGGCGACGGGCTCCTCTCGCAGCACGAACTGCGGGCGACCGACGATCGCTTCGCCGCCATCGACGCCGACGGCGACGGGTTGGTCTCCGCCGATGAACTTCGAGCGAATCTGAAGCAGGGCCTGGCGCGGGCGATGACGACCGATCCCACGCTGGATGCGGCCCTCTTCGCCAAGCAGTGGATCAGCGCGTTCGACCTGAACGGCGATCAGGCGGTCGATGCCGCCGAGGCGAAACTCCCGCCGGGCATCGTCGGACAGATCGACGCCGACCGCGACGGCCGCCTCACCGCCGCCGAGATTCAGGCCGACGTGGAGCGTCGCGGTCCCGCCATCGGCCGCCGACAACGGCTGGAGGAGCTGGTGAAGCACATCGGCGCGAAACTGGACGCGGCGGGATTCACCCATCAACCGCCGGTGAACATCCGCGACGTGGTGAACGCCTTCGGACTGGACAGGGCGGGCGCGAACTTCGTGCTTCGCGCCCTGGGTGACCGCTACCCGCAGGGGCTGGGCGTGCGCACAGTGGCGTAGACGCCGCCCGGTGCGGCCGCTCTGTTCTCCTGCTCCTCCGTTCTCCTGACCTCCTTCGGCCCCCCGCGCGCGGTATCCTGCCGCGCTCATGCCTTCCCATGTCACGCATCTTGAAGCGGCGATCGACGGAACCCGGTTCCCCGCGCGCACGCCGCAGACCACGCACGAAGGCCGCCCGTTGTGGGTGCGCTACGACCTTGAAGCCGTCGGCCGCGCTGTGAAGCGCGGCGACCTCGCCTTGCGTGAATCAACCCTGTGGCGCTACCGCGAGTTTCTGCCCGTCGAACGCGATGAGGACATCGTGTCGCTGGGCGAGACCATGACGCCGCTGCTTCGATGCGATCGGCTGGCGAAGGTAATGGGCGTCGAACACCTGTTCGTCAAGGATGAATCGCGGCTGCCCACCGGGTCGTTCAAAGCCCGCGGCATGGCGATGGCCGTCAGCATGGCCAGGGCGCTGGGCGTGAAGCGAATCGCCCTGCCCACGGCGGGCAACGCGGGCGGGGCGGCGGCGGCCTACGCGGCCCGGGCGGGCATCGAGTGCTTCGTCTTCATGCCCAACGACACGCCCATCGTCAACCGGCTCGAAGCCGCGCTGCACGGGGCGAGGGTGTTCCTCGTCAACGGGCTGATCCACGACTGCGGCCGCCTCGTGGGCGAAGGCCGCGACGCGATGGGCTGGTTCGACTTCAGCACACTCAAGGAGCCCTACCGCCTCGAAGGCAAGAAGACGATGGGGCTGGAACTGGCCGAGCAGTTCAACTGGCGCCTTCCAGAGGTCGTGCTCTACCCCACGGGCGGCGGAACGGGGCTGATCGGCATGTGGAAAGCGTGGCAGGAACTGGCGGCGGTCGGCTGGCTGAAAGGTGAACGACTCCCGCGCCTCCATGCCTGCCAGTCCTCCGGATGCGCGCCGATTCCCGCCGCGTTCGATGCGGGCGAGCGCTTCGCCCCGCCCCCCGCGAACCCGCACACACTCGCCTCCGGGCTGCGCGTGCCCAGGGCGGTGGGAGACTTCATGATCCTCGACGCCGTGCGCGCCAGCGGCGGCCGGGCCGTGGCGGCGGATGAGTCGCGGCTCATCGAGTGGATGCGGCTGGGCTGCGAACTGGAGGGTGTCGCCCTCTGCCCCGAATCCGCCGCGGGGCTGGATGTGCTGGAGCAGGGGCTGCGCGCGGGGTGGGTTCGGCCTGACGAGCGCATCGTGCTGTTCAACACCGGCGCGGTGCAGAAGTATGTCGAGGTGATGGACCGGGGCGTCGAGTTCGTGTCACTGGATTGTCACAAGCCGGTGGATTGGGCGAAGGTGGCGGGTTGATTCGGCGGCATCGAAGGTACACTGCAGGGCATGTGGTGGTATGTCCTCTTCGGACTGGGGCTGTTGGCCGGATTCGGACTGGCATTTCGTGGCTGGCGCGGGCGTCGGCTCGATGACCACCCCCTTTGCCGCACGTGCCGATACGACCTGTCAGGTACGCCCGCGCTGCCGGAGCGCTGCCCGGAATGCGGCCGCGCGCTGGGCGGGAAAAAGCCGATCCGAATCGGGAACCGCAGACGATCGTCAACGCTCGTTGTCCTCGGCGTCGCGGGTGTCGTCGGTTCAGGCGCGGCGATTGGACTCCGAGCCGAGCGTGATCTTCGCAACGTGGACTGGATGGCCATCAAGCCGGTGTGGTGGCTCACACTTGAAGCCCGTCACGGCGGCCTGCTCACGGCGGATGATGCGCTGAAGGAACTCTGGAAGCGGTGGGACAGCGGCGCGCTGAGCGAGTCGCAGATGGCGTCGCTCGTTGAACTCGCATTGACGATGCAGGCCGATCGTACCACCAAGTGGAACTCCCGCTGGGGCGACCTGATCTACCTGGCGCTCGAGGACGGTCGGCTTGCACCGGAGCAGCTGCAGCGCTTCCTGCGGCAAGCGCCGGGCCTTCAACTGGCCGAGGTCAGGCGTGTCCGCACCGGCGGAATCATGCCGCTGCGCATGTCGTATGACCCGCGCGTCGGAAGAACCATCCGGCGCACCTGGCACTCCGTGGATCAGCAGTCATGGCTTGAGTCACTCCGGCTGGGTGACACGACGCTCTACGAAGTCCTTGAAACGAGCCCAAGGTGGCGTGTAGTGGGCGAGATTTCCATGCCAGGGGTTGGATATGGCGTGCGAATCAAGCAACCCCCGGGCGAGTATGAGCTGGCAGCGCGATTTCGTGTCCGGGCCAAGCACTACCCGAATGGCCGACCGAGTTTCCCCATTGGATTCGATCCGCCTTACGAGGAATGGACCGAGGAGATCTGGTGGCGAGTGACCGTAGTCGCCGCCGATCAGCCCCTCGTCACGCCAACCCGTGACGCCAACCTCGCGTCGGCCATGCAACGGGCAATCACCATCGGTCCGCTCACGCGCGGTCTTCAGGCCCGGCGTCCGAGTCTGCGCGGCACGCTGAACGTGACCGATGCGCCGACCAACTTCGCGTTCCGCGCCTGGCTTCGCGCCGGTGACCGGGAATGGCCGATGAGCACGATCATCATCCACCAGGGAAAGAGCGAACCGTTGAACCTGGCCGCATTCAACCTGGATGATCTGCCCGGGGACGTGCAGACCGTGGACATGGTGCTCAAGCCCGACCTGTACACAGCGGATGCGTCCTTCGAGCCGGGAAGTGCGGCGCTGGACGTGGAGATTCTGATTCCCGGCGTGCCGGTCAAGTCCGGTGAAGCAACAACAGGGTTCGTGCCGACCGGTGGACGTTGATTCGCAGCGGACTCAGCCGGCGCGGCCCATCCGCCACATCCACCGCGCGTAATGCAGGATCGCCCGGCGTTTCTCGCCCGCGGGCGGCTCGCCTCGCCCAAAGGCGGTTTCGTGACGCCAGCGCCAGTACGGGCCGCTGAAGCGGAACTTGGTCTGCCAGCCCAGCCGCAGCAGCGAACACAGCCCGCCGAGCGTTTCGCCGAGTGCGTTGAAGAACCGTCGCATTGCATGATGGTACGCGAACGCGGAACGGCTGTCGGCTATCGGCTGTCGGCAGAACGCGCTCGATCCGCGCCCGTCCGCTTCTCCCGCGGGTTCGCGCTCGTCCGCCTGCTCTCCTCTTTCCTTCCCCGCACTTGCTCAAGGCGCGCGGGTTGGTGTACACTCAACGCGGATGGATCATGCTCGCTCCGGTCGACTCGGCGCGGCAGCTTCTCATCCACGCGATGTCGCGGCTCCCGCGATCGCGAAGTGGACAGACGCCGATCGATGCTCCGACCCGATCGGCGTCTGTTGTTTTTGACGCATTCGATCGGCCGGCAATCACGCCGGGCTGATCGGATGGAGCGAGGATGATCCACCCGGCTTCGCCGCCGTTTCCAGGCGCTGGGCCCGCTGAATACTTGCTGAACGCACCGGCAACCCGCGATTCACCCGGCGCGGTATGATGCCGACACAATCGTCGCGGAGCGCCGATGACCCGGAACGACCCGAACGCCAGCAGCGCCATGGACGGCTCCAACCACCGCAAGCACTTCGTGCTCGACACCAGCGTTCTGCTGCACAACCCCAACGCCATCTTCAAGTTCCAGGAGCACGAGGTCATCATCCCCCTGGCGGTGATCGAGGAGCTCGACGCCTTCAAGCTCAGCAACGATGAGCGGGGCCGCAACGCCCGCGAAGTCATCCGGCACATCGACCAGTGGCGCACCAAGGGCACGCTGACCGAGGGGGTGGTATGGAACGCGCAGGGCGGGATGATCCGCATCCACGCCGAGTCCGCCCCGGCGCCCCCCCACCTCGATCCCACCAAGCCGGGCAACCGAATCCTCGGCGTGGCCCACGCGCTGGCCAGGTCGGGGCGGCGCACCATCTTCGTCTCCAACGACATCAACGCCCGCGTGAAGTGCGACGCGCTGGGCATCCGGGCCGAGGACTTCCTCGCCGAAAAGGTTGACGCCGCCTGGCTCTACGGCGGGTGGGATGAGATCACCATTCCCGGCCCGCTGATCGACGAACTCTACGACGAGCGGCAACTGCCGTGGGACAAGGTCGCTCCCCTCGCGCATCGCACCCTGCCGGACGGGACGACCGAGGCGATCGAGGTGATGCCCAACCACTACCTGGTGCTGCACGACGCGGATGATCCGTCGCACACCGGGCTGTCGCGCGTGCTGGGCGACACCGATCACCTGATTCCCATCTCCGGCCCGCGCAGGCCCGTCTTCGGCATCCTGCCCCGCAACGTGCAGCAGACCATGGCGCTGGACCTGCTGCTGGATGACGAAGTGAAGCTGGTCACGCTGCTGGGCAGCGCGGGCACGGGCAAGACGCTGCTCGCCGTGGCCGCGGGCATGACCAAGGTGTTTCAGGAGGAGCGCTTCGACAAACTCCTCGCCGCCCGGCCCATCATGCCGCTGGGGCGCGACATCGGCTACCTGCCGGGCGACAAGGACCAGAAGCTCTCGCTTTGGATGCAGCCGATCTTCGACAACCTGGCCTACCTGCTCTCCACGCGAGGCACGCACCTCAACGAGGCGGAAAGCCGCTCCACCGAGCAGCGCATCGAGATGCTGCTCGATCAGGGCAAGCTGGTCATCGAGCCGCTCACCTACATCCGCGGGCGGTCGATCCCCCGCCAGTTCATGATCGTGGATGAGGTGCAGAACCTCTCGCCGCACGAGGTGAAGACCATCGTCTCGCGCGTGGGCGACGGCACCAAGATCATCCTGACCGGCGACATCAACCAGATCGACAACCCGTACCTCGACGCTTCCTCCAACGGGCTGTCGTACGTGGTGGAGCACATGAAGGCCCAGCCGCTCTGCGGACACATCACCCTGCGCAAGAGCGAGCGGAGCGAGCTGGCCTCGCTGGCGGCGGAACTGCTGTAGGCGTTACCATGGAGTCGTGACTCCCTCCTCCCGATCGTCGCCATCATCCCCGCCTTCCGACGCCGGACCGCTCCTTCGCGTGGTGCTGGCTGGCGCGCTCGGCGCGTTCGCCCTGCTGGGACTGGCGATCTGGAGCACGATGCGTCATGGCCGCCCCAGCGCCGCGCCCACGGCCGCGGCGCTGGAGCAGGCGGCGCGGGACGCGCGATCCGGCGCGGCGGCGGCCGTCACGGAGGCGCCGACATTGATTCCCGTCGCGGTTGAGGGGCCGTCCCCACGCTGGATCTGGCTGCCTGTCGAGGCGGCGCCAGGCCAGCGGGCGGCGTTTCGACGGGTGGTCACCTTCGCCGGACCGCCCAGGCGCGTCGAGCTTCGCTGGAGCGCGGATGACGAGGCCGCCGTGCTGGCCGACGGCGCTCAGCGCGCCTCCAGCGACGCCTGGGAGACGCCGGGCGTGGCGGACCTGACCAGCGACGCGGCGGACGGACAGTTGGAGGTCATCATTGCCGTGCGCAACCGGGGCGGGCCGGCGGGACTGGCGGCCGTCATCGACATCGTCGAACAGGACGGCTCAACGCGGCGCATCGTCACCGACGCCGCATGGAGCGCGGCCGCACCGGACGCCACGGAACCAGCCGCGTCTCCCGCCCGCGAGATCGCCGACTATGGCGCGGCTCCCTGGGGCGAGGTGGTCGGACTGCTGCACGAGGACATCAACCGGCACATCGCCGTGGTCGAGGGCTTCACGGTCGAACTGGTCTACCGCGTGCCTCGCTCGCAGGGGTCGTGGGTGTCGCTGGCGACGGATGACAAGGGGCGGCTGATCGCCAGCGACCAGCAGGCGGGTCTGTTCCGCATCACGCCCGCCCCGATCGGGGGCGACGCCTCGGCGACGCGCGTCGAAGCCCTCGATCTGCCGCTCGGCGCCGCCCAGGGGCTGCTCTGCGTGGACAACGCGCTGTACGTGGTGTGCAACGAGGGGCGGGCTCAGGGCCCCGGACTCTACGTGGCGCACGACCGCGACGGCGATGACGTGTACGAGGAGTGGCGGCTCATCCGCGCCTTCGAGGGCGGCGGCGAGCACGGCCCGCACGGCGTGATCCAAGGGCCGGACGGCCTGCTCTACGTCGTGGGCGGCAACCACACGAAGATTCCCGCGCCGGAGCGATCCGCCGCACCGCGCGTGTGGGATGAGGATCTGCTCCTCCCCCGATTGTGGGACGCGGGGGGACACGCAGTGGGGATTCTCGCACCGGGCGGTTGGGTCTGCCGGACATCGCTGGAAGGCGAAACGTGGGAGCTCTTCTCGATCGGTTTTCGCAACGCCTACGACTTGGCGTTCAATGAGGACGGGGAGCTCTTCACCTACGACGCCGACATGGAGTGGGACATGGGCGCGCCGTGGTATCGCCCCACCCGCATCTGCCACGTCACCAGCGGGTCGGAGTTCGGCTGGCGCAGCGGCACGGGCAAGTGGCCCGCGGAGTTTCCCGACAACCTGCCCCCGGTCATCGACATGGGCCCCGGCTCACCCACGGGCGTGGTGTTCGGCGCCAACGCGGCGTTTCCGGAGCGTTACCGAACCGCGCTCTTCGCGCTGGACTGGACATTCGGCACCATCCACGCCATTCATCTCGAGCCGGCAGGCGCCACGTACTCGGCGAGGCGGGAGACATTCCTCACGGGGCGCCCCCTGCCGCTGGCGGACGTGGTCATCAACCCCTTTGACGGGGCCATGTACTTCGTGGTGGGCGGGCGGGGCGTGCCTTCGGCCATCTACCGCGTGCGCGCCGCGGAGCGCGACGAATCCGCCGACCGCGCGTCCCGTGAGCAGCCGTCCGACGAGCGGCGCGAGACCGAACTCCGCACGTTGCGCCGCGAACTGGAGGGCTTCCACGCCGCCGACGCGCCGGAGGCCGCCATCGACCTGATCTGGCGCAACGCGGGGCACGCGGATCGCTTCGTGCGCTTCGCCGCCCGCACCGCGCTGGAGCACCAGCCGGCCACGCGCTGGGCGGAGCGCGTGGGGGTCGAACCGGACGCGCGTCGGCGCATCCACGGCGCGATCGCGCTGGCCCGAGTGGGCGGGGCCGAACATCGGAGCATCGTCATCGACGCGCTGCGCGGGCTGACGTGGAAGGGTCTGGAATCGTCCCTGCGGCTGGACTGGCTTCGCGCCTGGCAACTGGCGTTCATTCGGATGGGCAAGCCGAGCGCCGCCGAGGCGAGCCGATTGGCGGCGATCTTCGAGCCGCTCTACCCGGCGGGAGACGACCTGCTGGACCGCGCCTTGTGCGACCTGCTGGTCTACCTCGATTCGCCCCGCGTCGTCGCGCGGACCATTCCGCTGATGGAGACGACGGATCGAAGAACGCATGAACCGATCGACCGCGACCTGCTCTCGCGCAGCGATGCCTACGGCCAGGTGATTCTGCGCATGGCCAGCGCCCCGCCGCAGCGGCAGCAGGTGCATTACGCGCTCGCCCTGCGCAACGCGACCGTCGGTTGGACGCCCGACCTGCGTGAGCGGTACTTCCGCTGGTTCGACACGGCGAGGCGCACCAGCGGCGGGCTGAGTTTCTCCGGCTTCCTTGAGATGATCCGGCGCGACGCCCTGTCGCGCGTGCCGCCATCCGAGAGAGCCATCTATGAGACGATCGGAACCGCGCAGGATCCCCTGCTGGCGGGCGACATCCCTCAGCCGCGCGGACCGGGGCGGCAGTGGACCGTGGACGACCTCGTCGCCATGATCTCGAAGGAGGGGTTGACCGACCGCGATTACGACAACGGGGCGCGCATGTACGCCGCCGCCCGCTGCACCGATTGCCACCGCTTCGCGGGCCTGGGACGCGGGGGGGCGGGCGGGCCGGACCTGACGGCCCTGAGCACGCGATTCTCGGTGCGCGACCTGGCCGAGGCCATCATCGAACCAAGCCGCACCATCTCCGACCAGTACCAGATGACCGAGTTCGCGCTCGAAGGCGGTGGACTGGTCATCGGGCGCATCATGGATGAGCGCGACGGCGTGCTGCGCATCATGCAGTCGATGCTCGTGCCGGACCTGACGGTGGACGTAGAGGCCGCGACCATCACGGAGCGCCGCCCCTCCGCCGTGTCGCCCATGATGCCCGCCCTGCTTGATCGCCTCAACGCCGAGGAGGTGAAGGATCTGCTCGCGTATCTGCTTTCCGAGGGCGATTCGCGCAACCCGATGTTCCGACAGCCGGGCGCATCCGGCGGCGCGACGAGCGGCGCGGACGCCGACGGATTCGTGCCCCTGTTCGACGGCCGCACCCTCGATGGCTGGGAAGGCGACCTGCGTTTCTGGAAGGTGGAGAACGGCGAGATCGTCGGCCGCGCCACCGCCGCCAACCCGCTTCTGGCCAACACGTTTCTCATCTGGCGGGGCAGCCGCACCGCAGGACGCGCCACCGTGGGCGACTTCGAGCTTCGCGCCGAAGTGCGGCTTCTCGGCAACAACAACTCCGGCATCCAGTACCGGGCGCGGCAGGTGGGCGACTTCGGGCTGCACGGCTACCAGTGCGACATCCACCCCCAGCCGGACTACACCGCCATGCTGTACGAGGAGGGCGGCCGGGGCATCGTCGCCACGCGCCCCAGCGCGATCCGCATCGCGGCGGATGGCTCAAAGTCGCCCTTGGATGGGGCCGCCCTCGGCGGGAGCGCGCCCATCGCCCTCGACCAGTGGCGCGAGTACACCATCCGGGCGGCCGGCAACCGGCTGGAGCACCGCATCGACGGCGAGGTCACGGTCATCGTGATCGACGAACAGCAGGGCCGCGCCGCGGCGGACGGCCTGATCGGCCTGCAACTGCATTCGGGCGGCGCGTATGAAGTGCGGTTTCGCAACATCCGGCTCAAGCGCCTCGAGAGCGGGCCATGACGACGATCTACGAAGCGGCTTCGCAGGGGAACATTGATGAGGTTCGACGCCTGCTGGCGAGCGGCACGCCCGTGGATGAGCCGGGCGAGTACGAGCAGACCGCGCTGATGGCCGCCGCCGCGGGCGGTTTCACCGAGATTGTCCGAATCCTGTTGGCAGCCGGGGCGGACCCCCGACGCGAGAACTCGCTCGCCCTCGACTTCGCGGTGCGGCTGGGTGAGCCGACCAGCGTTCAACTTCTGCTGGGCGCCGGCGCGGACCCCAATCGTGCCGCGCCGCAGGCACCCGATGATGACGACGACTCCGACGATGACAGCGTGGACCCGCCGCCGCTCGCGGATGCGCTGCAGCGAGGTGAGGCGGAGATCGTGCGCCTGCTGATCGAGGCGGGCGCGCGCGTGGATGTGGTCCATCAGGGGCGCGGGCTGCTGGCGTTCGCCATCACGGCGAACAACGTGGCGCTCTTCGAGGATTTGGCGAAACGCGGCGCCAGCATAGCGGGAGCGGTGCATGCCGTAGCCGATTCAGGTCACGTGGGGTTTCTCGACCGGCTGATCGAAATGGGCGCGACGCTGGAGGCGCCGCCGGGTGCTGATTCGGTCATGGTCACGGCCGCCGCTTCGAACCACGCCGCCGTGCTTCAACGCCTGATCGAACTCGGCGCGCCGCTGGAGGAGGTGGGGAATCTCGATCGAACCGCGCTGGGCATCGCCGTGTTCCTGGGGCACGTGAAGTGCGCCAAGGCGCTGCTGGAGGCGGGGGCCATTCAAACGGCGGACGATGGGCTGCCGTTGCTTCTTTGCGCCATCGACTCGGGCCGGCCCGAGCTTGTGCGGCTGCTGCTGAGCCACGGGGCCGATGCCGACGATCCGGGTGATGGATGCTGCACACCGCTGCTGCACGCTATCCGGGGCGGCCGAGTGAAGTCGGCGGAGGTGCTCATCGACCACGGCGCGGATGTCAACCGGCGGCACGATGGCCCGTGCCGGTCCACGCACGCGCACCCGGTGCCCGCGGGCGCCACGCCGCTCATCGCGGCGGCGAGATTCAAGCGCGGAGAACTGGTCGAGCGCCTGCTTGCGGCCGGCGCGGAGGCGTCGCTCACCGACGCTCGCGGGCGGTCGGCGGCGGACCACGCCGCGCGTCGGGGCGACGTGGCCATGATGAACCGGCTGGTGGCGGCGGGCGCTCCGCTGACGACGGATGAGCGCACCAGGCACAACGCCGCGCTGCTCACGTCGCTCCGCCACGCCGATGCGGCCGGCGCACTGGCCGCGCTTGGGCGCGGTGCCGACGCCAACGCTGCCGATCGGGACGGGCGCAGCGCGCTCATCGCGGCGGCCCGCGGGGGCATGGTCGAGGTGGTGGAGGCGCTGCTCGCGGCAGGCGCGGACCCCAATCACGTGGCGAAGTGGGGCGAGTCGCCCCTGCGCGTCTCGGCCCTGCGGCGCAATTCCCGCATCGTTCGCTCGCTGCTCGCCGCCGGCGCGGATGTGAACGCCTGGCAGGTTCCGGGATCGATCCCCGCTGACGAGCGGAACACGGTGTTCATCAGCGGTGAGTCCGCCCTGCACGACGCTGCGGCATGGGGCTCGACGGATGTGCTCGAAGCGTTGCTGGAGGCGGGCGCGGACGTGAACTTCGCCGGCGACGCCGACGTAACGCCGCTGGTGGCGGCGGTGAACCATCGTCGCATGGATTCGGCGCGGCTGCTCCTGGCGGCGGGCGCGGTCGTGCGGCCCCAGGACGAGTTGTGGATCGCGCCGTACCGCTTCGCGGAGCGGGCCGAACAGCCCGCTTTTCAGGCCGCGGCACGCCAGGTGGCGGGAGCGATCGGCGTCGCCGGCGAGCCGATCCCCAACCTTCCCGGCGCGCTGGGTTTTCGACTCTCGCTGAACGATGGAGACGCTCCGGGCTCGCCCCCGCGCCTCGACACCGTGGAAGGCGCACGCGAGTGGGGGCGGCGCTTCGCGAAGGACTACGCCGCCCTCGATGAGCGCGCGACGGCGATGGTGCGGGCGCTCGCCGAGCCGGTCGAGCGCGCCGGCTTCCTGCTGCTCGATGGAGGCAAGCCGCTGGGGTGCGGGCCCATGGTGCAGTTCGTGGTGCTGCTGCCCACCGGCGACAAGTTCGAGGCCATGGCGGCGTTCGGCGTGCGCGGCAACGACGATGAACTTCGCACGGATGACATCATCCGCTGGTTCAGAGCCCTGGAGCGGGAGGAGCCGTTCCACCTGAAGGGGCTTCGGTTTGACACCGTCATCATCGAGTTCCTTCAGATCGTGAAACGCCCCGATGACCTGGCGCGCCGGATGTGCGAGTTCTGTTCCGACCTGATGTCCGGCGCGGAGGGAGATCGGGTTGAGGCCGTGGCCAAGGCGCTCAGGTCCGGCAGGCGCATCGAGTTCTGGTGGGATTGACCGGCCGCGGTGACCGCACCGGCATCGAGAGGAACGGTGATGTGCGGGCACGCGGCCATCACCGACAACCATCGTCACCGGCGCTACGATTGCCCGCACCGACGCCGCAATGCATGCGGCCCATCGGTGGGGTGGCCGAGTGGTTGAAGGCGCCGGTCTTGAAAACCGGTAGGGGGCTCGTCTCCCTCGCAGGTTCGAATCCTGTCCCCACCGCTTCGATTTCGCCGACTCGAATGCCTCTCCCATGCTCGCCTGGCTCAACGGACAGTTCATCGACCTCGCCGACGCCCGCATCAGCGCGTTCGATGCCGGGTTCCAGCATGGCGTGGGGCTGTTCGAGACCATGCTCGCCCGCGACGGCGCGGTGCTCGGGCTGGAGAAGCACCTGGCCCGTCTGGAAGAGTCGGCCCGGACGCTGCGGCTGACCGAGCGGCTGCACGTCGATGCCCTGGCCGATGCGGTCAAGCTCGCCCTGGAGCGCAATCAACTGACTGACGCCCGCATTCGGCTCACGCTGTCGGGCGGTGACCTCAACCTGCTTCGGGGCTCTTCCGGCGCCGGACATGCATCCTCGGACACGGCCCAGAAACCCGCGCCACGACACGACCCGACGATCCTCATCCACATCCAGCCGATCACGCGCTATCCCGAGGCGTTTTTCGAGCAGGGGGTCACCGTCACCATCGCCGATTCGCGCCTCAACCCGCTCGACCCCTTCCAGGGCCACAAGACGCTCAACTACTGGCCTCGGCTGAGCGCCCTGCAGCAGGCCGCCGCCGCCGGAGCCGCCGAGTCGCTCTGGTTCAGCGTGAGCAATCATCTCTGCGGCGGCTCGGTGAGCAACATCTTCCTCGTGAAGGACGGCCTGCTGATGACACCCATCGCCCGGGGCGAGGAGCAGGAGGTCGGCGTGGGCACGGGCGCGACCATTCCCTCGCCCGTGCTGCCCGGCGTCACACGCGCCATGCTGCTGGAAGCGGCGGAGGAACTGGGGCTGCAGTACATCCGCCGCATGCTCGACTATGACGATCTGCGCGAGGCGGATGAGGTCTTTCTGACCAACTCGTCCTGGGGCGTGCTGCCCGTGGTGCGGGTGGAGCAGGCGCGCATCGGCCAGGGCGACGTCGGCCCTGTCACGAAGGGGCTGCGGCAGGCGTGGCTGGACTGGTGAACGTCCGAGCCGCGTTCGCCGACTTGGCGGAAATGACGTATAATCAGAAGTAGACTGTACGTCAGGAGTACGCCGTGGCTCAGACCAAACTCACGCTCCGCCTGGATGCCGACCTGATCAGCCGGGCCAAGGCATCCGCCGCCAAGCAGGGCAAGTCGCTCTCGCAGATTGTGGCGGACTACTTCGCCGCGCTGGTGGGCTCACCACGCCGCCCGCGACGGAAGCGCCCGGATCGCGATGCGCTGCCCCCCAACACGCGGCATCTCTGCGGGCTGCTCGAAGGAGAGATGCTGGACCGATCGGCGTACCTGCGGCATCTTGAGGAGAAGCACCGCTGACGCTCTTCATCGACACGGATGTCCTGCTGGACCTGATCCTGGCGCGCGAGGCGTTTGTGGCGGACGCGGCGGCGCTCCTGGCGTTGGTGGAGTATGGGCGGGCCGAGGCGGTCATCGGAGCTGGGGCGGTGACGACGATTCACTATCTTGTCCGCCGTGCGCTGGGAGGCGGCGCGGCGAATGAGGCGGTGGATCGCCTGCTCCGCATCGCCCGCACCGCACCCGTGACGCACGCCGTGCTGCAGGCCGCGCTGCAACTGAAGTGGAGCGACTTCGAGGACGCCGTGGCCCACGAGGCGGCGGTGGCGGCGGGAGCGCAGGTGCTCGTCACCCGCAACGCGCGACACTTCCGCGAGGCGGCGCTGCCGATCTGCTCGCCGCGCGAGGCGATTGGGATGATTGAGGGGCGGAGTGGTGGCGGCAGCGGGTGAATCGTGTGTTCAGCGCGGGATGACGCTTGCGGCTGGGCGATGGCATCACCCGTTTCGCCTGCCCGCGTCGTCACCCGGTTCCTCAGTCATTTGGTTCATTGATCCGTCGATGCCTCGGTGCCTTGATCCCTCGATGCCCTCACGCTCCCGATTCCACCCGCACTCCGGGCAGCCGTGCGCGAGGTCGTGGCGGAGGTCGTAGGCGCAGTGGGGGCAGTGGCCGCGGGCGCGCCGGCGATGCGTTCGGACGGCTCGCCAGTTCAGGAGTGGGAACCACAGCACTCCGAAGATCGCACTGTTTCCCACCAATCCCCACCAGATCGGTCGAAGCGGGAGCTCGCGGCCTGCTTGGTGTCCATAGAACATCTTCGTCGGGTCGAGCCCGACGTCGATGCCGTCGTCCGGCCCGCTCGATACCCACACACCCGAAGTTCGGACATCGCGAATCGGCCCACTCCACAAGGCGTACAGCGGCCAGCCGCGGCGATCCGCCATCTCGACGACCAAATCGCATCCCGGGTGCGCAAACTCAGGTGGTTCGGAGTAGAAGCCGGTCCAGTGCGGAATCAGTTGCTCGGGAACGAATCGGTCGGCTCGGACTCTGTTGACACCGGCCATGCGCTGGCGGTACGAGATGACCAGTGAGGCAGTCGGGCGATCCTGCGTCGCGCCGATCCAGCTGCGCCCCGGAGCTTCCAGCACAATGGCCCGCCGGGATGTGTCAGGATTGACGCTCAGATCGACCAAGAGCGTGCTTCCCCACGCCACCGCGATGGTCGTCACCACCCCCAGAATCAAGCAAGCGATGATGCGCCGCAACCAGCGTCCCATGCCACGATGATACGGGAAAGCAGGTCAAACCCACCGGATCACCGGGTATCATCAGCCGCATACACTTCGTGAAGTCTGTCACGATGTGGGGGAAGGGGTGAGGGGTGAGCCACCCGGAGGAAGGCACTGGGCACGAGGCATCAGGCACTGGGCAGATTGACTACTCGCGCAGCACACAGCACTCGGCACCTCGCACGCAGTACTCCTCCGATGGTGGGCCTCGAAGCATCGGCCCACCCTACAAGAACCCACGAAACTCGGAGTTCGGAACTCCACTCAGTCCTCAGTCCTCAGTCCTGACGCCCCAGCACTCAGCACCCAGCACCCAGCACTTCCCCGCCCCGCGGACCCTCCCATGCCCTTCACGCTCAAGAAAGATCAGGCCGCCTACGGCATCGACATCGAGTCCACGGAGTATCTGCGCGAGCACGTGGATGCCCCGGATCGGTGGGTGCTCAACTTCGGGCCGCAGCATCCCGCCACGCACACCACGCTGCGGCTGGTGCTGGAGCTGGACGGCGAGCGCATCGCCCGCTGCACGCCGCACATCGGCTACCTGCATTCGGGCTTCGAGAAGCTGGGCGAGCACCACAACTACAACCAGTACGTCTGCACCATCAGCCGGATGGACTATATCTCGCCGATCGCCAACGACATCGCGTGGCATCACGCGGTGGAGACGCTGTTCGGCATCGACCTGACGCCCCGCTGCAAGGTGCTGCGGACGATCATGGCCGAACTGGGCCGCATCCAGAACCATCTGCTGTGCGTGGGGGCGGCGGCGCTGGACCTGGGGGCCTTCACCGGCTTCCTGTACGGCTTCAACGAGCGCGAGAACATCTACGACATCGTGGACTACATTTCCGGCCAGCGCTTCCACCCCGACTGGACGCGCGTGGGCGGGCTGATGCGCGACCTGCCCGATCAGGCGACCTTCCAGAAGATGGTCCGCAACGTCATTGACAAGCGCCTGCCCAAGGCCATCACCGACATCGAGACGCTGCTGAACACCAACCGCATCTTTCTCGATCGCACGCGCGGCGTGGGCACGATCTCACGCGAGGAGGCGGTCGCCTGGTCGCTCACCGGCCCGATCGCCCGGGCCTCGGGCGTCAAGCGCGACCTGCGCAAGGATGAGCCGTATCTGTGCTACAAGGACAACTGGGATGGACAGGGGGCCAAGGCGGTGCAGTTCAAGGTGCCCGTATCCAACGAGGGCGACTCCCTGGCCCGCTACCTCGTCCGCGTCGAGGAGATCAAGCAGTCGATGCACATCATCGACCAACTGATCGACGCCATCCCCGACGGTCCCGTGGACGCCTACGCCGACGGCAAGACGCGGCTGCCCGAGAAGGCGGACGTGTACGGCTCGATCGAGGCGCTCATCCAGCACTTCGAACTGGTCATGACCAACCGCGGCTGGGACACGCCCGTGGCCGAGTGCTACGCGGCCCAGGAAACGGCCAACGGCGAGCTGGGGTACTACATCGTCGCCGACGGCACCAAGTGCCCGTGGCGGGTGTCCGTGAGGCCGCCCTCGTTCATCCACTTCCAGGTGCTCCCCAAGTTGATCGAGGGGCACCAGCTGGCGGACGTGGTCGCGGTGCTGGGGTCGCTGAATATCATCGCGGCGGAGTTGGATCGGTGAGGTGAGGGGAGAAGGCATTGGGCACTCGGCATCAGGCACGAGTGCGTCATGAAACCGTTGTGTTCCGGAGTTCCCACCCCAGTGCCTAGTGCCCAGTGCCTAGTGCCTATCGCGAAGCAAACCCATGGCCTGGATCGTCAAACCCAGTGCGACAATGACCATCGAGCGGCGGAAGGAGCCCTACCTGACGCCGCAGATGAAACAGCGCTTCACCGAGGTCATCCTGCCTCGATACGAAACGAAGCTCGGCGCCCTCATGCCCATCCTGCATGAGGTGCAGCACCACTACGGCTGCATCCCTCACCAGGCGCAGGAGGAGATCGCCGCGTTCCTGGAGATCACGCCTGGCGACGTGCTCGACACCGTGTCGTTCTACGAGGAGTACCACATCGAGCCGCGCGGCAGGTACACCATCGGCGTGTGCCAGTCGATCGCCTGTGATGTCTGCAGCCCCAGTTGCGGCGAGATCATTGATCACCTTCGTGAGAAACTCGGCATCGAACCTCACGAGACGACGGAGGATGGAAAGTTCACGCTGCTGGCGATGGAATGCCTCGGCTCCTGCGGCACCGCGCCGGTGGCGCTGGTGAACGAAGATCTGCACGAGGGGCTGACGATCGAGAAGCTGGATGCGATCATCGACTCGCTGGCGGCGGAAGACGACAAACCACAGAGGCACTGAAGGGAAGAGAGCAGGAGAACAGGAAAACAGGAGAACAGGAATGGAACCACGGATGAACACAGATGCACACGGATGAGGGGCGCGGCGAACGGACCTCTTCTTATCCGTGTTCATCTGTGTTCATCCGTGGTTCCTTCTCCGGGTTTTCTCTGTGTCGTCAGTGCCTCTGTGGTGAATCCTCCGATCATGTCCAAGTCCAAGTCCATCTCGCGTTCGCTGGGCGAGTTTCTCGGTCACATCTTTCGCGGCGTGCGTACGAAGGTGGATGACAAGGGCCGCGTCATTCCGCCGGAGCAGGTGAAGCGAACGGAGGTCCGCCGCACCGTGGAGGAGGAGAAGCAGGGCGAGCACGTCATCCTGCGGCGGACGACGATCGAGGAAGTGGAAGTGCGGAGATCCGACGCCGGATCGGCGTGAACCGTACCCGATGCCGCGTCACGTCGTTTGAATCACCTGGAGCACACCCATCGGCGCGAGATGCCGATCCGTTGACCAGCACGTCCGGTCGTGCCGTCGGTGCATCAGGTCCAGCCCACGGCTTCGACAGGCGTGAGCCGCGGATGGTTCAGGGTGGGACGCCTGTCGCGAACCGGGTTCACGCAGGCATCGTCGGAGTTGCGCCGCAGGCGGCGCACCTCACGCGAGATGTTGACGCGGTGACCGGGCGGCGACTGCCTCCGGAGCACGAATCTCCTACACTTTCCCCATGCCCATGAACGCTCCCGTTCTGACCCAGCGCATCCCCACCTGGCCCTTCGCCGACCCCAAGGGTCGGCACATCGTCTCCTATGACGAGTACATCAAGACCGGCGGCTATCAGGCCCTCGAAAAGGCCCTGAGCATGGACCCAGCGGCCATCGTCGATGAGGTCAAGAAGTCGCAGCTCCGCGGGCGCGGCGGGGCGGGTTTCCCCTGCGGACTCAAGTGGACCTTCCTGCCCAAGCCCGACGGCGGCCGCCGCTACCTCGCCATCAACTGCGATGAGGCCGAACCGGGCACGTTCAAGGATCGCCTGCTCATCGACTTCGACCCCCATCTCGTCCTCGAAGGCATCGCCATCGCCTGCTACGCCTGCCGCCTGGATACGGCGTACTTCTTCATCCGCGGCGAGTACCACCACCAGGCCAAGGTGGTCGAGAACGCCATCCGCGAGGCGTATGACAAGGGCATCTTCGGGAAGAAAGGCCTGATGAACGGCAAGAGCGACTTCGCCGTGGAGTGCTACGTGCACCGCAGCGCGGGGGCGTACATCTGCGGCGAGGAGACCGGCCTGCTCGAAGCCATCGAGGGCAAGCGCGGCTGGCCGCGCGTCAAGCCGCCCTTCCCGGCGGTGAAGGGGCTCTTCCAGCGGCCCACCATCATCAACAACGTCGAGACGCTGGCGTACGTGCCCTTCATCGTGCAGAACGGGGCCGACGCGTTCAGCAAGATGGGCTGCGTCTCGCGCTACCCCAACAGCGCGCCGAGCTTCGGGTCCAAACTCATGGGCATGTCGGGCCACGTCAACCGGCCTGGCGTCTACGAGCTTGACCTGGGCATCACCCTGCGCGACTTCGTGGAGAAGCACTGCGGCGGGATGCGCGGCGGCAAGAGGTTCAAGGGTGCGATTCCCGGCGGCGTCTCCATGGGCGTGCTGGGAACGGACCAGTACGACGCTCCGCTCGACTTCGACATCGGCCGCGAATACCAGGTGCTGGGGCTGGGCACCGCCTGCCCCACGGTGTTCGATGAGGACACCGACATGGTCGCCGTGTGCCGCAACATCGTGCGGTTCTTCAAGAACGAGTCGTGCGGTCAGTGCACCCCCTGCCGCGAGGGCGCGGGCTGGCTGTTCAAACTCATCACTCGCATCGAGCGGGGCGACGCCACCAGCAAGGATCTCGACCTGCTGCTGGAGATCGCCGGTTCGATGGGCACCATGCCCGGCACCACGATCTGCGGACTGGCCGATGGCAACAACTGGGCGGTGCGGACGATCGTCAACAAGTTCCGGGCGGAGTTCGAAGCCCGGTGCCGGCGCCAGTTCGTGCCCGTGGGCGTGCCGGTGACGGTGGGCGCTTCGTAATTACGCCGCCAGCCCGTAATCCTCGTCCGTCTCCCAGCCCTCCTCGGCGGCCTCCTTGGGCCACTGGGGCTTGGCGCGGTGATGGACCCTGATGACGCTCGATACCTGCCGCGCGAAGATCGGACGCAGCGTGTCGATGATCATCGCCAGATCCTCGGCGAACGGGTTGCGCCGATCGCGGAAGAGCACCATCACCGCCAGGCAGTCGTCCCCCTGCTTGCAGTGAAAGGCCACCACGTCGCACTCGGTGAGAAACGCCGCGTCGGTTCCCAGCCAGTCGGCCAGTTCGGCGGCGTCGTCGAAGCGCACAATCTCGCTCTCCTGCTCCATCTGCGGGCAGATGACGCGGCAGAAGTGGTCGAGCAGCACATCGGCGCTCTCGCGCGGACAGTTGTAGTTCACGTACGCGCCCAGCGAGTACTCGCCGTGCGGGTCGGGCAGAAACACTGCCGCGTTGGTCGGCCCGGTCTTGCTGAGCAGGTACTCCATGGTGGTGCGAAGCAGCCCTTCCAGCTCCAGCTCCTGTCCCAGCAGGGTGCGGAACTCGCTGGCCATGGCCACCTCGTTGAGCTGCTCGGCGATGTCCTCGTAGGCGTTGGCGAGATCCTGGCAGAGCACCTCGACCTGCTTCGACGACTCCACCTTGGCGGCGTTGAGTTTGCGGCACATGTCGCGCAGGCGGATGAGCCGTCGCTCGTCGCGTCCGCATTCACGCGACTTGAGCACCGCGCAGGCCACGCCATAGGAGATGGACTCGTCGTCGGCTGGCAGGGGGATGACATCCACCGCGCCAAGCCGAAGCGCCTCGAGGGCCAGGTCGAATGACGTCGTCTCGGTCAACAGCACCATGCGGGTGCGGAACTGGCAGCGATGCAGGTGGCGGGCAAGCCGCAGACCGTCGCCGCTCCACGCCTGGGCGTGAATGACGGCGGCGTCGAAGGTGTCCGTCGCCAGCGCCCGGCGCGCCCGCTCATCGGTGTCGGCCAGCGTGACGGCGTGCCCGGCGCGCTTGAGCGCCTCGCACCACGCGCTTCGATCAGGCGAATCTGGCGCGGCCACCAGCACGCGGGCCGGTCCCTCGGGCGTCGTCGGCTCGGTGTCCAGTTCGTTCAGGAAGTTCGGATCGTCGGGGAGCATGCGGTCGGTCACCCTCGCGGTGGTTGATCGTCGCGGGTGATCGACGCGGCCCTCCCGAGGCGCTACGCGGCCTCGCGGTAGGCGGCGTTCCTCCCTCGCCACCCGCTCAGCGCGATGGTGGCGACGGCCCCTCCGTGGGCGCCGTTCTTCAGCGTGAGCGACCCGCCGTTGATCTCCACCAGGCGACGGGCCCGCGCAAGACCCAGGCCCGGCTGCCGACCGGAGGGCTTCTCGCTGAAGAAGGGATCGAACGCGTGGACCAGCGCCGTCTGGCTCAGGCCCGGACCCGAATCGATCACCTGGATCATCAATCGGTCATCGAGCGGGTCGATTTGAACGCGCACTTCGATTCCCGTGCCCGGTCGCGCTTCGTGCGCGTTCTGGATCAACTCGCGCAGCGCCGCGCCCAGCTGCACCCGGTCAATGCGCACGGGGGGGATGCCGTCGTCAATCGACACGCGCACCCCCGGCGCGGGCTTGAGCCGCGCCCGCAGGTCACGCATCACGTCGTTCACAAGGTCCACCAGCGACACGGTTTGCGGCTTTGGCTGGGGCGGCTCGGCGTACAGACGCAGCGATGTGATCAGGTCCGAAAGCCGATGCGAGGCCCGCACAATCTCATCCGCCCCCGAACGCACCCGCGGGTCCAGCGACTCCTGCTGCATCAGCTGCGCGCGCCCGGAAATGACCGTGAGCGGGTTGTTCATCTCGTGGGCGGCTCCGGCGGCCATCTCCCCCACCGCCTTCATCGCCTTGTGCTGCGCGATCGTCTCCTGCGCCGCCACGAGTTCGCGGTGCGCCTCGACCAGGCGCTCGCTGGCGGCGGAGGCACGCTCGGCCAGCGCGGCGGCGGCGATCGCGGCGCCCCATGCGTGACGCAGCACCTCCAGCGACGGCGCATCGACCGTCCCGCCGAAGTCCTTCTCCCGAAGCAGCATCGCCGACACGTCCGCCGAACACGCCAGCCGCAGGCCGTGCCCGCGAGCGATCTCGGGCGGCAGGGCCAGCGTATCCAGCCACGGGGCCACCACGTTCAGCCGGCCATGGGTCGGTTCGCCCCAGGCGATCGGGCTCTCCACGTCCACCGCGACCGTGCGCTCCAGCGCCGCCTGATTCGAGAAGCAGAAGATCTCCGCCCGACCCGCCGGCGCGCCGCTCGGCGCGGCGGGGGCCGGGCCCGCGCCCCCCGGCAGGTGAACCACCACGCTCATGCCGTCGCCGAACACGGACGAAGCGGACCGGGCCACCGCCTCCACCGTCGTGGTCAGCGAGGCGCCGGGCATGGCGCCATCGAACAGCACCTGGCAGGCGCGCAGGGCGCGGGTTCGGATCTGTCCCGCCACGCTGTGACGCTGCGCCGACTGACGCACGCGCGACAACATGGTGTTGGCCCGCTCGATCGTGGCCCGCAGCAGGTCGCGGCTGGTCGTCTCACCCAGCCCGATCAGCACCGCCCGTTCGCTCACCTGCTCGTGCAGCGTGTCAGACACGCGCTCGACAAGTCGCGGCTCCAGCCCGATCGAGCCCGCCACCGACGCCAGGTCTTCCACCTGCGGACCGTGGCCGGCGTGAGCCAGCAGCAGCCGACGGGCGATCAGGTCGGCCAGCGTCACCAGCCGCACCAGATCCCGGTGCTCGCTGGCGGGCACCGCGTCGAACGGGCGGCTGTTGAGCCAGATCGACTCGACCATCCGCTCCGGCAGTTGCCAGTGGTCGGCCAGGTGCTTGCCCACGGTGTGAGAGTCGATGCCGATCACCCGGCGGCATGCCTGGTCGATGTCGAGGCCGTGCTGGTCGGCCAGTTCGCAGCAGGTGTCGAACGACCGGGGCAGCACCGCGTGCAGGGCGAGCTGCCCCAGATCGTGCAGCAGTCCGGCAAGAAACGCCTCGCCGGGGTCGATGGACTCTCGATACGACGAACCGCGCACCAGGGCTTCGCAGGCGATGCCCACCGCCAGGCAGTGCTGCCAGAAGGCGAGCCGGTCGAAGGCGCCGTCCGCGCTGCGAGTCTCCCCGCCACGACTGGCCACGCCGTCGAGCAGTTCGAACACTTCCACCGCGAGCGCGGCGGACCGAACCTCGTCAAACCCCAGCAGCACCACCGCCCGCTCGATGGTCAGATCCTTCACCGCCACGCCCCGGCTGGCGGCGCGGCAGAGCTTCAGCACTTTCGCGCTTAGCGAAGGGTCGGACGCGACCAGGCGCACCACGTCGCTGGCGCTGGACTCATCGCTGGAGGTCACCTCCAGCAGACGCACCGCCACGGACGACAGCGTGGGCAGTTGATCCACCTGCTGGAGGATCAGCTGCAGCCGTCGTCGCGGATCAAAGGTTCCGGCGGTGCTGGTCATGGGTCACACCGGAGAAGTGCTGAGTGATGCAGAGGGTGGGTCGATGCTTCGAGGCCCACCAGCGAACAACGGAGTGCTGAGGGTGGTCAATGGTCGGCCTTGACGTCTGACCTCTCTTCAGCCGCCATCGGCGCGTCGCGCCCAGTTCCAGACGCCTTCGCCTGGTTGCTGGTGGCTGTTCCCTCACACCTTCCCTCACACACCCGCCAGTTCGCACACGCGTTGCTTGAGGGCCGCCACGTCGAAGGGCTTCTTGATGAACTCGTCGGCGCCCAGCTTGAGCATGGCGTCGATCTCCTGCTGGTTGATCACGCCCGAGACGATGATGATGCGCGTGCCCGCCAGCTCATCGCGCGAGCGGATGCGCTCGCACACCACGTTGCCGTTGATGTCGGGCAGCATGTAGTCCAGCAGCACCACGTCAGGGCGGAACTGCTCGGTGAGCAGACCGGCGTCATAGCCGTTGCCCGCGGTCCGCAGCTCGAAGCGGTCGTCGCTGGAGAAGATTTCCTGGTAGAGGGTGATGATCTCCGGGTCATCATCGACCACGAGGATGCGCTTGGTGCCTTCCTCGAGCAGGGTGGTGGGAATGTCGTTGGCCCGCATGAAGCGGATCAGTTCGGCCCGCGGGATGCGCCGGAAACGCGACCCCGGCACCCGGAAGCCCTGCAGACGCCCGGCATCGAAGCAGCGGATGATCGTCTGCTGCGAGACCTTGCAGACCTCCGCCGCCTCGCCCGTGGTGAAGACCTGCTTGGCGCTCCAGCCGTTGCTCGACTTGTGATTGGCCATATCGACTCTCCTCCTCCTCACCTATCCGAGGATCGCGGCAAACTGGCTTCACTGAACTTCCCAGATTGCCTGACTTGTGATCGACCCCCCAATGACCCAACTTCACAGGTGAACGTTTCACCACCCCCTCTCAGATTGCCCAGATTGAAAAGATGATGCGGATTCCGCCTCAGGCAAGTGATATCGGGCGTGGCGGAGGGGTGAGGAACGAGCCACCAGCCATCAGGGGAGGCGTTGGGCATGAGGCGCTGGGCACTCGGTGCGGAACACAAGGCATCGGGCTGTCGGGAATATGCACCAATGGCGGCTGGAGAGAGGTCAGCCGTCAGCGGTCAAGACCGAACACCGACGACCGACAACCGATCACCGAACACCGTCAGCACTTCGTCCTCTCCACAACGCCACCGCCTCCGGCTCACGGGCGTAGAGCGGCATCACCGCAGCCGGGTCCACCGCAACGCCCGGGTCGCGTGACCACATCCGCTGTGCCACGTGCAGGCACGCCGCGGGGTCGAACGTGGGCGGGAGAACGGGCACACCCGCCTGCTCGCACCGGGCGCGAATGCCGGCGGGCAGGTGCTCGTCCCCGACCAACAGATGAACACCAGTGA
Source organism: Phycisphaeraceae bacterium (assembly GCA_015709595.1). Taxonomy (NCBI): domain Bacteria; kingdom Pseudomonadati; phylum Planctomycetota; class Phycisphaerae; order Phycisphaerales; family Phycisphaeraceae; species Phycisphaeraceae bacterium. The sequence goes on from CP054178.1 coordinate 648,769, forward strand.
GGTCGATGGTTGTTTCAGTCACCGCGCCGGGTGTTCCGGTCATCATCCAGTGGTCATCGCCGCCGCGCCCGAAGCGCGTCACCCAGCACGATTCGCGCTTGGACGCCAGGGCCACGAGGATTGGCCCATGCCCATCGATGCGATCGGCCACTACCACCGCGGTTGGGACGGGAATGACGCCGACCCCTCTGACCTCGGCGATCATCCGCGCGGTGGTGATGCCGATGCGAAGTCCGGTAAATCCCCCCGGCCCGATGGAAACCGCCACCGCCGCCACATCCTCGAACGTACGCCCCGCCGAAGCCATCAGCCGGTCGATGGCGGGGATGAGGTCATCGGAGTGCCTCCCGCCGGGTTGGAGCGATTCCGTGTGGATATCGCCGCTGGAACCCTGCACGGCCACCCCGCCCTGGCGCTGGGATGTTTCGATGGCGAGGATGAAGGGCGACGGCATCGCCAAGTGTATGAACGCGTTGCGGCAGCGGGATGATTACCCCGCGTTGGCCGCCGTCTCCGCCTCCGCCGCGCGGGCGGCGCGCTTGTCATCCGGCCGCGCTGCCTCCAGCGCGCGGCCATGCACGCCCTCGGCTGCGGCGGCCAGCGCATCGCAGAGTTTGCGGATGGCGGGCACATCGGGGAACTCCTCCACCAGCCCGGAGAGTTTCTCGGAGATCGCCGCCCCGTTGGTGCGGTAGAGTCGCTTGAAGGCCTCCTTCACCGCCTCGATGTGCTCGGGCGGATAGCCGCGACGGCTCATGGCGATGGCGTTGATGGCCCGCACCTCGGCGGGGTTGCCTTCGACGATCATGAAGGGCGGCACATCCTTGGTGATGCGGGCCAGCCCGCCCACGAAGGCACAGGCGCCCACCGTGGCGAAGTGATGCACCCCCGCCCCGCCTCCGATGTTGGCGCCTTCCTCGATGTGAACGTGACCCGCCAGCATCACCTGGTTGGCGATGACGCAGTGGCTCTCGATGACGCAGTCGTGGGCCACATGGGCGGCGACCATGATCAGGTTGTCATCGCCCACGCGCGTGATGCCGCCCCCGTTGCCCGTGCCCCGGTGAATGGTGACGTGTTCGCGGATCTGGTTGTTGTCGCCGATGGCGCACAGGGCCCGCTCGCCCCGGTACTTCTTGTCCTGCGGGTCGGCCCCGATGACGGAGTAGGGGTAGATGATGTTGTCGCGCCCGATGGTCGTGTCGCGCTGCACCGTGACGTGGTTCATCAGCACGGTGCCGTCGGCGATCTCCACCCCCGGCCCGACCACGCAATAGGGACCGACCGCGACGGAGGGAGCCAGTCGCGCGCCGGGGTCGATGATCGCCGTGGGATGAATGTTCGCCATGCCTGTCTGCTCCGGGCCGGGGCGTCTGTCGCCCGGGCCGGGACACTCACGTGGTCAATCCTGCTCGGCATCGACCATCATGAACTTGATCTGCGCCTCGGCCGCCAACTGGCTGCCGACGAAGGCCTTGCACTTGACATTGCCGGTCCGCGCGCCGGCTCGCACCGATTCCGCCTCGAGCACCAGCTGGTCCCCCGGCACCACCGGCTTGCGGAGTTTCACCTTGTCCAGCGAGAGCAGCACCGCGATCTTGCCGGTGTGCTCGAGTTTCTTGGAAAGCAGCAGTCCGCCCAGCTGGGCCATGGCCTCGACGATGAGCACGCCCGGCATCAGCGGCGTGCCGGGGTAGTGGCCCTGGAAGAACGGCTCGTTGATCGACACGTTCTTCACGCCGATGGCCTTGCGGTCGCCCTCCACGTGCAGCACCCGGTCCACCAGCAGCATGGGGTAGCGATGGGGCATGATGCGTTGAATGGAGCGGATGTCCATCTCGCGCCCGCGGGTGAGCAGTTCGCGCGACTGCTTCGCCTCGATCTGCTCCAGAATCTTCAGGCCCATCTGGTGATTGAGCGAGTGCCCGGACTTGTACGCCACGAAGCGGGCGATGACCTCGCACCCGACGAGGTACAGGTCGCCCAGCATGTCCACGATCTTGTGGCGCACCGGCTCATTGTCGAAGCGGTAGGCGTTGTCGATCGGACCTTCCTCGCCGATCACCAGCACGTCCGCCGGGGAGAGGTGGCGGCACATGCCGCGCTCCCACAGGGCCTTGGCCTCCTCCACCAGCGAGAAGGTGCGGGCGGTGCAGATCTCCCGACGGTACTCATCGCCCGCGAGCGTGAATGACTGCGTCTGGCGCTTGATGCGGTTGTTGTGCCCCCCGTAGTCGAGGTCGAAGAGGCAGCGGAACTCCTGCCCGTCGTGCGGCAGGGCGGCGAGCATGGCGTCGCCCTCCTGCACCACGATGGGCTCGGTGAGGCGCCACACGCGGCGCGGAGCGTCCTGCTCGACGAGGCCCACCTCGAGAATCGGGTCCACGAAGGGCTTGGCCGAGCCGTCGCCGCAGGGAAGCTCCGGCCCGTGCAACTGGATGAGGGCATTGTCGATGCGAAGCCCGGCCAGGGCGCTCAAGCAGTGCTCCACCGTCTCGATGACCACGGAGCCGGATTTGAGAGCCGTCCGCCGCGCCCGCGGGGTGACGAAACGCACCGAGGCGGGAATCTGCACGGGCGGGCTCACGTCCGTCCGCTCGAAGACGATCCCGTGATGGGCCGGGGCGGGCAGAATCGTGCAGGTGGCGTCCTCACCCAGCAGCAGACCCTTGCCGGTCACGGTCACCGGCGCGGCCAACGTATGCTGGCGCGCAACGGTCGCGAGGGAGGTGGGGTGCTTCTCAACGGCCTGCAACATGCTGGTTCCCGGGTCGGCGGCGGCGGGGTGAAATGTCCGGCGGGGCTCCATCCCCATCGAGGCGCGCGACGTGACCCATGTACCGTCGTCCGGTTTCAATCCCCCGCCCCCAAAAATAGGCGTGAAGTCGCTCCGACGCTACTCCTCGAGGTCATCGAGGCGGGTCTCGACCTGATCCATCCACACCCGCAGCCGACGCACCAGGGCAACCTGCTTCAGCGCCTCGCGGTGGGGTTGCGCGGGGATGCCGAACACCGTCTCCCCCGGCGCGACGTCTGAAATCACCCCTGCATAACCCGCCAGACGTGCCCCTCGACCGATTCTGACGTGCTCCGCAACACCTGATCCCCCACCAAGTTGCGCTCCATCTTCAATGGTGACTGAACCCGCCAGCGCCACCTGGGCGGCAATCACGCAGCACCGGCCAATGCGGCAGTTGTGCCCAACCTGCACCAGGTTGTCGATCTTGGTGCCCGATCCGATGATCGTGGAGCCGAACTTGCCTCGATCCACGCATGAATTGGCGCCGATCTCCACCCCATCTTCGATGATCACGTCTCCAACGTGCGGAATCTTCACGAGCGTTCGCTTATCCTCGGACGGCCGATAACCGAAACCGTCCGTCCCGATCGCCACCCCGCTGTGAAGGATGCAGTTGGCGCCCACGCGGCATCGGTCGCGCACAACCACGTTGGGATAGAGCACCGACTCCTCCCCCACCGCCGCTCCGGCGCCCAGCCAGACACCAGCGTGCAGCACCGCAGCGCGGCCGATCGTGGCGCCCGGGCCGATCGTCACATGCGGGCCGATGAACGCAGCGGGGTCGATCCTGGCCCCCGGGTCGATGACCGCGGTCGGGTGAACCCCCGGCTCGGGCTTCCAGGGCGGGGTGCTGAACCGCTCCAGCAGCCGGGCCATGGCCAGTTCGGCGTTGGGAACCAGGATCAGGGCACGATTGGCCGGGTCGTGTCCCGCCACCTCCAGCGAATGGGTGACCACCGCCGCCCCGGCCCGCGACGCCCCCCATCGGGCGGCGTGCTTGTCATCCGCGATGAACGTGACTTCATCCGGCCCGGCGTCCGCCAGCGCGTTCAGTCCGCGAATGGGCAGATCAGCCCGACCGACGACTTCGCCGCCGAGCCATTCGGCGAGCGCGGCCGCCGTGTCAATGGGCCGATTCATCCCGCTGCACATGTTTTGTCGCACCTGCAAGCCGCACGAGGCGCAATCGGCGCGATCACCCGCCTCCCGCGTTGAACTCGTTGTTCATCTTGGTGAGCACCTCGCCCGTGATGTCCAGCGCCGGGTTGGTGTAGAGCAGGCGACGGGCGGAAATCTGCTGCTGCACCGACTGCTCGGTGCCGCGCACCAGCGGCTTGATGGAGTCGTTGAGCATGACGATGTCGTAGCCGTGCTGCTGGGCATAGGCCGCCAATGATCGCTTGACGCTGTTGTAGACCTTCTCCAGCACCAGGGCCTTCTCACGGTCGATGCGGCGGAGCTGGAACTCCTTCCACGCCTGGTACTCGATGGTGGCGTTGACGAGCGCCTCCTCGATCTGCGTCAGCCGGGGCGAGTCCTTGGGCGTCAGGTCGAACTCCTCCTGCATCTGCTTGAGCTTGTTGAAGCGGCTCTCGTTCTCCACGTCCATCTGCTTGCCGACGTTCTGAAGCCGGCCCTGTTCGGCGCTCAGCTCCCGAAGATTCTCGAAGATCTTCTCCAGATCCACCGTGGCCACGGCGACCGGCTTGGGGGCGACGTTGCGCACGGCGGAAGCCCCGTAGCCCAGGAACAGCGTCGCGGACAGCGCGGCGGCGAGGATCAGGGCGTTGGTGAGGCGGCTCGACTTCTTCATGTCAGAGGTTCCTTGACGGATCGGTGTCGCGCCGCGAACCCCGCGGACGCTTCCGGAAAGACCATCGCCATGCCGGACGATTCCACCCGCCGGTCGGCGACCGCTCATTGTACGGGTTCCGGGCGATCCGGTCGCCCACTGGTCACGCCGCAGCATCGGTCCCTGATGCAATGACAACGCGGAAGGGTCTGGGCCCTTCCGCGCTGCGTGCGATCATGGTTGTCAGACGAAAGCCGATTCAGGCCCGGAAGCAGCCCAGCAGCTTCTTCCGCATGGGCAGGGCGCCCGCCAGCCCGGCCAGCGCCAGGAACACCGGCGCGGGCAAGGGAACGATGGGCGGCTCATCGAACAGGGCGAAGGCCATGTTGTCACGGGTGACCGTGTTGAAGGACTGCCACCCGAATCCGAAGTTGGCGAAGACCTGATTGTTGGCCGCCGCCGCGTTCTCCCACACGAAGCCCCACGGACCCGTCGGGCTGTTCAGGTTCGCCGACACGGAGATGCCATACATCGTGTTGGCGTCGAGGGCGACTGCGTTGGTGAACGTCACGGAATACCGCCAGACGTTGCCATCCGCCTGGATCGACACGTCGCCGATGGCGAAGGTTTCGTCGAGCAACGAGTCGCCGGGCGTGCTGCCGGCCCCGTTGAGCTTGAAGATCTCGATGTTGAACGACAGGATGTTCTGCGTGGCGTGCCGGTTGCCGAAACTGAACGAGTCGTGCTCGTCGTCGCTCCAGCCCCAGAAGGTCATGGCGGCGACGGAAGTCGCGCTGGCCAGCGAGAAATCATCGCCGATGCGCTGCTTACTGGTGCCGCCCAGGTGAAGCCCGTTGAGCGACGAGTAGTATCCGATCCCCTGCCCGCCGCTGGTGCCTCCGGGCTGCGAGAACACCGTTCCCGCCGAGGCCGACGCGCCGACCGCCGCGGCCGCGACCAGCGCGGCCCCCAACCGAACGAATGACATGGCTCTTTCTCCTCTTCCGTTTGTTCCGGGGTCGCCCCCGACTCTCCCATGGGCGGTGCGCCACCGCCCCGCTCCACGAATAGCACGGGTTTGGGCGGATCAAACGGAGAAAGACGCAAAACGCGCAAGAATCGCCATTCCGGACTCAGTTGATCGAGTTCCCGGACCGTCGATTGGATCGCCTTCCGCCACGCACCTTCCCAACTTACCAATGACGCGCGATACGATGGCTGCAATGCGTTGTCGCCGATCGCGTCCATCCAGTCGCATGGCTCTTCACGGCTCGCGGGTCGTTGCTCTGGCGCTGCTGGGAACGATCCTGAGCGGCTGCGACCGCGGGGCTGACAATCGCGCCGGAACCCGCGACGGACCCGCACCCGGCGCGTCCGGGGCGAAGCCGTCTCCCTGGGTGGGCGATGGTTCGCGTGAAGCCCTGCTGCTGGTTGATCCCGAACAGGACGCCGCCCTGCGCGAGGCGCTCGACGCCGCCAGCCGCCAGGCGCGCGACACCGCCGCGGAAGCGCGTGAACTGTGGCGTCAGGCCCGACCGGATGAGCGGGAGCGCTGGCTCATCAAGTGGGCCGCGCCGGTGCTGGATGAACTGGGCCAGCCCACCGGCCGCGTGGAGCACGTGTGGGTGCGTCCGCTGGCGTGGTCACCCTTCCGCGTCGAGGGTGTTCTGGCCTCCATCCCGCGGGGCCGCATCGGTCACGAGGCGGGCGATCTCGTCGGCTTCCCCATCGAGGAGCTGAGCGACTGGGTCTTCAAGATCGAGGGCCGCATCGACGGTCCGCGCCGAGGCGGCTTCACGGTGGAGGTGCTGGAGAAGCACGTCGGCGCGCCGGGCGGGCTGAACCGCGGGAGTGGTGCATCGTCATCCGGCTCGAAGTGACTTGGATGACCGAACCGACGCGGCGCCCGCCGCAGCCCCGACTGCATGGCTTCAGAGAACCCCCGGCTCAAGCCCCGGGCTACACTGAGTTGGAACGACCGCCGCGTGGGGTTCTCTTGGCCCGTGCGGCGAACCAGTCACCCAAAACCGATCACCGACGATCGACCACCCCCACCCCGACCCGATCACGAGCCATAACCCCATGTCCGCCACCGCTTCACCCGCCTCCAAGCCGTCCGCCTCCGCCGACACCCGCGGCCTCGCCGGCCAGACCGTGGGCGACACCCAGATCTGCGCCGTCACGCAGACGGAACTGATCTACCGCGGTTACGAGATCGCCGACCTGGCCGCCAACGCCACGTTCGAGGAAGTCGCCTTCCTGCTGCTCGTGGGCCACAAACCCAGCGCGGCGGATCTGAAGGCCTTCAACGCGGAACTCATCGCCGAGCGCGCCGTGGACCAGGGCGTGCTGGACGTGGTCGGCCGCATCGCCAAAAACCCGAACGTTCACCCCATGGCCATCCTGCGTACGGGCGTGTCGCTGCTCTCCCACGTCGATCCGGAAGTCGAGGACAACAGCCCCGAGGCGGAACTCCGCAAGGCCAAGCGACTGCTGGCCAAGATTCCCACCATCATCGGGTACGGGCAGATGTCGCGCGATGGCAAGACCCCGGTGAAGCCCGACCCGTCACTCAATCACGCCGCCAACCTGCTCTGGTGCATGACGGGCGTGAAGCCCGCCGAACTGGACGCCAAGGTGATGGACGTGTCGCTCATCCTCTACGCCGAGCACGACTTCAACGCCAGCACCTTCGCCTGCCGCGTCATCGCCAGCACCGAGAGCGACATGCACGGCGCGGTGTGCGGCGGCATCAGCGCCCTCAAGGGTCCGCTGCACGGCGGGGCCAACGAGATGGCCATGGAGATGCTCAAGGAGATCGACGGCTGGATCAGCGCGGGCAAGGGAAGCGTGCGCGACTTCATGCACCACGCCTTCGCCACCAAGCGCAAACTCATGGGCTTCGGCCACCGCGTCTACAAGAACGGCGACCACCGCGCCGGCATCCTGCGCGGCTGGGGGCTGAAACTCACCGAGAAGAAGCCCCACTGCCAGAAGTGGTTCGACATCGGCGACGAGGTGCAGGCGATCATGCTCAAGGAGAAGAACATCCACCCCAACGTGGATTTCCCCTGCGGCATGACGTACTTCACCATGGGCATCCCCGTGCCGCAGTACACGCCGATCTTCGTGGCCAGCCGCATCACCGGCTGGTGCGCCCACATCATGGAGCAGCACGCCAACAACCGCATCATCCGCCCGCTGGCCAACTACACGGGGCCGGGACTGATGAAGTGGAAGGGGTAAGCCGGTCCCGCAGTGGAAATCTCTCCCCGTTCAAAACCCTCTCCCCCCCTGGGAGAGGGGCAGGGTGAGGGCGGCTTCGGGTCGCGCGAGCGCGGCAATGAAAACCCCCTCGCGGGGAGGGGGTGAGTTCGGTTGAGTTGTGATGGTCGGCGTCAGCGCTGCCGTTCTGCGAGGAGTTCGGCGACGAGGGGTTCGGCCTTCCCCATACAGAACTGAAACCCATCACTATCATCGTGGAGCCACAGCATCCTAATTCCGGACACTGTCCGGCGCGTCAGGACGGTAATCAATGGAGGCCTCAACAGGCATCCCGTACAACTCCGGGTGCTGGTACTTTCCCTTTTCTGCTCCGATCTTCATTTCTTCAACTGGGCGCGGATATGCACGTACAAACGGATCATTGCGCAATCCGGTTACCGTCCAGGACACCCGACCATTGCTGGGGCCGCCTGCGATCCTAAATGTGTTCCCACGCACCTCGTCTGACACATGCAGTTCCGGAGCCGGTGCACCGATCGCGGTCAGTTGGTAGTGAAAGTCTCGATTCACAGCTTCAAAATAGCGTGGCAGCGCGACGACGGCACATCCCTCACCATCGAGTGTCACAGTTCCTCGATACAGATTGATGACATCTGGAGATTCCACCGCCGAGTGACGCAAATACATATTCGCCGGGTCAAGTGGATGATCGATTCGAAAATCCTTTGTACCACTCGCTGCAAAGTTGCCCGTTGAGTACACCCCGAAACCTGAACTGAGGCTTTGAGTGCGCCCACGCACACCATAGCCCACACCACTGCTGGCTGTATGATTCCCGTCCACACCACGACCCTGTGACGAGTACCCACTGACTCCAAATGAGTTGGCGCCACTTTGGAAATTCACGCCGACAACAGCCGTTCCGCCTGAAAGCTGCGTTTCCGCACTAATCGCGAACGGATGGGTTTCCGTCCAGACGGTTAGCCGCGAATTCTCCGGAGTCTCGCGACCGATTACAGTGCGCTGCAACTCGCCTGTAGTAATCCACACATCACCTGCATTCGCATTTACAATATCAGCTCCATTCGCAACCCAGAATGACCCGCCTCCACCAGTTAGATCATCCTGCGGAATCCAGCCGCTCTGCGCCGCGCTCCACTTCAGCACCTTGCCATCCGTCGCGTCTTGCTGGGCCAAGCGGAACTGCGAGCCGTTCACCAACTGCAGTGCCTGACCTGCCGTATAGGCAGTGCTGATCGTCGTGTTATCGGGGAACACGATTCCGCCACTGAGTAACTTGATCTGACCATTCACGGTCAATGGATGGGTCGGGAACTGGACCCCAATGCCGACGCGGAAGGAAGATGAAGTGCCGTAGTAAATGTCGTCGGGGTTTCCGCCCCCACTCGCCCGCCAAAACCCCGATTGCGCCGCTGTGGATTGAAGAGTTCCGTCAGGAAAGCGGAACCCGCCGGTCGTGGATTGGATGACACCCTTGACGCTGAGTTTCTCGGCGGGGGTGGTCTCCCCGATACCCACGTTCCTGCCGAAGTAAACGAGTCCAGTCGGCGCGTAGATCGCGTAGTCAGATGTGCCGGTCTGCTGGACCAGCAGAGCATATCGCTTGGCGCCGCTATTGCGGACATGGAGTTGGCTGTTCGCATTCGGCGTACTCAGCCCAACGCCGACTCGATCAAGGGTCCATATCCTGCCGCTTGCGAAGTTCCACCCCGGCGCATCCGGCTCACTCATCTCCCCCTCACCGCCCGATCCGCCGCCCCCGACACCGCCGCCAGTTCCGCCGCCGAAGCCGCCGCCTGGCAGTCCGGGGTTGTTGGGCTGTGCGGGGCGTCCGGCGCCCGAACCGCCGCCTCCTGTTGAACCGCCCGAACCCGCGCCGTCCTCTCGGTTGTCACCTTCGCCTTCGCCCAGGTCGCGCTCCATCTCATCGAGCGCGTCGCGGTCCACCTTCATGGCCTGGCGCGTGCCGGCCGCCCCCACCTCACCCGCGCCAAGCGACCAACCCGCCGAGGGAATGAACCGCCGCGGCGAGAGCACCGTGCCGTTGACCGACACTTCCATCCACGCGCCATCCGCCACCAGCGACGGGTCGGCGACGGCGAAGTCCAGCCCCACGATCACCTCGCCGTTCACCACGTCCCACTGCTCGGCGACGACAGCCGAGCCGATCTGCTCAATGCCCGTCGGCGTGCCGTACAGCCGGAACTCCAGGTCGGCCTTGCCGGAGAAAGGCACGCCCTTCCACGACAGGTCGCCCCGGTAGATCAGCACCTGATCGGTCATCACCGGGGAATCCGAGCGCGAAGCCAGTCCTTCCCCAGACGCGAGGGGAGCCGCATGGCGAGCCGGCGGGTCGGCGGCTTGAGCGAAGGGGGACAGGGCCAGTGCTCCGCCCGGCTGCAACAACATTCCGCAAGACGCCACGATGATAAGATTTGCGCGCTTCATTCGATTCTCTCCACTTCCCCAGAGTTCGTGATGCAACGGTCACACCCCACGAGGGGCGCGGCGGGCCGGGGTATGGGGCCGATGCGCCAGACGCCTCTGTCTGGCGAGCCGGCCCTTGCGGCCCTTCCCCGAATATGCGACAATGCGAAGGCCATCCCGACAGGCCTTTTTGAGGAATTTGACGCACTGAATATGAATGGCCGACCGGCGGCAGACGGGATGGGCGAAGGCGAATCGGCTGTACCGCCGCGGCAGTCAGGGGGTCGAGCGTGTCGGGGGAAGTGACGCAGATGCTGTCCGATGCCTGCCGCGGCGACCGCGAGGCGGTCGAGCGCCTGCTGCCGCTCGTCTACGAGGAGTTGCATCGACTGGCCGAGGGGGCCATGCGCCGCGAGCGGCCCGACCACACCCTGCAGCCCACCGCGCTGGCCAACGATGCGTTTCTGAAACTGGTGGGCCAGGAACGCTCCGACTGGAAGTGCCGCGCCCAGTTCTTCGCGGTGGCGGCCACGGTGATGCGCCGCATCCTCGTCGATCACGCCAGGAGCCACGGGCGGCTGAAGCGGGGCGGCGCGTGCGGCACCGTTTCACTGTCGAGCGATCACGATGGACCCGCCATCAGCCCGGCGGCGGACATCCTCGACCTGGATGAAGCGCTGAAAAAACTGTCGGAAATCGACCCCCAGAAGTCGCGTATCGTGGAGATGCGCCACTTCGCGGGCATGACCAACCGCGAGATCGCGGAAGTACTCGGCGTCGTGGAACGCACGGTGGAGCGGGGGTGGCAGTTCGCCCGCTCCTGGCTTCTCGCCTGGCTGAAGGCGGGGGAGACAAGGGGATGAACCGATGGAGGGCGCGACTCAATCCGATCGCTGGGAACGGGTGCAGGAGTTGTTCCACGCCGCCTGTGAGCGCGCGCCGCGCGATCGGGGCGAGTATCTCGATGGGGCCTGCGGCTCGGACCCGGCGCTGCGCGCCGAGGTGGAGGCGCTGCTCGCCACGCACGACTCGACCTCCGACGGGTTGCTGGATGCGCCGCTCGTGGATGTCGCCGTCAAGAGTCGCCTGGCATCGGGGCCGCCGACGCTCGTCGGCCGCCGCATCGGCCACTACCTCGTCCGCTCCGTCATCGCCTCGGGCGGCATGGGCACCGTGTACTCCGCCGAGCAGGACAGCCCCCGCCGCACCGTGGCGCTGAAGGTGATGCGGCAGTCGGCCCTGAGCCGCTCCGCCCTGCGGCGGTTCCGCGACGAGGCGGAGATCCTCGCGCGGCTGCGCCATCCCAACATCGCGCAGGTGTATGAGGCGGGCGTGCATGATGACGGCGCGGGCGGGCTGCCCTACTTCGTCATGGAGTTCATCCCAGACGCCCGCACCTTGACGGAGTACGCCCGGACCGCCGAGTTGAACACGCGGGCGCGGCTGGACCTGTTCGCCAGAGTGTGCGATGCGGTGCATCACGGGCACCAGAAGGGCATCATCCACCGCGACCTCAAGCCGGGCAACATCCTCGTGGATGGAGAGGGCGCCCCCAAGGTGATCGACTTCGGCGTGGCTCGGTCCACTGACGCCGACGTCACCGTGACCACGCAGCGCACCGACATGGGGCAGTTGATCGGCACCATGCAGTACATGAGCCCGGAGCAGTGCGACGGCGACGCCCGCGAGATCGACACGCGCAGCGACGTGTACGCCCTGGGCGTGGTGCTGTACGAACTGCTGTCAGAGCGGCTGCCCTACAACGCGGGCAGCACGACCATCGTTCAGGCGGTGATGACCATTCGCGAGACGACGCCGCCCCCCCTTTCGACGCTGCGGCGCGAGTTCCGGGGCGACATCGAGACCATCGTGTCGAGAGCGATGGCGAAGGACCGGGCCAAGCGATACCAGTCGGCGGCGGAACTGGCGGCGGACATCCGTCGTCACCTGCGGGGCGAGCCGATCGAGGCCCGCCGCCCGGGTCGCTGGGCTCGGGCGGTCCGCTGGGTGGCCCGCCGGCCGCTGCGCTCGGCGGCGGCGCTGGCGATGGTGATCGTGGGGTCGAGCGTGGGGCTGTCGTACGGAACGGTGTGGTGGTTGAACGGGAGGGCCGCACTGGTCGTTGCTGTGCCGTCACAGCAAGTCATTCGAGTTGTCAGCGTGACGGGCAAAGTGATTCACCAGCTCGACATTCACTCGCCATATGGCCGCATGGACTGGAACACCGGCACGATTCGTTCATCAGAGAGCGGCGGCAGAGGCAATCTGGCGTTCGTTTGCGGCGATGAGGGTTTCGCAGCGGTGGAGCACGACGAGTCGTTGCTGATCTACGACCTTCATGGTTCGTGGACGAATCCGAGTGCGGCCCGTCAGGTCCGGGATGACGAGATTCCCAAGTTCCCGTTCCCCAATCAACGGCCAATGGATGAGGTGAAGGGAAGCAATTTCACGCTTCGATGCGCCATGGCGGTCGATGTCTTTCCGGACGAAGAGAACCCCGGCACGGAGATTCTCGCCGTTCACCTGGAGGGCAAGGAAGGCGTAGTTGTACTTCGGCTGTACGACCTCGACCTGAATGTGCTCTGGGAAGCATGGCACTGGGGCCACATCAACCACGGCGTGGTGTGGGACGCGGAGCGACGCTGCCTCTATCTTGCCGGCCTCAACGTCGAGTGTTTCTCGATCGAGCGCGGCGTCAGCGGCTTGGTCCGACATCCGCCCGTCGTCTTCGCGATCGAACCCAAATTGGGTGAGCCGATGGGGCAATGGATTCGGACACCAGACATCCATGGAACGATCTTGCCGCGGTGGTATCGAACCATCGGACCCGTCGAACTCTGGAGCCAGATCGAGGACATTCGAGTTATTGAGCGGAATCGAGATGATCCAAGCGCGATTGCGGCGCGTGTCCTCTTGGACCTCGATAACCACATTCAAGGAAAACTTGTTCGACTCGGGTCATTGAGTCTGGCGTTGGGCGCCCAAGGCGCCAAGGTCGATGCGACCATCGCGAACAACCAGTATATCGAGTCGCAGCAGCGTCTTGCCGCTCCGAGTTCCGAGGTCTTTGAGCTGGTTGATCTGCCGCCTATCCAGAAGTGGAACGATGACCGTCCGGGACCGAAGTACCCATCGGCACCGCCCTACTCACCCGATCGTTGGGAGTGACAGCGTAGGTATCTCGCGCGTCAACAGACAATGAGGACAATCGGCCAATATGCGGCAACAAAGAGCGGGTGAAGGGACTTGAACCCTCGACATTCACGTTGGCAACGTGACGCTCTACCACTGAGCTACACCCGCCTGAACACCCCGGCGGGATGGCCGGGGTGGGGAGTATAGCACCGGGCCAACAGGCGGCAAGATGGGTTCTCGTCGTTGTCGATGCCCGGTTCTCGGTTGCCGGTTGTCCCCTCTGGCGTCGCACTGATTGGATGAGATCGCACGAATGGCGCCCGACCGCGACATGACCCGCCGACGCCCCCGTAACGACGCCGTGAGAATCGGGTTACCGGGCGTCCGAGGCGATCGAACGGGAAACCGCCGATCGGATGGCGTCGGCGAGCACGGTCGCATCGGGCACGCCCCCCGGGTACAGCCGGCACATCATGGTCGGCTCGATGGGCGCGGGCATCCCGAAGAGGTCGTTCCCGTTCACCAGCACGGTGGGCGTGGGCCAGCCGCGCCGCAGGTCGGACTCGGGCAGCGTCTCCTGGTCGGTGTCCGCGAAGGTCCAGCCCTCGCCGATGGACTCGAGGGCGGCCCGAAGTCGTTCACGCATGATGGGCGTGTTGGGGCAGTCCTGGAAGCCGAGGAGTTCGATCGTGGGCTGAGCAACGGTCATGGCGGATGAACGCCCGGTGGACGCCCGGGGCGACGCGGCACATCCGGCGATCGCCAGCAGCGTCAGGAAGGCCGCCGCAAATCCACCCACTCCCGGTCGAGCAGGATCAAGCACGGGATAACGGGAATTCCATGTCATCATGTCCGCCTCCGGCGACTATGAATGCTGCCCGACGAGGATGCAGTACCCATCGGGGTCGGCGACGCGGAGTTCACCACCCGGCATGTAATCCGGGTGCGTGATGGTGAAGACGACGCATCGCCCGTTGTTCGGCCCCCGGGCGCCGCAGAATGGGCCTCCATCGTGCAACCCCTGCGCCAGCAGGCGGGTCCGAAGCCCCGCCACGTCAGCACTGTACATGTAGAAAAGCACCGCCTGCTGCTCGGGAACAGGATCGGGCGACGCCTGGGCGAACATGATCTCGGCGGGACCATTGCCGTCAGGCGCCTTGCCGGTCGCGGCGGACGCCCAGAAGGCCCTCCCCCTGTCGTCCCGCATGACATGGCGAGGCGCGAAACCGAGCAGGCCGTAGAAACGCAACGACGCCTCGACATCGTGGACGTGGACAAAGGGCACCAGGCGATGGACGCGGGCATCGGAGAAGGGTGCGGACATGCCCGAATCATATGGATCACGCGAATACCGCACGACCTGATCCAGGTGAACCCTTCTCACGGCGGATGGCTGACAGCCGAGAACCACCTTACCGCAGAAACACGAACTCCTTCACGTTGAACAGCGCGTGACACAGGTCGGCCCAGGATCGTTCGCGGGCGGAGACCAGCTGCCTGTCATCCCGACCCTGATGCTCCTGAACCTGCCGGGCGAGAAAGCCCAGCGCGGCGTCCTTCTCCGGAATCGTGGGCGATCGTCCGAAGGCCTCGCGGTAGGCCCGCTCGATGAGGGCTTCATCGGTTCCCAACGACGCATCCGCCAGCAGACGCCTCGCCCACGCGCCCGCCTGCTCGACGACGAAGGGGTCGTTCATCAGGATCAGCGCCTGTGCCGGCACGTTGGAGACGTTGCGCCGGCCGACCGTGGAGTGCGGCACCGGGGTGTCGAACGTGAGCATGAAGGGCGAAAGGAAGTTGCGGCGGACCTCCTGGTAGATGCTCCGCCGCCCCGCGCCGTCCAGCGGACCGCTGCGACCGGGACGGCCGCGCCCGTCCATGAAGGGCGTCAGGTGAATCGGCACGGGCGGGCCGAACATGGTCGCGTCGAGGCGGCCCGAGACCGCCAGCATGGCGTCGCGGATCGCCTCGCCTTGCAGTCGCCGCAGGTTGGCGCGGTGGTAGAGCGCGTTGGTGGGGTCGGCTTGCTCCGCGGCCGAGTCCGTCGGGTCGGTCGCCATGCGATAAGTACTTGTGAGCACGAGTCGGCGGATCAGGCCCTTGATGCTCCAGCGGTTCTCCGTGGCGAACCAGTGGGCGAGGTGGTCGAGCAGCTCGGGGTGCGTGGGCGGCTGGCCCAGCCCGCCGAAGTCATCGGGGGTGGGCACAAGCCCCGCGCCGAACAGGTGCAGCCACACGCGGTTGACCGCCACGCGCGAAGGCAGCGGGTTCGATGAATCGAGCAGGCGATTCGCCAGTTCGAGGCGTCCGCTGCCGCTCTGGATGCGCGGCTGATCGTCGCCTGCGAGCGCGGTCAGGAACCGGCGCGGCGCGATCTCGCCCAGCGTGCGGTGGCTGCCGCGGATGAAGATGTATTCGTCGGTCGAGGTGAGGTCCGTCACCGCCAGCACGCGCATGGGGGCGGGGATGTCGCGGCCCGCTTCCACGAAGCGCTGATGGGCTTCGAGCAGCACGCGTCGGGCATCGGTCCAACCCGGTCGGTCCTCGGGTCTGCGAGGGTCGAACGCCAGCGCCGGAGGCGGAAGCATGGCGGCGTTGAGCAGGTCCAGATCGAAGAGGAGGTTGAAAACGGCGTGATCGTGGCCATCCCCACGGCTGGACAAGGCGCTGCGGACCGCGGTCGCCAGGTGTTCGTGCATCACCCTGGCGAGATCCTCGAGCGACGCGGCGGGCGTATCGCGCATGGGCCGCGGCGCCAAGTTCCACGGCGGGGCGTCGTCATCGGAGAACCAGACCTCATCCACCGCGATCCATCCGGGGCCGTCGTCGATGATCTCGATGTGCGCCTGCCGCCCAAGGTAGTTGCCTGTGAACACGCGGTGATGATGCCACTGGTCATCGTCGGGCGTGTTGATGTCGGCGGTCATGCCTTCAAAGAGCAGGGCGTTGAACTCATCGAGAAAGTACCCCTCGACAATGACGCGGACGCGGGCGCCCTGACCGCGCAACCGGAAATGAATGTTGCGATGCGAAATCGTGAAGACGCCCGATCGAAGCGTCCCCTGCAGACCGCGGGCCAGCGCCCCCGAGTCGGGGACGTTCCTGGGCGCGAGGCGGAGGCGTCCCGCAACAGGTTGCAGTTGATCGCCACGGAGCGGCCCCACGCCGAACGCCCAGCCGGTCGAGCTCCAGCGGAAGAACGGCAGGGACTTGAAATCGTCGAACAGGTGGGCCTGCTCGCGCCGCGCCTGCGCCTCGGCCTCGCTTCGCCGCCAATGGTCGGCCCGCTCTCGCATGGCCCGATCGATGGACGCGGCGTCGCCACCCTCGGGGCGCATGGCGATGGAGGTCCATGCGTTCAGCGGATGCCGCGCCTCTGACGCCGCCGGGCTGCGCACCACGTCCACCCACCGCCCCAGCAGAGCGGCATCGACCTCGAACTCCGCCGCCACGGCTTCCACGGGCCGGCGCAGCGGCGGCAGCGCCTGTGGTGAATCGGAGAACACGATGTGGTCGACGCCGATCTGCCCCCAGCCGCCCGACTCACGATCCACCACCTGAATCCGCGCCGCCTTCCCCGCCAGGTCGCGCACCTCCCACGTCTCGCGGTGGAAACGGTTGCTGTTGCGCCCCGTCGCGGTGCGCACGACCTTGCCATCGACCAGCAGGTTGATGCACGTCTTGCCCGCGTGGTTTCCGCCGTCGATCAGGAAGTGGATGAACGGCTTCTCGATGATGAACTCGCGGCTGGTGAGGGTGCCGTGGTGCACGTCCGCCTGGCGCACATCCTCGCCGTTGCGGGTGTTGTGGGTGTTGACGAAGAATCGGCCCTGCGCGCCCACGTCGCCCTGGTACCTGGCGAGCGTGTCCTGCGTCCACGGACCGGGGCCGAACGCAGTACCTTCGACCTCCCACCCTTCATATGTACCGTGTTCGAAGTCCTCGAACACGATGTCCGTCGCGGGGATCGGTGGATCGGTCGGCTTCGGTTCGCCGGAGAGCACTTCGCGCGAAGCGAGGAGCAGGCGATCAATCGGCGTCTCGCGGACGCGATCCGGCGTGGGAAGCGCATCGCGCAGAACTCGGTGAGATGCGTCGGCGGCCCAGAGGACGCCGAACATCGCCTGCCCGATCCTCCCCCCGGGGTCGAGGTACGCTTCCTGCCGGTGCGTCGAACGCATGAACCCCGCCAGCGCGTAGTAGTCGCGCGTGGGGATCGGGTCGAACTTGTGATCGTGGCAGCGGGCGCACGACACTGTCAGCCCGAGGAACGACTTGCTCAGCACATCAATCTGGTTGTCGATCCGCTCGGCGGTGTCCAGCCGAACATCCACCGGGCCGTGCGTGCCCTGCGAGAGATACCACCATCCCGTGCCGATGATGGACTCGTTGGAGCCCTCGGTCGGGTGCGTGCGAGGCGGATTCATCAGGTCGCCCGCCAGATGCTCGCGGACGAACTGGTCATAGGGCACGTCGGCGTTGAGGGCGCGGATCACGTAGTCCCGGTACTGCCAGGCATGGCGGATGGGATAGTCGAACTCGTGGCCGTGCGTCTCGGCGTAGCGCATCAGGTCCAGCCAGTGCCGCGCCCAGCGCTCGCCGAAGCGCGGCGAAGCGAGCAGCCGATCGACCACGCGCTCGTACGCATCGGGCGAGGCGTCGTTGACGAACGCTTCAACTTCCTCCACCGTGGGCGGCAGCCCTGTCAGGTCAAAGGTGATGCGGCGGATGAGCGTGCGCTTGTCCGCCTCGTCGCCGGGGACGAGTTTCGCATCCTCCAGCGCTCGCAGGATGAACCGATCGACAGGATCGCGGGGCCAATGCTGGTTGCGCACAGCCGGGGCGGGATGATTGATGATCGGCTCGAACGACCAGTGCCGCGCGTACGTCGCGCCCTGCTCGATCCAGCGGCGCAGCAGGTCCACCTCGCGCGGGGTCAGCGCATCGCGTCCTTCGGGCGGCATGCGCAGACCAGGGTCGCGCTCGGTGACGCGGCGGATCAGTTCACTGGCCTGCGGCTCACCGGGAACGATCACCGGTGGACGATCGCCGCGCGGGCTGACCGCGCCGTCGCGCTCATCCAGCCGCAGGTCGGCCTTGCGGGAACTGGGGTCCGGTCCGTGGCACAGGGCGCAATGCTGCGTCAGGATCGGGCGGATGTCGCGGTTGAAATCCACCAGCGCGGGCGTGGGCGGGTTGGTGTGGACGGCGTCGTCGGGTTTGGCGGGGGAGTCCGGGGGGTCGGGGGAGGCGGGCAGGAGCGCAGGAGAAAGGGAGGACAGAATGGGAGGTTCCGCCGATCCAGCGGGACTCCGAGTTCCGCCCGTCGCAGGGACCAGCGTGATCGTCGCCACGCCGCACGCGCCGATCAGCGCCGCGAGCGCGATGCATCGCGCGATCCCGCCGCCGCGTAGTTCATGCCGCCGTCGATCCATGCCTTCAATATACCGATTGGTCGTTCGATTCCGAGCGGTTGATGCTGGCATTCCCGCCGCATTTCGACGACGATGCTGCCCCCTTTTCCATGGAGGGACTCCGTTCCATGACCATGCCTCGACTGCTCGCCACCCTGCTTCTTGTGGTTTCGCAAGGTTTCCTCGGCTTCACGCACACCGGCGTCGTCCACCCTCCGCAGGAGCACCTGAAGGATGGCGAACCCTTCCGCGTGCTGGTGTTCTCCAGGACCGCCGGTTTTCGACACGATTCGATTCCCGACGGCGTGCAGGCCATCCGGCAGCTCGGCGAGCAGCATGGCTTCCACGTTGAACACACGGAGGATTCGTCGCACTTCACCGACGAGAACCTGAAGAACTACGCGGTCGTCGTCTTTCTCAGCACCACCGGCGACGTGTTGAACGACGAGCAGGAGCGGGCCTTCGAGCGGTTCATTCAGCAGGGACACGGCTACGTGGGCATTCACGCCGCCGCCGACACCGAGTATGACTGGCCGTGGTACGGGCAGCTGGTGGGCGCGTACTTCAAGGGTCACCCGGCGATTCAGCCCGCCACGATCCAGGTCGCCGACCCGGCGCATCCTTCCACGCGCGGACTCGATCGATTCTGGAAACGGACGGACGAGTGGTACACCTACCGCGCCAACCCGCGCGGCAGCGTCCACGTGCTGATGACGCTGGACGAGCGCACCTACCAGGGCGGCGGCATGGGCGCGGATCACCCCATTGCATGGTGTCACGAGTTCGACGGAGGCCGCGCCTGGTATACCGGGCTGGGCCACACCCGGGAATCCTACCGCGAGCGGGAGTTTCTCGATCACATCCTTGGCGGCATCCGCTGGGCGGCGGGCGTCGAGCCGGGCGACGCGGGCGGCTCCATCCCATCCCACTTCGAGAAAGTCGTCCTCGACGCCAATACCACCGACCCGATGGAACTGGCCGTGGCCAGCGACGGACGCGTGGTCTTCGTCGAGCGAGGCGGCGTGATCAAGGTGTGGGATCCCGCGCTCAAGGGTACGGTGCAGGCGGGGTACATCCCCGTCTCCACGTCGCTGGAAGACGGCCTGCTGGGCGTCACGCTCGATCCGTCGTTCGATGAAACGGGGTGGATCTACGTGTACTACTCCCCCGCCGGGGATGAACCGGTGCAGCACCTGTCGCGCCTGACGCTGACGCGCGAGAACACCATCGTCCCGGACAGCGAGCGGATTCTGCTGAAGGTGCCCACCCAGCGCGAGGAGTGCTGCCACAGCGGCGGGTCGCTGGCCTTCGGGCCGGACGGCACGCTTTACATTTCCACCGGCGACAACACCAACCCCTTTGCGTCCGACGGCTACGCCCCCATCGACACCCGCGACGGGCGCCACCCGTGGGACGCGCAGAAGTCGTCGGCCAACGCCAACGACCTGCGCGGCAAGATTCTGCGCATCCGCCCGCTTCCGGACGGCACGTACGAGATACCCGACGGCAACCTCTTTCCCAAGGACGGCTCGCAGGGGCGGCCCGAAATCTACGTGATGGGCTGCCGCAACCCGTTCCGCATTTCGATCGACCCTCGAACGGGCTTCCTGTACTGGGGTGATGTCGGCCCCGACGCCAGCGCCCCGCGCGCCCAGCGCGGTCCGGCGGGGCACGACGAATGGAACCAGGCCCGCGGGCCGGGCAACTTCGGCTGGCCGCACTTCGTGGGTCCGAACCTGGCGTATCACCAGTACGACTTCGCCACCAACGCGGTCGGCGAACCATTCGACCCGGCGCGGCCTGTCAACACCAGCCCGTTCAACACCGGACCGCAGGAACTGCCCCCGGCGGTTCCTGCATGGATCTGGTACACCTACGGCGAATCGGCCGAGTGGCCGGAACTGGGCGCGGGCGGGCGCTGCGCCATGGCGGGGCCGGTCTACCACTACAACCCGGATCGTGCCACCGAGGCGTCGCTCCCCGCCTCCTTCGACAACACGCTGTTCATCTATGAGTGGGCGCGCAACTGGATCATGGCGGTGCATCTGGATGACTCCGGAAACATCGTCAAGATGAACCGCTTCATGCCGGACACGCCCTTCATCCGTCCGCATGAACTGGAACTGGGGCCGGACGGCTGCCTCTACCTGATCGAGTGGGGCACCGGCTTCGGCGGCGGCAACGATGACGCGGTCATCTCCCGGCTCGAATACTGCCCCGGCGGACTGCGACCGCCCAGAGTCGAGGCGAGAGCCCTGCCCGCATCGGGTCAGACGCCGCTGACCGTGGCTTTCACGAGCAAGGGAAGCGCCGCACGGAACGAGGAATCGATCCTCCACTTCGCATGGGACTTCGATGGTGACGGAACGATCGACGCCACGTCGCCGAATCCAATGCACACGTACCAGACCGCGGGGAACTACCACGCGCGGCTGAAGGTGACCGACGCGTACGGACGAAGCGCCATCACCAACATCCCCGTGTCCGTCGGCAACACCGCGCCGCGAGTCGACATCGTCTGGCCGCCCAATGGGGGTGTCTTCACGTTCGGCGACGAGATCGAGTACGAGATTCAGGTCTCGGACCGCGAGGATCAGGCCATCGACACCTCGCGCCTCGTGGTGCAACCCGCCCTCGGGCATGACACGCACGCCCATCCCTTCGAGCAGCACCGTGCGACCACGGGCCGCTTTCAGACGCTCCTCGACGACGGCCACGGCGGAGACGCCGACCTCTTCCAGGTGCTCAGCGCGGCGTACACGGACGGCGGGGCGCCGGGCGTCAAGCCCATCACGTCGCGCGACACCGTGATCCTGCAGCCCCGCCGCAAGCAGGCCCAGTTCGCCGGCGCGCTGCATGGGGCGACAAAAGACACCTCCACCGACGCTCAGGGCGGCGGACAGGTCGTCGTCTTCAACGCGCCCGGCGCGGCGGCGGTGTACGAGCCGGTCAACTTCCACCGCGTCAACGCCATGAACCTGCGCGTGGCGGCCACGGGCGGCGGAGGCACGCTGGAGCTCCGTCTCGGTACGCGCGATGGCATGATGATCGCCGCCACCACCATCGCCTCGCAGGACATGATGCGGCTGACCAGGGGGCCGCACCCCATTCGCATCGAGCACTTCGAGAACGAAGGCGGCGCGGGGCTGATCCTGCGCATCGCGGGCGAGAACATGCCCAAGCAGGTCGTGCCCGAGGACATGTTCACCCACGATGAAACCCGGCAGCCGGGATTGCGCGTGGACTACTACGCGCTCGAGGCGGTCAGCGCGCTGCCGGACTTCACCCGGCTCAGACCCTACAGGAGCGAGATCGCGCCGTACGTGGATTTCCCCTCCACGGACGGTGAGTTCGCCGGGTCGGGCCTGAGCAACCGCGTCGGATCGGTGTTCACGGGCTTCATCAACATCCCCGCGGACGGGGCGTACCAGTTCTTCCTGGAATCCGACGACGGATCGCGCCTGACCATCAACGGCGAAACCATCATCACCAATGACGGCATCCACGCCATGGTCGAACGCTCCGGCGCGGAGAAGTGGATCGACGTGCGCGTGCCCATCGCCGACCCCGGCGGGTCGCATGCGCTATGGATCATCTTCCGTCCCGCGCGCGACGGTGCGGCGGTGAAACTCAACTGGATCGAGTTCGAGGGGGACGGCGTACGAGTGCGGTGATCGGGACGCGGAGCGTCGGGCATCGGGCACTGGGCCGTGAACAGTGGGGCGGGCGTCTCGCCTGCCGATCGTCCGCCGGGCCTCAGCGGCCGGATGGACGACGCCAACAGGGAACACGGAAACGATGCCAGCCGGGCTCAATCCCGCCTGTTCCGCATTGACAAACCTCGAATCTCGGGCAGGATGGAAGGGCGGTCGGCCATGGCCTCGTCAAGGTCGCGGTATCGGCCTCACGAAGGGAGAGAGCATGAGCCGGACCACCGCGTTCGCCACGGTATCGCGCGCCCGACGCATCGCCGAGTTCTGCGAGCGGCACAACCTGCCGACCCGCGTTGGATTGGAGATCGCCGCCCAGCGGGCCGAGGCCGCGGCGGAGGCCAGGCAAGCGGGCGTGTCGCCCTTCTCACGGCGTGACTTCCTGCGCGCGGGCACGATCGTCGCCGCGGCCGCCGGGGCCTCGTGGATCAGCGCACCCGCACGGGCTCTGACGGCGGGCCATCCCCGGCGCGGACGGCCGCGCATCGCCATCATCGGCGGCGGACTGGCCGGGCTGGTCTGCGCCGACCGACTGCGCGCCAAGGGGCACGCCGCGACCATCTACGAGGCCGCCGATCGCCTCGGCGGACGCTGCTGGTCGCTGCGGGGCTTCTTTCCCGGCCAGACCGCTGAGCGCGGCGGCGAGTTCATCGACACCACGCACCAGACCATGCGCCAGTACGCCGTGGAGTTCGGACTGGCGCGCGAGGACGTCACGCGCAACCCCGGCGAAGTCTTCTACTTCTTCGGCGGACAGCGCCACGGCGAGGAAGCGGTCGTCGATGAGTACCGCGTGCTGGTGCGCCGCATGCGCCCCGACCTGCGGGCCAGCTCCGGCTCGCCGACTTTCTACTCGCACAACCAGGCGGACATCGTGCTCGACCACACCGACCTGGCCACGTATCTCGCCACGCGCGGGGCGGGGCTGCCGCTCATTCAGGCCGTGCTCGACGAAGCGTACGTGGCGGAGTACGGACTGGAGACGCACGAGCAGTCGTGCCTGAACATGCTGCTGTTTCTGCATCTGGACCGTCGCCGCCGCTTTGCGCCGTTCGGCGTGTTCAGCGATGAACGGTTCCACCTCGTCGATGGCAACGACGCCATCGTGCAGAACATCGCGGCCCGACTGCCGGGGCCGATTGAGACGGGTATGCGCCTGGTCGGCCTGCGGCGCAACGCGCTGGGCGAGTTCGAGATGACCTTCGACGGGGTCGGTCAGCCGCGCGTCGCCGACGCGGTGGTGCTCACCATTCCCTTCACCGTGCTCCGCGAGGTGGACCTGCATCCGTCGCTGGGGCTTTCGGCGGAGAAACTCCACGCCATCAACACGCTGGGGTACGGCACGAACGCCAAGACCATGATCGGCTTCACCGCCCGTCCGTGGCGCGACGCAGGGAGCAACGGATCGGCCTACAGCGACCTGCCGGACGTGCAGACGTTCTGGGAGACGAACGCCAGCCGCGCAGCGGCTGGCCGGGCGGTGCTGACCGACTACGCGGGCGGCGACCGCGGGCGCGACCTGCTCTCGCGCTCCGTGCAGCACCAGGTGTCGGACTCGCTGATCGATCTGGACGTGGTCTTCCCCGGCGCGCAGGCGGCGGCCCGCGTCGAGTCCGGACAGTACGTGGCTCACCGTGAGCACTGGCCGAGCAACCCGCTGGCGCGGGGCGGCTACACCTGCTACACCCCCGGCCAGTTCACAGGGCTGGCGGGATTGGAAGGTGAGCAGGCCGGGCCGCTCAAGTTCGCGGGCGAGCACGCGGATTCGTTCTACGACTGGCAGGGCTTCATGGAAGGCGCGTGCCTGTCGGGAGCGCGGGCGGCGGGAGAGATCCTGGCGGACATCCGCGCACGGCGGTTGTAAACACGCGGACCGTGGAGCAGCAGGCGTCCCGCCTGCCAGAACAAGCAGTGGAGCAGGCGTCCCGCCTGCCGATCATCCGACCGGCCCCCTTGGCCGGCCGGTCAATGCCAACTCCGGCGCCAGCGCTCATCTGGGGCCATCGTCATTTCACCGCACGCCCGCGTCTCCCAGCCCGTTCCACAGTCCGTTGTCCTTCACGCCGTCACGGTTGGAATCATCCATGTCCTTGAGCGTCATGGTCCGCGCGTGTCCGCCGATGAAGAGCACCCCCACATGGCCGTTGGCGCGTTCGGCGGGGAACGACCGCCAGATATAGGTATTCGCGTCACCGTTCGGCTCGTCCGTGCCCCCAGGGTAATACGCGCCGGTGGCGCTGCCCCGCGCCGAGCCCAGCGGCGGATCGATCACGTACACCCCCTCGCTTCCGGCCCCGGGCCGGTTCGTGGCGACGCCGCCCCGCGACCCGGCGGTGTCGGCAAGGACGATGGTGCGTTCGGCGTCCTTGATCTGCCCAACCGCGTTGGCATGGAACGTCGGGATGAAACGCGAGTTGCCCAGGTACTGGTAGTTGTATCCGTAGCCGCCGAAGCGCTTCACGTCATCGGTGCCGGCGGTGTGGGCGAACACCTTGCCGAAGGTCTTCATTCCGTTCTCATCGAGGAATGGGCTGATGAAGACCTGGGTGTCGTTGGTGTACTTGTAGAGGTGATCGGGCCAGCGCGTGCGCGGATTGGCGTAGGCGGGGTGGTTGGGGTCGGACGACGAGGAATGCATGGGGAAGAAGCCGTCGTGCTGGTTCTGGTACGCGACGAGCGCCATGCCGATCTGCCTCAGGTTGCTGAGGTTGGCGGCGCTCATCGACGCGACGCGCGCGGTCCCAAGGACGGGCAGCAACAGGCCCATCAGCAGCGCAACGATGCCGATGACCACGATCAGCTCGATGAGCGTGAAACCGCGAGCCGCGGGACAAGCGGAAGGGCCGGAAAAACTGGCTGGAATGCAGGTGCCGGGGCGAACGAAGTCAGTCGAGCGGCTGAGCACGGCGGTCTCTCCTCGTCGTGTGAGAAAGGTCATTATTGAGAATGAGTCTCAGTTGCGACTATGGTACCGAATACGTCGAGGTCGTCAAGGGGTTGAGCGCCGAGCGCCCAAGGCCCTGCGCCGAGCGTCTGATCTGTCGGTCATTGACTGCCTCCACATCCCCCACCGCTTCCGGCTAGCATCGCTCGCCCACGCGCGGCGATTCGCGCCATGTTCTCACCCCACCGCTTCGTGCTCTGACCCGCAAGGAGTCAACCCATGCCCACCGTCACGCCCGCCTACGCCGCCCGGTCCGCCACGTCGCCGCTCGCGCCGTTCTCGATCACGCGGCGCGATCCCGGCCCGCGGGATGTGCAGATGGACATCCTCTACTGCGGCGTCTGCCACAGCGACCTGCACATCGCCCGCGACGAATGGAAGATGACGATCTACCCCGTGGTGCCGGGGCACGAGATCATCGGCCGCGTGACGCGCGTGGGCGGCGAGGTGAAGGGCTTCAAGCCGGGCGATACGGTGGGCGTGGGGTGCCTCGTCGATTCCTGCCGCACCTGCCCCAGTTGCCGCGACGGACTGGAGAACTACTGCGAAGGCGAGATGATCCTGACCTACAACTCGCCCGACAAGCACGGCGCGGGCCCGGTGACGTACGGCGGATACTCGACGGGCATCACGGTGGACGAGCGATTCGTACTGCGCGTGTCGAGCAAGTTGGACCCGGCGGGCGCCGCCCCGCTCCTCTGCGCGGGCATCACCACGTATTCTCCCTTGCGGCACTGGAAGGTGGGCAAGGGCAAGCGCGTGGGCATCGTGGGGCTGGGCGGGCTGGGCCACATGGGCGTCAAGTTCGCCCATGCGATGGGCGCGCAGGTGGCGCTCTTCACCACCTCGCCCGGCAAGGCGGCGGACGCGAAGCGGCTGGGCGCGCACGAAGTCATCATCTCGCGCGACGCG
Organism: Phycisphaeraceae bacterium; assembly: GCA_015709595.1. Lineage (NCBI taxonomy): Bacteria > Pseudomonadati > Planctomycetota > Phycisphaerae > Phycisphaerales > Phycisphaeraceae > Phycisphaeraceae bacterium. The sequence continues at coordinate 675,149 of CP054178.1, forward strand.
GACGCGATGGCCAAGCAGCAGGGTTCGTTCGACTTCATCCTCAACACCGTCGCCGCCCCGCACGACCTCAACCCGTTCGTGAACGCGCTCAAGCGCGACGGCACCATGTGCCTGGTGGGCGCGCCGGATCACCCGCATCCGCCCATCGAGGTGATGCCGCTCATCTTCAAGCGGCGCCGCGTGGTCGGCTCGCTCATCGGCGGGCTGAAGGAAACGCAGGAGATGCTCGATTTCTGCGCCCAGCACGGCATCGTCTCGGACATCGAGACCATCCCCATGCAGCAGATCAACACGGCCTACGAGCGCATGCTCAAGAGCGACGTGAAGTACCGCTTCGTGATCGATATGGCGTCGCTGCGGGCGTGAGGGCCGCGTTCTTTCCGCGCGCCGCTGTGGCAAAACCCATGCCATTGTTGTGTCATTTCTTGATGCTTTTTTTTCTACACACAACGATCGGTTGAGCGATTAGCATGACGGCACTGGCCAACCCGACACAGACACAGAGACAGAGAAAGGAGTCCTTCATGATTCGGTTCCTGACAACTGCAATCCTTTCATTCGTCGCCGTCTGTGGATTCGTCCTGGTGACAGCGCCAAACCGCGCAGCCGTTTCACAGCTCGTGATGATCGGAGGCAACGATCCGCAGGGCATTGGTGGCAACTGTACCGGCACAGTTGTGAGGAACTGCAACTACCCGGGTGATGACGGTGAATGCCCGCACGATGCATCCTACTGCGTCCTGACGTCACCCAGCAACAAGGAGTGTCGGCAGATCTTGACGCTGCATCCGTGCATGAATTTTGAAGGGTGCGCCGTGCGCAAGGAAGTCGATTGCTTCGCTCCATGAAGTGCGTCATGGCGAGATTCACGCTCCAGTTCGCGGCGTGTGTCCTCTTGGCACACGCTGGTACCATTCGTGTTGCCGCCCAAGATCGACAGATCGACGCGACGCCGGGGGTTGTGCCGACAGTCCACGAGATCATCAACCTGCTGGATCGAGGGCGCGGATGGACGAACGCATTCTCAATGAGAATGCACTTTGATCTGATCTCGGATGCTCGCACCGGGCTGATCGCCGTGCTTGTGTCGGTGCCATGGCCCGCCGGAGCGTATGCCCTTCCGCTGCAAACACCGGGCGACCGCGCTGATTCATTGCGTGAGGCATCGGAGAGATTGAGCCGGATTCACGTCGAGAACCATCTGGCGATCAGCTCGTACCTGCGTGACTCCGCGCGAATACCTGACGACGAACTGCGACGAATCGAGGCGCAGTCCGCAAGGTGGCTGGCCCAGCTGCGCCGCGAGATCAATGCCGGGGGCGGCATCCTCCCGGCGCGTGAAGGGACCGTCGAGCCCAGTGCGGTCGCCGTCGAAGTCAGCCGGATGAGCACCGCCGCCGAGATGCAGGTGTTCGCGTCGTTGCTGTCCCTGCGATCCGGCAACTCAGCCCGTGCTGGCGACGGGTTGCTCACCGCATCAAAACTCATGCGCGGCCTCGGCCAGACTCAGTCCGCCTACGCGTCCGGCGGCGCCCAGGGCGTCGCACGGTTGATCGCCGGCGCGCTGAAGGAGCCGGCGATGATCGCCGGCTGCCCTCCGGGGCAACTGGTCCTCCTGAAGGAGCGATTCGGCGCTCTTCCTGCGGTTGACCCCTTCGGACGGCTGGATGCATTCCGTTCCGAGGGTCGCGAGTGGATGGAATGGGCGTCGGCCTGTCGCGCTGATCCTGAGGGGGCGGAGCTCCTCGACCGCTTCGGCGAATTCGTGCAACCGGCGTTGAAGGGAATGACCGCCCTGACCGATGGCGAGTTCGCGCTTGCCTCGCAAAGGGCCGAGGCGTTCTTCGATCGGGTCGGCGAGGCCGTCGCCGCCGAGTCCCCGCACGAGGCAAGGGCGATGCTGGAGCAGTTGCGCGACGAGGCGCGGACAGGAATGTGGGGTGAGTTCGCAGTATTGATGACAGATCCCCGTTCGTTCCCGGATCTGGCGGACATGCGCTTGCGTATCGATGAATCAGAGGCGCTCGTCAAAGGCGTCATCGAGTCACTCGACGAAGCGATCAAAGCGAATCCCGGCGAAAACGCCGCTGTTTTCTATCTTGAAGCCGCCGCGATCGCGACGGAAGCCGAGAATCAGGGGATGCCACTCAGCGTCTCGCGTGAGACGAACTACGCGAGAGATGTGCGGCGCCTCATGCAAGCGGGCTCAGAGTGTTCATGGTGCGACTTCAGTTCGGCGAAGGACGCCGCCGCCTCGATCGTGCCCGCGTATGCTCCCGGCCTCATGCTCTGCATTGAGTTCATCGCAGACTCGCTGGAGAAGTGCCCTGACGATCGTCCAGAAGAACGACAGGTGCTCGCGCTTCTCGCCGTGCGCGCCTCCCGCCATCTTGCGGATGACGCAACACTTGCCAGCGCCGCCTTGTCGGTGCGACTGCTCCAGATTGCGGTTCGTGGATTTGGATCGCTCGATCAGACAACATCCGGTGTCGAATTCGCGGCGGTGTTCCGCGAAGCACTGAATTCCGTCAATCGACTCGATCCATTCGGTTGGAATCGATCAGTGGAAGCACTGCGCATGGCGTTCAGAACTCAATGGGCTCGGCGCGCCAACGTATCGCCACTGATCGAGTGGACAACCATCGGCCGGTTCGCGCATCAGTCCGATCCGGTAATCGCCTGGTTGGGGTTGCTGGCCATCATGCTCGATGCGGACAAGGCAGCATCTCTGGAGAGATTGGCCGCACTCAACGTGGGCGAAGTCGAACTGGTCACGCTTCAAGAACTGCTCGAAGAGGCGGTCGCACTGATCGACCGCAATGATCAGGAAGCACTCTCGCAACTGACTTGGCCCGCGTTCGACCTGTTGTTTGCGAGTCGCAGCGTCCGGCACGAAACGTGGATGTCAGCAGACAAGATCAACAAACAAATGCTGGATGGTCAGTTGCTCCCTGAGTGACTCAACGAATCAGCGCCAACAGCCCCCTACCGCACCACGAACCGCACGTGATCGACCCAGGTGTCGAAGGTGAAGGCGAAGATCGGCACCACCACGATGTGGCGGATCTGCAGACGGACCCGCCCGTCCGCCGAACGCACGTACTTCGCCGCGTCCAGCCCGTTCACGTTGGTGATGACATCCGTCTGACCCACGGCGTAGCTGCCCACCTGCTCGAACAGGCTGGTGTTCCAGTTCTGCAGCATCACCCGCCCGATCCCCGTCTGGTGGCTGATGCGGGTCTCGATGCGCACATCCACCGTGGTGGGGTTCACCGCACTGGTCTGCCCTTCCACGCGCAGGAACATGCTGTGCAGATCGGTGAAGGTCTGCCCGAAGCCGCTCTTCACCCGCATGGCCGCATCATCCGAGGCGTGCAGATCCTGGAAGGTGCCCGAGATCAGCGTGCCCCGCGACACCACCGCGTTGATGACCGTGGTGTTGGCGCAGGCGAAGGTCTCCACGGTCACGGCGTCGATGGCCGCCTCCGTCACCGAGTCGTTGGGGTTGTCGGTGGCGCTGAAGCGGATTCGCATCTGGCTGGTGGGCGAAAGGAAGTCCTGCACCCGGAAGCGGTGCGCCTGCCAGCCGTCGAAGTGGCCCACGCTGTCGATGAGCGTCCAGGTCTGGCCGTCATCGTTGGACAGGTGCGTGTCCAGCCGGTCGATGTCGCGGTCATCGTTGGTGAACCAGCGGGCGTAGGAGATGAAGTGGTCGCCCTCGCCCGAGAGGTCGAAGCGCGGCGAGATGAGCCGCGTGGGCCCGCCATCCACGTCGCTGTTGCCGGCCCGGTTGCCGGTGAGGTAGCAGGCGCCGGAGCCGTCGAAGTCGGAGACCGGGTCGCCGCGGCTGCCGTCGCCGGCGGGCACGCCGCGCTCCCAGGCGCCGTCGGTCAGGTTCTCGTTGACCACGGTCCAGCCCTGGTCGGTCTGGAAGTCGTCGCTGAAGACCAGCCCCACCACGGCCCAGGCGTCGGCGGAGAAGAAGGAGCCGGGGGCGTTGAGGGGGTCGCGCACCACGGTGTTCTGGGTCGATTCCGCGCTCACGTAGTACTTCACCGTCGAGCCGCACGGCGCGGAAGGGAACGTCGCCTCGTAGAGGTGATCGCCCAGGTGCGTCATGGGGAACGGCTCGAACGATCCGCCGCCGCGATCGACATGAAGCACGGCGGAGTCGGCGCGCGGCGTCTCGCTCTCGCCGCTCACCTGCACGCGGAAGGTGGTTCCGCCCGCGGTGTCGATGATGCCAGGCCGCCCGTCGGGATAGGTGAACGACAGCGCCGGGAGCGATTCGAGGATGCTGAACCGCCCCACCCAGGTGCGCCAACTTGTCGTGCGGTACTCGTGGTGGTTCCAGAAGGCGGAGGGATCGGCGGGATCTTCTTCAATGCCGCTGTAGTCACCCCAGCGGCTGCCAGTTTCAGGCGAGGTGCTGACCTGCTGCATCACCGGTTCGCGGAGCGTGCCGGGCGTGTCCGTGGGAATCCGGAACGTGCGCTGCACGGAGATGTATTCCTGCGACGAGGAGCGGTTGAAGGCGATGGCCATGCGGCCCTGGGCGTCCACGTGGATGTCGGCGAACCAATTGTGAACCCCGGGTCCGAGATTCTGCGTCCCCCACTCGGCCAGCACGGGGTTCTGCCCGCTCGACGGCCAGCCGTTCATCTGCACGCGATACCAGCGGACGCGCGCGGTGGCGTCCTCGCCGATGGTGTGCGCGAGGTACAGCATGCCGTTGCGATAGACGCCATTCTTGATGCGCACGTCGATGGTGTCGGCCCGGTTGGTCGTGCCCAGTTGATCCGCGTCGGGCGGCTGGGCGAAGGCGGGCACCGTGAGGTTGAAGGTGTCTCGCACCGGGTTGGTGAGCGGCGTGCGGATCGAATCGATCTGGATGGTGGTGCTGGAGCCGGAGAATGCGGTGGCGAAGTACTGCGGGCGCGGGCCGGCGTCGTAGGCCTTCACCGTTCCGAGCGAGCGAACGTTGTTGCTCGTCCGCACGACGTTGGGCGTGGTGGGCAGTCCGTCGAGCAGATCGCTCTTGCGGAAAATGTGGATGTGGTTGCCGCGCGGCGTGTTGAAGTAGTCGCACGTCACGTACACCGCGTTCGTGCCCACCCCCAGGTTGGGGAAGTCGATGAAATCGCCCACCGACGTCATGTCGAAGCGGTACTTATGCCAGGTTCCATTGGGGTCGCTGTCGTCCGACACGGCGATGAGGATCAGGTCTTTCTGATCGTCGCTGTGCTCGGTGGCGGCGACGATGTAGCGGCCGCTGAACACGTCGTAGAGCGCCACGGGGTCGAAGACGAAGGAAGTCGCCCCCACCTCGCCCCAGAAACCGTTGCTGCCCGCGATGGGTTGGTCAAAGAGCAGCGTGCCGTCCTTGGTGAAGAACCGGATGCCACCGTTCACCACCACCACGATGTGATTCGGTCCGACCGCGATATCCGGATCGGGCGGCGTCCATCCCGTGGCCTGGAAGCCGATGAATCCAAAGTCGGGCCCCGGGTTGAGCGGGTTGACGTCCGGCGGATCGGGAATGAAGAAGGGATCGAATTCGGGCGGGACGGCTCCGGCGGTTGCAGCATCACGTGACGCCGCGCTCGCCAGCAGCGCCGGATCGATGGTCGGTTCGCCCGTGAGAGAAGACGCCTCTGGTCGATCGGCGTCGTTCAGCCGCGCCACCGCTAGAGGCCGCAGCGTCGAGAGCGCGACGCCCGTCGAATCGGCGCCGGTGTCGCCCTGCCAGGCGACGACGAGCGCGCCGTCGGCGGACCACAGCGCCCGACGGGCGGGCGAGGCGATGGTGAGGGTCTGACGCCCCTCGGTTCGCGCGTGAACGACCACGGGGCCGGCGGCGACGCGACCATCCGCCTCGAACACCACCGCCGCCACGTCGCTGGGGGTTGCGGGACTGCGGACCAGGGCCTGCGGATCGGGCTCTCCCTCGCGGTTGGCGAGGACGGCGAATCGGCCATCCGCCGCGCACGCCACCGCCACGCCGCTGAGCCATCCGTCATGGGCGAAATCCACGGTCGTTGTCGAGCCGATGGGTTCGCCGTCGGCCGCGAAACGCCGCAGGCGCACCTCGTACGCGGCCCGATCGGCGCGGCTCATCCACGCGATGACGAATCGCCCCGACGCATCGGCGTCGATCGACGGCTCCACGTCGAACGATTCCCCGGGGGACGCCACGACCAGAGGTTCGCCCAGCGGCGCACCGGTGCGGTCGAGTCGCCGGGCCATGATGCCGGCCGGGCGGCCCTGAGCATCGCGCTGCGCCCAGGCCACTACGAATCCACCATCCGGCAGCACCGCCGGAGCGGGCAGCCAGTGATGTCCTTCCCCGCTTCCGATCGTGATCTCATCCGAGACTGGTCGCCCGTCGGCGTCGAAGAGGCGCGCTGAGGCAATCTGACGATCGTCGCACACGCCCGTCCAGCAGACGATGGCCCGGTCGCCCGAAGTCGCCACGGCGGGGCGCAACTGGTCGCCCGCGGTGCGCTGGTTCACCAGCATCTCGTTCCCGAGCGGGCTGAACACGCCTTCCTTCACGGCGAATCGGCGCAGCACGATGCCCGCGCCATCGCCATCCTGCTCGAAGGACTGCCACGCCACCCACGCAACGCCCCGCGAATCAAACGCCGCAGCGGGAACCTCCTGGTTGTTAGGCGCGAACTGATTGAGATGGAGCTCGCCTTCGATGGCGCGCCCCTCGGCATCGATCAGTCGGCCGTAGATGCCGAACGTGCCGGCCTCCTGACGTCGACTGCCCCATGCCACGAGCGATCGTCCCGAGCCGTCGATCGCCACCGTCGGCGCTTCCTGAGCGTTGTAGGTGTAGACGTTGACGGGGACATCGACGCACCGCAAGGGATCGGTTGCAGGCGACTTCGGGTGTTCCCCCGCGCCAACCAAGGCCAGCGCCCCGGCCAGGAAGCCCGATGCCCCCAACGAAACCGACGCCACCTGCGACTGCTTCATGCCTCTCTCCTTTGGCCTTCACCCCCTTTCGAGCCGGGTGCTGGTACGGCGGAGCGTCCACAACGTTCCGCGTTCTGCGAACTTGGCCACGTGCCAGCCCGAACTGCTTCACACGCGGGCTGGAGTCTGAGGATCTCCAGCGGCTGACGACTTCTGCCTCTGTGAATGTGGATAACCCGTGGACAACCTGTAGCGCGTTTGTCAGCAACCCCACTTCACCGACCTATTCGATCTGATGTGGGTGATTCGGTGCTACACTCAATATCCAGTGGTTCGACCGCCCCGGAGGCGGAATCAGGGACGGTCGTCGCAACCTGTTCGAGGATGCTGTCATCATGAAGGTCATCTGCGATCGAAGCGCGCTGGCGGAGGCATTGGGCATTGTGTCCGGCGTGGTGGTGCCCCGGACGCCCAAGCCCGTCTACGCCTGCGTGAAGGTCTCCGCCCCCGAGCCGCGCGGGCGCGTGACGCTCATCGCCACCGACGGTGAGATTTCACTGACGCTCAACGTCGACCAGGTCAGCGTGGAAAAGCCCGGCGAAGGGTTGATTCCGGCGGACAAGTTCCTGCAGATCGTCCGCGCCTCGACCGACCCCACCATCACCATCGAGGTGAAGGACAGCACCGCCCATCTTCGCGGGACGGACTCGCATTTCACGGTCTACGGGTTCGACGCATCGGAGTTCCCGGCGGTGCGCCCCTTCGACGCCGAGAAGGCCGATTGTGAAGTTCACGCCGGCACCCTGCAGAAACTCGCCTCGCGCACGCTCTTCGCCACCGCCACCGAGAGCAGCCGCTACGCCATCAACGGCGTGCTCTTCGATCGCAAGGGGAAGAAACTGCGCCTGGTGGCGACGGACGGCCGCCGTCTGGCCGTGGCCTCGAGTTCCTGCACGCCGACGGCGGAAGGCAACGCCTCGTGCATCATCCCCAGCAAGGTGCTGCGGCTGGTGACGCGGCTGATCGACGATCCGGACGCCACGGTGCGCATCGCCATCGACGAGTCAACGATCCAGTTCGCCATCGGCGAGGGCGCGGACGCGGCGGTGCTGACGGGCAACCTGGTGGAAGGCGCGTTCCCACCCTTCGAGGACGTCATCCCCCGCGATCACGACAAGAAGATCACATTCTCCACCGCCACCCTGTCCAGCGCGGTGCAGCGGGCGGCCCTGCTCACTAACGAGGAATCCAAGGGCGTGCGCATGTCCTTCCGCACGGATGGACTGACGCTCACCAGCCGCGCGCCGGAAATGGGCGAGGCGCAGATCGAGGTGGATCTGGCCGACTACAAGGGCACGCCCATCGAGATCGGCTTCAACCCCGGCTTCCTGCTCGACGCCCTGAAAGTCGTGGACGAGAATCAGGTGATCGTGGAGCTCAAGGAGCCAAGCAAACCGGGCGTCATCAAGGCGGGCAGCGAGTTCACCTACGTGGTGATGCCCGTGAATCTGCAATAGCGGAAGGCGTCAAGGCGTCAGGGCATCGAGACGGCGGATGTTCGTTGGCGCGGGGCGGCGCGGGTTGGTGGTCATTTGCGCTCGCATCGGTTCTTCATGTTCTCGTCCCAGTTGCGGCCAGGAGAGGCGTAGCCCGTGCCTCTTCGATCCTCACCGCGACTGCCCTGACGTCGTGGCGGCCAGGCGCGTGGCCCGCGCCGCGTCGAGTGCCTCCATCACCTGCTGGGGCGTGTAGGCGTTGGCCTGCCACGGCTCATCCACGCCCGGCGTGTAGATGACCAGCAGGGGGATGCCCGTGCGGCCCAGGTCGCGCAGCATTCGCCAGCCGGGGGCCTCGGTGCTGGTCAGGTCCACGGTGAAGCTGACCACGTCCTTGCTCCCCAGCGCGGTGCGCACGGGGTCGCGGTTGAGCACCGAGGCCTTGAGAATCTTGCAGTTGATGCACCACTCGGCGGTGAAGTCGAGCACCACCACGTGACCCGCCTCTCGCGCCGCCTGAAAGGCGGCGGGTGTGAACTCGTTCCATACGCCCGTTGCGTAGGCGCCGCCGGAGTCGGCCCTGGCCTCCTCCATCGCCAGCCAGTTGAAGCGGGCCTTGGCCGTCGAGTCCAAGGCGTACAGCGTGGCGGCGGCCCCCAGCAGCACGCCCACCAGCAGAAACGAGAGTCGCGGAAGCGGCTTCTTCGAGATCTGGAACGTCCGCACGACCAGCCACAGCCCGGCGATGGAGACGAACACCGCCACCGCCCACCAGTGGAGCTGCCGGGCCATGTAGGGCTTCTCGCTGACCAGCGCGATCAGCCCCGCGCCGATGAAGTACGCCGCGGCGGCGATCAGCAGAAGCCCCATCACCTGCTTGACCAGTTCGCTGGCGGGGCCGGTGCGGGGGATCTTGTTCACCAGCCCCGGCCTGGCGGAAAGCACCAGGTACGGAGCCGCCATGCCGATGCCCAGCGATGTGAAGATCAGGATGATCGTCGCGGGCGGCAGCGTCGCCGAGCCCGCCAGCAGCGCGCCGGCCACGAAGCCGAAGCACGGCAGACCCAGCACCGCGGTCATGACGCCGAACATGAATGAACCGCCGGGGGAATCCGCCTTGGGGTTGATGGCGTAGACCGACTGGGGTAGTTGAATCATGAACAGCCCCATGATGCCCAGCCCCATGATGCCGATGAGCGCCCCGATGCCCAGCGTGAGCCACCAGATGCCGAACAGACGGGAGGGGTCGGCCAGCGTCGTGAAGAACGCCGCGGGCACACCGATGGCCACCCAGAAGGCCACCACGCCGAGGGCCATCCACAGCCCGAGGACAAGACTCTTCCCCGGCGAGCCCGCGTGCTGGCTGATCGTGAGAATCTTGATGGGAATGACGGGTAGCACGCAGGGCGTGAGGTTGAGGATGAATCCGCCCAGCACGGAGAAGAGCAGCAGCAGCACGGTGCCCAGCGCACCGGAGGTGTCCGGCAGTTCATAGCCGAAGAAGGTGGGGCGAGGGGTCGTCGCGGGCGGAGTCGTGCCGCCACCCTGTGTCGGCGCGGCGCCGGGCGTGTCATGTCCGGTGAGCGCGGGGGGTGCGATTGGTCCCGTGCCGTCATCCGTCGCGTTCGTACCGCCGGCTGATGGCGGCGCGGGTGAGCCGTGGCGCGGGATCGCCGCGAACAAGTCGCGCTTCCACGGCTCCAGATGTGATCCGGGTTCGCCCGCGGGTTCCGCGGCGACCACCAGCGTTCCCCGCACCACGGCTTCCTTGGGCATGTCGCAGACCAGCGGGTCGCAGGCCTGATACGTGATGCTCGCGGTGAAGGGATACTCACCCGGACTCGCTCCCGCCGGGGCGCGCACGGGAATGGCGACGAGGATCGTGCCCTCGTATCCCTTGACCTCCTGAACGAACTCGCCCTCGCCCGCGAGAAACGTGTGCGACTTCGGCCAGCGGATGTCGCCGGCTGTGAAGCCATCAGGGAGCGTGAGCGCGATGGAGGTGGCGATGAAACCGCCGGATTCATCGCCCGATCCCGCCCCGGCCTGAATGTGCCAAGTGGGGGCCATGTGAAGGATGACGCCCAGCGTCGCCTGGCCGCCTGGCGCGATCGATGGCTCGTGCCACGCCACGTCGGCCTTCACGCGCTCACCCGGCGCGAACGTGACCGTCGGGGGTGCGGAGGGCGGCGGGGCGCGATGCCGCGCCAGCGTCCGCTCGAACAGCCCGGAGAGCACGACCACGTCCACGCCCGGCACGTCGGAGCCGGGGGGCAGCACTTCCAGCGTGGCGCGAATCGCGCGCGTGGTGGGAAAGTCGCAGGTCGAGTCATCGCACGCCTGGTATTCGACGGTCAGGTCAAAGGAGTACTCGCCCGGCGACGCCGCCGCGGGAACGGTGATGGGCGTCAGGGCCGCGATCATGCCCTCGTACCCGGCCAGGGTCTGGGCGAACTCCCCCTCACCAAGCGTGAACTGAACCGCCTCGGGCCAGAGGGTCTTGCCGATCGACCACCCCGACGGGCCGGTGATCCTGATGGACGTGGGTATCGCCCCGGGACGTTCATCTCCCGATCCGACGCCCGCCTGAATGTGCCAGTGCGGCTCGATGTCGAACACCACGCCCAGATGAACGGTCATGCCCGGCGTGGCCTGGGCGGGGCTCCATGCGTGCGTGACAATCGCCCGATGCGAGCCGTCCGGCGCCTCCTGGGCCGCCGCGAACATCCCCGGCAGCGCGACGGCGACAAGGGTGGAAAGCGTCAGCAACAGTCGTCGCACAAACATGGGCATGGTGGTGTTCTCGGGGCCGAAACCGGCGGTGACGCAAAGTATATGAAGCGGGGGACGACCCCTCCGAACCGGATGAGCAGCCGGACGGCATGGCCTGACAATTCGAACAGGCGGATCGTGGGACGACTGACGCCCCGTGATGTGGGTTCAACGCCGCACGGACGACGGGTATTCCGATGCCGTCGGCGAACCCGCGTTTCAAGGGCGGCCGATCGGCGATCCGATGAGGGTGAGGCGGTGGAGGGAGACGACGTCAGCCGTGGGGCATCGGGAAGTTGGATTCCCGCGCCCAGCACCCAACACGCAGCACCTGGCACAGTCATGCCCGACACCATGCCCCAAGCTGACCTTGAGACGCTGCTCAGCGCGGTGGAATCGGGCGCGGTCGATGACGGGTCATCCGGACAGCAGATCTTCTCGCGTCATCGACGTTCGCTCGAAGATGTGGAGATCCGGACCTACGACTTCAAGCGGCCCGAGCGCATCAGCAAGGACCAGATTCGCGCGCTGATGACCCTGCATGACACGTTCGCCCGCTCGTTCGGGGCGGCCATGTCCGGCTACCTGCGCACGATCGTCGAAGTGAACGTGGCGCAGGTGGAGCAGATGACGTACTTCGAGTTCATCGACGCCCTGCCCAACCCCACCAGTTTCGCGGTGGTCAACGTCAAGGCGCTCGAGGGCATGATGTGCCTGGAGATCAGCCCGCTCATCATCTACCCGATCCTCGATCGGCTCATGGGAGGAACCAGCGCGGAGCTGTTCATCCCGCCGCGCCCGATGACGGTGATCGAGAGCCGCCTGATCCGACAGATCCTGGTGCGTGCCGTCGCGGCGCTCACCGAGGCGTGGTCGGACATCCACAGGACCGACTTCGCGCTGGGCGAGATCGAATCGAACCCCCAGTTGGTGCTGATCGTGCCGCCCAACGAGGTGGTGGTGGTGGTGCGGTTCGAGATCCGCATGGCCAAGCGCGCGGGCACGATGTCGCTGTGCATCCCCTTCAACGTGATCGAGCCGGTGATGCAGCAGTTGTCGGCCCAGTCGTGGTTCAACGCGGCGCGGGCCAGAAACCAGCCGACCTGGGAGCGGGCCATCGCCTCGCACCTGACCGACGCCGGACTGGAACTGACCGCCACGCTGGCGGAGACGACCATCACCCTGTCGGACCTGGAGCGGCTTGAGCCGGGCGACCTCATTCTCACCGAAAAGCCCGCCGAGGAGCCCATCGTGGTGTCCGTGGAAGGACGCCCCAAGTACCTCGCCCGTCTGGGTCAGGTCAAGGGCAAGCGGGCCGCGCAGATCGTGCGCCCCATCGAGCCGGGCGACCGGGTGTGACTCCCCCGCTCCTCGTCGCGTCATTCGCGGGCAATTCAATGTGCTGGACCTTCGATCCGACCGATCCTAGTATCTGATTCGATTCCGTGGACGTTTGTTCGCCATCGGATCCGAACCATGCACCGATGGCTTGAACGACGCGTCCGCGTCTGAGCACATGCCGGTCAGGGCCTCCGGAAGCCCGAATACTCCGGATGTGAAAGCGTTCTCCATGACATTCGCTGATCTCGGGCTCTCGGAGCCCATCCTGCGGGCTGTCGCCGCCGACGGCTACTCCTCGCCCACTCCCATCCAGGCGCAGGCCATTCCCCTGGTGCTGGCCGGACGCGACCTGTTCGGCTGCGCCCAGACGGGCACGGGCAAGACGGCGGCGTTCGCGCTGCCCATCCTGCACCGACTGACGGCGGCGCCGCGCCGTTCCGGCGCGGGCGCCTCGCCCGGTGCGCCGCGCGTGCTGGTGCTCGCCCCCACGCGCGAACTGGCCTCGCAGATCGCCGAGAGTTTCCGTGCCTACGGGCGACACCTGAGGCACCGCGTGGCGGTGATCTTCGGCGGCGTCAACCAGCACCACCAGGTCAAGGCGCTGCAGCGCGGCGTGGAGATCCTTGTCGCCACGCCGGGCCGGCTGCTCGACCTGATGGGACAGGGACACGTGGACCTGCGGACCGTCGAAGCGCTCGTCCTCGACGAGGCCGACCGCATGTTCGACATGGGGTTCATTCACGACATCCGCAAGGTCGTCGGGCGCCTCCCCCGCCAGCGCCAGACGCTGCTGTTCAGCGCCACCATGCCGCGGGAGATCCGCGCCCTGGCGGAGGCGATTCTGCGCGACCCCGCCTCGGTGCAGGTCACGCCGGTCGCCACTCCCGTCGAGACGATCGAGCAGTCGGTCTACCACGTGCCGCACAAGCGCAAGCCCGCGCTCCTCAAGCACCTGCTGCAACGGGGCGACGCCGGGCGCACCATCGTCTTCACCCGCACCAAGCACGGGGCAGACAAGGTCGTGCGCGAACTGGTTCGCTGCGGCATCCCCGCCGAGGCGATTCACGGCAACAAGAGCCAGAACGCCCGCACCCGCGCGCTGGAGCGATTCAAGAGCCAGTCGCCGCCCGTGCTGGTGGCCACCGACATCGCCTCGCGCGGGATCGACGTGGACGGCGTGACGCACGTCATCAACTTCGATGTGCCACACGAACCGGAAACCTACGTTCACCGCATCGGGCGCACCGCACGAGCCGGAGCGTCGGGCGTGGCGGTGTCGTTCTGCGACCACGCCGAGCGGTCGGACCTGGTGTCGATCGAGCGTCTCATTCGACGCACGATCGTGGTGCGGAACGATCATCCCGTCTACGACGAGGCCGAGATGACCTTCCACGCGGGTGAACGCCGCGCTCCGAGCGAGCGTCCCCGCCACGATCACCGCGGAGGCGGACGCCGCAGTGGTCCACCCCATCGCGGGGGCAACCGGCCCGAGGGATCGGGTCGGGCGGGTCACCGCGCCGCTCCTCGGTCGAGCAGCACGAACGGCGGCGCGGCGCGGTCGCATGACGCCGCCCGGTCGGAGGCGCCCGCGTCCGGCCCTGGGCGCTCACTCCATCGCAACGGACGCGGAGGGCCCCGTCGCGGCTGGCGGTGACGCGATGACGACGAACCTGAACTGACCGCGGTGCGAATGCGCCGGCTCACTCCGCCCTGGCGGATCGGCCCGCGTCGTCGCGTGATGACTGGTCATCACGTTGGTCGGACGCGCCGGGCGCCTCGCGTGGCTCGACCGCCTGCTCGCGCCGGCGCCTGGCGTCGGATCGGTTGATGTGCAGCATCATCAGCCCCATGCCCACGAGGAGGAGCACGTCCGCCACGTTGAACACCCAGGGGAAGAGCTCATCCGCCCCACCCGGCCAGGACCAGCCGAACGGCAGGTGACGATCCGGCAGCATGTGCAGGAAGTCGCGCACCGCGCCGTGCTGCCACCGGTCGTAGAGATTGCCCACGCCGCCCGCCAGAATCAGCCCCAGCGCCACATGGGCCAGACGGTGGCGATCCAGCGTCCACCGGGCGAAGAGCAGCATTCCCACGGCGATGGCGACGCCCGTGAACGCGATGAAGAAGCCGCGCTTCTGCTGGCCGATGCCGAACACCGCGCCGCGATTGATGACCAGGCGGAAGTTCAGCAGTCGCCCGGGGACCGCCGTCTTCGGCTCATGTCGCGGAATGGGGTTCCATTCGGGATGCGCCAGCAGATACTCGCGATCCCACGTCACCGGGACGCCCGCAATGGTGCGGAACGACCACGCCTTGGTCCAGAGGTCGGCGGTCAACCCGACGCCGAAGACAAGCAGCAGGGTGGCCCAGGCCGCGGGCGAATGAAACGCTCGACGGGGAGCGGGCGTCGGTGTGTCCGGCGAGGTGGTCACGTCACACCGCCTGGCCGCTCTCGATGAGCCGCACCGCCTCGATGGTGTACTTGGCCCACGGCTTGGCGTTGAGGCGCGCCTTGGGAATCGGCTTGCGCGTCAGCAGACAGACGCCGTACGTCTTGTTCTCGATGCGCTGCAGGGCCTCGTCGATCTCGCGGATGAGCTTGCGGTCGCTCTCGGCGAGGGAGAGCATGAAGTCCTGGTCGTAGGCGTCGCTGCCCACGTCCGCCATGTGGATGGGCATGTGCGAGAGATTGCCGCCTTCGGAGCGGAGCGCCTGGTCCTCCTTGGCGCTCAGGTCACCCATCTTCTGGGCACGCAGCGTCAGCAGCATCTGTCGATAATGCTCCAGCTCCTGCTTGTTCAGGTGCGTGCGAATGGGCTTGGCGTCCTCGATCTCCTTCTCGGCGGCGGCCTGCGCCGCGGCGGCGGCCTCCTCCTTCGATGGCTTCTTCTTCTCGCCCGGCTTGGGCACGATCACGCGCACCCGGCGCCCGTTGAGCATCACGTACCCGTCCTTGTCCGGGGCCCCCGCAGCAGCCAGCGACGGCGCCACGCCCGAGGCCACCGCCTCGGCCACCGCGGCGGCGGCCTTGGCCTTCTCGGCCCTGGTCATTCGGACCTTGGACGGCTTGCCCGTCGCCATTTCCCTGGCGGGCGCCTTGGCGCTGGCTTGCGGCGTCGGTTTCGATCGCTCCTTGGTCGGCGCCGGAGGAGCCGCCTTGCCAGGCGCCGCCTTCTTGCCGACAGTTTTCGGCGGCTTGGTTGCGGCGACGGGCTTGGCGGGTTTCTTCTTTGACCCACCACCGGCCTGTTTCGCCTTGGCGGAGGCCGCCTTGCCCTTCCTGGGCGACTTGGTCGGGGCGGATCGCTTCACGCTCGATTTGGACTTCGAGGTCGAGGAGCGGGCGGATTTCGATCGGGATTGCTTCTTTGCCACGGGTTCGGCTCCCGGAAATCGAATGGAAGTGCTTGCCAGATAAGCACTTGCGCAATAACAGCGCTCCGCGCCGGACGCCAATCGTAGGGTGTGGAGCACCGTTCGTCAACGTCCGCACCCCCGCGAGTCGATCGGTGATGTGATCATCCCCTGCTCGCGCCCTGGTCGGGACATGCCCGTCCTCGGACACCTACCCTCTCTCGCATGACGGCCATCACCCTGCAGGGACTGCGAAAACACTACGGTTCCGCCGTCGCGGTGGAGGATGTCGATCTGCTGATCCGGTCGCGCGAGTTGTTCTTTCTGCTCGGGCCGTCGGGGTGCGGCAAGACCACGCTGCTGCGCCTCATCGCCGGGTTCATCGAGCCGACCGCGGGAAGCATCCGCTTCGGCGAACGCGACGTCACCCGTCTGCCCCCCAACCGACGGAATGCGGGCATGGTGTTTCAGAACTACGCCCTCTGGCCGCACATGACCGTGGCGGAAAACGTGGCGTACGGGCTGAACGTTCGTCGCGTACCCGCCAGCGAGCGTGAGCAGCGCGTGCAGGAAGCCCTGCGCCTGGTGCAGATGCAGGACTACGCCCGCCGCAGACCCGGCCAGCTCTCCGGCGGGCAGCAGCAGCGGATCGCGCTGGCCCGGGCGCTGGTCATCCGCCCGGATGTGCTGCTGCTGGATGAGCCGCTCTCCAACCTCGACGCCAAGCTGCGGCTGGAGATGCGCGAACAGATCCGGCGCCTGGTGGATGAGACGGGGATCACCACCATCTATGTGACGCACGACCAGAAGGAAGCCCTGTCGATGGCCGACACCGTGGCCGTGATGCGCGCCGGGCGCGTGGTGCAGGTGGGTCCGCCGCGATCACTGTACGCGCGGCCTCGGTCGCGATTCGTGGCGGACTTCCTGGGCGAGACGAACTTCCTGCACGCGGTGGTCGCGGGCACGGATGGCGGGCGGCTGCTGCTCGACACGCCCGCCGGGCGTCTGGTCTCCACCGCGTTCGATGAGTCCACCCCACGAGGCGGGAACGTGACGCTGTCGATCCGTCCGGAGGCGCTGCGGTTGCTGGGGGGCGGGGAGCCGTCAGCCGTCAGCCGTCAGCAATCAGTCGCCAGCATTGGCTCGAAGGTTGGCTCGATTGTTCAGAAGCCCGTGTCGGACGCCGACACGCAGCCCACCACGACTCAGATGGGCTCAGTCGCTCGTCCCCAGTCCGCAGTCCAAGATCCGCTCAACGCCCTGCCCGTCACTCGTCGCCGGACGGTCTTCCTTGGCGAAACGGCTCAGCACACGGTGGAACTGGCGGACGGCACGCCGCTGCGCGTGCTTGAACTGAACCCCGCTGAAGCGCCGGCCCCATCCGACTGGTCGGTCGCCCCGCCCTCACAGTGGGTGTGGGTTGATCCGCGCGACGTGGTGATTCTGCCCGATTGAAGCCCTGGGGCGGCCGGGATGAATCCGACGAGGCGTTACCCGATCTTGACATCCCCCCGCGCGGGCCTATTGTTCGCGGTGCGCCCCTGCGGGGGTGTGGGACGTGTTTTTCATCGCAGTTTCCCGAATCCACCGAGGTGGAGCAATGCCTCGTCAGACTACGTTGGCCAAGCCCGGAGACGTCACGCCCCAGTGGCGGCATTTCGATGCCGATGGGCAGGTGCTGGGCCGGCTCGCCACCCGTATCGCCACCGTGCTCATGGGCAAGCACCGTCCGGAGTACACGCCCCACGTTCTCACGGGCGACATGGTGGTCGTCACCAACGCCGAGAAGGTCGTGATGACGGGCAAGAAGCTCGATCAGCGCGTCAAGACGCGATACAGCAACTACCCCGGCGGCCTGAAGGTGGAGACGTTCCGTCAGGTGCAGGCCAAGCACCCCCAGCGCCTCATCGAGGACGCCGTGCGCCGCATGGTGCCCAAGGGGCGGCTGGGCAAGAAGATCATGGGTCGGCTGAAGGTCTACGCCGGTCCGCAGCACCCCCATCAGCCGCAGCAGTTGATCGCCTCGAACTGACCGCCCGCGTGTGAAGCACCGTCATGAGTGACTCGACCGCCACCGTCGCCGCCCTCGCGCCTCGTATCAAGTCCGGCCCGGATCGTCAGGGCTGGTTCCGCGGCACCGGACGCCGCAAGACCGCCGTCGCCCGCGTGCGCATCAAGCCCGGGGCGGGCGCGATCCAGATCAACGAACGCGAACTCGACAAGTTCTTCACCGAGGATCGTGATCGCAAGAACATCCTCGCGGTGCTGGAGAAGACCGGCACGCACGGCAAGGTGGACGTGCAGGCCCAGGTGCATGGCGGCGGATTCACCGGACAGGCCGGCGCCATCGTGCTGGGGCTGGGCCGGGCGCTGAAGCGATACGACCAGTCGCTGGAGTCGATCCTCCGCGACAACGGCTTCCTGACCCGCGACTCGCGCGAGGTTGAGCGCAAGAAGGCCGGCCAGAAGGGCGCCCGCGGCCGCTTCCAGTTCTCCAAACGCTGAACCGCCAGCGACAACGACACGGCTCGTTCCGCCGCCGCCCAATCGGGCGGCGGTTTGCTGTGTGAACCGCGTTCATGGACGCGCCACCTCCACTCGTCTCCCGCGGCGACCACTACAATCCCGCCATGCTCCCCTGGTTCATCGCGGCGGCGGCGTATGTCGTGGGCTCCATCCCCTTCGGCTACCTGATCGGCCGGATGAAGGGCATCGACATCCGCCAGCATGGCTCGAAGAACGTCGGGGCCACCAACGTCACGCGCGTGCTCGGACGTCCGCTGGGGCTGACGTGCTTCGCACTTGACGTGGTCAAGGGGGCGGCGCCGGTTGCGATCGCGGGTGCCATGCTGGGCATGCTGGGGCGGCCGCTGGTGACGATGACTGGCGACGGCGCGCTCGTGGGAGAGTCAGCCATCACCGCAGGCGAAATGGGACTGTGGCTCCTGGTCGCGGCGGCCGCCATCGCGGGACACATGTACTCGGTCTTCCTCGGCTTCAAGGGCGGAAAGGGCGTGGCCACCGGCTTCGGGGCCATGCTGGGCATGTGGCCCCTGCTCACCTACCCCGCGCTGGGCGCGCTGGCGGTCTGGGTGGCGACGGTGATGGCGAGCCGTTATGTCAGTCTCGCCAGCATGACCGCCGCCTGCCTGCTGCCGCTCCTGACGGCGTTGTCGGCGTGGCTGATGTCGGGGAGAAGCGAGGGAATCACTCGGGCGTGGCCGTTGATCCTGGTGACGATTCTGCTCGCCGTACTGGTGGTGTGGAAACACCGGGGGAACATCGAGCGCCTGCGCGATGGGACGGAGCCGAAGATCGGGAGGCGGCTCGCCCAGGCCGGTGGAAGCGCCGGGAATCGCGGGTAAAATCGCCTTCGACCAGCACCTTGGGGATTGGTGTAACGGTAGCACGACTGGCTCTGAACCAGTTAGTCAAGGTTCGAATCCTTGATCCCCAGTTTCGCCGCCTCTCGGGCGGCGTTTTCGTATCGGTGGGCTGTCGCCCTCGGCTGTTGGCTCCTGGTTCCCGGCTGTCAGCCCCACTTCCCGACCCGCCTCCACCCGCCCTTCATCGAGCTCCATCATGCCCACCCAGACCGGCCGCCGCGTCTTTCGTGACCTGCCCTTCATGGGCGTCATCCGCGTGAACAACGAGGCCATGAAGGCCGGCTGGCGCATGGGCGACCCCAACTGGTCGAACCTGGGCCAGGGTCAGCCAGAGGTTGGTGTGATGGCCGGCGCTCCGCCGCGATTCGACACGCTGAAGATCGAACTGGGCGACCACGCCTACGGCCCGGTGGAAGGCGTGCCCGAACTGCGCGAGGCGGTCGCCGCCCACTACAACCGGCTGTATCGCAAGGGCATGAAGTCGCAGTACACGGCGGAGAACGTGGCCATCGCCTCGGGCGGTCGGCTGGCGCTCTCCCGCATCGGGGCCACACTGGACAACAACCGGCTGGGCTACTTCACGCCCGACTACACGGCCTACGAAGACCTGATGACCACCTTCACGCGGATCGACCCCTTCCGCATCGAGCTCAAGCCGGAGGACGGCTTCCGCATCGCGCCGCCGGACCTGGAGCGCCTCGTCGTCGACCATGACCTTGGCGCGCTCCTCATCAGCAACCCCTGCAACCCCACCGGTGTGGCGATCCACGGCGAGGAGTTGAACGCCTGGGTCGATCTGGCGCGGCGCAACGACATCGCCCTGCTCATGGACGAGTTCTACTCGCACTTCATCTTCAAGGACGGCGTCCCGGGAAGCGGTCCCGTCAGCACCGCGGCCTTCGTGGAGGACGTGAACGAAGACCCCGTCATCATCGTGGACGGACTGACCAAATGCTACCGCTACCCCGGCTGGCGCGTGGGCTGGGTGGTGGCGCCGAAGAACGTGATCCACAACCTGACGGCGGCGGGCAGCTTCCTCGATGGCGGGCCGTCGCGCCCCATCCAGCGGGCCGCCATCGCCGTGCTCGAGCCGTCACGGGCGGATCAGGAGACGAACGCACTGCGCACGGTGTTCGCCGAGAAGCAGCGGATCACCGTCGATCGCCTCACGGCGATGGGCGTGACCTTCCCGGCGAAGCCCGAGAGTACGTTCTATGTCTGGGGCGACGTGAGCGGCCTGCCCAAGCCGATCAGCACGGGCGAGGGCTTCATGCGGCACGGCATCCGCCACCGGGTGATGAGCGTGCCGGGCGACTACTTCGATGTGAACCCGCATCGGGCCCGCGAGGGCGAGTCGCCGCTCAAGTCGTTCGTGCGTTACTCGTTCGGCCCGCCGAAGGACAACCTGGTCGCGGGGCTGGACCGGCTGGCGGAAATGGTGAAGTCGTTCCGCTGAGATCGAGCCGATCGCGGCGCGATTGCTCAGCGAGCCGCGACCGTGAGGAAGCGGGTTCATCCAGGCCCGTGCCCCGAGGGCATGACACGCGCGGAATCTCGAACGAATCACTTTCTTGCGGCATCAATGTTCATTCGCCTCCGGCTCGCCCGGCCGGGGCGTGTGCATCGCGTCGTCCCCCGGCCTGATGACCTTGACCACCGGGGGTTCGCCCGGCTGGGGCAGCTGGATCGTGATCGCGTTCGGATCAGGTCTCCACTTCGGATCCCATGGTCGTGGAGGCGGCTGGGCGACGAAGTCCCACCCCGGCAACTGCTTCACCTGCTCCGGCGTCAGCAGCACCCGGAGCAGGGCCAGTTGATCCTGGTTCATCCGCTCGCGCTGCCTGCCGATCTCGAGCAGTTCATCCCACAATGAGATGATCGGCTCGTTCTTGAGCGAGGCGCGGCGGCGCTTGAAGATTGACTCGCACATCCGACGGCTGAGCCGGTCGTGGTCGAACCGGAAACTGTCGCGCAGGCCCTTGATGGCCGCCCTGGTGTTGTCATCCACGTCATCCAGTTTCAGGGCCGCGGCGTAGAGCGCCTCGGCGGTTCCGGGGTCGGGATACACCTCGGGGTAGGCCTCCCGCAGATACTTCGTCTCGATCGCCGCGTACTCCCTGGGAGCGAGCAGTTCCTTGAGTTCGGCGAGGAAGGTACGGTTGAAGTGGACGAGGTTGTCGGAGGGTGGGATGCTGAATCGACCAGACCGCTCTTCGATGCGACGCAGTCGCATCGCAATCTCGTTCCACTCCGGGGTTTGCGGCTTGTGCTGCTTCTGGAGCGCGAGAAGATTCAGACGCTCAGCCGTGTCGCCTTCCGCCAGCGATCTTGCTTCGTACGATGCGCGAATCAGACGCACAAACTCCGATTCATACAGGGCACTGACGTCCGCTCGAACCGCATCCGAGAGATTCGCGTCGTCGAGGAAAGCGAAGAGGTCCACATTGGCTTCCGGCAACACGCTGCGAGACCGCCGAAAGAGTTGACGATGACGCGCATGGTAAACACGGGCGAATCGATCAAACTGGTCAGGCGCCAGAATTGATTGAAGATCCCTGAAGAACCCGGCATCAAGCATGTCAAGATCTGCAAACACCTTGTCATGGAGCGCGGCAGATGCTTTGTAAAGCTCGACCGTTCGGAACTCGTGCTCTTCGGGTCGCCCGGCGGCGCGCATGTAGTCACTCTGTGCCGCCAGCCACATCCTGTACTGTGGGCGATAGTCGGTTTCGACGCGTGCCTGATAGTCATCAAGAAACGCCTTGGCAAGAGTCCTTTGATCCTCCGACAGTCGGACAATCTCGGCATAATACCACAGATCAGTTTCCTGTATCGGCCGCAACGCCTGCGCGCCCGTAACGGGCGCGCAGGCGTAGGATGCGAAAGCAATCATCGGTACCAGCGTACTCAGGCGCATGCCATCACCTCGCACTCGTGTTCGGAGCGGAAGTAGAGCCGATAGATCGGGCTGAAGCGGGCATCGACGCCGCCGCCGGTGCCGGGCGACGAGCCGCTGTTGCCGTTCTGGCCCGCATTGCCGTTGGAGCCCCCGCCCTGACATACCGCAGCCCCCGCCTGGCCACCCGCGCCGCCAGCTCCGGGCGTGCCCGTCCCGCGTGAGTCACCGCCCCTCCCGCCGTTCCCGCCGTCGCCGCCGTTCTTGCCGTCGCCACCTTTGCCGCCATTGCCGCCGTTCCCACCGTTGCCGTTGGTCGCCCAGACAGGCGTCCCACCATTGCCTCCCCGGCCGCCGCTGCCGCCGACGCCGTCCGGGCAGCAGCCGGTCCCACCGTCACCACCGCGCCCACCGTTACCGCCGTGACCAACCGTCACCGAAGCGGTGATGCCGCCGTGCCCCCCGCGACCCCCGTCACCGGCCTGATATCGACCGTCACCTCCGCGGCCTCCGTCGCCGCCATTCCCGCCAGCGGTTCCGCCCCAGTTGCCGAACCCGGAACCACCATCTCCTCCATCACCGCCGGTGCCGCCCGTGAATGGGTAGTTCTCAGAGCAGTCTCCCCAGCCATCGCCGCCTTGACCCCCCTTCCCTCCCGCCAGCCATCCGGGTCCCCCGTCCCCACCATCGCCTGCATCGTTGTCCAGGGACGTGCCGTTTCCGCCATTTCCGCCCGCCCCACCCGTTCCACCAGATGAACCACTCACACCGCCATCGCCTCCATTGCCGACACCGATGGTCGTGTCGCTCGCGCCGTCCCCACCCTTGCCGCCATTGCCCGTGATGTACCCCCCGCCGCCGGGTCCGCCATGCGGCCTGTTGGGGTTGAGCTCGTGATCTCCAGGGAAGCCATCGTAACCATCAGGATGATCTTCGTTTCCGTACTCACCATACGGATAAGGATCATCCGCAAAAACCGCGATCGTCGCCGGTGCGGACATCATCAGAGAGAGAGAGAGAGAGAGAGAAGCCAGTTCGTCCTGTCATGTCGAATACCCCTGTTGGTGTGGGAGCGCCCCATCCGCTCCAATGCCAGTACTTACCAGACACAAGGCGATGAATCAAGAAAGAATCCGACAATTTTATTTCGGATTGTTTCATGGATGGCTCCATCCTGCGGCGGCACATCGCTCAACGCCTCATCCTTTGGCCTTGGGCCGGTCCCACGAACAGACGACCCGCGCGGTTGCCCGTGTGGATCGCCTGACGGGTGAGGAGGCCTGCGATCCTTCGTCTCACACGGTATCCCTCATCGGCGCCGCACCAATCCCGGTACACTCTGGCATGACTACTCCGCGCACGATCGTCGGTCTGTCCGCCGCGCTCCTTCTGGCTCTGCTGGCGGCCATGGCGCCCGCTCCCGCTGCGCCGCGTTCCCACGCCGTCGCGGCCGATCTGCCCGCGAGCGTCGAGGCGATCTCGCCGAACTCGCTGCGGGGACATCTGTCTTTCATCGCCTCGGACCTGCTGGAGGGGCGCGACACGCCTTCTCGCGGGCTGGACATTGCGGCGGAGTACATCGCCGCCCAGTTCCGCCGGGCGGGGCTGGAGCCGCTGGTCGCGGGCGACGGCGGCGCCACCGCGTCGTACTTTCAGGAGACGACGATCAACGCCCCCATGCGCTCGCCCGACGACTTCTGGGCCCGGGTGCGCGTGGCGGACGGCGAGTGGGTGCTGCCCGGCGCGGCGGCATCAGTGCTTTCCGGGCCGATGGCGCTCAACGTGCGCGATGTGCCGACGATTCATGCGCCGTTCGATGCCGACCCCGCCACGACGTTCGCGGAGAAGAACAGCCCACTGGTCGTGCTGACGAACATTCCCGACCCGACGACGATCCCCGCGGATGAGGCCGGAGCGTTCCGTGAGCGATACCAGCAGTTCACCACCGCCGCCAAAGAAGCGGGAGCAGTGGCGATTCTGGCCTTCGACACCCAACCCGACAGCCGCGAACCGGCCCGGCGTTCGGGGCTGACGAGCCAGGTTCCCGTGTTCCGCATCGCCGGGCAGCGGTACATGAACATCCCCGCCGGCATGGCGGCCCGCAACGAGCCGATGCTGACCGACCTGCGCTACGACATTCCCCAGCCGCGCCCCGCGGGCGTGCGCAACGTGGCGGCGATTCTGCGCGGCGGCGACCCGGCGCTCGCGGATTCATACATCATCGTCAGCGCTCACTATGACCACATCGGGCGCGGACGCGCCGTGGAAGGCGACGACATCTATAACGGCGCCAACGATGACGGAAGCGGAACGGTGGCGCTGATCGAGATCGCCCACGCGCTGGCGACGTTGCCGGACGAGCGGAGGCCGGGTCGATCCATCATCTTCCTCGCGCTCTTCGGCGAGGAGAAGGGCATGCTCGGCTCGCGCTTCTACGTGCAGAACCCGCTCGTGCCGCTGGAGAAGACCGTCGCCAACATCAATCTGGAGCACCTCGGTCGCACGGACGACTCCGAAGGCGAGAGCGTCCGGCGGCTGGTGCCGACGGGCTATGACTTCTCGACGGCGATCGAGCCGTTCATCCGCGCCGGTGAGCGCACGGGCGTGACGATCTTCCACCACCCGCGCAACAGCGCGAGTTTCTTCGGGCGCAGCGACAACATCGCCTTTGCGAGCGCGGGCGTTCCCGCTCACACGTTCTGCACGGCGTTCATCTTTCCGGATTATCACGGCGCGGGCGACCACTGGGACAAGGTGGACTACGACAACCTGGCGGCGGTGTGCAGAACCCTCGCCGTGGGGTTAGTTGAACTGGCCAACGCGTCGGAGCCGCCCCGCTGGAACGAGGCGCACCGGGCCACGGGGCGGTACGTGCAGGCGTGGAAGAAACTGCACGGCGTCGAGTAAGCGAGTCGGGAGTTTCCTGACGATTGCCGTGCGACCGTGCGTGACGCGGTAGGTTCCCGCCATGCTCATCTACGCGGGCATTGATGAGGCGGGCTACGGACCGATGCTGGGTCCGCTGTGCGTGGCGTGCAGCGCGTTCGTGCTGCGCGATCATGATCCCGCCGCGGGCGCGCCCGATGTGTGGGGCATGGTCGGCTCCACGGTGTGCCGCGCGGGCGAAGATCGCAGCGGGCGCGTCGCCATCGACGATTCCAAGAAGCTCAAGGGCGCCAATGGCGGCGCTGTGCATCCGCTCAAGCGGCTGGAGCGAGGCGTGCTGGCCACCATGGCGGCGGCAGCGAACGGCGCGCTGTTGGAAAGCGACGAACGGCTTCTGCACGCCCTGGGCGCCGTGGCGCCGAGCCGCCCGTGGTACGAGGGCGTCACTCCGCTTCCCGCGGCGAACGACGCCGACATGCTCCGCATCGACGCGGCACGGCTGAACCGGGCGCTGGCCGGCGCGGCGGTCGAGCCGGCGCTCTTTGCCGCCGAGATCATCGACGCCGGCGAGTTCAACGAACAGCTGGGTCGCTTCCGCAACAAGGCCACGATCAACTTCGCCGCCGCCATGCGGCTGGTGGACCGCGTGTGGCGACGGTGGCCGGGCGGGCACCCGCGGATCATCATCGACCGGCATGGCGGACGCACGCACTACCGCGAGCCATTGCAGGACACGTTCCCCGGCGCTCACATTGCGATCGTGGCCGAAGAGGACGCCTTCAGCCGCTACCGGCTGGAACGGGACGGGTCGATGCTGACCATCACCTTCACCGCCGAGGGGGAGTCCAAGCACCTGCCGGTGGCGCTGGCGTCGATGATCGCCAAGTACACACGTGAACTGCTCATGGCCCGGCTCAACCGGTTCTTCCGGAGCCGGGTTCCCGAACTCAAACCCACCGCGGGATACGTGCAGGACGGCCGTCGTTTCGTACGGGAGATCGGCCCCGTCGTTCGTTCCCTGCGCATCGACACGAACGACCTGGTGCGTCAGGCGTGAGGTTCCCGGAACCGGATGTCGGCGACGACGCGTCGCTGCGGCGTCCGGAAGGCGTTGACTTGAAAGTCGTCCCGCCTACAGTTGGCGTCGCCGAACAGCCGCCAATCGCGGTTCGGCGGCGTCCCGACGTTCTCGAACCAGCGGGCATCCGCGCCCCCCACCGGAAGGAGCGTACCTTGGTGGAAGTAAGCGAGAGCGCCGGCCTGCTCACCTGAATCCCTCCCGCCCTGACGCGGGAGCGCCGGTTCGGAGGCAGGTCGGCTTCCGAATCGGCCGGGCGACGCCCCCGTGATCCTTGAGATCCGGGCGGCTCCTGCCGATAACAACGCGATGCGACCCGACGATCGGTGGCCCCCGACCGTCAAGGGTTGATGTGTACCCCGGCGGTCGTGGCCGCCAACCTTTCGGGCCGGTCAGCCGCGGCCCAGCGCGGCGAAGGATTCCGCCATGGCGACTGATCTCACCCGCGTCCGCAACATCGGCGTCTGTGCGCACATCGACGCCGGCAAGACCACCGTCACCGAGCGCATCCTCTACTACACCGGCAAGAACTACAAGATGGGCGAGGTGCACGAAGGCACCGCGACCATGGACTTCCTGCAGGAGGAGCAGGAGCGCGGCATCACCATCCAGTCCGCCGCCACCACCTGCCCCTGGACGCACAAGGGCGTCGACTACCAGATCAACCTGATCGACACGCCCGGCCACGTGGACTTCACCATCGAAGTGGAGCGTTCGCTGCGCGTGCTCGACGGCGCCATCGCGGTCTTCGACGGCAAGGAAGGCGTGGAGGCCCAGAGCGAGACGGTGTGGCGTCAGGCCAACCGCTACAACGTGCCCCGCATCTGCTTCATCAACAAGATGGACAAGCTGGGCGCCGACTTCGAGTTCTCCTTCAACTCCATCCGCGAGCGACTCGGCGCCAACGCCATCGCCGTGCAGATTCCCATCGGCTCGGGCGACTCGTTCGAGGGGCTGATCGACCTGTGCCTGATGAAGGCGTACTACTTCGACGCCAACGAGCTGGGCGCGGTGGTGCATGAGCGCGACATTCCCGCCGACATGAAGGACATGGCGGAACTGTGGCGCCACGAGCTCGTTGAAAAGGCCTCGGAGGTCGACGACGACCTGCTGGCCCAGTACCTGGAGGACGAGCACGCCGTCACGTCGGACCAGATCAAGGCCGCCCTGCGCAAGGGCACGATCGCCCTCAAGTGCAATCCGGTCTTCTGCGGCGCCGCGCTCAAGTACATCGGCATTCAGCGGCTGCTCAACGGCGTGGTCGAGTACCTGCCCAACCCCACCGAAGTTCCCGCCATTGAAGGCACCGATCCCCGCGACAAGGAGAAGAAGCTCACTCGGCGCGTCAGCGTGGATGAGCCATTCTGCGGGCTGGTCTTCAAGGTCGTGTCCGACAGCCACGGCGACCTGACGTACATCCGCGTGTACTCGGGCACGCTCAAGCGCGGCAGCCGCGTCCTCAACGCCGGTAACGAGAAGAAGGAGAACATCTCCCGGCTCTTCGAGATGCACGCCAAGGACCGCATTCCGCTGGAGGAAGCCCCCGCGGGCATGATCGTCGCCGCCATCGGCGTCAAGAATTCCTACACCGGCGACACCCTGTGCGACCCGGATCACCCGATCCTGCTGGAGCGCATGGACTTCCCCGAGCCGGTCATCTCCATGTCCATCGAGCCCAACACCGCCGAGGACAAGCGCAAGCTGGGCGAAGCCCTCTCCACCATCCACCGCGAGGACCCCTCGTTCCGCTCGTACTACAACGACGAAACGGGTGAGACCGTCATCGCCGGCATGGGCGAACTGCACCTGGAGATCATCAAGAACAAGCTCACGCGCGACATGAAGATCGGCGTGAAGGTCGGCAAGCCCCGCGTCTCCTACCGCGAAACCATCACCGGAACCGCCGAGTACGTGCGCGGCAAGTTCGTCAAGCAGACGGGTGGACGCGGACAGTACGGCGACGCGGTGGTCAACGTCAGCCCCATCACCAAGGAGCAGGCGGAGGCCGACGAGCTGGAAATGATCAACGGCGTGGTGTTCGTCGACAAGATCGTCGGCGGCGCCATCCCGCGAGAGTTCATCCCCTCGGTGGAGCACGGCATCCGTCAGGCGGCGGCCACCGGCGTGCTGGGCGGGTATCCGCTCATCAACGTCAAGGTGGAGCTGGTCGACGGCTCGTACCACGACGTGGACTCGAGCCAGGTGGCCTTCGAACAGGCCGGGGCGCTGGCCTTCCGCGAGGCCTGCACCAAGGCGCGTCTGGCCCTGCTTGAACCCATCATGAAGGTCACCGTCATCACCCCGGACGAGTTCTTCGGCCCGGTGTCGGGCGACCTGGCCTCGCGGCGAGGCAACATCGTGGACTCCGAACTGCGCGGCAACACCCGCATCATCATGGCCGAGGTGCCCCTCTCCGAGATGTTCGGGTACACCACGGTGCTGCGATCGATGACCCAGGGTCGCGCCACCAGCACGATGGAGCCGGCGGAGTACCGCCAGATGCCGGACAACCTGACCAAGGAAGTGCTGGCCGAAGTCTGATCGACCGCGTCCCGTCCTCTTCAGGTGACCGCGTCATCCGATCGCCGCAGCATCGAGGCCGCCTCGCGCAGCAGGCGGTCGATGCGCCGGTGGCTCATACCGAATCGCTCCATCACCTCCTCCACCGTCATGGGCGCTTCGCCGGCAAGCCCGTGCCGCGCCGCGAACACGTCGCGACGCGCCCCCGACAGCCGGGCGGATCGACGCAGCAACCGAAGGGGGCACTCGATCTCCGCCTGCCAAGACAGGAGGCGATGGAAGGGGTCGGCCAGCGGAACGGACCCCGGCGCGTGCCGCGCCCCGGCTCGCCCGACGGGCTCCACGCCGCCCTGGCGGGCCAGCGCCCGCTCCGCGGCGTACGCCGCCACGCGCTCGATGCGATGGCGTCCGCCCGGATCGAATGACTCCACCGCCTCGCTGATCGCCTCGATGAGCAGTGAGAGCATGGCGCGGATCATCTCCGCGCTCTGCTGAATCAGCGGCCTGGCGATCGTCGCGTTCACACGCGCCACGCCGATCGGAAGGAGATCGCGCACGATGGTTCGCTTGAGCATGGCGGACCATCGCAGGTCGGTCTCGGCCCGGTCGAGCCGCTCATCGGTCGGCTCGCCGGAGAACCCGCTGGTCAAGCCCACGGCCCGGTGCTTGAGAAAGTTGTACCCCGCCAGCCGCGCTTCCAGCGACGCGGGGTCGGGGCCGGGAGTTGACGGAAACGACTGAAGCATCGCAATGGCGTCCTCCGTTGCCGGCGGCGCCAGGCCGAATCGAACCCAGGCCGGTGCGAGAATCACCTCGGCGGCCCCTTCGAGGTCGAACGTCGCCAGCTTCACGCACGTCACCGACAGTCCGCGCAGTCGCTCCAGCCGCTCGCGGTTGACGACGCGTCGGATCGTGATCGGGCTGCGCCCCAGCCGTCGGGCGATCTCGGCGACCAGCAAACCCCGTGATGCGGCCCGCACGATCAGCCGCCGCTCCTGGGCGTCGGTTCGCTCGATTCCCGGAAACACACGGCGACCAACACGCTCCTCATGTCGGGCCAGAATACTTCGGATCGTCTCGACCGCCCGATCATGCCGCGGCGCCAGCCGCCGCGCGATGGCCTGGCGAGATAGTCGCTCCTTTTGCGCCAGCTCGATCGCCTCGGCGATGATCGCGTGCTCGGCTTCAGACTCGACGCGGGAGAACGACGCGGCCCGCTCCAGTTCCTCATCGCCCACGCGACGACGAAAGGCCTCCAGGGACGCGGCATAGCACGCGATGCGACGCTCGCCGCGCCCGTCGATGACTGAGTGCAGGAGCAACCCTCGCTGATGCCAGCGCCGCACCGTGCGATCCGTCACGCCCAGACGCTCCGCCAGGCGTTCGATCGTCTCGCTCTCACCCCGCGACTCAGACCGGGATGGCAGCGGCAACGTCTCGCTCAATCGGCGGATGAACACGGCCAGGTCGGCCAGCAGGGCGTCGCCGACCAGCATCACGCCCGGCTCCAGCGAACGGGGCCGGTAGCCGGTGACACGGAATACCACGAATTCCTCCGGATAGGCGCGACCGGGCTGCACTTCTACCGCCAAGCGCTCGGCCTGCTCCAGCAGGCGCTCCCGCGTCTCGGTCGGGGCGTAGCGCAACTGCCGGAACAGATCCTCGATGGCGCCGGTCTTGAATCGCGGGGCGCGGGGCATGGCGAATCAATCAACCCCGGCGCGCCGCGCGGCGATGACCGACGGACGGACCTGCTGACGGGTGACCGCCACCAGATCATCCTGGTCCGGCAGGTGGGGCAGTCCATGCACCTCGACGGGGTCGTTGAAGTACCGCAGAATCCAGTCCAGCCGCCCCGACTCGAAGAGACGCGTGAACGCCTGCACGGCGTGATCGCAGTACCAGACGCCCGCCAGTTCCTGAATTTCGCCCAGGGCGCGCCGGGCCGACTCGGCATCCACGCGCGGTCGGTAGGGTCGGAATGACGTCATCGCGTCGAATGAGTCGATCACCGCGAAGGCGCGGGCCGGCTCGGGTACGGCGCGACCGATCAGCCCGTCCGGGTACCCGGAACCATCCACCCGCTCGTGATGCGATCGAACAATCTGCAGCACCACCGGCTCCACCTCGCCCATGCGGAGCAGCCGCTCGTGCCCGAGCACCGTGTGACGACGGATCACGGCCTGCTCGTCCTCGGTCAGGCGGCCGGGCTTCGACAGGATGGCCTGCGGAATGTCGATCTTGCCCACGTCATGCAGCACCGCCCCGAGCATGAGCTGCTCGACCCGGTCGCGCGGCACGTCCAGCGCTTCGGCCAGCGCCATCGTGTACAGCGCCACGCGCCAGGTGTGCGCGGCAGTGGACTGATCCTTCAGTTCGACCGCCTTCACAAGGGCTTGGATGATGTCTCGATCCACGGCGTCTCCGCGCGGCTTACTCGGGGCGGGAGAGGATCGCATCCCGGATCGGCTGCAGCACTCGCGGGATCAGGCGATCGGTCACCAGTTCGGCCCCGCGCCGAACCAGTCGCTCAAAATGCCGGGGCAGGTCGTCCACGGCGTCGATCGACCCGCGCCGACGGACAGCGCAGGTCACGGTGATCGGCGCCATCTCGAACTCGCCCGATTTCGCTTCACCGGGCTTGACGCGGGTCTGCACGCGGATGATCGCCTGAAGGTCGCCCTTGCCGCCCAGCGTCAACACCAGGGCCGGTTGACAGGCCCCCAGACGGTCCCGCTCCCGATCAATGATCCCCGCCAGGGAACTCTCACCCAGCAGCGCGTCAAACACCACCTCGTTGCGGTCCCGGTCGGTCTCGATGTCGAAGCCGAACACCACCTCCATCATCGCCACGTCAAGCGGGCTGATGGTCAGGTAGTAGGGCGCGACCTTCAGCAGTGAGGCGTGGAACGCCATCGCCGCCTGGGGGGACTCCGGATTCACGATCCCGCTGCGAATCGATGTGCGCCGCAGCGCGAACCAGATGTAGGGGTCCACTTCTTCATCCGATTCGAGCGCCACCTCGCCGCGGAACCGTCGCAGCGACGCCATGGCGGGCCATTCCTTCTTGACCCGATCGAACAATCCCAGCAGCGTCCCCCGATCGCCAGGAAGGTCCATCCGCAGGACCACCCGCTGGTTCACGTAGTAATCCGAACACAAGGCGCCATAGTCCAGGGACATGACGAACTCCTTCCCCTTTGACTAGTTTAGCGCGCCGAAGACGGGTTGCCGTTGCGAAACCCCTGAAAGCCGGGGTTTCGCGGTCTGAAAGAAGGGATTGGCCGGAATATCGGGCCATCTCGCCGCTCAGGTCGCCCATGCGGCGCGAACCTCCGACGGACGCCCCCGTCAGACCGTCGCTCGCGCGTACGTCACCGCCCGCCACAGCCGCTCGAACGGTCCGTAGCGGAAGCACGCCATCCACGCGGTGCAGAACACCACCAGCCCGGCGTAGACGACCACGGCGATCATCAATTGATCAAACCGTCCCACCGAGCCGAACCAGCCAAGACCCCAGTGGTACATGAGAAACGTCACGATCACGGTCGTGAGCAGGTACGCGGAGAGGGCCATGCGACCCACCGCGCGCAGCGGCGCCAGCAGAACGCGCCCGGCCCCGGAACCGGCGACCCACGCCAGGGCGCCGACATATCCCAGGCACAGCAGCGGGGCGCCCAGCGCCTGCAGCGGAGCGGCGGCGATGTCGGGCCAGTCGATGACGCCGGGCGTGATGGACATCAGCGCGCCGTAGGCGATCTCCAGCACGCCGCCCAGAATCAGGCCGATCATCGCCGCCCGTTTCTGCATGGCGCCTTGCGAGGATGAGAAGAAATCCAGTTTCATCAGCGCGCCGCCGATCAGGAACATCGCCAGGATGTGCCAGCCGAAGCCGAACACCGTGAACAGCAGGGCGAAGGCGAAACTCACGCCGCGGAAGAGCATGGCGTCAGCCCAGGGACCATCCCGATACGCCAGCTCCTCCCCCCGAACCCATGAATCGTTGAAGAAATCAAACTGGGCCTTCATCATGGCGTCGAAGCCGCGCGGAACATCAGCCGCGTCCGCGCCCGAGGCCGCGTCAGCCCCCGCGCTCGATCCTTCTTCGATGATCTCCGCCGTGGCGCCGTCATCCGTCATCGAGGCCGCCTCGCGCGCTTCCCGCTTGGCGGACTCGGTCAGGACGTTGAGCGCCGTGAAGCCGGTGGTGAAAACCATCGATATCGCCAGCAGCGCCGCGGCGATGACGAACATCGTGCGCGGCTTCAGCGTTCGAAAGAAGAAGAACACCGATCCGACGCAGGCGTAGATGAACAGGATGTCGCCGTACCAGAGCAGGAAGCCGTGCATCAGCCCGAACAGGGCCAGCAGCGCCATGCGACGATAATGCAGCGGCGCGAAGGAAGCGCCGCGCGATGAGGCCCGAAGCCACTGCATGATCAGCCCCGCCCCGAACAGCACCGAGAACGTCGAGATGAACTTGTACTCAAACAGAACCTTGACGATCAGGTGCGACCATCGGTCCGCAGCGGGCCACGCGTCGTACGCCGCCGGGTAGATCGCGTGGGCGAAGGGCATGGCGAAGAACGCCATGTTGACCACGAGGATGCCGAAGATGGCGACGCCGCGGATCAGGTCCATCGAGTCCAGCCGCTCGCGCGGCGTGATCGGCGCAGGCGCTGACGCCCCGACCGACGGCTCACTTCCGCTGTCATGATCGCCGCCCGCCTCGAGTGCGTCCCGCATGTCGTCTCCTCTGGCAGCCGTGAACTCACCCCGACCCGTCGCGCAGCCACGTCAGAATGTCATCCACCTCGGCGAGCGACGCGACCGCGCGATCCGCCCCGCTTCGCCGCAGGTCATCGACGCTGAACACGCCCGTCGCCACGCCCAGAGATCGACAGCCATGATGCCGGGCGCAATCAACGTCGTGCGGCGTGTCGCCGATGATCACCACCTGATTGGGATCAATCGTTGCGGCATTTCGCGCCGCGTAGCGGTTCATGGCCACTGGGGGCAGGTCGCGCCGCGTGGCTCCCTCGTCACCCCACGCCTCGATCACGAAGACGTCGGGGTCAAGCCCCGCCCGGTCGATCTTCATCCGCCCCGTCTCGCGGTAGTTGCCCGTGAGCACCCCCGCGGTCAGATCGGGCGCCTCGGCCACCGCTCGCACCAGTTCCATCACGCCCGGCAGGGCCCGAGCGACCGCGCCGTCATCAAACGCCTGCTCCAGCATCCGCCTGTAGGTGGAACGGAACCGGGCGTGATTCTCCGCTCCGGGGTCGATGCCATGGCGCGTCGCCAGATCGCGCCAGATCAGCACATCCAGCCGCCCCGCGACCTCGATGCCTTCGATCGACAGGTGATCGCCGAAGAGCAAGCGGGCCGCGCGCTCCATGGAGCGCACGCCCACGCCCTGCGACCGGAGCAGCGTGCCGTCGATATCAAAGAGGATGAGCATGGGCAGGATGGTACGCGGCGCCGCATCGATTCACTGCACAGCGCCGTTCACCCCACCGCCGCGCACACCTTGCGGGCCGCGTCGGTCAGGTCGGTGGCCGACTGCATGGTGGGGATCTCCGATCGCGCCTCGGTGAGAATCCGACGCGCCGCCTCGACGTTGGTGCCCTCCAGCCGCACCACGAGCGGCACCTGGAAGCCGACCTCCTTGGCGGCGTTGACGATGGCTCGCGCGATGCGGTCGCACTGCATGATGCCGCCGAAGATGTTGACCAGCACACCCCGGACGCGTGCGTCGGACAGGATGATGCGGAAGGCCTCGGTCACCGCCTCTTCGGTGGCGCCGCCGCCCACGTCCAGGAAGTTGGCCGGCTCCCCCCCGTGCAGCTTGATGATGTCCATCGTGCTCATCGCCAGCCCGGCCCCGTTGACGAGGCAGCCGATGTTGCCATCCAGCGCCACGTACGACAGGTCGAACTTCTTGGCCCGCATTTCCGAGGGATTCTCCTCGGTGGGGTCGAACATCGCGGCGATCTTTTTCTGCCGGAACAGGGCCGAGTCGTCAAAGTTGAACTTGGCGTCGATGGCCAGCACCTGCCCGTCCGGGTGATCCGCACCGGGCGGCGTCACCACCAGCGGGTTGATCTCCGCCAGCGAGGCGTCGGTGTCCAGAAACAGCTTCGACAGCCGCAGCATCACGTTGACGGCCTGGTTCACCTGCCTGCCCCGGAAACCGAGACGGAAGGCGACTTCCCGCGCCTGGAACGGCTGAAGTCCCAGCAGCGGATGGAGCGGCGTCTTGATGATCGCCTGGGGGTTGCGGGCCGCCACGGCCTCGATCTCCACGCCGCCCTCCGCCGAGGCGATGAGCGTGCTGGTGTTCCGCGCCCGATCGACCGTGATGGCCAGGTAGTACTCCTTCTGAATGTCCACCGCGCTGGCGACGAGAAGGCGCTTGACCTCCAGCCCTTCCGGCCCGGTCTGCACCGAGACCATGCGGTT
Source organism: Phycisphaeraceae bacterium (assembly GCA_015709595.1). Classification (NCBI taxonomy): domain Bacteria; kingdom Pseudomonadati; phylum Planctomycetota; class Phycisphaerae; order Phycisphaerales; family Phycisphaeraceae; species Phycisphaeraceae bacterium. The sequence continues at coordinate 710,264 of CP054178.1, forward strand.
GGAGAGCATGAACTTGGCGGCCTCACGGGCCTCCGCCGCGCTGGTCACGAGTTTCACGAAGCCCGCCTTGCCGCGACCGCCCGCATGGACCTGGGCCTTGATGACGACCTGCTTCGCCCCGCCGTCGAAGAGCGACTTGGCGGTGGCCTCGGCGTCGTCGACGGTCTGCACCATCGTGCCGCGGGGAACGGGAATGCCAGCCTCGGCGAGCAGGTCGCGGCCCTGGTACTCGTGGATCTTCATGGGGCGAAAGTGTACGCCCCCAGCCGCGGCAACGTCCTTCGCCTCTACTCAGGAATCCGATGGATGACGTTCCCGTCCTCGTCGAGAAATTCGAGGCGCGGCGTGTCCTGGGGGTCCACGGAGAGACGGATGCGGTCGCGTCCGCGGGTGTCCTTCAGCCGCACCATCGCCGTGCGATCCTGCGACCCGACGAACACGCGTGTCGCCCCGTAGTCGCCGCGCGCCTGGGCCTCGCGCATCTCACGCTGCATGCGGGCGCGATCCTCCGGGCCGGCTTCCGAAAGGCGGCGTCGAAGATCCAGCACATCAAGGATGTCCGGCTTGACGGGACGATCCACCACGTACAGCCCGCTGCTTCGATTCGTTCCGTTGTCCGCGTAGGACAGGAACACCACCTGGTCGTTCTGATACTGATCGAAGGAGAACCCGGCGCTGGCGCTGTATCCGCCCTGCTCGCCGGAGCGCGTCGAGTAGGTCAGCCCGCCGCACTCATCGCCGTTGTGATTGAAGAACAGCATGCCCGGCCCGCGCGTGCCCGTGCGGCCCGTGTCGTGCTCCTTCCCCCCCATGATCACGTCCGGCAGTCGCGGCCTGTTGGCAAGAACCAGCGCCAGCCGTCCATCGGGCTCGACGATGTTCAATCGCTCCACGTCGATCTCGGTGAAGCGCGGCCGGGCTTCCTGGGGCGGGTTCTGCAGCGCGGTGAGGCATGCCACGCCGCCGGTCAGCAACGCCAGCATGGTGAGCCGTCGCGATCGCGCGGCACGGCGCTCCAGTTCTCGAATGCGGGATTCGAGCTGAGAAACATGATCCTGCATGGCTGGCTCCTTCCTCGATTCCAGGACGGACACGGGAATCACATCTTCCGATACCGATCGATCACTTCCTTCACCCGGTGCGGCGCGGGGATGTCCTGAATCTGGATTTCAATGCCGTCCTGACCCGCGCTGTCGATGCCAATGTAGCCCACGTTGAAGACGCGCTGCAGCACGTTCTGACGGATGTCCACGCTGCGCACGTGGTCGTGCAGCACTTCCGTGGTGTGGCGACGGATGATGCCCTCGTGCCGGATGGTGCGCTTGTTGGTGATGCGCACCTTCATCCACATGGTCGTCGCCAGCCACCAGTAACCCCACCACAGCACGCCGCCGACCAGCGCCGCCAGACCCAGATAGAACAGGAACGCTCCCTTGTCCCACCCCTTGGCCCAGATCGCGGCCGCCAGTCCGCCCAGCGCCAGCAGAATGATGAGCGAGTAGCGCAGCGGATGCGCCCGGAACATGGCGGGGCGGATGATGCAGATCTCCTGCTCGCCCGCGGCCGCGGAACCAGCCGCCGCGCTCTTGCCCGGCGTGGAGGAGGTCGGCGCCGCACCCGCGGGCATCGACGCCTGAGGCACGCGGTTCACGTCGCCGCAGTGGGGACAGGACACCTTTCCGCCCGCCTCGGCGTCGGATACTTCAAAGGTCTTCTCGCAGTTGTCGCACTGGATGGTGATCATCATCGGCTCCTGTCGAGAGGCAGGGTACTCTACTCGCCAGCCGCGTTGTACGGGAATCATCCGCCGGCTTCCACCCGGCGTTCATCGCAGGCGTCGGACGATCTCCATCACCTGCCCCGCATACCCCCGCCCGAACAGGTTGAGGTGATTGAGCAGGTGGTACAACTGGTAGACCGCGATCCGCGTGTCAACGTCTTCATGGTCATCCACGCATTGCGCGTAGGCGTCAAGGCACGCAGGGGGAAACCCGCCGAACAGCCGCATCATGGCGATGTCGGCCCATCCATCGCCGACCGATGGGGCGGGATCAATCACCGCCACGCGCTCGTCGAGCGTCGGCAGCGCGTTGCCGGACCACAGATCCCCGTGCAGCAGGGCGGGGCATGGACGGCGCGGCAGCAGGTGGTCCAGTCGATCCAGAAGGTGACGCAGTTCGACGACTTCATTCGCAAGCAGCAGCCCCGCCGCGTCAGCCCGCTCAATCTGAAACCCCAGGCGATGCCGGCGATTGAACTCCACCCAGTCGTCGCACCAGGCGTTGGGTTGCGGCGTCAGACCCAGGTGATTGTCGATGTGGAACCCATAACGCTCGCCTGCCGGAGACTGATGCAGGGCGGCCAGTTCCTCGCCGAGCCGTCGCCACGACCGTTCGGTCGCCGGTGCGGGTGGCACATACGTCATCAGCAGCGCCGCGGCGTCGCCATCTTCCCACACGCCCAGGGACTGGGGAACCGGAATCGTCCTCGTCGCCGCCAGGGCGTTCAAGCCCAGTGCTTCCTCGTGGAAGAGCGGCGCCGCCTCGCGGCCGCACTTCACCACCAGCGTGTCGCCTCCTCGCAACGTCACGAGAGTCGCCTGATGAATGCATCCCCCCGACAGCGGCCTGAGCGACTCGATCGGCTCGGAGCGCCCGATCGACCGCAGCGCCGGTGCGATGACCTGGCGGCCCGCCACCTACGTCTGCTCCGATCGCAGCAGGCGCTCCAGCAACGCCTCGCAGCCGGAATCAATGAGCTGAAAGACCGTCTCAAATCCCTCCGGCCCGCCGTAATAGGGGTCCGGCACCTCGATCAGGCGGGTGGAGTCGTCATCCTCCAGCAGCAGGCGCACACGTTCCGGGGGGCATCCGCGCTCGATCAGCGTTTCGCGGTTGGATTCATCCATGGCGACGAGGTGATGAAACCGCTGGAAGTCGTCGCGCGTCACCTGCCTGGCGCGGCTGGGCAGCACGATGCCCCGCTTCTTCGCCACGGCGATGGCCCGCGGGTCGGGCGTCTCCCCCGCGTGCCACCCGCCCGTTCCCGCCGAATCGACGCGGAATCGAGACGCCACGCCGCGTGCGTTGATCTTGTGCAGGAAGACCCCCTCCGCCAGCGGACTGCGGCAGATGTTGCCCAGGCACACGAACAGCACGCCGATTCGGTCGGTGGGATGCATCGCGACGATTGTTGACGGGCGCCGGGGTTCGGGCGAGCGACAATCACGGCGCGGCGGACTTGGAGGCGGGAGTCACGGGCTGCATGGGCGTCTCGGGCGCTCGAGGCCTCGCCGCGTCGCCGTTCGCCTGGCCGAGGCGGGCGGCCCGCTGCCTGAGCCGTTCGGTCTCCGCCTGGAACTCCGCTCGACGCGCCGCCTTGAACGCGAACACGCCGATCGAGCCGAAGAGCACGATGGCGATGGCGTAGATGACCCGCACGCGCAGCTCGGTGTGGATGATCAGGTACGCCAGCGTGACGCCCACCACGGCGAACAGCACGCCGATGGCGTACAGGGCGAACACGGCCTTCTTGACGCTGCCCAGCCCCCGGCGCAGCTGGTGGTGAATGTGCTGGTCGTCCGCGCTGGACATGGGTCGGCCGCTGAGCTTGCGCCGCACGATCGCCAGCACCGTGTCCATGATGGGAATGGCGAAGACGATCAACCCGGCGAAGACCAGCGGCGTCTGGCCCGTGTGCCCCAGCATCAGGATGATGACCACGCTCACGTAACCCAGCAGCAGCGACCCGCAGTCGCCCAGGAAGATGGTGGCCGGATTGAAGTTGTGGGGCAGGAAGCCCAGCACCGCGCCCAGCAGCGCGAAGCACAGCGCCACCCGCGCCCCGGCCAGCGTCGGCTCACTGCCGGTGGGGGCCTCCTTCACCGCCATCAGAATGCTGACGGCCAGCAGACCGATCGCCACGATGGCGATCAACCCCGAAAGCAGCCCGTCCAGGCCGTCCACCAGATTGGCGGCGTTGCACCCGCCCAGCACGAAGATGGCGATGATCGCCGTGCCGACCCAGTAGTAGAGGTCGCCGTTGGTGATGGGCATCCACTCGATGGCGAACAGCGCCGCCTCGGGGGCGTTGTTTCCGCCGATGGAGGCCACGATCGGCTTGAGAGCGCCCTCGGCCACGCGCACGCCCACATCCTCGATGGCCAGGGCCGCCGCCGCCACGAGCTGCCCGGCGATCTTCAGCCGCGGATCCCACTTCCAGATGTCATCCGCCAGCCCGGTGACCGTGATGGCGACGATGCCGATCAGAATCGAGAGGGGAATGGGCTGATACTGGGGCTGAGCGCCCCCGATGGGCAGGTAACTGAACGCCACGGCGATCAGCAGCCCCAGAAACACCGCGATGCCGCCGAGGTACGCCACGGGATACGGATGCTGCTTTCGACCCGCGTCGGGATGATCCACGATGTCCGCCGAAATGGCCGCGCGACGCACCAGCGGCGTCACCAGCAACGTCACCACGAATGCGACGATGAAGAGCAGCGAGTAACTGTTGAGAAAGCCCATGACCGACGCGACGAACGGCGACTCGGCCGCCTCGCTCCCCGACAGGTCGGGCTCGCGCAGCACCTCCGGACCGGCCTGGGCCAGCAGCGCGATCATGGCGTCACCGCCTCCCGCGCACGATCGACCGGCCCCGTCATCTCGCGGGCCAGGTCGCGGATCGTCTGCTCGAGCGGAATCGCCGGGCGGAAGCCGGTGGCCTGACGCAGCCGGGTCAGGTCCGGGCGACGATGACGCAGGTCATCGAATCCCTCGCCCAGGGCTTCGGCGTAAGGCACCAGTCGAATCTCCGAACTGCTCCCCAGCGTCGATCGGACCAGGTGAGCCAGCCCGATGATCTCGATCGGCTCATCATGCCCCACGTTGAAGACTCGCCCGCGGCAGGACGGGTTGTCCAGCAGCATCGGCAGCACCTGCACCACGTCGCGCACATCGCAGAAGCAGCGCGACTGGCGACCGTCGCCATGCACCTCGATGGTCCGCCCGGCCAAAGCCGCCTCGACGAAGCGCGGTATCACCATGCCGTAGCGGCCCACCTGGCGCGGCCCGACGGTGTTGAAGAACCGCGCGATGACCACCGGAAGCCCCCGCTGCCGGGCGTACGCCAGGCCGAGGTACTCGTCGATGGCCTTCGAGCATGCATAGGACCACCGGCTGTAGGTGGTCGGACCGTAGACGACATCGTCCTCCTCGGAGAAGACGGTCTTGGGCGACTTGCCGTACACCTCGCTGGTGGAAGCCAGCAGGATGGGGGTGGACGCCTCGGCGGCGAAGTCCAGCACGCGCAGTGCGTCGATCACGTTGGTGCGAATGGTGTGAACCGGCTGCTCGATGACCAGCCGCACTCCCACCGCCGCGGCCAGGTGGTAGATCTCGTCGAACGCCGTGGGGTCGAGGTCGTCCATGACCTGGGCCACGTCCGCCTCGATGAACCGCACCCGATCAGGGTCACTCCGGAGCAGCGGTTCAATATTCCGGCGCCGCCCCGTCGAGAGGTTGTCGATGATGGTCACGTCCCGCCCGAGCGACAGCAGCCGCTCGGTGAGATGCGAGCCGATGAACCCCGCGCCCCCGGTCACAAGGGCCTGGCGATGTCGGCTCGATCGACCCACTCGGTCTCCTTCCCTCCCGATGCGGCTGCTGACGAATCCGGACGTTCCGGTCAGGAGCCGGCCTTGGAGGAATACGAGGCGATGGCGGCGTAGTTCCGCTTGAAGTAGCCGCCGGCGGTGAAACGAGGCCGGTTCAGCACCACGCCCAGCAGTTCGCTGGAGGCGCCGTTGAACTGGCTGACGAGTCGGGCCACCAGCCCGCGCTGCTCCTGGTTGGCGCGCACCACGAGCACCGAGGCGTCGGTCTTGCCGGCCAGCACCAGGGCCTCACCCGCCACCACGGCCGGGGGCGCGTCGATGACGATGAAGTCGTACCGGGTGCGCAGCTCCGCCAGCAGCGACTCGAATCGCCCGTCCACCAGTCGCTCGAAGATGCGGCTGCCGGGCGTGCCGGGGCCCATCACGTCGATTCCGCCGCCGATCGACTGGATGACCGAGGCGGGCTGCTGCGAGCCGTTGAGCACGTCGCCCAGCCCCGCCTGATCGGCGGCCGAGCCGCCCAGCGCCTTGATCAGGCCCGGACGGCGGAAGTTGGCGTCGATCGCCAGCACGCGCCGACCGCCCGCGCTGATGAACGCGGCCAGGTTGGTGACCACCGTGGTGGTGCCGGCGCCGGGCAGCCCGCCAGCCACCACCAGCGTCTGGTGGCCGTTGCGGTCCATCGCCCGCATGATGGGCGTGCAGGTCTGCCGGTACGACTCCGCGATGACGCTGCGCGGCTGGTCGCGCAGGGCCAGCTCCGCCTTGTCGATGCGGGTGGGGTCATCCTGCAGGTCGGGCACCACGCCCAGCACGCGCACGCCCGGCACGATGGCCAGGTCGCTGGCGCTCTTGACGCGCTTGTCCGTCAGTTCGCGCAGGAACAGCAGGCCCGTCACCAGCCCCACGCTCAGCAGCGTACACAGCGGGATGAGAATGATCGGCTCGGGCGGGAACGACTTCTCGCGCGGCTCCTGCGCCTGGGTGAGCACCCGGACGCGCTCCGCCGCCGCCCGCTGACGCAGGCGGTTGATGTCGGCGATGGCCACCAGCGTGCGCTCCAGTTCCGCCTGCACCTGGTTGCGGCGCTGCTCGAGCGCCTGGTACTCCGCCACCTTGCCGGCCAGTTCCTTCAGCGCGGCGTCCTTGTCCGCCTGACGCTTGAGCAGTTCATCCAGCAGCTGCTGGGTGGACTCGATCTGGTTGGCCAGCTGCTTGATCTGGGCGTTGAGGTTCCGCTGGATGACCTCGTTGATGCGTCGGTCGCGCTCCTCCTCGGCCACCCGCAGACGCACTTCCATCTCACGCAGGTTGCGATGCTCCGGGCCGTACAGCGCCAGCGTCAGTCCCTGCTCGATGCGCATGTCGGTCACGCGCTGAATGAGCAGCTGCACCGAGCGGTCGTTCTCCGCCAGGGCGCGATCCTCCGCGGAAGGGTCCAGCGTGCCCTGCAGTTTCAGGGACGTCTGCTGGTACAGCGAACCCAGCTGGGTCAGGTTCGAGCGGGTCTGCGCCACCTGCGTGTTCAGACCGTTCACCTCCAGCTGCAGCGGGTGGCTGCGCAGATCCGCCAGCGTGAAGATGTTGTGCTCGCTGACGAAGCGGTTGATGTCCGCCGCCAGCGACGCCTGCTGCCGCAGGTACTCCGACTCCTGGTTCTTGAACGTGCGCAGGTCGTTGTTGAACTCCTGATCGCGCATCTGGTCGCGCAGGGTCTTGTACGTGCGATGAATGCGGTTGAGCACGACGGGCACGTCGCGACGGTCGCGCGTGGACCACTTCACCTCGAACAGGTTGGTGTCGGTGATGTACGTCGCCGTGACGCTCTCGATCAGGTCGTCCACCGCCTCGGGAACCAGGAAGGCGCCGTTGGCGTCGCGGAACTTCCGCGCCCACGTGGTGTTCTGCACGTCGGGGTCGTTGACCGCGTCGGTGAGCACCTGGCGGCTGAGAATGAAGGCGATCTCGGTGCGCGCCAGGCGGATGACCACGTCATCGCGGTCCAGGTCGCTCGGCGTGGCCTGGTTGGCGTCCTTCAGGTTGCCCACCACCTCGAAGCGGACGATGCCGGTGTACGCCGGGAAGAACGCGCCCAGCCCGACGTACAGCCCCACGCCCAGCAGAATGCCGAACACGCCCGAGGCCACGATCGCCGTCACGTGCTTGCGCAGCACGCGGAACGGGTCCACCGGCGGGGCGGCCAGCGGCGACGCCGCGACGGAAGCGGACGAGGGCGCCCCGGCGGGGCGCTGAAAGACCTGGCGGGCGGGATTCACGGTGCTCATGGATGATTCCTCTCGTTCCGGTCTCGCCGACGGGCGGCCTCAGGGCGTGCGCCCCATCTCCTTCAGGATTCGTTCGATCTCCGCGACGGACTTGGGGTCGTTCCCCAGGTCGCGCCCGCGGACCAGGTACTGCTCCGCTTCGCTCCGGCGCCCGCGGGCCAGCAGCAACTGGCCCATGTGCAGGTGGTTGCTGGCGCTCTCGCGCAACTCGATGCTGCGCCGCAGCTGCGCCTCGGCCTGATCCAGCATCCGCAGCCCGAGGTACACCGTGCCCAGCGTGTCCACGATGCTCGCGTCATCGGGCATCAGCGAGACGGCCTCCTCAGCCAGCGGACGCGCCTTCTCATGCTCGCCCAGGTGCTGGCTGTAGACGTACGCCAGGTCGTTGAGCACCTTCACCCGGAAGGGATGATCCTTGGGCGCCAGTCGCAACGCTTCAATGTAATGGTCCCTCGATTCGGCGTAGTTGCCCTTGAGATACCGCACCAGTCCGAGATTGATCGCCACCAGGAAGCGGAGTTCCGACTGCGAGGAGTCCACCCGCTCGGCGGCGCGGCGGATCGCGTCCGCGGCGGCATCGATCTGATTCGGGATCCGCAGCAGCACTTCGGACAGCAGGTACAGCTCGCCGGCGGACACCGCCTCGCCGGACACCGAGGAGACGATTTCCCCGATCTTGCCGGGATTCGATCCGTAGATGGCCCGCGCCGCGTCGAACCAGCTGGTCAGGATGCGATGATCCCCTCCGGCCCGGTACGTCGCCAGGTACTGCTCGTATGCCGTGCGCATGTGGCGCTCCGCTCCGGGCAGATCGCCCAGCGCGGTCGCCGCCCTGGCGAGGACGGTGTGAAGCGGGGGATAGGAGCGCAGCGCCTCGGGCTCCGCGCCGATGATGCGCAGCACCTCGCGCGCCGCTTCGGCGGTGTTGAGCCGGAGCATCGCCAGGCAGGCGGACTCCAGCAGCGCCGGCGCCTTCGACACCCGGTAGCCGGAGGCGTACCACGAGGCGGCCTCGGCGTGCTTCTGCTGACGCGAGGCGAGATCAGCCAGGGCCAGGTGCCACTCCACCCGGTCCGGCTCCAGTCGATTGCCTTCCTGGGCGAACTCGACGGCCTTCGGCTCATTGCCCGCGGCGATGGCAATCTGAATCGCCCGCTGACGGATCGCGGGGTCGCGGGGGGTCAAGCGCAGCAGACCGGTCAGTTCCTGGATCGCCCCGGCCATGTCGGGAGGATCGCGCATCAGCAGCGCATCCACGCGCAGCTGCAGGGCCGGCAGGAAACCGGCCTGCTTCTCCGACGCCGCGGACAGCTCGCGCAGCGCGTCATCCACCAGTCCCTGGCGCGTGCGCCCGGTCTGATGGAACTCCTGCAGAATGGCCTCGGCCCGCAGCACGAGCGGCCAGGGATCGCCCGGCGCCATGGCGGCGGCGCGATCAATCGCCCGGCGCTGCTCCCGGCGGAGGCGCTCCGCGTCCTGGGCCTTGCCCTCGGACGCCGCGATGGCCGCCTGGTTGCCATTGAGCCGGGCTCGAAGCATCTCGAGTCGAGTTGACTCTCCGTACGTCCGCGCCACCGTGGCGATTCTCGCCTCCGCGTCCGCGAAGCGGCGCAGCTGGATCAGGCACTCGACGACGCTCAGCTCGATCTGTCGCGACGGGCGGTTCGCCAGAACCTTCTCGAAGTATTCGATCGCGGTGTCCCACTGCTGCGCGCTGGTGAAGACGCCGGCCATGGCCTCGTCAATCAGCCCGGTGTCGCCCTGATACTTCTCTCCGCGCTGCAGCCACGCCATCGCTTCCATGCGGTCGCCCAGAGAGAGGAACATCTCGGCGGCCTGCACGTAGGACAGGGGCGTGACGTCCTCCTTGCCGCGCTCCGCGAGGTGACGCGCCATGCGGGCCCGCGCCTGATCGGCGCGTCCGGTATCGCGGAAGTACGCCGCGTGGGCGGCGGCGATCGAGAGCGAGTCCGGGTTCTTCGCGGACACTTCCTCCATGAGGCGATCGGCCTCGGTACGGCGCTGGGCGCGGAGCGCCGCCAGCGCCGCCTCGCGCGCCGCCGGAGCCATCGCCGACCACTCGCGCTCCGAGTAGCGCGGCCTTCCGTCCGGCAGCAGAATCGCGGCACGATCCGGCGTGCTCAGACCCAGCAGCGACGCCAGGCGCAGCACGTTGGTCACGTCGTCCGGGTTGGACTCGTATCGCCTGCGGCGCTGGTCGATGGCGTACTCGCGGTCGCCGACCTCGCCTTCCAGATTGAGGCGCACCTCGGCGATCTCCGCGTCCGCCACGCGCAGGTCGGCGGCGCGGCGCAGCAGCTGCAGCGCGGCCGGCTGCTGCCCGGTTTCGAGCAGGAGCTGGGCGTAGAAGCGGATGGTCGTCGCGTCGCCGGGCTGGATGTCCATGGCGCGCTGATAGGCGGTGCGGGCGTCGGCCACGTTGCCCAGGCGCTGATATGTCATGCCCAGCAGTCGCCACGCCGGCGCCGCGTAGGGCTTGACCTGCGTGGCGTCGATCAGCGAGCGGGCGGCGGCGGCGTAGTCGCCACGCTCGAAGTCGAGCTGCGCCTGGAAGAGGTGGCCTCGCGCCTGATCCGCGTTCGTTTCGCGGGCGGTTCGCACCAGGGCTTCCGCCGCCGACCAGTCCCGGGCGATCAGCGCGTCCCGGAACCGCGCCTCGATGTATTCCGCCGACTTGACGCCCCTGGACTGCGCCACCTCGCCGGCCCGGTCACCCTCGGCCTTCATGCGGTCGGCCAGGGCGGTCGCGGCGGCGGCGCCCGCGGTATCGCCCGCCGCGGTCCGCTGACGGGCGATGGTCCGCTGCTGCTGCTCCGCCCGCCGCATGGCGACAAACATGGCGCCGTGAAGTTCATCTTCTCCACTGATACGCTGCGCGAGCAGGATGCGCGTGCGCTCGATGGGGTCATCGGCCTGCAGCACGGCCAGCATGGTGCGCAGGCCCTCGTTCTCGGGGTGACGATCGACGGCGGCGCGCACCCGCTGCCGGGCCTCGTCGATCAGGCCCATCTCCACTTCGACATTGACGAGGTACTCCAGCACGCCCCAGTGATCCGGATGCGCCTCGGACAGCTCAACCAGAATGCTCCGCGCCGCATCCGACCGGCCTTCACGAAGCGCCTCCGAGGCCCGTTCGAGCGCGGCCAGCAGAGGATCCTGAGGCGCCATCGGCTGTCCCAGCCCGCGCTGGGCCTCGGCCAGCAACGCGGCGGCCTGGGTGTTGGATGAGTCGATCTGCAGCGCCGCGGCGGCGTTGTCGGCGGCGGCGCGGAAGTCGCCCAGCATCAGGTCCAGCGAGGCCAGGTCGACCAGAATGGCGGCGGATCGCGGCGCCATCTCCCTGGCCCGCGCCATGAGCGAGCGGGCCTCGCCCGGCGCATTCTGGGCGCGAAGCGCGCTGGCGGCGGCCAGCAGCGTCCGGACATCCGGGCTGGGGTTGAGCTTCAGCGCTTCGGTGAACTTCGCCGCCGCCACCGCCGTGTCGTTGCGCAGCAGCGCCAGCCAGGCGTCGCACTCGGTCACCAGCGGGTTCTGCTCGCCTCCGGGCGCCAACGAAGCCAGTCGCTGACGCACCTGCTCGGCCTTGGCCAGTTGCGCGGCGCGCTCGTCGCCCGTGAGCGACGCGGCGCGATCCGCCTCGACCTGGAAGAGCAGGCGCGCCACGCGGAATCGCAGCTCGAACCGATAGGTCGCCATGAAGCTGACCGGCATCGGCTCGGACTCCATCAGCGCCTGGGCCTGCCGGCTCATCCGCTCCTGGTCGCCGCTGTCGTAGAGATTCCACACCAGCATCCACTGCAGGAGGGGTGAATCACGATGCGCCTGGGTGGCTTCCGTCAGAACCTCGAGGGCGGCCTGCAGGGACTGCGGGGTGCCAAGCTCGCGCATCACCACCACGCCGTCGTACACGTCGATCGGATTCGTGGCGCCGGCCAGCGACGCGCGCAGATCTCCCAGCAGGGCCTCTGATTCACCCGGTTGAAGGGGTCTGGCGCCCTGCCGCGCCAGTGACAGCAGGGCGTCGGTCCGGCGGATCCGCACCGGGAGCGACTCGCCGGCCGCCTGCATGGCCTGGTCAATGGTGCGGAGGAGAATGGCCTGTCGCTCTGTCGCCGCCGTCACGTTGCGGGACAATGCCTCGCGCTGCCAGAGATCCCGGTGCAGGGCGATGAGAGCCGCCCATCCCTCGCCGTACCGCGGGTGCTTCTCCAGAAAACTGGCGAAGTCGTCCTCCAGCTGATCGATCTGTCCGGCGTTCAGCGTGTCAAGCCGATTGGCGTCGGCATAGAGGCGGAAGAAGGTGAGCCGCTCGTACCCCGGCGAGTTGGTGGGCACGCGACCGAGCGCGGCGGACGCGCCGGTGGACAGCTGCGTGTTCCAGGAGGGCAGCAGGCGGGAGTTGGAGTAGACCTCCTCCAGAAACGCGAGGTGGTGCGTGACATCGTGCGCCGCGGCCTCCACCCGGAGCCGCATGACGCTCAGCCACTCGCCGTACAGACTGTTGGCGTTGTCCATGGTCGCGGGACGCACCCGCTCGAGGGCGTCCTGGAGCTTGCGCATGAACTCCAGGTTGCTGCGGTCCTTGTTGATGGCCCGCCAGTATTCCTGCTTGGCCTGTTCATACTCACCGGCGGCGTAGAGCTCGTCTCCCCGGCGGATATTGCGCGTGGGATCACTCTTGAGGGCCAGGAAGGCGATTCCGCCCACCGCCACCACCACCACGCCCGTGATGGTGAGCAGAAGGAACAGGAACCTCGTGTTGATCCGGGAGGCCATGGTCAAAGTTCTCCAAACGTCGGAAGCGGCGGAATCGCCCTCTCTTTCTCGGCCGGATAGAGCCCTCGCTCCACCTCCGACCAGTCAGGAAGGCAACGCATGATCTCCGGCAGGAGCGGCTGGAGGATGTCATTCACCCGCCGCATGAACTCATCCACCCCGCCCTCCCCCTGCCACGCCATGGAAAACTCCACCTTGGCGTAGTAGGCGTACTCATCGGTCCGGTCGAAGGCCAGGGCCCGCACCCGCTCCGCCTGGGGCGTCACCGCCCCGTTGGCGATGAAGAAGTACCCGGCGATCACCCGGCTCCGGGCATCCGCCCCTTCCTGGAACTCCAGCACCCGGATCGCCAGCGGCTCCGGCTCGATGGGCATGCGCACCTCGAACGGGCGGGCGGTGATGCGGTCCACCGCCGTCGCCAGACGGTAGGGAACCTCGTGGCGGCGGTTGGGCGGGCCGTCGTCCGTCACCCACCCGCTTCGGTCAATCTCCACCGGCAGGTGCCTGGGGCGATCAATCTGGTTCCGGCCCGACGCCAGAAAGCAGCGATCCGGCACGTGCGGAATGGCGTCGATCTGATCCGTGTAATAGGTCATGTGAACGTACAGGGCGGCGGTCTTGTCGTCGGTCCGCGCGTAGACCCGCGACAGGTACTCGCTGGTGCCCAGCGTCTGGATGACCGCCTGATCGAGAAGCCGGTCCTCGCCGACCTTCTCCCACCTGCCGAGCGAGCGCGACGGAATCGTCGCCAGCTTGTGACGAAGCGGCACCGGCTTCTTGAGCAGGTACACCTTCAGCCCGGACACGATCCCACGGAAGCCCAGCCCGGAGACGACCAGCGCCCCGCAGGCGACCATCGTCGCCAGCGCCGCCCGACGATCAAAGGCGAAGGGCGTCCGCGCCGCCTCCGTTCGGGGCTGGACGCCTGCTTCCTGGGACGCCTCCTCCACCACGAGGCGGCGCAGCACCCACATGATGCCCAGGTAGAGCAGCAATGCCGGAATCAGCCAGAGCAGGCCGATGAACGTGTGGAAGTCGCCCGCCGCGAACTCCGAGTCGATGAGCGACAGCATGCCCAGCGTCACGACGCGGAGGATGTTGACGAAGAGCGCCACCGGCGCCGCCATCAGCACCACCACCACCCGCTGCCAGACGTGCGACAGTCCCGTGAAGGCGAGGAACACGCCCAGCGCCAGCATCGCCACCACCATGCGCATCCCTGAACACGCTTCCGCGACGTTGAGCGGGTGATCCACGCCGTTGTGGAAGATGGAGATCGTGTTGCCCGCCAGGTCCACGTCGTACTGCAGCACGCGCAGCACCAGATACGAGCCGTAGGCCGCCAGATCCTGAAGATCCTCGGTGACGGTGTTCATCAGCCGCGTGGAAATCGTCACGCCGAACACGATGAAGTACGCCACCGGCGCCCAGAGATAGCGCATGGCCTTCCAGCCGAAGAACAGCAGCACCAGTCCGAAGACCGTGAGCCCCACGCCCACCTGCTGCAGGTTGTGATGCACGATGGCGCTGGGGCCAAGCCAGCAGAAGAAATACCACGCCACGCCCAGCAGGATCGGCGCCAGCCCGGACCAGGTGGTGACGAATGGAACACGGGCCAGTTCATCCCGCCTGATCCACGCCAGGTAGAAGGCCATGGCGGGAATGACCAGAGTGTGTCCCCAGTCAGCGGGCTCTTCGAACGCCCAGCGAACCTGCTTGGCGAAGAAGTGGTAGAAGACGAAGGCGAAGGACGCCAGCAGGCAGACCACCGCGATGGCGACGCGCGGCGCGCGGTCACGCGCGGTGGATGCAGGCACGGTCATCGCCGGTGAGCCGGTGGACATGGTCACTCGCCCAGCGGGCGATCCGAGTCGTTGCCTGGCGTGGTCCGCGGCCCCCGCGGTCGCCCACCACTTCCGACACGGTCGCCCCTCCTTCTCGACGGGAAACCAGTGCTACGTGCGGACCCCCCGGCTCGTTCGCCGGTTCCCGCTTCACCGGGGGATCAGAAGCCCCGATCACGCGGCGGGGGACCGAACACGTCGTTGGCGAAGTTCCGGTCCAGCAGGAATCCGAACCCATAGCTGACCCGGAAGCCGTTCCGGATGACGGCCAGCGGCGCCGCCGCCCAGCTGGTCCCGATGATGATGTGATCGTCCGGCTTCAGGAAGATGTCCGGCTCGGTCTTCTTGCGGATGGCCGCCAGGTTGATTCGAATGGTCGCCTCCCGGTTGTGGGCCACGCGACGCGTCAGATCGACGCGGGTGGGAATGGCCAGCGCGCCGAGGCCGCCGGCGGCGGTCACCAGCTGACTGAGCGTCTGGTGTCCGTTGGGAGGCAGGTTGTACGATCCGGCCCGCGCGACCTCGCCGCCGATGTAGACGACGCCGCTCTCAGGCGGAACCACGTAGATGCGATCCCCGGGTCGGATGACGAGGTTCTGCGAGCTGTCCGTGAGCAGTCGCTGATAATCGACCTCGATGATGCGGTCCACGACCATCGGTTCGCCGCCCGCCCCGATCTCATCGGCGATGTCCTGGGCGCCCGATCGAACGCGCACCCACTCGTTGCGCTCCTCGACGTAGACGAACGAATCGGTGCGATTGGCCGCGACGCGCTGATGAAGCGCCGGGTTCGCGGTCGGCGCGCCCAGGTCGTCAATGTCCACGACGACCTCGCCGTCCATGCGGGATGGCGCGGCGCTGCTCGAACCCCCGCCCGAGCCGGGACGATCGAGATCGCGGAGGATGTCGTCGATGCTGCGACCGGGATCGGTCCCCTGGCCGCCGCCCGCCGGCTGCGATCGATCGAACGGCTGGTCAAACCGACGCTCCAGGGCCACGGGACGGATCACGAAGATCGTCCTGGTGATCTGGGGCACACCGCCTGACTGGGCCAGCGCCTGGTCAAGCCGCAGGTCGGGCCGCAGCAGGGGGAACAATCCCGGAAGCTGGATGTTCCCCACCACGGTGTACATGAACCCGCGCGACTCGGTCAGCGTGACGGAGACGTACGGGTCGTTGATGAACCGGGCCGCCAGGAACTCGGTGATGGCGTCCTCCAGTTCCTGAGCGGTCAGGCCTGCGGCGGGGAAGTCCCCCAGCGGCGGCGGCAGACGGAGATTGCCCGCCTGGTCGATGCGTCTTGCCAACTGGGCGGTCTGTCCGCCGGGGAGCAGACCCTGAATCTCCACCGTCAGCGCGTCGCCCGCGGCGATGCGGTACTCCAGGTCGCTGGCGAGCAGATCCTCCGGCTGCACGGGCGAGCGGCGCGACCACAGGTCGTCGCCCGTCTCGATCACGTCGATCCGCTCCAGAATGGGTGAGGTGATCGGGGTGTGCTGAAAGTACCCCGTCTTGCTGGGGTCGAAGAACGAATCCACCTGACACCCGACCAGGCAGGTCGTCACGACCGACAGCCCCAGGAAGGAGCCGGAAACACGGGGGGTGCGCTGCGAGGATCGCTTCATCATGGGTCTTCTCTGAAAATCCAAACGTCGCTGGCGGGTCAGCCGATCGTCGGCGTGCGCCTGGCGATGCGACCGCCCACCCTGAGCAAGCCGGGAGAGCAGCCCTCGCCTCGGCATCTTGATCGACCGCCCGACCCCACCGGGTTCAATCGAGCCCCAGATATTCCGAGACGTTCCTCCGTCGGGTCGTGCCATGTCATGCCTGTCGTAACCGGGGCTCCTCACTGGGCGTTGGGGTGGACGAACCCACGGAGCAGGGTCAGCCAGAGAATGCGCAAGTCGAATCCCAGCGACCAGTTACGGATATAGAACAGATCGTACTGAAGACGCTTCTTCAGACTGGTCCGGCCCCGAAGCCCGTTGACCTGCGCCCAGCCGGTCATGCCGGCCTTGACGTGCTGACGGAGAATGTAGCCCCGCCAGTCCTCCCGGAACTTGGCGACCAGTTCCGGACGTTCCGGTCGCGGACCCACCAGCGACATCTCACCCAGCAGGACATTGAAGAGTTGCGGCAGCTCATCCAGACTGGTCCGCCGAAGAATCCTTCCGATGCGGGTGATGCGCGGGTCGCCCGGACTGGTCCAGGCATCCTCGCCCCGCCCTTCGTCGGTCAGGGTCTGCTGCTCCTGGGCCACATGATGCATGGTCCGGAACTTGAAGATCATGAACTGCCTGCCGCCCAGACTGGCCCGCGGCTGACGAAAGATGACCGGCCCCGGTCCGCTGAGCCGGACCAGCAGTGCGATCACCGCCATCAGGGGCAGGAACACCACCAGGGCCGCCATCGCCCCGGCCACGTCGATGATTCGCTTGCTGACCGCCGCCCACCCCATCAGCGGACTTTGCCGCAAGGTGAGGATCGGCATGCCGTCCAGATCACTCGTGGTCATGGCGATGGGGGCGTACTTGGGCGTCACGTCGGGCACCACGCGAACGTCAATCGCATGACGATCCAGATGCGAGAGCAGTCGCGGCAGCTCCACCGCCTTCCGCTGCGGAAGGGCCACGAAGACGCCGGACACCTCGTGCTCGCGCAGAATGTCGTCGATCCGGTTCAGTCCCCCCAGCACGGGCAGGCCGCAGAGCGTGGGCGTGGTGACCTGTTCGCCGTGCGAGATGAAGTAGGCCGGCTTGATCCCCGTCCATGTGTTGCGCGACAACGTGTGATAGACGACCTGGCCGAGACGACCCGTCCCGATGATGGCCACGTGACGCAGGTTCCAGCCGCGCTTTCGCAGGGCCTGAAGCGCCGACCGGAACGAGAACCGCCACACCAGGAGGATGATGAACGCCAGACCGGCGAAGATCGCAAACTGCGCGCGGCTCAGGTCTTCGGGGAAGCCCTCGCCGGTGAAGAACCGCTTCTTCAGCAGGTAGTAGCCAAGCACCACCAGAAGGGCGCCGAGCGTCACCGCCCGAAGGATCACCCCGGCCTCTCGCACGAACCGCTGATCCCGCCGGGGCTGGTACAGGCCGGCGCGGAACAGGGCGAACACCATCAGCGGCAGCAGCACCAGCGGAACGGCGTGGGTGTCGTACGACGGGTTCCGGGCGGTGTGGGGCATGAACTCGAAGCGGATGAGGTACGCCCCCACCTGGGCCGCCAGAATGCACGCCGCATCGCATCCGATCAGGATGGTCCGGAAGACCTGGTGGCGCTCTCGAAGCACGACCCCTTCTCCTCTTCGGCCCCACCCGCCGGTACTCTACCCCATCTTATCGGCCCATGGCGCGTTGTCTCTGGGATTCTCAAGGCGAGCGCCAATTTCCGAGAGAAGGCGCCGATCCTCCTGTGAAAGCCCCGCGGGAGCCACGATCTGAATGACGACGTAGAAGTCCCCCTGTCGTCCCTGGCCGTCTCGAAGCCCCCTGCCTCGTATTCGAAGACGCTTCCCGCTCGACGTGCCGGGAGGCACCGTCACCTGCACCTGGCCCTCCAGCAGCGGCACGGTCACCGTGGCGCCGAGCGCGGCCTCGGCGATGGTGATGGGCACATCGAGCATCAGGTCCAGCCCGTCGCGTCTGAACCAGGGGTGCGGCTCCACCTCGATGGTCAGAATCAGGTCGCCGCGCTTGCCGCCGGGACGAGCACTTTCGCCCCGGCCCCGAAGACGCATCTTCGTCCCGGACGCCGTTCCCGGCGGAATGCGAACTTCGACGGTTTCGGCATGATCGTCGCTTCGCCTGATGCGGAGCGTTTCCTCGCCTCCCAGCGCCGCCACGCGGAAGGGTACGCGGATCGTGTGCTCGATGTCCCGACCGCGAGCCGGCTGCTGGCGCGGGGCGGCGCCCCCGCGCCCGGCGAAGCCCCCGCCCATGAACTGGTCGAAGATCGACGCGAACTCGTCGGGATCCATCCCGCCGAAGTGGACATCCGGACCTCCGCGCGAGGCACGGTATTGGCCTCGGAAAGGCCCCCCCGATCCCCCCGCCGCAGCGCCGGAGGCGACGCCGGCGTGCCCGAACTGGTCGTAGGCGCGGCGTTTGTCGGCGTCTGACAGAATGTCATACGCCTCCTGCACGCGGGCGAACTTCTGCGCCGCATCCGGCGCCTTGTTCACATCGGGATGAAGCTGGCGCGCCAGTTTCCGGTAGGCCGCGCGGATTTCGTCCGCCGACGCCGTCCGCTTGACGCCCAGAATGTCATAGAGGTCTGTGGAGCTGGCCATATCGCTCGCCGATGGTTCGGCGGCAATCATACGCCAGGAGCGCCGCTGGCTGTTCGAACCGCGAGATGCTCACCGATCCGAAGATCCTGCTGGGGGGATCATGTCCTCTTCGCCCACGCGACGGACATCCAACGCGGGATCGAACTCGCCCAGGTCCAGCACCTCGATGATGCGGCGCATCCACGTGACCCTGACCCGTCCGTCCGGAAGCGGCTGGCTGTGAAGCAGCACCGGGTCGAACTCATCGCTCGACAGCACGGGGCCGGGCTGAACCGCGTTGCGATCGACGACGCGCACCCCGGGCGCAGCCGGCGTCCGATCGGACATTCCGATGACCAGCGCCAGGGCGATGACCGCCGCCCACGCCAGGTAGCCGTGCGAAACGCGGATCACGTCGATGACCGGCGCCAGGATGCCGCCGGCCGTTCCCGTGGCGGGCAGGGCGACTCGCTGGGCGACCTCGACTTCCGACGCCACGCGCCCCTGGAGCAACACGTGGTCCGTCCGCCTTGCGGCGTAAAGGCGCCAGACCCCCGGGTCGGTCGCCGCCAGATCGGCCAGGCGCGACAGGTCTGCTTCGTCCGCCTCGCCATCGATGACCCGACCAATCAACAACTCGACGAGGGTGCTCTCATCGGGCTTCGAATCAGAGGTCGGGTTGGGGAGAATCGGATCGGACATGGCGGATGGCGGAGTCGGAATCGGAAACTCCTGGCGGGAACCAGCCCGGCATCCTACTGGATGCCGTCGGCGAGCCCTTCCGTTCCCATTTCTTCACGCAACATGCGTCTGGCGCGGGCCAGGCGGGTTTCGACGGTCGTCACGGGCAGTTCGAGAATGTCGCTGATCTGCTGATAACTCATCTCGTGCAGGCAGCGCATGAGCAGCGGCTCGGCGTATTCCGATGGCAGGGTGAGCACCTGGCGGTAGAGCTTCTCGGCCGCGTCACGGTGCTCGACCGTGTGGCCGCCCCGTTCGCGAGTTGATGCAGGCGGCGAGACCTCTCCGGACTCCAGCCGCTCCGGATCGCCGATCCGCACCGCCGGGCGGGCTCGACGGGCCGACCCGCGGCAGGCGTTGATCGCAATCTGGCGAAGCCACGGGCGGAAGGCCCCGGCGTCGCGCAGGGTGCGAATCTTGCTCACGAACTTCACCGCCACGTCCTGCATCAGATCCTCGATCTCCACCGATCGCGGGCGGTGGGCCATGATGATCGCCGCCACCCATCGCCGGTTTGTTGACCAGAGCGTTTCCTGAGCCGTTCGGTCACCCCCCTTGGCGCGCGAGATGAGCGCGGCCTCATCCCCGTGCTGGTTCATTGGCTCACTGGACACGCCTGAAGTGTCCCACCGTCAGGAACTGGATGCAAATCCCATATCGGACCTCCCGTGACCCGGCTGACGGGCTCCATCGTCGCTGAACAGCCCGTTTTCGTTTGCCTCCGCCCCCCCGCTTCCCTCTCATATCCCCACATGTCCACCCGCCTGGACCAGATTGACCCGGACGCCGCCACCATGAGTTTCGGCGACCACCTGGAGGAATTGCGCCGTCGGGTGATTCTGGCGCTGATCATCCCGCTCCCGCTGGCGATTGCGACCTACTTCGTCAGCGGGGGACTGCTGCGATGGATCTGCGCCCCGCTGCGGAGCGCGCTGCGCCGGCACGGCCTGCCCGAGTCGCTTCAGGTGCTCGGCCCCGCCGAGGCCCTGATGACGCAGATCAAGATCAGCATCATCGCGGCGCTGATTCTCTCCGCGCCGTGGGTCTTCTGGCAGGCGTGGCTGTTCGTGCGACCAGGGTTGTACCGGCACGAACGTCGGTTCGTCTACTTCCTCATCCCCGGCAGCGCCATCCTGACAACCGCCGGGGTCTCGGTGTTCTACTGGCTGTTTCTGCCGCTGGTCCTGACCGTGCTGGTGTCCTTCGGCTCGGTGCTGGATGATGAGATGTCCTTCGAGGCGCTGAAGGAGCAGGCCGTCGCCGCGGCGCCTGAAGAGCCGCTTCCCCCCGCGATGAATCTGCCGATTCTCGCCACGCCCCCCCGCGAGATGAAGCCGGGCGATGTGTGGCTGACGCCCGATCACGAACTGATGATCGTGGTGCCCCGCGACCGCGGGATGGACCCCGCGCACGCGCCGAAGGACGCGAACGGCGACCCGCTCCCCGTGCCGCTTGAAGTGCGGCGGATTCCGCTGGTCAGGTCCACCGCCATTTCGCAGGAGTTCCGCCTCACGTCCTACGTCAATTTCGTGCTGTTGCTCATGCTGGGAATGGTGCTGGCCTTCCAGACGCCGCTGGTCATGCTGCTGCTGGGATGGCTGGACATCCTGCGTCCCGACACCCTGCGGCGGAACCGGAAGTACGCCCTGTTCTGGAGCGCGGTCCTCGGCGCGGTGCTGACCCCCGCGGACCCCTGGTCCATGCTGGCCATGATGATTCCGCTCTACGTCCTCTTCGAACTGGGGCTGGTGATGATGACCGTCTTCCCCGCCTCCCGCATTGCCGGCAAGCCCGTGGCGAAATGAACCGTGATCGGGTCCGAGAACCACGTGCCGAGCAGGTCCGAAATCATGCCCCGTTCCACCGCAGATTCCGATAGCCGATCGCGTCCGCGACAGGGTCAAGCCACGGCGGAGTTCGGTCGATGAATCGTCGCCGTCGATCGGGACCACGCTCTCCGTCCCTTGATGGGCCAGCCATGCGGCTGCGAGTCCGTCGCAGGAGACGCCGATTGCACGCCTTCAGACTGGTCACGAACGCGCCCCCGGTCGATCCGGTTGATCGTCTCATGATGGAGCGGGCCATCGAACTGGCCAACCGCGCCGCCGCCCTCGATGAAGTTCCGGTGGGCGCCGTCATCTACCGGGGCGCCGAGATCATCGCCGAAGCCCACAACACGCGCGAAACCGACGCCGACCCGGTCGGGCATGCTGAGCTGCTCGCCATCCGGCTCGCCGCGCGGCGACTGGGCCGCTGGCGACTCTCGGGGTGCTCGCTCGCCGTCACGCTCGAGCCCTGCCCGATGTGCGCCGGGGCGCTGGTCAACGCCCGCATCGACCGGCTGGTCTACGGCGCCCGCGATCCCAAGGCGGGAGCGTGCGGCTCGCTCTTCCGCATCCCCACCGACGTGCGGCTCAATCACCGCGTCGAGATCATCGAGGGCGTCATGGCGAAGGAGTGCGGCAAGCTGCTTACCGACTTCTTCCGCACCAAGCGGCAGCTCACCCGCGAGCGCCGGGCGAAGGCCGGCTGACGAATCCACGGCGCTTCATCGCTCCTCGTCGCCATCCACCTCGGCGCGCATGATCTCGCGCAGCACTACGGTGGCGTAGGCGCCGCGCTCCAGGTCGAACGCCACGCGCACGTACGGTCCGTGCTCATCGAATCCCGAATCAACGTCCGGGTGTGCGAGCCGAACGCGCATGGCGCGTCGCGCGCCTTCCACGCGAATGGGCGACTGCTCCAGGTGCTCGATCGTCACACCGGCTTCAGCCAGCGCCGCCCGTTCACGCTCGCCCACCACGCCCGACGCGGTCGTCATGCCCGGACCCCACAGGGGGCCGGACGGGGAGATCTCCAGCGTCGCCAGTCGATCCATCAGTTCACCGGACGCACACAGTTCCTCCGTCACCGCGAACACCGCCCGCGAGTCGTGCTTCCACGCCAGGTCTCCCGGCTCCAGCGTCCCCAGCGCTCCGCGGGCGATCCGGTCATCCAGCAGCCAGTTGAACACGGCCGACTGGAAGGCGTTGACATAGAAGCCAAGCTGCGCGCGTCCGATGGCCAGACACGCCCGACGGGCGTCCGCGCCTTCCGACAGCGCCCGCAGGGCGGCCAGTTCGGCATGATCGCTGCGCGTCCACAGCGCGGCGGCGTCGCCATGACGCCCCTCGTCATACAGCCGACGCCGCTCCGCCTGATACGCCGGAAACGGCGTGCCGCACGACCCCAGCAGTTCATCCAACGCCGCCTGCCAGGCGCGATGAACGAGGTACGCGCCCAGGACGTGATTGTTGGCCCGGTACCCGAATCGCTGCGGTCCGAAGGCGTTGGGCGCGCCCAGTCGCTCCAGGTGCGCCAACCGTCTGGCTGCGCGGGGCGCGAGCAGCGGATCGACCCCCCGAATCCGGATCGAGAAGCGGTTGCCCGCCAGGTGACCGCGGCGCAGCTTGTTGCCGTGCCGCTCCATCCAGGCGATCTCCAGCCCCGGTCGGATGGCGCCCGTCGCTGTCGGGAACGTCGCGTTCCCCACATGGATGGAGAACACCTGCGAGGTGACCGCGTGCTTGTCCTTCATGCCCGCGAAGCCGATGCGCCGCTCCGGCACGCCGAAGTGGCTCGACAGCGCTCGCATCGCCTCGTGATGGGAAAGCCCCTGCTTGCGCACGCACACGTACAGGTGCTCACCCTGCCCGCTGGGCTGGTAGAGCGGCAGTTCATCCACCACGAAGTCCTCGGGGTGCTCCTTGAGTCGCCCGCCCACGCCCTCTCCCTCAAGCAGAAACCGCGCCGGCAGCGGGCTCCTGTGCGGCAGGCCCGCGCCGCGCCCCGTCGCCTGCGGCGATGAGTCACCCGCGAGCGATTCCTCGCCGCTCATGTGAACTCCAGATCATCATCATCCACGTCGGGATCATCCGCGTCGTCGCCCGCATCAGTCTGCGTCTGCGAGAGCACCGACTCGGCCACTTCGATCTCCACGTTGTCCGCAACGCCCAGGGCGATGGCGTCCGACGGGCGGGAGTCCACCTCGATCATCCGACCCTGCTGCTCGATCACCAGCTTGGCGTAGAACGTGGCGTCGTTGAGATCGTGAATCACGATCTTGCGGAGCGTTCCGCCCAGCGCCTTGATGGTCGCGGCGAGCAGGTCATGCGTCTGCGGGCGGGGAATCTCGATGCCCTTGAGCCGGCGCTCGATCGCCACCGCCTCCGCCAGCCCGATGACGATGGGAAAGCGCCGCTCGCCGTCGATCTCGGTGAGTTCGATGATCTGCTGGTCCGTCATCTCGCGGATCAGGATGCGCGAGAGTTCCATCCGAACAGGCATGGGTGCGTGGCTCCGGGTGGCGGTGGTCAGCGGCGGCGCATTCTACAGCCGCGAAGGCGGCGACGCGCCTTCGAGCTTCGCGGAAGGGCCGGCGGCCTCCAGCCCATTCAGGCGCTCCAGCATCAGCAGCAGCGCCTGCGTACCGGCCCGGCCGTGCCCCTGCGCCTTCACCGCCTCGTAGAGCTGGCTGGCCAGGGCCAGCCCCGGCAGGGCGAGGCCGAGCTGCGCCGCCTCGTCCAGCGCGATGCCCAGATCCTTGATGAAATGCTCCACGAAGAAGCCCGGCTCGAAGTCGCGCCGGATCATCCGCGGCCCCAGGTTGTTGATGGCCCACGAACCTGCCGCCCCGGAGCCGACGGACTCGATCACCTTCGTCGCATCCAGCCCGGCGCGGATCGCGTAGAGCAGACCCTCACACGCGCCCATCATGTGCGAGGCGATCAGGATCTGGTTGACCATCTTGGTGTGCTGCCCCGCGCCAGGCCCGCCCTGGTGGATGATCGTCCGCCCCATGGCTCGCAGGATCGGCAATGCACGCTCGAAGTCCGCCGCGTCGCCACCCACCATGATCGACAGCGATGCGTTCCGCGCCCCGACATCGCCGCCGCTGACCGGCGCATCCAGCGATCCGGCCCCGCGTCGTGCGGCCTCCCGGTGGATGCGACGCGCCAGCGAGGGGCGGCTGGTCGTCATGTCGATGAGCAGCTTCGGCGGATTCGCCGCCGCCAGCGTGCCTGACGGACCCAGGTGCGTCTCCTCCACGTCGCTTGGCATGCCCACCATCGAGATGGCGATGTCCGCGCCGTCCGACGCCGCCGCGGGCGTGTCGGCCCATGCGGCGCCCTGCTCCAGCAACGGCGACGCCTTGCCCCGCGTGCGCGTGTAAACCGTCAGACGATGCCCCTGCCTGAGCAGGTGTCCGGCCATCGGCAATCCCATGACGCCCAGACCGATCCATGCGATGCGCTTCGGCGATGTCTCCATGTGACCAGCATACGACTGTCGCCGCCATGGTCTACGGGATTCACGGCGCCGACCGCCGGACGCCGTCGCTCACCGCACCGTGAAGCGCACCTGGTCCACCCACGTGTCGAAGGTGAAGGCGAACACCGGCACCACCACGATGTGGCGGATCTGCACCCGCACCCGGCCGTCGCCGGCGCGCACGTACTTGCCCGCGTCCAGCCCGTTCACGTTGACCACGACATCCGTCTGACCAACCGCGTACGTGCCCACCTGCTCGAACTGGCTGGTGTTCCAGTTCTGCATCATCACGCGGCCGATGCCCGTCTGGTGGCTGATGCGCGTCTCGATCCGCACGTCCACTTCCGCCGGGCTGGCGTTCGTCGTCTCGCCGTCCACGCGCAGGAACATGCTGTGCAGGTCGGTGAAGGTGTTGCCGAAGCCCGACTTGACGCGCAGCGAGGCGTCGTCGGACTCGCGCAGGTCATCCAGCGTGCCCGACATCAGCGTGCCGCGCGACACCGTGAAGCCGGTCAGCACGGTCGAGTCGCATTGAATCGTGCGGATGCGCACCGCGTCGATGGCCGCCTCGGTCACCGAGTCGTTGGGGTTGTCGGTGGCGCTGAAACGCAGACGCACCTGGTTCGTCGGCGTCACGAAGTCGGCGACGCGGAAGGCGTGCTCCTGCCAGCCGTCGAAGTGGCCCACGCTGGAGACCAGCACCCAGGTCTGCCCGCCGTCGTTGGAGATGTGCGTGTCGAGGCGGTCGATGTCGCGGTCGTCGTTGGTGAACCAGCGGGCGTAGGAGACCTCCGCCTCGGGGGCGCTGGAGAGGTCGATGACGGGCGAGAGGAGACGGGTGGGGCCGCCGTCCACGTCGCTGTTGCCGGCCCGGTTGCCGGTGAGGTAGCAGGCGCCCGAGCCGTCGAAGTCGCTGGTGGGGTCGCCGCGGCTGCCGTCGCCGGCGGGCACGCCTCGCTCCCAGGCGCCGTCGGTGAGCTGAACGTTCTGCACCGTCCAGCCCTGGTCGGTCTGGAAGGGGTCGGAGAAGAGCACCAGCACGTTCGCCGCGCTGATGGCGGAGCGTGAAACGGACGGCGCGCTGGATGGGTCGGTGACGCGCAGACCCGTGGTGGTCTCGGCGCTCACGTAGAAGCGGATGACCCGCCCGCAGTCGGAAGCGGGGATCTCGGCGAGATACTCGTGATCGGCGAGTTCCTGCATGGGCACGTCGATGAAGCCCTGCCCGATGTCGACGTGCAGCAGGCCTGTGCCCGGCTGGGGCTGCCCGCCGTTCAGAGGCACGGCTTTCACGCGGAACGTCGTACCGCCGGACGGCGCGACAATGTCCGGCAGGCCGTCCGGGTATTCAAAGCCCACGCCGGGCCGACAGACGCCCTTGGGATTCGCCAGCGCGTTGAGCAGGTCCGGGTGATTGATGGCGGTGCCGCTGTTGGCGCCGCCGGTGGAGGTGCATCCGCCGTGCGTGTGGATGCCGATGATGCGCGAGGCGCTGTCATCCTGCACGCCCGAACCGGAGTTGCCCCCGGTCGTGTCGGTCTGGTATTGCAGTCGAGTGCCGGTGTGGGCGAAGAACGGCCCGGCATGCGTCTGCTGCACCTGGTTGTGCTCAGGCGGGGTGTTGTCGGTGCCATAGCCGGTGATGCGGATGGGCCTTCCATCCACGGGCGGCGGGGCGGCGGCCCGGATGTACCAGTCCCCCTGCGCCTGGTAGGGCCACAGTTGCGTGTTCGAGTTGGGGAAGCAGCCGAAGTAGCACCAGTCATTCCCGGTGCCGCCGTTGGTGAACTGGATGGACGAGGCGTCGACGGAGTACTGGTCCTCCGGCGGCGGATGGCGGAGCTGCCCGGTGCTGCTCGAGAGCGGCACGTTGAACTGGGCCACGCCCAGGTTGCCGCCCGAGGCGCAGTGACCGGCGGTGAGGAAGGTGCGATTGGGGTCGTCGATCAGGAAGACCGTGCAGCCGACCGGCAGGGCGCGGGCGGAACGAGGATCGCTGGACAGGACCCGGTCATCGACCGGGCCGCAGATGGTCATCTCACGGACGGAGAGGCCATCGCCGACCCATGCGAATCCCAGCCGAACCCGACCCGTTCCGATGCCTCCGCCCTCCCCGACTCCGCCCGCGGGAAGGACCATCTCGATCCGCAGGGCGTTGCCGTTGAAGTAGGCGGACGTATTGCCCCACTGCTCCAGAGAGACGGCGTTGAGATACTGAACGGCGCCGTCCTCCAGCGAAGTCACGCGCAGGTGCCCGCGACCGGCGGGGAAGGTGACTTCATCGAAGTACAACCGCACCCAGTGCGAGTTGGGAATGGCAATCTCGGTGCGCCAGGCGACGCCTTCCGCCGCCCCCGCCCAGTGGATGGGGCCGGAGTCGCGATTGAGCGGAGCGATCCGCTGATCCAGCAGCGGGGGCGGGATGAAGTCATCGAGCGCCCGAGGCGACTGCGACCAGGCCGCCCCCGCGACCAGCATGGCCAGGCCGGTGACACACGACGAACGCATCGCTCCCGCCTGGCGCATGGTCATCTCTCCTGGGTCCGGGGTCCGGCGCGACCCCACAGCCCGCCGCGCTTTCTACGCGCCGCTGGAATCAATGTAACGCGGGTTGGCGGACTTCCCAAGAGCCAATCAGGCGATTCGGCCCGCGGGTTTGAGCCCGAGAACCCGCGCCAGCGGGCCGGGTGGAAGATCGCCGACGCCGCAGTCCTGGCCCGTCACCGCGCCGGCGGCCTCGTAGCCGCTGCGAACCGCTCCTTCCATCGTCGCCGGCCAGCCGGTATCGCACCAGTCACCGGCGAGATACAGATTCGGCACCGCTCCGTGCAAACCGATCGGACCCGGCGCGGAGCGCGGACGAATGGCGTCGATGCCCGGCGTGAGCGCGAAGGTGGCGCGCTTTTCCTTCACGGCGCGGGCCTCGACGGGCCTCAGCCCGCGGCTGCGCGGAAGCACGCGATGAAGATCGACCATGACGCGATCGACGATCGTCTCCTCGGGCAGCTCCATCCATTCGTCCGCCGCGCTGATGACCGCGTGCAGGTGCTGGCGCCCCGCTTCATCGACGCCCTTGTTGAAGAGCCACTGCACGCCCGCATCCACAACGACCAGGTGCGGCTGCGACATGACCGGGGTTTCAAACCAGAGGTGGACGCCGAGAATCGGGCTGATCTCGAACCGGTCCAGGGCTTGCAGCCGCGCATCAGCCCGGCGGAGCGTGTCGGAGACGAGCTTGTCCAGCCGGTCGAAGGGCACCGCCGTGACGACCGACGTGCAGGGAATCAGTCCATCCGGCGTAACCACGCCCGTGATGCGCGTACCGTCGAACGCGAGCGACCTGGCCGAAACGCCATCGACCACGTCTCCGCCGCGCGACTCGATGAAGTCGACTGCCGGATCATACAGCCGCCAGAGCGGCACGGTTGGCAGCCCCACGGCGCCGCCCCATGCGTTGGCGAGGAACCCTTCCTGAAAGACCTGCATGGCGTAGGAGCACTCACATCGCTCGAGCGCCACGTTGCAGGCGCTGACGATGATCGGCGTCCAGAAACAGCGGATCGCGTTTTCCGTCTGCCGCTGCTCCGCCAGGAACTCGCTGAAGGCCCGGCCTGTCCATCGCTGCCGCCCCGCCGGGCTGAGGCGGATCAGCCGCCACATGGCGCGGCGGATGGCGGCGCGATCCTGTTTGCCCAGGAACGAGAGACGCCCCAGCGCCAAGGCCATGTGAAACGGCGCGGGCAGGCGGGCTGGTCGGATCACGTCCACGATCCCGTCGCCCTTCGTCCAGAACAGCTCGCGATGCCACTGAATCCGGTCGAGCACGCCGATGCGGCTGAACAAATCGAGCAGGTGCGTGCAGCAGCCCATCACCACGTGCTGACAGTTGTCGAGTTCGCGCTCATTGCGCGGGTCGATGAAACTGGTGGCGCGCCCGCCCAGTTTCTTCTTCGTCTCGATGAGCAGCGGCTTGTGTCCCGCTTCCGCCAGCCGAACCGCGACGGCGATGCCCGCCAGACCGCCGCCGATGACCACCAGGCGCGCGCTCACGCCCCGGCTCCCGCGCCGGCGCTCAGGTAGGTGCGCCGCGTGGCTTCGAGCGCAATCAATCCCTTGCGGAACGCGCTCAATCGCACCCGTCCGCCGGTGGCGGCGCGCCGCGGGTGGCGCCCGATCTTCTCCAGCAGCGAGGCGTAGATCGTCGTCATCGCCCACAGCACGGGGCGGCAGTCGGGTTCGATCAACCCCTCCAGCGGGGTGCTGCGGACATAATGGTCGCGCGCCCGCTGCACCTGCTCAGCCATGAACCGGGCGCAACGATCCGGCGCACGCCAGTGGCGCAGAACCTCCGGCGTCAGCCCGTGACGCTCGAAATCCTCTCCCGGCAGGTACACGCGCCCGCCGTCAAAGTCCTCCGCCACGTCACGCAGAATATTGGTCAGTTGAAAGGCGACGCCCCGATCGACGGCGTGCCTCTCCGCCGCTGGATCGCTGTAACCCCAGATCGAAATGCACAGCAGCCCGACCGTGGACGCGACGCGGTAGCAGTATGCCCGCAGATCCTCGAACGTGGCGTAGGAACGCACCGTCAGATCGGCGATCTGTCCGTCGATCATGTCGTGAAAGTGCTGGCGACGGATGGGAAAGTCCCGCGCCACCGCCGAAAGGGCGACCCACAGCGGTGAAGGAGAGGATGCGGGCTGTCCCGCCAGCGACGCATCGGTATCGGCGCGGAACTGATCCAGCGCCGATCGGCACTCGTGCGAGACCGCATGAGCGCCGGAGTCGCCGGGCGTCGCCGGCAATCGATCGCCCCCAGACGGCCGATGGCTGACGGCTGACGGCTGGCCTCTGAGCCCCGCCGCCCCCCCGTCCACCAGGTCGTCCGCCTCCCGCATCCAGGCGTACAGGGCGAACAGCGCGGCGCGCTTGCGCGTCGGGGCGAGCTTCAGTCCGTGGTAGAAGTTTCCCGCCCGCTCGCGAGTCACCCGCTCGCACCACGCGAAGGCGCGGTCGAGGTCGGCTGGTCCGATTGGCGCCGTCATGGGGCGCCTCCCGCCCGGCGTCTCGTTCCCCCCCAGCCGCGAGCCAGGCGCCAGGCGCGGAAGACCAGCCGCGCCTTGGTCACGGGTCCGAGCGTGGGCCGATGCAGCGCGGTCTCGTAGTCCCATGTCTCGATGCGGTGGAGCACGTGCTCGCCGCCGGCGATGAACAGCCAGATAATCGGCCTGGCCCGGTCGGAGACGAGGTCCAGCAGCCCTTCGCCCTTCTCAAAGAGCGGCCAGGTGCGCCGCACGCAGGCGCGGATGGCCCGACGGGACTGGTCGAGGAATGAACCGTCCACCGCCCACCCCTGCGCGGCGCTCTGGCGAAGCCGCTCGTCGAATCGTTCCCCCCGGATCATCTCGCGCGGGATATACACGCGGTTCCGGTCAAGGATGTCGCGGCGAACGTCCTGCCAGTGGTTGGTCAACTGAAGGGCGGTGCAGACGGCGTCGCTGCGTTCGAATCGCGCCGCGTCGCGCGATTCGCCCAGCACCATCAGCACCAGACGCCCGACGGGATCAGCGCTGCCCCGGCAGTAGCCCAGCAACTGCTCCCACGTGTCATAGCGAGTCACCCGCTGATCCTGCTCGAACGCGCCGATGAGCGCCTCGAACGGCTCGATCGGCAGGTCATGCCGCCGGATGGTGGGCGCCAGCGCGATGAAGACGGGATGGCGCGGGTCGCCCGCGAAGCACTGGGCCAGCTCCCGTCGCCACCAGTCCAGCAGCTCCAGCGAGCGCTGCGGGCTGTGGACCTCGTCAGCCAGGTCGTCGGCCCAGCGGCAGAAGGCGTAGACGGCGGCGAAGTCCTCGCGCCGATCCGGCGGCACCAGCGCCGAAAGCACGCTGAAGTTCTCGTAGTGCGAGGTCGCCTGCCGCACCGCCCACGCCCGGGCGTCGCGCTCGGAGAAGGTTTCCACCCGTTCGGGGCCGTTGCGTTCGAGCTGGTGAACGAAGGTCGTCATGGGTGCGGTCAAACGCGCCGGTGGGCCGGGGCCACCATGCTATCATCCCATCCCTGAAACGAGGCACGACCGTGCGCATCATTCTCGCCAACCCCCGCGGATTCTGTGCCGGCGTCTACATGGCCGTGGACGTGGTCGATCAACTGCTCGATATCTGCGAGGGTGAGCCGATCTACGTCTTTCACGAGATCGTCCACAACCGCCACGTGGTCGAGCGGTTCCGCTCGCGCGGCGTGCGATTCGTGGACTCGGTGGAGGACATCCCCGAAGGCGCCATCTGCGTGTTCAGCGCCCACGGCGTCAGCCCGCAGGTGCGGCAGACCGCGACGGAACGCCGACTCCAGGTGGTCGACGCCACCTGTCCGCTGGTGACCAAGGTTCACGCGGAGGCCATCCGCTACTCACGCAAGGGATATCAGATTCTCCTCGTCGGCCACGCGGATCATCAGGAAGTCATCGGCACGCGGGGCGAGGCGCCGGACGCCATTCAGGTGGTCGAGTCACCGGACGACATCCCGGCGCTCTCCATCCGCGATCCCGAGCGGCTGGTCTATCTCACGCAGACCACGCTCAGCATGGACGACGCCATGAAGATCATCGGGGCGCTCAGACAGGCGTTTCCCGCGATCAAGGAGCCCCCCAGCGAGGATATCTGCTACGCCACCACCAACCGCCAGACCGCGGTGCGTCGGATCGCCCCGGACTGCGACCTGGTGCTCGTGGTGGGCAGCCGCAACAGCTCCAACTCGCAGCGACTGGCGGAAATCGCCCGCAACATCGGCACGCCGGCGCACCTGATTGACGATCGCAGCGAACTCGATCCGTCGTGGTTCCTCGGCGTGAACACGGTGCTGGTGACCGCCGGCGCCAGCGCCCCGGAGGATCTCGTGCATGACCTCATTCTGCACCTGGTGCGCGACTACGGCGGCGAAATCGAGCAGCACGACATCTACCACGAGCGCGTCGAGTTCGGTCTGCCCGGCACGCTCAAGGAATTCATGCGACGGCACGGCGTCGACCCCGCCGAACGCCGCATCTACCGCGACGACGCGGAGTCAATCGACCGATTTCTCGATGGCCACGGCATCGCGCACCGAACCGTGGACCTGACGGTGGGCGTGACCAGCTGATCGGGAACGGTCGCCAGGGCCCCCCGTTGGAGCCGCGGATGAACGTGGTGTCCGTCCTGCATGATCCACTTCTTCGACCTCACCCCGACGACCTTGCAGCAGGTGGGCGCCGAGCTCCGGATGCCCCGGTATGCCGCGGCGCAGGTGCTGTCGTGGGTGTACGAGCGGCGCACGCCTGACTTCGAGGCGATGAGCGACCTGTCGAAGCTGCATCGGCAGGCGCTCACGGAGCGGATCGTCTTCTTCCGGGGCGTGGAGCGGGTCCGACAGTGCGCCAGCGACGGCACCCAGAAGCTGCTGCTGGCGTGGCGGCCGCTGAACGACGCCACGAACCTCACCCTTCCCGTGGTCGGATCGGGCGGCGGCGGCGAGGGGAGCAACAAGGAAACCGAGTGCGTGATGATCCCCGCCGAGGATCGACGAACCGCGTGCATCTCGAGCCAGGTGGGCTGCCCGGTGGGCTGCGCCTTCTGCGCCTCGGGGCTGGGCGGGGTGGAGGGCAACCTGACCGCCGGGCAGATCGTGGAGCAGGTCTACCGGCTGGGCATGCTGCCGGACGTGCGTCGCATCACCAACGTCGTCTTCATGGGCATGGGCGAGCCGCTGGCCAACTTCGCCGCAGTCACGGACGCCATCCGCACGCTCAACGCCCTGTGGGGACTGGGCATCAGCGCCCGGCGCATCACGGTGTCCACCGTGGGCCTGCCCGCCGCCATTCGCAAACTGGTGCAGTTCGAGATTCCCGTCACGCTGGCGCTCTCTCTTCACGCGCCGAACGACGATCTGCGGCGAACGCTCATCCCGTGGGCCAGCTACACCACGATCGACGAGTTGATCGACGCGTGCGACGAGTACTTCGAGAAGACGGGGCGCGAGATCACGCTTGAATACATCCTGCTGCGCGGCGTCAATGACCGCCCCGAGCACGCCCGCGAGCTGGCTCAGGTCGCCAAGCGGCTTCGCTCCAACGTCAACCTGATCCGCTACAACGAAGTGAAGGGTCTGCCGTTCGAACGACCCTCCACCGAGGATGTCCACGCGTTCCAGTCGATTCTGCGGGAACGCCAGGTCAACGTGCATATCCGCGCCAGCCGGGGACGGGACATCGCCGCCGCGTGCGGGCAGTTGCGCCATGAGCGCCGCGCCGCAGAGGCGGGTCAACGCTGACGCGGCGGCGCGTCATTCCGTCGCGGGCGGCTCGCCATCGTCCGACGCATCGACCGGCTCACGCTCCACGTCGTCCGGGACACCCCCTTCGGTCGCCCCGGCATCGCCCAGCACGCGACGGCGGATCGACTCGGCGGAGAGCCGACGCAATTGCCCCGATTCGACCAGCACGTTGAGTCGAACCAGACGATCACGCCAGCCGATCGGATCATCCGTGATTCCGGCGGCGGCCTCCTCCACCAGTTGACGCACGGCGGCGGCCCGGGTGCGCTCGGCGCGGGTGCCGCGCAGTCGATCGGGCCAGAAACGCCCGATCCGCCTCGCCAGCACCACGATCCAGTCGCTGGTGCGGAAGTCAACGCGGAGACGACGCGAAAAGGCCACAACCTCGAGTCGGTTGATGAACCGCCTGGTCAGTTCATCGCCTCGCGCGCGGCGGACGTTGAGCCGGTCGCGCACGAGCCGCTTCGCCTCGATCGACGAGGCCATGTCGGCGAGGTAGAAGCTGTCGCGGATCAGCGTCGCCTCGGCAAGCGGCGCCACGGCCAGCCGGGCGGCGTCCGCCGCGCCGCACGCCGCGCTCCGGCGCTCCAAAGCGATCACCTGATCGACGAATCGACGAGCCAGGCCGGTTCCGCCCCATCGGATCAGTCGATCAATGGCTCGAACCATTTCCGAAAGCGACTGATCTCCTTCCGGCGTTCCGCTCCACGCGCTGAGCGCATCGAGCGCCGACGCTCCCAGCGTGCGAAGTTCGCGGGCCAGGCGTCGGCTGACGCCGCGCTCGGCGCGTCGGCTGAGGACGGCGCGGCGCAGCACGCGCGCCGGGGTCTCGGCGCCTCCGACCCGCACGCGCCACGATTCACGCGGGTTGACCGCGGCGCGGCGCCCCAGCGTGAACGCCTCGCGGCACCGCGCCCAGCCGCGCGATTCGATCGTCACAAGCGCTTCCTCCAGCGCGTCCAGCCGCAGCGGAATGAGGCCCTTCTGGTAGGCGAACCCGAGCAGCACCAGGTCGGCCGGTCGATCCGTTCCGAAGACCGCGCGGGCCGCCGCCCCCGCCTCCAGTTCGAACCGCTGATCGGGGGCGACGTGCCGGGCGACTCGCTGCAACGCCGCGCGGCTCGACTCGACCGCCTCACGGTCGGAAGGGTCCAGTCCTCCGGATGGATCCACGACGGCGCCGGTCACGGTGGGGTGGGCCACGCGCAGCCCGGCGCCGTCGCACGCCCACGCCGCCAGCCGGGCGTCCGCCCCAAGCAGCACGTCCGCCTCACCCCACGGGATCTGCGACGTCAGCGGAAGCGGCGCGCCTTCTTCATCGAACTGCGAAAACGTCACCTGGGCCCACGACCCCCGCCCCGGCCCGGTGGAGGTGGGTTCAAAGGCGCAGCGCACGTGATACCCCTGCACGCGACCCGCCTCGGACAGCACCCTGGCCGCCACCCCCGGCGCTTCGCCCCGCGTGCCCGCCAGGTGCATGGACCAGACGGGCTGACGCGCGTGAATCGGCTCCGGAATCGGCAGACGCTCACCGGCTCCCCGACCGGGCGCGGCGGGTGGACGCGTGCGCACCACGTCCACCATCTCCAGCATGGGACGAAGCCGGAAGCGGACCTCCGATCGCAGCCGGGGCGGCAACCGGTCGATGGCGTGCGTCACCCCGCCCCCGGTTGATTCGCCGTGGCGCGACAGCATCGGCTCGGGCTCCTCGCGCCGCGGTCGAACGTCGCACACCACGTCCGCGCGATGCACCAGGCGATCAATGCGGCTGAAGCCCTGGCGATCGATGTCGGCCACCGTTTCCTCGACGTCGCGTCGGGCCCGGCGCGGGGCCTCTCCCGTTTCCACCACCACCACCGAGACCCCGGTGTGCAGGCACGCTTCGTGGAGCAGCTCCCGCACCCGGGCGCGGTCCGACAGGTCGCCCGTGGTCGTCTCGACGCGCGAGGCGATCTCGGACGAAAGCGCCGATTGCACCACGCGCTCGATCATCGGCGCCTTGATGCGGGACTCGGTCGCCACCACGAAGAGCCAGGAGTCATCATCCATGGCCGCCTGCTGCACCGCGGCGCGACCCAGTGAGATGAAGTCCCGCCCGGTCCACACCTCGGCGCGGATGGTGCGCGGCCCGGGGCGACCGACGCCCTCGATGACCAGCGAGGTCGGATCGAGCCCGCGCTCCTCCAGCGGCGCCCCGGTCGCCAGCCAGCGCGCCGCATCCGCCAGCATGGCGCGAAGCCGATCCATCGCACCGATCACGCCCGGCAACTCGCGCGATTCGGTCCGGGCGTCATCCCGCGCGCCCGTCTGCGAGGGGGCGACATCGCCCTCGGGAATCTCCTGCATCAATCGACTGGCCACGCGCCTCGTGGGCCGCACCGCGTGCAGCAGGTGAATCAGCCGCCTCGCCAGCACCGAGGCGGAGAGGGCGTCATCGGGGAGCAATCCCAGCGATGCGGCGACTGATGAAGCCGCGCCGCCGGAACCGCCTCCGACCGCGGTCTCGGCGCCGCCCGCGGCGGATGGAAGCACGCGGCCCCAGATGGTTCCGGGGCGCAGCCCGCGTCGCCGCATGTCCTCGGTGATGGCCAGCATCTCCAACTCCGTCTCGCCCGGGCGCGATTCGAGCACGATGGCCCGCTCGCACCGATCGAGAAACCGTTCGATCAGCGCGTCATCCAGCGGATTGACCAGTCCGATCTCCAGCAGCGGAACCCGCCCGATCAACTGCAGCTCGTAGAGCAGGTGACGAACCGCTGGAGCAGTCGGACCGACCAGCACCAGCGCCGTCTCGACCCGCTCCCCGGGACTCGGAAGGTTGGCGACCCGGTTCACCTCCAGTCGGCGCGCCAGCCGCATCACGCCCTCGCCATCCAGGGCGCGCACGCGACGGCGTCGGCGACGCTGAAGCATCGCCTCCACCTCCGACGAGGTCACCACGCGGTTCGGGCCGCACGCGACCGTGTCCATGGACGTCAGGATGCTCCGGTGAACGATGACGCCCACGGGCTTCCCCCCCGCGCGGCTGAGCTGCAGCCCGGTCTCCACCGACGCGCGCAGCGCGCCCAGGTCGGACGGCTCCAGGCAGGGCAGGCCGGCATTGGAAAGCAGACGCCGCGGCGAAGGCCACGGATGCCGCCTCGGATCGTTCTCGACGCAGAGCACCGCGCCGCCGTCCGACTCGAACGATCGGCGCAGTCCCGGCATGAGCGTGTTCATGGCCAGCGCCAGCTGCTCGTTGGGGACGCACGCCACCGCTCGCCGCCCGCCCCGCGCCGCATGGATGGCGAGCGTGACCGCCCGTCCCGCGTCGGCGGAGGGGTTCACGCGCGTCCCGTGTCGCCTGAGCAGGTCGTTGGACGCGGCATCCTCGACCGCGCGAAGGACGCTGTCGAACCACGAATCGGGCGGCCCCACCACCAGGTCAACGCCCGTGTCCGCCTCCAGGCAGGCCTTCAGCAGCGACTCGGCGGCGGACAGCAGCGCATACCCCTCATTCTGGGCCAGCACCCGGGGCGGAGTTGTGCCGCGCGTCGCCATGCGGGCCGATTGTACGGGACTTCGATCTTCAAGCGTCCTTGAGCGGCCGTCCACCCGGTGGTATGCTGGCGGCATGCGTGAGCGTTGCGGACGATTCGAGCACGGGCTGACCACCCGTCGCACGATTCGGGTCGGCCTGATCCGATCGGCGCGCCGCATCGCGGGAGGCGCCCGGTGAGCGTCGCGTCGTCCGGTGAACGCGTCGATGCTCAATCCCTGGCCGCCTCGCTTGCCCCCGCATTGATCTCCGCCTGCGACGGGCGTCTGCGCGACCTGTCGTGGTTCCGCGCCGACTGGCAGCGGGGCGGGGCGGCGACCGCTCACGCCGTCTTCGACCACGAGAAGCACGGGCCTTGCCCCGTGGTGGTGAAGATCCCGGTCGGCGACGCCGAACTCCGCTGGACGCAGCGACTCCAGACCGACGATGGCGACCCCGTCGTGCCCCGGCTCTACGCCTCCGGCGACACGCTGGCGGGGCTGGACTTCGGGTGGATCGTCATCGAGCGCCTGCCGCACGGCCCGCTCGGGGCGCACTGGGATGACTCCGTGATTCCCCGCATCGCCCGCGCCGCCGCACGCTTTCACGCCGCCACGCGCGCCTACGCCATCGACCGCTGCCCCGCCCGCGAGGACTGGCACGGTCTGCTGGAGGCCGTCCGGAAGATCCTCCAGGACAACCCCCTGCCCGATCAGCAGCGGTGGATCGCCGCCATCAAGGCCGTTCAATCGCGGGCGACGTGGCTCGTCAACACCTGGAATGAGCGCTTCATCGACGGGTGGATTCACGGCGACCTCCACCCCGCCAACGCCATGTGCCGCGGCACGGAGCCCGAGGCGCCGGTCACGTTGATCGACCTGGCCGAGGTGCGCCCCGGCCACTGGATCGAGGACGCCGTGTACCTGGAGCGTCTGCACTGGGCCAGGCCGGAGCGGCTCAAGGCCGCCAAGCCCCTGAAGGAGCTCGCCGCCGCCCGCCGCGAGTTGAACCTGCCCGTGGATGACGGGTACCAGCGCCTGGCCGCCGTCCGCCGGATTCTGCTGGCCTCCACCGCCCCCCGCTTCATGCGGACGGAGGGGCATCCGGCCCACCTGGCGGCCTGCCTGCAACGCATCGAATCCGGCCTGAGCGAACTCAAGGCCGCCGGCCTCTAGCGGCATTGCCCCCGGTGACGCCCAACCCTACCATCCCCTTCCGCGACACGCAGGAAGCCCCATGGACCGCGAACGGCTCAAAGAAGTTCAGCAGACCGACCTGACCGACAGCAAGGTCAATCAGGAATTCGTGGACTGGCTGCGCAACAAGGGCCCCACGTGGCTGCTGGGCATCCTGGTCGTGCTGGTCGCCTGGCTGGGATACGACCGCTACCAGCAGTGGCGTCAGGGCAGGCAGTCCGCCGCGTTCTTTGATCTCGAGTACGCCACCAAGGTCGAGAGTCTGGAGAACGTGGCCATCGATCACGCGGGCGTGGCGTCCGTTCCCGAACTGGCCCGGCTGCGCGCGGCGGACACCCACCTCACCGCCGCGGTCAACGCCCGCGATCCCGACGACGGGGCCATCACCCTGGACGCCGAGGGCGTCAGGAAGCACCTTGACAAGGCCGAGGCCCTCTTCCGCCAGGTGCTCGAATCGGTCGAGAACGACCCCAGGCGCCTCCTGTTCCGCCTGCAGGCGCTCTCCGGACTGGCGACCGTCGCGGAAAGCGCGGGCCGGTTCGACCAGGCGCGGCAGCGCTACGACGAGATCATCCGGCTCGCCGAGCCGGTGTATCCGCTCATGGCCTCGCAGATCAAGGCCCGCCGCGACTCGCTGGACGGGCTGAAGAACGTCGCCGACCTGCCGGAGCGATCCAGCGTCCCCCGCCCATCACCCATCGACCCGCTGCTCCGCGACCTGCTCGACCGCGGCGGGTCCGACCCCTCGTGACCACGCGGGACGTGGGGCCTGACGACGACGACATCTCGATCCTCGGCGCGGGCGGCAAGGTCGATCAGGAAGCCCTCTACCGCCTCTACGAAGCCCAGGAAGGCGAGGACGACGAGCCCATCCACCTGCGGCTCGTCCTGTCGCGCGACCTGAACAAGCGGCTGGACAAGTACCTCGTCGATCGCGTGCCCTTCCTCAGCCGCACCTCGCTCCAGCGCCTGATCCGCGAGAACGCCGTCACCGTCAACGGCCGCACGCCCAAGCCCTCCACCAACCTCCGCAAGGGCGACGAGGTCATCGTCGTCCTGCCCCCGCCGCCCAGCACCGAGATTCCCGCCGAGAACATCCCCATCGACATCCTCTACGAGGACGCCGACCTGCTCGTCCTCAACAAGCGCGCCGACCTCATCGTCCACCCCGCGCGCGGCAACAAGACCGGCACCCTCATCAACGCCGTGGCCTGGCACCTGCGGCAGACATCCGGCGGCTCCCTCTCATCTGTCGGCGAGGAGTTCGCCCGACCCGGCGTCGTCCACCGCCTCGACCGACACACCACCGGCGTCATGGTCATGGCCAAGACCGACACCGCCCACTGGCGGCTGGGCAAGCAGTTCGAGAACCGCACCACCGAGAAGCGCTACCTCGCGGTCGTCCACGGCCGCGTCGAGCCGCACGCCGATGTCATCGACCTGCCCCTGGGCAAGCACCCGACCATCCGCGAAAAGTACGCCGTGCGCTGGGACGAGACCGGCAAGCCCAGCACCACCATCTACCGCGTGCGCGAGGTGTACGATGACTTCACCCTCGTGGAGCTGGAGCTCAAGACCGGCCGCACCCACCAGATCCGCGTGCATCTCTCCCACCTGGGCTTCCCCATCGCCGGCGATGACATGTACGGCGGCCAACGACTCACCTGGGGCGATGTCGCCGGCGAAAGCCACCCCCGCGCCGCCGAGCCGCTGATGATGCGTCAGGCGCTCCACGCCGCCCTGCTCTCCTTCGTCCACCCCATCACCCACCAGCGCGTGACCTTCCAGGCGCCCCTGCCCGCCGACATGCGCGACTTCATCCACGCGCTCCGCGAACACCGCCGCCCCAGGCCGACGCGCGTGGCGGGGGCCACGATCGACCTTGACCTCGCCCTCGGCGGCCCCGCGCCGCGGCGGGAATCCGCCTGATACGCCGGACCCCGCCCCGCGACTCGCGCGGCTCCAAGTCGCCTCGCCAGCCCGACGACCGCGACACGGAAACGCCAGAATACCTTGAGGAGTCCGGGACGGGTTGTGTGGGTGAACCCAAGGCCGCTCGGAAATCGGCAACGTGTCACGAGAGCACACTGTGAGCACGCCATGAGCACACCACCCATCAGTCGGTTGCACAAGGTCGATCTGCGCGAAGCATGGAAGTCCGAATCCGGCGACTTCACGCCCTGGCTGGCCCGCCATGAGAACCTCGAACTTCTTGGCGAAGCAATCGGCATGGAACTCGAGTGCGATTCCACGGAAAGCGGCGTCGGTCCCTACAAGGCGGACATCGTCTGCAAGGACCTGGCCAACGACAGCTGGGTGCTGATCGAGAATCAGCTGGAGCGCACCGATCACACCCACCTCGGACAACTGCTGACCTACGCCGCGGGCCTGCACGCCGTGACGATCGTCTGGATCGCCGAGCGATTCACCGATGAACACCGCGCCGCGCTGGACTGGCTCAACGAGCACACCGACGACACGATCAACTTCTTCGGGCTCGAGGTGGAGCTCTGGCGGATCGACAACTCTCCGATGGCGCCGAAGTTCAACATCGTCAGCCAGCCCAACGACTGGTCGCGCGCGATTCAGCAGGCCGCCGCCGCCGCCGGGGGCGTCTCTGAACACAAGCAACTGCAACTGCGGTTCTGGACGGCGTTCCGGGAGTTCATGGAGTCGAAGAAGAGCACCGTTCGATGCCAGAAACCCCGGCCCAGACATTGGATGGTTCACGCCGTCGGACGACCGGGCATGCATCTGGCTTCCTGTGTTTCGATCTGGAACTCGATCACCGGGATCAAAGGCCCCGAGATTCGGGCTGAACTGGTCCTCAATGGCCCCGATGCCGAGCAGGAGTTCGCCGCGCTCCAGAAACAGCAGGACGCCATTCAGAAACAACTCGACTTCGAACTGGTCTGGCACGACCCGGAGGGCAAGCACAAGCGCCGCATCTACACCCGCCGGGACATGGACTTTCTGGATGAATCGCGCTGGCCCGAGTGCTTCGACTGGCTCCATCAGCGCCTTGAGGCCCTGGACAGGTGCTTCAGGCCGCTGGTGAAGAATCTCAACACGGACTGAGAACCACGGCTTCCAGTCGCTGCGTGACCGAGCATCGACTCAACCCGCAAGCGCATCGCTCGCCCGGCCCCTGTCCCCACCTCCCACCGCCCCGCCCCCGCACAACCCGCACCATCCGGCGGCGGCGCAGTCCGTGCGCCCGAACAACCCGCACAATCCCCACGGGCCGCGCATCCGCCCACCGCTGATCCTGCAAAGTCCCGCTCTCCCCTTGCAAAGTCCCTGGCTCCCTTTGCAAAGTCCCGCGTTCCCTTTGCAAAGTCCCGCGTTCCCATTGCAACGTCCCCGCGCGCCACGACAAAGTCCCCGCGCGCCACGTTCAAGTCCCTCCTTCCCTTTGCAAAGTCCTTCCTTCCCTCGTTCAAGGGAAGCGTTCCCCCGTTCAAGGGAACGGCTCCCTCGTTCAAGGGAACGGCTCCCTTTGCAAAGTCCCGCTCTCCCCCGTTC
Organism: Phycisphaeraceae bacterium; assembly: GCA_015709595.1. Taxonomy (NCBI): domain Bacteria; kingdom Pseudomonadati; phylum Planctomycetota; class Phycisphaerae; order Phycisphaerales; family Phycisphaeraceae; species Phycisphaeraceae bacterium. Next base: position 751,676 of record CP054178.1, read on the forward strand.
AAGGGAAGCGTTCCCTTGTTCAAGGCGCGCGGGGACTTTACAAAGGCGCGCGGGGACTTTGCAAGATGGCGGCCCCCCCACGCCACGGCGCGGCCCCCCCACGCCACGGCGCGGCCCCCCCACGCCACGGCGCGGCCCCCCCACGCCACGGCGCGGCCCCCCCACCTGGCGGCGCGGGCCGACCGCTCCCTCACGGTCGCGGCTCGCTCACGGATGGTCGCGCCTCGCGCACGGATGGTCGCGGCTCACGCACGGATGGTCGCGGCTCGCTCACGGATGGTCGCGGCTCACGCACGGGTGGTCGCGCCTCGCGCACGGATGGTCGCGGCTCACGCACGGATGGTCGCGGCTCGCTCACGGATGGTCGCGGCTCACGCACGGGTGGTCGCGGCTCGCTCAGGGAGCGCCCCCTCTCACGCCACGGCGCGGGCCGACCGCTCCCTCACGGTCGCGGCTCACGCACGGATGGTCGCGGCTCGCTCAGGGAGCGCCCCCTCTCACGCCACGGCGCGGGCCGACCGCTCCCTCACGGTCGCGGCTCGCTCAGGGATGGTCGCGGCTCGCTCACGGATGGTCGCGGCTCACGCACGGAGCGCCCCGGTCGGCCTCGTGGCGGGGCGGGCCGGGGATCAGCGTCCCCGGGCTGTCGGCTGATGGCTGACCGCTGATGGCCGCCCACCCATTCACCGCAGCTTGATCGACACCAGCGCGATCATGGAGCAGATCACCCCCAGCACCCAGAAGCGGATGACGACCTGCTGTTCGCTCCAGCCGCCGAGGTGGAAGTGGTGGTGGATGGGCGAGACGCGGAAGATGCGTTTGCCGCCGGTGGCCTTGAAGCAGCCGACCTGCAGGATGACGCTGGCCATCTCCATGAAGAAGACGCCGCCGATGATGAGGAGCAGCACTTCCTGGCGGATGACCACGGCGATGTAGGCCAGCAGCCCGCCCAGCGAGAGCGAGCCGGTGTCGCCCATGAACACCATGGCGGGCGAGCAGTTGAACCACAGGAAGCCCAGGCACGCCCCCGCCATGGCCCCGGTGAGGACCATCATCTCGCGTCCCTCGCGGATGTGGGGGACCAGCAGTCGCCCGGCGGCGTCGCTCGACCCGGCGATGTAGCAGAGCGCCATCATGGTGAACGCGGCGATGATGGTGATGCCGGTGGCCAGTCCGTCCATGCCGTCGGTCAGGTTGACGGCGTTGGAAGTGCCGGCGATCAGCAGCGTGACGATGAGCACGAACATGGGCAGGCCGAGGATGATGACGCCCGCCTCGAGCGTGAGGGTGTCCAGCCCGGGCACGTAGGTGCGCTGGAAGGGCAGCGTGAGCACGCGGGCTTCCGGCGGGCCTTCGCGCAGGTAGAGAAAGACGCCGACCAGCATGGCGATGCCGAGCTGAAAGAGCAGTTTCTCCCACGCGTAGAGCCCTTCGCGTGAGCCGGTGGACCGGCGGGCGGAGGTGAGTTTGAGCCAGTCATCCACCGCGCCGATCATGGCCATCCACAGGATGACGACGATGCCCAGCAGCACGTGGAAGTGGCGCAGGTCGGCCAGCAGCAGCACGGTGAAGAGGATCGCGCCGATGATGAGCAGCCCGCCCATGGTGGGCGTGTTGCGCTTGCCGGCCATGAGTTCGTTGAGCGACTTGTTGTAGAACTCGGGGGCGTCGCCGACCTTGAGTTTCACGAGCCGGCGGATGATGGGCTTGCCGAAGGCGAGCACGAAGGCGAAACTCACCACCACGGCGAAGAACGCGCGGAACTCGAGCTGGAACATCAGCGTGACCAGCGGCCCCAGCCCGATGGCGTCAAGCCAGTTCTGAAAATCCTGGTTCTGGAAGAGGTTGTAGAGCATGGGGCGTCAGGCGGGGGGCGGAAGGCGTCACACGGCGGCCGGGGCGCTGAGGGCGGTTCGCGCCTCCAGCGCGGTCCTGAGGCGCTCCAGGCCGATGCGGCGCGAGCCCTTGAGCAGCACGGCGTCGCCGGGCCGGAGCGTTTCGACGAGGCGCGCCGCGGCGTCGGCGAGCGCGGGCAGCGAGGTGAATCGCTCGCCGCTCCAGCCGCTTCCCAGCCCGCGCCGGACATCCGCGGCGTGTTGACCGATGAAGCACACCCGCGCGATGGCGGTGTGCCGATCGAGGGCGGCGATGGCGCGGCCGATCTCCTCGTGGCAGGCGGTCGCCGCGTCGCCCAGCTCCAGCATGTCGCCGAGCACGAGGACGCGGCGGGTCGCGCCGCGCGAGAGCTCCACGAAGGCGTGCAGCGAGGCGAGCATGGACTCCGGGTTGGCGTTGTAGGCGTCGTTGATGAGGGTGACGCCGCCGAGGGTGGTGCGCTCCAGCCGCATGGGCGGGCCGTGGGCGGCGGCGAGGGCGGCGGCGATCGCGTCATCGCTGACGCCCAGGCGCCGGGCGGCGGCGATGGCCATCATGGCGTTGATCGCGTTGTGCCGGCCGGGGAGAAGCAGGTCGAAGCGCTCGCGCCCGTTGATCTCGAACCAGAATGGTCCGTCGCCGCCCCGGGCGGTCAGCCGCAGGTCGGCGGCGGCGTCCTCGCCCACCCACACGGCGCGCCCCCCCCGCAGGCGGGCGGCGAGGTCGGGCCAGGCGGAAGGCAGAATGGCCAGCCCCCCCGTGGGGCGGCGCAGGTGGTCGAGCAGGTCGCCCTTCTCGCGGAGCACGTGTTCGACCGAGCCGAGCCCGGCGAGATGGGCGCGGCCGATGCTGGTGATGATGGCGATGTCCGGCCGCGCGATGGCGGCGAGCGCGGCGATTTCGCCGGGGGCGTTGGTGCCGATTTCGAGCACGAGGAAGCGGTCGTGCGGCGAGGCCTCGAGGATCGAGAGGGGCACGCCGATGTCGTTGTTGAAGCTCTTCCTGGCGCAGGTGCCGGGCAGGGCGGCGCTCAGCATGGCGCCAAGCAGGTGCTTGGTGGTGGTCTTGCCCGCCGAGCCGGTGATGGCGATGACGGCGGCGCCGGTGAGCGTGTCGCGGTGGGCGGCGGCGAGGCGGCCCAGGGCGCGGCGGACGCTCTCCACCACCAGCACGGGGCGGCCGGGGGCGGTGTCGGCGGCGTCCGCACGCTCCACCACCGCCGCGACGGCCCCGTTGGCGAAGGCCTGGGCGAGGTGGTCGTGGCCGTCGTGCCGCTCGCCCCGGATGGCGAAGAACAGGCGGCGGGCGAGGTTGTCGCGCGAGTCGATGCCCACGCCTTCCGCGAGATCGCCGGGGGCGGGCGCCCGCAGCCAGCGGCCGGCGGTGATCCGGGCCAGTGAATCCGGCGACAGCACGTTCTTCATCACGTCACCATGCTCCCACGCGGCGCTTCATGGCGTCACCATGCTCCCGAGGCGCTCGTTGAGCGCGGCCCGCGCCACCAGCCGGTCGTCGAAGGGGTGCTTCACCGCGCCGATGATCTGGTAGTCCTCGTGCCCCTTGCCGGCGATGACGATCACGTCGCCGTCCTCGGCGCGGAGGACGGCGTGGTGGATCGCCTCGCGCCGATCGACGATCGGCTCGACGCGGTCGCCCGCGTCGGCGGGCACGCCGGTGAGGATCTCCCGCACGATCGAGTCGGGCGGCTCGGTGCGCGGGTTGTCGCTGGTGACGACGACGCGATCGGCCAGCGCGCAGGCCACGCGGGCCATGCGCGGCCTTTTCGTACGGTCTCGGTCGCCGCCGCAGCCGAAGACGACCCAGAGTTTCGCGCCCTCGGGCACGATGGGGCGCACCGCGGTGAGCACCTTGTCGAGGGCGTCATCGGTGTGGGCGTAATCCACGAGCACGGTGAGGGGCTCATCGGCGCGGCTGACGGGCTGAAGCCGCCCGGGGGGGGCCGCGGCGGATGACAGCCCCAGCGCGATGGCCTCGGCGTCCGCGCCCGCCACGTGGGCGATGGCGGCCGCCAGCAGGGCGTTGGCCACGTTGTGGCGTCCGATGAGCGGCAGCCGCACATCGACCGCCCCCCACGGCCCGTGGAACGCCACGTGGGTTTCGCTGGCGTCCATGGAGAAGATGGTGGCGCCGGCTTCGCCGCCCGGCGTCTGCAGCCCGCAGCGCAGCACGCGGGCCGGGCTGCGTGCGATCATCTCATCCGCGCGGGGGTCATCGGCGTTCACCACGGCGACGGCCTGCGCGTCGAGCATGGTGAAGAGCCGCGATTTGGCGGCGGCGTAGGCGTCCATCGTGCCGTGATAGTCGAGGTGGTCGCCGGTGAGGTTGGTGAAGGCGCCCACGACGAATCGCAGCCCCGCCACCCGGCCCTGATCGAGGGAGTGGCTGGAGACCTCCATGACCGCCGCGCGGCAGCCGTGCTCGACCATCCGCGCCAGCGTGGCGCTGAGTTCAATGGCGGGCGGGGTGGTGAGCGAGGCGGGGCGGCGCTCGCGCCCGTCGTCGATCTCCACCGTGCCGAACAGGCCGCACTTGAGGCCGCCGACGCTCAGCAGATGCCGCACCAGCCACGCGGTGGTCGTCTTGCCCTTGGTGCCGGTGACGCCGATGAGGGCCAGTTTCCGGCTCGGCTCGCCGTGGAAGCGCTCGGCCAGCACGGGGAGCACGGCGTCGGGATCATCGGTTTCCAGCACGAGGGCGCGGCCGCCGGCGCCATCGGGCGGAACCTCAACGCCGGCGGCGACCAGCACCGCGCCGGCCCCCTTGTCGAGGGCGTCGGCGAGAAAGGCCGCCCCATCGCGGGCGCGACCTCTGCGGGCGACGAAGAGCCCTCCGGGAACGACCTGGCGGCTGTCGTCCGCCACGGAGACGACGGGCGTGCCGGCGTCCCCGCGTCGAACGCGGATGGGCAGGTCGTGAATCAGTCCCGCGATGGTCATCATGGAACAGCGCGCTCCGATACACCCCGAGGCGTCCACAGACGCCGGCGGTTCTGAAGGATATCGGAGTGAGTCGCGGCGCGAGGCGAAAAACGGATCGACCGCGGCGCGGCACCATCACGGCAGCACCAGCATTGCATCGCCGTAGGAGTAGAACCGGTAGCCGCGCTCGATCGCCTCGGCGTAAAGCGACTTGAGCCGATCCAGTCCGACCATGGCGCCGACCAGCAGCAGCAGGGTCGAACGGGGCAGGTGGAAGTTCGTCATCAGGCCGTCCACCAGGCGGAATGCGTAACCCGGCGCGATCATCAGACGGGTCGCGCCCGCGACCACGTCGGCATCCCGCGACGGGGGCTCGAGCTCGACGCACGGGTCGCCTCCAGCCGCCGACTCCAGGGCCCGCACGGCGGTGGTGCCGACGGCGATGGCGCGCCCCCCCGCCGCCCGCACGCGGGCGATCCCCTCCAGCGTGGCTCGCGGCACGCTGAACCATTCCCGGTGCATGGGGTGATCCTCCACGCGCTCGGTGGACACCGGCTGGAACGTGCCGGCGCCCACGTGCAGCGTGACGCTCAGCCGCGTCACGCCCTGACGCGACAGCGCCGTCAGCAGGTCGGGCGTGAAGTGCAGCCCCGCGGTCGGCGCGGCGACGCTCCGACGCTTGGACATCTCGGCGTAGACGGTCTGATACCACGCCCGGTCTCGATCGTCCCCGATGGCGGACCCGGGAACCGATCCGTCCACCCCGCCGGATGCTCGCGCCCGCAGAATGTACGGCGGGAGCGGCGTCATGCCCACCCGGTCAAGCACGCCCTCGGTCGGAAGGTCGGAGGAGAGCTCGGCTGTCCACACGGCTCCATCGCGGGCCGACAGGGTCAGTTGGTGAGTGGTCGCCTCGCCGCGGCGCGGGTCGATCAGGGCGAGGCGCAGTCCCTGCCGGAGGCGTCCGTTGCTTCGGAGCATGAGCGACCATGACCCCGGAGCCGCCTCGCCGAGGAAGAGGCCCTCGACGCGCCCGCCGCTGTCCAGTCGCACCGCCAGCAGTCGCGCGGGCAGCACCGACGTATCGTTGACCACCAGCGCATCGCGCCCCAGCAGGGAAGGCAGATCACGCACCCGGACGTGCTCGACGGCGTCGGACTGACGCCGATACACCAGCAGGCGAGCCGCGTCGCGCGGCTCCACGGGCCGCGTGGCGATCCGCTCCGGCGGCAGGTGGTAGTCCAGTTCCTCAAGTCGCATGAACGATTGGGACGCGGGATCACGGCATGAGCCGGCGGCAGGCCATGCTCGGACGCCACCCGGTCGGTGCGAACGTGGCCGGCGGAGGCCGAGACGCCGGAACCCCCGCGCGGAAAGCCACCCACGGGACTCGAACCCGTGACCTGCGCTTTACGAAAGCGCCGCTCTACCGGCTGAGCTAGGGTGGCGAAGGGCAGAAGCGTATTCATGGCTCCGGGAATGGACAACGCCGGGGAGCGACGAAAGAAAACGCGGAGACCGGCGGAAGCCGATCTCCGCGATGGAATGCCGCCTCAGCCGTCCCCTGAGGTTCTCCCATCCCAGGGACGCGAGACGCCCTTGCACCAATCAGTTCACGACGACGCGCACCACGTTCTCCGCCGACAGGTTGAGCGCGCCATGCACGCGGGCGGCGGCCTCGCCGACGTCTCCGCCCGACCTGACGAGCTCGACAAGACGGTTCAGGTGGCGTTCTTCGGCCCGGTTGCCGTGACGCTTGGCGGAATCCGCCACGCGGTTGAGCAGCTCCACCTGGTCGCGATCGGAGGCCGTGAGAGCGGCGTCGAACAAGGCCCGCTGGGCCGAGTCGCTGCCGATGTAGGCCAGCACGTCCGCCACCTGATGCTTGAGGGTGCCGGTGCGGGCGCCCAGGGCCTCGATGAGGGAGGTTTCGGCGTCGGCGATGTTGAAGACCTGGCTGTTGGAGATGGCGATGTTGCGGAGCGTGACGATGGACTCGATGGCGTAGACCATGGCGTCGGCCTCGCTCATGCGCCCGCCGGAGCCGCGCAGCATGACCTCGTCCAGCAGGTTGCCGAAGGCGGCCTCATCCATCGACGCCACGCGCACGAGAATGCGGGGGTCGTTGGAGTAGGTCATCTGCAGGCCGTCGTGCTCCTGCGTGGTGGTGAGCATCAGAACGGGAGCCACCGAGGTCTTGGTCAGGGCGCGCAGGGCGTTCATGGCGGCGACGGCGTTCTCGGCGTTGTGACGAACCACCACCACGTCCACGCCAGGCGCGCTGGCGACAGGCGCCGCGGTGTCAGCCAGCGTGGGGCCGTGGGCCACCACGGTGTAGCCGTGGGCCTCGAGCCAGTTGGCGTAGAGGCGCTGATCCTCGGCGTTGTCGGCGATGACGAGGGCGTAGGTCGTATCCGCCGCCCGGATGGCCGAGGCGAGCAGGGGCACCACGCCGAAGTCGCCCGCGAAGCCGGTGGTCGGCAGGGCCTTGCCCAGGGCGATGGCCGCGTCGTAGCGCACGCGCCGGTCGGGGTATTGCAGGGCCTCGATCAGCGGGCGTCGCGTGGCGCCGGCCGACCACAGGTTGCCCGCGCCGGCGGTCTTGGACAGCGCCGCCACCGCGTCGCGGATCAGGGCCGTGTCCGTCTTGTCGATGGCCAGCGCCAGCACGTCCTGCAGGACGGCCGGGCCGGCGCCCATGGCGTAGAACGCGGGGCTGTACTTGCTGGAGCCGAATGGGGATGGGTCGGTCTCGCCATCCGGCAGGTCGTTCTCGCGCTTCAGGTTGGCGGCGATGAAGGTGGCCAGTGCGGCTCCGTTGCTGGAATCCAGCTGAAGCGCCTTCTTGGACAGCCGCATCGCCATCACCTCGCCGAAAATGGGCGTGGGCACGGGGAGCGGGACCAGTCCGGCGAAGGAGTCGAATGACCAGAGATTGTTGGTGGCCTCGTTGGGGTAGGCGGTCAATGAGGCGGCCTCATCGAAGTAGCGTCGCCCCAGGGCCGCGTACTGCCCGCTGAGCGACCCGGCCCCCGCGCCGCACTGCGCCGCGGCGCGGGACGCCGCCTCCCGCGACGCCGCGGAAGCGTTGGGATCAGTCGCCAGTTCGGCCAGGTAGGGGCCGGCGGCGGTGTGGCGGATGCGACCCAGCACGTCGCAGATCTTCACCTGCGTCTGCGCATCCAGCTTGGCCAGCGCCTCGCTCAGCGGAATCACGGCGAAGCGGCTGAGCTTCACCAGCAGATCGAGCGAGCGCTGGCGGATCTCCGGCTCGGTCCCGTCCGTCACCTGCTTGAGCAGCTGGGGCACGGCGAACTCGCCCGCCTCGATCAGGCGCTCCTCGGCCATGGTGCGCTGACGCAGCGTGCCCTTGAGCATGCCGATCGCCTCGGCGATGCGGTCGGGGTTGCGGGCCAGATTCTTCTCGCCGGCGTCGAGGCGGCTCTCCAGCTCGGCCACGATGTCGCGCAGCCCGGAGACCCCCCGGCCGCGCATCAGCGCCGCGTCCAGACGGTCACGCGACATGGTCTCGCGCACGAGATCGGACAACTGGGCGTCCGTGATACCCGACTTGAGCAGACGCTCCAGGTGCGACTTCGCCAGATCGGGCTTCGCAATCATCGTGTAATGCACGAAGTCGCGAAGATCCTGCGCGTTGTCCAACGCCAGAACCGTCGCGCACGGAAGAGCCGAGGCAAGGACAGCCGAGGCAATGGCGAGCCGCGTGCGATGCGAGAAACTCATGTTGATCCTGCTCCTGCGAACGAGGGTTCCGCGACGGGCGGACAGCCGACGACGGTCGGCGCGAACGGGTCGATGCGACAGCGACACCCCCCGCCGCCCATCGCTGGCGACTTCGGACAAGCCCGAATCTATCCGAATCCCCCCGGCCTGTCAATGAAGTTGAGCCGTGAAGCGAAGTCACTTTTCAAGCCAACTCCCGCCGCCTGAGGCCAAAGGCGCTCCCTGCCCCTTGCGATGCCGACCTGCCGGCGATACACTCACCCCGGCTCGGGTGTCCGATCACATCCAGGCGTCTGCCGGCCTGCCCGGCACGCCCTGGACGGATGAAAAGGGAAGGCGGTGAAACTCCGCCGCGGACGCGCCGCCGTAACGGGACTGGCCCGCTTCACCCCTCTTGACGGGTGTCGCCGGGTCGAAAACCTCCCCATGACGCCACTGCCCGCCCCGCAACGGGGTCGGTGGGAAGGCGGGAGAGGTCATACCCGAAGCCGGAAGACCTGCCCGAGCCGACACCGTCGCCCGCGCGAGATCGGGCGCCACCGTGGCGGTTCCGGCCTGCTCCCACCGGCTTGCTCCCCTCGTTGTGCGCTTCGCTCGGGCTTGTCCCGTTCGGCCTCGGGAGCCGTCCTGCGCGAATCAGGGCGAAACAAAGGAAGGACGCTGGTTATGCGGACCTTGTTCTGCGCGCTTGGTGCTGTCGCTCCGTTCATCATTCTCCTGCCGCACGCGCCTCGGGCTGTCGCCAGCCCGTGCGGCGACGACCCCTTCGCCGACGTGGTCGTCTCGTTCGATGCCGGCCAGGGCGGCGCCAAGGGATACGACAACCCCTTCACCACGCTCGGCTCGCCAGAACGTTTCACCGGCGAAGGGCTGTTCCCTGTCGTCGTCAGCCCCTTCAGTCCGCCGTTCGGGCAGGATGAGATCGTCTCGATCGGAGCAGGCGGACACCTGACCGTCCGCTTCAACACCCCTGTGCGCAACAGTCCCGGCAACCCCTGGGGCATTGACCTGCTCATCTTCGGCAACACCGGCTTCATCGACAGCAACTGGCCCAACGGCGTCGTCGGCGGACTGTTCGGCAACGACGGCGGCGTCATCGAAGTCAGCCGGAATGGCAAGACATGGTTCCGCGTGCCCAATGTGACCGCCGACAACATGTTCCCGACCCTGGGCTACCTTGACAGCGGACCCTATGACGATCAGCCGGGAACGCTGCCGACCGACTTCACCCGGCCCGTTGATCCGGCCCTGACGCTCAACGACTTCATGGGACGCTCCTACGCCGAGGTGCTGGCCCTCTACGACGGCTCGGGCGGGGGCACGGGCATCGACCTCGATTCGGTCGGCCTGAACTGGATCCGCTACGTCCGCGTGCTCAACGAGGGAACGGACAGCATCGAGATCGACGCCTTCGCCGACGTGCGCGCGATCCCCGCGCCCGGCGCGGCGGTCCTGATCCTGCTCGGCCTGCCGCGGCGGCGACGGCGCACGCAGTAAACGGTGAAGAGGTCACTCACCGCAGAGGCGCGGAGCACGCAGAGACGAAGACGGGAATCAGAGCAAATGGCGTCGGAACCGGCAACCTGGCCGCGGACGAGGACGAACCATGCGAATCACACGACGATCGGTGACTGACAACCCATCCTCGAAACCGGTGATCAGGCATGGCGTCGCCGATCCGCTGACCTGCCGCTCATGCTCTTGGACTTCCGTTGTCCCACTGCGGACGGCGCGTCTCTGCGGTGAATCCTCCTCCCTCGGGTTCACGCTCCTGGAACTCCTCGTCGTCATCGGCATCGTGGCGCTGCTGTTCGGCCTGCTCCTGCCGGCGCTCAGCAGCGCGGGCGGAGCAAGCCGGTCGCTCACCTGTCAGTCGAACCTGCGGCAGCTCCACGCCGCGGCGGAGATGTACGCCAACCGCAGCGACGGGCGCTACCCCGTCGCGGTACGCTACGAAAACCGCGAAGAGTTCACCACCATCGCATGGGACTTCGAGCAGACGCGGCGCGGCGTGATCTCGCCCGGCGTGCTGTGGAAGGGCGTCATCGACGTGGGCGAGATCCATCAGTGCCCCGACTGCCACCTCGACAGCACCTTCGGGGCCGATCCGTACACCGGGTACAACTACAACACGACCTACATCGCGGGCGAGGCCACGTTTCCCAACCTCGGATGGGCGCGGGTGCGCCCCGGCGTGCCCCGCGGCGCCTGGCGCAAGACGGAGACCACCGCTGTCTTCGGCGACGGGGCGTGGAAACAGGGCGCCAACAAGTTCATGCGCGCCCCCGGCAACACCGTCGAGGGATCGCTTCAGGCCTGCTACGCGGGCGGACAGGCCTTCCGACACTCCGGCGGGCGGACCAACGTCGTTTACCTCGATGGTCACATCGGCAGCACCTCGACCCCCTTTCGCGGACGCTTCGCCACCGAAACCCTGCTGCGCGACGTCATGGACTTCCCAAAGAACGGCTTTCTGTCGGACGACGACTCGGCGTATGACCCCAGGTAGCGGTGTCGCAGGCGTCCCGCCTGCGCATCGGCCGAACGCGCTACCCCACGTTCGCCCTGTTGATAACCTGACCATCACGCCCAAACCCCCCGGTTTCAGCGTGGAATCCCGGGTGTTCCAGGTCGTGTGCGGCCTGCCCGGGCTTGAGTCACGGACCGACCCGCATACAGTCCACGCGACCCATCCGCCCCTTCGAGCGGTCCGTCATCGGGCCGCCACGCTGCTTGCATCCGCCTCCCGACCATAACCCACCCGCAGAGGCCACCCATGGTGCAGACCCGCATCAACGGCACGACCCACGTGAAGGAAGTCCCATTCATGAACGGCAACGGGCCCAACGGCAAGGAGACGACCTCCGATCTCTTCGGCCGCGACACGTTCTCGGGCCGCGTCATGCGCGCCCGACTGCCCGGCAGCGTGTACAAGGCGCTGCAGAAGACCATCACGCAGGGGCTTCCGCTCGATGCCGAACTTGCCGAGACCGTGGCCAACGCCATGAAGGACTGGGCCATCGAGAACGGCGCCACGCATTACACCCACTGGTTCCAGCCGCTGACTGGCCTGACAGCGGAGAAGCACGACTCGTTCTACAAGCCGGACGGCAACGGCAACGCCGTCGCCGAGTTCTCCGGGCGCGAACTCATCCAGGGCGAGCCGGACGCGTCGAGTTTCCCCTCGGGGGGCATCCGCGAGACCTTCGAGGCCCGCGGGTACACCGCGTGGGATCCCACCAGCCCGGCCTTCCTGCTGCGCGGTCCGTCCGGCTCGACGCTGTGCATCCCCACCGCCTTCGCGTCGTGGACGGGCGAGGCGCTGGACAAGAAAATCCCGCTCCTGCGCTCGATGGACGCCGTCAGCCACCACGCCCTGCGCGTCCTGCGGATCTTCGGCACGCACCACGGCGTGTCGCGCGTCACCGCCACCGTGGGCTGCGAGCAGGAGTACTTCCTGATCGACAAGAAATTTTACAACGAGCGGCTGGACCTGCGCGTGTGCGGACGCACGCTCATCGGCGCCAAGCCGCCCAAGGGTCAGTCGCTGGAGGATCACTACTTCGGCTCCATCCCCGACCGCGTGCTGGGCTACATGCAGGAGGTGGAGAAGCGGCTCTACGCCCTGGGCGTGCCCGTCAAGACCCGCCACAACGAGGTGGCGCCGGGTCAGTACGAGATCGCTCCCATCTTCGAGGACGCCAACATCGCCACCGACCACCAGATGCTCACTATGCACGTGCTGCGAAGCACGGCGGACGAGTTCGGGCTGGTCTGCCTGCTGCACGAGAAGCCCTTCGCCGGCGTCAACGGCTCGGGCAAGCACAATAACTGGTCCATCGCCACCGACACGGGCGTCAACCTGCTCGACCCGCAGGACGAAACGCACACCAACATCCAGTTCCTGGTCTTCCTGGCGGCGGTGATGCGGGCCGTCGATCGTCACGCCGACCTGCTGCGGGCCGCCATCGCCAGTCCCGGGAATGACCACCGGCTGGGCGCCAACGAGGCCCCGCCCGCCATCATCTCCATCTACCTGGGCGACATGCTGTCCGACATCCTGGCGCAGGTGGAGAAGGGCGACCCGCGCAAGACCAAGCGAGGGGGCAACCTCGACCTGGGCGCCCGCACCCTGCCCCAGATCCCCCGCCACTCGGGCGACCGCAACCGCACCAGCCCCTTCGCCTTCACGGGCAACAAGTTCGAGTTCCGCGCCGTGGGCTCCAGCGCGCCTGTGGCATGGCCCATCACGGTGCTCAACACCATCATCGCCGAGTCGCTCGATTCCATCGCCACGGAGCTGGAAAACCGCGTCGGCAGGAATCCGACCCCGGAGAAGGTCCACGCCGCCGCCAAGCAGTACCTGCGCGAACTGGTCAAGGAGCACAAGCGCATCGTCTTCGACGGCGACAACTACTCGGAGAAGTGGCACGCCGAAGCCGCCAAGCGCGGGCTGCCCAACCTGAAGACGACGCCGGACGCGCTGGCCGCCCTGCGCGACCCCAAGGCGCAGCATCTCTTCGAGCACTACAGGGTGCTGAACAAGCGCGAGCTGCATGCACGCACCGACATCGCCTACGAGCGCTACAACAAGGTGTTGTCGATCGAGGCCAAGACCCTCTGCACCATGCTGCGGACGGAAGTGCTGCCCGCCGCCCTGCGCTACGAATCGGAGATCGCCGACGCCGTGGCCAGCAAGAAACTCGCCGAGCGCAGCGCCCGCTCGGAAGAGGAACTGCTGGATGAAGTCAGCGGCCTGATCGCAGACCTGCGGGACGCCATCAGGCAGGTCGAAGCCGCCGAAGCCAGGCACGCGGCCAACGTGGTCAAGCACGCCGAGCACATCCGCGACCATCTCGTGCCCGCCATGGTGAAGGCACGCGAGGCATCGGATCGGCTCGAAGCCCACATCCCCCGCGACCTCTGGCCCCTGCCCACCTACGACGAGATGCTGTTTGTGAAGTGAATGCCGCGGAGGCGTTCGCTACCGGGCATCAGGCAGCAATGGGTGCGGCGCGCCCGGGGCGCGGGCGTCTCGCCTGCGGTCGTCTGACCCGCCTCAACGGAGGCGAAAACAGTGCGAGACCGGCGAGGGCGAATGATCTCAACTGGGCCGTCCGCCAGCCATGCGACAGTCTCCCTCGCCCCGTTTCCTACCCGCCGCCGGGTGAAAGAACCGCCCGTTGGCCAACACCCCCGCCACCTCGGAGCGTCCCGACACATTGGTGACGTACCGGCCGGGCGCCTCGCCCACCGGCCCCTCAGGAGACGACCCGCGCGGTTGCCCGTGCGGGTCGCCCTTCTCCCTCTCCGATGAGGCCGCCGCGAGTGAATGGCCTGACCATCGCATCGCCGGGATATTTCATCCCGCAGCCATTGACGTTCCGCGATGGCTCGACCAGCGATTCGTGAAATTCTCGCGCGAACTCATCACGGATGGAAGCCGTGACGCCCACGAGGAACCGGCGTCAATACCGGTAGTGGTCCGGCTTGTACGGCCCCTCGACCGCCACGCCGATGTACCTGGCCTGCTCCTGACTGAGTTTCGTAAGCCGGGCGCCGAGTTTCTCCAGGTGCAGCCGCGCCACTTCCTCATCCAGCTTCTTGGGCAGGGTGTAGACCTTCTTCTCGTAGGCGGCGTGGTTGGTGTGCAGCTCGATCTGGGCCAACACCTGGTTGGAGAACGAGGCGCTCATCACGAACGACGGGTGCCCCGTGGCGCAACCGAGGTTCAGCAGACGTCCCTCGGCCAGGATGATGACCGAATGGCCCTGGGGGCGAGCGGCGCTGGGCGGAAACACCCACTCGTCCGTCTGCGGCTTCACGGTGATGCGCTTGATGCCCGGCACCTTGGCCAGCCCGGCCATGTCGATCTCGTTGTCGAAGTGCCCGATGTTGCCGACGATGGCCTTGTCCTTCATCCGCTTCATGTGTTCGGCGGTGATGATGTTGAAGTTGCCGGTGGCGGTGATGAAGATGTCCGCCTTGTCGATCACGTCCTCGAGCGTCACCACCTCGTACCCCTGCATGCACGCCTGCAGGGCGCAGATGGGATCGATCTCGGTCACGTATACGCGGGCGCCGCAGCCCTTCATGGCCTCGGCGCAGCCCTTGCCCACGTCGCCATAGCCCAGGATCACCACCTTCTTGCCCGCGATCATCACGTCTGTGGCCCGCATGATGCCGTCGGGCAGCGAGTGGCGGCAGCCGTAGATGTTGTCGAACTTGCTCTTGGTGACCGAGTCGTTGACGTTGATGGCCGGGAAGAGCAGCGTGCCCTGCTTCTGCATTTCGTAGAGACGATGCACGCCGGTGGTGGTCTCCTCGCTCACGCCGATGATGTCCTTGGCCGCGTGCTTCCAGTAGGACTTGTCCTGCTGCTGCAACTGGTTGAGCAGCGAGAGCACGCACCTGAACTCCTCGTTGTCGGTGGAGTCGGGCGAGTCGAGTTTCCCGGTGCGGTTGCCTTCGAGACCCTTGTGGACAAGGAGCGTGGCGTCGCCGCCGTCGTCGAGGATCATGGTGGGGCCTTGGTAGGCCGCAGGCGAGACGCCTTCGCCACTGACGCCCGCCCCGCCCCCGGAAACCGGCCAGTTCAGCGCCTGGAACGTACACCACCAGTACTCGGGCAGCGTCTCGCCTTTCCACGCGAAGACGGCCACGCCCTGGGGCTTCTCCACGGTGCCCCTGGGGCCGACCGCCACCGCGGCCGCGGCATGATCCTGGGTCGAGAAAATGTTGCACGACGCCCAGCGCACCTGCGCGCCCAGATCGACCAGCGTCTCGATCAGCACCGCGGTCTGGATGGTCATATGCAGCGAGCCGGAGATACGCGCCCCCTTGAGCGGCTGGGTCTTCCGGTACTTCTCGCGCAGCGCCATCAGGCCCGGCATCTCGTGCTCGGCCAGTTCGATCTCCTTGCGGCCGAAGGCGACCGTCTTGGCCGACAGATCCGCCACCTTGAACGGCAGGTTGGAAAAGAGCGGCAGGCCTGTGTCCATGAAGGCGCCCGAGGCGGACCTGGCGGGGTTCGAGACGGGACGGGCAGGGGCGGAGGTGGTCACGGGGTTGCTCCGGTTGGAAAGCGGCGTCATGTTCATCCGTTCATCCGGATGAACGAATAGAGTATAACGGGCCGCGAAACGCGGTCAAGGTTCTTGCCGTCCCGGCATCGTGTTCGATGGCGCATGAGAAGAACGCACGGCATCACCCGTGCGGACGCCGCGACATTCACGGGCCGTCATCACCCGTCACCGCCAGTTCAGCGTTGCGACGGTTCTGCTCGGCCCGCATCGCCTCACGCGTCAGGTCCATCAGCCGCTGGTGCGTGCCCACCGCCTCGGGCGCGTCGAGCGGCATGCCCGCAGGGGGCTCGCGGCGCACGTACGACCCATCCGGGTGCATGTCCCACGCCTGCCTCTGGTCCGTCAGGCAGACGAGCAGCGTCTCCATGAGCTTGGTGCGCAAAGCGCGTGGCTCGACGGGGGCGGCGGCCTCGACGCGCGTGTGCAGATTGCGGTACATCCAGTCCGCTGAGCCGATGTAGAAGTCGCCTTCCAGCGGGTCGTCCTTGCCGTTGCGGAACCAGAAGATGCGGCTGTGCTCGAGGAATCGCCCGATGACCGAGATGACCCGGATGTTGTCGCTCATGCCCCTGACGCACGGGCGCAGCGTGCAGAAGCCGCGTACGATGAGGTCGATGACGACGCCCTCGCCGCTGGCGCGGTAGAGGGCCTCGATGACCTCGCGGTCCTGGAGCTGATTCATCTTGGCGATGATGCGTCCCCCGACGCCCGATCGCTGATGCTCGATCTCGCGTTCGATCAGCCGCAGAAACTGCCTCTTCATCGAGTGCGGCGCCACCAGCAGCTTGCGGTAGCCCTGGTGCATCGACCGGCCCGTCATGAAGTTGAACAGGTCGATCACGTCCTCGCAGATGACGGGATCGCAGGTGAGCAGCCCGAAGTCGTCGTAGAGCCGCGCGGTGCGCGAGTGGTAGTTGCCCGTGCCGATGTGGGCGTAGGTGCGCAGCGTCCTTCCCTCGCGCCTCACGACCATGGCGATCTTGGTGTGAGTCTTGAGCCCCACGACGCCGTACGCCACATGGACGCCGGCGTCCTCGAGCCGCCGGGCCCATTCGATGTTGCGCTCCTCGTCGAACCGGGCCCGCAGCTCCACCAGCACCGCCACCTGCTTGCCCTTCTCGGCGGCGCGGATCAGTTCATGCACGAACGGGCTGTCGCCGCTGGTTCGGTACAGGGCCTGCTTGATGCAGATGACGCTGGGGTCGCTGGCCGCCTCCTCGATGAACCGCTCCACGCTGGCGTCGAACGACTCGTACGGGTGATGCAGCAGGATGTCGCCCTCGCGGATCGCGGAGAAGATGTCGCGATCACGGGCCGCCAGCCGGGGCGGAATGACCGGGGTCCACGGCGCGAAATGATGCTCCGGCAGGTCGAGGTCGGCGATCTCGTTGAGCGTGCCGTAGTTGAACAGACCCTTGGACTCGTAGATGTCGTCCGGGCCGATCTCCAGTTCCTCGCACAGGAAGTCGAGCAGTTCGCGGGGCGGCTTGCGCCCGATCTGCAGACGCACCACGCGGGCGAAGCGGCGCTCGCGCAGCTGATTGCGGATCTGGTCGAGCAGGTCGGCGGCGTCCTCGTCATCCCCTTCCACGTCCGCGTTGCGCGTCACGCGGAAGGGCAGCACGCTGAGAATCTCCATGCCGGGGAAGAGCTCGGCCAGGTTGTTCTCGATCACGTCACGCAGCAGCACGAAGCGGCTCGTCCCCTCCAGCCGGTACCACTGGTTCACCGCCTCGGGCACTTTCACGCGGGCGAAGAGCTGCTCGGCGTCGCCCGGACGGCGCAGCATCACGCCCAGCGAGACGCTCAGATTCGAGATGAACGGAAAGCGATGCCCTTTGTCCACCGCCAGCGGAGTGAGAATGGGAAACACCTGCTGCTGGAACCAGCGGTCGAGTTCACGGCGCTCCTTCTCCGTGGCGTCCTTGTAGGCGATGAGCTGGATGCCCGCCCCCTCCAGGGCCGGGAGAATCTGCTTGCGGTAGCAGCGGGCCTGCTTGTCGATCATCGGCAGCACGCGCTGTCGGATGGCGTCAAGAATCGCCTTGGGACTGTCGCCCTCGTACGACAGGATCTGCACGCCTGAGGCCACCTGCCGCCGCAGACCGCCCACGCGCTTCATGAAGAACTCGTCGAGGTTGCTGGAGAAGATGGCGAGAAAGCGCACCCGCTCCAGCAACGGCAGACGCTCGTCCATCGCCTGCGCCAGCACGCGCTCGTTGAACTCCAGCCACTGAACCTCGCGGTTGAGGAATCGCGGCCCGCCCTCGGCCAGCGTCGCGCCCTCGGGCGCGACCGCCGCCCGTTCGATGGGCCGTCCATCGCCGGTCAGTCGCTCCGCGTGGGCGTCCGGCGAAGCGGCGTCCGCGCGGACGCCGTTCACCGCCGACAGGGGTGTCTGATCGATGGGGGACATGGCTCTCCCTTCATCGAAACTTTAGACCCGGCAGTCAAGGCGGCCCGCCTTGCGGCGCTCAGATCGCGCAAAAACAGCGCGATGGCGACGCACGATGCGTCGGGAGATCCGCGATGCCGGGATGTCGTGCGCCGCGGACCGCCTACCATCGTGGCGGCATTCCCCGGTGTCCGGCAGCGGGCGGCGTCGAGGATTCCTCACTCCCGACGACCCCACCATCTTCTCGGCGTCACGCTGACCGGGAACCTTCATGAATCAGACGGCCGCGGCAACGATTTCACCATCCCCAACTCCCGCTCACTCCAGCGCCCTCAAGTTCACCGGCCCCAACGCCTTTCAGGTCGAACTGCGCCGGCGCGTGGATGAGTATTTCACACGCACCGGACGTCCGCGGCGCGACTGCCCGCAGATGTACCTCAAGACCTTCATCCTGGCCGGACTTTTTGTCCTGTCGTACGTGATGCTGGTCTTCTTCGCCACCGCGTGGTGGCAGGCGCTGCCGCTGGCGATCCTGCTGGGATTCGTGACCGCGGGAATCGGACTGAACGTCCAGCACGACGGCGGGCACGAGGCCTACTCCAGCTGCGGATGGATCAACCGGCTCGCGGCCATGACGCTTGACCTGATCGGCGGCAGCTCGTACCTGTGGCACTACCAGCATGGCGTGCTGCATCACACCTACGTCAACATCACGGGGCATGACTCGGACATCGACCTGGGATTCCTCGGGCGCGTCACACCCCACCAGAAGCGACTGACGTTTCATCGCTGGCAGCACTTCTACATCTGGCCGCTCTACGGGCTGATGGCTCTCCGCTGGCAGCTCTTCGGCGACTATGTGGACGTGATCCGCGGTCGCGTGGGTGATCACCGCATCCCGCGTCCGCGCGGCTGGGATCTGGTCATCTTCCTGGGCGGCAAGGTGTTCTTCCTGACCCTGGCGCTTGGCGTTCCGATGATCTTCCACCCGTGGTGGGTGGTGCTGATCTACTACGGCGCGGCGGGCATGGTGGTGGGCATCACGCTCAGCGTGGTCTTTCAACTGGCCCACACCGTGGAAGAGGCCGCGTTCGTCGTGCCCAACGACGCCAACCGCATCGAAAACGCCTGGGCGATCCACCAGGTGGAGAGCACGGTGGACTTCGCGCGCCGCAGCCGCCTCGCGTCGTGGCTGCTGGGCGGGCTGAACTACCAGATCGAGCACCACCTGCTGCCCCGCATCTGCCACGTGAACTTCCCCGCGCTGGCCCCGATCGTGGAGCAGACCTGCCGCGACTTCGGCGTGCGCTATTCCGAGCACCCGACGTTCATGGCGGGGGTTCGGTCGCATTACCGCTGGCTGCGCGAGATGGGTCGATCGGACTCGCCAACGCCGGTGCCGGTACCGGCGGTGGAGCGGATGCGCGGGCATTGAGCGACCGAAGCGAGGGTATCGTACTATCAGCAGTACCGAGCGCGAACCGTGCGCCGTGCTTCTTGCACGAATCGATTGCGTGCGCTCTCGCTCTCCTTCAGGAACCCCCGTGACCGACTGGTCCCCCTCATCCTGGCGAACCAGGCCCGCGGCGCAGCAGCCGTCGTATCCGGACGCCGCCGCGCTGGAGCAGGCGCTGGCGCACCTGGCCGCGCTGCCCCCCCTGGTCACCTCGTGGGAGATCGAAACCCTCAAGGGTCAGATCGCCGAGGCCCAGCAGGGGCGGCGGTTTCTGCTGCAGGGGGGTGACTGCGCCGAGTCGTTCGAGGCCTGCACGTCCGACGCCATCGCCAGCAAACTCAAGATTCTGCTGCAGATGTCGCTGGTGCTGGTGCATGGCACCAAGAAGCGGGTGATCCGCGTGGGGCGCTTCGCCGGGCAGTACGCCAAGCCGCGCAGCGAGGAGTTCGAGACGCGCGATGGCGTGACGCTGCCCTGCTTCCGCGGCGACAACATCAATCGCCCCGGCTTCACCAGGCAGGACCGCACGCCCGACCCCGCGCTGCTGCTGCGGGGCTACGAGCGGGCCGCGCTCACGCTCAACTTCATTCGCGCCCTGATCGACGGCGGCTTCGCCGACCTGCACCACCCGGAGTACTGGGATCTGGAGTTCGTGCGCCACTCGCCGCTTGCGTCAGAGTACCAGCGCATGGTGGAGCAGATCGGCGACTCGCTGCGCTTCATGGAGACGCTGGCCGGCGCGCCGGTGGGGGAGATCAACCGGGTGGACTTCTTCACCAGCCACGAGGGGCTGCACCTGGCGGCGGAGCAGGCCCTCACCCGCCGCGTGCCTCGGCGCGAGGGGTGGTACAACCTGTCCACGCACTTCCCGTGGATCGGCAACCGCACGCGCGACCTCGGCGGAGCGCATGTCGAGTACTTCCGCGGCATCGCCAACCCGGTGGCGGTGAAGGTCGGTTCGCCCTGCACGGGCGAAGAACTGTTGTCGCTGATCGACGCGCTCAATCCGCGCAACGAGCCGGGGAAGCTGACGATCATTCACCGGCTGGGGGCGCACCGCATCGCCCGCGAACTGCCGCCGTTGCTGGAAGCCGTGAAGAGCGCCGGCCGCGCCGTGCTCTGGGTGTGCGACCCGATGCACGGCAACACGCAGAAGGCCGCCTCGGGCTACAAGACACGCAAGTTCGAGCACATCCTGGCCGAACTGGAGCAGGCCTTTGAGATTCACGCCAGGGCCGGCACCTACCTGGGCGGCGTCCACGTCGAGGTGACCGGTGAGAACGTCACCGAATGCACCGGCGGGGCGCGGGGCATCAATGATGACGACCTGGGCCGGTCGTACCGAAGCCAGGTGGACCCGCGGCTGAACTACGAGCAGGCGCTGGAGATGGCCATGCTGATCGCGCGGCGGGCGAATGGCGGGGCGACGGTTCCGCGTCGCTCCACATGAGCCGCTCGATGACCGCCGTGATTCAGTTCATCCGCTGATGCACCACGATCAGGTGGTAGCCGAACTGCGTCTTGACGGGATCGGACACCTGGCCGATCGGCAGGTCGCTGAAGATGACCTTGTCGAACTCAGCCACCATGCGTCCCTTGGCGAAGGTGCCGAGCGAACCGCCCTCGCGACCGGACGGGCACTTCGAATGCTTCTTCGCCAGTTCCGCGAAGTCCGCGCCGCTCTCGATCTGCGTCTTGAGTTCCTGGGCCCTCGCCTGATCCGGAACGAGAATGTGGCTGGCGCGGGCGGATGGCATGGGGGGCCTTTCGGGAAGAAGGGGCATCGCACTGGGCCAAGCATGATATTGAGGCCGATCGCCACAGTCGAAGCCGCGGTGCTGGAGTTATAGGACTATCGACGAGTTCCAAGCCGCGAAATCACTCTCACACGTTCCACTTTCCGCTGGCGGTCCATGCATCCTGTCGTACAATGTGCAAACACGGCTGGCGACCCGCCGGCTCGAACCAGAAAGAGGAGAGAAATGATGGATCTTCGTCTCACGACCTGCGCCGTCGTCGGCTTGGCGTCACTGACTTCCGGCAGCGCGTTGGCTCAGAGCAGCGCGCTCTACGTCACCGACGGCGACAGCCAGCGCCTGGCCATCGCGCAAAACGGCAACGCCACCATCAAGACCACGTATGTCCGCGGGTACCCGATCGTGGTGCGCAACACGGTCTGGATCGGCGACTACAGCGCCAGCATTCCCGCCCGCGAGTACGACCTCGCCGGGAACGCCACCGGCAACACGTCCGCCTACACCGCGCGCAACGCGGTGGATGCCGGAACGGACGGCGTGAACAACTACATGCTGGGCAACGCCTTCAGCGGCAACGCCACCGTGTGGCGAACTGACGGCCAGTTCGGCAATCAGGTGGCGCTGTTTTCCGTGCAGGGTTCAGACCTTGTCGGAATCACGTACGACATGAACAGCAACACCCTGTGGATCTCAGACAACACCAACATTTACAACTACACCACCGGCGGCCAGCTGCTCAGTTCGTTCGCGCACGGGCGCGGGCGCGGCTGCCTGGCGTGGGAGCCCAGCACCGACACCCTCTGGTACGTGAACAACGGCTCCAACAACATCCACCAGTTCACCAAGACCGGCACGTTCCTTCAAACGGTGGTGGTGAACGGTCTGGCCTCGAACAACTGGGGCGCCGAGTTCCAGATGGCCATTCCCGCCCCCGGCGCGCTGGCGATGCTCGGTCTCGCCGGGCTGGTTTCGGCCCGTCGTCGTCGTCGCTGAGCGGCTGGTTCAACCTGACGCTGCGTTGCAGCGCCCCGTTCATGGAACGGGGCGCTGTCTTGCGCTCCGATCAGCGCGTGCCACGCGCCTCTCACCTTGACGCCCCGCTCCGCCTCATCGAATCCACGCTGAACACCGCCAGCGCGGCCCAGATGAATCCGAAGGTGATCACGCGACGCGCGTCCAGCGCCTCACCCAGGAACCCCACCGCCATCACCAGTTGCATGCTCGGCGCGATGTACTGCAGAAACCCGATGGTCGTGAGCGTCAGCCGCCTGGCCGCCGCCACGAACCACAGCAGCGGCAGCGCGGTGATGACCCCCGCCGTCATCAGCAGCCCGGTCGTGCCCACGGACGGCGGACCATCGCCGCTCATCAGCCCGCGGATGATGAGCAGCATCGCCGGCCCCATCAGCATGGTCGTCTCCACGAACAGCCCGATCATCGGGCCGACGCGCACCGTCTTGCGCAGCAAGCCGTAGAGCGCGAAGGACACCGCCAGCGTGAGCGCGATCCACGGCAGCCCGCCCGCGCCGGTCGCCGCCACGCCCACGCCGATCGTCGCCAGGGCGACGCTCACCCACTGCCACGGTCGCAGCCGCTCGCGCAGCAGCGTCCAGCCCAGCAGCACGGTGATCAGCGGGTTGATGTAGTACCCCAGACTGGCCTGCACCACGCGTCCCGTCTCCACGGAGTAGATGAACACGAACCAGTTGACCGAGATCAACCCCGCCGAGATCGCCAGCCAGCCCAGCGTGCGCCGGTCGCGCAGCACGGCGGCGACCTCGCTCCACCGTCGCTGCGCCAGCAGGATCAGCCCGAGAAACACCACGCTCCACACGATGCGGTGACACAGCACCGTCAGCGCGGGCACGTGCGTGAGCAGGTGAAAGTACAGCGGCGCCACGCCCCACCAGCCGTACGCCCCCAGACCGTAAAGCAGTCCGACGCGGGCTTCGCGCCGGGCGTGCGCCGCCTCGTCCGCCTCACCAACGCCGCCGCCCGGGAAGGCGACCGGCGACGGCGTTGCGGATGGTGCGTCAACGGAAGCGGATGCGGGAGCGCCCGGAGCGGTGGACACGGGCCAAGGATACGCCGGTATCCGGCGCCGACCAGCGCGCCGCGCCGGCAACCTGCTCCCGCCATATCGTTCATCATGCCGCTCCGCATGTCGAAACGAAACCGAGGCGCGGCGATGATTCTGGCCGCCCTCGCCGCGATGGTCGTGCGCACACCATCGGATGATCGCGTCGCGAATGATCCGGCGTGGGACGCGATCTTCACCCGCGAAAGCGGCTGGAACGCGGGCGACATCGGGCACTCCATCGACCTGGGCGACGGGCGCACGCTCTGGCTCTTCGGCGACTCGATCTTCGGCCCGGTGCGAGAAGGCGCGCGGGTCGGCGGCGAATCGAAGTTCACGCGCGGCGCGGTGGGCTGGCACACCACGCCCGAAGGTGGCGAGCCGCCGGCCTCGATCGATTTCGCCCCGCCGGAACCGTGGGGCGATCTCCCCCCTGCCGGATGGGCCGCGCCGCAGCCGGGATTGTGGCCCGAGGGCACGTGGTACTGGCTGATGGGGGATGCCGCGATCGTGCCGGCACTGGACGCGCCGGATCAGCGCCCGGCGCCGGACACACCCGTGCCTGACGACCCGGCGCCGGGGGCGCGGCTCATCCTCTTCGCCACCGCCGTCGGACCGAGCGGCAACCCGGACGGCATGTGGAACTTCCGACGCGTGGGCGGCGTGATCATCACGATTGACAACCCCGCGGATCCGCCCACCGCGTGGCGCGCGACGCAGCGCATCAACCCGATCGTTCAATCCCAGCCGATGCATGGTGAGCCGAAGCGCGCCAGCGACGACTGGGGCGCGGCGATCATCCCCGCGCACCGTGGCGCAACCGTCCCGCCTGGGGCCGAAGATAGTGTCGCAGGCGTCCCGTCCGCGATCGACTTCTACATCTTCGGCGTCCGCTCCCTTGAGAACGGGGACCGGGGGCTGCTCGTCGCCCGATCGTCCGCCGCCACGCTCGGCCTGCCCGAATCCTGGTCGTTCTTCGACGGTTCGGTCTGGTCCGATGATCCGAAGTCCGCGGCGCCCGTGCTGCAAGGCATTCCCGACGAGTTCACGATCCAATGGCTGGAGCGCGAGGGCCGTCGCGACCTGATGCTGATCCACAGCGAACCGATGCTGGGTCGGCGCATCATGGCGCGAGCCGCCCCCGCGCCGACCGGCCCTTGGTCAGAGCCGAAGCCCATCTTCGAGGTGCCCGACCCGGCCCGTGACGGGCGGCTGCTGACCTACGCCGCCAAGGGGCACATCCACCTGTCGCGCCCGGGCGAGGTGCTCGTGTCGTACGTGATCAACTCGACGGACTTCGGGCAGATCTTCCGCGATGCATCGCTCTATCGCCCACGCTTCATCCGGGTTCCGCACGCCATGCTGCCGACGCCGCCGGGTTTGGAGTGATCGTCGCCCCTCCGCCACCGGGACCGCTCCGTGACGGTCGCGGCGCTACGCGAAACCACCGTCTTTCACGAGATGAATTCGCCGAACAATCCCCCGGCGTCATCGGTTCTACGATGTGACAGGCGCCGGGCTGCGGCGGAAATGCAACCCGTGTAACCCGGACTGGCGAAACGCATCCAACCACCCGGCCCGAGCGATCTACCATCCGGATGGTTCACTCGATCGAAAGGCGGGACGACATGATGATGCAATCAAGCCCTTCGCGCCGCGGATGGGCGTCGGCGGCGCTTCTGGCGACCGCTTGGCTGCTGCTGGGCGGATGCCAGCCGGATTCATCCAGCACCGCGACTTCGACCAGCGCCGCCAACGACCGCATCTCGCTTGCGTCGCTGTCCGATTCACCCACCGGATCACCTCAGGACAAACCCGGCTCCACGGGCGGTCCGGGCCAATCAGACAAGCCCGGCGGGGCGGCGTCCGCCGGCGGCGGCACTGGAGGCAAGGTTCCCATGGTCAGCGTGCGCGTCTTCAACGAGCAGGGTGAACTGGTCGGCCCCATCCGCATGCCGATGGTCGTCAAGACCGACGCGGAGTGGCGGGCCCAGCTCACCGACGAGCAGTACCGCATCACGCGCAACGCCGGGACCGAGCGCCCCTTCTGCGGCACGCTGCTCGACAACAAGAAGGAGGGCGTGTACACCTGCATCTGCTGCAAGCTGCCGCTGTTCTCCAGCGCGGCCAAGTTCAACTCTGGCACCGGCTGGCCCAGCTTCTTTCAGCCGATCGCCAAGGAAAACGTGGCGGAGAAGCCCGATCACAGCTACGGGATGATCCGAACCGAGATCAACTGCGCCCGTTGCGACGGGCACCTCGGTCACGTGTTCGAGGACGGCCCGCGACCGACTGGTCTGCGCTACTGCCTCAACTCCGAATCGCTGGCGTTCACCCCCATCGAGGACGTGAAGACCCTTGCTGATCCCGCGGCCAAGCTGCCCGTGCTGGCCGAGGCGGTCTTCGCTGGCGGCTGCTTCTGGTGCGTGGAGGCGGTGTTCGAGGAGCTCGACGGCGTCGTCGAAGCCGTCTCGGGCTACGCGGGGGGCACGGCACAGACCGCCAACTACAAGGCGGTGAGCACCGGAAGGACGGGCCACGCCGAAGTGGTGAAGATCATCTACGATCCGTCGAAGATCGCCTTCGAGGATCTGCTGCGCGTCCACTTCGCCACCCACGACCCCACCACGCTCAACCGCCAGGGCAACGATCATGGTCCGCAGTACCGCAGCGCGATCTTCTACGCCAGCGAGCAGGAGAAGCAGCTCGCCAAGGCGTTCATCGACGACCTGACGGAGCAGAAGGTCTTCGACCGACCCATCGTGACCACGCTGGAGCCGCTCACCAGGTTCTTCCCCGCCGAGGCGTACCACCAGAACTACGTCTGCGAGAATCCCATGCAGGGTTACGTGCGGGCCATCGCGCTGCCCAAGGTGGAGAAGGTGCGCAAGCAATTCAAGGACATGCTCAAGGAGCAGTCGCCGCTGGAGAAGAAGTGAGCGGCTGATGGCGCCGCCACGCCGACCATCTATTCGCCGCGCAGTCGCTTCTTGATCTTCAGCAGGTCGCGCATCGTGCCGGGCGCCTCATCATCACCCCGCTCCGGCTCCGCATGACCGCCGGACCGTGCTTCGCCCTGACGCCGCGCATGACCGGACGTGGGCGCGGCCTGGGCCGCGGAGTCCGATGTTCCGCCATCCCGTCGCCCCGCCAGTTGATCCAGCGCGGCTTCACGGCGCGCCTGCTGCGAAGCGGCGTCCGTTCCCTGCTCTCTCGCGCGCTGCGCCAGCACTTCCTCGCGCGTGCGCAGCCGCGAATCGCCGGTGAGCTTGGAGAACGCCGCGCCTTCCCGCTCCACGGTCTGCTCCACCTCGCGCCCGCGCTCCTTGAGCGAGGCGAGCGTGGTCCGCACTTCGCGCGTGCGTTCGCGGGGGTGACGCACCCGGGCGACCGCGGCGGAGATCGCCCGCGCGATGGTGTCGCGGTCCCACGCCAGTCGCCTGGCCGTCACATCCAGCAGCACCAGCCCCAGCAACAGCCAGAGGAGTTCACGCCACACCGGCAGCAGCGAGACGCTGGGTGGAAGGCCCTCGCGGTCGAAGAGGTCGGCTCCGCGCGGGTCGGCGGCTTCGAGAAGCCGCCCGCCGGTTTCGTCGGCGACGCGGCGCAGGAGGTCGATGTTGGATCGGTATCGCCGATACTCCACGCCCGTGGCCTGACTGGCGGCGCCGATGATGGGGGCCAGGGCCTCCTGCCCCCGGCGCGGCATGAGCGCGATCACCGAGTGCCCGCTCTGCGGCGCATCGATGGCGGCGGCATAGCGGCCGGGCGCCACCTGCCTCAGGCGAATCTCACGCGAGCGACCGTCCGGCCCATACACGGTTCCGGTGACGACGAGCTGGTCCATGCCCATCCGGCTTGCCGAGGTGGCGTCAAGGGTGATGGTGAGCCGCCCGTCGTCGATTCGCGCGTCGAACTCGAACTCGCGGCTGAGCGGCGAGCGCGTCACCAGCCGCGTGAGTTGCGCCCAGAATGACTCCGCCTCGCTCCAGCCGACCCAGTCGCGCGACCACTCGCCATGCGCGTCGCTGGCGAAGGCGGCCACACGCCCCAGCCCCGCCTGCCAATGCGTGAGCAGCGGCTCTTCCTCCGGCGTCACCATCTCCACGGTGACGCGCGGATCTTCGCGGAAACTCGTCAGCACCAGCCCGTGCAGGGCCGGCGCGCGGTCCATCCCCTGCGTGAGCGCCGCGCCGGGACCGACCACCACGGGCTGGAAGGTCGCTTCCTTGATGAGCGGGCGGTTCACCACGCGGACCGAATCCACCATCACCGCGGGCAGCGTGTTGGGATTGAGCACGGGGTAGAACTGCCCGCCGCCGATCGTCGCCATGTCGCGCAGCAGGCCGTGGTCGGCGTCGTCCCCCACCGCGATGGTGGAGAGCGAAATGCCCTCCGCCGACAGTTCGGCGGCGAGCGCCCGCAGATCCTCGGGCATTTCCGACTGCCCGTCGGTGAGCAGCACGATGTACTTGCGCCGCACGTTGGCGGTGCGCAGCATGTCCTGGGCGCGGCGAAGGGCGGGACCGATGTGCGTTCCGCCGCCGGGCGAGATGCTGCGCACGCGTTCCGCCGTCTCGCGCGGGTTGGTGTTGGGCCCGAGCGGCACGCGCGTCTGCGAGAAGGAGTCGAACACCACCACGCCCACCTGCGAGTCGGGCTGCAGTGACTCGATGGCCCACGCGGTGCCCTCGTTGGCGATCTCCTGCTGGCTGCGCCGTGCGCCCGCCACGGGGCGCGCCATCGAACCAGACTTGTCCAGCACGATGACCAGGGCCGCCTCCGTCAGCCGCAGCGACCTGGGCAGATCCAGTTCGACGGGCAGGATGGCCTCGACGGGCGTCCCGTTCCAGCCGCCCGCGCCGAAGGCGTTCTCGCCGCCCAGCATGATGAGACCCGTGCCGAAGTCGTTGACGGAGCGGGCGATGGTTTCCTGCACCGGCGGGTCGATCTCCCACGCGCCCACGTTCTGCAGAATGATGACGTCGTACGCCTGCAGCGTCAGCATCTCGCGCGGGACGCGGCCCGGAGAAACGACTTCCAAGGGAATCGACGCCTCCCGCAGCGCGGCCTCGAACGGGTCGGGCTCCCCCACCGCGCTGCCTCGCACCAGCAGCGCGGCCCCGGTGCCGGGGCTGGCGATGAACGCCTCGGCCCGGTTGTTCTCCGGCAGCAGGTCGGCGGCGTCATCCGGCTCGAAAACCGCCTCGAAGCGGTTGATCGGCGTATCACCCAGCGCCGCGGCCAGGGTGTGGACGCTGGTGCCCGCGGGAACATCCACCCGGCGTCGGAACTCGTCCTCATCCGGCGACAGATCGACGATCGCTCCCTCGCGACGCAGCGTGATCCAGCCGGTCGCGGGCTGGAGCGATTCGATGACGACCCGTAAGGGCACGATCTGCCCGGGGCGTCCCGCGGAAGGCGCCTCCACGCGCGCGATCTGCGTGTCGCTTTCCACGCGGTAGGCGAGCGGCAGCACGTCGATGGGCACGCCGAGGAGACGTGACGGATTCACGCGCATCAACCGATCATTCAGGGCGGCGGGCGCGCCGGACGCCGCCGCCCCACCCGATCCGAACCCCGCGCCCGCCATGCCCGCCGCCTCGCGCGCCGCGGCCAGGGCGTCGCCCGCGGTTTCGTTGCCGTCGGTGGCCAGCACGAGACGCCGCCCCGTGTTGGGCGGAAACATCGCCATGGCGAGCCGGATCGCCTCGGCGATGTTGGTCCCCTCGATCATGGCCAGGTCGATGTCCTCGTCCGGCCAGCTGCCTCGTGTGGGCGTGGCGACCACCGCGGCCCGCCCGTCAAAGACGACCATGCCAAAGCGGTCATCCGGCCGCTTGTCGCGCGTGGCCTCGCGGAACCACCAGCGCAACTGACTGATGGCTCCGCGCCCCGCCTGCTCCGGTGCATCCGGCAGCGAGGCGAAGCGCCGCACGCTGCCGCTGATGTCCAGCACGCCGATCACCGTGAGGTCATCATGCGATCGCTCGACGCGAGGCGACGCCAGCAGACCCGCCAGCAGCAGCACCACCGCCGCCCGCAGCAGCAGGATGGTGGCCTTGCGCAGACCTTCCGCCGCGCGCAGCGCCCGCCAGCCGATCCACGCGAGCGGCAGGGCGAGCAGCCCCAGCAGGAGCAGTTCGGGATGGTCGAAGCGGATGGGCATGGGCGACCGGGCGGCGACATGGGACGACGAAACATGACGCCGCCATGATGTACGGTAGCGTGGCTTGCCCGATGCGAGCGATCACGGCGAATCATGGTCGAGTCATCGACGACTGCTATTCTCTCGGCATGGCTACGTCACCCGCACGCGATACTCCCACCCGCCGCCTCCGCCAACTGCTCGCCTCCGGCACGGTGCTCTGCCCGGGCGCGTTCACCGCGCTGGTGGCCCGGGCCGTAGCCCGCGCGGGGTTTGACGCCGTGTACATCTCCGGCGGGGCCACCGCCAACACCGCGGGCTACCCCGACATCGGGCTGATCACGCTCACGGAGATGTGCCGCACCATCCGCGAGATCAGCCAGGCGTCGGGTCTGCCCGTCATCGCGGACGCCGACACCGGGTATGGCGAGGTCGAGATGGTCATCCGCACCGTCATCGAGTACGAGCGACACGGCGCGGCGGGTCTGCACATCGAGGATCAGGTGTTCCCCAAGCGCTGCGGCCACCTCGACGGCAAAGCCCTCATCCCCATGAACGACATGGTGGAGAAGGTGCGCGCCGCCGCCGCGCATCGACGCGACCCGGACTTCCTCATCATCGCGCGCACGGATGCGCGAAGCGTCACCGGCTTCGATGACGCCGTGACGCGGGCCAACGCCTACCGCGCCGCCGGGGCGGACATGATCTTCCCCGAAGGGCTGGAGAGCGAAGCCGAGTTCGCCCGCTTCGCCCAGCAATCGCCGGGCCTGCTGCTGGCCAACATGACGGAGTTCGGCAAGACGCCGCTGATCCCCGCCGCCCGGTTTAACGAACTGGGCTACCGGTTGGTGATCTTCCCGTTGTCGATGCAGCGCGTGGCGATGGGCGCGGTGACACGCGCGCTGGAAGCGCTGAAGCGCGACGGCTCGGTGGAATCGCTGCTCGGGCAGATGCAGACGCGCAAGGAGTTGTACGACCTGCTGGGGTACACGCCGGGGCGGGAGTGGGAGTTTCCGAAGGGGTGAGGGGTCAGGGGTTCTCACCGCCGAGTCGCAGAGGGCGCGGAGGAAGGTTGGGCGGCGCTGGCTGAGTGGCGCGGGCGTCCCGCCTGCGGTGGCGCTGGCGTCCCGCGTGCGGTGGCGCTGGCGTTTCGCCTGTGATCGCTTGACCACATCAAGTTCCATGAGGGATCGGGAAAGCGAAGGCGGCGGGTGGCAGGGCTTCGGCTTTCCCACAGTTTTCCACAACTTGTCCACATCCTCGAACTCTCAGTTTGTCCTCAGACAGGCCGTCGGTTATAGGATCGATGTGAGGATTGTCTCAGGAGTTGTCCATGTCCATCGTGGGGCTGTTCACCAGTGGGTGGTTGGTTCGAGACTCGGTCGGGGAGTTCACCCGACCTCCGCGAACTCGCGGGGGTCGATTGGTTTACAGCCCGGGCGGCAAAGCCGGCCTCGCCCCGACCGCGCCGAACCCGCGGAGAATCCGGGGATTCCGAGCCGCCGCCGATCGCGGCCGCGCTCTCGGTTCCGAAACCGAATCTCGGGGTTCGAGCGGAACCGTCACGGTTCCTCTCGGGCCACCGAGCGCAACCCCTCTCGGACTCTCGCGCTCTCTGGTTGACACCTCGCGTGAGGTTAACAGCAGGGTTCCTCTCGGGGGCCCACAAGCGTCGCCTCGAGCATGAGGACCATGTACCCTTTAGCAATCGGAAGGTTCTCCCCAGAGCGCTCAATGATGGAGTCAACGGCGTCCAGCTTGGGCTACCGCGACGGCGAAGGGATTCCCGATTCACGCATCCGGGAGGTCTTTCGACAACCTCCGGAGATTCCTCCGGCATTCAACCGAAGTGCACTCTTGGTCGGGCCGCATGGGGCCGGCAAGACAGTGTTGTTCCGCTTCCACAAGGTCGTCCACGACGAGGCCGGTGGCACGGCACTTCACATCAACCTCGTTCAAGACACCGCTAGCATCTCCCAGCGCGACGGCATCGGCCCCTGGACCGTTGATATCCCATCAGATCTTCAGAGGCAGATCGCAGGAAAGACCTCCTCGCTGCTGGCCATCTCCATAGCGGAGCGATTGTCTCTCAAAAAGCGACTGAAGATCCCGCCAACTTGGCTAGACACTTGCCTACCGCCATCTCTGACTAGTTCGTCTCAATCCGGCTCCGACAACCTTGCAGCACTGCAGCATCAGGTCACACGCGCGCCTCTCCGCGTGTTCGACAGCGTGTTCGACACTCGACCCCTCGGCTTGTTCCTCGCGCGGCTTGCTGGTGAACTTGAGAGGGCTGGCGCGCCACTTCTTCTACTCTTTGATCGAGCGGATCTTGTCACGGCGCCGGCGCTGTTCCCCGTTCTTGATCTTCTGAACCAGACGTTCCATTATCGAGCGCTCCTCGCGACGCGACCCGGCCACCCCTCGCGCCCATTCGTGCAGCCGACTTTCGGCGGCGCTCCGGGCGATCACTACGACGTCTGGCAGTTGGGCTCTCATCCGAGGTCGCCGGAATGGGCAGCTTTCGCGCGTGCCGCGCTCGAGGCGCAGTTTGGAGACCCCTATGCGGCCCTTCCGAGCTCTCATGTCGATGCGATCCTCGCCTTCTCGGGAGGGTCGTGCCGCAATGCTGTCGAGCTCGTCGCAAACCTCGTCGCGTCAAGCCGCACGGGCGATGGCGAGCTGTTGGATGCGCTCGATGCAAAACACCGCAACGAGAACAACCGCGTCCGAACTGCGCTTATGCACCACGGGCTCGACTACAGCTCGACGCTCTCGATGATCAGACGTAGAGTCCAGGAGGAGAGTGGTGCTCCATGCGCACGTCCCGTACTGCACGTGGATCGTCAGGTTCCTGCCACGCTCTGGGCCGCTGCCACAAGCGCCGACGCCTTCTTTGACGATGCGCTGCGAACAGGGGCGCTGAATGTTGCGGAGCCGCAGGAGTGGCTACCCGGCGCCCGCCCCTCTGCATTCGAAGTGCCAATCTCACTACTGTGGACGAAGAAGCATGGACTTGACAGCATGCTTGACCTTCGGGAAGTCCCGATTCACATGAAGGAAAGGGAGCTTCTCACGGTTTCGGTTCGCGCAACCTCGCCTCCGCGAGTATTCACGGCCTATCGAATGAACATCGACGCCAGCCGCGAGTTCCGTGGCTACTTCCAGTCTCGCGTAAGCCGACACCCAGAGCTGCACAACATCATTGTTCTTGACGGGCGTGGCGTACCCGCCGGAGCGGATTGGGCGTCTGTCATCCGAAAGCGCATCCGCAATAGCAACCTAGTCGTCGCTGACATGACCGGTTTGCGCGGCGACGTCGTCTTCGAAGTTGGCTTCGCGTTTGGACTCCGCAAGGTGCTGGTTCCGGTGATTCTCGGTAAGGGGCAAATCAAGGAGCTCCCAGCGTGGCTGCGATCTCGCCAGATCATTCCTTGTCAGGAGTCGCAGGATCTTGACACGCTTGTGTCTACCGTCCACAGCTATCTCCTAAACCCGTCACTGGCGCCACAGGCCAAACCGAGCCGCCCCTCGCCAGGTCTTGCGATCTGGTATCCGGCAGCAGACTGGTCTGCAGAGATCCAAGAACAGTTCCGTTTTGCGGCGAGCCAAGAGTCACTCAACGCGGAGCGCATCACGCCGGACACCCCAGATTCGATAGTGATTAAGCAAGCTACGAGTGCATCCCTGCTGGGTGTCGGGCTTGATGGAACTACGTCAGACGCGTTGGTGCATTACCTGTGTGGAGCAATCGTCGCCGCTCCACGTGCTGGCCAGGGTGGGACGCTGACCCGGCGCATTCTCATTGCCACGCGCAATGGTTCCGATCCGAGCGAACTGGTAGCCGAGAGCCTCGCGAACTGTCAGGAAGTCAGCCTCTTGAAGGATGCGGCCAGCGTGCGTCATCACGTGCAGCAGTTTGGTCGTCAGTACCGGCAATGGCGCGATCGGAGGAAGCGTAAATGACCCGACAGGGCATTAAACCAAGTGAGCCCCTTCTTGCGAGTGTGACGCGCGCCGGAATCGGCACATGGGTAGGGGCGATCAGCTTTGAGGAGCGATGTCTGGGATCGCTCGAACACCTCGTGCAGACCGGTAGCCGCGTCAGGCGCGTCGTCGCGTTGGACTATTCGACGACAACAGCGCCCGGCGGCGAAGGAGAAGAGCGCCGAGAGCTTCATTGGGGCAGAATGCGAGAACTTGCTAGTGGCCTCCATGCAGAGGAGTGCGTTCGGAGGCCGGTGAATCCATACTCGTTTGCGGACATCGTAGATGCCCTCGAAGCAGAGGCCGGGGCTCTAGCGACGCGACAGGTGCCGCTGATTCTTGACATTACATGCCTTACCAAGATTCATGCGGTGGCTGCGGGAGTCTGTCTTGCGAACCTCGATAAGGCTGAACGCAACTGGTTATCTGCGTATACGAGCCCACGCAGCTTCTGCGACCTGACTAGCATGGATCGCCGGTTCGGCTGGCGAGACATCCTGATCGTCCCCCTAGTCGAAGGTGCGCGACTATACAACGAAGCCTCAGGTAGAGGGCTCATTGTCTTGGGCCACGAACAGGATCGGCTTGTCGTCGCGCTCCGGGAGATGCAGCCAGGCGGTGGCACGATCATTCTCCCGTGGGAGCCAACTCGACCGGATCTGCGGTATGTCATGGAACGCAACAACCGATATGTAGTGCGGGAACTGGCACCGCATACGGTGGCAGGGTGGCGGAAGAAGCAAGTGCAGCTGGGCGATGTTGGAGCGCTTCAGCTCAGTGTTGAGGCTGAGGTGAACTTGGCGCGAGAGAAGCAAGCACCGGTTGTCCTGTTTCCCATGGGTCCGAAGCTCATGGTCTTGTGGTCCGCTCGGGTGATCGCCGACGCCTATGCCTCCGGAGGATGGGTTGTGTATCCGGTTCCGGGGGGATACGACCCCGACTACAGCGAGGGCATCGAGAGGACAATCTGGATGGCCCCGAGCTGGACGCATGCGCTCAGTCTCGCCGCAGCAGCGGCCGCAACATTCTGATGCCCGTGGCCAGAGGCGTGTCGCTGGCGCCCTTCCAAGGTGTCGCGCAACTCTGGACTCCCACCGCGTAGGTATCCAGTAGGCGGCTGCGGTTAACAGCCGCAGCATCCCGACCCGTCGTCACCGACAACGGATGGTCGCGCGTTCAACGCCTCCGCAAGGAGTCCGCGATGTCACTGCGCCTTGATCCCACCGACCCCGCGAGCATGTCTGCCGCCGAGCGCCGCAACGAGGTCGCGAGCATCTTTGCCCGCGGCATCCTCCGCCTACACGGGCGTGTGGCGAGCATCGACGACGTGGGAGAAATCGTGGAGAACTTGCAGCGCACATGCCTTGATCTTCCACCCGAGTCACGCCCTGATCCGACCACTGGTTAACGGCGAGAGACGCAGCGATGCCGGAGCCAGGGAAAGGAGCGGTGCGTGACGTTGAACGTCGGAAAGTTGATGAGCCAGCTCGGGCGCATGACGGTGACGGAACTGCGGCGGAAGTACGCCGAGGTGTTCGGCGAGGAGACGCCCTCCTATCACAAGGCATACCTCGTTCGCCGGATCGCGTGGCGCGTGCAGGCCAACACCGAGGGCGATCTCGCGGAGCGGGCGCAGCGGCTCCGCGAGCGGGCACTCGAGATCGCGGACGACGCCGACCTGCGGACGCAAGCATCCGGTCCGGCGCGGCCGCCGGCCCGGCGCTCCTTGCGGCGCATGACACACGCCTCCCAATAAAAACACCCCCGACCGCCATGCTCTCTCTCCTCAATCAGACAGAGCGGCCAGGGGCGTGGTGGAACGCCCGGCTCAGATCGGGCGTCCGCGGCACGCCGCGCCCGCGGCTCATCACGCGGGCGCGGCGTATCCGGCGACACAGGCGGCAACGTCCGTCCAACTGACCCCTGGGAGTGGGCGAGGAAGTGACGCCCCGCTCACGCGCGGACAGGATGTCCGCGCTCCCCCGGTAACGGTTGTCCGCGCTCCCCCGGTACAGGTTGTCCGCGCTCCGCCGGTCCTCAAGGGTGGGGTCGGCTCGGGCGTCATCATCACCGGGTGCGGCGGACCGCCGCCACGCGGATGGCCCGCATGACCGCGCGGCCCTCGCGGATGTGCAGTGTGCCGCGCACGCGGGCGTGGTCGCCCCGCTGCAGGTCGGCCAGTTCCGCCGGCTCGCCATTGAGGGTGATGCGTGTGCGCTCGCCCACCACCACGCGGACGAACCGCTCCGGCCCGACGCGCAGGATGAAGCCGCCCTCGCCCACCTGGGTGATGACGCCCCCGATCGTCACCGGGTCGGACGCCGCCCGGGCCGCCGGAGCCACGAACGCCGTCAACAGCAGGGCCAGCACGCCGATCGTCAACAGTTGTCTCATGGTTGCTCTCCTTCTTTTCTCTCGCTCAGATTGTCTCGCTCAGAGTTCGCGGACTCAGCCAGTTCAGCCGTCAGGCACGGTCCACACAACCGAACCCGGGCGCGACCGCGGGGGTTCAACGAAGAGGGATTCACAGTATTGCATCGTCCGGAGAAGCGATTCACCCAGTCACCGCTGCATGGATGTCGCCGCCAATCCTGACGACGCTGTTCGCCAGCGCAGCGTGGTCACGGACCATCCAGAAGCCGTTGGTGGCCGAGGAATGCGTCGATCACAGAGCGTCGATGCGCGCGGACGCCATCGCCAAGTGAACCGATCCACACACGACGACCGGCGAGCCCGACAAGCCGCTTGACCCGCACAATGCAAGGGTGCTTCAATCGGAGCGTTCGGCCGACCTGACGCCCGATGCTCACCCTCCTCCTCGCCAACCTGATCCGGGCCGTGCTGCTGGTGCGGCTGCTGCTCTGCCCGTTCCCCGCGGGCGTGGAGCTGTGCGTGGCCGAGGAGCATGGCTGGTTCGACGTGCTGACAGGCGACCCCCGGGCCGGGCATACGCACCATCACGGGGACGGGTGCGCGCCTGACTGCGACGGCTGCCACCATCATCATCACGGCGACGACGCCCACGGCCCGTGCTCGGATATTCCACTGTCGGACGCCGAACAACGTGTTGTCGCCGGGGCGCGGGCGGTGGATGTCATCGCCCTTGATGACGCCGCTCCGGCGCCCGCGTGGGCATCGACCCTGGCGGCGTGGACCGTCGTTCCCGAGGCGATGCTCGAGCCGCCGCGCCGCCAGCCGCCGCGCCCCCCGGGCGCCACGACGCGGATGATTCGAACCACGGTGCTTCGACTGTAAGCCCGCCCGAGCGCCTGTCGCCCGCGCGGCGTCGGTTCAGCGGCGCTGCGCGCATCGCGCGGCCTGTTTCATCCTTACTCACGGTGCTCTCGCATGACGGCGACGCCTGATGCGCCGTTCTCCCGCGATTCAGGGCCTCTGGATGATCTGAGGACTTCTCCATGTTTCGAGTGATTCTCATCGGACTCGCCGTGGCTCTCATGAGCATGAGCGCCTGTCGCCGGAACGCGCCGCAGGAAGGGCGAGCTTCTTCTGACGCCCCTGCTGCTCCCTCCAACCGCGTGGACATTCCCGCGATGGTGCGCCAGAACCTGGGCATCACGTTCGCCAGAGTAGAACGGCGCGTCGTGTCGCGAACACTCCGCGTGCCGGGTCGCTTCGAACTGCTGCCCACCGCGCGGCGGGAGTACGTGGCGGCGATTCCCGGCCGGGTTGAGCTGCTCGTCAGCCAGTTCGATCGTGTCGAGGCGGGCACGCCGCTCTACCGCATCGACTCCCCCCGCTGGCGCGAGATGCAGCGTGAGCTGGCCGACGCTGAAGCCGCGCTGCGTCTGGCGCAGGCGGCGGCGGACAGCATTGACCCGTTGCTGGAGGCCCATGAGGCGCATCATGCCGAGATTGAAAAGGCGGTCGAGTTATGGAGCGCCCGCGTCGAGGCGCTGGAGCGGCTGCGGGCCGCCGGAGGCGCCCGGGGTGACGAGGTGTCCGCGGCGCTGGCGTCGCTGGCCGCCGCCCGATCCGACCTCGCCGAGACGCTGGAGAAGGAGGCGGAGCTGGACGCCAGGCGCAAGGTGTCGGCCGCCGCGCTTGACGCCGCGAACATGCGGCTGGTCTTTCTGCATGAAGCCGCCGCCACGATGACCGGCCTTTCCGCCGCCGAGCTTCGGGCGCTGTCGCCGTCCGGGCGGAACGACGAACCGCGCCCGCGATGGGCGACGCTCGACTCCATCGAAGTGCGGTCGCTCGCGCCCGGCGTCATCGAGCGTCTGGACGTGGTGTCAGGCGGCGTGGTGAACGAACACGCTCCCGTGCTTTCGATCGTGCAGCCGGAGCAGGTGCGCTTCCGCGCGGTGGGGCTGCAGAGCGACCTGCCGCGACTGACGGATGGCCAGCCCGCCACCGTGGTTCCGGCGCAGGAGCGCGTGCCCGGTCTGCGCAGCGACGCCCACGGTGGGGTCGTCACGGGAACGCTCACGATCGCGCCGACCGCCGATCCCGAGCGGCGCACCGTGGACCTGATTCTCACGCCCAGGACAGGCACGCCTCTGGCGGATGGGCCTTCCTGGGTCCGGGCCGGGGTCGCGGCATTCCTCGAGATCGTGACCCAGGGAAGCGGCGGTGAGGAACTGGCGATTCCCCTGCGATGCATCGTGCGCGACGGCACGCAGGCCATCATCTTCCGCCGCGACCCGGCCAACCCGGACAAGGTCATCCGCATGGAGGCGGACCTGGGGGTGGATGACGGACGCTGGGTGGTCATCCAGAGCGGCGTCGCCCAGGGCAACGAAGTGGTGCTGGACGGCGCGTACCAGCTGATGGTGGCCACCAGCGGCAACATCACCAGGGGCGGTCACTTCCACGCCGACGGAACCTTCCACGAGGGAGACGACTGAGCGAGCACGCTCGCGCGTACGACGTTCGGGCCTTCATCCATCGCGCAGTTCCGGAAGACGAACATGCTCAGGCACCTGATTTCATTCTCACTCAAACAGTCATCGCTGGTGCTGCTGGTCGCCGCCGCGATGCTGATCTACACGGTGATCCGGCTGCCCTCGATGCCGGTGGACGTGTTCCCCGAGCTCAACGCGCCCACGGTGGTGATCCTGACCGAAGCCGGCGGTCTGGCCGCGGACGAGGTGGAGCAGTACGTCACGTTCCCCCTGGAGTCGGCGGTGAACGGACTGCCGGGCGTGCGCCGCGTGCGTTCGGCCTCGGCCATCTCGCTTTCTCTCGTGTGGGTCGAGTTCGACTGGGGCACCGACATCTACCGGGCCCGTCAACTGGTGGGCGAGCGCATGGCGAGCGCGGCGGACGCCCTGCCGCCCGGCGTCGAACCGGTGATGACGCCGATCACCAGCATCACCGGCGAGATCATGCTGCTGGCCGTCTCCTCGCCCGACCGGAGCGTGAGCGACCTGGACCTGCGGGCCTACGCCGAGTTCGATCTGCGCAACAAGCTGCTGGCGATCCCGGGCGTGTCGCAGGTGTCGGCCATCGGCGGCGAACTGCCCGAGTACCAGATCAACGTGCGTCAGGACCACCTGTCGCTCTACGGATTGACCATCGCGGACGTCGCCGAGGCCGCCCGCAAGGCCCACAGCACGGCCAGCGCGGGCTACCTGACCGACGTGGATCGAGCCGAGATGCCGATGCGTCAGGCCGCCCGCGTCACCGGTGTGCGCGACATCGCTTCGACCATCGTGACCATGAAGGACGGACTTCCCATCACCATCGGCGAGGTCGCCGAGGTGACGCTGGGCGGGGCGCCCAAGCGCGGCA
The DNA here is from genome assembly GCA_015709595.1 of Phycisphaeraceae bacterium. Classification (NCBI taxonomy): domain Bacteria; kingdom Pseudomonadati; phylum Planctomycetota; class Phycisphaerae; order Phycisphaerales; family Phycisphaeraceae; species Phycisphaeraceae bacterium. Next base: position 790,893 of record CP054178.1, read on the forward strand.
CCGCGGCCAATCAGGGCGTGCCCGCGGTGGTGCTGACCATCCAGAAGTCGCCCGGCGTCAACACCCTCATGCTGACCAGGCGGATCGACGACGCCCTGGCGCAGATCGAACAATCCGCCCCCAAGGGCGTCTTCATCAACAAGGAGGTCTTCCGCCAGAGCCACTTCATCCAGCGCTCGGTGGACAACGTGACCAGGGTGCTCATCGAGGCCACGGTCATCGTAACGGTGATCCTGATTCTCTTCCTGCTCAACGTGCGGACGACGATCATCACGCTCACCGCGCTTCCGCTTTCGCTGGCCGCCACCCTGCTGGCCATGGACTGGCTGGGGCAGACCCTCAACGTGATGACGCTGGGAGGCCTGGCGGTGGCGATCGGCGTGCTGGTGGATGACGCGATCATCGACGTGGAGAACGTCCATCGACGCCTTCGTGAGAACGCCGCGTTGCCGAAGGACGCGAGGCAAGGCGTCGTGGAGACGATCTTCCGCGCCAGCAACGAGATCCGCCCGGCCATGGTGTTCGCCACGGTCATCATCGTGATCGTCTTCATCCCGCTCCTGTTCCTGGAAGGCATTGAGGGACGCTTTTTCGCGCCGCTGGCGGCGACGTACATGGTCTCGATCCTGGCCTCGCTGGTGGTCGCCCTGACGGTAACGCCCGCGATGTGCAAACTGCTGCTCCGCGGTGGAGCGGCCGCGGGACGCGCGAAGGCGGAACAAGAGCATGCTCACGGCGACGGCTTCCTGGTCCGCTGGCTCAAGCGGCGATACGAGCCGTCGCTGCGATGGTCGCTGAGGCATCGCGCGTTTGTGCTGGGCGCCGCGCTGGTCGCCACCATCGCATCACTGGCGCTGGCGCGCACGTTCGGCACCACGTTTCTGCCCGAGTTCCGCGAAGGGTCGCTCACGGTGTTCGTCTCATCGCCGCCCGGCACCTCCCTGGCCGAGAGCGACCGCGCCGCCATGGGAATCGAGCAGCGACTCATGGCGCTCGACGGCGTGCTCAGCGTCACGCGCCGCACCGGGCGCGCCGAACGCGACGAGCACGCCGAACCGGTGAGCAACAGCGAGATCGACATCATGCTCCGTCCCGGCGCCGACTACGCCGCCGTGCGACGGGGCGTCGCGGCCATCGCCCAGGCCGTCCCCGGCGTGACAGTGCAGATCGGCCAGCCCATCGAGCACCGACTGTCGCACATCCTTTCGGGTACGCCGGCGGCCATCGCCATCAACGTGTACGGCGAGGACCTGCCCACGCTGCGCGCCCTGGCGCGACGGATTGAGAACGAGCTGCGGACCATCCCCGGAGCGCGCGACGTGACCGCCAACCGCGAAGTCATGGTGACCAGCGTGCCCATTCGCTATCGGCACCAGGAACTTGCCGCCGCCGGACTGACGCCCGCGGACGCCGCCGAGCAGGTGCGGATGGCGCTGTACGGCGAGGAAGTCGCCCAGGTCAATCAGGGCGTGCGACGCTACTCGATGGTGGTGCGGCTCGACGCCGGCGAGCGCGAGCGAATCGAACAGGTGCAGGATCTGCTGCTGCGAGGAACGGCGGAGGACAACAAGCCCGGTCCCACCGTCCGCCTGCGCGACGTGGCTGACGTCGGTCCTGAGAAGACGCCCAACATCATCGCCCGCGAGAACGGGCAGCGCAAGGCCGTCATCTCCTGCAACGTCGCCGATGGGTACAACCTCGGCGACCTCGTCGAGCAGGTGAAGCAGCGCGTCGAGCCCATCGTGCATCGCGAGGGCTACCTCGTCGAGTTCGGCGGGCAGTTCGAGGCCCAGCAGTCGGCCAGCCGAACGCTGCTGGTCGCAGGCGTGGGCATCGCGATCGTCATGCTCATGCTGCTTCAGCTTTCCACGGGGTCGCTCCGAGTCGCGGCGCTGGTGATGGTCAACCTGCCCCTGGCGACCATCGGCGGCATCGCGGCGATCTTCATCACCGACTCGCTGATGCATGCCGGACTGGTGCGAAACACGCTCGCCCTGTTCGGGCTTGGCGCGTCGGTGTACCAGCCGCCCGTGCTGTCGATCGCCGGCATGGTTGGTTTCATCACGCTCTTCGGCATCGCGGTGCGAAACGGCATCCTGCTCGTCAACCACTACAGGCATCTGGCGGACGGGGGCGCGCCGATCGGCGAGGCGATCGTGCAGGGCTCGATGGAGCGGCTGTCGCCGATCCTGATGACCGCGCTCTGCGCCGCGCTGGGTCTGCTTCCGCTCGCCCTCGCCGCCGGCCAGCCCGGCAGCGAACTGCTCGCCCCCCTCGCCGTGGTCGTGCTCGGCGGACTGATCACCTCCACGCTTCTCAATCTCATCGTCGTTCCCGCGGGCTACGCGCTGCTGATGAGCGCCGTGAAGCCCGACACTCGTACATCCTCATGACCGCAACTGCATCGGAAGACCGCGATCAACATCGACCAGTAACCCGTTGACTCAAGGAGACGCAATATGTCCACGCTTCGACACACCACGCTTGCCGCACTCCTCGTCGTGCCGCTCACGATCCTCGGCTGCAATGGGAACGGCCACGACGACCACGACGGTCACGACCATGGCGCCGTCACAACCGGAGGGCGAGGGGACACCAACGCTCAGCACGACGGACACCATGGCGCGCCCGTGGCGCTGGGCACGACCGCCATCGGCCCGTTCGAGGTGCGCGCATCGCGCGACGAAGGCCGACTCACCCCCGGCGGCGATGCGCCCATCGACGCCTGGCTGACCGGCGACCTGACTCAGGTGGCGGCCGTGCGATTCTGGATCGGCGTCCAGGACGCGACCGGCTCCGTCAAGGCCCGCGCCGACATCGAGACCCCCGACCAGCCCAACCACTGGCACACGCACGTCGAACTGCCCAGCCCGATGCCCGACGAGGCGCGGCTGTGGGTCGAAATCGAACTGAAGAGCGGCGAAAAGGTCACCGGCTCGTTCCCGCTCAACCCAACCGGCTGACGACGGCGGCCCGGACCAATCCCGTGGCGCGTTCGCAACGGGAGTGGATGGGAATCGAACCCACCCGAAAACCGCATTGGCGCCATCGCCAAGCGGGGTCGTGCATGAAACGCGCTCACACAATGCGGCGAACGCGCCGCACGATGAGCGCCTCATCCGCGTCATCGACGCCTGGCCGACCCTGCCGGACGCACTCAAGGCCGCCGTTCTGGCGGTGGTTGCCTCCGCTGCAAGCACCGACACGCCACCGCAAGGGGGTGCGGCGTGAGGCGGGCAACCGGGGTGGCCCGGGAACGGAGCGACGCTTCATCCGCTGGCCTGTTCGATCACGAGCCCCTCGACGGCGTCGGCCCGTCGTCGTGGGCTCCCGTCCCCGCGCAGCCCAGCACTCGTAGGGGGGGAGTAGAGGGGGTTTCAGGGGGAGAGGAGGTCGCATCTCCCCCTGACTCATTGGTCCGACCTTCCTCATCCCCGCCCGCACCATGGGCGACGGCAGCACGCGGCGATCACCACACGGGCGGAACTTCCGCCCGTGTTCGTTTGATGCCAGCTCGCGCCCCATCGCGCACGACCGCGACAGCATGTGACGGACGATGCAGGGTGTCCGACCGGCGGGGCGAGGGCGGCGCAGCCGCCCCGCCCGCCGGTAGACTTGATCTGAGGGCAATAAACGGAAGTGGTGATGATGACCGGCTCGTCATCATCGGCTGCCGCTGCCGGATGTGGAACTGCCCGCATTGCGGCCCGGGGTACTGGGCGCGTGTCGGCGATCGCGTGAAGCCGCACCTGGCCATGTTCCATCGTCCGCGTCTGCTCACGCTGACCATCAACCGAAAGCATTTCCCTTCGGGTGAGGCGGCGTTCGAGTACATCAAGGCCAACGGGCTGATTCGTCGCCTGCTGCGGCTGATGGGGTTCCGGAAAGGGCTCTCGGTGTTGTCGTTCCATCCGAAGGCGCCGGAATGGCCGCACTGGCACATTCTCATCGACGTGGCGGATGTCGGATTCGTCGAGCTCAAACGAATGTGGCGCCTCTGGCGCGACAAGTGGGGCGTCGGCGGTTTCGACCTTCAGGTGAAGCGGCGACGGGGCGACGCGCTGCAGGCAGCCAGGTACGCGCTGCGTTACTGCCAGCACCAGGCGGGCACGCAGGTCGAGTGGGTTGAACGCCGCACGCGCCTGCCGCGGGCCTTCGAGGCCTACGGCGAGTTGCGAAGCGCGATGCGGCCGCGGTCACCTCTCAACCTCGACGACATGCCAGGCGTGGACGCCGGCGAGCATGCGCCGCGCGAACCCGTCGAAACCTCCTGTCCGATGCCTGAAGCTCCCGCGTCGCCTGAGCGGGCGGCCAGGCGGCGAGTCATGCGAACCGTGGCGGAACGCCTGACCGACTGCCGCAAGGGTGCTGTGGTCCTCCGCCGTCGCACGTGGCGCGGCTGCGGCCCCTCGTACACCTTCATCGGCCAGCTGCCCATCACGCCAGAGCGGCTCGCCCTGGCGGACAAGCTCGGCGAAGTCCGCACGGTCACCCTCGCCCGTCACGTCCGCCAGCTCGTCAATGGGGCGACGGTCCTCGACATCTCGGTGCCCATTCACGATGAGAAGGCCAAAGACCTCTACGGCCGGCTTCTCTCCATGGCGAACGCCATCGCGGATGCGGATCGGGCGATGGAGCGGACGCGATGCGATGTGCCGTTCTGAAGGCGAACAGTCGTGACCCCCACCCACCGCCCGGTATGGTATCTCTCTCGTCGCGGATTGGTCGCGGGCTGAGATCAGGTACACTATGACGGGGCCGGTGTGATCGGTACCGTCGGTCGCGGATTGGTCGCGGGCTGAGATCAGGTACACTAGGGGGCCCGCCGCGACGGCAGCGTACTCGGTCGCGGATTGGTCGCGGGCTGAGATCAGGTACACTTCAATCAGTGCGCCGATCACGACCACCCAGTCGCGGATTGGTCGCGGGCTGAGATCAGGTACACTTAGCAGTCGGTGGCAGACTTGCCGATACCAGTCGCGGATTGGTCGCGGGCTGAGATCAGGTACACTTGGTACAACGCCAAAGCCGCACCGCACATGTCGCGGATTGGTCGCGGGCTGAGATCAGGTACACTGTCAAGAAGACGGGCGGGCGATCGGTGACGTCGCGGATTGGTCGCGGGCTGAGATCAGGTACACTCGAGGCGGTCCGGGCTGTCATCAACGACGTGTCGCGGATTGGTCGCGGGCTGAGATCAGGTACACTTCTCTGGATGCCATGATTGCCTCCGGACAGTCGCGGATTGGTCGCGGGCTGAGATCAGGTACACTTCCAGCACGCACGATTCCTTCACGACATTGTCGCGGATTGGTCGCGGGCTGAGATCAGGTACACTGCGGAATCGGTTGACCCCATCCTCGAACTTGTCGCGGATTGGTCGCGGGCTGAGATCAGGTACACTCGTACCACTCATCGGGAATCTTCCAGCCCCGTCGCGGATTGGTCGCGGGCTGAGATCAGGTACACTCCAGCAAGACACAGCCGGCGCTTCCGCCTGTCGCGGATTGGTCGCGGGCTGAGATCAGGTACACTACCTCGCGCCCAACCGACTGCCAGAAAAGGAGTTACCCAGGAAACACCGCTAGAAAAGTTCCAGCTGCTTCGGGGCCTGTTCGGGGGCGGTGCGCCGTTTTCCCCAGAAAACACGCATCCGCTCGAACTGCTTGTCCGTGATTGTGATGATGCGGACCTCGCCGTCCGGCGGGATGTGTTTCTGCACCCGCTGGATGTGGACATCGGCGTTCTCCTCACTGGCGCAGTGGCGGATATACACTGAAAACTGCATCTTGGCGAAGCCGTCCTGCAGCAGGAACTTCCGAAACAGGGCGTACTGGCGGCGGGCCGCCTTGGTATCCACCGGAAGATCGAACATCGTCACAACCCACATGCAGCGGTACCCACTGACGATCATGGCGCCTCGCCCCCCTCGATCGGCGGCAGCATCGGCACGCATAGCCCGTCCGTCACGTCACGGAGGCACTTGAGGAACGACACGACCATTCGCTGGACGGCGACCATGAGCGGTCCGGTTTCACCCCCCGTGGCGACCGGCTCACCCAGCACCTGCAGGATGCCCGCCTTGGTGGGCTGGTTGAGTTCGCGGCGGGCGTGGATCACATACAACTGACGGACCCGGCGATCGACGATCGGCCGCAGCGGCTCCACCAGGTCATCCGCCAGGCAGAAGGGGTTGGAGCGGCTGGAGTGGTGGATGCCGATGGCGGGCAGCAGCCCGGCCCCGATGATCGCCCGCGCCACGCTGGCCCGCAATACCGCGTAGCCGTAGTTCAGCATCACGTTGAGCGGGTCGGTCCCGTCAGGGTCGCGCCGGAATCGTTGGGCGTCCATCCCCGTCGGCTGACACTTCTCCGTCTTGCGGGCGACGCCCTCGATCGCCTCCGCCGCCAGCCAGGCGGACCAGTAGACCTTGGCCGCCTGGGCCTCCATGTTGGTCGGGTCGCCCGAGCGCACGTCGCGGGCCATTTCCAACAGGCGCGAGCGCGTATCACCACGCGGGAGATTCCCGGCCTGGGCGCGAATCTTGGCCTGCACGATCTGCCGCCAGAGTTGCTTTCGCAACGGACGGGAGACGCCCAGCTGGTCGTTGATTCGCCAGACGACCTCGTTGTGATCCGCCAGCGGCAGCAGCACCGCCGCGGGCAGGTGATCCCGGCCGCACACCACGAGAACGCCGCCATGCTCCGCGATGCGAGCCAGGGCATGATGCGAATAGGTGCACTGGCTGTGATCGACCACCAGGATGCCCAGGTCTTCACAGGGGATCGAGCTTGTCCCGACGCCCTCGGGGACATCGTGCGGCTGGATGAGCAACTGGTCGAGGCGAACCGACAGGTGGGCTGGCTTCTGGGAAATCTCAACGGTGCGCTTGATCATGACCGACCCCCGGAACCGCGCGCGACAGCCGCACTGGCGCGTCATCGGCGACTGGCGAGGCGGACTTGAGCGAGTTCAGGTGCGGATCAATCGTTGGCCCATCGAATGCGGCCTATTGGATCGACGATGATCTTTCGACCCTTGAGACTCGAGGGGGTCTTACCTTCATCATCACGTTGTGCAGATTGCCGGGCATCTCGGGCATCTACAATGTGAACTCGCTTCTGCGTGGAGACCAGCGTCGAGACGATGACAGGTCGAACCGAGCCGCGGAACTCGGCAAGGAGCATGTCCCCCGGAGAAAGTGACATGATGAACTTGGCGTCAGGTCGCTCCGGATGAACACGACTGATAATCGGCTCTCCTTCGCGCTTCCGCCTCACCGCTTCGAGCAAGGTGACGTACACAGCATCGCGACGAATCTTCGCGCGTTCATCCTGATACTCGAAAATACACGCGTGATGAAGTCGTCCGGGCTTCACGCACGCGCTGCCGCCACGAATCGGCTGGATCGTTAGATCGCGGCGGATCAGACGAACCTTCTTGATCGGAACGCCCGACTTCATCTTCAGCGGTTCCTGCCACACTTCTTTCGGGATCGTTTGTCCCTTGATCCTCTCCGAGAATCGCTCCACGCGAGACTTGACCAGTGCTCGAATCGACTCATCGCGAATATCGTCGATCATGGATACCGTCAGCGACTCGATCGGTTTCCTTACTGCAAATTCACCAGATTGGGACGTCGGTCCATAGATAGTTTCTTCGTGAAGCGCCCCCTTGACTCGTCTGCGGGGTCGGTGGGAGACATTGATCGCGTTTACTGCCGCCTCGACATCCGTCCGGAAGTTCTCCCACGGCTCATCAAGCACTTCGCCCGTGGTCTCTGTTCCGCCCTGACGCCGAACCCGTGCCAGATTCTGCAGCCGTGAACGATCCGTCAAAGCGACGACGATGGCATCGACCGCATGATGCCGGTGATCGTCTCGATTCTTGAGATCAAGGTCATCGTGACGAAGAACCGAGTTCAAGCCCCAATGGCGCCGAAGCTCCGCCGTGTGTACGCCGTTGATGCAGAGAATCTCGGTTCCAAGACACTCAAGGTACTGATGCACCTGTGTGGTGATGTACGTCGTGTCCACGAACTGACGGGCGAAGAACGAATCCAGCGATACCTCACGATCACGAAACCGGCGGGCCTTCGGGTAAGGCAGGCGGTTCGATCGCTGCAGAATGGATTCGTACTTCGCGGGGTTGCTTTCTGCAAGCCACTCATGCGGGGTGCGATCTCTCTTTTCTGCGTTCTCCCTCCGGAAGCACAGCACTCGATTCATCATCGAGTTGTCGAGCGAACGGGAGTAGGGCAGGATGTGGTCCACGTCCACTTCCCCGCCGAAGAGTTGCGCCTGGCTGATCGGGCGACCGGAGTAAATGCACTCCCGATGCTGCTCGGTCCAAAGAAGGTACCGTTCGATCGATTCGCGGGTGACGGGAACATGCCATTCTCGCAGACGCTCGGCCGCCTCATCCCTTCGCGCTTCGTTCTCACGCATCTCGCGAGTCTTCCGGGCTCTGGTCGCCTCGCTTCCCTTGGCTTCCCTGGCCAACTCGAGTCGGATTCGATTCGGCCTTCCGTACTCGCGGATGATGGCGTTGACGACCTTCCGAACTTCGTGCAGCGCGGCACGGACGATTGGATTGGTGATCTCCGGCGGTTCGGGCAGCCAGTCGCACTGGTTGATGACGCGCTGGTCGGGTCTGAGATAACCCGCTTCGGAAAGCGCTGACGGCGTGCCGTCTTTGGTCATCAGCAATAGCCCACGCTCCAAGTGCGGCAGGAGTTGCTCGATCGCAGTGACGCACAATGAGCTGTATCCCTTCGACTCCTTTCCTTCAAGATCGGTGTCGAGGAGTTCCTCCGCCGCCTCCTCGCTCAGTCCCCACTCTGTCACTGCCCGGTGTCGAACGACCTCCTCGGTCGCGTGAAGTAGTGTCCGAACGATGCGGTTCTTCTCGTCCTCAGTTCGATCATGCCACGCCTTTCCAAAGAGCGACTTGGCGCTGAGGATTGCATCGGTGGGCATGCCGAGCAGTTTGGAGCGATCACCTCGTTCCAGGTTGAACCGAATGGACTCGGGCCAATCGAGTTTCTTGCTGAACATCTTCCGGATCTGGTCAAAGGTCCGTTCCTTCGCGACCCGGAGATACTCGATCAAGAGCGCCCGCTCATGGCTTTCGAGGGCTCGCTCCTCACCTGTGGTGGTATCAAGAATGCGGAGATTATTCACCTCCTGGAGCAGTCGGAATCGTTGCGCGGCACGATCGGCCCTCGGACACCTCTTCTCACGCGGATGGAGTTCGCATCGCCCGATCACAGACTTGGGCCAGTACATCGGCCGCTGGAAAAAGATGATGCCGTGGAGGCCGAATCGCTGAAGGAGTGATCGCCCTTTGCGTGCTGGCGGGTCGGGCTCCTTCGGAAAGCTCTGTCTGCCTGCATCGCCGTACTTCAGTTGATCGGTCAGCAGTTGTGGGTGATGGACATGCTGACGATCCCAAAGCAGATCGAACTCCCTCTCGTACATGTCGCGACGGGTGTGGTGGCCCCGCACGCGCTCACGGGGGTTTCCGGCGCGAATAGAGGCGAAATGCTGGCCAAGGGTTTCGTGTCCTGCCTCCTCGATGCTGGCTGCGAGCGAACTGATCTCGTTGAGGAGCTCTGAGGTTTCCTTCCTGCGCTTTCGATCCTCCCGGCGATTGGACAAGAACCCACGACGCTGATTCAGGTGGATGAGAATGCGACCGAACTCGAACGGCACCAGCGCCTCAGTGAGCGCACGTCGGCGGAGCACATACGGATCGAGCGCATCGAGACGCCCCTGCTCAGCGGGCTCGGCTGGGTACAGCCCCGCTTCGACAAGGGCCGCCCGTAACGCCTTCTTTCTGCGGGCTCGGCGGGCGATCTGGCGGCGCATCCCGCGGGCGATGCGACGCTGTTCGTTCTTGGGATGCTCCGCTCCCTGCTGGTCGCGATCAACCCCCTCAGGAAAGACGCGAACCCCGGTGGCGACGATCCTGCCTTCTTCCTCATCGACCAACGCCCAGCCGATGGACGTGGGACCGAGGTCGAGGCCAAGTGTCATCGTGGACATGGGTTTCCCCTTTTGGGTTGGACGTCTCGTGAATCAGACGATATCCTTCCGTTAATGCGGATGGCGGGACTCGAACCCGCAAAAACCTTTGGGAGGTAAGCGGTTTTGGAAACCGCCGCGTTTTCCAGTTTCGCCACACCCGCATCCATGCTGCGGAGCCCGATGGGCTTCGCAGTGGCGAGCTGATTTTACCCTCCACGGCTTGCCTGTCAACGACATGCCTGTTATTCTTCGTCATGGCCCTATGGCCTGAATCACGCCCAGCGCCGACGATGTCGCAACGAAACGACGAGTCGACGGCAAGCCGTGGGTCGCGGATTGGTCGGGGGCTGAGATCGGGTGCTATCTGCTTGCGATCGAATCCTGTGTCCTTGAGCTTCGCATTGACGGGAGGTGTGCATCGGGGATAATGCAAAGTACCTGTTCTCAGCCCGCGAATGCTTTTCGCGACAAGAAGAAACATTCGCAGGCAACAGCCCTACGGGGCTGCCGACCGCAATGCCTAACGGCAGGGCGGTCTTTTTCTTGGAAGCATCTGGTGGTCAGGGCAGCAACTCCCCCTTGTTCGCCCGGCATTTCCACTGCATCGGGATGGGCTACACTGATGAAAGTCAAGGATGCGATTCGACTCATCGAGCAGGAGGGCTGGCGGCTGCATCGGACGCGGGGCAGCCATCATCAGTTCAAACACCCGACGCGGCCGGGCAAGGTCACGGTGCCCGGCAACCTGAACGATGATCTGTCGCCGGGGACATGGAACAGCATCCGCAAGCAGGCGGGACTCGCCAGGTGATCGCCATGAAGAAGCACGAGTTGACCTATGCCGTCGTGATCGAGAATGCGGGGGCGAACTTCAGCGCCTACGTGCCGGACCTTCCCGGCTGCGTGTCCACCGGCAGGACGGTCGATGAGACCCTGCGGAACATCCGGGAGGCGATCGAGTTCCACCTGGAAGGGCTCCTGGAGGATGGCGACCCGATCCCGAGGCCGACCGCGATCGGACGTGAAGTTCACATTCAGATCGCGGCCTGAGCCGCCACGGCCCGTCGCCTGTCCGGCTGGCTCACCGGTTCTGGCCTGAAGAGACGACTTGACACAATGGTATGATATGGTGTATGCTGGTAGCACCATGGCCCGAAAGACCGCCATCAACATCACCATCGACGCCGATCTCCTCAAGCGGATCGACGATGCCGCGGACAAGCGCGGCGACTCGCGCTCCGCGATCATCGAGCGGTTCTGCCGCAATGAGATCGGACAGGAGGAGGAGTTCCTCCACGAACTCGAAAGTCCGGTCTTCCGGGCCATCTATGACGCCATGTCGAAGCGTCCCGAGATCATCCGCGCAATCTCGGCGGTGATGGGCGAGCATATCGACCTGACTGCGGCGAGGGCCAAGGCGGAGCGGCTGCGTGAACAGACGCGGCGAGGCAAGGCGAGGCAGCACAACAAGGGCGGCGAAGCGGATGGCGTTCATCCGAAGCCCGCCTGATTCTCATTCGTATTTTCTGGTGATTCGTCATGGACGACAGACCACATCTTGATCTTCTTCTTTCCGTGCGACAGGTGGCGAAGTCATTGGGTATCTGCGCCCGGGGGGTATGGCGGCTGGTTGCGCAGTGCAAGTTTTCGAAGCCGGTCTACGTCGGTCGGTGCGCGCGATGGCCGCAATCCGAGGTCACGGCGTACATCGAGCGATTGAAGGAGGAGCGTCGATCATGATCGAGTACGTCTACGTTCCCAGGCGGCGCGGCAAGCGGGCGTCGAGATCGCGTGAGAACTACCGCGGTCGATTCAAGCTGCCCGGCATGGTGAAGCTGGATGACGTCGCGCTGCATACGACGGATCGGCGGATCGCCGAGGCCCGTCTGCGGGAGATCGTGGTCGAGAAAGAACGCGAGCTGGCGGGCATTCTCGCCCCCAGAGTCCAACGCGATGCCGCCGCACGTCCGCTGGTGGATCACCTGGATGACTTCATCGCGGACGTGAAGGCGCGCAGGCGCTCGAAGGAGTACTTCGAGCCCGTCAAGTGGCGCATCCGGCGGCTGATGAAGGAGTGCGGCTGGTCTCTGCTTCGGGATGTCTCGGCCGAGTCCTTCATCGCCTGGCGAAGCCGCCAGGGCGACACGATGAGCGCCAAGACCCTCAACGAGTACCTGAGCGCGGCGCGTGGGCTTCTTGGTTGGCTGCACCGACAGGGGAAGATCGCGGGCAATCCGTTGACGTCGGTCGAGCGGGTTCAGACCGCGGGACGTGAGCGCCGGAAACGTCGCGCCCTGACGGTGGATGAATGCGTGCGGCTGCTCGCCGTGGCTGGCCCCCGTCGCACGGCATACCTGGCGGCGCTTGTGACCGGCCTGCGCCGGAGCGAGTTGGAGGCGCTGGAGTGGGGCGATGTGCATCTGGACTCGCCGTCGCCATTCCTCGATGTCCGTGCATCGACGACGAAGAACGCCAGGCGGGCGGCCATCGCCATTCGCGATGATCTGGCGGAAGCGCTGCGAGCCATCAGGCCCGCCGATGCCGCTTCGTCCGATCGTGTATTCCCGCGCGGCGTGCCTTCCGTGGCGGAACTGCACGCCGACTGCACGGCGGCGGAGATTCCGATTCAGGATGGTGATCGGGGGTCGGTGGATTTCCACGCCTTGCGCCACACCTTCGGCACGAACCTGAGCCGGGCCAAGGTCGGACCTCGGGTGGCGATGGCCGCCATGCGTCACAGCGACATGAAGCTGACGATGCGGACGTACACCGATGCCGACCTGCTGCCGGTGACGGATGCAATCGAGCGGCTGCCTCGGTTCGACGCGATGATCGATTCGGAGCTGCGGGCAACCGGGACGGACGGGGCTGACGCGCCCGAAATGCGCTCACAAATGCGCTCACTTCCGAGGGTCGCGGGTGGTCGTTGGATGTCGCCGACTGACGCTGACGCTTCACTGTCGAACAGCGCGAAAGTGCCTGAAAACAGGCACCAAACGCACGCGAAGTCATCGAGTGACGCGATCCGTCACAACGCCCCGTCAACGGGAGTGGATGGGAATCGAACCCACCCGGGACCGGCTGAACCAGCCCCACACCGGGTTTGAAGCCCGTGGCCGCCACCAGGCGTGCTGACACTCCCGCGGAGAGTGTAGCGGAATGGTTTCAAACCGTGGGATGCTGGTCACGCCGCGTTCCAACGGCTGACGCCATCCGGTACCATGTCGTCGCGCGACGCCCGGGACGCAGAGACTGGCGGCGTCGCCCGTCGATGGACCGCTTCGCCGGCATTCCGAGGGTGAAGCTGGTTCTTGGGTCTCGAATCGACTTCTCTGTCAGTGATGACGCACCGGCGCCTGCGTGCCAACCCATCTCCACAGCGATTTCTTCCAACCACCCACAAGGAGCCGCACATGCCCGCCATGACCCTCGAAGCCCGCATCGATCGCCTGGAGCGCCAGAATCGTTCCCTCAGAGCCGGTCTCGGCGTGGCGGGGTTGGCCTTGCTGGTCGGCGGGCTGCTGGGTCTTGCCCGCCAGCCGCAGCCGGCGCCGGATGTGATCAAGGCCAGGGCGTTCCACCTGGTGAGAGAGGATGGCACGATCCTGCTGAAGCTCGAAGACACCTACGGCCGCAACGAGGGAGTCTCCGGCACCATCACTGTGTTCAACGGCAAGGAGAACCCGGTCTTTCGGGTCGGGGCCACACCCGGCGGGCATGGCACCGCCAAGACCTTCAACCGCGACGGCGGAATGATCATCAACCTTACCGCCACCGCGGACGGCGAGGGCTATCTGGCCACGGTCAACGGCAAGGATGAGGAACTGGTCGCTCTGGGCGTGGCCGAGGGCGGCGAAGGCGTCGTCACCACCTACAACGGCGAAGGAAAGGAACTCGCCGAGATCGGCGTCTCGACCGGGGGTCACGGGCTCTTCAAGACCATGAACAAGGACGGCAAGACGATCGTGCGTCTGGGCGTCACCACCGGCGGGTTTGGTCTGCTCACGACCTTCAACGACAACGAAAAGGAACTGGTCAAGCTGGGCGTCACCGAGAACGGCGAGGGCCAGGTCGAGGTCTTCGACCCCGTGGGTATGAAGAAGACGAAGCGGATCAACGCGGGGGACTGAGCCATTTCCGGCGGCCATGTCGCCCTGTTCACCTGAGGTTCGAATGAGCGGATTGCGGTGTGCGCGGCCGCCATCGTGCGGTATGCTGTAAGCGTGAGACGCACGCTTCATTTCATCACGTTGGGCAGCGCGGCCGCGCTGGCTCTCGGGTTCGGATTGGCGGTCGCGCCGGCAGGTTCGCCCGGGGAGAGCCGCGACGGTGGCTGGTGGTCGTATCGACCGCTCACCCGGCCGGACGTGCCCACTGTCAACGATGACGCCTGGGTCGCCAACCCCATCGACGCGTTCATTCTGTCGCGGATCGAGCAGCAGGGCCTGTCACCCGCGGCTGAGGCGGACAAGGTCACCCTCATTCGCCGGGCGTACTACGACCTGCTGGGTCTGCCGCCGACGCCGGAGGAAGTGGCCGCCTTCGTGGCGGACGATGCACCGGACGCATGGGAGCGACTCATCGACCGGCTGCTTGAGTCGCCTCATTACGGCGAAAAGTGGGGACGTCACTGGCTCGACATCGTGCGCTACGCCGAGACGGATTCCTTCGAACGCGACCGGCCCAAGCCCATGGCGTGGAAGTACCGCGACTACGTGGTGCGGGCCTTCAACTCCGACAAGCCGTATGACCGCTTCATCATCGAGCAGCTCGCGGGCGATGAACTGCCCGACGCCACCGTGGACACCCTGACCGCCACCGGGTACTACCGGCTGGGTATCTGGGACGATGAGCCCACGGACGTCAAGCAGGCGCAGTACGACGACCTCGATGGCGTCATCTCCACCACGGCGCAGGCGATGCTGGGCATGACCATCGGCTGCGCCCGCTGCCACGATCACAAGAAAGATCCGATCCCCCAGCGCGACTACTACCGCTTCCTGGCGTTCTTCGAGAACATCAAGCCGTACAAGGTCAACCCCGGCAACAGCGTGAACCCGGAGAACTACCTGCGCAGCGTGCCGGTGGACCTGGGCAGTTCGGAGTTTCACCATCGACTGGTGGACTACGCGCAGCGGCGCGATCGGCTGGTGTCGCGGCTGGAGGAGATTCGCGCCAACACGCTGGCCGCGGAGGCGAAGAGCCCTCACCCCGGGCATCTCCCAGGTGGAGCGGGCGACGCCGCGGCTGGTCCCGTCGTTCATCTT
The DNA here is from genome assembly GCA_015709595.1 of Phycisphaeraceae bacterium. Classification (NCBI taxonomy): domain Bacteria; kingdom Pseudomonadati; phylum Planctomycetota; class Phycisphaerae; order Phycisphaerales; family Phycisphaeraceae; species Phycisphaeraceae bacterium. The sequence goes on from CP054178.1 coordinate 806,188, forward strand.
TCGTTTGATGAGACAGACGATGCCCGATTCCGCCATGCCATGACGGCCATGCAGGCGGAGATGCGGGGTACCGCAGTCGCCGCCGATGGTCGCCACGGAGCAGCGCGAACGTTTGACGGGCGGCGCGATTTCATCCGCATCGTCCGTCCGGTGCAGGATGACTTCACCATCGCCTTCTGGCTGCGCACCACCGGCACGGGACCGGGCGGCAATGACTATCGCTGGTTCCTCGGCGCGGGGCTGGTGGATGGCGAGGTGCGCGGCATCGTGCGCGACTTCGGCGTCTCGTATCACTCCGATGGGCGCATCACCGCGGGAACGGGCGAGCCGGAGACGTTCATTCATTCCCCGCCCGGCTACAACGACGGGCTGTGGCATCACGTGGCCTTCACGCGCGAGCGTTCGAGCGGCCTGATCCGGCTGTTCGTGGACGGCGAGCCGGTGGCGCAGGCGAAGGGCTCGACCAGGCCGCTTGACGCCCCGGCGCATCTCGACATCGGACGCATGATGCCGGGCTACAACCACTTCCGGGGCGATCTGGACGATGTGCGCCTCTATGCGCGGGCGCTCAGCGAGCACGAGATCCTGTCGCTGACGTACGGCGAGGGGTTCTCTCCCGCCTTCGCCGATCGCGTTCGAGCCGCCCTGGGCGAGGAGGAGCACCGCCGCTACCAGGAAGTGCTGACCGACCTGCGCGGGCTGCGCAAGCCGGTGCGAGAGACGACCGAGGTGCTCTGCGTCATGGAGCAGGGGGCGAACCCGCCCGATTCATTCGTGCGTCAGCGCGGCAACGTGCATTCGATCGGCGAGAAGGTCACGCCCGGCTACCCGTCGATCCTCGGCTTCCCCGACCCCCCTACTCCCCCCGCGACATCCTCCACCGCCGCCCCCCCGCGTCCCATCGATACGCGGCCCGACAGCGCGGAAACATCAGGCCGCCGCCTGACCCTGGCGCGGTGGATCGCCAGCCCGGAAAACCCGCTCACGGCCCGCGTGATGGCCAACCGGCTGTGGCAGCATCACTTCGGCCGGGGCATCGTGCGCACGCCCAACGACTTCGGGCGGCTGGGTGAGGCGCCCACGCACCCGGAGCTCCTCGACTGGCTGGCGAGCGAGTTCACCGCCCGCCAGTGGTCGATCAAGTCGATGCACCGGCTCATCATGACGTCAAGCGCCTACCGCATGTCGTCGCGCGGCGACGCAAGGGCGATTGAAGCCGACCCCGAGAACAACCTCTTCACGCGCTTCAACATGCGGCGGCTGACCGCGGAGGAACTGCGCGACTCGGTGCTGGCGATGAGCGGCACGCTCAACCTCGAAATGGGCGGCCCCAGCGTTTACCCGCCCATGCCGCGCGAGGTGCTCCAGACGGCCTCGCGCCCCGACCAGGCGTGGGGACGCTCCGATCCGCGGCAGGCCGCCCGGCGCACCATCTACATCCACATCAAGCGATCGCTGCTCATGCCGCTGCTCGTCAGCTTCGATATGGCGGATACCGACAACTCCTGCGACGTGCGATTCGTCACGACACAGCCCACGCAGGCGCTCACCCTGCTCAACGGCGAGTTCATGCAGGAGCAGGCGGAACTGTTCGCCCGGCGGCTGGAGCGCGAGGCGGGCGGAGACCACGCCGCGCAGATCCGTCACGCCTTCCGGCTGCTCACCAGCCGCGACCCGCACCCGGATGATCTGCGCGAATGCCTGTCGCTGCTTGACGAACTGCAGACGGTCGATGCCCAGACACCCGAGCAGGCGATGAAGTATCTCGCCCTGATGCTGCTGAACCTGAACGAGTTCGTGTACCTGGACTAGGTTCACCACCGGGGACGTGAACGAAGCACGGAGCGGGCGCGGATGAACTCGCCTGTCGCCCGCGCTGCTCCTGTCGGACATCGTGATCATTCACGCGGGCTGATATCGAACGACTTCAACAACACCACCAGTCCACTGGTCGGCTGTTTCCTCACCGAGTCGCAACGCTCCTCATCCTCCGTGTCGCCGCGTGTCACCCTGTGTTGACCCCAAGCGGATCAACAGCGCGGCGACATGCACCTCCACCGCCCGGCCTTCCCCCACCGCGTCCACCTGCTCGTGCGTCTTGCCCTTGACGTTGAGGCGTGATCGATCGCATCCGATCAGCGCGGCCAGGTTCTCCACGATGGCGTCGCGACGAGGGCCGATCTTCGGCTTCTCGCAGATCACCGTGGCGTCGAGGTTGCCCAGTTCGTACGCCGCCGCTCGCATGCGGCGAACCGCCTCGCGCAGGAAGTCCGCCGAGTCGCGTCCCGCGTTGACAGGGTCGTTGTCGGGAAAGAGCCGTCCGATGTCCGGCTCGCCCAAGGCGCCCAGAATGGCGTCGGTAATCGCGTGAAGCAGGGCGTCACCGTCGGAGTGCGCTGCCGGACCGGTCGGATGATCGGGAAACGCCACGCCGCCCAGCACAAACGGGCGGCCTCGTCCCCGGGGAGCCGTCGGCTCCAGCCGATGCAGGTCATACCCATGTCCCACGCGGAATGGCGGCGCGGCGCGATCAGTCATCGTCTTCATCCAGCGAACCCAGCAGACCCAGCGACACCTGGAAGGCCAGCTGCTCAAGCGACAGCGCCAGATCGACGCTGGAGATGCTCACCGCCTGATGCACGTCCAGCCGACGCGGCGCGAAGTTGAGAATGCCGCGAACCCCGGCGGCGATGAGACGGTCTGCCACCTCCTGCGCCCGGTCGGCGGGCACGGCGATCATGGCCAGCCGGATGTCGCGCTCCTTCACCAGCATGGCCAGATCCGACATGGGCCGAATTCGGTGATTCTCGAGCCACTGACCGACGAGATCGGGGTTCTGGTCGAACACGGCCACGATGTCGAAGCCGCGCTGCTGCCACCCGCCATAGGCCATCAGGGCGCGTCCGAGGTTTCCGGCGCCGATCAGCGCCGTGTTCCACGTGCGATCCGTGCCCAGAATCTTCCGCAGGCGATCCACCAGGTTGGTCACGTCGTACCCGATGCCGGGGTGCCCGAACTGTCCGAAATAGGCCAGGTCCTTGCGCACCTGAGCATCGGTGAGACCCAGGGCATCGCCCAGTTGCCGACTGCTGATGGTCGGCTGCTTCTGCTCCACCCGATGCTCGAGCTCGCGCAGGTACAACGACAGGCGCTTGACGGTCGGCTTGGGAACTTTGGCGCGGTAACTCATGCGGGGTCGATTCAGGGCGGCGTCGAATCACGCGGCGGGACGTATCATACCGAAATGCACATCGCCGACATCTTCGCGAGGCATCGCACGACGATCAGTTTCGAGTTCTTCCCCCCCGCCACCGAGGACGGGTGGGAGGCGCTGTTCGGCCGCATCGCGGATTTCGAGGCCCTGGCTCCCTCTTTCGTGTCGGTGACGTATGGTGCGGGCGGCTCAACGCGCCAGCGGACGCACGACCTGGTCGTCCGGCTGCGGCGTGAGACGACGCTCGACCCGATCCCGCACCTCACCTGCGTCTGCCACGCGCCGGCCGACGTGGACGCCATCCTGGCCCGGCACGCCGAGGCGGGCATCAGCAACATCCTCGCCCTTCGCGGCGATCCGCCGCGCGACCGGCCCGACTATCGCCATGACACCGCCGATTTTCGTCACGCCGCCGACCTGGTGCGTCATATCCGGCTCTTCAACGAATCTGGCCGTCACCCCGACCGGCGCGGGTTCGGCATCGGCGTGGCGGGCTTCCCGGAGGGGCACCCCGATACCCCCAACCGGCTCCGCGAAATGGACTTTCTCAAGGCCAAGGTCGACGCCGGGGCGGACTACATCGTCACGCAACTCTTCTTCGACAACCGCGCGTTCTTCGACTGGCGCGAGCGCTGCGAACTGGCGGGCATCACGGCGCCGCTCATCGCGGGCATCATGCCCATCACCTCCATCGCGGGCATGAAGCGCATGGCGGACCTGGCGGGCGGCGCCAACTTCCCGGCGCGGCTTCAGAAGATGCTCCTCCGCGCCCAGGACGATCCCGACGCCGTCGAGCGCGTCGGCGTCCACTGGGCCACCGAGCAATGCCGCGACCTGCTGGACGAAGGCGTGCGCGGCATTCACTTCTACACGCTCAACAGGTCCAGCGCCACCAAGCGCATCTACGAGACGCTGGGCGTGAAGGATTCCAGCGCGTTGACCCGGTAGTCGCACGTCCTCATCGTCATGTGCCATCCGGTCCGCGCCCGCCCCCGCCGCGACGACGACGCCTGCGACGGCGGCGCGGACCGCCTTGTCGCCCTTCTCCGGCGCCGGAACCGCCCCCATCTTCGACGCCGGGGTCACCGCCGCCCTCCGGCGCGGCCGGGCGATCCGATCCGACGCCCGAGTCAGGACCGGCCGTCATGCCTCGCTCCCCATCAGGGCGTTCGCCCCGCCCGCGACGGCGACGGCGACGCCCGCGCTCCCGGCGTCGCTGGACGCCTTCGCCCGACGCGGCGGCGCCGTCCTCCAACCGATGGTCCGCGGGCTGATCGACCTCGGGTTGTCGAGCGGACACTGTCTCGTCCGAACGGAGCGCATCCTCGGGTGATGACTCGGAAGGCGATGTCGGCTGTTCCCGCTCAAGCCGCTGGCTCCGCTGGCGGTAACGATCCTGCCGGTCGGCTCGGGACGGTCGCGGCTCCCCGCCTCGCGCCTCACCGCCATCCGGCCGCGCGGCGCCCCGATCATCGCGCGGGCCGCGATCGCGTCGTCGATCATCGCCGCGACGGGAGCGTTCCTCGCCGCCTCGACGCTCTCCGGCGCTGCTCCCGGAGACCCGTTCCTCCACCTCGTCCTCGGTCATGCCGCGAAGTGGATCCTCGGGTTCGACGCGGGCGAAGCGCCTCGCCCCGCCCTCACTGGGCCGCGGGCAAGTCTCGGGATCAGAGAGCTCCTCCACCGGCACGGCGATCTCCTCGCCGTTGTGCTCCAGTTGCACAAGCACCAGTTGCGCGAGAATCTTGGAATCCAGCACGATTCCCGGGCCTTCGGGCGTTCCCACGCGCGTCTTGCGATGCGGCAGGTTCTTCTTCAACTGCTGATAGGTCTGGTCCTCGTAGCGCAGGCAGCACATGAGCCGCCCGCACCGGCCGGAGATCTTGAGCGGGTCGAGCGTGGCCTTCTGCATCTTGGCGGCCCGCATCGAGATGGGCTTGAGCACCTTCAGGAAGTTCTTGCAGCAACAGTGCTGGCCGCAGCGTTCGTAGTCCGCCACGAGCCGGGCTTCGTCGCGGGCGCCGACCTGCCGCATCTCGATGCGCGTGCCGTACCGGGCCGCCAGTTCCTTCACCAGGTCGCGGAAGTCGACGCGCTCCTCGGACATGTAGTAGACGGTGAGGATCTCCTCGCCGAGGATCGGCTCCACATCCACGACCTTCATCTGAACGTCCAACCCGCGCTCCCGCACCAGTTGCTTGATCTCCTTGACCCACTGCGGCCTCTTGGCTTCCAGTGCGCCGGCGCGGTTGAGGTCATCGATGGTGGCGACGCGCAGGATCAACCCGTTCGTGTGAAAGGGGAAATCCCGTCCGCCCGAGTTCTCGATGTACTCCAGCATCTCCCGCCGCGTGATCGATTTGGAGCAGCCCGAGTTCTCACAGGTGGTGGTGAGCATTTCCACCAGTTCGGTGCCGCGGTGGGTGCGGGCGACCAGTTTGGTGCCGCACCCCGGCTTCACGCCGCCCTCGTAACGGAACTCGGCGATCATCTTCATCGCGCCGAACTTGACCACCAGCGACTTGGGAACCTCCAGCCGCTCGTAAATCTCCCGGTCGGTCATGGCGTCGCGGCGCGCGGGGTCGGCGTCGGCTTCAAAAACAGGCAATGGATGAATGGCCATGGGGTCTCGTGCGCGAAACGCACATGCTTCGCCAGCGGATCAGGCGCGCATCGTGCGGAATGATGTCGTCAGGGGGGGTTTCATGCCCGTCGCCCGCCTGACACGGGCGCCGGTTCCAGACGCGGACGAGATGGCGGAGTATAGGGCATGAAGGCGGCGCCAGCCCCCGCACGCGCGGGGGTGGACCAGTCGGACGATGACGTCCGAACCCGCAACGAGATGGCAGCGGACGACGTCGCATCGGGAGCAGCGGAACCGGGCGATTGGCGGCTCGGCGGGTCGGGACTCGACCGTCGCCGCGCCAATAATCGCACATGACGCCTGACTACCTCACCCAGCGCGAGCGCATTCCCGTCACCGTTCTGCACGAGCCGCACGAGGTGTCGGCCACGGTGGCGCGGGAAATTGCCGCGCTCATCCGCGCCCGGCAAGCGGAGAACCGCCCCTGCGTGCTCGGGCTGGCCACGGGGTCCACGCCCGTCACCGTGTACAACGAACTCGTCCGCATGCACCGCGAGGAGGGGCTCTCCTTCCGCAACGTCGTCACGTTCAACCTGGACGAGTACTACCCCATGCAGCCGCATGAGCTGCAGAGCTACCGGCGGTTCATGCAGGAGCACCTGTTCGACCACGTGGACATCGACCCGGCCAACATTCACATTCCCGATGGCACGGTTCCAATCGAGCACGTCTTCGCCTTCTGCGAGCAGTATGAGCGGTCGATCGAGCAGCATGGCGGCGTCGATCTGCAGCTGCTGGGCATCGGGCGCACCGGGCACATCGGCTTCAACGAGCCCGGCTCGGCCCGCGACAGCCGTACGCGGTTGATCACGCTCGACCGCATCACGCGGATGGACGCAGCCAGCGACTTCTTCGGCGAGGAGAGCGTGCCCCGTCGGGCCATCACCATGGGCGTAGGCACGATTCTCAAGGCCCGGCGGATCGTGCTGATCGCCTTCGGCGAGCACAAGGCCCCGGTGATCGCGCAGGCGGTGGAGGGCGACGTGTCGCCGTCCGTCTCGGCCAGTTACCTGCAGCATCATCCGGACGCGCGCATTTACCTGGACGAGGCCGCCGCCGCATCACTCACGCGCTGTCGCTGCCCGTGGGTGCTGGGGCCGATGGAGTGGAGCGACGCCCTCATCCGCAAGGCGGTGCTCTGGCTGGCGCAGACTACGGGCAAGCCCATTCTCAAGCTCACGGACGAGGATTACAACGAGCATCACCTGCAGGATCTGCTCGCCGAGTCGGGCGACGCCTACGACATCAACCTGCGCATCTTCCGCGAGATGCACCGCACCATCACCGGCTGGCCGGGGGGCAAACCGCGCACGGCCAAGCAGCCGGGCGACTTGGACCGCCCGCGCGACGCGATCTTTCCCAAGCGCGTGCTGATCTTCTCGCCTCACCCGGATGATGATGTCATCTCGATGGGCGGCACGCTCATCCGGCTGGTGGATCAGGGTCACGAGGTCCACGTGGCCTACCAGACTTCAGGCAACATCGCGGTCTTCGACCACGACGCCATCCGCTTCGCCGACTTCGCCACAGACTTCAACCAGCTTTTCGGCATCGACCACCAGCGGGCGGCGGAGATCGAGCGTCACATCGAGCAGTTTCTCAAGAACAAGACGCCGGGCCAGGTGGATTCGCCCGAGGTGCAGGCCCTGAAGGGATTGATCCGGCGGGGCGAAGCCCGCGCCGCCTGCCGATCGTGCGGCGTGCCGGATGCCAACCTGCACTTCCTCGACATGCCGTTCTACGAGACGGGGCGCGTGCGCAAGAAGCCGCTGTCGGAGCAGGACGTTCAGATCATCGTGGACCTGCTGGAAAAGATTCAACCCCACCAGGTGTACGCGGCGGGCGACCTGTCCGACCCGCACGGCACGCACCGGGTGTGCCTGAGTGCGATCATGCAGGCGCTGGAGCGGATCAGCGCGGGCAGCGCCTCGGCGAGCCGTGAGGTGTCAGCGAGCCGCGACCGTGAGGGAGCGGACGTCACCAGCGCCCCAGTGAGCCGCGACCGTGAGGGAGCGGGCTTCTCCTGGTTCCGCGACTGCGAAGTGTGGCTCTACCGCGGGGCGTGGCAGGAATGGGAGCCGGAGAAGATCCAGATGGCCGTGCCGCTCAGCCCGCAGGAGCTGCGGCGGAAGATCAACGCCATCTTCAAGCACCAGTCGCAGAAGGACAAGGCCCTCTTCCCCGGCACGGATCAGCGCGAGTTCTGGCAGCGGGCCGAGCAGCGCAACCGCGCCACCGCGAAGCTCTACGACTCACTCGGGCTGGCGGAGTACGAGGCCATCGAGGCGTTCGTGCGGTACGAGATGGCGGAAATCGACCGCACGCAAAGAACGCTGGAAGGGCATGGTTCATCGCTGTCCGCAACGAACACGCGATGACTTGCGCGCCTGTCCGCAACAACTCCGGCGCCTGATTCACGTTCGGCGCGGTTGTCACACCCCTATGATCGCGTCACGCACCGTGACCGTCAGGATGCCATCATGCCCACCCACGACCTCACCAGAGTCCTCGCCCACATCGACGCCGACTTCGATGCCGCCGTCACTCGCCTGAGCGACCTGCTGCGCATCCCCTCCGTCAGCACCGACAGCAAGCACAACGCCGACACCCGGCGCTGCGCCGAGCACGTGGCGGCGGACCTGCGCTCGATCGGTTTCGACGCCAAGCCCTACCCCACGCAGGGGCACCCCATGGTCGTCGGGCATTACCCGGGGCCCAAGGGCTACGCCGGGCCGCACCTGCTGTACTACGGCCACTACGACGTACAGCCGCCCGACCCGCTGAATCTGTGGACCAGCCCGCCCTTCGAGCCCACTATCGTCGATGGGCCGCACGGCAAGCGCATCGTGGCCCGCGGCGCGGTCGATGACAAAGGCCAGGTGATGCTCTTCATCGAGGCCTTCCGCGCGTGGAAGAAAACTCACGGCGAACTGCCCGCCAGGATCACCGTGCTTATCGAGGGCGAGGAGGAATCCGGCAGCAAGTCGCTCGACCCGTTCCTCATACAGCACAAGGACATGCTCACCGCCGACGTGTGCATCGTCTCCGACACCGGCATGTGGGATGTGGATACGCCCGCCATCACCACGCGCCTGCGCGGGCTGGTGTACGTGGAAGTGACGCTCCACGGCCCCGCCATGGATCTGCACTCGGGCATGTACGGCGGCGCGGTCGCCAACCCCTGCAACGACCTCTGCCGCATTCTCGGCCAGCTCATCAACAGCGACGGCGTCATCCAGATCCCCGGCTTTTACGACGACGTGGAGGAACTGACGCCCCAGCAGCGGAAGCAGTGGGAATCGCTGGAGTTCGATGAGGTGGAGTTCCTCGGCGGCGCGGGGCTCAAGACGCCGCGCGGCGAGAAGGGCCGCACCACGCTCGAACGCGTCTGGTCGCGCCCCACCTGCGACATCAACGGGCTGTACGGCGGATACACCGGCGAAGGGGCCAAGACGGTGATCGCCTCCAAGGCCACGGCCAAACTCTCGTGCCGCCTGGTGCCCTCGATGGACCCGAAGAAGGTGTACGACGGCATCAAGGCGTTCCTGGAAGCCCGCACGCCGCCCGACTGCCGCTGGGAGATTCACCCGCACGGCATGAGCCCGGCGATCCGCGTGCCGGGCGATTCGCCGTTCGTCAAGGCCGCCGCCCGCGGGCTGGGCAGGGTGTACACGAATGAGACAAAACTGATCGGCACGGGCGGGTCGATCCCGCTGGTGGGCTCGATCCAGCGGATTCTCGGCTTCGATTCACTGCTGGTGGGCTTCGGTCTGGACGACGACCGCGTACATTCGCCCAACGAGAAGTTCGAGCTGACCTGCTACCAGCGCGGCATCAAAAGCCACGCGGCGATGCTGCTGGAGTTTGCGGGGGTGAGGGTTCGATGAGTAACTGGCGCGACGCTCAACGGCGACACGGACCTTCAACGAACACGAACAGGCAGCGTCAAGTGAACGTCGGCGCCTGGAACTTCGAGCATCACGTCGCCTGAACTGTCGCCTTCATGGGCCTCGATCGTCAACTCACACTGCCACCGACTGGACGCAGCCGCTTCTCCGCCCGAGACGCGCATCCATTCGCCGGTTGTGGACGAGTATCCGTTTGGCGTCAGAACTTTCAGTTGCGGGGGCGCGCTCTGACCTGGGCTGCGACTGGAGTACTGGACGGGGATACGGCGCGGCGTGTCGCGCGCGACGACAACTTCATCAATGAGCGCAGTCAGCGCCTCGGGCAGCACGACTCGTGCTTGGAGCGTCAACTGAACGGGCTGTGCGTAGCCGGCGAATCGCATGGCCGCCAGTTGCCCGAACTGCCCCGGCTTGTGAACCGCGATCTTGACATTGACGGTCAGGGACTCCCCCGGCGCGATGCTCTTCGGCTCCGCATCGACACCCACGCATCCGCAGGTGGAAGTCACGCCTTCGACGTGAAGGTACCCGCGCGATGCATTGACGAGCCGGAACGTGTGCTCGTATAACTTTGATTTGTCGCTGAGTACGATCTCGCCAAAATCGTACGACACGTCACCGTCCAGGCGGACCGCCTGCCCTTGAGCGCCGGTCACCCAGCCGACGAGCGCCGCCGCGGAACCCAGGACGCCGACCACAACACAAGTGAGTATCAACGGTCTGGTGCGCATCATACCGCCCCCTCGGCGCGTCGCGCGCCAATGTACCGGAACAACCAGATCACGCCGAGGACCGCAGCCGCGGCCACGATGCCATAGGCGAGCGGGTTCAGCCACGAGCGGAGCGGGCCGGGCGTGGCGGGGGCGGCGATGGGTTGAACCTCGACGACGCGCTCCGCCGATGCGAGGAGTTCGGTCATCCGTTCACCCGGATGCGACAGAATCGGCTCCCGGGTGCGATAGATCACGCCGTCCACGACGAATGTGCCTTCACCGACGACGAACTGAAGCCCAGCGCGTTCATCGCTGACCGGCGTGCCCTTATCGAGCGCCGGCCTGAACATCTCATCGAGCGGCGTCAACGGCTCGATCTTGACCCGTCTGTACCGCTCGACTCGACCGTGCCATTTACCGTCCGGGGGCGTGATGCCGTCACGTGAACTGCCTCCGACGATGACAAATCCCTCGATGGCGCGGCCACCCTGGTCTGGTGGTTCCCAGTCAGTGATGATCCGATCGACTCGCAGCCGTGGCAAACCTTCGGGGTTCTTCGAATCGGTGAAATGTTGGGTGAATCGAAGTAGTCGTTGATGTGCCACATCGAGTTCAACTTCCCAGTATCCGTCAGATTGCGTTGACCCCTTGAACCTCCACGTCAAACGGCCATCGGTTTGTTCGTGAGACATTGGTTCACTCCGCCGGATCATTTCGGCAAGCGACGGGAATTGAAGTCGAACCACGCCCTCCAATTCATTGAGAAGGTAGGCGAATCCTCTCGTGTCCGGTGCTGAATGCATTGCGCCCATGTCTATGGTGCCTGTGCGCCGGCGGACGGCTGCCTGTTCGCCATCCCAGTACTGCTCTAGCTCGTGGCGCCCATCAACCGCAAGAGCCACACGGTACCGTCCTGACGACCACCACACTTCGAGCGAAGCGACCGGATCGAACGCCACGGCCTTGACCAGCGCGTCAAGTTCGTCAGGCGAGGTGGGGGACTTGCGTGAAAACGGAGTCGTGGCACGTTCAATCACCCACGTGGCCATGAATGGGTCACGGCCCATCACCCGGGTCTGGGCATGATGAACAAGGGTGGCGACGCGATCGACCGTCCACCCATCGTCGGGCTCGATGGGCGGATCTTGCGCCCAAAGCGAATCGCCGAAGGAAACGAGAACGCCACCCAAGGCGACTCCGATCAGAAGGCGACGCTGCTTCACACGCCACCTCCACCCGTCGGAAGAGGACAGCTCTGGAAATTACACCGATAGTTCGACACCTCAGCAAAGAGAATGCACTGAAGAGATTGGTTGCAGATACCGAAGTGATAGTAACCACAGTTGATGGTGACGACCTGACAAGTTGTGTTGGGATTCCCCTCGCAGTTCGGGAGCTTCTCCGGTTCCGTGCAGATGAAACAGAGATTCGGATTCTCGGGCGGACCGGGGCACACTCCGACGCTTGGACAGTCAATGGAGTGATACTTGCACAGAGAATGCTGGTACGTCTGTCCCACGGCAACACACGCGGAGACAACCGCTCCGATTGAGGCGGCCACGACGATGTTGAGAGACGTGAAGCGATGGGATCGGAAGAATGTCACTTTGAACCTCCGTTGGCTGTTTGAGTCTCTGCCGTTGGTGGCGTACGCAGTGTGATCTCGATGGATTCGGTTGATGCACCTCCCCATCGATATCCTGAATCATCAAGAAGCGCCTTGTTGGCGAATGCCTCAAAAGGCGCACGATCGCTGTCGACGACCCAATGGCGCAATCGGCTGACTGTCCGGCGCATGGCCGCCCGTCGGGCAGAGTCAACTCGGCCGAGGGACTCCCGGGTCTCATCCTGCACACCCACACTTGCCAGGTTCCCTGCGGCCGTGATTCGCCGCAGTTGCAGTGCAAGGAGCCGCTGCTCCTCCACAAGCGGTCCAGAATCGCGTCGATGCGCCTCAACAATCGCCGCAATCTGCGCCCGAACCTCCGGCGCCTCCATCCCCGGGCGCTCCAGCAGCCACTCGGCCACGCGCTCCGCGGCGTCCACGCGATACGCGGCGGGGAAGTTGACCCGATCCACCGCCGCGGTGAACACCGAGCGCAACTCCGCTTCACGCCCCTCCGGCGAGCCGGATTCGATCACCTGCGCGATCTGGAGCGCGGTTCGCTCGTTGAGGGACCAGTAGCGGTCGAACATGCCCAGCACGCGCCGCTTCAGCGCGTCCGCGGCCGGGCCATCCCCCGAGTCTGATCGGATTTCAAGCGAGCGAATCTCAGGCCACGACCGAGCACGCTCCACCGACATGGCGGCCAGTTCTGCCCGATAGGCCGTCTGCACTTTCCGGAACTCGTCACTATCGCCCACGATTCGGGCGATCTCCGGCTGGGATTCGCTCACCGACTCAAGGACATCCAGGAGGCAGATGCGCGAGCCCAGATCGCGCTGGGGCTGGGCCTCGATGTTGTTCAGCAGCACATCAATGATGAAACGCTCACGGGCCGCCAGAATGGCGCCCCCATCCACCGCCTCAGTCGCCAGCGATGTCACATCATCCAGCAGTTTCATCAGGTCGGCAAGAAACCGCTCGACCGCCGGCGCGTGTTCCTGCTTGTGGAACAGCTGCCGCTGACTGGTGTAATCGGCGGGAAGGAACTCGCCCGGATAGGTCGCCAATGGTTTGCCGTCCGGCCCTTTGCCCCACGGCATGACCAGTTCTTGGTACGCGTTGGTGAGTTTCGCGCTGACCTCCCGCGTCGATTCGCCGTGAAGCCGATACAGGTCCAAGGCGATGGTGCGCCCGTCATCGTTGAGCCGCAGCCGCTCGATGAGCCGCTCCAGATGTCGCGGCGTCACCTGATAGACCAGCCAGTACTTTGGGCCGAGGGGCGGGGCGTTCTTGCGGGCCTCATCCATCCGCCGCTGCATTTCCTGCTGAGCGATCTTCACCCAGGGGTGCTCTTCCTGTTCCTGCCCATCCTGCGCCAGCGCGTGCGGCGACGACACTGCCACGCAAAAAGCAGCAGCCAGCCCGGTGATCGTGAGTTGTCGGATTCCCCAGTTCATACCGGCGCCCCTTCGCCATGTAGTTCAACGGGCAACATATCAGAGATCAGGGGGGTGGCAAGCCCTTTTATGGCATCCCTGCAAAAAAGTTGAGCGTGCCCCCACGACTTCGGGACGTGCATCCGGCCGCCCGACATTCCGAGGAAATGCCAAGTCGCCATGTCGCACAGGTGCTCATTGCATGTGGGTCGTTAATGCCGTTCACACGAGGGATCGAAGACAATCTGGACGAACCTCTCCATAAACACACTCCCCCGCACCGCCCCCGCCGACATCGAGGCATACGGCTCGAACGCCGCGCAGCGGCGGTAGCCGCGGCGTTCGTAGAAGCGAATGGCGGCGTGCTGCTCGGTTCCCGTCTCCAGCCGCACCAGCGGGCGGCCGCAGGCGAGGGCCTCATGCTCCAGCCGGGTGATGATGGCGTCCGCCACGCCGGCGCCGCGCCACGCGGGGCGGACGAACATGCGCTTGAGTTCGGCGAAGCCGTCGAGCAGGGCGATGCCGCCGCAGCCGACGGGTTCGCCACCGTCGCGTCTGCCGGAATCTCCCTCGGAATCCGAACAGGAGACGCCCCCGCCTCCAACAGTCACCCGCGCCACGAAGAACCGGACATTCGGCTGAAAGATCGCCTCCACCGACAGCCCGTGCCGCTGCTCGGGCGGGTAGTTGGCGGCCAGTTCCGATTCCAGCTCGGCGACCAGGGCGCGGACTTCATCCGTCGGCGCGGCGACACGCTCCACTTCGATGGAGAAATGCTGCGGCGTCGTCGTGGCGGGTTTGGCAGTCATGGAGACGCACTCCTTCACTCCGGCGGGTAGCGCAACGATATCGCGCCGCAGCACGGCGGGCACGAGTGAATCAATGGCGATCATGAATACACCTGATCCCGGAACGGTGAATGAAGCATCCACCGCAGAGAGCGCGGAACGCGAAGTTCCAACTGCAGAATTGATCCCGGAGCGATCGAAGAAGACTATTACATAAAGCCGCAACGGATGCACAAGCCGGAACCCCGAGCGAGTTATCTCGGCGACCTCCGCGACTCAGCGGTCAATCCGGGTTTCGGGATCGACGCCGCAGACCGCTCCCTCACGGTCGCGGCTCGCTTCTCGTGGATGCGGACTTCGAATACGCTGCGGCTTCGCAGTCGAATCGATTCATTGCCGACAATCGGCTCAGCCGCTCCCCGCGCTCTTCCCATCCAGTCCCGTGCGGCGGCGGACTTCGGCCAGGTACTTCTGCACCATGGCGGGGTCGCCTTCCTCGAGGAACTGGCGCTTGAGCCGCATCGCCTCGACCAGGTGGTCGTGCGCCTCCAGCCGATACTGCAGCCGCTCGCCCAGCGTACGCAGGGCCGTGAGCACCAGTCCGGCGGAAAGCACCAGGATGGTCCCGAGCACCAGGGCTTCCATGCCGGGCGCATCGGCCGGGCGGGGCGTCGACTTGAGCGGGGAGGGGGAGGAACCCGCGGATGGATCGATGCGGGCGCCAGCGGCCGATGGATCGACCCGGCGCCGACTGCGGGGGCGGATGACAGGCGAGGACGACTGTCCCACCACCCTTCCGATGATCGCTTCGCTTCGTGACCGACCCGACTGGTACACTACTTCCACGATGTTGACCTTCCGGATCATGACGTTCGTTCTGGCGACCCTCCTTGCGGGGCTTCATCCAGCCGCGGCGCGGGCACAGGACAACGTGGACATCACGCTCGAGACATTCGGCGTCTCGGGCCACTATCGACCCGGCGACTTCGTACCCATCCGCGTGCTGCTCAAGAGCAACCTGAGCAGCCCCGAGACGGTGCAGGTGGTGTGGGAGGTGCCGGAGGCGTCGGGCGACATCGCCGAGGTGATGCGCGAGGTCGCGGTGAACACCGGCGTGCCCGTCAGCGTGTGGCTCTACGCCCGTGTGCTGCCCTCCACGAATGATCAGACGGTCTTCGCCCTGCGCGTTTATCGCGATGTGGATGGCGTCCGTGGTGAGGAACTGGGCGGCAGGATTGTCAGCCCCGCCACGGCGATCACCGCCGCGTCCCGCGTCTCTCCCGCCGAGGGGATGATCGCCATCGTGGGCGGCACCAACGCCGCCGGGCTTGATGAGTACAACGTCACCGGATCACGCAATATCAACGATCCGATCACGGGCCACGAATACACCCGCCTGGTGCGCGGACTGAGCGTTTCAGACCTGCCCGACCGCTGGGAAGGGCTGGCGCCCTTCGAGGCCGTCGTGTGGACCAGCGGCCTGCCCAGCGCGCTGCGTCAGGGCCAGGCGGACGCCCTGCGCGAATACATCCGCCGGGGCGGGCATCTGGTGATCCCGCTGCCGTCCGTGGGCAACGACTGGGGGCTGGGCGCGGTAGGCAATCATCCGTTGCACGATCTGGTTCCTGTCGCTGCCCCGCGGACGGAGAACGTCCGGCTCTCCATGGTCCTGCCGATCATCAGCAAGCGGCGGCAGATTGATGAACGCGATGACATCGAGTTCCCCATCCGGGTGTTTGAATCATTCGGGAATGGATACGAGCCGCTCATCGCGCTGCCCAAGCCGGACGGTCGCGTCCTGGGCGTGCAGCGGATCGAGGGGTTCGGGCGCGTGACGTTCATCGGCGTCGAGCTTCAGTCGGGGCAGCTGGGTCGCCCGCGCGACAACCGGGGCGGCGGGCTGCTGGAAGGCGACGTGGTGTGGAACCGCGTGCTGGGGCGCCGGGCCGACACCTTGCACCCGACCCAGTTCGCCACGCTGGCGGGGCCCGGACGCGACGCCAGCCGCCTGAATGACGGCTACCGGCGCGAGGTCGTGGTGGCCGGCGGACGCACCATTCTCGACGCCATCAGTCTCAGCGGACGGGCGGCGGTCGGCATCGGACTGGCGTTTCTCCTGTTCGTGGCGTACTGGCTGGTGGCGGGACCAGCGGGATTCGCGGTGCTCAAATCCACGAAGCGTCTGAGGCACGCCTGGGTGGCGTTCTTCCTGACGAGCGCGGCCTTTACGCTTCTGGCCTGGGGCATGGTGAAGGTCTTCGGGCAGAAGTCGGTGCAGGTGCAGCACCTGACGTTCCTGGACATCGTGTCGCCGCCGCCGGGCGCCGCGGCGGACGCGACGCCGGGCTTCCGGGCCTCGATGTGGTTCAGCGTCTTCCTGCCCGGCTACGGCCCGCGGGAGATTTCGATCCGCTCGACTGAGGGCTTCCGCGACGTGCTGGCGCCCTTCGCCGCCCCGGACGTGGACCCCGTCCGGTTCCCCAACGTGGCAAGGTACGTGCTGCCGGTGCGCAGCCCGGCGTCGTACGAGGTGCCGGCCCGCGCCACCACCAAGGAGATGTACGCCCGCTGGATGGGCACGCCCGAGGGAGACTGGGCCGGGGCCATCGAAGTCGTCGAGCCGATCGAGTACGACCGGCGCGGCCGCCGCCTCTCCGCGGGAGCCATGGGTCACAACCTGCCCGGGCGACTGACCAACGTGCGGCTGTATCTGGTGCAACCGATCCGGCTGCCCAACAAGGTCTACCGCGACGGGACGGGGCAAGATCCGATCCTGCGGACCGGCGCCAGCGGGCAGGGTCTGAACGTCACGCAAAGCTGGGCGATCCCCGACATGGAGAAGGGCGCCGTGATCCGCCTCGACACGCTGGGGGCGGGCATCGCGCAGTTCGACACCGAGATCGGACGCGACTTCACCACCGTCACCGGCTACGAAGACGACGACATGGCGTGGCAGCGCGGCGCGGCGCGACCCGCCGCCGCCGATCCGCGCGTGCAGTACCGGCTGCTGACGTTCTTCAGCATGGCCCCAGCGCCGGCCTACGTGCAGCCGCCCGGCAGCATGGGGGGGACGAGGCCGACCATCCGCCGCATCGTCGGTCGCGAACTGGACCTGTCAGCGTGGCTGGCGCGACCATGCATCATCGTCATGGGCGAACTGGTCGGGTCGGAGACGCCCGTGCCCCTGCGCGTCAGCGACCGCCCGGTCGAGAGCCGGGGGCTCACCATCGTGCGCTGGATCTACCCGCTGCCCGTGACCGCAGACGACGTGGCTGAAGAGCCGACGGCGAACTGAACGGCACACGACCACCCTCGAGCGTACGGAACCGCGGCAATCGTCTGCGAGCCGCGACTGTCACCAACGAGCCGCGACTGTCACCAACGAGCCGCGACCGTGAGGGAGCGGGTTCCTGGCGACTCACTCCGCCCTGACGAGGCGCGGCCAGATCCACAGCAGCGAGAGCGCCCCCAGCGGCACGTAGAGCAACGCCTCGCCGGCGGACTCAATCAACGCCAGCGAGGCATACACACTTTCACTCTCCGGCACACCGAAGCGCGACGCCGCCAGACCGACCAGGGCCTCGCGGAAGCCGATGCGGATGGGGATCAGACCCGCCAGCAGCGCGACCAGCGCCAGCATCAGCACGTAGGAAGCCCCGTTCTGAGGCAGGGCGATGCCCACGATGCCCAGGGCGCAGTACATCCGCCCCGCAAAGGCGCCGATGTCCGCCAGGCGCAGACCAATGATCGCCCACAGCACGCGCCCCCGGCGCAGCATCCGGTCCGCGCCGCGCCCATGCCGCACGATGAGCGGATGACCCATCACGATGATCGTCGAGAGCCCGCCGATCACCAATCCCCCCGCCACCAGACCCGCCCACCACGCATCCATCTCCGGGCGCACGATCATCGACGCGAAGAGCACGCCCGCCACCAGCAGGAGCACGACGGCGATCGAGGCGAACCACGCGCCGATCTGGATCAGGTCCAGCCGATCCACGCGCACGTGGTACACCAGCCGCAGGATCAATCCGGGTCGCAGCGGGCCGTAGTTGAGCGCATTGGCCGCGGCGTTGAGTCGCTGCAGGTTCCAGAAACCCAGATCCTTCACCGGACGCATCACCAGCCAGAACGTCGCGCCGTTGAGAAGGAGACTGACCGCCGAGCAGGCGATCAGTCCGACCACCAGCCCGATCGGCGCCTGCCGCAGTTTCTCCCACGGGTTCTCCGCCGGGTCGCGGAAGGCGAACCAGACGCACGCGGCGAGGAGCCCCAGGCCGATCACGAACCCGGCGATCTGGCCGATCCAGCGCAGCCAGCGCGGCCGCGGGTTCGGCGCGGGACGCCTTTCGATGGGCTCGGGTGCATGGGCTGTCTCTGCGGGTGTCATGCGCCACACTTGAACGGCACGCAGGCGGGACGCTGTGCCACCGGGGGATCACTCACCCGTACAGGCAAGGACGCCTGTGCCACTGGCGCCCGTGCCACTGAGTTATCGCCGAAACCGCTCACGGACCATCACCCAGAAGGCCCGGAAGCCGTCACGGGCGCGGATCTTCTTGCCTTCCGCCACCTCGCGCGGGGCGTAGGTGACGGGCCGCTCGACGAGCTTCAACCGATGCCTCGCCACCGCCGCGGCGATCTGCGGCTCGATGCCGAAACGCTCCTCCGTCAGCCGGGGCCTGATCGTGCGCAGCGCCGACACGGTGAACACCTTGTAGCAGCACTCCATGTCCGACACGCGGTGACCGGTGAGCAGGTTGCTGAAGCCGGTGAGCACCCGGTTGCCCATCGCGTGAACTTTGCGCCACAACCCATCGGTGCGGGCGTGCCTGCCCCAGCGTGTGCCGAACACCACCGCCGCCTCGCCCGCGATGAGCGGCGCCAGCAGAGCGGCATAATCGTTGGGGTCGTATTCCAGGTCGGCGTCCTGAATGATGATCAGGTCATCCGGCGCGGCGACCGTCAGCACGTGGTCGAACCCCGTCTGCAACGCCGCCCCCTTGCCCCTGTTGACGGGGTGGTGCAGCAGCGCGGCGGCGACGCCTCGCGCCGTCAGGCCTTTCACGAGTTGCGATGCCACGTCGCCCGACCCGTCCTTTGAGCAATCGTTCACCAGGGCCAGCGCCCGCCCCCAGTCCGCGGGCAGCGGCGCGGCGACCACACGCTCCAGGCACGGACCAAGCGTGGCGCGCTCGTTGTAGAACGGAATGACGACGTGCAGGATGGGCATGAAGGGGCGGATGATAGAGCATCGGCGTGCTTCACCGCTGAGTCATCCCGCGGCGCCGCATCACTCCGGACGCCTCACCCGAACAGCACCTCGCACGTCTCATGGCGCGCCCCGTTTTCATCGCATACGGCGAAGCGGGTGCTGCCGTTCATCGTGGCGCTGCCGTATTCGCCGTCCTTGCGCAGGGCGTAGAGGACCACGCTGAAGTTCGGACGCCCCTTGTCGTTGAGCAGGTACTTCTGCTTCGTGTGGTCGGCGATCCACTGCAGCACCTTCAGGCACGCCTCCCTGGGGTGATCGCCGCGGGCCATGTGCTGCACGATCTGGAAGGCCCCGCAGGACTGGATGACCGCCTCGCCCCGCCCCGTGGCTCCCGCCGAGCCGACGTTGTTGTCCACGAACATGCCGGCGCCGACGATGGGCGAGTCGCCCACACGCCCGGGAATCTTGTATGACAATCCGCTGGTGGTGGTGCAGGCGCCGAGGTCGCCGTCGCCGTCCACCGCCGAGCAGTGGATCGTTCCCCATGACCACGGGACGCCGATCTGTTCGGCCATCGCCTGTCGCGGATCCCTGTCCCGTCGGATCTGCTGGTCGTCATCCAGCCAGTCGTCGTCGGGATTGAGGTTCTCCTTCCACTTGAGCCAGGCGCGGCGGGCCCCTTCGGTCAGCAGTTCCGTGTGCGGGTGCCCGTGGGCGCGAGCGAAGTCGTACGCCCCCTGCCCCACCAGCAGCACGTGATCGGTGCGGCGGAGCACGTCGAGCGCCACCGCCGCCGGGTTCTTGATGTTCTCGATGCCCGCCACCGCGCCGGCCTTGTGCGTCGGGCCGTGCATGACCGACGCATCGAGCTGCACCACGCCGCGCTCGTTGGGCAAACCACCGTAGCCCACGGACATGTCGTTCGGATCATCCTCCACGATGGCGACGCCCTTGACCACCGCGTCGCAGGGGTCGGCGCCTTCGTTCAGCAGGCGCACCGCCTCGGCCACAGTGCGCAGACCGTTGCCGGAGCTGATCGCCACCGGCGAACCGGCGCGGCGGCGGGCCGCGGCGCTGGCGGGCGCGGACGCCGTGCCCAGCAGCGGCAATGACGCGGCGGAAAGGGCGAGGAATGCGCGGCGGTCGAGTGAGGGGTGAGTCATGCCGCACAGTATGACCGAAATCGACGCCTGACGCACGCGGAAAGTGGTCCGCAAGTCATCGCCCACTTCCGCAGACGACTCGGTGAATGCTCACCGTGGAGGACAGACCTCTCCAGTGGGCGGGCAGGGCGCCTCTCCTCCCTCCCGGCCTGGTCGTCGAACTCCAAAACGGAAACGGGTTCCACGAGGGAACCCGTTCCGGCCGCAACTTGCCGTCGCCCGAAGTCCGAGCGTCCGGGCCGCCCTGCCCGGACGGCCACGCGCGGGGGGAGTGTCCCGCGGCGGCGCACAAGAACGGCCCTCCGTGGCCGGCACGCGCCTCCGTGCGCTGCCGTGTTTCACGCAACCCGCGTGCCAGCCCGTCATCGCCGCGAAGTCACGCCCTCACCGGCCATTCCCGCCCGCACCCAGCGCAGATGGTGCGCGGGTGAAGCGCAAGCATCGCGCCGCTTCACCCGGATGGATCGGTCATTCCCCTACGAACAATCGCGACACCGCACCACGTTGAAGACCTCATCCCGCAGCCCCGGCTCGTGGATGGCGAACTCGATGAGCACGCGGACGGCCTTGCCCATGTCAGGCAGGGCGTACTGTCGCACGATTCCCTCGAGAAACTCGTGCTGGCTCTTCTTGAGATCGATGGTGAGAGGGATTCGTTCCGGCATCCTCGCGCTCCGATTGAGAGGGCTGTCAGACGTCATCGCCGCACGTCTCCACGAGCATCCGGTGGAAGTGATGCACCCCCTGCTCGCGGGTGGGCGAGTACCGCCCTCGATGATACAGCCGCGAGCGCACGCCTCGCTGCACCGACTCGACGATGGCCTCGTCCTCGCGCTCGACGCGGTCCAGCCCGGCCCCGGCGCCCTGATCCAGTTTCGAAGCGTCCCACACCCACGTCAGGAATGACACCCGCGTGCGATCCACGCCCAGCGGCTTGACGATGTTCACCGACAGCCCCCAGGGGTAGAAGTTGAACATCAGGTTGGGCCAGAGCCACCAGTAGTATGCCGCCACGGGCCGCCCGGCGTCGGGCGAGTCGGGCGGCGGATCGAACACGTGCTCGCCCCCCTTCGACAGGCCCAGCTGCAGGATGCTGCGCCCGTGCAGTTCCGTCGTGTACTCACCGTAGTCCAGGGCGGCGTTCAGCGACGCATGCACAAAGGGGATGTGGAACCCCTCCAGGTAGTTCTCCACGTACAGCGCCCAGTTGCACCGCACGAGGTAATCGCGCGATCGCGTGGGGTCAAAGAGAAACTCGCTCAGGGGCAGCCGCCCGACGCGCCGACGCATCGGACCGATCAGGTCGTCGAAGCCGAACGCCGGGTCGATCGACGTGAAGAGCCAGCGGCCGAACGTCTCCAGCGGCAGCCGCGACAGGTGATCGCGCTCGCCTGGAAAGTCCCGCGTCCCCTCGAACTCCGGCATGTGCTCGAAGCGACCGTCCAGCGCGAAGCGCCGGCCGTGGTACGGGCATCGCAGATGGGCCGCGCGGCAGGGCTCGGGCACGAGAATCGTCCCCCGGTGCGTGCAGACGTTCGACAGGCATCGCAGCACATCCGACCCGTCGCGCGTGAGCAGCAGCGGCTCATCCACGCATCCCTCCAGGAACGTGAAGGGATGGACATGCTGGGGCGTGCGGGCCAGACCATCATCGCCGATCAACTGCCACGATCGGGCGAAGACACGCTGCCGCGCCCGCTCGTACACCCCCGGATCGGCGTAGAACCAGCCCGGCAACGTGTGAGCACGGGCGATGTCCGGATCAACGTCGAATCGCTCCATGCGAGGCATGGTACAGGCAGGCCGAACAACCTGTCGATCAGCCGCCCCGCCACGGGCTGGCGGTAGAATCCTCCCGCCATGCCCATCCGCCGCCTGCCGCCCCTGCTCGTGAACCAGATCGCCGCGGGCGAGGTGATCGAGCGGCCCGCCAGCGTGGTGAAGGAACTGGTCGAGAACGCCATCGACGCCAGGGCCACGCGCATCAGCATCGAGATCGAGGATGGCGGACGCGAACTCATCCGCATCACCGACGACGGCATCGGCATTGATGAGGCCGAACTGCCGCTCGCCCTCGCGCCCCACGCCACCAGCAAGATCGAGAAGCAGGAAGACCTCGACGCCATCGGCACGCTGGGCTTCCGCGGCGAGGCGCTGGCCTCGATCGCCTCGGTCAGCCGCGTGATGATCCTGTCCCGGCCGCGCGGCGCGGTGAACGCCGCGCTGATCGAGGCCGAAGGCGACCAGATCCACCCGCCGCGACCGTCAAGCGGACCGGGGGGCACCTCGGTCACGGTGCGCAACCTGTTCTTCAACACGCCCGCGCGGCGGAAGTTCCTGCGCACCGCCGCGACGGAGGCCACGCGCATCGTCGAGATGGTCGAGTCCATCGCTCTGGCCCACCCGGCCATCGCCTTTTCACTGCGCCATGAATCACGGCTCATGCTGGACCTGCCCGCCGCCGACACCCCCCGCCGCCGCGCGCTGGAGGTGCTGGGCAGGGAACTCGAACCCCACCTGCTGGAGGTGCATCTGGACGCGGCGGGGCCGGAAGGCGTGAGCGGCTGGGGACTGATCGGCACGCCCGAAGTCGCGCGCGGCAACGCCAATCACCAGCGGCTGTACCTCAACGGGCGACCGATCCGTGATCGCTCGCTGCAGCATGCGCTGAAGGAGGCGTATCGCGGCCTCATCGAGCCGGGCCGCTACCCCACCACGCTGCTCTTCCTCGAAATGGACCCGCGGCAGGTGGATGTCAACGTCCACCCCACCAAGGCCGAGGTGCGTTTCCGCAACCAGTCATTGGTGCACCAGGCGGTGCTGCACGCGGTGCGCTCCCGCCTGCGCGAGGCGGATCTGGCGCCCGCGCTGGAACTGGAGCGGGCGATTCCCGGGGCCGGGGGCGGGGGCGGCGTGGGCTCATCATGGCAACTCACTCCCACGTTCGGACCGAGTTCGACACGCACGATGTTCACCCGCACGGGATCCGGCTGGAGCGACGCAGGCCATGCGAACGCCCCCGGCGCCCCCGGCGCCCCCGGCGCCCCCGGCGTGAGCGACGGATCGCCCCGCGAGGGCGACGCTCGACCGATCACCTCCGCCCGCGACTTCGTGGACTATTTCCGCCGCCTCGACCCCGTGCAGAAGGGCTTCGTCTATGCCGAGGTGAAACAGGCCGTGGCCGGTATTCCACTGCCTGATCTTCACGACAGTGATACTGGCCTCAGTGGAACAGGCGTCCCACCTGAGTCCTCAGACTCCAGTGGCACAGGCGTCTCGCCGGTGTCCTCGCTCCCCACACCTGTTTTGGCCCCCTCCATCCTGCAGGTCCACGCCAGTTACCTGGTCACGCAGGACGCCCAGGGGCTGGTCATCATCGACCAGCACGCCCTGCACGAGCGTTTCATGTTCGAGCGGCTGCTGGAGCGGCTCAACCACGGCCCGCTGGAATCACAGCGGCTGCTCCTGCCCGAAGTGCTCGACCTCGACCGAACGCTCATCGAGCGAGCGGAGGAGCTCGCCCCGCTCCTGGCGCGGCTGGGCATCGAGGCCGCGCCGATCAGCCGCACGGCCCTGGCGGTGCAGGCCTTCCCCTCATTCCTGCTCTCGCGGAGCGTGGAGCCGGGTCCGTTCCTGCGCGAGCTGCTGGAGCGGGCCGCGGCGGGCACGCTGGGCGAAGGCATCGAGGCCGCGCTGCACGAGACGCTGGACATGATGGCCTGCAAGGCCGCGGTGAAGGCGGGCGACCGCCTCGCCCCCGAGGAACTGCGCGAACTCCTCGCCGCCCGCGAGCGGCTGGAGCGGTCCAGCAACTGCCCGCACGGCCGCCCGACGACGCTGCGGCTGACGATCCACGAACTGGATAGGCAGTTCGGGCGGGGGTGAGGGCGGATCGCTCCACGGCATCATGCGAGCCCATGACGCGGCCTTTGGTCGCACCTGGCCATTGGTTCCCACCCTGGGAATGTGCCGCGACATCCGGCTCGTTCAGGACCGATGATGCCGGGATTCGAGGCGGCAAGATCCGCCAATCCGCCCACCGAGTCCGTCATTCATGGGCGATCTCGCATTGCGTTCACCCCATGGTCATTCACACCTCCGCCATCCCTCCGCCGATCTGCCCGATGTACGCCGCCCACCAGCCGAGGATGCTCAGCACCGCCCAGCCGAACAGGAGCAGCACACACGCACCCCACGTAAGCAGCCGAGGGACGGGCCGCTTGAGCATGAACACTGCGGCCAGACCGGTCAGGGTGACGATGCCCACGCCTGTCACCAGCCAGGGACGGGCCTCCACGGCCCAGGCGACCAGGGCGGGCGTATCCAGTTCCGCCTTGCGGAAGCCCTCGGCGGTCATGGGCGCGACCAGCAGGATGAAGAGCAGCGACGCCGCCGCCCCGGAAAGAAGCATCAGCGCCAGCCACAGGTCGCCGAACAGCCGCAGCCCCCGGCGGGCGCGGCGGAGCATGGCCTCCTCCATCTGGGCGGCCCGGGCCCGGGCGTCAGCGGTCAGCGGATCGCCGGTGAGGGGTCGGTCGGAGGAAGACGGCTCCCGGCCTGTCATGATCGGTTCTCCACAATCCACACCCTACCTGTCCACACCTTCCATCGCCAGTTGGATCGACCCTCAACCATCCTGGTTTTCGGACCGATGGGAGAAGGGCTGATGGCTGGTGGCCTGTTGAACGCTGCCTGTTCCCTCGTTTTTCCTTGCCGATCTGACAGAGACGCGGCTATCCTGATCCAGCAGAGCACCGGGCAGGTGGATGCCGCTGACACGCCCCACGTGGAAGGAGGCGGCCATGACGATTGAGACACGAATCCCCTCTTCGACGTCAACCGTCGCGGTCAGCGACGACTACGCGGCCTTCTTCGAGTCCCGCTACACCGAGGCGGCGGGGGATGCTTCACGCATCCCCTGGGCGGACGGACACGCCAACCCCGCGCTGGTCAACTGGCTCAACGCCGCCGCCCCGTCGCTGGTGCGCTGCGGCGCCCGCGTGGCCGTGCCGGGGTGCGGGCTGGGCGAGGATGCGCGCGAACTCATCAAGCGCGGGTACGAAGTGACGGCGTTCGATGTCAGCCCCACGGCGGTCGAGTGGGCCAGACGGCTCGATCCGGATCACGCCGAGTGCTACCACCAGGCGGACCTGTTCAACCTTTCACCCCGCTGGCGGCGGCGCTTCGACCTGGTGGCGGAGATTTACACCGCCCAGTCGCTGCCGATCCATCGACGGACCGACGTGTTCAAGGCCCTGGCGGACCTGCTGACGCCGCATGGCGTGCTGCTGGTGATCGCGCGGGGGTCGAAGGAGCCGGTGAGCGAAACCGATGGCCCGCCCTGGGCCTTCACGCGTGAGGAACTGCTTCGCGCGGTCGCCGCCGCAGGCCTGTCGCCGCAGGGTTCGGTGGATATGTTCCTCGATGACGACGAGACGCCTCCGCCATGGCGCTTGCGCGGCGTGTTCAGTCGGACACGCGCGTAGGAGGCGTCGCCCCCGACGCCGAGCAAGTCGCCTCAGAGGCGGTACGTTGAAATCAACTGCACGATCTTCGGCTGGTCGCGGTTGAGTCGGAGCGACCGCCGCAGGGCTTCGCCGGCTTCGCGGCGGGCCTCGACGTTCTGCTTCTCGCTCAGGAGCCAGGCGTTGAGCGCGTTGACGCCCACGCCGTTCCACGCCGGCCAGTGTGATTCGTCAAGGCGCACCGCGTTGCGATAGGCCTCGATGGATTTCTCGTAGTTCTTCAGCCGGAACCACGCCCAGCCCACGCGCTCCCATGCGCCGGCGCTGGGCTGCACCCGCAGCAGGGTCTCGGCGGCGTTGATCGTCTCCTGATATCGCCCCGCGTTGGCGTAGGCGTTGACGATGTTCATCCGCAGTTCAGGCGTGGGGTCGACGAGTTCCGCGGCGGTGAGGTATTCCTCGATCGCCAGGTCGTACAGCCCCAGCTGGTCGTAGACCGCGCCCAGGTTGATGCGCGATGGACCATCGTCCGGCTTGAGCGTGCGGGCCATCTCGGCGAAGCCGCGGGCGCTGCGCGCCTCGCCCATCTGGAGATAGGTGATGGCGGTGTTGAGGTTCGCCTCGTGGCTGCTGGGACGGACCACCAGAGCCCGCTGGTAGGCGCGGATGGCGTCCACGAACCGTCCCAGCATCTGCAGGGCCAGCCCGTGCTTGTACTGGGCGTCGAAGTTGCGGGGCTCCAGCCGGGCCGCCCGGCCGTAGTTGGGCTCGGCGGCGGCGTAGTCCTGCTGGGCCATGTGGATGTCGCCGATTCCGACGTACGCGGTGGCCACGGTGGGGTTCTTGGCGAGAATCTCGCGGAACATCGCCATCGCCGCGTCGTAGTCGCCCGTGTTCAGCGCGGCGTTGGCGTCGGTGAGCGCGCTCTCCAGGGCGGCGGCGTTGACCTGCGCGGCTTGCGACGCCGTGCCCGCTGAGTTGTCCACGCGGGCCGAGTCGCTCGTCCGGCATCCACCCGCCGCCAGCATGCCCAGCATGGCGACGCCGACCAACACGCGAAGATGACTCATCGACGATCCTCTCTCAAGCTCGGGACGCCCGCGCCTTCGATCGGCGCGGCCTGACCCCGTCTTTATCGGCCGGTGCGGAGGGCTCCATCAGCCGTTTCAACGCTCGCATGTTGAGAACATCCCACGGTACGCCGCCCGGCCCGTCTTCCTTGGGCGTTTCGAGGATCTTTGGTACGGCGCGGAACCGGGGGTGGTTCACAATGGCGCGGAAACACGACTCGCCGCAGCACCCCTGCCCGATGTGGGCGTGACGATCCTTGCGCGAACCCACCGCCCCCACCGAGTCGTTGAGGTGAAAGACGCGCAGGTGATCCAGGCCGCACACGGCGTCGAACTGCTCGATGACCGCCGCCGCGCCGGTGGGCGTGGTCATGTCGTACCCGGCGGCCGTCACGTGGCAGGTGTCAAAGCAGAAGCCCACGCGCTCGGGCTCGGCGATCAGGTCGCGGATGATCCGCAGATGATGGAAGTCATAGCCGAGGTTGGTTCCCGAGCCGACCGTCGTCTCAAGGCAGGTGATGACCGGCAGACCCGGCAGATCGCGGTGCAGTTCATCGAGCGCCGCGGCGATGCGCTTGAGTCCCGCCAACTCGTCGGCGCCGGGCGAGCCGTCGAGACGATTGGGCTCCTTTGGCGCGCGGGCGGCGCCGAGGTGCGCGCCTGGGTGGGCGACCAGATACGGAATATCCAGCAGGGCGCAGTTCCTGAGCTCGCACCGCTGCAGGTCGATGGAACGCCGGCGCAGATCATCGTCCGGCGAGGCCATGTTGATGAGGTAGCCGTTGTGGCTCACGGCGGCGCCGGGTTTCTTTGCGCTCGTCCAGCCCATCGACGCGAGCGCATCGAGCCACGCGGTCCGGTCGGCTTCGGATGGCGTGTGGGCCTTCCACTGCCGCTGGTTCTTGGTGAAGACCTGCACGCAATCGAGTTCGAGTCTGGCGGCTTCGTGCAGCGCGTTGACCATGCCGCCGGCGATGGAGAGGTGGGAGCCGAACATGGGGGATGGTAGGTTCGGGCGTCTGCCATTTGCTCCACGGCGCGGCCCGGGCGAACACACCCCGATCCGCCCCACTACGATCAGCCCATGTTCGGGTGGACTGCCGCGCATATCCCGCTGTTTGCCGCTCTGCCGCTGCTGCTGGCGGGCAGCGCGTTCTTCTCGGGCTCCGAGACGGCGCTGTTCGGACTGACGCATCCGGAGCGGCAGGCCCTGCGCCGACGGGGCGGCGTGGCGGCGCGGGCGGTGGAAGGTCTGCTGGCCGCTCCGCGACGGCTGCTCATCACCGTGCTGCTGGGCAACATGATCGTCAATGTGCTGTTCTTCGTCATCAGCTCGGTGCTCACGATGGCGGCGACGGAGGCGTCAATCGCCGTACGTTCGGGCATGGCGGTCGTGTCGCTGCTGGCGGTGATCCTGTTCGGCGAGGTGCTGCCCAAACTGGCGGCCAGCGCGGGCCGTGAGCGGATCGCCCTGCTGATCGCCCCGCCCCTGTGGACCGTTCACCGGCTGATCGCCCCGGTGCGCGGCTTTCTGGAGGCGGCGGTGGTCGCTCCGCTGGGGCGACTGACCGCCCCCACCGCCGCACCGGCCACGCTCAGCCCCGAAGAGATCGAGGCGATGTTTGAGGTCTCCGAGCGCGAGGGAACCATCGACGGCGAGGAGCGGCGCATTCTCGGCCAGGTGGTGGACCTGGGTCGCCGGCGCGTCAAGCAGGCCATGACGCCGCGTGTGCGCCTCGCCGCGCTTCCGCTGGACGCCTCGCGCGAGGACGTGAGGCGGCTTGCCTCGCGCACGCGGTTGACCAAGATTCCCGTCTACGAGCGCACGCTCGATCAGATCGTGGGCATTCTCAACGTCAAGCGCTACCTGCTGGACGACAAGGCGCCCACGCTGCGATCGTGCTCTTCCATCGTCCCGCCCCGTTTCGTGCCCGAACTGGCCACGCTCGAGCGCATGCTCGATGACTTCCGCGCCACGAAAACGCAGTTCGCGGTGGTGGTGGACGAGTACGGCGGGACGGCGGGAGTGGTGGCCATCGAGGACGTGGTGCGCGAGATCATGGGTGAACTGCACGACCCGCGCGCCATGACCGAGGGGCTGATTCGTCCGATCGAAGCCGGTCGCTGGCGCGTGCGCGGGGAGGTGGACATCCGCGATCTCGCCGCGGTCATCCCCGAGCGGCTGGTGCCCGACGAGGCCGCCTCGGTATCGGGGCTGGTGGTGATGGAGCTGGGCCGCGCGCCCGAACCGGGAGAGGTGGTTCGCGTCGGGGCGCTCACCATTCAGGTCGAGGAGACTGACGCGACAGGCGTCGCCACGGCGGTGGTGAGCGTCGAACCGGAGCCGCCGGCGACCCATCCCGCCGACGGGGAGCGCACCGCATGACGACGGGCGAACTCATTCTGGCGGGTGCGCTGGCGCTCGCGGGCGTGGCGCTCAGCGCCCTCTGCTCCGGCATCGAGACCGGCACCTACACGATCAACCGCGTCCGTCTGGCGGTGCGCACCGGACGTGGCGAACCAGCCGCCCGGCGTCTGACGCGCGAGCTCCAGAACCCGGAGCGAGTGCTCACCACCATTCTCATCGGCAACAACATCGCCAACTACGCCGGCAGTTTCGGACTGGCGACCATCATCGCCTCCATGCATCTGGCCGATTGGCAGGCGGTGGCGCTCAACGCGCTCGTGTTGACGCCGGTGCTCTTCGTATTCGGAGAAACGCTTCCCAAGGATCTCTTCCGCACCCACACCGACCGCTGGACCTACCGGGCGGCGCCCGTGCTGACGGGCATGCGGCGACTGTTCACCGTCACCGGCCTGCTGCCCCTGGTCGAGCGCTTCGGTCGACTGGTGGCCCTCGTGGCGGGGGGCGGAGATCGCATGCCCGTCGCCGCCCGTGAGCGCATGAGCCAGTTCATCCAGGAAGGCGCCGGCGCCGGCGCCCTGTCCGAGGCCCAGGCCACCCTGGCGGACCGCGCCCTGGCGCTGCGCGATCTGACCGTCGCCGGCGAGATGATCCCCTGGTCCGACGTCCGGACCATTCACGTGGACGCGACGCCCGCCGAGCGCGAAGCGATCATTCGTCGCCTGCCCTACACCCGTCTGCCCGTGGTCAACCGTCGCGGCGACGTCGTGGGCATTCTCAACACGCTCGACGCCTGTCTTGATCGCGACAAGGCCACGGAGCGCCTGATGTACTCGCCCTGCACGCTGCCCTCCAACGCCCGCGTCACCCAGGCGCTGCGGACCATCCGCGCCGCCAAGCGGAACATGGCGATCGTGCTCGACCCGCGCACCGGCCGCCCGGTGGGTATTGTGACCCTGAAGGATCTCGTCGAGCCGGTCATCGGGGAACTGGGAGCATGGTGAGAAGGGCTGATGGCTGATTGACGACACCCGCTCCGCCTGAAACGCCCGGGCGATCGAGTCGAACAATCCCTGTCACGTCGGCGCCCGGACGGGCCGGCTCCTGGGTCGACCGGCCCCGGCGCGTGACGCAGGAGAAACGCGATGCTCCATGCCACCCTCCGATCCCGAGTGTCCTTCGCCGTAGGAGCGCTGGCGATCCTGTCGCTGAACCACGCCATGCCCGCGCTGGCGCGGGGCGGGCCCGACTTTCGACACGTGGACGCTCAGGCCGCGTGGGTGATGCACGTGGACGTGCAGGCGGCCATGGCCTCAAAGATGGGCCGGATGATGATGGACGCCATGCCCGCCGCACAGCGGAACGCCATCTTCGGCGCAGCGGAGGAAATGGGGTTCGACCTGACCAGGGATCTGCGACACGTGACGCTCTACGGGGCGACCATGCAGGACGGCCCGGACGTCATCATCACCGTGGCTTCGCCCGCGATAGAGAACGTCCTCGCCGCGGTGCAGCGCGAGGCCCCCGATTACCAGACCACCACCATCGACGGATACGAGTGCCATACCTTCGGACCCGCGTGCGTGAGCATCCGGCCCTACGGCGGCGACCGGATCGTCGTCGCCACGCGCAGCACGCAGCGTCTGGTCGAGGCCCTGCAGGTGATGGATGGAAAACGAGCCAACCTGACCAGTATCGAATCGCCCGCCAGATCGATTGAGACCCGTCCCGGTGCGTTCATGATCACGCACCTGATGCGCATGGACGCCCTGCCGGGCGGCGACACCGGACCCGCCTCGATCGTGGCGCAGAAGTCCGATGGCGCGTCGATTCAGATCGGCGAGCGTGATGACAAGGCCTTCATGTCGATGCGCGTGGTCGCCAAGTCCGATCTCGAGGCCCAGGACATCTCGGGATTCGGCCAGGGTCTGCTGGCGCTGGGACGAATGGCCGCCGAGGATGACGCCCGGCTCAAGCCCCTGCTCCCCATCCTGCGGGCGTTCCGCATCAACGTGGACGCCAAGGTGGTGACCCTGGAAGTTCGCTTCGACCCGGCGGAACTGCCATTGGCCCAGTGGCTCGGGAACGTTCAGTGATGCAACGCCGTATCATCCCCTGACGCACGACGCCCATCGGGGCGGCAAACCGGCTGGGGAGCGACGTGGCCAGACGATCTCGATCACGATCAACGTACCACCAGGATCCGCCTGCCGCGGGAGCGGCGGATCGTCTCGACCACCTGACAAACGAGCTTCTCGCGGTGCGCGCCCAGGCGGGGGACCAGGAGGCGTTTTCGGAACTGGTCCGGCGTTTCGAGGGGCGGCTGTTCAACTTCCTTCGACGCCGCTGCGCGACCGACGAGGACGCCGCCGAATGCACCCAGAACACGCTGGTGCTGGCGTGGCAGGGGATCGGTCGGTACTCGCCCCGGTGGCGGTTCTCCACGTGGGTCTACACCATCGCGGTGCGGCAGTCGATCCAGCTGCTCCGTGATCGGTCAGCAAGACCCAGCGAATCCGGCGAGTCGATCTTCTCCGACCTGATGAGCCCGCAGGACGCTCCCGACCGGAAACACGAGCGCGAGGAGCTCCGAAGAAACGTATGGCAGGTGGCCCGTGAGCGTTTGACGGAGGAGCAGCGCACGATCCTGTGGCTTCGCTTCGTGGAGGATTACGCCGTGCAGGACGTGGCCCGCATCATCGGACGCACGCCCGTCACCACGCGCGTGCTGCTCTTCCGAGCGCGGCAGGCGCTGCGGCGGCACCTCGAGGCGATCGAGGGGGCCTCGATGCGTCCTTCGCACGGTCGGGCCGTCATCGAACCCCTGCCCGCCGGCGCCGCGCTGGCGGCCGAGTGACACGCGATTCAGGCACGTGGCGACGATATGGCACTGAGACAAGTACAACCCGATGCAACCGGCCGCGCCGTGCCAGGCCCCGAAGACCGGCTGGCGAATCGGCTGCGTCACGACGCCGCCGCGGTGCATCGCCCCGCTCCGGCCGACCTGCACGATCGGGTGATGCGCCGCCTCAACGTCCCCGTGAGCATGGAGAACGATTCGGTCTCCACGGTACTGGGTCGCATCGACCGGCGCCGCTGGCCCGCCGCTCTGGCCGCCTGCCTGGTCATCGCCGGCGGGGCGGCCGCGGGAATCGCCTTGATCGCATCATCATCCGGCCGCTCGACGCCAACGGTCGAAGTCGCGGCCGACACGGCCCGTTCGATGGCTCGGCTTCCGTCCGACGAATCGCCGATCGAACCTGCGACGCCGAGCGAGCCAGACCGAAGAACGCACGAATCGGCCCGCGAGGCATCATCAGTCGCGCTGGTTGATCGGCTGTTCTCGATCAATCTCAAGGCCGCCGCGACCCCGGTGGAGCAGCCGCTGGTGAACGAAGCCCGCGCCATTGTCCGCGCCGGCGAGGCGGTGCTGGATGGCGCGCTGGCCTACCTGCCGCCGACGCTTCGATCACGATTCGAGCGGCCCTGAGGCATTCCCGACGCATCCGGACGCCGCACGGTTCACGGCGTCTGGGTTGGCGCTGGCAGCAGCGCCGACAGGTCGAGGCCGCGGAGCGACTCCATCGCCATGTCGTCAGTCCAGTCGAATCGCAACGGCGTGATGGTGATCCGCCCCGCGCGGAACGCCGCCGCGTCGCTGCCGGCAGGCGGCTCACCGGCCGGCGCCGCCACGGCCCGGTAGCGAACCTCGCCGGTCGCTTCGTCCCGCGTTTCCTGGTAGCGGTCGATGCGGAATGAACTGCCGCCCATACGGGCCGCGGTTACGCCCCGGATGGCCGCGGGATCGGACGACGGCACGTTGATCGAGTACACGGTGTGCGGCGTCCAGCCATGCCGTGTCATGGCCTCGATGAAGCGGGCCGTGACGGCGGCGGAGAAAGCGAAATCCTGCCCGCGCGACCCCTGAGACACGGCGATCGACGGCAACCCAAGCATCGCACCTTCCAGCGCGGCGCCCACCGTCCCCGACAGGTGCGCCACCTCGCCGATGTTGGCCCCGGCGTTGATGCCTGAGACCACCAGGTCAAACTTCCGTTCGCGGCCCAGGTGGACGACTCCGAAATTGACGGCGTCCGCGGGTGTGCCCCCCACCGCGCAGGCGAAGACGGCGCCATCCATGGTTCGCTCCTCCACCCGCAACGGCTGAGACAGAAACGTGGTGGCGTGGCTGATGCCCGACTTGTTCTCCATCGGGGCGGCGACAACCACATCGCCAAGCCGAGAGAGCTCCTTCACGAGCGCGAGGAGGCCTGGAGCGTCGATTCCGTCGTCATTCGTGACGAGGATGCGAAGCGGCTCGGACAGCGGGGTTCCAGACGACACCGCGGCGACGAACTCGCTCGACGCGCCGATTTCGACGCCGGGAGGCGAGCCGCGCCACCACCCCGTGGTGACCACAAGGCCAGCGATCAAGAGCGACCATCGAACCAGGTTGGCGACATGGGACATGGCGATTGCGTCTCCGAGGGCTGGTGGGGCGTCCGCGAGTGTACCGGTCAATCGGTCTCGGAGCCGCGGCGCCTCGGCTCGGATATGCTGGACGACCGCAATCGCGGCCCCAGGTGACCGGAGTGGCGAGGATGCCTGATTTCATTCCCGTGATGCGAACCGCCGACCTGTCCCCCGGGCAGGTTCGATGCGTCGAGGTGTGCGGCCGCGAGATCGCCATCTACAACCTTGCCGGTCAGTTCTACGCCACGGATGACCGATGCACCCACGCTGAGGCGTCGCTGAGTGAAGGGCAGATTCAGGGTGACGAGATCGTCTGCCCGCTGCATTTCGCCACTTTTGACATCCGAACCGGCGCCTGCACCGGACCTCCCGCGACTGATGACGTGCGGACATACCCGGTGCGGGTGACTCCATCGGGTGAGATTGAGGTCGCTGTCGGAATGACCTGAAAACGAGCACACTGAGAATGTGGGCAAGATGTGGAGAACTGGTGGGGAATCGTCTGAGATCGGGCCGGTGCGGGATCGTGGTGGAAAATTCAGGGGGTCGGTTGACTCGGTTGGGTGCGTCGGTATCATTCGAGGTTCGCCGGTTGGGCGACTGATCGGCGAGGGGTATCTATCCCCCTGAATCGGGCTCTTTGGCAAGTGAACAGTTGGGTACGCCGCGAGGATGTGACCGTCATCCGCGTCTTTCACAAGGGCGCGGGTGCGGAACTGGAAGGTTCGGTCTCACAGCCCGTCCTTCCATCAAACATCCTTGTGATGTCCAAGAAAGGTCAGTTCCAAGGACCTCTCTCGATCGGGCTTGCCCGATCGGACAGAGATGTTTGAGAACTTCCCGACGGGTCAGCCGCCCGTCGGCGCCGGTTGATTGGAGACCGGCGGACCGTCCGATCCGCGTCAAGCGGGTCGGTCGCCAGGGCTCAACTTTCAGTTGAATCGAACCGGCTTCGGCCGGTGAAGAAACATCAAGTGAAGAGTTTGATCCTGGCTCAGCGCGAACGCTGGCGGCATGGCTAAAACATGCAAGTCGAACGAGAACCCCGCAAGGGGGGACAGTGGCGAAAGGGTGAGTAATGCGTTTCTATGTACCCCGAGGTCGAGGATAGCCAGGGGAAACTCTGATTAATACTCGATGTGGTCCGCAAGGATCAAAGGCTTGCTGCCTTGGGAGCAGGGAACGTCCTATCAGGTTGTTGGTGAGGTAACGGCTCACCAAGCCGAAGACGGGTAGCGGGTGTGAGAGCACGACCCGCCACATCGGGACTGAGACACTGCCCGGACTCCTACGGGAGGCTGCAGTAACGAATCTTCCGCAATGCGCGAAAGCGTGACGGAGCAATGCCGCGTGCAGGATGAAGCCCTTCGGGGTGTAAACTGCTGTCAGGGTTCAGCAACACAATGAGCAGATCCAAAGGAAGAGCCGACTAACTCTGTGCCAGCAGTCGCGGTAATACAGAGGGCTCGAGCGTTGCGCGGAGTCACTGGGCTTAAAGCGTACGTAGGCGGGCGTGCAGGCATCGTGTGAAATCCCCCGACTCAACCGGGGAACTGCTCGGTGAACCGCACGTCTTGAGGTCAGTAGGGGCGGTCGGAACGATAGGTGGAGCGGTGAAATGCGTAGATATCTATCGGAACGCCGAAGGTGAAGACAGGCCGCTGGGCTGATTCTGACGCTGAGGTACGAAAGCGTGGGGAGCAAACGGGATTAGATACCCCGGTAGTCCACGCCCTAAACGATGTGCATTAGGTCGTGGGGGTTCTGACACCTCCTCGATCGAAGCGAAAGTAATTAATGCACCGCCTGGGGAGTACGGTCGCAAGGCTAAAACTCAAAGGAATTGACGGGGGCTCACACAAGCGGTGGAGCATGTGGCTTAATTCGAAGCAACGCGAAGAACCTTATCCTGGGCTTGACATGCACGGATTAACCCGGTGAAAGCCGGGCCACGCCTTCGGGTGGAACGTGCACAGGTGCTGCATGGCTGTCGTCAGCTCGTGCTGTGAAGTGTCGGGTTAAGTCCCTTAACGAGCGCAACCCCTGTCGTCAGTTGCTAACGGGTAATGCCGAGGACTCTGGCGAGACTGCCGGTGTCAAACCGGAGGAAGGTGGGGATGACGTCAAGTCCGCATGGCCTTTATGCCCAGGGCTGCACACGTGCTACAATGGCGCGCACAGAACGACGCAATACCGCAAGGTGGAGCAAATCGCTCAAATCGCGCCCCAGTTCGGATTGTGGGCTGCAACCCGCCCACATGAAGTTGGAATCGCTAGTAATCGCGGATCAGCTACGCCGCGGTGAATACGTTCCTGAGCCTTGTACACACCGCCCGTCAAGTCATGGAAGCCGGTAGCGCCCGAAGTCGCCGAAATTCATCGGTGCCCACGGCGAGACTGGTGACTGGGACTAAGTCGTAACAAGGTAGCCGTAGGGGAACCTGCGGCTGGATCACCTCCTTTCTAAGGGATTTCCTTAGACCCGGAAACCCCCGGAGCATCACGCTCCGGACAACCCCCGACGGACCAAGCCCCGTCGGGTGAAGAGCAATCTTCACCGGGTAGGTCAGCACACCCTCGTCCGCCTCACGGCGGATGCCTTCACGGCGACGTGGAGGCCTGCGCGTCCCCAACTGTTCACGGGCCAATCGCCCATCGAATCCCCCAGCCCCGCCATCATCGGCGGGGCCTTTTTCTTTCCCATTCGAAGCCAATCGCCCCGCACCACGCCCGCCGTGACTTCGTACCATCTGGCCGCTCCGGTGCATCTCTCAACAACACGGCGCACGCATCGAGGCGACATCCACTGAAAGGCCAATCCATGCCTCGTTCTCAACTCGCGGCTTCCCTGGTCCTGGCAATCGCGGCCGCCATGCTCACCCTGCCCGGCTGCAAAGGCGAATCCGGCGGAGGCGGAACGGGCGGCGCAGGGACCGGGGACTCGGCAGTTCCCCCCACCGGCGGCGGCGGCTTCGACATCGGCAGCGTCGGCGAAACCGCTGGCAAGGCGTTCAACGACCTCAAGAGCCGGTTCTCCGGCGCCGTCTCCGAGGCGGAAACGAAGATCGCCGCCCTCAAGACCAAGGCCGACACCCTCAAGGACGAGCGGCTCAACACCCTCATGGGCTCGATCAACGCCAAGCTCACCGAGGTCAAGGCCGCCGTCAAGAGCATGGTGGACAGCGGCTCGGACGCCACCAGGTCTACGGTGGAGAAACTGGTGGGCGAACTCAACGCGCTGATCGAGCAGGGTGCGAAGCGGGCCGACGAGCTGTCAGCCGGGTGACGCGGCCTGACGCATCCCCTTCGACCGCTCGTAGAGAAACACCGCCGCCGCGGTGGCGACGTTGATCGACGGCACCCCGGGCGCCATCGGAATGGCGTACGTGCCGGCGCAGCGCGCCAGCGTGTCCGCTCTCACGCCATGCCGCTCGGCGCCGAGCACAATGGCCACGCGCCCTCCGCGCGGCAACTGTTCAATCGGTTGCGCTTCGGCGATTGTCTCCGCCGCGAGCAGGTCGAATTTCCAACTCGACGGCAACTCCGCCAGCAGGCCGCGCCAGTCTGACGCGATGGCCCAGGGCACGTTGAAGACGTGACCCATGGACACTCGGATCGACAGCCGGAAGAGGGGATCGGCGCAGGCGTCATCCAGGATGACGCCGTCGGCGCCGAACGCCGCCGCGTTGCGGAAGATGGCGCCGATGTTGTCCTTGTTGGTCACGCCTTCCACCAGCAGCAGGGTGCAGCGCGGCTTCTCACTCAACTGTTCCAGCGTTCGCGCGGGGTCAACCTCGCCTGGCGATGGTCGCCACGCCGCCGCCAGGGCGCCGCCGTGATGCCGGTAGCCGGCGATGGCCCGCATCATGGGCTCGGGCGCCACGTACACCGGCGGCACCGCGTGCGCCTGGGACCAGGCGCTCTCGATCGCCGACCGCAAGGACCGGAACTGCTCCGGTGAAAGCAGCATCGACTTGACGCGGAACCGCCGGCTTTCCAGCAGGCGGCGAATGACCATCTCCGACTCGGCCATGAAGAGCCGGTTGGATGTGCCGCGCGGCGCCAGCCCGCCGCCGCCGCGCAGGTCGGCGTCGCGCACGTCGCGGTACTCCGCCACGCGAGGGTCATCCATGCGCTCGATCGCGACGGGGTCCATCACGGGCGAAGGATAGCAACGCCTCGCGCCGACCTGATTCCGATCGTCAGAACGGCACGCTGATGCCGGCGTATCCCAGCAGACTGTCGCGGCCGGGGTTGGAGTCGGCGGTGTCCGCGTTGGAGATGTGGTGCCACCGCAGCCCGAGCATCATCCGCCAGTCGTTGCCGATGTCGAATGACGCGCCCACGCCGAGCTGCGGCGTGAAGTTGTAGTTCGAACCGTTGTCTGGCACGTCGTCGTTGGTTTTGAGGAAGCCCACGCCGCCATCCACGTAGAGCGACCAGGTATCCCGGGCGAGGAAGTGCCAACGCAGCAGGATGTTGAAGTTGCCGCCCCAGGCGTCGGGACCATCCTGGCCGAACTTGGCCAGACCCAGCTCGAAGTCCACGCTGAAGTTCCTGACCATGAAGTAGGTGAAACTGACCGCGCCGCCGAAGAAGTGCCCCGATTCGAAGTCGTCGCCATAGAAGCCCAGCACGTTGAAACGCCACGTGGCCGCGTCACCGAAGCGCCGCGCCGGGCCGGACGTCAGTCCAGCGGGGGGCGGCGCCGATGCGGCCTCGTCCTGCGACAGCACTCCCATCGAGACGACCGGAGCGGTCGCCGACACGTCGCCCACGTGGGCCTCTCCAACGTTCAAACGAACCGCGGCGCGCTCGGCGAATGTCGGACCGGGTTCGGACAGCCACTCGGCCGACGCCCCCGCGGACGGAATGCAGCAACACGCGAAAGTGAGCGGGAAAGCGAATCGGGAGCGTCGAACCACGATGAATCCCTTCTGGAATGAACACCACGCGGACGGACCAACCTGCCGGTCAAGCGTGGAACGCGACGTGTGAGACGGATCACCCCTGCCCGAAGATGCCGGAGCGGAAAAAATACCGTGCCGCGCCAGCGCTGGCAAGTCGGCCTGCGCCAAGGATGA
This sequence comes from Phycisphaeraceae bacterium, assembly GCA_015709595.1. Taxonomy (NCBI): domain Bacteria; kingdom Pseudomonadati; phylum Planctomycetota; class Phycisphaerae; order Phycisphaerales; family Phycisphaeraceae; species Phycisphaeraceae bacterium. Next base: position 845,332 of record CP054178.1, read on the forward strand.
TCGGCGGCATCGGGGTGACGACTTGAGGTGATCCCCGCTCTCGGGCGGCGGCCCGAATCAGGCACGTTTCCGTACTGGCATCACGCTCGTCACGTCGCTACGCTCTTGCCCGCATGACTGAAGGACGAACATGGGTCGGCATCGGCGAAGCGCTGCTGTCCTCCGGGCCGGGCGGTGAGACGGTCGCCGGGCTGGCGGCGACTTGGCCCATGATGGCGGTTCGTCTGGGCGTCCCCGCGGTGACGGTGGCCCGCGTGGGGCAGGACGCCAACGGCGAGCGGATCGCACGCACCCTGCGCGAGCATGGCGTGGACGTCAGCGCCATGCAATACGATCCGGATCTGGCCACCGGGCGACTCACCATTCGCTCCCTCGCGGGGCGCATCACCAGCATGCTCGACGCCCGGGCCGCGTTTGACAACCTCCAGTGGGATTTCGACATGGAGGACGTCGCGCAGCAGGCCGACGTGGTGATGTTCGGCGATCTGGCCCGGCGCGAGGCCCAGACGCGCACCACCATCGACCGCTTTCTCACGTGCTGTCCGCATGCTCTGCGCGTGTATGACCTGACGAACCGCGCCACGGACGCCATCGACCGGGCCGGCGCGGTGCGCGCCGCCTCATTCGCCCAGGGCGTGGTGATGGACGAGATCGCGGTTCGAGCCCTCTCGCCGGGCGAGCGCGACAAGCCGCTTGATCTGGCGGCAAGCTCGCTGCTGCGTCCGCTGGGCGTGCTCTTCATCGTGCTCTTCGACGGCGCATCCATGCGCGTCGTGAGCGAGTCGGGTGTGAGCGGAAGGGACGAGGCCATCGCGCCGGCAACTCGTGAGGCCGCATTGGCGGGACTGATCCGCGGGGTGCTCGATGGGCGCGACTGGCCGCGGTCACTCGTCGTCGCGGGCCGCGTGGCTCATCACGTTGCGTCCTCGTCGGGCGAACGAATCCCGGATGACCTGCTTCGCGCGTGACCGCGATCACGTGACGAGCATGACGCAAAAAAAGCCGCCGCCCGAATGCTCCGACACGTTCGGGCGGCGGTGCGCCACGGCCTTGCGGCCGGGATATCCTCGACTGAACCCCCAACACTACACGCCTTGGTCCGGGCCGGTCAACGGAGAGAAACCGGATTCGTCAAAGATTGATAAATCATTGTCTTGCAATAACTTGCGTCAAAATGCCGCTTCCAGGCCATTCATGCGCCCCACCAGCCGCCAAACAACCGGTCATCGTGAGTTCACCATCGCCCTGACGGTGGTCTGGCGCCTCACCGGACAGCGACTGGAGGTGCTGGTGACCCGCCGCCCCCTTGATGCCCACCTGGGCGGATTGTGGGAGTTCCCCGGCGGCAAGGTTGAGCACGATGAGGGGGTCGTCGAGGCCGCGGCGCGTGAGCTGGCCGAGGAGACCGGATTGCGAGTCAACCCGTCACAACTGACCTTCTTTCATGAAGTTACGCATCGGTATCCGGACCGGACCGTGCGATTGATGGGCTTTCTGGCCCGCGTTCCGGAGGATGCCACGGTGCGGCATCTGGGGATCGCCGATCACGCCTGGGTTGGATTGGACCAACTCGTCACCATCCCCTTCCCCCCTGCCAACGGGCCTCTCACTCAGGCGGCCCTCACCACGCTTCGGACAATCCAGACCACGAGTGACCGATGACTCCGCGGGACAGACCACAAGGCCATCGATCGCGGCAAGTTGAGAAGTTCGGGGAGTTTGGGTTTGGCGACGTCGGGTCATGTGATAGGATGAGTTTCGTCGCCTCACCGGCCTCGCCTGCCGGCTGCCGCGCTGATTTCAGCGCCGAAGGCAGGGCGCCACCGACGTTTCCGGAGTCGCAGGAGGAGATCCGCCGCGTGGGGTCGTGGGGTTGAGGGGATAGGGCGTCGGCGAGACGCTCTGGTTCTTCCAGCGGGTGCGGCGTCCGCTGACAACCCGTGTGCCATCCGTCGCCGCCCGGCGGATGCGCTCAGAATCTGGCACCACGTGGTGGGCGGTCGGACCCGAGGAGAGGAGCGTCCGGCCGCCCTTCTTGTTTCGTTGCGGACCGGCGGGCTGACCGGGCTACGCCTCTTCCGCAACCGCCGATCTCTCCGGCTCGAATCAGGCGGCGGTTCGATGTACGCTACCCGTCATGCCGATCGCTCACGTGTGCGTGAAGTGCGGCTCGGATCTCTCGCGGCGTCGAGCCCGGCGCGAGCCGCACTACGGCCTGTGGATCGTGCCATGCGACGGTTGCGGAGCCGTCGCGGTGCGTCAGCGGCACGAGATCACATCGGGCATCCTGCACATTCATCGCCTGCACATGGCGTTGGAGGCCCTGCTCCTGAAGACGCTTGTGAGCGCGGGGCTGCTCACGCTGGCGGTGATCGCGGCCTGGGGTGTATCGGTCGTGCTGCCGCCCCGCATTGGGCTGCGAATGGAGGAGGCAGTCGGCGTCTGCTTCGCCGCGCTGGTGGTACTTCCATTCGCGACCGGCATCTGGCTCTCAACCGCGTTCACGCATCATCGCCGGTGGAAAGTGTGGCTGACATGGTGGACCATTCCCGCGGCGCTGCTGATCATCGGCTACGTCGCGTACGCACTGACGTGGCCCGGCATGTCCCTGCCGCGGAACATGGGCGCGACCGGTCAGGAGTACCTCGACCTGCGGCGCCAGGACGGGTGGCGTGAGATGTTGCTCCTGCTCGGCGTCGGGCTCCCGGCGTGCATTGTCATGGGACTCGTCTCGTGGTCCGGCGTGCCCGCCGGGCGGCTGATCAACTGGGTGCTGTCGCACGCCCGGCGCTGGCGATGGCGATGGATCCGCGCCCGGCGCAGGAGGTTGCTGCAATCGACCTGAGAACACCCAATGTTGACGATGGGCCGCGGACGGCGACCGATGGTGCGCCGAACGGATCAAATCCACCCCGCGTGGATCACCCATCGTCATCACCCTCAACGGGTCCGAAGCAGTTCGTCCGCAGCGATCGTTTCTGCCGCTGCTGCGGCGTCAACCTGATCGGGTCGGGCATCGAGCGCGAGCCGCATTACGGCTTGATGGCGGCGACGTGCCCGGCATGCACCGCGGTGAATCCCGTGGTGGTGTACCCGCACCTGGGTCGATGGACCGCCCGCTGGGCGGCGTTCTTCGCGGGCATGACGCTGCTGCTGCTCATCGTGGTGCTGCTGGGAGGCACGGCATCGCTGATCGGCATGGACTACGCCATCGCCGAGGAAATGAGCCGACCACTCCGCTACGAGGTGCAGAGCGAGTTCGATACGTGGCTCACGAACCGCTACCCCAACGATCCCAATCGACGCTACTGGAATCACCAGCCGGAGGACATGGAGGCGTGGATCAAGTCCGGCGGCCTGATCAGGATCGGGCTGGGCGCGATCTTCGACTCGCTCGGTCCCGAGGAACTGCTCATCATTTTCTTCGGCCTCCTGGCGGCCTTGGCGCAGGGCGTTGTGCTGACCATCCTTCTCATGCGCGCCAACTGGAAGCGGCGAGTCGCCGTCACCGCCGCGGCGTGGCTGCTGGTGATGATCGTCGCACTGATCATCACGATTCCGCTCTGGTGGTCGGACAGGCCGGGAACCATCTACTACTGGCTCGAAAGCCGCCTGGTCTGGCCGGTCTGGGTGGCGGCGCAACTGGTGACGCTGGGCACGGTGCTGATCGGCGTGCTGAGCGGACGCTGGCTGGCCCGACTGCTGGTCTCGGCGATGCTCGGCCCGCGCTCGCGCGCCGCCCTGGCCGTGCTGTGGACGACGGACGGGCTGGCGCCGCCCCGCCGTTGATCCGAACCGACTGCCGGAATCACGATCACCATGACTTCAGGCACCATCAATCCCGCGCCGCCGTCCGACGAGCGACAGCAGAAGCGGCTGGGCAATCTCGGCGGCGACCGATTGTGCCTGAGTTGTCAATACAACCTGAAGCACCAGCCCTACTGGCGTGAGCCGAGGTACGGGCTGTTGATGGTGCGCTGCCCGGAGTGCGGGCTGGCGGCGTCGCTGGAGGATCAGCCCGTCATTCTTTCTCGCTTCGCCGCCAGCGTGACGTGGCTCATCGCCCTGCCGTGGGTGGCGCTGATGCTGATGTTCCTGCTGGCGATCGCGGGAGGAACCTTCGGCTTCGCCATGCTGGCGACGATGGTGGCCGTGGAGCCATTCATGTTCGGCGCCACGAAGTCGCACTGGTTCGAGTTGAACTGGTACTTCCTGATTCCGCTGGGGCTTGCCTGCCTTGTCGCGTTCATTGGCGGGCTGTGCTGGCGCGTGATCACCTGCGGCGCCGGGCCTTGGCTGACGCGATGGTCGTTCATCGGTCTGATCCTGCTCCTGGGGTTCTTCGGTTGGTTGGCGATCGACGACTGGCGCGGCGCCATGGCGTACTCGAACTACTACTACTCGCTGGCCACCATCGGGTCCGTGGTTCTGGCGCCGACGCAGGGCGTGGCTGTGCTGGCCTACGCCCTGGGGCTGATGAGCGGGCGTCGGCTGGGGGCGCTGGGGCTGCGGCTGATCCGCCGGGACGTTGAGATGCTCCCCGGCTTCTCCCGTTGATTCGCTTCACGCGACGGTTCCCCTCTGATCACCACACCCTCCCCGCGCCAACGAAAGAAACATGCCCGCCGGGGCGGGCGGGCACGTTCATCGCGTGGGCGCGATGGGGAGGGGAGTCTGTCGGGACAGTGTTCAGTTGTACCGCTGCACTTTGATGACCTGGCCGGTCACGGTGTTGATCTTCACTTCCCACTTGACGCCGCTCTGAATGATCTCGACGTTGAGCAGCTTGCCGTTACGCTCGTCCTCGATGTCCCGGACCTTGATCTCCGCCTCGCGGACGAATCCAGGCACACGGTCCCGTGCGATGTCGATGCCCTGGATCAGCGTGACCTGGGCGATCTGCAGGGCGGCGGCGACTTCCTGCACGTCGCGCTGGCGCGTCTCAACGCTGGAGCGCAGAAAGGCGCCGGTGCTGGCCCGGTAACGGGCCTTGACAATCTGGTTGCCCTGCAGCAGCTTCACCTCGTACAGGTCGAAGGAGGCGTAGAAGTCCACCTTGTACGCCTCGCTGCCGGCGAAGCGGTTCTGGGCGTTGATGACCACCGCACGGGCGGTGACGTCCGCCATGGCCGGGACGGTGAGGAACAGGGCCGCGAGGGCCAGCATCAGGGATCGAAGGGTGAGGGTCATGGTCTGAATCTCCTTGCGAGCGGTGGATGGTTCCGGTGATCGTCCGAGGGGACGCCCCTCACAAGCCGAGACCACCATTCGCAGTGGTGATACGACAGTACGGAGAAAAAACCTCCGTGCCGCGCCGCGGCGGTAGGGAAACGGCCCCAATCCGTGCGTCTCGCCCGGCCCGACCTGAGAAGCCGCGCGAAACGGGAGGCCCCGGTCTCACTCCGCCAACTGGCCCGCGGCGGCGTCGATCCGCCGCCTCACCCGCGACAGGAACGCCTCCCAGGGAAAGTGCGGCCCCGGGTCGGTTCGGTTCCACGGCTGGATCTGCCCGTGAGACACGATGCCGCGACCGTTGAACCGCTTGCCCTCGGGCGTGTCGAGCGAGTACGGCCCGTGGTTGGCGTCGCCTTCAGGCCGCTCCACGGGCACCCGCCACTTGACGGCGAGGTAGGCGACCAGTTCCACCAGCGAATCGAGCAGTTCCGGCGTCCAGGTGTCCTCGCTGTCGGCCCAGCCGGCACATTCGATGCCGATGGAGCGGGCGTTGTAGTAGGTCTGCGCGTGGCAGATGTCCTCCTCCGCCACCATCTGCGTGATGCCGCCATCCGGTCCGACGACGAAGTGCGCGCTGACCTCGCGGTCGTTCTTCTGAAAGTAGCGGATGACGTTGCGGTAGTTGTTGGCCTGGTTCTCGGCGAACGTCAGCGTCCGGTCAAAACGTCCTTCAGTGGTGTGGATGACGATGGCGTCCACGTCGCCCACGCGCCGCGGACCGGGGCGGAAGTGGGATGACGCGACCCACGCCGCAACGGGCCTGGACAGCGGCAGCGCGGTGCGTTGCGGCGCCGGCTCCATGCGACCGGATGCGGCGCAGCCCGTCAGCAGCAACGCCGCGCCAGCGCCGGCCAGCCGCAGCCCGATGCCGGCGCTGCGAGCCGCCGTCATCGGGCGCTGGTCCTGGGCTTGAGCGGCTCCGAAAGTCCCCCGACGCGCTTGCCCGTCAGGGCGGCATGCTTGTGCAGGTACTTCATCACCACGGTGAGCACCGTGGCGTGCGACCACGTGAGCGGGCTGACCGACACGGCCTCGCCGGTGTAGGGGTGGAACTGTTCCGCCAGCACGCCGGAGGAGACGGCGCGCTCGCGCGCCCACTCGAGGTACTCGACCGCTTCCTCCAGTTCGACCAGGTTGGCCGCCGACTCGATGCGGTGCAGCGCCAGCCAGAGGGTGCAGATGGCCCAGGGGTTGCCGGCGACGCGGTCGATGTCGTTGCGCTCCACCTGGTGGTAGTAGTCGCGCTCGTACCGGGCCATGCCGCCGATCGTGGTGCGGACCCACAGCCGGTCCTTCAGCGCCTTCATCTCCGCGACCACGGCGGGGTGGTCGGCGGGAAGCGCGTCGAAGGCGAACAGGGCGAAGTTGGCCGAATCGTGCGTCATGTCCAGCCGGTAGGTGCCGTCCTCGAGCGGGGTGGCCATGCGGGCGAACCGTTGCCGCTCCTCCACCCAGAGATACCGGAGCATGGCGCCGCGCATGCGCTTGGCGGCTTCCCCGAACTCCTCGGCCTGATCGAAGGCGCCCAGGTCGTGGGCGAAGTCCGCCGCCGCCTGCAGCGCGCCGATGGTGGCCGCCACGGTGAAGGTGTGGACCCCCCGGCGCTCCTCCCACAGATCCCACGACGGCTTGGGCAGCCCGTGGTGGTCGCGGTGGGCCAGCATCCACTGCGCGGGACGGATGATCAACGGATGGTAGAGCGGCTTGATGAACTCCACGTCGCGGAAGACCTCGAAGTGCTTCCGCAAGGCCCACACAACCAGGGCCGTCTCATCCTGCTGAATCGGCAGCACCTTCCTGCTGTCGAGCATCCACGGGTGCCACGACGAGGCCAGCGTGCCCGAGGGGTTGTACTTGTGCAGGAAGTACCCTTCCTCGGTGATGACCTTGGCGCAGAAGCGGAAGAAGGCGCGAGAGAGCTCTCCATGTCCCGCCAGCACCAGCGCCTGAGCGACCAGGGCGCCATCGCGCGGCCACATGTAGGCGTAGTGGTCGCCCGCGTAGTGGGCGATATCCGAATCGGTGGCGGCGACAATCGCTCCGCCGTTGTCGATCTGCGTGCGCAGAATGAGCTGCGAGCGCACGAACAGGTCGCGGATGGGCTCGGGCAGCGGGGAGAAGTCGATCGGCTCCTTGCAGGCCCACAGGCGCCAGTAGGCCTCGGTGCGGTCCATCATGCGCCCGGGGGTGCGCTCCAGGATCTTCTGATTGAGCTGCTTCACCGAGCGGTAGTCTCGCCCCGCCGCCATCCAGTAATGGACGTAGGACGCCCCGTGCGGCGTGAGCTGAAGCGAGAAGCCCACCGTGGAGTCCACTGACCCCTGCGCGATGGCGTTGCGCGACAGCTGGCCGTCCTCGGCGTCGCGCCAGGTTCCCTCCGCCGTGCCGATGCGCTTGGCGCCGGTGGCCCAGTGGTCGATGCCGCACTTGCGCTCGTCGCAGGCGTTGATGAGGAAGTAGATGTCGTCCTTGTAGTGGACCAGCCCGGCGGTGGCGGGATCGTAGTTGACGGTGTCGCCCACCGGCGTGCCGTTGATGGAGAGGTCGTGATGGAAGAACAGCCGAACCTCGCGCGAGCGGCCCAGCAGGTCGATGATGCGGATGCGGCGGAAGAACACCGGGGCGGAGTAATCCACCGCGTCGTGGCAGATGAGCTCGACGCCCAGCCGCTCGTGGCGCAGCCGCACCTCGGTGATCATGGTGTCGGGCTTGTATCGCAGGTCGCGCGACCAGCCGGCGTCCTCGATCCAGGCGAACTGGCCGTCGGCCCACACGCCGAACCGCTGCACGTGCCCGCCGGTGTGGTTGGGCATGCCCACGCGCGGGTAGTGGATATCGCGGACGCGGTAGAGGTCGTCAAACGTGATCAGCAGTTCGCCATTGCCGACGGGAATGTTGCGGGCCATGCGGGTCTCGAAGGGGTCTCATCCTGAAGCCCCGCCCCGAGGGCGGGATTGTAGTGAGCCGCCGCGGATCGGCCGAACGGCCCGTCACGTCACGCCGCCGCTCCGTGCGCTGCTGCTCCCGCGGCCGGGTGCGGCAGCGGGGCCGGCGTGGCGCCCTCTGCACCGGGGGCGGCGACCCCCTGCCCGGCCCCTTCCCCGCCACCTGACACGGTTCCCCCGGCCCCACTCGCTCGACCCCCCAGGGCGTCCACCCGCTGCTGCTGCGTCCCCAGCCGCGTCACCTTCAGCCCGAAGTTCTCGCCCACCTTCACCGCCACCCCGCGGCCGATCACCTTGTTGTTGACCAGCAGGTCGAGATCCTCCTCGACCGACTTGTTCATCTCGATGATCGAGCCGGGAACGAGGTTGAGGACATCCGACAACCCCATCGACCGTTCCGCGATGCGAACGATGACCGGCACCTCAAGGCGCAGAATGGCGTTCAGCTTGGATGACATGCCCACTGGTTATCGGCATGGCCAGGGGGGGAGGTTGAGGGGCGGGCGGCGCCGGTGTCGCAGGCACCCCGCCCGTGACCCTCGGCTCCCGTCGCCCCGGACGGCCCAGCCGCCGACCTTTGCTTGGGTGCCCCGCCCCGGTCCGGTACACTCCGGTCATGGAACCCGCTTCGGAGTCGGCCCGAGCCCGGCAAGCCGCCGACATCCTGCATGCCCGCCTCGAGGCGGCCCGGCGCGAGCTGCTGGATCTCACGGCCCGCAATCGGCTGCTCAACACGCCCCGGCGCGTCGCCCGGACCACGCGGCTGGACATCGTGGACGAACGCAGCGAGGACATCTTCCGCCTCCTGGTCAACGAGAGCCGGGCCATGTCCTTCGAGCCGCGCCCGGCGGATGACGAACGCGGCGCGGCCCCTGATGCATCGGCCATGCCGAGAACGCGATCGGCGCCCACGCCGTCACCTTCTGCCGGCGCCGTCACGGACGAATCGAGCCCCTGGCGAACGATGGGCGACCTGGCGGGCGACGACGTGGGCGACCTGGTCGAGACGCCTGAGGGTGTGCTGGAGCAACCCGCCTCCCACGGGGGCGCCCCCCCGCCCGGCGACCCCCTGCCCCATCACGTGGATGCGTTCCTTCAGACCACGCTCACGTCCGAGAAACTCCAGACGCGGCTGCTGCGCATCGCCACCGAGGCCCGCATCTTTCAGGAGGAACAGGGCGTCAACACGCTCTACCTGGCGCTGGGGTTCCTTCGCTGGTACGAGAACGACGCGTCGAATGAGCCGCGCGATGCGCCGCTGCTGCTGGTGCCGGTGGAGCTCTCCCGCCGCAGCGCTGGCTCGCGTTTTCAGATCCGGTGGTCAGGTGACGACCCGGCCACGAACCTGTCGTTGCAGGTGAAGCTCAGGGAGTTCGGCCTCTCGCTGCCGAACGTGCCGGAGATCGACGACCTCTCGCCGGCGGCGTACTTCGATGCGGTGCGAATGGCGATCCGAAGTCAGAAACGCTGGGAGGTGCTGGAAAACGACGCCGTCCTGTGGTTCTTCTCCTTCTCCAAGCTGCTCATGTACCGCGACCTCGATCCGAAGTCGTGGCCCGGGGAGCGCAAACTGGAGCAGCGCCCATTGGTGCGTTCGCTGCTGGTGGAGGGATTCCGTCACGAACCGCCGGTGGTGCCGGAGGGCGAACGCATCGATCGGATGGTTCCCGCGCTGGACACGATTCACGTGCTCGATGCCGACAGTTCACAGGCGGAAGTGGTGGAGGAAGTCAAGCGGGGCCGCAACCTGGTGGTGCAGGGACCGCCTGGCACGGGCAAGAGCCAGACGATCGGCAACATCATCGCCGCCGCGGTGCACGCGGGGAAGCGCGTGCTCTTCGTCGCCGAGAAGATGGCCGCGCTGGAGGTGGTCAAGCGGCGGCTGGAGCACATCGGCCTGGGCGACCTGTGCCTGGAACTGCACAGCAACAAGGCCCGCAAGCGCGATGTGCTGGAGCAGTTGGCGCGGGCCATGGACCTGGCCCGTCCCGTGCTGGCGGGCGTGGAGGAGAACGCCCGCGAACTGGAGCGGACCCGGCGCACGCTCGATGAGCACGCCGACGCCATGCACACGCCTGATACGCCGTCGATGCTCACGCCCTTCCGCGCCGTGGGCGAACTGGTGCGTCTGCGCGCGGAGGGTTTGCCGCCCCCGGATTTCCAACTGCCCGATGCCGCAACGTGGTCGCCAGTGGATCGGGACGAGCGAACACGCCACGTCGCCGACCTGGCTGAGCATGTGCGCGCGATGACCTCGGCAAGCAGCGGCACAGGCGTCACGCCCGTGGCCCTCGATTCCAGCGGCACGGGCGTCTCGCCCGTGGCCACGCATTCCTGGCGGGGCGTCTGTCTCGACGTTTCATTGCCGGATGATCGCCGTCGTCTTGTGCCCGAAATCGAATCCGCCCGCCGCGCCGTCGATCAGGCGGCGGCCGAGGCGGGCGTGCTCGCCGGGTTGCTGCGCGTGACAATCGGCGGCACGCCGGGGGATCACCATCAATTGGCCGCGCTCGCCCGTCGGGTGGTCGCCGCACCGCGGGAGATGGACGCGGAAGCCCTCACCGATCCGGTGTGGGAGAACCAACGGGCGGCGATCACCGACCTGGTGAAGCAGGGCTTCGTGCTGACGGACGCCCGTACCCGGCTGAGCGGCGTGGCGGCGGAGGTGGCGTGGGACGCCGACCTGTCCGAAGCCCGACGCAACTTCGCCGCCACGGGCCGGTCGCTGTTCCGTTTTCTCTCGCCGCGCTACCGCCGCGCAGTCGGGGCGTTGCGCGGCGTGCTGGCCGGACCCATGCCTGGTGGGTTCGACGCGCGGCTGGCACTGTTCGATGCGCTGATCGCCGCCCGCAAGGCGAGACAACACATCGCGGCGAGCGCGGACCTCGGTGCCCGCGCCTTCGGCGCACAGTGGCGCAGCGAGCAGTCGGACTGGTCCCTGCTTGCGTCGATCGAGCGTTGGGACGCCGAGTGCCTGGCCGACAAGACCATCCCGCGCACGTTCCGTCATCTGCCGCGCCGTGTGAAGGACCGACGCGCCGTCAGTGACGCCGCCGACCGCGTATCGCAGGCGACGGGGGAGGCCACGGAACGACTGGGTGCGGTGTTCGAGGCCGTCAAGCTCGACCTGGGCGCCGCCTTCGGGGAGGGGCTCGCCTCCGTCACCGACCTTCCTCTCTCCGAGGCGTCGTCCCGGCTGGCGCAGTGGCTCACCGACCCGGACGGCATCACACGCTGGATCGGCTGGCGGCTGCGATCCTGGCGATCGGATGAACTGGGGGTGGCAGCCGTGCGTGATCGACTGGCCGACGGGCGGCTGGCGCCGGATCACGCCGTGGACATGCTTCAGGCGTGCTGCTGCGAAGCCGCGCTTCGTCGGATGCTCCGCGCCCGTCCGGCGCTGGCGTCGTTCGACGGTCTCTCGCACGAGCGCGTGCTGGCGCGGTTCAGGCAACTGGACCTGGAGCGGCTGCACCTGGCACGGCGTCAGGTGGCGATGGAGCACTACCGCCAGATCCCGCGCGGCGAGGGCGATATTGGCGAACTGGGCGTCATCAAGCGCGAACTCAACAAACGGCGCCGCCACCTGCCGGTGCGGCAACTCCTCAAGCAGGCGGGCAACGCAGCGTCGCGGCTCAAGCCGGTGTTCATGATGAGCCCCATGTCGATCGCCCAGTACCTTGAACCGGGGTCGATTTTCTTCGACGTGCTGGTGATTGACGAGGCATCGCAGGTCCGCCCGGTCGAGGCCCTGGGCGCCGCGGCCCGCGCCGAGCAGATGGTGGTCGTGGGCGACGATCGCCAGTTGCCGCCCACCTCATTCTTCAGCCGGACGCTGGACGACGTGGAGACGGATGACGATGCGCCGGTCGCCGGGGATCTGGAGAGCGTGCTGGGGTTGTGCAAGTCGTGCAACATGTCGGAACGGATGCTCCGGTGGCACTATCGCAGCCGCCATCATTCGCTGATCGCGGTTTCCAACCGCGAGTTCTACGAAAACCGGCTCTACGTGGTGCCCAGCCCCTCCGACGCGGGGCCGGCGACGGGCGTGCGACTTCACCACGTCGCCGACGGCGTGTACGAGCGAGCGGGCAGTCGGACCAACCCTGTCGAGGCCCGCCGCGTGGCGGAGCACGTGATTCGTCACGCCGAAACCGCCCCGCACCTGACGCTGGGCGTGGGTGCGTTCTCCGTGCAGCAGCGCGACGCGATCCTGGATGAACTGGAGCGCCTGCGCCGCGCCCGGCCCGATCTGGAGCCCTTCTTCGCCACCGGGTCAGCCGAGCCGTTCTTCGTGAAGAACCTGGAGAACATTCAGGGCGATGAGCGCGACGTGATTCTCATCTCGGTCGGGTATGGGCGCGACGCCTCCGGGTACATGGCCATGAGTTTCGGACCGTTATCGAACGAGGGGGGCGAGCGACGACTCAACGTGCTCATCACCCGCGCCCGCACGCGCTGCGAAGTGTTCTCCTCGATCACAGACGATGACATCGACCTGAACCGGGCCACCGGGGCCGGGCCGCGCGCGTTCAAGGCGTTCCTGCGATACGCGCGCACGGGGGTGCTGGGCGTCGAGACCGTCGGTGGGCAGGGGCATCACTCGCCCTTCGAGGAATCCGTCGCGCGGGCGATCGCATCGCAGGGATACCAGGTCGAGCCGCAGGTGGGCGTGGCCGGGTTCTTCATCGACCTGGCGGTCCGCGACCCGGACCAGCCGGGGCGGTTCCTGCTGGGCATCGAGTGCGACGGGGCGGCGTACCACAGTGCACGGTCCACGCGCGACCGCGACCGGCTTCGTCAACAGGTCCTGGAAGATCGCGGCTGGCGCATCCACCGCATCTGGTCCACCGACTGGTTCAATCGGCCGCAGGAGGAACTTCGTCGCGTCGTCGCCGCCATCGAACAGGCCCGTGTCGAGCGAGGGCGATCGGTCGAGCCGACCAGCGGCTCGACCGACGCCGTCGAGATCGAGCGTGAGGAGTCGCCGGATGCCGAGGCGGACGCGGACGACGCCGAGGGTACGCCCGCCGCCATCGCGGCGCCGTACGAGGAGGCGGCGTTCACCGTCGGCACTCGCATGGCGATCCACGAGATGTCGCCCGCCGCGCTGTCGAAGCTGGTGGAGCGGGTGGTGCAGATCGAGTCGCCGGTGCATCCGGATATCGTCGCCCAGCGTCTTGCCCAGCTCTGGGGGATGCAGCGTACCGGGTCGCGCATCCAGCGCGCGGTGGAGACGGCGATCATCGTGGCCCTGGGGCGCGGAGCAATCGCCCAGGACGGGGGTTTTCTGTTCAGGGCCTCGAGCGGGCCGGTGGCGCCGCGCACGCGGGCGAACGTATCCCTGGCGTCGCTGCGCAAGCCGGAGATGCTGCCCCCGGCGGAGATTCGCGCCTGCCTGCTGGCGTTGATCGAACACCACGTGGGCGCATCGCACGACGAGGCGATCCGCGCCGCCGCGCGTGAACTGGGCTTCCGATCCACGTCCGAAGGGCTGCGTCTGACGATCGAGCGTGAAATCGCGCAGCTGGTGAGCGCCGGACGGTTGCGCGAGGCGCAGGGGCGTCTGTATGCTCCGCCCGAGCAGGATGTATGATCTTCCCACGCCCATGAGCCGCACCGTCACCATGGACTTCCGGGAGGAGTACGAGGCCGAGCGCACCCGCTGGCTGCGCAAGCGCTTCCTGTGGTACTGCGCGGTGCTGGGCTCGCTGCAGGCGCTGGGGCTGACGATCGCCACCTTCGCCACGGTGCTGTCCGAGAGTCAGTCGGCGGATTCCGGACGCAACCTGGCGCTGAACGCCGCCAACGGCGTGCCTCAGGTCATCCTGCTCGCCGGGGCGTACTTCTTCGTGCTCCGCCGGCCCATGCGGCGCGAGACGCTGCTGCGCCTGGTGTTCTGGCTCACGGTGATCATCGGGTCGATCGGCGTGCTGACCACGCCGTTCCAATCCGTCACCGTGACCGATGTGCCATCGCAGCGCGTGGAGGAGTGGCTCCACTGGGTGCGCCGTTTTCAGGCGCTGGGGAGCGTGTTCTTCACCCACTTCGTGGCCTCGCTCTTCATCCCCTGGACATGGCGCGAGGCCATCCGTCCGCTGATCCCGCTGCTGCTGGTCTGCGCCGTCACCGCGCTGGCCATTCAGGGCGGGGGATGGGCCGGCCGCATTCTCTTCATCCTGCTCTCGCCCCTGGTCGGCGTGCCAGGCGCGCTGGTGAGCTGGTGGCGGCACAGCCGCTTCCGCGACCGCTTCCATCTGCGCATGCTGCGGGCGCGGCACGGTGAAATGCAGCGAGAGATGGTCGACGCCCGTCGGATGCACGAGGCCCTGTTTCCCCAGCCGCTGCGCGAGGGTCCGATCCGCTTCCATTACTGCTACCAGCCGATGCGCGCCATCGGGGGCGACTATCTCTACGCCGCCGCCTCGCCGGGCGAGAACGGGCGGCCCGGGGCGCTCAGCGTGGTGGTGCTGGACGTCACCGGGCACGGGGTGGCCGCCGCCCTCACCGTCAACCGGCTGTACGGCGAGCTCGAGCGTCTCTTCGCCGAGCGCCCGGACATTTCACCCGGCGAGGTGCTGGCCGCGCTCAACCGCTATGTCCATCTCACGCTCTCCAAGCACTCGGTCTACGCCACCGCGCTGGTGATGCGGTTCGACGCCGCCCGCGACCTGGTGGAGTGGGCCAACGCCGGGCATCCACCGGCCTTCCGGCGCGACGCTGGTGGACGCATCGAGCGGCTGGAGTCCACCTCGCCCCTGCTGGGCGTGGTGGGCGACGACGTGTTCGACCCCGGTGAGCAACACCTGCGCCTGGGGCCGGGCGACACCGTCATCGCCTACACCGACGGCGCCATGGACGCCGCTGCGCAGGACGGTTCGCGTCTGCGCATCGACGGGCTGCAGCGCATCATCGCCACCGCCTCGCCGGACGCCGACGACCGAGGCCGCTGGGCGTCGGCGATCCTGCGGGCCATCGACCACCACCGCTTCGGCGCAGCGACGGATGACACGCTCATCGTCGAGGTGTACCGGCCGATTTCGTGAGAGGATCAGAGGGTCCGGACCGGTTCCTGGTTCTCGGTGAATCGGGTTATGGCGACGGTCGAATCCGCACCCGTACGCCTGGCCCACGCCATCGGGAACCGCCCTTCTCTCCGCGGGTACAATCGACCGTCCATGACCACGCTCGCCCCCGCCCCCGGATCCGGCCCCACGGCGCACGCCGCCCACACGACGCCTCCGCGCGCCGAGGCCCCCGTGGCGCAACTGGTCGGCGTCAAGAAGATCTACTACAAGCCCGACGGATCGGTGCTGGTGGAGGCCCTGCGAGGCATCGACCTGAGCATCCCCAAGGGGCAGTACGTGGCCATCATGGGGGCCTCCGGCTCGGGCAAGTCCACCATGATGAACGTGCTGGGCTGCCTCGACCGCCCCACCGAAGGCCAGTTTCTGCTGGACGGCAAGGACGTGGCCCGCATGGACGACACCGAACTCTCGCGCGTGCGCGGACGCAAGATCGGCTTCATCTTTCAGGCGTTCAACCTGATCAGTGAACTGACCACCGTGGGCAACGTGGAGGTGCCGCTGTTCTACCAGGGCGTCTCGCCCCGCGAGCGGCATCGGCGGGCGGTGGCCAAACTGGGCGAAGTCGGCTTGGGCGACCGGCTCGATCACCGGCCCCGCGAACTTTCTGGCGGTCAGCAGCAGCGTGTGGCGGTGGCCCGCGCACTCGTCACCGACCCGCTGATCCTGATGGCGGATGAGCCCACGGGCAACCTCGACTCCTCCACCGGAAACCAGATTCTCGATCTGATCGATGACCTGCACCGGCGCGGACTGACGATCATCATGGTCACGCACGACCCCAAGGTGGCCGAACGCTGCGAGCGCATCGTGCGGCTGAAGGATGGTTTGATCGAATCCGATGACTCCGTGCGGCGGCGGTGAGCCGCGCGACGCGGCGCATCGCGCCACCCATGCGCGCCGGACCGGCGACCTACACTCCGGGGATGGCCTCCGCTGCTTCATTGTCGATCGTTCCCGACGCCGCCGGTCGCTTCGGCCCGTATGGCGGCCGGTACGTGCCCGAGACGCTCGTCGCCGCGCTGGATGAACTGGCGAGCGAGTACGAACGGGCGAAGAACGATCCCGCATTCGCGCGCGAACTGGATGACCTGCTCACGCGTTTCGTGGGTCGCCCCACGCCCCTCACGTTCGCCTCCCGGCTGACCGAGCACTGCGGCGGGGCTCGAATCTACCTGAAGCGCGAGGATCTGGCCCACACCGGGGCGCACAAGATCAACAACACCATGGGTCAGGCCCTGCTGACGCGGCGCATGGGCAAGCGGCGCGTCATCGCCGAGACCGGCGCGGGTCAGCACGGCGTGGCCACCGCCACCGCCTGCGCCCACTTCGGGCTGTCGTGCGAAGTCTACATGGGCGCGGAGGACGTGCGAAGACAATCGCTCAACGTCTTCCGCATGAAACTGCTGGGTGCGAAGGTGAACGTGGTGGAAAGCGGTTCACGCACGCTCAAGGACGCCACCAACGAGGCCATGCGCGACTGGATGGGCAGCGTTCAGAGCACGCACTACATCCTCGGTTCAGTGGTCGGACCGCACCCGTTTCCCATGATCGTGCGCGACTTCCAGAGCGTGATCGGGCGCGAGGCGCGGGAGCAGTGGAGGGCCCTGCCCCCTTCTCCCCTTGGGAGAGAGGGAGCAAGGCACCCTCACCCCGGCCCTCTTCCAGAGGGAGAGGGAGGAAGCCGCCCCCTCACCATCATCGCCTGCGTGGGCGGCGGCTCCAACGCGGCGGGCATCTTCTTCCCGTTCGTCGACAACGCCCGCGTGCGGCTGATCGGCGTCGAGGCGGGCGGACGATCCGCCAGGCCCGGCGATCACGCCGCGCCGCTCTCCTTCGGCTCGCCCGGCGTGCTGCACGGCTCGCTCAGTTACGTGCTGCAGGACGAGTTCGGGCAGACGGCGGACGTTCACTCCTGCTCGGCGGGACTGGATTACCCCGGCGTCGGCCCCGAGCATTCGTGGTGGAAGGACACCGGCCGCGTCGAGTACACCAGCGTGACCGACGGCGAGGCGCTGCAGGCGTTTCAACTGCTGGCGCGGCTGGAGGGCATCATCCCCGCGCTGGAGACGGCGCACGCGGTCGCGGAGGCGATTCGCCGCGCGCCTCGCATGGGGCGCGACGAATCAATCATCATCAACCTCTCCGGGCGAGGCGACAAGGACGTGCAGGAGGCGATGCGCCTGCTCGAGTCGCACTGAGGAGCAGACGCCCCGATCGCGCGGGCTGATTCCGGCAGACCTTTCTCGCCGCGCCTGACGCGCGGAACCCCCGTTCATGGCCCTTCCGGGTATCCTCTCCGCCGTGAACGCCAACCTGCACGGCATCGACTGGGGCATCATCGTCGGCTACGTGCTGGCCATGATGGGATTAGGCGCGTACCTCTCCACGCGCATCAGGGGGTTCAAGGACTACTTTCTCGCCGGGGGCATGCTCACCACGCCCATCCTCATCTGCACGCTCGTCAGCACCTACTACGAGCTGGATGTGACCTTCGGCACCAGCGAGTCGGCGTACTACTACGGCGTGGTGGCGTGGACGTGGCTCAACCGCCCGTACTACATCGCCATCATCCTGGCGGCCATCCTGCTGGCGGGGCGGCTCAAGAAGATGGGCGGGCTGATGACCCTGCCCGACCTGCTGGAGAAGCACTACGGCCTGCCCACCCGCATCGTCGGGGCGGCGGCGTGCTTCATCTATTCGCTGCCCATCACCGCGCTGGCGGGCATGACCGTCATGTTCACCCTGCTGGGGTGGGATCCGGTGGTGGCGCTGGCCCTCTCGGTCGGCGTGTGCGTGGTCTACACCGTCATGGGCGGGTTGTGGGCCGATGCCATCTCCGACACCGTGCAGTTCGTGCTCATGTGCGTGTCGATGGCGGTGGCGATCCCTGTCGCTCTCAACTGGGTCGGCGGATGGGAGTTCACTCAGCACCTGCCCGTGGATGACGTCACCGGCGTGCGGCAGCACCTGACGGCGACCGGCGGGCTGCGCCCGGGCATCATCATCGCGTGGACCATCGGCGCGCTCACGGTGTTCGTGGAGCCGGCGTTCTACCAGCGCATCTTCGCGGCCAGGGACCACCGCTCGATCATCCGCGCCCTGCTGGTGGGCATCGTGCTGTGGGCCTCGTACGACTGGGGTGTCACGATGATCGGCCTGATCGCCCGCTCCGCCGCGGAGCAGGGGCTGCTCGACGGCGACCTGGAAGGTAAGCACGCCCTGGTGGCTGTGTGCCTGCAGACGCTGCCGCTGGGATTGAAAGGCCTGTTCATCGGCGGGGTGCTGGCGGCGGCGATGTCGAGCGTGGATTCCTACTCCCTGCTGGCCAGCGGCAACGTGGTCTACGACATCGCCCGCCCGCTGTGGCCGCGACCGCTGTCGGACCGCGCGCTGGTCATCGCCACCCGCATCGGCATCTTCGGCGTGATGCTGGTGGCGGTGGCGGCGTCGCTGGCCTTCGACCGAATCACCGATGCGTGGGTGTTCATGTCCGGCGCGCTGGCGTCGGTGGTGTTCGTCCCGGTGATGGGGGCGATCTGGCTGAAGCCCCGCCGCGCCGCGGGGCTGCTCAGTTCATCGCTGGGGCTGCTGACGTTCATCGTCTTCCACGTGCTGGTTCGCTTCAACGGCTCGTACGATGATGAGTACGAGTCGTGGTCGTGGACGGTGGGCGGCGTGCAGCTGTGGCGGGAGTACGCCGCCATCGCCGCCTTGCCGATGTCGTGCCTCGGTTTCGCGCTGGGCCAGATGGTCGGGAGGAAGTGACATGGAACTCGGCACGTGGATTGCGGTGATCGTGCTCGGCCCCGGCGCGCTGGCGGTGTTCGTGTGGTTCATCTTCGACGTGCGAAAGATGTTCCGGGGGCGCGGGGAGTGAGAGCAGCGAACGATGACCACCGCCATCCACCGATTCGTCGAGTCCGCCCGCGCGGGAACGCATCCGTCGCTGGTCTGCCGGATGCATTCCGGCTGGCTCATCATGGGCGAGAGGCAGGTGAGGCCCGGCTACTGCCTGCTGCTGCCCGACCCGGTGGTCCCTCACCTCAATGCGCTCACGGGCGAAGCACGCGCAACATTCCTGCGCGACATGGCGCTGGCGGGTGATGCGATCCTGGAAGTCACCGGCGCGCTGCGGATCAACTACGAAATGCTCGGCAACCTCGAACCGGCCCTGCACGCCCACATCGTTCCCCGCGACGCCGACGAGCCGGAACACCTGCGCACGAAGCCCATCTGGTCCTACGACTGGGACGCCGCACCGCGTTTCGACCCGGTCCGTGACGACGCCCTGCGCCGGTCGATCGCCTCGGCGGTGGCGTTGCGATTGGGTTGACCCCTGATCGGGTGCAGCGGGGTACGATCCCCCGATGTCGCACACGCTCGCCAACCTGTTCGAGAACAACCGTCGCTGGGCCGCCGCGCGGACCCAGCAGGATCCGGGCTTCTTTGCGCGTCTGGCCGCCCAGCAGGCCCCGCGATACCTGTGGATCGGCTGCGCCGACAGCCGCGTGCCCGCCAACGAGATCGTGGGGCTCGACCCCGGCGAACTCTTCGTCCACCGCAACGTGGCCAACGTGGTGTCGCACACCGATCTCAACTGCCTGGCCGTGCTGCAGTACGCGGTGGAGGTGCTCAAGGTGGAGCACATCATCGTGTGCGGACACTACGGATGCGGCGGCGTGGCGGCGGCGCTCATGCCCAACCAGCTCGGGCTGATCGACAACTGGCTCCGGTTGGTGCGCGACGTGCGCATGCGCCACGTCGATGAACTCGACGCCATCGAGCCCTTCGAGGTCCGCGTCAACCGTCTCTGCGAGCTCAACGTGCGGGCGCAGCTGGCCCGCGTCAGTCAGACCACCATCGTGCAGAACGCCTGGGCGCGTGGTCAATCGCTCGCCATCCACGGCTGGATCTACGACATCCGCGACGGGCTGCTGAAGGATCTGGAACTGCGACGGGTGGGCATCGAGGATGTGCCCGCGCCCTATCGCATGACGACTCCACCCGCGGGTTGAGAACCCTCGTCACGCGCCTCTCCATGTCGCAAGATGCACGCCGCGACCACCTGAACTCGTGAATCGCGAACTTCGAGCGAGCCGCAACCATCAGGACGCGGTTCTTCTGCGAATGCCGATAACTCCTCGCGCTGCATCGAACCGCAAGGTATCCCCGCCCCGCGGCGCCGGATGCATCGCTCGATCAAATCACGACCGATGTCGCCCCGTCGATTGGCCGATTCCTGTGGGACAGGAGAAGGCCATGCTGCGAACCGCCATCAATCGAAGCGCCGCCAACGCCGCGACCGGTGAACGACGTGATGTCGCCCGCGTGCCCTGCTCCAAGGAGATCATCCTCTCCTGGAACCACAATCTGGGGCAGCGCATTCGCTTCCGGCTGGTGGATCAGAGCGAGGATGGGCTGCGCATCGCCGGCACGCTGCCGATCCTGTCAGGACTGACCGGTGTGGCCATCTCCATTCTGCCCGATGGCGTGGACGTGAATCGCGTTTTCTCGGTGAAGTGGGCCAGCGAACACCCCGTGCAGGGCGAGTACCACGCGGGATTGCAGTTCCTCGGGTAGCCCAGGCACATCCGGAAGATCGCGGCAACACGGCCCATCCTCGCCGAATCGTCTCTCGTTCCGCCGGTTCGACGCTTCCGCTGGGCGTGCGTCGTTCGCCGTGAGGTATGCCCGGCGGCGTCCACAATGGGACAGGGCGTTCAATGGCGAGGCGCGGCGTCGCCACGGTATCGAGCACATCCTCGAACCAATCACCGCCAACCGACATCCTTCATAGGATGTCGCGATGACCATCGTCCTCGACGCCCGCTGGATCAACGACGAGATGTCCGGCATCGGCCGATCGACGCTCGGGCTGCTGACCGGGCTGGCGGAGATCGGCCCGGATCAACCCATCATCGCGCTCGGGGGGCGTTCGGACCTGATCGACGAGGCGGTCGGCGGGCTGTCGCGGGCCGCGTGGCTGGAGCACGTCGGCTTCCCCATCTCGCCCACGTCGCTGCGCAGTCAGTGGCGGCTGCCGCGACTGCTGCGCTCGCTGGGCGCGGCGCTCTTCCACTCGCCATACGTGTATGCACCGCTGTGGCGGAGCGGCGGCATGAAGATCGTCATCACGGTTCACGACCTGATTCCTGAGCGCTGCTCCGGAGGGCTGGCGAAATCGCGCAAGGTGCAGTTCGCCCCGCTCTGGCGGACGTGGTGTCGCCTGCAATATCGTCGGGCGGATGCGATCATCACGGTGAGCGACTTCTCGCGACGGGAACTCATCGAGTACGCGGACGTTGCTGCGTCGAGCATCACGCGCATCCACAATGGCGTGGCCCTTCCGCCAGCGGGAGATGACGGCCGACGCTTCCGCGAGCGGTTCGGCGCGCGGGGAGTGATCATTTCTTACATAGGCCGGCATGATCCATATAAGAACCTTGACGCCCTGGTGCGCGCCTTCGGGCGTCTGCGCGAGATGGTGGGCGGCGAGGTGACGCTGGTCATCGCCGGACGGCGTGACCCGCGCTATCCGCAGGCGGAATCCGCGGCTCGGGAGCTGCATCTGAATGGCCAGGTGATCTTCACCGACTACCTCGACGAGGCGACGCGGCAGTCACTGCTCCGCGCCAGCACGGTCTTCGCGTTTCCCTCGCGCTACGAGGGCTTCGGGCTTCCGCCGCTGGAGGCCATGGCGGCGGGCGTGCCGGTGGTGGCCAGCAACGCCGCCTCGCTGCCCGAGGTGCTGGGCGATGCGGCGACGCTGGTGCCCCCCGACGACACCGAGGCCCTGGCCCGCGCCATGGCGACGCTGATTCTTGATGCCGACGCCCGCCGCGCCGCCATCGAGCGCGGCCGCGAGCGAGCGGCTCGTTTCACCTGGCGGCGCTGCGCCCAGGAGTACCTGGCGCTGTATGAGCGCGTGATTGGGGTGTGAACGCACGCCGTCACGCGCCGATTCGTCGTCTGGCAACACGGATGCCCCTTCCTCAACCGCCCAATCGGGTTGAACTCACCCAGTATTGCCGCACGGCATACGCCGCGCGAGGTCACATGTTGGCCATGGCTCAGGGGCATTACTACGATAGCATCCCAAGTGACCTGCCCCCCAAAAACTGATCCAGGTCTTATGAGAGTCCCGATGGGCCACGGGTTGGCCCTGGAGACTCTCGAAGATGAAGCGGACAAGGCATTCGGCGGAACAGATCGTGACGAAGCTGCGTGAGGCGGACGCCATGCTGGCGGCGGGCCGCTCCATCGCCCAGGTCATTCAGCATCTGGGCGTGAGCGAACAGACCTTCAACCGCTGGCGGAACCAGTATGGCGGGATGAAGTCGGAGGAGGCCCGACGTCTGAAGGAACTGGAGATCGAGAACGCGCGGCTGAAGAAGGCCGTGGCCGATCTGACGCTGGACAACCAGATCCTGCAGGAGGCCAACGACTACCTGGGAAAGCATCGAGCCCCTCGGGCAGGAAGTGCGTCGTGACGCACGTGCGGGCGACACTGCAGCCGACCGATCCTCGCGTGAGCGAGCGTCGGGTCTGCCGCGTGCTGAACCAGCCGCGTTCGACGCAGCGGTACGCGGCGATCCCGCGGGACGGCGATGAGTCCCTGGTCCGCCGCATGCACGAGCTGGTGCGGCGTCATCCGCGTCGGGGCTGCCGGATGATCTGGGGGATGCTTCGGCTGGAGGGATGGCGTGTGAACCGCAAGCGGGTGCACCGTCTGTGGAGACAGGAGGGCCTCAAAGTGCCTGGAAAGCAGCACAAGCGGCGTCGGCTGGGCCACAGCGACCACGGGATCCTGCGGCGTCGCCCGGAACGCAAGGATCACGTGTGGGCCATCGACTTCATCCACGACACCGATGAGCGCGGGCGGGCCTTGAAGTGGCTGAGCGTGGTGGATGAGTTCACGCGTGAGTGCCTGGCGCTGGAGGTGAACCGCTCGATGACGGCGGGCGGCGTGGCGGATGTTCTGATTGGCCTGTTCACCACGCGCGGCATTCCGGATCACATCCGCAGCGACAACGGCCCGGAGTTCATCGCGCGGACGATCCGCCGCCTGGCGGACGTGACGGGCGTGGAGAACGTATACATCGCCCCCGGCAGCCCGTGGGAGAACGGCTACGCCGAGAGCTTCCACGGCCGCCTGCGGGATGAGCTGCTCAACGCAGAAGTGTTCACTGATGTGCGTGACGCCAGGGCGCTGGCGTCATCGTGGAAGAACGAGTACAACCATCACCGGCCGCACTCCTCGCTGGGGTACGTTCCCCCGGCGACGTTCGCGGCGACGCTGGCCGGTCCGCCGGTCGGGGCTGCGCCCCGCCCTCCGGCCCGGCCAGCGTCGATCCCCTCAACCCCTATCCTCACCCTCAGACTCTCATAGGGCCTGGTACAGGAAATGGGGGCAGGTCATCGCCTTGAGGTGGGTCGCATCGTTCGTTGTGCCTTGATGCAGGAGGATGACACATGACACCGCGTCCGTCGACATGGAGTTGCGTACTTGGGGGAGTGTTCTGGATCGTGGTGATTTCGAGTCCTGCGCTAGGGCAGACAGTCACCCGGTACGATGGCGGCGACAATCAGGCGGCGCGTCTGCTGAAACGTGCGTCTGAGCTGTACCGAGAGGCAAGTCGCGCGTGGACTGAGGAACAGTATCTGGACAGCACTCCAGAGCGTGTTGATCCTGCCGCGGCTCAACGGGCGATCTCGGCTCTCGAGCCGGTTATGTCGCTTTTTCGGCAGGTGATGCGAGGCGACGCACCCGAGTTTGACACCACGGCGGGAATCGCGGACTCGCGGTTGTCGGCCCATGCTCTGGTCATGCGCGACGTATTTGTTGCGGTTCGGATGGACCTGACATGGCGGTTGCACACGGGCGCGACGGAGGGTGTGGCCAAGGATCTTCAGGCCCTGCTTCGATTCACGACACACCCCGGGAGCGACGGGTCACTCCAAGGGACGCTTGTCGGGCTGTCTCATCTCGGCTCGGCCCTGGAACTGACACGAAGTGGAGCCCTGGGAACCGGGGCACTTGAGCAGGTCGAGTACGATGCACTTCTTGCCACGCTTGATCAGGTGGCGAAATCATCGCTGACGGATCTTGGCGGCGCCCTCGAAATGGAGCGAGATCGCAGCATCGAGTGGATGACCGAAATGAACCTGGATGACGGGAGTCACTCGGAGATGCTGCGCACGATTGCGGAAAAACGCCTTGGACAGGGGGATCCAGAAATTGCCGTCCATCTGGCGGCGATGACTCCCGCGGAGATCGACATCGGCATTCAGCGATATGCAGCCGCCATGTCCAGTCTGGCTGAAGCCAGTCGATTGAGCGACCCCGGTCTGGCGAGTGCTGCGTTTCAGCGTGTCATTGACGACATCGCTGCGGGGGCCTATGGCCCCCTGGCGACTGCGGCCTGCGTGCGCATGAACCTCATGGATGTTGTAGCACGGGTGATGTCGGATATCGACGTCACGCGTGCCGAACTTCAACTCGCCGCGGCAGGCGCGCCCGGTCGTAACTCGCTTCGCAACGCCGCAATCTGGTACCGTAAGGCCATTGCATTGCGCCGGCGAATCCCGACGGAAGTCTGGGAGGTGATCGCAGAATCAGATCAATCGCAGGCGGCGGGAACTGTGAGGGAACGTCAATCCGTCGTGGCTCAGGCAATCAGACCCGTGATCGATCTGCTGCTTGAGGCGGCGGACATCGAGCGTTGTGAGTTCGTCCCGCCGCGTGATCGAGCACGGGACGGTCCGTGGCCGTACGTCGATTGGGCTGACGGGATGCGGGACTGTGCGATGATCCTGCGCGTGGGCGCCGCGGAACAGGCGGCGAGGGGCGATTTCGACCTGCAGTGTCGTTTTCTCGGCGCCGCACTGACCATGATCGCGCATCTGAAGCAGGAGTACCTGCTTGAGGCCAGTCGAGTCGGGGACTCGATTCTCCAGTCCACCGCGCCGCTAGTTGAGGCCGCGTTGAAGGCGGATGATATTGCCGCTGGATCGCGGG
Source organism: Phycisphaeraceae bacterium (assembly GCA_015709595.1). Taxonomy (NCBI): domain Bacteria; kingdom Pseudomonadati; phylum Planctomycetota; class Phycisphaerae; order Phycisphaerales; family Phycisphaeraceae; species Phycisphaeraceae bacterium. Next base: position 870,618 of record CP054178.1, read on the forward strand.
CACATCTGCTGCGCGCCATCGAACGCCTGAATGATGTTGATCCGTGTGGATACGAAGGGGCACTTCGAGCATATCGAGGTATGACGACCGGCGCACTGTTGAGGCAGTCGCGTGCGATAGCGCTCATCCCGCGACTCAAGTTCCTGGCGGAAAGCATGGGCCGCCTGCCGTACACGGCCTTCGCCGGCGATCCAGCGCGTCTCGTCGCGGAAGTTGATCGGCTCAGTGAGCGAGAGGTCCGGTCGACACTGGACGATCTCGATCAGCACCTCGAGGCAATGGTGAGTGACGCCCTGAACTTGATGACGACTGAAGGGTACGATGAGTGGGCAAGTCATTTTTGGACGTCGCTTGACGCCATCGTGACTCCGTCGGAGATGCATGAGTGGGCCAGGTTGCTCGGAGAGCCCATCGTCAACGGCAATCGAGCCCGCATCGAAGCCCTGTCGCGGATGCAGACCCTACGCGCGAAAGCGGGCCTGGTTGCGGACACTGGGTCACGATGAACGCGGTGCGGCATTCATGCATACCCCTGCGTGATCTGCGCCCCCGGATAGAACTCGCCCAGCATCGCCGTATGGCTCACGCCGCGCGTCGCCAGTTGCTGGGCGCAGTGCTGGCACATGCCCACGCCGTGCCCGAAGCCCCGGCCGTGGAAGAGGAGCAGTCGGCCGATGGTCTCGACGCTGACAAACGCCGAGCGCATGGCCAGGGGCACGGCGGGCGCGCCGGGGGCGGCGAAGTCCACCGCCTCGCGCAGCCGCCGGGCGGGCAGGTCGATCACCCCCCCACTGCCGCGGTCGCGCACGTGGAAGAGCGTGGGCCGACCGTGCGCGTTGGTCTGCGCGATGGTGATGGCGGCGACTTCGCCGAGTTGACGCATGGCGGCGTCGTTGGCCGCCGCGCCCCAGGCGCGCAGGCGGCGGGAGACATCGTCCGCGGGCCGCTCGATGGTCCAGCGGTACACCGGCGCGCTGATGCAGGCGTTGGGCTGATCGCGGGAGCGCAGGGGCGCGATGTCGTTGATCGGGTTGGGGCCGATCATGTCGATGGCGTTGCCAGCCACCCCGCCGCAGCAACTGCTGTAGTAGCCGGGCACCAGGTCGCCATGCCACGCCAGCACCTGCCCGCGCGTGCGGGCCGCGGCGTCGTTGGCCACGGCCAGCGAGGTCATGCCCACGTACGCCTGTGATTGCTGCGTGTTGGTGACATCGAAGTGCCGCCGCTGGGCGTTCATCTGCGCTTCCATGCAGGCGAAACTGCGGGCGGCGATGGCCTGGCACGCGAACGCCTCGGCATGCCAGTGGCTGTAGAGCTCCTTGGCCAGCACGCCAGGCAGGTACATCTCCAGCGGCAAGTGGTTGACCAGATCAATCCCCGGCGCCCCCGGCGCCTCACCCGTCGCGGGCGAGCCCGTCGCCACCGCCACCAGCGACCCTGTATAACGCGAGGCGCCGATGGAAAGAAACGCACCGTCCGCATCCGGCAGGAACTCGACCGGGGCCAGCCCCCCCGCCACCGGCCCGATGCCGCCCGTATCCGCGATGGCCCACGAGTCAGCATGACGGGCCACGATGATCGGCCCGCGCATGAAGAGCGGCGGGTGCTTCGACCCCAGCTCGCGCACCCGCAACCAGCCGGTGGATGAGTGGACGCTGGTCGTCTCCCCGCCGCGCAGCGACGCCACGCGCACGCGGATGGTCGGCTCGGCGGTGGGGATGGTCAGCCGGGGCGGCGCGGGGGGCGGGTCGTCCCGCCGGATGACGGTCGGCCCGGTCGAGCGCCGTGTATCCGTGGAAGGTGATCGCGCGGGCGAGCAGCCGGTCAGGGCCGCGAAGGAGGCGCACGCCACGGTCGCCGCACTGGCGAGAAAGCGGCGGCGCGTCGCATGGCCGACCGGCGCAAAGGGCGATGCCGATTCGTCAGGGAGCGACTGGGTGGCTGGGCGGTCCCTCATGGCGATCCATGCCTGCGGGGAGGGAGAGGCAACGACGCGGGAAGCCATCATCGTCCACGAGGTCGTGCGTGTCAATCAGGAAATCCGGATTCGGCGGCCCCGCCCCCCGCCACCGGCCCTGGCACCCGGCGGCTTGCGGCTCACCCCTTCAGCCGCACCAGTTTCCCCTTGCGCTTCACGATGTTCTTGTAGTCCCACTGGATGGCGACCGACTTCTCCAGCCAGCGTTTCAGGTCACGCTCCGCGGCGGCGACCTGATCCGCGCTCGTGTACCGCGCCTCGGCGGCCTTGAAGCTGCCTTCCGGCGACAGCCCCGGCTCATCGAACGACTGGCCGCTCCAGAACAGCAACCGAATGCACCCCCTCGGCGGCGGGCTCTTGAGCTTGCTGTAGCCGACGATCGGGTTGCCGTCGATGAACCACACCGGGTGGGCGTGCCAGATCTTGCTTTCCACGCCCGGCACCGGGGCGAGGGCGGCGTCGATGATCCTCGCCAGCGCATCGCAGATGCGCCGGTCGCCGGATGCCCCGCCGGTCTGGGACTTGTTGTAGGCGAGGATGTCGGGGTGAATGGGCATGGGTGATTATGCCCACGTTCTGGCCCTCATGCCAACTCGGCGTCCCCGTCGCTTCCCGGCGACCCGCCTGAACTGAGTCGGCGAGTTGATGCTCCGCACGTGATCGCACGCCCCCGGTGTTCGGACCAGCCATGCCGCTGGCGGAAGAGGTCGATGCGACCAGCCGCCGGCCGATTCTGAATAGTTAGGTATTGACCTAACTGTTTGGGACGGCTATGGTCCGCCCATGGCCGCGATGACCCGCCAGCTCGATCGCACGTTTCACGCCCTGTCCAACGCCACGCGACGCGCCGTCGTGGAGCGATTGCGGCAGAGCCCCGCGACCGTGAGCGAACTCGCGGCTCCGTTCGGCATGTCGCTGCCGTCGTTCATGGACCACCTGCAGGTGCTCGAACAGAGCGGCCTCGTTCGATCCCGGAAACGCGGTCGCGTGCGCACGGTGCGCATCGTTCCGCGCCGCCTGCGGCAGGCGGCTGCGTGGCTCGATCAGCAGCGCGCCATCTGGGAGCAGCGCCTCGACCAGCTGGACGCCTACGTGAAGACCATGGAGAAGCATGATGAATCATCGCCCTGAAATCAACCCCGCGCTCGATCTGGTGCTGGAGCGCTTCGTCGATGTCCGGCCCGAACTGGTCTGGAAGGCCTGGACCGAACCGGAGCACCTGAAGCGCTGGTTCACCCCCAAGCCGTGGACCACGGTCGATTGCCGGATCGACCTGCGCCCGGGCGGCGTGTTCAGCACCACCATGCGCTCTCCTGATGGAAAGGTGATGCCGCCGGGCGTCGGGTGTTTTCTGGAAGTCGTCCGGGAGCGGCGTCTCGTGTGGACGGACGCCCTCGGGCCGGGCTATCGACCGTCGAACACCCCGTTCATGACCGCCATGATCCTCCTCGAACCGGAAGGCGCGGGCACGCGTTACACCGCGATCGCCATGCACTCCGACGAAGCAGCCCGGAAGAGGCACGAGGACATGGGTTTTCACCACGGCTGGAGCGCGGCCCTCGACCAGCTCGTCGCCCTCGCCGGGGAGATGTGATCACCGTGCCGGACACCACGCCAATGCCAGACGCCCTTCCGCCGCGCCGCAATCGTTCGCTCCTGCTCTCGCTCGGTGCTCTTGCCGGCCCGTTCTACCTCGTCGTCGGGCTGGCGCAGGCGCTCACGCGCGAGGGCTTTGACCTGCGCCGTCACGCTCTGAGCGTGCTGAGCAACGGTGAGTTCGGCTGGATTCAGACGCTGAACTTTCTGGTGAGCGGTGGTTTGGTGGTGGCCGGCGCCATCGGATGCCGCGCCGCCATTCGATCCCAGCCCGGCGGAACATGGGGACCGATTCTCCTGTTCTGTTACGGCGTGGGCCTGCTCGGGGCCGGCCTCTTTCCAGCCGATCCTGCGCCAGGATTCCCGCCTGGAACCGAACCCGCCGATCGACTCAGCGCGTGCGGCACGCTCCATTTTGTCTTCGGCGCACTCGGCTTCTACGCACTCATCGCCGCCTGCTTCGTGTTCGCCCGTCGATTCCATCGTCGGAACGACGACGGGCTGTTCTGGGCTTCGATGGTGACAGGCGTCGGGTTCTTTGCGTCCTTCGCCGCCATCGCGTCCGGTTCAACGTCACCGTTGGTGATGATCGGGTTCTACGTCGCGGTGGCGTGGATCTGGATGTGGCACACGGTGACGCTGCTGCATATCGCCAGGAACCCATCCATGCCATCACCGGCATCGTCAGATTGAAGGGGCTACCCTCGATCATCCCCTGCTCATCGCGAGAAGCCATCATGCCCCATCTCATCAATCAGGTGCTCCTCGGCCAGTACGAAGCGGCTCTCTCCATGCTCAGGGACGCCATCGCTTCGTGCCCGCCGGAGCACTGGGACAAGAAGGTGGCCAACGACACGGCTCGCTTCGTCGCCTTTCACACGTTGTACTGCACCGACATCTACCTGAGCCGGAACCAGGCCGCCTTCACGTCGCACGAGTTCGTGCTCGAAGGTCGCGGCCTGCCATACGGGCAGCCGCTGCCCAAGGGCACGCTTCCAAGGGGTCTGCCCCAGCCGCGCGCCGTCGAGTACGTTGACTTCTGCATCGCCAAGGCCCGCGCCGTGCTGGCGCGCGAGAGCGAGCACGATCTGGCCGGTGAGAGCGGCTTCGGCGCGCCCATCTGCCGCGCCGAGATGCACATCTACAACATCCGCCACGTCCAGCACCACACCGGCGCGCTGGCCGCCCACATCCGCCGCCTCGTACCCGAGTTCCCGGAGGACGGCATGGGCTGGATCGACAGCGGAACCGTGCGAGTGGACTGAGATGGGAGTGAGGCGCGGGTGTGCTCCGCTCACCCCTGCCGCTTCACCATCTCCGCCACCCACACCGGCACGTACGGGATCGTGCAGCCCTTGGACATCGGCCAGTCCTTGTACAGCCCGATCTTTTCGCCGATCGCAATGGCCCGCTTGCGGAGTTTGGCATGATGGATGCCGATCGCGCCGAGTGTGTTGTTCATCGCCCACTTGGTCTCGGGCGGGGCGGCGGGCATTTCCTTCTCGATGCGGTCGAGCAGGGCTTCCAGGTCGAGCCCGTTGTCACCGGCATCCGCTCCCTCACGGTCGCGGCTCACTTTGCCTTGATCGCGGCTCGCTTTGCTCTTCGCGCCGGGGTTCGCTGCACCCGCCTTGTTGATCCTCGACGCGGTGAGGTTCCACCCCGCGCGGGCCGCCCAGCCATCCTTCCGGGGGGCCTTCATCCATTTCTGGCGGAGCGCCTCCTTCACGTCGTCGGGCTGCTCCTTGAGGATGTAGGCGCTGAACCAGTCGGCCACCCAGTTGAACCGCGCCTCGCGGACCATCCGGTCCAGGTCCGCGGCCGCAAGTTCCTTCGGCTTCATCAGCAGAATGGCGAGCAACTGGGCATCGAGGTTGCCGGTCTTCCAGAGTTCCAGCGCGAGGGCGTGGTTGGATTTGATCTTCTTGGCCAGGGCGCGGATGTCGCCCGTGGCGCAGCCGAACTGCTTGTCCGGCGGAGCGCCGGGCACGCCGTCCGGCCCGGTCCTGGCGTTGTGGGCGCGGCGTTTCTCATCGCCGAGCGATTCGAGTTTGGCGAGGGTTTGTTGGAGGTTCATGGTGAGATTCTAACGAGATGTCGGCGATCCAATGTCAGCCGATTCTTGCGCCGCACCGTCGCGATTACAACGGCTCCGCCACCGGACAGCTGATCCCCTTCCCATACATCCCCGACCGATCAAAGCAGCACGGTCGCCGCTTGCCCTTGGCGAGCATGTCGCACGCGGCGGTGATGCGGCGGGCGCGGGTCGCCTCCTGCTTGGCGGAGACAATCCACGCGATCCAGTCCCGCCGGGCCACGGGCGTGATGTCCGACCACGTCTCACGCGACTTCTTCGGCGCGGCGGCGAGCGCCCGGCGCAGGTCGGGCGGCGCCTTCGGCTCCGGCTCCCGATCCGGCGGCACCGGCGCGATCTCCAGCGTGACCACGTCGCCGGGCTGAAGAACGGGCGGACCCTCACCCCCGCCCTCTGCCGGTGGGAGAGGGTGTGCGGATGGTAGCCAGATTGTCCCATCCACCTTGAGCCAGTGGCCGCCTTGGCCGTCCGGTTCGAGCGTGGCCTGGAACGGCATGGCGTTGAGGATGCCGCGAACCGTCACCTGACCGCGCGAGGGGAGCTTGACGCTGGCTTCTTTCGGCAGGAGCAGAAACAACCACGCGGGCGGCTTCCGTCGGCGCGAGTCGGGCGCTGGTTGAATCTGTTCGTCAGTGTCTCGCTCGGACCTTGGAAGCAGAAGTGTCGCGGTGAAACAGATCGCCGGCCCCGCGACAGAACCGGCTCGGCCGAGTCCACCGCCGCCGTTGCGGCGCGGCGCGCTCCGTTGTCTGCCGCTCTGGGCGGCTTTCTTTTCACCCTGCTTGCTTCGCGCTCGGGCCATCGGGCGTCTCCTCCAACACCGCTCGTGAGATCATCTTCTCGCTGAAGGCCGCTCCAGCGTCATCTCAGGCCACGCCGCGAACCAGCCGAACCAGAACGCATGGGCGATCAGGCGCGGCCGGCCCTGATCGTCGGTCACCCAGACGGTGGGCGGTTCCTCGTGCTCACCGGGATGGACGCGAAGGGTCAGCATCACGCCATCCAGCATGATGGTCACCGCGCCACCGCCGCCGGTGACGCGATCGCCTGTGAACGAGGGCGTCGCCTCGGCCAGCAGGTCGTCGAGCGCCAGCACGCGGCGTGATGCGGGGTCATCCGTCGGCTGGATTACGATCACGCGGGTCTTGAGCGGCCGTCCGTCCATCGGAAGCGGCGACACGGGAAACTCCGGCTTGAGGGCGTCGGAGCTGAAGTAGTCGCCGTACGTGCGCTGCTTGTACCGCTTCTGCAGCGCGGGATCGGGCAGGTTCGTGAGGACGAGCGTGTCCGGGTACGCCGCGCTCCAGTCGGCCCAGCGGGCGAGTGTGAAGGGAACAGGTCGCAGGGTGAGCGCATCGCGTGCCGCGGGTCCGGTGACGGCCTTCATGCGAAGTTGCGACCAGAGGGATTCGCCGCCGCGGACGCCCCCGTGAGCCGGTTCAGTTCCGGAAGCCGCGGACTCGCCCGGACCGGCGGCAGATGCTGCCAGGGCGGCGTAAAGCAGGGTGTTGGCGTTGTGAAGCAGGCCGCTGGCGCGAAGGAGAAGGATGGGATCTTCAGAGGAAGGGATCACAGGCGGGACGCCTGCGCCGCTGACGTGCGCGTCGGCCGCCAGTCCGCGCCGGTCGAAGACCACGATGCTGTCGCACAGCCCGTTGTACGTGACGGCGATGGGAACGCCGCCCACGGTGTCGTTGACCACCTCGTGCCACGCCAGCATGCGCACGGGGTAGCAGCGGGCCTCGCCGTGAAGAACGATGCCGATGACGCGGTCACCCGGCACAAGGTACTTGGTCCGACGCCCGGCGTTGAGACGGTTGACCTCGGCCACGTCAATCATGGCCGGGTGATCGAGCGGTCGGATGGCCTCGCGGTGCTCGGCGGCGGCGACGATGTCGCGCACCGGGATGATGGCGTCGGTCAGGTCGAAGCCATACGTGGCGGGGTTGACGCCGTCGCCGAGGGGTTTCTCACGGCCGAGCAGCGCTCCGGCGAGACCCCAGATCAGCAGCACGACCACCAGCCCGCCCGCGACCAGCAGCACCCAGCCGCCATCGCGGAGGGACATGGTGCGCGGGGCGTCGAGGGCGGACGTCATGCGACATGATAGGAAGCCGCTCGACGACGCCCGCGCCGACTCACACCGCCGCGGTCGACAGGGCGGGAGCGGCGACGGACGCGGCCGCCGCCTGACGCTTCGACATGGCGATTCGTTCCTGCGCCGCCTCCAGGATCAGTTTCAACAGGTCGGCGTAGCGCAGGCCGGCCAGTTCGGCCATCAGGTTGAGCTTGCCGTCCCAGCACCAGCCGGGGTTGGGGTTCACCTCCAGCAGCTTGGGGACGCCATTGGCGTCGGCGCGGAAGTCGAACCGCGCGTAATCGCGGCACTGCAGCCGCTCGAAGAGCAGCAGCGAGTGATCCACCATCTGCCGCATCGTGTCCTCGTCAAGACGGGCCGGGATGTACTTGATCTGGCTCCAGTAGGGCGAATCCGGGTGCCACTTGCTCTCGTAGCCGAGAATCTTCGGCAGATCGGGGTCAAGCCCGGAGTAGTCCACTTCCATCACCGGGAGAATCCGCATGGACAGCCCCGGATTGCCCACCACGCCCACGGTGTACTCGGTGCCTGAGAGGAACTCCTGCACCAGCACCGCGCGATCGGGCAACTGCTCGCGCAGCGTTCGCAGGTACTGCACCAGTTCGCGAGGCGAGGAGACCACCGAGTTCTTGGTGATGCCGATCGAACTGTCGCCCGTGTTGGGCTTCACCAGCGCGGGGAAGACCGAAGGCAGCGTGGCGCCCTGGTCGTCCGGGTCCACGTAGGTCTCCAGCGGCACGGGAATGTCCAGCGACTCCGCGATGGCCCGCACCAGCGACTTGTTGTAGCACAGCCCCAGGCACATCGGCCCCGCCCCCGAGTACGGAATGTTGAACATCTCCAGCCACGCGGTGATGTGAAGCTCGAGCGAGGGGTTGTTGCGATACCCCTCGTCGCAGAGGTTCAGGACGAACGGCGGCGGATCGGCTCGCAGGTCCGCCAGCAGCGTGGTGTGATTGTTCAGGTAACGGAACTGGTACTCGCCCAGGTCGGCCAGCGCCCGCTTCAGCCGCTCGATGGTGTCGAAGTCCTCGGCGTTGAACTTGCCGCCCACTTTCACCGCGTCGGGCATGGTGGGGTCGCCCATCAGCACCGTGACCCTGGGGAAGAGCGGCCCGCCCTTGGCGGCCGGCACCGGCTTGGCCGGGGCCTCGGCGGTGATGAGCATCCGGTGGGCCATCATGCCCAGATCCTGATTGCGCTCCGACTCCGTCAGCATCGGTCCGTGGTCGCGCACCTGCGTAAAGCCCACGCTCTCCAGCAGCGCGATGATGCGCGCGTGCGAATACAGCCGCTCGGCGTAGAACTGGTCCGCGATCACCCCGCGCTCCGCGTGCACCACCACCTCGCGCGAGATCAGCCGCTCCCCGTCGCTGCTCAGCGACCGCTCGCGGCAGACGAAGTGGTTCTGGTCGATCCATTCCCACGAGCGCTTCTCGAAGTGATCGCGCATCCAGTCGCCGTCGGTCAGGTCCAGCACCAGCATGCCGCCCGACTGGAGGACGCGCTTGATGGAGCGCAGTACGGCGATGTCATCCTCGGCCCGCTCGAAGTAGCCGAACGAGTTGCCCATCACCAGCACGCTGTGAAAGCTGCTTTCGGGCAGGCGGAACTTGCGGGCGTCGCCTTCCTGGAACGTCACGGACAGGTTGAGGTGCTTGGCCCGCTTGCGCGCCAGCCGCACCAGGTATCGCGAGCGGTCCACGCCGACGACGTTACGGAACCCGCGGCGGGCAAGCTCGAGCGAGTGCCGGCCCTGCCCGCAGCAGAGGTCGAGAACGCGGTCATTGGGTTCAATGCCCGCCGCCTTGATGACACGGTCGATCTCGCGCACGGTGTTGGCGTCGTTCTCCACCACGTCGCCGTCCGTCTTGAGATAGAGCGAGGTGAAGAGCGACTTCCACCACTCGGTGGGCAGGTGACGTTCGAGGTCCGAGACGGGGCCGATGGTGCGGGCTACGCCGCGCCCGCCCCGGGCGACCAGCCCTCCCGCGCCGCCGCCGAGCCCGCCCCCCGAATCCGTCGAACCATTCCCGCCTGCGCCGGGCTCGCTCTTGCCGCGGCGGCCCGCGGCGCCGGGCGCGGAGGCGGAGGAAGAGGCGGACTTCACCGTCTGATGCTCAGTGGCCATGATGTCCCTTGTGCCGCCTGCGAGGCGGTCGTGTGGTTTCGTGCCCCGCGCATGACATCAATCCGCCCGTGCCGGGCGGAGACGCGTCGGAGCATGTGGCTGGAATGGGCGCGCTCGTCGTCGGAGACCTTGGCGCGGGCGTGTCGTGGCCGATCGACCCGTGTGTCGACCGACGTGCCGTCGATTCTACATGCTGTCGGCGAAAGTCCAACCCCAATCGACAGAAAGTGAACAGCGTGGCTGTCAGCCGACGGCCGAAGCGTGGCGCGGCCTCCACCTCCGCGCCCTCCCGCGTTTCAATGGTGTCCGGTCTCTCCGGGGCCATACGCCCGCACGAACCGTGCGATCACCTCGGTCGAACTCAACCCGGGTCGGTGGGCGAGCGTGCGGAACTCGATCTCGCCCCGGTCCATCATGGGCTTGAGCAGGTCGTACTCGGCGACATCCTGCGGGCGGTAGTCGCCTCCCTTCACGTAGATGTCAGGACGGATCGTCTCGATCATGCGATGGGCGGTGCGATCATCGAACGTCACGAGGTAGTCGATGCAGTTCAACTCGCCGAGGATGGCCAGTCGCTCCGGCTCGGTGTAGACCGGGCGTCCGTGGCCCTTGAGGGCCTGCACCTGGGCGTCGCTGTTGACGGCCACGACGAGGACGTCGCCCTGCCGCCGGGCTTCTCGAAGGTAGTCGACGTGACCGGCGTGAATCACGTCGAAGCAGCCGTTGGTGAGGACGATCCGCTCCCCCGCCTCGCGGTGGACGGCCAGCTCGACGAGCAGGTCTTCCATCGTCCGCACCTTGCCGTTGTGTCCGCGCAACTGCTGCATCACCGAGCGGTGAACCCGGGAGAATGGGATCGCCTGTGAGCCGAAGGCCTCCACCTCCAGCCCCGCCGCGGCGTTGGCGAAGCGCACCGCGTCAGGCCAGTCGAACCCGTTGGCCAGGCCGCCGGCCAGCGCGGCGAGCACCATGTCGCCCGCGCCGGTCACGTCGTAGACGTTGCGGGCCACGGTGGGAATCGCCAGCGGGGGCCTGCCGGGCAGGGCCAGCATGGCGCCGTGACGATCCAGCGTCAGCACCACCGCGTCCAGCGCCAGCGAGTCGAGCAGCAGTCGCGCCATCAGTTCGTTGTGGGCGTCGGTCGCTTCGAGCGGCGTGTCGAGATGGGTGGCCAGCTCCGCCTCGGACCGGTTGGGCGTGATGACGGTGGCGCCGCGATACTTGGCGTAGTCGTCGATGGCGGCGGGGTCCACCAGCACCGGCTTGCCGCGCTGACGCGCCAGCGTGATGAGCGACTGGCAGAGTTCCAGCGTGCAGACGCCCTTGTTGTAGTCCTCCAGGCAGATGACATCGACCGAGTTGAGCCGCTGACGGACGAAATCGAACAGGCGGGACTCGATGTCGGACGCGAGCGGGTCGCGCGACTCGATATCCACGCGGAACATCTTCTGCGGGTGGCGGTGCTGCGCCAGGCCGATGAGCGACCGCTTGATGGTGGTGGGCCGGGCGGGGTCGGCGAGCAGCCCGGACACGTCGCAGCCGGTGTCGGTCAGGGCCTTGCGCAGCGTGACGGATTCGGCGTCGCCCCCGGTCACCCCCACGCACAGGACTTCACCCTTGAGGGCGCACAGAAAGCGCGCCACGTTGCCCGCGCCGCCCGCGGAGTTCTCGAATCGCGTGGCGTGCAGCACGGGCACGGGCGCATCCGGGCTGAGCCGTTCCGCCGCCCCGTGGATGTGTTGATCGAGCATGAAATCGCCGACCACCATGGCCCGGAAAGGGCGGTAACGGGCGAGATGCGTGAGAAGCGAGGACATGGGTGAGAAGGACGGGAGAACAGGAGCACGGAAGGACCGAAACCGTGCTATGTATCCGCACTGGTTGGCGTGACTGTATGGCGGCGGGCGGCCGCTTGCAGGATGCTCCGCTTGAGATCCGCCTCCCCCGCCACCACGGCGAGCCGCACGACGGGCACGATGATCGGCATGGGCCACGCCCAGGATGTGACCACTTCGCGGAGTTTCACCCAGTCCTTGGGGGAAATCAGCAGCCCCTCCGCCCCCGTCAGCATCGGGCGGATGCGATCGAGCATCGGCCGGTCATAGGACTGATGGTCCGCCACGGGAACATCGCGCAGGATGACCGCGCCGGCCTGCCGTGCCGCCTGGCGCAGCGGGTTGGGGTTGCCTACGCCGAACATGGTGACGAGGCGTCTGCCCCGCAGCCAGTCGAGCGGAACGTCATCGGCCCCTGCGGCGGCATGGACGGTCAGTCCACTCCAACCGTGATTCGTCCACGCCAGGGGCGGGCGGCCATGATGCCTTTCGATCCGTCCGGCGATCACGGGGTCGATGTCCGCAGCCCGCGTGACGATGACCGCATCCGCGCGTCGCAGCGAAGCGAGCGGCTCGCGCAGACGCCCCGCGGGGAGCAGTCGATCGGTGAACGTCGGCTGCGTGGCGTCGATCAGCACGAGGTCGAGGTCGCGGGCGACCTGCCGATGCTGGAAGCCGTCATCGAGGATGACGCAGTCAAAGGTCGTGTTCTCATGGCGAGCGAAGAACTCCCGCAGCGCCCGGGCGCGCCGGGGCTGCGCGAGCACGGGAACGGAGTCGTCGAAGCGGTCGCGGTACTCCTGCTCCTCGTCGCCGGGCCGGCCGGACGGGGCCTTGTAGCCGCGCATGGCGATGACGGGCTTGTGGCCCGATTCGAGCAGTTGCTCGACGATCCACATGACGTGGGGCGTCTTGCCCGTGCCGCCCGCGGTGAGGTTGCCGACGGAGATGACGGGTCGGTCGATCCGGGCGATGCCCACGCTTGTCGGCGCGGCGCGGGCGGCGTCATAACGTCGGTTCCGCCAGGCGATGGCGGCGCGGTACGCCCACGACGCGGGAATCGTGAGCGGCAGCAGCCAGCGGCTCACCGGGCGAACCCCGTCATGACCGCGGCTCCCGGGGTGGTGAGGGCGGAGTCGACTCCGCCGGACCATCCGCCGGCGCGTCCACCGAACCGCCGCCGGACGCCGCAGCCGCGCGGGCGGCGGCGATCTGCCTGGCCGCGTCGATCAGCGCCGCCCGCGTCATGGCTCCGGCGCGGGCCGCGTCGGCCCGGTGGATGCGCAGATTGTTGAGCATGTCGATGAACGCCGCGAAGATCACCAGCAGCAGCAGCGAGATGGCGCCCGCCCAGATGACGGCGTAACGCTGCGGGTCGGCGCGGTGGTCGGCGAAGCCCGCTCCGTACACGAAGAGCGGCGTCGCGATGAGCATCACGATCATCGACGCACGCCGGATGCGCCGCCTTGTCTCGGGCACGTCCGGCGCATCCAGCCGACGCCAGTACCACGCCACCGAGAGCATGACGATCACGCCGCCGAACACGGCGATCGCGGGTGGAACGTGGCTTGCCAGGAAAGGTGTCATGGCGATGCGGCGGCGGGCGAGGCATGCCGCCGATCAAGGATAGGGGCCAGCAGAGGCAGCAGTCGCCGCATGGGCAGCCCCATGACCGTGGCCGGGTCGCCTCGGCACTCGATGGGCCACCCGGCCTCCAGGCGCTCGCTGAGGTTGTAGCCGCCCGCCTTGCCGCGCCAGTCGCCTGATTGCACGTAGCGCTCGATGGCTGCATCGGGCACGTCGCCCACATGCACTTCGGCGACATCCACGAAAAGCAATCGCCAGTGGGGTGGATGCCTGTGGGGCAGGCGTCCCGCCTGCCGACTCTCGGGTGTCGGCGACCCGGGCGGCTCCGCCACCGGCAGCAGACAGACGCCCGTCATGGTGCGGTGCGTGCGGCCTCGCATCAACCTGAGCATCTCGCGGGCGTGGGCTTCGTCGCGCGGCTGGCCGAGGATGCGGCCATCGACCACGCAGACGGTGTCGGCGGCGAGGATCGTGCCGGCAGCGGCCCCGCCGCGCAGCAATCCGTCGCGCGCCGCGCGGGCCTTGAGCGAGGCCAGCGCCATCACCCAGTGCTCGGGCTTGAGCGTCGCGGAAGCGGGCGGCGAAAGTTCAGCATCATCCACACCGGGGTGGATCACGATGGGGCTGAAGCCGGCATCCTCGAGCATCTTCCGCCGCCGGGGCGAGGCGCTGGCGAGGTACAGCGGCGGGGTCATTGAAGGGGCGCCGGGCGTCGTCACGATTCCACTCGTTCCACTGCGACCAGTGTGCGGGGCCTCCGCACCGCCTCCACCCGATCGAGCACCTGCCCGACCGCGATCCGCCGCATGACGCCATCACCCAGCCCCTTGTCGCGGAAGTTGATGGACTGGCGCTCGGCGGGGCTCAGCGCGTTCACCACCCCATGCTCCCAGCCGTACGGACCGACGAACTCGGGGTCGGTCGGCCCGAACAGTCCGACGCTGGGCCGGTCGAAGCCGACCGCCATGTGCAGCGGCGCTGAGTCGTGGGCGATGACCAGCGACGAATCGCGGATCACGGCCAGCGTCTGCGCCAGGGACGTGCGCCCGACGAGGTCGATCACGCCCTCCCCCGCCGCCTCCGACAGCGCGGCGACGGCGTCGAAGAACGGCGCCGCCTGTTCACGCTCGTCCGGCGCGCCGATGATCGCGAATCGCTCGAAACCCCGCTGGCGCAGCGCGGGAACGAGCGCGGCCCAGCGGTCGGCGGGCCAGCGCTTGGTCACCCAGCGGCTGGTCGGCGCGAGAACCACGTACGGTTTCTCATCCAGTCCGAGCACAGCGCGATCGTCCGGCCACGTTGCCTCCACATCGCGCGGCACATACAGCCGCAGATCATGCAGGATGGGCTTCACCTGCTCGCGCTCCAGCAGTTCGAGCATCTGATCCACGATGTGCCGCTTTGTCGGCCCCTCGTGGCGTCGGTTGTAGAAGAGCCACGCCCCCTCGCGGGCGCTGCGCCAGCCGACGCGGCGCGGGGCGCGCGTGGCCCCGGTGATCAGCCCGCTGCGAGTCAGCCCCTGCAGGTCGAAGACCAGGTCATAGCGTCGGGCCCGCACCGCGCTGAACCACCGCCGTGCTTCCAATGCCACGTTGGGCGACTTCCACCACCGGGCGAAGCGCTTGCGCGGGAAGGGGATGATCTCGTTCACCGCCGGGTGGCCTCGCACGGCGTCCACGAAGGCGTCGCGCACCACCCAGTCGATCACCGCCTGCGGGTACGCCGCCCGCAGAGACGCCAGCGCCGGCACGGTGCGGCAGACATCTCCCAGCGCACTCGGGCGGACAATCAGGATGCGCTGGGAAGGCGGGGACATGGAGGGAGTGCGTCGCCGGGTGCTGAATGCTGAATGGGACCGAGCGTCTCGATGCCTCGTTCCTTCGTGATGCCTTGGTCCCTCCGCCTTCTATCATAGAGAAGCCACATCACATTCGTGTCCCGAGGAGAACTGGACATGCGCACCCTGACATTGTCGGCTTCCACGCTGCTTGCTTCCGCGTCACTGGCCACCATGGCGATCACCGACGTCGCCCGCGGCGCGGCGGATGACGCCCTCGTCATTCAGAGCGGCGGGCTGGATCGCCTGCTGGTCGATGAGCGGGACGCCGCTCTCAAGCAGGCGCTGCGCATGCTGGGCGACCGGCTGGCGCATCTACCCATCGAGGCCGATCAGCCGGACATGCCCGGCCACCTGTTCAAGCTGGCGTGCGACCTGCTGATGGGTCCGATGTCAGCCCGCATCGGGCTGGACCCCAACGCCGACCCGGAGATGGGTCCCCCCTTCACCGCGCGGCTGACCTTCCACGCCCCCAACCCGGACGTGGCCCGCGAACGCGCCAAGACGCTCGCCGAGACAGTGGCCGGCGGCATGGGCGCGGAACTCCAGCCCCACCCCGATCAGCCCGACACGCAGCTGCTGGACCTGGGTGGACCGGCCTTGACGTTCGGGATGAAGCGGACCCCTGGCGGGGCGGCGACGGTCATCGCTTTCAACGATGCCGGCGGGCCGGAGCAGCCCATCGGCGATCTCGGGCTCCCCGCCGGCGTCGAGCCCGCCTGGGCCATGAAACTCGACATGGGCGCCGCCATGCCCTTCATCGAGATGATGCTGGAGCAGGCCGGACCGGAAGGTGAGATGATCCGGGGTCAGCTGGCCATGATGGGCATGACGCCCGAGGCGCCGATGCGCCTCACCCTCGCCGCCGGACACGGGCCCGAGGTCACGCACATGGTCATGCGCTATGCCAACTTCGCGGCGTCGCCCGTGAACAAGGCCATGATCTCGCGCACGCCGTTGAGCGCCAGACACCTGGGCATGATCCCCCCCGACGCCACTTACGCCCAGATCAGCCAGATGCGCATCGCCGGGCTGGTCGAGTACCTGGACTCCATGATCCGCACCGCGCAGGAAGAGGCCGGCGCGGACGTGCAGGACCCGCTTGACATGCTGCGACAGGAAACCGGCATCGACCTTCGCGGCGGGTTCATCAACCACCTCGGGGAAACGATCGGGCTGTACATGTCCGACACCACCGGCGGGGGCGGGTTCATCTCCGGCGTGGCGTTCATCGAGGTGAAGGACGAGGCGGCGGTGCGCGGCACGCTGGACCAGATCGCCGCCTTCGCCAACGAGATGGCCGCCGAGCACGCCAAGGGGTACGTGCGGCTGCGTCGGCGCATGGTGAATGGTCATGAGATGATGACGCTGAACTTCCCCGGCCTTCCCGTCCCGATGGAAGTGTCGATGTCGGTGTCGAACGGCTTCCTGTGGGTCGGCGCCAGTCCACAGGCCATGCTGGCGGGTCTGGACTACGCGCGCTCCAACGGACGCGGCCTGCTGGCGCATCCGCGCTTCCGCGTGAATGAGGCGATGCTGGCGAAGGCGACAACCATCACGTTCCTCGACACGCCGCGCATGCTGACGGGCGGATACACCTTCGCGTCCATGGCGGCGTCCGCCCTGTCCAATGCGGTACAGGTGCCGGGCGACGTGGAGCGGGATCCGGGCATCATCCTGCCCCCGCTTCCAGTGCTGGCGAAGAACGCGCAGCCGATGATCTCATTGGGGTGGATGGAAGGCGACGACATGGTCAGTCACGCTACGTCTGATCGGTCGATGTTGGTCAACCTGTGCGGGGTGGCCGGCACGATCGGGCCGATGTACGGCGGCCTGCTCCTGCCCGCGTTCGGCGCCGGTCTGCTGATGCCGGCGATGGAGAAGGCGCGCCAATCCGCCAAGGCCACGCAGACGATGGCCAACCTGCGACAGATCGGCATCGCGATTCACACCCACGCCGCCGAGCACAACGACCGCGTGCCGGCCTCGCTCGACGCCATCGTCGATCGCGGCTACCTGGAAGCGAAGCCGTCCTCGCCCTTCGGCCCCGTGTTCGACGAGGTCGGCGACTACTGGTTGAACAGCAAACCCCGTCGGCTGAGTCAGGTCGCGAACCCCGCTCGCACCATTGCGGCATATGACCGGGCCATGTACATGGCCACCTTCCGAGCAGCGGTGCTGTTCTTCGACGGTCACGTGGAGGTGCTGGAAAACTACCAACTCTCCGAACTGATGGAGGAGGAGCAGCACGAAGGGGTGGATTTCCAGCTCCCCTGGTAGACCGGCCGGACTTCCGATAAGCACGGCAGGCAACCTTGGCGCGGGTTGCTGCGAAGAAGTCTCAAGGTGTCTTCCGTTCCGGGCGGGGCTTGGTGTACATTGGGGGAGAGGGGGCTTCGGGGCACGATGGGTTGACAGCGGGCGGCTTCGCCCGGATGCTCTTCCCACACGCGCCGGCGGGTTGTGCATGAGCGGCCATGAGTGACGTTCGAACAACATCCTCAACGGGCGGCGTCGGGGCCTCGGCCGCGCTCACCGACTCGGGCAGCGGATCTTCCGGCCCGACCGGCGACGTCGCGGGTTCCCGGGCTGGCTCGGGCGCCGGGGCCGATGCGCGAGGCAAGTCCACCAGTTTCGAGACGGTGATGGGCCGGTTCTTCGTGGACCGGGGCTTCCTGACCGTGGAGGAGCTTGACGCCTGCCGCGCCATGCAGGCCCAGTCGACCGAGTCCGGCGCGCCGCGCGCCCTGGCGGACATTCTCGTCGAGAACGAGTACGTCACGCGCAAGCAGTTGGAGCGGGTGCGGAACGACCTGGAGGCCGAGAAGAGCACGCAGCAGATCCCCGGCTACAAGATCATGCGCAAGCTGGGCTCGGGCGCCATGGCGACGGTGTTTCTCGGCAAGCAGCTGTCGCTGGACCGACTGGTGGCCATCAAGGTGCTGCCATCGAAGTTCTCAAGCAACGAGAAGTTCATCCAGCGCTTCTACAAGGAAGGCAAGGCGGCGGCGCAGCTGAATCACCGCAACATCGTGGGCGCGTTCGACGTGGGACAGGCGGGCGAACACCACTATTTCGTCATGGAGTACGTGGACGGCGACACGGTGTACGACCGCATCCTCAAGCACAAGCGCATCCCCGAGAAGACCGCCATTGAGATCGTGCGGCAGGTGGCCGAGGCGCTCGACCACGCGCACGGCAAGGGCTTCATCCACCGGGACATCAAGCCCAAGAACATCATGCTGTCCAAGGACGGCACGGCCAAGCTGGCCGACCTGGGTCTGGCCCGCGCGGTGAGCGACAAGGAAGCCGCCGAGGCCGAGGCGGGACGGGCCTACGGCACGCCCTACTACATCTCCCCCGAGCAGATCCGGGGCGAGGTGAACATCGGCCCCCAGGCCGACATCTACGGCCTTGGCGCGACGTTCTATCACATGGTCACGGGCAAGGTGCCCTTTGAGGGCAAGAACCCCTCGGCGGTGATGCACAAGCACCTCAAGTCGCCGCTGGTGCCCCCTGACCACGTGTACACGAAGCTCTCGGCCCCCACGGCGCAGGTCATCGAGATGATGATGGCCAAGAGCCGCAAGGACCGGTACCAGTCGGTCAAGGATCTGATCGTCGATCTGGACCATCTGGCCCGCGGCGAGCCGCTGCATTTCGCAAGGGATTACACCGAGCTCAAGTCGATCGCGGAGTCAATCGAAGAAGTCGTCCCCTCCGAGCCGGTGCAGCCGATGCGCCCCGCCAGCGGGACTGAGTCACCCATGGGGAGCCCGGCGTTTCTGGCGGCGGCGGGCGTGGCGGCGATCAGCATCATCGTCAATCTCATCCTGATCATGACGCTGATGAGCCGCCCCGCCACGGGCTCATCGGTCGGCGCGGGCACGCCCCTCGTCTCACCCGGAGCCCCGGTCGCCACCTCGTCGTCCATCTTCGGGTCATGGGAGTCCACCCAGCTCTCCGGGGCGCGCATGGCCAGTGTGAGCCGCGTCATCTTCGTGTTCGGGAAGGACTCGCGTGGACATTACATCGTGGTGGACCGAAACGGCGACGCCAAGCCGGTGCCGATCGACTACAGCGCGTCGGGCAACCGACTGACCATCCATGTGGACGGCTACCCGCCGTTCAACTACACCTACTCGATGCGAGGCGACACCGTCATCATGGAGCGTGATGACGACATGGGGCGCATCAGCATGGTTCTTCAGCGGGTCAACTGATCCGCATCCCATGGCGCAGCACCGGCGCGGGCGGGTACAATCCCGTCATGGAACTCTACATCGACACCGCCAACCTCGACGAAATCCGTCAGGCCGCCGACATGGGCGTGCTCGACGGCGTCACCACCAACCCCTCGCTGATCGCCAAGGAAGGAGCCGACTTCCACCAGCGCATGGAGGCGATCTGCCGCATCGTCAAGGGGCCGGTGAGCGCGGAGGTGGTGTCGGTGGAGCACGACGGCATGATCCGCGAGGCCGAGCCGCTCCTGAAGATCGCTCCCAACATCGTCATCAAGCTGCCCTGCATCGCCGAGGGGCTCAAGGCGTGCAAGACGCTGTCGGAGCGCGGCGTGCGCACCAACATGACGCTCTGCTTCCAGCCGCTCCAGGCGATGCTGGTCGCCAAGGCGGGGGCGTTTCTGGTGTCGCCCTTCATCGGGCGCGTGGATGACATCTCCGGCGACGGCATGCAGCTCATCCAGCAGATCCGCCAGATTTACGACAACTACGGCTACCAGACCAAGATTCTCGCCGCCTCGATCCGCCACCCGCTGCACCTGGTGCAGTGCGCCCTGATGGGCGCGGACGTGGCGACCGTACCCTTCAAGGTGATCCAGCAGATGATGAGCCATCCGCTCACCGACCTGGGACTGGAGAAGTTCCTGGCGGACTGGAAGAAGGGGCAGGAGGCGGCGAAGAAGACGTCCGGGTCGAAGATGCCGGTCAGCGCGTGACTGCACTGATTGATTGCCACCCCCCGACACCACGCCTACACTCACGATCCACCGACTTTGCGATTTTTTTCACAAAGTCGGCGGCGTCAGCAGCGGGCGGCGACCCGTGAATGCGGAGGGCGTCGGATGGCCTCAGACGGATCATCCCGACCCTCTTCCGCACGGTCACGGGCGGCCGCAGAGGCGGAGGAAACCCGTCTCGGCTGGCGGATGGCGGGGCTTGGCTTCACCGTCGCTTCGGAGGTCGCGGCGGGCACCCTGCTGGGGTACCTGATCGACCACCTCGCGGGCACCGCCCCGGTGTGGACAACGGTCGGAGCCGTGCTGGGCATTCTGGTGGCGATGTGGGGGCTGATACGAGGCGCTCTGAAACTCAATCAGCAGTTGGATCGGCAGTTGAAGGGAAAACCGGCGCCGCCGCCCATCTCGGACGAGGCGTGGCGTCAAGGGAACGCGAACGAAGCGGACCCCGACGACCGCGACGAAACAACCCACGACCAATGCAAGGAATCACGCGACGTCTGACAAACCCATGAACACCCCGTCCACCACCAACCAGGCGACGCTTCGCGCCGAGCCCCAGGTATCCCTGCCTGGCGGGCGGCTGGTCAGCGTAATCGTGGTGATCTCGGCGGGGATCATCGCCGGGTTCGCCCTGGCGGGGCTGTTGGGGCCTTGGGGCCTCGCGGTGCTGTGGTCGGGCGTCGCGGGGGTTGGCGTGGTGGCGCTCTTCGCGCTGGTTGGCGTGTGGATGATTCAGCCGCGCACCCGGCGTGACGTGAGCACGTGGATGGCTTGGTGGATGGGTCTGACGGTGTTCCGCATTCTGCTCACGCCGGTGGCGGCGTGGGTGCTATACTCGGCGGCTTCATCCGCCCTCGAAACCCGGGCCTTCGCCCTGGCCGTGGGGTTGGCGTACCTGGCGACCGTGGTCGCCGAGGCGCTGGTGGTGTCGCAGCACCTTCGTACGTCGTCCGCCGCCTGACTGTCGAGACCTGACGCATGCCGTTCCTCGCCGCAGCCGATCCCGCCAGCCACGTCGTCGATCAGTACCTGATTCCGGGACTGCCGCTCACCATGCACACGGTGACGGTGCTGGCCGTGTCAGGGTTGTTTCTGTTCGCCATGATGCGGGCGGCCAGGGGCATCGCCACCGGGCCCGAGTCGGAGGGCAACGAGCGATACATCACCAAGGGCCGTTTCGCCCAGCTGATCGAGGCGATCACGGTCTATCTGCGTGATCAGATGCTCGTGCCGGTCATGGGTGAGCGGGTGGCCAAGCGCTACCTGCCCTACCTGATGACGCTCTTCTTCTTCGTGCTGTTCATGAACCTCTTCGGCCTGGTTCCCATCGTGGACCTGCTGCACCTGCTGGGGATTCACACCACCTTCATCGGCGGCACGGCGACGGCGAGCATCTCGGTCACCGGGGCGCTGGCCATCGTCTCCGCGGTGATGATCCAGGTCCACGCCTTCCGCGAGAACGGCCTCAAGGGCTGGGTGATCCATCACTTCGGCGGACTGGTGCCGGGACCGATCTACCTGTTCCCGGTGGCGCTGCTGGTGTTCATCGTGGAGTTCGCGGGCGACTTCATCAAGCCCGCGGCGCTGGCCATCCGTCTCTTCGCCAACATGGTGGCGGGACACATTCTGATGGCGGTGCTGATCGGGTTCGGCGCCACCATCGCCCGCGAGGGTGCCGGGCTGCCTGGCGTGATCGGCGTGTCGGTGGTCACCGGCGGTGCGGCCGTCGCCATCACCTTCCTCGAACTGTTCGTCGCCTTCCTGCAGGCGTTCATCTTCATGTTCCTGACGGCCGTGTTCATTTCGCTGATGTCGCATCACGACGATCATGGGCATGAGCACGGGCACGATCATGGACACGAGCACGCTCACGGGCACGCGGCGCATGCGTGACTGATTGAACAAGCACCGGCCCGCGTGGGACGCGCCGGATTCCTGACCTTCGCCTCAACCCCCGCGATCGCGGCCCACCGCGTCGCACCAACGACCGAACGGAGAGTTCTCGATCATGAACCGGATGATGATGACGACGTTTGTGGTGGCCCTCATCGGCTCGCTGCTGGCGGCCTTCGGCGCCGGCGCGCAGGACGGGCTGCTGGTGGCCCAGGAGAAGCTCGGCTCCGGCCTCGCCGCTGGCCTGGCCGTGATCGGCGCTGGCATCGGCATCGGCTGGATCGGCTCGCGCTCCAACGAGGCGGTGGCCCGTCAGCCGGAGATGGCCGGCAAGATCTTCATCAACATGATTCTCACCGCGGCGCTCATCGAAGGCGTGGCGCTCTTCGCGGTGGTCGTGGGCGGCTTCATCCTCTGACCCAGGGGTGACGCCGACGGACGTTTCCGCCCGCTCCCGCGCTCCGGCGCGGGGCGGGCGCGTGTTGACGCCCCGAAAGGTGCATGCGCATGATGCTCGATCTGCTGCTCGCATTGGAAGGTCCGGGCGACGGCCACGGCGCCGGCTCCGCCCAAGTGCTGGACATCGCCAACTGGCTGCCCGGCGTGACCGCGCTGGTGGTCTTTCTCATCGCCTTCGCCGTCCTCGCCACCAAGGTGTGGCCCACCATCACCAAGGCGCTCGATGAGCGCGAGGCCAAGATCCGCAACGAGATCAAGTCGGCGGAAGAGGCGCGCGAGCAGGCCAAGGCCGCCCTGGCTCAGTACGAGCGCGAACTGGCCAACGCCCGCAACGAGGCCAACGCCATGATCCAGAAGGCCAGGGCCGAAGCCAAGGCCACGGCGGACGAACTTCGGGCACGCAACGAGGCGGAGCTGGCCGACCTGCGAGGCCGCGCCCAGCGCGACATCCAGGCCGCCAAGGCCCGCGCCATCGCGGAAATCCACGCCGAGGCCGCCAATCTGGCCGTGGCGGTGGCCTCCCGGATTCTCAAGAAGGAGATCACCGTCGAAGATCAGCGCGGGCTGGTTGACGACACGATCCGCGGG
This sequence comes from Phycisphaeraceae bacterium, assembly GCA_015709595.1. NCBI lineage: Bacteria > Pseudomonadati > Planctomycetota > Phycisphaerae > Phycisphaerales > Phycisphaeraceae > Phycisphaeraceae bacterium. Next base: position 893,696 of record CP054178.1, read on the forward strand.
CTGTCGGGCATGAAGAACTGAGAGGCATCGGGCTTCAGGCACACCAGGCACCAGGCATTCGGCACTCTCCACCTCCCATGCACCAGAACGCACTCGCCCAGGTCTACGCCCGATCGCTCTTCGAGCTTGCCCACGCGCAGGGCGGACGCAGCGCCATCGAGGAGCTCAACGACGAGTTCGAGCAGGTCGTCGAACTGACGCGCACCATGCCGGCATTCGGGCGGTTCCTGTCGTCGCCGATCATTGACCGGGGGAAGCGACAGGCGTCGCTGGAGCGGATTCTGACGGGCCGCGTGACTCCCTTGATGCTTCGCTTCCTGCTCGTGCTGAACACCAAGGGCCGCCTGGGCGAGTTGCCGGGCATCGCCGAGGCGTTCGACCACCTGGTGCAGGAGGCGTTCGGTCGCGTAGAGGTGGACGTGTTCACCGCCGCCCCCATCGGCCCCGAGGCGCAGTCGATAATCCGCACCGGCGTGCAGCACGCCCTTGGCCGCGAGCCCGTACTGCACACCTACGTCGAGCCGGGGATGATCGGCGGCATCAAGTTCCGCGTGGGTGACCGCCTCGTGGACGGAAGCGTGCAGACCCGGCTTCGCAAAGTCAAGGCCGCGATGATGCGCTCCGGCGGCTGGAAGCTCCGCGAGCAGCTGGATCGGTTGATGGAAGATTCGAACTAACCGCAAAGGCGCGGAGGATGCAGACAGAGGGAAGATAGAGATCAGAGGAAGAGAGCTTCGGAACCCGAAACTCGAATCCCCATTCCCACTCGATCACCCAGCACTCAGTCCCACCCAGCACTCAGTCCTCAGCCCCCACTCGTGACCGGACTTTCGTTTCCCCAAGGACCGCGACCGTGAAGATCAAGACTGACGAAATCTCGACACTCATCAAGCAGGAAATCGAGCAGTTCTCCGCCGACCTGGAGATTTCCGAGGTCGGTCGCGTGGTGGAAGTGGGTGACGGCATCGCCCGCATCTACGGGCTGTCCAACGCCATGGCCGGCGAGCTGCTGGAGTTTGAAACCCACGAAGGCACCGTGCTCGGGCAGGTGATGAACCTGGAGCTCGACACCGTTGGCGCGGTCATCTACGGCGACTACCTCTCCGTCCGCGAAGGCGACACGGTGAAGTCTACCGGGCGACTGCTCGAGGTGCCCGCCGGGCCTGAACTGCTCGGCCGCGTGGTCGATCCGCTCGGTCGCCCGCTCGATGGCGGCCCGGCCATCAACGCCAGCGCTTCGATGAAGCTGGACATCGTGGCTCCCGGCATCGCCGACCGGCAGCCGGTGAAGGAGCCGCTGCAGTTCGGCATCAAGGCCGTGGACTCGATGATCCCCGTGGGGCGCGGCCAGCGCGAACTCATCATCGGCGACCGCAAGACCGGCAAGACCGCCGTGGCCATCGACTGCATCATCAACCAGCGGGCCTTCTGGGGCACGCCGGACGCGGTGGTGTGCATCTACGTGGCGGTGGGCCAGAAGGATTCCACTGTGGCCGCGGTGGTGGAGACGCTCAAGCAGCATGGCGCGATGGAATACACCATCGTCGTGAACGCCGGCTCCTCCGCCGCCGCCCCGCTGCAGTACATCGCCCCCTACGCGGGCGTGGCCATGGGCGAGTACTTCATGTGGCAGGGCAAGCAGGGCAAGACGCCCAAGCACGTGCTGTGCGTGTACGACGACCTGTCCAAGCAGGCCACGGCGTACCGGCAGCTGTCGCTGCTGCTCCGCCGCCCGCCCGGCCGCGAGGCGTACCCCGGCGACGTGTTCTACCTGCACAGCCGTCTGCTGGAGCGCGCCACGAAGCTGTCCGACGCCAACGGCGGCGGGTCGCTCACCGCGCTGCCCATCATCGAAACCCAGGAAGGCGACGTGTCGGCGTACATTCCGACCAACGTCATCTCCATCACCGACGGGCAGATCTACCTGCAGCCGGAGCTCTTCGCCGCCGGCGTGCGGCCCGCCATCAACGTCGGCATCTCGGTGTCGCGCGTGGGCGGCAACGCCCAGATCAAGGCCATGAAGGAAGTGGCCGGCTCGCTGCGGCTGGACCTGGCCGCCTACCGCGAACTCGAGGCCTTCGCCCAGTTGGGCACCGAACTCGACGCCGCCAGCCAGAAGCAACTTGACCGCGGAAGCCGCATGGTCGAACTGCTCAAGCAGGGTCAGTACACGCCCTTCGACGTGATCGACCAGTGCATCTCGATCTTCGCGGGCTCGCGCGGCATGCTGGACACCGTCAAGCCCTCCAAGGTCCACGCCTTCGAGCACGACCTGCTCGAGTTCATGCGCGGCCCCAAGAAGGAGCTGCGAGACAAACTGGTCGCCAAGAAATCGTTCAAGGGGCTGGAGGATGAGTTCCTCGCGGCCATGCGCGAGTTCAAGGCCAACTGGACCGAGCCGAAGTGACCGCCTGACCGCACCATCGCCGACCGATGACCATGACCCGCGACGAATCGCGGGTCATGTTTCTTTCGCGGGGTCCGGGCCCACGACACCGTGGTCCCGTGAATGGAAACCCCGCGCCCGGCCGATACAGTCTGCCGATGCCCAGCGCTTCCGCCACTGCCGCCGCCATCGCGGCGTACTACCGCGATCTGCCCGTGCTCGTCACCGGGGGGGCGGGTTTCATCGGCTCGCACCTCGTTGATGCCCTCGTGAAACTCGGAGCACGGGTGCGCGTGATCGATGACCTCTCCAACGGCCGCGAGGCGAACCTGGCGGATCATCTCGAGCCGGGCGCCGTGATGAGTAGGAGAGTCGGGTTCATCCGGGCGTCGATTCTCGATGAAGCCGCGCTGAGTCTGGCGATCGACGGCTGCGCCGTGGTGTTTCATCAGGCCGCCCTCGGGTCGGTGCCGGCCAGCGTGGAGCAGCCGCTGCTCTACCACGAGGTCAACGGAACGGGAACCCTGCGCGTGCTGGACGCGGCGCGGCGGGCGGGCGTCAGGCGGGTGATCTACGCCAGCTCCAGCAGCGTGTACGGCGAATCGGCCACGCTGCCCAAGGTGGAGACGATGCTCCCCGCGCCGGTCTCGCCCTACGCCGTGTCGAAACTGATGGGCGAATACTGGCTGCAGGTCTACGCCCGCTGCTACGGGCTGCCGGGCGCATCGCTGCGATACTTCAACGTCTTCGGGTCGAGGCAGCGGCCCGACTCGCCCTACGCCGCGGTGGTGCCCGCCTTCGCCTCGGCGCTGCGGGCGGGAAGGCGGCCCGTCATCTACGGCGACGGACTGCAGAGCCGCGACTTCACGCACGTGGACAACGTGGTTCACGCCAACCTGCTGGCGGGCATGCTTCGGGGTGAACAAGTCGGTGACGCCCCGGCCGCGCCCGCCGTCAACGTCGCCTGCGGCGAACGGTATACGCTGCTGGAACTGCTCGACGCCATGCAGCGGATTCTCGGCACGGCCATCGCCCCCGAACACCGTCCAGAACGCGCCGGCGACGTGAAGCACAGCCAGGCGGACATCACACGGGCGCGGGCCACGCTCGGATACAAGACGATTGTCGGGTTTCATGAGGGACTGAAGTCGATGCTGGCGGCGATGTGACGTAGTCAAGTCAAAGGGAACGGGAGACCCGGTTTCCGAGTGTCGAGTCAAGCAGTCTGGAATCTGCGGTCGGAGATGAACGTTCCGTCGTTGTGCTGGGCTTCGAGCCCTCAGCCCACACTGCCGGTCCACCCGCCTTCCGGCGCCTTATGTCCGGCGCCTGACGGCTCAACTCCCTGATCACGCCATGACCGAAGACGAACGCATCGAACGTTTCGAGGCCGCGTACAACCGCATCGACCGCGCGCTGAGCGAAATGACCGACTCGCGCGATCCGGATCGGCGCAAGACATTCGCGGCCAGGGTGCGTCACGCCGCCAACCGCTACCGGCGGCTACGGCGGCATGTGGATTTCCTGCTCGAGATCGGCGACCTGCGCAACGCCATCATCCACAACCGACTGGGTGACGGTCACTACATCGCGGTGCCGCACGAATCGACGGTGACGGAGCTGGAGGAAATCGAGCGCGTGATGTTCTCGCCGGAGAAGGTGATCCCCCGCTTTCAGCGACACGTGCGAACGCTCGAAGCCGACGCCACCATCGCCGACGCCTGGGAGCTGGTGCGGCACGACGGTTATTCGCGCTACCCGGTATACGAGCGGGGCACGTTCATCGGCATGCTCACGGCCAACGGCTTCGCCCGCTGGTGCGCTGCGCAGGCCAAGGACGGGCGCATCAACGTGGATGGCCGCACCGTGCTGATCCGCGACGTGCTGCCCATTGATCACCGGCGCGATTTCGTGGCCTTCGCCTCCGCCGAATCGGCCATCGAGGACGTCGCCGAGATGTTCCGCGACAACCCGCGGCTGGAAGCAGTCATCGTCACGCCGCACGGGCGGCTCAATGAGAGGCCCGTCGGCCTGATCTGTCCGGCGGACGTGCTGACGGCCACACGGTAGACCCGCCGCCACGCCGACGGAACGTTCCGCGCGGCGTCACTCGCCTGACTGCTGAAGGCGGTCGAGCGATCACAGGCGGGACGCCCGTACCACTGCTCCGCAATCACAGGCGGGACGCCAGCGCTGCTGCTCCGTTTGGCGCGTCACCGCGCGACGGCGTCCAGCGCCAGAATCTCAATCATCACGTGCGACGCCAGCAGGGCGGTGATCTGCGATACGTCGCGGTCGGGCAGCACCTCGACCACGTCGGCCCCGACGATGTTCGCTCCCACGAAACCGCGAATGAGCGAAAGCGCCTCCGCCGACGTGAACCCGCCGCAGCAGGGCGTGCCCGTGCCGGGGGCGAAGGCGGGGTCCACGCAGTCGATGTCGAAGGTGAGATACGCCTCCGCGCCGGCCAGCCGCCCGGCGAAGGCGCCGATCCTGGTCTTCCCGGCGGGCGCGCGGGCCTCATCGCACGTGATGATCTCGACGCCGTTCGCGCGGGCGTAGTCCAGGTCGGCGCCGCTGTTGAGCGGGCCGCGGATGCCGATGGAGATCATGCGGCGGGGGTCGATCAGTCCATCCTCGATGGCGCGGATGAATGGCGATGCGTGGCTCCACCGCTCGCCGTGCGTCACCTCCACGGTGTCGAGGTGGGCGTCGAAGTGGATGAGGGCCAGCCCGGCGGCGGGTTGGCCGCGCCGCTCCCATGTGGCGCGGATGTTGGCGTAGGCGATGGAATGGTCGCCGCCGATCGCCAGCAGCTTGGTGCGGGCGGGGTCGCCGATTGAGCGGGCGAACTCGGCGACGGTTCGCGCGTTCTCTTCGCAGGAGAAGGGCTTGACCGGCGAGTCGCCCGCATCGGCCATCGACAGGCGCTGGGCGATATCCACGCCGTGATGCAGGTTGTACGGCTTCATGTACTGCGACGCGTCGCGAACGGCCCGAGGGCCGAAGCGAGCGCCAGGGCGGAAGGTGACGCCCGAGTCGAACGGCACGCCGTAGATGGCCCAGTCCACCGGCGCGTGTTCAGGCGGGACATCCTCGATGCGGGGAACGCGGCAGAAGGTGGCGATGCCGCCGTAGCGCGGTGACCGCCGCGCATTGGGGAGCAAGGTGCGGGGTGGATGCGGTTCCCCCGAACGCAATGAACCAGTGGCGTCACGCATGTCCATATCGTCCGCGCTGCACGCTGAAACGCAAGTCAGGGTCGGACCTTCGCGCAAAGAAAGCCCCGGGCGATCCCGGGGCTTGCGTCGTTGGTCGCCAAAGCGGTCCGACGGGCCTGCTCAGACCATTTCCTTCAGGGCCTTGAGCGGACGCACCTTCACCACGCTCTTGGCGGGCTTGGCGGGCACATCCATCAGCTCGCCCGGCTTGAAGGGATTGGGCACGCCCTTGCGCGCCGGCTGGGCGGGCTTGTGGACGCGACGGATCTTGACCAGACCCGGCACGGTGAACTGACCGGGGCCCTTCTTGCCGAGATCCTTCTTGATCAGCCCGGACATCTGCTCGAACACCTTGGCGACATCCTTGCGGGCCAGGCCCGTGGCGGTGGCGATCTCGCCCACGATCTGCGACTTGGTGCGGGCTTTCACTTCGACGGTGCTGCTGGCTTTGGTGGTCTTCTTGGCCATCGTTTCACCCTTGCGTTGACAGAATGCGGTGACCCTCCGTGATACCGTGAGACGCCACGCTGGCGCTCAGGTCAGCGGCGTAGTGATCGGACAACCGCACAGTATAACCGCAGAAATGGCCGGAAAATCAAGGAGCGGAGGTCGAAACGATCAAAAAACCCGACATTTTTGGCGGTTTCGACAAGGTCCGAATCCACGTGAACGAACCGTCAGCCACCCGCCGCCTGTCGATGAAGCGCCTCTGACGGCTGACCGCTGCCCACCGACCGCCGGCTGAAGGCCAGCACCCACCGCCCTTACCCTCCGAACTCCTGCCTCAGTTTCGCCAGGGCGTTGATGAGGGCGTCCAGGTGGTGCTTCTCGTGCGCCGCCGACACCTGCACGCGCAGCCGGGCCTCTCCCTCCGGCACCACGGGGTAGCCGAACCCGATGACGTACACGCCCAGCTCCAGCAGCCGCTTGCTCATGGCGATGGCCTTGGCGGTGTCGTGGACGATGATGGGGCAGATGGCCGTGGGCGATTCCAGCACATCAAAGCCGACGGTCTTGATCCCCTGCCGCACGTACGCCACGTTGTCGCGCAATTTCGCCACGCGCTGGGGCTCGCGCATCAGCACTTCGAGCGCCTTTTCCGCGCTGCACGCTACCGTCACGGGCAAGGCGTTGGAGAAGAGCGTGGGCCGGCCGCGCTGCACCAGCAGGTCGATCACGTGCTTCGGCCCGGCCACATACCCCCCCGCCGCCCCGCCCAGCGCCTTGCCCAGCGTGCCGGTGAAGATGTCGATATCCGCACCCTTCATGCCGAAATGCTCGTGCGTGCCCCGGCCGGTCTTGCCCATCACGCCCGTGCCGTGCGAATCATCCACCACCAGCAGCGCGCCAAACTCATCGCACAGCGCCCGCAGTTGCGGCAGCTTCCCCAGGTCGCCTTCCATGCTGAAGACGCCGTCGGTGATGACGAAAATCGCCCCGGTGATCTCCGGGTTGGCCCGCGCCTTGGTGAGCTGCTCGCGCAGGGAGTCCATGTTCGAGTGCCTGAACACCGCCCGGTGGATGCCCTTCTTGATCCCCGCCGCCAGCCGCATCGCGTCGATGATGCAGGCATGGTTGAGTTCATCGGAGATGATCAGATCGCCCGGCTCGCACAGCGTGGGGAGAAGGGCCTCCGTGGCCGTCCAGCACGAGACGAAGGTGTAGGACGCCTCGACGCCGAGAAACCGCGCGATGCGCTCCTCCAGCGTGTGGTGCGGCGAGAACGTGCCGCAGATGAACCGCACGCTCGCCGTGCCCGCGCCGTACTTCCTCAGCCCCTCCAGCCCGTGCTGCACGACTTCCGGGTGATTGGCCAGACCCAGGTAGTTGTTGGAGCAGAAGCACGCGACTTCGCCGTAGCCCCTGAGCGTGACCGACGCATCCATCGGCCCCTCGATGGTCTGCAAGACCTTGAGCTGGCCGGTGGAGCGGAGCTGGTCGAGGATGGACTGGGCGCGCTGGGCGAGGAGGTGGCGGGAGGACATTTGGGTGGAAGTGGCGGCGGTTGAGATCGTCATGATCCTCGATCATAGATGGGCGAAGTATGGTGCGTCACACAGATTGGCGACAGTCGCCGGAGCCAGATCAGCCACTCAACGCGCCGTGCTGCATCACCCAAACAACCCCATCGCTTCCTCCCGCCGCACACTCGCGCCCAACTCCGGCCACCGTTCAACAAAGGTCACCGCCGACACACGGGCCAGTTCGCTCGGCTCGATCGTGTGCAGCCCGCCGCCGACTCAGGACGACCTCTGCATCACGCCTCACCCCCGCCTCGCTCACCCTTCATGCCACCATCCTGATCTCTGTCACTCATCACCGCCGATCCGGTCGAAGTACCGCCGGATCAGCCGGTGATATCGCCTGGGCACGGCGTTTTCGCTGATGGCCTGCTCGGCGGCGCGGCGGGCGTCACGCGCGGCGGGCAACCCCCCCGCTCCGCCCGCCCCGGCGCGGTCCGTGCGGCCGGGCTGACCTTCGAGCTTCTCGTCGGTCAGCCACTCGGCGAGCGTGCGCTCATCGCCCTGCTGGCGCAGGTCGAGCGAGTCCCACCCCGCGCCGGGCTCGGTCGGCGGCGGGTCGCGCCGCGCCGCGGCGTGCTCGCCTGCGCCCGCCGTGGAGCCCCCGGAATCACCACCGGCGCCATCATGACTCCCGCGCGATGAATCATCGCGCCGGCTCTGCTCGCGGGCGTACTCGCGGGCCCACTGCTCCAGTTGCTTCCGCTCCTCGGGCGTCAACCGCTCGGCGAGTTCGCGGGCGCGCTGGCGAAGCTCCTCGCTGTCGCGAGCGGTCTGCTCGCCTCGACGGGCCCGTTCCTCGGCCCGTCGAAGAATGTCCTCCAGGCGCTCGCCGGGGGCACGATCATCGGATGCTTCGCCACCCTCCTCGCCGCCGGGTTGCTCTCCCGGTCGAGCACCCGGTTGACGACCATCCTGCGTACCCGCGGGGTCGGGCGCGGGGCGATCGCCTGGTTGCGCCTGGCCGGGCTGGGATCGGGTTCCCGGCTGCGCAGGGTCGTTCGCCTGACCCTGTCGCCCGACGGGCTGTTCGCCCCGCCGCGGATCACGCTGATCGGGCGGCGACTGCTCGCCCGCCCGATCCTGTTGCGGCTTCGGCGGTTGATTAGGATCGGTTGACTTGGGATCACCGGACTTCGGTTCGCCTGACTGCTGTTGCTGTTGCTGTTGCTGCTGTGATTGCTGCGACGATGGGTCACCCGATTTGGGATCGCCTGACTTCGGGTCGCCTGAGTGCTGTTGCGACTGCTGCTGACCCGGCTGCTCGGTCTGCTGCTGGTGCTGCTGCCCGGGTTGCTGCGACTGGTCCTGCTGCGGCGGCGGCTTCGACGGATCAGCCGGATTGCCCGTATCGCCAGGCCTGGAATTGGGCTGCCGCTCGCCCTGTCGCGGTTGATTTGGCTGAACCGGTTGATTGGGCTGTGATGGATCGCGCTGGGCGGGCGGCTGATCCTGACGCGGCTGGTTCGATGACCCGGGATCACGCTGGCTCGGCTCGTGCTGGTCCCGCGTGCGATCACTCGCATCCCCTTGCGGTGGCGACGAATCACGCTGCTCCGTCTCGTCCGCCAGTTGATCCAGCGCCTCGGCGGCCTCCCGGGCCTCGTGGTTCGCCTGCTCGCGAGCGGCGGCCCGTTCCCGCTCCGCGGCGATCTCGCGGGCCAGGCGGCTGGCGACTTCATCATCCACGCCCTGTTCGCGCAACCGGCGGGCGAGCTCGTGCTCGTCCGGGAGCGTTGTCGGTGAAGGTTGTGCAGGATCAGCCCGTTCGCCGACCTCGTCGCGCGGTTCATCGCCCGACGCTTCGGGATTCGTCAACCGGCGCGCCGTCTCCGCATCCACGCCCTGCTCCTGCAGGGCGCGCTGAAGCGCCTCACGCCGCGCCGCGTCGGACTCGGCGGCACGGGCCGAGGCGTCGCGCAGGTTCTCCGCGAGCCGGCGCAGGTCATGGGCGGCCTGCTCGCGGATTGCGGGGTCGGTCTCGCCGCCGAGCGATTCCATCGCCTCGCGTGCCCGGGCGGCATCGCGCTCACGAAGGGCCTCGCGCAGGACGCTGGTCAGTTCGCTGGACCGCTCGCGATCCCGCGCCGCCGCCTCGGCGAAGCGGCGCGAGAGTTCCTCCGACGCCAGCCGCTCACGCGCCGCCTCGCGCTCCATGCGGCGGGCGATTTCATCCATGCGGCGCGCGGCGTCGTCGCGGGCGCGGGCGAAGTCGTCCGGCTTCTGCCCATCCCGCTTCATCTGCTCGGCGAGCTGACGCAGCACATCCGCCTGCTCCCCGGGCACGGGAGACGCTTCGCCCGGCTGATCGAGCGAGGCGAGCGCTTCCTCCACCTGCCGAGACGCCGCGAGGCGTTCCTGCTCGAACGCCGCGGCCTCTTCGGGCGTGAGCGCCGCCTCGGCGCTGCGCGACCAATCCACGGGCGGCAGCAGCAGCACGCCCGCCGCCACCGCCAGCGCGCCCGCCCCCGCCCAGCGGGCGGCGACGGGAAGCCGCAGCGGCTCGGCCCGGCGCGGGTCGGCCTGATGCGCCGCTCGCTCGGCGTCCTGCATGGCCAGCAGGGCGAAGTCGCTCTCGCGCACGTGCCCCGCTTCGATGGCCTTCGCCGTACCCACGCGGTCGGCCAAACCCAGCCGCTCATCCACCAGCACGGCGACGCGGGCCTTGGACGGCGCGGTGAACGCGCCCCAGATCGCCCCGGCGACCGCGCCAACTCCGATCACCCCCGCGTGAACCGCCCACGGCCAGACCGCCCCGGAGAGCCGCTCGACGAGCAGGGCGATGATCGATGCGCCCGCGCCGATCGCCGCCCCGCGCGCGGCGAAGTCCGCCGCGCGGTTCAGGACCACGCGACGACGGGTGGCGGCGATGAGGTGATTGAGGGGGGAGGGCATGGGCTGTCGGCTTGTGAGTGGTTGGGATCGGTTCTCGGTTGTCAGTTCTTGCGTTGTGAGCCGCGACCGTGAGGGAGCGGATGGGCCGGGAAACGACACCCATCCCGGCGCACCCGATACGCCCTCACCATCTCATACGACAATCGTACGGTCGGGACAGCCCGATCCGACGATTTTTCTGCCCGCGACGAGGCCAGCCCCTCAGTTCCATCCTGGCAAGTCGGATGCATCGGACTGTTTTTGACCCGCACTTAGGGAATGGTCGATGACGGCCACATGGGCCTCGAACTCATTCCGAACGACATTCGGGACAAGTACACGATCGAGGAACGCGACCACGCATGTGCGATTCTCAAGGAGGACTTCCCAAGTGAGTTCGACGACCTGTTGGAGTGCCTTCGGCGGTTTACCCTGAAGAAGAGCCAGATTCTGGAGCCGGGCGGCAGAAAGTCGCGCATCGCCTCGACGATCGATGCCTTTCTGCACGAACGGGGATGGAGAGAAAAGTCGTTCGACACCAAATACGTGGTGGATGATCGCGAGATTCCATCACCAACGCACAGCATCGACAACTTCAAGAATCGCGTCGGCGTCGAGGTCGAGTGGAACAACAAAACTGAATTCTACGATCGGGATCTCAATAACTTCCGGCTGCTGCGCCAACTGCGGGTGTTGTCCGTCGGCGTGATCATCACGCGACTGAGTGAGCTGCAGCAGGCGGTCTTTGACCCGCTGGGCAAGGGGAGCTCCTACGGAGCATCCACCACGCACTGGGACAAACTCATTCCGAAAGTGGATGGCGGAGGAGCGGGAGGGTGTCCCTTGCTGCTCGTCGGGATGGGGCTCGCCTGCTACGACCCGAATGCGTGAAGCCGTTGTACGTCGGAATCAGGGGGCGACGCTGCGCGTAGGTCTCGATCTCGTTGCCCCACTGCGTCCAACCCTCCCGTGGCAGGCGAGCGAACAACTCCAGATACGGTCCCGGGCTGCATCCCTCAACGATGTCGTAGATCTCGTCCGGCTTCTTGGAGTGCTCCTCCTTGCGCGTCCGGATCAGGTTGACCTGCGTTCGACCCGGCTTCAAGGTGCGCAGGCGACCCTTGACGCCGAACAGAAGGAGTTCGGTGACGTTGCGGAAGTAGAAGCCCACCCCACGACCGTCCGGACCGCCATCCTTGCGCACCTTGTACCAGACGATGTTCGTCTTGTACGTGAATCCCCACGCTTCCATGATCGTGAGTCCCTCCTTGAGCAAGGCGTTGGGACACCACAAGTAGAGATGGCTCTGGTCCCGGCCCAGTTCGCCAATGGGCAGCGCGGCGATCTCGTCAAACGACATGGTCGGATATCGCCGCAGGCGGCGGTGCTCCGGTGCCATCTTCCCAGTGCGGTTTGTGAATCGCCACGGCGGATCGATCAGGATTGCACCGAATCGTTCCTTGATATCGAGAGCAGACTGACTCATGGCGGCTCCATGCTCGACGGCCCAACAACAGATCCTAACAGACTGCGAATGCCGAGTCTATCCGTTTCGGCCTGATTCGGGTCAGGAATCACAGCCAATCCACACGAGAATCGCTAAGGGGTGCCTGGTTCGTGCGTCTCGTATCACAGGGGGAAACCCGTGCGCGCGTTTCCCATCGGGAACCCGCCGCACTCGATCCCCTGCCCGCACCATCCGACGGGAGGACATTCCATGCGGCCGACCCCTCGCTTCGTCGCCCTGTTCCTGGCGGTTCTGTCCGTTCTCGCCCTCGCCGCGCCAGCCCGCGGCTCCGGCCTGCTGGTGCCCAGCGACCGCAACCTGCCGCCCCTGCGGATCACGGACCACCTGGTGGACGTCAAGATCCACGATCAGGTGGCCCTGACCACCCTCACCCAGACCTTCCGCAACGACACGAATCAGCGGCTGGAAGCCACCTACATCTTCCCCCTGCCGGAAGAGGCCGATCTCACCAACTTCCAGATGACCTTCAACGGCAAGATGGTCGAGGGCGAGGTGCTGCCCGCGGACGAAGCCCGGCGGATCTACGAGGCCATCGTGCGCCAGGCCAAGGATCCCGGGCTGATCGAGTTCATCGGCCGCCGCCTGCTGCGGATGCGGGTCTTCCCCGTCGAGCCCAAGAGCGATACCACGATCAAGGTGTCGTACCAGCAGGTGTGCCGCCCGCTCTCGGGCATGACCGGCTACCACTATCCGCTGCGCACCACAGGCACGGGAGGCCGGGCGTACGGCACGGTGCGGTTCGCCATCGACCTCGATACCGCCAAGCCGCTCAAGAACATCTGGTCGCCCACCCACTCGGTGGAGATCGTGCGCGACGGCGAGTTCAAGGCCAAGATCGCCTACGAAGCGGCGGGCGGCTCGCTGGAAGACGACTTCATCCTGCTCTACTCCAACGACTCCGCCGACCTGGGGCTGTCGGTCATCGCCCACAAGCCCAGCGAGGGCGATGCGGGGCACTTCCTGCTCATGCTCACGCCCAAGCAACTGTGGCCGGACGAGGAGTACGTGCCGCAGGACGTGGTCTTCGTCATCGACACCAGCGGCTCGATGGCGGGCGAGAAGATCAAGCAGGCCCGCGAGGCGCTCAAGTACTGCGTCGAGCAGCTCAAGGAGAACGACCGCTTCAGCATTGTGCGCTTCTCCACGGGGTTCGATGTGCTCTTCGAGCAGGTCGCGCCCGCCAGCAAGGAGAACAAGGACCGCGCCCGCGCCTTCATCGACAAATTCCAGGCCGCAGGGGGCACCAATATCACCGACACCCTCGTCCACGTGGCCGGGATGAAGGCCAATCGGCCCGAGGGAGATGACCGACCCTATGTCGTGGTGTTCATCACCGACGGTCAGGGCAATCACACGCCCGACCAGACGATGGAGGCGCTGAAGAAAGTGATTGACGATCGCGGGCGAGACGCCCGCGCCGACGACTGGAGAGTCTTCCCCTTCGGCGTCGGGCACGATGTCAACACGCTGCTGCTCGATCGCCTGGCCACCACCTACCAGGGCCGCCCCGTGTACGTGCAGCCGGGTGAGAACCTGGAACTCGTGCTGGGCGACTTCTTCGGCACCATCTCACAGCCGGTGCTGACGGGGCTGACGCTCACACTGCCCGACATCGGCGTGACGGAGCGCTTTCCTGTCACGCTGGGCGACCTGTATCACGGCCAGCAGCTCACCATCGCGGGCAAGTTCGAGCGGGCTCAGACAGGGCCCGTGAAACTCTCGGCGATGCGGGCGGGCAAGCGCGTGGAGTTCTCATGGCCCAACGTGGCGTTCACCAGCACCGAGTCGGCCGCCTACGTACCGTCCATCTGGGCGGGGCGGAAGATCGGCTGGATTCTCGATGAAATCCGCCAGCGCGGCGAGAACGAGGAACTTGTCAAGGAAGTCATCGCGCTCAGCCAGGAGTACGGCATCCAGACGCCCTACACCAGTTGGCTCGTCGCGCCGGAAGGCCGTCCGGGTCAGCCCATCCCCATGCCGCGCCCCATGGACCCGAGGCGACGGGCCGAGCAGTTCGAGCGCCTGCGCGACCTGCCGGTGGACGCCCGTCCGGGCGTGCCGGGCGGCGGCGGCGCCCCTGCCAGCGACAGTATCGGGCGGGGCGGCTCAGGCGGCGGAGGCGGGTTCGGCGGCGCGGCAAGAGAAGGCGGCGACCGGGGCATCACGCTCGACGAAGCCGAGGACGCCATGAAGCAGTCCGCCGGGCGGGCCGCGACCATCCTTTCCGAGTACCAGCAGCGCCTGCGCGAAAGCACCAGCGCGGATGGAGCTCGGCTGAACCAGAACGAACTGGCCACGCGCAAGATCGCCGGCAGGTGGTACAACCGCGTCGGTCCCTTCCTCGTGGATGCCGATTTCGACGCCAGGATGCGGACCGTACTGGTGCTCTTCGCCTCGGAGGCGTACTTCGAGTTCGTCGCGTCCCGCCCGGCCCTGAAACCCGTGTTCGCCGCCAGCCGCAACGTTGTGATTCCCGTCACAAAGTCGCTGGCGGTGGTGGTGGTCGATTCCCGGCCTGCCGAGGGGGAAAAGGGCGTGGAAGTGATCGAATCGTTTTCCGAGGAAATGAGGGAACAACTGGGGCTCGGGAACAGTATTGTTCCATGAAGCCACACCTGCCGCACGGCAGGCACAACGTGCTCTCTCCTCCTCTCCTCGGATGGCCCCGCCGCACTCGTTGCGGCGGGGCCGTTTTTGAGTATCCGTCAGGGGTGCGTCACGGCTCCGCGAGCCGCGGTCCGTCACCGCTTCGGCTGCGGGTCGGTCTCGAACCAGTTGAGCGCGAGCCGGATGTCCAGCGGCAGCCGCGCCACCGCCTCCGCCCCGCCCAGCGCTGCGGCGAGGTCCATCGCCCCCTGTTTCGCCAGGTCCATCGAACGCTGCATCAGCGGGATGGCCGGGTGGTCAGCGGCGTCCGGCTCGGGCGGCAGCGCCTCTTCGGTGATGGTCTGCTCGATCCGCCGCGCTTCACGCCGTGCCATTCGCTCGGGCGACTCCCATCGGTCAAACGCGAGCACGATGCGCCGCCGCAGGGCGTCGCGCCGGGCGGCGTAGTCGTTCCACGCCTGCTCCGCCGCGGCGAGTTGCTCGGGTGTGATGCCGCGAAGTTCGCGCAGCCGTGTGATGGCGATTTCCACGGGGCAGTGGCGGAAGACCTCCGGGTGCCGCGCCCGATCGACGGCGTCCTGAAACGCGATGGCCTCGCTGTCGGGCAGCCGGGCGCGCAGGATGGCGATGTGTTGCTCGTTCACCGTGGCGATGCGGCGGATGCGCGTGCCCTGCTCGTGAAACAGGTCCACCAGCGCGGCCCGCTTGCGCTCGGCGACGGGCGTGCCGCGCTCGCGCCGGGGAATGTAGTTCGTCCGCCACGTCCTGCCCTGCTCCACTTCCCAGCAGTAGAACCCGTCGATCGCCGCGTGCATGGCCTGGGCGTAGGCCTCCTCGGCATCCGACAGTTCGCGCCTGGCTTCCTCGCTCAGACCGATCGAGTCGAGAATCTCCGAGAGGTTCATCAGCGATCGGCTGCCCGACAAGTAGGCCCACCCATCGCGGACGTGTGCCAACGTGTGCTTGCGGTTGAGGTCGTGCTTCCACCGTGTGAAGACGGTCGCCGCGTCGCCCTCGAGCGCGGACCCGACTTCGGTCAGGAACTGTGCTTCACGCTGTTCGAATCCTTCGACCCACGTCCAGTAGATTTCGGCGTTGCCAAAGTCCTCGCCAAACTCCTGCATGGGGTCGGGCCCGTTGGGGTTGTCCCGATGCCACTGCATCCGCCGCTCGCCCATGAGGCGGTATGCCTCGACCATCTCCGCCCTGGCGCGCGTGTGCCCGGCGGCGAGGGCGGCGTGCGCGGCGCGAACTTGGTCGGCGGTCGGCGTGTCGGCCAGACCCGCGGCGGTGATGAACTGCTCCAACTCTTCACTCGTCCAGCGCGGCACGCCGGTGTCGGTGGGGCGCATGTCCTGGGCGACTGCGTTCACCGCGCTGGCGACCATGGCCGTGAACAAGAGCCAGGAGATGAGCAATCGCACACGTCGGCTCATGGCAAGCCCCCGGGGTGCTGTTGGAGCCGTTGCGTCAGTTCTTCATCGAGTGCCTTGATGGCTTCGCGGTAGCCGCGCACGACGTCGAGATACTCCGCGTATCCCGCCGGCTCGAAGCGGTGGGCTTCGGCGCGGTCGGCCGGCGCCGGGTCGATCGTCCGTGGAAAGACCGTCAACGCCCACTCCTCGTGGACCTGCGGGCGTTGCAGGACGTGAAGCCGCTGCAGCAGGACCGGCTTGCGACCGGCCCGCGCGGCGGCGAGGCGCTGCTCGATGGAGTTGAGCGATTCGACCATCACATCGGATTCGGCGTGCTCCTTGCGAAGCGTCCCGAGACGCTCTATCAGCCGGGTGTATTCCGGCGCAAGGCAGTCCACCTCGTGTTCATCCACCGCGGCGAGGATCATCGGGGCGTGCTGCGGCAACAGTGCGGCCAGTTCATCCATCGTCGAGCGGGTGAGGCGTCGGGCCTCATCGAGCAGCGTGCCGATCCGGATGCGCCGCGCCAGGATGCGCCGCATGGCCGCCTCGTCGAGGCGGCCGGCGGCGTGGAGCGGAAGGGCCTCGACCAACTGCCGCATCGAGTCGGCAGCCCAGGACACGGTGATTTCATAGAAGTCGACGAGCAGAGTGTGAAGTGTGCGTTCGTACTGTTCGAGGAGATGCGATGCCACTTCGTCCGACATCGCGTGCGGCACGTTGGACTTCACCCATGTCACGACATCGAGAAGCGGCACGGAGTCCGGCAGGACGACCGACCAGTCGGTGCGGCGCAGCATCCGTCGCCTGAAATTGGCGCGCTCCAGGGCATCCAACTGTTCGCTTGCGACCCCCACGAGAGATCGCACGTGGGAGAAGAAGTCACGTTCGAGAGCGCTCGACTCGAATGCGCCCCGTTCAACGCCTGCATAGATTGTGATCGACCGCTTGAGCATGGCAGGGTCGCGCCACGGCATGCCTTCGACGTAGTGTCCGCTCAGCCAGAGCCGCACATCATCCCTCACCTTCTCCGCGGCGCGCATCTCCGCCATCATCGCGTCGTGAAACGTCCGTGCCACGGCGATCTGCTCGGCGGATGCCCCGGCCTCGCGCAGCGTTTCCTCCACGCGCTCGAAGGCGACCTCGTCGAAGGGGCCGAAATACTGGGCGGACGCGTCGCAGGGCCACTGCATGGTTGCCACGAGTACGAGCACCAACAAGGTGAACCGCAGAAGCGCGCCTGTTTCAGGCACATGGCTGACATCGCCCGACCGGCCATCGAAGCCGGTTGAACGATCGCAGGCGGTACACCCGCGCCACCGTGGAGACTTACAGACAAGACGCCTGCGCCGCTGACGCCCGCGCTGCCACCCGCGATCCCTCATGCCGCGTTCGGTGAACATGCCGCCACCACTCTCTATCACGACAAGGCACACACACACCCCTACACACGCCGCACCCACGCACACACTCACCTCCCATCCACCACCCTTACCACCCCCGCCTCGTACACGCCGCCCGGCAGGTCGGCCAGCGTCGGGGCTTCGCTTCGGGTGAACAGGGCGCGGCCGGTGGCGGTGTCAATCGTCAGAGCCAGCAGGCGGCGGCTGGAGCAGGGGTCCGCCGCGTCGATGTGCAGCAGCCCGCCCAGCTGAGCGCGGGCCACCAGCACGCGGGGAAACGCGGCGATTCGGCGCTCGGCGCCATCGAATGAAAGCGCCACGTCCAGCCGCCCCTTGCCGTCCGCCTCGCCGACCAGTCGCAGCGTGAGCCGCCCCGGGGCATCGCCCGCGCGGTGGGGCCGCGGAATCCCCAGCTGCGCGGCGGCGGCAGTCGCCTCCACGGCGTAGGTGATCAACACCTCGAGCATGTCCCGCCGCGCGGGCTCAGCGACAACGCCGGGCGGCTCGGTCAGGATGGTCGTGGCGGGAGACATGGGAGCCAGTCTGCGATCGGGCGCGGGTGAGAAGGAGATCAGGATGCCTTGGAGAGGATTCTGGCCGCGACATCCAGCCCCTCGCCGGTGGGGCTGATGAACCGCTGGCTCAGGGCGTCGAAGAGATGCATGAAGTTGAGCAGTTCATCGAGCCGGCGGTTGTGCTGCTCCGCCGAGGCGGCTTCGATGTCGCGCGGACGGGCCGGGACGGTGGATTCGGCGCGGCAGTCGCGCAGCGCCTCCAGCAGCGGGTCGATCTCGCGCTTCTTGCGCTCGCGCACGATGGTGCGGAACATCTTCCACACATCCTGCTCGGCGACGTAATACTCCTTGCGGTCGCCCGGCAGATGGGTGCGGCGGACGAGCGACCAGTCGGCCAGGGCCCGCAGGGTCATCGAAGCGTTGCCCCGGCTGATGCGAAGCCGCTGCATCACCTCGTCGGTGTTGAGCGGGCGGCCCTCGATGAAGAGCAGGGCGTGAACCTCGGCCATGGTGCGCGGAATGCCCCACTTGGAGCCCATCTGGCCCCAGATGTCGATGAAACGCTCCCGCGACCTGGCGAGTTCGCCCGAGGCGCGGCCGCCAGCCCCCCGCGAGGCGCTGCGACGCCGCGAGCGGGACGGACCATCTGGCTGCTGAGGCGCGGGAGCGGGCATCACGTCATGATACGTCGAGACGGCCCGCCTTGCATGCTGTTTTCAGAATATTTTGAAAGATCGCACCAGCCGAATCGGCATGCCCGCCGCCATCGAATACGATCGCGTGGAGCCAACCCTCGAACCCATCCCCGGCGGCTATCGGCTCACCAGCCGGCAATGGCTGCCGGAGCCGCCGGAGCAGGTGTTTCCGTTCTTCGCGGACGCGGGCAACCTGGAGGCGATCACGCCCGCGTTCCTGCGATTTCGCATTCTCACGCCCCGGCCCATCGAGATGAGACAGGGGGCGCTCATCGACTACGCCCTGCGGGTGCGCGGCGTGCCGATCCGCTGGCGCACGGAGATCGCCGCGTGGGAGCCGCCCCGGCGCTTCGTGGATGTGCAGGTGCGCGGCCCGTATCGCCGGTGGGTGCATGAGCACACCTTCGAGCCGGTGGACGGCGGAACGCAGATGATCGATCGCGTGGACTATCGCGTGTGGGGCGGCGGGCTGATTCACGCCCTGTTCGTGCGGCGGGATGTGCTGGGCATCTTCCGATACCGGGCGCGAGTGCTGGCGCAGCGCTTCGGCGCGACGGCGCTGCGCGGCGATATCATCTCCGCGTGACCGAGCCGGATGATCTTGCCGAGCACGACTACGACCCCGAGGCCATGTGGGCCCACAATCAATGGCCCGCAGTGGGTCTGTTCACGGGGCTGGGCATCGGGCTGGCGCTGAGCGTGCTGTTCGCCGTGGGTTGGTGGGCCGGCGCGGGGTACACGCTTGGGCTCGGCGTGGGCGGCCTGCTGGTGGGATACCTCGGAGCCGTACTCGTGGCGCGGGTGGGCAGTCGTCGGCGATGATGCGACGCTTCGCACGCCGCAGCCGTGCGGGTTGGCGGTGTGCCACGGCCGTCTCGGCCGTGCGGCGGTTGCACCAAGCGCGGAACTGTCCAACCGTGGCGAGGGCGTGCCGCGATGGGTCATCGGCGGTGTCGAGTCCCAGGCCCCGCTCGCACGGCTGAAACAGCCGTGGCGCAGTTCATCACGTCGCGCGCGTCATCCCACCGAAGTCTGATCGCGGCGCTCGCCCTTGCGGAAGGGCGACTGCTCGATGAGGGGTTCGAGCTCCGTGCCTTTGGCGGCCCGCACCAGGATGGGCGTGGTCATGACGGTGGTGAGCACCGCCATGAAGACGAGCATGCAGAAGACGCTGGATGGGATGACGCCCAGGTCGTGCCCCACGTTGATGACGATGAGTTCCATCAGGGCGCGGGCGTTCATCATCACGCCCACGCAGCAGGATTGACGCCACGACAGCCCCCCGAACCTGGCCGCCAGCGTGCAGCCGCCGAACTTGCCCGCAATGGCCACGGCGGACACGGCGATGGCGAAGCCCCAGAGCATCCACCCTTCGAGCGTGCCCACGTCGGTGCGCAGCCCCGTGTACGTGAAGAAGATGGGCAGAAAGAACGCGGTGACGAAGCGGCTGAGCTGGCCGCGCACCGCCTCGCGGAACCCGTGCTCGCCCGACAGCGTCGCCCCCAGGATGAACGCGCCGAAGATCGAGAAGATGCCGATCAGGTTGGTGGCGATGGCGCAGAGGAACATGATGATGAGCAGCGCGGCGAGGTCCACCAGCCCCAGGTTCCCGCCGCCGCGCTTCACCGCCGCCTTGGCCCATCGCTTGAGCATCGGGCGGGCGATGAAGATCATGCCCAGCGCGAAGCCGATGGACTCGGCCAGCATGAGCAGCGTGTCGCCGGGGTGGAAGGCGGATCGCACCATCGCCGAGACCGCGGCGAGCAGAATCCATCCGCAGGCGTCGTCAATCGCCGCGCTGGTGATGGTGATGGCGCCCAGCCGGGAGCGCGCGATGTCCAGCTCCATCATGATCCGCCCCAGCACGGGGATGGCGGTGATGGACATGGCGGTACCCATGAACAGGGCGAAGCCGCGCAGGTCGATGGTCGGCGCCACGTGAGGGTGCATCGCCATCGCGAGTCCATAGCCCATGCCGAAGGGCAGGATGATGCCGGTGATGGAGATAAGCAGCGACGCCTTGCCGCTGCGCTTGACGTGGGAAAAGTCGAACTCCAGTCCCACCAGGAAGAGCAGGAAGATCAGCCCCAGCTGGCTCATCACGCCGAAGACGGGGCCGACCTCGGGGTTGAAGACGCTGGTCCAGGCATCACGGACGGACTCCATCGCCGGCTCAGGCAGCACCAGCCCCAGCATGCGCAGCATGGATGGGCCGAGCAGCAGCCCCGCGAGAATCTCGCCGACCACGATCGGCTGCCCCAGCCGCTGGAAGATGGCCGCGAACACGCGGGCCGCCGCGATGATCACGACGAGTTGAATGAGAACGATGAGGAGTGTGTCCTCGACCTCGCTCAGCGCCAGGATCGCGCCGGGCAGCCACGGGTTGGCGGGGGAAAGTGCCATGCCCATCGGGTTCTCGACGGGGAAGGATGGCGAAGCAGGTGGGGAAGTCAAGCACTGCAGCACGGGAGACCACTCTGTGGCCCGATGCTCAACAGGGCGTCGCCCTTGCATGGAGCGCAATCCTTGGTACAAATCGCAAGTCATCCCACATGCCGTGGGCGGGAGGTCCGACATGAAGCGTCGATGTGTTCGTGTGCGTCCGGTCGTTGGCTGCTCGATCGTGGCTCTGGCAATGGGTGCGGCGGCGCCCGGCTGGTCGGCCTGCTGGTCGCCAACCGTGTTGGCCGCGTTGCAGGATGGAGCGCGGCGGGGCGATCACCAATTCGCGCCCTCCTCGAGCTTCACCTACCAAGGCATGGTGTGGTGGGAAGGCCTGCCGGTCACGGAGGTGCTGGACTTCCGGTTCGTCCTGTTCGATGCGGAGAGCGGCGGGTTCTCAACGAGCGACGTGATCGAGGCATGCGATGTCGCCATGTTCGACGGCCGCTTCGCGGCGCGGCTGGACTTCGGCTGGGAGGCCTTCGCCGGCGGGCCGCGCTGGCTGGAGATTCAGGTTCGGCGCAGCGGAAGCGATGAGCCGTTCATCGCCCTCACGCCCCGGCAGGCCATGCGGCTGACGCCATTCGCCATGTTCGCGCTGGATGTGCGCGTCAATGTGACGGGCGAGGGGGCGACGGAGGGCCATGGTCTTCACGCGGGGGATTCGACCGACGCTTTCGCCCCTGGTGATGGCCACCGATCCGTTCAGCCAACCGGCAGCGACGCCAGCCGCGGGTTCGGATTCATCGGCGGCGTCGGACCCGGAGGACCAGGTTCGCCTGTCGGCCCCGGCGGGCGAGGAAGCGGCGACCTTGCACGTCCAGGTCACCCGGTGATCCCGGGCAGGGGCGATGGCCTCGGAGCCGTTCGGCCCACGTCACCCGGCGAGCCGGATGGCGGCGGCTCGTGGCTCCTCACCGGTAATGCGGGGACGAATCCCGGCACGAACTTTCTCGGGACGACGGACAATCAGGCCTTCGAGATCCGCGTGAACAACCGGAGGGCACTGCGCATCGAGCCGAAGAACGCCGGGCCGAACGTCATCGGCGGCATCGCCGCCAACAGCGTTCTCTCCAACGTGGTGGGCGCAACCATCGCGGGCGGCGGTTCCAATCAGCAGCCCAATTCCATCACGGGGAACTCCGGCACGATCTCCGGTGGTCGAGGTAACCGGGCGGATCTCCTCGCGGCCGTTGGAGGCGGACTGAACAATCAGGCCTTGTCGGATCGAACGACAATCGGTGGCGGCAACGGCAACATCGCCACCGGCAACTTCGCCACCATCGGTGGCGGCAACCTGAATCAAACCAACGACAACTTCGCCGTGGTGGCCGGCGGCTCGGAGAACAGCGCCGCGGGCAAGTACGCAGTCGTCAGCGGCGGCCGGCAAAACTTCACCGGCGGCATCGACTCCACCATCGGCGGAGGAAGGCAGAATCGGATCATCTCGTCGTTCAGCACCATCGGCGGCGGGGGCGGTGAGTTCAACTCGGTCATTGGTTCCGGCCCGAACCTCGTGCACGACGACTTCGGAACCATCGGCGGCGGTTCACTCAACAACGTC
This sequence comes from Phycisphaeraceae bacterium, assembly GCA_015709595.1. Classification (NCBI taxonomy): domain Bacteria; kingdom Pseudomonadati; phylum Planctomycetota; class Phycisphaerae; order Phycisphaerales; family Phycisphaeraceae; species Phycisphaeraceae bacterium. The sequence continues at coordinate 916,367 of CP054178.1, forward strand.
GGGCTGGATGACGGGAATCCACAGAATCAGCGGTTCGCCACGATCGGTGGAGGCACCGGCAACCGAGCGATCGGTTCCACCTCAACGGTCGGAGGCGGCGGCGCCAACGAGGCAATTGGCAGTGGTTCCGTGGTGGCGGGCGGTGAAGTCAACGTGGCGCAGGGTGGGCGCGCCACCATCAGCGGTGGACGCTTCAACGAAGCCCGCGCGGACTTCGCCGTGATCGCGGGCGGCGGAGGCGACGAGAGTGAAGTCGCGCAGACCGGGCCGAACCGCGTCTTCGACCGCCACGGGGTGATCGGAGGCGGCGCTCGCAATGTTGCTGGCACCAACAACGCTAACCCGGATGACGCCATTTTCGCCACAGTCGGCGGCGGACACGCCAACCAGGCCACCGGTCTCAAGTCCACGGTCGCCGGCGGAGACGGCAACGTCGCCTCAGGCAATCGCGCTTTCGTGGGCGGTGGCGAGGTCAACAAGGCGACGGTGTTCGGCGCCGTGGTCGTCGGCGGATTGCAGAACACCGCGAGCGGAGACGCATCCTTCGTTGGCGGGGGTTCCGCCAACCAGGCGACTGCGTCGAGTGCCTTTGTCGGCGGCGGTGTGACAAATCTCGCTTCGGGCGGCCTCGCGGCGGTCGTGGGCGGTGAACTGAATCGCTCAGAGAGTTCGAGTTCATTCATCGGCGCTGGGCGCTCCAACACCGTCAGCGGCGAGGAGGCCGTCATTACCGGTGGATTCCGCAACCAGACCAGCGGACGACGCGGATTCAGCGGAGCCGGCGACTCAAACACCGTGACAGGCGAGAACGCCGCGGTTGTCGCTGGGCGCAATAACATCGCGTCGGGCGTCGGCGCCTTTGTGCCGGGCGGGGTGGCCAATGCCGCGCGCGGGGCTTCCAGTTTCGCCGGCGGCAACCGGGCCGTCACGCAGAACGCCCACGAAGGGGCATTCGTGTGGTCAGGCCGGGTAGCCCCCGGTGTGGACTTTGCGTCCACAGACCCCGGCCAGTTCCTGATCGACGCGCCGGGTGGGGTGGGCATCGGGACCAGCGCACCCCAGGCCGACCTGCACATCCGTGGGGCCGGTGGTCTCGGCTCGATGCTCATCACGCCCAGCAACGCCAACACGAACAGCGAGATTTTTCTCGCTGAACAGCAGTCCAAATCCTTCGGCATGATCCTGCGCTACGAGGGCAACCTGAATCAGTTTCAGATCATTGCCCAGTCCAACTTCACCGAGTCCACACCGCTGCTTTCGATCGCCCGGGCCACGGCGCCACGCGTGGGCATCGGCAGGACGGCGGCGACCAACGTCCTCGAAGTGCAGGGCAACGCCAGCAAGACCACCGCAGGCGACTGGCTGGCCAACAGCGATCGGCGCATCAAGACCGACATCGAGAGCATCAGCGACGCGCTAAGCACGCTGGACCGGGTGCGCCTCACGTCGTTCCGTTACACCCCGGAGTACCGGCTGACGCGTCCCGAGATCGAGGATCGACGCTACCTCAACGTCATCGCACAGGAGTTCGCCACGGTCTTCCCCGAGCACGTGAAGAGCAGCGGCGAATCGCTGCCGGACGGCAGTGAAATCCTGCAGGTGGATGCCTACCCCCTCACGATCTACTCCGCCGCCGCGATCCAGGAGCTGCACGCGATGGTGCGCGAACAGGCCCGTCGCCTGCTCGCGGGCGAGACCTCGCTGACCGAGGTCAGGCGTGAACAAGTCTTGGCCGCCGAGTCCATTCGCACCCTGCGGAGCGAGGTGGAGTCGCTCCGTGCCCGCAACGCCGAACTGGAATCGCGGCTGTCGCGCCTGGAGGCGATGATGTCCACCCTGCCGCGGGAGGAATGATGCCCAAACCAGCCGCCGCGCCGGCACACTGCGACCTCGACCTCCGCGTTCGGTACGCGGAGTGCGACCCCATGGGCTACGCCCACCACGCGGCGTACCCGGTGTGGTTCGAGATGGGCCGCACCGAACTGCTGCGACAGACCGGCGTCAGGTACCGCGACATTGAGGAGCAGGGCGCGTTCATCGTGGTCATCGAACTGAACGTGCGCTACCGCCGCCCGGCGCGGTATGACGATGTGCTGCGTCTGCGCACCACGCTGTTGAAGGCCGGGCACGTGAAACTCGAGCACGGGTACGAACTCTTCCGTGGCGAGGAGTTGCTCGCCACCGCCGCGACCACGCTGGCGTGCGTGGGGCGCGACGGGCGGCCGCGCGGGCTGCCGGAGGCATTGATGCGAGCCGTCGAGGCGATCTGAAGCCGCCGCGTGACGCCATCGCCGGCGGTGCGCCGCCTACGATGATTTGTCGCCTCATCGAAAGGAGCTCTCATGGCCCCCACCGCTCCCACCACCGCTCCCACCGCGTCGAGGCCGACGCTCTCCAAGTCGTGGGACGCCACGCTCTGCCGAACGGATGTGCTGGAACCCGTCAACCTGATGAAGTGGGTGGAGACGCACAAGCAGGACTTCCGCCCGCCGGTGAGCAACAAGTACCTGTACGACGGCGCCGGTTTCTTCGTGATGCTCATCGCCGGGCCCAACGCCCGCAACGACTTCCACCAGACCGACTCGGAGGAGTTCTTCCTGCAGCTCAAGGGCGACATCGTCGTCCGCATCATCGAGAACGGGCGCATCCGCGACGTGCCGGTGCGTGAGGGTGAGACGTTCTGGATTCCCGGCGGCGTGCCGCACTCGCCCACGCGCCCCCCCAACACGCTGGGCATGGTGATCGAGATGCGCCGCCCGCCGGGCGAGCTGGAGCATCTGCAGTTCTACTGCGAGAAGTGCCATGCCCTGGTGTACGACAAGTGCTTCGACTGCGCCGACATCGTGGAGCACTTCCGCCAGGCGATGGAGGACTTCTGGGCCGATCCCCAACTCTCCACCTGCAGGCAGTGCGGCACGCGCGTGACCAAGGCGAAACCCATCAGGCGGATTGTGTTTGAGCCGGAGATCAGGATCGAGCGCGAAGGGTGAGGAACACAGGCGGGACGCCTGCGCCGCTCCACTGAACGCCTGTGCCGCTGACCTACATCATTCCTTCGAGGTGATTCACCCGGTGAATCCCCTCATACTTGGGTTTGGGTTCGACGCCATAGAGAATCTTGCCCTTCTCGGGCTTGGCGCGTTTCTTGTCGCTGTCGGTGTCGCCGCCGCGCGACCAGTAGGTGTAGACCTTCTCTGAGCGAAAGGTGCGCCGGGGGTTGGCCTTGTAGTCCTCCTGACGGGAGAAGACCTCGCCGGCGAACTGCGCGAATTCCTTCCTGTTGAACACGATGACGGTGCTCACATCCTTGCCGCGGCGCAGAAAGACCTTCTCGGCCTGTTTCTTGTCCGAATCGGAGCCGATGAAGACGTGGTTCTTGAGGAAATTGCCGGTGAAGAGCACCTTGGGCTTGCCAGGATCGAACCTGGGCGGCTTGGCGGGCGATGATGATCCGGGCTTGTCCATGAGTGTTCTCCCGCGGGTGACGGGCAGTGTACCGCGCGGCGAGGGGGCGGACGGTCAATCTCGCGAGGATTCCTGTGATCCGGGGCTGAGCTCCGCCGCGGTGATGGTCCGCGGCTCCACGTCGATCTGCGGCGGTGGTTCAAGGTCCTCCCGATCCGTGGCGCGCAGCGCCTTGATCTTCCGCGCCGCAGGCAGCAGGTTGCGCTCCAGCGACCCCACGGCGTCGTTGTAACTGGCGTTGGCGCGGGCCAGACTCGTGCCGACTTTCGTGAAGTGCTCGGCGAACTTGGCGAGCCGGTCGTAGAGTTCCTTGCCCGCCTCGGCGATTTCGCGGGCGTTGCGGGCCACCGCCTCCTGCTGCCAGCCGTACGCCACGGCCCGCAGCAGGGCCACCAGCAGCGTGGGCGTGGCGATGAGCACGTGGCGGCTCATCGCCTGGGCGTGCAGGTCGGGGTTCACCTCCAGCGCGGCGTGCAGGGCGGATTCCAGCGGCATGAACAGCACCACCACGCCGGGCGTGCGATCGAACTGATCCCAGTAGCGCTTCTCGGCGAGTCGATTCACGTGCTCCTGCACCTGGCGGACGTGGCGCTTCATCTCCGCGGCCTTGTCAGCGTCGGGCTGCAGGGCGTTCAGGTAGGCATCCAGCGCGACCTTGGAATCGACGGGAATCACGCCTTCTCCCGGCAGTTTGACAACCATGTCGGGGCGCAGCCGTCCCTCGTCGCCGCCCACCCCCCCCACGCTCACCTGTTCGCTGAAGTCGCAGTGTGCGCTCATTCCCGCCAGTTCGACCACGTTGCGCAGCTGAATCTCGCCCCACCGGCCGCGCTGCTCGGGACGGCGAAGAGCCGAGACCAGTCGTCCCGTCTCCTGTCGCAGCGTCTCGTGCGACTGGGCGATGACCTTGATCTGTTCATCCACGCGGGCGTACGCGGCTTCGCGCTTCTTCTCCAGCTCGGCCACCGCAACGTGATGCTTCTCCAGCGACTCGCGGATGGGCTTGAGCAGGGCGTCGATCGCCTGCTGCTTCTTCTCCACGTCCCCCTTGGCGTCGGTGAGAATCTTCTCGAACGTCTCCTTCGCCAATGTCAGGAACTGCTCGTTGTTGGACCGCAGCGCCCTGGCGCCGGCGGCTTCAAAGGCCTCGGCCAGTTTCTTCTCGGCCTCGATGAGCAGACGCCGCTGCTCCTCCAGTTGCTGCTCGCGATTTCGCAATCTCTCCTCGGCCAGCGCGGCCTGCTTCTCCGCCTGCTCGCGGGCGTGGTGGGCTTCCTCGGCGGCGGCGCGGTGCCGACCGGCTTCCGTCTCGCGCTGGCGGACCTGCTCCTCCAGCATCGCGGCGCGGGACCGGACGTGGATGATCTCCTCGCCCCCGGCACGCTGGCGCAGCAGGAAGACCACAGCGGCAACCGCCCCGCCCAATGCCGCACCGATGAGCACCCACAGGATCGGTTCCATGACGCCATGATACCGGACGCTGGTGAGCGCGTCGGCGTGCCGCGAGGCCGAGGGGCACGCCCCGTGCGCCAGCCCCTGACCAGGATCCGGTCATGCAGACGAACCGCGCGAACGCCGGCGGCGCTCAACGACGGGGAACCGTAGAATCCTTCACGCATGACTTCGACGCCCCATGCCGCCATGCCCGTCCGGATGCGGCCGCACCAGAAGGTGCTGCTCGTGGTCTTTCTGCTCGCGGCGGTCGGCATCTGGGTTCCGGGCGGCGACGTGGCCCGTCTCGTCGCCGATCAGGAACACGTGCTGCTGGGGCGATACTCGGTCGATCACTTCTCCCTGCTGTTCTTCATGACGCCCATCCTGCTCTTCGCGGCGTGGCTGCAGGTGCGGCGGCCATCGACCGACCGCACCCGCGCGTTCAAGGTCGCGGCGCTGATCTTCGCCGTGCTGCTGGGGCTGGCCTTCGTTGAAGTGGCCGGACGGCTCGCCGCCGACCCGCGCTACCAGCAGAAGTACGTGGTGGCCAGCGACGCCCTCGAGGGCGAAGATCGAACCGCCGCGCTCCCCGTGCGGCATCGTCCGCCCAACGTGCGCTACCGCGTTCACTACCACGATGTGCCGCCCACGAAGCGGTCGTACCCCGTCACGCCGCCCGGTTTCGCCACCGAGGAGATCGTGCTGACCAGCGACGCCAACGGCTTTCGGAATCAGCGCGTACCGGATACGTGCGAGATTCTCGCGGTGGGCGACTCGTTCGCCGAGGGCTCGCGCGTGGGCGACGATGAGTGCTGGCCCGCGCTGGTCGCCGCGGCGACGGGTCGGTCGGTCTACAACCTGGGCATGTCCGGCTCTTCGCCCGCGCAGTACCGGGCCAACTTCGAGCACGTCGGCCGGGCGCTGAAGCCGAAGGTGGTGCTGCTGATGCTCTACGAGGGCAACGACCTGCGGGGCGGCGACGAGGAAGGCGAGGAAGCCCCCGCCCGCGACCTGGGAAGGCAGGTCGGACGCGAGATCAAGAACTCGCCCATCGTCCGCGCCGTCAAGGCCACGTTCATCGGCGTGTTCGGCGGGCTGAACGCGGGCGGGTCGTTCGCCGGGCAGGAGACCGTGGACTGGATGCCGCTCGCCATTCCCGCGATGGACGGCTCGACGCATCACGTGGCCTTCAAGCCCAAGCGAATGCTCTACCTCGACAAAACCGAGGACGAAGTCCGCGCCATGGAGGACTGGATCACGGCTCAGGAGGCGATCCGCGCCGTCCACGCGGCGTGCCGGCAGGATGGAGCGCGGTTGATCGTGGTCTACGCCCCCAGCACGCCTCACGTGGTGCTGCCGATCGTGCGCGACCATCTCGACGTCGCAAGACTGCACGCCTTCGCCTCGCTGGAGGAGGATGACCTGCCCCCGCCCGAAGCGTTCTTCAAGCGATTCTTCGAGCGACTGGGCAACACCGAGCGCGTGGTGCAGTCGTTCTGTGCCGATGAGGGCATCGAGTTTCTCTCCACGACCGAGGCGCTTCGCGAAGCCACACGCCGGGGCCGACAGGTCTACTACACCTACGACCAGCACTGGACGCGACTGGGGCACGAAGTGGTGGGGAATCTGGTGTCGCGGCATCTCGCGGAGTGAACCGGATTCCGTTGAAAGTCAGCGACTGGTGAGCGACGAAGTGCGCCGCGTTGTGCGTCTCCGTTGCGACTCCTGGTGCGGATCACCCATCAACGAAAAGCCCGCGTCCGGGTGGACGCGGGCTCGTGATGGCGCGACGCAGATCAGCCGAGCGTGATCAGCCGAGGGAGATCTTGTCGGTGCCGAGGGCGCCGTGGTCGTCCATGCCGCCGCGCTTGGGCTTGAGCGGCTTGACGCGCGGCTTGGCGGGTGCGGCGCCGGGCTCCTCGCCCCGTTCTTCGCCGGTGTCGGTCCACTGGGCGCGCTTGAGCGAAAGACCAATCTTGCGCTCGTCGGTATCGACGCGGAGAATCTTGACGTCCACCACGTCGCCCGGCTTGACGATGTCCTGCGGGTTCTCGACCTTGTGGTCGGCCAGCTCGGAGATGTGCAGCAGACCCTCGAGATCGTTCTCCAACTCGACGAACACCCCGAAGTTGGTGATCTTGGTGATCTTGCCGCGCACGATCATGCCGGGGCGGTAGGCCTCGGGGATCGCGTGATGCCACGGATCCTCGGTAAGCTGCTTCAGCCCCAGGCCGATGCGCTGCTTCTCCTGGTCCACCTCGATGATGACGCAGCGGACCACGTCGCCCTTCTTGAAGACTTCGTTGGGATGGGCGATCTTCTTGGTCCACGACACGTCGGAGACGTGGAGCAGGCCGTCGATGCCCGGCTCGATCTCGATGAAGGCGCCGTAGTTGGCCAGGTTGCGCACCTTGCCCTCGATGATGGTGCCCACCGGGTACTTCTCGCTGACCAGATCCCAGGGGTTGACCTCGGTCTGCTTCATGCCCAGCGAGATCTCCTGCTTGTCCTTGTCGATGGCGAGCACCACCACGTCCACCTCGTCGCCGGCGTTGACCAGCTCGGAGGGGTGGTTGATGCGCCGCGTCCACGACATCTCGGAGATGTGGACCAGGCCCTCGACGCCGTCCTCGAGCTTCACGAAGGCGCCGTAGGACACCAGATTCACCACCGTGCCGCGCACGCGGCTGCCCACCGGGTAGCGCTGCTCGATCGCCTCCCACGGGCTGGTTTCGAGCTGCTTGAGGCCCAGGGCGATCTTCTCCTTCTCGAAGTCGATGTTGAGAATCTTGACCTGGATCGAATCGCCGATCTTGACCAGTTCGGAGGGATGATTGATGCGGCTCCACGACATGTCGGTGATGTGCAGAAGCCCGTCCAGACCGCCCAGATCGACGAAGGCGCCGAAGTCGGCGATGTTCGTCACTGTGCCGCGCACCGTGTCGCCTTCCTTCACCGTCTCCAGCAGCTTCTTCTTGGCGGCCTCGCGCTCCAGTTCCACCAGGCGGCGCCGGGAGATGACGATGTTGCGCCGCTCGATGTCGATCTTGAGCACGCTGGCCCGGATGGTCTTGCCGATGTACTCGCCGATGTCGGCCGGGCGGCGGATGTCCACCTGGCTGGCGGGCAGGAACACCGGCACGCCGATATCCACCAGCAGCCCGCCCTTGATCTTGCGCATCACGGTGCCTTCGACCGTGTCGCCCTCGGCCTTGCTCTCCAGCAGCCGCTCCCAGCCGCGGATGCGGTCGGCCTTCTGCTTGGAGATGGAGATGGCCCCGGTCTCGTCCTCGATGCGCTCCAGCAGCACCTCCACGGTGTCGCCGATCTCGATGTCGCCGGGGTTTTCAAACTCGGTCTTGGCGACCAGCCCCTCGGACTTGAGCCCCACGTCGATGACCACGTCATCGCCCGCGATGCCAACGATCCTGCCCTTGAGGATGCTGCCGGGAGACAGATCGCTGATCTGCTCCTGCAGCAGCGAATCCATGTTGCCGGCGGCCACGTCCTTGCCCAGACCCTCGCGCACCAGCGTTTCGACCTCCGCGTCATCCAGCCGGAGGCCTCCGATCAGGTTGTAATCGACCATGTTGTGATGAATCTCGTCCGACCCGAAGGTCGGGTGCCGTCGCGCTCGTGACGGCCGGGGGTTGGAGACACGACCGCCGCCGGATACGCACCGGCTGCTCGCGGCCTGATCGAGCGCACCCACACTCACGAAGGATGCGGGAGGGAAGTGTAGCCCGACAAGAGCCCAATGGAAACATCGGAGGCGCGTGCTCCATGATCGATGGGCGTGCTCCAACCTCGTGGCACTCAGGCGAAGTTGTCGCCTCGCTGTTCAACCTGCCCGTCCCCACCTTCTCTCCCACCACGTGACCACCCGAAGACACGCAGGCCGCTCCGACAACGCACCCTTGGACCGGCGAAGGAGCGCGGGTACAATGGCTCGACAACACCGCTTGGGGCTGTAGCTCAATTGGGAGAGCGCTTGCATGGCATGCAAGAGGTCGCCGGTTCGACCCCGGTCAGCTCCACTTCCGTAAACGACGCCGAGTCCGCCAGTTGCGGACACCCGCCGAAGGTCGGCGGTGCGGCCAGAACGCATTGACGCGCGGTGTACACCGCGCAGCGCGTTCAGGAGCCCCGCACCATGTCCGACCTCCCTCACCAAACACGACACTCGACACGATCCGATCAGGCGGTCTTGCCGCGCGGTCCCAAGGTGCCCGCGTATCGCCAGCGCGCTGGATACGACCAGGCGATCGTGACGCTCACGGATGCACTGACGAAGAAGCGCCGCGACTTCTGGCTCGGCCCGTACGGCAGCCCCGAAAGCCGCGAGTGCTATCACCGCGTGATCGCGGAATGGGAAGGGCGCGGCCGACGACTGCCGCCAAGGTCCATGCCGGGCGCGAGTGCTTCCGCCAATCCCGCCGGACACCGCCTCACGATCAACGAGCTCATCCTGGAGTACTGGGCGTGGGCGACGCCGTACTACTCGGCATCGGAGCTCGCGATCATCCGCTCGGGCCTGCGCATCCTGCGCGAGCACTTCGGATCGACCCCCGCCGAGGCGTTCGGACCCAATCGTCTGCGCGTGGTGCGCGAGGCCATGATCCGCGGCAAGCCCGAGGGTCCGCATCCGAGGGAGCCGTGGGTGCGCACGACCATCAACGGGCAGATACACCGGGTCTGCCGCCTCTTCAAGTGGGCGGCCTCGCACGAGATGCTCCCCGCCACCGTGTACCAGCAACTCAAGACGGTGCCGGCCCTGCGTCGCGGCCGCAGTCCCGCCCCGGAGCCCAGACCGGTCGGCCCGGTCTCCACAGACTTCATCGAACGAACCCGGCCATTCCTCAGCCGCCAGGTCGATGCATTGGTGCAACTGCAGCTCCTCACCGGAGCGCGCGGCGGCGAGTTGTTTACACTGCGTGCCATCGACATCCTGATCGATGACCGCTCCGGCATCTGGACCATCGAGCCCTCCGACCACAAGACCTCGCATCATGGCCACGCACGAACGATCTTCCTCGGCCCCCGGTCCCAGGACATCATCCGGCCCTTCCTGACCGGCCGGCCGCTGGATGCCTGCCTCTTCAGCCCGGCCGAGGCGGAAGCGGAGCGCCTGCAAGCACGGGCGGCGGCGCGGCGCACCCCGCTCTCCTGCGGCAACGTTCCGGGCTCCAATCGGGTGGCCACGCCACGCAAAGCGCCGGGCGAGCACTACACCGCGAGCAGTTACCGCCGCGCCATCCAGCGGGCCACTGAGCAGGCCTTTCCACCGCCCGAGCACCTGCGGCCGCGCATCCTTCCGAATGGGAGGATGGAGTCGCTGCGCACCTTGCGTGCCCGGCTTACGGCTGCGGAGAAGCTGGAACTGGCAGCGTGGCATCGCCACCACAACTGGCACCCCCACCAGTTGCGCCACACCGCCGCCACCATCATCCGGCGCGAGTTCGGTCTGGAGGCCGCCCGCATCGCGCTGGGCCACTCCAGCGCCCTGGTGACCGACGCGGTATACGCCGAGCGGGATCGCGAGCGCGTGGTCGAGGTCATGCGAAAGATCGGCTGACTCAGACTTGAAGCGGCGGCGCGTTGAAACAATCATGACGAACCGAGAGGGAGCCACATGGGTCTTTGGGGCCAAGGCAGGTGAAGCATGGATCGGCACCGTCTCCGGAAGATCGGCTTCCAATTCAGCGGCCTCTGCGAGCGATTCGACTCAGCGGCCGATCGTGCGACCAAGTCGAGTCAGTTGGCAAGGCACGTTGACGACTATCGCACCCAGGCAGGCCGATTGCTGATCGAGGCCATCGACCTCGGCGGGTTCCCGCGCGAACGTCGTGTGGAGAACCGCGGCTGGTGGGATCGCCGCCAGGCACGGTTTCCGGGATTGATCCCCGCTCTGTATGGCGAGTTCCCCCAGTGGGCGCTCAAGAATGTCACCGTCAACGGTGTCGAGTTCGTCAACCAACCTGATCCAGAGGCGAACGCTCGGATTCTCGCCGATGCAGTGAAGCCGCTTGAGGACTGGCAGTGTCTGAACAGTTGGTACTTCGCCGTGGGCTCTTGGTTGGCGGGGAAGTTCCCCGAGAGATTCCGACCCGGCGCGAACCAATGGGACTGGAACCAGGCCGTGGTCAACGCCAAGGGCCAACCGTTGGATCGTGATCTGAAGCCGCTCGTGGGTCGATGGTATCGAAACGGGAAGAGACTGCCCAAGAGCTTCGTCTGGTCGCCCAAGAAGACGGATGCCGCGTATCAATGGAAGCGCGATGGCATCATCGCCAACAAGACGGACTTCTACGACGAGAGCGACTGGCTCAACCTCAGGAGGATCCAGGCCGAGATCAGCTCCGACGCATGTCGCCTGCTCGCCGAGTTGATCGAAGCGACCGTTGTCGCCGCCGGCATTCCGCCGGGACTGATCGAAGCGGCTGCACAGCATTGGTCACTTGAAGGGGCGCTTTTGTGGTTGGCTGGACGCGACGACATGCGCCCCGCCAACAAAGCAGAGTTAGCAAACCATCCCTACGCGCACGCGACCGTGGACGGCGAAGTGTTCGCCGAAGCGATTCTGTGGGTTCACTCGCGGGCGACGTGGAACACGAGGCGCAACGGTGCGGAGCTGTACGACTACTTCGGGCAACTGGCACGGGGAATCGTGGTCGATGCGGAGATTCGAGAGCTCGTCGTTCCGCAATTGCGGGCGCTGGACACGATTGAGAACCGGCGGGCGCTTTGGACCGAGCTCATCACGCGTTTTCCTCGCGTGGTGGATGATGTTCACGTCGCCTGTTACCGCGACGCTGCCCATGAGGGACATAGGCTCGCCCAAGTTGGCCCCGTGACGCCAACCGACCTCATGACTCTCACCAAGGCCGCCGAGTTGGTCGCGCACCTCACTGGCAACACCTGCAGCGACGACACCATTCGTCGGCGAACCCGAGGGGCCGAGCCGTTGCTGATGGGATTTCAGACTGAGAACGGCATCAGAGTCAGCGAGGCCGAAGTGCGTGAGAAGGCCTGGCGGGTCAAGGTGGCCACGAATCGCAGGGGGATCCGGAAACGCAAACCCACCGCAGAGTAGCCGCAGCAATTGCAATGGTGACGCAGGCGGTGCGCCGTTCGTTGCCATCGCCAAGGACCGCGGCACGATGCGGTCATGAGCCAAGCAACTCAATCCAACGTGGCGCGAGCCGCCGCACCCGATGCACACCTGACGCTGGCCCAGGCCTCCCGAATCGCGCCGGGTCGACCCTCCACCAACTGCCTGTGGCGATGGTGCCGTCGAGGCGTCCTGGCCCGCAACGGCGAACGGGTGCGCCTTGAGCACATTCGAGCCGGCGGCAAGATCTTCACCACGGCGGCGTGGGTGGATGAGTTCGGCCGCCGGCTGGCGGATGCGGACGCCGAGTACTTCGCCGCCGACGAGCCATCACTCGATTCACGCGACACAGTGGCTCCCTCCGCTGAGCGAACTTGTCGGCGCGCCCACGACGGAGACGCGCACGCTGCCGTCGTGCGCGCCCTCGACGCCGCTGGGCTGTGACCTGGAAAGGAGTCGCGACGTGATGCCCTCTGACGAGGACATTTCGGTAGTCCGTTCCACCGTGCCGGAGGCACTGCGCAACCGCGCACAGTGGGTCTGCTGGCGATACATCACGCGCGGCGGCAAGCGGACGAAGTGTCCTGTGAACGCTCGGGACGGCGGCCGGGCCGACTCGACAGACCCGACCACATGGGCGACGTTCGATGAGGCGGTGGCGGCGTGGAAGTCGGGCGGCTACGCCGGCATCGGATTCGTTTTCGCGGAGGACGACCCCTACTGCGGCATCGACCTGGACGAGTGCATCGATGAGGCTGGGGCCATTGTCCCGTCAGCGCGAGAGATCATCGAGTCTTTGAATTCGTACACCGAGATATCGCCGAGCGGGCGCGGCGTGAAGGTCTTCATAGCGGGACGCAAGCCCCAAGGCGTCGGCTGCAAGTCGAAGGCCATCGCCGGGTTCAAGGAGACGGAAGTCTACGACCAGGAGCGGTTCTTTACCGCCACAGGGCAGCACCTGGCCGGTACGCCTGAGGGCGTCGAGGAGCGGCAGGACGCGCTCGATGTGCTGTGCGCTCGGCTGTGGCCCAAGAAGCGCAAACCGCACCTGAACGGTACCGTCGCAGCGGGCGGGTTCGACGGCGATGACGAAACCCTCATCGAGCGCGCCAGCGCCGCGAAGAACGGCGGCCGCTTCGCCAAGCTCTGGGCGGGCGACATGTCGTTGCACGCTGACGATCACAGCGCGGCTGACCAGGCGCTCTGCAACCTGCTGGCATTCTGGACCGTCAAGGACGCTGTGCGCATGGATCGCCTGTTCCGGCGGTCTGGGTTGTTCCGCGAGAAGTGGGACCAGAAACGTGGTGCCCGCACGTACGGGCAGATGACCATTGCGAAGGCCATCGAGAACTGCCCGGCGACGTACTCGCCGCGCCGCCGTACCGCACCGTCGTCATCGGCATCTGGCGATCCCTCGCAGTCGGAATGCGGCGAGGGCGATGGCCTGCTCGTCGCTCTCGGTCAGAAAGACCCAGTGACGGGCCGTCTCGTGCTTTCGCCTCGGCGCACGCTGCCGACTGCCGAGGCGTATGTGCGCGAGTTCAACCAGCACGCCGAGGGCCGGACGCTTCAAGGATACGGTGGCCTGCTCATGGAGTGGCGCGGGAATCGCTATTGCCAAGTCGAGGAGGAGTGGATCAAGCAGCGGCTCCTGCCGTGGCTGCACAAGGCACTGCGGTATGTGCTCAACAAGAGTACTGGCGAGATGGAGCTGTTGGACTTCGAATCCAACCCGACGACCGTCAAGCAGGCGCTCGACACCATTCGGTCGCTCGTTCACCTGCCTGCATCGACGGTAACGCCAACTTGGCTCGACGGCGGCAAGGATCGTCCGCCCGCGCTCGAACTGCTCCCGTGCAAGTCGATGAACTTGCACATTCCGACCGGGCGCATCCTCGCGCCGACACCGGCGTTGTTCACCACCAACTCGCTCGACTTCGACTACCACCCCGATCCCGAGTCGCCGGAGCGGTGGATCAAGTTCCTCGAGCAGTTGTTCGGGGATGACCTGGAATCCGTGGAGCTGCTCCAGGAATGGATCGGTTACTGCCTCACCGCCGACACGAGCCAGCAGAAGATGCTACTTCTCGTAGGGCCGAGGCGGTCGGGCAAGGGCACGATCGGGCGCGTCATCATTCGCCTCGTCGGCGCGGGCAACGTGGTGGGGCCGACCACGAGCAGCTTGGCCGGGCCTTTCGGCCTCCAGCCGCTGATTGACAAGTCGCTGGCGATCGTCAGCGACGCCCGATTCAAGGGCGACAACGTCGGTACCGTGGTCGAGCGTTTGCTGTGCGTTTCCGGCGAGGACACGCTGACCATCGACCGCAAGTTCTTGGGGGCAGTCAGCATGAAGCTGACAACCAGGTTCATGTTCCTCACGAACGAACTGCCCCGCCTCAACGACGCCAGCACGGCGCTGGCCGGGCGATTCCTCGTGCTCCGCCTGACGCAGAGCTTCTATGGGCAGGAAGATCCCACCCTCACCGACCAGCTACTGGTCGAGCTGCCCGGCATCCTCCAATGGGCCATCGAGGGGTGGAAGCGCCTGCGGGCGCGCGGCCGGTTCGTCCAGCCCAGGAGCGGGGAGGACGCCATCCGCGATATGGAAGACCTGGCCTCGCCGGTCGGCGCCTTCATTCGCGACCGCTGCGTCGTCGGCGTCGGGCATCGGGTTTGGGTGGACGACCTGTACAACGCCTGGAAAGCGTGGTGCGAGGCGGACGGGCGCAACGCCGTCAGTACGAAGCAGGCCTTCGGACGTGACCTCATGGCCGCCGCGCCGGGAGTGTCGCGCCGTCGCGGAACGGGGATGGTGGCGTTCTACGAGGGGATCGGCCTCCGAACGGAGGTGCCCGTATGAGCGCCGCTGCCCCGCACTGTCACGCACTGTCGCGTCAGTCGCCATCGCGGCGGACCCCACGCCGCGCGCGTGCGCCGGCGCGCCCGCATGCATGGGTATCAATCGGAACTGTCGCGTCAGTGCGCGGCAGTGCGCTCCAGTCATCCCCGCTTGCGGGCTCCTGCCCGTGGGCCACGACGTTGCCCCGTGTTGCGGGCGGACCGACGGCTCGGGTCGGTCGTCCGCCGTGCGGTCTCGCGGCCCACTGGCCAACGTCGGCGAACATGGGGGTGCCCCGTCTGGACTGCCGGTGTGCGTTCGATCGAGTGAGTACGCAGCCACCTCGTGGGCTCGGTCGGTATCTCGACAGCCACGGCACATCTGCCAACAAACGATTCACCACAGTGCCCACCGTGGGCCACGTCCCTCACCTGCCAAGACTGCACGGAGGCGAACGCCATGTCCAACGAACTCACAGTCCACCAACGCTCTATCACAGAGATCAAGCCGTACGAGCGGAACCCGCGCAAGAACGATGCGGCGGTGGACGCCGTCGCCCGTTCCATCAAGGAATTCGGTTTTCGCCAGCCCGTCGTGGTGGACGAGCATGGCGTCATCGTCGTCGGTCACACGCGCTTCAAGGCCGCGCAGCAGTTGGGGCTGGCCGAGGTGCCCGTCCACGTGGCCGTCGGACTCACCGAAGAGCAGGCGAAGGCGTATCGAATCGCGGATAACCAGACCGCCGCGCTCTCCACATTCGATCCCGACCTCTTGCCGCTGGAACTGCACGACCTTCAAGCGATGGGCGTCGACCTCGCGCTGACCGGCTTCAGCGAGGCCGAGATCGAACGGCTGCTGCACTCGGGCGCGAACCCGGGGCTGGTCGATCCCGATGACATTCCCGAGCCGCCCGCCGAGGCCGTCACCCAGCCGGGCGACATGTGGGTGCTGGGGAACCATCGCTTGTTGTGCGGTGACTCGTCAAAGCCAGAGGACCTCGATCGACTGCTGGACGGCCAGCCCATTCATCTGGCCCACGTCGACCCGCCATACAACGTGAACGTCGAGCCGCGCTCGAACAACGCCCGGGCGGCGGGCTCGACGGCGCTGCCGGCGGTCGCCAAGGCCAAGGCGCATCTGCAGGGATTCGATGACGCCCGGCAGGGCAAACCCAAGGCGACGCACAAGCAGATGCGCGCCAAGGACCGGCCGCTCCAGAACGACTTCATGTCCGCCGCCGACTTCGACGCCGTGCTGCTCGCCTGGTTCGGGAACATGGCCCGCGTACTGCTGCCGGGTCGGTGCTTCTACGTGTGGGGCGGCTACGCCAACTGGGCCAACTACTGCAGCGCGCTGGCCACGTGCGGCCTGTACTTCTCGCAGGGCATCACTTGGGTGAAGAGCCACCCCGTCCTCGGTCGCAAGGATTTCATGAATGACTGCGAGCACGCGTGGTATGGATGGCGCGAAGGCGCTGGCCACCGGTTCTTCGGGCCGAACAACATCTCGAACGTGTGGAACGTCAAGAAGGTCAACCCGCAGGCGATGGTGCATTTGACCGAGAAGCCCGTCGAACTCGCGGCCCGCGCCATCGTCTACTCATCGCAACCCGGTGAGAACGTGCTGGACCTCTTCGGCGGCTCGGGCTCGACCCTCATCGCGTGTGAACAACAGGGGCGGCGCGCGTTCCTCTTGGAACTCGACCCGCTCTACTGCGACGTGATCGTCCAGCGGTGGGAGCAGTTCACAGGACTGAAGGCCCAGCGGCAGTCTGCAAGGCCACAACCATGACATCACGAGCCAACGTCTTCATCGGCGATCGTGACTCCTGGCGGCGGCACCTCGGTCAGGCCGAGGAGCAGCCACTCCAGGGCCGCTGCTTCGTAGGTTTCCACAGGGATGTCGAGCGGCTCATTGTCCCGGTGTGCGTTCACATGTCGCACGAATTGGGGGCAGATCTCTGGGTTGGTCCTGACAACGTCCGCACCCCATCGCAGGATTGCCAGGTAGGTGTGAAGGTCGCACGCGCCCTTGGGGTACGTGGCACCGGCCCGACCAATGCTCGAAGCGATTCTCGCATGGGTTCTCTTGATCGGTCGCCTCAGCCACCCGTGGGCGAGTACCCATCTCCACATCACGGCGTCGTCCACCACGATGAAAAGCCGCGGGTTCCAGAAGTGCAGCACCTTGGAGATCGCTACGACCGAAGGCCCGTGCCGGTTGGGCTTGATGAGCCGCATCGAATCCAGAATACGGCTGCATGCGGGAACATCAGCGTCCTCCAGCGAACTGAGCCGTCGGCTCCGGTACGCCGTGTCCAGCGAACTCAGTTCATCAAACGTGCGGCGAGCATCCCACGGCCGGCCTGTAAATCCCCGAAAGACCTGCCAGTACCCGCGCAGCGCCTTGTGGAGCTTCGCATACTCATCGAATCGCTTCTGCTCGAAGGCGACCGCACCCTGCCGCCACCATCGTATGTGGTCGGGAATCTTCCAGCCCTTCACGTCGTGGTAGATGCGGCCGTGCTCCTTGAAGCCGCTTCTGATCGCCTCTTCGGTGAATCGCATCAACAGACCTTCCGGCGTCAAGGGTGCGGTCTTTGCATGGGCCGCGCCCAGGTGACCAGTTTGCGTTCACTGCATCGTCCGCATGTGCCCCTGTCCCGGGCGAAGTCTGTGGTCAGCCCGAGCGCGGTCGCGATCGGATTGACGGCCACACGGTTCTTGATGCCCGCAAGCAGCGCGATGCAGTCGTCGCACAGGGGTCGACCTGGCGAGGAACGCAAAGCAGCCACGACGCGTTCTGGATTCGATCCAGTCATGCCGCAAGCCATCGTACCGCAGCGCGTGGTAGGCCGAAAGGAGATCGAACCATGCACCGCCTGACCACCCGCATCCACCGCCTCGAACGCTGCCAGCCGCCCTCGCTGGCGACGGTGTCGCTGCCGCCGGAGTGCCACGCGCGGGTGGAGGCGCTGCTGGCGCTGTACGAGTCGCGCTGGCCCGACCTGGCGGCTATCGCCGACCCGGTGGTGCGGTTCGAGGAGGCGGCCCGGCGGCTGGATGACCCGGAGGAGGCGTGGTGATGCGGCACCGGCCCGATGATCATCCTGCCGGTCGTGGCGATGATCGTGCACCAGCGCGCGGTGATGATGCTCGGGTGATCATGCACGATCCTGCCGGGCGGCTGCGCGATCATCAACGGCTGCTCGTGGATGATCGTCCACTATCACCGCGTGATGATCCCCGCGCGCTGCTCACCGATCATCGACCATCACCGCGTGATGATCCCGCGCGCTCCTCGGATGCTCCTCGACGATCCTGCGGTGATGATCCTGCAGGAGCGCGCAGCGCGGCAGCAGGAGCACGAGGGTCTGGGGGCGCGGCTCATGGCGATGTTCAGCACCCCGCCAGTGTCGTTCCGTCCCCAAAGCGCCACTTGGCCCGTGGTCGCCTGCGGGTACGCCTGGCGGTCGCCGCGACGGTGGCGCAGGACGCCACGCTCCGGCCGCAGAAAACCCCACCTTCCGGGGCGGTCGGTGGGGTGAAAGGCGCCTTGGCGGCGAGGCGGTCAGAGAGGCGTCAGTGGCGGCGGCCCTTTCTCCCGCAGCGCATGCCACTCGGTCATGGCATCCAGGTGAATCGATTCGCTGGCCGCCACGCTCTTGCGCCGCAGCGTCTCGACCACGATGCCGCGCTCCCGCAGGAACGCCAGCGTGACGTTGATCTGCGTGAAGGGCAGGCCGGTGGCGGCCCGCAGCGTCTCGACGGTGAACGAGCCGCCGCCGAGGTCATCGATCGCGTGGACCACCGCCTCGTACACATCGAGGTCGCAGGTGTGGCGGTAGGGCGTGCCGCGCCGGGGCCGCACGTCGCGGACCATGATGCGTTCCAAGACCGCGAAGGTCTCGTCGAGGTCGTGCGGCATGGCTCACGCACCTCCTTCCGGTTGAGGCGCGGCCGCCCTTGCTCCCGCCCCCGTTCCGGCCCCCATTCCGGGGGTTCGGCGGCGCAGCCGCGCGGCCGAGCGGAAGGTGAGTTGGCGGCCGGTGCGCTCGTTGACCACATCGATGCGCTTCTGCCAACGCGTGCTGCCGGGCGTGTGCCAGGCGGGCGGCACCTCGCGGATGGCCAGCACCCTGACCGTGGTCATCTGGCCCGACACCTTGGCGATGTACCGCCCTCCGATTTCAACGTCGGTGATCTTCATGGGTCAGCCCTCCTTTCCCGGATTGGGGTTGTCGTCCTCGGGGTCGTACCGCAAGGTTGCGGTGCCGTCCTCGTGCAGCATGGGCTGCGCGCCTTCCCAGGGGCGCGGCTGTTCGTAGCAGCAGATATAGAGCGCGGCCGCCTCGCCGATGAGTTCCTGCCGATCGGGTCCAATCGACACGGCGTGGCCACACACCTGCTGCTCCGCGTAGGCCGCGTTGTACCGGGGGCCGTCGATGATGCCCACGACGACCTGGGCGTCGGGCGGCAACCCTTCGATGGCGTCGAGAAGTTTCTGAATGGTCAGCATGGCTCACGCACCTCCCTTCTGGTTGGCGGCGAACAGCCCACGGTCCTTCTTGGTGAAGCGTGCCTCGCGTCCCTTGGCCGCGATCTCGCGGATGATGGCGGCGTAGAGGGTGGCGTGCGGCGTGGCCCCGCTGGTCTTCCAGCCCGCCGCGATGGCGCGCTCGGCGATGGTCTTGGCGTTGAGCGGCTCGCCCGACTCGGCCAACACGGTGGCGGCCAGGTCCAGCCCGCTGAGGCGCTTGGGCTTGGGCTCCTTCGGCGTCTTGGGCGTCCGGGGTGCCTTCGGCGTCTTGGCCTTGGGGCCGCCGACGTTGCCCCCCGTGGCGTCCTTCGCGTCGGTGGCGTCCTTGGCCGCCTTCTTGCCCTTCTTCGCCCCGTTCGCCCCAAGGGCGACCATCGGCACGCGGTCGAGTTCCGCCGTGCCGTTGGCCTTGGCTGCCGCCTCGGACTCGGCCCACTTCTTCGTGATCTCAGCGCGGGCCTTGTCGATGGTGGCCCGGCTGGCGGGCTCGCTGCCCTTGGGCCGGTCGCTCTTGCGGAGGGTGGACTTCTTCGTGTTCTTCTTCGACATTGCGTTTCTCCTGGTAGGAGGGTGTGTGATCCCCGCCCGGCACGCGCCGGGTCGGGCGTGTTGGCTCGTGGATTCCGTGGGTCAGTGGCTGGCGACCTGGATGCGGGTGTCGCTGCTGCCGTTCCACTCGACCTTCAGGCCTGCCTGGCGCAGGGCCTCGCAGATCTCCGCGCCATCGCCGGACCAGCCGAGCATGCAGCAGCCGTCCTCGGCGAGTCGGCGGGCGTCCTGGCCGTGGTAGAACACCACCTTGCCCTCGCGGCCCTCGGGCACCTCGTACCAGGCGCAGGTCATGCAGCAGGTGAAGTTCATGCGGCAGAAGTAGCCGCGCTTGCGGAGGTGCTTGAAGGCGGCGCGGATCGCATCGCGCACCTGGTCGGGCGTCATGCGGGGCGTGCTTCGGGGCGTGGTGTTGGTGGTTGGCGTCGTCATGGTGGTGTGGTCCTCGTTCATCGCGTGGTAAGTGGGGGGGCGGAAAACAGCGAAGCCCGCATTCAGCGGGCTTCAGGGGGTCGGAGGGGTGGGGGGATTCGTGGCGTTGGGCCGTGGTTCCCCAACGGCCTTGAGGTAGTCGATCAGGTCGCTGGCGGTCCAGGTGTCATCGTCGATCGCGTGATGCTCCTCGGCGCTCTCGCGGTCATCGGGATCGATCTCGTAGAGGCGGAAGCCCATCGGCGAATCGATGTCGATGGCCCACTCGCGTCCGTCGGGCGTGTGGACGGTGACGCTGCTCACGGTGCAGCCGCGGTTGCCCAGGAGGCGGGTGATCGCGAGGGCGTTCTTTGTCGTGCTGTTCATGGTGCTTGTGCTCCGGTTGGTGGTGCGTGGGGGGGTGCGTGGGGTGGTACGTGGGGGGGCTCAGCAGTCGGCGAGTCGTTCGATCTCGCAGCGGACGTCGTAGACCAAGCTGCCGGTGCAGTTCGGGCCGCCGCCACCACCGAAGCGGCTGGGCCTGGCGATGCCGTAGATGCGCTTGGCGACCTCGATGGCCTTGAGGCGGCGCGTCTCGTCATCCTCATCCCGCCGCACGTCGCAGATGACCGCGTCGCCCTTGGTGACCAGCGCGCCGTTGTCGGTGCGCGTGATCTTCAGGTCGGTGCCGTCGAAGGTCTCGATGGTGATGGCCTTGATGGTCATGGTCGTCGTGCTCCGGTGGATGGTGCGTGGGTGGGTGCGTCGAGCGCGTCAGGCGATCATCTCGTCGAGGATGGCGTAGTGGAACCAGTGGGCCTCGGCCCAGCCCTCGATCATGTCCTGCCCGTCGCTGACGCGCTCGCCGTCGCGGTCGATGCGGTCGAGCAGCGCGGCGTGGATGTACGAGATGGCCTCGGGGCTCAAGCACTCCCGCAGGGCCTCGATCAGGTTGTCGCGGTCGCGCTGCGTGGTGGCGTTGTTCGTCGTCATGGTCGTGCTCCTTCGCGTGGTGGCTGGTATGGGCTTCGTTCGGTACGCCACACACATCTACCTCGACCCCCGTGGACATCAAGGCCAATCCCCCGGAATCCGCCGGAAACCACCGGATTCCGGGGGTTTGGCCACATTCCGGAGTTCCCCACATGTGCCCCACTCGACCCCCCACGTCGCCCCCTTCCACATCGCCGCCGCAGCCCGTTGATGCGACCGCCCACGATGCCGCCCGCGACGCCGCCGACGTGGCCGCCCGTGGCGACGCCGGTGCGACCTCGCCGCCCAACGCCGCTCCAGCGTCGAGCCGCCCACGTCTGCCGCTGGTGGCCCTCACGCGGCCCCGCTGCCCGCGCTGCGGCGGCGCGCGGCTGAAGCGATATCGCTCGCTCACCGACCAGGGCGATGGCACCACGCTCTCGTGGGTGAGGTGCCGCGACGAGGCGTGCGGCCACCGCTTCCGCCTGCTGCTGGAATGACCACCACACGCGCCATCGTTCGCCGGTTCAGCACGCCTGCTTCCACGTTGTGGAACATGCGCCACCGCGACGGGGTACGCTCATCCATCGAGGTCCATGCCATGCAGCACACCAACGGCTACCACGAGCCCTTGCCCCCGGATGATGAAGGCGATGGTGACGGTGCCGACGGTAGTGAGGGAGATGGACTGGCATCTCTCTCACCGCGTCAGCAGAAGGCCATCATCGCCCTGCTGCAGGAACCGACCATCACCAAGGCCGCCGAGTCATCCGGCATCCCGGTGCGCACGCTGCACTTCTGGCTCGACCAGGAGGTCTTCAGCCGGGCGTATCGCAAGGCGCGGCGCGAGGCGTACGGCCAGGCCATCGCGCTGGCCCAGCGATACACCCCGCTGGCGGTGCAGACGCTGGCCAACATGCTCAACGACCACGGAGCCAGCACCAGCGGACGCGTGAGCGCCTGCGCCACCATGCTCAAGTTCGCCCGCGCGTCGATTGAACTGGATGACCTGGCGGCGCGCGTGGAGGCGCTGGAGCGGGCCGAGAAGGAGCGCGGCAGCGAGCCCTCCTGGAGGCGAAACTGATGCCCGGTGCGTTCATCCACCATGCGAGCGGCGGCGGCACGCTGCTTGGCCGCATCCACCGGCTGGAGCGCGCCCGGCACATGCACGGCTGCCCTCGCTGCGGCGGCGAGGGGCTGTGGGTGGTGCGGTACGAGGGCGCTGAAGCCCTGCCGCTCGGACTCATCGATGCACCGTCTCACCCAGCGCAGGGCTGCCCCGTCTGCGGGCGGATGCGGGAACTGCGCGTGTGCTTCATCAGCGAGAACGCCCAGGGTCGGCCGCTGGCGGCACCGTGAGCCACCGTGTTTCGCCGTCGAATGGGAACGGACCATGCACCTGGCCCAGCGCATCAATCGGTTGGAGCATCGCGGGCGAATTATCGCGTTCGGCCCGCACAGCGGCTGCGCGGCGTGCGGACGCCACGGCGGTCGCCTGGCTATCGAGTTCGGCGTGTGGGGCGAAGCCGCCCCTGCCGCATCCACGCGGCCCACGCACTGCCCGCGCTGCGGGAGGCGGCTGGTGCTGGAGTTGACATTCGACCCGAGGGACTGACGCGACCGTGCCGCCCCAACGCCCCACGCCCCACCATGCCGCATCTTCCACGGCGTGGAAGTTGGCGGGTCATGTGGGGGTCGGACAGGCGGGTCAAAGGCTTGAAAATCCCGCTGGGAGTGCAATGGCGGGCAGGGACGGGCAGCACCAGGGGCTACGTGGGGGGCGAGTGTCGCTTTGCGGTGGAAGCGCAACTTGGCCATGTTGCCGCGATCATCGCAATGTACTATTGTGCGTGATGCTCAGTTGCGTTTACTGCACGAATAAGTTTCAAGAGTCGCGCGTTGGCGACCACGTTATTCCTGCGTCTTGGGGTGAGTTCGATGGAGCCGAGCAGTTTCACCGCTTGTGTCCGCGATGCCATGCAGAGATCGACAAGGGCGTCGAACAACTGGTGAGGTGTGGGCCGGAGGCATGGGTGGCAAAGCAGCTGGGGCTGCAGTTTCTGCGAAAGCGACGCTCGGGGTCAAAGGCGAGTTTGGCTGCGCATGGGGCCAAGCCGCCGAAGTTAACCGCTCTGATGCGCGGTGCTCATCTTCCGGTGCGGCACTCGGACGTCGCACAGGCAGTTGAGCCGGTTGATTGCGTCATCCTTACAGACGCGGCCGATGCAGAACACACTGTCGAGTTGCGCCCGGAGATGTCGGCGAGAAGTATTCTCAAGGTCTTGCGCACCACAGGCGCACAGCCGATCACGAAGGCGCGCTTGAGTTGCCAACACGATCAATACTCAGCATACATCGAGAAGATGCGAGCCTACTGGCCAAGTCTTCGATCCGTGGAACTGCCCTCGATCGAAGCAGGACAACGGCGAGTCCGTGTGAGCATTCTATTCAACGTCACAGACCTCTACTTTCGAGTGATCGCCAAGATCGCGTTCCACTACTTCCTCACCACCCGCCCAACGCCGGTGTCTGGCGACGAACCGGAGTTTGACGCGGTGCGTTCCTTCATTCGCGATGGAGGCGCGGTGGACAGATTCGTTCACTCTGGACCGCAAATCGACCAGTGTTTCTCCGCTCCGACGCCCCCCACAGATTGGGGACACGTTGTCGCAGTCAATGAACGGGCAGACGGCATCGGTGTGATGCTGCACCTGTTTGATGGGCCTGGGACGTTGACTCGTCCCTACCTCGTGGATCTCAGCAGGGAGCACCGAATCCAGTTACCGGGCGGACAGGTCTGGGGAGATCGGTTCACATACAGGCGCACTCGCGGGCAGGCGCGTCGGTTCTTGGGAGTGAGGCTCCCAATAGATGTTTCGGCAATCCCCGCGGGATTCGTGACAGTGCTGCCGCGCTTGCTCGTGCCTCGGCCCAGATCGTCTCGCATTGTGCAGGTCAAGACCCGCATCATCCGGCCGAGGTTCGAATGGCCCGAGTGACTTCAGGCGTCGCACTCGGGTTCCACCGTGGGCTTGTGGCTTCGGTCGTTGCATTGCGTCACCCTCACCACTCCCGCCCCCGCATCGCCGCGACCACGTCCCACGGGGCGATGTGGTCCAGGTACCGCGCCGTCGTCGCGATCGAGCGGTGGCCCAACTGCTTCGAGATCAGCCCGATGTCCACGCCCTCCTGCCGCAACTCGGCGGCGTGGGTGTGCCGCAGCCCGTGGGCGTGCACGCGCCGCACCAGCCCCGCCCGGCGCGCAATACGCGGCAGGAACACGCGCACGTAGGACGATGCCATCGGCCGCCCGTTGATGAGGCAGAACACGGGGTCGGCATCGGTGACGGGCAGGCCGCGCCGCACGCTGAGCCACTGCTCGACGATCTCGAAGCCGGCGCGGTCCATGCCGACCATGCGCGACCGGCCGCCCTTGGCGTGCAGCACGCGGATGGCACCACTGCGGGGGTCGAGGTCGATGGGACGCAGCGCCAGCGTCTCGGTGATGCGCAGCCCGGCGCGGTAGAGCACGGTGAGCAGGGCCCGGTTGCGGATGCCCGCAGGCGAGTCCTCGCGGCAGGCGGCCAGCAGGGCGGCCACCTCGGCGTCGGTCAGCACCTCGGGCGGGTAGCGGCGGACGGGCTTGGGTCGCGCCCGTGGGCCACCGTCGTGGCCGTGGGGCGGCGTGGGGGTGACCGTCACCGGCGGGCCGCCAGGACGCGGCAGGTGGTCGTCGTCGCGCACCGCATTGGCGTGGCGGTGGCGTGCGGCCCGCGCCTGTGTGGTCGTCGTCGTCGTCATGCGTGCCTCCTGGTCCCCCGGCCCCAACGCCCCCGGCGACGCTGGGGTACCTCAGGAGGCCGCATGGAGGCAAGGCCTGTTTGGCACGGGCAGTGACGAATCCGGCGGAAAGCGCGACTGGGGCGGAATCCCTCGCTGTAGGCACCACTTCAGAGTGTGATGCCGAGTTCTTCACGCATGATGCGCTGCCACTCTCCGACCGCTGTTTCCTGCAGCGAGTGCATGTCGCCGATGAGGTTCCCGTCAGAATCAACCACATCGGCAGTCGTCACTGCCGTGACGTTGCCATCGCCCGCGATCGACACGCGTCCATCCATCCCGCCGCGCATGACGACCCGACGGCCAAACCCACCACCGACTCGAATCACGGCCTGGCGATGAATGTTGCGCAATGTTGGCCCCAGTCGGGACCACCCTCCCGCCCTGTCCTCTCCGCCGTGTTTGTCTCGGTTCGTCAGGTCGATGATGATCGGGATCGCGCGGCACTCTCTCACGCGCGCGTCGATGCATTCCGCGCCAACACCGCGGCGTCGAGCCCATGCCTTGACGTGATCGCGCAGATGAGCCAGATGAAAGTTCGTCAGGTGCAGTTCGTTCTCAAGGTCGGCAGGCGTCTTGCCGCCCGTGAAATCGAAGTCGACTCCGACGAATCGATCCGTGCGCCACGTCCTGCCACGAAGCGTGGTGACATCCTTCGTGACGGTGGCATGGACCGCCGCCCAGAGCCGCTCGACGCGCTGTTGAATGCCAGATTCGATCATGGCTGGTGACACTCCGTGTCTGCGGCATGCGCCGTCCGTGGCTCCTTCGCCGCCGCTGCCGAAAATGGTAGCCGTCCATCTTCCACAACGTGGAAACACACCGCGCGACCCCCGCTACGCTCCGGCCATGACGGTGACTCGCTTCGACAATCCAGGTCTTCTCGTCCCCGGCCGCGCCGCCTTCACCGTCCGGCGCGGTCGGGGCTTTTCCTCGTCCTGCGGGCTTCGGGTCCGTTCATCCCGCTGCAACAAGAACGGTTACGGAACGCTCCCGGCGGGTAGCCAGACCCGCTTCAGCGGCCTGACGGGACCGCTGACGCCGCGTGGCCTGATGAGCCACCATGAGAACCGCGGCGATTCCAGGGTGGATGCCGCTCCCCCGGCATCATGGGCGTCCGGTCGATTCCGCACTCGGGCTGCGCACCAAACAAACCCGGGCAACGCTGCCGAGCGACCCGGCGCTGGAGCCCCGCATCCACGGCGATGCGGCCAACCCAGGCGCGCGGCGACGCATGCGAGTCACGTCTGAAGGGACGCGACTTGTGGTGCCCGGGTGAACTGTCGACCGGCTGGACGGGGTTGGATGCGTTGGCGCTCATCGGGCTGGCAGGACCAGTCCCGAGCGGGTTCCAGCGATAAACGGGGGGTGTCGAAGCGGCCAGTTGCGGCGTGGCACCGGATTCGCATCGGCGCACGACGAGAGTCACTTCACCGCCTCACATCCACTCCGCCGTCAGCACGCGCAGTTCGATCTCGCTGAGCATGCCGTTGTCGCAGCGGATGACGATGCGCGTGAACTCGCCGTCCGGGGTGAAGGCGGCGCGCGGGTCGAGGTCATAGAACATCTCGTGGCCGACGCCCTCGCGCTGCCGCACGACGAGGCGAATCTCGACCAGGTGCTCCAACCCGCGCTGAACTTCGCTCAGTTCCAGCCCGACCAACGCCGCCAGCGTGTCGGCGGTGGCTGAACCCAGCGAGAGGCGCATGAGCAGGCGGCGGTGAACGGGGTCGCTCAGGGCCAGCATCTCGGGGATTACATGGTCGCCGTCGGGACGGTCGGGAGCATCGTCGGTCTCGCGATCGATGGTCATGGTGAGAGCCCTCGTTCCACCGGATACCGCCCGGACGCGAGGCCGGGCTGCCGAACGATACCCGTCAGGGGGCACGGGCAGCGCCTTGGGCAGGACCATGCGGTTCAACCCGCCGCCGGCCCTCGCACCGCCCGCAGAAAAAAAACTTCACGAGTTTGTCACGCTGACCCTTCGGCGAGCGCCTTCCTCTATAGAACCTCTCCGGGGCCACGGACGGCCACGGTCGCCATGACTGCGACATGGAAGTCATCCCCGGAGAGGTGTTGCTCCATCGAGAACGCGGCGGTGACGCCGTGCGTTGTGTGTTTGTCCCGTGAAGGGGAGAAACACGTCCGTATGCGTGTGTATCGAGTGGACATTTTTCTGCACTTCGCAGCATCCTGCCTCTTGACAGCAGGAACGCCGATCCGCAAGATGCCCGCCATTGGGATGCCGGTGATCCGTTCCCCACCGCCGACATCCGGTACGTCTTCAGTCGGAGGTCAGAACCGCGCGGTGGCTCCAAGCGGAAGGGAACGGCATGCATTCGATTTCGGTTTCCGGGTGCGGCAACCCCGTCACGAATCGGGAGGTTGTCTGCGAGGCACCCTCGCACTCACCCCCTCGTTCGAGGCGGGCGGCCTTCGGCATTCTCTTCGTGATCTTGACGCTGGGGGCCGCCTTCGTCGCGTTCTCCGTGACGAGCGCCGTGGCCCGCCGCGCCGGCCAGGACATGTCAACGCCGGGGTTGGGTCTGACCTCGATGGCTCCGCTGCGCATCGAGCCGGAGCGCGTTGATCTTGGGCTGGTGGCAGCGGGTTCGACGAACCGGCAGTCGGTCACGCTGCGCAACACCAGCCGCCGACCGATCCGGATCACCTCCGTGAGTTCCACCTGCACGTGTACGGCGGCGGAAGTCCCATCGGAGCTGATTCCTCCGGGGGCGACAACAGAAATCGAAGTGCGGATGCGGGCGCATCGCAAGGCGGGGCGCATCAACGAGCGCACGCTCAGTTTCTTCGTGGATGGGTGGAAGGAGCCGGTGCGCGTGGTGGTTCGCTGCGAGTCGGCCAAGGCATCGGATGCGTGATGGTTGTCGTGTTGATGGGGTAGACCATCAGGGGTAGCGGGTTTCTCAGGGCGTCGGCGGGCACAAGTGCGTGAACGCTGGCGGGAACGCGGGGTGTTGAATGACGCTGGGAATCAGGGGACTGGCGGGCTCGATGGTGGCGGCGGCGGGAGTGGGTGTGGTGGCGGCGACCTTTGTCGCGCCCAGAGAACCTGCGGCCAACGGAACGAATGGGACAGCCGCGGCGCGATCCGGCGAGATGCGCGAGGTCAATGGTCTGGAGTACTGGGCGCCGGATGACTGGTGCGACCTGCTGTGGGCCGATGTACTCATCGCCTCGGAGACCGGCTATTACGCGGTCGAGGAAGAGTTCTACACGCCCGAGCAGATCCTCCTCGTCTACAACGAGTGGCGATTCGATGCCACGGACCACTGCATCCATCGCAAGTCCACCACGGGCGGGACCAACTACAAGACCCTCTTCGACATCGACTTCGACTGGTTCGATGAGGGCAACTCGGACTCGGGCGACTTCCTCTGCGACCGCGATGGTGACGGCGTGGACAGCGACGACATCCTCTGGTATTGCGGTTTGTCCATGCATGCCAACAGCGCGCGGACGTGGACTGTTGAGGATGTGCTGGGACTTCTGAAGATCTTCGCGGTCGAGTGGCTTGATTCACCGGACTGTCTGGACGGCGATCCCCCCACGATGGACCCCGAGGGTCTTCTGCTGTGCGATGCCGGACATCGGGCGATCCAGTCGCGTTTCGGCCGACGGATGCGGTACTGGGAGTTGGCGGATCTCCTGGAGGCGTCGGAGATCTCGGGTCGCGTGTGCGACATGCTCCCTGGCGACGTGCCCTATTCCAAGGGCGGCGACACCTTCCTAGTTGATCGCGACGAAGACGCCGACCGTGATCTTGATGATCTCCTGCTGTTCATGGCCGAGTCTGAACTGTGCGCCCGCGAAGAAGACCCGCCGTACGAGTTTGATGATGAGGATCGTCTGGCGCTGATTCTCTATTGGCTCAGTCAGCCGTGGATCACCGGCTCGGAAGTCATGTGCTGGGAGTACGTCAACTGGGCCGAGCATGTCTTTGCGCGCGTGCTCACACCCGATGAGGTCGATGAGATCCTCGGCGAGGTGGACTGCGATGGCGACTACCGCGATCCGCGATCGGGCGGATGGCGTCCGCCGGGTGAGGGATGGTGGAGCGAGCGGCTTCCGACGTGCGAACCGTGCATCGGCGAGTTCCCCCCGATCGCGCCCGGTGGCGGTGATGGTGGGAGTGACGGCGGCAGCGGCGGCTGGCCTCCCGACTTCAACAACGACATCCGGCAGTTCATCCCGCCGCCCGCGCCCCCGGGCCAAGACCCGGATGCGGGTGGTCTCGAAGGTCCATTGATGATCGGCCTCGGGGGCGGAGTCGGCCAGCGGCAGTTGCCGCCGGGCTGGAACTTGCCGCCGCAGAACCCACCCACCGAGACGGGCGAGGGCGGATTGGGCATGATCCAGGAAGCGCCGGGATGGCGTGAGTGGGGAGATGGCCAGACGCCTCCCGGCGACATGTGCGATGGCCCGCTGATGGTTCCGGTCGATCCGGTCTACGGCCACAAGATGGAAGCCATCACTGACCTGCGCGTGCAGGTGCCAGGCCCGGATTTCTATCTCACGCGCTCGTACTCCAGTCATCCGGGCAACAGCCAGGCCTCACCGGATGGCGGCGGTGGCATGGTGGGCGAGAACTGGTCGCTCAACCTCTTCTATGCCCTCCGCCGCGTCGGCGCGGGCGATCCGCAGGATCTGGAACTCGATGCGGGCCACGGGCGGCGCATCCGGTTCTCCTGGAACCAGACCAGCAGCAAGTGGCTGCCCAGCGGCACATCGACGCAGTCTATCACGGCCAGCGGCGGCCTCTTCACGCTCACGGAGCCGGGGTCGTGGGAGATCGACTTCTATGACGATGACCAGAGTCCCTTCGACCTGCTCATCAAGGAACGCCGGGACGCGTACGGCAACAAGCAGGTCTACGACTGGCGGGCCGACTCCAACGACAAAGAGTACCTGCAGGCCATTTACCTCAACGGGACCGGCCCCGCCAATGCGGATGCGACAGTCCAGATCACCTACGACGCCCAGGCGGACATGCGCGTCAAGAGCGTGCGGGTCATTCGCCGCAACGCGGGCGGCCAGTACTTCGAGACCCAGCGAGTCGCCTACACCTACATCACGGACACGAGCAGCTACCACGACGCCGTGGGCACCGAGGGCGACCTCGTGCAGGTGGTCCACCGCCAACTGGTGGATCGATCCGAGACCAACGCACCCGCCTACCGCGAGTGGGTGACGCAGTACCGCTATCACGGCGGCTTGGCCAACGAGACCAGCGATGATCCCGGCTCCGGGGGCGATGGCGATGGGTTCCTGGAGAAGGGCAGCGCCCATCAACTCAAGGCGGTCATCCTGCCCGAGCAGATCGAGTGGTTCGTCCAGCAGCGCTACAAGGACAACCCCGCCGAGATCGGGGTTCTCTCGGTCGAGGCGCTGGATCTGCTGGCGATGAGTGATGCGCAGCAGGTCTTCAGCACCATCCGCGAGGAGACGCTGCTGAACCTGGCGTCCAAGGTCATCGCGGAGTACGAGACCTCCGGCGACAAGCGCGTCAAGGTGCAGCACCTGCAGGCGGCCTGCGGCTGCGCCGGGTCGGGCGCGGAGTCGGTCAAGTACGAGTACACCTACCTCAGCGGCACGGTCGGCCTGGCGGGATGGAAGACCACGCGCATCGATCACCTGGTGTACGACGAGGGGCAGAGCACGCATGTGCTGCATCGCCGCTCCTACTTCGATGCCGAGGAGGTGTCGAGCGGGGCGTACTACATCATCAATCGGGTGATCGAGCAGCCGGGCACGACGCCCCTGCGCTGGGTACGGCACTTCGAGTTCACCGGCTCCTCGCGGCACCTGACCAAGATCATGATGCCCTCGGCGACCTCGTCCTACACGCCATCTTCCGCGGGTTCGCCCGACACCAAGTGGACCTACGCCGCCAGCACCACGGCCGGGCTGGTGTACGAGTACACCATCAACAGCGCCCACCGCGTGGAGAGTTTTGGGGTCCGCAAGGGCAATGGCTCCAACACGCTGGAGACCATCTGGGAACTGACCTGGGGCACGGGCAGCGAGGATCACCTCGTCACCAGCGCCAAGTTCTACCGGGTGGCGGGCTCCTCCGCGGCCGATGACATCGAACTCATCTCACTCGACTACGGCTTCCACTCTGGGCGCACGCTGGCCTGGACCGAAATGACGATCGAGGCGGGCCTCGTCGGCGAGAACGGGCCGGGCGGATCGCTGACGATCTACCGGCTCTTCGACACCGAGGGCAACCTGGTGTGGCGCAAGTCCGCCGATGACCGGATGGACGGCTTCACCTTTGATGCGATGACCGGCCTGATCGCCACGGCGGAGTACAACGCCGACAAGGCCGGCAAACCGTCGGGCAGCGCGTACACCAACATCCCCAACTACAGTTCGTGGAATGATCGCCACGCCGATGGCGATTCGCTGGCGTACGCCATCACCTACGACCTGCTCGGTCGCCCCCGGAAGGTCACCACGCCAAGCGGCGTGAACAAGTACTTCGTGCGTGAACTGCGGCGTGATGCCTCCGGTGAGCGCGCCGGCATCCTCTACCCCGTCGAAATGGGTCTGCCGCACATCCTCAGCGGCGGCTCCACGCCCAGCGCCGATGGCCCCATCGTGGCCCGTTGGCGCACCGGCTCGGGCGGCATCTTCCGCGAGAGCGAGTTCGCGGTGGGCGCGGACCCAGACTACCACACCCAGAACGGCGCGATCACGGCGTTCACGCTGGACAGCGAGTTCGCCCGGGCCACGGTCCAGCAGGACCGCCACGGCAACGTCGAGTCGCAGCGCGTGTGGCATGACCTGGCGCGTGACGCCTTCCACGAGACCAACTTCACCTATGACACGCTCGGCCGGCCGCAGGACACGATCGCCGTCACCGGCACCATCACCCGCCGCGTGTACGATGCGCTCGACCGGCTGACGGCCATCCGCACGGGCACCTCGGACGCCAACCTGGAGACCGTGGTCGAGTTCTTCTACGACCACCAGATCGAGTCGAGCCAGCCGGTCTCCAAGGTCGGCGACGGCAACCTGACGTACATCCGCGAGCACTCCGGCGAGATGAGCGGGCAGGATGAGATCGTGCGCGACACGATCATCACCTACGACTCCCGCAACCGCGCCTTCAAGGTGGAGCGGCCCGAGAAGCCGCACATCTACGTCGAGTACGACAACCTGGACCGGGCGATCAAATCGGCGCTCAACTCCAACGCCGGGGGCACGGGCGTGGGCAGCAACCTCTCCACGCGCGGGCTTTACACCGAAACCAGCTACAGCCAGCGCGGGCTGCCTTACCGCACGCGCGTGGCCATCGACCCGACGCAGTCATCACCGACGTTCCTCGAAAGCCACCGCTGGTTCGATGAGGCCGCCCGCGTGGTCGGCGCCTGGGCTCCCAACTCGCCCGGCACGAAGGTGACCTACGACGGGCTGGGACGCGTGACCAGCACCTATGTCACCGACCGCCGGGGCGATGCCGCCCCCGGCGCGGCGGGCAACTACGCCGATGTGCATGCCTCGCACGCCTCGGTCCTGACCAGCGACGTGGTGCTGGAGCAGAGCACCACGCGCTACATCACCAGCGGCACCGATCGCCGCGGCCTGCCCGACCTCGACACCACTTGGGTGCGCACCCACGACGCCTCCACGAGCGTCACCGGCGCGCTCAGCGCGCTGGCCGGAGGCGATGCCAAGTACGCCATCGCCACCTTCCACGCCCTGTACTACGACGCGGCGGACCGCCTCATCCGCACCGCCGAGTTCGGCACCAACCAGACGGGCTTCAAGTCGGGCGGCACCGCGCCCACGGTCAACCAGGCCAGCCCGCCGGTGTGGAATACGGGCGACCAACTGGTCACCGCCCTGTCGTACAACGCGCGAGGGCTGGTGGACACCGTCACCGATCCGCAGAACACCATCTCGAAGTCCCTCTACGACGACCTGGCCCGCACCGTCGCCACCATCGATGGGTACGTCAACGCCACGGTGACGTGGAGCGCCACGCTGGGGCGCTGGGAAGCCGCCAATCTCAACGACGACGTTGATCGCGTCATCAGCACCATCTACGACCTTGAGAACAAGGTCATCAAGCAACTGGCCCACCAGCCCGACGGCGAGGGCGACACGGTGCAAGTGACCGAGTACCACTTCGGCGTCACCAAGGGCACGGGGAGCAGCGATTCGCTGGTCGCCTCCAACGACCTGCTTCGGAAGATCGTGTTCCCGGATCACGAGACGGGCGAGACCGAGCCGGACTACGCGGTGTTCTTCTCCTACAACCGCCTGGGCGAGCCGCGCTACCGCAAGGACCAGAACAAGACCGAGCACTTCCTCACCCGCGACAAACTCGGGCGTCTGACCCTCGACAAGGTGACCATCCCCGGCGGCAGCCCGGTGGACACGACCATCAATGCGCTGGCGTACACCTTCGACGACTTCGGGCGTCTGGACCTCGCCCGCTCCTACACCGACCACGGCGGGGGGAGCCAGGCGGTCATCAACGCCGTCAAGTTCACCTACACCACGCTGTGGCAGATCGACAAGTTCTGGCAGGAGCCGGTGGGCGACGTGGTGACTTCCGGGGGCAGCGCCTCGAAGAACGTGATCCCCACCTACACCACCGCCGTCGCCGGCTCCGGCAACTACAGCCGCGTCTCAGACATCAAGTACCCCGACGGCAACAAGATCGGCTACACCTACGGCGACACCGGCTCGGTCAACGACGTGATCAGCCGCCTGCACCGCATTCGCCGGGGCGCGACGGGCACGCCGCCGGTCATCGCCGTGTACGACTATGTCGGGCTCTCGGGCCACGCCCAGGTCACCTACGACTGGATCGACGTGGTCCAGTCGTACAAACTCAAGCACAACGGCACGAACCCCGAGGGCGAGTACGGCGGCCTGGACCGCTTTGGCCGCATCACGCGCCACGCCTGGACGGATGCCGCCTTCGGCGCGCATGGCAGTTCCGGGTCGGTCCCCAACATCCCGCCCATCGTGGAGTACGCCTACGCCTACGACCGCGTGGGCAACGTGCTGAGCGCCTACGACGCCCGGCCGGGGGCCGCGCAGGAGCGCAGCCACGAGTACGACTACGACCCGCTCTACCGGCTGAAGGAGGCGGAGCGCGGGCTGTGGGACGGCTCGA
The DNA here is from genome assembly GCA_015709595.1 of Phycisphaeraceae bacterium. Classification (NCBI taxonomy): domain Bacteria; kingdom Pseudomonadati; phylum Planctomycetota; class Phycisphaerae; order Phycisphaerales; family Phycisphaeraceae; species Phycisphaeraceae bacterium. The sequence goes on from CP054178.1 coordinate 950,684, forward strand.
CGTTCACCAAGAAGGTGGATTCCCAGCGCTTCACCCAGGACATCCTGAACAACTTCCGCCGCATCGAGACGGATGCGGACGGGGCGGATGGGTACGAGGCGGACGAGATCGAGGACCGCGACAACTTCTCGGATGCCAACGAACTGCTGGGCCGCGACACGGACAACGATGGGACTGATGAGATCGAGATCGAGTACGACCTCAACGGCAACACCACGTGCACGGATGACACGCCCGGCGGCGGTTCCCGCCTTGTGAAGTACCGCTACGACGCCTGGAATCGGCTCATCGCCATCGACCACGAGGAGGGTGAGAGCACCTACCCCGTGGCCCAGTACCAGTACAACGCCCTGCACCACCGGGTGCTGGTGCGGGTGGACCTCGACCCCGAGGACTCAACCCACACCCTCAATCAGCAGCGGGTGCTGTACTACAGCCCGGCGTGGCAGGTGCTGGAGGAGCGGATTGATGATGACTGGTCGGCCCAGTCCTCAACCGTGGATCGCCACGTCCAGCACGTGTGGGGCGCGCTGTACATCGATGACATCCTCCTCCACCGCGAGGATGGCAACGCCGATGGCGACTACAACGACTCGTTCGACTCGACCTGGTACCACCTGACCGACCCGCAGTTCAGCACCGTGGCGATCCTCGATCTGTCGGGCGCGGTGATCGAGCGGGTGTCGTATGACGCCTGGGGCGAGCCGCGGCACCACCCCAAGCACGACTTCGACGGTGATGGTGACTTCGATCAGGACGATGCCGATGCGCTGGATGACCTGATCGCATCCGGCAGCGTGCCCATCACCGGCTCGACCTACCGCTCCGAGTTGGACATCGACCGGGACGGCGATGTGGACTCGACGGACCAGACGCTGCGGGGGACGACGTTTATCGCGGCCCTGCCCAAGGGCCACCTCTCCACCCCCGGCCCGGGTTCCGGCGGGGGCGTCGATAGCACGGTGGGCTGGTCCGGCTACCGCTACGACCAGCCGACGCGGCTGTACGCGGTGCGTTTCCGGTTCTACGACGCGGTCACCTTCCGCTGGCTCAACCGCGACCCGGCGGGGTACGTGGACTCGATGAACCTGTACGGGTATGGGATCGGCAGCGGGATCGGATGGACTGATCCCTCTGGGCTCGGGTTCCTGGACGAGATTTGGGGCGGGATCAAGGGGTTCGCGGGGAGTCTGTGGGATACCGGTCGATCGATCGTCAACACGTACGGAACCATCGCCGAAAGCGCATGGAACTGGGACTGGCGGTGGGAGAAGTTCGGTCGCAACTACGACTATGGGGCGATCGGGCAGGCTTATGACATCAGCCCGTCACTTGGGGTCACGGTCGAGGCACTGATCTGGACGGCAGCGTTCATGATGCTGTTGGCAGGTGGTGTCGCGATTGCCCCGCATGCCCTCTCGATCGGAGCCAGAGTCTTCGGGCCGACCAGTCGCTTCTTTGCTACGAAGGGAGGATGGCTCAATTCGAACAACTACCTCCGGTTCGGATGGAGTTGGTATGGTCGCGGCGCTGGGTTCTTTCCAGCACAGGTGGTTTTTCGCGCAGTGATGGGCAACTCGCGCTCTTGGCTCCACTGGCACTTTCTGCTCCTGTACCCACTCGGAACAAAATCAGGATTGTTCCTTGGAGGTGGCATTCTTGCGTACCTGGCCTGGCTGCTCGGATTCTTCGAAATGGAGGGCGACCAACCGCAGCCGGCGACGGGGGTCGATGTCGATGTCTCAAATGAGCATCCGCGATCAAGTGTTCCGGATGCATCCCTCCAACACGACTGGGCTCGTTCCGGGATGCGACAGATCAGCGGCGCTTGTCCTTTCTGACGCGGAGGCGTACTATCCAACATCCGTAGAGTCGCGTGCAACAATGATGAGCCCCGTTGACTGACGAGACTTCCATGTGGAGACGCCCGTGTGGACTTGGATCGCGGTAGGCGCAATGACGGTCGGGATTGCACTCCTGTTGTTCGCGCTCGCGACACGCTTGAGTCGGCGTCGCAACGTCATGACTTACGAAGAGGTGGCGGCCATTATCGAGCGATTCCTCGATGGCGCTGGCGATGTATGGGACTGGGATGACTTTATTACACGCCCTCTTGCGGACGACTTGCTAGACACGATTCGAGAACGCTGTGCGACTCTCAGAGAACAGTATCCACCGACGGAAGAGAATCGCTATACCAATGAACGCGGGGAGGAGATCCTTCGCGGATATGTGCGGCAACTGCGCGGATTGACGGCAGAGCGCGATCGGCGCGATAGCGCAGTACTCGGCGAACGATCCGATTGACCTACGCTCCCTGTACAATACTCCGCACACCACTTCCATCGGCGATTCCCAACTGGAACCTCACGCCGCCTCCCGCCACCCATAGTGCCTCAGCAGCCCACCCAGCCGCTCGCGGCAGGCCAGTTCCCCGGCTTGCCGTGTCGACCCGAGTGCTTCTGCCACAGTGCGCCTACGTGGCACCGCCTGCCCCGAGCCCGCGTGCACTGTGCCCGCCAGTCTTGCCGGTTGGCCCGTCTGCTGGTGCCCCACCAACCCCAGCGGTACATTCCCCACCCCCTGATGCGGCCGCTCGGTGTGGTAGCGGACGAGGTACTCCCGCACCAGGTGATCCATGTGCCGCCTGCCGAACACGATGAAGTGATCGAGGCATTCCTGCTGGAGCGTCTGGACCCTAAGAGGAAGGGCAGAGGAGTCGGTGCGTGGCGTGCCGCCAACGCTTGACACGACCACTACCGCCGCGCTCTCGGTTCGTTTCCCATCTCGGGGACGCGAGCCGAACTGTGGGAGTTGGGTTCGGCCCCCCGAGCCGAACCCTCTTCGAACTCTCCGTCGGCTGGTTAACGGGTGGGGTGGGTTGACAGGTCATGTGGCAATCGCTCGTCAAGCGATGTGGCTTGGTGGTCGGGGTGGTCGGGGTGGTCCTTGTTGACGAACGCCCCGAAGGTCAAGGCGATCTCGTCGTCCTCTAGTGTCCTGACTTGGAAGTGCTCGACTGAGTCACCATCCCCTAAAGCATTGAGTGGCAATGTGTTGCAGCCATCGAAACGTGCGAGATTTTTGAGGACCGGACACTAGGTTCCGCACCCAGGAGCCGTAGTCGAGAAGTTGGGCCACCACCTCGCGCGGCGTCCGGTTCTTCTTCAGCTCGATCACGATCAGTTGACCCTCGGCGTCGATCGCCAGCAGGTCAATGAACTTGCCGAACGCCGTAGGCACCTGACGCCCGATGAGCAGCCAGCCGGGGTCCACCACGGTGATGTCAGCGGCCAGCACCGTCTCCAGCCGGCTCTCGCTGGCCATGCCAGTAAACGAGGTCGGCTCCAACTGTGCCCCGAGTTTCAACATTCCAACCTCGATGGGCATGCCTGCCTCCTCGGTCTACGCCCACTCCTTGCACAACGCTTCCGTCTGCTCCAAGACCAGTTCCGTCGCGCGTTGCTCCATGTCGGGCGGGTATCCGTACTTCCGCAAGACTCGCTTCACGAGCACCCGGATCTGCGCGCGGGCGTTCTCTCGCACCTGCCAGTCGATCGTCACGCTCTGCCGCACGCGGTCGACGAGTTCTTGGGCGAGAAGCCGGAGCTTCTCGTCGCCCATGACCTCCCGAGCGCTCGGGTTGTCGGCAAGGGCGTCGTAGAAGGCGACCTCATCATCCGACAGGCCCAGTTCGTCTCCACGGGACTGCGCAGCCCGCATTTCCTTGGCGATCCCGATCAGTTCCTCGATCACCTGTGCGGCCTCGATCGCCCGGTTCTGATACTTCCGCACCGCCGCCTCGATCATGTCCGCGAACGACCTTGCCTGCACGACGTTCTTGCGCAGCCTGGTCTTGATCTCGTCGTTCAAGAGCCGCTTCAGGAGTTCGAGAGCGAGGTTCCGCTGCGGAAGCTGTCGCACATCCGCGAGAAACTCGTCCGAGAGAATCGAGATGTCCGGCTTCTCCAGTCCGGCCGCCGCGAAAATGTCCACCACTTCCGTTGGGTAGACGGCACGCGACACCAATTGACGAATGGCCGACTCGATATCCTCCGGTGACCGCTCCGCCTCGGAAGCGGCCACCTTCACGAGGGCCGCGCGGATCTCCTGGAACAGGCCCACTTCATCCCGGATCGCCATCGCCCGCTCGTGCGGCACTGCGAGCGCGAACGCCTTCGAGAGCGCCGCGACCGCCTGAAGATACCGCTTCTTCCCATCCGCCAGCCCCAGCACGAACTCCATCGCCTGGGCGATCCCCGACATCCGTCGTGCTGGCTCCGCCCGAAGGACTGCCGAGTAGTCGAAGCCGTGGAGAATCGCTTTGACTACCTCGTACTTCTCCAGAAGAACGGCCACGGCTTGTTCAAGATCGACCGTTGCCTGTCCCTTCCCACCGCTCGCCGTGTACGTGCGCAGCGCCCGCTTGAGCGCATCCGCGAGGCCCAGGTAGTCCACGACCAGGCCACCTGGCTTGTCCCTGAACACACGGTTGACGCGGGCGATGGCCTGCATCAGATTGTGCCCGGTCATTGGCTTGTCCACGTACATCGTGTGCATACTCGGGCAGTCGAATCCCGTCAGCCACATGTCGCGGACGATGACGACCCGCAACGAGTCCTTCGGGTCTTTGAAGCGCTTGGCGATGGACTCGCTCTCCGCTTTGGTGCGGATGTGCGGCTGCCATGCCTGTTCGTCCGATGCGGACCCGCTCATCACGACCTTGAGTGCGCCCTTGGAATCCTCCTCGCTATGCCATTGCGGACGCAACCGCCGAATGGCTTCGTACATCTCGACGCAAATCCGTCGAGACATGCACACGATCATGGCCTTCCCATCCATCGCACCAAGCCGCTTCTCGAAATGATCGACGATGTCCTGGGCGACAAGTCCGATCCTCTTCTCCGTTCCCACCATCGCCTCGAGGGCGGCCCACTTCGTCTTCAGCTTCTGCTTCTCGGTCTCCACTTCGCCCTCGGTGATCTCCTCGAACTCCGGATCAAGCCGCGGCTTTTCCTCCTCGTCCAATTCGAGTTTGGCGAGCCGCGACTCGTAGTAGATCGGCACGGTCGCGCCGTCCTCAACCGCGCGGAGAATGTCGTACTTGTCGATGTAGTCGCCGAACACCGCTGGTGTGCTCTTGTCGTCCAGCTCCAGCGGCGTGCCGGTGAACCCGATGAACGAGGCGTTGGGGAGCGCATCGCGCAGGTACTTCGCCATCCCGTACTTGATGTCGCCCGATTTCTGGTCGATCTTCGCCTTGAACCCGTAGTGACTCCTGTGCGCCTCGTCGGCGATCACCACGATGTTCCGGCGATCGCTCAGCGCGTCGCCCCCCTCGAACTTCTGCATTGTCGTGAACACGACCCCGCCGGCGGCCACCCGCAGCAGTGTCTTCAGATGCTCGCGGCTCTCGGCCTGGATCGGCTTCTGCCGCAGCAGGTCGCCGTTCAGTGTGAACGTGCCGAAAAGCTGATCGTCGAGATCGTTGCGGTCAGTGATGACGACGATCGTCGGGTTCTCCATCGCCGAGTGTGCGATGATCTTCCCGGCGTAGAAGACCATCGACAGACTCTTGCCCGACCCTTGCGTGTGCCACACAATGCCCGCACGCTTGTCCCCCTCGGGCCGGGTCGCGGCCACAGTGCACCCGACCGCCTTGTTGACGGCCCAGTACTGGTGGTAAGCCGCAGCCTTCTTCACCACCTCTCGACCATCATCCTCAAACGTGATGAAGTGCAGCAGATAGTCCAGCAGCCTGCGCTTCTCGAACACGCCCCTGGTAAGGACCTCCAGTTGCACCGTGCCGGCAGACGGAATGGCATCGCCATCGACCGTCCGCCACGGCGAGAAACGGTCCCACCCCGCCGTCAGCGTCCCCAACTTCGCCGCAAAGCCATCCGAGATGGCCACGATCTCATTGAACGTGAACAGGCTCGGGATGTCCGTCTTGTAGGTCTGAATCTGGTTGAAGGCGTGCCGGATAGTCGTGGTCTCGTCGGCGGGGTTCTTCAGCTCGATCACCGACACGGGCAGGCCGTTCAGGAAGACCACAACGTCCGGCCTGCGGTTCCTCCGATCCTCGATGACTGTGAACTGATTGACGACGAGGAACTCGTTGTCGTCGAGTCGGGCAGGGTCTCGCTGCACCAGCCATACCTTCCCGTGCCTCTCGCGCCCGTCCTCCATCCAAGAGACGTCCACCCCTTCGACCAGCAGCCGATGGAACGCGCGGTTGTTGGCGACCAGAGACGGGCTCTCGGGGCGCGTGACCTTGCGGATAGCGTCTTCGATTGCCTCCCCCGGCACGTCAGGGTTGATCCGCCGCAACGCGGCCCGCAGCCGCCCAAGCAGCACGACCTGTGCGTAGTCGGCCCTCTCGGGGCGCTCGCCGTCCGGCGCAATATCCGGGCCAAAGGCGTAGTCGTACCCCAGATCCCGGAAGTACCCCACCGCGACGATCTCGGCCTGGGATTCGTCGAGGTAGCTCATGCGGTGCCCTTCAGTTCAATGCCGGCGGCCACAGCCTCGCGCCGTACGAGCCAGACCTGGAGGCGGTTGCGCATCCAGCCGTGCAAACCGGCGACCGTCGCACCGAACACCAGGTTCAGAATGGTTCCAACGAGCAGCGCTCCCGTACCGCATATCAGAATCCAGCTCCACCATCCCGATCTGGCGCGCAAACCGATGCCAGCAACCAAGCCAGCCACTAGGAGCAGGACGACGGCGACGGACACTACCCATGCCCCCAACTTGGCGTAATGCACACACCGCCAGTACAACCGTTCCTGAATCCGTGCTCGTTCGTCACGGGCCGCCTGGAGTTCCTGCTGCGTGGTCCGGTGGGCCGTTGCTTCAGCATCGAGGCGGCTCAACTCTTCCTTCTTGAGCTCTCCCGTGACACGACGCAGCGTCTCGGTGACAGTCTCCGACGTGAGCGCCTCATCGTCCCCGAGCGTCAGCCGCACCAGTTCGTCTTGCGCGAGCGTGCTGCTACGGAGCAGTTGGTGGTCGCGAGCACTGATCGTGCCCTGCCGCTCGAGCTTGTCGATCTCGGACAGGAACTTCGTGAGCAGTTCCTTCGACGGTTGGAGCGCCGCATAGGAGAACGCGAGAATCTCCGCCGCCGGGATGGCCGGCGCGCCCATCGGCGCCTTCAGCCATGCCATGTTTGCGAGGCTGAAGTCCGTTATCACGCTCGATACCTCGCGCGTTTCTTGGTGCTTCTGCCCATACTCGAACGCAGCCCTCGCGAACCCTGCGTTGCTGGAGACGAGGACAGCTCGGGCACCTTCCACGGTGAAGGGCGAAGTGCCGCTGCGAAGCACATAAATGCTTCGTACTTGCTCTGTAGAAAACCTCCCCGATGACGTTTGATGATCATGATATTGTGCGTAAGCACTTTCAGGGTCAGCGCACGGGCCTGGGCGTGGCGATGGATGGCGTTCACGGCGTCGCCCTGCCGCCGCTTGATCATGCTGAAGACCGTCTCCGCCTGCCAACGCTGTCCGTAGAGTGCCGTCGGGAACGAGTGATGCATCAACGCCCGGAAGTGACCGGTCGGGGCACGAGTGGTCGGTCGCCCGATCTTCGGGGGGATGATCGACCGCACCCCCAGATCAAGCCGCAGGTATCGATGCATCCATTCCGCGTCGTACCCGGCGTCGAGGACCGCGGCCCGCAGCGTGCGGCGACGACAGGCCTCATGAATCAGGTCGGCGAAGCGGACCAGATCCGACGATGGTCCCTGCGTCACCGTCCAAGCCAGAATGAGATGCGAATCGGCATCGACGACGATGCTCGCCTTGGGGAAGCGGCGGTACGTCGTGGTCTGATACAGCGGGTTGGTGCGGGTCTTCTCGCCCCGCTCGCGCCGCCGGATGAAGTAGCGGCTGGTGTGCCTGGCCTCGAAACCACTGGAGTCGATGGCGGCCAGTCGGATGGTGCGTTTCAGGATTCGTCGGCGCTCGGCGAGGTGAATCGTCTCGTCGTGAAGTCGCCGGGCGAAGGGCTGACGCAGCAGGCGATCGGCGGCCTTCTGCAGGGTCGTGAAGTGCGGCGGGCGGTCGAGATCAATCGAGCGGCACAGATCGCCGCAGTCCTGGAGGAGTGCGGCGACGCTCCGGTAGTCGAGATCAAGCATCGACTTGAGCACGAGACACGCGAAGAGCTGGTGCTGGGTGAACTTCTTCGGGCTGAACCGATGCGCGTACGCCGGCAGCGACGCCTTCGCCACGGCGTACGCAGCCACCATCACCATCCGTGGCGATCGACTGGTCTGCATCCCTGAGCATGAAACACATTCTGCGCCATGGCGCAACCGAACACGCGCCGAACATCCGAGGGTTTTCTACAGAGCACTTCGTACTGAGTTGATGTCGTCCTCGCGAGCACGCGTGTTGTAGTATGACACTTCGTCCTGGAGCGCGGCCTCGAATGCGGCTTCGTCGATTTGAAACTGCTGAATGTACTGCGGCGAGCGTTTCACTTCGATCTTGGCGACTCTCAGTTCTTCGTCGAGTCGCTCGGCAAACAGAAGCAGGTCTGATTTTGTCCTTCCTTCGCGTCGGGCCTCCATGACAATGTCACCACGGCCACTGACCGAGTCGATGTGCGCAGCAGCTCCGCGGAGCACCCGCTCAAGCTCCACTCGAGAGTGCGAGAATGTGGCGACGCTCGCGCCGAGCCGGAGAAGAAGATCAATCAGGGCTTCGGCAGCCGCCTTTTTCGGCAATCCCTCAAGTCCGAGTCGTCGAACGAGGAGGGGCGTGTCGAGGTAAAACGTCACTCCCTTGTACGTCTTCGGCACGCTCTGGAGGTCTGGGCACAGCAGTGCATTCGCAAGCATGTGCCCCTGGACGAGGACCAAGAAGCTCTCGAACCGCTCAGGCGACGTCCTCTGCAGGTGAACGACATACTCGCTGACAAGTACGATGTCAGCACCGTGACTCCCGGTGGTCGGAGGAATCGCTGTTCCGCGCAAGTAAGCGCGGAGACATGGAATGTCGAACTCGGAAAGAAAGGCACAGACTGCGGTTACGGCCTCGTCGTCGCTGCCGAAGGGCCTTGGGGTCTGCTTCGAGAAGTCGACGAGGTCCGAGACAACCGCCTGAATGTGGCGGACAGCATTGGCCTTCTGTAAAGCGATGCCCGGGTCAGGAATCGTGCCCGTGATGTGGTAGATCCCTGTGTCGCGGCGGATGTGACCATTCCGGGTCAGTCGGCGCAAGATGATCTGGACGGCGCGGTCGGGAATCTCAAGACCAAACTGGTCTCTGAGATGATCACGGACACTCGCGTCGGTCACTGGCTCGGCCGGATGGTCCACCAGCACCTGAAGAACGAACGGCCGCAAGTAGTCGAGGTAGTCCTTCCCCTGGTCGATGTTCACCTTGAGCATCGCTAGGCTGGTGAGTGTCGCGGTTGACATCACGACACCTCCCTAATCGCCGCTTCGGCCTCTGACACCTCGACCTCGCCGCTCAAGAGTTTCGGCAGCAGCGTGTCACGCAGCCGTGCAAGCGTCCGAGCCTGCCGCAAGGCGTTAATGCGGCGACCGATGGCGGTCCCGAGAATCTCGGTCGCAGCCAGCATGAGCTTCTCGGGAGGCACCGCGAGCTTGGCGTTGGTGAGATGGTGCCGCTGGATGTGCCCCATCGTCGTGGCCTTATCCGCCGCGATGCGCTGGAACTCTTCGAGGTGGTGCTTGGTCGCGTGGTAGTAGTACCACTTCGGGTACTTTGCCGACGTCACCTTGAAGACGTGCTGGTTCAGCACGCCTCGCCCGTTGCACCAGATCGTGACGAGCAGGCTGCCAGACCACGAAAAGAGAATGTCGCCGTCGTTGATGATGTACTTGGCAGCCACCTCCGCCGTTGCGCGATCGGAGTTCTCGGTGATCCCTTGCCGCAGCTCGCGGATCTTGATCACCGGTAGCGACGTCTTGCCCTCTACAGCCGGATACTTCTGGCAGGCAAGGCCGTTCAAATAGTCCGCGATCTCATCGAGAGATTGCACCGCCCACTCATCGGGGATCTCGCCAAGGTCGGACTCCACGAGGCGGTCGGGGAAGAGGGCAGCGAGCGGGGCGGGCAGGCCGCCGGCGGTGGGGTCGCCCGCGGCCTTGGTCCGGACGGGGTCGAAGTCGATGAACCACGACTTGAACAGCGCCTGCGCCATCCGCTCCAGCGTCCGGTTCATCCGCCGGTTCAACTCGATCTTGTCATCCAGCGAGCCGAGGATCGCTGCGATGCGACGTTGGATGCCGATCGGTGGAACGATAACCTCGAAGTGTGAGAGCGACTCTGCCGGCACGCGCTGTCTGCCGGAACTCCCGGTCATTTGCGAGATTGCATACTGCCGAAACGCGGGCCACTTCGTGAGGTAGTACGCGAAGTCATTGTCCGTTACGCCGCTGCGGCCACGGATCACGATGAATTCCGTCGATCCGAAGCCAGGACTGGTGGTGTCGATTGGGCGAAACCTCGCAATCTTGCCGTTCTCAAGGCACGGCGTGATCCTCGCCATGAGCGTGTCGCCTGCCGCGAATCGGGACCCGCCGCCATCAAGCACGCGGACTTCAGACTCATGGACTGATCGGGAGTCTGGATCGACGGCCGCCATTTCAACGAAGGGATATGTCGTGCCCTTCTTGAGGGGTACGTGTGGATTGACGCTCACGGCGTCAGTGAACGACATGGGGCGCCAGCCATCATTCGGCATACCCAATCGCCTCCAGGTTTTGCCGAATCTTCTGGTCCAGGTCCTGCGCCTCGGCCATCTGCTCGAAGAGTTCCGCCGCGAGTTCCGCCATCTTCTCTTCGACCGGCGTGTCGTCGTCCTCGATCTCCTCGGCACCGACAAAGCGGCCGGGGGTCAGGACGTGCCCGTGCGCCTGGATCTCCTCGAGCGTGGCGGACTTGCAGAACCCCGGCACGTCCTCGTACTTGCCCGCTCCCTCTTCGCCGCGCCAGGCGTGGTACGTGCGGGCGATCCTGTCGATCTCCTCGGCGGTGAGTTCGCGGTGAGTGCGGTCGATGAGGCGGCCCATCTTGCGGGCGTCCATGAACAGCGTCTTGCCGGGGCGGGCGCGGAAGCCGCGCTGCTTGTCGGCGGCCTTGCTGCGTGTGAGGAACCACAGGCAGGCGGGGATCTGCGTGGTGTAGAACAACTGCCCGGGCAAGGCGATGATGCAATCCACCAAGTCGTGCTCGATGATGGCCCGGCGAATCTCGCCTTCTCCGGAGGTGTTGCTCGTGAGCGAGCCGTTGGCCAGAACGAAGCCCGCGGTGCCGTTGGTGGCGAGATGATGGAGGAAATGGAGAATCCAGGCGTAGTTAGCGTTGCCGCCATCGACGGTGAACGTCGAGCCGTCCTTGCGTTTGCGCTCACCACCCGGGGGGAGCGAGAACTGGGCGTTGCCAGCGGACTGGTCGAAACGCCGCCAGCGGGCGTCGTTCTTCACTTTGGAGTAGCCCCAGTCCTCCATGTTGAAGGGCGGGTTGGCGATGATGTAGTCGGCGCGGAGGTCCGGGTGCGCGTCCTGAAGAAATGAGCCGCCCTCGTTCCACCGAACATCACCATCGATGCCGCGAATGGCAAGGTTCATCTGGCAGAGTCGCCAGGTGGTGTAGTTGGACTCCTGGCCGTAGATGGCGATATCGCGCTTGGCCTTCGTGCCGTTACCGTTGCCGGAGGCGTGGGCGGCGACGAACTTCAGAGCCTGAACGAACATGCCGCCGGAGCCGCAGCAAGGGTCGAAGACGCGGCCCGTGTACGGCTCGAGCATCTCGACAAGCAGCCGGACCACGCACGAGGGCGTGTAGAACTCGCCGCCGCCCTTGCCCTCCTTCTCGGCGAACTTGCTCAGGAAGTACTCGTAGACGCGGCCGAGCACATCGCGCTGGCGACTGGCCTTGTCGCCCAAGCCGATCGTGGCGATCAGGTCGATGACCTCGCCGAGGCGACGCTTGTCGAGGGCGGGGCGGGCGTAGTCCTTCGGAAGAACACCCTTGAAGGCATTGTTCTCACGTTCAAGGGCAGCCATCGCGTTGTCGATGAGCGTGCCGATCTCGGGGCGCTTCGCGTTCTTCTGCAGGTAGTCCCAGCGAGCTTCTGGCGGCACCCACGGGATGTTCTCGGCGAGGTACTCGTCCTTGTCCTCGGCGTCGGCGTGCTTGTCGGCCGTGAGGGCAGCGTGCTTCTCGAGGAAGGCGTCGGAGATGTACTTGAGGAAGATCAGACCGAGGACGACGTGCTTGTACTCGGCGGCGTCCATGTTGCCGCGGAGTTTCTCGGCGGCCTGCCAGAGGCGGTCTTCGAAGCCGAGGTTCGCGGAAGGGGTGTCGTTCTTGGCCATGCGGTGAGTCCAATCAATGGCGGCGGGCGCGCGGCGCCGGGCGATCCTGTGAGAGCCAGTTGTCGATGGTCTGACGCCGGAACCGCCAGTGCTTGCCGACCTTCTGGCCGGGCACCTTGCCGTCCTGCGCGAGTTTGTAGAGCGAGGACTTCGACACCTGGAGGTGGGCGGCGAGGTCGTCGATGGTCATGACGGCGGACCGAGCGGCCACAGGCTTGCCAAGTCGAGTCCGGGGCATGCGTGCCATGATAGAGGATTCTGGCCCGCCTGGGGGAGGTCGGTCTGGGGGTGGCGATCCCGGCGGTGACGGCCCCTCTGGTTTCACCCGATGAATTGCTCGGGTCTTGGCACCTGAACGGACACCAAACGGATGGGGGCGGACAACCTGCCAGACCCACTGAGCTGCTGTCGCATATGGTACCCTGCACTCGCTTGAGCACCGGAGCGGACGACGGACCGTCCCCTGTGGGTCACCAGCACGGAGGCAACGCCATGTCCCTGAATGAACTCGCCGCAGCGGCTTGTGAACTCCGCGATGTGCTCAGACGGCATGAGATGTCCAACCTGACGATCGCAAGCCACGACCACCCCGCTCTCCAACTGGCGAACGCCCTCGCCGACCTCGACCTCTCGGCACGGAATCGACGTTTTCTTCCATGCGATGGAGCCCGCCGCCCGGCGCGGTGTACACCGCGCAATCCGCCGAAATCGAGCCAAAACCGCGCCAAGGAGTAAAACCCTTGCAATCCACAAACCCACACGTTATAGTGGTTTGCGCGTTCTGGACGTCGGCCTGGACGGAATGGCATGCAAGAGGTCGCCGGTTCGACCCCGGTCAGCTCCACTTCCATCATCGATACCGGGTACGACCAGGCGATCGTGACGATCACCGATGCACTGACGAAGAAGCGCCGCGACTTCCGGCTCGGCTCCCGCATCGACCCCGAGATGAACATCGACCGGGACGGCGATGTGGACTCGATGATCACCGACGATGGGGCAGGTGCTTCCCGCGACACGCCTGTCCCGTTGGTCACCCCCCGCTCTCCCCTTCCGCGATCGCCAGCGGCTTCTCCAGCGACGGCTTCCTGCGGCTCATGCGGTACTGCACGCTCAGCATCAGCATGGCGCCGGTCACGGCCACGCACCCGCCCACCCATTGCCAGGGAGTGAGCACTTCGCTGAAGAGGGCCAGCGAGCCGATCGCTACCAGGAATGGCTGCAGTTGCAGCACGCCCGCCGTCACCGCCACGCCCAGCCGGGCGATGGCGATGTAGTAGAACACGTGCCCGATGGCGATGCCGATCAGCGCCGACACCAGCAGCACCAGGAATCCGTCCGCCCCCAGCGCGAAGACGCTCCACCCCGCCTCCACGCCCAGGAAGAGCATCAGCGCCACCAGGGCGGCGGCGGTGTACTGGCAGATCGCGGCGAAGGCGATCACGGGGTTGATGCCGTCCATGTACTTGCGCACGGCCAATCCATAGCAGGCGAAGAGCAGCCCGCTGAGAATCGCCAGCGTGACGCCTTCGAGGTGAGCCGCCCGCGTGCCGCGCTCGACCCCGGTGGCGGAGGCGGCTTCCACCGTTGCGGCAAGGGTCCGCACGGCGTCACCGTTCCCATCGTTCGCGCCGTCGAGCGCGATCACGGCGATCATTCCCGCCACGAGCAATCCCGCGCCCAGCAGGTAACTGCGGGTGCGGATGATCGCCCGTTCCTTCGGAAACAGCAGCCACGCGCCGATGGCCACGAACAGCAGCTGGCTGCGCAGGCCGAACGTCAGCAGACCGGGGTCGATGCGGTAGTGCGCCCAGGTGAAGCACACCTGTCCCGCCGCGTTGACCGCGCTGGGGATGAGCGCGGCCCGCCACAGACCGGGCGGCAGAGCCCGCTTGAATGCCACGACGATCAGAACGGGCAGCCACACCAGCGCGCTGAAGCCGTAGCGCCAGCCGTTGCTGGTCCAGAAGTCGATCGACTCGGCGAAATGCCGCAGGAACAGAGGCACGCTCGACCAGCCGACCAGCGTCAGCACCACGGTGATGACGCCGAGGGCGAGCGAGGGCGGCGCGTTGGCGGGACGTGACATGGGTCCGTGATGAAAGCCGGTCAGACGGGGAAGTCGATGGGGCCAGTGGGAGGCGTGGGTCTGAGGACTGAGGGTGGCAGGTGGGACGCCGGCCCCGCTGGCGCCGGCCTCACCGGAGTTTCCAAATGGCTCAGTCCCCGGTGCTCAGGGCCGGCGCCCAGTACCCAGGCCTGACGCCCCCACTCAACGAACAAGGCCCGCGTCATCCGACGCGGGCCTGTCGCCAATGGAGCAGATGAGGCTCGAACTCACAACCTCCGCATTGCGAACGCGGCGCTCTCCCAATTGAGCTACTGCCCCGCTGAAACCAGCATCATCGGCCCGTGGCGGCGGTTCCGATGAGTTCCTGATGCTAGGCGGGAGTGGTTCGAGGGGCTACCGCGCCCAAGGGCTGTGAGGGCGGGCTCCTTGACTTCCCCTCGTTTGACTGATTTACTGCCACCCTGTGAGGTCGCCCGAGTCGGCAGGCACGGGCGGTTGCTGTGTTTCGTTTCGTGAACAGTGAGGACAGTCGCGCATGGCCAGGTACTTGGGGCCGAAGGTCAAGCTTTCCCGTCGCGTCGGCGTGCCGATCATGGACGTGCCGAAGCACACCGCCAAGCGTCAGTTGACGCCTCCGGGGGTGCATGGTTTCCGCGGTCGAAGGCCCAAGGACTTCGGCATCCGCCTGACCGAGAAGCAGAAGCTCCGGTATCACTACAACGTGCTGGAGCGTCAGTTCCGCAAGTACATGGCCGCCGCCGCCCGCTCCAAGGGCAACACCGGCGAGCGTCTGCTGCAGCTGCTGGAGCGCCGTCTGGACAACGTCATCCGGCGCGCGGGTCTGACGCGCACGATCTGGGCCGCCCGTCAACTGGTGGTGCACGGCCACGTGCTGGTGAACGGACGCAAGGTCGATCGCCCCAGTTACAGCGTCGAGGTGGGCGACGTGGTGACGGTGAAGCCCAAGGTCGAGAAGCTGGTGCGTGAGAACATGGAGTCGATGGCTGGACACATCGTGCCCGGCTGGATCGACTTCAACCCCGCCGAGCTGACCACCCGGGTGATCGCCATGCCCACGTCGGACCAGATTCCGTTCGAGGTGAACACCAACCTCATCATCGAGTTCTACCGGTAATCCGCCCTGGTCTCCGCGGCGGGCTGGTCCCCGGCGGGGGTTGATGGCGGACTCCGGCGCCCGACACGCCGCCATGATTCGACTCTTCCGCAAGTACAAGAAGGTGATCATTCTGGTCGGCCTGCCGATCCTGCTGATCATCTTTCTGATTCCCGGCGCGATTCACGAGATCGGCAACTACACCGCCCGCCAGGGGCGTACGGTGGCTTCGTTCACCGCGCTGACGGGCGAACGGGTCACGGTCAACGCCGCCCGGTATGAGGAAGCCCAGCGCGATGTGGCGGTGCTGATGAAGGGGCTGCCGATCCCGCCCAGCTACCTGCTGCAGATCGGGCTGGTCGATCGTCCCGAGCACTGGCTGCTTCTGCTCCATGAGGCGCGGGCGCACGGGCTGCAGGGCGGTCCGGACGACGCCCGCATCGCCGCTGAGCAGCTTGCCGAGCAGATGGCCGGATTCACCAACGCCGAGAAGCCCGTGCCGTGGGAGGACATGGTGCGTCAGCTGGCCAACGGCGCGGGGGTCAACGGCGCCGCGGTGATGGAGGCGCTGACCAATGCCCGGGCGGTTCGACGCCTGCTCGAGTTGTACGTCGGCTCCAGCCGCCTGTCGGACCGTCGGATCAAGCAGACGGCGGAGCGCATCCTGCAGGGCATCGACGCCCGCATCGCGGTGGTCGCCGCCGACCCGTCCAGGGAGACGGACCTGCCGGAGCCGACCGAAGAGCATCTCCAGGCCCACTTCGAGAAGTACCGTGACGTGGAGCCCGGCTCCGGTGAACAGGGCTTCGGCTACCGGCTGCCCAATCGCGTGCGGCTGGAGTGGCTGACGATTTCGGCGGAGAAGATCCGGACCGCGCTCAACCGCGATGACCGCATCGACCGGCTCGAGCTGCGCAAGTTCTTTGTGCGCAACAAAGGTCAGTTCCTCGTGCCGGGCGCGCCCGCCGGGCATGAGCCGACGTTCGAGGAAGTGGAATCGCGCGTCCGCGACGCGTATGTGCGCCAGATGACGGAGGAGCGGATCACGGAGATTACGCGCTTCGTCGAGGCCGAGATCGTGCGGCGCCTGCGCGATCTGAAACGCGACGGCGTCTACTACGCGCTGCCCGAGGACTGGGCCGATCGACGGCTGAAACTGCACGAGATGGCGGATCAGATCGCGGCGCAGTTCAACGTGGGCACGCCGGACTACGACCGTCGCGGCGACGTATGGTTCGCCCCGCGCGAGTTGGCCGCCCTGCCTGGCATCGGCGGCGCGACGACCGACCGCTTCGGGCGCGCCCTCGGCCTGTCCGACCTGGTTCCGGCCCTCAAGGAGTTCGGCGGTTCGCTGGAGATCACGCTGCAGACGGGCGTCATCGGACCCGTGCTGCGGGGTCGCGATGGATCGGTGTACTTCTTCCGCATTCTCGAAGCCGACCCCGCCCGCGCCCCGGCGACGCTGGACGAGGTGCGCGACGTGGTCGTCGCCGACCTGAAGCGACTGGCCGCCTATGAGCGACTGGCCGGACGCGCCGAGGCGCTGCGGTCCGAGGCGGCGCGGGGCGGCATCGACCGCTTCGCCCGCACGCGCGACTCCGTCGCCATCCCCTACCGCAACATCGGGTACGCGCCCGGCGATTCCCAGCTGGTGCAACTGTACCGTCGCAACAACACCGAGCTGCTGCCCCCCGTGGGACGCGACGAGGCGGTGCTCAACGCCGTGGTCGAAAAGGGCCGCGCCCTGCTCAACCGCCTGCTGACCGATCGGCGGACGATGGAGGATCTGTCGCTCGACGACCTGACCTTCGTGATCCCGGCGCCGAACCGGCTGGCGATCGTGGTGGGTCAGTTCACCGACCTGCGCCCGCTGGTGCGCGAGGAACTGGCCCTGTATTCGATGCCGGTCATGGAGATCATCGTCCGCGATGAGATGGGCGAGCAGGGCGCGGACGTGTTCTCGTTCGACTCCATGCGCCGCCGCTACAAGCTCGACATGGGCGCCGACGGCCAGCCAGATGACGACCCGGACGCGGCCGATGCGACGACCGCATCGTGACGCCCGCCCCGCCAGAGGTCCGGCGCCGTCCCGTCAACCCGGTGAATCCGGTGTTCTTCGATCGTCGGGAAGTAAACGCCGCTTCCCTGTCTCACGCGCTCAACTGACCACCGAACCGGCGGGGAGCGGCTTCTCCAGCGTGAGGATCACCACGGTGCGACCCTCGTCAGGCGCGGCGCCGTCCTTGGGCGCGTCGCTTCCGGCCAGAATCATGCCCTGGCTGATCTCGCCGCGAATCTTGCGCGGCTCCAGATTCGCCACGATGATGACCTGCCGCCCGATCAGTGACTCGGGCGTGTACCACCCGCGAATCCCCGCGCACACCTGACGCCCCGTCGGGGAACCGTCATCCAGTTGAATCTTGAGCAGTTTGTCGGCGTTGGGGTGCGGCTCGGCGTGCTTCACCGTCGCCACCCGAAGGTCCAGCTTCATGAACTCCTCGAAGGAGATCGTGGGCTTGGCGGGCGGGGCGACCGGGGCGGGAGTGGCGGTCACTTCAGACATGGGGCTTCCGTTCGGATCGAGGATGTGAGAACGTGAAATCGCGTGGTCCGAGCCAACAATAGGTGGTCGGTGCGTTCGATTCACGCCCGGATCGATGCAGGTGATCTCTGACCTGGCGAATCGTGGGCAGCAAATCGCCTGGATTCTCCATTTTTGCCATTTTCATGGCATGGGCAGGGTTCCTCATTGACTGTTTTCTTCTTGGTGGAATCACCCATTTCTGATATGCTGAACAGGATGAGTGGCCGTTCGGGGGTCGAGGGATTCCGGGCAATCGATCCGCACTGTCCACCCATGCTTCCGGGGTGGCGGCCGTGCGCTGTCACGGCGTGATCGAGGTTCCCATCGAGGAGGAAGCAATGAAGCGTGCGACAATCTGTGCAACCGTACTTGGGCTTGTGCTGGCGCCGGCGGCGATGGCGGACATTCTGCTCGCCAACCCCGGCCCCGCGAATAACGGCGGCTCACCCAACTGGGCGATCTTCTTCGACCTGGAAGCGGCGGGCAGCTCGCTCTTCGTCACTCACATGAAGACGGCGAGCACCGCTGCCGCCAACTCCAACTTCAACGTCGAAGTCTTCACCCGCGTCGGCACCGCGCTGGGCGGCGGCGTGGGAGGCGGCGCGGGCAGTTCGTCCGCCGGGTGGACCTCGCTTGGCACCGTCCCGGCGACGCAGGGTGGAACCAGCAGCGGCATCTCGCTGCTGATCGACATCCCCGACATCCTGGTGCCCGCCAACTCGATCGTCGGCGTGGCGGTGCGATTCACCGTCGCCGGGCCGCGCTACTTCGGCACCGGCACCCCGCCCTACAGCATCTACCAGGATGCGAACCTGAAGCTGACGACGGGCGATGCCCGCTCGGCGCCGTTCACCACCACGGGCAGCTTCTTCGCGTCACGCGCCCTGGTGGGCGAGCTGCACTACGAGTTCGTGCCCGCGCCGGGCGCCATGGCGCTGCTGGGCGCGGCTGCGTTCATCGGTCGCCGCCGGCGCCGCTGAACCGCGCATAACCGGATCGTTCCCGATCTCTCCCCGCCGCGGGCCTCATCGGCTCGCGGCGGTCTTTCATGGGCGGGTTCGCGCCTCGCTCCGGACCGCCGCGCCGAGGCAGTTGCCGGGCCACGGGCCGGGTACACTGCACGCTCACGCCCCGTTCACGCGCACCCATCCACGCCTCGTCCACCCGGAGACGCCCATGCCCGCACCGTCGATTCCGCTCAAGGAATACGCCGCCCGTCGTCAGCAACTGCTTCGACGGCTGGATGGCGCGGTCGGGCTGGTGTTCGCCGGCGACGTCTCTTCGCACCTGCCCGGGCCGTGGCGCCCGCACCCCAACTTCGAGTACCTGACGGGCATCGCCGATGAACCCGGCGCCGCCCTGCTGCTGGAGCCGAGGAATCCCAACCCCGCGCGACGAGCCGTGCTGCTGCTGCGGCCGCTCAACCCGGAAGTCGAGAAGTGGGACGGCTACCGGGGTGAGATTTCCGCCGCGCTCAAGAAGAAGTACGGCTTCGAGACCATCCACCGCATGGACTCGCTGCCTCGCTGGCTACGACTGGCCGCGATCCGGTCGAAGCGACTGGCCCTGCTCCACCCGCCGGCGATGCACACGCAGCCGATCACGCCCGACCTGGAGGTCTTCCGCAAGGTCGTCGAGCGCATCCCCGGTGCGAGCATCGTCGATCAATCCGATCTGCTCGCCTCGATGCGGGCGAAGAAAAGCCCGGCGGAAATCGGCATGATCCGACACGCCGCGTCGATCACCGCCAGAGGGTTCGAGGCCGCCCTGAATACGCTGCGGCCCGGCATCACCGAGTTCGACGTGCAGGAAGCCATCGAACACGCCTACAAGTCGCACGGGTCGCGCGGCGTGGGCTACGGCACCATCGCCGGCGCCGGGCTCAACAGCACCGTGCTGCACTATCACGCGAACAATCAGCCCCTGGCCGACGGCGACCTGATCTGCATCGACTCGGCGGCGTCCTACGGCGGGTACACGGCGGATGTGACGCGAACCTACCCGGTGAACGGGCGTTTCACCAAGCGGCAGCGCGCCATTTACGACATCGTGCTCAAGGCCAACCTCGCCGCCATCGCCCGCACCAAGGCCGGCGCCACGATCGCCCAGATCGACAAGGCGGCGCGCGATGTCATCACCAAGGCGGGCTACGGCGACTTCTTCATCCACGGCATCGGCCATCACGTCGGATTGGAAGTCCACGACCTCACCCCGGTGCTGGATGAGCGCCTGCCGGAGGGCGCGGTCATCACCATCGAGCCGGGCATCTACATCCCCGACGAGAAGATCGGCGTGCGCATCGAGGACGACGTGGTCGCCACCCGTCGCGGCCCGAAGGTGCTGACCAGCGGAATCGTCAAGCGCGCAGATGACATCGAGCAGGCGATGGCGAGGACTCGTTCGCGGCGGTAATGGATGATGAATCAAGCGAGCCGCGACCGTGAGGGAGCGGTTGCACCGTGCCCCGCGTTGGCTGACTTGGATCGAGATTGCGCCACGCTTCCCGGACGGCAGGGAGTGAATCCCGCGGCCTTCCGGCCCGTACGATTGCCTGCACGCCCGACGTTTTGCGAGAATCCCCTTGCCGCACCACAGCACCACTCGGATCGGGTTCGGACTTCTCTGCCTCGCCGCCGCCACGCTCGCCGGAACCGCCATGCCCCACCTGTCGGGCACATCCGCCTCGGCCCGCCAGGATGCCCCGATGACTCCACGTTCACCTGCCCAGGGCGGAGAGACCAGCCCCATGCCCGACGCGATGAAACGACTCGACCCCTTCATGGGTGAGTGGACGGGAACCATCACCTCCCCAGGCGCCCCCGGAGCAGATGGCGCCCCCGAACGCGTCCTCCCCATCCGCTGGACGACCCGCCGAGTGTTCGACGGCCGCTTCGTGCAGTTCGAGTTCCGCAGCGTGGAGCCCAACCCGCAGGGACGATACGTCGAGTGGATCGGGCTCTTCACCTTCAACCCCGAGACGAAGCAGTACGAAACGATCTGGATGAACAGCGCCATCCGCCGCGCGCCCGATCGCTTCATGGACGGGCGGCTGATCTTCTTCGAAACGGGCACGTTTGACGAGACGGGCAGGGTGCTCACGCTCATCTCCAGGCAGCAGCGCGGGCACGACCAGCCGGAGACCACGGTCAGGTCGATCTTTGAGATGCTCGGTCCGGACGCGTTTCGCGTCACCGATCAGGAACTCATCGCCGAGACAGGCGAATACCGCACATTCGGCGTGTTTGAGTTGAAGAGGCAGGCGGCGACGGGCGCGCGGGCTGGTTGACGGCGAAGGACGGTCGGGAGCGGACCGCCCGATCGCGGAAATCCCCCCGATTGGAGCGGCCCGCGCGGCGGTCTACGATGCCGTCCCTCAGACCGTGGAGACCCAGCACATGACCGAGATCAAGAGCATCGCCGTGATCGGCGCCGGAACGATGGGCTCCGGCATCGCCCTCACCGCCGCCCTGAGTGGGCTGAAGGCGTACCAGATCGACGTCAGCCCGCCGCAACTGGAGAAGGCCCGCGGCTACCACGACAAGACGCTCGCCCGCATGGTCGAGAAGTCCAAACTCACCGCGCCGGAGGCGGAGCAGACGCGCGGACGTATCACGTACCACAACCAGATGAAGGACGCGGCGGCGGCGGACTTCGCCATCGAGGCCGCCAGCGAGAACGTGGACCTGAAGAAGAAGATCTTCTGGGACATGCTGCAGACCTTCCGCAGCGAGGTGGTGCTGGCCACGAACACCTCGTCGATCTCGATCACCGATCTCGCCGCCAGCGTGGACGTGGCGGCCCCGCGGGTGATCGGCATGCACTTCTTCAACCCCGTGCCGGTGATGAAGCTGGTGGAGGTGATCCGCGGGCTGGAGACCAACGACGTCGTGATGCACATCACCACCGAACTGGCCAAGAAACTGGGCAAGACCCCCGTCCCCGCCAACGACCGGGCGGGCTTCGTCTCCAACCGCGTGCTGATGCCGATGATCAACGAGGCCTTCTACGCCTGGATGGAAGGCGTCGCCGAGCCGGCGGACATCGACCAGATCATGATGCTCGGCTGCAACCACCCCATGGGCCCGCTGCGGCTGGCCGACTACATCGGGCTGGATGTGTGCCACGACATCATGATGGTGCTGCACCGTGAACTGGGCAGCCCGAAGTACTTCCCCTGCCCCAAACTGCGCCAGCTGGTGCGGGCGGGGCGGCTGGGGGACAAGACGGGGGCGGGGGTGTACGAGTATCCCAAGAAGTAGTAGGCGTTTTCTGGTTGTCCACCACATCTGGGTCGCAGCTCAAGAAGATTGACAGCGTAATCGAGTTGAGTATCATTCCTGACGAGCAATCGTTGGTTGAGTGACAATCGACTCAGGGGTATCCTGTGGCTCCAAGAACGAAGTCGCCTGGAGCGTTCGTGCCGATCAGCGAGAGCCCGCCGAACGCCTTGGCTCTGAGCGGTCGCCCCGGCACCCTTCGTGCCTTCGTTCCCGACCCGCTCCCGCCGGAGTTGGACGCAGCGTCCTTCGTGCGGCTCACCGATGCCCTCGTACGAGCAGAACGAGCGCTGGGGCTGCTGGAAGGGAGTGCGCGGCGATTGGCGAACCCGCACATTCTGATCGGACCGTTCGCGCGAAAAGAGGCGATTCGCTCCTCCGGCATCGAGGACACCTTTGCGGACATCGAGGAGGTCGTGCGTGTTGAAGCCGACCTCGATCGACACACGCGACGAAACGATGCGGTTGAAGTGCGAAACTACGTGCGCGCGCTGGAGCAGGGCCTGCGGTCGGACCTGCCGATCTCGCAGCGACTGATCCGCGAGTTGCACTGCACCCTGCTGACAGAAACGCGCGGCGCAAACCGTGATCCCGGCAACTACCGACGTTCACAAAACTTCATTGGCGGGGGCGGCGCTGTACGGTTTGTCCCACCTCCAGCCAATCGAGTGCCCGACCTGATGTCGGATCTGGAGAGGTTCGTCCATGACACGCGCATCGAACTCCCCCAACTCATCCGGATCGCATTGACGCACTATCAGTTCGAAACGATTCACCCATTTCAGGACGGAAACGGGCGCGTCGGACGGCTGCTCATCACCCTTCAACTTTGCGACGGAGCGCGACTGACCAAGCCCTTGGTCTACGTCAGCGGGCATTTCGAGAAGCATCGTGCGGAGTACTACGATCGGCTTCTCGCTGTCAGCATGGTGGGAGACTGGGTCGGGTGGATTCTGTTTTTTCTTGAGGCGATCGAATCAACTTGTCGCGATGCCCTCCGGCGGTCCGATGATCTGCTCCAACTCCAGCAGGAGTACCACGCACGCGTTCGAGTGCCACGCGCCTCAGCCCTTCTTCCAAAAATCATCGATCAGTTGTTCGTTCAACAGTGGCTGACCGTGTCCGTGGTGTCAAGGGAGTGCGGAATCACTCCACCCGCTGCGACTGGGCTCATCCGGAAACTCGAAGCGGTCGACATCATCCGGGAGGTGACGGGCGCGAGGTATGGCCAAACGTGGTTTGCTCCGGGGGTCATTGACATCATTCGCCGGGAATACGACGATGTGCCACCCGCCTGATCCTTTGCCTCTGTCGAACTCGCTCAAGGGACGCATGATCTTCCGCGCCATCGCCGCATTCCTGTCCATCCTCCCCCTTTCCGGTTGTACACGGTGGGCGGGTGATGACACCTTCATCCTCGACGGCCGCACCGGCGAGCGGCTGACGTGGGAGGCCGTGCTCGATCGTGCCGCCGACGCGGATGTCATCGTCCTCGGCGAACTGCACGATGACAACGCCGGCCACGCGCTGCAGCAGCGCTTCTACCGCGATGCGCTGACCCGCTGGCCCGGCGCCGCGCTCTCCATGGAAATGCTCGATCGGGCCGATCAGGCGGCGACCGATGATTACCTCGCCGGATACATCGACCGTGACCAGTTCATCGAGGCCACCACCAACACGCGCTGGCGGAAGATCGCCCAGGACTATCTCGCGGGCACGATCGACCGCACCCAGTTCGAGCAGCGCATCCTCCGCATCGGCTGGCCGGAGTGGGACACCAACTACCAGCCCATGATCGACGCGGCGAAGGAGGCCGGCGCGCCCGTCATCGCCGCCAACGCGCCGTGGGCGCGGTACACGCGGCTCATCAACGCCACGGACGAATACGCCGAACTGGCGGCGCTCTCACCCGCGCAGGCGGCCCTCATCGCCATTCCCACGCAGGTCCACACCGGCGCCTACCGGGCGCGATTCTGGCAGGTGATGGCAAATCGAGCGGAAGGCGAAGCCCCCCCACCCCCCCCGCCTCCGCCGCCCGCGCCGACACCGGCAACCGGCGACGCCGCCGCTCCTCCCGCCAACCCCCATGCCGCACCGCGCGGCATGACCGACCCCCAAGTGCTCGACGGCTACCTCAAGCAACTGCTCTACGACGCCACCATGGCGGACTCCATCGCCCGCGCGCTCGCGTCGGGGCGCATCACCAAGGTTGTTCACCTTGTCGGGCAGTTCCACTCCGACTTCGAGGGCGGCACAATCCTTGAACTCCGCGCCCGCCGACCGGGCGTGCGCGTGCTGAACATCTCGCTGGTGCGCGACGACTTCAACTCGCTGCGCGAGGACGACCGCGGCCGGGCGGACATCATCATCCGCACCAGCGCGGCCGCGGCGGATGCGAACTGACGGCTTCGCCCCATATGATCCGCCATGTCACGACGAGTCGCCGTCATCGCCGCGCTTCGCACGCCCGTGGGCCGCTACGGCGGCGCGCTCGCGTCCATTCGCCCGGATGACCTGGCCGCCCACGTGATCCGCGCCGTGGTGGCGCGGTCGGGCATCGCCCCTTCGCTCATTGATGATGTCTACCTCGGCGCCGCCAACCAGGCGGGCGAGGACAACCGCGATGTCGCCCGCATGGCCGTGCTGCTCGCCGGCCTGCCCGACAGCGTGCCCGGCTGCACCGTGAACCGGCTCTGCTCATCGGGTCTCGAAGCCATCAATATCGCCGCCCGTCTCATCGAAAGTGGCCACGGCGATGTGATGATCGCGGGCGGCGTCGAATCCATGACCCGCGCGCCCTTCGTCTTTCTCAAGCCGGAAAGCGCGTTCGACCGCACGCCCCCCGCGGTCTTCGACACCACCATCGGCTGGCGCTTCACCAACCCCCGGCTGGCCGCGATGCACCACCCGTATTCGATGGGCGAGACCGCCGAGAACGTCGCGCGGAAGTACGGCATCACGCGCGAGGAGCAGGACCGCTTCGCCTTCAACAGCCAGATGAAGTGGAAAGCCGCGCACGAGCAAGGGCTGTTCGGCGATGAGATCATGCCGGTGGAGATCACCCAGCGGAAGGGCCCTCCCATTGTGTTCGACACCGATGAACACCCACGGCCCGACACCACGATGGAGGCGCTGGCCAAACTCCGCCCCGCGTTCGCCAAGGACGCCGCCGGGGGCGGCACCGTCACCGCCGGCAACGCCTCCGGCGTGAACGACGGCGCGGCCGCGCTGCTCCTCGTCGAAGCCGACACCGCCCGACGGCTGGGGTTGAAGCCCATCGTCTTCGTCGGCCCGAGCGCCACGGCCGGCGTGGACCCGGCGATCATGGGCGTCGGCCCCGTGCCCGCCACGAAGAAGGCCCTCGCACGGGCGCGTCTGACCATGTCCGACATCGAGTTGTTCGAACTCAACGAGGCCTTCGCCGCCCAGTCGATCGCCTGCATCCGCGACCTGGGTCTTGATGAGTCTCGCGTGAACGTCAACGGCGGCGCCATCGCCATCGGCCACCCGCTGGGCGCGAGCGGCGCGCGCATCGCCACCACGCTCATCCACGAGATGCGGCGACGCAAGAGCAAGCACGGCGTCGCCGCCCTCTGCGTGGGCGTGGGCCAGGGCGTGGCGACGGTGTTTCATGGGGTGGAGTGAGGCGTTTCAACGCGGAGGTGCGGAGGGCGCGGAGGACAGTCGCAGGGTGCGTGCCAACGCACCGCGACGGCGTCGATCGTGCACGAGCGGCGGGTTGCGCTCGCCCCCGGATACTTCTGCCAACGGCAGATTGAGATGAACACGCGCGCGGCGGCCGAGTCGCGACGCACGTGACCGGCCTTCTCACCGGCGCCGTCCGCACCGCGCGAATCCCCGCTCGAGACGCGCCTTTCCTTTCTTCCCACGCGCGTTTGCCAGCGCCCCCGGAAACAATCCCAACGCCCCGGATCGGGCGGTTCACGGGACAGTGCGGGGATGCGACCGCCTCGACGCGCAGTCTTCCATCCTTCTCCGAGCCCTCCACACTCCCACCCCTGGGGCGAACCCTCGCGCCTGCTTCCCCTGGCACGGTCCGGGGGCTCGCACTGGGCGGGGTTTTCGTCTACACTGGTCGCCCCGATCCGCCGGCAAGTCGCCTTTCGGGCGACGCCGCTTGTCCTTCAGGGAGGCAGTTTCCGCGCATGGCTCAGGCATACACACCAGGATTGAAGGTCGCCCCCAAGACCACACACCGCTGCCGGCGGGTGCTGCCCATTCCGGGCGAGGTGCTGGTGAAGCAGGGGCAGACCGTCGGCCCGCGCGACGTGGTGGCGGAAACCTTCATGCCCGGCGACATCACGCCGGTGAACCTGGCCAATCTGCTTTCCGTCCCGCCCGAGGACGTGCGCGGCTGCATGATCAAGAAGGAAGGCGATACGGTCAAACTGGGCGAGCCGATCGCCCGCACCAAGGGCATTTTCGGGCTGTTCAAGAACGAGTGCAAAAGCCCGGCGGAAGGGACCATCGAGGCCATCTCGGACGTCACGGGGCAGATGATCATCCGCGGGGCGCCCATCCCCGTACAGGTCCTGGCCTACATGGCGGGAACCGTCGTGGAGGTGATCCCGAAGGAAGGGTGCATCATCGAGAACGACGTGTCCTACATCCAGGGCATCTTCGGCATCGGCGGCGAGACCTTCGGCGTGATCAGGCCCGCCTGCAAGGATCACACGCAGGAACTCACCGATGACCTCATCACCCCCGACATGAAGGGGTGCATCATCATCGGCGGGGCGCGGATGACCGACAAGGCCATCGCCAAGGCCCGGAGCATCGGGGCGGCGGGCGTGGTGTCGGGCGGCATCGACGATCAGGATCTCAAGGAGTTCCTCGGTTACGACCTGGGCGTGGCTATCACGGGCAGCGAACGGATGGGCGTGACGCTCATCATCACCGAGGGCTTCGGCGAGATCGCCATGGCCGAACGCACCTTCCAACTGCTTCACGCGCTGGCGGGCAAGGAGGCGTCGATCAACGGCGCCACGCAGATCCGCGCGGGCGTCATGCGCCCGGAGGTCATCGTGCCGTGGACGGCGGACGTGGCGGCCCCCAGGGGAGGACCGCAGTACGAGGAAGGGCAACTGGCGACGGGTCGGCCGGTTCGCATCATCCGGGACCCCTACTTCGGGCTGATTGGCAAGGTGGCGTCGCTGCCGCCCGAGCCGGCGGTGCTGGGGTCGGGTTCGAAGGCCCGGGTGCTTGAAGTCAAGCTCGATTCCGGGGAAAGTGTGACCATTCCGCGGGCCAACGTGGAACTGATCGAAGGGTAACCCATGCGGATCAAACGCCGGAACGTGTCACGGAGGCGGCTTCTCGCCGGGCTGCTGGCGGCGGGCTTGGGAGCCGTCCCGACCCTCGCCCAGGGCGAAGCGCCCCGTCCGCCCTCGAACGTGGCCGCCGTCGACGCCCCGTGGGACAATGGCACGAAGATCAACCTGACATGGTCGGCCTCGCCGGACGAGGCGGGCGTGCGCCACTACGAAGTCCGCCGGGCGATCGCGTCCATCGGCGGCAACCGCGTGGCGACGCCGGTGTTCGACGTGGTGGCCAAGGTGCCCGTCAACAACGGGAACGGCGGGACGTACGCCTTCACGGTCACCGACCTGCCGTACGAGATTCGCAAGCGCGACTTCAAGAATTTCCCCTCGCTGGAAGGTGCGCAGGCCCTGCTTGACACGGGCCGACCGACATTCCGCCCCACGTTCCTCTTCGAAGTCGCGGCGGTCGGGAAGGACGGAGCCGCGTCCGCCGCAGCCCGCCTGTCGGAGCCGATACAGCCGATCATGCAGTGGTTCGACGGCGGTCGGTTCTACTTCCTGCTCACACTGATCGTGTTCTGCGGCGCGGTGCTGGTGTTCATCGTGCTGGCGCGCGGGGGCAAGCCGCTGAAGGTGCGCAAGATCGCCGGGCTGGAGGCGGTGGATGAGGCGGTGGGCCGGGCCACGGAAATGGGCCGGTCGATCCTGTTCATCCCCGGCATTCAGGACATGAACGACATCCAGACCATCGCGGGCATCAACGTGCTCTCGCACGTGGCCCGCACGTCGGCGGAATACGACGCCAAGGTCGAGGTGCCCACCAGCCGCTCGCTGGTGATGACCACCGCCCGCGAGACGGTGCAGAACGCGTTTCTCGCCGCCGGACGACCCGACGCCTACAACGAGGATCTGATCTACTACGTCACCGACGAGCAGTTCGGGTACGTCGCGTACCTGCAGGGCATGATGGTCCGCCAGAAGCCGGCGGCGTGCTTCTACATGGGTTCGTTCTTCGCCGAATCGCTGATCCTGGCCGAGACTGGCAACTCGATCGGCGCCATCCAGGTGGCGGGCACCGCGCAGCCGGCCCAGTTGCCCTTCTTCGTGGCGGCCTGCGACTACACGCTGATCGGCGAGGAGTTCTTCGCCGCCTCGGCCTACCTGTCCGGGTCGCCCGAGGAGCTGGGCTCGCTCAAGGGTCAGGACGTGGGCAAGGTGATCGTCGGCGTCGGCATGCTTCTCGGCGTCGTCGCATGGACCCTGGCGGCCATGACCGAGAGCGAGTTTCTGCAGGGAATCGTGGACTTCATGCGAGGCACGCTGCTGGTTTAGGAACCTCCCACCATGAAACGCACCGCACCGCTCATCATCATGGCGATCGGGGGCTTCGTCCTCATCTTCTCGTTCTTCATTCCGTGGGCGCAGAACTGGGGCGAGGTGGTGGGGATCTGGTTCAACATCCTCGCGGGCATCGCCTTCATCCTGGGCGGGGGCAACCTGCTCAAGATCCACCTCAAGAAGATCTCCGACCGCAAGGCGGGGTACGGGTATTCGATCATCTGCCTGGCGGCCTTCCTCGCCACGCTCGCCGTGGGGCTGGGCAAGATCGGCGTCAATCCGAACCCGCAGTATCCCGCCTACGGCTGGTCAGGCGACTATCGCGAGCTGGGCAGCCCCTTCTGGTGGTTCTACGAGTACGCCTTCAAGCCGCTCACCGCGACCATGTTCGCCATGCTGGCGTTCTACATCGCCTCGGCGGCGTTCCGGGCCTTCCGCGCCAAGAACATCGAGGCGGTGCTGCTGCTGGGCACCGCGTTCGTGATCCTGCTGGGGCGCACGTTCGCGGGCGTGCTGCTGACCGCGTGGCTGCCCTCGGCGCCGGCGCAGGACCCCACGTTCTTCCAGCTGCTGATCAACTACCTCAAGATCGACAACATGACGGTGTACATCATGAGCGTGTTCAACACCGCCGGGAACCGCGCGATCATGATCGGCATCGCGCTGGGCATCGCCAGCACTTCGCTGAAGGTGCTGCTGGGCGTGGACCGGTCCTACCTCGGATCGGGAAAGGAGTAGCCCATGGCCGCTGACGCCACCAACCAGGCCGGGCCGGGCGGGTTCGACCTGTTCACGTTCCTCAAGACGCTGGATCGCCGCTGGATCTTCCTGCTGATGTTCCTCGCGGTGGCGGTGCCCATTCTCTTCCAGTTGAAGTTCCCGGAGAAGGCCTCCGGCCTGGCCGAGGCGGTGTACAACGAGATCGAGGCGCTGGAGGAGGGGGACAAGGTGCTCCTCGCCTACGACTTCGACCCCGCCAGCGAGGGCGAACTGGGGCCGATGGCCACCGCCTTCGTGCGGCACTGCGCGGAGAAGAAACTCAAGATCTACTTCATGGCGCTCTGGCCCGTCGGCCCGCAGATGATCGACGACGTGATCAACGACGTCATCAAGACCGACTTCCCCCACATGGTCTACGGCGAGGATTACGTCAACCTCGGCTTCAAGACGGGCAACGAGGGGGTCATCCGCGTCATCGTGACCAACCTGCGCGAGTTGTACTCCACCGACGCCGCGGGCACCAACCTGGGCCAGATTCCCATGATGCAGGGAATCGAGAACATCCAGGCGATGAAACTCATCATCAACGTGTCGGCGGGATACCCCGGCACCAAGGAGTGGGTGCAGTACGCCGCCACCCCCCACCGCATCCGCCTCGTCGCCGGCTGCACCGGCGTGCAGGCGCCGCTGCTGTACCCCTACATTCCCAACCAGCTGCCCGGACTGCTCGGCGCCATCAAGGGGGCGGCGGAGTATGAGAAACTGGTGCTGGACAAGTACGGCAAGCGCAACGCCGCCGGAGAACTCGTCGAAGACCCCAAATACCTCAAGGGCATCAAGCGCATGGGCCCGCAGCTCATCGCTCACGTGCTCATCATCCTGCTCATCGTGGCGGCCAACGTGATCTACTTCGTCGAGAAGAAGCGGGAGGCCCGCGCATGAACCGCGAGTCGATGATCTTCACCGTTCTGCTGGTGGTCGGCGCCGTCTGCCTGCTGGTCAACGGACTGGTGCGCGGCGCCGGCGCCTCGTACGTCAAGGTCACCAAGCACGAGTTCGTCCAGGTGGTCGATCCCGCCTCCGTCGACGGCAAGCCGACGTGGATGCCGATCGCCGTCGCCCGTGCGAAGGGAATCGCCAATCTCCCCGCCGCGGGCAGCCCGGACCATATCACCTGGGATTCGGAGTCCTCCATCACCAAGCGCACGCACGACCAGGAGCGCCTGACCGCGCCGAACCCGGAACAGTACCGATTCTCCCTGGCCCGCACCGCGGGCGTGTGGGCGGCGGGACTGTTCACGCTCGCCATCTTCTCCTTCCTCTACCGCGACAACCCGCTCTACAAGGTCGCGGAAGCGGTGCTCGTGGGCGTCTCCGCCGCCTACTGGATGGTCGTCGCCTTCTGGGACACCATCGTGCCCAACCTGATCGGCAAGCTCTCGCCGGACACCGTGCAGCAGTGGGCGATGCCGGGCCTGGCCGAGGACCGCAACCTGTGGTACCTCATTCCGCTCGTGCTCGGCGTGATGCTGCTGTGGCGACTGGCGCCCAAGGGCAACTGGATCGCCCGATGGCCTCTCGCCTTCATTATCGGAACCACCGCCGGATTGCGCCTGGTCGCCTACATCCACGGCGACTTCCTGGCCCAGATTCGCAACGGCATCCTGCCGCTCTACGTCGAGGTCAACGATGCGTTCAACCTGTGGGAGTCGGTGAAGAACCTGCTCATCGTCTTTGGATGCCTGGTGTGCCTGGTTTACTTCTTCTTCTCCGTCGAGCACAAGGGCATCGTGGGCAAGACGGCCCGCGTCGGCATCTGGGTGCTGATGATCACCTTCGGCGCCGGCTTCGGCTACACCGTCATGGGGCGCATCGCACTGCTGGCGATCCGGCTCGAGTTCCTCTTCGACGACTTCCTCTGGCTGATCGACCCGGAGAACAAGCGCGCCATGCTGATGCCTCTGCTGGCGTCGTTCGGCATCGCCTGATCGCCGAATCCGGTCCGCGACGCTGAATGGTCTGACTCCCCGCTGAAACCCCGGTCGGGTGCAGCCCAATAATGGAGCATCCCGGGGGGCCTGGGGCTGCAGCGTGAAGATCATCATCGGCGTGATTGTCGGCTTCGTGGTGCTCGCAATCGGCGGGCTGGCGATAGCCGGCTTTGTGTTCAGGGACCACATGACGTTTCTCGCCAGCGCGCCCCGCGCCACCGAAGTGCGGGTCGAAACGGTCGCGGCCCGCGAACTGATCGAATCGGTCCCGGCGCCGGGCGAGATCGAACCCAACACCAAGGTGGACATCAGCGCCACCGTGGTCGCCGAGATCGTCGCGCTGCCCTTCCGCGAAGGCGACCTGGTGAAGAAGGGCGACGTGGTGGTGCGTCTGGACGATCGCGAACTCACGGCCCGGCTGCTGGGGGCGCAGGCGTCGCTGGAATCCACCAAGGCCAATCTCGAATCCGTGCGAGCCAGCCGCGCCCGCACCCAGGCGCAGCTGCTCGAACAGCAGGCGCGGCACAAGGGCGTGCTGACCACGCTGGAGTTCGCGGAGAAGAACCTGCAGCGCAAGCGTGAGCTCCACGATTCGGGCGACATCCCGCTGGCCGAACTCGAGACCGCCCAGGAGCGCGTGCGCGAGGTGCTGGCCCAGATCGACGCCTCGAACATGCTCATCGCCGCAGCGGAAAGCTCGCTGCAGGCCGCTGACGCCCAAATTCTGCAGGCGGAGGCGGCGGTGCGCCAGGGCGAGGCGGAAATCCGCCTTGCCGAGGAAGCGCTCCGCAACACCATCATCGCCTCGCCCATTGACGGCAAGGTCACCAAGCTCAACGCCGAGGTGGGCGAGCGCGTCGTCACCGGCACCATGAACAACCCCGGCACGGTCATCATGACCATCGCCGACCTGTCGCGCATGAAGATGATCGCCCGCGTCGCCGAGGCGGACGTGGCCAAGCTTCAGACGGGGCAGAAGGCGCGCGTCACCATCGAAACCTATCGCGACACCGTCTTCCACGGCGTGGTGGACCGCATCGCCCTGCAGCGAACCACCGCCAACGACGGAACCGGCTTCTTCGAAACGGAGATCATGCTCCGGCTCGACGGGCGCGAGATCCGCTCGGGTCACGTGGCCAACGTCGAGATCGAGATCGCCACCCATACCGGCATCGTGGTCCCCAGCCAGGCGGTGGTCGAGCGGGCCGTCGAGGATCTCCCCATCGAGGTGGTCGAAAACAACCCCCACGTGGACCGCAACAAGAAGACCATTCGCGTCGCCTACCGGGTGGTGGACGGCAAGGCCGTCGCCACGCCCGTGCGCGTCGGCCCCAGCGATCTGACCCACACGCTCGTTCTCGGCGGACTTGACGCGGGCGACGTGATCGTGACGGGTCCGTACAAGGTGCTGGACAAGATCAGGCATGATGAGCGCGTGGTGGACCTGACCACGCTGCCCCGCAAGCCCGCCAGCGGCGCCGCCGCGGGCGGCTCAACCGGCGGATCCGCGTCATGACCATCCGGATCCGCCAGATGCGCAAGACCTATCGCGTGGGCGTGGAGCGCATCCACGCCCTGCGTGGGGTTGACCTGGATATCGAGAAGAACGAGTTCGTCGCCATCATGGGCGCTTCCGGCTCAGGCAAGAGCACGCTGATGAACATCCTGGGCTGCCTTGATCGCCCCAGCGCGGGGGAGTATCACCTGGCCGGACGCCGCACCGACCGCATGAGCGGCGCGGAACTGGCCCAGGTGCGCAACGAACTGATCGGGTTCGTCTTCCAGTCCTTCGAGCTGCTACCGCGCCAGACCGCGCAGAAGAACGTGGAGCTGCCGCTGGTCTACGCCCGCGGCGGGTGGCTCAACCGACGCAAGCGCGCCCGCGAGGCCCTGGACCGGGTGGGCCTTGGCGAGCGCGTGCGCCACCGACCCAATCAGCTGTCCGGCGGGCAGAAGCAGCGCGTCGCCATCGCCCGCGCGCTCGTCAATCGACCCGCCATCCTGCTGGCCGACGAGCCCACCGGCAACCTCGACTCGCAGACCACCGCCGAGATCATCAACCTGTTTCAGGAGCTGCACGCCGAGGGGCAGACCATCATCCTCGTCACGCACGAGGAAGATGTGGCCGCCGCCTGCCAGCGGATCATCCGTCTGCGCGATGGCCAGATTCTCTCCGACCTGCCCCGCGCGCAGGATCCCGTTCACCTGGAGCACATGAAGCGCATGGTGCATGCCGCCCCGTTCGCGCCGCGTTCCGTCGCCGACTCCGCCTGACCCGTGGTTCGCCCGCCCATGATCCTCAACCCCCTTTTCCTGGCGCAGACCGTGATGCTCGCCCTGTCGCAGATCTGGGCGAACAAGACGCGGTCGTTCCTCACCTCGCTGGGGATCATCATCGGCGTGGCGTCGGTGACGGCGGTCATCGCCGCGCTTGACGGGCTGAAGACCAAGGTTCTCACCGAGTTCCAGACGCTGGGCGCCAACAAGATCTTCATCATCCACGACCGGCCCGACGGCGAACCGCGCAACAAGTACCCGTGGGAGAAGATCCGCCTCAAGCCGGAGGAACTTGAGGAGATCGCCGCCAACTGCCCGTCGATCAAGCACGTCACGCCGCAGACCACGCTGGGCGCGATCATCCGCGCCGGCGACGAGATGCGTGAAGGCGTCGAGGTCACGGGCATCTGGCCCACCTGGCATGAGATCGAGAATCGAAGCGTGCTGATGGGCCGCCCGTTCAACCGCATCGATGAGGAAATGGCGCGGCAGGTCTGCCTGGTCAACGAGGACGCCATCAAGGAGCTCCGTCTCGACGCCGATCCGACCGGCGACACCATCCTGCTCAACAACCGCCAGTTCCTGATCGTGGGCGTGGTGGAGAAACGCCCCGCCAGCATCTTCAACCAGCGCAACGTGGCCACCGAGGTCATCATTCCGTTCTCCACGGCCCGCAAGATGCAGCCGCCGGACTTCTTCTTCTTCATCCTGGGGCAGACCTGGTCGCCCGACGTGGCGGAGGAGGCCAAGGCCGAGGTGCGCTTCGTGATGCGCAAGGCCCGCAACCTGCAGCCGGGCGACGCCGACACCTTCGAGGTGCAGGCCATCGACCAGTTCATCGCGCAGTTTCAGGCGCTGGCGGCGGGCATCACCGCCATCGCGGGCGGCATCGTCGCCATCTCGCTGCTGGTGGGCGGCATCGGCATCATGAACATCATGCTGGTGTCGGTCAGCGAGCGCACCCGCGAGATCGGGCTGCGCAAGGCCGTGGGCGCGCGCCCCGGCGCGATTCTGATGCAGTTCCTGGTGGAGGCGGTCATGCTCTGCTTCGCGGGCGGGCTGGCCGGTCTGACGATCGCCCAGCTCCTGGCCTTCGGGCTGACCAAGATTCCCAACGCCGGGCTGGAGCAGGCGGCCATTCCGCTGTGGGCGGTCATCATGGCCTTCGCCTTCAGCGCGGCGGTGGGCATCATCTTCGGCATGTTCCCCGCCGTGAAGGCCGCCCGACTCGACCCCATCGAAGCCCTGCGGCATGAGTGAACATGGTCCGCCGATGAACACGGATAAAGAGGATCATGCCGATCGGAACGTGTTCGGCCAGCCATCTCGGGTGCTTCGGCTCGATCCCCTGGTCGCAAGGGAGCACCGTGCCAACCAGCCGCCCTTTCGGTACTCGACCGCTTGACGGGAGCCGACCAGTCGTGACGAACTCTACACGCTTTCCATCCGTGCTCATCTGTGTTTATCTGTGGATGAACCTGACCGGCTGCGAGAACGCCAATCCGCTTTCCCGCAACGACTACTACCTCGAGATCGCCCGTGAGGGCGCGGTGGAGATAATCGACGCGAAGGATTTCGCATCCTCGTCGCGCACGCCGCCCGTGTCGGTGGAGGAGGCGACCGCCGCGATGCGGCGCGACTGGTCGCCTCAGTCAATGGTGCGCCCCGGCGAGCCGGTGTCGCTTTCGCTGGCCGAGGCCCGCGCCGCCGCGCTGGCGGGCAATCTCGACCTGCAGGTGACCCTGTACGACCCTGCCATCGCGCAGGAATCGATCAACGAGGAGGAAGCCCGGTTCGAGTGGGTGTTCACCGCCTCGGCGCGTCGCACGCACGTGGACGCCGCCACCGCCTCCACGCTCGCCAACTCGCAGGCGCTGATCGACGAGTTCGACTTCGGCGTCAACATTCCGCTGCGCACGGGCGGCACGGTCAACGTCAACCTGCCGGTCAACCGCACCGAGACCAACAACGCCTTCGCCACGCTCAACCCGTCGTTCTCGACCGACCTGCGGTTCTCGATCTCCCAGCCGCTGCTGCGCAACGCGGGCGTGCGGCCCAATACGCACGGCATCCGGGTGGCGAAGTACCAGAAGCGCCTGACGGACGCGCTCACGAAGCTCGAGGCCATCCGCGTGCTGGCCAACGTGGACCGCGCCTACTGGAACCTGTACGCCGCCCGGCAGTCGCTGGACGTCGCGCTCAAGCAGTATGAACTGGCGGTGGCGCAACTGGAGCGCGCCCGCCGTCGCGTGGCGCAGGAGACGGCCCCGCGCATCGAGGTGACGCGGGCCGAGTCCGGCGTCGCCCAGCGGCTTGAAGCCATCATCGTGGCCCAGAACGCCGTGAAGCAGCGGGAGCGCGACCTCAAGCGACTGATGAATCGCACAGACCTGCCCGTCAATAACCAGCAGGCGGTGCTGCCCACCACCGAGCCCAACCCGCTGGGGCTGCAACTCGACGCCGGTGAACTCGCCGCCTTCGCCATCGACAACCGCATGGAGATGCTGGAGCAGGAGCTGCGGCTGGCGATCAACGCCAGCACCATCGACTTTCAGCGCAACCAGGCCCTGCCGCTCGTGGTGCTGGACTACTCATACACCGTGAACGGACTGGGAGGCAACCTCGGCAACTCCTTCGACCTGATGGCCAGCAAGCGGTTCGAGGACTGGTCCGCCGGGCTGCGCGCGGAAATCCCCATCGGCAACGAAGCCGCCAACGCCCGCATCAACCGCGCCATTCTCGAGCGGCTGCAGCGACTGGCCACCAGGGAGCAGCGGCGCCAGGCCATCGAAACCGAGGTGCGCAACGCCGTGGACACCTTCGACACCAACTGGCAGCGCGTGCTGGCGGCCAGGCAGGCGGCCATCCTGGCGGGCGAGGTGCTGCTGGGCGAGCAGCGCCAGTACGACGCAGGAGCCCGCACCAGCACGGATGTGCTCGACGCCGCCGCCGCTCTCGCCGACGCGCAGAACGCCGAGATTCGCGCCCTGGTGGACTACCAGATCGCCCAGGTCGATCTGGCTTTCGCGACGGGAACTCTCCTTGGACAGGGTCAGGTGCGATGGGAAGCCAAGGGACTGGAGGAGTGAGCGGAAGACGGTTGGGCTGATGGACCGGCTTTCGGCTTTCGGCTTTCGGCTTTCGGCTGCATTCCCCTCGTCCCGTGTCAGAAGGCCGGAGTGAGGGCTCTTCTGACGGCGCACGGACCATCACCGCACACTCCACCGCCCCTACACTCCGTCATGCGGCTGATGGCGGTTGATCTGGGCGACAAGCGCACCGGGCTGGCCGTGGGCGATGATGAGACGGGCATCGTCACGCCCGTGGAAGTGCTGAACATCATTCGCCCGGCGCAGGAAGCGCGGCTGATCGAGGCGATTCTCCATGCCGCCCGTGAGCACGGAGCCGCCGTGCTGGTGCTCGGCCTGCCGATCAACATGGACGGTTCGGAGAGCGACCGCGCCCGGCTGGTGCGCGCGTTCGGCGCGCGCCTGGAGGCCGCGGCGTCGCCGCCCATTCGCATCGTGTATCAGGACGAGCGGCTGACCAGCGACGCGGCGGAGGCGTACCTCGACCGCTCCGGACGCACGCGCGGGGAGAAGAAACAACGCCGGGACGCCCTGGCGGCGATGGTGATTCTGCGGGATTACCTGAATCAGTGAGAACCGACTGATGGGGACTGTGGCGCGGACGTCTCGCCCGCGACCATCATCCGCACCTGTGGCGCGGGCGTCTCGCCCGCGACCATCGGATCCGGCTCAAGTCCCACCGTGCTTGAGAAAACTGAAGTGCATCTCTGCATGGCGACAGTGGAGTTGCTCCCACTCTTCGTGCGTCAGCGGGCCGAGAACCGGGCTGGGCTGCTCCATCCGCTCGCCCTGCTGCACGCGATCGACCGCGCGCCACAGCTCCGACACGGCGTCGTCCCACGTCACGTCCGGGTCCGGCAGAAGCAGGTCAAAGCGGCCCGGAAGCGTGATTCCCGGCTTCAAGGGCCTGGTGAGCATGTGACGCTTGAACAGCCGCCCCAGCGCCCGCAGGATGAACGGGGCCATGAGGCCCTGGAAGCCGTCAATCGACAGATGAATGAGTTTCGCCACGTGCTGCACGATCTGGGCGGGCGTCCAATTGCCCGTGGCGATGACGGTCGCGCCGTCGAACTGCTGCACGTCGGCCAGCAGGTCGCCCAGCCAGGTGAAGTGCAGGGGACGCCGATCCTTGACGAGGTTCGTGCGAACGGTCATTTGAACTCGTTCTCATCGAAGGGCGGCGCGTCGCCCTCGAGTTCGTCGAAATCCATGCCTGGTCGATCGCGCCATGTCAACGGTTGGCCCGCCTCGGCGCCGGTGGCGGATGATCCCTCACCTTGACCCTGCAAGCCCAGCCCGGCGGCCTCGCGGTCCAGATACCACACCAGGTCGCCTCCGGTGGGGCGCACTCCCAGGATCGGCAGCTCCTGCACCGTGTCGCGCGCCGAGGCCACGCGGCGGATTGTCTCCGCCTTGCTGAAGCCCGTCACCATCACCGCCACGTAACGTGCGGAGTTGAGAAGCGGGTACGTCATCGTCACACGACCGGGCGACGGGGTCTGCCCGCCCCGGTTGAGCCGCACCAGCCGGGCGTCCTCGTTCACCGCGTCGCTGTAGGGGAAGAGCGAGGCGGTGTGCCCGTCCGCACCCATCCCCAGGAGCACGAAGTCCAGTCGATCCTGCCCCTTTTCGCGCCACATCAGGTGCTCGCGCAGCTCGCGCTCGTATTCCTCGTCGCACGCCGGTGAGCACGTCGAGATGGGATGCACCTGCTCGGGCGGAATGTCGGCGTGATCCACGATCGTCTCGCGGATCATGCGATAGTTCGACTCCGCATGGTCGTGCGGCACCAGACGCTCATCCACCAGCCACAGGTGGGTGCGACGCCAGGGCAGAGCGCGGCAGGCGGGGTCGTACATCAACCGCTGATAGAGCGGCTCAGGCGTGCGCCCCCCGGAGAGCGCCAGGTGGAAGTCGCCGAAGCGCCGCACGCACTCCAGACCCTGCACCACCATCTCGGCGGCGATGCGGTCGATCACCGCGTCTACGTCCTCGCACACGATGACA
This sequence comes from Phycisphaeraceae bacterium, assembly GCA_015709595.1. Classification (NCBI taxonomy): domain Bacteria; kingdom Pseudomonadati; phylum Planctomycetota; class Phycisphaerae; order Phycisphaerales; family Phycisphaeraceae; species Phycisphaeraceae bacterium. The sequence goes on from CP054178.1 coordinate 989,792, forward strand.
TCGCTGGCGCCGGGCAGCCGCGGACCGGCGGGGGGCGGCGTGATCGCGTACGGATCGGGCTTGCGACGTGAGCCAGGCATGGGAAGCCCCTGATTATGCCACGTTCCAGGGCGGATCGCCAGACGGGAAACGTCTGGTTTCGGGTGTGATTGCGTGAATCGAGCGTTGCCGATGCAGCGCCGCCGTGCCGCGCGACGCCCCGGCGGGTACACTCCATGCAGCCCGCGATGGAGCGCGGCCGCACCGCGTACGGAGACCCGCCATGCGCCGACACCGAGAGACCGTCATCCCCGCCCGACTATCCATGCCAGTCCGCCTGGCCCGGCTCGTCATCGCGTGTACCGGGCTTGGGGTGGGAATCGCGCTCGCCTCGTGCGCACCCTTCGCCACCTACCCGCCCATCGAGGGCGCGTCGAGCATCGACAACCCCGCCTACGAGCCGGTCCCGTCGATCATGGCCGCGGCGATCCAGCACGTGCACGCCCGTTTCGGGGGCGAGCGTGAGTACTTCATCAATCTGCCCGCCGGCTGCCCCGCCAAGGTGTACGACCTGGTGATCGCCAAGCTGGGGACGGGCGCGCCCATGACGCAGCCGGACCAGTGGACCTATCACGTCACGCAGGTCCGCTCGCGGGCCATGAACGCCGAGTGCGACCTGGTCTTCCCCCGCGCCGGCGGCGGCGTGGGCCAGATCACCGTGCACCTGCGCAAGGAGTTGACGGGCTACAGCGTGCAGTCGTCCAAGATCTGGAACCTGCCCGTGGAGGCGCCTCCGCCGCATTACGTGCCGGCGCCGACGCCCGGCTCGGGCGGATGATGCGGGCGCTCCGTTCTCAGGCCGCCATCGACATCGCGCGCGACTCGTCGTCCCGGCCCGCCTCCTCCGGCGCTCCCGCAGCGCCGGTCAGGAGTCCATTGACCACGCCGATGAACCGGCGGATGGTGAAGGGCGTGGAAAGCTGAATGACCCGACGGCCTTCCATCAATGAGGGCATGGGCGCGATTCGTCCGCCCGCCGAGAGACAGATGAGCGGTAGTTTCGGCAGTCCCTGGGCCCGTTCGCGCTCGGCATAGGCGCGGGACATGGGTTCTCGATCGCGGGGGTTGCGGAAGCGGATGAGCCCCAGGTTGGCGGGCTCGCCGTCACCCCAGTCCGCGAGCTGCTCGACGAAGATGCGATGCGCGTCGATGGCCGGCGCGGGGGCGACGTACAGGGGACGCAGCGGCCTGAGCAACTGCGACTGATGCACCAGGTTCAGTTGATCCCAGTTCGACAGGTTCGATCGCGCCAGCAGGGCGAACTTGATCTTGTCGGTCTCGTCGCGCGCGGTCATCTCGATGCGCGCGACGACGGACGGATCAAGGTCGAGCAGTTCACAGAGATCCTCGGTGGGAGCAATCGTCTCATTGCCGCTCGAACCGAGCATGAAGGCGTGGGCGAGCCGGTCGGCCAGGCCGAGCGTGGCGACCTCGGTCGCCTCGTTGGAGGCCACCTGGCGGATGTTGCCCGCCGAGACGTGGTGCATGGTGATGGGCGTGATGAGATGGCGCGAGAACTTCCAGGTCTGGAACACCCGCGCGGTCACGTCCGCGTGGGTGATCTGAAGCATGGCCTGCTCCACCTGCTCAAGCGGGAGCATGAGTCGTCCGGCCGCTTCGAGCACCTGCTCATAGGGTTCGCGGGCCTCGGTGAGCAGCACCATGCGCCCCACGTCGTGCAGCAGCCCCATGGTGAAGGCGCCGTCCACTTCCTTCTCGTCGCGTGAACGGGCGATCTCGGAGGCGATCAAGCCGGTGGCGATGGCGTGCTCCCAGAACTGGTCCCCGTCCACCGTGCCGTCGATGGAGCGCACGCTCAGGCGCTCCACCAGGGCCAGGTTGAGAACCGCCTGCCGAATCTGTCCCACGCCGATGCGCAGCACGGCCTTCTGCATGGAGTCCACCGGCTCGCCGCGCGTATACACCGCCGAGTTGGCCAGCCGCAGCACCTTCAGCGCGATGGCGTGGTCGCGGCTGATCGCCTTGGCGATCTGTTCGATGGAGGCGTTCTGGTTGCCGGTGAGTTTGAGCACCTCGCTCACGGCTGGCGAGAAGCCCTTGAGCTCGCCGCAGCCATCGATCATCTCCAGCAGGCGCGACTTGCCGATGGGCGGGCGCAGCGACTTGAGCGCCGCGGTGTCCTCCTCGAGCGTGGGGGGAACCTCGATGATGAGAGGATGCTCACGGTCCGACGATGAACCGCGCGGAGACGCCTCCACCACCGACGCGGCGGTGAGAGAACGCGGCGCACCCACGCCGCCCGTCGGCGACCTCCGGGCATCGACGTGGTCCGGGGACACCGGTTCGGACCTTGTCGCGGCCGGGGGCGGAGTCGCGGCGTCCGTCATCGTCACCGCGGTTCCGGAGGTCGCCGACGGAGCGGCGAGAATGCGATCCAGCTGCGCCAGCACGGCGCGCAGCGAGAACTCCTGTTTCAGCACGATCCCGCGCACGCCGAGTCGGGCGGCTTCGATCAGGCGGGCGCGATCGCGCACCCTGGTCAGAATCACCACCGGCAGCGACCGCGTGCGCTCGTTGCCGCGCAGGGCGCGCAGCACACCCTCGCCGTCGAGTTCGGTAAGCGCCAGGTCAAGCAGCAGCACGTCCATGGGCGCTGTTCGACAGATCGTCGCGGCTTCCCGGCCGCTGGCGACCGTCGTGACGGCGTAGCCGCGCTCGCGGAGCGCTTCGGACAGCAGTTCCCGGGACATCGGGTCGGCGTCGGCCAGGAGGATCGACTTCATGGCGTTCTCCCCGCGAGAACCGCCGTGCGTGATCTGATCCCGAATTGACGGCGCCGCCACCTGGGGCGGTCTCCGGCGGAACATGACGGCGCAACGGCGCCGTCGTCGGGGTAGAGTCACGCATCATGGCGGAACCCTCGCTCATGGCCCTCCACAGGAAGGCCCCAACCTGAACTCCGCGCCAACGGCCCTCGCGGACCATGCCTCCGACAATCCAGGTCGGAAGCGGCGCGATCGAACGCCATCTTCATCGGCTCAAACAGCAGGCCGCTGAACCCGACCTGCGTGATTGGACTTCGATGCAGGTTTGCGGACGTGACGCGCGTCGCTTATCGGCCGCGGGAGATGACCATGTCGCCCCCGGAGGATACGGGAGGCGTTGCACGAGGCGCCATTACCACGATTCCCCACGTCTTCGGTCAGATTCCGCCCAGCGAGAGATTGGCCAGTCGCTCCGCCGCTGGCAGGCCGGTGTCGGCGTTGAAGAGGATCACCACGCCGCACTTTGAATCCGGATACCAGCGCATCAGGCAGCCGACGCCCTGACGAACGCTCGACACCTGGGCGCACCGGCCGAACTCGGTCTCCCGCACCTCGATTCCCAGTCCGAAGTGCCAGCCAGCGAGTGCGGGATGCTCCAGCCCCGGCGCATGCATCGACGCGATGGACTCGATCGTCAGCACGGGTCGGACGCCGTCAGCGTGGCTGCCGAGCATGAACTCGAGCAGCAGGCCCAGATCGCCCGCGGTGGTGAAGATCGGCGAGGCCGGCTTGCGGGGCTCCATCGCCGCCAGGTAGGGCGTGCCGTACTCCGAATGGCCCGTGGCCACGTCGAACCGCTCGCGCGTGACGTAGCCAGTGCGTGTGGCGTTCATGCGCAGCGGCGTGAGCACCCCGGCTCGCACGCGCTCGCCGAAGTACCCGTCGAACTCGTCGCTTTCGCGCTGATCGGCGGTGTCCGGGTTGGCCAGGGCCTTCTCCACGGCGCGCCCCACGGCCAGGTACGCCTCCGGCGCCCACGTGTACTTCACCCCCACGCGGGACGGGTCGAGCACGATGGTGCGGTTGATTTCGTCATCTACGCCCTCGGCCGGCTCGGTGAGACGACGGGCCGCCAGTCCGGCAGTGTGATTGAGCGCCCGCCGGATGGTCACGTCCCTGGCGAAGTCGAGCGAGCCGAAACGCAGCGCGCTCGTCCACTTCGACAACGGGTCATCAAGCGACCAGGCCTGACGCTCATGCAACTGCATGGCCACAATGGCGGTCAGCAGCCGCGCCGGTCCGTCCACGCGAAAGAGCGTGCCCATGCTCAGTCGCTCGTCGCTGCGCTCGTCCTTGCGACCGAAGGCGCCGGTCCACACCACCCTGCCGTCCGACACCAGCGCGATCGAAGCCCCCGGCACGTGATGACGGGCAAGGATGGCCGGCGCCTCCCGCTCCAGGTCGCCCACCGCCGTCTGCCACGCATCCGTGCGAATAGGTCGCGGCGTGACCGCTTCCTCCGCGACCAGCCGCGTCATTCGCTCCGTCAGGGCTGCGAATCGCGGATGCGACCGCAGGGGGTCGAGCGACCCATCCATGGACGTGTGCCGCTCATGCCGCCAGCCCAGGGCGATGGCCTTCTCGTAGGCGTCAAGGGCCTCGTTGATCTTGCCGCGCGACGCCAGCACGCAGGCGAGGTTGTAGTGGGCCGCAGGCCGTTCCGGAACGAAGGCCACCAGCTCCCGCGCCGCCTGCTCCGCCTTCGCCGGTCCATCACCGGGACCGGTCATGCCGCTGATGATCTCGTACACCAACTGCTCGGCGACGCGGCCCCGCGTGCCCCGGTCGGGCTTGCGCGGATCGACGAGCGTGTCGAACTGGAACCAGTACGGATCCTCGCGCGTCAACGGAGCCGACGTACGAAAACGCCCGTCACTTTCGGTGATGCGAATGACGCCCACGTCCGGAATCTGCCCGGACGCCGCTCCGCTTCCCCATCCTCCAAGCCCAACAACGATGGCGGCGGCGACCCGCAGCGCGCTCGAACGCCGCGCGAGACGCCCCCCACCGCTGAGCGTGTTCCGGGTCATTCAGGACACCTCCGACGAGTTCTCGGACCTGCCGTGGGTCTTCCCTCGCAGGCCAGCACCCACCATTCACCACGACGCTTCAACCGCCCTGGGCTGTCACAAAGTCACCTAAGGCAAGACGAGGCCACGTCAATCGACGCGGGCGGCTCAGGGAAAGAACTTCTTGAGCTCCAGTTTCTTCAGGGCGCGCTCATAGGCGGCGATCAACTCCGGCAGGTCGGCGGGACGTTCGGACTCCGGCGACGACGCCAGCACTCGTTTGAGGATGTCGATGGCCTGCTTCATCGCCTTGATGCGCTCATCCAGATCGAGGTCGGCGTTCTCCGACTGCCTGGCGAGCGATCGGGCCTGCTCGACTTCGACCAGGAATGGCGAATCAACCGGAGCATCGCCATTCCCCGGCGGCGAGCCGTCAACACCCGCGCCGCCCGGATCGCCCGGCGCGGCGCCCGCCCCCGGCGGAGTGGAGCCGGGGGTGCCGGGGTGAGCGGTATCTCCGTTATCAGCGACTTCCGACCCGCCATCAACCACGCCCCCGGTTCCACCGGGCGGCAACTTTGTCACACCATCGACGGCTCCGTCACTCTCTCGCGTTTCCCCGATCGTGCCGCCAGGCCCACCACCGCCGGTACTCGGCGCCGGACGGTTCTTCTGGTAGGCGATGATGCCGCTGACGCCCGCCACCGCGAAGGCCAGCACCAGCAGGATCACCAGCATGCGCACGGTCTGCTTCTGACGGGCGATCTGACGCTCGAGCGTGCGCTGACGCGCCGCCAGGTACGAGGCGTCCACGTCGAGCCCGATGCTCGGAGGCGGCGCCGGCTGGGCGGTCGCCACCGCCGGAGCCGACGCCAGCGCCGAAGCCGCCCCGTGCGTCACCCCCTCGAAACGGGAGCCCCCGGCCATGAGTTCCTCGTCGGTTCCGAAACTGGACAGCCCCGGCGCGGTGGGGCGCAGCACCTCTCGCGCGGTCCACTGACCGGGTGATGTGTCGCTCGGGTCCACGTCCCCCGGCATGGGCTTGACCTCAGGAAGCCCCAGGAAGTTGCGATCGAGGTACGCGCCGAACGGCGCCCCGCACTGCGGGCACCCCAGATCCTTCTTGTTCACGGCGGCGTCGCAGTGGTGACAGTACCCCAGCAGGTGAGCCACGCCGGGCGTGTGCTTGGCGATGGTCCAGAACTGCTTGGTCGTCGGCCCGCGGATGATGGTGTACTTCGACACCCGTCCCGCATCGATCAGCTTCACCAGCGTCTCGTAGCTGCAGCCGGGCTGGAACGGGTTGTTGGGATCGCGCACGAACCACGGCCCCATGGCGTTGTGAGTCGCCTGCCGGCTGAGCGGCTCGAACAGCCCCTTGCAGTGGCGGCACCGATCCCCGGAGGGCTGCGTGTCGCCGCAGTACGGGCAGATCACCACCTTGACCTTGGGCATGCGGTCGCGGCCTCCGTTTGACTCGTTCGGCCTGTGCGGATTCCCTTGCACCATGGCAGCGTACCGCGCGCGGATCGTCCGGGGAAGTCTCTGTGCCCTGACGGGACTCTGGTTATACGGATGCGCCGCCACACCGGATTCGGCAGGGAATGACGCGAATCCCACCGAGACGGCGACGGCGCAACCCCCCGACGCCCCCCCAGCCGCCGGGCGGACCGCGGCCCAGCCGCCGGGGACCGGGCGGACGATGGCCCTGGTGGAAGGCAAACCAGTTCGGATGAGCGATCTGGAGCCGCTCCTGCTGGAGATGGCCGGAACCCAGGCGCTCGCCGAAATCGTGCTCGATCGGCGTCTGGAACTGGAGATGACCCGGCGCGGGCTGTCGCTCGACGCCGGGGCCGTCGAGCAGGAGCGTCGGCTGCTGCTGGCCACGCTCAGCCCCAACGCCGATGACGCCGTGCGCCTGCTGAGCGAACTTCGGACCCGCCAAGGGCTTGGCCGGACCCGGTTTGACGCCCTGCTTCGGCGCAACGCCGCCCTGCGCCGACTCGTGCGCGACGAGGTGCAGGTGACCGACGCCGCCCTCCGTCAGGCGTGGGAAGCGCTGCACGGCGAACGTCGGCAGCCGCGGCTGATCGTCACCCCAACGCTCGCCCAGGCCGAGCACGCCCTGCGGCGCGTGGCGCGGGGCGAATCCTTCGCCGACATCGCCGTGGACATGTCCACCGACGTCAGCGCCTCGCGCGGCGGGCTGATTGAGCCGATCAGCGCGGGCGACCCGTCGTTCCCCCCCGCGGTGCGCGAGGCGCTCTTCTCGATGCAGGCGGGCGAGGTGTCGCGCCCGATCATGGTCGATGGCGGATTCGCGCTGCTCCGCCTGGAGCGGCTCGTGCCCGGCACGGGCCGGACCATCGAGGAGGAGCGCGAGCCGCTGACCGAGTTCTCGCGGCGCCGGCAGGAGCGCCTCTTGATGGAGCAGCTCGCGCGGCGGCTGGTGGATGAGGCGTCGCTCACCATTCTGGATGACTCGCTCCACGACGCCTGGCGACGCAGCCGGGGAGGCGAGTGAGACCGGGGCTGAGCAATTGCCGATGCCGGTTGTTGATCCTTGGTGATCGTCTTCCTGCGACAACCAATGACCGGGAACTGAAACCGTTCAGCGGGAGCCGCCGCCCGCCTCATCGCCGTAGTTCCAGAACGTCGCATAGTCAGGCATCAGGTCGAAGAGCATGCGGGCCTGATCACGCAGCGCCGCGTCCGGCTCATCGCGCCAGCGACCGGCGCGCCGGGTCGTGATCGAGCCGCCGTGCAGAGCGTGCTCATCCGACCGTCCGGGCGCGCGGGCGAGAAACCCGCCGATCTCGCCCGTGGCGGCCACGGGAATCGGACTGTCGATGAACCGCCTGACACGCTCGATCGCGCCAGGGTCCGCGGTGAAGTCCTCGTAGCGCACGCGCAGGGTCGGCCCGGCGGCGTGCATATCGAGCTGGAAGGCGAACTGTACGTTCAGGTCCGCCGCCACGCGCTGAGGCGTGTACTCACCCTTCCACGTGCCAAGCCCCTGCCTCTGGCGGTGATAGAGCGAGATGTAGATGTCGCGCGGGTCGCGGGCGGTGAGGATGATGCGCATGGACGGGAAAGCACGCTGGTACGCGCGCCAGCCCTCGTGGCGGATCTCCTTCACGCCCAGCTGGCCGATGCGGCTCGCCAGCGGCGTCACGACGTCATCGCGCAGCACCTCCACCGCGTGGGGCGTGCGGCGCCCGGCGAGCCACCGCTCACGCCGCGCCTCGAGATCGAGGCCGAAGGGGGCGAGCAGTTCAGCGTCGCCGGGTTTGATCGACCAGCGATTCTCGCCGAACTGCGGCTCGATGAAGATGTACGAGTGCGGCAGCGCGGTGAGCGCCTCGGCCAGCACGGTGGAGCCGGTGCGGCGCAGCGACGCGATGTATACGAAGGGGCGGATCATCTGAACGAAGCACCCGATGCACCCGTCGCACTCACGTGCAGCCCGTGAATCGTGTGATGCACATCGCGCGAGAGCGTGAACAGGTCGAGCAACTCGCCCCGGTCGAGATCGAGCAGCGCGATCGACGCAGGCGACAGACCGACGAACAGCCGCCCGTCCGGCAGCAGGTGCTGGCCGCGAACGAACAGCGGCAGCGCGGCGGGGCGAACCGGGCCCACCTGCTCCAGCAGGGCGGCGACGGGAGCGAACTTCGCCAGGTCGATGGAGCGCTCGCACGCCCCGTCAGGACCGTACATCCGCACGCGCCGCCCCCTGGAGTCGTTGATGACGCAGCGATCGCCCCGAAAAGACAGATTGTGCGCCCCGTGCAGCAGCGGATCGTGAACGAGCACCTCATCGCGCGTGACGTTGTAGACCACGCCCAGCCGGTTGAGCAGGGCGAACACCTCGCCATGATGCACGCGCACGGCGTTGAGATGGCAGTGGCTGGGGCTCTTGGCGTGCGATTGATCCAGCCAGCGCGTGCGATTGTCGGCGTGTCTGTCGATCACCAGCGGCGACAGACCGAAATCGCGCTGCAGCCGGGGCGTTTCACGCGGCCACCACGATTCCACCACGCGCCCTGACGCATCCAGCCGAAGCGCGGCGTCAATGGCGGTGGAGCACACCCAGATGGAGTCATCCCGCGGATCATCGCACAGTTCATGCAGACCGACGAAGAGAGGGTGCGAGAGCCGGCCCATCTCCCGCAAATCCTGGTCGAACTGATGCAGAGTGTGATACGAGGCGACCCAGAGCCGCCCGCCCCGCGGCAGGATGCCCCGCCCGCCGCGCGCCCCGCCGCGGGGGTTGCCGTCCACCACGTCCGGATCGTCGGCGTACAGGGGCCTTCGCGCGATGACCCGTTTCGAGCTCCAGTCGAGCGCGACGATCTCGCCGCTCTGCTCGTGCGGCACGGCGCGGACGATGGTGGTGAAGTGGATCAGCACGAACAATGGACCCGGTGCATTTATTGATACGGCAAGGGCAGCGTGGGGTCGCCGAAGAGCATGAACTTCATGCCCTGGAAGAAGATGCTGGCCGGGTACCACGAGTCGGTGGGGACGAGGTCGCGCAGCCGCTCGTGCCGCACGTAGTAATTGATCGCGTGCTTCCAGCAGTCGCCCAGTCGGGGCGAGTCAAGCGTGCCGATCGCCTCGGCGAAGCCGTCCAGCAGCGTCAGCCCGCAGGGCTGGCTGCCGGTGTTGCAGCCGAAGTAGGCCGCCGCGCCGTTCTCGCCGGCGCGCAGCAGTTGCTCGCCCAGACCGGTGGGGTTGTGCCCGCCGCGCTGGTACGGCGCGGGCGGGGGCGGCGGGGCGCCGAATACCTGCCCGGCGTTGGTGCCCGCGTGCTCCACGCCGTCGATGTCCACGTAGGGCTCGTAGGGCGGCAGCGTGGCGAAGCGCGCCGTGGAGCAGCCCGCCGAGAGAATGATCGCGGGATGTTTCGCGTTGTTGATCTTCGTGAGCGAGCCGGTGTGGATGCAGTGCTCCCACCCGTGATCATGCCCGTGCCCAGCGTGGAAGAGCAGCGTGACGCCGTTGTTGAGCAGATCGACCACCTGCTGTTCATCCGGTGGCGGCGTGTCGAAACGTTCATCCCCCCCCCTGTAGTACCGCTTCTGGATCATCCACGACTCGCCAAGCGAGGCGGCCATGCGGTCCATGCGGCTCCGCGCATCGACCCATCCACCCACCATGATGAACGCAGCCGTTCGACCGCGCAGCGCCGCGGCGCCGCGTCCCTGCGCCCCGCCGGACGACGAAGGCGCTTCGTCACGGATGGATCGTTCGTACGCCAGCGTCTTGGCGACCACGATGGCCGTCTCCCCGGGCGTGCTCACCGGCCATCGTCCCAGAGCGAGTTCGGGCAGGTAGTCAATATCGTCGAAGTTGATCGGATCGTTCTTGTTCTTCTCGCCGCGCACCTCGCCGAAGTAGCGGGCGTGGAAGCCGTCCTTCGCGCCGTTCCAGTCCTCGAACGAGCCGTCGGGCTTGGCCACGTCGGCGTAGTAGAGGTCAGAGGGGTAGAACGCATAGTCGAAGGCCGGGGCGGTCACGCGATCGAGCACCATGTAGCGGACGGGCAGCACGTCGGCGTCGCCCACCAGCAGCACGTACCGAGCGGCTCGCTCCTTCCATGCGTCGTACAGGAAACGCTTGAGTTTCTCCGGGTCGTCCACTCCCTCGTGCTGCGCGAGCACGGCTTCAAGCAGGATCACCTCGACTGCGAACTCCCCAGATCGGTGCTCGATGTACGGGGCAAGCGCCTCGCGCAGCGATGAGGGCGTCACCACGATCAGTCGGGGGGGGCCGTCGGGCGTGCTCGAATCGGCGACCGCGACGGAGCCGCCGCCCACCGCCGCAATGGTCGCCGCAAGCCATGCCAGTTGTATGACGCCGCACCAGTTCCGCATCGAGTTTCCTCGCCTGATCGGGGGTGTTGCCGGGCAGACCGCGTCCCGAACGGTCCGGCATGGTATCGTTCCGCCTTCCCGCGGGACATGAGTGATGCCCGGACGACAGCCCTCCATCCGCACGCTGATCGCGCTCATGGTGACGATTCCCATGGCGGCGGTGGCGGCCTCGCTGGTCACGCTGTCGGTGGTCACCAGTCGCCGCGTCGCCGAGGAGCTGGGCGCCAACCTGGTTCGCCACACCACTGTCAGCGTGCAGGCCCAGGTGCGTCAGTACCTCAGCGAAGCGGTGCGCGTCAGCGACCTGTATGCCCGGCGCGTCGCGGATGGCGTGCTGCCCCTGGATGGATTGACCGCGTGGGAACGCCCCATGCTCGATGACCTGCTTACTTCGCCCGATGTGGCGTCGATCTGCCTGGGCACCGAGCGGGGCGACGCCACCTGGCTGCTGCGGGCGCATGGCCGGCTGGAAGTGGGTCGCGTCACCGGCGGGCGCAACGACGAGGCGGTCGAGTACGTGATGACGCCCGACGGCGTCGTGGCGCCCGACCCGATCCGCATCTACTTCTACGACCCCCGGATCCGACCCTGGTACGACTGCGCCCTCAAGCACGATGGGCCGGTGTGGACGCCCATCTACTTCTGGTTCGGCGAGCAGGGCGAGGAGTCGGTCACCGGCACCGGCTACGTGCGGCGCGTGAGCGATCCCGCGACCGGCCTGAACGGCGTGCTGGTCATCGACGTGGCGCTCGGCGCCCTGAGTTCCTTCATCGCCACGCTGCCCATGGCGGAAGTGGGAGCGATTTTCATCATCGACGAGCAGGGGCTGCTGGTGGCGTCGTCGCTCGGGCCGGTGAACTCCGAAGCCGGCGAGCGACTCTCGCTGCGAGGGTCCGCTCATCCCGCCGCCCGCGCCGTGACGCCGATCGTGGAACGGGCCTCGGCGGCGCCGCATTCGATGCACCGCGTTCTCGTGGATGACGCCTGGGCGCGGGCCGCGATCGTGCCGCTCAAGCCCCACGCCGGGATCGACTGGCGCGTCATCGCGGTGCTGCCGGAGTCGGCCTTCATGGCCGAGGCCCAGGCGGTGCAGCAACGGGCGATCCTGCTGGGGTTGATCGCGCTGGCGGCGGCGATGCTGTTGGGCTTCATCCTGTCAAGGCGGCTGGCCGACCCGCTGGTGCGCCTGGCCGATCACGTGCGCCGCGTGGCGTCCGGCGACTTCGACAGCCGGATCAACCTGCGCGCCTCGCGCGAACTGACGCAGCTCTCCGCGGAGCTCAACGACATGGCGTCGGGACTGCGCCAGCGGATGGAACTGCAGCAGTCGCTGACCCTGGCGACGCAGGTGCAGAAGTCGCTGCTGCCCGCCGCCCCGCCTGTCGTGGACGGAATCGAGATCGCGGCGCGAAGCCGGTACTGCGAATCGATGGGGGGCGATTACTTCGACTTCGTACCCGTGGAATCCCTGCCCCGCGGCCGCCTGCTGCTGGTCGTCGGCGACGTGATGGGTCACGGCATCGCTTCCGCGCTGTTGATGACGACCGCCAGGGCCGCCCTTCGCGCCGCCGCTCCCGCGGCGACGGACCTGGGCGACGCCATGTCGCGGCTGAACCATGTGCTCGCGTCCGACGCACGCCACGGACGCTTCATGACGATGACCATGCTGACCGTCGATCCGAGTCACGGCGCGGCATGCTGGGCCAGCGCCGGACATGACCCGGCTCTGCTCTACAGACCCGCCACCGGCCAGTTCTCCATGCTGGATGGAGGCGACATCCCCCTGGGCGTCATGCCCGACCTGGCGTACCAGCAGATCACGCGCGACGGGCTGCGTCCCGGCGACGTCATCATCCTCGGCACCGACGGTCTGTGGGAGGCACGGAACCCGCAGGGCGAATCGTACGGCAAGGATCGGCTCCGCCAGGTGATTCAACGCACCGCCACACCCGGCGCCACCGCGGACCAGATCGCCGCCGCCATTGAGTCGGATCACGCGGCGTTCCTCAACGGTCGGGCGATCCAGGATGATGTGACATTCCTGATCGTGCGTATTCCGGACTGATCCCCACGGCGATTCAGGTCGGCCGCGAATGACAGCCGCCCGCATCCGGGGATGCGGGCGGCTGGAACGAATCACGAATCCGGCTGTCGTGCGAACGATTCACGCTCGGCGCCGACGGCGTGTGCCCACGGCCGCGCCCAGTCCCAGCAGGGCCAGCGCGCCCGGCGCGGGAATGACGTAGCCGATGTCCACGATCCCGTAGTGGTAGCCCGCCAGTGTGCTGGTCGGATACTGCACCGCCGCGGAGTTGTGGAAGCGCATGGTTTCGTACTTGATGACGCCGGTGGGGTACCACTCCGCCGGCAGGTTGTTCCTGAAGTAGTACGCGGCGTTGGTGCCCGGCGAGTGGATGCCCACGGTATAGCGCTCGCCGTTGATCAGCGGCACGGGCGTGATGGAGTGGTACTCCCACACGTTGCCGGGGGTCAGAATCGTCGTGGTGCTCGCAACCAGCGTCATGGTGCTGTTGCGCCACAACTGCAGCGTCACCTGCTGACCCGTGGCGGGGGTGCGCAGGCCGATCTCGGTGGCCACGACGTTGTCGCCCTGCACGGTGAACTCGTAGCCGCGGAACCACGCCTGCACGCCGAAGTTGGTGCTGAACCCGTAATCAACGGGATTCAATCCCTCCAGCGGGTGGATCTTGCCGCCGGCCATCGCTGGCGAGGTCGCCACCGCGACGCCCACGATGGCGGCCGCACTCTTGCAGATCAGTCCTCTCATGTCTGGGTCTCCCCTTTCACCCGGAACAATCGAACGTGGCGCAACCACGCGGCCGCACCCACACCATCCATTGAACCACGTTGATGAAAAAACGCAAGCCGAAAACGATCATGATCCAGTGAAGGTCAGTCGAATCGAATCACCGATGCAAATCACGTTGTTTGAATGAGTTACGCATCGAATGCAACGCGAGCCAATGGCGAACTTGCCCAGTTTCACAATGACGGCGGTCGATTTCCCCATCGGTGAACGCCGCTTCGATGCACGCCACTGCATGGGCGTTGGAGGTATCATGAGCCGCGTTGGGTCGTGATGCCGGCACTCACCAGCGGTCATTCGGCCACGGAGGCGACCAATGACCCTCGCCAATCCTTCGCTGCTGCTCGCCGTCCTCATCTCAAGCGTCCCGGCGTGGGCCGCCCAGGATGACGACACCCCCGTCCGCCAGCCGCGCGGCTGGCGAGGCCTGTGGAAGGTCACGGCTCACGAGGTCACCGACCCGCGGAACCGCGTTCACCCGGAAGAGACGTTTCACGGCATCGTCGCCGTTCGCGGAAGCGTGGCGCAGGTGTACGGCCGTCTTTCGACGTGGGCCATTCCCGTCGAGTCCTTCATCCTTTCCGGAGACACGCTGACCGCCGAGGTGGCGAGCAACTGGACCAACCCTGAGATCCCGCAGAAGGTCAAGGATGAACTCAACAGCCGCAAACTGCCCCACCGCGTCGAACTGAACCTCGCCGGCGATGGAATGACCGCCACGGGCGTGGACAGCGGCCCCTGGGCGCGGTGGAGCCGGGAACGGGAGGAAGTCACCGAAACGTATCACTTCGACCGTCCCCTCACGCTCGAGCGGATCGGGACGATCACGCGCTTCGTGCGCGTGAGCAGCGATGGCGTCAGCCGTCCGATCGTGCGCATCGGCGAGGATGATCCCTTTCATCTCGAACTCATCACCCGCGAGGAAGTGTCGATGCCGAGCGAGCGGCCCTTCGGCACCAACATCCCGCTGGCCCTGGTGGTGGAGGGCGGTTCGGGCGCGTTCAACATGTTCCGTCCCGCCGGCGCACGGACAGCGGAGGCCGGGGGTGGATTCATCCACCGCAGTCCACCCATCCGGCTCAGGCAGGGGCCCGCCGGCGCCACGGCGCGGTTCACCAGCGCGGATGGCGCCGTGGTCATCACCCTGGCGCCGGGCTCTCGACTGCTGGGAGCGTACGGCCCCCCGATCATCGAACGGACCGACCGTTTTCCGAGGATGCTCGCACCGGACGATCACGTGGCGGTGACGTTCGACCCCAGGCCCCCGGTCCGGTTCTACGCGGTCAGCGCCACCGGGCTGCGCCCCGTGGAGCGCATCGCCCTGGGGCTGCCGATGGTGGTGGAGGTGCTCTTCGACCGTCCCATTCCCGAAGCGGCCTGCGAAGTGATCTGCAAGGCCGGCGCGGAGACGCTGCGGCTGGTGGCCCACCGCACGAAGGAAGACCCCCTGCTCTACCGCACGGGCGCCTTTCTGGTGCGCGCGGGGAGCACCGAAGGGCTCGATCCCCCGCTGCCCGGCGAACTGCGCGTGACGCGGCCCGGCACGGATGACGGCGACGAACAGCCGGACGATTGACGCCTTCCACACAGAGGTGTGTCCATGCGACAGCCGCTCTGTTTCCTCTTCGGCGCCTTGTTCTTCACGCTGCTCATCGCGCCGCCCGTGCGCATGATGGCGGCGCAGGATCCGCCGGACCGGCCTTCCGAGCCATCCATCGCCCCATCGCTCGCTGGGCGCTGGGCGGTCTACTACGAGGACACGCTGCTGGGGCCGATCTCCGGCGAGGCGCACGGCTCCGACGACGGCGCGAGCGTGGAGGTCTTCCTCGATCACGGCGGGAATCGCTACCACCTGCGCTCCACCAGCGTGCGATGGGAGGGCGGCAAGGCGATCATCGAACTGGCGGGGCGCTCGCCCGCGGCGATCCGCACCACGCAGTTGCCGCTGGAGAAGATTCCGCATCTCCGCGTCGTCGAGGGCGTCACCAGGATCGACGTGACGACGCCCGAGCGCACCGCGGGAATCGAAGTGTCGCCGCGCGGCGGGATCGACCACGACCGCGTGGTGCTGGAGCTGACCGTCAAGGAGCCGGACACGCTCGAAGGCGAATGGCATTACCGCGCCGACCCGCTCACTGAGCGCGACCGCACCGGGCACGGGCGCGTGGGCCGCTTCACGCAGAGGGACGAGAACGGGCGCCTCGTCGGCGAGCAGCGCGGGCGCGAGGTGTGGCTGCGCTCCCGTCCCGCCATCGCCGCGGTGATCGTGACCGATCGGCAGCTCTCTCGCGATGTCACCGCGGCTCACGCCTTCGCCTTCGGCGAGAAGGACTCGGCGCGCCACCTGGTGGTCTTCGGGCGCAACCTGCCTCAGCGGAATCAGGAGATCCGTGAACTCGTCTCACTTCAGCCGGATGTCCTGCCGGACTACCAGGTGCTGTCGTTCTCCACCGCGCTGAGCCAGCCGCACGTCTACAGCGACCTGTACGACCGGGCCTTGGAGTCACTTCAGTCCGGTGCGGGCGGGCAGGGGCCGCCACTGCGCTACAACACCCGTCCCGGCCCGCCCCGCGCGGATGAAGAGGGCATGGAGCTGGACGCGCTGCTGATCCGCGTGAAGGTGCCGGTGGGAACGGCGCCGGGGCGGTATGACTTCCGCCTCAACGGCGCGCGGGCGTCCTGGACGTTGCAGTACGGCGACGCGACCGGCGCGATTCAGATCATCCACGAGCAGGATGAGGAGCAGACGTACTCGACCGATCGAGTCTTCCCCCCGCAGCGGGTGCGAATCCGCATCGACACCGAGGCGCGGCTGCCGCAGGATTCCTTCCCCATCGTGCTGGGACGCAACGGTGAGGTGGCCGCCCTGCGCGGGCGCGCGGCGGACGGCGGCTCACCCGCCACCGTGGCGGCCAAGCGCACGGCGGATGATCCGACGATCTACCTGACCGACCCGATCCTATTGGCCCGGTCCGACCGGGACGCGGCGCCGGGCGAGGTTTATCTGATCGTGGCTGACGGGGACACGATCCGGGCCACGGCGGATGAAAAGGCGGGGCTCTCGCTCACGCCCACGCAGGTGGAGGCCCGCGTCAGCATCCACCCGGAGTCCATCAACGCCTCGTGGAAGAACGCGCTCAAGCGCGCCGCCGACTGCGCGGGCATCGCCGTGCAGGACTGGGGGCAGGTGGCCTTCGAGACCGCCAGGACCGAGTGGAACCTGGTGCTGACCAACCTGGGCTACCACACGTCGCCCATCATGCAGTTCGTGCGCACGCGCGGCGATCGCGATGTGCTCAAGACCAAGGAGATTCAGGTCGGCGATCACGCCGCCATGCTGCTGCTGCGCGACGGGTTCATCGAGATGATGGAAAAGGAGCTCTCGGAGTGGGCCAGGACCACCTCCGGCCCGGTGCGCGAGCAGTTCCTGTCGCAGATGCGGGCCGCGCTCGATCGGGGACAGGACATCCCGCTTGGGTATGTCCGCATCGTGGACCCTGAGGGCGATGAAGTCGCGCTGCGCACGCTCTTCCCCGCCCTGAGGCCGATGCGCGAGTACGGCATCTCGGAGTTCGAGGCCGATCGCCTGCAGCAACGCGCCCTGGACCGCGCGCTGCTCGAATACCGCAAGCACATGCGCGACGCGGTCTGGAAGGCCAAGGGCGTGGGCGACTGCGACATTCCCGCCCTGCTCGACCTGACGGGCTACGGCTTCAAGCCCGTGGCGGATTACATCATCCCGCGACTGATGAAGTTGGAGGACGTGGGCGACCCGCCGCGCCAGCGCTGGGTGCCGGACCGCGTGGCGCGGGCCCGCGTCGCCTCGCTGTACGTGCTGGGCGAGGCGATCCGCGCCCAGCGCGACGAGGCGGACCTGGACACCGCGGTGGTGATGTCGCTCGCCGCGCTGGCGACCTTGCCGCTCAACGCGGTGCGGGCGGCATGGGCGGCCTACACGGTGCTCGCCGTCGATGCCGCCGACGTGGCGTATGTGGTCCTTCACGAGCTGCCGGAGTTCGTGCGAAGGCAGGAGGACGTGAGCTTCTCGCTTGGGGCATCCGCGGTCACGGGCGCCGATCGCATCCGCGAGGCGGAAGCCCGCGAGCAGCAGGCGTGGGAGCTGCTCCTGAGCGGCGCGGGCGCGGGGCTGGGCGCGGCGGGCAGCTCGGTGGACGCCGTTCGCGCCGTGCGGGGCATCCGCGACGTGCCCGTGGACGAGATCCGCGATGCCGGCGCCGCGCTCGTGCGCCGCCTCGATGAAAAGGGGCTGGATGAAGTCAGCCGCTTCACGCGCGAGGAGGCGCGCACGCTCGGGGCCTATCTGTCCGAAGCGCGCGAGATCGTCCGCCGAGCCGGCGTCGAGGCGCTGACGGACGACCAGCGGCTGGCCCTGCGCAATCGCGAGCGGCTGCTCGATCATCTGGCCGCCCGCGGCGAGGCCCTCAGCGAGGCGGAGGCCGCCGCACGCGCGCTGGACCGGGCTCATCCGCCCGACCCCCGTCCGGCCCTGCCCGCGACCACCGCACAGTTGGAGGACACGGCCCGATCGCTCGCCGGTCGGATCGAGCGCGCCTCCAGCCAGCTCGACGAGATCAGGAACAACCCGCGACTTCAGCCCACCGACGCCATGCCCCCGGACGAGGCCGCTCGCATCAACCGGCAGCGTGAGACGGCGGTGCGGCGAACCGCCGACCACATCGGCGACCTCAAGGCGCGGGAGAAGATTCTGAGCGCCATGATCGAGGAGTCCCGCGCCTCGGGCGGCGCGGCGGCGATCAAGGCCGATGACCTCGACTGGCTCACCGGGCGACGGGCGCGTCTCAACGAAACCGACTACCTCGAAGCGCGGCGAACCGTGTTCGGCGACAACCGGGGCGACTGGAAGCGCGTCACCAACCTCGCGGACGGGTCGGCGTCGGATCAACTGAAACTCCACAAGGCCCTCACCTACCGGCGCGAACAGGTCAACGGCCTGCTGGACGAAGTCATGCGGCGCGTGGAAGCCGAGGAGGGCGTCTCCGGGCTGCGACGCCAGTCCTTCGGCTCCAACAACCTCAAGAGCGACTACGACCTGTCCATCGAAGGACCGGGGGCGGAACTGGTCGTCAAGCGATTCAACGAGGAGTTCCGCAAGCGCTTCGGCGGGCAGGAGAGCGGAACCGTCTTCGACACCAACGTCTACACCGACCCGGTGTACCGCATGTTCCGCGCTGACGCGGAAGTCATCGGACCCGGCGGCATGAGTTACGCCCAGTTCGATGACCTGCGGCAGTTCATGTATGACCAGATGGCCACCGTCAAGTACATGACGCCTGAACAATGGAAGCGTCACCGCGCCCTGCTGGAGGAGGGGGCTTCGGAGGCATCGCGCGGGGCCCTGCGCCGCGTGCTCAACGAGGTGGAGTACTTCCAGGCCTCGGCCCACCAGCAGTTCCTCTCGCGAGTGGGACGGATGCGCGAGGCGCGCACGCCCAACCTCGAGCTGCGCGTCACCAACGATCTCTACGGCGAGACGCTGGAGCAGATTCACGGCCTGCGCAAGGTGGCCGACGCGCTCTCCGACGCGCGGCGCGGCAAGCCCATCTCGATGTCCATGCTGCCGCCCTGGATGCACGGCAGCGAGTTCGCCCTCAAGTTCGACCTCGTCAGTGACCTGATCCGGCACGGCGACCCGCAGGTGCGGCGCTATGGCGAGCAGATTCTCGATGAACTGCAGGCCCGCGTGGCCAATCAGCTCCGCATCAAGCAGGGCCACGCGCTCTACTACGCCAGCGAGGCGTATCAGACCGAAGGCACCATCCGCCATGTGGTCGGCGAGATCCAGGCGGGCGGCGAGGCCGTCACCGCCGAGCGACTGCTCACGCGCCCGCTTCAGCACCCCGAACTGCCGGGCGGTGGGCCGTACCTCAACTCGCTGGCCGAGAACCGGGCCAACATGTACAAGGAACTGAACGCGATGCACGCGTTCGACGAGGCGGGCAACCTCGCCTCGGGGTTCGAGAAGGCGGAGAAGGCCGCCATCAAGGTGGCCAAGTACTTCGTCCGCCAGCTGGATGCCGCGCACCGCGCCGGCATCGACCTGCGCGAAGCGCTCTCGCACGACCTGAAGCTCATCGCCCAGACGGTGGAGCTGGACAAGGCGCGCTCCAGCAGCGAGGCCTTTCAGGAGATGCTGCGCCGCATGGACATCACGCCGGAGGACTTCGTCGCCCGCGCGCTCAATGCCTCGGACGTGCTTTCGCGGCGCGGCATGGAGAACTCGCCGCTCCACGACTTCGCCGACGCGCTGGCCAGGTTCTACCGCAACGGCGACGAACACGCGGCGTCGATCGTCCGCCGCGCCCGCGAGAACCCCGGGCGGCTCGGCCCGCCTGATCCGCCCGGCCTCCCGGGCGGGTCGCGCGCGGCGTCGCAGCCGCCCATCGATGACGAGGCCGTGGTCGCTGAACTGAGGCGGCTGGAGGAGGTGATGGAATCCCGAGCGCCGGCCCGCTACGCCGACCCGGTGCTGACGACGCCCGAACCGCCGCCGGCCTTGCGCGTGGATGACGCCGTGCGCTCCGGCGACGAGACGCTCGACAACGCCATCGCCTCCGCGGATGAGACCATCAACCGGCTCGCCGAAGGCACGGTGGACATGGCCCGCGCCGCCGAGATGGAGAGCACCGCCGACATTCTGGCGCGGATGCGCCGCAACAACCCCACGGCGGATGAGACGATCGCCCCACCGCCCGCGGATCTGCCGCCGCCCGCCGTTGGTCCCGGACGTACCGCGCCGACCGGTCCCAACCTGCCGGGGCGCGACGGCGCGTACACCGCCGGACGCAACAGCGAGTTCTACGTGGGCGAATACGTCGGCCAGGGCAAGTACTCGGTGGTGTACGCCATGCCGCCCTCGCCCGACCGACCGAAGGAAGTCATCAAGATCCTCGCGGGCGAGGCCATCGAGAACGGCGAGGATCCCTTCATCGTGGCCCGCGAGATGGACGAAGCCCAGCGGCTCCTGCGCGACGCGGGCATCGAGCACCTGCCGTCCGAAATCGTCACGCGCAACGTCGATCGGCCCCACATGTTCCAGCGCGACCTGCGCGGCGACCCCAACTACCAGCTCTTCAGCGGACGGCAGGGAACCGACCCCACCGTCTTCACACGCGACCACCAGGAAGCGGTGGTCAAGCTGTTCAAGAAACTCGCCGACAAGGGGCTGATCTGGGAGGACGCCAAGATCGACAACATGTACTTCACCATGAAGGACGGCGAACTGGTCGCGGGCATCCTCGACACCGATCGCATCGTGCCATTCGGCAAGCGCGACATGCGCTGGGCCGAGATCCGCCAGGGCATCGAGGTCGCGCCGTTCTACACCAAGTTCAAGATCCGCTCGCTCACCGATTCGCGCCGCCCGCCCGATATCGGCGATGACCCGACCAAAGCCATCTTCCCCGACGCCGAGTTCTTCATGGAGAAGATGTTCGAGTACGGCGAGCGATGGATCGCCTTCGATCGCGACACGCGAACCTTCCGACGCACCAAGATCGACCCCGACCTGATCGCCAGGCACTTCCCCGGCTTCCGCGATGGACGCAACGTGGACTTCGACTTCGTGAACGGCCGTCCGCTGCCCGAGGCGGAGCGACCGCCCGTCTCATGGCGGGCGCCGGAGGAAGCCCGGCCCGATCCCCTGTTCGACGCCGCGGGAGAAACGCACGACATCGGGCTGCGGACGTGGCGGGATCGGTCGCCCCACGCGGCGGCGTCGCCTCTGCGCGACGGTCGCGACGTGGTCGCATGCATCAGCTGCTTCGAACGACGGGCGGCATAGCGCGCCGGAATCACCAGGCATGGCGGGGCACGGACGACCGGGATCGGCTATCGTGTGCCCGACCCCAGGACACCCTGCATGAGCAGTTTTCCGCCCGCCTCTCCCCCGCCATTTCCACCGTTCAACGCGCCGCCCGATCCCTTCGGCCCGGCGCCGCGGACGCGCATCGCCCTGGGCGGGCTGGGTGCGGCGGCGGCGTGGGTGGTCATCCTCGTCATCACGCTGGGACTGGTGATCACGGTCAACCTGCCCAAGACCGAAATCGAAGGCGGACGCGACGTACTGGGGCTGCGCATGATGCAGATGCAGGCGCAGTACCTGCTGGCGATCGCCCCGAGCGAGCCGGCCTCGCGGGCGAGCTTCCTCGAACGCCGCGAGATTGAGCAGATCAACACCGGTTCGATCGCCCAGCGGCTTCGGTTCGCGGTGGTGGCCGGCGACCTGGGCGGTCCCGCCGCGGCGCTGGGCGTGCTGGATGAACTGGAGCAGCGCGTCAACGATCACAACGCCGAGGCGGCGTCCAATCCGCGGCTCACCCGCGTGGAGTGGACGGCGGATGAGGCCGCCGCGCTGCGCCTGCTTCGCACGCTCTACGACGCCCGCACGGGCGGCGCCCCCGGCAACGACGTGCTCAGCGCCGACGACATCGCCCTGCTGGAGCGCGAACTGGAATGGTTCGCCCGGCTGGCCCTCAACCCCCCGGGCGGGGACGAGGCCGCCCGCAAGGCCGTCATGGCGCCGGCCACGCGGCTGCTGGTCATCATGGTCACGATGGTCATCGCGGGGCTCTGCGTGGGCGGACTGGGCCTGATCGGGTTGATCGTGCTGTTCATCCTCGCGGCCATGGGAACGGTTCGCATGGGGGTCGCGCCGTCACGCGCCCCGGCGGGCGTGTACGCCGAGACCTTCGCCTTCTGGCTGCTGCTGTTCTTCGGGCTGCAGGTGGTGATCGAGACGGCGCCTGTCCCGCCCGGATCGGAACTCTTCGCCGGCGCCGTGGCGTTCTTCATCAGTCTGCTGGCGCTGGCATGGCCCTGCATCCGCGGGGTCTCCTGGCGCGACGCGCGGCGCGACATCGGCCTCACCCTCGGACGAGGCGGCGTGCTCGAGCCCGCCTTCGGCGTGGCGGCGTACGCCATGATGCTGCCCTTCCTCGCCGTCGGCGTACTGGTGACCCTGATGCTGGTCTTCATCGCGGGAGCGGTGTCCGGCGCCGTGCCCGACACGGGACTGGGACCGTTCTCCCCGTCGGGCGGACCGGCCCACCCGCTGCTGGGCGCGGCGGGCACCCAGTGGTGGACGATCATCCAGATGTACCTTGTCGCCAGTGTGGCGGCGCCCGTGGTGGAGGAGATCATGTTCCGCGGCGTGCTCTACCGCAACCTGCGCACCGGACTGGGCGCCCTGGGCCCGGTGATGGCGGCCGTCGTCGGTACCTGCATCAACGCGCTGATCTTCGCGGCGATCCACCCGCAGGGGTGGGTGGCGATTCCCGCGCTGGGGGGCATCGCGGTGGGCATGACGGTGGCCCGCGAGTGGCGCGACTCGCTCGTTGCGCCGATCCTCGTCCACGCCATCAGCAACGGCGTGGTGACCACGATCATGCTCGTGGTGCTGGCGGGCGGGTGAGGACGAGGCGACTCACATCCGCGACGCATCCGGCTCGATGCGGATCACGTCGCGCAGCCGCAGCGACGAACGACGCAGCGCCAGGAAGATCCACCACCCGTTGACGACCAGGTACGCCAGCCCGATGAGCAGCATCACCACGCTGCTCTGCACCAGCACCTCGCCCACGCGCTCCAGGGCCGGCAGTCGCCGGTATTCCGAGATCGCGTCGGCCAGCACCCCGACCATCAGCGCCAGCAGGGCGAGGGACATGGCCCGCATGCCCTGTCGTCCGCCTCGCGCCTCGCGGTAGACGCGGCTGCGTGAGCCCACGATGCGCAGCAGACGCCCCTGTCCGCGCAGCGCCAGGGCGCCGCCCAGGGCCATGGCGGTCGCCAGGGACGCCTCGGTCCATTCGGCTCTCGCGCCGACCGTGACGCCCGCTCCCCCGGTCAGCGCCAGCAGCACCAGCGTGCCGGACGCCGCCGCGATCAGCATCTGGCCCGCGGCGGACACCAGGCACTGGGATCGCGGCGTTCGATCCTCGCCGCTCCACAGGCGCGACCCGAGAAACAGGCACGCCGACGCCCCCAGCAGCGAGAGCGCCGACGCCCCGCCGGCCAGAATCGCGGTCTTGGACCTTGGATCAACATCCACCAGCAGCCGCAGGATCGGCTCCCGATTCCCCCAGCTGTCCACGGCCAGCAGGGCCATCGCGGCGATCGCCAGGTCCAGCGTCATCACCAGCAGGATGGTGGACCCCACCAACCGCTGATCGCGCAGGCGGGGCAGGCGGGAGGCCTCGGGATCCACCTCGGCGGTGACGGTGGCTTCCACCGGCAGCCCGCACTCGGGACACGGGTGCTCCACGCGCACACCACGCAGGTTGTAGCCGCATCCCCGGCAGTGCAAGGTGCATGCGATGACCGCACGTTTGATGACCGGGGGCGACGGCGACGAGTCGCCCATGAAGCGGCTCCAAGGCCCGGCGGGGCACGGGGCGAACGGACGGGATCGAGGCATCCGCCGGGACGGATGGATTATAGAGGATCGTCATGGGCAACCGCCATGTGACCCGATCAACCCGCCGAACCGATCCTCGATCAACGCGGCGTGGGGTGCTCCATCTGCTTTCGGGGGTCGCGTCCGCTTCCGTCGAGCGATCCGTCCCGGCTATACTCGCACCTTCGCCGACCCGTGCCGGTTCATGTCTTGCGTCGGCTCCCGGCGTGCTTCCCGCGTGCCCCCAGCGGCGTCATGCAGGCGGACCGGGATTCCTGCCGCTTTCCCCGGCCCGTGCGGAGATCACGCGTGCGGGGGGACAGTCCATCGCTGAGGAAGGATGCCGACCCCATGGCCCTTGAGTCGCTCGAACGCCTGCGCCAGAACATCACCAGCGTCTACATGGGCAACGTGGCGGCGGTGGACCGCATCATCGTGTGCCTGCTGGCCCGCGGACACGTGCTGATCGAGGACGTGCCGGGCGTGGGCAAGACCGTGTTGGCCAACGCGCTGGCCAAGTCGCTCGACTGCACGTTCGCCCGCATCCAGTGCACGCCGGACCTGCTGCCCAGCGACATCACGGGCGTCTCGATCTTCAACCGCGACGGTCGTGCGTTCGAGTTCAAGAAGGGGCCGATCTTCCACAACATCGTCATCGCCGACGAGATCAACCGCACGACGCCCCGCACGCAATCCGCCCTGCTGGAGGCGATGAGCGAAGGCACCGTGTCCGCCGAGGGCGAGACCTACCGCCTGCCCGAGCCCTTCATGGTGCTGGCGACGCAGAACCCCTACGAGTTCGAGGGCACGTACTTCCTGCCCGAGAACCAGCTTGATCGGTTCATCATGCGCATCTCGCTGGGCTACCCGGCCCCGGATGATGAGAGCCGCATTCTCATCAAGCAGCCCGCCCGCACCACGCTGGCGGAACTGAAGCCGGTGATGAACGGCGCGGACGTGATCGCCCTGCAGGGACGGGTCGATCAGGTGAAGGTCGACCAGTCGCTGCTGGACTACATCATTGCACTGGCCACCGCCACGCGCGAGAACGAGGATCTGCAGGTGGGCGTCAGCCCCCGCGGCGCACTGGCGCTCACGCAGGCGGCCCGCGCCACGGCGGTGCTCAACGACCGTGACTACTGCGTGCCCGAGGACATCGTCTCCAACGTGATCCCGGTCTGCGCTCACCGCGTGATCTCGAAGACCTACATGCACACCGGGGACACGCTGACCACCAAGCGACTGATCCAGCAGGTGCTGGAGACGGTGCCCAGCCCGGCGTGATGAAACTCGGAGCGGCGGCGAAGCCACCAGTGGCACAGGCATCAGTGGCACAGGCGTCTCGCCTGTGATCCTCGGATCGTGCTCAACGCCCGATCTGGCGATGCCAGTGCGCGGCGTGTCGCTACACCGCGACTCACCCCGATCCGCCCGATCCGTGTGATGACCCTGCTCGACATACTCCAGTCGACCTTTTGAAGTCGGCTGGTCGATCGGCAGGCGGGGACGCCTGCCCACTGATTCACCCGAACGCCGAAGGTAGGCCGAAGCCCCTGCGCAACGTGGCGAGCTGCCCGCCGTGGTACCCCTCGTGCCAGGCGGCGAAGTGACCCAGATCGCCCAGCGTGGGGGCGTAGTTGCGCCAGTTCTCCGCCGTGGGCGTGTCCATCTGCTCAGCGGTCATCGACTCCAGCCAGCGGACGACCGCCCCGTGCCGCTCGTCCATCGCCTTGAGCACTTCCGCGTACGACGGGTACTGCGAAGTGTCCGAGGTGGGCTTGGAGCCGTAGCCGAAGATCGTGTGCCACTTCTCCGGCAGGGCGAAGCCGGCCGCGCCGCCGAACTCCTTGAGGAACCAGTCATCGGTGCAGGCCAGATGGCCCGCAATCCACAGGGCGTGGTTGACGCACGAGCCCGGCTGCTCGCAGCAGCGATCAGCGGGGATGCCTTCCAGCAGTTTCTTCGTGGCCCCGCGAGCGAAGCGGACCTGATGAACGGCGCGGGCGTTGGGATGCGCGGCGACGGTGGCTGACATGGCGTGATTTCCTCTTTCTGAGCGGATGAAGAACCGGACGTGATCCGGGTTGGATGCCGGATCATGTAGTTTGGTTTCTGTACGGTACACGAGGAATCCCGGCGCGTCAAGGGGTGAACACCCGTCCGTTCATCCGAGAGAATGGCTGAAACCGGACGCCGAAAACTACGCCCCTATCGTTCCCACCATGACCGCTTCGTCACCATCCCCCGCGCGCCCCCCCGTCATCCTCATCATCCGCGACGGATGGGGCGAGAACCCCCATCCCGAGCACGATGCGTTCAACGCCGTCAAGATCGCCCGCAAGCCGGTGGATGACATGCTCCGCCGCGACTGGCCGACCACGCTCATCACCACGAGCGGCGAGGATGTGGGACTGCCGAAGGGCACCATGGGCAACAGCGAGGTCGGGCACCAGAACATCGGCGCCGGACGCATCGTCGATCAGGAGGTCATGCGCATCACCCGCGCCATCCGCGATGGATCGTTCTTCGTCAACTCCGCCCTGCGCGGGGCGTTCGAGCACGCCCGCTCCCGCGGCACGAACGTCCACATCATGGGGCTGGTCTCCGACGGGCAGGTCCACAGCGACCTCGATCATCTCTTCGCCCTGATCGACCTGGCGAAGCGCGAGGGGTTCCCCGGCGAGCGGCTGTTCATCCACGTCTTCACTGATGGACGCGACACCGGCCCGCGCACCGGGCTGGGGTACGTGGAGCGGCTGGAGGCGAAACTGCGGGATGCCGGAGTCGGGCGCATCGCCACGGTGATCGGCCGGTTCTACTCCATGGACCGCGACCACCGCTGGGAGCGCGTGCAGCGCGCATACCAACTGCTCACAGGCCGCTCGACGGGAAGCGGAGGACCGCCCATCCGCACCGCGGACTCCGCCCGTGAGGCCATCGAGTGGGCCTACGCCAACCCCATCGACGCCAACCGGCAGGGGGACGAGTTCATCCCCCCCACCCGAGTGAAGGGTGTTCCCGGCACGATCTGCGACAGTGACGCGGCGATCTTCTTCAACTTCCGAGGCGATCGACCGCGCGAGATCACCAAGGCCTTCGTGCTCGATGACCAGGCGTGGAGGAACGTTCAGGGCGGCGGATTCGATCGCGGCCCGCGACTGGCCAACCTCTACTTCTGCGGTATGACGGGCTACGAGGCGGGACTGCCCATGACCGCCGTGGCGTTCGACAAGCCGCCCCGGATGGTCGGCATTCTCGGCGAGGCGGTGTCGAAGCACGGGCTGACGCAGTTCCGCTGCGCCGAAACCGAGAAGTTCCCGCACGTGACATTCTTCTTCAACGACTACCGCGAAGAGCCCTTCCCCGGCGAGAGGCGGCTGCTCTGCCCCAGCCCACGGGATGTCTCGACCTATGACCAGAAGCCGGAGATGAGCGCACCAGCGGTGTGCGAGGGCGTCCTGCAGCGCCTCGCCGCCCCGGACTGCGAGGCGCTGCTCGTCATCAACTTCGCCAACCCCGACATGGTGGGCCATACCGGCAACCTGCACGCGGCGGTGAAGGCCGTGGAAGTGGTGGACGCCTGCGTGGGGCGGATCATCGAAGCGGCCTTGAAGCGGGGCGCCTCGCTGGTCATCACCGCCGACCACGGCAACGCCGAGCAGATGTGGAGCCCCGAGCACAACGCGCCGCACACGGCGCACACGGTCTACGACGTGCCGCTTCACGTGGTGGGCGAGCCGTGGCGAGGCCGCCCGCTGAGACCGGGTGGACGCCTGGCGGACGTGGCGCCGACGGTGCTGGCGTTGATGGGACTACCCCAGCCGCCCGAGATGACGGGGCGCTGCCTGCTCGGCACGTGACCCGCGCAGCCCGGTTCTTCCGATACAGTGTCAGGACGACGAAGGAGTTCACACGCGATGAACGATGACCTGGGCGGCCGCGGCGCCGGGAATCCGCATGACCGAGCACCGTCGAGGCCCGACCACAACGGCAGGCCCCCGCGCTGGGGCAAGGCCTCGGGCACGCCTGAGGAGCAGTACTTTCTTGAAGGCCCGCGCACCCGCCGCTTCGAATTCTTCCGCGCCATCCGCATCCTGATGGAGTTCATCCGAGGGTTCCGGCGTCTTCACTTCGTGGGTCCGTGCGTCACGGTGTTCGGCTCGGCACGATTCCACGAGGACAACGAGTACTATCAACTCGCCCGGCGCGTCGGCGCCGAGCTGGCCGGCGTGGGGTTCACCGTCATGACCGGCGGAGGCCCCGGCATCATGGAGGCGGCTAACCGCGGCGCCAAGGAAGCCGGAGGCACATCCATCGGCTGCAACATCGTCCTGCCCATGGAGCAGAAGCCCAATCCTTACCTCGACCGCTGGATCACCTTCCGCTACTTCTTCGTGCGCAAGGTGATGCTGGTGAAGTATTCCTACGCCTTCATCGTGCTCCCCGGCGGGTTCGGCACCATGGATGAACTCTTCGAGGCGGCCACCCTCATCCAGACCGGCAAGATCCGCGACTTCCCCATCGTGCTCATGGGACGCGAATACTGGCAGCCGCTGCTGGACTTCATGAATCACCGGCTCGTGGCGCAGGGCACCATCGACGCCAGGGACATGGAGCGCATCTTCGTCACCGACTCGCCCCGCGAGGCGGTGGCTCACGTCGTCGAGGCGGCCACGGGACGATTCGGCTTCACCTGGCGCACGGCGGCGCCCAGGCCGCACTGGTACCTGGGCGAGCGAGCCGCCGCCGCGCCGGTGGTGGAGCCAGTCGCCGCCTCACCGGGCGGCGGGAGTGAACGATCGGGCGGCCCAGGAAGCACGCCATGACGCCAACGTCAACACCTCGTTCGACCGCGGCCGCCCCCGCGTGGAGCACGCTCCGACGGACCGATGACGTCGTGCTTCTGCATGCCGCCAGCGCGGGCGAGGTGCGGCCGGATGACCCCCTGCCGGCGTTCGCACGCGCGCTCGTCACGATCCACCGCGCCGGCATCGTGGGCGCCAAGCGGCTCTCCCACGACGGCCGCCTGCACTCGATGGGCGAGATGGTCATCCACCCCAAGGGCTTCCACTCGATCGGTCGCGGACTCCCCGCCGAGGCGTTCGGCTACCCGGAGGAGGTGGACGCCATCACCGGCGGTGTGATGGCGGTTCGTCCCGATCTCTTCAATGAACTCGGCGGCGAAACCGCGTTTTCCGGCGCGCTGGACGCGCTGGCCGCCTGCCTGGAAGCGCGGCGTCGCGGCTGGCGCATCATCACCCTTCCCGAGGTGATTGTCGCGGACGACGCCAAGGTCGATTGCTCCGCCGCGGAACACGAGTCGCTCGTCCTTCGCTTCGGCTTCGACTGGCGCTCGCCCGACCTGGACGCCGTGAGGCGTCTGCACGCCGGCACGGGGCTGCTGTGGAACGCCCGGTTTCTCGGCGGCCCGGCCCGCTATCTCAAGTACGAATCCCGCCCCGCGCTGCACTGGAAGTCCTACGCCGAGGTTCCCACCTACCGCTCGCGGGCCGAGGCCATCGTGAAGTTCATCGCCGAGCAGGCGACGACGCTGCTCAGCCGCGGGACATCGGGCGTCGCCGGACTCGCACTCCTCGACTTCGGTTGCGGCGACGGGCTGTTCTCGCACCTGTTCGCCCAGCGCGGCTTCAGCGTGACCGGCGTGGATGTGGAATCATCCGCCATCGCCCAGGCGCGTGAGAAGACCGACCAGCAGGCCTACCCCGGCCCGCGTCCCGCGTTTCGACCCGTCGAACCAGGGCCCCTGCCGATCCCCGCCGCGTCGATCGATGTGGCCGTCATGCTGGATGTCATCGAGCATCTGCCCAACCCGGTGGCGGTGCTGCAGGATCTCCGCTGCGTCCTCAAGCCGGGCGGGGTGCTGGCGGTCGTCACGCCCGAATGGCAGTACGGCGGATGGTCCGATGCGATCTATCACATCTGCGAGTACACGCTGGATGAACTGGCCAGCCAGGTACGCACGTGCGGCTTCGCGCCGGCCCAGGCGGGGCGCGTCGGCGCGCCGTATCGGGACGTGATCCTGGTGGCGAAGTCCGGGGCGTCGTGACACCGCAAGCGCCCGAGGCGCCGAGTGAACCGCCGCGGTGGCCGGGTGAGCCGCGACCGCGAGCGAGCGGAAGTCCTATCGGATGCGGAGCACGTCACACGCGCCGCCAGAACCGCGGGGTGACAAGGGCCACCAGCGTCACGATCTCCAGTCGCCCGAGCAGCATCATCATGCTCAGGGTGATCTTGCTGCCATCGGTCATCCAGCCGTAGTTCGCCATCGGCCCCACCTTGCCGAAGCCGGGGCCGGTGTTGCAGAAGGTCGAGAAGTTGGCCGAGATGGCGGTGGTCAGGTCGAGCGTGCCTCGCGGTTCGAAGACATAGAGCAGCAGCGTTCCCACGCCGTGCAGGATGACCATGCCGACGGCGAAGCCCATGCAGGCGAGCTGGACCTCATCATCGACGATGCTGCGACCGATGCGCACGGGTCGAACGACGCTGGGGCGGAAGGCGCGCTCGAGAATGGCCATGAGCGCCTTGATGATGATGAGCAGGCGGATCACCTTCAGCCCGCCCGCCGTGGACCCGGCGCAGCCGCCAAGGATGGACACGAAGGCGATGACGGCCCGGACTTCATCAGGCCAGCGATCGAAGTCCGCCGTGGCGAAGCCGGTGGTGGTCTGCACGGAGACGACGTTGAACACCGCCGCCTGGAGCGCGTAGCCCACGCCCGCCTCGACATGCTCGCCCGTGGTCTTGACGACGACGCGCCCCACGATGCCCGCCGCCACCACGATGGTGCAGGCGGCGAGAATGCCGAAGTACAACCGCAGTTCGCGGTCGGCGAGCACCTCGGCGTACTTCCGTCGCAGCAGGTGGTAGTACAAGGCGAAGTTCACCCCGCCCAGAATCATGAAGATGGTGATGACGATGTCCACCGCCGCCGAGTCGTAGTGGCCGGTGCTGGCGTTCTTCGGGCTGAAGCCGCCGGTGGAGATGGTGGAAAGGGCGTGGCACAGCGCATCGAAGGACGACATGCCGCAGAGCAGCAGGGCCACGATGAGCACGGCGGTCATGCCCGAGTAGATCTGCAGCAGCACGCGGGCGGTGGAGCGGATGGTGGGCATCACGCCCTCATCCACCGGGCCGGAGACCTCGTTGAAGAACAGCCGCTTGGCGCCCACCCCCACGCTGGGCAGCACCGCAATGAATACCACCACGATGCCCACGCCGCCGATCCACTGCGTGAAGGCGCGCCACAGCAGCAGGGCATGCGGGACCGCCTCGATGTCGGTGAGGACGCTGGCGCCAACGGTGGTCAGCCCGCTCATCGACTCGAAGTAGCAGTCCACGTAGTTCAGAAAAGGGTGGCCCGGCGGAACGGCGTCATCCAGATGCGCCCACACCCAGAAGGGCAGCGCGGCGTACCCCGCCCCCAGCAGCCAGGAGAGGGCCACCAGCAGCAGGGCCTCGCGCCGGCCGACATCCTCAGAGCCGCCCCTGGGCGGGCGCGTCATCCACCACACGAAGAACGCTCCCACCAGTCCTCCGCCGCCCACGAAGAACAGCGCCAGCTTGGCGGCGGCGTTGACCTCCTCGCCGCGGAACCACTGGACGAGGTAGAAACCGCCCGCGACCAGCAGGAGCACGACGCCCAGCACCATCTGCAGGGCACACAACTGGTTGACGACGAGGCGGAGATTCATGGTGCTTCAGGAATCATCCACAGATGAACACGGATCAACTGGATGGAACAACAGATCGTGGGCGGCTGGCTCTGGGGGATTGGGCTCGGATTGTTGTCATCGGTGATGAAACTCAGAACTCGGCCTTTTCTGCGGCATCCACTTCATCCGTGTTCCTCGGTGGACTTCTTCAATGCGGACCGAGTTCATCCGTGGTTTCATCATCCTCATCGCAGGTCCAGCACCTTGCGCAGGGCTTCCTCCTTGCCGTGACGCCCCACCACGAGCAGCGTGTCTCCCACCTGGATGACGTCCTGGGCGCCGGGCACGTGGATGGCGCCGTTGCGCTGGATCGCCGCCAGCATCCAGTTGGGGCTGAGCTTGACCTCGCGCAGCGGCAGACCCACGACCTCCGACGCGGCCTTGATGCGCACGCGGTACACGTCCACCTCACCCTCGGCGAGCGAGGCGAGCTGGGTAAGCGGGCGTTCGTCGATGGCGCGCTCGATCTCGCGCACCGCCACGGCCCGCGGGCTGAAGGGCTTGTCGATGCCCAGCCGCTTGAGCACGTGCAGGTACTTGGACTGCTCCACCACCGCCACCGCCTGACGCACCCCTGCGCTCTTGGCCAGAAGACAGCCGAGGATGTTCTCCTCGTCATGAGCCAGGGCCACGAAGGCGTCGGCATCGCCGATCCGCTCATCCTCGAACACCGTGCGATCCGTCGGGTCGGCCTGCAGCACAGTGACCCAGTCCAGTTCGCGGGCCAGCTCCTGGGCGCGCTGCCTGTTGGTCTCGAAGAGCCGGATCGAGATGTTGCGGTTCTTGAGCGCCCGGCACAGCCACACCGCCATGGGCGGCCCGCCCATGATGACCACCCGCCGCCGCCCGAACTTGTCGTCGTGGAACATCCTGCGGGCCACGGGAAAGTGCGCCGGATCGCCCACCAGCACCACGGAATCGCCCGGCTCCACCACGGTATCGGCGGCGGGGACGAAGGCCCCCTGCTTGCGCACCACCGCCGCCAGCCGCGTTCCCTTGGGCAGCCGCAGCTGCGCCAGGGGTATCCCCAGGGCGTCGGCCTCGCGCGACACGGGAATCTGCTGCATCTCGATCTGCCCGCGGGCGAAGTTCTCGATCGCCAGCGCCCCCGGATTGCGCAGCGTCTGCCCGATGGCCACCGCGGTGGAGTACTCCGGGCAGATCAGCCGGTCGATGCTGAAGTGCTTCTCGTAGTTGAAGTCGCGTCCCTCGAAGTAGTCGCTCTGGTGGACGCGGGCGATGGCCTTGCGCGTCCCCAGCCCCTTGGCCACCGAGGCGGTGATCAGGTTGACGTCGTCCTTGCTGGTGGTGGCCAGGACCAGATCCGCCGACGCCGCCCCGGCTTCCAGCAGGACTCGGGCCTGCGAGCAGTCGCCCGCCAGGGTGCGCACGTCCAGCGTGTCGCCCACCTGGGCCAGCCGGGCCCGGTCGGTGTCGATGATGGTGATGCTGTTGTCGCGGGCGACGAGCACCTCGGCCGCATGTCGGCCCACCTCGCCGGCTCCGCAGATGATGATGTCCATGTCGTTCTTCCGGCGAGTGGTCTGACCCCGGTCACAACCTCCCGCACCAACCCCCATCCGGGCCCCGCCACCCCTTCCCGCAGGCCCTGATCAGGGTCGCGGGCGCCTGACCCCGTGGGGATCATCGTACACCCTCCGGGAACCTCGCCAAAACCCCTTGATGTTCGCATTATGTACGGGTATCATCCGTCCCACGGCATGCGACAATGCCTCGGGCAGGGCGGACGCAGGGTTCGCAGGGGGCCGGCTCGTTTGCCGGTCGCGGGGCTGCTCGCTCAGAAACCACAGCAGAAAGGATACGTCATGAGGATTCGCTCGTTCATCGGCGGTTTCGCGCTCGGGTGCGTCACCTTGCTCGGGGCGGCCAACGCCTTCCAGCAGGATCCGCCCGACATGGAGCAGATGGAGAAGATGTGGCAGGAGGCCATGGAGAAGTACGGCACCCCCTCCGACGAGCACAAGATGTACGCCAAGCGCGAAGGGTCGTGGACTTTCATCGGCGAGCACTGGGTGACTCCCGGCGTCGCGGGACCGCCCTTTGAAGGCACCGCCGACTTCACCATGCTCCTCGACGGCCGATTCCTCGGCGGGCACCACACCAGCAAAGGCCCGATGGGCAACTTCGAGGGCTATGGCCTCAACGGCTACGACCGCATGAAGAAGAAGCACACCTCCATGTGGGTGGACAACATGAGCACCGGCATCGTCACCATGGAAGGCGACGCCACCGGCCCCAACACCTACGAGTTTCACGGCATGATGCCCGACCCCATGAGCGGCAAGTACGTCAAGTACCGCTCCATCGAACGCGTGGTTGATGAGGACACCCTGGTCATGGAAATGTACGGCCCCGGGCCGGACGGCAAGGAATTCCTGACCATGAAGCTCACCTACAAGCGCATCAAGGACTGACCGGCGCCCGCCTCTCTGCGAGAAGAGAAGCGTCCACCGATGAACGCGGATGGACGACGATGGAGATCGAAACGGGCGTTCTCAATCCGCCCAGGCGTCTCGCCCTGATCGGCCCCCTTCCGCATGGGAGGGGGCTTTTTTTCGTGCCGCTCGGGGTCTGCCGCGAACCCGAACCGCCCGATCGGATTGCCCGCACCCGCGCTGAAACATCCCCGTTTCTCCGTGTCCATCGGTGGATGAAACGCTCCGGCCACGCACGAAGGAAGGAAACGCCGCTCCGCGGGATTCCTGTTTGGTTCATCCGGCCGATCGGGTATTCTGTGAACGCTGACACTCGGAGAAGACACGATGCGTTCTCGGACCTTGATTCACCGGCTGCCATCCGCCGCCCTCCTCGCCGCGCTTCCTCTCCTGCCCGCGGCGGCCGCGTTGGCTCAACCACCGATCATCGGTCCACAGAAGCGCATCGACCCCGGCGGCGGAACATTCGCCGCCAACGAGACCACCGTCTCCGCCAGCGAGTTCAACCCCAACGTCATCGTGGCGGGGTGGAATGACTGGCGCCGCTCCACCGCCAGCGAGATCATCAACTCCGGCTTCGCGCTCTCCTTTGACGGCGGGCAGACGTGGACGGACTTCCTGCTTCGCCCGCCGCCCGGCTTTCAGACCAACGTCGAAGGCGACCCCATGACCGCCTACGACGACCGAACCGGCGCCCTGTGGGCCGGGGCGCTGGCCTTCGGGGGCACGCACCTCTATGTCGCCCGGCTCAACCCCGGCGACACCCAGTTCCAGCCGGCGGTCATCGCCCGCTCGGGCGGCGGACTCGACAAGTGCTGGATGGCCGCCGGCCCGCGGCTCAACCAGCCCAACACCACGCGGCTGTTCATCGCGCTCAACGTGGGCATCCTCTGGTCCGACGACATGGGCGCGACATGGAGCGCGCCGATCAACCTCGGCTCGGGGCTCGGCTTCCTGCCGCGCGTCGGACCCAACGGCGAGGTCTACGTGGCCTACTGGGACGGCGGATCGGGCATGCGCCTGCGCCGCTCGCTCAACGACAGCGCGTCCTACACCGACCACCTCGTCGCCACACGCATGGACGTGTGGGGCACGCAGGACGGCTCACGCTTCCCCGGCCAGTTCCGCGTCCCTTCCATGCTCTACTTCGACGTGGACCAGAACACCGGCCACCTCTACGCCTGCTACTTCGACACCACCAACCTCGTGGGCGGCAACCGCAACGTGGACATCTACTTCACCAAGTCCACCAACCAGGGGACGACGTGGACCACGCCCGTCGTCATCAACGGCGACAGCAACCCGCCCGGCGACCAGTTCTTCACCTGGCTCGAAGTGGACAAGGACGGCCGCATCCACATCGTCTTCGCCGACTCGCGCCACACCGTGCAGAATGACAACGTCATCAACGGCATGTTCGACGTGTACTACATGTACAGCGACGACGCCGGAGCCACCTGGCACGAGCACCGGCTCACGCCCCAGTCGTGGAACAGCAACAACGACGGGCTCAACCGCTCCAACCAGTTCATGGGCGACTACTTCGGGCTGGCCGCCGCCGGCAACCGCATCTACCCGGTGTACCTGGATACCTCAGCCGGCGACCCGGACATCTTCACCAACGTCATTATCTTTCCCGAGAATCAGTCCACGCTCACGGACGTGCGCGTGACCACGGGCGTTCGCCTGGCGGGCGACCTGGATTCGCTGCGCAACTCGGATGACGTGGTCTACCGCACGCGCTCCGGCTTCGGACGCACCTTCACCGACCTGCACAACCTCGACATGCAGGTGGACGGGGTGACGAGCGTCGAGAACCCCGCCACCATCGACCTGACCATCGAGTCGCGCATCAACCAGCCCACCGGCGCCGCCCGCGTGTGGCTGCGCAACTGGAACGCCAATCGCTGGGACGTGGTGCGCAACTACACCGTGGGAAGCACCGAGGGCGTGGAGACGATCACCGGCATCCCCGCGGCCAGTTACGTGGACAACAACGGCCTGATCCGCGCCCGCATCCGCCACGTCGTCACGGCGCCGGTGTTCGCGTTCACGTTTGAGTCGTACTTTGATCAGGTGAAGATGGAGGTTGGGGAGTAGGGTCCAGGGACGAGCCGCGACCATCATGGAGCGGTCGGCGCGCCGTGGCGCACCGCCGCTTCGAGCTACTCCGTCCACAACAGGAGCAATCGCACCGCCGATGGAAGCCCGTCGAGCACGTCGGGAGGCATCGCCAGCCGCACCTGCCGACACGTCGCGTGGACGTGGTTGCGGTATTCGGACCAGATTGGGCGAGCCGGGTGCTCGGCGGCGCGACGCGCCCTCAGCGCGTCGATCTCAGCCGGGTCGGCGGCCTCCGTCATCGCCTTCAGCCACTCACGCCGGGGCGTCGGGGCGTCATAACTCTCAACGGCTCGCATCATGCGCTCTCGAATCTGATCCTGGCGGGCCATCGCCGAGGTGAGTATCGCCTCGACCGCGGCGCGAACCGACTCCGGGCACTCGATCGCGCCCAGTTGCTCGCTCAACATGTCGATCGGCGAGGGGGCGTAGATGCCGGGGTGGCGGCGGCTCTCCACCTCACTCCGAAAACGCCGCGCCTGCTCGGGATCGAGCGCCGCCATCACGGGCTCGAACCGCCCTGCCGCGTCGCGGATGCCGTACATCAGGTCGAGCGTCCGATAGTGTCGATCTTCCCACGCCTTGCGATGGTTCGCCGGATCCCGCCGCGCCAGGTGCTGACTCTCGGGCCTGATCGGCCATTCGTCGAGTTCGACCTTCGCCCGCCGATACGCCTCCACCGCCTCGGCGTAGCCGTCGATCCACTGCTGGGCTGCCTCGGAGAGTTTCGGCGTCGAGTCCGGTTCCACACCGATCGCCTCGAAGATGACCCTCGGGTCAAACGCCCACGCAATCCGGTGCCAGGGGTGCTCCGCCACGAACGTACTCAGCCGCACGTCACGCTTGATCTGACGCCACCATTCACGTCGATCAGAATCAAGCATCGCATCGATGCGTTCGGTCAGCTGCGCTTCGAGTTCGGCGCGCCGCGCCGACCACGCCTCCCACGTCGCGTGCCAGCCGAGATCGGGCTCTTGAAATGGCTGGTCGGGGTTTTCGGCGCGCCAGGCGTTGCGCTGACGCTGAATGTCGGCCATGCGAGCGTGCGTCTGAGCCAGCGCTGCGTCGAACGACCGCCGGTATTCGTCATAGAACGCGGAGAACAGCGCGGCGGCGGCGTCATCATCGAATCGCAGACGCTCCTTCGCCAACTGAAAGTCCGCCGACGTGAGCATCGGTCGGAACTCGGGCAGGGCGAGGAACTCCGGCGTCAGCAGGCCGACTCGTTCCGAGCGTGCCGATTCGCCCGAGTCCGTGAGGATGGCGCCCTGTGCGGCGACGACATTCGGGGCAAGCCACATCATCATGGCGAGTATCACCCTGAGTCGCCAAGGAAACGTCGGGCATGCTCGCACCATGCCCAGTCCATGCAGACATGTGCCACGGACCACTCCCTCACGGTCGCGGCTCGCTTGGGGGCGATCTGCACAATAAGGAGGAAGCGGTGTCATCATTCCCGTGTCTCCCCGTCGAGAACCCGGCCCAGTTCCGCCTCGATCTCCGCGCCGAGGGCGCGATAGGCCTGCAGCGCTTCCCGGTGGCGGGCATGTTCCTCGAACTCTCCGCTCGGCGCCAGTTGAAGCATCGCGCGAGCCAGCCACTCGCACTGACGCATCACGCCCGGCGTGCCGTACAGATCATCCTCGGCGGCCATGAGACGTCGGCGTTCCGAGGCCCGACGCGCTTCCAGCCCGGCCCGCATCGATTCGATCCGCTCACGCTGCTCGTCGTTCAAGTCGTTACGTGCGAGCGCGGCCTCGATCAGCACATCGATGCGCGTGGGGCGCAGAATGGCCGGGTACATCCGACGCTCGTACTCGCGCCGGAATCGTTCGGCGTTCTCCTCGGGCATCGCTCCGGCGATCATCGGCGCAAAGCGGGCGACAACCTCCCGCATCGCCGGTCTGGACCCCAGACGCCTGACCCACCACGCCGTCATCCCTTCGAGATCACGTTCGGCGATGAATCGCTGCCGCGACAGATCCGCGGTTCGAGCGGCGGAGTACGCGGGGCGGGCGATCGCATGAATCGCCTCCTCGAACTTCCGCAGCAGCACGGCGACGGCGGGCGCCTCCAGCGCGTGAGGCGCAATCTCCTCCACAAGTGCAATCAGATCGGGAGGATTCCCGGAGTCATCACGCCCTTGAGCGAGTGACTGCCGTCGGTAGAACGCTCGCTCCAGCCAATCCACTTGTGCCGTGCGACCAGGGGAGGCCTCTCGCAAGTCGCGGAAGTACCGATCCAGCAGGCGCTCCACCTCGCCCTGCCGGGCGTTGATGAACCGAACGCTGTCGCTGAGTGACCACGGCTCATTCAAGGTGCCGGATGGGTCGACACGGTCAAAGCCCGATCGCCAGCCGTAGAAGCCGGTGTGGACCGCCATCAACGCGTCATAGTCGGCGGTGAATCGGTCGAACACTTCACGGGCCCGCGCCGCGTCCGCTTCATTCGTCAACTCCAGGCGGTGGACGTGTTCCTCGAACATGCCCCGCGAGATCGGCGGCGCTTCCTGCGCGACAACCGCGGACGAAGCAGCCCACGACGTCAGCAGCGCCACGACCACGCACCACCAACGCAGTGCGGTCCACTCCCATGTGCCGGATGGTCGCCCTACATGGCTCATGCACCTACCGCTCCCGCTGCAATTCTAGCAGGCGGGAAGCGACGGAGCGCGAGTGTGCGGCTCACTGATCCAGAATGAAGTAGTACCGCCCGTCGTCCAGCTTCTGGAAGTTCCCCTCGAACAGGCCGCGGTCATCGAAGAGCGAATCGACCTCGAGCATGTAGTCGTCGTTCTGCGTCTCGCCGTCGCCGTTGAAGTGAACGCCTACCGCCGTGAAGATGCCGAAGTTGTCGGCCTCGGTGTCCCATCGTCCGCCGATGGGGGTGATTTCGGCGAACTTGGCGGGGTCGATGTAGGGCTCCAGCTCGGCGGGGAGCTCGCCGGTGTTGCCGTTGGGGACGTTCATGCGGCTCTTGGCCATATAGACCAGAATGCCGTCGCCGAAGATTCGGGCATCGCTGATGAACGCCACCTGACGGGCTTCCTTGCTGAACGTGCCGAACGACGGGATGACGATCGCCGCCAGGATGGCGAGGATCAGCACCACGATCAGAATCTCGATCAGGGTGAACCCGCGTCGGGCGAAGCGCGTGACGGCGTGTCGGCGGCGGTCGATCGACATGGGTGGTGGACCTCGTGGCGCGTCCGACCCCGGCGCGGCGCGCTCACTCCGACTATCGGATACGATCGCCCGGCACGGCATCGCGCCCGGGCAATCCGCGCCGGTGATGGCCCTTGCAGCCCGCAGGGTTTCGCGCCGCGTGCCGATAATGCGAAGCGTGCGGGTGCCAATGAACGCGCCAGGCGGTGCTTGCGCCGTGCATCCGTCAAGAGGGGAACGCCCTCACCAACGAACAGGCCCGCCGGCACATGCCGACGGGCCTGCAAAGATCAGAGAAAGCGAGGGCTCAGCCGCGACGACGCCGACGGGCGCCGATCAGACCGGCGCCAGCCAGCAGGGCCAGCGCACCAGGCGCGGGAATGGGCTTGATGATGAACACCGCGTCACGGTGCAGACCATCAGGCGTGATGCCGTCATCGAACGACTCGAAGAACCGGAAGGTCCAGGTGCCGTTGTAGTTGCCGCCGTTGAAGGCGTTGGTGGAGCCGCCGGCGACGAAACGACCGGCGCTGTTGCCCCAACCCAGCGCGTTGCCCGCGATGACCACGCTGACGTTGTCCGGCGAGGTGATGCGGATGCGCATCTCCGAACCCCACGAGGGCGAAAACGCCTCGAAGGAGAGAGCGAAGGCAAAACCGATCACCGTGGCGCCCTGGCCGGCGTTCAGGTTGACCTGAACAACGGTGTTCGAACCCGCACCGTCAAGACCGTCGCTCGTGGAGCCGGACAGGTCAACGATGTCAGCGCTCGCCGTCGCCGCGAAGATCATGGAAAGGGCCGCAGTCGTGAGCGTTCTCATTTCTCTTTACTCCCTCAGTCTCAGACTCTGGTCGGTTTCTCTCTCCCCCGACGGGACTCCAGCCCACCGCAGGGTCACTGACGATTCTAACCGACCGCGTGGACGCCACAAGTGGAAAATCCGATTTTTTCAAGGTTTGCGATCGATCCGCTGACCGCCGATCGGGCCCCGAACCGAGCCGTCAAGATGGGCAAAAAGGGGAAGAGTGGGGTCACTTGCATCGGGGGCGAACGACCGCACCCCACCTGAATCATCCACACTTCATCCACATCTGGGGCCTGCGGATGTCCGGGGGTGTCCGAGGGGTTCCGGGAGTGTCCCGAGCTGTTTCCACTCTAAAAGGGCTCAGAGTCCGTGACGGCTCCCTGTCCTGGTATCCCGGCCAAGGGCCAGGCCATCGGCCATCATGCCGGAGGTTTCCCGCGGTTGGGAAGCGATCCTCGCCATTTTCCCGTGCCGGAGAACGCCTTGCCGAACGAATCCTGTATGAATCTATAGAGTAGGGGCCGCCTCGCTGCGTAAAAGGTGAGGAGGCCCTCGAGCGCGCCGCAAACCAGCGTCCATCGGTCGGAGTCACCCATGCGCGAGATCGTCCGAGAACTCAACCGCCTGCGCGACCGATCGCGGTTCATGCTGCTGCTGCAGCGAGGCAGCACGGTCGGGGCGTGGGTGCTCGGCACGGCACTGGGGCTTTCGCTCCTGGACTACGTCCTCCGATTCCCGCCGTTCTTCCGCGCTCTGTTGCTGGCGATCGGGCTGGCGGGTCTGGGCTGGCTGCTGGCTCGTCGGCTGGTTCCGGCGATCGGCTTCCGCCCCACGCTGACGGACCTGGCGCTGCGGGTGGAGCGCGCGGCGCCGGGGCTGTCTGGGCGTCTGGCGTCGAGCGTCGAGTTCGTGGCCGCGGGCATGACGACGACGAATCCGCTCGCGCAGCGCACCGTGGAAGAAACGCAGCAGCGACTGACGGGCGACCCCTTCGCCGCCGCCATCGACCCGCGTCGCACCTGGCGCGACGCCTCCATCGCGGGCGTGCTGCTGGCGATCGTGGCGATCCTCACGCTCGTCTCGCCCGCCTCGGCGGGCACGGCGGCGGCGCGGCTGCTCTGGCCGTTCGGCGGAGCGGAGTGGCCAGCGCGAACCGGCGTCGCGTCGATGATGCAGGGAGTGACCGTCCATCCGCGCGGACAGGCCCTGGCCTTGCGAGCCAGGGGCGTCAAGGCGCCGGGCGACGCCACCGAGGCCATGCGACTCATCGCCCGTTACCGGCTCGTTGAAGCCGACGCGCCTGGCCCGTGGCGCGAAGTCGTCCTGCGTCACCAGGGCGATTCCATCTACGAACAGCTCGTGGATACCGACGCCCAGGCGATCGAGTTCCGTTTCGTCGCCGCCGACTCGCAGACGGAGCCGGAGCGGATCATCCTCTCGCCG
Organism: Phycisphaeraceae bacterium; assembly: GCA_015709595.1. Lineage (NCBI taxonomy): Bacteria > Pseudomonadati > Planctomycetota > Phycisphaerae > Phycisphaerales > Phycisphaeraceae > Phycisphaeraceae bacterium. Next base: position 1,031,486 of record CP054178.1, read on the forward strand.
CCCCCCGCGATTCTCGCGGCGTCGCTGCTCGTGACGCCCCCCGCCTACGCCGCAGCGCACGTACCACAGGCGCGTCTGGAACTGGGTCCTGGTGTGGATGAGCGGGGCTTCACCGAGGCCCCCCTGCTGGCCGGCTCGCGGGCCGAACTGCGACTGACCCTCAATAAGCCGATCCCCGTCGAGTCCGCCTCGGACGCGACGTGGCTGCGCGACACGCTGGGGCTGCCCGGCGATAGTCCGCTGCCCGACCTGGTGGTGGAGGACGGCGAGCGACCCGTCTGGGTGCTGCGATGGACGCTGGAGCGCACGCTCGCCCTCAACCTGCACCTGGTGGACGAGCACGGGCTCTCCAACTTCGACGAGATCGCCTACCGCATCGACGTGGCGACCGACCGCGAGCCAGGCGTGGCCATCATCGAGCCGCCTTCCGATCAGACCGTGCTGCCCACCGCGGTGGTGCCGGTGATCGTGGAAGGTCGCGATGATGTGGCCCTGTCGGGTGTGGGCCTGGAGATGTTCCGCGCAGGCCGGACGCCCGAGGCGCCGTCCCATCCGCTGGGCGAGAAGTGGCAGGCGGCACAGGAATCCATGACGCGTCTGGAGCACCGCGTGGACCTTGCCGCGCTCCAGGCCAGCGAGGGCGACGTGATTGAAATCGTCGGCGTGGCCGAGGACGTGTACGAGCGCGACGGTGTGAGGCACGACCGGGCGCGATCGGCGCCGAGGCGTCTGCGCGTCATCAGCCAGCGTGAGTTCGGCGAGGCCCTGCTGCAGGAGCTCAAGGCCCTGCGTCAGAACGCCATCCGCCTCGAAGGCCAGCAGGCGGAGCTGCAGGACGACGTCATCGACGAGGGCGTGCAGCCGGGCGTCAGCCGGGCGCAGGAGCGCATCTCCGAGCGGCTCGCCGAGCAGCTCCAGGCGCTGGATCAACTGCGCCAGCGGCAGCAGATGAACCGCTTCGAGGACGCCACGCTGCAGTCGCTGGTCGAGCAGTCGCGGGATCTGCTCGAGCACGCCGGTCGCGCCAGCGCCCAGGCGGGGGCGGCCATCGAGCGACGGCAGCGCGACCAGGCGACGCAGGAGCAGAACCGGAACCAGAGCCAGCCAAACCCCTCGGGCGAGCCGACGGGTGAACGCGCAACGACAAGAGGCGATCGTCAGCAACCTGGTCAGCAGGATCAGAATCCGCCGCCGCGTCAGGGGGAACCGCGGCAAGCCGGTCAGCAGCAGCCGGGCGGTCAGCCGCAGGGTGGCCAGCAACAGCAGCAGGCCGGTGAAGCGGAGCAGAACCCGCAGGCCGGTGAGCCGCGGGAACAACGGGGACAGCCGCCCGAACCCGAACTGCGTCAGCCGGACGAGCGGGACCGCGAGATCGTCGAGCGTCAGCAGGAGGTGCGCGAGGAGCTGCGCGATCTGATCGAGGCCCTGGACCGCAACGAGGACACCTGGGTGATGAACCAGCGCATCCGCGACCTGCTGCAGGAGCAGGAGCGGCTGCAGACGGAAACCCAGCAGCTGGGCAACCAGACCACCGGACGCTCGCTTGACGAACTGGAGCCGGAGGAGCTCTCCGAACTCGATCGCATCCGTCAGCGGCAGGAGGGGCTGGCGGCCCGCATGCGCGACCTGATCGACGACCTGCGTCAGCGGGCGGAAGGACTGGAGCAGGTGGACCCCGCCGCCGCTCAGGCGCAGCGCAGCGCGGCCAACACCGCCGAGCAGCGCGAAACCGACCGCACCATGGAGCAGGCCTCGCGTCAGGTGCGCAGCAACCAGTTGCAGAACGCCCAGAACTCGCAGCAGCAGGTCCGCAACGACCTGCAGCAGATGCTGCAGGATCTTGATCGCAAGCGGGCCCGTGCCGAAGAGTTGCAGCGTCGGCTGGAGTCGCTGGTGCAGTCGATCGAGCGCCTGGTGACGGTGCAGGAGTCGGAGCTTGGTGCGGTCATCCGCGCCAAGGAGGGCATCGACGCCGCCGGACGCGACCGCGCCATGATCCGGCTCAGCCAGAACACGCAGGCGGTGGCGAGCGAGGCCCGCGCCGCCGGGCAGGAGGCGGCCCGCATCGCCCGCGCGCTGGACCGGGCGGCGGACGCCCAGGCGGAGGCCGTCACGCACCTGCGGGCCGCGCCCCCCGCGTATGACCTGGCCGAAGGCGCCGAGACACGGTCGCTTGACCTGCTCAAGGAGGCCCTCGCCCTGGCGAAGGAGCTGGAGCAGCAGGTCGAGGAGGATCTCGTCCGCCAGAAGCGCGAGGAGCTTCTCGCCGGGTATCGCGACCTCGCCGAGCGACAGGTGGCTCTGCGCGACCAGACGCTGGAACTGCAGCAGCAGGGCGAACTGGATCGCCGCGCGCTGGTCGAGGCCAGGCGTCACGCCAACGTGCAGGATGAAATCCGCCAGGCGCTGGAGGCGATCAAGGCCCGCACGCAGGAGATCAGCGACTCGCCCATGTTCTCGCACGTGCATGGGCTGGTGGACGCCGCCGCCCTGCAGGTCATCGAGCGGCTGCGCGAGGGGGACGTATCGATCCACGTGACCGACCGTCAGCGCAGCGTGGCGGAACTGATCGGCCGTCTCGTCTCTGCGCTCGAAGAAGAGATGGCGCCGCCCAACGAGTTCGAGGAGGACAACCAGGGAGGCGAAGGCGGTCAGGGCGGCGGGGGCGGCGGACAGGGGCAGCAGCAGCAGCCCCAGCCGCTCGTGCCTCCGCTGGCGGAGTTGAAGCTGCTGCGCGGACTGCAGGAACAGATCTACAGCGAGACCCGTACGCTCAATGAGGCATCGGGCCTCGACGACGCCGCCCGGCGTCAGCGGCTGCGCGACCTGTCAAGGCAGCAGCAGTCGTTGCTGGAGCTGGGGCAGCGGCTGCTCGAAGCGCTTCAGCAGCAGCAGGGCGGCCCCACGCCGCCCGGCGACCCGCGCACCGACGGCCCGACGGAAGGAGGCGCCCAGTGAAGCACGTCACGCGCACGGTTCTCATGGCCCTGGTGCTGCTCGGCACGCCGGCTTTCGCGCAGGACTCGCCGCCCGCGCCGCCCAGGCAGGATGATCCGAAGAAGGACGAGGCGAAGAAGGATGACGCCGCCAAGTCCCTCGATGAACTGCTGGGACTCGAGGAGGATGATTCGTCTCGCGGCGCGGCGGAAGCCGCCGAACGCGAAGCCAGGGACGCCCTCGACCGCGCCTTGCGGGCCAAGGAGATCTCCGACAACTTCCGCGACGCGATCCGCCAGATGGGCGTGTCGGCGGAGCTGCTGGGCGAGAAGTTCGACGCCGGACTGGGCACCCAGCGCGTGCAGGAGGAGATCATCCGCAAGCTGGACGACCTGATCGCCAGCGCGCGCAAGGAGCAGTCCAACAGCAGCTCCTCGTCGAGCAGTCAGTCGTCGAGTCAGCAGAACCGGCAGCAGCCGCGCCAGCAGCAGCAGAACAACCAGCAGTCGCCGTCGGACCAGAACGACTCCAGCCGCAACAACAACCCGGCAGACTCGACGCAGTCCAACGCCCCCACGCAGCAGCCGGAAGGTGAGCTCAAGTCGCTGCTGGCCGAGGGCGGGGTGGAGTGGGGCTCGCTGCCCGAGCGCGTGCGCGACCAGTTGATGCAGGCCATGCGCGACCAGCCCTCGGCGCTCTATCGCCGGTTGACGCAGGAGTACTACCGTCGTCTCGCGGAGGAATCGTCGAACTAGTCCCGGCTGAAGCGAAGACGCACGTCGGCGTACGGAGCCAGTGCTGATGCATCACACGCTCATCCAACTCATCGCGGCCGCGGCGCTGGGAATGGCGTCGCCGCTCGTCGCCGTGCAGGATCCCCCGCCAGGCGGCGGAGCGGGTTCCGGGGGTTCCGGGGGCGCGCCGCCCGCCGGAGCGCAGAATGACCCCCTTGCCGGTGAGATGACCGACGCCTCCGACAAGGCCGTGGAGCGGGGCTTCCAGTTCCTGCTTTCGCAGCAGATGTCCGACGGCTCCTTCGGTCGCGGGCGGCTGGAGTCCAACGTCGGCGTCACCGCCCTGGCCTGTCTGGCCCTCATGTCCGACGGCCACCTCCCGGGGCGCGGGGAATACGGCGAGGCGGTGCAGAAGGGGCTCCGGTTCATCCTCGACCGCGTCACCGAGACCGGCTTCATCGTCGGCGAGACCACTTCGCACGGGCCGATGTACGAACATGGCTTCGCGGCCCTGTTCCTTGGCGAAATCTACGGCATGAACCCCAGCGACGAGCGCGTGCGCGAGGCGCTGGTCAAGGCCACGCACCTCATCATCAACTCGCAGAACGACGAGGGCGGCTGGCGCTACTACCCGGTCCCCTTCGACGCGGACATCTCCGTCACCATCTGCGAGGTGATGGCCCTGCGCTCGGCGCGCAACGCGGGCATCAAGGTGCCCAAGGAAACCATCGACCGGGCCGTCGAATACGTGCGCAACTGCCAGAACCACGACGGGGGCTTCCGCTACATGCTGGGCACCGGGGGCAGCGCCTGGCCCCGCACCGCGGCGGGCGTGGCCTCGCTCTTCTACGCCGGCATTCACGAGGACAACGCCATCGACCGCGGGCTGGACTACATCGCCCGCAACGCCATGCCCGGCGCCGCCAACCGCACCGGCGAGGCCCACTACTTCTACGGCCACTATTACGCCGTGCAGGCCATGTACCTGGCGGGGGGCAAGCACTGGGAGAGGTGGTGGCCCGCCATCCGCGATGAACTGGTCCGCAGCCAGTCCAGCAACGGCTCGTGGCCCGACCACTACGCCAATGGGGCATACGGCACCGCGATGGCCCTCATCATCCTGCAGATGCCCAAGCGATATCTGCCCATCTTCCAGAAGTAACGGGGACGCGGCTTGAACACGCCATCGCACACGAACACTCCGGGACGGATCACCTCGAATACGGCCGCGACGCTCGTCGCGCTGCTGGCCGGGCTGCTCCAGGCGCTTGGTGCGTCCGCCGCCTCCCTCGTCGGACCCGCGCTCTCCCAGCCGGCGGCGTCGGACCGCTTTCTGCTCATCCAGCGGACCCGCCCGGCGGAGGAAGTAACCCTGGTCGAGATCACCGACGCCCTGGTCCGGGTGCGCGACCGTAGCGGCTCGATGCGATCGATCGACCGGCGCGAGTGCGTCGCCGCCATCGCGCTGGACGTGCGCGTCACGCCGGGGTCGGAAGGTCTGCTGGTTCTCACGGACGGCCAGCGTCTGCCCGGCCGCGCCCGACCCGGCTCGACCGACGGGGAGGGCGTCCTCACCTGGCAGCACCCATGGTTCGAGTCGCTGCGCATCCCCGCGCAGCGCCTCGCCTGGGCGCGGCTGACGCCCAACGCCCCCGAACCGCCCGCGGGCGACGCCGACGTGCTGCTGCTGACCAATGGCGATCGCATGGAGGGGTTGATCGAGTCCTTCGGGGACGAGATCACGCTTGACCGCGAAGGCGTGTCGGCCGCGGTGCCGCTGACCCGCGTCAGCGCGTTCCGCCTGCTCAACCCGCGCCGCGACCCCGCTCCTGATACGCCCCGGCTCTGGCTGCGCAACGACACGGTGGTGGATGTGGAGGGGCTTCGCCTGGCGGAGGACGGCTACCTGCGCTTCATGCTGCCTCTCAACAGCAGCGCCGCGGACGAGAAGAACTACCGGCTGGCGTTCGTGGCGGGGATTCTGTTCCAGTCCGGCGCGCTGACCCCGCTGGGGTCGATGACGCCCCACGACGTGGAAGGTCCGCGTTCGCGGTATCTCATCACGCCGCCGCGCGTGTCCGACGCTCCCGCCGCGCTCGACCTGAAAACCGTGGAGTACGCCGGCCCGATGCAGGCCCGCTACACGCTGCCCGCCGGGTCGATGCGCTTCGTGGCCGTGGCGCGGCTTCGCGACGACGCCGGGGCCTGGGCGGACTGCGAGGTCGTGGTGCGCGATGACGACCGCGAGGTCTTCCGCGCCCGGCTCAGCGCCGCAACCCGCAGCGTGGCGGTGAACGCCGACCTGTCCGGCGCGGAACTCTCCATCGAAGTCACCGAGGGGGCGCACGGCCCGATTCAGGACCAGGTGATCTTCGAGCAGCCGATGATCATCCGGCGATAGCACGCGCCCCTTCGCGGCACGCACGTTCGCCCGCGCAGAAACTGCGCGGGCGACGACCGCCGAACTCGACTCATTCACGCTCACGTGCCGATACAACCTGAATCGCGGCGAGTGGGTCGCCCACGACAGCGGGCCGCACTGGTGCATGGCCCGGTGGAAAGGAGTCATCCATGGCCTCGCGCATCCACATGGCGGTCCATCTGGCCCTGATGCTCGTCATCGCCGGGCTCGTGGTGCTGCGGCTCGATTCAAGCCGGGCGCATGACCTGCTGGTCGAGAAACTGAACGCCCGCGCCCTCAAGGCCGAGCAGCACGCCCGCGCGCTCCTGGACGAGATCGAGGCCACGCGACACGAGCTGCGCTTCGCCCGCGAGGATGAACGCCAGGCCCGGCGTGAGCTGGCCGCGATCAGCCGCCACCTGACCGGCGCCGGCCCCGCCGGTGACGACCCGGCGGCCACTCCCGCCCTGCCTCACCCGGACGATCCGATCTTCGCCCGCTTGGACCCCACCGATGCGTCCCCGTCCGCTGAACCGGCGGACGCGACGGCCTCCTCGCCTTCGACGCCAACTCGCCTCGCGACGGGGGAAGACGGTTCGACTGCCCGGTCGCCTTCCGGACAGTCGCCATCGGACGAGCCGCATGCCGCGCGCAGCGGCGCGCCGGTTGCGCCAGGAAGCGTCGCCTCGCCCTCGGCCTCCGACCTCGACGGGCTGCTGGCCCAGGCCGAGAAGGAAGTGCGCGAACGCTACCGGGATCAGCCGGAACTGCTGGCGCGGATGCTGGAGCTTCTCAAGCGCACGCGGGAGAGCAGCCGCCCGGAGTAGGTTCTCCCGTCGGACGCCCCGTCAGGCGAGGCGCCCGCGTCGTCAGCCAGGTCCATGCGCATCCTGTTCATCACCTCCGTTGAGAAGGAAGCCCAGGCGATCCGATCCTCGCCGCGCGAGGGGGATGGCTCGATGGTGGTCGTGTCGGGCGTGGGGCGGGTCAACGCCGCCTGCGCCGTGACGGAAACCATCCTGCGCCATGGTCCGTTCGACCTGGTGATCAACGCGGGAATCGCCGGCGTGCTGCCCGCATCCACGCCGCCCGGCGCATCACGGTTGACGTATCCCCTTGCGATCGGCGACGTGGTGCTCGCCTCGCGCAGCGTCTACGCCGAGGAAGGACTGCTGACCCCCGCGGGATTTCAGGATATGGCGGCTTTGGGCTTCCCCTTGGGCGACTTTCCGGGCAACGCCGTGCCGGGCCATGAGTCGACCATCGAGCGGCTGCGCGCGGCGCTGGAGGCGCCATCCACGAGCGGCTCCGCGTTCTCGGGGTTCGCCGTCGCGCCCATCGCCACCGTCGCCACCTGCTCGGGCGCCGATGACCTGGCGCTGACCATCGCGGCCCGCACCGGCGCTCTCGCCGAAGCCATGGAGGGCGCCGCCGCGCTGCACGCCGCCCGGCGACTGGGCACGCCCGCGATTGAACTGCGCGCCATCAGCAACACCACGGGCGACCGATCGCGTCAGCGATGGAACATCCCCGCCGCGCTGGAGGCGCTGGGTCGCGCGGTTCGCGCCGTGTCGGACGCTCTCTGACCCCGTGGGAGGCAGGGCCCCGTGGGCTGACGCGTCAAAGCGGGTGACCGGATTCGAACCGGCGACGTTCAGCTTGGGAAGCTGACATTCTACCACTGAATTACACCCGCAATCACGGCTCGATTGTACGCGCCTGCCGCGGTGACGCAACCACCTCTCGCGAGCGTTGACGACTCGACCGCGAGTCAACGTGACAGCGAGCGACGCGAGCCGTTGCGTCACCCGGACAACCGGCCGCCAACACGCATCGCGTCAGTGGACCGACTCGCCCGTCAGACGGGTACGCTCGTTCTGCGCCGCCGCATCCACCACCGCCAGCCAGAAGGGAGCGCCGAAGATGAGCGAGTAGAGGGTCAACCCGATGGTGCAGAGCCCGGCCAGCTCCCAGCCGTACATGACGACCGCCAGGATGAACGACACCAGCCCCACGCCCAGGATGATCCAGACCACCGACCTGGCCCCAGCCCAGTCGGCCCGCAGGTCCACTTCCTCATCGGTCAGGGCTGCCGGCGCCTCATTCGCCGCCTGGCTGACGGCGGCGGCGGGCCTCAGTGACGCCTCATCCGGCGCGGGGGCGTCGAGCAGGGCGCGATCGAAACGCAGGGTCGTCATGGCATCGTCTCCTTCGGCCGCTCCAACGAGACGCGGCGCGAAAAACATACCAATCGATCCGGATCAATCAAGACCAGTTGGTCCGATGAGGGAAGTTTCCCTGAGGGGTTCCGTTGTCGGTTCTCGGTGACACCGGATCAGCGGGATCGGGGTCTTCGACATGCTGGACGCACCCCACGCCGGAGCCGGGAGTACACTTGGACTGATGTCGCCGATCCGTTTGATTCCGGTCCGGTTGTTCGCCGCGCTGCTGATCGCGGCCGCCTCGGTGCTCGTGGCGGCGTGGGAGGGCCACGCGCAGCAATCGCCGAACTCGCCTCCCGCCGCCACGGGGTCATGGTGGGACCGCGCCCCGGTCGTCACCAGTCGCTACTACCGCATCAAGAGCGACCTGCCCCAGGAGCAGCTCAAGCCGCTGGTCGAGCACCTCGATCGAACGTTCGAGGCATATGTCGGGCTGCTGGGCAACCTGCGGCAGAATCTGCCCGCGTCATTCGATGTGCTGATCTTCGCGCAGCGGGCGGACTACGTGGCCACGCTGGGCAACCAGTACGCCGTCAACGGTCAGGGGAGCGGCGGCATGTTCTTCTCCAACCCGCGCGGCAGCGCGCTGGCGCTGTGGACGGAGAACCTGCCCATCCGACGCGTCCATCACGTCATCCAGCACGAGGGCTTCCACCAGGTGGCCTTCGCGCTGTTCGGGGGCAACCTCTCGCCGTGGGTGAACGAGGGGCTGGCCGAGTTCTTCGGTGAGGCGGCCATGGTCAACGGCAAACTGGTGCTGGGCCAGACCAACCCGCGCGTGCTGCGCAGCGTGCAGGACGCCATCGAGAAGAAGACCTACATCCCCTTCCGCCAGATGGTGCAGATGGACGGCGCTACCTGGAACGCCGCCGTGCAGAACGGCAGCGCCAAGGTGCAGTACGAGCAGGCGTGGTCGATGGTCCACTTCCTGGTGTACGGCGACGGCGGCCGCTACGACGCCATGTTCGGGCAGTACCTGCGGCTGCTCAATGCGGGATACAACCCCTACGAGTCGTTCGTGCGGGCTTTCCGCAGTGATGATCTGGAGGACTTCGAGCGCAAGTGGGCGGCGTTCATGTCGCAGGCCAGGCCCAGCGCGTTCACCACGGCGATGGAGCGGACGGAGTTTCTCGCCGCGGGCCTGCTCGAACTGTCACGTCGCAAGGTCTACCCCAAGACGATCGATGAACTGCGCGATCGGCTGCGTTCGATCCAGTTCACCTACACGATGACGCAGCACGGCATCAACACGGTGCTGAGCGCTGAAGATGACGCCCTCTTCACCGTGCCGACGGACGACCTGACGAAGAAGGACGCCGCGCCGGCCTTCAAGATCACCGAGACCTCGATGCGCGGCGTGAAGCCCAAGGAACTGCGGCTCAACCGCGACAACCCCTTCCCGCCCACGCTCACCACCGTGGACTTGGCCCCCAACAACCTGCAGGTGCGCTGGGTGCGCAACATGGAAACGAACGAGTTCACGTTCGCGATTGAGGTGGTGAGGTAGGGACTATCGGCTGTTGGCGGTTGGCTGATGGCTGATGGTTCAACCATTCTCTCCCCGATCGCGATTCCATGCGCACTCCGGGCAGACGACTCGTGCCCCCTCTCCCTCATGGAGAGGGCCGGGGTGAGGGCCGCTCTCCGGCCTGATGGGTGGTGGCTCACCCCTCACTCCTCCCACGTGCCCCCGCAGGTCGTAGGCGCACATCGGGCAGCGTCCGCGCCGGCGGCGGTGGGCGCGCTTCGCCGCGCCGATGCCGGTGAACAGGGCGAACCAGAGGGCGGCGTAGAAGAGGGTGTTGATGATAAGGCCGGGGAGGATGGGGCGGAAAGGGAGAGCGCGTCGATACTCGGAGATGTTCGACAGTGGACCGCTCGGCTTTGGCAGTTCAATGCCGCCAGCCAGGCCCCTCGGCACCCAACCGGTGCCCCGCAACTCGATGACGCTTCCCGCGTCGTACCAAAGCGCCCGGAGCGGCCAGCCACGCATCTCAACCCAACGTATCTCGCATACCCACTCCCCTGATGCGTACTGTGGAAGCGGATGTTCAAGGCCGCCAACTTCCGGTACCAACTCATGGGGCGCGGGTGACGATGACTTCGGGGCATTGTGAAAGTGGGCGTATCGCGCGCTCGAAACCAACGTTGTGCCCACGCGCTCCTCTCGGAACACCTCCCAGTCTTCCTCTCCCGACGACTCGATGGCGTGTGACGGCTGATAGACCTCCTGGCTGGGGTCATCAACTTGAATCAGCCACACCATCCCCCACGCCACCCCCACCGTCGCCACGACGCCGAGGGCGAGACAAAGCAGGATGCGGATGGCCCATCGCTTCACGGCCTGACCCTCATGCGTCCAGTTCCGCCGCCGCCGCGCGCGCCGCGGCGAGGTGCTCCGCCGATCCGTGCTCGCTGCACCACTGCTCGACGTACGGCCAGTCGAGTGCATCATGCTGGCGCGCGATGACGTGGATCACATCGCGCATGTCCTTTTCACGGGCGCGAAGCGCGTACCACCGCAGTTTCTGCACCTCGACATCTTCCGGCGTGGGAAACCAGGTCATGCGATCCAGGAACAAGACCTGCCTTCTTCGGGCAAAGCGTTTCTGATCGTGGGCATCATCGCTCAGTTCAAACGCTTCCAGCAGCAGGCCGCTGGGTCGATGCAGGAACTTGTGCTGCACCTTGCCGGTCACCGTCTCGAACGACAACTGCGCATCGCGCTCGAAGTCCGACCCGAGGCGTCGGGCCACTTGCGCCATCGCATCCGGCGCTGCTTCAATGAGAAAGTCGGCGTCGTATGTCGCGTCTGGGTCGCCATAGGCGCTGCTGACCCACGACGCCGTGACGAGGTGGGCAATCCCCTGCTCGTTCAGGGCTTCGATGAACAACTGGACTGCCTCGGGCGACTGGATCATGACCGCCGCGGCCCCTCACGGACTTCGCGCATGCGCTGAAGGAACCGCTCATGCACTTCCTGCTCATCGGCGTGCGGGTACTTCATGCGTATGCCCGCCCGAATCGACTCGGCGACGAGGTCGAACATGCCAAGCCCCGCCCACCCGCGCTGCTCGAACGTGAGCGCATCGATCGCCCGCCGCTTCCGCGACTCGAGTTCATCGATGAAGTCGCCCGTCGGTTTGACCATCGTTCGACTATTCTAGAAACGATCCCGAAATCCCCTCTCCCTCTGGGAGAGCGTTGGGGTGAGGGCGCCTTCTTCAAGGATTCCGCCCCTCACGCGGCCCTCTCCCCTCGGGGGAGCGGGTTCTCCTCCCTCACACCATCAGCTCCCGGATCGGCTCCGCCCCCTCCACACCGACGAGTTTGTGCTCCAGCCCGCCGAAGAAATACGTCAGGTGATTGGGATCGAGTCCCATTCGGTCGAGAATCGTCGCGTGGAGCCGTTTGACGTGGAAGGGCGAGTCCACCGCCGCGCTGCCCAGTTCGTCGGTGGTGCCGATCGACACCCCGCCCTTGATGCCGCCCCCGGCCATCCACATGGTGAAGCCGTAGGCGTTGTGGTCGCGTCCGGTGCCCTCGGCGTACTCGGCGGTGGGCTGGCGGCCGAACTCGCCGCCCCAGATGACCAGCGTCTCATCGAGCATGCCGCGCCGCTTGAGATCCTTCAGCAGCCCGGCGATGGGCATGTCGGTGTTGCCGGCGTGGTAGGAGTGATTCTTGTAGAGGTCGCCGTGGGCGTCCCAGTTGGCGTCGTCGTGGTTGCCGCCGGAATAGATCTGGATGAAGCGCACGCCGCGCTCCACGAGGCGTCGGGCCAGCAGGCACTTGCCGCCGAAGTCCCGCGTGCGCTCCTGATCGAGGCCGTAAAGTTCGAGCGTATCTTTGTCCTCGCCCGAAAAATCAACCGCCTCCGGCGCGTGCTGCTGCATTCGGTACGCCAGCTCATACGAGGCGATGCGGGCGGCGAGTTCCGAGTTATCCACACGCGGCTGCTGGTGGCGCTCGTTGAGGGCGCGCAGCCGGTCGAGCAGGCGCCGCTGCATGGGCCGCGTCATACCCTCGGGCAGGTCGAGGTCGAGGATCGGCACACCCTCCGGTCGCAGCACCGTGCCCTGGTAGGTGGCGGGCATGAAGCCGCTCGACCAGTTCTTGGCGCCGGAGATCGGCCCGCCCGTCTTGTCGAGCATCACCACGAAGCCGGGCAGGTTCTCGTTGACCGAGCCAAGCCCGTAGTTGACCCACGAGCCCAGGCACGGCGCGCCGGAGAGGATGCGCCCGGAGTTCATCTGCAGCATCGCCGAGCCGTGCAGGGGCGAGTCGGCGGTCATCGAGTGGATGAACGCCAGATCATCCACGCACTGCGCCACGTGCGGGAACAGGTCGCTCACCCACTTGCCGCACTGCCCGTACTGCCTGAACTTCCAGCGCGGCTCAACGATGCGGCCCTGGTTGCGATGGCCGCCCCGACCGAAGGTCTTCACCTGCACGGTCTGGTTGTCGCGGCCGATCAGGTCGGGCTTGTAGTCGAAGGTGTCGATGTGGCTCGGCCCGCCGTACATGAACAGGAAGATCACCGCCTTGGCGTGCGGCGCGAAGTGCGGAGGCCTGGGCGCCAGCGGGTTGCGGAAAGGCGTGACGCCATCCGCCGCCAGCGCCTGACGCGCGAAGAACCCTTCCTGCGCCAACAGCCCGGTCAGGGCCAGCCCCGTGAACTTGGCCCCCGCGTCCCAGAAGAACTCGCGGCGGTTGGTGCGGCGGCAGAAACAGGATTGGGGCTGGTCGGTCATGGGGCGGCGTGCGAAGCGCGGCGTCGTGGGCGCGGCTGGGAAGGATGGGACTACACTGCGCGGCGTCATTACCGCGATTCCATTCTCTCACAGATCACCCACATGTCAACGAAAACGCATCAACTCTGGCAGCAGGCGGCCTCGCTCGCGGCCCGGGCGCACCGGCACCAGGTGCGGAAGGATGGCGCCACACCCTATGCCGCCCATCCCTTCCGCGTGGCCATGACGGTGCGTCACGTCTTCGGATGCGAAGACGACGCCGTGCTCGCCGCCGCACTGCTGCACGACACCATCGAGGACACGGGGACCGACTACGACGAGATCCTCGAGCAGTTCGGGACGCGCGTGGCGGACCTGGTCGCCTGCATGACCAAGGACATGCGGCTGGTCGAGTCCGAGCGCGAGCGGGCCTATGACGCGCAGCTCGCCCGCGGGCCGTGGCAGGCGCGGCTGCTCAAACTCGCTGACGTGTACGACAACCTCAGCGAGGCGGCGGATGAGCGAACGCGCCGCAAGATGGCCGAGAAGGCGCGGCGGGCGCTCACGCTGGCGGCGGGTGATGTGGAGCTCACCGCGGCACGCCAGGCCGTTGAAGCGCTGATGGCGGAGATGGGAGTTGGTTGATCGAGGCAGGCGGGACGCCTGCCCTGCCGCCTATCGCTCAGAAGAACCCGCCGAGATTCATCGTCTGCGTGATGTTGCCCTTCACCTGCACGATCTCCAGAGCACGTCGGATGCGGTCGTTGAGGTCCGACAGGTGAGCCACCGAGTAGGCGTCGATCCTGCCCAGCGCGGCCTTGGCCAGCAGTGCATCGGTCTTCACCTTCAGGTTCTTCAGGTGGACCAGCGAGAGGGTCTGGATGGGACGCGGCAGCCCGCCGCCCTCGGTGGCGAAGTCGATCAGACGACCGACCACCTCGCTTTGCAGGTTGGCCCGAAGCGTGGAGATCATGGGCTTGCGGTTGGTGAACGTCGCGTCATCCACCGAGGCGTTCAGTTCGGTGAAGGCGGCGTCCACAATCTGGGTGAGCACCTCGGGCGTGGTCACCGCGTCCTGATCGGAGGGCGTGCGGAACTCGTTGTCGTACACCCGGCGCAGCGTGGTGGGGTTGAGCACCATCGAGAGCGCGGCGGCCTGCATGGCCATCACGCGGTCATGCACCGGCCAGGTGGGATCCTCGAACGCGCTCATGCCGCCCGAGTCGTCGATCCACTTGTCCACCGTCATGTGCATGAGCAGGTCGCTGGTCAGGCCGAAGGCGTCATCCGAGAAGGAGTTGGCGATGACGAACGCCAGGGCCTCGCGCTGCCTGGCGGGATCCACCGGCGTGATCGGCGTGCGCCCGTTGGGGTCGCCCTTGCGGTCGCGGTTGACATGCGAGCCGCCCACCCACGCGGCCATCATGTTCAGCATCTGCATCTGCTGGTTGAGCGTGGTCTGGTAGCCCATGCGCACGCGGGCCCACGACTGGCCTTCCTTGGCGAACTTGTCAAGCAGCCGCCCACGGTAGTACTTCACCAGCCGCATCTGGTTGTTGGCGTAGTCGATGGGGTTGGCGGTGAAGTCGTAGCGGCGGATGAGCGGGTCCGGACCGCCGACGTCCTCATCGGTGCCATACTGCAGTCCCGGTTCGGCGACGCGGGCGAGAATGGGCTTGAGGTCGCCGAACGTGTAGCCGTACTCGATGGCCCACAGGTCGTAGGGACCGATGTCGATCATGGCGTAGTCGCCCTGGACTTCGCCGGACTCCATGTTGATGTTGATGGGGTTGTAGTCCATCACCGATGAGGTGAAGGGCTTCTTTCCCTTCAGCGCTGGACTGTTGATTTCAGCCAGCGTGTAGGTGGCGCTGGCCTTGAAGTTGTGTCGCAGCCCGAGCGTGTGGCCCACTTCGTGCGCCACCAGGTCGGCGAGCATGGGGCCGACGAACCAGTCGGGCACGCCGTCGAGCAGGTCCGGCTTGGGCGCGGGGGGCTTGTCGCCGCCGGGCGTTCCGGGGGCGCCGCCCGGAGCGTCCTGTTCTTCGAGATCGGCGATCTCCAGGTGCATGCGCATCAGCTCCATCGCCAGCGCCTTGCCCCGACCGGCGAAGCACAGGCCGTTGCTCTGACTGACGCGGCCGATCAGCCCGTCGAACTCGTCGTCGCCCAGCATGGTGGGATCGACGGCGGCGGCGGGGTGCCCGCCGTACCGCTGCACGCCGCGCTTGGCGCGCTCGGACACCAGATAATCGCGCTGCGCGGGGGGCGCCAGGATCACGCGAGGATCCCACTGCGGGCGCTTTTCCAGCCACGCCAGCGTCTCGGCGGACGCGCCTTCCAGCGCGATCTCCGGCAGCAGGTCGTGGAACTGATAGTTGAAGACGCGAATCCAGCCGTCCGTGAGCACGATGTCCGCATCCAGAATCTCACCCGTGAGCGGATGGATGCGGCTGGGGCCGATGGCGGTGGAGATGTCGTTGCTCAGCCAGCGGATGAAGTTGTAGCGAACGTCCTCGGGATCCTTGTCCATGTGCGCGCCGGTGGAGGCGTCCTGGTAGTACACCTCGATGGCGTCGGTGATGCCCACCTTCTCGAAGGCCTTGTTCCAGTACAGGATGCCCTCGCGCACCCAGCGCCGGTAGCGCACCGGCACGGTGTGCTCGATGTAGAAGCGGATCGGCTCCTTCGGCGGGCTGAGCTGCAGGTTGGGAGCGGCCTTCTGCAGGTTCCAGCGCGTGATGTAGCGAACCCACTTCTCCTCGTTCTGGAACTTGCCCAGGTCGCGGTAGGCGGTGGTGAAGTACCCCACGCGCTCATCCGCCACGCGCGGCTGGTAGCCGGTGTTGTTGGGAATGTTGCTGATCGAGTAGTGGAAGGTCTTGATGACGCCTCCGCTGGCCGGGGCCTCGAAGGCGATCTCGACGTTCTCGGGAAAGGCCTTGGCCTTGGCGATGGTCGCCAGACGCCCGTTGATGCCCGCCGCGCTGAATCCGAAGAACGTGGTCGCGTGACCCAGCAGCAATGCGTCCATGTCGATCACCGGCCCGCCGGACGGGCCCATGGTCACAATCGGCACGTCCAGCAGCACGCGGTCGGTGAAGTGACGGGCCACGCTGGTGCGCGACTCCTGGTCGCCGGTGGAGCGCGTACCGATCTGCGGTTCGATCAGCGCCAGCCGGTCGTCAAATCGCTTCCAGTACACGTAGCGGTCGCCGGCCTGCAGGCCCGCCCACATGTCGCCGCTGGCCACGGTCATGGCGAAGAAGTGCCGCTGTCCCTGAAAGCCGCGCGGCAGTTCCGCCAGCATCTGGTTGGTCTTCTGGTTCACCCACAGGGTGTAGAAGGACTGCCCGTCGGTGGTGGAAACGACCTTGGTGAAGCCCTCGGACACCTTGTCGAAGGGGGGAAAATCCTGCGCCCACGCTGCGGCGGTAATGAACGACGCGAGCACGGCGCCGGTGAAGAATCCCTTCCGAGAAAGCATGATTCACTCCTTGGGCGGTTGATCCGGAGAGCCGGAGACGGGTTCCGCGGGTTCGAGGGGTTCCGGGGGTTCCGGGGGTGGTTTGAGCAGCCGTTCGCAGGCGGGCGGCACGCACTGGACGGACGGACAGCACGGAGGTGCCTGACAGGTCACCCCGGGCGGCGAGGTCCATCGAGCGCCGGTTGTCGCCCACCGCGAGGACAACCCATCGGCCGGTCGGAACGTGTTGCTGGAATGGGTTCAACGCGCGGGATGAAGTCAGGTTCTCGGACGCGGGAACCGGTGTCGCGCGTCGCTCCATCCCACGCGGCTCCCCGCCCGGACTACCATCCATCCCATGCCGCTCCGCTTCCGTCAGCGCATCCTTACGCATCTCTCCCACGACACGTACCGCCCCGCGCCCGCGCGGGAGATCGCCAAGCAGCTGCGCATCGAGGGGGCGGAGCGCGATATCTTCCACCAGGCCATCGACCAGCTCGCCGAGTTCGGCGAGATCGAGGTGGATGATCGCGGGCTGGTGCGACTGCCCAGCGCGGGAGAGGAAGTCACCGGCACGCTGCGCGTCAACGCGCGCGGGTTCGGATTCGTCATTCCCGATCAGAAGGTCCGCGAGGGCGACATCTTCGTCCCACCCGACAACCTGGCCGACGCCGTCAGCGGCGACCGCGTGCGCGTGAAACTGCTCATCCGCCGCGGACGGCACGAAAAGGGCAGGGGCGGCGCGGCGGGGGCGGGCGGAGGGGGAGGGCGCGACAGGATCGGACGCGTCATCGAGGTCATCGAGCGCGGGCAGTCCAAGTTCGTCGGCGTGCTCCGCAAGGAAGGCAAGACCTGGGTGGTCGAGCCGGATGGACGATCGCTGCGCGACCCCGTCATCATCCGCGACCCGCACGCCAAGAACGCCAAGCCGGGCGACAAGGTGGTCATTGAGCTGCTGCACTACCCCAGCGGGCCGTACCAGGGCGAGGGCGTGATCCTCGAAGTGCTGGGCGAGGCCGGACGCCCCAGCGTCGAAACCCAGGCGGTCATCGCGGCGTTCGGCCTGCGCGACCACTTCGACGAGGACGTGCTGGAGCAGGCGAGGCAGGCGGCCCGATCCTTTGATGACATCGACGAATACCTCCGATCGCACCCCGCGCCGCTGTCGCTGGATGGCGGGGCGCCCCCGCACGTCCGCGAAGCCCTCGCCGAGCGTGAGGATCTGCGCAACGAGTTCATCCTGACGATCGATCCGCCCGACGCCAAGGATTTCGACGACGCCATCTCGATCACGCACGACACCGCAAGCGACGAGTGGACGCTGGGCGTTCACATCGCGGACGTGTCGCACTTCGTGAGGCAGGGCAGCGCGCTGGATGAGGAGGCCCGCGAGCGCGGCAACAGCAGTTACCTGCCCCGGCTGGTGCTGCCCATGCTGCCGGAGGTGCTGTCCAATGGCGTCTGCTCGCTGCAGGAAGGCGTGCCTCGCTTCACGAAAAGCGTGTTCATCACGCTTGACTCGCGCGGCAAGGTGCTGGCGCAGCGGCTGGCGGGCACCATCATCCAGTCCAACAAGCGGCTGACGTACCTGGAGGCGCAGGCGCTGATCGACGGCGACGAGAAGGAAGCCCGCAAGCACGCCCGCACCGAGACGACGTACACCGAGGAACTGATCGCCGCGCTCAAGCGCATGGACCGGCTGGCCCGCATTCTGCGGGATCGAAGGCGGCGCGACGGCATGATCACGCTCAACCTGCCCGAGGTGGAGTTGCGCTACGACGAGGAAGGCCATGTGATCGGCGTGGAGCCGGAGGACGACGCCTTCACCCACACCGTCATCGAGATGTTCATGGTGGAGGCGAACGAGGCGCTGGCGCGCACGTTCGACGACCTGGGCCTGCCGCTCATCCGCCGCATCCACCCCGACCCCAGCGTGGGCAAGATGGAGGTGCTGCAGACCTACGCGCGGGTGGCGGGCGTGTCGTTGCCGGAGTCGCCCACGCGGCGCGACCTGCAGGTGCTGCTGGAGGCCACGCGCGAAAGCCCCGCGGCCCGTGCGATTCACTTCGCTGTGCTCCGCACCATGACCAAGGCGTCGTACTCGCCCGCGCTCATCGGCCACTACGCGCTGGCCAGCGACCACTACACGCACTTCACCAGCCCCATCCGCCGCTACCCCGACCTGACGGTGCATCGCGCCATGGCGGCGTTCCTGGAGCGCACCGACAACGGCCGCCGCGTGCCCGGCGGGCGCAAGCGCGAGCAACTGGCCAAGGATCTGCTGCTGGACGATCGCATCCTCGATGAAGACCAGCTGATCCAGCTCGGAAGGCACTGCAGCGAGACGGAAGTGACCTCCGAAGAGGCGGAGCGCGAGCTGCGCAGCTTCCTGGTCATGCAGTTCCTCGCCGAGAACCACTTGGGCGACACCTTCACCGGCGCGGTCACGGGCGTCAGCGCGGGGGCGGTGTTCGTGTCCATCGAGCAGTATCTCGTCGAGGGCGTGGTGCCGGTGAGCGAACTGCCCGGCCCGTCGCGCGGCGGGGACCGCTGGCGGCTCAACGACCGCACGCACCGCCTGCACGCGCTCAAGAGCGGGCTGTCGATCGGCATGGGGGACGAAGTGGAGATTCAGATTGTCGCCATCGACCTGGCGACCCGGCGCATGGACCTGCGGGTCACGTCGCTTGCCCCCGCTTCACCCACGCGCCCCGGCAGGAAGAAACCCCACGCCGACCCGGCGCACGGCAGCCGCAAGCGGGCCGAGGGAGAGGGCTACCGCAGGCGGCAGAAGAACCGCGGGGGATACAAACGCGGCCGACGGGGTCGAAAGAGCACCTGACGGTCGGGAATGGTCCGGCATCCCACGGAATCGGCGGCTGTTTCGCCATGTTTGGAGCGGAACCACCCGGTTGAAACCGCTTCAATCGCGGTCCGACGGTGCTTTTCCCCATTTGCCCCCCTCCCCGTGGTTGCCGATCGGAGGCATTTTTGCAATACTACGTGGTTCGGGTGGGAGGTTCGGATGGGGGTGATGGGTTGTGCCGCTGGTTTCCGGGTGCGGTCGATGAGGAAAGGAACTCGATGTCGTTTGAAGCCGCCGTTCACGCCAAGGCCATTCAGCTGGATCACCTGACGCTCGACATGTGCGCCGCCGCGGGTAGCGGGCATCCGTCATCCTGCATGAGCATCGGGCACATCGTCACGGTGCTGCTGTATCACACCATGCGCTGGCTGCCGGATCATCCCCGGTACCCCACCTCGGATCGTCTGGTGCTGTCGGAGGGACATGCGGTACCCATCATTTACGCCGCCTATGCCGACCTGCAGGGCGTGGTCGGCAAGGGTGACGATGATCGCAGGGCGTTGACGGTCAATGACTTGCGCACGCTCCGCGAGAACGACAGCGTGCTCGATGGACACCCCAACCCGATGGAGGGCTTTCCCTTCTTCGACGCCGCCACCGGCTCGCTCGGGCAGGGGCTGTCCGTCGCCGCGGGGTTGGGCGTGGCGGCCCAGCGCGACGGGCTGGATCGTCGCATCTACTGCATCATCGGCGATGGTGAATCCCGCGAAGGCCAGGTCTGGGAGGCCATCGATTTCATCGCCGACCACAAGCTGACCAACGTGCTGCCCATCTTCAACTGCAACGCCTACGGCCAGTCGGCGGCGGTCAGCCCGCAGCAGTCGCCCGAGACGCTCCGCAGGAAGCTGGAGGCGGCGGGGTTCATGGTGGGCGTGATCGACGGACATGACCCCAGGGCCATCAAGGCGGCCTTCGACCACTACATCGCCAACGTTGACAAGGGCCAGCCCATGGCGGTGGTGGCGAAGACGGTGAAGGGCTGGGGGTCGGAAACCATGCAGGGCGGGGGGTGGCATGGCAAGCCGGCCACGGGCGACAAGCTCACGCAGGCCAAGGAAGACCTCGACCACACGCGCGTCGCGCTCACCAGCGCGCTGGCGGGCGATGAACTGGCCATCTACCCGCCCAACGAGTACGTCGCGCCGGAGCAGACGTTCGCCGATCCGCCCTCGTTCAGCGACGCCATGCGCCGCTACGACATGGCGGCGATTCTGGCCTCCGGCAAGTTCGCCACGCGCAAGGCCTACGGGCTGGCGCTGCGGGCCCTGGGACACGCCAACCCGCTGGTCTACGCGCTGGACGCGGATGTGAAGAACAGCACCTTCGCCGAGTGGTTCGCCAACGACAAGGCGCTGGCGGATCGGTTCGTGGAATGCCGCATCGCCGAGCAGAACATGTTCTCCGTGGCGGCGGGCCTGTCCGCGGCGGGCAAGATTCCCTTCTGCTCCACCTTCAGCAAGTTCGTGACGCGGGCCTACGACCAGATCGAGATGGCCATCAACTCCGGCGCCAACCTCAAGATCGTCGGCTCGCACTCGGGCATCTCTCTGGCCTCGGACGGCCCGAGCCAGATGGCGCTGCCTGATGTGGCGTGGTTCCGATCGCTCTCGACCACCCGCGACCACCGGGGCAACCCGGCGTGCTATGTGCTGCAGCCGGCCGACGCCTTCGCCGCCTACGGGCTGACCATGGCCATGGCGGAATATCAGGGCGCGTGCTACATGCGCACCTTCCGTCCGGAAGTGGAGTTCCTCTACGACGAGAACACCGTCTTCAATCTCGGCAAGTTCGAGGTGCTCACGCAGGGACGCGACCTGATGATCGTGACCGCCGGATACATGGTCCACGAGTGCAACAAGGCCATCGAGGCCCTGGACAAACTGGGCATCGACGCCACGCTGATCGACCTTTACTCGATTCCCTTCGACGAGGAAGCCCTGCTCGACCTGGCCAACCAGAACAACGGAAAGATTCTCACCGTGGAGGACAACTACGGCGGGGGCATCGGCAGCGCGGTCTCCGACGCCTGCACCGCCTCCGGCGACGGCTTCACCGTGGAGCAGATGCACGTGCGGCGGATTCCCAAATCCGCGCGCGATGAGAACGGCGTCCTCCAGCAGTGCGGCCTGCACTTCGGGGCCATCACCAGGAAGGCCGCGAACATGCTGGGCGTGCCGGTGAATGCGTGAGGTCTGCGGGAACCGCTCTCCCCGAGACGGCGCCGTGTGCCGCACATTGAATCGACGCGGAGCGAGGTTCCACTCGTTCCCTTCGGCTCGCGCCGCCCGGCTTCACCTCGAGCACCCTCACGTTTTCACCATCGGCCGCTTGGGGTCGGGCCAGTCGACGTGGAAGAACTCGCCGCGCAGCCGATCGACCCGCTCGAACGTGTGCGCCCCGAAGTAATCGCGCTGGGCCTGCAGCAGGTTGGCGGGCAGGGTGGCGCTGCGGTAGCCGTCGTAGTACGACAGCGCGCTCATGAACTGCGGGCAGGCGATGCCCGCGCACGCCGCCAGCGACGCCACTTTGCGCCAGTTGTCCTGGGCCGCGGCGATCTTGCGCTTGAAGTACGAATCGAGGATCAGGTTGTCCAGCTTCGGATCGCGATCGAACGCCTCGGTGATCTTCTGCAGGAACCCGGCGCGGATGATGCACCCGCCCCGCCAGATGCGGGCGATCTCGCCGAAGTTGAGCGTCCAGCCGTACTCCTTCTGCGCCTCGCGCATCAGGTCGAACCCCTGGGCGTAGGAGCAGATCTTCGAGCAGTACAGCGCATCGCGGATCGCCTCGATGGTCCTGGCCTTGGGCAGTTTCCGCGCGGGTCTGGGCCCCTTGAGTTTCCTCGACGCCGCCACGCGCCGCTCCTTCTGGGCGCTCAGGCAGCGGGCGAAGACCGCCTCGGCGATCGACGGGGCGGGCACACCCAGGTCCAGCGCGTTCACGCTGGTCCACTTGCCGGTGCCCTTCTGCCCCGCGGTGTCGAGCACCATGTCCACCAGGTATTTCGACTTCTTCACCGGATCGCGCTGCCGCAGAATGTCCGCCGTGATCTCGACGAGGAATGAATCCAGGTCTCCCCGGTTCCACTCGGCGAAGACCTCGGCCATTTCGGGCGGTTTCATGCCCAGCAGGTGCTTCATCAGGAAGTACGACTCGCAGATGAGCTGCATGTCGCCGTACTCGATGCCGTTGTGGACCATCTTGACGTAGTGGCCCGCGCCGTTCTCACCGATGTACGCGGTGCAGGGCACGCCGCCATGCACGGGTCTGCCGGGGGCGGCGCCTTCGAGGGGCCGGCCCGTCTTCGCGTCCACCTTGGCGGCGATGGCTTCCCACATCGGCTTGAGCCGGGCCCAGGCGTCGCGGTCGCCGCCCGGCATGAGCGAGGGGCCGAAGCGCGCCCCCGTCTCGCCGCCCGACACGCCCGAGCCGAAGAACGTCAGCCGCCCGCGGTACTTCCTCTCGCGCGCGATGGTGTCGGTCCACAGCGAGTTGCCGGCATCGACGACGATGTCCTGCGCCCCGGCCCCGGCTTCGATCAGCCCGTCGCACACCGCGTCGATGGCCGGACCCGCCTTCACCAGCACGATCATGATGCGCGGCGGCTTGAGCGCGCGGACGAAGTCCTCCAGGGTCTCGCATCCCACCAGCCCCCCGCCCAGCCCGCCGAACACGCCCGGCGGGTTGTCGCGCAGAAACTCCTCGGTGACGGACGACGTGCGGTTGTACGCGGCCACCGTGTAGCCGTGATCGGCCAGGTTGAGGGCCAGGTTGCGGCCCATGACGGCCAGCCCGATCATGCCCACGTCGGCGCAGGCGGATGCTGGAGAGGAGAGCGACATGCGCGGGGCTCCCTGAAGTGCGAGTGCGAAGGCAGGATTGTACGGTGTGCGCGGAACGGCGCGGGAAGGGAGCGGTTTAGAATCGGTTGTCGGTGAAACAGGTTCACCGCAACACGGCGTGCTCCATGTCCGATCACCTTCAACTCATCCTGACCTGGCTGCCGTGGGCGGTGCTGGCCGGGATCTCCGGCGCGGTGATCTACTGGGGGTTGTTCGGCGACCGGGCGCGCGGACGGCGGCGCTGCCCGAAGTGCTGGTACAACATGATCGGCTCCCCCGGCATGATGTGTCCGGAATGCGGGTTCGCCGCGCGGCGCGAGCGGCAGTTCCACCGCGACCGACGCCGCTGGCGCGCCGTGACGCTGGGCCTGTTCATGCTCACGCCGCTGATGTGGAACGCCCTGCACGAGGCGCATGGCGAACGATGGTGGCGGGCATGGATTCCTGAATCGTGGCTCGTGGCCGCCCTGCCCTGGGCGGACGACGGCAGTCACTTCGTCGCGCGGGAGCTGGGCTACCGCGCCATGCGCGATGAACTGAGCGACGCCACGTGGGACGCGCTCTTTGAGCGTTGTCTGACGGGCGATGGCGACGCGGCGCCCCCATCGCCCGCGTGGGAGCTCAAGTACGGTCGCATCCTCGTCACGCACGCGCCGCGCTTCATGGCCGATGAAGCGCGGGCGATGCGGCGGCTGGAGTTGCCGCCCCGATTCGACCTGGTGCGCGTTTCGCCGGCGGCCTCGGATGAACCGCTCTGCGTTGAGATCATGCTGCGTCACTGGTGGCCGCGCGGCTTCGTCACCCGCGTGACGTTCGAGGCGTTCGCCGACGGCGTGCCGCTTCTTGAATCGCCGGTCGTGGCCCGCCATGTCGATCTGCCCGGCTCATCCCGCCCGTTTCCGCTGGTGATGCCGCCGCCGCCCTCCGGCGCGAGGTCGATCGACCTCCGCGTCACCGCGGAGCGGATCGATGTCGACGGCTCCGTGCGCCGGTTCGAGCCGGTCACGCTCACGGCGCCGGTTCAGCATGCGGGCGGCGCGTCAACCATGCTCAACGCCACCACCGATCCGGAGATCGAACGTCTGCTGCGCGAGGCGCTGGGCGGGCGCGTCGGACGCCATGCCTCGGACGGGGCGGATCAGCCGGGGGCGCGGCGGGTGTCATCGCTGCGGTTCACGCGGGCGTTCAGGGCGCCGGTGCTGGAAGGCGTGGCCATCGGTCTGCGCATCGAGATTCTGCGCGATGACGAGGTCGTTCATGTGCTCGACCACTGGGGCGAAGGCGGCGCGGGACCGGGACAGTTCAGACGCCAGTGGCTGCACTCGCCCGACGGGCTCTCTTTCGTGGACGCGATGGGCGCGGACGGCGCCGCGTGGACCATGCGCGTGCGCGGCGAGCGCGGGCTGGCGCTTCGCGTCCCCGGCGCTACCACCTGGTGGCAGGGCGAGTTCACCATGCCCCTGATCGTTGAGGACACGGGCCGCCCGGCGCAGATCGAGGAATGGACCATCGAGCGGTGATGGGGCGCGGCGTTGGCGCTCGCGCGACCGTACCGCACCCGCGTTCATCGGTTGAGCGCCGCGGCGTACCAGCCGGTCTTGCCCTCTACTTCGACGGGGGCCAGCAGGTGCAGGCGCAGGTCGCCGCCGTACAGGTCGGCCACGCTGACGGGGTCGCCGGTGACGAGATGAATCGTCACCTCGCCGCTCGGCGCGATGGCGTGATCCGGGCAGGCCAGGGCCAGCATGGCGCGATTCTGCGACGCCCACGCACGCGCGACGTGGGCGCCGCGCAGGCGATCCTCCCACGCCACCAGGTGCAGCCCACCCGAGGTGTCCGCCGCGATCTCCACGTCCGCCGCGCCCGGGCAGCGGACAGGCAACAGCCCGAGCCCCGCGATCCACGAACACAGGGCGCGGGCTGGCGGCGCGGGCCGCACCGGCTTGTGCGGCACCACCGCCGCCCCGGGCTTGGGCTCCACGTGCAGCGCCGCCGGCTTGGGGCGCAGACGGGTGGGTTCAGGAGAAGTGCTCGGTTGTCGGGTGTCGGTTGTCGTCGTCGAGCCGACCGGTGCGCCGAAGCCCCTGACGGGCGTGGCGATCGAGGGGCGATCGTCCTGACGGTTCGAAGCGGGCGGCGGCGTCATCGGCGAAACGGGCATCGACGGGGGCTCCTTCGGCGCGGGAACGACGGAAGTCGGAGGGGGCGCTGCGCCCAGGAACGAATGCGGCGACGCGGTCTCGATGACCGGCGCGACGGGCGCGACCGCGCTGAGCGTGCGGATCAGGTCAGGCAGCGTCGGCGCATGGTCGGAGGGGAAGCGGAAGTGCAGCGTTGAGCCGAGCGCGCCCATCGCCCGCACGCATCGGCGCAGCGGAACGGTGACGCCGTACCGGTTCTCCACCGCGTGACTGATGGCGGCGGCGGCCTGCTCGGCCCGGTCACGGTCGGCGCCGAGGATCGCCAGCTCCAGCGGCGGGGGCACGCGGTCCTGCTCCAGCGCGGCGTCGCAGAGGGCGCCGAGTTGCCGCACCGCCGCCTCGATGGCGACCTCGTCCGCGCCGGAGAGCAGAGTGATGATCTCGGCCCCGCAGCCGAGCAGCTCGCCTGGCGGCGCATCGTTGGCGGGCCGGATCACCCACCGCCCCACCGTGGCGGCGGCGATGGCGACGGCCTCCTGCAGCGTCGCCGCCGCGCTGGCCCGCGCCACCGATTCGCTGCCGCGGAGAATCTCGAGGATCAACTGCTCCGAATCGAGCCGGATCAGGCCCGTCGGGCCCGCATCGCGGGCCACGTCGTCGGCGTACTGCGTCAACCACAACCCGGCACGGACCGGCAGGTGGCCAACGAGAATCAACTCGGCGACGTGGCGCACGCCCCCGCCGATACTCCCCTGGCGGACGACGCTCGACTCGCCGGCGCGAGCGCCCCGCGGCGCTTCGGATGACGCTTCGCGCGGCGCGTCGACCGGACTCTGGCCTGCCGCAGCGGACATGCGAACACCCCCAGCCGCGCTGCCGGGTCGGGTCAGAAACAGGTCGGCCAGGTGCCGGATGTGGTCGGTCGTCTCAGCCATGTCGGAATCCTCCCACATTGGCGTGCAAGTCGGTGGATCAGGCGTCCCGCCTGCGTTCAGTGGTGCAGGCATCTCGCCCGCCATCCTCAGCCCTTCTTTCGCGGGACAGGCGTCCTGCCTGTTCCACCCATCAGTCTCTCATGTCACCTCGAAGTAGTTGTTGTCTTCGCCGAATTGGTTGCGCCGACGATTGGGGTTGTACGGGTCGGCCTGCCATCGCCCATCGATGACCAGCCGATACTCGTACCGACCAGGGGGCAGGGGCAGGATGAGCTCGTGAACGCCCGCCTCGCGGTTGTATCGCAGGGTGGAGGCGGT
The DNA here is from genome assembly GCA_015709595.1 of Phycisphaeraceae bacterium. NCBI lineage: Bacteria > Pseudomonadati > Planctomycetota > Phycisphaerae > Phycisphaerales > Phycisphaeraceae > Phycisphaeraceae bacterium. The sequence goes on from CP054178.1 coordinate 1,058,081, forward strand.
GGCGGACCAGCCGTTGAACTCACCCGCCACCGTAATGACCATGCCCGGCGTACCCGGCTGGATGAAGAGCACGCCCTGCGCCGTCTGACGGACGCCGAACAGTCGTGCGATGTTGGCGGGTATCATGGCGATAGTGGGAGGCACGTCCTTGGCCTCGATGAGCGTGCCCTTGCGGCCGCGCGGGCCCAGCGGCGTCAGGTCGCCCGGAGGCGAGCTGGGCGGGTCCGGCGAGCCGGGAAGCACCGGCGGCGCCGACGATTCGTCGCGCGAACGCGACTGCACCATCTGACGCACTCTCCTGGCCATTTCGGCGGCGCGGCTGTTCTCGGCGACCGGCCCCTGGGTCGCCCCCTCCACGCCGCTTCCACTCCGTGCGACTGTGACGCCGCCCTCGATCGCCGATCCGCCCATCGCAGCCCCCCCCACCGCCGCGCCCATCGGCACGGCCACGCGCTCGGGCGTGTCTCCCTCGCGCAGATAGGGCATCGAGACGCTGCGTGTGATCTCGATCTGCGGCTCCGGCGGATCGGCGGGATGCTCCTCGAGCCAGGTGGCGAGGGCCTCGAAGTCCTTGGCGGCCTGCGACTGCGGCGCGTACTCCGCCACCGGCTGTCCCATGCCCGCCGCCTCGCGGATCTCGGTGTGCTCGCGGATCACCACCGGAATCACGCGCCCCGCGAACTGCTTGCGGATCGAGCCGAGCACGTCCTGCGCCAGCCGCTCATCGGGGTTGTAGAGTGTTGGAAGCACGTACACCGCAATGGGGTGGCTGACGTGATCGACGAGGTTGCGGATCGTCTCCCACTGCTTCCTGGCGCCGCGCAGGGCGAAGAAGCCGGTTTCGACTGGAATGATCGCCTCTCCCGCCGCCCGCAGGGCGTTGTAGGTGAGCAGCCCGATGGTGGGCGGGCAGTCGATGAGGCAGCGGTCGTAGTGCGGCGCGAGATGCCGCAGCAGCATGGCCAGCCGACGGTCGCGGTCCTCCAGCCCGTGCAGCCCGCCGCCCGGCGCTTCCAGACCCGCCAGCGACATGGTGCTGGGAATCAGGTCGAGGTGACGACCGACCTCCCACACCAGGTTGGCGCGGTTGACGGAGCGCGACAGGTCGCTCAGCAGGGCGTCGCCGATGGAGCGCTCGATGGCGTCCTCCGGCACGCCCAGCCCGGCGGCGCAGTGCGACTGCGGGTCCATGTCCACCACCAGCGTGCGCAGACCCCGCCGGGCGCAGATGGCCGCGAGGTTGATGGCGGTGGTCGTCTTGCCGCAGCCGCCCTTCTGATTGACGATCGCGATGGTGCGCACGGGAACGGAAAGTGCTGAGTGCTGATGGCCCTTGGTTGGTCGATGAACCACTGCCTGACGCCTTCTCCTGTCATTCGTTATCGGAGTGGTCGATGGCGCGGCTTGATTCTTGATCTTTTCCGGACGTTGGCTGCAGCAGGTCGTGCTTCACGAGGGGCTGCACGGTCAGGGCGGCGATGGCCCGGTTGGTGTAGCGCGGATCATCGGTGACCTCACGCTCGATGAAGGGCGCCAGCCAGGCCGGGGGCGACGCGGGATGCCGTGCTTCGGGCAGTTCGACCTCCGCCAGCACCAGCCCCGGCGGTTGGTCGAACACGTCAATCTCCCACACCAGGCCGGTGGCCGCGTCCGGCACGCGGTGGCGCGTCTTTCGCAGACGCGCGCCCTGGGTGGCGGGCCAGTCACGTTCGAAGGCCTCGGGCGTGATCTCCCGCTCCACTTCCTGCCGCACCAGCCCCACGCCCTGCTTGAGGGTGTGGATCAGCACGACGCGGCCGTCGGCGCGGGTGATCCGACGCAGACGCCCCTGCCCGGGCAGATAGCCCTGCTCGATGCGCCAGGTCTCCGCGCCGGGCGGCAGGACCGGCGCAGCCCGCAGCAGGTACTTGCGCTCGATCTCCAGTCGCGGAGCGGAATCATCGGGCGAGGCCATGACAGATGCTAGAGACCATCCCGCAACCCGGAGTCGACGCCGGGCCATTGGAGGTCGATGAGCATCCGTGCTCCGCGGGGAAGTCCTCCGAATCCGGTCTGCTGCTCTCCATCCATCCGCGTACACTACGGTTCCTGACGAGCGGCCATCCTGAAACTCATACTCGGAATCACCGCTGAGCCGCCAAGGTCGCGGAAGAGCAACGATCGATACTCAATACGACTCGACGCTCTTTGCGGCTCTGCAGCGAATGCTTCCTGCTGAGGTTTGGGGGCCTGCTCTGCTTCCACGGAAGGGAGATCCCAGGTGAGCGGCGAACGGAAGCGCGTGCTGGTGCTGATGGGCGGACCGGATGCGGAGCGCGAGGTGAGCATCACTTCGGGCCGGGCGGTGGCGCAGGCCCTGCGGGAGTGCGGGCGATTCGACGTCATCGAAGAGGTCATCGATCGACCCTCGCTTGCGGAACTGGATGCGATGCCGGGCGACGTCATCTTCCCCGTGCTGCACGGCCAATGGGGCGAGGGCGGCCCGCTCCAGGAACTGCTGGAGGCGATGGGACGCCCCTACGTCGGATGCGGGCCCGAGGCGGCGTCGACCGCCATGGACAAGATGAAGACCAAGGTGATTCTCTCACGCGCCGGCGTGGACAGCCCGCTGGCGATCGAGATCGGACCGGATGACCCCTGCCGCATCGAACCGCCGCTGGTGCTCAAGCCGGTGGATGACGGATCGAGCGTGGACATCCGCATCTGCCGCAGCGTGGAGGAGATCGAGGCGGGACGTGCTGCGCTTCATCCGCGCCGGGCGCGGCTGATGGCGGAGCGGTACGTTCCCGGACGCGAGCTGACCGTGGGCGTGGTGAACGGGGTGGTGCTGCCCATCATCGAGATCATCCCCGCCGTGGCCTTCTACGACTACGACGCCAAGTACGTGAGCGAGGAGACCAAGTACGTGCTGGATCCGGATCTCAAGCCGGCGGTGTCGCGGCAGTGCCGGGAATGGACGCTGCTGGCGTGGGAGCATCTGGGCTGCCGCGACGTGGCGCGGGCCGACTTCCGGCTCGACCCGGATGATCGTCTGTGGTTCCTGGAGATCAACACCATGCCGGGGTTCACCAGTCACTCGCTGGTGCCCAAGGCGGCGGCGCACGTGGGCATCGCCATGCCGCCCTTGTGCGCCTCCCTGGTGGAGGCGGCGCTGGCTCGGGCGGAGCAGGACGTGGAGGCGGAAGCGGCGTGAGTGAAGCAACCCACGCGCGGGACGACCTAGCATCCGGCATGACCTGCTCCCACGACACGTCGGCCGGCCTGACGGTGCGATTCAAGCGGCTCTCGTCGCGGGCCACGTTGCCTCGATACCAGACGGATCACGCCGCCGGCATGGACCTGCACGCGGACCTGTCCGGCGCGGGGAATGTCATCTTGCAGCCGGGCGAGATTCACCTGATCCCCTGCGGCTTCGCCATGGCGGTGCCGCAGGGCTACGAGGCGCAGGTGCGGCCGCGCAGCGGACTGGCCACGAAGCACGGCGTGTCGATGCCCAACGCGCCAGGCACCATCGACGCCGACTACCGGGGCGAGGTGAAGGTGCCGCTCATCAACCTGGGCAGCGAGCCGGTGACGATCACCCACGGAATGCGCATCGCGCAGATGGTGATCGCCCCGGTCGTGCGCTGTCGCGTGGAGGAGGTGGAGGTGCTCGACGAGACGCTGCGGGGTCAGGGCGGGTTCGGCAGCACGGGCGTGTGAAACTGCGCGGGTTGACCACGGCGACCCGACCGGTGGATCATCCCCCGCCGGAAGGCGCACCTTCAGTTCTATCAGGAATCCCCCGATATCTTCCGGCACATCAGCGGGATGACCCCGTCGGGCGTCGTCCCGCGCGATTTCATCGGCCATGACAGCCGCGATGCCTCATGAACACCCGGGGATCAGGTGTCATTGATGTCTCTCCCTTCGCTCGATGCGGTGCTGTCATCGCCCAATCTCCCGACCCTGCCCGCGGTGGCCTGGCGCGTTCTGGAGCTGACGCGCCGCCCGGACGTGCGCCTGTCGGAGATCGCCGACGTGGTGCAGAACGATCCGGCCATCACGGCGCGGATTCTCAAGACCGTCAACTCCAGCTTCTACGGGCTGCCTTCGCCATGTCCGACCATCGCCAGGGCGATCGCGCTGCTGGGGCTGAACGCGGTCAAGTCGCTGGTGCTGGGCTTCAGTCTGGTGGATTCGGTCAAGCAGGTGGGTTCGGCGCAGTCGATGGATCTGACGGCGTACTGGCGGCGGTCGATCCATGCCGCCTCGGCGGCCCGCGTGCTGGCCGAGGCGACCGGCGGATGCGACCCGGAGGAGCCGTTCACCGCGGCGCTGCTGGCCAACGTGGGGCTGGTCGCGCTGGCGCTGTCCTGCCCGGAGCCGGCCGCGCAGCTGCAGGAAGAGGCAGGGGGCGACCATCTGCGCCTCGCGGCGGCTGAGCGGACACGGTTCGGATTCGACCACGCGATGCTGAGCGCCGCGCTGGCGGATCGCTGGCGTCTGCCGGGGGAACTCGTGCTCGCCGTGAAGCAGCACCATGACCCGGGGCCAGTCCAGCCGATCTCCCGCCTGACAGCGCTCGCGGAGTTGATCGCGGAGACCCTGATCGGCGTAAACCGATCCGAGGCGCGAAAAGCGCTGCACCGCCAGGCGGGGGCGTGGTTTCGGATCGACGAAGCCCTGGTTGACGCGCTGCTGTCGCGCATCGTCGAGCAGGCGTCCCAGGTCGCCGCGATGTTCAAGGTCGACGTGGGCGAACCAGTGGACGTTCGGCGCCTGCTGGAGGAGGCGTCCGATCAACTGGCGGCGCATCAGGTGACCGTGGCGCGCGAAACCCTGGCGCTGCGCTCCACCAACGACGAACTGCTGCGGCAGACCGTGACCGACGCGCTGACCAGGGCGAGGAACCGTCGCTTCTTCGACGAAGCCGTGTCGGACGCCTTCCTCGCCGCCTCGACCTCGGGCGGGCGGGTGGCGGTCATCATGTGCGACGCCGACCGGTTCAAGAGCGTCAACGACACGCACGGGCATGGCGTGGGCGACCAGGTGCTGATCGAAATCGCCTCGCGCCTGCGCTCGGTGGTGCGCGAAGGCGACCACGTGTGCCGCTACGGCGGGGAGGAGTTCGCCGTGATCCTGCCCGGCGCGGGTCGGCGCGAGGCCGCCGCCCTGTCCGAGCGTCTGCGGCACCGGGTGGGGGCGTCTCCGTTCACGGTTCATTCCGACGACGGCCAGGTGCTGGTCCTGCCCGTCACCGCCAGTTTTGGCGTCGCGGCGCTCGACGAGGAAACGCGGGGGACGATTACCGACGTCGCCGGGCTGACCGGCGCCGCCGACAGGGCTCTCTACGCCGCCAAGGGCGCGGGGCGCAACTGCACGCGGGTGTTCCTCGCCGGGGGGGCGAACTCGTCCAGTCGCCCCGACGCGAAGCGCCGGTCGGACCAGGCGCAACGGACGCCGGACCACGGCGACGCGCACCCCCGACGCTGGATGCTCGTGGTGGAGGACGACCCGGCGTTCGCGCGAATCGCGGAACGGGCGTTCGCAAGCAACGACCACGTGGAAGTGCGAGTGGCCAGATCAGGCGAGGATGCGCTCATGATGCTCAGCGGCGGACGGGACGGACGCGAGCCGGGGCCGGACGTTGTCGTGGCCGACCTGCAACTGCCGGGTCTGAGCGGGGTGGATCTGGTGCGCGCCATGCGGGCCCACGATCAGTGGCGCGCCATGCCGGTCATCATGCTGACAGGATCGCCCAGCGACGCCTCGCGGCGCGAGTGCTTCAGCGCAGGCGCCAACCTGTACGTCGCCAAGCAGTCGCTGGGCGACAACCCGGTGAGCCGTCTGCGCGAGATCATCGACCTGTGGCGCGCCGCCGCCTGATCCTCAGCGCTTCAGCGCGTTGAAGAACAGGTAGGGCAGCGGACCGCCGTCCAGCGGGGCCACGGTGCCGGTGCGGGCGTCGGCGCCGTAGAGGATGATCAGCCCGTTGACGTTGTCGATCACGTAGATGACCTCATCGGGCTTGACGTCGCCCCCGCGTCCCGAGTCGGCGGCGACGATGGTGTAGTTGGCGCGGCTGGACACTTCACCCGCGTAGGCCGGGTTGCCGGGCAGGCGACCGGCCTGCAGGATGACCAGGGCGCCGAGAATGAACGCGCTGGCCCACAGCACGGCCTTGCCGGCGTCGATCCGCATGGTGGATGGCTTCATGGCGTGTGCTCCGTGCTGAATCAGTTGCGGCTGCGCCCGTACTGGGCGGCGTCCACGGCGAGGTCGCGACCGCCCACCACGTGGACGGTGCGTGCGTTGGGGTCGAAGCCCAGCGCCAGCATCTGCTGGTTCACCTCGTCCACGATGAAGAGCACGGACGACTCGCGTCCCGGAATCTTCGCCGGCACCGCGTGGTACATGCCCTTGGCCCGGTAGCCCTGCGCCACCGCCGGCGCACCGAAGGTGACGAAGCCCAGGGCGAGCAGCAGCGCCCCGTTGAGCGCCAGCAGGCCGCCCAGACCGCCTCGACGGAGACGAGCACTGGATCGCATGGTCGATTTCCTCGTGTGGATGAAGCGCCGCGCGGCAACGCGGCGTGGCGTGGCGAACTGAATGCGGTCAGTCCTGGTGTGACCGCTTGGCGGGAATCAGACTCACCGTCATGACGACGCCCGCCATGATGACGGCTGACGCCAGGCCAAGCCACACCGGATAGCGCGTCTTGAACGACGGCTGCGGAGCGGCGGTGACGGTGTTGATGGCCGGTCCGCTGTCAAGGTTGCCGCCGCGGGGGTCGAGCGCGCCCCCCATCTGGGCCGAGGCCGCGGTGGCCAGCGACGCCGCGCCGAACAGAGCCAGTGACGCAAGACCGATCTTCAGTGTTCGGGTTCGCATGGTCATACAGGATACGTCCTTTCCGGCGCCGCCGCAAGCGTCCGGGGCCCGATCCGTCCCGCCACCGGGGAAGGGGCGCGAACGGTGAATGATCGGCTGATGCGGTCGAAGCAGCGCCGGGGCACCGACACGGTGCTCCACCTCGTCGAGCGCGGCCTCATCGCCCCGGCGTACGCCGCCAGCGGAACCGCCCGCAGGGCGTACCAGCGGCCGCCAAACTCGAACATCTCCTCGAAGAGCGCGTCAGGCGGCTGCGCCTCGCACCAGTAGGCGAACACGAACACCGGCTCGAAGCCGGGTCCGAACAGCTCGCTCCACCGGGTCAGCGCCGCCACGTCCTCCTCCGTCACCCAGTTCTCCAGCCCCGACCTGCGGCGGGCGTCGTGCTTGCGGCCCTTGACGTCGATGAGCATGTTGCACGTAGGCCCGTAGACCACGAAATCGAAGGACTTGAGGGCGTCCATCCCCTCGCCGAGGGGCAGCAGCGCCTTGCGGGCCTCGTCCACCGCCACGTAGGGGACGCGGTTGACGCGCAGATACTGCTCGAACGCCTGCTCGTAGTGGAATCGCCGCTGGGCCACGCGCCCATTGTCGCCTCCCGCATCGCCTGCCGCAACCTCCCAGGCGTGGTTTTCCGTCATGCTTCAGAGGCGGGGTCCGGAAAATCACGCGACTCCGCCGCCCGACTCGCCGATACACTCTCCGGATCATTCCAGAGGGCGGACGACGCGGTTCACGCGGTTCGCCGCCCATTCGCCAGTCGCCGCGCGCCGAAGGCCGCGGACCCGTTGGACAGGGTTTCACCATGACGCAGACCAGACGCCTCCACACGCTGCTCATCCCGCTGGCCGCCCTGACCCTTCTCACCGGCTGCCACTCGCCCCAGGGGGCGTTCATGCCCTATACCGGGGGCACCCAGACCCTGCACTCGACGGAAACGTCGCCCAAGACGTTCCGACTGATCGACCTCTCGACCGGCGAGACCGCCTTCGAGATCGACATCCCCGCCGGGCACCAGCTCACCTATGACTTCATCGAGAAGGGCGGCGACGACCCCGTGTCTCGCCCCTCGCTCATGCGCTACGAGATCTTCGCGATCGGCACCCGCACCGGACGCCTGCGCAACTCGATCAGCGTGCCTGCCGCCACCGCCCGCCGCGCCGACTGGTACATCCGTGACGGCATGGAGGCCCGCCCCGAGCCGCCCGAGTACCGCTTCCGCACCGATCGTGTGGAAGACCGGCCTGACTGGTGGTCGCCGCGCGGCGGCGCGATGCCCAACGAGGGCATCAAGACCACGCTGTACGACAACTGATCCAAGACCGTCGGCAGCCCGACCCTACCGCACACCCGCCACCGCCTCGCTCGGCGGCAGGTCGCGCGTCAGCACCGCTTCCGAGAGCGTCACCGTCGGCGCGGGCTCACCCACCAGCCAGGCCTTGGAGGCGCCGCGACTGGTTTCCGTCACCTGCGCCTGAAGGGGGGCGCCCGTGGCGCGGTCGTAGACGGGCCTCAGCCGACCCGTCGCGGCGTCGGTCGTGCAGACGTAGAACCGCTGCCCCTTGGCCAGACCGTGATCGCTCCCCCCCGCCAGCGAGAGTTCCCGCCACCCCGTCACGCGGATCACGTTGACCGACGCCACCTGCGATGGGGCCAGCGCGGCCAGACGCTCGGCGGCCTTCTTCACCGCGTGGCGCGTGGCCTCTCCCAGCGGTGAGCGGTTGAAGAGATACGAGCCGAAACTCATACCCGCGTACTGCTGACTGATGGGCTTGCCGCCCGCGCTGGCGGTGCCGGCGACATGATCCGACCCGGCGATCCGGCCCGTGCGAAGATCCACGATGGTGAAACTGATCGCCGTCACCGCCTGATTCTTCGGGCCGAACAGCCCCTTCTCGATGGGTCCGCCCGCCAGGTCGGCGGTGTGGTGGAAGTCGGTGACCTGCCCCACGATGACATAATCCACGTCCGGGTAGAGCCGCCGGGCGTCGGTCAGTTCGGAGACCAGTTCGCCAGTTCGTCCGCGAGCGAGCGAGGCCACCCGCGAAGCGAGCGCCTCGTTGAAGCGCACCTCGAAGCGCTTGTCGGGCAGCATCTCGCGCCCCAGTTGCTGGGCAGCGCCCGAACCGATGTCGCTCCACTTGAGCGGCGAGGTGCGCGGATTCTCAAACGCGCCCAGCACCAGCACCGTGCGGGCCGGCGGCTGACCCACGTACGCGGCGTTGACGCCCGAGCCGAACGGGTTGCTCAGTTTCGGCGCCGAGCAGCCCGCGATCGCCAGGGCCGCGGCGAACAGCGCAATCCATGCGCGGCGGGTCCGTTCGCGGGATGTCGCGGTCGTCGGGGTGCGTCGTGGTCGCATGGCAACTTCCAGCATCGGCCCGCGCCGCGGCCTGGCTTTGAAATCGACCCTCGCCGTGCTTTCACCCGTTTTTTGGGGGTTCCATCCCGGCGACGGTCCGGTACGATGTGCCCGGACGGCGCTTCGGCGCCGGGGAGGTGCTGAATGTCTCACAAACTCACTCGACGATCGCTGACCGAGGCCGCCGCCCTGGCGGTCCTGGCTCTCGCCACGGGCTCCGCGCTCGCCCAGAGCAAGTCGCCCGCGGTGTTCGTGGCCAACAACGTGTCGGACCAGATCACCAGTTTCCGCATGAACCCGGACGGCACGCTGACCTTCGTGGGCAACGTCGCAACCGGCGACGGGCCGCAGGCCATCTCGATCTCGCCCGACGGCGCGTTCGTCGCCGTGGCCCACGGCACCCAGTCTGTCACCACCGAGGAGGTGCGCATCTTCCGCGTCAATCCGGACGCCTCGCTCACGCAGGTGGCGCTTCACCTGGTGCCAGATTCGCCACTGGACCTGGAGTGGGTGACGGACAGGCATCTGGCCGTCTCCGAGACGCGCAGCGGCGCCAGCAAGGTGCGCATCTTCGAGTTCGACCGGAACATGCTGTGGCTGATCGAACGCTCCGTGCAGCCGGCGGGATCGTTCCACAGCAGTCTCGCCGTGCATCCCAACCGCCGCTGGGTCTACGCCAACGACACCAGCAACAGCCGCATCACCATCTTCGAGGTGCAGCCCAACGGCTCGCTCACGCTGCTGACCGACTTCGGCACGCCCGGATTCGCGGTGGAGCTGTGCATCTCGCCGGACGGGCGCTTCCTCTACGGCGCGGGGGGCATCGCGGGTTCAGGCCGCAACGTCCACGCCCTGCGCATCCGCGCCGATGGATCACTCGAGCCCATTCCCGGCACCCCTTTCCAGTCGCCGGGCGCTTCGCCCTCCAACGTCCACGTCATGCCTGACGGCCGCCACCTGTTCGTGGGTCACGGCACCGACGCCACCTGCTGGTCCTTCGCCATCAACCAGCAGACGGGTGAGATCGCCTCGACCGGCCACATGTTCGACGTGGGACTGCAGGGCACGCTTGGGGATATCCAGGCGCTGCGGCAGTTCATGTTCGTCACCGATGACAGCACCGCCATCGACGGCATCACGGGCATCTACTCCTTCCGGGTGGCCCTCGACGGCAGCTTCACGCAGGTGGCGCCGATCTACAACACCGGCGGGACAAGGCCGCGCCCGATCGCCACGTGGGACCCCACGCCTCGGGTGCATGTCCCGCCCGCCAATCGCCTGCCGTTCCGGATTCTGCCGCGGTAATGCGGCGCATGCGTCGAACGACACATGACCGACGTGTGGACGCTGTCGATCAGGATGACTCATGCGAGGAGCCGGCGCCACGGCGCGCCTCAGGGTGTCGTCCATGCCGGGGTCAGGGTGGAGACGAGAGTTCACGGAATCGCTCCACCCGGATCGTCCCCGCGCGGTCGATGATGACGGCCCCCGCCCCGTCGCGCACCGTGACCAGCCGCTCCAGCGGCGCCAGCGGTGCGGCCCAGGCGTCCCGTTCGAAGCGGGTCCAGCCGGTGGACTGCATCACCACCTGAGGCGACACGATCCGGACGAACGTTTCCGCCGCGTCGTGGTGGCTGCCGTGGTGAGGAAGTTCAAGAACGTCCGCATCAAGGCGATTCGACGGAAACCGGTCGAGCAGGCGGATCATGGCGCCGCGCTGGATGTCGCCGGTGAGCAGGACCGACCGCCCCGCCGCTTCAACGCGCACCACCATCGACGTGTCATTGACCAGCGAGAAGACATCGTCGCGGCGGGGATGCAGCCAGGTCCACGTCGAATCGCCCAGCGAGCGCCCGTCGCCCTCGCGCACGGCGCTGATGGCCACGAGATGCTCGTTGAGCACCGAGCAGAGGTAGCCGGCGGGAGAAAGCGGGTCGCGGGCCGCCGCCTCGAGGAACTGCGGCGTCAGCAGCACTTCGCCCATGTCGAACCGCTCGACCAGTTCGATCACCGCGCTGAAGTGATCGAGATTGGCGTGGCTGACGGCGATGAAGTCCACGCGCGAGACGCCCAGCCGCTCCATGGCCCGGATGATCGTGGAGCGGCCCGCATCCAGGTCGGTGCTGGACCCGGCGTCGAACACGGCGCACGCGCCGCCGCTGCGCACGACGTAGCACGAACCGTCTCCCACTGACAGCATGTCGATGCGCAGGGCGGGGCTGCCGCTCACGGGAAGCACTGGCCACCACAGCCACGCCGCCAGCATCACGGTGGCGCCCCACAGAGCGCGTCGCTGGAGGCGCGTACGGTGCAGCACCCACCCCGCGATGAGCGTCATCGTCAGCAGCGTCCATGCGCTGCCCGGGAAGGGCACCCGCACAGTCGCCAGCGGCAGCATGTCCATGACTTCGACGACCGAGACCAGCAGGTCGGCGGCGATCACCAGTGGAGCGCCCAGGAACAACCCCGCGCTGGGCAGGATCGCGCCGAAGATCATCTTCAGGTAGCCGACGCCCAGCAGCACCGCCACCACGGGCAGGGTGATGATGCTGCCCAGGGCCGCCAGCGGGGTGATCATGCCGAAGTGATGCGCCACCAGGGGCGTCGCCACCGCCCACGCCACCACGCCGCCGGCGACGGAATCCTTGAGCCACTCCAGCAGCATGGCGCCGCCGGTGGGCGCCAGCTGATCGCGCGGTCCGAACCATGCGCGGCGCAGCACGGGCGAAAGATGCACCAGCCCCAGCACGACGCCGAAACTCAGCTGGAACCCCGCGTCGAACAACTGCGACGGCTTCCACGCCAGCAGGATCAGCCCACTGAGCGCCACCAGCGAGGGCAGCCGCAGCCGACGCCCGAACAGCAGTCCCAGCGAGCCCACGCAGATCATCAGCGCGGCGCGCAGCACAGGCAGCCGCGCCTCGATGATCCCGACGTAGGTGACGATCAGCACGATCAGCACCAGCGCGTGCCAGCGGCTGGACCGGCCCGTCATGCGAAGCACCATCAGAATCAGCCCCGCCAGGATGCCCAGGTGCATGCCCGAGATCGCCAGCACGTGCGCCAGCCCCGTGCGGCGGAAGGTCTCGTTCAGTTCAACCAGTTCGGGCTCGCGCTCGCCCAGCAGCAGCGCGGCGAGCAGCGCGTCCCGCTGATTCCGCTTGTCGGGCGGCAGGTCTGAACGGATCCACGCCCCCGCCCGCGCCCGAAGCCGCTCGCGCCAGAAGTTGACCGTCTCGCTCGGCGCGCTGCGCTCGACGGGCTCGATCGTCACCAGCTCGCGCTGACCCACCCGCAGCATCCCCGCCTGATCGAGTGCACGGGCATACGTGGCTCGATCAAACTCGCCCGGGTTCGACGCCGGGGGAAACCGTCTGAAGGTTCCGATCACCTCGACGCGGTCGCCCGGCCTGAACCGCGGCAGCGTCTCGTCGCACCGCACCAGGATGTCGCCGCTCACGGGCGCGACGGCTCCATCGCGCGACGCCAGGGCCTCCACGCGCATGCGAAAGTACGAGGCGGGCGGCTGGAAGTTGAAGACGGCCATCGAGCCGCTCGCGGTGTCTCGCACCACGGGCGAGGAGGTCGCCACGCCGCGCATCCGAACGGCGACGGGTTGCTCGCCGATCATCGAAGCCAGGTGTCCTTCCGGAACTCGGTGATGACGCAGCGTCAGCCACGCGCCGCCCAGCGCGGCGATCGTCAGCAGCATGCCGCAACCGCAGACGCGAGAGTGCCCGCGTCGCAACATCGCCGCACAGACCAGCAGCACCCACGCGCCCGTGACCCACGGCCAGGCGCTGACGCCGCCCCACCACCACGCCAGCGCGATACCGAGGGCGAAGGCCCCCGCCGCCAGCGACACCCGCGGCGCATCCGCCAGCCATTCAATGAATCGTCGCCCGCCGGGAGGTCGTTCCCGAGCGTTCTCTTCCCGTCGATTACCCCGCGTGAGCCCCAATCCATTCCCCATGATGATGATGACAACGTAGCGAGCCAATCGCGCTTCGGCCTGCGCCGTGCGATCATGTCACAGCCAGACGAAGGAGGACGACCGCCGCCGCGATCGCCAACACAACGGGCAGGATGAGCAGGAGTCGCCCCAGCGACCCGCCCTCGGCGACCTGACGGGTTTCGGCGTCCGGTTCGCCCACTTCCACCTCGTCCCAATCGATGTCCACGGAGTCGGCGATCTGCCGTTCGAGGGCTGCGGCGGCGCGCTCCCGGTCCTCGGCCCGCACCCAGATGGGCACGCCCCGGCGTTGCTGCTGAAATGAAGCCGTGCCCAGCCAGGCCGCCTCGCCGGGAAAGACCGCCGCGTCGATGCCCGCTTCGGCCAGCACGATGATCTTGGCCTGGGCCTCAAACTCGCCCGCCGCATGCGTGAGAATCACCAGGTCGTCGGGGCGAGGATCGGACATGCTCGCAGGATAGCGTACCGCCGGATCTGTCGACGGATGAGCGGCGCGCGGGTTCTGCGGCGGCTCGGCGTGGTCGGACGCGCCGGAAAATGACGCAACATCATATATGGCAATGATTTATTGATCGCTCTTTGCGGTTTCCGCCGGATGCTGGTACCATGAAGGCCCATGAGCGACGCTCCACCCCGGACGACGCGGCGCACGGGGACTGCCGCCGCCCCTCCGGTTGAGATCACCACATTCCCCAACGCCGTGCGGTATCTGTACGACCGCGCGGACATCGAGCGCCAGCGGGCGGTGGCGATCGACCGCAGCGCGTTCAAGCTGGAACGGATGCAGGAACTGCTGGCGCTGCTGGGCAACCCGCATCTGGAGATCCGCACGGTGCATGTGGCGGGTACGGTGGGCAAGGGTTCGACCTGCGCCATGATCGCCCACATGCTGCGCGGCTGCAAGTACGCGGTGGGCGAATACACCAGCCCGCACCTGGTGGACATTCGCGAGCGCATCCAGATCAACGGGCAGATGATCGGGAGGAACGACTTCACGGAGGGCGTTGGCGAGGTGGCGGCGGCGGCGGCGAAACTCAAGTTTCAGCCCACGTTCTTCGAGCTCGTCACCGCGCTGGCCTTCAAGCACTTCGCCGAGCAGGCGGTGGACATCGCGGTCATCGAGGTGGGGCTGGGCGGGCGGCTGGACTGCACCAACGTCATCACCCCCGAGGTATCGGTCATCACCACCATCGACTACGACCACATGCACCTGCTGGGGCGAACGCTGCCCGAGATCGCGCGGGAGAAGGCGGGCATCTTCAAGCCCGGCGTACCGGCGATCTCGGTGGAGCAGACGCCCGAGGTGGACGCGGCGCTGCGCGAGGCGGCGGAGAAGGTCGGCGCGCCGCTGTCGGTCGTGAACAAGGAGATCGAGTTCTCCTACCGCTTCGGAGCCGCCCAGGCGCGCGGACCGCAGAGCCGGGTGTGCCTGTTCACGCCCACCAGCCGCTTCGAGCATGTGGGCGTGCCGCTGCCCGGCGAGCATCAGGCCCTCAACTGCGGCGTGGCCCTGGCCGCGGTGGACGTGCTCAAGGGCGCGGGGTACGACCTGCCCGACAACCTTCTGCTGGAGGGTCTGGCGACCACGAAGATTCCGGGACGGATGGAGCTGGTGTGGACCAAGCCGCGGATTCTGGTGGACGGCGCCCACAATCCCGCCGCCCTCACCACGCTGATGAAGTGCGTGGGCGTCCACGCGCCGTACGACTCGATGGTCTGCATCTTCGGCTGCTGCGACGACAAGGACGTGGACGCCATGCTCGACCGCGTGGCCCTGGGCGGCGACAAGGTGATCTTCACGCGGGCCAAGGGCATCGCCCGGGCCGCCGACCCGGAGGATCTGCAGCACCGCTTCCAGGAGCGGTCAGGCAAGATGAGCCAGGTGGCGAAGGACGTGGGCGAGGCGCTCAACCTCGCCAGCCGCGCGGTGGGACGCGATGACCTCATCTGCGTGACGGGCTCGTTCTACCTGGTCGGCGAAACCAAGAAGTACCTGGCGGAGCTGGAGAAGAAGCGGCCCGCGTGAGAGATTCCGACCGTCGGCTGATTTGATTCCGACCGTCCGGTCGATAGAGTGCTGGGCATGAATGGAAAGCACGGTGCATTCCGCTCGCCACTTACCGGGTCGGCAACCCCGGTGTAGCCGCGCGCGGACATGGATGATCCCCCCAGGCCCCGCGACGACGGGGCCTGTTGTTTTCGAGGGAGGATTTCGGATGACGACGAGCGCCGGTGCGTCCTGCCTTCTCGTCTGATCAGGAGACCACGACATCATGGCTCAGCCCGCCCCCCCGACACACGCATCCGCTCCCGCGACAGCCGCGTCATCCACGGACGCGGAGTTCCCCTTCCGCTACGGGGCGGCGCTGGCCAACGTCATTGAACGACGCTGGCAGGAGTGCTGGGCGGCATCGCAGACGTTCCGCACGCCCAACCCCGGCGAGCCCGACTTCGACCCCCGGAAGCCGAAATTCTACGTGCTGGACATGTTCCCCTACCCTTCGGGTGCGGGGCTGCACGTGGGGCATCCGATCGGGTACATCGCCACCGACGTGGTGGCCCGCTTCAAGCGCATGCAGGGCTTCAACGTGCTGCACCCGATGGGGTGGGACGCCTTCGGCCTGCCTGCGGAGCAGTACGCGATTCAGACGGGCGTTCACCCCGCCGTCACCACGCGCAAGGCCATCGACACCTTCCGCGCGCAGCTGCAGCGGCTGGGTTTCTCGTACGACTGGACGCGCGAGCTGGCGACCATCGATCCGGACTACTACCGCTGGACGCAGTGGATCTTCCTGCGGCTGTACGACGCCTGGTATGACCACGCCGCCAACCGCGCCCGTCCCATCCGCGAACTGATCGACGAACTGGATCGCGGCGTGCGCTTACCCGCCATCAACCCTCACGCGTCGGAAGTGCCCGCTGCGGAAAAAGCCCGGCGCTTCGGTCCGTGGAAGACGCTCTCGCCTTCGGATCAGCGCGCCGTCATCGACTCGCACCGGCTGGCCTACCTGGCCGAGCAGATGGTCAACTGGTGCCCCAAGCTGGGCACCGTGCTGGCCAATGAGGAGGTCATCGACGGGCGCAGCGAGCGCGGCGGGCACCCCGTCTTCCGCCTGCCGCTCAAGCAGTGGATGTTCCGCATCACCGCCTACGCCGAGCGGCTGCTGACCGATCTGGAGCCGCTGAAGTGGCCCGAATCGACCCGCACGATGCAGCGCGAGTGGATCGGGCGAAGCGAGGGGGCGGAGGTCGAGTTTCCGCTGGCCAAGCCCTGCTCGGGAGTGAAGTCGCTGCGCGTTTTCACCACGCGGCCCGACACCATCTTCGGAGCCACGTACATGGTCGTGGCGCCGGAGCATCCGCTGGTGGCGGCCCTGCTGGCTGAGCGGCCGGAACGCGACGCGGAGCGTTGCGCCATCCCCGACCGCGCCACCATCGACGCGCTGCGCGCCTACGTCGAGCAGGCCCGCAACCGCGCGGACATGGATCGTCTGGCCGACACGCGCGAAAAGACCGGCGTGTTCACGGGGGTGCATGCCGTCAACCCCGCCACAGGCCAGTGCATTCCCGTGTGGACTTCGGATTACGTGCTGATGGGCTACGGACACGGGGCCATCATGGCCGTGCCGGCGCACGATGACCGCGACTTTGAGTTCGCGCGTACCTTCGGGCTGCCCATCCGCGACGTGGTGCATAACCGCCTGCTGGGCGCGATCGCCGCCGGCTGTCGCCCGCACCTGGAAGGCCGCGACACGCCCGGCGACTGGCCCAACCTGATGGTCGATTTCGTGGGCATCTGCCTGAGCGAGGGGCGCACGGACTACGAGAACATCTGGTCCGAGGCCCGGTCGCGGGCGGAGCAGGCGATCGCCTCGCCCCAGGTGAAGCCGTCAGGCGAAGGGGATATCGACGCCATCCTGCGCACGCCGCTCAAGCAGGCCGGAGAAGGCGCCAACCCCGACCCGGCGCAGGCGCGGCTGATCGCCATGGTGTGGTACGAGACGCTGATGGACGCGGCGCACGGCGACTTCGACGCCCTGGCCCGCGCCAGCGTCGAAGGACGGCTGATTGACCTGCTGGGACACCCCGTCACCGAGGACGGCGTCGCCGTCAACTCCGCCAACGATGAGGTTTCGCTCAACGGGCTGCCGACCTCGCACGCGAAGCGGCGCATCGTCGAGTGGCTGGAGCGGACCGGTCGCGGCTCGCGCAAGGTCAACTTCAAGCTGCGCGACTGGCTCTTCTCGCGCCAGCGTTACTGGGGCGAACCCTTCCCCATCGTGTTCGATGCGCAGGGAAACCACTATCCCGTCTCGGACGCCGCGCTGCCCGTGCGGCTGCCGGACATGGCTGACTACGAGCCGATCGAGTCGGATCGCCCCACCCCGCCTCTGGGCAAGGCGACAAACTGGGTGAAGACCACCGCGGGCGAGGCGGGCGTGGACCCGGCCCTGCTGCCTCCCGACACGCCGGTGACGCGCGAAACCAACACCATGCCCGGCTGGGCCGGGTCGTGCTGGTACTACCTGCGCTTCTGCGACCCCCGGAATGACACGCGGTTCGTCGGCCCGGAGGCCGAACGGTACTGGATGGTGTCGCGAAAGGGAGAGGCATCGAGGGATCAGGGCATCGAGGGATCGAGGCGGGAAGGCGGCGAAGCGTGGGACGCTTCCACGCATCATGTCGGGGGAGTCGATCTGTACGTGGGCGGCGCGGAGCACGCCGTGCTCCACCTGCTCTACGCGCGGTTCTGGCACAAGGCGCTGTTTGACCTGGGATTCGTTTCCACCCCCGAGCCGATCGGGCGGCTCTTCCACCAGGGGCTGCTGGTATCGCACGCCTATCAGCGGGATGACAAGACGCTGGTCCCCATCGACGAGGTCGAAGAGCGCGGCGAAGGCGTGTTCATCGAACGCGCCACCGGCAGACCGGTCACGCCCATCATCGCCAAGATGTCCAAGTCGCTGCGCAACGTGGTGGTGCCGGACGACGTGGTGGCCGAGTACGGGGCGGATACCTTCCGCCTGTACGAGATGTCCATGGGCCCGCTGGAGGCCAGCAAGCCATGGAACACGCGCGACATCATCGGCCCCTTCCGCTTTCTGCAGCGAGCATGGCGGCTGATGGTGGATGAGAAGACGGGCGCCATCGCCCTGCGCGGCGGCGACCCGGACCCGACGGTCGAGAAGCAGCTGCACCGCACCATCGCCAAGATCGGCCCCGACATCGACAAGCTGAGCATGAACACCGCCATCGCGGCGTTGATCGAGTTCGTCAACGTCGCCACCAGCGCGGCCGGACCGGGCGGCGGCTCCGGTGGCGGGGGCGGCGTCCTCACGCATCATCAGGCCGAACGGTTCGTCACGCTGCTGGCCCCCTTCGCCCCGCACATGGCGGAGGAGCTGTGGTCGAAACTGGGACACGCCAAGTCGATCGCGCACGCCCCCTGGCCCGCCTTCGACCCCGCCATGCTGGTGGATGACGAGGTGGAGATCGCGGTGCAGGTCATGGGCAAGGTGCGTGCCCGACTGATGGTTCCCACCGGGTCGGACGAAAAGGCCATCGAACGGATCGCGATGGCTGATCCGAAGGTGAAGGTGCTGCTCGAGGACAAGACCATCCGCAAGGTGTTCGTGGTGCCTGGTCGGCTGATCAACTTCGTGGCGCAGTAGCGGGTGACGTCTCCTACACTCTGCGATGCCCTTTCCCCAGCCGGACGACGCCACGAACCTCCCCAACGGTGATGGCGCTGACGCGACCGCGGATCCCTGGGGTCTGCACGGCATCGAGCCCACGCGGCTCATCATCGCCTGGCCCGATGACCAGCCGCCGACCCGCACGGAAGTGATGTCGCTCTTCGAGGCGGCCGCGGGCGGACTGAACGATCAGGGCGAACTCGAAGGCGGCTCACCGGACGTGCTCTGGAACGCGGTGGTGCGTCCCGCCGGAGCCGAGATCAGTCAGATCCTCTGGTGCGAGCCGGGCAAGATGATGATCGACCCCGCCACCGGCGCGCCGGGGTACAGGCCCACCTGGGTGGTGGGCGTCGAGACGCTGCTGGACCCCGATGACGCCGTCGCCTCCTACGCCCGACTGCTGCGGCTGGCGATGAACGCCATGCCCGATGCACCGGTGATCTACGACGCCTCGTCTTTCCGTTCGTTTTCACGCGAGGATCTGGCGTGGATGCTTCCGTCGATCGACCTGGAGCCCGTGGCCGATTCGCTCTGGTGCATCCACGTGGTCGGCCGTGAGAAAGGCGAAGGCCCGGTGTGGCTGCACACGCACGGGCTGTGGCGGTGCGGACGCCCGGAGCTGGAGATGCTCGAGGTGCCCACGGAGTTCATCGGCACGGCCGCGGAGATGATCAATCTGGTCGGAGAACGCTGGCTGGATGAAGCCCCTCCCGCCCCGGGTGGAATCATGCCCCTGGGCGACACGTTGAACATTTCGCTGCAGAGGTGGCAGGACTGCGTGGAGACCCTGCCGCCCGGCTCGCCCGGCGAAAAGGCCGACCGCGCGGATGGAGAGGATGGGGACCACGTGGGCGCCCGCGCGGTGATCTGCGACGCCAGGCCGCGCGGCGTCTTTCGCAAGGTGTGGACGTGGCCCGAACAGGTGATCCGCGCGCTCGAGGAGGGCTCGGCGGTCGTCGCCCGCACCGAGCGGGCCACGCGCCGCAGCGAGCAGATCGCGCGGGCCACCTGGCCCGAGCTGGCCATGGCTCACGCCGACTTCCGACGGGCTCGCAAGGGCGTTCATCATCCGGACGTTCACTTCCTCCTCAAGATCGGGCTGCCCTACGGCGAAGGCGAGGACGCCAGCCGCGAACACATGTGGTTCGAGGTGGAGCGGTTCGAGGGCGACCGGGCCGAGGCGCGGCTGCTCAACCGGCCTCATTTCGTCGAAGGCCTGAGCGAGGGGGACGTGCGCTCGGTCGAACGCTCCCAACTCTCGGACTGGAGCGTCTTTTCGCCCGAGGGTCGCTTCGAGCCGGGGCGCAGTGCGGGGCTGCGGGAGGCGCTGGAGCGCCTCGCGCGGACTTGACGACCAGCCCGCCTACAGTCGTCAGCCCGGGAGCGGTCGATCGGCGCACGCGGTCAACGTCCCGTACCGATGTACGCCTCTCATGCCAGCACGCCCCGGCCCGGCACTCAGCGCCCATGCCCACCTTCAACGCCGTCATCGCCCAGTCCGGCGGGCCAACCGCCGTCATCAATCAGTCTCTCGTCGGCTGCCTCGAGGCCTTGCGCGGCGCGGCCGACGTCGGGTGCATCTACGGCGCCCGCCATGGCGTCAAGGGGCTGCTGAAGGATGACCTGATCGACCTGACCAACCTCGATCAGACGCGGCTGGAGCGCGTCGCCGCCACGCCCTCCGCCGCGCTCGGCTCCACGCGCGACAAGCCGGATGAAACCTACTGCACGCGGATTCTCGATTCGCTGCGAAAGCACGACATCCACTGGCTGTTCTACATCGGCGGCAACGATTCGGCGGATACCTGCCGCATCGTGCGCGATCAGGCCGTCGCGGCCGGGTACCCCCTGCGCTGCTTCCACGTGCCAAAGACCATCGACAACGATCTGGAGTGCAACGATCACACGCCCGGCTACGGCAGCGCGGCCCGCTGGGTGGCGACGACGTTCATGTCCGACAACCTCGACAACGCCGCCCTTCCGGGCGTGAAGATCAACGTGGTCATGGGGCGCAACGCGGGGTTTCTCACCGCCGCCAGCACGCTGGGCCGGCGGCATGAGGACGACGGCCCCCACCTGGTCTACCTGCCCGAGCGCGTGTTTGATCCGGAAGACTTCGTGGCCGACGTGGACCGCGTCTACACCCGGCTGGGGCGGTGCCTGATCGCGGTGAGCGAGGGCGTGAAGGACCGGGCCGGCAACGCCGTCACCGCCATGATGGCCGACACGCGCGAGCGCGACGCGCACGGCAACATTCAGCTCTCAGGCACGGGCGTGCTGGGAGACTTCCTCGCCGAGCGTCTCAAGCAGGATCTGGGCGGTACGCACAAGAAGATCCGCGTGCGCTCGGACACGTTCGGGTACATCCAGCGGTCGAGCTTCGACATTTCGCCGGTGGACGCGGCGGAGGCCCGGGCCGTGGGTCAGCACGCCGCGCTCTGCGCCATCCGCGGGCAGGAGAGCGGGTCGATCACCATCGAGCGCGAATCGACCGATCCGTATCGGGTGCGCTTCGGGTTGGCGCCGCTGGAGCACGTGGCCGCGAAAACGCGCGTGATGCCGCCGCACTTCATGGATTCGGATGCGCCGGGCGTCACGGACGCCTTCCGCCGCTACGCCGAGCCGCTGGTGGGGCGCCTGCCGGAGGTGGGTCGGCTGGGGTAAGCGTGCGCGAACAACCGGGCCCCGATTCCCGCGGAACCGGATCAGAGACGATCGCAACAAAAAACCCGGCGACCTCGCGGTCGCCGGGCTTTGTTCCAACGTAGGGGAACAGGGCTGCACGCCGTGCAGACCCGTCGGTGCACGGGTTACCTGTGCAGCCCCTTCAAACAGTCACATTGATGCGTCACTGGATCACCTCCTTCTGAAAGCGGTTTTCCCGGCGTGTCCCACTGACGTTGCGGGCACAACCGGGCCGGTTCACCCCCGCGGCGTCCCGCGGGGCTCATCGCCCGCGCCCGAAGGTGGGGCACGGTCGTCGCGGGTCGGAACGGTATGGCCGGGGGTTGTCCCGGGTGCTCCGCCCTGGGGCCGCGATACAGGAAGTATCGCATCTTGCGCGGGGTTTGCAACAGAAATCGGAATCGGATCGATGCGAACGCCCCGGATCCACCTGGCGTTCCAGCGGTCGGGGTGGGTCGCGGGGAGCGGCTCCAGCACGGGCTGCTCGCCCTTGCCGCGATACATGTCCAGCCAGCCGCTGAGTTTGTGAATATCGGGCTTGCCCCGGCGCCAGGCGTCGAGAACGAACGCGCGATCCCCCGATGAGGCCATGAGCGGCTCTGACGGCTCATAGCCGGACGGGTCGTACACCAGCACCACGTGATGCTCCCTCGCCAGTCCCATGGCGGCGCCGACCCCCGTGATGCGCCAGCCGATGGCCTCCGCCGTGCTGCGCACACCCGCGAACACGCGATCCTGCCAGTGAAAGCACAGACCGAAGTGATCGCCCGGCGCCACGTGAACCAGCGCGTTGCCCAGCCACCCAGCGTGCCAAGCGGCGTCCTCTGACGCCAAGGCGTCATTCACCGTGCGCTCCAGCGCCGCGTGAATGATGCGAAGTTGCGGATCGGCGTCGATTACATCGCGTGAGAGCGGCGCGGAGCCGCACCCGGCGCATGCCGCGATGAGCCCCACGGCAAGTGCGACCGCGGTCGCCCGCGCCCCGGTCAATCGCGGGGCTCCAGCACCAGCGACCCCGTCGGGGCGCCACGCAGCCGCTCCGCCACCGGCCTGATCGACTCCGCGGTCAGTTCGCGCAGCGACCCGGCGATCGCCTCCGCCGGCATGCCCCAGTTGAACTCCTCCATGGATCGAGTGAGAAGCCACTGGCCCTCCAGCAGGTCGCGCATCCGCCCCTGCAGGTTGCGGCGCGAGGCGGCGAAATCCGGCGCCGGTCCCCAGTTCATGGCGTTCATCCGCCCCAGCCGCAGCGCCATCTCGGGATTGCCGCTGTTCATCGCCTGCACCACCTCATTCCGCGCGGCGGCAGGATCGATTCCGGGCGCCAGGCGCAGGTTAACGATGAAACAGGAGCCCTCGGGCGTGTTGACGACGGGGTGGATCAGGACGACGCCGGGCTTCTCACCTCCCACCTTCAGCGTCTGCAACCGCATCTGCGCGTCCATGAACAAGGCCGTCGCGGCGGCGCGGGTGGCGGGCGAAGCGTCCGGCAGACGCCACCAGATGAGCACGTGACGGGTGGGCAGATCCCACGTGGCGGTCACGTCGCCTTCCAGCCGCGGCGCGGCGGCCTTCTTCCGTGACGCGTCGGGCATCCCGACCGGCAGACCACCAAGCATCTCCTGCATCGCAGCGCGCACCGCATCCGGCTCCGCCGGGCCGATGGTGGCGATGAGCACGCTCTGGTCGATCGGCAGGCGCGCCCGAGCCGCACCCATGACCGATTCGACGCTCGCCCCCGCCACGTCGCCATGTACGGCGGCGTGATCAAGGCCGTGACGGATGATCTGGTTCCACGCCGCAATCGCCCACTTGTGCGTGAAGCCGGACGTCGAGGTGCCCCGCTCCTCCCCGGCGATCATGACCTTCTCGCGTTCGAGGGTGTCGGCGTCGAACGACCTCGCCGCCAGCCACTTCGCGTGACGCTCGATGGATGCCCGCCACTGCTCCGGCGCGGCGTAGGAGTCCAGCCGCAGGCACTCCGGCCCCGTCTCACCGTTGAACTCCATGCCGTCGGCCTGAAGGGCGTGCGGATCGGTGGAACGGATCAGCAGGTGCTCCACGAGGTGCGACCACTGCGCCTCGTTCGGCCCGTCGGTCGCCAGCGAAAGCGGCAGGAAGGTGAACGTGGTCTGCTTCGGCGCGTCCGGCACGTGGACCACGACGGCGCGCACACCGTTGGACAACTCGAACCGCTCGACGACCGGCGGAGCGGCGATCAAGGCGACGACCAATGCGGGATTCACCAACATCGTTCGACTCCATCAGGAGAAACCGCGCCGTCACGGTCTCCCCGGTCAATCCAGACGCACTTCGCCCTTGCCCGGCACGATCTCGCCGATCACGGTGGCCGCTTCGCCGCTCTTGCGCAGCTGCCGCACGACTGAATCGACGAACGTCGGGCGCACGATCAGCGTGTAGCCGATGCCCATGTTGAAGACGCTGAACATCTCCGTCCGCTGCACGTTGCCGTGGCGCTGCAGAAACTCAAAGACCGGCGGCACAGTCCATGCGCGAGTGTCCAGCCGCGCATCCAGGTCGCCCCCGAAGGCGCGGGGCAGGTTGCCCGGCAGGCCGCTGCCGGTGATGTTGGCCATGCCGGAGATCACCTTCTTCACGCGATACGTGCGCAGCAGTTTGATGATCGGCTTCACGTAGATGCGCGTGGGTTCGAGGAGCACCTCACCCAGCGGGCGAGGGTCATTCAGTTCGTCGTACGCCTTGTCGAGTTTGAGTTTCCGCTGCTCCACGATCTTCCGGACCAGCGAGTAGCCGTTCGAGTGAATGCCCGATGAGCCGAGTCCGATGACCACGTCGCCCTTCTCGACGCGCAGCGGGTCGATGGCGCGGCTGAGCTCCACCACGCCCACCGCGAAACCCGCCAGGTCGAAATCGCCTGGCGCGTACACGTCGGGCATCTCCGACGTCTCGCCGCCCAGCAGGGCGCAGCCGGCGATCTCGCAGCCGCGGGCCACGCCCTCCACCATGCGGGCCACGTGCTCGGGCACCACCTTGTTCAGCCCGATGTAATCCAGGAAGAACAGCGGCTCCGCGCCCTGCACGATCATGTCGTTGACGTTCATGGCCACGCAGTCGATGCCGACGGTGTGGTACACGCCCAGCTGCGCCGCCAGTTTGACCTTGCTGCCCACGCCGTCGGTGCAAGCCACCAGCACCGGATCCTTGTAGTTGCGCTTGAACAGCCGCTCGTTGTAGTCGAGCCGGAACATGCCCGCGAAGCCGCCGAACCCGCCCAGCACGCGCGGCCCGTGCGTCCGCTTGACCAGGTGCTCCATCAGGTCCACCGCCCGGTCGCCGGCGTGAATGTCCACGCCCGACGCGGCATAGGTCATCGGCTCGGCTGAGTCGCCTGAGCCGGCGTCGGAGGGCGGCTTCTTCGATCGACGACGAGGGGCGGCCATGGTCATGGAGAAGTGTAGGAAGCATGGCCGCGTCGTCCGGGCGGCGGTCCCCGCGGGTACGCTTTCTCAATGGACGCGCGGGACTCTCATCGGCTGCTGCTCGACGGCGCCACCGGCACCGAACTCGACCGGCGGGGCGTGGACACCTCCCTGCCCCTCTGGTCCGCGCGGGCGATCACCGATGCCCCGGATGTGCTGTCCGCCATTCACCGCGACTACCTGCTCGCCGGGGCGGACATCATCACCGCCAATACGTTCCGCACGCAGGAACGCACGCTGGCGCAGGCGGGCCGACCCGGCCAAGGACGCGAACTCACCCTGCGGGCGGT
Source organism: Phycisphaeraceae bacterium (assembly GCA_015709595.1). Lineage (NCBI taxonomy): Bacteria > Pseudomonadati > Planctomycetota > Phycisphaerae > Phycisphaerales > Phycisphaeraceae > Phycisphaeraceae bacterium. The sequence goes on from CP054178.1 coordinate 1,083,421, forward strand.
TGAGATCGCGCGGCGGGCGCGCGACGCCATCAACTCCGACGCCCAAGTGGCCGGCTCGGTCGCGCCGTTGGAGGACTGTTACGAACCGGATCGTTCGCCGCCATTCGAGCAATGCCTGGAAGAACACGCGGACCACATCGACGCACTCATCGAGGGCGGCGCGGACCTGCTGCTCATCGAGACCATGAACACAGTGCATGAGGCCCGGGCCGCGATTGAAGTCGCACGCGAGCGCCTGCCGGGCCGGTGGATCGCCAGTTGCTGCCTGCGCTCGGATGGTCCATCAGGGGTTCTCCTTTCGGGTGAGCCGGTCGGGGCGCTTGGTCCGTATCTTGCCGGGGCCTTCGCGGTGGGGGTGAATTGCGCCAGCGCGGCATCGCTGGCGGCTCAGATCGATCACCTGCGGCGACTCGTCGAACCGGGAACGCGGCTGATCGCCTACGCCAACATCGGTCGCCCCGATCCCGTCCGCGGCTGGGTCAATACCGACGCCGTCAACCCGGCCCGCTACGCCGAACACGCCCGGACGTGGCTCAAGGCCGGCGCCAGCATCATCGGCGGTTGCTGCGGCACGACGCCCGCAACAATTGCCGCCCTTGCCGCGTTGAAGGTGTGATACAGTGGTCAGAGCGGCGTGTCACGACGCCGGAATCGTCGTCATTGGACCACATCGTTCGAGTCATCAACAGGAGGGTATCCATGCTCCTTTCCACGCTGATCGTGTCATGCTCACTCACCACGGCGTCACCCGCAGCGACCCCCGTGCCGATGCCCGTCCGGCTCACCGTGACGCAGGATGACCGGCTTCACGCCTTGGAACTGCGGGCGGCGGAGATCAAGGCCGCCATGGCGAAGGCCCGCGAGGCCGGACGCCTGGACGAGGTCGAGCGTCTGGAGCGGTCGATGCAGGAAGTCCGCCACATGATGGAGGAGGTTCGCGCATCGATCAAACAGCAGAAGGAGCGAGCGTCAGTCGACAAGCCCCTTCCGCCCGACGCCCGCAAGGAACCCGCGCCGCCCCGCGACAAGCCGCTTCCGCCTGGAGCCGCCGAACTGGAGAAGCAGGAGCAGCAGATTCGCCACCTGAAGGAGGCCATCGGCCACCTGCGCGAGGCGGGCATGATCGACGCCGCCGAACACCTGAGCCAGGAACTGGAACGTCGCCATCACGCCCTGCGACAGCGTGTCGGCGGCGCCGCGGAAGCCGAACGAGCCGCCCTCGAACGCGCCCAGAAGGAGCGTGCCAATGCCGAGCGTGCCCGGGCCGAGGCGATGGAGCGCGAGGTCAGGGCTCGCGCCGAGCGGGAGGGCGCGCTGCGACAGCCCGGGCCCGGAGCGGGCGGACCCGGCATGGAGCGCCTCGAGCGGCTGGAGATGACCGTGCAGGAACTGGCCGCTCACGTGCGCGAACTGACAGCGATCATCGAGCAGATGCGACGTGAGCGCGGCGGCGCGGCCCGTCAGCCGCTGCCGTAATCGCGGTACATCCCCTCTTCCAGAGGGAGAGGGGCCAAGATGGTTCACGTCGAGGGCCTTGTCACCGCACGTTCGCGCCGTTCAGCAGCGCCGCGAAGTCGCGCGGCGAGAGTTCCCGCAGCGACCGCACCACCCGCTCGGCGTGCGCCACGTCGGAATGCGTGCGGCCGGTCGAGATCACGCCCACGCAGGTCATCCCGGCGCGGTGCGCCGCCTCCACGCCCGCCGGGGCGTCCTCCACCACCACGCAGCGGGCGGGCGGCACGCCCAGACGCTCGGCGGCGAGCAGGAACACCTGCGGGTCGGGCTTGCCGCGCGTCACGTCCATGCCCGTCACCAGCGCGTTGAAGGCGTGCGCCATGCCCAGGCGCTCCACGGCCAGTTGCACGTTCTCCGGGGGTCCGGACGAACCGGCGGCGATGCGGAACCCCGCCTGATGCAGGCCACGGATGAGCTCCGCCGCTCCATCCATGGCGGGAAACGCCGCAGCCACGATCTCGCGGTAGAGCGCCTCCTTGCGATCGTCGACGGCGCGGATCGCCTCATCACTCAGCGCCTCGCCATTCGGCCAGAGCAGCCGGATGATGTCGCGGCTGGTGCGCCCGAAGGTGCGAGCAAAGTCCTCGCGCGTGAAGGGCACTTCGTGCTCGCGGGCCGTCGCCTGCCAGCTCTCCAGGTGCGCGTGGTAGGAATCGACCAGGACACCATCGACATCGAAGATCACGGCTTGCATGGGTCTTGCTTCGAGGTCCACCGATGAACACGGATGAACTGGATGAATGATCCGGGAGCGATGCACGGCGCCCGGAATGCGCCGTGCGAGTCGCCAACAGGCGCATCCGTCAGAAGGACGGAAGCGCCTCGTGAGCCCCCTCGCGTCGCATCGTCATCCGACACGCGTGGCCTCGCATGACTCCCTCACGAGGGCGGCGAACGCCTCGCCGCGCGCTTCGTAGTTGGCGAACTGATCGAGCGAGGCGCAGCCGGGCGAGAGCAGCAGCACGTCGCCCGGCCGCAGGCGCGCCATGGCCGCCGCGACGGCGCGTTCGAGCGTCTCCGCGTAGACCGCGTGGCGCGTCGATGAAGCAGCATCGCAGCCCACGACAAACGAAACACGCTCGGCCAGGTCGATGATCCGTCGCCCGGTCAGCCCGATGGCGTACAGCCCGCCCAGCCGCGGCCCGAGGCGGGCGATGGGCGACAGGTCGGCCCCCTTGTCGCTGCCGCCGACGATCAGGTGAACGCGGGCCGGGTCATCGAAGGACGCCACCGCCAGCAGCGTCGCCTCCGGTGTGGTGGACTTCGAGTCGTTGTAATACCGCACGCCATCGTGCTCCGCCACCAGTTGCAGCCGATGGGGCAGTCCCGGAAAGTCCGCCAGCGCCGCGGCGGCTTCGTCCGGCGAGCATTCTGTCATGGCCGACGCCGCGTGACTCGCCGTCCAGGCGTTGCGCTGGTTGTGGCCGCCGGGCACGCGCAATGGAATCACGCGCGCCGGGAGCAACTCGTCGGATCGGATCAGCACATCGCCCGGCCCCTGCGCCCTCGTGATGTTCATCTTCGACTCGCGGTACTGCTCGAACGTGCCGTGCCAGTCGAGATGGTTGGGCGCGATGTTGGTGATCACCGCCACGCGGGGAGACCACGCGGGAGCGCCCGGCTGCCCCACTCCCGCCCCCAGCCAGTGCAGCTGGGCGCTCGAGAGTTCGAGCACCACCAGGTCACTCGCCCCGATCGGGTCATCCGCTCCGGGCGTCAGACGGTCGAGCAGCGAGCCGCCGATGTTGCCGCCCAGGTGCGCCCGATGGCCGAGCCGAAGCAGCGCGTGATGGATCATCGCGCTGGTGGTGCTCTTGCCCGCGCTGCCGGTGACGCCGATGACGCGGCGGCGATCAAGCCGCTCCGTCACCAGGCGGATCTCCGTGGTGATCGGCACGCCCGCCGCGCGGGCGGCGTTCAGCAGCGGGTTCTCCCACGGCCTGGGCACGGCGGGGTTGGCGATCACCACGTCGTGCGATGTGAAATCGCGCTCGTCGTGGGCGCCCAGCCGAAGCACGACGCGGCCCGCATCGATCAGGTCGCGCAGAGCAGCGACGGACGCCGCAAGCTTCTCCGCCGGGGCGGTATCGGTGACGGTCACGCGCGCCCCCTGCCCTGCCAGCCAGCGCGTCACGCCCAGCCCGCCGCCGAAGCGTCCCAGCCCCATGACCAGCACCCGTTGATTGCGAAGTGAATCCATGCGCGGGATGGTAGGTGAATCGGTGGTTGGACCCTGGCTTGTGGTCTTTGGCTGCCGTCAACGTTCAGCCCGTTGCCATGCGCCGAGCGCCGCCGCATCCACAGCCGTCTCTCACCCGCTGCCCGGCGTGGGGCTCATCTGCCCCCCGCCGCAGTCGAATGAGACGGGCACGAAGCACAGGAACTGAAAGGGCTTCGCGCCCTTGTTGACGAACTGGTGCAGCGCGTTGGGCTTGACGAACACGACATCTCCCTGCCTGATCTCGCGAAACTCGCCATCCTGCTCCACCGTGGCCTCGCCCGCCACCACGTACACCTCGTGCTCGTAGTTGTGGCTGTGGCGCGGTGTGTGTCCGCCGGGCTCGACCGTGAAATGCCGCATGGCGAAGGTGGGCGCGCCATCACCCCGACCGACCATCATGCGCATGGTCACGCCCTTCACTCCATCCATCTCCATGGGCTTGCCCGGCGTGTCCTCGGCGCGTCGAATGAGCATGGCGATCTCCTTGGCGGCATTATTCGCTGGTGGGTGGAGGTAGGCATCAAGGCATCGGGCTGCAGGGTGGGTCGAGTCTGTGACGCCCACCGATTCCTGCGAACTCCGCACGCCGCACGCCGCACTCAGCACTCAGAACTCAGCACTCAGCACTCATCACCCAGCACTCTCCACTCGCCGCACCGCTATCTTTCCCCATGACCACTCCGCCGCCGCGCCCCATCATCCACACCTTCGTCCTCGGCGACTACCAGACCAACTGCTTCGTGGTCGAAGCGCCGCCCTCGCGCGACTGCTGGATCGTGGACTGCGGCCAGGAGCCGGAGGAACTCATCGACTTCATCCGCTCGCGCGGGCTGAAGCCCGTCGCCCTGCTGCTGACGCACGCGCATCTCGACCACATCGCGGGCATCGACATCGCCCGCCGCGCGCTGGGGCCGATGCCCATGTTCATTCACCGGGCGGAGGCGGGCTTCTGCTCCGACCCCATGGCCAACCTGTCGATCCTGACCGGACGGCCCGTGAGCGTGACGGAGCCGGAGAACCTGCTCAGCGGCGGCGAGACGCTTCAACTCGCGGGCACGCGCTGGCGCGTTCTCCACACGCCCGGCCACTCGCCCGGCGGCGTGTGCTACATCCACGATGACTCCAGGCAGGCCCTCGTGGGCGACACGCTCTTCGCCGGCTCGATCGGCCGCTTCGACTTCCCCACCTCCGACCCGGACGCGCTGCGGACCTCGATCCTGGAGACAATCATGTCCCTGCCCGACGACATGACAGTCCATCCAGGCCACGGCCCGGCGACGACCATCGGGCGCGAGCGAAAGACAAATCCGTATGTGCGCGGGGGGTGGTGAGCATGGCGTCCCGGCGTCGCTAATCCCCTCGCTCGTGCCGTAGGCGCGACAGTTCCGCACGGAGCGGCGCCCAGTACAGCGCATCCGCCTCGCGCTCCCGCTGCTCTTCGGCCCGCAGCGCTTCCCGCACGCCCGGTTCATCGTGCTTGAGCGCGGCCGCCACGGCCGGGCGATCCGCCGCCATGATTCGAGCCGTTTCGGTATGCGCCGAGGCAACTTCGATGAGATACCGTGGCGTCCGCAGCTCCCGCAGCCAGAACCGCACCTGCTGCGGCGTGGGTGCGTCGCCCGCGCCGAGAAAACTGGCATCCACCAGCCGGGCCACCATCGGCCAGTCCTTGTCGCGCTGGGTCTTCTTGGCGGCCACCAGATCCTCCAGCGACAGAGCATCCACCGACCCATCCGGCAGGTGAAAAGTCGTTCGCCGCTCCCACAGCGATTCGAACTCGTCAACGCCGCGCAGCCGCGTCATGACATCCACCCGCATGCCCCGCGCCTCGGGATGCCCGCACCGAAAATGAACGGCCAGCCCCATGTCGAGGAAGCGCGGCTCGAACGGCGGCACGGCAATACAACTCGCCTGAAGCTCGTCAAGCGCGCGTTCCAGACGACTGAGATTCACGGGATCGCCCAGCACGATCAGATCGGTGTCGCGGCTAAACTCCGCTCCGCCGTACAACACGCACGCCTGGCCGCCCATCAGCAGCGAGCGCACGCCATTCGTCCTCATCGAAGAAAGGACTCTGTGGATCGGGTTCGGGATCAAGCGTGCCTCCCAGCGCGAGGTACGTCCGCCACAGTTCCATGCTCGCTTCCCACCGCTGGAGCGGCGTCATGCAGATCCAGTCCGCCTGCTCCGGGTCAAGCTCTTCGAGGAACTGGCGCACTTGCTCGCGCATGGTCGATCCTAGGCCCGCCCGACCACCCACCGATCGGCATGGTCACACACCGTCCACTCCAACCCCAACTTGTCTCCTCCCCTTCAGGATTGCATTCCTCCTCGCACACGGGCCGCGCCTGAATCCCGGCTACGATCCCCTCCCACGCCCTCGACCGGATGAACCCCCGCATGGCCCTGTTCCGACGATCCAAGAAACTACCCGGCAAGGAGAAGCCCCAGCCCACAACCTGGTACGGGCGGCTGTGGGTCAACTGGATTCGCCCCATCGGCCTGGCCGTGCTCATCGTCTTCGGCTTCCGCTCCATGTTCATCGACTGGAACGATGTACCCTCCTCCTCCATGGAGCCGACCATCCTCGTCGGCGACCGCATCTTCGTGAATCGCACCGCCTTCGGGCTGCAGGTGCCCTTCTCCACCGCGCTCGGCGGGCCGTGGTGGATTCTCAAATGGGGCCAGCCGCAGCGCGGCGATATCGTCGTCTTCTTCGCCACCCAGAAAGAACCCGGCGGCGCCACCGCCACCCGGCGGCTCGTCAAACGCATCGCGGGCGTGCCCGGCGACACGCTGGAAATGCGCAACGGAGTCCTCAGCGTGAACGGCAAGCCGGTCGAAACGCGCGAGGGCAACGCCGGCAAGTACGCCCGGCTCGATCTGCACGGCGTCCACCCCGACCAGGCCGCGTTCTCGCAGGAAGTGCTGGGCGATGTGCTGCACCCCGTCATGCACACACACAACTCGCGCTCGCCCTTCTCCACCTTCGGCCCGGTGGTGGTGCCCGAGGGTCACTACCTGATGATGGGCGACAACCGCAACAACAGCCGCGACTCGCGCCGCGTCGAAGGGCTGCCGGATGAGAACAACGGCTTCGGCTTTGTGCCCCGCGAGAAGATCGTCGGCCGCGCATTCGGCGTGGCGTTCTCGGTGGACAAGGTGCCCTCCTTCCGCCCGCGCTGGGAGCGGTTCTTCCGCGGCTTCGATCAGACGCGCGTGGAAGCGCCGGCGGGCAACTGACGCCTGACTCGGCGAGGCAGGCGTCGTGGATGCGGGTGTCCAGTGGAGCAGGCGTCCCCGCCTGCCATCGATTACTCCTCCTCCGCCCTTGGCTTGTACCGCGCCACCACCTCCGCCTGGATGTTGGGCGGCGTCTGCTCGTCGTGGCTGTCCTCCACCGTCGACGGGCGCGGGACGAACCGGTCCCGCTCACGCCGCGACTTGCTGATACGAAAACTCCGGGATGCCGGTGCGCCGCGAGGCGTGTTCGATCGTCAGCGCGCAGAGGTTGCCCTGGGCGTCGAGGTCGAGCGTCGTGTTCTCATCGAGATCGCGGGTGTGGGCGACCGCCCCGTCCTCGCGGAACTCGATCAGCAGCGTGTCGGTGTCGGTGAAGTAGCGGATTCTCATGGTCGAAAGTCGCGATCGAAGAAAGCGTTGTGAACCGTGAGGCGGTCCTCCAGGAGCACGACGCGAAGGTATCGGCCTTCGTGCTCGGGCACGGGCGCCCATCGGCGGACTCGGCCGTCGGCCTGCACCACCTCGCGGAGCGGGTGAGAGACCGCCCGTTCGATCCATTCGTCGCGGATGATAGCGCGGTCGGGACGCTGCCGAATCGCCAGAAAGTACTGGGTGAACTTCAAGGGCATGAGCACGATCCGTGGCGGGTTTCACTCGATGATTCGCTCCGCCCGCCCGCGCTTCCCTTCGCCTACTCCTCCTCCGCCCTTGGCTTGTACCGCGCCACCACTTCCGCCTGGATGTTGGGCGGCGTCTGCTCATCGTGGCTGTATTCCATGCTGTACGAGCCCGCGCCGCCCGTGATGGACTTGAGCTGGGCGGAGTACGACATCACTTCCGCCAGCGGCACCTCGGCCTTCACCACCGCCTGGTTGCCGGGCAGCATGTCGGTGCCCTGGATGCGGCCGCGGCGGCCTGAGAGGTCGCTGGAGATGGCGCCGATCTGGTCGGCGGGCACGGTGATCTCCAGGTGGACATAGGGCTCCAGCAGCACGGGGCGGGCCTTGCTCACCGCGTCGATGAACGCCTTTCGGCCCGCGGTGATGAAGGCCACTTCCTTCGAGTCCACGTCGTGGTACTTGCCGTCGTACACCGACACGCGGATGCCCTGCATGGGGTAGCCCGCGACCGCGCCGGTGGAGAGCACCTGTCGGATGCCCTTTTCGATGGCGGGCAGGAACTGCTTGGGGATCGACCCGCCGAAGGTGTCATCCACGAACTCGAAGAGTTCGCCGTTGGCGGCGCCCTCCTCGGCGGTGAGGGGTTCGACGCGCAGGTAGACCTCGCCGAACTGTCCCGCGCCGCCGGTCTGCTTCTTGTGGCGGTGGTGGCCGTCGGCCTTGGCGGTGATGGTCTCCTTGTAGGCCACCTTGGGCAGGCGGGCCTCCACGTCCACGCCGTAGCGATCCTTGAGCATCCGGAGTTTCATGCGCAGGTGCTGCTCGCCCAGCCCGCGGATGACCGTTTCGTTGGTCGCCGCCACGCGCTCGACGGCGAAGGTGGGATCCTCGGCGGTCATCTTGTGCAGGGCCTCGGCGAGCTTGGTCTCCGCGCCCTTCTGCTTGCCCTCGATGGCCAGCCCGTACATGGGCTTGGGCAGGGCCAGCGGCTTGAGGTGCAGGTCTTCGCCGATCTCACCCGTGTGAAGCACCGAGTTGAAGTGAATCTCGTCGATCTTGGCCACCGCGCCGATGTCTCCCGCGATGATCTGCCTGATCTCGGCGTGATCCTTGCCCCGCACCTTGAAGACGTGCGCGATGCGCACACCCTTGCGCCCCGCGTCCACGCGCGGCTGCAGGTCCGATCCGACGTGCCCCTGATGCACGCGGAAGACCGCCAGCTTGCCCACGTAGGGGTCGCTGGCGACCTTGAACACGTGCGCCACCAGCGGCTTGGAGGAATCCGGCACGGCGCGGAAGGGTTTGAGTTCCCCCCCTACTCCTGCCCCCGCACCACCCGCCGTGTACTGGAACGGACGGGGGTTGCCCTCCAGCGGGCTGGGCAGGTTGTGGGCGAAGAAATCGACGAGCTCCTTCAGCCCCACGTTCTCGCGGGCGGAGGTGAAGAAGACCGGGATCAGGTGTCCCTCGCGCAGGGCCTTGCAGAACGGTTCATGCAGTTTCTCGATGGGGACCGAGCCGTTGGCCAGGTATTCCTCCATCAGTGCTTCATCCACCTCCACCACCTGGTCCACGATGCCGGTGTGGAACTCGGACACGTCGCCCATGTCGCTCGCGCCCGAGGCGTTCTGAAAGCAGTCGATCACCTGCTTGCCGCCATTGGCGGGCAGGTTGACGGGGCGGCATTCGCTGCCGAAGGTTTCCTGCACCGCGCCGAGCAGGTCGAGCAGGTCGCCGCCGTGATCGATCTTGTTGATGATGATCATGCGGGGCAGATTTCGCTCGGCGGCGAACTTCATCAGCCGCCTCGCCACCGGGTCGATGCCGCGAACCGGGTCGAGCATGACGATCACCGTCTCCACCGCGGGCATGGCGCAGAAGGCCTTGCCGATGAAGTCGGGAGCCCCGGGCGTGTCAATGAGGTTGATGTGCGCCCCGGCGTGGTCGAAGTGGACCAGGGCGCTGTCGATGCTGTGATGGAGTTCCTTCTCCAGCGGGTCGTAGTCGGTGACCGTGTTGCCGTCCTCCACGCGCCCCACCCGTCCGATCAGTCCGGCGTTGTGCAGCAGGTGCTCGACGAGGGTCGTCTTGCCCGACGCCGCACTGCCGGTCAGGGCAATGTTGCGGATGTCCTTGGTGGTGTAGGCGGGTGTCATCATGGCACGGTCCTCCTGCACGCGGCCCCAACGCCGCGGAAAAGGGTTCAGAAGGCGCCCAAGCGGCGCAGTCCAGGATTGTAGCGGAAGACGTGCGAATCAGGTACGTGCTCGTCGCCGCACGAACAGCGTGGAGGCGACGGCGGTTGGAAAGAAAAACGCCCCGGGGCTGCCCGGGGCGTATGACATCGGAAGGCGGCAGCCGCTACTCGCACTCCGGACATCCGGATGGACCCTGTGTTGGATGCGCACAGATTCGCTCGATCTCCGAGCAGCTGATGGACGTTGACGTCTCCTCAAAGCACTCCAAGGTCAGGTGCGGCGTATCGCAGGCAATATCCTGAAGTCCGCCGATGGCTCGGATCCACACGCACGCTCCGCTCGGCGCCGTCGGCACGCAGTCGTCGTCGACAAGCGTCATCGCCCACCACCACTCCTTGCCATCGGGACACACATCCATCACGGGACATGCCGTGCGGAACTGGTCCCAGGAGTTCCGACGAATCCACGTGATCTCCGTGTGCTGCTGATTCGTTTCATCACACCAGATGATCTTGACGGGATAGGAGGGGCACAGATCCTGCGCTCGCGTTCGGCGCGCCAAGAACCCTTGCACATTCAATTTCGTCAGCACCGCGTGGGCGAGTTCGCGTGCTTCCGACTCCGGAATACCCCGCGTCTGCAACGCTTCGGTGACGATGCGAAGCGGCCCCAGCGAACGCCATGGCTCGGACCTGTTCCGGGCGGAATCCTCAGAGGCGTAGTCCATCAATCCGACGGCCCATGTCGTCGCATTGACAGCTTCCTGACCCTCCAGTCCCAGTTCAAGAAACGCGGCATAAAGAAAACCGTGGATGTTACCCTGCCAACTAAAGAACGCCCGATTGTTCAATGACATTCTTCCTGGCGCTCGTGGTTGATCTGATGGTGCTGTCACCGCGGTGACTGTCCGCATCTCACCATGCAGTTCCGTTAATTGGGCGATCGCCGACTCCGCCGCCTTTTCCGCCGCCTCCGACTCGAAGCCGATCGCTCGAAACGCGAACCGCGCATAGACCTTGGGATCCCTGACGGCCTCGCGATTGGTCAAGCCGATGACCGAGTCCGCCAGTTCAACCGCCCGCGAAGCGGGAATGCCCGCGGTCTCAAACACAGAAGCCACGAAAGCGAGCAGATTGTTCTCCCAGTGGTAGATGGGACGACGCTCCATCGCTGCGTCTCGATTGCCGTCATCCACCACCGGAGCGTACTGGATTGATCGAGCGTTCCTGAAACCGCAACCGCAGTCATTCCGGGCAGTGCGTGCATCAATCGAGGGCGCCGCCGCACCGACCCAGACGCCTCCACCACCGATGATGAGCGCGAGGATCGCGACACAGAACCAACGCTGCTGTAGTACGTTTCGCATGATATGTTCCCCTGACAGTAATCAGGCGATCCCTCTCCGAGTCGAAGCTATGCTGAGTAGGCGAGGAGGTCAAGTTTCATGACGAGAAAAGAGCTGACTGCACCCTCTCCTGACACGCCTCTCTTCCACATCGTGCTTCTGAGCCCGGAGATCCCCAACAACACGGGGAACATCGGCCGCACCGCTGCCGCCACGGGGTGTCGGCTGCACATCATTCATCCCATCGGCTTCGACATGTCGGAGAAAGCCCGTCGCCGGGCGGGGCTGGACTACTGGCACCTCGTCGATTGCGTGGAGCATGCCTCGTGGGAGGCGTTTGTGGCGCGCGAGGGACTCGAACCACTCTCCCCGGCATCCCGCCCGCCGCGCCTCTGGCTCTACACCACCAAGTCCGACCGACCGCACTGGGAGGCGACGTTCCGTCGCGGCGACTATCTGCTCTTCGGCCGCGAAACCGCGGGCGTGCCCGAGCATGTTCACGACTGGGTGGCCCGCGCGTGCGGCGAGGATCACCGCATCACACTTCCCATGGTCAATGTGCCGGGGGCGCGGTCGCTCAACCTCGCCACCGCCGTGTGCGCCGCGGTGTACGAGGGGATGCGGCAGGTCATGTCCTCGTCCGTCGTGCGATCAGCCGCAGGATGACCCGCACGGGCTGGCGGGCATCGGGAGCGCCGCGGATGGCCGCGCGCGTGCGCGGAAGCCAGCCCTACGATCGGCCATGCGGATCACGTTGAACGGCGAGCCGGTGTCGATGCCCGAGCCGCGACTGACGCTGTCGGAACTGCTGCAACGCTACCCGCCCGCCCACCGGGGTTACGCGGTGGAGGTGAATGGAGCCGTCACAACCCGCCGCGATCACGACCGGATCGAAATCCGCGAGGGTGACCGCGTCGAGATCGTCACGCTGGTGGGCGGCGGCTGAGCGCGGCGACGGCCCCGCCAGCGCCACGGCGCGACATTCCTACAATCCCGCGTCATGCCCGTCGATCCCGCCATCATGTCGTCATCAGTCGCTCCCGCATACGCGCCGCTCGTGCTTGGTCCGGTCACCATCCACAACCGACTCATCGTCGGTACGGGGAAGTACGAGAATTACGAAGTGATGCAGCAGGCGCTGGACGCCTCGGGGGCCGAGGTCATCACCGTCGCCGTGCGGCGTGAGCGGCTGGTGGACCAGCAGGGCCGGTCGATCCTCGATTTCATCGACCTCGATCGGTACACGATTCTGCCCAACACCGCCGGGTGCTTCTCGGCGGAAGACGCTGTCCGCGTGGCGCGGCTGGGACGGGAGATTCTCGATCAGCTCGACAACCCCGGTCGCCACTGGGTGAAGCTCGAAGTGCTGGGCGACCGGAAGACGCTGCTGCCCGACCCCGTGGGCACGCTCGATGCCTGCCGCGAACTCGTGAAGGACGGCTTCACGGTGCTGTGCTACTCGAGCGACGACCCGATCATGGCGCTGCGTCTGCGCGACGCGGGCGCCGCCAGCGTGATGCCCGCGGGCAGCCCGATCGGTTCGGGCCGCGGCATCGCCAACCCCAGCGCGATCCGGATCATTCTCGAACTCCTCAAGGGAGACGGCGCGGCGGCGCCGACCACGCCACCCGCACTTTCCGCCACGCAGTCGTCGGTTCCCGGTCCTCCGTCTTCGTCCTATCCCGTCATTGTTGACGCCGGCGTGGGCACGCCCAGCGACGTGACCCTGGCCATGGAGCTGGGCGCGGATGGCGTGCTGCTCAACACCGGCATCGCGCACGCCAGAGACCCTGTCCGCATGGCTCATGCCATGCGGGCGGCGTGCGAGGCCGGCTACCACGGAGCGCGCGCGGGACGGATTCCCAGGCGGATGTACGCCACCGCCTCCAGCCCGTGGGAGGGCGTCGTCACCTACGTGCCGGGCGAGTGATCGCCCTCGCCGCTCACCATCGCGGGGCGTCAGTGGCCCGGATGCAGCGCGCCATGCCCGGCGAGAATCGCCAGCACGTCCTCATCCGTCACTTCGCCGAAGTCCGCGTAGAACTGACCCACGGCCTGGAATCGCGGCGGAAGATCGAGGATCACCACCTCGTCGGCCTTCGACTCAAGCAGGCGGGCCGCCTCGGCGGATGCCACCGGCGCGGCGACCACCACCCGACCCGGCCGGCGGGCTTTCAGGCACTCCACCGCCGCCAGGAACGTCGCCCCCGTGGCGACGCCGTCATCCACCACGATGACCGTTCGACCCACGATCGGCTCGGCGGGGCGACCGGCCCGATAGCGTCGTTCACGCTCCCGCACCAGGGCCAGCTGCTGCTGCGCCAGCTGCGCCGCTTCAGCGTCCGTCACGCCCGTCAGCGCCACCGCGTCCGGCTGGAGCAGGATGACCGGCTCTCCCCCATCCGTCACCGCGCCGATGGCGAACTCGGGTTGACGCGGCGCGCCGATCTTGCGCACCACCAGCACATCCAACGGCGCACGCAGAGCGCGGGCCACTTCCGCCGCCACCACCACCCCACCGCGCGGCAGGCCCAGCACGATCGGATTGATGTATTCCCGCCCGGCGAGCACCGAGCCCAGCCGACGCCCGGCATCGGTCCGGTCCCTGAACATCATGCTTCAACCGCCCGGCGCGCTCATGCCGAGAACGACGACCCGCAACCGCACGAACTGGTCTGGTTGGGGTTGTTGAACACGAAGCCGCGCCCCATCACTTCGTCCTTGAAGTCGATCACGGTGCCGTTGAGGTAGAGGTAGCTCTTGGGGTCGCAGATGACGCGGATGGTGAAGGACTCCGCTTCCCCGCCCTCCGCGACGGCTGTCCCGCCCTGACCGCCGCCGTTCATTCCCGCGGCGACCGCGCGGGCGGGCCTGCGCGTGAAGGTGTACTCCCAGAGGTCATCGGTGTCCTTCTGGGCTTCGGTCAGGTCGAGGATGTAGGAGAAGCCGGCGCACCCGCCGCCCTTCACCCCCACGCGCAGCCGAACCTTCTCCGCATCCAGCCCCTGCTGCTCGATGATGTGGAAGATTTCGCGTGCGGCGGTTTCGGTGACGGTGACAGGCATGGTCGTTCCTCCGGGAAGGGACTGGTGATCCTAGGCGCGAAAGCGCTCCCCGCCCGGGCTTTTCGGACTCAAGACCGGCCTCTCTTCAGTCGATGTCAGCCGTGCCCCGGCGTCCATGACGCCGCCGGGGGGAGGGTCACGATGCCCCCAGCACCATTGCCCGACAACGAGGCGGACCGCCTCAGCGCTCTCCTGGCGCTCAACATGCTCGACTCGCCCCGAGAGGCCGACTTCGACGACCTGACCGCGCTGGCGGCTCACCTGTGCGACGCGCCGATCGCGGTCATTTCGCTGGTCGATTCCAACCGGCAGTGGTTCAAGTCCTGCCAGGGTCTCGATGTCAGCCAGACGCCCCGGGGGGTGTCGTTCTGCGCGTATGCGATCCTGAACCCCGCCGAGCCGCTGATCGTCCCCGACGCAACCCTCGACCCGCGCTTCGCCGACAGTCCGCTTGTCACCGGCGACCCGGGCATCCGCTTCTACGCGGGCATTCCGCTGGTGCTCTCCACCGGCGAGGCGATCGGCAGTCTGTGCGTGATTGATCGCCGACCTCGCACCATCGACGAGCGCCGCGTGGCCATGCTGCGCGTCGTGGCGCACCAGGTAACGGCGCAGATGGAGCTGCGGCGCAACATGGCGGCGCTGGAGCGCCAGGACGAGGCCCTGCGCCAGAGCGAGGAGCGCCACCGGGCCATCATCGACACCGCACTGGACGCCGTCATCACCATCGACGAGCGCGGACGCATCACCGGCTGGAACCGCGAGGCCGAGCGCATGTTCGGCTACAGGTCGTCCGAGGTGCTCGGGAGCACGCTGGACGAGAAGATCATCCCCCCCGCGCATCGGTCGGCCCACCGCGAGGGACTCAGACGCTACCTCGAAACAGGCGAGCAACGAGTCCTGAATCGACGCATCGAGTTGACCGCCATCGACCGGACGGGCCGTGAGTTTCCCGTCGAACTGGCGATCTGCCACGCCGGGCGGGGCGATCATCACTTCTTCAGCGCGTTTCTGCGCGACATCAGCGAACGCAAGCGCGGCGTCGAAGCCCTCCGCAAGGCCATGCTCGAAGCCCAGGCGGCCAACCGGGCCAAGAGCGACTTCCTGGCCAACATGAGCCACGAGATCCGCACGCCCATGACCGCCATCCTGGGCTACGCCGACCTGCTCCGGTCGCCCGATCTCGCCCCCGCGGAGCACGCCGATCATCTGCAGACGATCCGGCGCAACGGCGAGCACCTGCTGCAGATTCTCAACGACATCCTTGACCTCTCCAAGATCGAGTCGGGACGCATGGAGATCGAACACGTCCCGGTGGACGTATCCGCCGTGCTGGGCGACGTGATGTCGCTGATGCGACTTCGCGCCACCGAAAAGCGGCTGACCCTGCGGCTCGACTATGAGACGCCGATTCCTTCGGCGATCCTCGGCGATCCCACGCGGCTGCGGCAGATTCTGCTCAACCTGGTCGGCAACGCCGTCAAGTTCACCGATTCCGGGTCGGTCACCGTCACGGCGCGTCTCGATGAGCACGAGCCCGGCGGGCCGTGGCTGGAACTGATCGTCGCCGACACCGGCATCGGCATGACCGTGGAGCAGATCGGCCGCCTCTTCCAGCCCTTCACCCAGGGCGATGAGACCATGACCCGGCGCTTCGGGGGCACGGGACTGGGACTGACCATCTGCCACCGCCTGGCCCTGGGAATGGGCGGCTCGCTCGAGGTCGCCAGCACGCCGAACCGGGGATCAACCTTCACCCTTCGCGTGCCCACCGGACCCATCCAGAACGTCCCCCGCGTCACCGCCCCGGCGGACGGCGTGCTCGCGGACAGCGATCCCAAACCGGATTCGGTGTGCTGCGGCGAGCAACCCCCGCGCGTGCTGCTGGCCGAGGATGGCCCCGACAACCAGCGGCTCATCGCTCACATTCTGCGCCGGGCCGGATGCGAGGTGACAATCGCCAACAACGGACGAGAAGCAGTCGAGGCGGTCACGCGCTGCTGGGGCGCCGACCGCCTGACCGCACCCCCCTTCGACCTCATCCTGATGGACATGCAGATGCCCGAACTTGACGGGTACGGCGCCGCGCGGGAGCTTCGTCGACGGGGCTATCCGGGACGCATCGTCGCCCTGACCGCGCACGCCATGTCCGACGACCGGGCCAGGTGCCTGGCGGCGGGGTGCGACGACTACGCGCCCAAGCCCATCGACCGGGCCGCGCTCATCGCTCTGGTGCGGCCGCCCGTTCGATCCACATCGAGCACATCTTCACAAACCGCCTCCACGACCTGAGGCCACGAATGGACCGACTCTGGCTCCAGAATGTTGACTTCCTGCTGTTCGTGGTGGTGTGCGCGTCGGCCACCACCCTGGCGGTCTGGTGGCTGCGTCATCGGCGCGTCGGCGCTCCCGCCCGGTGGACCATCGCCCTGCTGGGGGTGGCGACGATGCTCGCCGCGTGGCCGGCCACGTCGGTGATGAAACAGATCGAATCCACGCGCCTCTCGCGGCTGGTGCGCGGCCTGGCGCCGACCTACGCCCGTGAACTGGAGCGCCTGGGGCACGCCCTGATCGGACCGGATACGTCGCCCGAAGACACCTCGTATCTCGCCATGATCGAGGCCCAGAAGCGATGGACCGTCGCCAACGGTGTCGTCGCCGACATCTACACATTCCGGCGCCTGCCCGATGAACGCATCGTGCTTGTCGTCGATTCCGAGACGGACTACGACGGCGACGGGCTCTTCATCGACGATCGCGAGCAACGGACCGCGATCTACGAGGAGTACCCCGAAACCAGCGATGCGCTGGAGCGTGCCTTCCTCGGTGAATCGACGTTCGACGACGTGCCGTACACCGACCGCTGGGGCACGTGGGTCAGCGCATTCGAACCGATCTACGACGACCAGGGGCGGGTCGAGGCGGTGCTGGGCGTGGACTACCCGGCGGAGGACTGGCTCAGCCACATCGCACTGGCGCGCCTGGGGGCCATGGGGCTGCTGCTGACGGTCTTCATCACCGTCACGTCCGGCATCGTGGTGGTGACGGGGGCGCGGGCCTCGCTGCGCAAGCGACTGGAGGCCGAGGATCGCGTGCGCGCCAGCGAGCAGCGGCTGCGCGCCTTCGTGGACGCCGCCCCGGAATGCGTGAAGATCCTGTCGCGCGACGCTCGCCTGATCGAGATGAACCCCGCCGGTCTCCGCATGATCGGCGCCGAGCGGCTGGAGCAGGTCATCGGCGTCAGCGCCTTTCCGCTGATCGCTGAGCGCGACCGCGAGCGGTTCCGGCGCTTCCACGAAGCGGTCTGCGCCGGGGAGGGCGGGCGCCTTGAGTATGAGATCGTCGGGCTCGACGGCCAGCAGCGCTGGATGGAGACCTCCGCCGTGCCGCTCATCAACCCCGCCTCCGGCGAGGTCGAGCACGTGGCGGTGACGCGCGACGTGACCCAGCGCCGACGCATCGAGGAGGACCGCCGGCGGCTGCTTCGGAACCTGAACGAGCGCGTCAAGGAGCTCACCGCCATGCAGAGCGTGCGGGCGGCGCTGGATGACGCCGGCGAGGACGAGATGGAGGCGCTTCGCGCCATCGCCGCCATTCTCCCGCCCGCCTTCCAGCACGCCGAACGATGCGCGGCGCGGCTCTCCATCGGCGAGCGGGTCATCGAGACCCCCGGATACTCCGATCGCTCACCCGCCCTCTCCGCAGCGTCGCTCCTCGATGACGGGCGGCTGCTGCGCGTGTCGGTGTCGTGCGCGACCGACCCGGACGGATCATCCGACGACGGCTTCATCGACGAGGAGCAGGCGCTTCTCGATTACGTGGCCAGCCACGTCAAGCATCACCTGGATCACCGGCAGGCCCTGCGGGCGCTGGCCGAGTCGGAGCGATTCGCACGCGGCGCGCTGGACGGGCTTTCCTCCCACATCGCCATCCTCGACGGGGATGGAACGATCATCGCGGTCAACCGCCAGTGGCGGAACTTCGCCGAGTCCAACCACGGCCTGGGCCAGCGCGTGGGCGAGGGGGTCAATTATCTCGATATCTGCGACCGCGCCGCCGCTGGCGGCGTCGAGGAGGCCGCCAGGGCCGCCGACGCCATCCGGCGCATCGCGCGAGGCGAGAGCGACTTCTTCCAGATTGAATACCCCTGCCATTCCCCGCATGAGAAGCGATGGTTCCTGATGCGCCTCACCCGCTTCGCGGGCGAGGGTCCGGTGCGCCTGGTGGTGGCTCACCTGAATATCACCGACCGCAAGCGCGCCGAGGAGGAGCTGCAGCGCGCCAAGGAGGCCGCCGAGGCCGCCAACCAGGCCAAGAGCGAGTTCCTCGCCAACATGAGCCACGAGATCCGCACGCCCATGACCGCCATCCTGGGCTTCGCCGGGCTGCTGCTCGACGAGGACCACACCCCCGAGGACCGACGCTCCCACCTGCACACCATTCGGCGCAACGGCGAGCACCTGCTGGAGATCATCAACGACATCCTCGACATCTCCAAGCTCGAGGCGGGACGCATGACCCTGGAGCTGGTGCCCACCAACCTGATCGGCGTGGTGCGCGACGTGGTCACCCTGCTGCGAAACCGGGCCGCGAACAAATCGCTCGACCTGCGCGCCGAGTTTGACGGCGCCATCCCCGACGTGGTCCGCACCGACCCCACGCGGCTGCGGCAGATCCTGGTCAACCTCGTCAGCAACGCCATCAAGTTCACCGAGCGGGGCGGCATCCGGATCGTCGTGAGCGCGGAGAGGCAGGAGGCCGCCTCACCGATGCTGCGGTTTGACGTAATCGACACCGGCATTGGCATTGACCCCGACGTCCTGCCGCGCCTTTTCGTGCCATTCCAGCAGGCGGACAACACCACCACCAGGCGCTTCGGCGGCACGGGGCTTGGGCTGTCCATCTGCCGACGCCTGGCGACCATGCTGGGCGGCTCCATCACCGTCGAATCCACGCCTGGCAGGGGGAGCACCTTCACCGTCCGCGCGTCGCTGCACGCCATGCCCGAAACACACTGGATCGAGAACCCCGTCATCCACGAGGCCGACCCCGCCACCCCGACTGAGACCCGGGCGTCATCGAAGGCGATGGCCGCGTCACCCGGACGGCGCCTTCTGCTGGCCGAGGACGGACCTGACAACCAGCGGCTCATCCGTCACCTGCTTGCTCGGGCGGGTCATCGCGTGGACGTGGCCTCGGACGGAGGTCAGGCCGTGGACATGGCGCTGGCGGCTCTGCACGCGGGCCATCCATATGACGCGCTTCTCATGGACATGCAGATGCCCGTGATCGACGGTTATGAAGCGACCCAACGCCTCCGACAGGCGGGCTATGACCGCCCCATCGTGGGTCTGACCGCTCATGCCATGACGGGCGATCGCCAGAAGTGCCTTGACGCCGGGTGCGATGACTACCTCGCCAAGCCGGTCAACCCGGATCATCTGCTGACGGTGATCGGGCTCGTGTGCGCCGCGCCAGCCGACACGCGGGGCGGGTTCCGTTGATGCGAGGCCATCGTGTGAATCGGCCCCACGCTTCCGTGAGGCGGGCGCTTCCCGTCATCACCCGCGCCCCATCACCACCGCCGCATTCTGACCGCCCATGCTGGTCACCATGACCAGCACATGGCGCAGCAAGGCCGGACGCGCCGGAGCCGCGGCGGCGTTCAGCCCGGGTGTGACGGTCGCGCTCAGCCGGGCGGGAAGCATCTGCTCGCGCAGGCACTTGGCGGCCACGCACATCGACACCGCCGCCATCCCGGCGCAGCAGTTGCCCACGTTGGGCACCACGGTAACGAGTGGAATATCCGCCGCGCGCGGGCCGAACACGCGCCGGATGGCGGCGGCCTCCGCGGCGTCCACCGAGGGAATGCCCGAACCGAAGGGCACGATCGCGTCAATCGACTCCGGCCCAAGCCCGCCATCGCGCAGGGCGTTCTCGATGGCGGCGTCAATGCCCGTGTCATCCGGGTCTGGCGCCAGCCCCACCGTATCCGGGCAGAAGGACTGGCTCGAGCCGAACCCGGCCACCCGGGCGTAGACCCTCGCCCCGCGGGCGGCGGCGGAATCCTCCGCCTCCACCACGAGAATCCCGCCGCCCTCGCCCAGCACCGATCCGACGGCGGCGGGGTCGAAGGGCCGCACCACCGTGGCGGGATCAACCCCGTCGGGCGTGGGAGCCAGCCGCCTGGCGAAGTGCTGTCGCAGCACGCCCATGGGGTTGAGTTTGTACTCCGCCCCGCCGGTGAGACAGGCGATCGCCTGCCCCCGCTCGATCACGCGAACGGATTCGCCCAACGAGAGCAGCGCGGAGGCCTCGTTGCAGGTGATGGTGTTGCTCGGTCCGCGGCAGTCGTGGATGATCGTCACGTGGCAGGCCAGCATGTTGGGGAGGTACTTGAGCAGCCACAGCGGCGTCAGGTTCTCCATCCCCCGGGCTCCCCAGACGTGCAGGTCGAACTCACCATCGGGCGTGCGGCTCTCGTGGAACGCGGCGGCCAGCTCCTCCACGTCCGCCGCGATCAGACCCGCGCCGATGTGGCACCCGAAGCGGTCGGGATCAATGGTGGGCGGTTGATCCGGATCGATGCCCTTGGTGTTCAGCCCGGCGTCCTGCACCGCCGCCAGGGCCGCGCCGACGGCCAACTCGATGTCGCGGGCCATCACCTTGGTGGCCTTGCGATAGTTCTTGGGCACCACGTCGCGCACGTTGAAACGATCATCCGGCAGTTCCGCGCCGAGGCGGCAGGGGAACGACGAGGGATTGAAGCGCGAGATCGGCGCAATGGCGGAGCGGCCTTCGATCAGGGCCGACCACAGCGGGTCGATACCCAGGCCGAACGCCGTGATGGGGCCGATCCCAGTGATGACGACGGAACGCTTGGACATGGAGGGAGAGTGTAGGGGCGCGGAAGAGTGCTGAGGATTGAACGCCAGGGCGATGTGGATTCCCGTCGCTCGGCGCTTCAGGCCCGATGCCTCACTTGCCAACGCAGAACCGACCGAAGATGCGGCCCAGCACATCATCGGGTGTGATGTCGCCCGCCACCTCAGCCAGGTCGTCCAGTGCGGAGCGCAGACAGGCGGCGATCAGTTCCGGCGCGGCCAACGCGCGCTCCTGCTTCCGAGGCGCCAGCAGGGCGGCGGCCTCCTCAATCGACGCCAGAGCCGCCCGCAGGCCCGATTCGTGCCGCGGCTGCAGCGCCAGGGCGTCGGCGGCCAGCGACACCGCACGCCCGGCGAGCCGCTCCGCGATGGCGACGCGCAGCGCCTCCAGACCCTCGCCCGTGTGAGCGGAGACGGAGATGGGGCCGTGGCCTGTCGTTGATTCCCAGTGGTCGGCGGTCGGTGGTTGGGCGACGGCTGACGGCTGATGGCTGAGCGATGACGGTTGACCACGCTCCGCGTCCGCCTTGGTCCGCACCATGAGCACGCGCGGATCAGCGGGGTCGATCCAGCGCAGCGCCTCGGCGCCAGGAGTCGGCGCGTCGCCGGGTACGCAGAGAAGAACAAGCTCCGCACGGTCAATCGCCTGACGGGCCGCGTCGCGCATGGCGGCGTCAAGGAACGAACCCGCCGCGTCATCCAGGCCCGCTACGTCCACCAGCATCACCTCGGCCTCCGGCTGACGGCTGATGGTTGATGGCTGCCTGCTCACCACAATCGGCTCAACCAGCACGTCGCGCGTGGTGCCCGCCAGGGCCGAAGTCACCGCGCGAGGGCGACCCAGCAGTGCGTTGAAGAGCGTGGACTTTCCGGCGTTGGGCGCGCCCGCGAGCACTACCCACGGAATGGCCTGAAGCGATTCAAAACCCACCGCCCTGTCCAGCCGTGCCCGCAGGCGACCCCCGATGTCGGTGAGCCGCCCGAGCAGATCGGCGGGCGCCATGACGATCACATCCTCCTGGTCGGTGAAGTCGATGCCCGCCTCGACGAGTGCGAGCGCGTCAGCCAGATCGTCAGCAAGCGAGCGGGCGAAGTTGCCCAGTTCGCCGCCCGTGAGCAGGGCGGCGGCCCGGAGCTCGGCGTCGCTGCGCGCGGCGATGGACGCCGCCACGCCCTCCGCCTGCGTGAGCGACAGGCGGCCATTGAGAAAGGCGCGGGCCGTGAACTCGCCCGGCCCGGCTCGTCTGGCGGCCAGCCCGACGCCGTCCGCGGCATCAAGCAAGGCGTCGATCACGCGCTCCAGCAGCACCGGATTGCCCGGCAGGAACAGTTCGATCACATCTTCGCCCGTGTATGACGCGGGACCGGGGAAGTGGAGCGCGAGGCAGGGCAGTTCCGCGCCGCCATCCGAAGGCGAAAGCCGAAGGCGAACCGGACGAGCGCCCCGGCTCGCATCGCCGCAGCCCTGAGCCAATCGTCGCAGCAGGTCGAATGACCCGGCGCCGCTGAGGCGGACGAGCCCCCGTGCCGCTCGACCGGGCGGGCTGGCGACGGCCAGGATGATGGAATCGTCGAGCACGGGGAGGCGTCAGGCGCTGGGTACTGAGGATGAGGCATCGAGGCAACAAGGCATCGAGGCATCCAGTTTCCCGGAACTCAGAACTCGGAACTCGGAACGCCCTACCCCTCACTCCTCAGCACTCAGCATCAAGTACCCAGCACTCAGTGCGTTTCCCCCTCACCCGCGCTTCTTGTACTTCTTCGTCGGTCCCTGACGCTTGGCCTCGGCCCGCTGCCTGGCGTTCTCCAGCCGCTCCATGTACATGCGCTGCAGGGCGTTGCGAGGTTTTTTCTTCTGCTCGGCGAGCTTGGGCGAGAGCTGATCAAGGTCGAGCGAGTCCACGTGCTTGCGGATGATGCGGCTCTCGATAATGCCCCAGATGGACGAGCTGATGATGTACAGCGTCAGACCCGAGGGCGCGCCGTACATGACGAGCGGCATCATCAGCACCAGCATCCACTTCATCATGCGCTGCGTGGCCATCTGCTCCGGCGTCATGGTGGCGGTGGGAGGCGGCGTCATGTACTTCTGCTGCACGTAGAACACCAGCCCCAGCAGCACCGGCAGAATGTTGATGCCGGTGATGGGAATGAACAGGAACGTGAAGGGCTGGCTCACCTCGCCGAAGAAGTGATCGCTCTCGCTCAGGTCGGCGAGGAAGGGCCAGTCCCAGAACACCTGGAACACGCCCCAGAAGGCCGGCTCGTGGCGCAGGTCGAACGCGAAGTAGAGCATCGCGTACAGGGCGATCCAGATGGGCATCTGCAGGAACAGGGGCAGGCACCCGAGCATGGAGAAGGGGCTGACCCCGTGCTCGCGCCAGAGCCGCAGCTGCTCCTGCTGCATGCGCTTGGGGTCGCTGCCGTACTTCTGCTGCAGCTTCTCGATTTCCGGCTTGAGTTTCTGCATCACCCGCGCGAAGCGCTGCATCGACACCTGCGACCGCTTGGTGATGGGGTGGAGGAGCAGCCGCACCACCGCCACCAGCAGGATGATGGCGACCCCCCAGTCGGCGAAGATGGCGTGCGCCACCGAGAGAATCCAGATGAGCACGTGAGCCAGCCACTGGAAGGTGCACCAGGCGCACATGGCCGACATCTGGTAGTGGATGAGCCCGCCCATGCGCAGCGAGACGTAGGGCTCCGACGACTCCAGCACGTGCCGATCGAGCGGGCCCGCGTAGAGGCCCATGTCAAATGATTCCGTCGCCCCCGGCGCGACGCGTCGGGGCACGCCCCGCAGCTCCAGCACCACCCAGTCGTGCGTCTGGCGGCGCAGCGCGGCGTCGTCCTCGTTGTAGAAAGGCACGATCGCGCCGATCACGTCGCTCAGCGTGCGCCGGGACGGCGGGGTCGAGCCGTCCCCCGCGTAGGGCGGCATGATGGCGGCGGCGAAGTAGCGATTCTCCACCGCGTACCACGACAGTTCGTAGTTGCGGGCCAGCGAGTCGGCATTGGGCCAGAGCATGGCCTCCGTGCCGGGGTAGCGCAGGTTGCCCCCGCCGATGCCCATCACCGTGCCGCGCGAGAGCAGAAAGTCGTCATCCGCGATCACCAGCGTGCGCTGGGGGTATCGCTTGGTGTCCGCCAGGTGCCCGGCGCGGTAGCGTCGGTTCTCCATGTAGCGGGCGCGGTCCTGGTCGAGGTCCGTCTGGCCGTAGATGATCCACGACACATCCACCGGCACGTCGGACAGGTTCTCGACGCGCTGCTCGATGGTGAGGGCGTAGTCGCTGGGAGCGATGACGTAGCGCCGCGTGATGCGCAGCACCGCGGCGCCCTGCTGGTTGCGCACCTCGGTGGTGAACAGCCCCGGATCGGCGCCATCCTGCGACCAGACATCGGCGAACAGGTTGACTTCCTGCGGCGTGGGCGCGGGTCCGCCTTCGGTCGCGGCAGGCGTGACGCGAATCGCCCGAGCCGCCAGGGCGGGAAAGGTGTAGTCGTATCCACCTACCCGCATGGGCCGGGCCTGCTGGATCACGTAGCGTTCCGCCGAGGGCATCTCGGCCAGCGTGGCCTCGCCCCGCTCGATGCGCGGCTTGAGCTTCTCCGCCTGGCGACGGGCGGCGGCGGTGTTCCAGATGTCCGACAGCGTGATGCGCTCGATGCCCGCGCTGATCGTGCTGAACTCGACGAGGAAATCGTGCTGACGCCAGTCCAGTGAGCCGATGGGCCGCGGACGGGACGTCCCGAACCCGCCCGATGGAGCCACGGCGGTCAATCCGGCGAAATGCGAGGCGGGATCGACGGCGGGCTGCTCGCCGCCGGGAGGCGTGGTCGGCTGCTCCTGACCTTCGTTCTGGTCGGCGTCACGACCTGCACCTTCGGACGCGCCACCTGTCTCACCCGAGGGCGGCGTTGGGGGTGTCTCGCCGGGGTTGTCCGTCCCCCTGATGCCGGGTGTCTCGCCAGCACCGGCGTGCGACGGGTCGGCGGCGCCCCCGGAAGTTCCACCAGCGGATCCTCCGGCGTTGTCGGGTGTCGATGTCGCGTCCGCGCTGTTCTGCGATGACTGCTGCCGCCCCGGTCCCTTGGGGCCGAACACCATCACCGCCACGACGCCCAGCGTGGCGCCGAGAACAACCAGCGTGAGAATGAGGCGTCGCAGGGCGGGATTCATCGGGCTGGGCTCTCCGGTCCCTGGCGGCGGATCGCCGCGCAGGCCGTGGATACATGCACAAGGCGTTCGGCGGAGACCGACGCCGTTCCGAGGGCGATGGTATGGCGAGAGCCGCCGGGCGTCTGCCGGGTGGGGAAGGGATCAGGGCATCGAGTCGCGGACGTCGCGGAAGTCACTCAGACCTCAGTCCGGAGTCCTTGCCCGCACTACCAGCGTGTCGTTCTGCCCGCCGAAGCCGAAGGAGGTGGACAGGCACACATCGACCCTCGCAGGCCGCGCCTATCGACGTGGTGATGCTCGTGGACGCGACCCGACGTTCCGGTGCGAACTCAGCCCCCTGCTCGCCGCTGGAAACGTCACTGCTGAAAACGCGTCGGAACGTACGATGCACGCGCGCCGAAAAGGAGACATGCGATCAATAGGCCGTTCCGGAGGAGCCCCACGACGGACGCGGCTTCGGCGTCCTGAAGGAGCGACAACACCCTGCCGCACCCACACGATTCCGGCGATGCCGGATCCAGGATCATCCGAGTCAGCGCCAAAGAGAACACGATCAGCGTTCCGACAGCCGCTCGAATGCCGAACGTGGCACCAACATCGGTCAACAGCGAAACACCGAGAACCGCCTCCCAGATCAAGACCATCACGGTGAGCCCCGAAACCACGAGCGGTGAACGCGAATTGATGTGGTACTGAATGATGTACGAGAATCCATCAATGTCGAGGGCCTTGTCAAACGCCGCCGCCACGAACACCACGCCCACGAGCGAGAGCGCGACGATTCCTGCATTTTGGCTCTTCCATCGCGGTGCTACAGCAACCACGGTCGAACCCACCTTCCCGGAGGATAATTTGCCATATTGACTTGGTGGAGAATCCACATCTCGCGCTGGGGGTGGTAGTAACTGGTGAAGATCACGGGCCGACGTGTGCCGTCCGCGAACTCGAAACAAACCCCCGCGACAGCGACCAGTGCGCGACGGTGCCGATCCAGCACATCCGTCAGACGTTCAACGGGCTCGAAGAGCGGAAGCGAACTCATGCTCACGCCGCCGTACCACCCATCCATGGTCAGTCCGCCCTCGATCGCCGGAACTCGCGGGTTCTCGGCAGTTGCTTCAGTGACAAGTACGCGCAAACCGGGCGGCGAATCACAGATAGAAACGGGCCGGTTGATCCCGCCTCCGATCTGATCCTTCAACCGCCACAGCAGGTCAAACGCCTCTTCGACAGTCGCGGGCTCGTTGATGATCTCGCCCTCGTTGCCCGGCGCGATCCGCATTTCGTTGGCGATCTGTTGGAGGGAAATGCCCGCTCGTCCGGTCGGATCGACGGGACGGACCCGGGTTCCCTGTGACGCCCGCCACGCTTTGTACGGCTGTGGTGAAGGAGAGAGGTAGTACGAAGCAATCACAGTGGCCAAGGTGTCGCGCAGAGCGTTCTGTTGCGCAGCGGACATACCCTGACCGGTGAACTCCATGGAATCCAGTGCGTTCCGAACATCGTCCGGGGAGGCGAGGCGACGCATTCGGAGCGATTGGTACTCGTGGCGGGTGTCCCGAAACAGCTCGGCGGCCGGATCAGGTGGACGCCGCCACGTCAGCTTGGTGGCTGCCAAGTACACGATCGGAACGACAATCACCACCAGAAGAGCGGCGGCAAAGAGATGATGCTGGTTTGGCTTGCAAAGAGCGATGGAAGTCTACTCGCGTGATTGCAATCCCCATGGTTCAATGCGTGCACTGTCGCGTGTCGGCGGGCGCCCAGCGCTGCCATTGCGGGCAGGTCCACTGAATATTCGGAATCTTTGCACACTCCCATGTCGCGGAGCCAGCAGCAATCGGGCAGCAGCAGGCGTTCGAGATTGTGGTGCCGAGGCAGTTGGGATTGTTCGGGTCGCAGTCGTAAACCCCCGCGCCCGGGCCGCCTTGGGCGTGCGCTAACGCGGTGAGCGTAACTGCCAGAATCCCGACAAGAGCCCCGCAAACGGGCCTTCGGGAATCTCGAGTGTGTGCCGTTGTCATTCGCAGTCTCCTTGTGATCGAGGTTGCAGTCGTTCAGTGTACTTGACAATGGAGTAGCAGAGGAGTACCTTGATGTCAATGACCTGCCATTACAGTCCTCCAGAGAAGCCGTATCGTCCCCGGGTCGCGGGTTTTACGATCATCGAGACGCTCGTGGTGCTGGCGGTTCTCTCCGTCCTGCTCGCCGTGCTGCTCCCGGCAGTGAAAGGTGTTCGGAACAGCGGCCGGCGTGTCGAGGCCGTTGGAGCGATGCGTCAGTCGCTTACCGCGCTTTCGCTTTACATGATGAGCCATGACCTGTACTACCCATTCTTCGCCGAGCCCGGTCTGCCGGCAGAGCCACTTCACATCGGGCGGACGGTCATTGATACGTCTGCGAGCGTCCACTTCAGCAGGCACTCGACGTGGTGGCCCAGCGCCATCATGCCCTTTTTGACCGCGATTCCCTCGTTGGATGGGCAGCCGACCTTTTTCCCCGACACTACGCTCATTCCACCGGACGGTCGCCCACCGGACGTTTATTCCTCAGGGCGATTCAGGATGTCGCACACAGCGTTCGCATCACCCGAGTTCTGGACAGACAGCGGCCCATTCCCGCATCGACTGATGGTGGGTGTTCGCGTTTCGCAGGTCCGACATCCACCCCGCAAGGGGATCATCGTCGATCTCGGCGGCCCGGAAGCGGACGATATTCCGCCGTATCGGTACATTGAGTCACCTCCGACGGCGTCGCGGATCGCGTTTGCAGATGGTTCGATCGATCGACTGCCGTGGCATTCGGGGCGTAACATCGCGCCACCATCTCAAGTCCCTTTCAACCTGATGCTTTGGGTTCCCACGATGGCGACGCAGGATGGCGTCAAGGGCGCGGACAACTGATAAGTTGACGGTCGATCCCACAAACGTTGTCACCCCGCTCGACGCACCACCAACGTGTCGTTCTGCCCGCCGAAGCCGAAGGAGTTGGAGAGGCACACATCCACCTTCGCGGGCCGCGCGGCATTGGGCACGTAGTCCAGGTCGAGCGCCGGGTCCGGCTCGCGCAGGTTGATGGTGGGGGGGAGCATCCCGTCGCGGATCGCCAGGATGCACGTGATGAGTTCCACGCTGCCCGCCGCGGCGATCAGGTGGCCCATCATCGACTTGATCGACGACATGGGAATCTTCTTCGCGTTGTCGCCGAACACGGTCTTGACGGCGAGCGTTTCGATCGAGTCATTCTCCTGCGTGCCCGTGCCGTGGGCGGAGATGTAGTGGACGCCCGGCCGCCCGTCGTGATCGAGCGTGTGCGGATCGATGCCCGACATGGCCAGCGCCTGGCGGATGGCCTCGGCCGGGCCGCGACCCTCGGGGTGCATGTCGGTGATGCGGAAGGCGTCGGCGCTCGATCCGTACCCGGTGATCTCGGCCAGGGGCGTCGCGCCGCGCTGCCTCGCGTGGTCGAGCGTTTCGAGGATGACGATGCCCGAGCCCTCGCCCATCACGAAGCCGCCGCGGGTGCGGTCGAAGGGGCGCGAAGCGTGCTGGATGTCCTCGTTGCGCGTGGCCAGGGCGGTCAACCGGTTGAAGCCGGTGATGCCCAGCACGTGGATCATGGTGTGGGTGCCGCCGGAGATCATCACGTCGGCGTCGCCCCGCTGGAGCATGGAGAAGGCCTCGCCGATGGCCTGCGTGGAGGCGGCGCAGGCGGTGAGGCAGTTGGAGCAGGGGCCGCGGGCGCCGAACTCCCGCGCCAGGTGGGCCAGCGGCATGTTGGGCTCCTGCTCCACCTCGCGCACCGCGTCCATGAGGGCCAGCCCGTGCGCGCCCCATTTCGCGCCGTCGATGGCGCGCTTCTCCGCGTCCCAGCCGCGCAGGTTGGTGCGGGCGTAGTTGTCGAAGTCCAGCACGCCCTCGCCCGCGCCCAGGTAAATGCCCATGCGGCGCTTGTTCAAGCCCGTGAACGACCCCAGCCGGGACTGCTCCCACGCCTGCCTCGCCGCGCCCAGCGCGAACTGCGTGTTCAGCCCCGCCCCGGCGTGGACGCGGGGGTTCTCCACGTATCGGTTCACGTCGAACCCGCGCACCTGGGCGGCGAAGGTGGTGGGGAAGGTCGAGGCGTCAAAGCGGTCGATGCGGCTGACGCCCGACTCGCCCGCCAGCAGGCGCTTCCACACGGACTCGATGTCATGCCCCAGCGGGGTGACCCAGCCCATGCCGGTGATGACGACGCGGGGAGAGGAGGTTGGGCTCATCATGCGGCGGATTGTACGCGTCGCCGCGCCGACTCCCGTCCGGCGCCGACGCGTCGCGGCCGGACGCCCCGGCCCGGCAACCCGCGCCGTGAATCGCCGTGGAGGGGTTTGCCGCATTGACGGCCATCGCGCCTTTCCCTAGCATCGCCGATTCGCGCCATCCGGCGCGCGGACCTGCTGCCGGACTTCCCCCCGTCGGAATGTGATCGGACCATGCGCACCGCGGTCATCAGCGACATTCACGGCAACCTCGAAGCGCTCACCGCCGTGCTTGCCGACATCGACCAGCGGAAGGTGGATCGCATCATCTGCCTGGGCGACATCGTGGGGTACGGGCCCAACCCGGTGGAGTGCGTGGATCTGGTCGCCGCCCGCTGCGCCTGGTCGCTGATCGGCAACCACGACTTCGGGGTGCTCTACGAGCCGACCAACTTCAACTACGCCGCCGAGCAGGCCGCCTACTGGACGCGACGCCAGTTCGAGCAGGAGCCGGACAAGGACAAGTCGCGCGTGCGCTGGGACTTCCTGGGTCGCCTGCGCGTGCGCGTGACGGAAGGGCCGTTCCTGTTCGTCCACGGCTCGCCCCGGCGTCCCATCAACGAGTACCTCTTCCCCGAGGACGCCGTCAACTCGCCGGTGAAGATGGAGCAGATCTTCGAGCGCATCGACCGCTTCTGCCTGGTGGGTCACACGCACGTTCCGGGCGTGTTCACCGACGAGCCGGATTTCTACCCCCCCGCCGACCTGGACCAGGTCTACACCTTCGTGGAGGGTGAGAAGGCCATCATCAACCCCGGTTCGGTGGGCCAGCCGCGCGACCTCAACCCGCGCGCCAGCTACGCCATCATGGACGAGGACCGCGTCGAGTTCTTCCGGCTCGAGTACGACGTGGAGGCCGTGGTCGCCAAGATCAAGGCCATCCACGAACTCACCGACTGGCTGGGTGAACGGCTGATCGAGGGGCGGTAAGACACGCGCCGCGCGAGGCGACCAGCGGGCTCGATGCCGTGTCGATCCGCGGACCGAGTCGAACACCCGGTGACGATCGGACAACACCTGGGATGGGGCCGGAGGTTCACATGCCCCGGGCGATCAGCAGCACCAGCAGCACGGTGGCCACGCTGGCGGCGAGAACGCTCACGAGCACGGTGTGGCGCCCCCGGTCGGTGCGCTTGATCGAATCCACCAGCTGCTTGCCGCCGCCCACGGTGATCAGGGGCAGCCGCACCAGCGAGCGTTGCCACTTCGCCAGGGCGACGCCGCGGTGGGCCTGCACGCACAGCACGACCACATACCACGCGAACACCGCCAGCAGCCCGGTGCTGAGCACGGGGGCATTCTCGTTGGCCACGATGTAGAACAGCCCGGAGGCGAAGACCCAGATGAGGAAGAACGCCACGTATGAGCCCAGGTCGGCGGGCGTGCGGCGACGGGGCTTGGAAGGCCCGCCCCCGGGATCATGGGTGTGGGTTTTTCGTCGCCCGGACCGAGACATGCGGCCCCTCTCCATGTTTTCCTGAGGAACAGCGACGTGACGCCCGGCCCCACCCGGCGCCGGACGGCTCAGCCGCGCGACGACGCCGCCCGACGATAGGCGACGGAACCCGGTCCCGCCGTCGCCATGGGAGCCGCCCATCCGCTCCGGTCGCCGCGCTGACCCAGCCGATCGCCGACGCGGTCGCCCGCGCCGGACACGGCCCGGTCGATGGCCTCGATGACCCGTTGGGTGGCGGTGATGGCGTTGTCCAGCGCGCTGCGTCCGGTCACCTGCTTCAGATGGTCGCACCGACCCGTGCCGGACAAGGCGGTTTCGAGGGTGTCACGGTCGCGCAGCAGCCGGGCGAGGAGTTCGCGGGCGCGATCCCGCATCCGGATGGCCTCGTCCACGTCGGCGCCGGCGGATTCCAGTGTCGTGCTCATCGGGGAGCCCTCGTTCCGGTGGTCGCCCCTCGTCCATGCCAGGCGATCAACCTCGGATTGTCACACCATGCGACGGCGAGTGCAAGTTCACCAGCCATTCACACGGGCGAAACAGATTCTAGGCGGAAATCCTCTGTCGATCCGCGCCTCGCCTGCACCAGAGGCCGCCGCATTTCAGGAACCAGACCCCGGATTTCCTCGGCGAGTTCGTTCGGGTCGCTGGAGCGAATGTCGGGTGAAAGACAACGGACCATCCGCTCAATATCTTGAGGGTCTGGCTGTGGCAACCCCCAGATATCGATGTCGCGGTGTCGAGTGGGCCGCAGGGACTCGCTATCGCGGGCCAGTTCCTCGAACAGTTTTTCGCCGGGACGTGCCCCGGTGATGACGACCCGGATGGCGCCAGGGGTTGACGAAGGCGAGTTCTCGGACGTCCCGTGATCCAGCACCGCCGTCAACCCATGCGCCGCGGCGTAGCGGCAGCACATGTCCAGCACGTTGACCGGGTCGCCCATGTTGAGGACGAAGACCTCCGCTTCCGCCGCGATGGGGTCGGCCAGGGCCGCCGCCTGAAGCACCAGGGCCGCCGCCTCGGGAATCGTCATGAAGTACCGGGTCATGCGCGGGTCGGTCACGGTGAGCGGCCCGCCCTCGGCGACCTGCCTGGCCCACACGTCCAGCACGCTGCCCGAGGAGCCCAGCACGTTGCCGAACCGGACCATCGAGAACGCCGTCACCGCGCGCCGGTGGGCGTCCTGGATGTACATCTCCGCCAGCCGCTTGGTCGCCCCCATGATCGAGGTGGGGTTGACTGCCTTGTCGGTGGAGATCATCACGAACCGCTCCGCCCGGCAGCCGATGGCCGCGTCGGCGACCGACTTGGTGCCGAACAGGTTGTTGTCCACCGCAGCAGCGGGGTGATCCTCCATCATCGGCACGTGCTTGTGAGCGGCGGCGTGAAGAATGATCTCGGGGCGCACCGCGTTGAACAGCCCGCGCGTCGCGTCCGCCAGGACCACATCGTGCAGAATGGGTCTCCGGGGCAGCGCCGGGTGGAAGCGCGCGATCTGGCGATCGATCTCGAACAGCGCGTTCTCGCTGCGCTCCACCAGGAACAGCCCCGACGGGTCGTACCGAGCCGCCCGTCGGGCCAGTTCGCTCCCGATCGACCCCCCCGCGCCGGTGATGAGCACACGCCGCCCGGCGAGCAGGCCGGCGACCGATTGCTCATCAATGACGCGCGGCGGACGGGCAAGCAGGTCGTTCACATCCACCGTGAAGTGCGTGCGAGGCCCCACGCCGTCGAGCTGATCCTCGATGGTGGGGAAGAACCGGTCCGGCACGCCCGCCCGGCGAAGCCGCGTGCGGATGGACTGAATAAGGTCGGTCATCGCCGCGGGCAGCGAGACGATGGCCAGCGCCGGCCGGCGCCGGGCGAGGATGGCTTCCATTTCATCCACCGCCCCCAGGATGGGAGGCGCGTGACCCGCCGCGCTCGCGCCATCCCCAGCCGACCCGCGGCCATGCTTCCCACCATCCGCCGCACCCCCCCTGCCCGCAGGGCGATGCGACGTCGCCAGCACCCAGCCGATCGTGACGGGCCGAGGGTCCAGCAGGTCCAACTGCCGCTCCACCCGCGCGCAGGTGGCGCGCTGGCCGATGATGATGACCGCGCCGCCTGCCCGGTGCGGACTGGCGATGTCGGACGACGAACTGGTGACGATGCGATGGCTCAACGCTCGCTCCATGAGCGCGATCTGCTGACACGGGGCTCCGACCCGTGTCCGGGTGGCGCCTCCGGGTGGCGAGACGCTCCGCGTCGCGTCCGTATCCGGGGTGCGCCCGGCGGCGCGTCCTGCGCCGCACCCTTCCATGTCGGCGATTCCCCCCCTTCCGGTCGAGAAACGCACACCCCATCGTCGCCTGACGCCCTCGCGACATGCCGGCAATGGTCCTGACGGACTTTCCTGCCGATGATGGTGGACCATGAGCCGCCTCGAGACGCCCGTCCCCGCCGACCACGCCCCCGGCGCCCCCGACACCCCCGGTACGCCTGGTACGCCTGGTGAGACGGCGGACGCCGCCGGGCACGCCACCACCGACGCATCCGCCAGATCGCCCAGGCCCGTCCCCCGCTGGGCCATCCACCGGCGGCTCTACGACTGGGTTCTTTCGCTGGCCCATCACCGGCACGGCACGTGGGCGCTCTTTCTGCTGAGTTTCGCGGAGTCCAGTTTCTTTCCCGTGCCGCCGGATGTGCTGCAGATCGCGCTCACGCTCGAGAAACGCGAGCGGGCGTGGTACTTCGCCACGGTCAGCACCATCGCCAGCGTGCTGGGAGGACTGCTGGGCTACCTGATCGGCTGGGGATTCTGGGAGGCGACGCAGGATCTCTTCTACCGCTACGTGCCGGGCTTCACGCCGCAGGTGTATGACAAGGTCCACGGGCTGTACGACCAGTACAACTTCTGGATCGTCTTCGCCGCGGCGTTCACGCCGATTCCCTACAAGGTGTTCACCATCGCGGGGGGCGTGTTCGGCGTGTTCCTGCCCATGTTCGTGGTGGCGTCGCTGGTGGGGCGCGGAGCGCGGTTCTTCATCGTCGCCGCCCTGCTGTGGAAGTTCGGTCCGCCCGTCAAGGGCTTCATCGACCGCTGGTTCAACCTGCTGTGCGTGGTCTTCACGGTGCTGGTGGTGGGCGGGTTCGCGCTGCTGAAGTTCGTGCTGTGACGGCACGGAGCGGCGTAGACGGCGACTTCACGCGCAAGGGTTGCCGCCCGGCGATGCGGCGCCGTGAGGCCGGGGTCTATCATCGTGCGACATGATCCACAAAGAACTCGACCACCAGAGCATGCTGCTGGCGGCGCGCATCGCGCGTGAGCTGCCGGAGAGGCCCGAGTGGATCGAAGCCGCCCGCGCCAACCTGCGCCGATGGATGGCGCGGAACGCCGACTCGCCCGGCCTGCGGCGCGCCTACCAGGAATGGCTGACGCTGCTCGAACAACCCGTGGACAGAATCTGCCAGGCGATGCTGGCCTCGACCGATGAAGGACAGCGACTGCGGCAGAACTCTCCCTTCGCGGGCGTGCTGTCGCCGGGCGAGGTGTGGGCCATCAAGCGATCGGCACGCCATGAACATCGCGCAGCTTGAACATGTCCTCCGGGCAGCGGCGGCGATCACCGGAACCGACCGGTTCGTAGTGATCGGATCACAATCCATTCTCGGAACAATCGCCGATCCTCCGACCGATCTGACGCAATCCGTTGAAGTCGATCTTGCGCCGCTGAGCTGTCCGTCAGACGCCGATCTCATCGATGGATCGATTGGCGAACTCTCGCCGTTTCATTCAACATTCGGCTATTACGCCCACGGGGTGAGCATTGAAAGCGCGACGCTCCCGGACGGCTGGGAGTCACGGCTGAAGGCGTTATGCACGCCATTGACCGGCGGCGCCACGGCGCTCTGCCTCGAACCGACCGATCTCGCCGTGGCCAAGCTCGTCGCGGGGCGCGACAAGGATGTCGCGTTCATCACGGTCCTGGTGCGCCATGGGCTGGTCACGATCGACGGGATCCGAAGCCGCCTGCGCGACACACGTCTGGCGGAGCCGTTGAGAGCGGCGACCGAAGCGCGGCTCTGACGCATCGAGCAGTCGTATCTCGAATGATGCGGCCCATGAGCCAGCGTCGTCATCCATGCTTCATCCGCCGCTACCGGCCCCACCCCCCACACTCCCACCCACGCGGCTGAGCACCATCACGCGGATCTCCGTCATGTCCTCGATGGCGTAGCGCACCCCCTCGCGCCCCAGCCCGGACGCCTTCACCCCGCCGTAGGGCATCGAGTCCACGCGCGTGGAGGGAACGTCGTTGATCACCACGCCTCCCACCTCCAGTTCATCAAGCGCCCGGAAGGCCCGGTGAATGTCGCGCGTGAACAGGCCCGCCTGAAGCCCGTAGTCGCTGTCGTTGACGCGGCGCAGGGCGGCGTCGAAATCCCTGAACCCCTCCAGCGTCGCCACCGGGCCGAACACCTCCCGGCACGACACCTTGGCGGCGGCGTCCACCCGCTCCAGCAGCGTGGGCTGGAAGAAACTCCCCTGCCGCTCCCCGCCGCACAGCACCCGCGCCCCGCCCTCCACCGCCTCCTGCACCCACGTCTCCACGCGGCGGGCCTCGCCCTCGCTGATCATCGGACCGAGCGTCGTCGATTCCTCCATCGGGTCGCCCATCCGCAATGACGCGATGCGCCCCAGCAGCCGCTCGCGCAGATCATCCAGAATCGTCTCGTGCGCGATGATCCGCTGCACGCTGATGCAGCTCTGCCCCGCCTGGGCGAACGCCCCCGTCACCAGCCGGGCGGCGGCCACGGACACGTCCACCGTGTCATCCACCACGCACGCCGCGTTGCCCCCCAGCTCCAGCGTCACCTTCTTGCGGCCCGCCCGCGACCTGAGCATCCACCCCACCGCCGGCGAGCCGGTGAAGGAGAGCAGCCGCAGACGCTCATCCTCGCTCAGCAGGTTCAGCCCGTCCTTCACCACCGGCAGCATGCTGAACGACCCGGGCGGCAGGTCCGCCTCGGCGAGAATCTCGCCCAGCATGATCGACGTGACCGGCGTGCGCGGATCGGGCTTCAGGATGAACGGACACCCCGCCGCCAGGGCCGGACCCACCTTGTGCGCCGCCAGGTTGAGCGGAAAGTTGAAGGGCGTGATGAACGAGCACGGCCCCACGGGCACGCGGCGGGTGATGGCACGCAGCCCCTCGGAGCGGGATGAGAGGTCCAGCGGCAGGTACTCGCCGCCGATGCGCGTCGCCTCCTCGGCGGAACGCGTGAACGTCTCGATGGCGCGGGCCACCTCGACCCGGGCCTCGTGGATGGTCTTGCCCGTCTCACGGACCAGCATGCGGGCGAAACGATCCGCGTCGCCCGCCAGACGCTCCGCCACGTGCCGCAGCGACGCCTGACGCCGATGCGAAGGAAGCCGACGCAGCGGGGCGGCGGCGGCGACCGCCGCGTCAATCGCCCGGTCCACCGCGGCGGCGTCCGGCGCCGCGACGCGGGCGAAGACCTCGCCTCGATACTTGTCCAGCACGACCAGATCGGCGTTGGGCGATTCCGCCCGCCCCGCAAGAACGTACGGCAGCGTGAGCATCATGCGGGATTGTTGGCGGGCGGCGCGGACGGGGTCGGATCCCCGCTGCCGGTGTGTGCTGCGGCTGCCCAGCCGTGCGAGCGACCCGCAATGCTCGTCTCCGGTGGTGCGGGCGTCCCGCCCGTGCTGGCCGCCCTGAGCCCGGTGTGTGGCCCCCTCCGTGTCCTCCGTGCGCCTCCGTGGTGAACCCGCCGGGGGTTTTCGGACCAGCGCATCCCTGACACATGCGGGCCGCATTCGTGAGGTTGCGGAGTTTGCACTGAGGGATGGAAGCAGCATCCGAAGGAATGCGGCGGTTTCTCGTCAGGATGGAGGGTCCGCACGAAGGGATGGGCGGTCCATCCGAAGGGATGAACGCGTTTCACGTCGGGATGGAGCGGGCATTCCTCGAGATGAACGCTCCATCCCTCAGAATGAACGCGGCATGGTGCAGGGATGCGCGCTGCGATTCGAGGATTGTACTGCTCATGCGCAAACAACCGGCGCATCGCAAAGTCACGAAGGGCGCCCTAGGCCTTGGCGGCGTGGTTTTCGGCGGGAATGGCGGTGGGAGAGAAACGCCTTCAGTGTTGATGAGAGTGCGGCGTTGTCTCGAGTTTGGCACTCCCACACCACGAGCACGCGCCACCCATCACGCCGTAGAGCGCGGATGGCGCGCCGGTCACGCTCCACGTTGCGGCGCAACTTCGGAAGCCAGTAGCTTCGATTCGTCTTTGGTTGGCGCGCACCACGCGGGCATCGGTGTTGATGCCAGTAGCACCCGTGAACGAACACCACGGCCCGAAGCCGGGGAAACGTCAAGTCGGGAGAGCCGGGCAAGTCGCGTCGCTTGAGCCGGAATCGGAAGCCGAGAGAGTGGGCGACGGAACGAACGATCCGCTCGGGCGTGGTATCGTGCGAGCGGACGCCCCGCATCGCCCGGCTTCGTGCTCCGGGCGAGAGGTTGTCCACTTCACTCCTCCTCCCCGTCCTCCTCATCATCATCCGGGAGTTCTAGCGCCGGGGGCACGTCGATGAGAAGGGACATATCGGTTTCGGCTTCCTCAACCCGCCGGTTGTACTCCGCGACCAGTTGGGCCAACTCATCGCGCAATCGGTCGCGGCGGAACTCGGACAACTCCGCCATGTTCTGCCCGACGAATGACTCTATCGACTCCACCATGATTCGATCAAGGATGCCTTGTTGCCGGGCCAACTCCCGCGCGGCGGCCAATCGACCATCCGGCACCAAGAGGACGGCGGACGTGCCCGCCATCAAGTTGGCCCCGCACTTCGCGCAGACTTCCAGGGTTGGGCTGATCGTCACATGGAAGGCGGCATCGCCAATCTGAAAGTCGCCCACGCGCCCGGACTGTTCATCGGCCGCGCTCCCCGCAAAGTTGGTGATCGTCGCATCCGGGAACCGCTGCGCCAACTTGGCCCCTACAAGGTGTTGCGCAACGTAGTCGGCGCGACCCTTCTTCTCGGCCACCGCGAGAATGCTGGCAATGAACGTGCGGGCCGGACTCGTGGGATTGAATTGCACCTTGATCCGCTCTTGCTGGAAGTAGTCATTGACCCGCTCAGTGAGGTAGGCTTGCATCGCGTGCAGACCCGCCACACGCTCCGCTTCCGTGACACGATCAAGTCGCGCTCCGGCCACCGCTTCAAGCAGTGAGGCGACAATCGCGTGATTCCCGCGATTGGTCCGCCCGCCTTCCTTCAGGAAGGTTCGATTCTCGCCATGCGCCGCGAGCACCTTCTGAATCGCCCCCTTGCCCATGCCTGCAATCTGCCCCCTCTTCTTCGTGACGTGGGCGTTTGGATCAAGGTCAAAGCGAGTCTTCAGAATCTCCAGCACCACGATTGCCGCCGCTACCGCGCCGCGAGGCGGAAGCGGTTTATATCGCCGGTCGGGTTCGAGTTTCCCGAACCACTCGGCGATGACCTTGCGCGATGCAACTTCAACACTCATCGAAGGGCTCCCACCACGGCGGCGCGACGCGAGCCCGCGCGCAAAGAGGCGAGAGCCGGGTTCAAGTAGTGCTCCGCAATCCATGAGATAGCCGGGACGCAGACCGCGTCCCCGAAGCCGAAGAATGCTTGATTGTCGGGTACTCCGATGGTGAACTCATCCGCGCCCATAAGCCGCGCACACTCGCGGGGCGTGAGGAGGCGAGCGGCGTACCGCCCATACCCCGCCTTGAAGAGAATCTGTCGCCCGCTCCCTCCCTTCGGGGTGCGAAGACACCCCGCAATCCCATCGGTGCGGAGTTCGCCCATCGACCGCTTCTCCCCGTTCGCTTGCATCCGCACGCGCCGGAAGACAGTGGCGTAGGACCATCGGCGCTTTGCAATCATGGCGTCCGCCGTGTTGCGGTGCCGTTCGGAGAACTGGTTGTAGAGGTAGTCCGCCCGCTCGCGGCTCCACCACTCGGGCGCATCGTCGGGGAGGTTCTCCAGAATGTCCGGGAGGAGCCGCTTCGACCGCTCCGGGGGATCGGGCAAATCCCGGAGTTGCCAACGGATGCCGGGGTGATCCGCGATGAATCGCCGGAGGAGCGCCGGGCGGATGCGCGACTCCGGCGCGGAATCCAGCGCGTCCGCATCCGGGATCATCGACGCGACCACAAAGAGGCGGGGACGGCTTTGGGGCACGAACCATCGCGCATCGAGTACGAAGGCATCGACCGCGTACCCGAGTTCGTTGAGAGCCTCCAATGCGGCTCGGAAGTCCGCGCCGCCGTGGGAGGTGAGGAACCCGACCACGTTCTCCAGCATGACAAGCGGGGGACGGCGAACCTCCATTCTTCGCATCAAGGAGACGAATCCCCAGAACGCCGAGGACTGCGATCCGTTCAAGCCGTTTCGACCGCCGGCAACTGACAGATCGGTACAGGGAAATGACGCCGTCGCGAGTTCAACGCTCGGCACGTCGTCTTCGTGGACTCGATGAATGTCGGCGAGGTGGAAATGCTCGTTTGCATCGCCAAAGTGGCGGTCGTACATCGCGCGTTTATCGGCATCGATGTCGTTTGCGTAGGCAATTCCCCACCCCTTCGCTTCCAAGCCCATTCGCACCAGCCCGATGCCCGCAAAGAACTCGGCGAATCGAAACCCTCCCACTGAGCTGCGGGACGACATGTACCCAAACCTCGGCTGCACAGGAATCATGCCGACAGGATACCAACCTTGTTCCGAACAAGCGAGAGGAGGGTCGATGTCGCAAGTTCACCGCTCATCTGAAACTCGACTCGCAACAGGCGGCCAAGCGCCCGATATTCGAATGGGCTGTTCCTTCGGGGCGCCTGCCGCATGTCAAACTCATCGCGCCCACTGCGCACTTCCCCTACCGCCCGAGCCGCTGCGGGACGGACGGGTCCGGTCCCTGCGGCGCGATCATCTCAAAGTCGATCTTCAGGCGCTGGATCTCGGTTCCATCCGCCTGCCGCTCGAACATGAGCATCGTGTAGTGCGTCTCGTCGGTGAACACGGTGCGGATGCGGTACAGCCCGCCGCGGCCGTCGAGCAGCGTCTCGGGCCAGTGCCACTCGATGGTGTTCTCGTCGATGAGCGTGATGGGCCCCCGCGCCATGGCGCCGTTTTCGTGAATGCCGGTGAACTCGACGCCCCCGCCCATGCTGGCGGGCAGCCGGTGAATGAGCGTGGCGGCGTGCTCATACGGCCCGGCGCCGACATCCAGCCAGCCGCGCGAGACGATGCAGACGCCGTCCGGCCCGTGGTGGGCGGCGTTGCGCACGCGGAAGGTGGCTCCGTCCGGTCGCGCGCTCTGGTGGACCCACTCGCCCTTGGCGAAGCGGCCGACCAGTTCCATGACGCGCGCGTCGCGCTGGGCGACGTCCTTGATCTCGAACATCTGCTTGAGTTGATCAATCACGTACTGGTTGCCGCTGGCGAAGAACGCCCGCATCCGCTGCGACTTCTCATCCGCGGTGTACCCCATGCCCATGAAGGTGACGCGGGTGCGATCCGGGCCCAGTTCATCGAGCAGGATGGTGGACCAGGTGTCGCCGATCACGTCCTTGAAGGGGAAGTCCGCCGGCGCTTTCGTGCAGCGGATCGAGAGCATGCGCCCGGGCGCGTAGGCGAGAATGGTGTTCTCGATGGTGTATTCATCGCGCAGGGTGGACTGGGGGTTGTAACTGGAGCGGATGACGCCGCCCACGCGGATGTCGGCCTCGAGGTTCGGGGCCCACCACCGGCGCATCCTCTGAGGGTTGGTGAGGGCGTCCCACACCTCGGCGATGGGGGCGCGCAGCACCGCGCTGTGGGTGAGGGGCGAGGTGTCGGGCTCCTCGGCGGACACGGCGTGCGACGCGAGCGCGGCCATGCCTGACAGGGCGGCGATGAGGAGCAGTCGATGAATGGAGTTCATGGCTGGTGACTCTGGAGTGCTGGATGATGGGTGCTGGTGACTGCTGAGGATCACAGGCGGGACGCCTGTGCCACGGACGACTGTGTTACTGATGCCTGTGTTACCGCCACGCGCCCAGAAGCGCTCCGGCGCCAAGGCAGTAGATGAGCTGATAGGCCGCGTCGATGAGGAATGACTGGAGCGGAAAGTGAACCGCGATGGCGCCGGTCAGGCCGACGGCGAAGCAGAAGCCGGTCCAGATGAAGAAGCCGATGACCGCGCCGCCCCCCGCGCCGGTGACGCCGGTCCACTGGATGAGAATCGCCATCACCAGCGCCATCACGAAATAACAGACGATCATGGCGCCGAAGAACATCACGGGCGGGCGCCGGCGCTGCAGTTCCTTCACCGTGGCTTCGTCGTAACCATGCAGTTTCCGCCAGAGCTGGCCGAAGAGCGCGGTGTACCACGCGCCGCCCAGCAGGAAGGTGGCGATGGCTGTCACGCCGACGGCGAGCCAGTTGATCGATCCGGGGTCAAGCACGGGCATTCGGGTCTCTCCAGGCGTCAGGGGGTTGGATTCGGTCGGGTGCGTCCTCGTCCGGCGGCGCTTCGGCGGTGCGTCGCGGGCGGCTCCACTCGCCGCCGTCGGCGAGCAGTCGATCGACGTAGTCGCGCAGCTGCGTGACCGCGGCGTCGAAGGGCGTCAGCGTCTTGTGGGCCTTGGCCTGCATCATGCCGCCTTCCATCACGGTCAGCACGAAGGAAGCAAGCGACTCGCGATCCAGGTCGGTGGGGAAGCGGTCGGCGGCCTCGTCCAGGCAGGCGCGGATGGCGTTTTTCCAGCCGTCGAAGTTCTCGGCGATCCCGCGGCGCACCGCGGGATGGGTGTCGCTCAGTTCCAGGGCCAGGTTGCCGATGGGACAGCCCAGCGAGCAGCCGGTGGCGATGAGCATCTGGCGATAGCCGTCGAGCACGCCGAAGATGCGCTCGATGGGGTCGGTGACGCGGGAGAACACGGGGTCCATCACCGCGGGATAGAGAAGCTCCTTGTACCGTTCGAGCAGCGCGAGCAGCAGATCTTCCTTGGTCGGGAAGAAGTGATAGAGCGATCCGCTGTTGACGGACGCCCTCTTGAGGATGGCGCTGATGCCCGTGGCGGTGTACCCGTTCTGGTGGAACAGCTCCATCGCGGCATCGATGATTCGGTCACGGGAGGAACGTCGAGCGGCGTCGGTCGCCTGGGGGTCGGCGACTGAGTCCGCGCTGGAGGCGGCGGGTTCATTTCCCCCGCTCATCGGGGGTTCGAGGCCGTCGAGTTGGTCGTGGAGTGACGCCATCCATGAGTTGAACGTTCAATCAAGACGAAGGTTGCAGGGATTCAGTCACGGAGGAGCCAGGCGAATCCTCTGCGGGAGTGCTCCGGATTGGTTCAAACGATCGTTTGAAACGGTGCTTCCACCTGCCTACGCTCACCGCCCATGACCATCTTTCCCGGTCCCATTTCGCCCGCCATCACGCGAACCGACACGCGCGAGTCGCTGCTTGATGCGGCGGAAGTGCTCTTCTCCGAGCGTGGCTACGCGGGGGTGGGCATCCGCGAGATCGTCGAACGCGCCGGGGCCAACATCGCGGCGATCAACTACCACTTCGGCACCAAGCGGGCGCTGTACCTCGCCACGGTGCTGCGGCAGATGCTGCTGGGAGACGACCGGCAGACCGCGTGCCAGATGATCCTGCGCGAGGCGGCGCAGCCCAGCGAGGCGCTGGATGACGTGCTGCGCGACTTCATCGAACCGAATCATCGGCTGCTCACCGAGGCGGTGCGGCGGCTGAAGCCGGACCTGACCGTGCCGCAAGCGCGCCTGCACGCCGTGGGCATCATGAGCCAGGTGCTGCATTACCGGCTCTTCCGACCGTTCGTGCAGGGTCTGGGCATTGCGGACCTGGCCTCGCCGGACGAGGTGGATCGGATTGCACGTCACATCGCCCGGGCGTCGCTGGCGTCGCTTGGGATGGAGGGGGAACTCATCGAGCGGTCGCTGCGAAGCGTTCCGTCTCACGCGGGACCGCCGAACCCGCCAACGCCCGCAGGCGAACCTTCGGCGGAGGGAGTTTCATCGTGAAGCACATGTTGTCACAGCGGGGCGATCGGCGTCGGCCGGGCGGCGTCTCGCTCATCGCCTGTCTTCGCCCGACGGGCCGGCGGCCCAGTCCGTGGAAGGGGCTTGCCGCCCTGCCCCTGGCGGCAGTGGCGGCGGCGTGGTCGTCCGCGGTCGCCTCGGCGCAGCAGGGCGGTCCGCCTCCCGCGCCGGTGCGGGTGGACGTGGTGAAGGAGGAGGAAGTCCAGTCGATGCGGCTGGTCACGGGCGACCTGCGCGCCGTCAAGCAGGCCCGCGTCGCCACGCGCCAGCAGGGCGTGGTGACCGAACTGCTGGTGACCGAGGGACAGCGCGTGATCAGGGGAGACGTGCTGGCCCGACAGGATTCCCGACAGCTGCAACTGGAGCTGGCCCAGGTGGAGGCGGACGAGCAGGCCGCGCTGGCGACCATCGAGGAGCGTCGGGCCGACCTGGAATGGCGTCAGGACGATCTCGCCCTGCTGATGGAGTCGCGCTCGGGGGGCGCGGGCAGCCCGAAGGAACTGCTGGACGCGCGGGCGGAGGTCCGCCGGGCCACGGCGCGGCTGGACCAGGCGGAGCGGCAGCTGGCCGTCATCCGCGCCCGCAAGGCCATCATCGAGAAGAACCTGGCCGACACGGTGACGACGGCGCCCTTCGATGGCGTGGTCATCGCGCGGCATGTGGAGCTGGGCGAGTGGGCGGCGGAAGGCGCGGCGGTGGTGGACCTGCTCTCCACCGGCGCGGTGGAGGCGTGGATCAATGTGCCCCAGCACGAGTACGACAACGTCCTGGCCAACCCGCTGCCCGTGCCCCTGCGGCTGGAGTCAACGGGCGAGATCATTGAGGTAAGCGGCGCGCGGGTGCTGCCCAGCGTTGATCCGCGGGCGCGCACTTTCACGCTCATTCTCACGCTGGACCGGCTGGAGCGCCTGGCGGCTCCCGGCATGTCCGCCACGGCGTGGGTGCCCACCAGCGAACGCGAGCGGCGGCTCACCGTGCCCAAGACCGCGGTGCAGTACGCCGACACCGGCGCCATGCTGTACGTGGTGCGCGATGGACCGGGGGGCGCCATCGCGTCGCCCGTGAAGGTGGACATCCGCTTCCCGCTCACGGACCGCTTCGTGGTTCAGTCCCCTGAACTGCGCCCGGGCGACCGCGTGGTGGTGGAAGGCAACGAGCGTCTCTTCCCCGGCAACCCGATCACGCCCATGCCGGCTGACGGCGCTGGCGCGTCCGGGGGCGGGGGCGGTTCCGGGGGAAGTTCCGGGGGAAGTTCCGGGGGCGGGGCGGGAGGCACGTCGTGAACTTCATCCGTCTCGTCATCGCG
Organism: Phycisphaeraceae bacterium; assembly: GCA_015709595.1. NCBI lineage: Bacteria > Pseudomonadati > Planctomycetota > Phycisphaerae > Phycisphaerales > Phycisphaeraceae > Phycisphaeraceae bacterium. The sequence goes on from CP054178.1 coordinate 1,127,836, forward strand.
CAGCCCGTCACCGTGGCGGTGGCGGTGATTCTCATCATCATCGCGGGGCTGGTGTCGCTGGACCGGATTCCGATCCAGATGACGCCCAACGTGGAGGACACGATCATCGCGGTGAGCACCTTCTGGGAAGGCGCCAGCCCCGAGGAGATCGAGCGCGAGATCGTGGAGAAGCAGGAGGAGAAGCTTCAGGGTCTTTCCAACCTGCGTCACATGACCAGTGTGTCGCAGCAGAGCTCGGGGCAGATCCGGCTCGAGTTCGCCGTGGGCACGGACAAGAACGTGGCCCTGCAGCAGGTGAGCGACAAGCTGCGCGAGGTGCCCAGTTACCCGGCCAACGCCGACCAGCCGGTGATCCAGGCCAGCGACCCGCAGAACCGCGACTACATCGCGTGGATCATCCTGGAGTGCACCGACCCGGATTACGACGCCCGGACGCTGCAGGACTTCGCCGAGGACCGCATCAAGCCGGTGCTGGAGCGGGTCGAGGGCGTCTCCGAGATCAACGTGCTGGGGGGGCGCGAGCGCGAGACGCACATCCGCTTCGACCCGCTGCGTCTGGCGCAGTACGGCATCACGCCCTCGGAGTTCGTCGCCGCCATCCAGCGCACCAACCGCAACGTCTCCGCGGGTGAACTCAACGACGGCAAGCACAACGTGCGGCTTCGCACGGTGGCGCAGTACGCCAGCCCGGATGACATCGAGCGCACCGTCATCCGGCTGACGGACGCGGGGCCGATCTTCGTGGGCGACGTGGCGGAGGCGTATGAAACGCACAAGGAGGCCCGCAGTTTCGTGCGCTCCAAGGGCCAGCAGGTCATCGCCATCAACGCCCAGCGCGAGGTGGGCACCAACGTCATGCAGGTGATGGCGGGGCTGAAGGAGGCCATCGCGCGCCTCAACGCCGACGGCGGAGTGCTGGACGTGCATGCCCGCTCCATCGGGTTGAACGGCATGCTGCGTCTGCGGCAGGTGTACGACCAGACGGTGTACATCGAGGATGCGCTGGCGCTGGTGCGCCAGAACCTGTGGATGGGAGGCCTGATCGCCGTCACGGTGCTGCTGCTCTTCCTGCGTTCACCTCGCTCGGTGGCGATCATCGCGCTGGCGATTCCCATCTCCGTGATCGGCGCGGTGGTGGCGATGGTGGCCATGGGTCGCAGCGTCAACGTCATCTCGCTGGCGGGCATGGCCTTCGCCATCGGCATGGTGGTGGACAACTCCATCGTCGTGCTGGAGAACATCTTCCGTCACCTGGAGATGGGCAAGAAGCCCATGCAGGCGGCGTACGACGGCGCCCGCGAGGTGTGGGGCGCGGTGCTGGCGTCCACCCTGACCACGGTGGCGGTGTTCATCCCCATCCTGCTCATCCAGGACGAAGCCGGTCAGCTCTTCCGCGACATCGCCCTGGCCATCTGCGCCGCGATTCTGCTCTCGCTTCTGGTGTCGATCTCCGTGGTGCCGACCACCGCGGCGCGCCTGATGAAGCAGCGGGCGGCCTCGACGGTGAAGCCGGTCGGCGTCAGCGCCGCATCCATGCCGCGGTCGGCCCCCGCGGGGCGCGATTCGGCGGGTCGGCGCGTCCGTCGGGCGGTGCTCGCCGCGCTGCGATGGCCGTTCATGCTTCTCCGCCGTCCCGGACAGGCGGTGGGCGACTTCATCTACCTGGCCAGCGGCAGCGTGATCGCCCGCGTGCTCATCTGCGCCGCGCTGATCACGGGATCGGTGGTCGGCACGTTCACGCTCATGCCGCCGGCGGACTTTCTGCCGCGCGGCAACCGCAACCTGGTCTTCGGGCTGATGATCCCCCCGCCGGGCTACAACGAGGCCACGCAGGTGGACCTGGCCCACCGCGTCGAGGCCACCATGCGCCCGTACTGGGAAGCGAGCAACCTGACGCCCGGCACGCCCGAGCGCGCCCAGGCCGAGCGGAACCTGCCGCAGGTGCCGACCTTCAACTGGATGCTCGGCGCGCCCGGGGATCCCATCACCCCGCCCGTCATTGACAACTACTTCTTCGTGCAATTTGACGACATCATGTTCCACGGGGCGGTGAGCGCGGACTCGAAGCGCGTCACCGACCTGGTGGACCTGTCCAATCACGCCACGCGGGCCGACCAGCTTCCGGGCGTACGGGCCTTCGCCTTCCAGGCGCCGCTCTTCCAGTTGAGCGGATCGACCGGCTCGGCGGTGAAGATCAACTTCGTGGGTGACGATCTCAATCGCGTGTCCCGCGCCACCGAGGCGGTGTTCGCCGACCTCGCCGCCAAGTACATGCCCTTCCGCGTGCAGCCGGACCCCGGCAACTTCAACGTCAGCCGCCCCGAGCTGCACGTGGTGCCCGACAAGCGGCGTCTTGCCGACCTGGGCATGACGCCGATGGACCTGGCCCTGGCGGTGCAGGCCAACGGCGACGGCGCCATCGTGGGCGAGTACCGGCTGGGCGGCGAGTCGATCGACCTGAAGATCATCGCCCGTGACGCGGTGGGGCAGACCTCGATCGTCGGGCTGGAGGACGTGCCCATCGCCACGCCCACGGGACAGGTGGTTCCGCTGGGTTCGCTGGCGCAGATCCGGCGCGTGCCCGGTCCGCCTCAGATCAATCACACGGGTCGTCAGCGATCGGTTTCGCTGCAGTTCACCCCGCCGGAAGGCATGCCGCTGGAGCAGGCCATCACCGAGGTGGAGACCGTGCTGGCGGACCACCGCGCCCGCGGCACCATCGCGGAGGACGTGGCCACTTCGTTCACCGGCACCGCGAGCAAGCTCGAGTCCGTCCGCAACGCCCTGCTGGGCGACGGCACGTTCTTCGGGGCGCTGCGCAGCACGCTGGTGCTGGCCCTGGCGGTGGTGTACCTGCTGCTGTGCGTGCTCTTCCAGAGCTTCACGCGGCCGCTGGTCATCATGGTGAGCGTGCCGCTGGCCACGTTCGGCGGCTTCGCCGCGCTCTTCGCGGTGTTCATCTGGAGCGTGACCGACCGCTACCTGCCCATGCAGATGCTCGACATCCTGACGATGCTGGGCTTCATCATCCTGATCGGGGTGGTGGTGAACAACGCGATCCTGATCGTGCATCAGACGGGCAACTTCATGCGCGGGATCGGCGAGGGCGAAGGCGATGTGGTCGAACCGATGCCCGCGCGGCGGGCCATCGCCGAAGCCGTGCGCACGCGCGTGCGACCCATCTTCATGACCACCATGACCACGGTGTGCGGGCTGCTGCCGCTGGTCATCATGCCCGGCGCGGGATCGGAGCTGTATCGCGGGCTGGGCGCGGTGGTGCTGGGCGGCCTGCTGTTCTCCACCATCTTCACCCTGTTCCTGGTGCCGCTGCTGCTGAGTCTGCTGCTGGACTTCGAAGCCCTGGCGGCGCGGCTGTGGTCGCGCGAGCGGACGGCGACGCCGGTCGCGGTGGCGGCGACCCGTCGCGCGGAGCCGATGGTTCCGGTCGGGGGTGGCGCACCCGGGAGCGTGACCGCCTCACCCGTGCGCGACCCGTCGGGGTGACGGCCTGCGCCTGCCCGCTGGTCGATGGGGCGGGTCGTGCTACGATGGTCGAATCGGCGGACGGAGGTCCGCCTTCGGGGAGCCGCTCGATCCGCCCTTCGCCGCTCCGTCTCCCGGAGACGCCATCGCGCCGCCATGAGAATCCTGGACCTGCTTCATCCCGCGTGCATCAAGGTGCCGCTCGCCGCCGTTGACAAGCACGGCGCGATCGACGAGTTGATCGACCTGCTGGCCGCCGCGGGCCGCGTGCGCCGCGCCGACGACGTCAAACGGGCGGTGTGGGAGCGCGAGACGCAGCGCACCACCGGCATCGGCGAGGGGCTGGCGATCCCGCATGGCAAGAGCGACACGCTCGACCAGGTGGTGGTGGCCATCGGGCGCCCCGCCCAGCCCATCGAGTTCGACGCCATCGACCGCAAGCCCGTGCGGCTGATCGTGCTGCTGGTGTCGCCCCCCCACCGCACCAGCGATCACATCCAGGCCCTGGGCAAGATCAGCCGCCTGATGGGCAACGTGGAGTTCCGCGAGCAGGTGTACAACGCCTCCAGCGCGACCGAGCTGCTGGCGCTGTTCGAGGGGGCGGAGAAGGCCGCCGCGGCGACGCGCTGAGGCGGCCGCGGCGAGCCATGTCGAAGAAATCCGACTCATCCCGCACCGGCGAGCCCCACATCGAGAACCGGCGTGCGCGGCATGACTACTTCATCGACGAAACCATCGAGTGCGGCATCAAGCTGACCGGCACCGAGATCAAGTCCATCCGCGACGGACAGGTGTCGCTGGCCGAGGGCTACGTGCGGGCGACCGAGACGCCGCTGGCGCTCACGCTGCACGGCGTTCACATCGCCGAGTACCCCAAGGCCGGCCCCGCCCATCAGCACAACCCCACCCGACCCCGCGCCCTGCTGGCCCACGCACGAGAAATCCGCAAGCTCGCCGACAGGACCCGCGTGCGCGGCACCACCCTGGTGCCACTGAAGATCATCTTCGTGCGCGGCAGGGCCAAGGTCATCGTGGGCGTGGCGCGCGGCAAGAAGACCGCCGACAAGCGGCAAGACCTCATCAAGAAGGAGGCGAAGCGCGAAATGGACCGGGCGATGACGAAGCGGGGGTAGGAGCGGACTGGGCACTGAGCGCCGTGCGCTGTTCAATCCCTTGATGCCTCGGTTCCTTCCCCCTCTCAATGCCTGAAATGCCTGACGCCCGTCATCAGGCAGGTCACGCCGCGCTGGTTGCACAGGTCGATGGTGTCCTGATCGCGCTTGGAGCCGCCCGGCTGCACGATGACCTTCACGCCCGCGTCGATGAGCAGCTTCGGACCGTCGGCGAAGGGGAAGAATCCGTCGGAGGCCGCCACCGGCGATGATGAGGCGTGAAGCCGGTCACCGGCCTTCTCAATCGCCAGCCGCGCGCTGGTGACGCGATCCATCTGGCCCGCGCCGGCGCCGAGCATCATGCCGTCCGCGCCGACGGCGACCGCGTTGGACTTGAGGTGCTTGGCGGCGGTCCACAGAAGCATGGCGTCGCGCAGTGCGTTCTCGCCCGGCGCGGGGCCGGCGGCGTGCGCCCACTTCGATGGCGCCGCCAGCGCCCGATCGCGATGCTGCACCAGCATGCCGCCGGGGATGGACCGGTAGTCCACGGCGCCGGGCGTTTCGCGCGGGTCGATCTCGCCGGTGGCCAGCACGCGCACGTTCTTCCATCGCTCGCTGAGCATGGCCGCGGCCTCGGCGTCCACCGACGGGGCGATGATGACCTCGAAGAACTTCTCGCCCTCGACGATGCGCGCGGCGCAGTCATGGTCGATGAGCGCGTTGATGGCCAGGATGCCGCCATACGCCGCCAGCGGGTCGCCCGCGTAGGCGAGGTCGAAGGCCCGAGCGGCGGAGTCGCCGATGGCGCACCCGCAGGGGTTGGTGTGCTTGATGACCGCCGCCCCCGCCTGGTCGGGGAAGAGCAGGCGCAGATCGCGGACCAGTTCAAACGCCGCCGCCGCGTCGTTGAGGTTGTTGTATGAGAGCGGCTTGCCCGCCAGCAGGCGGGCGGTGACGACATTGGCGCCGTGCTGGGCGGGGTCGGCGTAGACGGCGGCCTCCTGGTGGGGGTTCTCGCCGTAGCGAAGCTGCTCCTGCTTGGTCATCGAGAGCCGCAGCATGGGCGGGAAGGCGGCGGCCTCGCGCCCGCACATCCAGGCGCTGATGGTGGCGTCGTACTCGGCGGTGCGGCTGAAGGCGGCGGCGGCCAGGTCGCGGCGCAGATCCAGCGTGGTGGCGCCCTCGTGGCGGCGCAGCTCGTCCACCACCCGGTCGTACTGGGTAGGGCTGGTGACGACCGTCACGTACTCGTGGTTCTTGGCCGCGGATCGGATCATCGACGGCCCGCCGATGTCGATCAGTTCGATGGCCTCGTCGCGCGAGAGATTCTCGCGCACGGCCCGCTCGAAGGGGTAGAGGTTCACGCACACCAGGTCGATGGGCGTGATGCCATGCTGCCGCATGGCCTTCACGTGGGCGTCGATTTCGCGCCGCGCCAGCAGGGCGCCATGCACCGCAGGGTGCAGGGTCTTGACGCGCCCATCCATCATCTCGGGAAAGCCGGTCACTTCCTCAATGCCCACCACGCGCAGCCCCGCCTCGGTCAGCGCGCGGGCCGTGCCGCCCGTGGAGATGATCGTCACGCCCATGTCGGCCAGGGCGCGGGCGAAGGGCACCAGGTCGCGCTTGTCGCTGACGGAGATGAGGGCGCGGCTGACGCGGACGGTGCTGGACATCGTGGGGCGCTCCGATGAAACGCCCAAGCATACGCCCGCTTCAAACGAACGCCGCGACGGGGGACCGTCGCGGCGTGAAGAAGCGTGAAGTCGTCAGCGTCGATCACTGGCGTGGAACGGCCTTGGTCACGCTGCCGCTGTCGCCCACGGCGAAGAGGTCGCCGCCGTCGAATGCGCTGACCACCAGGTGGCGAACCTTGGGCATGGAGATGGTGTTCAGCACCGTACCCGACTTCTCATCCAGCAGGGTGAGCACGCGGTTGCGGCCGTGCCACGTCATCAGGGCGCCGCGGTGACGCCCGATGACCGTGCCGTGGATGCTCGGATTGCTCCAGAGCAGGTTGCCATCGAGGTCGGCCACGGGGATCGCCTCGTAGCAGCACAGCCCCTTGTCCTCGGTGTGCAGGTAGAGGCGGTCGCCGATCAGCACGGGGGACTCGCGCAACGGTTCGGCGTGCAGCGTGGACCACACCACCTCGCCCGTGCCCAGGTCGTAGCAGCGGATGTACTGGTCCAGCGAGGCCACGAAGACCGCGGTCGGACCCACGGCGGGCGGCGCCACGATCGCCTCGCGGGCCATGCGGCTCCACAACTGCGTCCGGGTGCGCGCGTCAAGCACCATGATGTGGCCGCGATCGCTCACCGCCACGACGATGGTGTCAGACAGGGTCGGCGGCACGCGGATGCCGCCCTGAAGCGTGTACCCGCCGATGTACGAGTTTGATTCGTAGTGGTGCCAGACGAGCTGCCCGCCGATGGAGCCGTAGATGATGGAGGGCCCGAAGAGCACCGGCGGCGTGCCCGCCACGCGCGACAGCACATGCCGCCCGATCTGCACGCCGTTGCTGGCGTCGAAGATGTGTACGTCGCCCTCGGTGACGGCGAGCACCACGTCGCGCCCCTGCGCTACGCCTCGGCAGACGCCGAGCACGGTGTCGCTGACGTCGCCCACCGGCCACGACCACGATCGAGTGCCCGTGGAGCGCAGAATTCGCGTCAGGTAGTTGGCCTCGTCAACCACAAAGAGGGAGTCGCCCTCGAGCACCGCGCTGCGGGGACCGCTTTCACGACGCGCCACCGGGTCCACGTTCCACGCCACGCGGTAGCCGAGCGAATCGGCGAGCGTCGGCCCCAGGACGTACCGACGATCCAGCTCGCCTCGCATCTGCTCGAACTTGTCCGTCGTGGACGCGCTCCCGCTTGACCCGGCGGACACCGAGCCGCCGCTTCCAGACGTGGTCTTGCTCGAGTCGTTGCAGCCCGCGACCGCCAAGGCGGTCAGCAGGCACAGGGCGACGCGGAAGGGCGAGGATCGAACCGGCGATGTCATGGCAGCAGAGGTCATCGTGTCGAATCTCCATGAGGCGGGTCAACCGCCTCCGCCCCGATCCGGGCGGGTCTGAGGGTGGACCGGTCGCGTGACCCGCGACGGGCCAAGGCGCGAATGGGCAGTATCCGGGCCACGGGCCGCCCCGTCAAGCCCGGTTTCCCGGTTTCAGGCGGGAGAATCGGGACCGAAACAGCCATTCCCCTTCCCCCGCCGACCCGGTCGCCCGATGGGTCCGAACACCGGCCACCCTACACTCCCGCCATGTTCACGGGCCTTGTCCAGCACGTGGGGCGTGTCGCGTCCATTCGCCCTTCCCCAGCCGGGGCAACCCTGGTGATCGACCCGATGGGATGGGATCACCACCCGGCCCAGGGCGACTCCATCGCCATCAGCGGCTGCTGTCTGACGGTCGCAGCCCCCACCGAGCCGGGGCGAGTCCTGGGATTTGACGTCATCCACCAGACGCTCCGCCTGACCACCTTGGGCGGGCTGAAACCGGGCGACCGGGTCAACCTGGAGCACGCCGCCACGCCGACGACGCTGCTCGGGGGGCACATCGTACAAGGACACGTCGATGGTGTGGGCCAGGCCAGGCGGGTCGAGACCGAGACCCCCGGCGAATGGCGCGTCCGCATCGAGTGTCCGCTGGCGTTGAGGCGGTACCTCTCGCCCCGCGGCTCGGTCGCCGTGGATGGCGTGTCGCTCACCATCGCCGCCGTGGTTGAAGTCGGGTTCGAGGTCGCCCTGATCCCCACCACGCTGCAACGGACCACGCTGGGAGGCATCGGTCCCACTCCCCGGCCTGTCAATCTGGAGGTCGATGCCCTCGTGAAGGCCGTGGTCTACGCGATGGAGCAACGCGGCTGAATCGTCAATGGCAGAACCCTGATCCGACTCTCCCCCGGGAGAGATGGGCATGGAACTGGCTCTACTCCTTCATCTGGCGCAGTTCGTCGCGCAGGATCGCCGCCAGTTCGTAGTTTTCCGCCTCCAGTGCCTTTCGCAGACGATTCTCAAGCTCCACCCGCTGACTCATGGGCAGTTGCGGCACCAGGGCCTCGCGCATGCCGCGCAGCAGCTGCATTTCGTTGGATTCCTCGGCCCGGTCGCCCATGCCCAGATCATCCAGCGCCCGGCGCAGCTCCTGAAGCCCGGCATCGAGGTGGACGATCGCGCCGCGCGTGTCTCCGGCGGCGATGGCCCGGGTCGCCTGCGCCCGCGTGCGCATCATGATGATCGACGGCCGGAACCGCTCCAGGGCCTGACGATCCTCATCCGTGGCGGCGAAGTCGCGGCAGAGATCCAGGATGCCCAGGTTGTGCGTCGCGTCGCGGATCACACCCTCGTAGTCCTCCAGCACGAACAGCCCGACGTAGCGATGGTGGAACAGCGCCGCCTCGTCGCGCAGCGCGCGGCAGTCGTCCGGCGAGAGCACGAAGCCCTCCACGCCCCCCGTCGCCTCCTCGTAGCGGCTCAGTCGCTCCCGATGCAGCGCCAGCAGCGACTCGGCGCCGTCCGGACGGACCCCATCCGGACGACCGGTCACTTCCAGCTGCAGCACGCCGAGCAGCACGCGGATCTGCAGCTTGGGCCGACCGTCCTCTCCCTCGATCAGACGCACCGTGGTGCGCTTGGGGTCGAAGGGCCAGGCGTTGAGCAGGTGGCTGATGTCGTCACCGGGCACGTCAGGACACTCCCTGGGGCCGCATCCCGGCGACCATGCCGGGCTGGTTCCGAGAACCGTGCGTCGCCCCGTCCGGGTGAATCGTAGGGCTGCACGCCGGGCTTGATTCACGCCGGAACCCCCTCGCGGTCAACCAACCGCCGAATGCGACCGACATGAGCCAACGATGTCTCCGGCCGCAGCGGCGCCGACCGCGGAGGGATGATGCTCCAGCAATCCTACGTTTTTTTCGCGCCGGGGTGCAACCCAAATCCCGTCAGGAACGGAAGTTATGCGGGTGGTGCATCTCTGGACCTCTCCGGTCCCCTCTCGTGCGGGCGCGAGCATCCCGAAGCAGCGTGGGGAAAGGGACCACGGCCCGACGTGCATCCACGCGTGATCGTCAACTCGTTGCAGGGGTGGTGCAACCGATGACCCGCAGTGCCCTCCAAACCGATCTTCATCTCTACCTCAAGGAGATCAACAACACCCCGTTGTTGACCGCCGAGGAGGAGAAGATGCTCGGCTGGCGCATCATCAACGACAACGACCTGGCCGCCCGTGATCGCATGATCAAGGCCAACCTGCGACTGGTGGTCTCGATCTGCAAGAACTACGCCAACCGCGGCCTGTCGCTGAGCGACCTGATCGAAGAGGGCAACATCGGCCTGATCCGCGCCGTGGAGGGCTTCGACCCGGCCCAGGGCGCGAGATTCTCCACCTACGCCTCGTGGTGGATCAAGCAGGCCGTGCGTCGGACGCTCATCAACGCCAACCAGCCGATCCACATTCCCGCCTACATGGTGGAGCTGATCTCGCGCTGGAAGGACACGGTGCGCCGACTGGAGAAGGAACTGGAGCGCTCGCCCTCGCTGGCCGAGATCGCCAAGGCCATGCGCCTGCCGATGCGGAAAATCCAGATTATCCGCCGCGCCATCAAGGCCACGCACTCGCGCTCGCACGCCCCGTCGGATGCGCAGGGCGACGCCATGGACTTCGCCGACCTGCTGCCCGACACCCACGACGCCACCCCGGACAACCACGTGGCCGAGGGCGACGAACTGCGCATGGTGCTCAAGCTTATCGACGCCATCGACGAGCGCGACGCCCGGGTGCTCCGGCTTCGCTACGGGCTGGAGGGACGCCAGCCGCTCACCCTCAAGGAGATCGGCCGCGAGGTCGGCCTGACCCGCGAGCGTGTGCGCCAGATCGAGGTCGAGGCCCTGCGCAAACTTCAACTGCAGCTGCGCGACGACCGACCCGCCCGCTTCCTCAACGGCTGCTTCAATGGCAACGGACAGTACCCGAGGCGGAAGACGGGTTGAGAGCTGGTTGAATCCCGCTGATTGCGATGGCGAACGCCCATCGGGCGGCGGATGTGCCGTGGTCGAAATCGGGCGTCATGGGTCCGCCGGCCTGCCTTTCTCCATATTCCTGCTCCCGGTGCGTACGAAACCGCCCCCATCGGCGTACATGAGGGTGCCGGGAGCGTCATCTCCGGCCGGGAGTCCGTTAGAATGAGTGACTCGGCATCGGTCCCCACCACCCTCACCATGGCCCACCTTGAGATTCGCACCAAGAACGGCGTCAAGCGGCTCCGCCTCGACGGGCGGGTGACCACCCTGGGACGCAACCCGGAGAGTCACCTGCAACTGAAGGATTCGCGCTCCAGCCGCGATCACTGCGTGATCGAGCCGGTGGAAGGCGGGTTCCAGCTGCGCGACCTGGGCTCGCGCAACGGCACGCGGGTGAACAACAGGAAAGTCTCGATCGAACTGCTGGATCATCAGGACGTGATCCGCATCGGGCGCACGGTGCTGAAGTTCGTCGATGAGTCGCAAACCCGTCCCCCCAAGGCCAGGCCGCGCAAGCGCCGCAAGGACTTCACCGAGTTTCTCGACCCGGCGGAACTGGCGGCGGTGAACCAGGGCGCGGCGCCCGGTCAGTTCGACCTGACCGCGGCGCCGGGCGTCGGCGCCGACTCGCCTCCGGCGCGCCACGGCGGAAACGGCGAGGCGACCACCGGGGATGACGGCGGGGACATGCCCCTGGTCGATCTGCGCCCCGGCAATGACGACGGCCGCGCGCCTTACGAACAGCGCCTGCGCGAGATCATCTCATCCACGCCCACCAAGACCTTCGAGGTGACTCAGATTTCGCTGATCGACACCCGCGGGCAGACCGTGCACCAGGCGATGTCGATCCAGGACGAGGACGTGGACAACGTGGGCGAGAGCATCCGGGCCTTCCGGCTGCTCCTGCTGGCCTGCTTCAACGCCCGCGCCACCGACCTGCACCTGGAGCCGAAGCAGGACCACGCCATCGCCCGCATGCGGGTGGATGGCTACATGGTGCAGGTGTGCGAGATGAACCGCGCGGTCTTTCAGCGCATCTACGGGCTGGTCAAGATCCTCTGCCAGATCGACACCAGCCGCAAGAACGTGGTGCAGGAGGGGCACTTCTCCGTCGCGGTGCCGGGGCGTCGGGTGGATTACCGCGTGTCGTTCACGCCGTCGATGCACGGGCAGAAACTGGTGATCCGCGTTCTGGACACCGCTAACGCGCCCACCCGGCTGCACGAACTGGGGCTGGTGCCGTGGATGTATGAGAAGATCCGCGCGCTCACCACGCGCGACGCGGGCATGCTGCTCTCGTGCGGCCCCACCGGCAGCGGCAAGACCACCACGCTCTACTCCTGCCTGCGCGAGGTGGATGTCAACGTCCGCAACGTCATCACCATCGAAGACCCGGTGGAGTACTCGCTGGAGGGCTGCACGCAGATTCCAGTGGATTCCAAGCAGGGCAACTCCTTCGGGCAGATGCTCCGCTCGGTATTGCGGCAGGACCCGGACGTGATCTACGTCGGCGAAATCCGCGACAGCGAGACGGCCAAGACCGCCATGCAGGCGGCTATGACCGGCCACCTCGTGCTCTCCACGGTTCACGCCAAGGACTCCATCGGGGCCATCTTCCGGCTCCTCGACCTGGGCGTGGAGCCATACCTGGTGGCGAACTCGGTCAACCTGATCCTCGCTCAGCGCCTGGTGCGGCTGCTCTGCCCCACCTGCAAGAAGGGCATCCGCCCCACGCCCTCGCAGGTGATGAAGATGGGCCGCTACATCGAGGGGCTCAACGAAATCTGGGCGCCGATCGGCTGCAAACGCTGCCTCAAGACCGGGTTCCTGGGCCGCTGCGCCATCTTCGAACTGCTCGAACTGACCGATGAGCTGCGCGATGTGGTGCTCAACAAGCCCGCCATTCAGGAAATCCGGGCCATCATCAAGCGCGGACTCTTCCACACGCTGCAGCAGTCCGGCTTCCAACTGGTGGCCCGCGGCCTGACCAGCGCGGACGAGATCGAGCGCGTCGCGGGAACGGAGTGAGCGCGCTGGAGACAGCCCATTGATGAACACGGATGGAGGGGATGCGCGGCTGTCAGCCATCGGTTGCCGGTGATCGGTCCGGGGTTGCTTGTTTCGCATGGAATCTGGCGCGGATCGCGTTCTGCACCCGAAAACCGACCACTGACAACCCCGAATCATGGACGGATGGTCCAGACCCGCCGCGCGCATGGCAATCATCCCTTCCGCTTCCGAAGCGGGTATCCTGTCCCCCGCGACCAGCACCATGAACCGGGTCGCTCCCTGGTGAGGCGGGGGCTGGCCCGACATGAGTCCCACCGCTCCGGGGTTTCACGCCCATGGCGATGATCGAGACCATCAATCTGACGAAGAAGTACGGCGAACTGGTCGCGCTCAACAACCTCAACCTGACAATCAATCAGGGCGACTGCTTCGGCTTCATCGGCCCCAACGGCGCGGGCAAGACCACCACCATCAAGATTCTCGCCACCCTGCTCAAACCCACCTGGGGCGAAGCCCGAATCGACGGCATGGTGATCGGCTACCAGAACTCGCAGATCCGGCCCGTCATCGGCTACGTGCCCGACTTCATGGGCTCGTACGACGACATGGTCGTCACCGAGTACCTGGAGTTCTTCGCCGCCTGCTACGGCATTCACGGCAAGCAGCGCGAGCAGGTGGTGCGCGACGTGCTCGACCTGACCGACCTGAACTACAAGGCCAACGCCGAGGTCAACGGGCTGTCGCGCGGCATGCAGCAGCGGCTGTCCATCGCCCGCGTGCTGCTGCACGACCCGAAGGTCCTTCTGCTGGACGAGCCCGCCTCGGGCCTTGACCCCCGCGCCCGCATCGAAATCCGCGAGCTCCTCAAGGAACTGCGGCGGATGGGCAAGACCATCATCATCTCGTCGCACATCCTGCATGAGCTGGCCGAACTGTGCAACACGGTGGGCATCATCGAGCGCGGTGAACTGCTCTTCTCGGGGCAGGTCACCGAGATCATGGCCCGCGCCCGCATGGGCTTCGTCGTTCACGTCACGCTGGAAGGCAAGGAGGAGATGGCCGCCCAGATGCTGCGGCAGGTGAAGGGCGTCAAGGCCGTCGACGTGACGCAGAACAACGGCAGGCCCCGCGTGGACATCACCATCGACCCGGAGAGCGGCCTGCCGATCTCCGACATTCCCGCCCGGCTGATCGCCAACGGCTTCCGGCTCACTTCGATGCAGGAAGAGCAGGTGAACCTGGAGACGGCGTTCATGCGCCTGACGAAGGGGCTGGTGTCGTAGGGGGAAGCGATGGGTGCTGAGTGCTGCGTACAGGGTGGTGAGTGTCGTGATCGCTTGATGCCTCGATCCCTTGATGCCCTGGTCCCCCCTCCCCGATCCCTTCGCCTAACGGATGATGGCCGACGGCCGATAGCTGGCAGCCCCCGTTCCTGCTCTATCCGCCGCCCCGCGCCATTCGCGCCCGCCGTCGCGCCACGGCCCGCTTGACCAGTTCATCCACGATCACTCCCGCCAGGATGACCGCTCCGATGATGGCGAATTCCACGTTCTGATACCGCGGGAAGACCAGGTTGATGGTGTTGGAGAGCACCACCATCACCGCCGCCCCGATGACCACCCCCGGAATGGACCCTTCGCCTCCGCGCAGCGAGCACCCCCCCAGCACTGCGGCGGCGATGGCGTAGAGCTCGTAGAAGTTGCCGAAGTCCGAGGGCTGCGCGGCGTTGATGTCCAGCACGAACAGCATGCCGCCCAACCCCGCCAGGCCGGAGCAGATGGTGTACGCCAGCACGGTCATCCGCTCGGTGCGGATACCGCTGTAGCGGGCCGCCTGTTCGTTGCGACCGAGGGCCAGCAGGTATCGCCCCCAGATGGTGCATGTCAGAAACACCCACGCCAGCACCCCAACCACCGCCAGCGTGATGAAACTGGCCGGGAGTTGAAAGACCCCTTCCCCGCCGCCGAAGAGTGGCACGCGCCCGTTGGCGATGGACCGCAGTTCCTTGAAGCCCATGCCGAAGCCCTGCGATTGGTCGCCCGTCAGCCCGCGCGCCAAGCCCCGGTAGAGCAACAGGCCGCACAGCGTGACCACGAAGGGTTGCAGCTTCAGCCGCGTCACCAGCAGGCCGTGCGTCATGCCGATGAGCAGCGACATGCCCAGCACCGTCGGCACCGCGGCGCCGACGGGCCAGCCCTGTTTCGTCAACAGCCACGGCAGCAGCACGCCCACGAGGCAGACCATCGAACCGATGGAGAGGTCGATCCCGCCCGTGATGATGACGAACGCCGCCCCGATGGCGAGGATGCCGAACAGCGACGTGCGGTGCACCAGGTTCTCGACGTTGCCCATCAGGAGAAAGCGATCGCTCGAGATCGCCGTGAACAGGCAGATCGCGATCAACAGTCCCAGGATGCCGAGAATCTTCTTCATCCGCGCCCTTTGCTACGCCGCCTTCGCCTGGCCTGTCATCAGCCCGATCACCGCCTGCTCCGAGAGTTCCCCGCGCGACAATTCACCCGTGATTCGCCCCTCGTGCATCACCAGGGCGCGGTCGGACATGCTGAGAACCTCCTCCATTTCGCTGGAGGCGAAGAGAATCGCCACGCCGCGCGCCGCCAGTTCCTCCATGAGTCGGTAGATCTCCTGCTTCGCCCCCACGTCGATGCCGCGCGTCGGCTCATCCAGCAGCAGCACGCGCGGGTTCATCTGCAGCCACTTGCCCAGCACGATCTTCTGCTGATTGCCGCCGGAAAGATACTGCGCCTGTTGCCGCTGGTGCGGCGTGCGGATGGACAGGATGCGGATCATCTCGCCGCATTGCCTGAGCGCTGAGGCCCGGTTGAGAAACCCGCCCGGATGGCAATCGCGCCGCAGCGAGGCCAGGGCGAGGTTGTCGCGCACGCTCATCTCCAGGATCAGCCCCGCCTGCTTGCGATCCTCCGGCGCCAGTCCCAGCCCGGCCTGAATCGCCGCCAGCGGGTGCGAAAACGGCGGCGCGGCTTCACCCGCGCCGACCTGGACCATCCCCCCCACGGCGGGGGTGATGCCGAAGATCGTCTCCAGCAGTTCCGTCCGCCCAGCCCCGACCAGACCGGCCAGCCCGACGATCTCGCCCGCACGAAGGTCGAACGACACGGGGCGCGCGGGATGCGCGGGCGTGCGCAGGTCGCGCACGCGCAGCGCGGGCCCGCCCGGCGTTCCGGGAGCGTGGTTGTAGATCTGCGACACGTCGCGCCCCACCATCAGACGCACCATGGCGTCGTGCGTGATCTCGCTCCGGCCCAGTTCACCCGCGTTGCGTCCGTCGCGCAGCACGACGACGCGATCGGCCAGTTCGGTGACTTCGCCGAGCCGGTGGGAGATGTAGATCACGCCCACGCCCCGCGCCTTCAGGCCGCGCACCACGCCGAAGAGCGTGAGCGCCTCGTGCTGCGTGAGCGACGAGGTCGGCTCATCCATGATGATGATCCTCGCATGCGTGGAGAGCGCCTTGGCGATCTCCACCATCTGCCTTCGACCGATCGACAGGGCCCCTGCGATGGTGCGCGGCGGAACGTCCAGCCCCACCGCTTGAAGCCACGTCGCCGCCTCCGATTCCAGCCGTCTCCGGTCGATCCATCCCGGCGCCTTGCGCGGCTCGCGTCCGAGGAAGATATTGGCCGCCACGTCCAGATTGTCGGCGAGGTTGAGTTCCTGGTGAATCAGCGCGATGCCGCGTTCGATGGCGTGACGCGGGCCTTCCAGCCGAAGGGGCTCATCGTCCAGCACCAGTTCACCGGCGTCGGGCGTGAGCACGCCGGCGAGGATCTTCATCAGCGTGCTTTTGCCCGCGCCGTTTTCACCGACGATGGCCAGCACCTCGCCGCGCCCGAGCGACAGCGACACCTCCTGCAGCGCGCGCACACCGGGGAACTGCTTGGAGACGGAGCGAACGTGCAGCATGTCGGATCGCACAAGGCGCCGGTCACTTCGCCTTCAGGCGGCCGACCTTGTCCAGCGCCTCCATGATGAGCGGCGGGTTGTACTCGAACAGCCCCACCATCGCCGCCAGGTCCGGGTTGCGGGTGATGGCGTCCTCGGCGTTGGCCTTGGCCTTGGCCCGGTCGAAGTTGTCAGTCATGGTGCCGAGAATCTCGAATCGCCCGTCATCGCTGCGGATGATCTGATCCACCGGGTCGTTGCGCGACGGGTCGGGCTCGCGGCCCAGCAGCCCGTCGATGCAGCCCTGGCGTCGGCGCTTGGCGTTGTCCTGATCGAGGCGTCCGATGAAGATCATCACCTTGCCGCCGTCGGGAATCGCCTGCCGCGTCATCTTCCCGCACAGGTAGCCCGCGGTGTAGTTGTCCATGCCGATGTACACGAGACGATCGCTGTTGGGCGCGTCGGAATCGTGCGTGATGAGGGGTTTCTTCGAGGCCGCGTTGTTGAGCACGTCGCCCTGGTTGTCGGGGTTGATGGGGCTGATGGCGATGCCGTCGGTCCCGCGCGAGAGCAGATCCTCGATTTTGCGCGTCTGATCGGTGATGCCGCTGGGCATGATGACGGTGACTTCGACGTTGTAGTCCTTGCCCGCCTGCTCGGCGCCGGCCTTGGCGATGGTCCAGAAGTCGGCGACGCCGTTGGTGACGAAGGCGAAGCGCGGCCTGGCGCCGCCGGACGATCCGCCCCCCGCGCCGCCCGAGGCCGAGCCGCTCCCGGTCAGTTTGGCGTTGAGATCCTGCTCGAACTCGTCTACGTCCACGATCTCGGCGCCGAAGAACCTGTCGCCGCCGCCGAACTTCATGACCACGCGCGCGGGGATGTCGATGAAGCCGTTGGCGGGAATGACGCTCCTGTTGCCCTTGTGGATCTCGTTGAGCACCTCGATGGAGCGGTAGCCGTACATGTACGGGTTCTGCACCACGGTTCCGACGACGGTTTCGTCGCGGATGCCCTGAAGCACCATGCGGTTCTCATCGAAGGCGACGACCTTGACGGGCGGGCGCGACGATCCCCCGCCGGTCGAGGCGCCGCCGCCCGATGAATCCCCGCTTCCTCCGCCGTTGCACCCGGCCAGTCCCAGCGCCGCGCCAATCGCCAGCAGCACGCCCAGTCGCACGATGTCCCGCATGGTCCGTCTCCTCGTGTTTGGCCCCACCCAGATCAGGCGACCGTCATGCCGCCGTTGATGCAGAGGTTCTGCCCGGTGATGAACGACGCCGCGTCGGAGGCGAGGAACACCGCCGCCCCCGCCACATCCTCCGGCACGCCCCAGCGACGCATGGGGATGAGCGCCTTGTAGGCGTCCTTCTCCGCCTGGGGGTCGTTGGCGTGACGCTCCACGGGAATCCAGCCGGGCGAGATCATGTTGACCGTAATGTTGTGCGGCGCCAGTTCCGTGGCCATGGAGCGCGTCCAGCCGTTCTGACCGCCCTTGGCGGCGACGTAGGCGCTGAAGTTGCCGACTCCCCGCTGGAACACCTCCGACCCGATGTTGATGATCCGCCCCCAGCGCTGCTTCTTCATGTGCGGCAGCGCCGCACGCGTAAGCAGATACGGACTCCTGATGAAGAAGTCCAGCATCGACTGGTAGAAGGTCCAGTCGTAATGCTCGATGGGCTTGTGCGGCTGGTCGGGCGTGGCGTTGATGATGAGAATGTCCACCGGACCCAGCTGCTCGCCGATGGCGCGGATGAGCCGGTTGGTGTCCGCCTCATCCACCACGTTGCCGCGGAAGAGTCCGCCCTCATATCCGCGGGACTGGAACTCCTCAAACGCCGCCCGGCCGTGCGCCTCGCTGTTCTGGTAGTTGATCGCCACTCTGGCGCCGGCGGCGCCGAGGGCCATGGCCATGGCCTTGCCCAGCCCCTTGCTGCTGCCCGTGACAAGGGCCACGCGACCCTTGAGCGAAAAACGCAGGGCGGTCATGGGATCGGTCTGCTGCATCGGCGTTGTCGTCATGCGGTGGAGTCCCCGTGCGGATCGTGTGCGGACGGGCAGCATACCACGGGGCTCAGGGGAGTGCATGGGTTAGAATCGCGAGATACCTCGGTGGGGCAGGCGTCCCCGCCTGCCAGTAGACTGGGCGTCCCCGCCCCCTTCGGAGGAATCCCATGCGACGCATCACCCACGCGCTGGCCGTCCCCGCCCTGCTCCTCGCCCCGTGGGTGACGATGTCGGCGCCTCTCGACCACGCCGCCTCCAGCAACACCGGCGCCTCCGCACACGAAACGCAACCCGTGACAGACGACGACCACATGCAGTGGTGGCGCGAAGCCCGCTTCGGACTGTTCATTCACTGGGGGCTGTACGCGATTCCCGCCGGGGAGTGGGGCGCGGCCCGCTACCACGGCGAGTGGATCATGCACACGGCGCAGATTCCCGTCGAGCAGTACGAGCAGTTCGTCCCCCAGTTCAACCCCGTCCAGTTCGACGCCGACGAGTGGTGCCGCATCGCCAGGGACGCGGGGATGAAGTACATCGTCATCACCAGCAAGCATCATGACGGCTTCGCGCTCTTCGACTCGAAGGTGTCGGACTACGACATCATGGCCACGCCCTTCCGGCGCGACATCATGAAGGAGCTGGCCGACGCCTGCCGCCGGCATGGGCTGACCATCTGCTGGTACCACTCCATCATGGACTGGCATCACCCGGACTACCTGCCCCGCCGGGGGTGGGAGCAGCGCTCCGCCGAAGGCGCCGACTTCACCCGCTTCCGCGAGTACCTGCACAAGCAGGTGGAGGAGCTGCTCGCCAACTACGGCCATATCGGCGTCATGTGGTTCGACGGCGAATGGGAGAACACGTGGACGCACGAGCACGGCGTGGCGCTCTACGAGCACGTCAAGCGCATCTCCCCCGCCACCATCGTCAACAACCGCGTCGACAAGGGACGCGCCGGCATGGCGGGTATGACCACCGACCCCGGCAAGTACAAGGGCGAGTTCGGCACGCCCGAGCAGGAAATCCCCGAAACCGGATTCCCCGGCGTCGATTGGGAAACCTGCATGACCATGAACGACCACTGGGGGTACAACAAGCACGATCACAACTGGAAGACCAGCGAAGACCTCATCCGCAAACTCGTGGACATCGCTTCCAAGGGGGGCAACTTTCTGCTCAACGTCGGCCCCAAGGCCGATGGCACGTTCCCGCAGGAATCCATCGACCGGCTGCGCGACATGGGCGCGTGGATGAGAATCAACGGCGAGTCGATCCACGGCACGACCGCCACGCCCTTTCAGCACCTGGACTGGGGCCGCTGCACGGTCAAGCATAACGGCGACGCCGCCACGCTCTACCTGCACGTCTTCGACTGGCCCGGGAACGGCCGGCTCATCGTGCCGGGGCTGGGC
Source organism: Phycisphaeraceae bacterium (assembly GCA_015709595.1). Classification (NCBI taxonomy): domain Bacteria; kingdom Pseudomonadati; phylum Planctomycetota; class Phycisphaerae; order Phycisphaerales; family Phycisphaeraceae; species Phycisphaeraceae bacterium. The sequence continues at coordinate 1,147,805 of CP054178.1, forward strand.
AACGAGGTGCGCCGCGCCCGGCTTCTTGCCGCCCCGGACAGTGAACTGAAGGTGGCCCGCGCGGAGTCGGACGTGGTGATCTCGCTGCCCGCCGCCGCCCCGGACGCCATCTGCACCACGATCGCGCTGGAGATCATCGGCGCGCCGGTGGTGTACGACCCGCCCACCATCACCGCGCCGGGACCGATCTTCGTGCGGCCCATGCCGGTGAACATGACGGCCGGTTCGCCGGAACTGGAAATTCGCTACACGCGCGACGGTTCGACGCCGGACGCCTCGTCGCCCCGGTTCGAGAAGCCCCTGCTGATCGACGCCTCCACGACGATCAAGGCCCGCACGTTCCATCGCGGCAAGCCCGTTTCCGGCGTCACGGAGCGCACCTTCGAGCGGGCCACGCCCCGCGCGGCCGTTCCCGTCGGACGCACCGCACCGGGCCTGAAACGCGAGCGGTTCCAGGGCGATTGGGATCGCCTGCCCAACTTTTCGGGCCTGCCCGTCGTGAACGCCGACACGGTCCCCTCGGTGTCGCTGCCGCGCGGCGGCGCGGGCGAGCGCGCGGGATACCGCTTCACCGGCTACATCAGCGTGCCGGAAGACGACGTCTACGAGTTCGCCCTTGTTTCGGACGACGGCTCACGACTCACCATCGGCGACTGGGTGCTGGATAACGACGGACTGCATGGCGTGCTGGAACGCCGGGGCACGGTGGCGCTGGCACAGGGCGCGCATCGAATCACCGTTGAGTGGTTCAACAAGACGGGGGGCGAGGAACTTGTCCTTCGCTGGGCGCCGCTTGGGGGGTCGCTGAAGGACGTCCCCGCCACCGCCCTGTCTCATTGACGGTGGCGGTGGCGCAGCGGCGTCGAACCAATCGCATAATGTGTTCGCCCACAAGGCGTAACGACTCCAGACCCTTGTGCGAATACGTGGGCGGGGAGAGGAGCTTTGAAACGGGCTACGCCTCCGGTTTCCGAGGGACCGGACGCGGGCCCGTTTTTCCGTGGGCGGCAGGTTCCTCGGCGATCCCGGAAACCAGCGCGTCCGCCGCGCATCCAACCCATTGAAACGGCCCGCTGCCGACGCGGTAGACCACTGGATTCCATGCACTCGCTGATCACCCGCATTCTGACGGCTCTGGTGATCCTGCTGGCAGGCACGGGTGGGTTCCGCGCGCTGCACGTGACTCAGGCCCATGGTACCGGGTCGGACTCAGGTCACGTTTCGATCCACCACCATCACGATCACGGCGTGTGCTCGAGGTCGCTGGATCATGACTCGCCGGATGTCCCCTATCCATCCGAGCCCCCTCAAGATTCTCCAGATCACGCAGATTGTCCACTTTGCCAGATGCTCGCCGTGGCGGCGATGTCGCTTCCGGGTCATGCCGCCGGGTTGATGGCACCTTTGCCCGCTGGAACGCTCCGCGTGTTCGCCGCCTTGCTGGTGGTGAATGACGCACCTGCTGACGTTTCCGCCCGCGGGCCTCCCGTGCTGGGCTGATGCTCTTCGTCGCCACCTGATCGAGACCTCGTCATGTCGCTGGCCCCATCCCGGGGCGGGCGACGGCGATGTTCCGACATGGCGACGCCGTTTCCACGCACGCATCATCCCGTTTCGAGAGGAATCCACATGATCCGCCCGCGCGGTTTCACGCTGGTCGAGCTGCTGGTCGTCATGGCCATTCTCGCCCTGCTCACCGGCATCCTCCTGCCGGTCTTCGCCAAGGTGCGCGCCTCGGCCCTGTCGGCCAGGTGCGTCAGCAACATGCGCAACCTGCAGATGGCGCACTGGATGTACCTGCAGGCCAACGACGGCTGGTTCATCGACGTGGGGCTTGACCACGGAGGCGGGCACGGCGACGAGGAAGTGACCTGGGTCAACACGCTCCAGGAGTACTACGACTCCCCGCTGCTGCTGCGATCACCCGCCGACAACAGCCCTCACTGGCCCGCCGATCAGGGCGGCATGGGTCTGCCGATCGAAGGCACGACCGACACATTCCGCCGCACCAGTTACGGCGTGAACAACTTCCTTTCGCGCAGCGTGCCCGCCGATCCCGTCAAGGTGTACGACCGCCTGCACACGGTGAAGAACCACGTACAGACGGTTCACTTCGTCATCATGGCGCTGGAAGGCGAGTACGCCGGGGCCGACCACCCGCACGTCGAGAACTGGTTCGTTCCCGGCAATCCCGGGGCCTCGCCTGTGCTGGCGTCCAACCAGGTGGCCATCGGATTGCACGGCGGCAAGCCCCGGTCGGGCGACGCCGTGACGAACTACGGCTTCCTCGACGGGCACGTGGAGACGGCGAAGTTCGGCGAGGTGTACGTGACCCCGGAGATGAATCGATTCGATCCGGCGGTCGCCCACCTCTTCGCGGTCCGCAAGGCCATGCGCCAGTAGGCCGCGCGATTCGTTTTCAGTTCTTCATCACGAACAAGAAAGGTCTTCATCCATGCTTCGCATGATTTCGTTCCTGGCTGTCTCCGCGCTGTCGATCGGCTCACAACCCGCCCTGGCGGGCGGAGGGGGACACGCGGGCGACATTCTGCTGCAACTCGACGGCGACAGCCGCATCGTCACCGGGTCCGAGACGGACAACTTCGCTCCCAATCGCGTCTTCAGCGGCGAGTTCGGCGACACCGGCGTCTTCAACTTCACCACCAACCCCGGCTTCGACGCCGAGGACGGCGCCTTTCCAGCATCGACGCTCCTCGGGTTCAACATCCTTGATGCCCTGCGCGTGTGGAACGGCGATGGTTTCGACCTGGCGGCGGAAACGCTGACCATCAGTTTCGGTTCGCTGCAGCGCACCACGTCCACCGGCTTCGTCGCCGGGTTCGGACTGCTCACCAGCGGACAGGGCGGGTGGCACCGCCACCTCGGCTTCACGCTCAATGGCGTGACCGAGAACGACGCCGGAATCTATCTGCTGCAACTCGACCTCTGGCATGAATCCGCCGCCATCCAGAACTCCCGGCCCTTCTGGATCGTGTTCAACTTCAACGAAAACGAGGTGGAGCACGAGGCGGCGATCGAGTGGGCGCGGGCGAACCTCGTGCCCGCTCCGGGCGCGCTGGCGATGCTCGCGGCCGGCGCCATGACAATGGGTCGCCGACGACGACGTTGATCCAGACGTCACCGACGCGCCGTTCGAGGTCAAGAGGGGGCGGCGCGATCGGCGCCACGCGTGGGCGAGCGTCGAAGGGCGTTCGCCCGCATTTCATCGGAACGTCACCGCGCCGCTCCATCGCGATCGGAGCGGGCGTCTACTCCGTCGCCACGGGGGCGACGGGGAGTCCCTCGCGCTGGCGCCGCGCCGCCCGTGTTTCGCCGTGCCACAGGAAGTGCGCCGCCGCCGCCAGGTCATCGATGATGACGATCAGGCAGGGCAGCACCATCAGGATCAGCACCGTGGCGCTCATCAGGCCGAAGGAAATCGCCACCGCCATCGGAATGAGGAACCGGGCCTGGAATGACTGCTCCAGCATGAGCGGCGTCAGCCCCAGCACCGTGGTCACCGTGGTCAGGAAGATCGGCCGCAGGCGGCGCACGCCCGCCATGACCAGCGCCTCGCGCAGCGGGTGACCCTCGCGCCGCAGGTGATTGTAATACTCCACCAGGATGAGCGAGTCGTTCACCACCACGCCGGAGAGGGCCACGAAGCCGATGAGACTGAGGAACGTCAGCTCGATGCCCAGCAGATAGTGCCCCCAGATCACCCCGATCACCCCGAAGGGAATGGCCGTCATCACCGCCAGCGGCTGCACGTAGCTGCCGAAGAGCCAGGCCAGGATGACGTAGATCATCACCAGCGCCGCGGCGAAGCCGATGGGCAGCGAGCCGAAGGCCTCGGCGAAGTTGCGCTGGCGCCCGCCCGTGAGGATGCGAACGCCGGGGAACTGGCCCTGAATCTCCTCGAAGGAGAAGCCGGCCATGACTTCTTCCGGGCTGAGCCCGGGCGCGCAGTCGGCGGTCACCGTCACCACCCGACGCCGATCCAGTCGCTTGATCGAGGCGTAGCTGCTGCTTTCCTCGATGTCGGCGATTTCCACGAGCGGCACGGCCGCGCCCGTCGGGCTGATGACCCACAGGTTCTCGATCACGCCCAGGTTGCGCCGCGCGGCCTCGTCCAGACGCACGCGCACGTCGATGTCTTCGCGGTCGGCGGCGAAAGTGTGAGCGTCGATGCCGTAGAGCGCCCCGCGCACCTGCAGGGCCACGTTCTCGTTGGTGAACCCCAGGGCCGCGGCGCCCGGCTTGAGCGTGAAGCGGATCTCCCGCTGCCCCGTGTACTCGTCGTCCGCCACGTCAAAGACGCCCGGCGTGCGCCGCAGCCGATCGACGATGGCGTCCGCCGCCGCGGAGATTTCCCGCGGCTGCGTGCCCGTCACCTCGATGGTGATGTCCGCGCCGCCCGGTCCGCCGCTGATCTCGGAGTAACGAACCGAGTCCGCCGCCCCCACCCTGCCCTCGGTGGCGGCGCGGATGGCGGCGATGACTTCGGAGCTCTGCTTGTCGCGCGCCTCGACGGGCACCAGTTCGATGTACATCTGCGCCAGGTGCGAAGAGGCCACGTCGGTGACGCCCGTCTCCACGTTCTGCCGCTCGCCCACGATGGCGCTGACGGAGACGACCTCGGGCATGGCCCCGGCCGCCTGCTCGATGGCCCGCACCACCGTTTCCGTCTCGCTGATGGGGCTGCCGATCGGCAGCCGGATGTCCACCACCAGGGTTTCCGCATCCGACTCGCCGAGGAAGATGAAGTGGACCCGCCCCCCCGCGAACAGACCGATCGACACCAGCAGCGTCGCCAGCGCGACGGAGGCGCTGATGTAGCGGAATCGCAACGACAGGTTCAGCAGTCGCCCGAAGGCCGGCGCGATCACGTTGTCGATCAGGCGGTCGCGGCGGCGTTCAAACGCCCGGAACGCCCCAGCCCAGCGTGAGGGCTTCGCCCGGTCGCGCTTGGCCAGCGTGTGCCCCATGTGGCTTGGCAGAATCAGGACGGACTCGAGCAGACTCATCAGCAGGGCGCAGGTGACCACCATGGGCAGCGCGCCCAGCAGGTCGCCGATCTGCCCTCGGATGAACATGAGGGGCAGGAAGGCCACGATGGTGGTGCTCACCGTGGCGCAGACCGGCCAGAGCACCTGCTCCGCGCCCCCGATCGCCGCCTGCAGGGCGGTCTCGCCCCGGTCATGCCGCGTCTGGATGTTCTCCGCCACCACGATGGCGTCATCCACCAGCATGCCCAGCACGATGATGAGCCCGAACATGGTGAGCAGGTTGAGGGTGACGCCCGTGGCCACCATCAGCACCAGCGTGCCGCACACGGCGGTCATCAGCCCCGTGAACACCCACAGCGCGGCCCGCCAGTTCAGGAAGATCAGCAACGTCAGGAAGACGAGAATCGCGCCGGAAATCGCGTTGCGCGACAGCAGGTCGAGGCGTCCCTCGATGAACCGGGCCAGGTCGCTGTGCGAGTGAATGCTGCCCGGAAGCGGATGCCGACTGCTCGCGCCCAGCTGATGCGCCGCCCGGATGGGACCGTCGAAGAGCGCCTGAAAGCCGCGCGATTCGTAGGGCTCGCCCTTGCGGCCCGCCACGTAGGCCCGCACCATCTTGGCCATCTTCACCGCGTCCTGATCGCCCACCTTGAAAACGATCAGACTGACCGACGGCTTGCCGTTGAAGCGCCGGTACTTCTCCACGTCCTCGAAGGTTTCCGACACCGTGGCCACGTCGCCCACGCGCAGCGCCTGACCGTCCGGGGAGGACTGCACCACGATCTGCCGGATCGCCTGGGCCCGCTCGGGCACGCCCATCGTCCGCACCAGGATGTTGCCGGCCTCGGTGCGGACCGTTCCCCCCGGCACCTCGTTCATCCAAGCCCGCACGGCGGCGGCCACCTGCGGCAGCGAGAGCCCGTGCTCCAGCAGGGCCTCGTAGCGTGCGTCCACGCGCACCTCGTAGCGTCGGGCGCCGGAAACCACCACCTCTCCCATGCCGGGCAGCGAGGTGAGATCATCGCGCACCTCGAGAATCGCCTTCTTGAGCGCCGCCTCGCCCGCGTCGCCCGACACCGTGACCATGATGACGGGCAGGCGCGGCTGGAACTTGATGACCTGCAGCGTCTCCGACTCGGCGGGCAGATCCCGCAGCGAGTCCACCACGCGCTCCACCTCGCGCAAGGCCTCGTCCGTGTCCACGCCCATGTGCAGCTCGACGGTGATGCCGCCCCCGCCCTCGGCCAGCGTGGTGCGCATCTGCTTCACCTCGTCGAGGTTGGCGATGGCGTCCTCCACCTTGATCGCCAGCCCCTCCTCCACCTCCTCGGGCGTGGCCCCGGGGTAGGGCAGCGTGACGTTGATGATGCGGGGGGGCGTGCGCGGAAAGAACTCGCGCGTGATCGAGATCGCCGCCCACGCTCCGGCGATGATGGTCGCCGCCATCAGCAGGTTCACCGGCACCGGCTTGAGCACGCCGAAGCGGGGCAGACTCATCGGCCGCCTCCCTCTCCCGGCGCCTCGGCGCGCCGCGACTCGCCGTTGACGACGCTTGGCTCCACCCGCGCTCCGGCGGGAATGTCCGTCGCGCCGTTGAGCAGCACGAGCGAGCCCGGCTCCACGCCGTCACTGAGCACCGCCCAGTAGTTTTCGCTGGGCAGCCCCAGTTGCGGAAAGCGCCGTTGCACCTGGTACGCCACCAGCACGTCGCGGTGCACGATCACGTCGTCCACCACCAGCAGGACGCGGTCGTTGGCCACCGCGCCGCGGGGAACCACGACGCGCTGCTCTTCTTCGTGCCCGGTGATGCGCCCCATCACGAACCGGCCTGGCGTGAGCGCCGCCGGGTCGTCCGGATTCTGCAGCACCTCGATGTACACGGGAAAGGTGCGCGTGACGGGATCGTCCGACGGCCCGATGCGATTCACTCGTCCGCCCCACGTTCGCACTCCTGACGCTCCCCCGGACGCACCCCCGGACGCACCCCTCGAGGCCCCGTTCGATCCCGCGGACAGCACCTGCGCTTCATCCCCCACGCGGATCGAGACCCGCGCCGATGAGGGCAGCCGCACCGGCACCTCGATCTTTTCAAGGTTCACCACCCGCGCCACGCGCCGGCCCGGCTGCACCTGCTCGCCGACCTTGACGTCCACTCGCTCCAGCACGCCCGCCAGCGGGCTTCGGATCAGGCAGCGCTCCACGTTCCGTTCCGCCAGCGCTTTCTCCGCCAGCAGACCATCCCGCTGGGCCTGCCAGCGCAGCCGCCGGGGGGCGATCTTGCTCACTTCCTCGCGCGTGCTGGTGACCACGCGCTGGGCGGCCTGCAGCGCGGTGATGACGCGGTCCAGTTCCAGCTGCTTCGCGTCCCCCTGCTCCACCAGCGTGCGGATGCGCTCGTAATCCCGACGCGCCACATCCAGATCGGTCTGCGCGAAGGTCAGGCGATCGGTCCACGCCCTTTCCTCGATGTCCAGCGCCTCGAGTTCCGCATTGAGTTCGTTGAGTCGCTGCGTGATGCCCGCCAGTCGCTGCCGGTAGTCTGCGTCATCCAGCCGGATCAGCGGCTGGCCCGCCTCGACCGGCTTGCCCTCCAGCACGCCCGGCTCGATGGCCGCCACCACGCCCGACACCTCCGCCGGGACATCCGCCCGCAGCATGGCGTCGGCGGTGCCGAAGCCGGTCCACTGTCGCTGCACCGTCACCAGGGCCGTCCGCATCACGCGCACGCGCGGCAGGGTCAGATCCGTCCTCAGTTCGGGCGGCTTGGGACGGGTCAGGAACAACGCCTGAAACACGCCGAACCCCACGCCCACCACCGCCAGGGACACGACGATCCGCGTCACGATGGAGAGAACCACCAATCGTCGCCCAGCCATGCGGTGTCCGTCCGTTCTCGCCCCCGAGGTGCAGTCCGGCCGCGCAGCCGGTCGAAACGCTAGGCGGGGGGTCGGAAGGGGTCGAATGGGAGGCGATCGCCAGCCGATCCCGCGATTGACCGCTCACGATCCCGGCGCCCGCGGCTCTCCCCTACACTCCACCGTGGAAGCCCCGATCTCACCTGATGAAGTCCAGCGTCTCGCCCGACTGGCCCGGCTGCGGCTGACCGACGCCGAGGTCCGATCCATGGTCGTCGAACTCTCCGCCATCGTCGCCCACATGTCGCGTCTTGAGGAACTGGACCTCGAGGGCGTCGAGCCGCTCTCCCACCCGCCGCCCATCAGGAATCGACTGGATCCGGATGAGCCGTCGCCATCCCTGCCGGTCGAGGAGGCCCTGCGCAACGCCCCGGCGGTGGAGGGACCGTTCATCGCCGTGCCCAAGGTCATCGCCGAGGGCGAGTCGTGATGAGGCCCCCCGCGAACTCCGCCGCAAGTCCCGCGCAATCCCCCGCCACCCGTCCGGATGGTCCCGCGGGGATGACCCTGGCGCAACTCCGCCGCGCCATCGCCTCGCGCACGGTTTCCGCCACCGATGTCGTGCGGGCCATGCTTGATCGCATCGAGGCGCACAACCTCGCGCTCAACGCCTTCCGCGAGGTCTACGCGGACGACGCCCTGCGACGCGCCGGCGAAATCGACGCCCGGCTATCACGCGGGGAATCCGGCGGCGCCCTTGCGGGCGTGCCCATCGCCATCAAGGACAACATCGCATGCACGCTGGGCACGACCGCGGCGGGGTCACGCTTCCTGGAGCATTACCGATCCCCTTTCGACGCCACCGCGGTGAGTCGCCTGCTTGGGGAAGGGGCCGTCATCCTGGGGCGCACCAACTGCGATGAGTTCGCCATGGGCTCCTCCACCGAGCACTGCGCCTGCGGCCCGGTGCGCAACCCCCACGCGCCGGACCGGGTGCCGGGCGGCTCCTCCGGCGGGAGCGCCTCGGCGGTGGCGGCCTGGCTCTGTCCCGCCGCGCTCGGCTCCGACACCGGCGGCTCGGTGCGACAGCCGGCGGCCTGCTGCGGCGTGGTGGGCGTCAAGCCCTCGTACGGGCGAGTCTCGCGCTGGGGGCTCGTCGCCTTCGCGTCGTCGCTCGACCAGATCGGCCCCATCACGCACTGCGTGGAGGACGCCGCCATCCTGCTCGACGTGATCTCCGGGCGCGACCCGCTCGACGCCACCTGCGCCGACCTGGCCCCGACGCGAGCCGTCGCTGCGCTCGCGCAGCCGCTGGACGGTCCCTGGCGCGTGGGCGTGGCCCGTCAGCACCGCTCTCCGGAGAATCACCCCGCCATCACCGGGGCCCTCGACCGCGCCATCGAGTGCTGCCGCCGCGCCGGCGCCTCGATCGTGGAGATTGACCTGCCGCTCACCGATCACGGCATCGCCACGTATTACATCCTGGCGGCGGCGGAGGCCTCGAGCAACCTGGCGCGATACGACGGCATCCGGTACGGCCGCCGGGCTGCGCCGCAGCCGGGCGAAGCGCTCACGGATCTGTACGAGCGCAGCCGCTCCGAGGGCTTCGGACCGGAGGTGCGCCGTCGCATCATGCTGGGGACATACGTGCTCAGCGCGGGGTACGCGGATCAGTTCTACCTCCGCGCGCTCAAGGCGCGCCGCCTCATCCGCGATGAGTTCAGCCGTGCGTTTCACGCATGCGACGTGATCCTCGGACCCACCGCCCCCTCGCCCGCCTGGCGACTGGGCGAGAAGTCCGACCCGTTGTCGATGTACCTGGGCGACGTGTACACCGTCAACGCCAACATCGCCGGTCTGGCCGCCCTGTCGATCCCCGCGGGCTGGGCGGATGTCGATGGATCGCGTCTGCCCATCGGCGTGCAGTTGCAGGCCCCCGCGATGGAGGAGGAGCGACTGCTCCACGCCGCCGGCGTGCTGGAGGCACTGCTTGGGGATCGGTCGCGATGATTCCGGATTCCCGCTTCCCTCGAACGTCGCTGCGTCCTACCTCCCGCCGCCTTCCAGCCGCGCGATCTTCTCCTCCAGTTCGCGCACCTTCTTCGCCAGCCCGAAGAGATCCGCGCCCACCAGCGCGTTGCGCTTGGCCTTGTTGAACTCCACCGCGGGAATGCCGCCCACCTTCATCCCCGCGGGCGTGTCGGCGATGATGGCGGTCTTGCCCGCCGCCTGCACGCCGTCGCCGATGGAGATGTGCCCGCTCACGCCCACCTGCCCGCCCAGCACCACGTAGTTGCCCACCTCCACCGAACCCGCCACGCCCACCAGCGACACCAGCAGGCAATGCCGTCCGATGGTGGTGCCGTGCCCGATGGAAATGAGGTCGGCGAACTTGGTGCCCTGGCCGATGCGGGTTTCGCCCATCGCCGCCCGCTCGATGGCGCACGCGGCGCCCAGTTCCACGTCATCCTCGATGACCACGATGCCGTGCTGTGGAATCTTGTGATGCGCCCCCGCGTGCGTGGCGTAGCCGAACCCGTCCTGCCCGATGACGGTGTTGGCGTGCAGCGTGACGCGGTTGCCCACGATGCAGCGGTCGTACACCGCCACGCCGGGGTAGAGGATGCAGTCATCGCCCACCCGGCTGTCCGGCCCCACGTACGCGCCGGGGTAGAGCACCGAGCGGGCGCCAATGACCGCTCCCCGCTCCACCGTGGCGAAGGGGTGGATCACCGTCCACTCGCCGATCGTCGCCGTGGAATGCACCGCCGCGCGGGGGCTGATGGTCGGGCCGGACGGCGTAGGGGGGGCGTCCATCGGAGGCGGATGCACGCGGAACCCATGCAGTTCGATCATCGCGTTGCGGAAGGCGAAGTACGGATCCTTCGCCACCAGCAGCGCCACCCCCGCGGGCCGGGGCGTCCTGGGGTCCGCGATCACCGCGGCGGCCTTGCTGGACTCCAGATACTGCAGATACTTGGCGTTGGCGAGAAACGCCACCTCATCGGGACGGGCGGCCTCGATCGAGGCGCAGCCGACGACGACGCGGCCACCGTCGCCGCCGACCAGTTCGGCGCCGATCTTGCCCGCCAGTTCCGAAAGCGTGAGAGGACCGGCCATGCGCGGTGGAGTATGGGTCGGCGGCGCACGGCGGTCAAGCGAAATCGAAACGCGCCCAACGCCCCGCTGGATGACCTGATCGTTTCCGGGGGCGGCAGCGTGCCGATCACCAGCGCCACCTACCGCTCCGAGATGGACATCGACCGGGACGGCGAGGTGGACTCGACGGACCAGACACTGCGGGGGACGACGTGGGTCGCCGCGCTTCCCAAGGGGGCTCTCTCCACCCCCGGCCCGGGTTCCGGGGGTGGCGTCGATAGCATCGTGGGCTGGTCCGGCTACCGCTACGACCAGCCGACGCGATTGTACGCGGTGCGGTTCCGGTTCTACGACGCCGTCACCTTCCGCTGGCTCAACCGCGACCCCGCGGGGTACGTGGACTCGATGAACCTGTACGGGTATGGGGTTGACCTGCCCCCCCAAAACTGATCCAGGTCTTATGAGAGTCCCGATGGGCCACGGGTTGGCCCCGGAGACTCTCGAAGATGAAGCGGACAAGGCATTCGGCGGAACAGATCGTGACGAAGCTGCGTGAGGCGGACGCCATGCTGGCGGCGGGCCGCTCCATCGCCCAGGTCATCCAACATCTGGGCGTCAGCGAACAGACGTTCAACCGCTGGCGGAACCAGTATGGCGGGATGAAGTCGGAGGAGGCCCGGCGTCTGAAGGAACTGGAGATCGAGAACGCGCGGCTGAAGAAGGCCGTGGCCGACCTGACGATCGACAACCAGATCCTGAAGGAGGCCAACGACTACCTGGGAAAGCCGCATCGGGGGATGCGGGGGGGCGCCCGCGCGTCGGAGGTGCGTCGTGACGCACGTGCGGGCGACACTGCAGCCGACCGATCCTCGCGTGAGCGAGCGTCGGGTCTGCCGCGTGCTGAACCAGCCGCGTTCGACGCAGCGGTACGCGGCGATCCCGCGGGACGGCGATGAGCCCCTGGTCCGCCGCATGCACGAACTGGTGCGGCGTCATCCGCGTCGGGGCTGCCGGATGATCTGGGGGATGCTTCGTCTGGAGGGGTGGCGTGTGAACCGCAAGCGGGTCCATCGTCTGTGGAGGCAGGAGGGTCTGAAAGTGCCTGAAAAGCAGCACAAACGCAGGCGTCTGGGTCACTCCGCGAATGGGATCCTGCGGCGCCGCCCGGAGCACCAGGATCACGTGTGGGCCATCGACTTCATCCACGACACGGATGCACGTGGGGGGGCGCTGAAGTGGCTGAGCGTGGTGGATGAGTTCACGCGAGAGTGCCTGGCGCTGGAGGTGAACCGCTCGATGACGGCGGGCGGCGTGGCGGATGTTCTGATTGGCCTGTTCACCACGCGCGGCATTCCGGATCACATCCGCAGCGACAACGGTCCGGAGTTCATCGCGACGACGCTCCGGCGCCTGGCGGAGCTGACGGGCGTGGAGAACGTATACATCGCGCCCGGCAGCCCGTGGGAGAACGGCTACGCCGAGAGCTTCCACGGCCGCCTGCGGGATGAGCTGCTCAACGCGGAAGTGTTCACTGATGTGCGTGACGCCAGGGCGCTGGCGTCATCGTGGAAGAACGAGTACAACCATCACCGGCCGCACTCCTCGCTGGGGTACGTTCCCCCGGCGACGTTCGCGGCGATGCTGGCCGGTCCTCCGGTCGGGGCTGCGCCCCTCCCTCCGGCCCGGCCAGCGTCGATCCCCTCAACCCCTATCCTCACCCTCAGACTCTCATAGGGCCTGGTACAGGAAATGGGGGCAGGTCAGGGAGGCCAGCGTTCCAGCGCTTGCGTGAGTTTGGCAAAGTCGTCGGCAACTGCATCGATCCATTGATTACTGACCGTCGTCGCGTTCAGGATGACGACGCGGAGGCACTGCATCGCGATCACGACCCAGAATTGGGAGCACCACCGCATGTGGCGACGCAAATCTGCTGATCAGTTGCATCAGCTACGAGAGAACCGGCGCACGGCGCGGCTGTGTGGGGATATCGTGACGTCGTTATGCGGCAGCATCTTGATCGGGTGTCTCCTCATGCTCTTCTCGACGCGGATACTGCACCGACGACTGACGATCGTCGAAGCGATATGTGCAGGAGCGATCGTATTCCCTGTGCTTCTGTACCTGACATTCAAGAACAGAGAGCCAGCGAGCACGACAAGAATCTGTACCAGTTGCTGGGGCGCAGCGCGTGGCGGTAACGTCTGCAAATGCGGCGGCGAGTTGGAGCCGCTTGAGCACTGGGAATGGGTACCGGACAACGACGATGAACAATCCGACAGCGGTACAGCATCGACGATGTGACCATCGGCACGATGGTCCGGTCCCATGACCCGTCCTCCGGCGAGTGGACCCTGCGACCTGTGACGGCGGTCTTCATCAACGAGTACGACCGTCTGTGTCCGAAAACAGCACTGCGCCGTCTGCTCTCGCACTCCCCTCCCTCCATCGAGTAGAATGCCCCGCATGGTCGCCGTCGCTCAACATCACCGCGATGCTGCCCTCGCGGATGACACGCCGGGGGGCGGTGCGGGGGGGGGCTCACCAATTACCGCTACGACGCCTGGAACCGGCTGGTGGCCATCGACCACGAGGAGGGCGAGAGCATCTACCCCGTGGCCCAGCACCAGTACAACGCCCTGCACCACCGGGTGCCGGTGCGGGTCGATGCCGACCCCGAGGACTCGACCCACACGCTCAACCAGCAGCGGGTGGTGTACTACAGCCCGGCGTGGCAGGTGCTGGAGGAGCGGAGTGGAGATTCGGTGGCGCGGCCATCCTCGGCCGCGATTCCTTTGAGGATGGCAGGCGGGACGCCTGCCCCACTGGCGCCTGCCCGCCATTGACCCTGGCCCACCGACAGATGAATCCGTGAAGGAAGGACCCTCACCCCAACCCTCTCCCGGAGGGAGAGGGAGTGTTCAGAGGACGGGTGCTTTCGCGACTGGCCTTCTCCACCGGCGCGACAGGTTCCTATTCCACCGACACGGCGATGGTGCGGTTGCGCGATGAGAGCAGGGCCCAGCCGTCGATGAGCGCCGTGCCGTGCAGCACTTCGCGGGTGGACTCGACGAAGCGCTTGTCGAGGATGGCGTTGCTGCGGCTGAAAAGGTAGAGCACATCCACGTGGGTGACGCCGGGGCTTCGGACCTCGAACTCGCCGGCGCGGCCGATGATGACGTGGGAGATGGCCAGCATCCGGTCGTCGGCCAGCAGCACATCGGTGTACTGCCGCTCTTCGGGCGTCACGTCCTGTCCGTCGATGGTCCCATCGGGCAGGAACCACACGAGCCGCTCCTGGTAGTGGGCGAGGATGCGTCCACCGACGACGTGCAGGTTGACGAGATCGCGGGCCGTCCAGGCGGGACCGGAGTCGGGCTGGAAGTCGCGGCTCATGCGCCCATCGCGGGCGCGGATCGACACCAGTCGCGCGCCGGAGTCGGCGGCGAGCACCAGGTCATCCATCACCCACGCGCGGCCGAGCAGACGGTTCTCGGGAGCGTCGCTGGTCCAGAGCCGCTCGCCCGAGGCGAGGTCCACGCCCGCCAGCCCGTTGCCCGCGCCGTAGACCAGTTCGCCGCCTGGGGTGAGGACCATCCATCGCACCAGTTCGTCATCCTGCGTGGAGAGCGTTCGCAGCACCGAGCCGTCGTCGGGGTCGAGCAGCACGATGCGTCCCACGATGCCGCCCGTCCGAGGGTCACGGTCGAACCCGGCCAGCACGACGGCCAGATCGTGGCGCAGGGCGTGATGCACCTGCTCGAGCGGGTGATCGCCTTCCCACGCGATGGGGACGCCGGGCCTGGCGAGGTCGAAACGCCGCGCCCCGCCCGAGCGCCCGATGATGATGACGTCGCCGGCGCCGGGCAGGGGCACCGGCTCCTGGGCGTCGAAGCGCATGCCGTTGGGCAGGTCGATGAATCGACCGACGCCGGTGCGCGGGCGCTGGCCGAGACGGGCGGTGGAGGCGCGCAGTTCGGCGGTCTTCCAGAGCGTTTCGCCGGTCTCCGCGTCCACGCGGACCAGGTCGCCTCCCGTGCCGGGCAACACGAAGAGGATCGAGCGACGATCGTGCGCGATCAGTTGCATCTCGGGGTCGCCCAGCGCCGCGCTCCAGCTGGCCGAGAGGGGCGTGCCCTGAACACGGCTGACGACGCCGCCTTCGCCCAGCATCAGGGCGTAGCGGGTAGGCGCGGTCACGCCCGAGCGGGTCCGCACCAGCCGTCCGGGGAGCACAGGAAGCTCCTGCGCCTGATCGGCGACGATGCGCCGCAGCGAAGGGAGACGATCGACCGCAGCGTCGGGCAGCAGGGCGTCGAGTGCGGCGGCGTGAGTCCGCGGCGCACCGTCCGGGCCGGGCAGTTCCTTCAGCCCGTGGCGACGCTCGGCGAGGCCGACCCAGTGGGCGGCAAGGATGCGCCAGCCGGCCTGCTCGCACAGCGTCACCATGGCGCCGAGCACGGGTCGGGCCTGCGTCGTCGTGGGTGAGGCGGCGTACAGCGTGGTCAGCGCCGCCAGGGCCTCGCGCGGGCGACCCGCCTCGCGCAGGCGATTGGCGGCGAGCAGCAGCGCTTCGCGCGACGCCTCGGCGAAGGGGTAGCGACGTGCCAGCTCGATCAACTCGCCCGGCGAGGCGTTCTGCCTGATGCGGGCGAAGGCGGACTCGGCCTCGCGCGCCAACCCGGCGTAGGCGGCGCCGTGACGCGCGATGAGCGCGCCCAGGCGTTCGGCGGCGTCGCTCGAGGCGCGGCGCCTCACGCCGCCGCTGGTTCGCTCCGCCTGGGCCAGGGTCGGATCGGTGAGCACCGACTGAAAGGACTCGATGGCCTCGGTCAGGTGAACGGGGTCGCGCTGGGCGAGGATGGCCAGCCAGTCGCCGCGGGCCAGCAGGTGCTCCACGCGCTGCGCGTCGTTGGCCGCCGCCGCCGCCAGTCGGCTGTGCAGCGGCGCGCCGGTGGCGTAGGGAAGTTCCTGGTGGTCACGGGCGAACTCGAGCAGCGTCTCGAAGAGGTCGCTCTGGGCGCGGTCACGCCGTCGGGCGTCGACGTCGCGCCCGATTGCCGCCCCGGCCAGATCGGCGGCCTCGATGGCCAGCGCCACGGTGGCGGCCGGATCTTCGACGCGCCGCGCCAGCCGCAGCAGCGAAAGGGCCGGCTCGGGGTCATCGGGCGAGGCCTCGATCTGGCGGCGCAGCATGTTCTCGGCCACGGCGAGGGGCATGTAGGCGTCAAGCCGATCGCTGCCGGCGACGAACAGTTCCGCGCCGACCACCAGCGGGTTGCCCGCGCCGCGATGATCGATGGTGGAGAGCACCTCGCCCGAATCGCCGCGCACGTACAGGACGCCGCGATCGGTGGGGACGATGAGCATGGACCCCGCCACCTGCACGCGGCCTCGGATGTCGTAGGCGATGCTCTCGGGCGTGGAGACATTGAGCGTCCACAGGGGCACGCCCGGCGCCAGTGCGTCGATGCCGTTGAGGTTGCGCCCCACCGCGTACACCCACTCGCCCGCGCCCAGCAGGTACGCCGGCGAACCCCAGTCGGTGGCGGCGAAGCGCCCCAGCTCCAGCCCGGTCAGTCGATCAAGGTGAACGACCCATCGCTGGTCCGACGTGAGGACGAAGACGCCCCGCCCCGTCACGGCCGGACCGCCCATCTCCCACGGCAGCGTGCCCGCCGAGAGCCGATAGGGCGACTCGAGCCGGCGCAGCCAGCGCACCTCGCCGGTGCCCGCCTCCAGGCACGCCACCGCGCCGAAGGCGGAGGCCACGAACACCTCGCCGCCCGCGTACACGGGGGTCGAGTACGGCCTCGACTCGCTCTGCTGCAGCCCGCCGCTGCTGGCGATGTACTGCGACCAGCGGGGCGACCCGCTGACCAGGTCCAGCGCGACCAGGTACGTGCTCATCAGCAGCTGCCCCTGGCTCTTGCGGGCGAGGACGAAGACCTGCCCGTCCGCGATGATCGGCGCTCCGTGCGGATACAGTCCGGCCAGTTCATCGCGCGATCCCAGCCGATCGAAGCCCGTGCGCCAGTGCTCGCGCCCGGTGACGGCGTCCAGGCAGACGATGAACGCGCTGCCCACGCGCCCCTGCGCACCGGCGTGACCGGTGATCGTCACCAGCCGGTCGCCCGACACCGCGACGATGTTGAGGTCGCCCACCGATCGATTGCCGCGGGGAGAGATCACGCCTCCCTCGCCCACCTTGCGGCTCCAGAACTCGCGCTGACTGAAGCGGTCGAAGGCGCGGATCACGTGACCCTCGTTCACATACACCATGCGCCCGGCCACGGTGGGAGCGGCGGTGAGCAGGTCGCCCATGAGGCGCGTGGCCTCCACCGTCGCGCCCATGCCCCGACCCGACAGATCGAGCGTGGCGAAACGCCGACGGAAGAGCGACTCGGTCAGCTCCGCGCTCCAGATGGGCGTGCCGCCGAGCGCCGCCAGGTCGGGAGACGGAGCGGCGTCGAGCACCGTCAGGCCACGTGCTTCCTCCGGACCCGGACCCTGCCTGAGCAGGCGATTGAGCTCGTCCAGGCACGCGCGGCTGTCGGCATCTGCGGCGCCGGCCAGGGCGTCCACCGCCTGCTGACGGAGCGTCGAGTCACCCAGATGGTTGGCCGCCAGTCCCAGCAGCAGCCAGCGATAGGCGGCGCGCCGACCCGCCAGATCCGGGTGAGCGGCCAGCTCGGTCAGCGCGCGCACCGCCCGCATGAAGTGGGCCCGCTCCACCGCGTCCTGCGCGAGACGGAGCGCCGCCTCCAGGGCCGGTTCGGTCAGGAAGCGCGTCCGCAGCAGCGATTCATACTGCCCCTGTTCGAGCATGCGTCGGGCGGTGGACGTCTCGATCGCCCGATAACGCTCCAGCACGCGCGGGTTGGCGAGCAGCGCGGCGTTGACCCGGATGCGCGCGCTGGCCAGGTGATGCCGATCCGCCTCGCGCAACGGAATGAGCTTGTGCGCGTGCAGGTCGAGCAGTTCCTGGTAGACGCGGGCCGCCTCGCCGGGATTTTCCTGTTCGTGATCACGGGCGCGCCGGAACAGCTCCCACGCGGCGGGCGAATCGTCCACGTAGACGGGGTTGTCGTCGAACTGCCCCAGCGCGACAAGGCCGGGAGCCCACGACGCCGCACCCACCGCCAGGAGGCCCCACAGCCCCAGCGAACGGGCGGCGATGGTTCCGCGCGATGTCAGGCGCATGTGGGGCTCCTCTGATCCGGCCGCGCCGGCTGGTCCGCGACGCTCCGTCACCATCCTAGCCCGCGCCGCATCAAGAACTGTGACATTCGGGCCGATCTACGCAAGGGCGACGGGTCAACTCCGGCCCCATCCGCGGGCGACCCCGCCGGCCGGCACGACCGACCACGGGGCGAAGGCGACAACACGCGGTCGTCACGGTTTGTACCGCGACGCCGCCGGGAGGTGCCGATCATGCCCTTCGCCACGCCCGCCCTGCCCACCCCCGACCTGCCCGAACACGCGCCGCTTCGCGCCCGCGGACGACGGGTCACCATGCTGCTGGCCATGATCGTGCTGCTCAGCGCCGCCGACCTGGCCGCCACCATCACGCACCTGCGCACCATCGGCATGGTGGAGGCGAACCCCATCGCCTACACCATCATCCAGCACACGCAGTCGGCCTTCAGTCTGGCGTGTTACAAGGGATTGACGGTGCTGGTATGCGTGCTGCTGCTGTATCGTCTTCGCTTCGTGCCGCAGGGCGAGATCGCCGCGTGGTTCGGCGTACTCGTGCTCATGCTGCTCACCGCCTACTGGGGCGTCTACGCCACGCATGGACACGAACCGGAGGTGCTGGCCACGCTGGGCGAGCGACTGCCCCACGAACGATGGGTGACGTTGCGGGATTGATCGCCGTCCGCCGAGCCGGACGAGGGAGAAGATGCTTCCCGCTCCCTCACCCCGCCGCCGCCGCGTAGCGCTCGCTCACGTCCTTCCAGTTGATGATGTGGCGGAACGCCTCCACGTAGTCCGCGCGCTTGTTCTGGTACTTGAGGTAGTAGGCGTGCTCCCACACGTCCAGCACCAGGAGCGGCACGACGCCCCACGCCGTCAGGTTCTGGTGCTTCTCCGACTGCATCACCATGAGCCGGCGTGACATCGGCTCGAAGACCAGCAGCCCCCAGCCGCTGGCCTCGACGCCCTTGCTCGCCGCGGCGAAGTGCTTCCACATCGTGTCCATGTCGCCGAAGGACTGTTTGATGGCCGCCGCCAGGGCGTCGCTGGGCTGCCCGCCGCTTCCCGGGGGGGCCATGTTGGTCCAGAAGATGCAGTGCAGCAGGTGGCCCGAGCCGTGGAAGGCCAGGTCCCGCGAGATGGCCGTCACGCTGCCCACGGTGGCATCGCCCGCCCGCAGTTTGCCCAGGCGCTCCAGCGCGCTGTTCAGCCCGTTGACGTAGCCCAGGTGGTGAATGTCGTGGTGCAGGCGCATGGTCTGGGCGTCGATGTGCGGCTCCAGCGCCTCATACGCGTACGGCAGCGGCGGCAGGACGAACTTGCCCGTCGCCTCATCCCACCCGCCCCATGCGGCGCCCGACATGGCGCCGGAGAACGCCCCCGCCCCGCCCCCCGCAGCCCCCGATCCCGTTGCCTCGCCGGTTCCCACGGTGGAGGCGCAGGCGGGCAGGAACGCCGCCGCCGCCGCCGCGCCGGCCCCGAGCACGCCGAGGAGGTCACGCCGATGAAGGGTCGTCGTCTCGTGCAGGGTCATGGGGTGGTCCTTTCTGTTGCCGTGATCTGAACGCGATTCCTGTCAACAGATTATGCACATGGTTGGGGTTGATCCTGACTCCCGCCCACCCCCGTACGCCACCATCAGACCCAAGGCGGGTACTCGATTCCGCTGGCACGCGGATTGCTGCCCGCCTTTTGCAATATTCTTGCTCTATGGCCTTGCGTCCAGCCCCCCCCCCCCCCCCGGTACAATGAGGGCATGGTGCCGGAAAACACCATTGCGACGTTCGTTGCGGCAGCCGTTGTCTCGGGTGCATGCTTGGTCCAGAACATCGCCCAGGAATTGTGGCTTGTTGATCTGCGCCTGACGCAGCGGCAGTTCGAGGAGGTCATGGAGCCATTCGAACTCGCCGATGACGCGCGGCGAGCGGCTCTCGAATCGTACCTGGCGTACGAACGCGACGTTCGCGACCTGAGCCAGGCAAGTTACCAGCGTCAACTTGAAGTCGGGCTGCGTGAGATCGAGCAGTCGCAGGCCGCGTATCATGCGGAACTTGCCAAGAAAACGCACATCACCGAGGCCGATCGCGAGTGGGCGGATGCGTTGTGGTGGAAGCACCGCGACTACGAAGAGCAGTTTCACGAGCGTGTGTTTCTTGAAGCGGTCGCCGCAGAGCGACTGGCCGTGGATCGGCTGCGGGCGCTGGCGTCGGACATCGGCGCCGTACTGGGCGGAGACGAAACGACGCGGCAGCACGTCGAACGAGAGTTTCGGCGTGCCATTCTGCTGCAGCCAAGCGATCTGCGCTCTGACTTCACACCTCCCGATCTCATTCGTGTCGTGAATGAGGCGGTGAGGAGCGGTGACATCCCCGCGCCGACTGCCGATCCCCGGCTCTGGGAACTGTTGACGCCGGTGCTTGATCGCTACCGTGTCTCCATCGACGGCGTGCTTCAAGCGATGGTGGCTGATCGGCTTGACGGCAGCAGGGCTCGGTTCCGGGACGCCGACCGACGCGCGCGAGCGCTGGATGACCGCAGAAAGCGGGCCAACCAGCGGCACGCGATCAATGACGCGGCGCTGTCTGAGATGCTGATCGCGATCGATGGCGCTGGACTGGCAGATAGCGCATCGCGCCTCTCGGCACGATACCACCGTACCCTGGCCCCACGACTCCATGCCCCACGCTGGGATTCCGTGGCGACGAAATGGATGGAGCAAATCCGGAGCGAGGGCTTGGTGGACGCTGCGGCCCTTGCACACATCCATGCATTCCTGACTTCGCATCAGTCCAAGTACGCACGGCAGCTTGAGGAGGCGAACCGCCTGGGGATGGAAGCGGCGCGTGAAGCGGGCTCGATCTACTTCATGGATTCGCCCGTGAGCAAGAGATATGCGGAGGCCGCGCTGGCTTTGGGACATTTCAACCTATCGCAGTGGGAGCGTTTTACCATGCTCGCACGCGATACGCCGGGATTCGCGCATCTTCTAAGCGAGGTACTTGACCCGGCGACAGGTTCCTGTCGTTCCGACCTCATGGGGCCATACCACACCGCGCACCCATCCAGAACTTTGAAGGGAGACTCGCAATGAATATTCGCACGCCAATCTTCGGATCGCTGGCCGCCGTGGGCATGTTTCTCGCGAGCCAGGCCGTGTTCGCGCAGCTGCCGGGCAGCGGGGGTACGCTCGTCGATGGCAACTGCACCAGCACGGAGACGTTTTGTGCCGTGCTGCCAATCTGTGAGACTCTGGGCGCCTACTGCAACTACTGCTCACAGGCCGAAGAACGCCGCAACATGGCATGCATCGGCTCCACGCAGAACGGTTGTCTGTGGTTCGGTACGGTCTTCGGCGAACCGGACGGCTGTGGCTACGAAGTGCTGGCGCAGTGCCAGAATAACGGGGGCAATCTCGTCTGCACCTACCTGGGTCAGCTCTCCACGATGTGCGGTCGCAACTACTGTAGGGTGCCATGATTCGACGCGTGCGTAGCGCAGTCTTTTGGACACGGCGGCGGACTGTGACGGCAGCGGTCGTCGCAGTTGCGCTGGCGAGTGTTCCACGACAGGCTGAGCGATCACTTGATCCGCCGATCCTTCGAGACCTGCATCGCCTTCACGCCGAACAGGAGGCCACCTCATCGAACCTCGCCACTTCCATCGAAGTGCGCGAGTACGCGATGCGGCTTGATGAAGGCCGCGCATCGCTCGTACAAACACGTCCCGGAGCTGACGAACGTGCAATGTTCGTGACGCGAGTGCGCTACGTCGGATCGAACGAGTGCTTCCGCATCGAAGATCTGCCACTTGAAGACGGTAAGAGCGGGATGGCGTCGCCTGGTGATGCTGGCTACGTGAAGGGATGGAACGGTGAATATTGGTGGGAGTGGTATCCGGTCTCCCGCACGCTGCGCGTCCATTCCCGGCCACGATGGAGCGGCGCGTTGGACACGTTGTCGTTGTTCAACGGCCGTCGTGATGCTTCGTTCCTCGGCCAACAGCCGCTCAGCGATCTCATCGCCGGGGCGCACCTCGTTTCCCATTTGCGTGTTGGTCACTCTGATCTTGTGACGATGTCAGCATCGAATCTGAACACGGATGTGTTCACGCTCGAGGCGGAGTTGGCGCCTGCGTATCGCCTTCGCGCGGCCGAGTACCAAGCGCTGCATCCATCACAGGACCGCAAGGTGGTGGATGCGCAGGCGATCCGATTCAGCATTCGGTACGAGGTTGATGAGTGGACGAGCAAGGGGATTGATCCGCTCGTCGCCTGGCGCATTGCACGCGATCACTCAAAGCAACTGACCGGCTTCGTCGAGATTCGCAGGGTGTCCGCAGGTGACCCCCGAGATGTGCCACCGGTATCGGAGGACGCATTTCAGCCGCCGTTGGAGGACGGCGTGCAAGTGTTCGATGAACGGTTGCGCCTCCGATATGTGATTGGTTCGCGAACCGTATTCATCGACGGCCAGCCGTTTGGCACAGCCGAGCCAATCCGAGGACTGATTACGGAGGAACTGTCGAAGCTCCTTCGAAAGGGGGATGGGCGATGAATCGGAGCGTGCTATGGTGTGGGGCCATCGGCCTTTTCGCCGGACTCGCCGTGGCGGTTGGTCAATGGTCAGCGACTGTGCGCGAGTCGCCATTGTTCCGTGGCCCCATGATCTCAGACCTTGGCAGGCGCCCCTTCTTCGATCAACCCGTTAGTTTCGAGGGAGTAGTTCGCCTGTCAAACGCGACCGCCTCCACGTTGAAGATCCTGGACGTGATCAGCGGCTGCGGTTGCACATCCGTGGAGTTGTCATCTCGCGAGTGCCGCCACACGCGGACCTCGAAGTGCGCATGCACGTGTCGCTTGACCGTGTAGGCCGTTTCGGAACATCGGTGACTCTCCTCACGAGCCGAGGGGAAGCACGTTTGCACGTCCAAGCGGAGTTGTTCCGCGAATCGGACACGTTATTTAGTCATGATGTCGTGGCGCTGAATCAGCGGCGTGAAGCATCGTTTTCCGTGGTGGCATTCCGAAGTGAAGGGATGTCTCCGGAGCCCCTGCGGGTTCAGGCCCCGCAATGGATCAACGCGTCCGTAGCCGAATGGACGCTCGTTGTTCGCGCGTCGGAGTCACGACCGGCTCGATGGGAAGCCGCGGTCACGCTGCGTCGGTCATCTGATGTGGAGGCGACGTCAGGCGACCACGTCACTGTCCTGCTAGGCGATAATCACGCTCGCACGATCCGCCTGAACGGCAGGGCATGGTGACGTCAAGTCATCGGGTAGAGGGATTGTGGGTAGCCCAAAGTGACAAGGGAGCAGTCAGACGACCTGATTCCTCGCCCTCTTTCCCCGCAGCCACCCCCCGTTTCGTGCCGATAGAATCGCGACGGACCGCCGGTCGGGCGGTTCCTTGTCCGCGTTCGCCCGTCGCCGCGCGGCGGGTGGACTGTCAGGCCGTCGGACGATTGACCGACGCCCGGCCGTCGGGCTGACCGACCGATCGACGGTTCCAGATCACGAGGATTCCCGCCATGCGACCCTCCACACTGCCCGCCCTGCTCGCCGCCGCCCTGATTGTTCTGGGCGGCTGCACCACTCGTTCGTCGAAGGATGACGCCCTGCTCTTTGACATCCCCGGCCCGGTGGCGGTGCTGGTGGAGTCGTTCGGCGGGGATGTCACCATCGAGGCCGACCCCCGGCTCACCCAGGCCAGCGTGCGGGTGAAACGGGCGGCGGACTTCGGCTTCGTGCGCGAGAGCGACGCCTCCGCCGCCCTCGACGCCATCGGCTACACCGCGTCGCTGGAATCCACCGGGTCCGGCCCGGTGCTGACCATCCGGGCCACGTCCGACCATCCGGAATCTCACGGACTGTACGCCCACGTGACCATCCGCATGCCCGCGGTGGATGGGCTGACCGTGCGCACCGCACGGGGGGACGTGTACGCGAAGAACTGCCAGGGGCCGACGGAGATTTCCACCACCGGCGGCGACGTGCGCTACATGACCAACTGGGCCATCACCCAGCCGGTGACCATCACCAACAAGGAAGGCGCCATCGACTTCCGCGTGCGCGGCGAATCGACCGGGGCCATCGAGGCCAGCACCATCGACGGCAAGGTCCGCGAGCGGGCGCGGCACGGCCGGTTCGTCATCCACAGCCACACCGGACGGGCCATGC
This sequence comes from Phycisphaeraceae bacterium, assembly GCA_015709595.1. Taxonomy (NCBI): domain Bacteria; kingdom Pseudomonadati; phylum Planctomycetota; class Phycisphaerae; order Phycisphaerales; family Phycisphaeraceae; species Phycisphaeraceae bacterium. The sequence goes on from CP054178.1 coordinate 1,172,136, forward strand.
GGGCCACGCTCAACGACGGCACCAATCCCATCTTGCTGACCACCGAGGAAGGCCACGTGCGCATCGCCGTGGTGCACGACCCGACGGCGGTGGGCGTGTTCATCGTCGATCCGTGAGCGGCGGAGTGCCGGGTGCTGGGTGGGTTGTCGGTTCTGACGTACGCACGCGGGCGTGCTTCGACTGCTTTCCGCTGACGGCCGATGACTGATGGCTGACCGTCCGCCCAGCGGCGCGGCATCCTCGTCTCTCGCCCATGGCAGCCATCCACGCGGGAGCCATCGCATGGGTCACTTCGTCATCTGTGCGTTTCGTCCTCACCCCGGCAAGGAGCAGGAGCTTCGCGCCCTGCTGCGCGACCACATGCCCACGCTCCGCTCGCAGGGGCTGATCACCGAGCGCCCCGCCTACCTGATGAAAGCCAGGGACGGCACGATGGTCGAGGTCTTCGAGTGGAAGAGTCAGGAGGCGGTGGACGCCGCCCACCTGAACCCCGTGGTGCGGGCGCTGTGGACGCGGTTCGATGACTGCTGCACCTGCGTGACGCTCCGCGACCTGGCCGAGACGACCAGCCCCTATCCGCACTTCGAGCCGGTGGACGTGTAGCCGGCCCCCGCATCGCCGCCCATACCATCCGCCATGCGGCGAGGCGATCGCGTGCTCATCACGGGGGCCACTTCCGGCCTTGGGCGGGAGATGGCGATCCAACTGGCCCGGCGCGGCTGCCGCGTCGCCATCACGGGACGGCGCCGCGATCGACTGGACGAGGCCGCCTCCGCCGCGCGACAGGCCGGGGCGTCGGACGTGATCGCCCTGCACGGCAGCGTGACCGACGACGCCGCGGTGCGCGCTCACGCCCAGGCGATCCGCGACGCGTGGGGCGGGGTGGACGTGGTCATCCTCAACGCGGGCGTGGGCGACAGCGTTCACGGTACGGCGTTCTCCGCCGAGAACTACCGCTGGACCTTTGACACCAACGTGCTGGGCGCCTGCCGCTGGATCGAGCAGGTTCTGCCCGACATGCTGGCGCGGGGCTCGGGCGTCATCGCGGGCATCTCCAGCCCGGCGGGGTGGCGCGGCTTCCCCGGCGCCGGGTCGTATTCCGCCAGCAAGGCGGCGCTCACCACGTTGCTTGAATCGCTGCGCGTGGACCTGCGCGGCTCGGGCGTCGACGTGGTCACCGTCTGCCCCGGCTTCATCCGCAGCGAGATCACCGACCGCAACGACCCGAAGGAGATGATCCAGCTGCTCGACACGGCGGACGGCGCACGGCGGATTCTGCGCGGCATCGAGCAACGCCGCCGCGTCGTTCACTTCCCGTTTCCGCTCACGTGGATCATCCGCTACGTGATCCGGCCCATGCCTGGCTGGCTGTACGACCGGCTGGCGTCGCGCTACCTGCGCCGGACCAAGAAGCCCTACGTGGATGCGAGCGCGCTGACGCCGCCGCCCGGCGACCGTGCCGCGTAAGCCCGCTTCACCACCCGTCACCGCACGCCCATGAGAATCTCCATCGTCAACTGATCCAGCCGCTCGTAGGGCAGGGGGCGCGCCGCGAGCAACGCCCGGTCGAAGTTCATCGCCAGCAGTTTCGAGGCGTTGGCCGGCGAGTACGACCGCATGATCGACTCGATCCGCGGGCTGCCGCGCCGGATCGTGCGCCGGATGGCCTGCACCTCGCGGTCGGCGTTCCATCGCTTCGCCTTCTCGCGCAGGATCAGGTACGTGCGCATGGACCCGCGCGCGAACTCGATGACGTCGCGCCGATCCGCAGTGCGGTAGGCGTGGCTGTCGAAGTGGCGGAAGCCCCGCCAGCGCGCGTCTTCCAGCAGTTTCACGAGGAAGAACGCCTGTTTGAGGTTGGCGCTGCCGAAGCGGAAATCCTGGTCGTAGCGTCCGAACTCCTGGTCGTTGAGATCGATGTGGAACAGCTTGCCCGCGCCCAGGGCCTGGGCCACGCCGTGCGTGAAGTTCAGCCCCGCCATGTGCTCGTGGGCCACCTCGGGGTTCACGCCGACCATGTCAGGGTGATCGAGCGTGGCGATGAACGCGAGGTAGTGGCCGGTGGTGGGGAAGAACATGTGCCCGCGCGGCTCGTTGGGCTTGGCCTCCAGGGCGAAGCGGTACTTCCAGCCCTGATCGATGGAGTAGCGGCAGAGAAAGTTGATCGCTTCGCGGAAGCGCTGCTCGCTGAGGACGGGATCCTTGGCGCCGTCGGTCTCAGTCCCCTCTCGCCCGCCCCAGAAGACGTACACCTTCGCGCCGTACGACGCGCCCAGCTCCATGGCCCGCATGGTCTTCCGCAGGGCGTAGGCGCGAACCTCGGCGTCGTTGCTGGTGAACGCCCCGTCCTTGAATACGGGGTCGCTGAACAGGTTGGTCGTCGCCATGCAGACCTTGAGGCGGTTGCGCCGCAGCGCTTCGCGGAAGTCGCGCTGAATCTGTCGTGACTCCTGCTCGGTGGCGTCGATGGGCACGAGGTCGTTGTCGTGGAAGTTGACGCCGCACACGCCGCGGGAGTCGCCGCCCGCCTCGCCCAGCAGATCGACGATTTCCGCCGGGGTGAGCCGGGGGCGCGTCGGCTCGCCGAAGGGGTCGCGCCCGGGGTTGCCCACGGTCCACAGCCCGAAGGTGAATCGATGGCGCGGGGTGGGCGTGAGAGCGGCTTCCATGTCCTGTCGCTTCATGCGGGCAGGATACCGCCTCGTCTTCTCAGCGCACAGCACCGGAACGAGGAACCAAGTCGCCCACGACACCTATTCTCCTGATCCCTGTTCTCCTTCTCTTCTGCTCGCCCCCACCATGCCCTTTGACAATCTGCCGCTCGACCCCATCCTGATCCGCGGGCTGACGCGACTGGGCTACCGCGAGCCGACGCCGATCCAGGCGCAGGCCATCCCCGCCGCGCTGGACGGGCGCGATCTCATCGCGCTGGCGCCCACCGGCACGGGCAAGACGGCGGCGTACCTGGCCCCCGTGGCGCACCACCTGCTGGCGGCGGCCCGGGGACGGGGCGAACCAGGGGGCTCCGGCAAACCCCCGCGCAGGAAGGGCAAGCGTCAGCGGGGCGGGCAACCTCGACGCCGCACCCATTCTGGCGTGCAGGCCCTGGTCCTCTGCCCCACGCGCGAACTGGCCGAGCAGGTCGCCCGCGAGGCGTCGAACATCACGCGCGGCAGCATTCTCCGCATCGCCTGCGCCTTCGGCGGCGTGAGCATCAACCCGCAGGCGGAAGCCATCGCCGCCGGGGCGCACGTGCTCATCGCCACGCCCGGCCGGGCGCGCGACCTGCTGGAGCAAGGGCGCCTCACGCTCGCCGCCGTCAGCCGCGTGGTGCTGGATGAGGCGGACCGGATGCTCGACATGGGTTTCCTGCCGCAGGTGGAGGCGATCCTGGAGCGCGTGCCCTCGCCGCGGCAGATGCTGCTCTTCTCCGCCACCATGCCCGGCCCGGTGGCGACGCTGGCGGAGCGCTTCATGCATCACCCCGTGCGCGTGCAGGTGACGGAGCAGCCCCGCCCCGCCTCACACGTGACGCAGCGGCTGATCTTCATCGAGGATGATGACAAGACGCCAATGCTGCTGCACCTGCTGCGGGATCGCGCCGTCACGGGCGTGCTGGTCTTTGCGCGCACCCGCCGCCGCGTGGGCTGGGTCAGTGCCGCCCTGCACCGCAACGGCGTCACCGTCGCCGCGCTGCATGGCGACCGCTCGCAGCATCAGCGTCAGCGCGCTCTGGCTGATTTCGCCAGCGGCAGGGTGCGCGTGCTGGTGGCCACGGATGTCGCCGCACGAGGATTGCACGTGGAGTCGGTGCGCACCGTCATCAACTACGACCTGCCGAACGACCCGGAGGAGTTCATCCACCGCGTGGGCCGCGCGGGGCACGGCGGGCAACTCGTTTCACCCGAACACGCCCGGGGCGAGGCATGGGCCTTCGTCTCGCAGGATGAGCGAACCGCGTGGCGAAGCATCGTCAATGCGCTGGAACTTTCGGTGGATGCGGAGAGCGTGCCCGGCTTCGCGCCGGCGGCATCGCCGCGCGGCAAGGGAATGAAACGCCCCGCGCCATCCCGGCCCGGCAAGCCGATCGCGGAACTGGTGGACGGCGCCCGCGATGGCCGCCCATCCGCCGGGTCATCAGCCGCACCGCCTGCGCGCCCAAGGAAGGGTCGCAAGCATCACGCCGCCTCCGGCGCCGACCTGACGGTGAAGGGTGCGCGGCTCCGTCGTCGCCGCCACCCGGGCCGCCCTGGCGCTCGCCAGGAAAAGCCCGGCGGTGGGGTGAAACGTCCGCCTGGTGCCTGACCACTCATCGGTCCGCGGATGGACACGGATGAAGCGATCACTCATTGCGAGTCGGCCCATGTCCGGGAGATATGACGTTCGGGTGGCGCGACGCTCCGCGTCGTGCGCATCATGCACTGCCACGCTCCGCGATGAGCGGAGTCATCATGCTTTCGCACGACCCCCCGGAACGAAAACGACCCGCGCCGGGCAGCGCGGGTCGTTGTGAAGCCGGTGGAATGCACCGCGTTGATCAGGCGTTGGTGCGACGCCGGTTGCGGCGGGCGACCAGCCCGAGGCCGAGGATCGCCAGCCCGGCGGGGCCGGGAATCTCGGTGATGGCGGCGAAGCCGTCGTGCGAGCCGATCCCGCTGAGCACCGTGGTGCGGGCGTAGTTGTTGTTGGGGTCGAAGGTGTAGATCACGCCGCTCCAGTCGATCATCCAGATCTTGTCCGTGTCGGCGTCGTAGGCCATGCCGCAGTTGTCGAAGAAGCTGCCGTCGTACACCAGGGTGGCGGCGCCGGTGTCGGGGTCGATCTCGTACAGGTCGCCGGGGCCGGCGAAGGCGCCGATCAGCTTCCCGCGGCGCGAGTCGTAGGTCAGGGCGTCCAGCCCGATGCCGGGATTGCCAATGAACGTGGTCGCGCCCGTGTTCAGGTTGATGGAATGGACCCCGAACGCGCCGGTGGACTGCGAGGCGTACATCGTGTTCCGACCCGGGTGCCACGCCAGACCGAACAGGTCGATCTGGTTGTGCGCGCCGACCAGCGTGGCGGCGCCGGTGTTCAGGTTCACCGTGTACAGATTGCGGGTCGGACGCCCCGGGATCATGTACATGGTCTGGTTGTTGGGGTTGTAGGCCAGGTCGCCGAAGTCGAAGCCCGTGCCGAGCAGTCCGACATTGGTGAACGTGAGCGTGTTGGTGTCAAAGGCGCGCAGCATGTCATCGCTGGTGCGCACGGTGTACAGGATGCCCGCCTGAGCGGTGCCGGCGATCATCGCCACGCCGGCGACAGCCGCTGTGAGAACTGACAAGCGCATGATGGTTTCTCCTCTCGAAAGGGGTTCGGATGCCCCGCTGGCCGACATGGTACCACTTGACCAAGGATCGATGGTGTCATTTTCTCGTTTTCATCAGGCGAATCACCATTCACGGTGACCGTTTTCGGGGCGTCGAGGCCGGTACGGGGATCATCCCCCCTGTCAAAATGGGTAAAATTCGCACCAGTGGCCGGACCTCCGAGTCGTGGCGGGTTGCCATCCCGCCACTGGGCGACTTGAGTCACCCACCGCCATGCACTCCGCCAGCCATGCCGACACACCGTCCGCCGTCCACCGGCCGACCAGGGTCGTCATCGTTGGCGGCGGCTACGGCGGGGCATACTGCGCCCAGCACCTCGAAAAACTGCTGGGTCGACGGGTGGTGCGGCCGCGGCTGCAGGATGCAGCCAGCATCCTGTCGAAGCGGCCCGATGCGATCGAAGTCCTTCTCATCGACCGCAACAACTTCTTCATCTTCTACCCGCTGCTCATCGAGGCGGGCACCGGCTCGCTCGAGCCGCGCCACGCGGTGGTGTCGCTGCGGTCGTTCCTGCGCCGCGCGGGGTTCCGCATGGCGGAAGTCGTCGGTGTGGACGTGCTTCGCCGGATTGTGCGGCTGCGGGAGGGGGATTCGGGTCAACGAACCCTCACCTCGACGCTTTCCCAAGGGGAGAGGGAGGGAGAGCCGGAGCGGATCGAGGCGGAATCGAGTGGGCGCGAAGTCGCCTTCGACCATCTTGTCATCGCCGCGGGGAGCGTGACGCTGCGCCCGCCGATCCCCGGGTTGCGCGAGCACGCCTTCGATATCAAGGGGCTTTCCGACGCCGTGGCTCTGCGCGACCGGGCCATCCGGCTGCTGGAACGGGCGGACGCCTGCGTCGACTCCGCCGAGCGCCGGTCGCTTCTGCACTTCGTCGTCGTGGGCGCGAGTTTCACGGGTGCGGAAGTGGCGGGCGAGTTCCACGAGTTCCTTCAGCGCGCCGCCCGACGATACCCCAACATCTCGAAGGACGACTGCCGCGTCACCATCATCGAGCGCGACCGGCGCATCCTGCGCCCCCTCACCGAGCGGCTTTCCGCCTACGCCGAACGGGCCATGCGGAAGCGCGGCATCGACATCCGGCTGAACACGTCGGTGGCGCAGGTCGGCGCGGATCACGTCGTTCTCACCACCGGCGAGCGGCTCGAAGCACACACGACGATCTGGTGCGCCGGCATCGAACCCTCGCCGCTGGTGCGATCGCTCGACCTGCCCAGGGACGAGCGCGGCTACCTGCAATGCGAGCCCACCGGGCAGGTGAAGGGGCACACGAACATCTGGGCGATCGGAGACTGCGCGCGCATTCCCGACCCGACGGGGCAGCCCTACCCCGCCACCGCCCAGCACGCGATGCGCCAGGGGCCGCACGTCGCCCGCAACATCGTGGGGGTGATGCGAGGCCAGCCCCCCGAGCCCTTCGTGTACGACACGCAGGGCACGCTGGCCGCGCTGGGCTGCCGCACCGGCGTGGCCCAGGTGCTGGGTGTTCAGGTATCGGGCTTCTGGGCGTGGTGGCTGTGGCGCACGTACTACCTGCTGCGGATGCCGGGTTTGGCGCGGAAGGTCCGCGTCGCACTGGATTGGACGCTCGATCTGCTCTTCCGACGGGATGATGTGCAGTTGGGGGTTCATGAGCGTCGCTGACCTCCGCCGACCCCCTGTCGGCGTTCCCTGCGTGCCGTTAGACGCCTCTCCCGCCCCGGCCTTCACACCTGGCTGGGACTACCCACACCCCCGGCGGTGTCGTTATCCTGTGACACCCGTGAAGACGATGACGCTTACCGCCGGATTGATGGTGACGCTGGCGACGCTCTGCGCGTCGCCGGTGATGGCCGCGCTCCCCCGCCAGGAGCCGCAGCAAGTCACCGTGCTGGAAGGCGTGGCGTTCGGCTGGAATGAGCAGGCGCCACCCATGACGGAACTTGACGGCCTGGTCATCCGCCAGCAGGGGCAGGTGATCGAGCGTCGCCTCGCCCTGCCCGCGGCCCCGACGAATCAACGCGACGCCGTGCGCCTCGTCGCCATCGTTGAGATCGAGCCGGTCATCACCACCGAACATGAGCAGCCCCGCATCGCCGACCCGTGGACCCGGCTGGGGCACGTCGGCGTGGTGCTCGGACCGCCCGGTGCGGAGAATCCGGTGGTCGTCGAGTTGATGCGTTTCATTACCCCATTCGGCGGGGCGGCGAGATTCGAGCAGGATGTCACATCCTACGCGCCGATCCTTTCCGGCGAAACGACGCTGCGACTGCACGTGAGCACCTGGTTCTCACCGGCGTGGAAGGCCACCCTGCGGCTGGAGTACCGTCCCGGCGAGGCGGGATACCGACGGCCCAAACTCGTCCTGCCGCTGCTGGGCGAACACCGGTTGACCGCCAGGGACTCCAAACGATCCGTCACGGTCGAGATTCCCGCGTCAGGCATCGCCCTGCCCCGGCTGCACATTCTCACCAGCGGCCACGGCGGCCCGCAGGAGTTCCTCACCGCCGATCACGTGCTGCGCATCGACGGGCGGGAGATCATCCGCTTCCGTCCGTGGCGCGAGGACGGCGGCACGCTGCACGACTCCAACCCCACCAGCCACCGCGCACCCCTGGATGGACGCGAACTCTGGTCGAGCGACATTGACCGCTCCGGCTGGCTGCCCGGTTCAATCGTCCATCCCTATCGGGTCCCGCTCCCCGAACTCACGCCAGGCAGGCATGTCATCGAGATCGAGGTGGTCGGCATCCCCGGCTGGGACGTGGAAACGGCGGAGCAGGGGTACTGGATCGTCTCCGCCGTCGTGGTGGTAGATGAGCCGTGGCCCGCGCCGGCGCCCCCGCCAACGCCGTAGCAGCCGCCCGCCGAGGCGCTCGGAAGACGTCACGGGTTCCCGGGCGATCCTCTCGGTCCGCCCGGCTGCACACCTGGCAACCTCCGCCTACAGTGTGCCCCGATGAGCGCTGAGACCCACGCGGCCGTTCCGATCGTGCCCGGCGAACCCGTGCTGCCCGAGGCGCGCATGCACCTGGTGCGCCCGAAGGAGCCCGTCACGGGACGCATCGTCGAGACGCGGCTCTGCACGCTGGGGGGCAGGAAGGCGGCCGGCATCGTGAGGCACATCGCCATCGACGTGTCGGGCACGCCTCTGGCGGGCGGATTCCGCGTGGGGCAGTCGTTCGGCGTCGTGCCGCCGGGATTGGATGACCGGGGCAAGCCCCACGCGCTGCGGCTCTATTCGATCGCCTCGCCCACCTTCGGAGAGGACGGCGAAGGCCGGATCGTGGCGACGACCGTCAAACGCACCATCGCCGAGCGCGAGCCCCAGAAGCCGGACGATGATCCCGCCGATCACCGACTCTTTCTGGGCGTGGCGTCGAACTTTCTGTGCGACCTGAAACCGGGCGACGAAGTGAAACTCACCGGCCCGCAGGGCAAGCGATTCCTGCTGCCGGTGGACCCGTCCATGCATGACTACATCTTTCTCGCCACGGGCACGGGCATCGCGCCGTTCCGCGGCATGGTGAAGGAACTGCTCGAAGGCCCCGCTGGTCCCACGTCGAGCCGGATTCACCTGGTCATGGGCACACCCTACCGCACCGACCTGCTCTACGACGAATACTTCCGCACCCTGGCCGCGAAGCACCCCAACTTCCACTACCACACCGCCATCAGCCGCGAGCCGGGCGAGGGCGCGCCGCGCGGCGAGTACGTGGATCAGTACGTCGCACGTCACGGATCGGTCTTCCGACCCCTCTTCCGCAGTCCGCGCACGCTGGTGTACGTGTGCGGCATCCTGGGCATGCAGTTCGGCGTATACAAGGAAATCGCGGCGGAAGGCGCGGCGGACGGATTCCTCATCCTCTCCGATGAACTCAAGGCCGTCGACCCCCGCACCTGGACCACCGAGCAGATGAAGCGGCAGATCCGCACCACGCACCGCTTTATGCTGGAGGTGTATTGAGGGCTGAGGAATGATGCCAGCGGCGATGCGTCAGGAAATCGCAGTCCGTCGAGTTTGGAGTCCGTGGGTGAAGTACCGGGATCTGATTCGACAACTCGAAGCGTCGGGCAGGGCAATCGCTTTTTCCGATTCTCGATTTACCCGAGACAACTTTCCAACGTCGCCAGGGGGGTTTCAAAGGAGACGACGGCATCGAAAACCGAAAAAGCGATTGCCCTGAGCGTCGGGGTGGGTTCTCGATCGAACCGTCGGAAGCCACCTACAGTATCGGCACCCCTCTCGTCCGGGCACCGTCACCGTTCCCGGTGGCGGTAAACTGAATCGTGATGTCCCCGCAGGGACAATGAACTCGATACTGCGCCAGGCAGGTCTCAAGAAGTGAGGGCTTTAGCATGATGGAATATGTCGTTGTCATCGAGGCGGCTCCGGATGGTTCATTCGGGGCGTACGTCCCTGATCTTCCCGGGTGCGTGAGTTGCGGTGACAGCGTCGAGGAAGTTGAGCGCCTGATCGCGGAAGCCATCGCGATCCATATCGACTCCCTGCGCCGCCACAACGAACCGGTTCCGCCACCCTCAGCGCAAACGCTTCTGATTCGGGCTGCATGACTTCGCACATGCCTTGCTCCGAGGTCCGTTTATCGTGCGCGCCGGACCATGGTGATGGTCTTCGTCCGCTGCGAGCACGTTGGTCTCGTTGCCGTCGATGAATGCGGCGATCCGCTGCATAACGCGCTGCGCCGGCATTCATATCTCGCAGTCGCGGCGAATCGCTGGTATTCTGCCCACGGTCGAGCATCCTTCCGCTCGGCCGCGCAGGAGCCAGCCATGCCCGTCAACCGTTCGATCACCCGTCGCCGCTTCGTGCAATCCGCCGCGGCGGCCGCGTTCGGCGCGCCGTACGTCATTCCATCGGGGCTGCTGGCTTCGTCTCCGCGGGGTCAGGGGGCGCGGCCCGCACCCTCCAACCGCATCACCATGGCCCTGGTCGGGTGCGGCAGCATGGGGGGGGCCAATCTCAACTCTTTTCTCGGCCAGCCGGACGCGCAGGTGCTCGCCGTCTGCGACCCCGACCGCAGGCACCGCGATGAAAAGAAACGCACCGTCGAGCAGCACTACGCGAAGCAGCGCGCGGACGGCACGTTCGCCGGCTGCGACGCCGTCAACGACTTCCGCGATGTGATGGCCCGCGAGGACATCGACGCCGTCATCCAGGCCACGCCAGACCACTGGCACGCGCTGGTGGTGATCGCCGCCGCGAAGTCCGGCAAGGACTGCTACGGCGAGAAGCCGCTGTCGCTGACCATCGAGGAAGGCCGCGCCATGGCCGACGCGGTCCGGCTCAACGGGCGCGTCTTCCAGACCGGCAGCCAGCAGCGGTCGGATGCGCGCTTCCGCTTCGCCTGCGAACTGGTGCGCAACGGACGCCTCGGAACAATTCACACCGTCACCTGCGGCCTGCCCACCGCGCCGGTGACCGGCAACCATCCGACCATCCCCGTGCCGGAGGGCTTCGACTACGACCTGTGGCTCGGCCCCGCGCCGTGGGCGCCGTACTGCGAGAACCGCACGCACTGGAACTTCCGCTGGATCTTCGACTACTCGGGCGGGCAGGTGACCGACTGGGGCGCGCACCACATCGACATCGCCCACTGGGGGCTGGGGCTGGAGGAAACCGGCCCGATCGAGGTCGAAGGCGTGGGCGAGTTCCCCGCCGACGGACTGTACGACGTGGCGACTAACTACCGCTTCACCGCCAGGTACCGCACCGGCGTTGAGATCATCGTCACGAACAAGGTCGAAAACGGCGTGAAGTGGGAGGGCGAGCATGGCTGGGTGTTCGTCAGCCGCTCGCGCATCGACGCCGAGCCGAAGTGGCTGCTGGAGGAGACGATCCGCCCCCACGAGATCAACCTGCCGCGCAACAACGGCCATCACCGCGACTTCCTCGACTGCGTGAGGAGCCGCCGGCAGACGATCGCGCCCATCGAGCACGCGCACCGCACGATCACGGTGGCGCACCTGGGCAACATCGCCATGATCCTGGGCCGCAAGGTGAGGTGGAACCCCGACACGGAGCAGTTCGTGGATGACCCCGTGGCGACGAAGATGCGCGGCCGGGCCCTGCGCGAACCATGGGTGTTGTGAACGGAGAATCCACAGATGAACACAGATGAACACGGTTGGAGGAGAATCTGAAATCCGGTGGCGCAGGCGTCCCGCCTGCGATCCCGGAGCAAGCGAACGACGGCTGCGGTTGAGCCACAACGAGCAATCCCATGTCGAAGCAAACACACCCCAACTTCATCACCTGTGCCGCCGCCCTGTTGTGCCTGCTGTCGCTTGCGGCTCAGTCGACTGCCCAGACCGGCGCTGCGCCGCCACCCACGCTTGAAGCCGCCTTCGAGCAGGCGGCGTCCTACGAGCAGGGCCAGCCGCGCCTCGCGCTGCGCATGATCGAGCGGGCCGCGTGGGCCGCCGCGTCAGATGAGCATGCCCGCGCCGCACTGGAGAAGCGACTGCTGGCGTTCATCGAACTCGCCGAGGCGACGCGCGAGGCCCGCCGTTTCGCCATCCGCCAGTTGGCGCTCGTGGGCGGCGGCGAGAGCGTCGTTGCGCTCATGCCATTCATCGACCACCCCGACTATGCGGACGTCGCCATCATCGCGCTGGATGAGATCGACACGCCCGCCTCGCGCGCCATCGCCATGCGCGGCCGGGTGGCGTCGCTGCTCAACGTCGCGTCGGGTGACTCCTCGGATCCGCTCGCCGCATCCGCGCTGGAGCGACTGCGCCGCACGCCGGGCGACGCGGTGGACGCGGCCCTGGCGCACGCCGCGGCGACAGGTCGCGGGCCGTCGCGCGTGCTCGCGGTGCGCCTGCTGGGCGAGCGCGGAGCGGTTGGTCGCCGCCCCGGACTGGAAGCGATCGCCAACTCGCCCGATGCCGGCGAGGACGCCCGCGTCGCCGCCTGCCTGGCCATCGTCGCCACGCACTCGGGCGGCAGCCCCGTCGAGGTCGCACCGTGGCTCACCAAGGCCATGCAGCAGGCGGAGTCAGCAGACAATCGCCGCACGGTGCTCGCCGCCATCGAGCAGTCCCGCGAGCCCGCCCTCATCGCGCTGTCTCAGAAGTCGCTGGACGACCCCCAGGTCGGCCCCGACGCCGCCGCTGCGGTCATCGCCCTGGCCCGCGTGCTGGAGCCGCTCGACCGCGACGGCGCCATGAAGGCCGCCAAGGACGTTCACACGCGCTTCGAGCATGCACCAGCCGTGCGCGCCATCGCCGCCCAGGCCATCGCCCACTTCGAGCGCAACGAGGGCTTCATCACCCGGTGGCACGCCGCGGGGCCATACATGAAGGAAGGCGTGGGCGGCGGGGCGCTGATCGACGAGGTGTTCCCGCCTGAACTGTCCTCCGAGCGTGACGCCGCGGCGCCGCCCGTGTCGTGGCAGGCCATCGACCCCGCCACGCTCGCCCCGCCCGCCATCGTGGACCTGGCCCGCGTGTTCGGCGGGGGCGACCGCGTCGCCTACCTGCGGGCGGTGATCACCTCCGACCGCGAGCAGCGCGTGCGCCTCGAAATGGGCTCGGATGACGGCATCAAGGCGTGGCTCAATGGCGCGGTGATCCACCGCAACAACGCCATGCGCGGGCTGGCCCTCAACTCGGATGTGGCGGAGGCGACGCTCAAGCAGGGCGAGAACATCCTGCTCCTCAAGATCACCCAGGGCAACGGCGACTGGAAGGCCGCGGCGAGAATCCGCTCGGCAGAAGGGCTGAAGGCGGACGGATGGCGAACGGACTGAGGAGCGTGCATCTCACAGATTCAGGGGCCCGGCCGATGTGTTCGACGGGCTGCTGGCATTGTGCGATGTCGCGCCTTGAATGGTGCCATGAGTTCCATTTCCGCATTCACTTCACCAAGTTCATTCCACCACGTCCGACACGGCTGGGATGACGCCATCGCCTCACGGCTCAGCCCCGTCGAGCGGCTGGTCTATCGATCCAACCTGCTCGGTTCCGATCAGCGCATCACCAATACGGGCGGGGGCAACACGTCATCCAAGATCAGCGAGCGCGACCCCATCTCCGGCTCGCCCGTGGATGTGGTGTGGGTGAAGGGCTCCGGGGGCGACCTGCGCACGGCCACAAAGGCCAACTTCGCCTCGCTGGAGATGCCGAAACTGACGGCGCTGAAGCATGTCTACGCCGCCATGCCCGAGCGCGGCCTCAAGAGCGCGGCGGAGGACCGCATGGTGGATCTCTACCCCCACTGCACCTTCAACCTCAACCCGCGGGCGTCGTCCATCGATACGCCGCTCCACGCCTTCGTGCCGGCGCGGCACGTCGATCACACCCACCCCAACGCGGTCATCGCCATCGCGGCGTCGCGGCGCTCGCGCGAACTGACGGTGGAGGTGTTCGGCGAGGAGATCGGCTGGGTGCCGTGGATGCGGCCCGGCTTTGAACTCGGCCTGCGCCTGGAGGAGGAGATTCGCGCGAATCCGAATCTCAAGGGCGTCGTGATGGGCCAGCACGGGCTCATCAACTGGGCCGATGACGACCGCGAGTGCTACGAACTGACGCTCTCGCTCATCGAGCGGGCGGCGCGGTTCATCGACGCGCAGAACCCCGGCGAGCAGGCGTTCGGCGGGGCGAGATACGAATCGCTCGCCCCCGAGCAGCGGGATGACCTGCTGGTGGAGATGCTGCCGTGGCTGCGCGGGCGGCTGTCGCAGCCCAACCAGCGCATCATCGCCACCACGCAGTGCGATGAGCCGATGCTTCGCTTCGTCAACAGCGTCGATGCCCCCCGTCTGGCGGAAGTGGGCACCTCGTGTCCGGACCACTTCCTGCGGACGAAGATCAAGCCGCTGTACGTGGCGTGGAACCCGCAGCGTGACTCGATCGACACACTGAAGGGCGCGCTGGAGGCGGGGCTCGCCGGGTACCGCGCCGACTACGCGGCGTACTACAACCGCTGCAGGCGGGCCGACTCGCCCCCCATGCGCGACCCCAGCCCCACGGTGATTCTCATTCCGGGGGTAGGCATGATCGCATGGGGGAAGAACAAGAGCGAATCGCGTGTGACGGCGGAGTTCTACAACTGCGCCGTGGAGGTGATGGCCGGGGCGGAGGCGATTGATGAGTACATCGCCCTGCCGCAGCAGGAGGCGTTCGACATCGAGTACTGGCGTCTGGAGGAGGCCAAACTCCGCCGCATGCCCGCCGAGCGGGAACTGGCCCGCCACGTGGCGGTGGTGGTGGGCGCGGGAAGCGGCATCGGGCGCGCCGCTGCGTACCGGCTGGCGGGGGAAGGCGCGCACGTGGCGTGCCTGGACCTGGATGAGCGCGCCGCGGAATCCACCGCGGCGGAAGTGACCCGCAAAGTGGGCGAGGGCATCGGCGTGGCGGGCACGGGCGTGTCGAACTGCGGCCCGGCGTGCTCGGGCGGAGTGGACATCACGCGACGGGAGAGCGTGCGGGCTGCGATCCGCCGGGCGGTCCTGGCCTATGGCGGGTTCGATCACCTCATCATCACCGCGGGCATCTACGTGCCGCCGGGCGCTGATGGAAGCGTCACCGATGAGCAGTGGAAGCGCACGTTTGATGTGAACGTGATGGGCGCGTACCTGGTGGCCGACGAGTCGCGGGCGATCTGGAAACGGCAGAATCTGCGAGGCACGCTGGTGCTGACCACCAGCGTCAACGGCCTTGTGCCCAAGAGGGGATCGCTGGCGTACGACGCCAGCAAGGCGGCGGCCAATCACCTGGCGCGCGAACTGGCGATCGAGCTGGCCCCGCTGGTGCGCGTGAACGCACTGGCCCCGGCCACGGTGGTCGATGGATCGACCATGTTCCCGCGGCAGCGCGTGATCGCCTCGCTCATCAAGTACGGCATCGCGTTCGATCAGGAGGAGCCGGATGACGCTCTGCGCACGAAGTTGGCGACGTTCTACGCCGAGCGAACGCTGACGGGTCAGCCGGTGACGACCGAGGATCAGGCCTGTGGGATCCTGTTCCTGGTTTCATCGCAGTCATCGCGCACCACGGGGCAGGTGCTCTGCGTGGACGGCGGACTGCACGAAGCGTTCGTGCGCTAGCGCGGCAGCTCCACGTGTCGCGCACCGATGAACGTCGCGAGTTCTTCGCACGCCTGCTTGAACCGGGCCTTCAGAACGCGGGTTGGCTTGACGCCCTTCTCCCACCATACGCCGTTGGCGATGAGCGTTTCGCGGTCACGGTGGTGCTTGAAGTCGGCCCGTCCGATCATCCGCTCGCCCTGCATGATCGGCAGCACGTAGTAGCCGTACCGTCGCTTCGGCGCGGGCACGAAGGCCTCGAAGCGGTAGTCGAAGCCAAACAGGCGCAGCGCCCGGGCGCGGTCGCGGAGCACGGGGTCGAATGGCGAAAGCAGCCGCATGTGCCCTTCCAGCGGGCTCAGCGCGGCCTCGGCGCGGGCCAGCCGCTCACGCCAGTCCGGAAGGGCGAAGCCGGGCCTGGGCTTCGACCCATCCACCGATTCGACCCGCGCAGCGACGACCTCTCCCCGTTCCCCCGCCGCCCGGCACCACGCTGTCGCCTCGGCGATCGTGACGCCGCCGAAGAAGCCGGCGATCTCGCGGGGGGAGGCGACCACCACGCGCTCGATGGCGTTGCGGCAGGCCCACTCCACCCACTCTTCATCGTGCGGCGGTTCCAGCGCGTGGTGATGCGGATAGACCCGCTCGGTCAGGTCGTAGACCTTGTGAAAGTTGATCCTGGCCGCCACGGTCAGGTCGCCCCGCCACCAGAGGTATTCGAGCGCCGCCTTCTGCGGCTTCCACCCCCACCACGCGCTCGAGTGGCCCTTCTTCGACGGCGCACGCTCGAAGTCGCGCGACTGCAGCGGGCCTTCGCACTCGATGCGCCCGCGCACCTCGTCGATCACCTTCCGCGGCTTCGGCCCGAGCCGGCGCTTCAGCCAGTCGCGGCTGCTCACGCGCGACACGAAACGGATGCTGCGCCGCTTCCACGGCTGGAAGGATGAGACGGGGATGAGCGAGGCGTCGTGCGTCCAGTGCTCGAAGAGCGATCGATCGCCCTCGTGAAGCTGCCGCAGGTGCTCAGGCCGGTAGCCCGGCAGGCGCGAGAAGAGCGTCAGGTGATGGGCCCGTTCGACCATGTTGATCGAGTCGATCTGCACATAGCCCATGCGTTCGATGAGCCGCTGCACGGAGGCCGCATCAACCGGCGCGGCGGCATCCTCCAGCAGCCCCTGGGCATGCAGAAGGAGACGGCGCGCGGCGGAGGCGGGGATGGTGACCATCTCGGGATGGACACGAGCCGGCATGACGCCATGATACCGAACAGACTGCAAACTTTCAAGGACGCCCACTCGGGTTCAACGCGGCGACTTCGGGGTGTCGTCCGCCGCCCCCACCCGTTTCCACGCCCACGTCTCCTCCGCCTCCTTGCCGTTCATTGAACCGCTCACGCGGGCGTGAAGCGTGTCACCGTCGCGGCGGTATTCGATGCGCTGAGGGAAGTCGTGCGCGGGATTGGCGAAGACCGCCCGATGCTCACCCATCTCCACCAGCGTGAACGTCGTGGCGGGCGTGCGGCCCCCGGGCTGGGCGAGGTAGATCAGCGTGCCCTCGCGCTCCTCGATGCGGAGAAACTCGAACAAGACCATCTTGCCGGCCTGAATCGTGCGGTTGACGCCCAGCATGGCGCCTCCGGCCGGGTCGACCCAATGCTCCTCGCTGGATGCCTTGCCGTCCTCCGACGCCGACCGCCATCCGCCCGCAAGCCAGATGAGGGAGTCGATAGCGGCGCGGGGCGGCTCATCATGCGACGACGCCTCGGCAATGCCGCCAGAACCTTGCGCCGCGATGACGCCGGTCATCGCGACCACCAGAGACCCGATCAACAGGCCGACACACCGATTGCTCATGGTGACTCCTGATCCCCCGGTTCCGACGCGCCGGCTGTACCGAAAGGTCCGAGGGCAGGTCGAAGGGTAGAACGCAAGCCGTGCATCTTTCCTGTTTCTCACTGACTCACGCTGTTGGCACGGTCGATAACCCTATGGATTGGCGACCCTTTCGGTCTGTGCCGTCCTTCGGCGCCGTGTCGTGTCGTCGGACGTGTTGGCTCTGCGCGATCATGTCGCGGCAATCGCACACTCTCCCGCGGGGGTGGCGTCCAGGGCGAAGTTCGTCAGCACAGGAGGCCCTTTCCGACGGACAGGGGACCGCCGATGCTCTCGCCCGCCACGCGCCCGGAATGCTCGACCGGACTTCAACTCGCCGCGCTTGCCTTGGCCGGCGCCGCAGCGCTGACCACCACGAGCGCCACCCCGGCCCAGGTGCTGGGGCTGGTCGCCGACAACAACACCAAGTCGGCAGTGGTGTTCGACGCCACGTCGCAGCAGGTGCTGGCGTCGATTCCGCTTTCCGGCAGCACCATGGGCGACTGCATCATCGAGCCCACGCGCATGCTGGGGTTTGTGACCGACTTCCAGTCGCGCATCTGGGTGATTGACCTGGCGGCCTCGCCCCCCGCTCTGGCGGCGGGGACCAACCCCATCCGAATCGCCAACCCCGGCGAAGACCTGGCTCTCTCGCCCGATGGCCGGTTCCTTCTGGTCTGCGACGGCATCAACACGTTTCCGGTATCGGTGATCGACATCGACCAGCGGCGCGAGGTGCAGGCGCTGCACCTGGGCGTGGACAGCTGCTCGATCGACGTGGGTCCGGACGGGACGGTGCTGGTGACCTCGTTCAACGCGCGGATCATCCGCCGTCTTTCGCTTGACCTTCAGACCGGCGTGCTCTCCGGTCCCACCGGGTCGATGGCGTTCAACCAGCCCAACAACGTC
Source organism: Phycisphaeraceae bacterium (assembly GCA_015709595.1). NCBI lineage: Bacteria > Pseudomonadati > Planctomycetota > Phycisphaerae > Phycisphaerales > Phycisphaeraceae > Phycisphaeraceae bacterium. Next base: position 1,190,313 of record CP054178.1, read on the forward strand.
CACATCGCTCCGACTGGCGCATGGGCGGCGGCGCTGGGGCGAACCACGAGGCAACTGCTCACCTTCTCGACCACCGACCTGGCCGCCATGTCGTCCCGCACCCTGCCGGGCACGGGCATCAGCGCGGCGTTCTCGTCCGCGGGTGATCGCCTGTGGGTGCGCAGCACGGCGCCCGGCGTCGTGGATCTGTACATCGCCGACCCGATGACCGGCGAACTCGGCCAGGTTCCTTACCTGACGTTTCCGGTGGCCAACACGCCCGCGGCGTTCGGCATCGACCAGATGGCCCTGCATCCCGACGAAACGCGGTTGTACGTGACGGAACCGGGAATGCTCTCCATCTACGACGCGATGACGGGCGTGCGAGTCGGTTCGATCACGGACGCACGACTGGTCGCCCCCACCGGCGTGTACGTGAGGGACTGCTCGCCGCCCGTCACCAACGTTCCGCCGACCATCACCGCCGTCAAGCCGCTGGTGCTCTGGCCGCCCAACAGGCGAATGGTGGACGTGAGCGGCACGTTCGTCGTGGAAGATGCCGACGGCGACCCCCTGATCCTGGACGTGACCATGCTGAGCAACGAGCCGGAGATGAAGGGTTGGTGCGGGTTCGCCCCGGACTTCCTCAATGAGTGGTACGAAGGCGGACGAGGGCTGCTCGTCCGAGCGGAGCGTCAGGGGTGGACCAGGCCGGGACGGTACTACATCGCCGTGGTTGCGGCGGATGACGGAAAGGGCGGCACGGCCCGGCAGGCGGTCATGGTCGCCGCGGTTCCGCATGACGGCAGTCGACGATCCATCGACCGCGCGGTGACCGAGGGGCTGGTGATGGCGGCCCGCATCAACGCCGCGCTCACGGGCGAGGGCGACATGCCCGAGGGCCTGCATGAGATGGGGCTGGCGCAGTCGCCGGAGCGGTCATGCTGGTGGTGGAAGCATCGCTTCTGGCGACGTCACGGCAGGTAACGCAGCACGGCGACCAGCCCCGCCAGCAACCCCAGCGCCATGACGGCGCCGACCGCGCCCACCACGCGCCACTGCGTACGGGCGCGGGCCCGGGCCCGGGCGTAGGGAATCGTGCTGAAGGACACCATGTTGTAGAGCGGCGTATACCAGCCGGGAAACAGCCCGTGCAGCAGGTGCTCCAGCTTCTTGCGGGCGCGAAAGGCGCGAGAAGCCGTACGATCGCGCATCTCGATGAAGTTCTCGAGCGCCAGGTCGGCGATGGCGTCGGCGTTGGGCTTGCGTTCGTGGAAGTATCGCTCGAAGGCGGACGCCCGATCGCGCGGATGCTCGCGCAGCAGCCGCACCAGCAGGGAGCAGTCCTCGAACGCAGCGTTCATCCCCTGCCCGAAGAACGGCACGATGGCGTGGGCCGCATCGCCCACGAGGACAATCCGGTCGCCGGCGTGCCACGGGGCGCAGCGCACCGTCACCAGGGAACTGGTCGGGTTGCGCTCATAATCCTCCTCCAGCGTGGGCATGAGCGGCGCCGCATCGGGATAGTGTCGCTCGAAGAACGGACGGATGTCGGCGCGCGAGCGAATCGCGCTGAAGCCATGCTCGCCCTCGAAGGGCCAGAACAGCGTGCAGGTGAACGAGCCGTCGCGGTTGGGCAGGGCGATCATCATCGACCCGCCGCGCGGCCAGATGTGCAGCGCGTTGGGCTCCATCGCGAAGCCGCCGACCAGTCCGCCATCCGGTCGCGGCGGAATCGACAACTCCTTGTACCCGTGCGCCAGGTATGACTGTGAGAAGTCGAAGCGATCGGTCTTCTGCATCCACCCGCGCACCGCGGAGAAGGCGCCGTCGGCCCCGATGACGAAGTCGCCCGACGCCGTCGCCTCGCGGCCGGTCGCCTCATCGTGGAACACCACCGTCGGCCCGGCCGGGTCGATATCGAGACACCGATGACCGAAATACAGCGCGACGTTGGCGCATTCCGCCGCGGCGCTGAGCAGGGTCAGGTTCAGTCCGCCGCGCGACACCGAGTTGATGGCGTCACCTGGATCGCGGCTGTAGGGTTGAAACACCGTGCGCCCCTGCCGGTCGTGGATCATCCGTCCCGGCATGCGCACCGCGTCCGCCAGCACGACCTCATCCAACCCCAGTTCCTTCAAGGCCGCCAGCCCGCGCGTGGAAAGCGCCAGGTTGATCGAACGACCACCGACGAACCCCTTGATGCGCGGATCGCCTCGCCGCTCGTACACCGACACACGGTACCCCGCCCGTCCCAGGGCGCAGGCGAGCAGCGCGCCGGCCAGCCCGGCGCCGACGATGATGACGTGCTGTGGGGCGTGATCGGACATGACCGGGACGCACCGGAGCGCTGCGTCGGTCGCCGCCTCGTGAACGCACGGCGGGCGGCCATTCCCGAGCAGGTCCGTCAGTCTACCGGACGATGAGTCGAATGAGGTGGTTCGAGGATGTCTGATTCCGGACAAGTGTGGTACCATGCCCTGATGCCGCATCGGCTGCACGAGATCGAGCGATTGCGTCCGCATCGCGCCAGACGCGACGGATTTCAGCCGCTGGGCGATCGCATCGAAGCCCGTCGCCGCGACCTGGAGAGGACCGTCAAGCGTCTGGGCCCCGCGATGGCCGCATGGGAGCAGGTCGTCCCTGCCGATCTCGCCGCGCAGACGCGGGTTCGCTCGGTGAGATCCGGCATGCTGGGCGTGGACGTGGCCTCATCCGGCGCCCTGTACGAGGTTGATCGACTGCTCCGTGCCGGCGCGACGGGCGAGATCGCCCGACTTACCGGCGGCGTGATCCGGCAGGTCCGCCTCCGGGTGGCCTCGATCAGCGACGACATCGACCCGACGCCGCGGACTTCCGCATGAAGACGACGCGCCCCACCTCGAACGTTCCGGCCGCCGCGCGACTGGCGCAGTGGGGCATCGTGTTCGCGGCGGGCCTGCTGGCCTGGTCGCTGATGATGCTCGGCGCCATCTGGCGCGGGCCGTTTCTCGTTCTGTTCTTTCCCGCGGGTTGGTGCCTGTACGTGGCGCTGCGACAGTTCCGTCAACTGCGTGATGGTCCGACCCGGTAGCGGGGCCCAGGCGGACTCAGGTCGTCCGTTGCGTCACCCCGTCAACGTCGCCCGCAGGACCGCGGTCTTCTGCTCACACTCCGCCAGTTCACCGTCAGGTGTGGAGTCCGCCACCACGCCGCACCCCGCGCCGTAGGTCAGCGCAGCGTACGTGAATGCGTCACATCGCCCCGGTTCGCGCTCACCCGTCAGGGCGATGGTGCGGATGCCCACGTTCAGGCAGGCCCCGCCTCGAACGTCGATGAACCCGATCGCCCCGCAGTAGGCCCCGCGCGGGTGCGGCTCCAGCTCGTCGATCACCTGCATGGCGCGGACCTTGGGCGCACCCGTCACCGATCCGGGCGGAAAGGTCGCGCGCAGCACGTCGCCCATCGTCGCGCCGGGGCGCAGCGTACCGCTCACCTCCGCCACGCCGTGATGCACGGTGGGATAGGTTTCGATGACTCGCGCCTCGTTGACGCGCATGCTGCCGAACGAACAGACGCGGCCCAGGTCGTTGCGCATCAGGTCCACGATCATGTGCAGTTCCGCCGCGTCCTTGCCGGAGCCGGCCAGCGCGGCGGCATCCTGCTCCATCGGACGCGTGCCCTTGATGGGGCGCGTCACGATGCGCCGCGAGGCGCCGTCGATCTGCAGGAAGAGCTCCGGGCTCATGGAGACGATCGTCCGACCTGCCGCGCTCTCCAGCAAGGCCCCGTATCGCGCTCCGCTGGTTCGCATCGCCCGCAGGAAGAGCGTGCGGGTCGAGCCGCGGAAGTCGCAGCCATACTGCTGCGCGATATTGGCCTGAAAGACATCGCCCGCGCGGATGTACTCCAGCGTGCGAGTCACCGCCTGCTTGAACGCCGCGCCGCCGGGGCTGGAATGAAGGGGGCTGACTTGAAAGGGGGCTGCGTGTGTGGGAGCGGTGGAGGAAAGCCCCTTACTCCCGGCCCCTCTCCCAATGGGAGACGGGAGCAGATCGCCCACGAGTCGATCGACGATCGCCTCGACCTCGCCGATCATCCACCACCGGCCCGACGCATGGTCGAACACCAGGGCATCAGGGCACCACGCCAGCTCGATCAAGGGCCACGAGGGCGTCTTGACCAGGTCAACCCGCGCCGTCGGCTCGATGCTGAAACCCAGTTCATAGCCGAACGAGCCGATCCACCCGCCGCGGAAGGGCGGTCCTGGGTCATCGTGCTCCGCCTCGCCAGCCCGCACTCCGCCGGTCGAGATGCCAAACAGGCGATCGACATCCTGCAGCGGGTCGTGTCCGAACGTCAGATGACGCACCCACGGCGGCGCGGGGTCGAAGCCGGCCAGATCCGAACGCCCCCCCAGATGCGTGTACCAGCCGCGCGGGCGAGCAAGAATCGTCCACCGCCCCCATCGCTCATGCGCGGCCCCTGAGCACAGGGCCATCAGCGGCCACTCGACCGGCCAGCGGCGCACCACCATCAGCGGATCGGCGGGCAGCGCGGGGGTCGATGCGATTGGGGAAGGAACCAGCGTCGTGGTCACGGGCGGATGATAGGAAGCACCGACATCCTTGAAACCGCGCGCAGGCGGGCGAGGCGGTTCGACGGAAACACCCTCACCCCGGCCCTCTCCCAGAGGGAGATGGAGAGGAGGCCATGCCTTGATGTCTCGATCCCTCGGTCCCTTCCCCCTGTTACCATGCCCGCATGGCGGGACGACACGATCGCTCCAACGCCGCGCTTCGTGCGCTGCCCTCGGTCAACGAGGTGGTTGAGGCCGCCGCGCTGTCCCCGTGGCGGGAACAGGTGCCGCGTGCGCTGATCGTGCGGGCCGTCCGAGCCGCGCTGGAGGAGCATCGCGGCATGCTTCGAGCCGGGGGAACCACGAGAGAAGCAGGGCGCCGGCCGACTTCAATCGAGTCAATCGCCCAGTCCGCCGCCGCCATGCTGGAGACGGCCAATCACCCCCCGCTCACCCCCGCGATCAACGGCACGGGCATCATCATCCATACGGGTCTGGGCCGCGCGCCGCTGGCGAAGGAGGCGGTCGAGGCCCTCGCCGCCGTGGCGGGCGGCTACGCGCCGGTGGAACTGGACATGCCCAGCGGGGAACGCGGGCTGCGCTCCACGATCGTGCGCCCCCTGCTGACGGAACTCACCGGCGCCGAGTCGGCCACCGTGGTCAACAACAATGCCGCCGCTCTGGTGCTGCTCCTCACCGCCCTGGCGAAAGGTCGCACGGTGGTGGTATCGCGCGGCGAGTTGATCGAGATCGGCGGCTCCTTCCGGCTCCCGGACATCATGGCCGCCAGCGGCGCATTTCTGCGCGAGATCGGCACGACCAACCGAACGCGTCTGAGCGACTACGAGCGCGCCGTCGACGGCTCCACCGCGCTCATCCTCAAGATACACCCCAGCAACTACCGCATCGCGGGCTTCACGCAGGAGGTGGAGACGAGCGATCTCGCCGCACTGGCCCGCACGAGATCGATCCCGCTGGTCCACGACATCGGCTCGGGCGCGCTGACCGATCTCACGCCGCTGGGCATTCCCGGCGAGCCGTGGGCGAGACAGTCGATCGAACATGGTGCGGACCTGGTGCTTTTCAGCGGCGACAAACTGCTGGGCGGGCCGCAGGCGGGCGTCATCGTGGGGCGCCAGGCGCTCATCGACCGCATCGAGAAGCATCCGCTCATGCGGGCCATGCGGGTGGACAAACTCACCCTTGCCGCGCTGGGGGCCACGCTGCTGCTGCACCGCGATGCGGCCTACGCCGCACAGCGCGTGCCCGTGCTGGCGATGGCCGCCGCGCCGCTCGGCTCGCTGCAGCTGCGAGCCACGCGGCTGGTCAGTTCACTGGAGGATGAACCGGGATTGAAAAGCGTTCACGCCGCGCCTTCCGACGCCTACCTTGGCGGCGGCTCGCTGCCCACGCGGAAGGTGCCCAGCGTGGCCCTGGTGCTGACGCCGAGGAACGGCGATGAGGCCGTCCTCGCCCATCGGCTGCGGACGGCCGGGCCACCGCTGTCGCCGCTTCTGCCGCGCATTCAGGGCGGCAACGTCTGGATCGACTTGAGGACCGTCCTCCCGCGACAGGATGACGACGTCATCGCGGCCGTGCGTGCCGCCTGCGGTGCGTCGGCCTGATCGGGAACGAAGCAGGTTTTCGCAATCGGGGCGTTTCCCTCGCGCGGCCGCGAACGCGACGTTTTCCCTTTGACCGGTCGCCTTGGGATGTTATCGTGAGCGTCTCCAGCGCCGAATGTGACGGATGACGCATCCGTCGCCATCCGGTGGCCGGGGGCTGCTTCGGGTGTCCGTTCCGGGTCGATTTTCATCAGGAGTCCGTGGATGTTCTCTCTCAGGTCGTCGTCGCATGATCGCCCCGGTCTGCTCGGGGTGTTCGCGGGTGTCTGCGTGGTGGCCGCGGTGGTCGTCGCGGCGGTCTGGACGGGTCGGCACACAGGGCAATCCGCCCGCGAGCACCTGGCCTCGACCGCGATGCTCAATGGCTTCGATCCCTACACCCTCGTCGCGTCCGACGGCACGATCGACGAGGAGGATCTGGGCATCTACAACGTGGCGGGGAACATCCTCGCCCTCAAGACCGACGCGCCGCCCGGCTCCGTGCTCAACGTGCGCTACAACGTCGTCTCGGTGGACGGACTGACCAACAACCTGGGCTGCGTGCTGATGATCATGCGCTTCCGGGACAACGGAGCGGGCGCCCGCGTGATCGCCCGCCTCAAGCGTCACAAGATATCCGACGGCACCACGCAGACCGTGATGACCGTGGACAGCAACAACCAGACCCATGCCGCGGGTTTCCAGCTGGGCAACATCACCAACTGCAACCTGGTCTTCGACTTCTTCAACTTCTCTTATTTCATCGACGTGGAGCTGCACAAGACCTCCGCGTCGGGCAATCCCGGGCTGGCCATGCTGCGGCTGAACACCATCCCGGACTGACGATGGCCCGCCAGCGACTCAGGGGACGTGCCGGGCGCGATCGAGGCGAGAACGCGGGGATGACTCTTCCATGTACGGCAAAGCCACCGAGACGGCGATCGCGGCGATGAGCCGACTCGCCGAAATCTATGACGGGGGTTCGACGCGCCTCTCCGCGGCGGACATTGCCGCCTCGCGCGGACTGCAGGGGCCATTCGTCGCCAAGGTGCTGACGAAACTCTCCCAGGCGGGCCTGGTCACCGGCTCGCGCGGACCGGGCGGGGGCTTCGCGCTGGCGAAGAAGCCCCGCGACATTCACCTGCACGAAGTCTACCGGCTCTTCGAGCGCGAGGACGAGAACAACAACTGTCCTTTCGGCGGCGGTGTCTGCGGCGCGGGCGAACCCTGTCCCCTGCACCAGAAACTGGTGGATGTGAAACAGTCGATGGACGCCCTGCTCCAGGACACCACCTTCGAGGTGTTCCGCGTCGCCTATCAGGAAGAGGGCAGGCGGCCCACGCCCAGCGGCGTGATCCCGAAGAGGCCTCGCGAGTCCTATCGCGCGACCGCACCGGCCCCGCCCCGGTCGGGACGAGCCGGATGAGGCCCGCATCGCTCGTCACTTGATCCCGTATTCCTTGAGCTTGCGGTAAAGCGTCCGCTCGCCGATTCCCAGCAGCTGCGCCGTCTTCTCGCGGTTGCCGGCGGTCATCGCCAGCGTCTGGCGGATGGCCTCCTTCTCAAGCTTGTCCAGCCCCACGCCGGCCAGCGAGCCCAGCGAGACGTGCTCATCAGCATCGCTGACCCGGATGTCATCAGGCACATCGCCCACGTCGAGCGTCGGCCCCGTCGCCGTAATGACCATGCGCTGCACCACGTTGAGCAGTTCGCGCACATTGCCGGGCCAGTGGTAGGCCACCAGCCGCATCATCGCCGGTCCGGTGACGGTCGGAGCGGGCTTCTCCATCTCGGCGGAGAACCTGCCAACCGCGTGGTTGACCAGCAGCGGGATGTCCTCGCGCCGCTCGCGCAGGGGCGGAATCTCGATCACGACGCCCTTGATGCGGAAGTACAGATCTTCGCGGAACGCGCCTTCCTGCACCATCTTCGGCAGGTCGCGCAGCGTGGCGCTGATGAATCGCACGTCGGTCTTGCGCGGCTCGTTGGAGCCCAGCCGCACCACTTCGCCCGTCTCCAGCACGCGCAGCAGCTTGGCCTGCATGGTGAGCGGCATGTCGCCGATTTCGTCGAGGAACAGCGTGCCGCCGTCGGCGTACTCGAAGACGCCCTCGCGGTCGCGGTCGGCCCCGGTGAAGGCCCCGCGCACGTGGCCGAAGAGCTGGTCCTCCAGCAAGGACTCGGTCTGCCCCGCCGCGTTGAACGTGACGTATCGCTTGCGGGCCCGCTTGGAGTGCTTGTGAATGGCGCCCGCGACCAGTTCCTTGCCGGTGCCCGACTCGCCCAGGATCAGCACCGGAATGGTGCTCGGCGCCACCTGCCGGATGGTGCCGATGACGCGCCGGATCGCCGCCGACTCGCCGATGATGCCCTCGAAGCCGTAGGCGGCGTTGACCCGCCCCTGCAGCGCCTGGTTCTGGTGACGCAGCATCACCGTCTCGGCGGCGCGCTGCACCAGGTTGCGGAACACGTCCAGGTCCAGCGGCTTCTCGATGAAGTCGTACGCCCCGCCCTGCAGCGCCGCCTTGGCGGTGGGCACGTCGCCATGCGCCGTGACCATGATGGTCGCCGCGTCCGGCTGGTGCTGCTTGACCAGCTCCAGCACCTTCAGCCCGGCCTGCTCCTCCTCCATCACCAGGTCCGTCACCACCACATCGAACCCGCCGTGCAAAATCTCCTCCCGCGCGGCGGCCAGCGAATGCACCACCGTGCAGATGTGGCCGGGACGATGCAGCGCCTCGGCCATCACCTCCGCGTGATCCACCTCGTCATCGACGATCAGCACCTGGGCTCGAATCGGGGCGTCGCTCATGGCGGGACGATTGTAGGTCCAAGCCCCGGTCGCATGAACAACCACGGACCTCTTGACAGGCCCGTTTGCGCGTCCACTTCGTTCAGACGCGACGAGTCATCGGATCAGCCGCAATCAGGGCACCCGCTCGGGCCGAAGCCCTCGTCGCCGCATATCTTTTCGATCAGTTCGCAGTCGATCGTCCCGGAGGTCTCATCAAAACAATTGAGCTCCCTGGCTCGGCTGCATTCAACATCCTCCAGGCCGCCGACGGCCGCGATCCAGATGCATGTCCCCACGCCGGGCGTGCCGAAGCAATTCGCGTCCGACACCCGCAGCGTCCACCAGTATTGCTGACCGACCGGACACTGGCTCATGGATGGGCAGGCCTGCAGGAGCCCATCCCACGAGTTTCGCTTGATGAACTCCGAACTGACATGCTGCTGACCATTGACGCACCAGATGATCCGCACTTCGTAGGCGGAGCAGGTGCCGTCGGATGAAGCCGCTGTAACCGGCGCCAAATACCCGCGCACATTCAGTTTCTGCAGCGCCACCAAAGCCCGGACTTTCGCTTCTATGATATCAAGCCCAAGTGTCAGAAACGCCCTGACAAGCACCTCCTCCGGCGAGCGCTCACGACACTCCTCGGCGAACCGCGGATCAAGCGCCATGGACATGGCTTCCGCATGCTCAGCGCTCCGCATGGCCTGGGAGCGTTCCATTCCAGTTGCAATCAGCGACATTCGGATGAACTGAAAGAGATCGCCTCGCCACTCGTAGAACGCACGAGTGTTCAGCGCAGGCCGAGGAGAACCCGAGGAAGCCCCGCCGACATTCGCTTCTTCGCCCATCGCGTCGGCGAGCAACGGCAGAATATCGCCCATCTGCCTGGACAGCAGATTGATGGCGTGCGCGGACGCTCCTTCCGCGGCCGCATCGTCGAATCCGACCGCGGAGAACGCGAATCGGAGAAACACTCGCGGCTCGTGAACGGCATCAAGATTGGTCTGGGACAGCACCGCCTCAGCCAGTCGATGGGACCGACGCGGCTCGATCCCCTCACTCCGAAACGCCTTGACCAGGAAGACGTATGGATTCGCTTTCCAGGCATAAATCGGACGCCGGGCGTCCGCCTGAAGCGTCGTGTCGTAGAGCGGCGGCGCTGGGGCGAAATCCCGTGCGGCCGACGTACCGCAGCCGCATCCCAAGGCGGTTGGGGCTGATCGGGCAGCCGGCGCGCCCCAACCGACAAGACCGCCGCCCGCCGTCACCACGATGGACACAAGGAGGCAGCCAAGCCATGCCCGATGACTGTTGATCCACACTATGATATCGCCCCCTCACGAGATAGATGGTGTTCGCGTCGTGACCCCTCAGTCACTGAGTGGAGATTGCCACGAGTCACTTTCCGCGTCAAGCGAACTCTGGAACATTCTATCTGCACTGACACGCTCTCGTACTCACCGCCCGAACGCCGACTCCGCCAGGTCGATCGCGCGGCCCAGCGCTGCGGCCTTATTCACCGTCTCCTGGTACTCCGAAGCCGGGTCGGAGTCCGCCACAATACCGGCGCCCGCTTGTAAATGGACGGTCCAGCGGGGAGTCGGCTGTCGGCCTTCGGCTGCCGTCTCTCGGCTGACGGTTGACAGCTGACGGCCGGCAGCTTCCACCCCTCCCGTCGGGATTACCATCGTTCGCAACGTAAGAGCGATATCCATGGAGCCATCGAAGCCCACGCCGCCGATGCCCCCGCCGTATGGCCCGCGGCGGGTCGGCTCCAGTTCATCAATGATCTGCATCGCCCGCACCTTGGGCGCGCCGGACACGGTGCCGACCGGCAGCGTCGATCGCAGCGCGTCCCAGCATGTCAGTCCCTGGCGAAGGCGGCCCGTCACCGTGGAGGAAATATGCATCACGTGACTGTAACGTTCGATGTCCATGATGCGCTCGACGGCGATGCTGCCGACCTCGCACACCACGCCCAGGTCGTTACGCGCCAGATCAACAAGCATGATGTGCTCCGCCCGCTCCTTGTCATCGGCGAGCAGGTCGCGCTCCAGCGCGGCGTCCTCCTCGGGCGTGACCCCCCGCCGCCGCGTGCCCGCCAGAGGACGATTCGTCACCACCCCGCCGCGCACGCGGCAGAGGATCTCGGGGCTGGAGGCGACGAGAATCGCCCCCTTCGCCTGCAGGTAGATCATGTAGGGGCTGGGGTTCACCACGCGCAGCGCGCGGTAGATGTCGAAGGGGTCCGCGCTGGTCCGTCGCTCGAAACGCTGACTGAGCACTACTTGAAAGGCGTCCCCCGCGGCGATGTAATGCTTGGCGCGGCGCACGGCGTCCTCGAACCCCGCACGGGTGAAGTTTCCCGCTCCGGCCCCCGGCGGGGCGGGCGGCGCGGCCAGGTCGAGGTCGATCGACCCCGCTGGCAGGCGCACACGCTCCGTCTCCAGTTCCTTCACCAGGTTCCAAAGCACCGTCGTCTCGCGCTCGTACACCGCGTCGGGGTCTTCGCCCGCACGGATCATGGCGTGATGCACCACGTGAACGATGCGCTCCACGTGATCGAACACCACCACGCTCGGATACAGCGCAAAGTGCAGGTCGGGCAGCCCGCGATCATCCGGCGGCGCCGCGGCGAAGGGAATCTTCTCCCCCTCCAGATACCGCACCGTGTCGTACCCCGCGTAGCCGACCCAGCCGCCGAGAAAGGCGTCGGGAAGGGACGGGAAGGGCCGGGAACTGACGACTGGGGACCGAGGAGTTCCGAAAGCCGGGTTCCCAGTACCGGGTTTCGCAGACCCTTGATGCCTCGATACCTCGACGCCTTGATCCCCCCGCCCGGATGCCTCACTCTGACGGCTGACGGCTGATGGCTGATGGCTTCGCACCAACGTCCACAACCCCAGCAACTCCTCCATCACGCCCAACGGATTCTCCACCCGCCGCGTGATCGTGGTGTCCGCCGCGTGGTCGATGATGGTGACCTCGTGTCCGAACGCGATCACTTCCACACTCGGCCGCGCTCCCAGGATCGAATGACGCCCCGCACGGCCGCCCGTCTCCACCGACTCGAACAGGAACGACGGCGCCGTGCGCTCGTCCGGCGCGACAAGCCGACGATACGCCAGCACGGGCGTCAGGTGATCGCCCATGACCCGCTGATGCAGCGGAACAATGACGCCGGGGCTGGCCAGTGCGTGGAAGGTGTCGCGGTCAGGTGAAATCATGGCCGGGGAGTGTAGAGCGGCGAACGGCGGCAAAATGGGAAACGTCGAAGGCCTATCGCCGTCCGCCGCCCCGCCAGGGGGGGTGCGCCGAGTACATGATCCGCTTGTAGCCCATCGAGTCCGGCTGGGGCGTGAACAGTCCCGTACCGCCCTCCAGGATGTGGCGGAAGGACGGGTTCTTCCGCGCGTCGGGCCGGTTCTCCATGCCCGAGCCGATCAGGATGCCTTCCCGCTGATACCTGTCCTGCAGATCGAGAAGCGGCACATCGGTCAGTCGTCCGTGACGCTGATACTGCTCCAGCGTTTCGCGCGTGGGCGTTGAGACGTCCTGGCCACCGAGAATCCAGGGCCAGTCGCCCGGCTTCACGCCCGCGTAATCGTTGCCATGCACCAGGGTGCGCGCGGTGAGCCACGCTGGTTGCGGGCTGTCCGGCCCGTGAAGGCGCAGGTAGACCGCCCGCGGCCGGCCGGGCGAGCCGGGGATGAAGTCGGGCAGCACGATGCTCGTCCGCCCGTGGCCCGCCACGGTGACGTCGAGCGTTCCGGTCCTCCCGAGCGACAGCGGAACGAGGAACGTCTCAACCGGGTTGAACTCCATGTGCCGCGTGTCGGCCCGCGCCCCGGCCTTGAGCAGCATGCCGGCGATGATGGCGCCGACGCCAGCCAGTTGGGCTTCCTTCTCGTCATTGTGGCCGCCGATGGCGATGGCCGCCGTGCCGCCCACGAGCAGCGCGTCGCCGATCATGCTCTTGGCCCGGCGCACGTCCTCGAGGTTGTTCCATCGGTGATCGACGGCCATGGCGTTCACGTCGCACGCCGCGGCGAAACTCCCCAAGGCCCGCCCGTCCAGCGATACGTGCAGTCGGTTCCCGGACCGCATGCGCGGTTCAAAACGAGCCAGGGCCAGATCGGGTCCATAGGCGACCTTGGTCGGGCCCTTGCCGTAGTCCACGATGAGCAGGGTGTCGTACTCGCGGCGGCGCAGCACATCCACGAGGGGCGCCAGCGCCGGGTTGATGCGAAGCGCGGCGTCGAATGGCGCCTGCGCGTCCAGTCCGCTCAGGTCCGCGCCGACGCCCTGCATCAGGAACCCCAGCGCGAAGTTGGTGTCCACCGCGGTATAGCCGGTCTCGAGGTAGCCGGGACGCTGCGCCTCGCGCCGGGCCAGTTCCTCGGACGTGAGCTTGCGATCACGATCCGCGCCGAAGTCGGTCAGCCGGAAGAGCGCGTTGGCCGCCGCGGCGCGCGTGTTCTCCCAGTCGCCCCGCGTGGCATAGTGCGTGGCGACGGCGTGATAGGCCAGGGCCTGCTCGAAGGGCTCGCCCTTCCAGATCCGAACGCCCTCGTGCAGCCACACCGCCGCGGTGGTGCGGTCGCGGTTGAGGCCCGCGGTCGAGAGCAGGTCGAACACGCGTCCCAGCGCCCGCTCCGACTCGTTCACGTCGCCGTCAGCCATGGCCGCCAGCCCGAGACGCAGGTTGTTGAGCACCACCTGCTCGTCGTTGAGCAGCTCCGCGTCGCCTCGCAGCGCTTCGCGGGCTGAAGGGAAGTCGTAGTTGTAATAGGCGGACACCGCCTGCAGGTTGCGCGGCGCCGCGGCACAGGAGGCCAGCGACAGCGCCAGAACCGCGCCAAGCCAGGGCGCGAGACGCCGCCCCGCTGCCGTGTGGAGGCGAGATGTCGGATCGAGACCGCGCATCGGGGTGGTAGGCCAGGTGATGGTTGACGCGTACTGAGTGCGGAACGTTGAGTGCGGGGGCCTGAGAACTGAGAGCGTACAGGTTCAGGTCATCGTGGAACGAGGCGCTCACCCGATGTCTCGTATCCGGCGCCCCGCACCCAGTGCCCTGATCCCTCGATGCCTTGATCCCTTGATCGTCTCTCCTCAGTCATACGTCACACCCGATTGCGCCCGCTTCACTTCCCATGCGTCGTTCCAGACCACCGAGCCGGTCGCCAGGTCGATCAACTGGTACTCGCACAGGTAGGCGTCGCTGCGTCCGCGCCCGGAGGTATTGGTGAGTGCGGCAAATGTGGCCGCCAGCACGTGCGTGGGCGTCAGCCGCAGCTGCGGCGGGGCGGGTCCGAGTTCATCCTGCACCAGCGCCCAGCGCTCGGGAGGCATGATCCACGTGATGGCCCGCTCGTCCGCCAGTCGGGACACGCCCAGGGCCGCCCGCAGCCGGGCGACGTACAGCCACTTCTCGCGCTCGGGGATGATCTGGTTGGTGTGATTCGTCACGCGGTCCATGGAGATCACCCAGGGCGGCGAACCGGCGTGCCTGGCGCTGATCGTGGGATGGACGGCGAACGAGCCCGCCATCGCGTCCGTCATGGCGATCAGGTCCACACTGCCCAGAAACGTCGTGTTCGCCCGGGGCGGCGCCCCGCACCCGATCATCGCGATCAGGAACCACAGATGAACACCAATGCACGCAAGTGATGGAAGAACGCCGGCGTCTCTCACGGAATCCCGTTTCGGAACGAGATTGACCGGCCACGGCGGCGAAGAGGTCATGCACGAGCTGACCGTGACTTGCTCATCCGCGTTCAAGCGTGTGCATCGGTAGACTGCTCTCCATCCGTGGTTGCACGCCCGGATCACTGGAACTTCACCTCGTAGAAGTTGCTCCAGACGATCTTGCCCGGACCGCCGCCGGGACCGGAGGAGGCGTTGTCAACGAGCTGGACGAGCTGGTACTCGAGCAGGTAGTAGTTCGTGCCGCGCGAGGGGAGATCCTGCACGATGCAGGTCAGCACGTATTCGTTGCGCGAGCGGTAGTTGGCGGCGGTGTCCGTGCCCGAGGCGCCGCCGGTCGAGCCGAACTCGCGGGAGCGCTCGCGCTCGACGAAGGTGCGGTCCTGACGCACGTCCAGCCCGTGTCGCGTTCCGGAGGCGAGCAGCACGGCCCGCACGCGGTTGGCGAAGATCTGGAAGTTCTGATGGGGTCGGGAGGTCTGGTTGATGACCTGTCCGACGTAGAACGTCGGGGGGTTCTGTGGGTTGTTGATGTCCTGACGTGAGGCGATGTCCGCCGCCATCTTGTCGGTGGCGGTGATCAGATCCTGGCTGCGCAGGTCGGTGGAGCCGTACTCACTGGAAGCGTCTCTGGTGGGGTCCATGCGCCCGCCGGTGGTTCCCTGATTGGGAGGCGAGGTCGAGGCGCATCCGGCGGCGAGCAGGGCTGTGACGAGGCCGAGGGTGAGCAGAGGTGTTTTCACGGGTCGGTCCTTTCCTCAAGGTGCCGGAACGATGGTACGCCGGCACACTGTGAAGACACGATTGAGGGTGGCGGCTTCCTTCCGGCGCGGCGGGGTCGGCGAAAACACAGGGAGCGGCCCGTGAGGCCGCTCCCTGCTCGGAATCGCTGGAGAACCGTGGCGGTTGGTCAGTTGCCGTTGCCGCCGGCCGCCCCGCCGAAGCGGAGGGTGTCGATGTGCGTGACGCGGGTGTTCTCGACCACGCCGGTCATGGTGACGTAGCGTCCGCCGGGCACGACAGCGGACGAAGTGCGTCGGGCCGGGGGACGGACGGCGAAGGGGTAGCCGCCCAGCTGGCGATGCACGTAGTCAGGGGCGCGAACGATGAAGTTGCCGCGGTAGTAGCGGATGGTGGCCGCCAAGCCGCCGTTCTGCTCCCACGCTTCGGGCTCGACCGCCTCGACGATGATCTCGATGAGTTCCTCGGCGAGGACTTCCGGCGCGACGCGTTCGATGTCTTCATCGTTGGTTTCGAAGGGGTTGCCTCCGCCGAAGCCGCTGCCGCCGCCCATGCCGCCGCCGCCGAAGCCGCCGCCGCCGATGCCCCCGCCGCCGATGCCCCCGCCGCCGCCCAGGCCGCCGCCGCCCAAGCCGCCGCCGCCGCCGCCACTGCCGCCGTTCCCGCCTTCAAAGGCCGAGTCGAGGTCGAGCGAAGGGGCATTGGTGAACATGGGGGGCTCGAGGAGCAGGTCGCGCACGTTGTAGATGCGCAGTTCGCGGGCCGCGTTGAGGCGCTCCTTGGTGCCGACTTCGACGAAGCCGTCACGCAATTGCCACGTCACGCCGCCGCTGAAGCCGTCATCGCACTGCTCCAGCACCATCTCCAGCACGGTCAGCGCTGGCTTGTTGGCCACGTCGAGCGTGATCGGGGCTTCCGGGTCGATGCCCGTGCCCACGCGATCGTCGCTGTAGCGACCGATGACGTTGATGCCAAGCATGTTCTGGATGAACGTGATGGCGTCACGCGCGGGCGTGTCATCGAACCGCACGGTGATGTCGT
The DNA here is from genome assembly GCA_015709595.1 of Phycisphaeraceae bacterium. Classification (NCBI taxonomy): domain Bacteria; kingdom Pseudomonadati; phylum Planctomycetota; class Phycisphaerae; order Phycisphaerales; family Phycisphaeraceae; species Phycisphaeraceae bacterium. The sequence continues at coordinate 1,206,739 of CP054178.1, forward strand.
TGTAGAGCAGCACGCTGAGCATGTGCGACTTGGACGACGTGTCCCGGGCCGCCTGGGCGTTGGCCCGCGTCGCAGTCACGTTCTGCATCCGGTCGAACCGGCTCTGGCCGTAGGCCGACCCTGCGAGGATCAGGCATCCGGCGCCAAGGATGATCGCCTTTCGCTTCATGTTCGTTCTCCAGGTGTTGGGACACCTCTACTGGACACGTTCCGAATCCCCCCCGTTCAAAAACGAGGCAGGTTTTTTGATTGTCGGGAAAATCCGCCCGCTCGTCAAGGCCCTACAACCCCTCCAACGCACGCAAAAGGTCCGAAAGAACCAGAATCCCGAAGGCCTGGGCCGCCGGCGCCTGCTCCGACCCCCACGGCGAACGACGGATCCCCCCCAGCGCCCGCCTCATGTCCTTATACGCCCAGGAATCGGTCTGCGTGACCGCCAACTGCATCACGAATCGGGCAAATGCACGGATTCTGTTCACTTCCGTGGTCAGTTCCTGCTTCGGAAGCATCCCGGGCGTCGCCGCCCGGGCGGCCAGCCAGGCCATCGGACGCAGCCCCTGCTCGGTGGCCCGCAGCCCTTCCGAGCCGTCAAGCAGGATGCCGCCATGCAAATCGTGCTCCGACAGATGGTTGGAATCAACCTGCGCCTGCCACACCAGGTTTCGCAGGCCTTCCAGATGAGCCAGACCCGATCGATCCCCCGTGGAGACCGCGTAGTCCAGTTCCGCCCACCCCAGCCAAGGCATCAGGTTGACCTGCTCCCAGTCCGAAACCGCCTGGCGGGCCTCGTCAATCGACGCTCGCAGCAAGGCGGGGGTGACATCCTTCGTCCCATGTGAAAGCATGCGCCCGAAGGCCATCGCCACCAGGGCACGGGTGGGACCAGGCAGCGGCTGCGGAGGGTCGAGGCCCTCGATCGGCCTGAACCCGCCCGCCTTGTCGTCGAATGCCTGGCGAACCTTCGAGGCGGCCTTGTCGAGAAACGCCTGCAACTCCGGCCGGGGCGGAATCATCAACTGCGACTCCAGCCCCGCGACCACGATCATGGCGCAGGTTCCCACGTCCGCCAGCGGGTCCGGCTCCAGTTCAGGCCGCACGTCCGCCAGGTGCTGGAGCAGCCGGTCGGCGAACTCCGCCGCCCGACCGGCCCGCTCGGGATTGGCGCCGGGCGTCGCCACGTACCGCGACAGGGCGTAACTGGTCAGCGCCTGCTCGATGGGCGTGGCGATCAGGGGCTGATAGGCGTCCCGCGTGGGGTGATAGGTGCCCATCATGCCCAGCGGCTCGTGGACCAGCCGACCGTCCTGCATGCGTTGATACGCCCGTCCCAGCACGTGATCCACGACGCCCTCCAGCGTGCGCATCAGGCCCGCGGGCGTGGTCGCGGAAGGGTCCACCAGTTCGCTCCCCCGGTACGTGACGAGGGGTGTGCCCGTCGGCGCCTGCTGGGTGAGGTGCGTCGTCGAGAAGCGGTAGCACGACACGCCGTACCGATCGCGCGCCTCGGCCCACTGGCCGCTCGAGAGCGGCACGTCCAGGTTCACGATGATGCTGGGCAGCACCAGCGCCGGATTGCACTGGTTGATCGCCCGCATCTGGGCGGGAAACCGCACCGACCACTGATCCGTGCGGCGGGCGGCCAGCCCGTCCAGACCCGGACTGACCCGCGAGGCGAGATCCTCGAACCTCTGCCCCACCAGCGGCACGGGGGCACCGGCGAACTCCATCTCCAGCGTGACACGCCTTCCTGCCTCCGCCAGCAGGTCCGCCGGCAGGGTGCGAACCGCCTCATCCGCCAGCATCTCACTCATGGCGCGACCGGCGGCTCGCCGCACCGCCAGATCGTCCGTGGACCAGTCCACCCCGGCACCCAGCACCCGTCCTGACCGCCTCAGGATCACGCACACGCCATGCGCCCCCTTGACAGGTACGCGGCTTTCCGCCTCGGCCGGTTCGGGCGTATCGAAGGCGTCCAGCCACCCGCGCACGGTGGTGTAGGCCCGGATCACGTCCGTTGCGTCCGGTAACACGGGGCTCGTCTGTTGAGCCGGGCAGGAGAGGGCGGTCATCCACGCGACCAGCTGCACCAACGCCAGGCCGATCCATGACGCCTTGACGCGACGGGGTATGTTGTGTCCATGCATCATCCGGTACCATCCCATGCGGCCCAGCCGCGTCTGACCCGTTCGGCACGGCGTTTGTGATGATACCGGCGTGGGGACAACTGAAGACCGGAGATTCGCCCATGCTCGCCAACGTGCTTCACCTGACCGGACGCCGCAGGAAGATGGCTCTCCTGGTGCTGCTGACCTTCGCGGCCCTGTGCTGAGGAGAAAGGTTCGAGGGCATCGAGGGATGAGACGTTCGGCGATGAACGCACCCGGCACTCAAAACAGCGTGTACAGGAACGGGCCTGCGCCGGTGCTGGTGAGCACGATCAGCGCTCCCACCAGCAGGAACGTGACCAGCAGGGGCACCAGCCACCACTTCTTGTTGTCGCGCAGGAAGTCGACGAACTCGCGCAGCACCCCGGCGCGCGCCGCCTGCGCCTCGCGGGCGAAGTCGCCATTCGATCCCGGTGTCCGCGAAGTGTCGCTCATGGCTTGATGATACGCGGAACCCGCCACCCCAGCGCGCCGCGACACGCCTCGGTCAGAACTGCCTGAAGTACCGCCTCGGCTCGTGCGGCGGATGGGCGTCAGTCCAGTAGGTCGCGGCGCCGCGGTCCATCCGCCGCGCCATCGGGTCGCGTCCCAGGAGACGCATGATGAGCCCCGTGGGCGTGAGAACGAGGTAGTAGATGATCCCCAGCACCAGGTGCGAGAGAACCCACCCGATGGGGAACGTGATCGTGACCCAGCCCACATAGATCGGCCTTCGCAGAGGCGGCACGCACCAGAACAGCAGCGTCACGCCCACGCCGATCGACCAGATGACCACCGCCGCGGTGAACCACCCGAAGCGCCACCACAGCAGGCCGCCCAGCACGCCGGCGAAGGGCGCCAGCAGCCCGCCGAACCAGGCGAGATCGCGCCAGGATGGATTGCGATTGATCTCAATCAAGCGCGAACTCTCCGAGGTACTTCTTCACGTCGATCTCCTTCGCGTCGGGCTGTTCCTTCTTGAGCAGGACGAATCGCTCCAGCACCAGCGCATCCATGTTGGTGGCCATGAAGCAGCGCCAGGCGTGCTCGGGGCTGCAGACGATCGGCTCTCCCCGCACGTTGAAACTGGTGTTGATGATGACGGGACAGCCGGTCCGGCGCTCGAACCGTTCGATGAGCCGGTGGTATCGCCCGTGCCGCGCGGGATCGACGGTCTGCACGCGGGCGGAGTAATCCACGTGCGTGACGGCCTGCACCTGCGAACGCTTCACGTACAGCTTGTCGATGCCGGCGGCCTTCTTCGCCTCGCCATCGGCGCCGTCCCGGCGGTCGTTCCGCACGGGCGCCACGAGCAGCATGTAGGGGCTGTCCTCGCCGGGGCGCATGTCGAACCACTCGTGAACGCGCTCCTTGAGCACCGAGGGTGCGAAGGGGCGGAACGATTCGCGGAACTTGATCTTCAGGTTCATCACCGACTGCATCGACTCGCTGCGTGCATCGCCCAGGATGCTGCGCGAGCCCAGGGCGCGGGGGCCGAACTCCATCCGTCCCTGCAGCCAGCCGACGACGTTCTCCGTGGCGAGCAGTTCCGCTGCGGCCTCGCAGAGCGAGTCGTCGTCGGGATACTCGTGGTATCGCGCCCCCTTGGAATCCAGGAACGCCCGGATCTCTTCGTGTCCGAATCGCGGACCGAGGAGCGAGCCGCCCTGCGCATCCGCGCCCGCGACCCCGCTCGGCCGCCGCTCGTTCCCGAGCAGTTGATGCCAGATGAGCATCGCCACGCCCAGCGCGCCGCCTGCATCGCCGGCGGCGGGCTGAATCCACACGTTCTCGAACGGCCCCTCGCGCAGGATGCGCCCGTTGCCCACGCAGTTGAGCGCCACCCCCCCGGCGAGGCACAGGTTCTTCGCCCCCGTCAGCACGTGGGCGTGACGGGCGACGCGCAGCATCACGTCCTCGGTGACCTTCTGGATCGACGCGGCGAGATCCATGTGCCGCTGCTCCATGGCGCCCTCGGGCCGCCGCGCCGGGCCGCCGAAAAGACGCTCGAAGCGGCGCGAGATCATCCGCTCGCCCACGCAGTAATCAAAATATTCAAGGTTGAGGCGGAACGATCCGTCCTCCTTCAGGTCGATCAGGTGCTCTCGGATCAGGTCGGCATAGGTCGGTTCGCCATACGGCGCCAGCCCCATGAGTTTGTACTCGCCCGAGTTGACGCGGAAGCCGCAGTAGAGCGTGAAGGCGGAGTAGAGCAGCCCCAACGAGTGGGGAAAGCGAATCTCCTTGAGCAGACGCACGGTGTTGCCGCGCCCCTCGCCGATCGTGGTCGTGGCCCATTCGCCCACGCCGTCAAGCGTGACCACCGCCGCGTGCTCGAAGGGCGATGGCAGAAACGCGCTGGCGGCATGCGACTCGTGATGTTCGCAGAACACGAACCGCCTGGTGTACGCTCCGCCCAGCTCCTTCGCCAGTTCGCGCGGCAGGTGCAGTTTCTTCTTCAGCCACAGCGGAATCGCCCGCACGAACGACCGGAAGCCGATCGGCGCGTAAGACAGGTACGTCTCCAGCAGCCGGTCGAACTTGAGGAACGGCTTCTCATAGAACCCCACGTAGTTCAGGTCCGCCGCGCTGATCCCTGCCTCGCGCAGGCAATACTCGACCGCGTTCGTGGGGAACGCCGAGTCGTGCTTCTTGCGCGTGAAGCGCTCCTCCTGGGCCGCGGCGACGATGCGCCCGTCCACCACCAGCGCGGCGGCGGAGTCGTGGTAATACGCCGAGATGCCCAGGATCGCGGTCACGGCGTCCCGTCCTCCCCGCGGCGGGCCGCAAGCACCTGCTCGATCAGCCGGGCCTGCTTGAACGCCTCGGCGAAGGCGCCGGCGATGCACTCGCACCCCGTGGGCGTGTAGTGGACATCGTCCGTGAAGAACTCGAGCGTGCGCGGCACCATCGACTCCAGATCGACGTACGTCACGCCGTGATCGCGGGCGATCGCGCGACTGGCGTCGTTGAACGCCCGCATGCCCGCGATCATCGAGGCGATGCTCGGGCGCGTGCCCCCCTGCTGGTTGGCCAGCGGGAACCAGATGACCTCGCGCTCGGCGTCGTTCATCCCCTCATGGTACAGCGATGGCTGCGAGGCGAGCACCACGCCGACGCCCTTGTCCGTCGCGGCCCGCACCAGGTCCGTCATGTTGCGCGTGAAGGATGGGAGCGAGGCCCACGTGCTGACCTCGATCTCCCTCGCCCTGGGGAAGAACATGGTCAGGTCGCCCGCGCCGGCCTCGTAGACCGCTGGCTTCACGCGCACGCGCTCCTTGCGGAAGTCGGAGAACCAGTGACCGAAGCGGGTCTCGACCAGCGCCCATCGCACCTCGCTCCGCACCAGGTTGGTGGTCGGGCCGAGGTAGTGCCGGTAGTCCGGCGCGTATTCGTCCCGTCCGAACAGGTCGGGCACGAAGCTGCGCACCAGGTCGTTGATGGCGTGGAAGACGATGAGGATGTCCGGGTCGAAATCCTGCACGTATGTGAGAAACTTGATGAGCGAGTGCTGGGATGTGTGCCAATCCGCCCCGGCGTTGAGCACCTCGATGATCACATCGGGGTGGCGCTCGCGCAGCATCTGCTGCAGCAGGGCGGCGTGCGTCTGCTCGTAGGGCGTGCGCCCGCAGAAGACCGTCGAGCCCCCCAGCACGAAGATGCGAATCGTTCCCGGCGGCTTCTCGCGCGTGATTTCATCCCCACGGAACCCCCACGAGTTGGTATGCAGCGTCTCGGACTCCGGCCCCGGCGTGTTCTGCAGGAAGGGGTGGAAGCGGTCGCGCCCCGTGCCCGTGCCGCGCCGAATCCCCCGGTCGAGGCGCGACTCGATCACCGAGTGCGCCACGGCGACCAGGGCGATGGCCAGGAGAATCTTGGGCAGGGGCCTGACCGCCCCCTGCCGGCCGCCCGACAGACGCACGTGCTGCGTGCCGAACAGGAACCGCCAGAACAGATAGACGAGCGGCGTCGCCATCAGCCACCAGGCCAGCAGAACGATGAAGTATCCCGTGGAATACTTGCCCAGAACGGTGGGATCAAACGACGTGTGAAAGATCAGCCCCACGCCGACCACCAGGGCGGGAACGGTGAACAGGATGGGCAGCAGGCGGGACAGGCGCATGAGCGGCTCGTGATGGGTGAGAGGGTAGCCGGAATCAGGCCGTTCGTGTGCACTGCGGTTCCCATGCGTGCGCGCCATCAACATGGCGGCGACCCGCGTCGAGCGCTGATGAAGGCGCCCGTCCTCTCACAGCGCCAGTTTGTTCAGCGCGTTGAGCGCCGCCACCTTGTAGCACTCGGCGAAGGTGGGGTAGTTGAACACCGTCTTCACGAAGTAATCCAGCCCGCCGCCCAGCCGCAGCACCGCCTGGCCGATGTGGATCAGTTCGGTCGCCGCCGTGCCGATGGCATGGACGCCCAGCAACTGCCGCGTCTCGCGGTGGAAGAGCATCTTGAACATGCCCGAATCGTCGCCCACGATCTGGCCGCGGGCGATCTCGCGGTACCGGGCCACGCCTACTTCGTAGGGCACCTTCTGCTCCGTCAGTTCCTGTTCCGTGGCGCCCACCATCGATATCTCGGGCACCGCGTAGATGCCGATGGGAAAGTGCTCGCTCATGGCGCTGGCGTTGTGGCCGAAGGCGTGGCACGCCGCCAGCCGCCCCTGCTCGCTGGAGGTGGCCGCCAGCGAGGGATAGCCGATCACGTCCCCCGCCGCGTAGATATGCGGCACGTCGGTCTGGAAGTGCTCGTTGACCTTCAGCCGCCCGCGGTCGTCGCTGGTCAGCCCCGCCTTGGCCACGTTGAGCAGCCCGGTCGCGCCCACGCGCCCGATGGCGTAGAGCACCACGTCCGACACGATGCGCTTGCCCGATTCCAGCGTCACCACGCCCCGCACGGGCGGCGTCTCGGTGACTGAAATGCTCGCCACCGCCTCGTTGAGCCGGAAGGTGACGTTCATCTTGCGCATCTGGTGGATGAGTTCATCCACGATCTCGTGATCGAGAAACTCCAGCGGGCGCGGGCGCCGGTCGATCAGCGTCACATCCACGCCCACGGCGGCGAAGATCGAGGCGTATTCGATGCCGATCACCCCGCCGCCCACCACCGTCATGGTGCGGGGCAGGTGCTTCATGCGGATGACCCCGTCGCTGGTCATCACCACGTCCTCGGGCAGGCCCGGCGTGGGGACGGGGGCGGGGTTGGTGCCCACGGCGATGACGATCTTTTCCGCGGAAATGACGCGCTCCACGCTGCCAGTGGCGACGCGCAGGGCGTGGGGGCCGTCGAACGAGGCCACGCCGCGGATGACGGTGATGTCGTTGCGCCGGAGCTGATCCTCCACCACCTCGGCTTCGCGGTGAACGACCTCGGTGACGCCTCCGAGCAGCTCCTCGAGCGTGGCCCGCACGCCGTGGCTCTTGGCCCGCGAGCGGTGGAATCGATGCCCGTATCCGGTGAAGGAGATGACCGCCTCGCGAAAGGTCTTGCTGGGGATGGTGCCGGTATCGACGCAGACGCCCCCGGTGATGCGGGCCTTCTCGACGATGGCCACGCGCTTGCGCAGTTTGGCCGCCTGCACCGCCGCCCGCTGACCCGCGGGTCCGCTGCCGATGCACACGAGGTCGAAGTCGAAGGTGGACATACCTGCTCCCGTCGTCCGTCAGCCGCGACCCCGCCGAAGAAGGTCGCATGATACCGCACCTCCGCCGACAGGCGGCGGCGCGGCGTCCCCACCCGTGAGGAACCAGACGACGGGATTCGCACGGCATCATTCCATCCACTTTCCTGCTTGAATGGACGTCATGCGCCGATCGACCGTGCCGCGACAACTCACCGGGCTCGGAAGCGCTGCCAGAGTTCACGCAGGCGCCCGCCGATCACCGGCATGCTCGCCAGGCCGCGCGCCAGGGCGCGCAGTCTCGACGCGCGCCGGGCCGCGCGGCGACGGGCGGTCTGCTGGGGCGTCACCGACTCGGGCGGCAGCGATCCCGCCGGCAGGGTCGTGCAGGGTCGCACGTCGATCCACGCCACCGGCACGCCCACGACGCGGGCTCGCTCCTCGCCCCCCTCATCGTCGATCGTGGTCAGAGAATCGACTTCCATCTCCAGGCGGGTGACCGGCGAGCCGGATGACACCGCGCCGCGAGGAATGACCCCTTGCAGCGTGAAGGCCGGTTCGCGCGGGTGGATTCGCTCCAGCGCGACCGGCGTGTCGCCCGCGATCAGCCGCAAACCGTTCACCGCCGCGTCGGCGGCCGCGGGCAGCAGCCGCAGCGTGACGCGCAGGTCGGCTTCGGCGCGAAGGGGCAGGTTGATGGTCGATCGACTCCCCGGCCCGGTCCAGCGGAAGGTTGAGCCGTCCGACGGATTGATCTCGCGGCGATGCCAGCCCGCGCCCAGGAGCGGACCATCCATGTCGATGCGCATGCTGTCAACCGGCGTCACGTTGCGCCGGCGCTGACAGTGCATGAAGTGGCGGTCCAGGCGCTGACGCAGACGCTCGCGCTCATCGAGCGATTCGTCGCCGGGCTGCGCGAAGCGCTCCAGGTGCGTCACCATGCGCCGCCAGCGCTGGTCGAACAACCGCTGGGCGCTGCGATAGAGCGCCAGATCGAGCGGATTGAGCCGTTTCACCTGCTCGACCACCTCGGGCGAGGGCGTGCCGCTTCGCCCGGCCTCGCCGGCCTCCGGCGCCACGGTCGCGGGCGCGACCATCAGTCGCTGCACCGGGGCGGGCGCGGGCCACCCCATCGCGTAGGCGATGAGCAGCAGCGAATCGTCGAATCGCTCGACCAGGCCGAAGGCGCGGCAACGGCGAAGGTTCCGCCGGGCGCGGCGGAGACGCTCGCGCGGCTTGAGCCGCTCGCGCCGCGCGTGCAGCCAGTCACGCAGAGCGGTGCGCGTCGCCTTGCCGCCGCCCAGCGGCTCCTTCGCCGGTTCCCAGCGGAAGGCGAAGGAGAGGTTGGACGTCTGCAGGTTGCTCACCTTGTGGCGCGTGCGCCGGTCGCGGATGAACTCCTCGAACGTCAGTCCCTCGCGCTTGACCAGTGAGTGAACGGGAATGCCCGGCTCGCGCAGAATGAACCGGTAGGTGGACACCGCCAGCGATACCGGCTCGCGCAGCATGGTGATGGTGACGGGCGGCCTGGGAAGCAGTTGCTTGAGCCCTTCCGCCCCGAAATGGCCGCGGAAGAAGCGATACCGGTGGAGCGACCCGATCGGCAGGCGCGCCATCTGGGCCCACAACTGGGCCGGACAGATCTCCTCGACATCGAAGTATCCATCGAGCCACGCGATGAGCGAGGTGCCCGCGGTCTTGGGAATATGGATGAAATAGAGACGATCATCCGGACGCAGCATGGCGGGCTCGGGAGTGGTGGCTCTCAGCCGTCAGCCATCAGCCATCAGCCCGGGACAGACGGCCGAACACCGACAACCGAGCATCGAACACCTACAACACCTGATGGTACGCCTTGGCCAGTCGCTCCGCGTACGGCTCCACGCCGAACTTGGCCACTTGTTCAAGCCCCTTGGCGATCATCGTCTCGCGCGTCTGCGGGCTGGTGAGCACTTCGTCAATCCGGGCCCGGATGGAATCCGGTTCATAGGGGTCGCAGTAGAGCGCCGCGTCGCCGCACACCTCGGGCAGAGACGAGACGTTGGAGCAGATGACCGGGCATCGGTGCGCCATGGCCTCAAGCGGCGGGAGCCCGAAGCCCTCGTACAGCGAGGGGAACACGAGGCACGCCGCGTTGGCGTACAGCACCGAGAGATCGCTGCGCGGCACATAGTTGAGCAGCCGCAGCCAGCGCTTGCGGCGGCGTTTGTCGGTACCCAGCGCCTTGGCGGGGGCGAGTTGCTCCTCCCAGAACCACGCCTTGCGCCCCACCACCACCAGCGGCAGTCGATGAGACACCGCGAAGGACGCCTGCAGCAATCCCGCCAGATTCTTCTTGGGCTCGATGTTGCCCACGAACAGGATGTACTCGCCGGGCTTGAGCTCGTACCGCGACAGCACCGCCTTTTCAACCGTCTCCTGCTGCGCGTAGGGCCTGAACTGCACCGCCTGATAGGTGACCTGCACCCGTTCCTCGGGCACGCCGAAGAACTCGATAACGTCACGCTTGGTGCACTCCGATACCGCCAGCACCAGGTCGGAGTTTCGCAACGCCTGCTTCGTCAGCTTGAAGAAGAACCGCTTGTCGTCGAGCGTGGTGTAGGGCAGGCGGAGCGGAATGATGTCGTGGATCGTCGTGACCAGGCGCGCCCCGCGCACGCGGATCGGCAGCAGCGTGGTGGCGTGCCAGATGTCCGCCTTGTGCGGCAGGCGCACCGTCGTCCAGCGCCCGAACTGCTTGAAGAAGTTGTTGGCCCCCTCGTAGATGTTGCCCACGTTGTAGAGATGCTCGATGCGGTCGATGGTGCGCCAGGAGGCGTCGGAAATGACGAACTGGCGGGAGACCTCGTGGGCCTTGAGCGGCGACAGCACCGACTTGGCCAGACGCACGCCGTAGCGCAGGTTGCGCCCGATGAACCCTTCGCCCGGTGGATTGTCGAAGAAGAGCACCTCGCTCAGCGCCCCGGAGTCGGCGCGCGGGATGCGCCGATCGGTCAGCAGCGACACCTCGGCCCCCAGGTGACGCAGGGCCTTGAGCAGCGTCAACCCGTAGGTCTTGATGCCTGATCCCTGCTTGAGACGCAGGTTGTAGGTGTCAACGACGATGCGCTGGCCTTCGAGCGACATGCTGAGAGATGCCTCCTCCCTCGTGAACGCGGCGGGCCACTGTAGCCGATGCCGATGGGGCGTGCAGGGGTCGCCGCCGGGGGTATCATCGCCTGCACCCCGCGCCGGGCGAGCCGAGTGACGGGTTTTCACCGGAAAGGAGACGGCATGACGGCCCGAATCGCCGTGCTGGGCTCGATCAACATGGATCTGGTCATTCGCGCCCCGCGCCTGCCGAAGCCCGGCGAAACCCTGCTGGGCGCCGCGCTGGCCTCGCACCCTGGGGGCAAGGGGGCCAACCAGGCCGTCGCCGCCGCTCGCCTGGGCGCGACGGTGTCGCTGATCGGCTGCGTGGGCAGCGACGCGCATGGCCGCACTCTGCTGGACGCCCTGGCCCGCGAGGGCGTCGACATCACCCACGTGCGCGAGGTGACGGATCATCCCACCGGCGCCGCCCTCATCACCGTGGACGCCCAGGGCGAAAACACCATCGTCGTCGCCCCCGGCGCCAACGGCCAGGTCAGCGGCGCGGATCTCGACGCGGCAGCGGAGATCATCGCCTCCGCCGACATCCTGGTCACGCAACTGGAGATTCCCTTCACCATCGTGCAGCAGGCCATCGACCTGGCGCACCACTGCGGGCGGCAGGTGCTGCTCAACGCTGCGCCCGCGCAGCCGCTCTCCGAGGCGTTTCTGCAGACCGTGGACCTGCTGGTGGTCAACGAGCAGGAAGCGCGGCTGATTGGCGGCTGTTCGGAGAGCGACCCGTCCGAGCGCCTGGCCGGCCTGCTGCGCGAGCGCGGGCGCGGGCCGGTGGTCGTGACGCGCGGGGCGAAGGGCGTGGTGTCGTGCAACCGCGTGGGATGCGTGCTGCATCAGGACGCCTTCGCGGTGAAGGCGGTCGATTCCACCGCCGCGGGCGACGCCTTCTGCGGCGCGCTGGCCGTGGCGGTGGCGGAGAAACGGCTGGGTGAGGAACTGCAGGACGCCATCCGCTTCGCCAACGCGGCCGGGGCGCTGTCGGTGACGCGTGTGGGGGCGCAGGCGTCGCTGCCCACACGGGCCGAAGTCGAGGCCCTGCTGGCGGAATCATCCGCGTGACCGGAGGAATCAGAGATGCCGCGCCTGGCCGCCATCGTTCTCTGCTGCCTGCTCGCCGCCGACCCGCCGCGAGGATTCACCATCCCCCAGATCGACCTGGCGGCGGACACCGCCCGACAGGTGATCGTTGATCGCGAGCCGGGACAGTACCTCGGGCACCCCACCACGGTGCTGCTGGAGGACGGCCGCACCATCCTCGTGGTCTACCCCAAGGGTCACGGGCGCGGCGGCATCCTGCTCAAGCGAAGCGAGGACGGCGGCCGCACCTGGAGCGAGCGCCTGCCCACCCCGGACAACTGGGCCACCTCGAAGGAGACGCCCACCATCCACCGCGTGATCGACCCGAAGGACGGCACGAAACGATTGATCCTCTTTTCCGGACTTTACCCCATTCGCATGTCGGTCTCCGAGGACGACGGCGTCACGTGGAGCAACCTGAAACCCATCGGCGACTACGGCGGCATCGTGGCGATGGGCGCGGTCGAGCGGCTCAAGGACGGCCGCTACGTGGCGTTCTTCCACGATGACGGACGGTTCTTCCGCGAAGGCGGCCAGGCCACGGGCACGTTCACCCTGTACCAGGTGTTCTCGTCCGATGGCGGGCTGACGTGGGGCGAACCGCAGCCCATCTGGTCCGGATCGGACATTCATCTGTGCGAGCCGGGCGTCATTCGCTCTCCCGACGGCTCCACGCTGGCCATGCTGCTTCGCGAGAACCGGCGGGTGAAGAACTCGCACATCATGTTTTCGTCGGATGAAGCCGCAACATGGAGCACGCCGCGCGAACTGCCGGGGGCGCTCACGGGCGACCGCCACGTGGGCAAGTACGCGCCGGACGGGCGGCTGCTCATCTCGTTCCGCGACATGGCGCATGACACACCTACCAAAGGCGACTGGGTGGCGTGGATCGGCACGTGGGATGACCTCACCCACGGGCGTGAGGGCCTGTACCGCGTGCGCCTGATGGACAACCACAACGCGTGGGACTGCGCCTATCCCGGCGTCGAGGTGCTTCCGGACGGAACGTTCGTGCTCACGACGTACGGCCACTGGACGGCGGGCGAGCCGCCTTACGTGGTGAGCGTGCGGCTGACGCTGGCTGAACTGGACGCGCTGGCGAAGGTCACCCGCGGACCGGCCGGAGATTGACCTCTTTCGCGGGGCTTTGCCCGCTTCGCACGGACCATGACCCATGCCCACGACGCACGCGGCCATCCGATCGACGCGGCTCATCATCGGCATGGAGATTCACGTCGAGCTGGCCACGCGGCGCAAGATGTTCTCGCGCAGCGCCAACGTGGCCCACGCCGAGCAGTACGACGCGCCGCCCAACTCGCTCACCGATCCCGTCGTGCTCGGGCTTCCGGGATCACTGCCGGTGATGAACCGCGAGGCGGTGGAGATGGCGATGCGCGTCGGGCTGGCGCTCAACTGCTCCATCGCGTCCGAGTCGCGCTGGGACCGCAAGAACTACTTCTACCCCGACCTGCCCAAGGGGTACCAGATCAGCCAGTACGATCGGCCGCTCTGCTTCGACGGCGCGTTCGACCTGCCGCTGACCGACGGCTCGATGCGCCGCGTCGGCATCATCCGCGCCCACCTGGAGGAGGATGCCGGCAAGCTCGGCCACGAACTGCCGGGCGGAGCGCGGTACGAGGGCTCGCTGGTCGATCTCAACCGCGCCGGCACGCCCCTGCTCGAGATTGTCACCGCACCCGACCTGACCAGCGCGGAGGAGGCGGTCGCCTTCGCACGCCACCTGCGCACGCTCTGCCTCTGGCTGGGCGTGACGGGCGGCGTGATGCAGCGCGGGCACATCCGCTTCGAGCCCAACATCAACCTGCTCATCGAGACCGATGACGGCCGCACGCACGCCACGCCCGTGGTCGAGGTGAAGAACCTCAACTCGTTCAAGTCGCTGGAAGGCGCCATCCTTCACGAGCAGGCCCGGCAGGTGGAGCAGTGGCGGGCCGATGGGCTGACGCACGGGCCGGGCATGAAGTCCACGCGCGGGTGGGATGATGTTCGGGGCGTCACCTTCCCGCAGCGCTCCAAGGAAGATGCGCACGATTACCGGTACTTCCCCGATCCCGACCTGCCCCCGGTGACGGTGGATGAGACGTGGCTGGCACGGGTGCAAGCCGCGATTCCCGAGCCGCCCCTGGCGTGCCAGGCGCGCTATCGGCGCGACTACGGGTTGAGCGAAACGGAGGCGACGATTCTCACCGAGGAGCGCATGCTCAGCGCGTTCTTCGACGCCTGCGTGAGCGCCGCGGTCGACCTGCTCGACACCGGCGCCGCCGCGGGCGCGCCGCCCATCGACGCCGCAGCGAGGGCCATCGCGCGGCTGCTGCTCAACGCCGGTGCCAAGCGCGCCAACGAGCGGGGCGTGGCCATCGAGCGGCTGGGCATCACGCCGCGCCAGGTGGCGGAACTGGCCGCGCTGCGCGAGTCCGGGGGGATCGGGTCCAACAACGCCGACGCGCTCTTCGGGCTGTTGTGCGAGTCGGACGCGGATGCCGGAACGCTGGCGCGGCTGCACGGCCTGCTGCAGGTGCGCGATGACGCCGCGCTGGCCCGGTGGGTGGAGGAGGCCATCGCCGCCCACCCGCAGGCGGCGTCGGATGTCCGCGCGGGGAAGGATGCGGCGCTGGGGCGGCTCGTCGGGCACATCATGAAGCAGAGCGGCGGGCGGGCGGACGCGGCGGCGGCGCGGGCGGCGCTGGTCGCTCGCCTGCGCAGATGACCGAGAATCGCTGGATCAATCCAGCGACTCCGCCTCATCTCCCTCCGGCCGCGCGGGCATCGCGCCTTCCCACCGCACGGGCAGGTCGTGGCCCACGCCGACCAGATCCACCAATCGCCCGGCGAGGAAATCCACCACGTCGCCGATGGTGCGCGGCAGCATGTAGAAGCCGGGCGTCAGCGGAGCGATGATCGCCCCTGCCCGCGTCAGCCGCTCCATGTTCTCCAGGTCGATCGAGGAGAGCGGCATCTCGCGGTAGGCCAGGATCAGCCGCCTTCGCTCCTTCAGGCACACCAGGGCCGCCCGGTGAACCAGGTTGAGCGTGACGCCCGAGGCGATGGCCCCCAGCGTGTTGCCCGAGCAGGGCACAATGATCATGCCCTCGTGCTGGAACGATCCGGAGGCGATGGCCGCCCCGACATCCTTGTCGCGGTGGAGCGTGACCTGTCCCGCCCGTCCGCCCGTCAGCCCGTCGAGGTCGATGCCTTCCATCCCCAGTTCATCGTGCAGCAGACGTCTTCCCAGCGGCGTGACGGCGAGATGAATCTCCACGTCGCGCGCGGCGAGCAGTTCCAGCACGCGCCTGGCCACCAGCGCGCCGCTCGCTCCCGTGATGCCGACGACGATCCGGCGTGTCATGGCTGATCGTAGGTTCGCCGCACGGCGGGCCGTGGATGCGGGGGAGGGCTTGGGGGCCGTCGGCTATCAGCCGTCAGCCGTCAGCAGAAGACAGTGGGCACTGGGCATCGGGGGCGGGGGATCAAGGCATCAAGGCATCAAGTGCCTGCGGGCCTCGGAACTCGGAACCGGGAACTCGGAACTCCGCTCAGCACTCAGAACCCAGCACCGCCTCACCCCCCGTTGTGCCACACCCGGCCCTCGCGTCCCAGCAGGTCGTCCGCCGCTTTCGGCCCCCACGAGCCGGGCTGGTAATTCGCAGCCATGCCGCGGCGAAGGGGGGCGGAATCCTCGCCGAGGAAGGGCATCACGGCCCGCCACGCGCCCTCGACTTCCTGCCGGTGGGGGAAGAGCGTCTGCTCGCCGCGCATGGCGTCGAGGATGAGCGGGCCGTACGCCTCCACCGGCTCGGCCTTGAAGCGCTTCACGTAGTCGAAGTTCATGGCCACGGATTCGATCCGCAGCCCCCGGCCCGGCACTTTGCCCTCGAAGCGCAGCGAGACGCCCTCGTGCGGGGCGATCTCGATGACGATGCGGTTGGGCGTGCGCGCGGCGCCGATCCCGAAGCCGTCCCGGCTGCCGAACAGGTCCGCGGGGGGGCGCTTGAACTCCACCACCACCTCGGTGCGCTTGGCGGCCAGCCGCTTGCCCGTGCGCAGGTAGAAGGGCGTGCCCGCCCAGCGCCAGTTGTCGAAGTGGAAGCACACCGCCGCGAAGGTTTCGGTGGTGGTGCCGGGCGTCACGTCCGGGTTGAGGTGGTAGGCCGGCTCGCTTTCGTCGCCCGCGTACTGCCCCAGCACGGCCAGGCGGGGCAGATCCTCCCGCCGCGCGGGCACGAGGGCGTCGATCACCTGGATCTTCTGCTGGCGGATGTGATGGGCGCGGAAGGATGTGGGCGGCTCCATCGCCACCAGCGCGAGAATCTGCATCAGGTGCGACTGGATCATGTCGCGGATCGCGCCCGCCTCGTCGTAAAAGCGCGCCCGGTGCCCGGCGCCCACGCTCTCGGCGGCGGTGATCTGCACGTGATCGACGTACTGGTGGTTCCACAGCGGCTCGAAGATGGTGTTGGCGAAGCGCAGCACCAGCAGGTTCTGCACCAGTTCCTTGCCGAGGTAGTGGTCGATGCGGTAGATCGCCTCCTCCTCGAACACGCGGCCCAGCGCGCGGTTGAGCGATTCCGCCGAGTCGCTGTCGCGCCCGAAGGGCTTCTCCACGATGATGCGCTGCCACGGGGCGTTGTCACGGTCGAGCGAGCACCAGCGCCTGCCTTCCGTCACCATGCCCGATTGATTGATCCGCTCGATGATCGGCTCATAGAGCGTCGGCTTGACCGACAGGTAGAAGAGCACGTGCGGCGCGCCCACGTGCTCGTTCGAGAGTTCGCCCACGCGCCGGGCCAGGCGGGTGAAGTCGGCTTCGTCGGTGGCATCCCCCGCGAAGTAGTGGAGCCGCTGCGCGAAGGCGCGCCACTTGGATGGATCGAAGCCCTTGGCGTGATCGCGGGCCCAGGGTTCGAGCGACTCGCGCCAGGCGTCGTCGCTCATCTCAGACCGGCTCACGCCCAGCACGCGCGTGCGAGGCGGCAGTTCGCCGGTGCAGGACATCTCATACAGCGCGGGAATCAGTTTGCGGGCGGTCAGATCGCCCGAGGCGCCGAAGATGACGATGACGCAGGGGTCAGGCGCGGAAGGGCTGGGCATGGGAGGATGGTATCGTGGCGCGGGGACGAAAGGGATGAGATCGCGCGATCCGTTCATATCATGTGGCATGTCACCTGCCGCCCTCTCCGATGTCACCTTCGACCAGATCGTCGCCGCCCGCGAGCGCATCGCGGGGGGCGTGAGCGAGACGCCCTGCGTCGAGTCGATGGCCCTGTCCGACCTGTGCGGCTGCACCATCTTCTCGAAACTGGAGTACCTGCAGCGCACCGGGTCGTTCAAGGAGCGCGGGGCGCGCAACGCCCTGCTGCTGCTTTCCGACGAACAGCGTCGCCGGGGCGTCATCGCCGCCAGCGCGGGCAACCACGCGCTGGCCATCGCCTACCACGGCCGCGAACTGGGCGTGCCCGTCACGGTCGTCATGCCGCGCTTCGCCCCCATGATCAAGCAGAGCCGCTGCCGCCAGATGGGCGCGACGGTCATCCTGCACGGCGAGCACATCATGGACGCCCGCACCCGCGCCGATGAACTGGCCCGCGAACACGGCTTCACGTACATCCACGGCTTCAACGACGCCGCCATCATCGCCGGGCAGGGCACGATGGGGCTGGAGATTCTTGACCAGGTTCCGCGCGCGGATGCTGTCGTCGTGCCGGTGGGCGGCGGCGGGCTGATCGCCGGGCTGGGGCTGGCGATCAAGACCGCGAGGCCGCGCACCAGGATCATCGGCGTGGAGCCCGCGCTCTGCGCCAGTTTCAAGGCCGCGCTGGAAGCGGGCGAGCCGGTGACCTTCCCCATGAGCCCCACGCTGGCCGACGGTCTGGCCGTGCCGCGCGTGGGCGACCGGGCCTTCGCCATCGCGCGCGGGGTGGTCGATCAGGTGGTCACGGTGAGCGAGGAGGAGATCGCGCTGGCGATTCTGCGCCTGGCGGAACTGGAGAAGGGTGTGGTGGAGGGCGCTGGCGCCGCGCCGCTCGCCGCGCTGCTCGCGGGGAAACTCGATGACCTCAAGGGTCAGCGCGTGGTGCTGGCGTTGTGCGGCGGGAACATCGACCCCACCATGCTCTCGCGCGTCATCGAGCACGGCCTGGTGGTGGACGGGCGGCTGGCCCAGTTCACCGCCATCATCTCCGACCGGCCCGGCGGGCTGGTGGAGCTGACGCAGGCCATCGCCTCCACGGGCGCGAGCGTGAAGCACATCGACCATGAGCGGGCCTTCCACGGGGCCAACGTCTACACCGTGCGCGTGGTCTGCACGGTGGAGACGCATGATGCGGCGCATATCGACCGGCTCCACGCCGCGCTGGATGCCGCGGGCATTCGCGTGATCGCCCGAACGAGCCCGGGGACGTGCCCGGTGGGGTGAGGGAGTGCCAGCGCGCTCAGACGGCGGACGGATTCGCGCGGGCGCGACGGCCTGGGCGCGGATGCCGCGCGATGTCCGGAGTGCGGTGTGTCGATGCCGCTCAGCGCACGAAGATCGTCACCCGGTCGATGAACGTCTCGAACGTGAAGGCGAACACCGGCACGACCACGCGGTGGGTGACGCGCAGTTCAATCTCCGTACTGGCGTGCTCGCGCACGTAGCTGGCCGCGTCCACGCCGGTCTTCTCGTGCGTGAAGTCGGCGTTGCCGACGGCGAACTCATCGATGGGGTCGAACTGCGTGGTGCCCCAGTTGCGCAGGGCGAGGCGGCAGAGGCCCCCCGCCGCGTGGCTCACGCGGGTCTCGATGAGCACGTCCAGCCCGGTGGGGGCCGCCACGTCGGTGCGGGCCCGCACGTCGATGATCATCGAGTGCAGGTCGGCGAAGGACTGGCCGTAACCGGATTTCACATGCAGGTGCTGGTCATCGGATTCGAGCAGGTCATTCAGCCCGCCGGCGATCAGGTCGCCGCGCACCACCTGGAACCCGGTGAGTTCGGCAGGCGTGCGGAAGAGCGCGGCGGCGGCGAGGACCGCCTCGTAGGCGTCCACCCGGCCCGCGCCGGAGTCGTTGTCGCGCCCGGTCGCGCCCAGGTCGATGGCGGTGTCCTGCAGAAGCTGCTTGACCTGCCAGTGATCGAGGTTGGGGTTGGCTTCGAGCATCAGCGCGATGGCGCCGGCCACGTGGGGCGTGGCCATCGACGTGCCGCTCTTGGTCGAGTAGCCCGAGCAGTTGTTGCTGGTGGAGATGGTGTTGACGCCCGGGGCGGCGATGGTGGGCTTGAGCTTGCCCGGCGGGTGGGGGAAGTCGAAGTACGGATCGACGCTCTGCCACGTCACCGGCCCGCGGCTGGAGAAGGACGCCACCGCGTCGTTGCAGTCGGTGGCGCCCACGGTGATCATGTCGGGCACGTCGCCGGGCGTACGCACCGCATCGAACGGGCGGCAGCAGGCGCCCTCGTTGCCGGCGGCGTACACCACGATCACGCCCGCGGCCATGGCGTTCTCGCACAGCGACCGCCACACGGCGCGGTTGGGGTTCTGCGAGTGCGGCCAGCCCAGCGACGCGGTGAGGATGTCCGCCCCGTTGTCCACCCCGTACTGCATGCCGTTCCACACCGACTGCTGGCCGGAGAAACTGTTGAAGAACTTGATCGTCATGATAAGCGCATCCGGCGCCATGCCGGTGGTGGTGCCGTTGGTGCCGTCGCCCGCCACCGTGCCGGACACGTGGGTTCCGTGGCTGTTGGTGTCGGAGATGTTGGAGCTGCTGCCGTTGTTGTCGAAACTCCAGCCGTGAACGTCATCCACGAAGCCGTTGTTGTCATCGTCGATGTTGTTGTTGGGGATCTCGCCGGGATTGGTCCAGATCTGGTTGGCCAGGTCCGGATGGGTGATGCAGCAGCCGGTGTCGATGACGCCGACGACTACGCCCCGACCGGTGATGTTGAGGTCGCTCCAGACTTCGGGGGCGCGCATGAGCGCCACGCCGCACTCGATGGCCGAGTCGCCGCCGTCGCCTTCGTTACCGGCGGCCGGCTCGACGGGGAAGACCAGATCGCCGATGGGTGGGTCATGGAAGATCTCGGCCACACCGTCGAGTGACGCGGCCTGCAGGATGACCTCCTTCGTGGCCGTCACGCCCACCATGTTGTGAAGCCAGAGCGACGCGATGTAGTCGTTGGTGCGTCCGTTGGCCCGGGCCCGCTCCAGCAGGTCCAGCACCGGCCCCTGGGTGGCGTTGGCGGTCGCCTTGAGCAGCGCCTTGACGGCTTCCCGGCGTTCCTGCTTCACGGGATGGCGCGAGGCCATGTTGATCGCCTGACGGGAGGCCTGCTCGCGCATCACGATCACCACGGGAATGCGCTCATCCGGGGCGGCGAACTCGAGCACGCGGGGCAGGTCGCCGGAAAGCTTCTTCAGCGGGGCGTCGTCCGTCGCCGCGGCTGCCGGAAGGATTTCAGCCGCCGCGAAGTGAGTGGATGATGTCAGCGACAATCCGACCAGCAGCGCCGCGGCCCCCGTGACGGAGAGTGCGCGGCCGAATGACAGACACGAGCAACGCATGGGTTCGCCTCCTCAGGATTGTGCCCGCCCCACGCGGGATCGGTCCGCAGCCCTCGGCTTGCCCCGCCCGCCCCGGAGTCGTGCCGCCCCGTCGGGCTGAACGGTCAAGATACAGCGCCAAGCCGCGATTCGGAAGTCAAAATGATCCGATTGATCGGGGAGAGCGGCTTCCCGCCAGCGTCATCCGATCGGTCCGGATCAGCCAACCCGGCCATGACGCCGGGGGTATCATCAACCACCTGCTTCGAAACGGCCGATGTTGGCTGACGAACAGTTCCGTGGAGGACGCCCATGTTCAGCTTGAACTCGTCGAACCCCGCCATTCACAACGACGATGCCTTCAACCCCTACCAGTACCGGGATGAGGGGGCCGCCGCGGTCGCCCGGCCTGCCGTCGCGTCACTGCAGGGGGTGGTCAACAAGACCTCGCTGCTGGTGGCCATCGCGGTGGTTACCGGAGCGTTCGGCTACTGGCTGCTGAACCAGCTGGGCTGGGGCGTGATCATGATGTCCTGCCTGGTGGGGTTCATCACCACGATGGTGGCGTATTTCGTGATCGCCCGCAAGCCCGCCGCCGCCATGGTGCTCGGACCGATCTACGCGGCGGTGGAGGGCGTCTTCCTGGGCGCGCTGACCGCCGGGCTGGAGGCGATCCTGGCCGCCCAGATCGGCGCCACGGTCGCCGGGGGTCTCGCGCTGCAGGCGTTCATCGTGACCATCGGCATCACCTGCGCCATGCTGGCGCTGTATTCGCTGCGGATCATCCAGCCCACGCGGCGATTCACCGCCGTGGTGGCGACGCTCACGCTCGGTGCGGCACTGACCTATGGGCTGTCGTGGATTCTCTGGCTGTTCGGCGTGCAGCTGCCCTTCGTCACGCTGGGCAGCGCGATGGAAGGCGGCGCCCCCGCCCTCATCGGGCTGGGCATCAACGTCGTCTTTCTCATCATCGCCTCGCTGGGACTGATCATCGACTTCGGCGAGGTGGAGGAGCGCATCAACTCCGGCGCGCCCAAGGCGAGCGAGTGGTACTGCGCCTTCGCCCTGATGGTCACGCTGGCGTGGATCTACTACGAGGCGGTCAAGATCATCTTCCGCGTCGCGATGATGATGAACAATCGGAATTAGCCCGACGGAGCAGGGCATCGGGGATGACGGCGCCCCGGAGGCGTCAAAACCTCACCCTCTCTTCGTCGCGTTGTTCATTCGTCATCCCGTTGCACCGCCCGAGGGAGCCCCCATGGCTGCTCCGCCGCGTCTGAAGTGGACGCAGATCGACGCGGAACTGCGGGGGGAGCTGGAGGCGATCCTCCGGGCCGTCCGCGCGAAGCGCGATCCGGAGCGGTCGCTGTTCCACAACGACTCCGACGAGTTCATGCCGTTCGTCCTGCTGGCGATCATCGCGGCCGGCGTCGGGCTGATCGCCTGCAGTTACTTCCTGATCGTCGATGATGGTCTTTCGGGCATCGGCGACCTGCTTGGCTCGCTGTTGAGCGCTCCGATCTCGACAGTCCGCGCCTTGATCTCCAGCCACCCGTACGCCGCCGGATTGGTCGGGTCGCTGCTGGCGCTGATTCTGCTGGGTTGGATCTGGCTGCGTCATCACGGGCGGCGCGGCCTGGCCATCACGCGGTACGCACTGGTGATCCTGCGCGGGCCGCGCGTTCGGGTCATTCCGTACTGCGACGTGGCGTCCACAACCCTGTCCAGTCATGGTCGGCGCGGGTCGCGATTCACGGTGCTCAGAATCCTGTGGCGTGATGGACGGTCCACGGACCTCATCGCCACTCGAAACTGGGCAAACCTCGCGGTCGCGCGGATCGCCGAGGTGAACGACGCGGATGCCCGACAGGCGGACGCCGCGGGCTGAGCGCCGCTCACACGCCCGCCCGGGCGGTGAAGAACCGCCCGAACGTGCGGCGGAAGAACGAGTACCCCTGCTTGCGCGACCACCACAGCCGGTTCCCCAGGTAGCGGAACGGCCCGGAGAGAATCAGCCACCACGCACCGAGCAGGGCGCGGACGCCCATCCTCTCGGTTCTGTGCGGCAGGTCGGGGTAGAACGCTCGGATCAGCCGCCGCGAGATCATCAGGTCAAGCGCCTTGATCTCCGACTTCGACAGCCGATCGAGGTAGTAGTATCGGCGCGAGGTGTTGAGGCCCTTCGTGCCCGCGACCACGGTGTGCTGCTGCTCCGCGGGGTTGATGTGCGGCACGTCGAGAATCGCGGGATCGAAGGGTACGCCCACGAAGGCGCTCAGCGTCCGACCCACGGACGTCGGATCGGTCACCATCTCCTCGTACTTCACCAGCATCACACGATGAGGCATGGCGCTTGCCAGCGCCGAAGCAATCGACAATCCCCGGTTCCAGCTCACCGCCCAGCCGATGATGCGCTCGCGGTCGGGAAAACGCTTCTTCTTCGAGGCGCACACGTCGTAGGGGTTGCGAACCATGTAGACCAGCCGGGCATCCGGAATCGCCCGCAGGATCTCCCGCGCCATGAAGATGTACGAAGTGCCCTTCTGGCACCAGAACGACGCGCCGGCCTGCTCGGTGAGAAACCGCATCGCCTCCAGGTACAGTGCGAGCGCGTCCGCCTGCGGGTGATCCGCCGCCCAGCGCGGCAGGTATTCCGCCACCCGTGCCGCCAGATCGGGTTCCTCCACGCGCATGTTGCGGGCGATCCACTCGGCCCTGGGGGCCAGCGGCATCCGATCCAGCCGGGCCCGGTGCTCGAAGAAGATGCCCTCGTCCCGGATGGCGAAACATCCGGTCATGCGGCCCACGATCAGCGTCGTGACCGTGTTCCCGCAATGCTGTCGCCCCAGGATGAACACCGGCGCCGTGGGCAGCCGCCCCGACGTGAGGACCGGTGCAGACGGGGCGACGGGCTGGTCGAGGGCGGCCTCGGGCATGGCTGGGCTGCTGGGGCGAGTTGCGTGGGGGTTTTCTCCCATCGACCCGCCGGCTCATAGACTTGCGTCATCAACAACCGCCCCCACCACCAGCATATTCCCATAACTTGTTTCGGGGTACCGCCTTGCGAACCACAGGCCTGGCGGAGTCGTAACCCGTGGAGTCTCCGCTTCCCCAGGTCGATACCAGAAGTCCCATGCCACCCCAGCCACCCCAAGACCGGGGCACCTTTCTGGTCCTGAGCCAGGTCTACGTGCCTGACCCCGCCAGCGTGGGCCAGCACATGGCCGACGCCGCCGCCGAGATGGCCCGGCGAGGGTACCGGGTGCTCGTGTTCGCCTCGGCCCGCGGATTCGAGGATCCGTCAAAGAAGTACAAGTCGCGCGAGCGGATCGACGGGGTGGAAATCATCCGCTTTCCCCTCTCGTCGTTCGGCAAGCAGTCGATCGCCATGCGCCTCGTGGGCGGCATGATCTTCGTGCTTCAATGCGTGGTCGCGGGCGTGTTCGTGCATCGGCTCCGGGGCATTCTGGTGAGCACCTCGCCCCCCATGTGCCCGATCGGGGCGATTGTCATCGCGCTGCTGCGGCGCGTGCCGATCACCTATTGGGCCATGGACCTCAACCCCGACCAGATGATCGCCATGGGCTTGACGAAGCCGACATCGACGCCCGCGCGGGTCTTCGACTGGATGAACCGGCGCATCCTGAAACGCGCTGCGGCGGTGGTCGCGCTCGACCGCTTCATGGGCGAGCGGCTCGAGGCCAAGACGCCGGTGGGCGAGCGGATGGCCATCATGCCCCCCTGGCCCCACGAGGAAGTGGAAGAGCCGCTGAAGCACGAGGACAACCCATTCCGCGTCCAGCACGGGCTGGAGGGCAGGTTTGTCGTCATGTACAGCGGCAACCACAGCATCGTGCATCCCATCACCACGGTGCTGGAGGCGGCCAAGCGGCTGCGCGACGATGACCGCTTCGTCTTCATGTTCATCGGGGGCGGGCTGGCGAAGCGCGACGTGGAGCAAGCCATCGCCTCGGGCGTCGCCCCCAATGTGCGGTCGCTGCCCTACCAGCCGCTGGAGACGCTGCGCTACTCGTTGTCGGCGGCGGATGTCCACGTGGTCTCCGTGGGCGACAACATGGTGGGCATCGTGCATCCGTGCAAGATCTACGGGGCCATGGCGGTGGGGCGGCCGATCCTGCTCATCGGGCCTGACCCCTGCCACGCGTCGGACATCCTGCGGGACCACCCCGTGGGCTGGCACATCAAGCACGGCGACGTGGACGGCGCGGTCAAGGCCCTGCGCGAGATGGCGGACGCCGATCCCGCCGCGCTCGACGCGATGGGCCGGCGCGCGGCGAACCTGGTCGCCACCCGATTCAGCAAGCCCACGCTCATGGGGGCGTTCTGCGACACCATCGAGCGCACCATGCGCCGGGGCTCCACACATGCGACCGCGCCCGGCGAACACGCCGAACAGACGTGCGGGACCACCGGCTCACGACGCGCCCGGAAAGAGGCCGCATGACCGACGGCTCGCCGCCCATGCCGGCGCAGCACAGCCCGCACCCGGTGGGCAACCGGTTGGCGCGCGCCGTGTGGGGCTGCGCGTGGGCGGCGTTCTTCCGCACCTCGCCGCGCCCGCTCCACCGCTGGCGCAACTGGCTGCTGCGGCTGTTCGGCGCGTCGCTGCACCCGACCGCGCGGGTGTATCCCCGCGCCCGCGTGTGGCTGCCTCGCAATCTGACCATGGGACGCCACGCCTGCATCGCGGATGATGTGGATGTCTACTGCGTCGCGCCGATCACGGTGGGCGACTTCTCCACCGTGAGCCAGTACTCATACCTCTGTGCCGCGTCGCACGACTTTGACGATGTTCACCATCCTCTGACCACCGCGCCGATCGTCATCGGCCGCCGCTGCTGGATCGCGGCGGACGTCTTCGTCGCACCCGGCGTCATCATCGCCGACGGTGCGGTGGTGGGGGCGCGGTCGGGGGTCTTCTCCGACCTGCCCGCGTGGACCGTCTGCGCCGGAACGCCCGCCAGGCCGCTGCGACCCCGGAAAATCGGCCCGGCGGACTTCGGAGCATAGTTGAAGCACGCCCATGATCGACGTCATGATCATCGCGTACAACGAGGCCCTGAACCTGCCGCACTGCCTCAGGGCGCTGCAGGGGTGGACGCGGCGCGTGTTCGTGATCGACAGCGGCTCGACGGACGGCACGCCCGACATCGCGCAGTCGCTGGGCGCCGAGGTTGTTCATCACCCCTGGGAGGGTTACGCCCGGCAGAAGAACTGGGGATTGAAGAACCTGCCATTCGAGTCCCCGTGGATTCTGATCCTCGACGCCGACGAGGTCATCACGCCGCGGGTGCGCGACCGGCTGGTGGATATCGCCTCCAAGCCCGTCGATCACGTCCCGGAAAACGGCTTCTTCATCAACCGCATCACGTACTTCATGGGAAGCCCGATCCGGCACTGCGGGTTTTTTCCCAACTGGAACATGCGGTTCTTCAAGCGCGGCCTGGCCTCATACGAGGACCGGGCGGTGCATGAGCACATGGTCATCGCCGATCCGGTGGGGTACATCCGCGAGCCGATGATCCACGACGACCGACGCGGGCTTGAGCACTACATCGCCAAGCACAACCGGTACTCGACGCTGGAGGCCCGCGCCCTGTTCGAGGAGATCACGCGCGAGGAAGGGGCGCGCGACGAGGCCAACCTGGCGCGCGAGACGCGCCTGCGACGCTGGCTCAAGCGCAACGTCATGCCCAACCTGCCCTTCGCGGGCATGTGGCGCTTCGTCTACATGTACTTCTTCCGGCTGGGCGTGCTGGACGGCCGCGCGGGACTGGAGTTCTGCAAGTTCATCGCCATGTATGACTCGCTGGTTTCGCTGAAGCTGCGCGATCTGCGGCGTCAGGCGAAGCGGCGCGGCGCGGCGGGCACTGAGCTGGACGCCGCCCCCGTGCGCGGACTGGCGGTGGCGGAGGGGGCGATCGGCGCGACAAGCTCTCACCCCATCCCGCTCCCGGCGGGAGAGGGGGTGAAGAGCAGCCCTCACGCCGGTTCTTTCCGGGAAGAGGCGGCGGAACCAAGGGGGGACGCCGTCACCGACGCGCCCACGCAGATGCAGCCGGAAAGCAGCCCGTGGACGCTGAAGGAGAAGATCGGGCGCGGGTTGTGGATGGTCCTGGGTCGTCCGCTCTTCCGCATGACATTCCACAACTGGCACGGCTTCCGCGCCCTGATCCTGCGATGCTTCGGCGCCAGGATCGGCAAGGGCGTCGCCATCCGGCCCACGGTCAACATCGAGGTGCCGTGGATGATCGAACTCCGGGACGGCGCCACCGTGGGCGACTACGCCATCCTGTATTCGCTGGGCCAGATCACCGTGGGACGGCGAGCCATCATCAGCCAGTACGCCCATCTCTGCGCGGGCACGCACGATTACGCGGACCACACCTTCCGCCTGCTGCGCACGCCCATCACGATCGGCGACGACGTGTGGATCGGGGCGGACGCCTTCATCGGGCCCGGGGTCACCGTGGGCGACCTGAGCGTGGTCGGGGCCCGCTCCAGCGTGTACAAGTCCATCGGGCGGAAGCAGGTCTTCGTGGGCAACCCCGCCAAGCCCATCAAGGAGCGCGTGCTGCGATGACGGACCAGGCGCTCCCAACCGGACACACGCTCGGCCCGCCCACGCGCCGACGCTCGATGTTCATGCGCCTCTCGACCTGGGACCGGGTGCGTGTGCTGCTCTGGTCGATCGTGCGGCTGGCGCTCTTCCGCTTCTCGCCGCCGGTGTGCGGGTGGTGGAGACGGTGGCTGCTGCGCTGCTTCGGGGCGAAGGTCGGACGACGCGTCCGCATCGCCCCCAGCGTGCGCGTGGACTTTCCGTGGCGCCTGGAGATCGCCGACGACGTGGTCATCATGCATGGCGTGATCCTCAACTGCATCGGGTCGATCCGCATCGGCGCCGGCGCCCTGGTGAGCCAGTACGCCCACCTCTGCGCCGGCAGCCACGACTATGAGCGGGCGGACATGCCCATCGTGCCCCGGCCCATCGAAGTGGGGCGCGGGGTGTGGATCGCCGCCGACGCCTTCGTCGGACCCGGCGTCACCATCGGCGACGGGGCGCTGCTCGCCGCCCGCTCCAGCGCGTTCAAGCACCTTCCAGCGGGCATGGTGTGCATCGGCGAGCCGGCCAGACCCGTCAAGCCGCGCACCGCGACAACGTCGGGGGACGAGGTGCGGCCATGAACGCACTCCTCGAGTGGCTCAAGCCCTATGCCCGCGCCGTCAAGTACGCCCGGCTCTACCGCCGGGCGCGTCGGCAGGCGGAGCGCGATCGACCGGGGATGGCCGGGAGGCCGACCCCGCCGCTGGCCTTCATCTTCGCCTGCGGACGCAGCGGCACAACGGTTCTGGGGAAGATCTTCGCCGCCCATCCGGACGTGCGGTATCTCTTCGAGCCCTACCACAGTTGGGCCGCCATCGACCCGCGCACCGACATGCTGCAGCTCTACGTCGAGAGCGACGGACGCTGCCTGATGGACGCGGCGGACGTGAACGAGAACATTCGCACACGCTTCCGTCGCGTGATCCGCGAGGCCAACGCCGACCCCGGCGTCAAGCTCGTCATGGAGAAGACGCCCATCAACGCCCTTCGGCTGGGCTACCTGATGGAGCTCGCCCCGGATGCGAAGTTCATCCACATCGTGCGCGACGGCGTGGACGTGGCCCGCTCCATCGCGCGGCTGGCCACCGCGGGCGACTACCGCATCGCCGGAAAGGCGCTGGCCGGCAAGTGGTGGGGCGTGGGCGGATGCAAGTGGCGGTTTCTGGCGCGTGACGGCGCGGCGGCGGGCTACTACGCCGGGGAAGTCACCTCCCTCTCCCTCGACGACGAGTTCGCCAAGGGCGCGTACGAGTGGCTGCTCTCGCTGCACGAGGTGGACCGCCATCGCGCCATGCTCGGCGACCGGCTCTTCGAGTTCACCTACGAACGGCTGACGGAAGAGCCGGAAGCGACCCTGCGAGCTCTGTGCGCGCACGTCGGCATCGAGGCGCCGCAGCCGTGGCTCAACGAGTCGTGTGACCTGCTTGATGAAGCCCGCAGCAACCCGGGCAAGCCCGAATCGCTGCCGCCGCGCATGGCCGCAAGCTTCAACACGCTGCAGGAGCGATTCGGCTTCCATAACCGAGTGAAGCCGCGGCCCATCGGGACAGACGACTGAACAGGTTCGTCCACCATGCACATCGTTCACTTCATGTCGCGGCTGCGCCTGGCGGATGGAGGCGTGGTGCGCGCCGTGATCGACCTGGCCGCCGCGCTGGCGGGCAGCGGGCACGAGGTGACGGTGCTGACATGGGACGCCGCCGATGCGCCGGACTCGTGGAAGGGCGGCGTTCCGAACGTGCCACGTGTCATCACGCTGCCGCCTCCTGACGGATTGATGGGGTTCTATCGCCGCCGCTCGCCGGGGCTGTCGCGGGCGGAGGAGGTCATCCGCAACGCCGACGCCCTGCATCTTCATACCCCGTGGGATCGCGCGAACATGCAGTTGGCGAAGATCGCCAGTCGCCACGGCGTTCGCACCATCATCAGCATCCACGGCATGCTGGATGACTGGTCGATGGCGCAGAAGTCGCTCAAGAAGCGCCTGTTCCTGGCGCTCGGCGCGCGACGCATGCTGGAACGCGCCGACGCCGTCCACTGCACCGCGCAGGCGGAACTGGACCAGGCGCGCCGGTGGTTCCCGCGCGGACGGGGCGTGGTGGCTCCGCTCATCTTCGACCTGTCGGATTTCGTTGATGCCGCGGCGCGGCGGGCCCGACTGCGTGCGCCCGACAAGCATCTGGCGATCGAGCCCGCCAACACGTCACTCCCCGTCGTGCTGTTTCTCAGCCGTCTGCACTACAAGAAGCGCCCCGAGGTGCTGATTGACGCCGCCGCGCTGCTGCGCGACCGGGGGGTCAACTGCCGCGTCATCCTCGCGGGCACGGGTGAGCCGGCCTACGAGCAGGCCCTGCACGACCGCGTCACCTCGCTGCGGCTGGACGACCGCGTCTTTCTGGTCGGTCTGGTGGTCGGTCCGACCAAGGTCGCCCTGTACGCTCGCGCCGACGTGTACGCTCTCCCCACCAGCCAGGAGAACTTCGGATTTGTCTTCTTCGAGGCGCTGGCGGCGGGCACGCCCATCGTCACCACGCGCGGCACCGATACCTGGCGCGAACTGGAGCAGAGCGGCGGGGCGATCATCGCCGAGCCGACCGCCCAGGCGTTCGCCGACGCCATCGCCTCGCTGCTCGCCGATCGGGCGCGGGCGCGCTCGATGGGCGAGACGGGCCGGACGTGGGTGTTTCGTACGTTTGACGCGGCGGGCATCGCTGGACAATACGAAGCGATATATCAAGGTGGAGCGCCGGTTGAGAATGCTCCATCCGCTGCGGCCGGGCCGTAAAGACTGATACGGCGTTCTCTCTGAGTCCGCCTCAAGCCGACTCTATCATCTGTCCCGACGTTCATGGATGCACTCCTTCGTGACTGATTCCGGCCGCCAACCCGCATGCTCCGCAGCCGCGCCGGGGGGCGTCGCCTTCGACCGGCCAATTGTCATTGTCGGCGCTCCGCGCTCCGGCACCACCATGCTGGGACGGCTGTTCATGGCGCATCGGCAGGTCTGCTTCCTCGACGAATGGCGGCTGACGTGGAAGTTCGGCAACGACCGCCGCAGCGACCTGCTCAAGCCCGAGCACGCCACGCCGCGCGTGATCGCGCACATTCGCGCCCGCTTCGCCGCTGAGGTGTCTCGCCGGGGCAGATCGCGCCTGGTCGAGAAGACGCCCAGCAACGCGCTGCGCCTTCCCTTCGTCGATCGCGTGCTGCCCGAGGGCCGGTACATCCACATCATCCGCAACGGGTACGACTCGGTGCGCTCGATCCGCCGCTTCTGGGAGGGCAAGGCCCACGGCGTCACGGGGCTGGCGGAGGGCCGCGTGTCGCAGCGGATGAGCGAGGTCGGCCTGCTCCGGCTGCCGTGGTACGGCAAGGAGATCGCCCGCCGCCTGCTGCCGGCGCCGCTCGGCCGCGCCCTGCTGGGACGGGCCGAGTGGGGCCCGCGCCTGCCCGGCATGGGGCGCATGCTGCGCGACATGCACATCGTCGAGGTCTGCGCCCTGCAGTGGCGCGCCTGCGTGGAACTGGCGTGCGACTTCGGACGATCGCTGCCCCCCCACCGCTATCTTGAACTGCGGCTCGACCAGATGGACCGCGCCGCCCTCTCGCGCCTGCTCACCTTCTGCGAACTGGATGAGGATGAAGGCGTGCGCGACTTCTTCGACAACCGCTACAGCGTGCATCAGGCGAAGGCCGACCAAGAGCCCGCGGACCCGGCGGAGCTGGCCATGATCCGCGCGTGGATCGCGCCGACCATGCGCTGGCTGGGGTTCGACGATGAGGCGACGGAAATGGGTGGTGTCCGGCGCGATCGCGCGGGGAGAACGCCATGACCCTGCCTCACTTTCTGATCATCGGCGCCATGAAGGCGGGCACCACCACCTTCTATCACGACCTGCTCTCGCATCCCGGCATCTTCATGCCCGCCGACAAAGAGCCGCACGCCCTCACGCGCGACGCCGTGCTCACCGATGAAGGCCGCGCCGCGTACGCCGCCCTCTTTGCGCCCGCCACGCCCGACCAGAAGTGCGGCGAGGCGTCCACCGGCTACACCAAGCTGCCGGACTATCCCGGCGTGCCCCATCGCGCGAAGGCCGTGCTGGGGCCGGGTGTCAAACTCATCTACCTGATGCGCGAGCCGGTGGCCCGCATCATCAGTCACAACCATCACCGCTTCACCGCCGGCATCTTCAAGCAGGGTGACATCGCCCGCAACCTGCGCGAACACCCCGAGTTGCTCAACTGGTCGCGCTACGCCATGCAGGCCCGCGCATGGATCGACGAGTTCGGGCGCGACGCGCTCCTGCTCATCCGGTTCGAGGACTACGTGTCCGACCGTCGTGCGTGGATCGCGCGGGCGCAGCGGTTCATCGGCGTTGAACCGCGCCCCGACCTGGTGAACGTGGACGTGTACTACAACCAGAGTGAAGGCAAACCGGTGATGACCGACGCCTGGCGCGCGGTGCGCAAGTACTCCGGCTACCGCCGCTTCCTGCGTCCGCTGCTGCCGTCATCCATCAAGCAGCGCCTTCGCTCCATGGTGCTGCCCAAGGCGCCGCCCCGACCCGACCCCCCGAACGCCGAAACGGTGGCGTGGATCATCGACCAACTGCGCGAAGACCTCGCCGAACTGCGGCGACTGATGGGGCTGGACGCACCGGTGTGGGACATGAACGCCGTGGCGGCCAGAGCGCCGCGGGAGCCCCGGGAACCCGCGTGATTACCAGGAGGCGGGTGTGTCCGAAATGTAAACGCCCTGCACGGTGTCCTTGTCACAGGTTTCCTTCCTTGGGGGGGTATCATCAACCATCCGCGAGGGTTTCACCATGACAACTCGTCTCCTCTCTACGGCTGTTCTGACGGGGCTGCTGCTCGGCGCGGGCGGGTGCCAGTCCACCGATCCCGGTCCACGCCCGGGGCTGGCCGACCCCGTGCCCGCGCCGTACAACAACCCGGACATTTCGGTGGTGGATGAGGACTTGCGACAGTGGTTGGGGTTCCAGCCGGCGGTTCGCGTCCGCACGCCGGGGCGTCCTATGCACGTCGAGGTGCCCGTGCGCAACCTGGCCGATCAGACCTATCTGATCGAGTACCGCTACCTGTTCTTCGACGCCAACGGCGTGCAACAGCAACCCGAGATGGGCTGGCGATTCGCGGCCATCGACGCCAAGCAGACGATCAACCTGGTGGGTCAGGCGCTGGATGCGAACGCGCAGACGTACCGGCTGCAGGTGCGGTGGTCGCGGTAAGGGCGGACGTTCGGAGCACGTTTCGGGTTCCCAGCATGGTGAGCCGAGTCCGTCACACCCGCCTGAGGGTGCGGAGTGTCTTGACGCCTCGATGCCTTGATGTCTCGATGCCCTCTCAGTCCGCTCCTACACTCGGCCCATGACCACCATCGGGCATGATGCGCCATTGATGCTCTCCGTGTCGGGGGCGCGCGGGATTGTCGGAAGGACCATGACGCCCGACGTGGCGCGGCGGTTCGCCCGGTGCTTCGGGGCGGTGCTCATCGAGACCTGTGGAACGTCCTCGCCCCTGGTGGTGATGGGGCGCGACAGCCGCCCGTCCGGCGCGGAGCTTGCCGCCGCCGCCGCCTCGGGACTCGTCGAAGCGGGCTGCCGCGTGGTCGATCTGGGCATCGTGATGACGCCCACCGCGGGCGTGATGATCGACGAGCTCAACGCAGACGGCGGCATGGTCGTCACCGCGTCGCACAACCCCGGACAGTGGAACGGGCTGAAGTGCCTGAACGCCGACGGCGTGGCGCCGCCCGCAGTGGAGGCGGCGCGACTCATCCATCGGTTCAAGGCGATGCCGGCGGCGCCGCCATCGGGACCGTGCGAAATCGCCCCGCCCATCGCACGCCACGATGGGGCGGCGGCGCGGCACGTCGCACGTGTGCTCGACCTGCTCGGCGAGGCGTCGATTCACGCGATCCGACGCCGCGCCTTCCGCGTGGTTGTTGATTCCGTCCGCGGCGCGGGCGGACCAGCCGCGGCCATGCTGCTCCGGGAACTCGGCTGCGCCGTGATCCACCTGTACGGCGAACCGACCGGCGACTTTCCCCACGCGCCCGAACCGCTGGAGGAGAACCTGCGTGAACTCGCCGCGACGGTGAACCGCGAACACGCGGACATCGGCTTCGCCCAGGATCCCGACGCCGATCGGCTGGCGATCATCGACGAAACAGGCCGCTACATCGGCGAGGAGTACACGCTGGCGCTGTGCGCCAGGCGCGTACTGGAGCGATTCGCAGCTGACCCCTCCTTCGCCCACGGCTCCGGCGAGGGAGCGGTGGATGATTCGAAACACGTCCTGGTTCTCGCCGCCAACATGTCCACCAGCCGCATGATCGACGACATCGCGGCGTCCTTCCCCGGTCTGCACGTGAGCGTGCTGCGCACCGCTGTTGGAGAGGCGAACGTGGTCGCCGCGATGAAGCCGCACGGCGACCGGGCCGTGCTGGGGGGCGAAGGCAACGGCGGCGTCATCGTGCCCCGCGTCTGCTGGGTGCGCGATTCACTCTCGAGCATGGCGCTGGTGCTGGACCTGCTGGCGGGGTGCGGCGGCAAGGAGAATGGCGGCGCTGGCGTCAGCGGCGCTGGCGTCCCGCCTGTGTCCTCCCTCACCCTGTCATCCATCGTCGCCTCGCTGCCGCGCTACGAGATGATCAAGCGCAAGTTCGATCTGGCGTCCGTGGGCGGCTCGGCGGCTGTCGGCCCGGCGCTGACCCGCGTGCGCGAGGCGTTTCACGGCGAGCGGTTCAACGACACGGACGGCGTGCGCCTCGACTTCGACGACGGCTGGATCCACCTGCGCCCGAGCAACACGGAGCCGATCATCCGCCTGATCGCGGAGGCGACCACACACGCGCGCGCCGAGGAGTTGATCGAATCCGTGCGCGCCGCCGCGCATCTGTGACCGGGTTGAGCGGCCGCCGCGTTCATGACGGAAGGCCGCGTCTGCGTTGTTCACCTGCGTTGTTCACCCCAGCGCCCGCAGCCGCACCGCCGACATCGTCACCTCTTCCGCCGTCGGGGGATCAGCCAGATCGATCGACACCACCGCCGCCTGTTCGTGGTCGCTGTTGAGGCGGATGACCTGCCCGCCTCGCATCTCGCAGCCGGTTTCAACGTGCTCGTGGCCCAGCAGAAAGAGCCGCACATTCCACGCTTTCGCGAGCGTCGTCACCTGCTCCGGGGTCTGCCCGCGACCCCAGGTCATCAGGTACGCGCTGCCGGTGTTCGTCGCGTAGTCGGCATCGGTCAGTTCACGATCGAGGATGCCGACATCGAATCGGTCGAGCATTCTCGCCGCGGGGATTGAATGGGCGCAGAGCACGCCCGAATCGCTCCGCACCGCGAGCGGCAGGGCGCGGATGAAACCGCCGATCGCCTGCGCCACATCCTCCCAGCGGCTGTCGAAGACGTATTCCAGCCCCGCGTTGAACAGATCCACGCTGTTGCCCGCGCCCTTGCTGACGCCCTTGCCGGTCATCTGCGAAAGTTCGTGGTTGGCCAGCACGGGGTGAACCTGGCCGGGGCGGCCCAGCACCAGGTCCGCGACGCGCAGGAGCATGCGGTGCGAAAGATCGACGCCGTTGATCAGGTGCTCGCCGTGGATGAGTTCGTGCAGCACGACGTGGTGATCGGCGTCGTGTTCGAGCCGCGCCAGCCGCAGAATGATGCCCAGATGCACCGGGTTGTCATGCAGGTCGCCAGTGGCCAGCAGCCGCCCGCGGGCGGGCAGCCGCACGCACGAGCCGCGCCGCAGCGGGCTGTGCCGCAGCGCGGCGGCGGCGCGGGCGAGCAGGTCGATCGCCGCGTCGGCGTCGCGCATGTCCAGGGCGGAGATCACGCCACGGCCCCGACATCCGCCGGGTCGGCCCATCGCGCGGCCAGCGCCTCGAAGACCATCTTCAGGTTGACGTTGGCGTTGAGCGCGCGATCGGCGTCGCGCACCAGGTCAATCACGCGCAGCCAGTGGTCGGGCGGCTCGCCGTGGTCGAGCGCCGCGTGCAGCCCCTGGCGGGCATGGAACGCCAGCAGCATGAACACACGCTCTGCGCCGGACTTGTTGGCGGCGTCCTTGCTGGGGTTCTCGTGCTTCTGCTTCTTCACCCACGCGGTGGCGTAGGCATCCACGAAGCCCGCCAGCATTTCGCCCGCGTCCGACGGGAAGCTCCCGCGATCAAGTTCGCGCAGTACGGGCGAGAGCGTGCTCCACCACTCGAACAGGCCGTCCTCCACCGCCAGCGTGACCAGCCCGGGCGAGCCGTCGGCGAAGCGTTCCAGCCATGCGCGATGGTCGGCGTTCACCGCAAGGCCGGCGCGCTCGAACCACGTCCGCATCGCGACGGGATCGAGCGGGGAAAACGCCACGCGCTGGCAGCGGCTGCGGATGGTGGGCAGCAGATCGCTCTCCTGCGTGGTGAGCAGGATGATGTACGTGCCGGGCGGCGGCTCCTCCAGAGTCTTCAGCAGCGCGTTCTGACCGTACTGATCGAGCAGTTCCGCCTCCTCGATGATGAACACCTTGCCGCGTCCCATCCGCGCGGTGGAGAAGGCCCGCGAAGGCACGTGCGTCTCGCCCACGAATCCGCCGATCATGAACTCGCGCAGCACATCGAAGGGGATGTTCGTGAGTTTTCGGCTTCTCACCTCGCTGTTCGATGAGAACAGCGCCAGTTCCTTGCGGATGATGTGCAGGTCGGGATGGGCGTCGCGCGCCACGAGCTGGGCGACGCGGCCTTCGGGATCGGAGCGGAGATGCCCGTCCGCATCCGACCGCGCGTCGGGGTCGAGCAGGATCGCGGCGAAGGCGCGGGCGGTGGTGAACTTTCCCACGCCGCGCGGGCCGTGGAAGATCCACGCGTGATGCACGCGCCCGCTGTCCAACGCGCTTTGCAGCGTGCGAATGGCGTGAGGTTGGCCGAGGATTCGGTCCATGCGGCAACTGTAGGGAGAGTCCAGCGGCACAGGCGTCCCGCCTGTGACAGAGAGCGGTGGCGCGGGCAGGGACGCCCGCTCCACTGCATGCACTCAGTACCGATCAATCGAAGCGCAGACTTCGCCGGTGCCGCTCGCCGCGGCGCCGTTGCTTCGTCCGTTGCCGTTGAGCGCGTATCCGTTGCGCCGCGTCGCATTCCCACCGCCTCGCGGGGGCAGGTATGACGCCGCCGCGCCGCCTCGATAGCGGACACGCTCGCGGCCCAGCAGCTGCTCCAGCCGCGCGGTGAGGGTGGATGACGGCGACACGCGCAGCATCGACGGGCGCAGCGTGACTCGCTTTCGGTCCACGTGCAGGTGAATCAGCACTTCGGCGGCTCGTCCGCCCGATCCGCCGATCGACGCCGCGTCCATCAGCGCCTCGCGCAGCGCCTCCAGCGTCGGTTCCATCGCCTCCGGGGAACGTCTTTCGGCGTCCACGTCCAGTTCGATGGCGGTCGCCAGCTGCTCCGCCGCGGCCTCCACCGGCACCACGCGGTCGACCACCAGCCCCGGCTCGGCCCGCTTGCGATCGACGCGCCCGATCAGGAACACCACGGCGTCCGCCTGCAGCAATGGAGCGAACTTGGCGTAGGCGTCGCTGAACACCACGCCCTCGATGGTCGCGGTGCGATCCTGCAGCCCGACCCATGCCATGCGCGCCCCCGCGTTCTGGCCCGACTTCACCACCGTCTGCTTGAGGCGGGTGAGCAGCCCGCCCACCACCACCGGCGTGTCGGCGGGCAGGGAAGCCAGCTCCGCCGCGCTGTGCGAACCGAACGCCTCCAGCACGCGGCGGTGCATGTCCAGCGGGTGGCCCGAGGCGTGGAAGCCCAGCACGTCCTTCTCGAACTGGAGCGCCTCGGCGGGCGACCACGGCTTCACGCTGCGCAGGGCGGCGGGCTTCACCTCCACCTCGGCGGGCGGAGCGAAGGCGTCGAAGAACGTGGACTGGCCATGCTTGCGGTCCACCGCCCGCTGCTGGCCGGATCGCATGGCGTCCTCGATGGAGGCGACCAGGGCGGCCCGTGCGTCTCGCCCATGCACCGAGTCGAACGCGCCGCACTTGATGAGCGCCTCGATGGTGGCCTTGTTCACGCCGCGCAGGTCCACGCGCTCGCAGAAATCGAAGAGCGAGGCGT
Source organism: Phycisphaeraceae bacterium (assembly GCA_015709595.1). Taxonomy (NCBI): domain Bacteria; kingdom Pseudomonadati; phylum Planctomycetota; class Phycisphaerae; order Phycisphaerales; family Phycisphaeraceae; species Phycisphaeraceae bacterium. The sequence continues at coordinate 1,244,027 of CP054178.1, forward strand.
AGGGTCCGTTCGCCTCGCGCTCGCCGATGATCGAGCGGATCGCCGCGTTCCCGGCCCCCTTGATGGCCCGCAGGCCGAAGCGAACGTGCCCGTGCAGATGGTCGCGCGGCTCATCCGGCCCGAAGACCACGGTGAAATCCGCCGCCGACAGGTTGATGTCGGGCGGCAGCACCTCCACCCCCACGTGCGGCCTTTCGGGCGTGTGATCGGGGAAGTACGTGCGGCGGCAGTCGTCCAGATACGGGGCCCAGTCCTCCACCTTGCGGGCCTGGCTCTCATAGGTGAGCACGGCCGCCATGTACTGGTTGGGGAAGTACGTCTTCAGGTACGCCGTCTGGTAGGCGATGATGGCGTAGCCGGTGGAGTGGCTCTTGTTGAAGCCGTAGCCGGCGAACTTGAGGATCAGATCGAAGAGGTCATCGGCGTCCTTCTTCGAGAGTCCCTTCTCGCGCGCGCCCTCGATGAACCTGGGGCGCACCGCGTCGATGTCCTTCTGCTTCTTCTTGCTGATGGCCTTGATGAGCGAGTACGCCGCGCGCAGGGGAATGCCGCCCAGCGCGTGGACGATCTGCATCACCTGCTCCTGGTAGACCATGATGCCGTAGGTTTCGCCGGTGTATCGCTCGACGATCTCGTGCATCGCGGGCACCGGCTCGCGCCCGTGCTTGCGGTGGTTGTACTGGGGGATCAGGTCCATCGGACCGGGGCGGAAGAGCGCGTTGGCGGCGATCAGATCCTCCAGCCGGTCGGGCTTCATGTCGACCAGCAGGTTGCGCATGCCGCCGGACTCGAACTGGAACACACCCGAGGTGTCGCCCCGGCGGAACAGCTCGAAGACGCGCTGATCATCGAAGGTGAGCCGGTCGAGGTCGAGAGGGTGGGGGAAGGGGGCATCAAGGGACCGAGGCATCAAGGGATCAAGGGTGCGAGGGTCCAACGCACGGTGCTTCACGTGCCTTGATGCCTCCGTGCCTTGATGCCTCGATGCCTCAATGCCTTGATCCCTTTCTTTCCCCACCGCGCGCCAGATCGCCTCTTCCGGCAGCGTTTCGCGGATGATCCGCTTGGCCCGCTCGATCGTCGAGATCGTGCGCAGTCCGAGGAAGTCCATCTTGAGCAGACCGACTTTCTCGCACGTCGGCCCGTCCCACTGCGTCACGGCCTCCTCGCCGCCAGAAACTCGGCAGAGGGGCACGATGGTGTCCAGCGGCTGCGTGGCGATGACCACCCCCGCCGCGTGAACCCCGGCGTGGCGGGCGTGATCCTCCAGCGCGCGGGCATGGTCGATGACCTGGCGCACGCGCGGCTCCTGGACCGCCTCGCGCAGGTTCGGCTCCTTCTCCAGCGCCTCCTCGAGCGTGATGTTGAGTTCGTCCGGCACCAGGTTGGCCAGCCGCTGGCCCTCGTCGGGCGTGAAGCCCATGACGCGGGCCACGTCCTTGATCGCGGCGCGGGCCTTGAGCCGCCCAAAGGTGATGATCTGCGCCACGTGGCCGTATTTCTGGCGGACATAGTTGATCACGTCCTGTCGACCATCCTGGCACAGGTCGATATCGATGTCGGGGTACTCGGTTCGGTCCGGGTCGGTGAACCGCTCGAAGAGCAGACCATACCGCACCGGGCAGGCGTTGGAGAGCCCCAGCACGTAGCCGACCATGGTGCCCACGCCCGAGCCGCGCGCGTTGGCGGGAATGCCCCGCTGCCGCGCCCAGTTGACGAAATCCCAGACGATCAGGAAGTATGCCGAGATGAGCTTGTCGGCGAGGATGGTGAGTTCGCGGTCCAGCCGTTCGCGTATCTCGGGCGTGACGCCGTTAGCGCCGTAGCGCCAGATCGCCCCCGCCTCGGCGAGCAGGCGCAGCGCCAGGTCGCAGCGCCGCTTGAGTTCATCGCGCGACTCGCCGTCGCGTTCGGCGTCGTAGGGTTCCAGACGGAACTGGGCGCAGAAAGCGTTGTACCACTCGTTGGAGCCGACGGGGTGATCACAGGCGAAGGCGCGGATGATGGTGGCGATGTCGGGGCCGGAAAGCCCCTCACTCCCGACCCCGCTCCCGGGGGAAGAGGGCGGAGGTGCGAGGGGAGCGGCGCCGGTCGTCAGAAGGTCGGAGACGATTTTCACCACCGGAGCGTGGTTGGCTCCGAACGCCAGATCGACGTTGCAGCGATCCGCGATGCGCCCAGCGTTGTCCACCGCCTCGGGCAGGTCGGCGAAGAGCTCCGCCATCTGTTCGGGGGACTTGACGTACAGCGCGGCGGGATACCTGATCCGATCCGTCTCGGACTTCATCTTCTGCATCGAAATGCAGCAGAGCGTGTCGTGCGTGTCCCAGTCATCCGCCTTGAGGAAGTGGGCGTCGTTGTCGCACACCAGCGGCAGGTTCAGCTCCCGCGCCAGCCGCACCAAGTGCGGATTGATGCGCTCCTGCTCGGGCACGTCGTTCCGCTGCAGCTCGATGAAGAATCGCGGCTCGCCCCGTTCGTTCACGCCGAACGTCGCCGCGTGCCAGCGGGCCTCCTCCACCGCCTGCTGCCAGTGCTCGCCGCGGCCCGTCTGCTCGTACTGCAGCAGCCAGTGCGCGATGGACGAACCGAGGTGGCCGTTGATGGCGATCAGCCCGTCGGCCCGCTCGGCGAGCGTGGACTTGTCCATGCGCGGCTTGTAGTAGAACCCCTGCAGGAACGCATCGGATGAGAGCCGCAGCAGGTTGCCCCAACCGGTCAGATTCTCGGCCAGAAGCACCAGGTGGAAGCCGCCGTCGGCGATGCCCGTGGGCGATCGGTCGCGCCGGTCGCCCGGCGCCACGTACGCCTCGATGCCGAGGATCGGTTTGACGCCCGCGGCCCTGGCCCGCGTGTAAAACTCGATCGCGCCGTGCAGGTTGCCGTGATCGGTCACGGCGACCGCGTCCATGCCCAGATTCTTCACGCGCTCGACGAGAGCATCAATGCGGTTGCCGCCATCGAGCAGCGAGTACTCGCTGTGCAGGTGCAGGTGAACGAAACGGGGCCGACCTGATGACATGGCGTCCGTGCCTGAGTGAAAGAATACTGCGCGATCGGTGCGTGACGTGTGGGTCGATGCTTCGAGGCCCACGATCGGCATCCAGTCGTCCATTGTACCGTCCGCGCCGCCTCAGCCCGCGCTTCAACAGGTTGTCCACGCCGGTCGGGAGGTTCTCGACCGTCGCGATCCCCCGACCGTCGGAGAACGTACCATTCCCGCGATGCACGAGGCCGCCTCTCGAGTCTGGACCTTCCACCGCGCCGGAGCGAGGCGGTACGTCACGTTCGCGGAGCACCTGCGCCGACAGCCGAACGTCCTCACGCGCCTCCTGCTGATGGCGGCGGCCATCATCATCGCCGTGCCGCTGGCGATCCTGGCGATCTTCGTCACCGCGGTGCTGCTGGTGTTCGTGGCGGTGTTTCTGCTCATCCATGCGGTGCGCGGGTGGCTCTCGCGGCTGTGGCCAAGCCGCGACGGGCGCAGCAACGTGCGCGTCATCCGGCGCGTCGAGTAGGGCGGGGCGATCGCAGGCGGGACGCCTGCGCCACTGAAGTCTGAGGGTCACTGGCCGGACGTCATCGCCGCCATGCCGGGGTCAGTTCTACCGGCGCTCGGGCTGCGACAGCAGCGCCATGAATCGTTCGTACACCTCGTAGCGGTGCTGGCGCTCCTGCACGCTCAGCCCCAGTTCCGTCAATCCGTTCCGAACCTGGTTGCGCAACTCGACGATGCGGTCGTAGACCTCCTGCGTGCGCTCGGGGCGCGCCAGCAGGGACTTCAGCTCGATGATCGCGGGGTCGCTGTCCACCGCCGACGGCGCGGCCGGGGCGCGCAGGGCCGCGGCTCGCGGGGTGAAGATCATCACCGCTTCGCGGGCGCGACGCTCCCGGTCCGCCTGACGGGCCAGCACGGTTTCCTGTCCGAGCGACGTATCCTCCGCCAGGGGCACATCCACCTCGATGGTCTCCGTCAGCACGCGGCCCGCTGCCCCACCGACATTCCCCACGTCACCCCCCGCCGCGCCATCGCCCGGCACGCCTCTGTCGGCGACGGGGCGCTCCACGCGCAGCCGCACCGTCTCACCCGGCTGGCGCATCGACACCAGGTCGGTGAACTCCGTGGTGGTGTTGAACGACCGAAGCGCCTGCCCGTTGACATGGGTGATGCGGTCGCCGACCTTGAGCGTGTTCTCCGCGGGCATGCGCGCCATCAGCATGACGACCACGATGCCCGGTCCCTCCTCCAGTCGGGCCGGGCGCATCTGGATGCCCAGCGCCCCGCCCCGCCTGGTGAGGATACGGTCGCGCAGAATCGCCACCAGCTGGTGCTTCTGCTCGGCGTTGAGGTACTCGGCCTCGGCCAGGAACTGAAAGACCTGGTCGGATACATTCACCTCGCGCAGCCACGCCGCCGCCTCGGACCGGCGGCGCCAGGAGTCGTCGCCCAGCTGCATCAGCCGCTCGGCGAATGGACCGCGCAACGACTCGGGGATGAGGTACTCGTCCTCGAATGGCGGCGCGTCGGCGGGCGAACCGTCGACGCGCTCCGCCACCTGCGCCGTCGAGAGGCCCGCCGCCGCGGTCGCCAGCACCGTCGCGGCGATCACCGCGGCCTGGCGGAAGAGTGGCCCGTCCGATCTCATCGCTGCGACTCCCGGACGAACGTGACCAGTCGCTCGGCCCGCGGCGTCAGCCAGCGCACCTTGCGCTCGATCATCGCCAGAAAGGGCGCGCCCGGAATACGGGCGAAACTGCCCGTGGCCGCGATCGGCACTACGCTCTCGGCGATCAGCGCCTCGATGATGAGCCATGGCAGCGACTGGTGCTCGGCGTCGGTCAGCGGCGTCGCGGCGCCCTGATCGTATCCGCGCACGAAGGCCCTGATCCGCTCCGCGGAAAGCGCTTCGGGCCACGTGGTGGGGTCTTCCGTGTTCTGACCGATGCGCATCGAGAACTGCAGCGCGCCGTTGGCCACGTCGGTCATACGGGGCTCAAGCCGCGCCGAATCGAAGTCGATCACCGCCGCCACGCGACGATCGGGGTGGAAGAGCAGGTTGCCGGGGTGCCAGTCGCCGTGGTTGATGACGCGCGGCCAGCGCGAGTAGCCCAGCGACTCAACGCGCCGGACCGCGTCGTCGTACGCCTCGCGCAGATACGCGCAGCAGCGCAGCAGATCCGCCTCGCTGGCCTTCACGTCCACCGTCGAAACCGCGCGAGGCACCGCCGCGACATGCCCCGCCAGCCCCGGGGCGGCGTGATACGAGGCGTCAGGCGGGTTGGAAACCAGGGCGTGCCCCCCCAGCAGCCGATGCAGGTGGGCCAGCGCGTAGCCCGCGTACTGCGTGGCGCGGTTGGAGCCGTTGAAGTGCTCGCCTCGCACGTACTCGAACATTTCGTAGACCGCGCCCTCGTGCTGCACCAGCGAGTTGTTGCTGTCACGCGTGCCGATCAGCCGCGCCACGGGAAAGCTGTTCTCCGCCAGGTGCAGCTGCAGTCGGTGCGAAAAGGCCACGCGGTGCGGCTCGTCGCGCCCGGGAGCGCGGCGTTTGAGCAGGTATTCCCCGGTCTGCGTGCGGATGCGCACCTTGGGGGCGCGGCGCGACCCGCGCGGATAATCACGGATCGACTCGATCACGCCCAGTTCGTAGTGCGACAGCACGATGGCCAGTTCGCGGGAGTCAAATCGCTCCCGGCGCGTCACGTCATCCTGCCGCGGGCCAAGATGCGCGACGGGTTCCGGCGGTGCGGGAGCCGGATGGGACGCCGGTCGCTTCTCGGCGCCGCGTCGTCCGCCCCCGGCCGGACCGGCGGACGACTTCCCCCGCCCCGGCGAGCCGGGACCGTGTCGTCCGGGTTCTGGATGGTGAGCGGGCGTGGGCATGGCGGTCGCGTGCCCCGCGAAGCAGGGCTGCTACAGGGTAGCCGGGCACCCGGTGATACCCGCCGCAACGTCATACGTGTCACCCCTGAATCAAATCCCATTTCCCCTCTTCCCGCTGGAAGAGGGTCGGGATGAGGGTTCCTTCGTCAGGGATTCACCGGCGTTCAACCTGAGCGTGCGCCGCCCCTGGAGCGACCGCGGCCGGGCGTGGTCACAGGTGCTCGTGCCGCACCAGCGAACCCTTGCTCATGAAGATGACGTCCTCTGCGATGTTGGTGCAGACGTCGGCGATGCGCTCGAGTTTGCGGGCGATGGAGAGCACGTCGATGGCCGCCTCGGTGGCCTCGACATGCCTGGGGATCTCCACCTGCGCCCACGCGAAGACCTCTTTCTGCAGGTCATCGACGCGCTGGTCGTCCTTGCGGATGCGCTGGGCCAGGTCGGCGTCCTCGTCGGCCAGCGCCTTCATGGCGCTGACGAACATGTGCTCGGTCTCGGTGGCCATGGTCGCCAAAGACGGCGGCATCTCCACCGTGCGGAGCTGATGCAGGTCAATGGCTCGCTTGGCCACCGACCGGGCCATGTCCGCGATCCGCTCGAGGTTGGTGTTGATGCGCATGGCGGAGAGCACGAAGCGCAGGTCGCCCGCCACGGGGTGGGTGAGGGCGAGGATGCGCAGGCACTCCTCTTCGTTGATGATTTCCATGCGGTCGATCTCGTTGTCGCCCTTGCGGACAAGCTGCGCCGCCTCCATGTCTCCCTCCAGCAGCGCCCGCATGGCCCAGTGGATGCGCTGCTCCACCGCCGCCCCCATGGTGAGGATGTTGCGTCGAAGATCGACCAGTTCCTTGAGCAGTTGCATGGGCATGGACGTTCACTCGATTCGGGCGGATACGGCTCGCTGCGCCGCGGCACACGGAATCACGGCTCACAGAGCCGTGGCACACGGGATCAGCCGAAGCGACCCGTGATGTAATCTTCGGTTTCCTTCTTCTTCGGGTTCGTGAACACATCGGCGGTTTCACCCACTTCAACCAGGCGTCCCTCGCAGAAGAAGGCCGTCTGGTCCGACACGCGGGCCGCCTGCTGCATGTTGTGGGTGACGATGATGATGGTGTACTGCTCTCGCAGCTGGGCGATGAGCTCCTCGACGCGGGCCGTGGACTTGGGGTCGAGCGCGGAGCAGGGCTCATCCATGAGAAGCACTTCCGGCCCCACCGCCACGGCACGGGCGATGCACAACCGCTGCTGCTGCCCGCCCGAAAGCCCCAGCGCCGAGTCGCGCAGTCGATCCTTCACCTCGTCCCACAGGGCCGCCTTGCGCAGCGACCATTCGACCAGGTCGGCCAGCTCCGTCCGGCTCATCGAGCGGTGCAGGCGCGGGCCGAAGGCCACGTTGTCGAAGATCGACTTGGGGAAGGGATTGGGCTTCTGAAACACCATGCCCACACGGCGGCGCAGTTCCACCACGTCCGTGGAGCGGGCCAGCACGTCCATGCCGTGCAGATCGAGCGTGCCTTCGGCCCGGGCGGTGGGGATCAGGTCGTTCATCCGGTTGACCCAGCGCAGGAAGGTGCTCTTGCCGCACCCGCTGGGACCGATCAGGGCGGTGACGCGGCATCGCGGCACGTCGATCTCCACGTGGTGCAGGGCCTGAAAAGTGCCGTAGAACGAGTTGAACTCACGCACCGTGATCGCCGTCTCCACGTCCGCCAGGGCGGAGGCGGCGTCGGTCGCGGTCTGGGGTCGGGTCGGTCGCACGACGGGAATATGAACCGAAGGCGACGCCGAACGCAACTCGGACTCGGCCATGATCGCGGGATTGCCGGGTTGAATGGCTGTCATTGAAGTGGCTTCTGGAACTTCTGGCGGACAAGCACCGCCGTGGCGTTGAATGTGAGCAGCACGGCCAGCAGGACGATGATGCCCGTGGCCGCCACGTCGTGGAAGGACTTGTTGGGCAGCGACGCCCAGTTGTAGATCTGCAGCGGCATGGCCGTGAAGTCGTCCATCAGGTGGGCGGGCGTGAAGGTGATGTACACGATGCCCGCGAGGATGAGAATCGGCGCCGCCTCGCCGATGGCTCGGCTCATGGCGAGGATCGATCCCGTCATGATGCCCGGCACCGCGGCGGGCAGCGTCATGCCCCAGATCATCTGCCAGCGGGTGGACCCCATCGCCAGCGCGCCTTCGCGCAGCGAACCGGGCACGGCCCGAAGCGCTTCCTGCGAGGAGATGATCACCACCGGCAGCACCACCAGCATGAGCGTCAGCCCCCCCGCCAGCACGCCGCGTCCGAAGGGAAGCCGGACGTACCACCACGCCTTCTCGTCCGTGCGCGCGACGTAGACGTCTTCCGCCACCACGCCCCCGAGCAGCTCGGCGCGGATTGCGCTGATCGCCGCTTCATCCTCAAGATCGGCCGCGCGCTGAGCGACGCGTTCGTGCAGGGCGTCGATCTCCTCATACGGAAGCACGCGCAGGGTGACGGGCTGGTCCTCGTCCGAGGTCATTACGAGTCCGCTGACGATCGCCGTCTCCGGGGCGCTCCGATCCGCGACCCGGAGTCGAAGGTACTCGCCCGACTCATCCATCACCTCGTCGTAGAAGCGCACGCCCCATTCGTACCGGGGCGACAGGGCGGAGCCGAAGAGCCCGAACATGTTGGCGAAGACCGTCAGCCCCAGGATGCCGTACACGATGGACGGCACGCCCGCCAGGTTGGCGATGTTGAGCTGCACGAAGCCGTGCAGCCGCCTCACCAGCCGATGCCGGGGCTTGTACTCCTCCAGAAAGATCGCTGTGCCCACGCCCAGCGGCAGGGCCACGATGGCGCAGATGGCGCAGATGAACACGCTGCCCCACAGCGCGGGGCTCATGCCGGCTTTCTCGGCGTCACGCGAAGGCACGCCGGTGAAAAAATCGACGTCCAGGTGCGTCAACCCCCGAAGAGCGATGGACCCGAGCAGGATGACCAGCAGAAGCACGCTGCACCATGCGGTGACCCAGCAGACCACGGTGAAGATCGCGTTGGCGCGGCGGCGTCGAGCGCCAAGCGTGGACGGGCCGAAAACCGGCGGGGGCGGCTCACCCGTGGGGGAGATCGGATTCGTCGGGAGATTCATTCGTAGGCCTCCCGGAAGCGCACCCGGATCCAGTGCCCGATGAGCGTGATGATGAAGGTCATCAGGAACAGCGTGGCGGCGACGGCGTAGCTGGAGTAGTACTCCGCCCCGAAGTTGCTCACGTCGCCCAGGAAGATCTGCACCATGTACGCGGTCATGGTCTGGGATTGCTCGGTCACCTTCCACGTGATCTGCGCCATGTTGCCGGCGGCGAGCGTGACGATCATCGTCTCCCCCACCGCACGGGCGATGGCCAGGAGCGAGGCCGCCACGATGCCGGAGATCGCCCCCGGCACCACCACCTTGAGCGACACGTCGAACTTCGTGCCACCCAGTCCGTAGGCGCCTTCCCGCAGCGAGCGAGGCACGGCCTGCAGGGCGTCCTCGGAAATCGAACACACGATGGGCAGGCACATGATCCCCACCGCGATGCCCGCGCTGAGCACGTTGTAGGTGCCGAACCCGGAATACATCCCCTGCAAGGCGGGTGTGATGACGAAGAGCGCGAAGAAGCCGTACACCACGGTGGGCACGCCCGCCAGCACCTCAAGCACGGGCTTGAGCGCCGCCCGCAGCGGCCTCGGGGCGTACTCGCTCAGGAAGATCGCCGTCACCAGCCCCAGGGGAATGGCGAAGAGCATCGCCAGCAGGGTGATCATCACCGTGCCGGAGATGAGGGGCCAGATGCCGAAATGCTTCTCCTCGCCCAGCAGCGGCGCCCACTTCAGGCCGAAGAGGAAGTCAGTCACCGTCACATCGGGAAGCTTGAAGAACGTGAACGTCTCCCACCCCAGCACCACGATGATGGCGGCGGTGGTGAAGATCGAGAACGCCGCGCACCCGACGAGCGAGCCGCGGATCGTGTACTCCACGGCGTTGCGACCGACGCGCGAACGCGCCCGACCGAGTTCGGCCGGGCGGAGAAGCCGCGGCTTCTCCAGGTTCGTGGAGGGTGCAATGGAGGTCATGAGGTTGCGCCTGACGCGGGACGTGATCCGGGCAAAGCCGGAGCGGCGCCTCTCGACGCCGCCCCGGGTTGGTCGCTGTTCAGGCGAGGATCACTTGTAGACCGTGGTCACCGGACCGCTGACCTTCTCACCCTTGTCGTTGAGGAACTGGGTGCCGGTCTTGCTGGCCTTGAAGTTGGCTGAGGCCCGCTGGTAGACCACCTCGGGCAGGGAGACGTAGCCCACCTCGGCGGCGAGCCGCGGCGCGTTGGCCAGGTAGAACTCCACGAAGCCCTTGACTTCCGGGCGTCGGGCCGACCTGGCGTTCACGTAGATGAACAGGGGGCGACTGAAGGGGGCGTAGGAGCCGTCCTCGATGGTGCCGGCCGTGGGCTCGACCGGCGTGCCCAGCTTGGGGTTCACGATGGGCACGACCCGGAGCTTGTCCTTGTTCTCGAAGTAGTACGCGCAGCCGAAGAAGCCCAATGCGGCTTCATCGCCCGATACGCCTCGAACGAGCAGGTTGTCATCCTCGGAGACCGACACGTCGGGCCGGATGGCCTCCTTGCCGGCGACGACCTCCTTGAAGTAGTCGAACGTGCCGGAGTCGGTGCCGGGGATGAACATCTTGATGGGCTTGTTGGGCCACGAGGGGCGGACATCCCTCCACGTCTTGGCGGCCTTGGAGGCCAGGAAGATCGTCTGAATCTCCTCCACGGTCAGCGAGTCCACCCAGGTGTTCGCCTTGTTCACCACGAAGGACAGCCCGTCGTAGGCCACCGGGAGCTCGATGTACTGGGCGCCGTTCTTGGCCGCCTCATCATGCTCCTCCTTCTTGATCGGGCGGGAGGCGTTGGAGATGTCGGTTTCGCCCAGGGCGAATCGCTTGAACCCGCCGCCCGTGCCCGACACGCCAACCGTCACGTTGACGTTGGGGGCCTTCTCCTTGAACTCCTCGGCGACCGCCTGGGTGATCGGAAAGACGGTGGACGAGCCGTCGATGGCGACGGCGCCACGAAGACGGGCGTACGAATCCTGGCTGGGTGAGGTGAAGCCGAGCGTCACGGCGAGGGCGCCGGTCGCCAGCACGGCTGCGTTCGTCTTGGTGAGCATGCGTGGATTCCTTCGTTCGAGGGACCGAGAATGAGGTTCCGATCGTTCGGAGGAATCGTTTCCGGCGCGTGTTCAGATTGCGCTAAGGGCACGCGGAGATGGCGCAAGAGTTGGGCGCGCCTTTCCCGCGCGGCGGGTCGGCGTCAGGGGGCGATCACGTCACCAGCGGCTCGATGAGCCAGTGGATCAGCCCGTAGGAGATGGCGGCGATGAACGCCGAGCATGGCAGCGTCAGCACCCAGGCCATGACAATCCGCTGGCCCCAGATCCACCGCACGCTGCGGACGTTGCGCACCGTTCCCACGCCCAGGATCGCCCCGGTGATGGCGTGGGTCGTGGAGATCGGCACCCCGCCGAACTTGGTGAACCCGCTGATGACCACGGCGGCCGCCGTCTCCGCCGAGAACCCGCCCACCGGCTGAAGCCGGGTGATGCTCAGCCCCATGGTCTTGACGATGCGCCACCCGCCGCACAACGTGCCCAGCGCGATGGCGAAGTGGCACGAAATGATGATGGGCCATCCGTAGGCGTGCTCCTGCCCGAAGAGGTGCCACTCGCCCCAGGTGGTCCATTCCTGCATGCCCGCGGCGGTGAGCACGAGCACGATGATGCCCATGGTCTTCTGGGCGTCGTTGCCCCCGTGCCCGAGCGAGTAAATCGCCGCCGAAACCAACTGCAACCGACGGAAGACGCGATCAACCCTGTACGGCGTCATGCGGCGGCAGATCCACGAGATCGCCACCATCAGCGTGCCCCCGAACAGAAACCCGAACCCCGGCGACAGCACGATGCCGATGAGGATCAGAATCCACCCGTGGGCGATGAGCACGGTGAAGCCCGCCTTGGCGATGGCGGCGCCGGCGATGCCCGCCACCAGCGCATGGGAGGAGCTGGTGGGCAGCCCCAGCCACCAGGTGATGATGTTCCAGATGATGGCCCCCATCAGCCCGCCCCAGACCACGAAGATATCGATGCGCTGAACATCCACCAGCCCTGTGCCGATGGTCTTGGCGACGGCCGTACCGAACACGAAGGCCGCGATGAAGTTGAAGAACGCCGCCCATGCCACCGCCGCCCCAGGGCTGAGCACCCGCGTGGAGACGATGGTGGCGATCGAGTTGGCCGCGTCGTGGAAGCCGTTGAGGAAGTCGAAGACCAGCGCCACGAAGATGATGAACAGCACCACCGCCAGGGCCAGCCCCGTCACGGAGGCACCGGAAGACCCGGCGACGGGTGCGGCTTCGGCGATCAGCAGGACAGGGCTCATCGACATGGGGAACTCTGGTGATGTGGTTCACGGAACGGCGGAGGCCGGTGCGCGGGCTGAGCGGCCGGGTCAGCCGTTCTTCAGAACGATGCGTTCAATGGTGTTGCCCACGTCCTCGCATTTGTCGATGGCTTTCTCGATGCGGTCGTAGAGCTCCTTCCACTTCATCACCTCGAGCGGGGGTACGTCGCCTTTGAACAGCCGCGAGACGGCGGCGTGGTTGGTGTCGTCGCCCACGTTCTCCAGTCGGTGAATCTCGATCAGCAGCGGGCTGAGGTCCGAGAGCTTTCGCGTCTTGCGGAGCATCCCCACCGCCTGGCGGACCGCTTCGGTCGCCTGCACCAGGATGCCCACCTGGTTGACGAACTCCCCTTCCATCGAGACCACGTGGTAGAGGGTGAACCGCTTGGCGAGCGCGTCCACCTCGTCCACGATGTCATCCAGGCCGCCAACCAGCTCGTGAATGTCCTCGCGGTCGAAGGGCGTGATGAAGGTGCGGTCCAGCCGATCGAGGGCGGCGTGGGCCAGTTCGTCCGCCGAGTGCTCCTGGTCGCGGATGCGCTGGATCGGCCCTTCGATGTTGGGGAACCGCCCGACCAGGCCCTGCAGCTCCTGGGCCGCGCCGACCACATGGCTGGCCAACTGCTCAAAGAGGTCGAAGAACCTGGTGTCGCGGGGGAGAAGTTGAACCATTTCTGAACACACCTTCCGGGGAACGTTCGGGTTGGGGCCGATTGTAGTGATTCGATCCGTGGCTTCAACCCAACGGACGTTCGGAGAAGGCGGAACTTGGTGGCATTTTCTTCGGCGGTGGTGAGATTCCGTCAAACAAAAAACGGCCGACCGGGTGGAAGGCCGGTCGGCCGATGATCCGTCGCGAGTGATGTCGTACTGGACAGGTAACTTGGAGAGTCAGACGCGACGGGTGGATGAGCGTCTCTCACTCCATTCGGTCAAATCAAGCCGTCAGTTCTGTCCGGGCGATCAGAACAGCATCTGAAGTTGCGTACGGAAGACGATCTGGCCGTCCTCGTCGCCCGCGTCGGAGCGCCAGCCCACTCCGCTGGCGGAGAAGGGCGAGGACACCGTGTCCAGACCGTAGCCCAGGTCAGTGGTCCATTTGATGTTGTGCTTGTCCCAGTACTTGTTGACGCCGACGGTGATGACGCTCAGATCCTCCACGCCATCCACGTCGAAGTCGCTCCACTCGTACCGTCCGAAGAGCTCCACATCATCCGTCACGAAGAAGCCGCCCTGAATGACGAAGCCGTACTGATCGACGTTGGCCTCGTCGAGATGCCGGCCGACGATGGCGGCGAACAGGTTGGCCCCGCCGAACTCGAGCATGGCGTCCACGGTCCAGGTGAACATCTTCTCCTCGGGACCGGCCGCGGTGCCGACCTCGGCCTTCTCGTAGTGAGCGGCTCCGCCGAGCTGGAAGCCGAACTCCTCACCCTTGAAGGAGGTGAAATCGCGGAACTGGCTCCACTTGCCCGCCAGCAGCACCTCGGCTCGCCCGGTGAAGGCCCACTCGGTGTCGTAGCCGAGCGCCGCGGTGTTGGCGGTCATGAAGCCGTCGCTGTAGGCGACGTAGAACCGGAACTGATCGGCGGTGTAGGACATCTGCACGCCCTGGGAGCGATCCTGGTTGTATTCCTCGTTGACCAGCGAACGATCCACCGCGAGCTGCCGCTTGCTGGAGATGGTCTCCTCGATCATGAACGGCAGCTTGAACTGTCCGACCATGAGCTCCCAGCCATTGCCCAGATCCTTGGCGATGTAGGCGTCCTCGAGCAGGAACGAGCCGCCATCGCGGGCGAAGGCGCCCGTCACGTGGTACTTCCACGAGGGATCAACCACGTGCCCCTCGAAGGTGAGCTTGGTGCGCCGGTTCTCGAATCCGCCGCGGCTGGTGTCCTCGGTGGCGTCTTCATCCTGGTGGTTGAAGACGTAGCGGAACTGGAGCTGGCCGTTGATTTTGAGCTTGAACTTGCCGTCGCCGCTGGCCAGGAAAAAGCCCTTGTCCCACCCGGCCGTGCCGCCCTGCAGCAGCGACGTGCGGGTGTCGGCGTCGGCGAGCACGTCCTGCACGAGCGAGCGAATCTCGGCGGCGCGGGCTTCGGTGAGCCACTGGTCGCCGTTCTGCGCCTGCAGCGTCGCCAGGCGGGCCTCCAGTTCGGCCACGCGCGACCGCAGGTCGGCGTCGGTGGCGCCCTCGCCGGCGAACGCGCCGCCCGCGAGCGTGATCGCGCCCACGAGCGCGATCGATCCGTGTGTTGCTCTCATCGTTGATTCTCCAAGAGGTGAATGAGGGAACCCGAACAGACGGCGTGATTGTTCCGGCGGTCTGTTCAGGCGCTGTTCAGATCGCGCGTGAAATCATCAGGGTCGATCGCGACGGCGGCCGGCAACCGGATCATCTCCAACCTCCTCACGGCGCCGCCAGAGCCAGCGCCCTGACAAGGTCCAGACTGGTGACAATCCCCAGCGGAAACCGATTGCGATCGACCACGATGACCCGGTGGACGCGGGCGTCGACCATGCGGTTCGCCAGATCCCCGAGCGACGCGGACGGCCCCGCCGTCACCGGCTCGGGATTCATGCACTCCTCGACGAAGATGCTTCGCTCCTGGAGCGGACCGGCGTCGGGGTCATCATCGCTCCCCAGCAACTCAACAAGCAGAGCGGGGTCGCGTTCATCGCCGCCTTCCATGCAGCGACGAATCAGGTCCGACCGCGAGATGACCCCGATCACGCGCCCGCCGCCATCCACCACGGGAGCACCGGAGATGCCGTTCTCCTCGAAGATCCGGGCAACCTGCCGGATCGTCGCGCCCGTCTCAATGCACACGGGCTCCGGTGTCATGATGTCGGCGGCGACGCGGGCGTGAGTTCTTGTTTCCATGACTGCACCTCGCTTCGGAAACTCGGCGGGCCGGACTCAACGCACCGGCTCCACGCGGACGTGCGTGTCGTAGAACGACACGCTTCCGCCCACCGGGTCGAACATGCAGGTGTTCCTGATGGTGGGGTCGGTCCACATGGCGGCGTTGGCGTGGATGCCCCGCGTGCGACGTTCCTCTCCCTTGATGACCTGCCCGTTGATGGTCACATCCTGAGCCCCGGTGGCCCAGTGGCCGAAGCCCAGCGCGAACGACACCACGCCCGGACGGATGGTCTGCGTGATGGTCACCTTGCCAACCATCGGCTTGCGCACCCCGTTGCCCAGCGGCCAGTCGCCCGAGGGGTTGGTGGCGCTGACCACCTTGACCAGCTGGCCGTTGCGCAGCCCCCGCCGCTGCGCGTCGGACGGATGCATAAGCACGCCGTTCTCGGGCATGATCGCCGACAGCCACGGGTCGGCGATGGTGCGGCTCTTGGTCTGGGTAATCACGCGGTGCGTGATGAGCGCCAAGTCGTGCCCCCTGCGAAGGTCATCGGGCTCGTTGCCGGCATAGTCGCGCACCGGCACGTAGCACGCATAACCGGGATACGACTGACCCGTACCGGCGTGGATGGTCGCGGCGGTCTTCTCCTGGTAGAGATTCAGCAGCGCACCGTACGGATGAGCCGCGCGGTCGCCCTTGTAGCCCTTGGCGTGATCCTCGTAGCGGCCGCCGCGGTTGAGCACGTACACCACCTTGGGCCACATCGACTCGCCCACGATGGCGCGCCAGCGCTCGGCGTCGAAGATGGACCTGGGCAGGTGCCGCCGCGCCGCGTGGAAGATCTCCAACTCGCGGGCGTCTGCGTCGGGCACGTTCTGCGAGGCATCGGGCTTCTCGCCGAACGCCAGGTTCGCCACGGCCCGCAGGTAGAGATCATCGGGGTGGCGCAGGTGCTTGCCTTCTCCGAGGCCGTTCTCTCCGAACCCGGGCAGTTTGAGCTGTTCCGCAATGCCCAGGATCATGGTTTCGAGCGAGATGGGATACGACTGGCCGTAGACCGAACACTCCTCGGGAATCGGCGCAATCACCGGCTGGCGCACGGGCTGCACCTTGTTGGGGATGTTGGGGTGGCTGCCCTGGAACTCCCAGCGCTCGAGGAAGGTCAGGTCGGGGAAGATGTAGTCCGCGTACATCGACGTGGTGCCGATCAGAATGTCGCAGGCGACGAACAGCGGCACCTTCTGCGTGTCGCAGAGCACCTCGATGTTGGTGTGCCCGGCGGGCAGGGCGTAGGTCGGCGCGCCCATGTACAGGAAGAGGGCCTTCACCGGATAGGGATACTGGTCGCCGATCGAGGGGATGATCTCCTCGTAGATGTCGCTGGAGAGCGGGTACCAGTTCCGCCGGGCGGGATAGCCCTCGAAGATGGTGGTCTTCTCGTAGTCCAGCCCATGCCGGATGCTGCTGATGCCGAACGCCGTGGTGACGCCGGGATGGGCGGTGAGGTCGAAGAGGTTGCCCTTGCCCTTTCCCTTGGTGTCGTAGGTCGTGGCCTTGATCAGCCCGCCCCTGGCGTCGTAGTTGCCCAGGAGCATGTTGACCGTCATCCACCCCAGCACGTTGTAGAACCCGTTGGTGTGCTGGGCGACGCCCCGGTGGATGTCCACCGCCGCCGCCTTGCCGTAGGAGGTCAACTCCCGCGCCACGGCGATGACATCCTGCTCACGCAGGCCGGAGAGTTCCGCCCATTCGGCGACGGTCCGCTCACGCGATGCCTCCGCCACGATCTGCAACCCGGACTTGACCTTCACGCCGTCGGGTAGAGCGGCATCGACGAACAGATCGGCGACCACGGCGGACTTCTCATCGTTCGGGTCCACGGCGGTCAACTGGCCGTTGACCATCGCGACCATGAACTTCTCGTCGTAGTCCTTGCCGTCCTTCGCCTTGCGCGGCTCGGCGGCGCGCAGGGGCTGCCCGTCGACCTTCACGTCCGCGGCGCGCACCAGTTTGCCCGGCTTGCCGTCCTTGACGGCGACCAGCCACGTGGCGTTGGTCCACGAGTTCTCGCCGTTGGCCATCGCCGCGGCCTTGTTGGCGTTCGCGAGAAACCTGGCGTCGAAGCGACCTTCATCCAGCATCCAGCGGATGAACGCCATGGCCAGAGCGCCATCCGCGCCGGGCTTGATGGGCAGCCACTTCCACGCCTTGCTGGCCAGCTTGCTGAAGCGCGGGTCGACCACCGCGATCTTGGTGCGGCCCTCGACGAGGTTGGTCGTCAGCCGAACCGTCCGGTTGGGCGGACCATAGTTGGCTTCGAACAGGTTAGCGCCGACAAACAGGATGAACCGGCTGTTCTCGGTGTCCGCCTGCCAGTAGAACTTCTGCCCGCCGGTGAACTTGCCGCCTTCGTACTGCTCGCTGATGGCCTTGCAGGTGAAGTACAGGGAGCCCTGGCACACCGTGGTGTGCCCGTGGGCGTTGGTGGTGCCCAGCGCCGAGGCGAACCGCTTGTAGAAGTCGCCGCGACCGTCCTTCAACCGTCCCCAGGCGACGACGATCTGATTGTTGCGCGGGCCGAAGTCCGGGTGATCGGGATCGATCATCTTGTCCAGATGCGCCGCGTGCTTCTGCTTGAACGCCTCGATGAGCGCCTGCTTCTTGGCCTTGTCCTTCTCGTCCCAGATGGCCTTGACATCGGCATCCAGCACCTTGGCGAGGGCCGGGTCGGTCACGGTCATCAGGGAACGCAGCCCCTCGACCTGGCGGCTCTCTTCACCGGCGACGCCGCTGAACAGCGCGCCGCCCTCGCAGATCTCCCGAATCGCCTGCTCGAAGGGAATGGTGACCCACCTGTTCTCGCCGCGCTTGCCGGCCCGCTTGAGCACCTTGCGAAGGCGGTAGGGGTCGTAGGCGGTCTGCAGCCCGGACTGCCCCTTGGGGCAGAGCGCCCCATCCACCGGGGCCGCATCGTCCAGAGAGGTGGCGAAAGGCAGGTGCGGCAGCATCGTCCAAGGGCTGTACGGGTTGCCGTCAATCTTGGTGACAACGCCATCCTGAATCTTGCAGCGGATGCCGCAGCCGGTGTTGCACTGCAGGCACGATGAGCAGATGTGGTTGTCGGCCCGCACCATGTCGTATGGTGCATCCGGGCGCGAACTGTTCATGATCGCGCTGTCGGACGAGCCATCGAATGCGGCGGCGCGCTCTGCCGCACCAGCCGCTCCGAGCATGGCGCCGCCCGCAAGAAACCCGCGGCGTGAGACGATCTTCTGATCGGGTGCAGCTGTTGTCATGATGACGCCCTCTCCTGTCGGGCGATGCGGAACGCGATCATCGCACCAAGGCGACGAAGCACGAAGTACGACGCCATCCCTAGCGCGACCAGGAACAGACCCACGAGGTACTCCATCGCGGTCGCGTGATAGGTGTAACTCAGCCGCGGATGGGAGAACGCCTCCTGCAGACCCTTCAGTTCACTGACCGCCTGCCCCGGCACCAGCACGTTCAGACGGGTTGCCAGGAAAGTCACCGCCACCAGCACCGCGGCGAGAATCCACCACCTCGGACTGCGGCAGCCGAGCAGCATCACCAGCGGCACGACGCCTCCCAGCAGCAGATGCACGATCCAGAACACCCACCAGTACGGCCCGGTCAGGATCAGCTCGATGGCCGGGTTGTGCGAGCCGGGGTTCCACAGCGTCACCGAGAACTCGGCGAACTCGAGAATGAAGTACACGAAGAGCCCGGCGATGATCACCCGGCGCAGATAGGTGAGCGCCATCTGGTGCTCGGTGTGCGGGTCGGGCGTGGCCCAGGCGAAGGCGTCCGGCCCGAGCGCGGCCCGCACCGCCAGCAGCACGGCCGACCCCGACACGATCGCGGAGCACAGAAAGAGCACCGGAAAGAGCGCGCTGTGCCAGAACTCGCGGGCGTCCACCACGCCGAAGAACGCGCCGCTCTGACTGGGGATCACCACCGCGAAGAAGATGCCCAGGCACAGGAACGGCTTGAGCCACGTGGAGCCGGGTCGGAACGAAAGCACCCATGCCGCCGCCGCCACAATGACGAAGGCCACGTACATCCAGGCGTTGAAGGCCATCATGCTGGTGAAACTGGGCGAGGTCATGATGCGGTGCGCCCGGTCCAGATGTCCCAGGTCCAGCCACACCGACATGAACGCCGGCGCCATGGCCGCGATCGCCAGCACAATGACGGTGCGAAGCATCGAGGGCGTGCCGAGCCCGCGCAGGTTGAGGATGTAGCCCAGCGCGCCCACGGCGAACGCGCCCCCCGCAATGCCGACCGCGTGAAAGTAGATGGCGATCCACAGCCCCCATGGCACATATGAACCGTACCCAGCGGGCAGGTGCCCCTGCGTGAACCGCATGTACAGGCCGATCGAACCCAGGGCCAGCAGAATGAACCAGATGATCCACAAGGCGCGGGCCCACGGCACGGGGCTCAGCGCCGGGCTGGCGGCGGCGCCGTTCCGCGGAAGCGATCCGGCATGGATGGGCATGGCGCTCATGGGTGCCTCACACGATGTAGAACACGCGCGGCTTGGTGCCCTTGTGCGGCAGCAGCGTCTGCACGTTGTTCCGGGTGATCAGTTCCGTGACCAGACTGTCGGGGTCGTTCGCGTCGCCGAAGTACGTCGCCCGGCCGATGCAGGTGGTCACGCACTGCGGCAACTGCCCCACCTCAAGCCGGTGCAGGCAGAAGTGGCACTTGCGGGCGTTGCCCATCGGCGACTGGTGGTCAGAACGGTCCCACGCCTTGCCGTACTCGTTGTTGGGCTGCTCTTCGTACGGCAGGTTCGACCCCAGCAGGGGTCGATCCGGGCCTTCCGGCGCGCCGACCGCCGCACCTTCGGAGTAATGCTCCCCGAAGTCGCTGGTGCGCGCCCCGTAGGGGCACGCGGTCAGGCAGTAGCGGCAGCCGATGCACTTGTCGTAGTCGATGGCCACGATGCCGTCGGGACGCTTCCACGTCGCCTTCACCGGACACACCGGAACGCAGGGCGGTTCATCGCACTGCATGCAGGGGCGCGGCGTGAAGCGCAGCTGCACGTTGGGATACTCGCCGAACTCCTCGGTCAGCACGGGACGATAGACCACGCCGGGCGGAAGCTTGTTCTCGGCGATGCACGCCATGGTGCAGGCGTGGCAGCCCACGCACTTGCGCGTGTCGATGACCATCACCCACCGGCGCTGCTCCACCGGCTTGGCCATGCACTTCAGCAGGTCGCGCTGCATCCGAACCAGGACGTCCTCATCCACCGCCGGCTTGATGTTGTTCAGCACGGGCAGGTGGCGCACGGTGCCCGCGCCCACCGGGTCATTCGTGGTCGCCGTCGTGCGGTCGATGACCACCGCCGACACGGCCGCCGCGGCGCCGGCGCCCACCAAGGCGCCGGCGCGGACGAACTCGCGTCGAGTCAGGATCGGAGGGGAGGAGGCGGGTCCGTCGGATGGATCGGTCTTCGCCACCATGCCGTCGCTCCTCGGTTGTTCGGAGCCATTCGCGGCCGGAATCCCGCACCCTCGAATGGCTCCTGACGCTGGAGCATTGTGGCATGGCTGATATCGCCTTCCTACGAGGAAACTTCCCCCTTCAGGTCGGTCTCGACGCGGCCCCGATCCGGCAGCACGATCGTGAACACGCTGCCGCGACCGATGTCGCTGTCGATCTCGATCCGACCGTCATGCACCCGCACGATGTGCTTGACGATCGCCAGCCCCAGCCCCGTCCCCCCCACCTCGCGGCTGCGGCCCTTGTCCACCCGGTAGAAGCGCTCGAAGATGCGGGCGTGGTGGATGCGCGCGATGCCCGGCCCCTGGTCCGCCACGCTGATGGCGATTTCATCTCCCTTCTGACCCTGGCGCCGGACGGCGCGGATCGTCACCGTGGTGCCGGGGGGCGAGTAATTGATCGCGTTGGAGACCAGGTTCCCCACCGCCTGCTCCATGAGCGCGCCGTGGACTTCGGGCTCCAGACCCTCCCGCACGTCGCTGACCAGCCGGATCGACTTGGCGTCCGCCGCCGCCTGGAACTGGGACACCACGGCGCGCACGATCAGCCGCAGCGGCGTGGGCTCCTTCTCGAGCGTCTGTCCGGCGCGGGGCTGCTCCAGCCGGGTGAGGGACATCACGTCCTCCACGATCGCCGCCAGGCGGTCGCTGTTCTGCTTGATGATGCGGAGAAACTTCTGGGTGCGCTCGCGGTCATCCGCGCCGACTTCCAGCAGCGTCTCCACGTAGCCCTTGATGTTGGTGATGGGCGTGCGCAGCTCGTGCGAAACATTGGCGGCGAAGTCGGTGCGCATGGATTCCAGCCGCCGCAGCTGCGTCACGTCGGTCAGGATGATGAGCACGCCGCTGAGCACGCCGCGGGCGTCGAGCAGCGGCTCCGAGGCGGCCTGCACCTGTCGCGGCGTGTCGCCCTCGAGCCGGAACTCGATCGGTCCGTTGCCGCGCCCCGCCACCGCGGCGGCCGCGAAGCGGTGAAGGTCCGGCTGACGCACCACCTCGTGCAGCAGCCGCCCGATGGCGCTCTCCGCCTTCACGCCCAGCAGGCGCTCGGCGGCCAGATTGAGGTTGAACACCCGCTGCTCCACGTCCAGCGCCACCACCCCGCTGCTCATCGACTGGAGAATCGCCTGCACCTCGTTCTGACGGGTTCGGACTTCGATCATGCGCGCCCCCAGTTCCTCGGCCATGTGATTCAGCGCCCGCGCCAGCGAGGCCAGTTCGCTGGCGCGGGGCGGGTCCACGCGATGATCCAGCCGCCCTTCGGCGAACCGCGTCGCGCCGTGGGCCAGCGCGCTCACCTGGCGGCCGAAGTGCCGGGACATCAGCAGAAAGACGGCGAACGTCAGCCCGATGAACAGCGACGCGCCCAGCCCCACCGTGCGCGCCACGTCCGTCAGATCGGCGTCCACCGCCGCCACCGAAATGCCCGCCCGCACCACGCCCAGCACGCGACCATCGTCCGGCGACTGAACGCGACGGGCCAGGTAGAGCATCGGTTCGTGGATCGTGGGGCTGAGGCGGCGGCTCTGTCCTTCGCCGCGCTCCAGGGCGTCGCTGATCTCCGCGCGCAGTCGATGGTTGTCCATCGTCGCGGGGTCGGCGTGGGAGTCTCCCCACACCACCCCGTCCGGCGCGACGATGGTGACGCGGATGCGGGTTTCGGCGCCGTCGCGCTTGCACCGGGCGTCGATCGCCGCGGCGTCGGCGCTCGCCATCAGGACGCGATGCTCCTGCACCAGCAGCGGGAGCGTGCGATCCAGCTTGTCATAGGTCTGGTCGTGGTGAAACTGACGCACCTTGGCGTAGGCGAACGCCCCGAGTGAAAGTGCGATCACCGCCTGAACCAGCACCAGCGCCAGCCCCAGCCGCCAGACCAGCGATCGCGGAGCGCGCAGAATGGTCAAGTCCCCTGTTCGGCGTGGGTGGGCAGCGAGTCGTTGAGACGATACCCCACGCCGCGCACCGTGTCGATCATCCGGCCCAGGTCGCCCAGTTTCTTGCGGATGGCCGTCACGTGAACATCCACGGTGCGGCTGGCCAGCACCGCGTTGACCCCATGCACCGCCGAAATGATCTGGTCCCGCGTGCGCACGAAGCCGGGGCGCAGCGCCAGGCAGCGGAGAATCTCGAACTCGGTGCGCGTCAGGTCCACTTCCTGCCCGTCGGCGCTCACGACGTGGCGGTCGGAGTCGATGATGAGCCGACGATCCGCCAGCGTGATGCGGTTGGCGGTGGAGGTCGGGGCGGACGCCGCCCGCGTGCGCCGGACGATGTTCTTCACCCGCGCCATCAGCACCTTGGGGCTGAAGGGCTTGGTGAGGTAATCATCCGCGCCCAGTTCCAGTCCCGTGACGATATCGCTCTCCTCGCCCTTGGCCGAGACGATGAGAATGGGAATGGACCGGGTGTCCTCGTTCCACTTCAGCCGCCGGCAGATCTCCAGTCCGTCGATGTCAGGCAGCATCAGGTCGAGGATCACCAGGGCCGGCTCGCGCCGCTTCACCGCCTCCATCGCGTGCTTGCCCGACTGCACCACCGCCGTCTCGAACCCCTCCCGGTCGAGATGAAAACGGATCAGGTCCGCGATGTCGGGTTCGTCCTCCACGATGAGAACCGGTGTCTTCGCCACGGGGGTCAATCTCCGGGAGATGCTCCGCAGGGTGAACGATTCCTGAACGCCGGCATGATCGTAGAAGCCGAATGTTCAGGACTGGTTCACGTCCGGTTCGCGCCCCCTACATCTTGGATCGCCGGGACGCTTCGCCAGCCATGCTACACTCGCCCATGTTCAGTGGAATGGAACGCTGGCCCGCCGATCGGTTTCACCTGCCGCCCGAGGCGACCCGCGAAGTGGCCGCACCGGCGCTCGTGGTCTTCATGGACCATGTACGCGACAACATCACCCAGGCCCTTCACGTGGTGGGCGGCGACGTGCGCCGCTGGCGACCCCACCTGAAGACCACCAAGATGCCGCTGGTGTGGGATGAGCTGCTGCGCACGGGGCTGCGCTCCTTCAAGTGCGCCACCACGCGCGAGGCCCGCGTGCTGCTGGAGGAGACCGCCGCCCGCGACCTGCCCGGCGTCGATCTGCTGGTTGCGTATCCTCACCGTGATCTCGCGCTCAGGCGGCTGGGCGATCTGGCCCGCGCTCACCCGCGCGCCCGCGTGTCGGTGATCTGCGAGGACGAAGCCATCGCCCGATCTGCTCCGCCCGAACTGGGCATCTTCGTCGATGTCAACGTGGGCATGCACCGCACCGGCGTTCCCATCGAATCAAGGGACGAGATCGTGCGGATCGCCCGCGCCGCCGGCGCCGCTTCCGGGGGCCGCTTTCGCGGGATTCACGCCTACGAAGGCCACATCCGGGGCGGCACGATCGACGACCGCCGCGCCCGCACGCACGCCGCGCTGGATCAAGTCGCCCGGCTGGCGGATGACCTCGTCGCCGCCGGGATGTCCGTGGGCGAAGTCATCACCAGCGGCACGCCAACGCTGGCCCATGCCGCCACGTCATCCTGCTGGACGCGCGCCGGGGGGCCGTTCTTCAGCGCGTCGGCCGGCACCGTGGTCTTTCACGACTTCGGCTACCACGACATGCTGCCGGAACTGTCGTTCACGCCCGCGGCGTTGGTGCTCACGCGCGTCATCAGCCGCCCCGCGCCGAACATCGCCACCTGCGACGCCGGATCCAAGTCCATCGCCGCCGAGTCGGGCGACCCCTGCGCGGTCGTGATCGGCCGAAGCGACCTCGCGGCGCTCAAGCCCAGCGAGGAGCACCTGCCGCTCGAAGTCCGCGGCGGCGCCGCGCCCCAGCGCGGCGACCTGCTGCTGCTCGTCCCCCGGCACGTGTGCCCCACGGTGAACCTGCACGAGGAAGCGATCATCATCGACGGCGGCCGCTTCGCCGGGCTGGCGCCGATCTCCGCGCGCGGGCGCGAGCGGCCGTTGGCAACCGGCTGACCAACGAGCCACAACCATGAGGAAACGGGAATCCACCGCTTCCTCACGGGCGCGGCTTATTGAATGACATTACTCATTGAACAACCGAATCTGCACGTTCACGAACTCGAAGTCGTCCAGGTCGCCCATGTCGTCGGACGACTGGATGACCAGTTCGTTCTCACCCTCGAACAGGAGCCGGATGTCGAACGGCGCCACGAACTCGCCGTAACTGCCGTCGCGCGGCGAGCGGTTGAGCCGCGTGGGCAGCACCCGACCGTTGAGCCGGATGCGGTTGCCCGCCTGCGCCCCCTTGACCAGCATGCGCAGCTCGGCGCGGCGGTAGTTGGGCGGCAGTTGCTCCGGTCCCACGCGGAACACCACGCTGTACACGGCTCCCTCCGCCGCGCGCTGGAACTGGCTGTTGATCGATCCCTCGAACCGGTCGTTGCCCAGGTGATGGACCTCCGGCACCTGCTCCAGCGCGATGATGTCGGACGTGAGCGGTTCGAGCGCGAAGTCACGCTCCAGCACCTGCCCGCGCAGCGCCTCGCCCTGGGCGGTCATTGACAGCGGCGCGAAGCCCGGCCTGGCCGCCGACAGCGCGAAGTGCTCGGGCATCTCCGGCGACTGCAGCGCATAACGTCCCTGCCCGTCCGTCCGCACCTGCAGCGCCTCGCGCCCGGGAATGTCCAGCGTCACCACCGCGCCCGGCAGCGGCTTGCCGTCGGATCGACTCGTCACCACGCCGCGGATCGTGCCCACCGCGTCGATGGCCTCGTCCGGGTTGGTGAGCGGGTCGTAGCGGTAGTAGACCTCCAGGCACAGGGCGGCGATGGCGGTCTGGTAGACGCGCCCGCCGATCTGCGACCATTGATCGTTGGGATCCCAGCTTCCCGTCGCTGGCCCGCTGCGATGCTGACTGGACAGCAGGGCGTTTTTGAGCGCCGCGTTCCAGCGATCCCATTCCGGCCCCTGGTGGTGGAACATCGCCAGCGTGCCGTAGTACCAGTAGTAGGTGTCCGGCGTGTTCTCCCAGTCGGGCAGGTTCTCCAGCAGGAAGAGCGCGCTGCCCGCCTGGGCGCGCTCCTCGCGATGAGCGCCCAGCAACTGGCGGATGAACATGCCCTCCGCCGTCATGGCGTTGGTGTACTGCCGGCCCGGCTGATAGGCGTATCGCCCCGGCAGCGTGGGGTGGCGGACCGCGTCCATCCACCGATGCACGTGCGTGAGCGCCTCGGCGGGCACGTCGATCCTCGCCCGCCTGGCGCTGGCCAGCGCCATCACCTGCCAGCCGGTGACCGAGGTGTCCCCGAACTGCCCCGGCGCGTAGCGCCACCCGCCCAGTTCGCGGTTGCGGGCCTGGACCACGAAGTCCGTCGCCCGGCGCGCCGGGCTTTCGAGCCAGGGATCGCCCGTCATGGCGAAGGCCTCGGTGAGCGCGATGGTCACGATGCCCTGCGTGTACATCGTCTCCTCGGAAAGGAAGCCGCCGTCCGGCGCCTGTCGATCGACCAGCCAGCGCAGGGCGCGGGCCACGGTGTCGCGGTAGGGGCCTTCCCGCTCGTGGGTGTGATCGGCGCCGAGGAACGCCAGCACCGCCAGCCCGGTGAGTGCGGCATCAATGCGCGCGTTCGACTGCCCGCCGCACTGCTCGCACTTGGCGTCGAACCCCGATGCGCTCCAGCGGCCGTCGTCGCTCTGGTGCGCCGCCAGCCAGCGCAGGGCGAGCTGCACGGCGTTCTCCGTCTCCTGGTTGCCGCCCAGCCGGTCGAGCAGCGACTCGCGACGGTCCGCCCCGCGCTGCGACAGCGGGTTGTCCACCGGGGGGCGCTCGGAGGGCAGACGCAGATCGTTCATGATGCGGTCGATGCCCGGCAGGTCCGCGACGACCAGCGCCAGAACGGGCGGCATCGACACGGCGTCCGATGACGCGGCATCGCTGGTCGCCATCGCGCCGTCTGTTGCGAATGACGACTCGGGGGCGGGCACGCGCCGGTCGGATGGGTCGATGCGCGTCGTCCGAGGCGCGGCGGGACCGGCGATCCGGCTCCATGCCGACGCGGCGCGGCGTGTCGCCGCCTGCTCCGGCGTGATTGACGGTCCCGCCGACAACTCGTCGTTGGCGGCTGGTTCGATTGCCGTTTCATCCAGTCCTGGCAGAGCAGTCGCCAGCGCCGGCAGGTCGAGCAACGACGACGCGACATCGCGCCGCGGGGACGATTCCGGCCTTGTCGAGGCGGACTCGGATTCGTCCGCCCGAGCCAACGAGCCGGTCGCGGCCCGCTCCGCAGACGCCGCGTCAGTCGCCACAATGGTCGCCTCGGCGGTCGGCGGATTGTCGCCAACGCCATCTTCCGGCGCTCGACGGCTCGCAATGTGCTGAGGCGCGGCGACGACCGTCGTCTCCGCGGCCAACGCACCCTCGGGCGCGGGCTGTGCGACGGGCAGCGCCACGGCGATCTCCATCCCAGTCCGCGGCACGTCCGACGCCGCACCCGTCGCGGGAGGCCGGGATGCTTCGGGGGCATCGGCCTCTCGCGATGCGGCGTCACCGACAATCGCGGATGAATCGCCCTCGCGCCGGTTCGACGCAGGCGCGACCGCCACGACCTCGCTGGATGGCGGCGGGACGGCTGGCTTCGTCGCCGTGACTTCGCCGGCGCGTTGTGACGCCGTCGCCGATTGCGCCGCGATGCGCGTCGTCGGCTCGGCGACGCTCGACGGCTCTCCCCGCACCTCGCGCGGCAGCGCAACCGCGGCGTCCATGATGCGCGGCAGGTCCGCCGCCAGGGTCGCCTCACGCGCGGCCTCCTCGATGGGCGCCGCCTCACGCGGAGAGTGCTGGCCGGCGAGACTGGTCGAGGTCGCTCCGTCGCGGCGCTGGGCCGGCGCGGGCTCCATCGCCGCCGTCGTCGGGTCGGCGGTCTCCACTGCGGGCGCCCGTGTTTCGGCGCGGTCAGTCGCTGGCGACATCGCCACGTCGCCAGCCGCCACTTCCACGCGGCGTTCCTCGTGATGCGCCCGCTCCGGCTGCATGGGCAGCGCCGTCGGCGCGTCCGTCAACGCGGGCGGCGCCTCGGCGTGCGTCACGAATCGCTCGATGACCTCCGTCGTTGGCGCTTCCCGCGTCGCGGGAGGCACCTGCGAGGCGTCGGTCGCGGGGCGGCGCGGCTCGATCGCCGCCGTCGCCGAAAGCATGGGCATCGGCTGGAGGAGCGGCGACTCGCTGGGCCGCTCGCCCCCTTCGGTCGGCTGCTCGGCGTCGATTGAGACATCCGTCAGCCCCCCGCGAATCTGGTTCGCCACTGACTCGGCCGCCGAGTTGGACGTGATCGCCACCCGCACAGACCCGTCCTTCATGCGCTGGGCGATCGTGCTGGTCACGCCCCACACCGTCAGCAGCAGCATGATGAGCAGGTGCGCCAGCAGCGACGTGAGCAGACACTTGGCCAGCAGCGACAGCCGCCGGAACTGCGCCCGCCGCATGAAGTGCAGCAGCGCCAGAACCAGCAGCAGGCCCAGCAGCGCCAGCAGCAGGAGAGGCCAGAGTTCCGACCACAGGCCGGCCCAGTCGATCCGCGCGGCGAAGGGGTCGGTCTCGGTGAACACCTCGCGCGACAGGGCGCGATGCAGATCCGAATCCAGGTCCGTCTCGGCGACGGAACCGGCGGCAATCCGGGGGCGGGGACGCGCGGAGGCGAAGAAGAGCGCGAAACCGCCGAAATCCACCGCCGGGTCGAGTTCATCGCGGAACGTATTGATCGCAGCGCCGAGGTTGCGGGCCGGCAGCACCGCCCCGCGCACCACGCGCGAGCGATACAGGTCGAACCCGCCGAAGCCGCCCGCGCGATCAGACGCGAAGTAGAGGAAGTCGCCCGGCGGGCTGAGCGCGGGCGAGGTCTCGTTGGCGTCCGTGTTGACCGCGTCCACCGCGTGCGCCGCGCCCGGCCCGTCGGCCAGCAGCGACGCGACGAACAGGTTGTAGTCGCCCCCCCGTGCGCGCGGGTCGCCTTCATCGAGCGGCGCCGTCGGGTCCACGGCCCGGGGCCGGTTGGAGGCGAAGTACATCGCCATCCCGTCGGAGGTGGGCGCGGGGCCGTACTCGTTCCAGCGCGTGTTCACCGCGGGGCCGAGGTGCATCGGCTCGCCCCAGCCGCCATCGCCCTCTCGGCGCGCGACCCACAGGTCGTATCCACCCAGCCCGCCGGGTCGGTCGCTGGCGAAGAAGAGCGACTGCCCATCGGCGCTCATCGCGGGGCTGATCTCATCGAATCGCGTGTTGACGCCGTTGATCGGCGTCGGCTCGGTCCAGCCATGCACCGTGCGCTGCGTCACATACAGGTCCGCGCCGCCGCCCGGCGCGCCCCGCACCAGGATCATGGTCATGCCGTCCGAGGAAATGGTCGGCCCGGCCTCGTGCCGGGCGGAGTTGACCAGCCCATCGACGGGCAGCGCCGGCTCCCACAGTACGTCGCGCGTGGTGGTGGAGCCGATGGGCACGCGGATCGACTGAGCGTCGGTGTAGAACGTGTGGTCGCGCTGGCGCTTCCACCACAGCCCGCCGCCCACGACCGCAGCGATGGCGAGCGATGCGAGCACGAACCACAGGATGCGTCGGACGATGCGCATGCGTGAATCGTCGGAACGGGACCGCTAGTCGGTGACGGGCACGGTGTCCAGATAGGGCTGCTGCACGCCCGCGCCCTTGCACAGATCGAGCACGCGGGCCACGTGCTGGTACGGCGCGTCACGGTCGCCTCGAACGGTCACCTTCTGCTCGGGGTTCTGCTGCACGGCCTGGATGATGCGCTGTTGCAGGTCCTCCGGCGAAATGACCGCGCCGTTGAGGATGATCGTCCCCTCCCTGTCCACGTTGATGACGATGTCGCGCAGCGCCGCGCTGATGGGCCCGCCGTGCGCCGCATGGGGCAGGGCGATCTGCATCTCCCGCTCGGTCTGGTGGAAGGTCGTCGCCACCAGGAAGAAGATGAGGAGCAGGAAGACCATGTCGATGATGGGCGTGAGCTCGACCGCCGCGCCCTGGTCGTGGCCGAAGTCCGCGCGGATCATGCCCGTGCTCCTGTCGTCGCCGTCGCGGCCTGGGCCGCCTCGATTCCACGTCCCGCGTGCTGACCGCTGATTTCCGCCTTCTGACCCCTGCCCGCGGCGCCGTTCTCCGACGCCGGCGCGACGACCGACTTCGACTCGGCGCGCCGGGCGGCGTACTCGTCCACGAAGTTCACCGTCATCTCGTCGATCTCCATCACCAGGCGCTCGACCTTGGAGACGAGGAAGTGGTAGAAGATGAGGGCGGGAATCGCGACGATCAATCCCGCCGCCGTGGTGACCATCGCCTGGTAGATGCCCGCGGCGAGCAGTTCCGTCTTGCCCAGCGCCTCGCCGCTGCGCGACACCTCGGCGAAGGCCTGGATCATGCCGAAGATCGTGCCCAGCAGTCCCAGCAGGGGCGAGACCGAGGCGATGACCGACAGCGCCCGCAGATTCCTGCGCAGGCGCAGCACCTCGCGCTGGCCCGCCTCGACGATGTGCTTCTCCAGCAGTTCGGGCGATTCGCCCAGTCTGCGGATGCCCGCCGCGAACACGTTGGCCACCGGGCTGCCGTTCCTGCGGCAGTAGTCGATGCCCTTCTGCCGATCGCCCTCGGCGAGCGCCTTGCGCAGCCCCGCGAGAAAGCCAGGCGGAATGACCGAACGCCGCCGCAGCGTGATGAGACGCTCCACCAGCACCGCCAGCCCGATGAGCGAGCACAGCCCGATGGGAACCATCAGCGGTCCGCCCTTCTGGACGAGATCCCACACGGTTTCCACCGCGCCCGCTGGAGCCGGCGCGGCGAGAAGCAGAGCGGTGAGACAGGTGACGCTGGTCACGATGGGAGCTCCAGTTGAGGGAACAGAACAATCCTGATGGCGCCGGCGGAATGCCGGCGCCACCGGAGAGGTGGATTGCACGCGCTCATCGCCCACCCCCTGATCCGCCGCCCCGTCCCGGCAGGTCGGGCTTGCTCAAGGCGGCCAGGCGGGCCGTCGCCAGCTCCGCCCAGCGGGTGCCGGCGTGCTGGTCGCGCACGGCCTCGAACTGCTGCCGCGCCTGACCGACCTGGGCCATGGCCTCGAAGCAGCGGCCCGCTTCGTACAGCGCCGCGGCGCTCCACTCCGGGTAGGCGTAGAGAATGTCCACCTTGAGCAGTTCGCGGGCGGCCTCATCGTACTTCTTCTGCGCATAGAGGCATTCGCCGATCTGGAACTGGCTGCGCGCCGCGGTAGGGCCGTCGTGCTTCTCGATCACGGCGCGGTACGAGGTGATCGCCTCGTCAAATCGACCCTGATTCTCCATCGCGAAGCCCAGGCCGAACCGCGCCTGGAACCAGACCTCTGATTCGGGAAACTCGCGCAGGAAGCGGCTGAACGCCTGTTCGCTCTCCTTCCACGCCTGCAGCGCGGCGTGGGCCTCGCCCAGCCGCAGCAAGGCGGGAGCACGCAGCCGCGCTTCCTCCGACTCCGCGGCCCTGGCAAGATGCGCCGCCGCCTGCCTGTGCTGCCCGCGGCGGAAGTGCGCCTCGCCAGCCAGCAGCCGCGCGGACGGCGCGAGCGAGCTCTTCGCATGCGACTTCAGGAACGCCTCGAACGCCCTGGCTGCCGCTTCATCCCGGCCCAGTTCGTACAGGCACGCGCCGAGCCGGTACCCGGATCGCTCGCCCAGGTCGCCCGGCAGGTCGGCTCGCTCCGCGATCGGCTCCAGGAGCGCGACGGCCGCGTCGTGTCCGCCCGCGCCGGCTTCGAGTTCCGCCAGCTCCACGCGGGCGAACAGGTCCAGCGAATGTTCGCGCTGATCCCCGAGCATGGCGCGATAGGTGGCGGAGGCGCCCTGCACGTCGCCCGTCTCGCGCTGCGACCAGGCCTTCTCGTAGAGCAGCGATGTCGTGACCTGGTCATCCAGCGAACGCGCCTGCTCGCGCAGCACGCGGTCAATCTGCTTCAGCGCCCCGGCGTGATCGCCGCCTCGCGCCGCGCACAGGGCCACGTTGGCGCTCGCCATCGGCGCGCGGGCGTGCCCGGGGGCCTGTTCGACGAACCGGGCGAAGGCGCGCCCCGCCTCGTCGTATTTCGACTGAGCCATGAGCGCCTGGCCCTGCTGGAAGAGTGCTTCGTGCTTCAGTTCCTCCGGCGCGTCCAGACCGGCCAGTTTCGCATAGTGCATCGCGGCCTCGTCGTACCGTTTGCCCCGCATGGCGATGGCGCCAAGATGGTTGAGCGCATGGGCGGCGAACCGGGACGCCTCGCGGCTCTCCAGCACGCGCTGAAGCACCTCAACCGCGTCGTCATCCCGCCCCAGCACGACCAGCGACTGCCCGCGCTCGAAGTTCGCCTGGGCCGCGTGCGGGCTGCTCGGATGACGTTCCAGCAGCCGCTCGAACGCCTGCAGCGCGGTTTCGTGCAGGTCGCGCCGCTGGCGGCACAGCCCGATGGTGATAAGCGCATCATCGGCGTCGGGTGCATTCTCGTCGGCGGAGAGGTACTCGCTGGCGCGGGCTTCCGCCGGCTCCCACTCCTGACGCGCGAAGTGAATGTCCGCCAGGTCGAGCAGCGCCGAGCGGTACGCCGCCGGCGTCTTCGCACCGTTCACCACGGCGCGCAGATGCTCCTCCGCCCGCCGGGGGTCGTTCAGCCGCACGTATGCCGTGCCCAGTCGATAGCGCGCCGCGGCGACCTGCCCGTCGCCGGGCCGAGAAGCGATGAACTTCTCAAACCGCGCCGCCGCCTCCCGGTGATTGCCGGACAGGAAGGCGTTCTCCGCCATCAGGAACTCGATGGCGGGAAGGAGCGCGTGCTTCGCATGCTTCTCGATGAACTCCCGCCCCAGCGCGTCGCTGGCCGCGTACTCCCGCCGCTGGTGATCGATGATGGCGGCCAGGTGCAGCGCGTCCGGCGCCAGGACGTGCTTCGGATGGGCGGCGCGGAACTCGGCCAGCGCCGCCTGCGCCGCGTCCGCGTCTCCCGCGCGGTGCAGGGCGACCGCGCGGTCATATCGCATCTCGGCCAGCATGGCGCTCTTCGGATGCCGCGCAATCGCCTGCTCCAGCCGCGCCGCGGCCTGTCCGGGCTGATCCTGCCGCAGTTCGCACCGGGCGGTCCACCACGCCGCGCTGTCGGCGAGCGCCTCGTCCGCCTCGACCGCCTCGGCGAAGCGCGACACGGCCTTGTCGTATTCGCCCGCGTCGTAGTGGACGCGCCCGCGCTCCAGCAGCGCCAGCGGGATGACGGGATGTTCCGCGTGATCCTTCAGCACCCGGTCGAGCAGCGCCGCGGCGTCCCGGGGCTTCCCGTCGCGGCGAAGCAGCCCCGCCAGTGAGTACATCGCCTCCGGGGCGAAGGCCGGGTCATTCCGCCGGATGACGCGCTGATACTGCGCCGACGCCGCCTCCCACTGCTCCGCAGCGTGCAGCGCTCGGGCGTGCAGCAGCGACGCGCGGGCGGCCAGCTCGCCATCGGGAAACGCCCGGACCATCGCTTCGTACCGCCTGGCGGCGTCCGCGTGGCGCTCCAGCGCCGTCTCCGACAGACCCGCGAAGAACTCCGCCCGCTCGCGTCGCGGTGAATTCGTCCACTTCGCCGCCATCACGGCCGCGGCCTCGATGGCCCGCTCGTGCGCCGCGGCTCGCGAGTGCGATTCCACCAGCAGCGCGCAGGCCGCATCCGCCTGGGCGTGCCCCGCGTGTCGCTTCACGACCACGTCGAACGCCGCCGCCGCGTCGGCGTAGCGCTCCTGGATCATGCGGCACTGGCCGAGCAACAGGCACGACTCCGCCGCGAACTCAAAGCGCTCCAGCCCGATGAGCGGTTCGAGCTCGCCCGCTGCCTCGTCGATCCGGTTCTGACGCTGCAGCGCCACCGCCAGCCCGTATCGCGCCACCGGCGCCTTGGCGTGCGTCGGATGCGCGGCGAGGAACTTGCGGTACTCCTGCTCCGCCAGGTCGTGCATGCCCCGGTTGAGCAGCCCGTTGGCGCTGTGGAAGTCACGCAGGGTGGCGGCGTCATCCTGCGATGCAGCGCACCTTGCCGCGGCGTGCGCATCGAGCGCGGGCCACGTCACCGCCGGAGCGAGAAACACCAGCGGCGAGGCCGCCGCCCATACGCGATGCACACGAGCCATGGTCACACTCCCTCGAGACCGGACGCATCATCCCACACGGGCCGCCCACCGGCCACCCCGCACCCACGAGATTGTCAGGTTTCGCGACGCCAAGCCGACGGGCCGGGCCGGGGCGCGCAAAACGCCACGGCGCGGTTCTGAGCAGGCCGCGGCGAGGGGTGCAGTCGTGTCCCCCATGCAGGTTGGGGGGTGGGGGAGGACACGTGTGCGGCCCCGGCCCGTTGGCCCGTCGATGCTCTCACGTCACAGGACGCCTCAGCGGCCGCCCTCCTTCGCCATCTCGGACAGCGCCTGCTCGACCCGCTTGATCTCCGCCTGCAGGGTCTTGAGCTGGGCCTCAAGCGACTGGCGGGCGGCCTGGGTGCTTCGCACCGCCGCGTCGGTGGCGTTGACGCGGGCCTTCAACTCCGTCACGCGGGCGATCTCTTCCGCGCGCTTCTCGGCGCCGGCATCCCGCAGCGCCATCTCCGAGCGGCGCAGTTCCTCGATCAGGGCGCCCCGATCGCCTTCCAGCGACGACGCCTGGTCGCGCAGCGTGATCCGATGGGCCTCGATTTCGGCGGCGGCCCGCGCCAGTTGATCGTGGTGGGTCCGCAGCCGCACGTCGCCTTCAGCGATCAACTCCTTCTGTCGGGCCAGTGCGGCGTGGTCGCGCGTCAGCGACTCCACGGCGGCGCGTTCCGACTCCAGCTGACGCGAACGCCGGGCGGCCACGTCGCGCAGCCGCGCCGCCTCGGCCTGCTCCAGCGCCGCCATCTGGCCGATCACGGCCTCCATCCGGCGGCTCTCCGCCTCCGCGGAGCCGGAACTCGACGCCTCGGGATGAATCAACTCAATGAACATGCGGAAGATGCGGTGCTGACCCTCGGTGGCGTGAACCTCGATGGCGTCTTCTCTGGGCGCCACGCGCACGGGCACGTCATCGCGGATCATCAGCTCGACGAGCTCCTTCAGCTTGCCCTTGGGCAGGCGATACGTGCGCGCCAGAATGGGGCCGTCGGCGTTGAACAACTCGGCGGCCGTCGCAACCGGCGACGTGGCGAGACCCCCGCCCCCAGGCGCCTGACCCGCGCGCGGCGCCTGGGCGGTGGTCACCGCGCCCCCCGGACCCTGAACGCCCGGCGGCAAGGCCAGCGGCGCGGGGTGGCCCGGATGGGCCGGAGCCGCGGTCGTCGCCATGCCCCCAGGCGCAGCGCCGGCGCCGCCGTGCGACCGCACGGCCGTGGGGGCCATCGGCGGCTGGGGTGCGGTCGCGCCGCCCTGTCCGCGCGGCGCTGGTTCCGCAGGCGGCACGGGACGCATCGGCGGCGCGGAGGTCGTGACGCCTCCCACGACGCCCTGCTGACCGGCGTGAAGTCGCTCGACCGCCTGCATGAGCCGCTCCAGCCGCTCCTCGAGCCGGCGCAGCCGCGCCTCCACGTCGTCATGCGCCTCGGCGGCCTCGCCCATGAAGAACAGTTCGGCGGGAATGGGATACTCAAACGAGCCGGTCTCCGGCGCCGCGGCGCGCTCGCGCATGAACTGCTCGAACGTGCTGTCAGCCGACGCGGGCGAGCCCGCCCCGGGCGCGGCCTGAGCAGCGCCGCCGAAGAACGCGGGCACGGGTGACGCAAGCGTCGTCGTCGGCCTGGCGTCCTTGAGCGACTTGCCCTCCTCCGGCGGACAGGCGGCGATCGGCGACACCAGCAGCCCGGCGGCGGTGAGCGCTCCCGCCAGGGCGACGCCCCGGATCGAACGACGCGGAACGAACTCTCGTGTCATCACCATCGTGAGTCTCCTTGCGAAACGTCGAGCGCGGGGCGTCGCCGTCCCCAGGCCCACGGCGGGCCCGGCGAGCGGCATCGCGCTCAGGTACTTCCGTGAATCGAGCAGCGCCTGCGCATACGCCCGACGACGCGCCGGCTGAAGATGCGTCACCCAGGCGTCGCAGCACAGGTCGGCCTCCTCCCGAACCTGACGCCTCACCCACCACGCCAGCGGATGCCACCAGAACACCACCCCCACCACCAGGTCGAACCAGCACACCCAGTGGTCCAGCCGCCTCAGGTGCGCCAGTTCGTGGCAGATCACCGCGTAGCGGCCCGCCCCATCCAGTTGCGACCACAACCCCGCGGGCAGCACCAGCACGGGGCGGCGACCGCACCACATCATGGGAGACACCCGGTCCGACACCATCACCACGTCCGGCGGCAGGCCCAGTCCCACGTCACGGGCGGCGCGCTCCACCATCTGCCGCACGCTCCGACACGCGGGCACGCCACGTCGAACCAGACGCGCAATCGCCAGAACCCGCACCAGCATCACCGCCACCATGATGGCCATGCCCGTGATCCACGCCGGCGCGGGCACGGGGGGCAGCGCGGCGACGGCGTCGCGCACCGCCAGCAACGAGGCGACCCCGCCAGGCCGCGAAGCATCGCCCGTCGTCGGCGCGGGACGCCAAGCGTCGGAGGACGGCTGAACACTCGACGCGTCCAGTCGCGGAGAGGCGACGACAACCGACGACGGCATCCGCTCCGGCAGCGCGTCGGACGCCGGTTCCTCACGGACGGCGGCGTCCGCGGCGCGCGATGCGTCCACCGCTCGGCGAACGACCGGCTCCACGATGCCCGCCAGCCAGAGGGAGTCGGCGGGCTTGAGCACGCGGCGTGCGGACGGCGATGGGCTCTCCGCCGCCGCGTCGTGCGATCGGCTCATCACCGGCGACGACGCGTCACTCTTGCGGCCAGGCGTGATCAGCCGGGTGAGGGGCGATTCGGACGCGGGCAAGCCGGGTCGCGGCGCCGACTCGCGCTGCGGGGTCTGGGTCGCGCGGGTCGTGGATTGATCGACCGGCGCGACCGTCTCTTCGTCGCGCGGGGCGCGGGCGACGGTGCGCTGGTCATTCGCATGGGTCGCGCCCAGGTACGCCGCCGGGTCGCGGCGCGCCTCGTGGGGCAGCCAGCCGACGACGAAGGACGGCGCCAGGAACATGGCCAGCACCGCCAGCCAGATGAGATGCCGCGTGGAAGGCCGAGCCGGGAAGACGCGGCAGACAATGATCGCCAGCAAAGCCACCGGGATGATGCCCAGCGCATTGAGCCAGAGTTGGCCGAGCGAGAAATCGGGCATGGTCAGCCGCCCCTTCCCTTCTTCCGTCGCTTCGTCTGTTCATCCAGACGGTCGATGAGCGACTGGAGCTGGGCGACTTCCTCGGGCGTGAAGGTGCCGGTCTGCATGAGCTGCAGCACCAGCGGACAGGCCGATCCGTCGTACAACTCGTCGATCAGGGCCTTCAGCCGGGAGTGGCGCACCGTGTCGCGCGGCACGGCGGCGCGGTAGACGTGCGCCAGGTCGGACTTGTCGCTGACGACGTAGCCCTTCTGCGCGAGCCGGGTCAGAAACGTGAGGACCGTGGTGTACGCCACGGTGCGCCCGCGCCGGTGCAGATGCGTGAGCACCTCGCGCACCGTGGACGGGCCTTCATCCCAGAGGATGGTGAGGACTTCCAGTTCGGCGGGGCCGAGGTCGTGCTCCGGCTCGCGTTCTCGTTCGCGTGGTGGCATGATCGTCCAGACCTCCTACGACTGTCGGAGGACATCCTACTACGAAAGTCGTAGTCGCTGCAAGAGGTTTTCCGGAAGATCGCCGGAAAGTTTCACGGGACAGATGGAAAGATGGCGTGCGACAACCCATCCGCCGCAATCCGGATTGAAACCTGGCGAGCATCGCGGCATCTGGAGACATGGAATAAGGGAGGTCGTTCAGTCGCTGGTTGCGGAGAGCGTCTGGCTTTGACTCAACTACCCGATTCACCTGTCTTGCCGCTCCTGGCGGCCAGTCATCCACAAACCATCCACACCATTCCACATCGAAATGGAGCATCACATGAAGATTCGTCCCCTTCTCGTCGCCGGAGTGCTCGTCGGGGCGGCTGGCATGACCGCGTTGACCACTCAGCCCCGCGTCGAAGCAACGACCGCGGCGGTCGCCGAGTCGTTCTCCACCGACCCGGTGCATTCCAGCGTGGTCTTCCGCGTCGGACACCTGGGTGTGGCGGTCTTCTGGGGCCGGTTCAACGAGGTGTCGGGCACGTTTTCGCATGACGCCGCCAGCCCCGGCGCGTCGTCGTTCAGCTTCACCGTCAAGACCGCCAGCGTGGACACCGGCAACCAGCAGCGCGACCGACACCTGCAGAGCGCGGACTTCTTCAACGCCCGCGAGTATCCGGAGATCACCTTCAAGAGCACCAGGGTCACGCCTGCGGCGACCAACAAGCTGGAGGTCACCGGCGACCTGACGCTCCACGGCGTCACGAAACCCATCACCGCCCAGATCGAGATTCTCGGCGCGGGTGAGACGGCCCAGGGCTACAAGAGCGGCTTCGAAGCGACCTTCACCATCAAGCGCAGCGACTTCGGCATGACCAAGTACCTCGAGAACAACGCCGTCGGAGACGAAGTGCGGATCATCGTCGCCATCGAGGGCAAGCGCGGGTGAGGTGGGGCAAGGCATCAGCATCAGGCATTGGGCATGAGGCACTGGGCACTGGGCACTGGGATATAGGCAGTGGGGTCCGGGGCTCTTCGCTTCGCCCCGGGCTTGGCCCGGGGGCTGGTGCGGCAACAGAGTCGCGCCCCGGTGCCACGGTACGGCGCCAGCCGTTCCGTGGTGGTGCGTCCGATGCGGGGCCGACGGCACGCCTCTCGGCGTACCGTGGCACCATTGACTCCTGTCAACGGCCCTACTGATCTCTGACCTCTGATCTCTGACCTCAGACCTCTTCTCCTTGCTCTCCTCTCCCCATGACAGAACAACTGATCCGCGAAGGTCTGCTCGGCGTGGGGTTGCCGCTCGTCGTGGCAGGCGCGATTCTGGCGCTGGCGTGGCGCGTGTGGCGCGCCCGCGCCGGATCGCCGGCGGCGCACTCGTCCGCCTGGGCGGGGGCGCTCGCCTTCGGCGCGGCGATGATCGCTTCGCACATCGCGCTCAACGGAGGAGTCAACCAGAAGTGGGAGCGCGTGGTCTATCTGCTCATCGCCGCAGGAGTCATCGGAATGGCCGCCGCGGCGGCACGTTGGACGCTGACACAGCGCGCCAAACACGCCGCAACGACCACTTCTGAATCGGTGTGCGCGGGGGCTCGCCCGGGCGACTGGCTGGCGTGGGTCATCGCCGCGATGCTGACGGGTGCGGCGGCCCACTTCGTGATGGCCGGCATCTTTCAGGATGGCGATCCGACCTGGATGCGAATTGCGGCTGCCGGCGCGCCCGTGGCCTTCGCCCTGATCATGCAGCCGCTGGCACAGCGGCGGCCCGGCGCGACCCTTCCCGCCGCGCTGACGCTCGCCTGCTTCGGACAGGCGGGCGTGCTGGTGCTCAGCGGAAATCAGACGTTCGCGCTCATCCCCGCATCCCTGGCCGCCGCGTCGATGGCGGCGGTCCTGGTCGGAGGCGCGGTGGCGCTGCGCGGCGGAAGCGTCTCAATCGGCTCTGGCGCCATGCCGCTGGCGAGCGTCGCACTCACCATTCCGCCGGTGCTGGGGCTGCTGTGGGTGACGGGCCTACCCATCGCTTTCGCGTGGGCGGCGGGATTGGTGGCCTTCGCGCCCGCGATGCTGTGGATCGGCGAGGTGGGGTCCATCGCCCGTCGAGGCGCCCTCACGCGATTCCTGATACGGCTTGCTTTGGTCGCCCTGCCCATCGCGGCCGGCCTGTTGCTGGCGAAGGCGAACGCCGAGACGGATGTGTACTTCGGGTGAGGCCCGCAGGTGGCGCGCCACCCGGGCCGCCGCGTCACCCTACGCATCGATCGACGCATCCGCCTCGCGAACCGCCTGACAGAATGCGCGGATCATCGCAGCGTCCTTCCGCCCCGGCGCGCTTTCCACGCCGGTGCTCACGTCCACCGCGAAGGGCCTCACCGCGCGAATCGCCTCCGCCACGTTGTCGATGTTCAGTCCGCCCGCCAGGGCGATCGGCTTGCGGATCTCGTCCCGCATCGCCGCCAGGGACGTGAAATCCCACGCTTGCCCGCTGCCGGGCCGACTGCCCTCGACCAGCAGCAACTCGATGTGCGTGCATCCCGCCCATTGACGCACCGCCGACGATGAGAAGCGGAACCCCTTGATCAGGCGACGGCCGCGCGACGCCTGGCGGGCGACCCGCTCGTCCTCGTCGCCATGAAGCTGCGCCCACGGCGAGAGCGTCTTCCACTGCTCAAAATCCGCATCGACGCCCTTGCCGGAGAGCTGAAACACGCCGACCGCGGTCACGAAGGGCGGCAGCGAGGCCACGATCTCGGCGGCGCGGTCCAGCGACACGCGGCGCGGCGAGGAGGGCGCGAAGACCAGGCCGATGGCGTCCGCTCCGCAGGCCACTGCGGCGGCGGCGTCCTCCACCGTGGTCAGACCGCAGATCTTGATTCGCGTGCGGGGCACGGAGGATTCCTTGTCGTCGGTTGCTGGAGTCCGCTCCCTGACGGTCGCGGCTCGCTGTGAATGATCGCGGCTCGCTGACATCATTCGCGTGTCGCCGTCATCGGTCGGTCCGTCAGTTCACGTCAGCTCCGCGCGCAGCTGCTCGGCCATGGCGCGCTCGTCGTCACTGCGCAATCCAGTGGCGGCCCGGTCCAGCAGTTCCCTGGCTCGCGCGGCGTTTCGTAGACGCCGGGTGTAGATAACCGCCAGCATGAGCCGCACCGGATCGGCCTCGCGCGAGGTGGGGAAGGCGCGCAGCAGATTCTCATAGGCCCGCGCCGCGTTGGCGTAGTCGCCCTCGTGGTAGAGCTGGTTGGCGACATCCAACTGCCGCCGCTCGGGCAGCACCGCGTCGGGCGCCAGGGCCAGCAGCGTGCGGAAGCGCGCCGCGGCGGCGGGCATGTCGTGCCGCTCGATCAGGCGCAGCACCTCCGCCCGCGCCGCGGCATGCTGCTGCTCCTCGGCGGACATGGGTCCGGCTTCGCGCCGGCGCGACATCCGCTCGGCGGAATCGGCCCTGGGCGCGTCCCACACGCGGGCGTCCGGCGCGGTGGCGGCACGGAACTGACGACGACGACGCATCTGCTTGAACAGAAAGAACACGTCCATCTCCTCGCGCGTGAGCACCCGCGCCGCCAGCAGCCCGAAGCACACGCCGAAGCCGTACACGTATCCCGCCAGGTGCGCCGCATAGGCCACGTTGCCACCCGCGCCCAGCAGCGATTCGTTGGTCTGGCGCAGCAGGTCCACCACGAAGTAGAACAGGATGAACCACGCCGCGGGAACGTGATAGAGCCCGATGATGAAGAAGATCACCAGCACGCGGATGCGCGCCCGCGGGAACAGCGCCAGGAACGCGCCGCTCACGCCCGCGATCGACCCGCTGGCTCCGATCACCGGCGCCTGGGGGTTGAATGCTCCGTGCGCCAGCGCCGCCACGACGCCTCCGATCAGGTAGAACGCCAGGTAGCCCACGCGCCCCAGGCGGCTTTCCACCGCGTTGCCGAACACCCACAGGAAGAGCAGGTTGAACAGGATGTGACCCACGCCCCACGGATCGTGGATGAACTGGTAGGTGATCAACTGCCACGCCCTGAACTCGCCGGGGTGGTAATGCCCCCATCGCGCCACCGCGTCTCGCTCGAACCAGCCGAAGTACGCGCCCGCCAGTCCCGCCAGGTAGACCAGCAGGTTCACCATCACCAGGGTTTCATTGATGACCGGGCGCCGCTTGGGCGGTCGATCCGTGGAGAGCGGAATGAACATGACGGCGGAAGTGTAGGAGCGGGAGCCGCGCCTCCCGTCACACAATCCATCGAGCGAGGCGCCGATTGACCTCTGACGCCTGCGCAGCGATTCGCCCGTCAAGAACACCGGCGACACTCCTCAGAAATGTCGCCGGTGCGTGAGATGGGGCCTCGGTCGCTTGATCGCGCTGTTCACGCGCGGCGGCGGCCGCGGGCAAGCAGGCCGGCGCCGGTCAGCAGGGCCAACGCGCCGGGCGCGGGCACGTCGCCCACGCGGATCGTGAAGGTTCCCACGCCGCTCAGGCCGTTGAGCGAGTACTCGGTCACGGTCGCGGTCATGCCGCCAATGGTGAACGAAGTCTCGCCGTGGTAGGGACCGTCAGGGCTGAAGCCGCCCCAGGTGTTGACGAACACGCCCTGCGCCGGGAAGGCCAGCTGGTTCTGGGTGTCACGGTACACCACAAGGTGGGGCATGGCGCCGTTGGGACCGGGGAAGTGATTGGCGTTGTCGCCGAACCACAGCCCGATCGCGTGGTCGTTGGTGACGTTCGCCCAGATCTGGAACGTGAACAGGTTGTTCCCCGGCTGAAGCAGGAACGTGGTGCCGCGCGGCGTGTTGTTGATCTTCATCTCCGCCGAGACACCGTTGGGAATGTTCTCGAACTCCCAAGCGCCCCCGGCGTTGGACCCGTTGTTCGGGTTCACGATCCAGGCATTGGCGGAAGTGAGATAGATGTCCGCCTGAGCCGCCAGCGAAACCGAGGCGGCCAGGACCATGAGGCCGCCGTGGATGATTCTCCGCATGATCTTCTTTCTCCTTGCTCTCCAAGCGTGGGGGCGATGGTATGCCCCCATACTCGCACCCGGTAGATGTAGCATGTCAGTGATGGACTCTGACAGCGAACCCATTCAGGATTGATGAATCCCCGGATCGCCGCCATAGATGAATCTGGAATCTATTTTTATAGGACATTGACTCCCGCCGCTCGGCCACGACTGACCTTCCCGCGATCGGATTTGCCCGTCAATCGGACTTCCGCTCGGTCCCGGCCGGGCCCCTCTTGATCCCGTACAATCTGCTCATCATGTCACGAATCCCTCTCGTCCAGGTGGTGGTCGCCCTGGTGTGGCCATCGTCGGTCCTCGTGCTCCCCACGGGGCAGGAGCCGCCTCAGACCACCGTCATCACCGTCTCGCGGGACAACACCGTCATCACGCGATCCGCGACGGTCAGCATCGCGGACGCGGCCATCGCCGACGCGGACGGCGACGGCGTGATCCACGTCGCGGCAGACGGCGTCACGCTCGACTTCCGAGGCGCCATGCTCAACGGCGCGGCGCGCGGGCGCACGCCCGATACCTTCGCGGGCGTCGGTCTGCGCATCACGGGCAAGAACGTCACCATCCGCGGCCTGAGCGTGCGCGGGTACAAGGCGGGCATCCATGCGACCGGCGCCGACGGGCTGACCATCGAGGACTGCGACCTCTCCGGCAACTTCCGCCAGCGATTGCGATCAACCCCCGCCGCCGAGGACGGGGGCGACTGGCTCTGGCCTCACCGCAACGACAACAACGAGTGGCTGACCAACTACGGCGCAGGGCTGTACGTGGAGGACGCGAAGAACGTCACCATCCGCCGCGTGCGGGCGCGGGAGGGGCAGAACGGCATCATCCTCGATCGCGTGACCGACTCGAAGGTGTACGACAACGACTGCTCGTTCCTCTCCGGCTGGGGGCTGGCGATGTGGCGGTCGAGCGGCAACGTCATCACCCGCAACGCCTTCGACTTCTGCGTACGCGGCTACAGCCACGGCGTGTACAACCGCGGACAGGATTCCGCCGGCATCCTGATGTTCGAGCAGTGCTCGGACAACCTGATCGCGGAGAACTCGGTCACGCACGGGGGCGACGGCATCTTCGGCTTCGGCGGGCAGGACGCCCTGGGCGAGCACTGGCTCAACGCCGAGCGGGCGCGGCTTCGCAAGGAACTGGGACGCGACAACGTGGATGACGCGGTCGTCTATCCGGCCGACGTGATCGAGCGGGCGAGGAGAAACGGCAACAACCGCAACCTCATCATCAACAACGATCTTTCCCACGCGCCGGCCCACGGACTGGAGATGACCTTCTCCTTCGACAACCGCATCATCGGCAACCGCATGGCCGACAACGCCATCTGCGGCATCTGGGGCGGCTACTCCC
Organism: Phycisphaeraceae bacterium; assembly: GCA_015709595.1. Taxonomy (NCBI): domain Bacteria; kingdom Pseudomonadati; phylum Planctomycetota; class Phycisphaerae; order Phycisphaerales; family Phycisphaeraceae; species Phycisphaeraceae bacterium. The sequence continues at coordinate 1,287,805 of CP054178.1, forward strand.
AGTCCACTCTCATCGCCGGCAATGAGTTCATCGAGAACGGCGAGATGGCCTACGGCCTGGAGCGCGGCGGGGTGAACATCGAACACGGGCGCGACAACCTCATTCTCGGCAACACCTTCCGCGGCAACAAGGCGGGCGTTCACCTGTGGTGGGACGCGGATGACGGGCTGATGCTCTTCCCCTGGTCCAAGGCCAACGACCCGGCGATCACCCCGGGTGAGGATGGATCGATTCCGCTCGCCGCCCGCCCGCCCGCGGGAGCGGACGGGGCGTCGCGCATGCTGCCTTCGATCGACAACGTGGTCGCCGACAACCTGTTCGAGGGCGATGTGCTGGCGGTGCATCTGCGCGACGCCGACGCCACGGTGCTGCGGAACAACCGCTACACGCAGGTGGGCCGCGCACTGGACGCGTCCAACTCCGATGTGCGCAGCGAAACGGAGCGCGATCTGGAATGGACGAGGCCGGACTACACGCCCCTTGGCGAAACGCAGCCGGTGGGCGCGCGGGCGTCTCTGCGAGGGCGCGAGCACATCATCGTCACCGAGTGGGGGCCGTACGACTGGGAGAAGCCCTACCTCCAGCGTCTGGCTGACGCGGAAGGCGGCGCCCACGTCTATCGCCTGCTGGGGAAAGAACCGATGTCCCTGCCTCCCCGCGCCGTGGGCGACGTGGTCGTGACGCACGAAGGCGACGGCGCGAGTGAGCGGATCGTCGTTTCACCGGCCAAGCCCGGAACGATTGCCGCCTACACGCTCAGCGTCCACACCGAGTCGGACGTGCTGACGCGGGATGGCCTGCTCATCGCCACGCGCTGGAGCGTGAAGTTCTTCCCGTGGACCATCGACCCGCGCGAGAACCTCGACGGCTGGCACAATGAGGCGGCCTTGCACGCCGTCACCGCCGAAGTCGGCGCCCTGGACCTGCCTTTCGGCATGGGCGGACCAAGCAACTTGGCGTCGATGCCCCAGAACATCCGCGACGCCAGACTGGGCGGCAACCGCTTCGGAACCATCGCCACCACCACGCTGACCTTCCCGGCGGGGAAGTGGCGGGTCATCACCCGGTCGGACGACGGCATCCGTGTGTGGGTTGGGGATACCTTGTTGATCGACGACTGGACCTGGCATGGCCCCACCGAACACCGGGGCGAGATCGCCTTCGACCGCCCAACCGAAGCCGCGATCCGCGTCGAGCACTTCGAGATCGACGGCTACGCCGTGCTATCCCTGCGGCTGGAACGAGTGGATTGAAGCCCAAAAAGTCCTATAACCGCACACTCTGATCCCGAGGCGTTCGCAGGTCGAATCCCACTTTTTGTGGGAGCGATCTGAGAACCGTCCGCTCTTGCCCATCTTCCCAGCGATCCATGTGTCTAAGGCATGGATATTCGATAAGTTACGAAACTTCTATTGCGGATGCCGCCTGTCGGGGTTAGACTGTCGGTGCCTCAGGGAAGTCCTGAGGGCGTGATTTCGGAACACAGACCAAGTGCCTCGGCGGGTGGGCCGGTGTGCGGACACCACGTCGAGGTTCGCTACTTGACCGGGGTCGGGCTGGAAGGCCCTTGTCCCCCTTGGAGGAAAGACATGAGAAACAGCATGCTGCTGGCCGCTGCCGGGCTGGCCATGGGTGTGGGGAGCCACGCGTTCGCCGCGGATAGCGGCAATCGCCGACTGAACGGACCCGAGCGAACGACGGCGTTGCCGGCCGCCAAGACGCCGTACCGCATCGCGCGGGTCATCGGGCGCGACAAGAACGGCATGCCCATCCCGGGCCCGTGGCACGCCTACCGCCCCAACCGCGCGGACGGGCAGACGCTCATCGAACTCTTCGACCATTACGAGGGCTCGACCTTCTGCACCGTGGGCATGATTCCCTTCCCGCCCACCGATGGCGCGGTGCTCGGCGGCTTCGGCGACTCGTGCGCCGGCCTGACCGAGTGCGACAACGTCGGCTTCCTGCAGACTGGCCGCTGGTTCCTCGGCGCCACGTTCCGCGCCAGCGGCTACATCGGCAAGGTGGAGACGCTCGCCCAGGGCATGAACCCCACCGCCTTCGACCTCGCCCTGGACTGGTTCGAGCTCGGCAACTCGGGCACCGCCGATCCCTGCGGCGACACCATCGACCGTCTGGTCATTTTCATTTCGACCTACGACGAGACCGTCGGCGACCTGATCGACGGCGTGACGCCGATCACGCTGCAGAACCTCGAAGACGGCTTCGTGGACGGCGTTCTGCTGGACTTCGGCGCACAGGGCGCCGCGCAGCTTCCGGCCCGGTTCGTGTCGCAGGTCTTCCTCGATCCGAACCTCGACCCGGACCTGCCCATCGAGATGGTCGAGGGCGGCGCATGGGAGATCTCCTTCGTCGACGCCACCCTCGTCGGCAACGAGCTGCAGCTCAACCGCTTCAGCGCCAACAACCAGGCCACGCTGTGGCACTCCAAGGACGCCGCCGGTCAGGGCAGCTCCAACGGCTTCCTCGGCATCGACGGCGACGGCACCGCCACGCTCTGCACCAATCCCGATCGTCTCAACGGCACCTACGAGGCCGATGAGGTCGGCGAAGAGGACTTCGGCACACCCTGCCCCACCCTGCTCACCGCCGCCGTCGGCTTCTACGGCGAGCCCGGCTCCACCGGACCCGTCTGTCCGGACAGCTTCACCCGTGTGCGCGGCCTGCCGATCGGCGGCAACCTCGCCTCGCTCTGCACCAGCGATGACAACCACCTGATCACCCGTCCCGACGTCTTCCGCACCAGTGCGGTTCCGCCCGTGCAGATTCAGCTCGACTTCACCTCCACCGACCAGAACCCCCCGGTCCTGCGCCTGGTGGTCGAATCGGCGGCCAACGTCAACAACATCTCCCAGCGCGTCAACCTGTTCAACTGGGATACCCAGGCGTACGAGCTCATCGCCACCAACGTGCTCACCCAGGTGGACACCACGCGCGAGTACCTGATCTCCACCAACCCCGGCCGGTTCGTGCAGGACGGCACCGGCGCGGTCCGGGCGCTCATCCAGTGCAACTCGCTGGCCTTCTCGATCGCACCGATCTGGCAGTACCGCATCGACCTGACCCAGGTGTCGAAGAACCAGTAATCCGGTTCCTCGATCCCCCACGGGTCGCACCCTTGGTTCACTCGCCGCAGGCCCCGGAGACGGGGCCTGCGGCCTTCCCGGCGGACCGGCGTCTGAGCACCGCCCCCCGTCCATCCCGACGCTGACCTGCGTCCGACACGCTTCCCTGTCTGGATTGCCACCCGCCGCGTGCTATTCTTTCCCTTCCCCTGAAATCCCCGATCTCCCCTTTCCGGCCTGAGTGAGTGCCCGCCATGACCACCGCCGTCGATGCCGCCGCCGTCACCTCCACCGAGATTCCCAATCAGGTCGTCATCGAAGACGCCGGTCCCGCCAAGAAGCGGCTGACCATCACCATCCCCGCCGAGTCGGTCAACGAGAAGATCGACGACTCCTTCAGCACGCTGGCGGGCGAGGCGGCGCTGCCCGGCTTCCGCAAGGGCAAGGCCCCGCGCAAACTCATCGAGCGGCGTTTCGGTTCGTCCGTGATGCAGGAAACCCGCAATCAGCTCATCGCCGACGCCTACTCCAAGGCGCTCGAAGACCACAAGATCAAGGCCGTGGGCGAGCCCGAGGGCGATGACCTCAAGGACGTCAAGGTCGAGCCGGGCAAGCCGCTCACCTTCTCCGTGGAGGTGGAAGTCGCCCCCGAGTTCGAACTGCCCAACCTTGAGGGCGTCAAGATCCGCAAGCCCGTCGTTGAAGTCACCGACGCCGACGTGCAGGCCGAACTCGACCGCCAGTGCTACCGCTTCGGCGAGCCGGAGGAGCTGACCGAAGCCATCGGCGCGGGCGACCGCATGCAGGGGCGCGCCCTGGTGACGAAGATCGAGGACGGCAGCGTGGTGGAGGATCTGGCCGAGGCCGTCGTCGCCATGCCCCTCACCGAGGACGACAGGAAGGGCCACGTGCTCGGGCTGTTCCAGGAGGACATGTTCGCCCTCTTCGGCGGCAAGAGCGTGGGCGACACCGTCGCCCTTGAAGCCACCATCTCCGAGACGCACGAGCGCCCCACCCTGCGCGGGCAGAAGATCAAGGTGGAGTTCACCATCAACCGGGCCGTCCGCGTCAAGCGGGCCACGCCCGAGGGGCTGGTGGAGATGTTCGGCATGGACTCGGTGGACACCGTGCGCAACGAGATCCGCAGCGCCCTGCAGCAGCGCGCCCAGCAGGAGCAGCAGGCCGCCATGCGCGAGCAACTCGCCGAGCACCTGGTCGCCACCATCGACTTCCCCCTGCCCGAGAAACTCTCGGCCAACCAGGCCCAGCGCGTGCTGGAGCGGGCCCGGCTGGACATGCTCTACCGGGGCATCTCGCCCGACGAGGTGGAGGTGCGCGTCGCCGAGCTGCGCGAGTCATCGGTCGAGGAGGCGCGGCAGGGGCTGAAGATGTTCTTCATCCTCTCGCGGCTGGCGGAGCAGATGTCGATCGAGGTGTCGGAGCAGGAGATCAACGGTCGCGTGGCCATGCTCGCCGCCCAGCGCGGCGTGCGCCCCGAGCAACTCCGCGCCCAGCTGGCCCAGGAAGGCCGCCTGCAGCAGATCGCCCTGCAGATCCGCGAGCACAAGACCCTCGACCGCGTCCTCGAAAAGGCCTCGGTGGAGGAGATCAGCGCCGCCGACTGGAACAAGCTCGTCGAGCAGAAACGCGCCGAACGGACCGGCGGCGCCAAGCCCGCCCCCAAGGGCAAGGGCGGAGGCAAGGCGAAGAAGTAGGCGGACCACCCGACACGCAACTGCGTGCCGCGGCTCTGTGAGCCGTGCGAACCGCAAGCCCCCGGAGCACGGCCGATACGGCCGTGGCACACGTGTCGGCGACGCGCGTGCCCGCGTGCCACGGCTCTGTGAGCCGTGCGAGCGGTCCGAGGTGATGATTGACGCGGCGACGACTGGAGCATCGCCGAGCATCTCACCGCCACCGCTATGATCCTCGGTCCTCATGCGCCTCCCCACCGACGCACCGGTTCCCGCGATCCTCGCCGACTCGACCCAATCCTGGGGCGACGTGGCCCTGTGGTCGGCGGTGCTCTTCCTGCTGCTCTGCGCTGGCATGGTGGTCATCATCTTCGTCCGACGGGGCGTGCAGCGGACGACGGGCGAGAGCGACACGCCCGACGGCTTTACCCTGCAGGGGCTGCGCGACATGCACGCTCAGGGGCTGATCGACGACGCCGAGTTCGAGCGGGCGCGGCAGGCGATCATCGAACGCGTCAAGTCCCGTCCCGCGGCGGACAACGAAAGCGCCTCGACCAAGCTGCTGCGCGAGCTCCGCGAGCGACGGGACGACGCGTAAGCGATGCGCCGCAGGCCGCACGTTGAGGCAAGCCCAGGGTTTCCCGGTCCCTGCTTATTCCACCGCCGCGAGACACCGGATGCCATCTGCTGACGGCTGATCACTGACGCCCCCACCCGCCTCGCACGCGACTCGATGGCGCGGTACCTTGCCCGCATGTCGCGCGTCTCCGATCTCGGGCTGCGGCTGAGCGCGGTCTTCCGCCGCACCGCGCCGGACCCGCTGGTGCTGGCGATACTGCTCACATTGGCGACGTTTCTGCTGGCGCTGACGCTGGGTCGGTTCGAGGCGGCGGATGGGGGCCTGCTCTCCCGCGCGGCGCGTCTGCTCGATGCATGGCGCTTCGACGAGACGGCGCCGCCGGCGGCCCGCGTGGGGCTGTGGAAGTTCCTCGAGTTCTCCATGCAGATGTGCCTGATCCTCGTCACGGGCCACGCGGTGGCGATGACCAGCCCGGTGCGCGCGCTGATCGACGCCATCGCCTCGCGCCCTCGCTCGACGGGGCAGGCGGCGGGGCTGATCGCCTTCACCGCCTGCGCCGCGGGGCTGATCAACTGGGGGCTGGGGCTGATCGTCGGCGCACTGCTGGCCCGCGAGGTGGGACGGTCGATGGAGCGGCGCGGCGTGACGGCTCACTATCCCCTGCTCTGCGCCGCGGGATACATGGGCATGCTCATCTGGCACGGCGGGCTGTCCGGCTCGGCTCCGCTGGCCATGACCACGCGGCAGGCGGCGGAGAAGGTCATCCCCGCGCAGTACCTTGCCCAGGTCGCCGCCGAAGGCGTGCCGCTCACGCAGACCATCCTTTCTCCCATGAACCTGTTCATCACCGGGGGGCTGCTCTTCGGCGTGCCGCTGATGCTGTCGCTGCTCGCTCCGACGCGGCGCGAGGACCTGCTGCCCATCTCGCGCTTCGACGTGCGCGACGAGCCGGAGCCGGACGACGGTCCGCCCCAGACGCTGCCCGATCGGCTGGACCGCAGCCCGGTCATCTCGTGGCTCATCGCCCTGCCCATGCTTCTGGGGCTGGCCCGATGGGTGACGGCGGAGGGCGACTGGCGGAGCATCGGGCTGAACCAGGTGAACCTGTTCATGCTGGCGATCGGCCTGATCCTGCACGGCTCACCCACGGCGTACATGCGGGCGGCGACGGATGGGGCGCGGGGCTGTGCGGGCATCATCATCCAGTTCCCGCTCTATGCGGGCATCATGGGCATGATGGCCGCCTCCGGACTGATCGGCGTCATCAGCGACCTCTTCACCGCCATCGCCGGGGAGCGTACGGTGCCGGTGCTGACGTATCTCTCGGCGGGCGTGGTGAACCTGTTCGTGCCCTCGGGAGGCGGGCAGTGGGGCATCCAGGGGCCGATCGCGCTGGAGACGGGGCTGGCCGCTGGCGTGACGCCCGGCAAGATGGTGATGAGCGTGGCGTACGGCGACCAGCTCACCAACATGCTCCAGCCGTTCTGGGCGCTCCCGCTGCTGGGCATCACGGGGGTCAGGGCGCGTGACATCGTGGGCTACACGGCGATCGTGATGGTCGCCGCCGGCGCGTGGATCGCGCTGGGGCTTCTGGTGTTCTGAGCACGATCGAGGCGGCGCGAACCTGTCGCCAGCGCCGCCAGGCGCCGATCATCGACGACCGATCGCCGCCATCACGGCGCCATCACAGTTTGGCGAGCAGCGCCTTGGCGTCCTTGGCGGCGGCCTGGTTGGCGCCGTTGATGATGGTGTCCAGACCCTCTCGCAGTTCGTCAACGCCCTTGTTGGACAGGGCGATGATGCGGCCATTGAGCGTCATGCCGCGCGTCATCAGCGGGCCGAAGGCCTTCACGTCCTGCTCCTCGAACTTGGCGGCGACGCGCATCTTCACCACCTTGCCGGTGGATTCGCGGATGTCGTGCAGCGCCTTGGCCGAGTCGGCCTTGACCTTGATGAAGTCCTTGTTGAGCTTGTCCGCGACCTTCACCATGCCGTCGGGGTTCTTCTCCAGCAGCGGGTTGCCGTTGAAGCTCTGGCACTTCTTGTGCAGCTCCTTGGCCTCGCCGATGAACGAGTCGATTTCCTTGAGGACTTCCTTGTAGGCCTTCATCACCTCGTCGAACTTCTTCTTGTACGCCGGGTCCGACTTGCTGGGAACGGGGTCGGCCCCTTCGCCCATGTCGTCCAGTTGCTCCTCCAGCCCCTCGACGCGCTTGTACAGCGCCTTGAGCGTGTTCTTGCACGGGTTGAGGCGCGAGGCGAAGTCTTTGAGCGACAGCTTGCCCGGCGTCAGTCCGTTGTCCTTCTCGGCGTTGCGCACCGCGTCGTCCTTGTTGAGCGCGGTCACGCAGTACTTGATCTTGCCGTTGGCGTTCTGCAGCTGCGTTTCGGCGCTGCGGGCGTCACCTTGCTTGATGAACGCCTCCGCCTTGTCGAGAATCTCGGGAATCACCTCGTTGAGCTGACGCTCGGTCTCGGCGAAGACCTGCAGGAACTGCTGCCTGGCCTTCTCGATCTTGCCCTTCAGCTCCTCGGCCGCGGCCTTGACCACCGCGCCGTTGAGCTTGTCCTGATAGGCCCTGGTTTGTTTCTCCCAGTCGTCGAGCAGGTCCTTGGTGGCGTCGGCCTGCTTGTCGCCCTTCTTGGCCTTGGCGAGCTTGCCGCGCGCGGTCTTGAGGGCTTCGTACATCTCGTTGATGGTCTTGATCGCGTCGCTGGCCTTCTTGGGGTCGTCGGCCACCTTGTCGGGGTCGCCGCAATGCTTTTTCCACGCATCGCACGCGGCTCCCACGCCCGAGCCCTTGCACACGCTGGTCCGGGTCTTCTCCCACGTCTTCTTGTCGGCGAACGGCATGGCTGTCTGCTCCACTGACCGGGTAATGACACGCGCCGCGTCGCGGGCGCCTGGTTTCGTGTATCCTACTGGAATCCACGGAGACACAACGGGACTGACGTGTCCCGGACGCGACTCTCTCGGACATTCAGCCCGGCATGCCCGGAATCGCCGCGCCTGTCAGACGCGTTGCGTCGCACGCCCGGCCAGATGATCGCAAACCGGTGTCTTGACTCAGGATAGGAGAAGATCCATGCATCCCGACTGTCGCTTCGTCTCACGGCTGGCCATTGCCTGTGCCGCTGCCGGGTTCTTCGGCTCACCCGCGCCGGCGCAGGACTTCGCCCTTGAGCGCCTGAACAACTCGCCGCGCCATCACGAGTGGGTGGAAGTGAAGCGCGCCGTGAAGGGCGAGGCGGGCGAGGCCGAGCGTGTCATCCACTGCTTCGTCGCCTACCCGGAGGTCGAGCACAAGGCCCTGGCCGTCATCGTGATCCACGAGAACAAGGGGCTGACCGACTGGGTGCGAAGCGTCGCCGATCAGCTCGCCGAGCACGGCTACATCGCCATCGCGCCGGACCTGCTCTCGGGGCACGGGCCTGGCGGGGGCAGAACCAGCGACTTCGAAAGCCCCGACAAGGCCACGCAGGCGATCGGGCGGCTGAAGCCCGAGGAAGTCACCGCCGACCTGAATGCCGTGGCGGATTACATCAAGGCCGTGCCCGCCTGCAACGGCGCGCTGGCCGTGGGCGGCTTCTGCTGGGGCGGCGGGCAGACCTTCCGCTTCGCCACCACCCGCGCAGACCTGAAGGCCGCCTTCGTGTTCTACGGCAGTTTCCAGCACACGAAGGATGACCTGGCCAGGATCACCTGCCCGGTGTATGGCTTCTACGCGTCGAATGACGCCCGCATCAACGCCACCATCCCCGCCACGCAGGAGGCGATGAAGGAACTGGGCAAGATCTACGAGCCGGTGACGTACGAGGGCGCGGGCCACGGCTTCATGCGCGCCGGCGAAGACCCGAGCGGGTCGGAGGGGAATCGGAAGGCGCGCGAGGCGGCGTGGGGGAGGTGGTTGGGCGCATTGCGAAAAATGGAGTCATGATGCACAATGCGCAGACCTCGCTGGCGATGGTTTTCGAGAGCACGGCCGCGACGAGGCAGGCACTCGACGCTTACGACGGGTTCGCCCAAAAGGCACGCGGGTGGTCTGTTGAGGAGAAACTCAACCTGTATCACCTTGCTTCGAGGGCGTGGGACGTCACAGGTTCGACGAAGGCTCGATCGAATGCCTTTGGGGAGTTGATGGGTCGATTGCGTGGATACTGGCAGTTGAATCGCCCCGGCGGGCTGATGTCTGACGACGACATCTACGCGACCCTTCGTCCACTTGAGCATGTTCGGCGGTTGGGGCGAGCGAGCGATTCGCTCGAGGACGCTCTTGCGCCCGTTTTGGCATTGCGCCGAGTCAAGAAGTCCGTTTCACGCTGGTACTCGCCGATGGCACTGTCGAAGATCCTCCACTTCTTCAATCCGTCGATTTACCCGATCTACGACACCGCCGTCGTCGAAGATCGCGTTCTTCATCGCTTTCGGAACGACTGGCGTGAGTTCGACCCGACGTTCACAGCAATCAGCATCCCGCTACACACAGGCGCGATCTACTACTTCAAGTACATGCTGTGGTGTGAACACCTCCTGTCCATCAATCGGGCGTCGGTGCTGCAAGTATTCCGGAACTGGATCGAAAGCCAAGACATTCCGCTCGCGACGGCAGCGCTTGCTCACGGCCTCGACGCCACCGCCTTCGAGATGATCGCCATCGGCGCAGCCCATCTTCAGGCGGATGCGACGCGTGGGAGTTCGCCTCCGTAGACGACCCGCCAGTTTCGCGTCGCGTTCTCGCGCAGCCCCGGCTCGGCCAGCAGGCCCGCCATGCTGGTTCGCAGCCGATCCTCGATTCGCGCCCGGTCCAATCGCGGGGCCAGCGCCCGCAGGTCATCCAGGTCCTTCTCGCGGCGGCTGAAAAGCTTGCCCGTGAAGATGTCCACCGGATCGACCAGCCGCGCTTCCAACTTGCCGAACCGTCCCAGCGGCTTGGCCCGCTCCGACCAGCCCGTGGGAAGGTAGTGGGACTGAAAGTGCGTCAGCGCCAGCCCATATCGCTCCGACAGCGACCGCAGCAACGCATGATCCGATCGGATCGGCTCGGGCGCCTCATCCACCACATCAATGTCCTCGGTGGCGCGCGACAGCAGACCCGCCAGAATCAGCGCCGTCGAGCCGCCGATGTCGATCCGGGCTGGCGATTGCAACCGCTCACCCAACTCCCGCAGGAACTGAAGCACTGTTTCGGGCCGCGTTGCATCCATCAGCCGCCTCCCCAGCGTCGGAAATCCCGTCTCCTCGAATCTCGCATCCAGCAGTTCTCCCATTCGCGCCGCCGCCGCGCCTCCATTGAGCCGCCTCAGCAGCGCCTCGCGCCCCCACCGGCACGCCAGCGCGGCGAGCCCCTCGTGCATCAGCAGCCGAGTTCGATAGTCGAGCGGCTGGGCCGTCTCCGCCGTCTGCCGGATGGCTGATAGCAGCGAGTTCGCGTCGATGGGCTGGCCACGGGAGACCAGGTTCCACAAGTCGGATGGCGATGACTCCGAGGGCATGGACGATTCTAGCGATTCGCGTCGATCCGCCGCCACCTGAATCGTCCCGCCCCCCGCGCCGGTAGAATCCCCGCGAATGACCTTTGTCACCACATGGCTCGCGGTGGCCGGCGCGGTCGGGATGTCCATCCCGATCATCATCCACCTGCTCTGGCGGCAGCGGCGGCGGCCCATCGAGTGGGCGGCCATGCGGTTTCTCATCGAGGCCTTCAAGCGCAACAAGCGCCGTCTGCAGGTGGAGCAGCTCATCCTGCTGGCGGTGCGCTGCCTCATCGTGCTGCTCCTGGGCGGCGCGCTGGCCCGTCCCCTGCTCGACGCGGCGGGGCTGCTGGACAACGACGAATCTCGCGCGGTCATCCTCATCATCGACAACGGCGTGACCGCCGCCACGACGCCCCCGGGCGCCGAAAGAAGCGACGCCCTCGCCCGCCACGTCGCCCACGCCATCGGCGTCATTCGCTCGCTCGGACCGTCGGAGGCGGTGGGGCTGATCACGGCAGCAAGGCCCATCGCGTCACCCGTCATTCCACCGTCGGTGGACCACGGCGCAATCATCACGCTGCTGGAAGGGTTGACCGCCTCGCAGTCGCCCAGCGATCTGGCCGGCGCGCTGCGCCTCGCGCGCGATACCGTGACCGACCTGCAGAAGGACGGCCGCCGCGCCGTCGTCTACCTGCTCAGCGACTTCCGCGCCGGGGCGGCTCCGCTGGATCAGCCGCTTGGCGACCTGTTCGCCGGGCTGGGGGATGATGTGCTGCTGCTCGCCTCGCCGCCCGCCGAATCGCCCGCGCCCAACGTGCAGATCACCGACCTGACGCCGGTGCGCCGGCTCATCCTGCCCGGCGCGGCGGACGGATCGCAGCAGATCACCGTTCATCTGGCGCGACATGGGGGCGACCTGCCCCGCGGGGCGTCGCGCCTGCGGCTTTCGGGCGACGACATCTCCGCCGCCCCGCGCACGGTGGAGTGGGGCGCGGGTCAGGCGGATGCGTCGGTCACCTTCACCATCAACTACGATCGGGCCCTGGGGCGCGAGATCGGTCTGACCGCCATCGTGGATGATGACGACGCCCTGGCGGCGGACAACACGCGGTACGTCACGCTGGACGTGCGCGACCGGCTTCGCGTGACGCTGGTGAGCCCGCCCACCTTCGAGCGCATCGCCTCCATCGAGCGATTGACGCCGGGGCAGTGGATCCGCCGGGCGCTGCGCACCAGCGACCAGAGCCCCATTGATGTGATCGACCTGCCGCCCGGCTCGGTGGATGATGTCGAGTTGCGCGCGACGGACGCCGTCATCATCGCGCAGCCGGATCGGCTGACGGAGTCCGGCTGGGGCGCGGTGCGGCGGTTCGTGGATCGGGGCGGGCTGGCGATCATTGTGCCGCCCGCGGACCTGAACGTTCACTCGTGGACGGAGGTCTTCGCGTCGCACCTCGATCTGCCGTGGCGCTTCCCGCTGGAGGCGTCGTCCCACCCGAATGGGCTTCTCATGGCCGACGAGCAGCCCGCGTCGGAACTGCTTCGGCTGCTGCAGGGCGAACTGCCCGACCTGACGCGCTCGCTCATCACCTACCGCTCGCTGTCGGTGGACACGGCGTCATCGCAGGCGGAAGCGGTGCTGGTGTTCGAGAACGGCGCGCCGATGCTCGTCATCGGCTCGCCCCGCGCGGCGGCGCCCGATCTCGCCGAGCGAGGCGGCGAGTCGCACCAGTCCACGCGCGGGCTGGTGCTGTACCTGGCCGTTGCGCCGCAGTTCCCGGAGTGGACGACCCTGCCCATCCAGATGTTCATGGTGCCGCTCTTCCAGGAAATGGTGCGTCAGGGCCTGAACATGATCCGCTCCACGCAGCGCATCGAAGTGGGCGACCAGCCCGCTCTGCCGGGGCTGGCCCGCGCCGCGGAGAGCGTGGTCGCGCCCGATGGCGTGACCTTCGCGCTGGACGCCGCCCGCCGCCCGACGCGGCCGCTGGAGAAGGCCGGTCTGTACGAGGTGGTCGATGGCGCGGGTCTGCGCGTGGGGCGCGTGGCGGTGAATCTCGACCCGCGGGCCGCCCGAACCGATCCGCAGAGCGCGGCGGCGGTGGCGGCGTGGCTGGGGGCGTCGGGTTCGTGGCGCGTGTTCGACCCGGCGCAGCCCGCCGCACTGCTCGCCGAGGCGGAGACCGGCGCCGCGCTGGCGGGGTATCTGCTGACGGTGGTGCTGGCGCTGCTGGTGGCGGAGACGATTCTGGCGCGCCGGTTCAGCCACGCCTACCGTGGCAGCGGCGGGGTCAGCACGACGGGCGGATTGAGTCCGACGTTGGCAGGAAAGGCCTGAGGCGCCGGGCATCAGGCGCCAGGCACTGGCATCAGAACTCGGAACTTCCACAGCATTCACTCTCCTTATGAACTCCCCACTCGTCCGATGGCTGCTCGACCTGGAACGCATCCCTGCGGAGGCGGAGGGTCTTCGGCTGGCGTGGGAGCGGTCGCTGCCCGGCTGGGCATGGACGATCATCCTCTTCGCGGCGGTGCTCTTCGCCATCTGGTCGTACGCGCAGCTCGAGGGCGATCGTCGCGGGCGGGGCATCCTGGCGGTGGTGCGCGGCGGCATCCTGCTGCTGGTGACGGTGCTGCTCTGCGGTCCGCTGCTCGAACTGCCGCGCGAAACGGTTGAGCCGGACTGGGTGCTGGTCCTGTCGGATCGCAGCGAGTCGATGCAGATCGCCGACGCCCCCGGAGCGGGAACCGGCCAGCGGCGTCAGTCACGCGAGGAGCAGCTGCATTCGCTGCTCACGCGGACGAGCGGCGCCTGGGCGGAGATGCAGCAGCGCCGCCGGGTGCTCTGGCTGGGCTTCCACGACAGTGCGTTTGATCTTTCCGGCGGGGCGGACTCCGCCGCGGGCGGCTCGTCTGGCGTCGGCGACGGATCGTTCACGCTGCCCGACCTGGGTGAGCCGACGGGCCGCCGCACCAGCATCGCCGCCGCCATCGAGCAGGCGCTGCAGAAGGCCGCCGCCCGGCCCATCAGCGGCATCGTGCTCTTCAGCGACGGGCGCACCATCGACCCGCCCAGCCGGTCGCTGGTGCGTCGCCTCCAGGCGGATCAGATTCCCGTTTTCACGGTGCCGCTGGGCTCGCGCGATCCGCTGGGCGACCTGGCGGTGCGCCGTGTGGACGCGCCCCGCCGCGCCTTCGTGCGCGACAAGGTGCCTGTCGTGGTGGAGCTGGACCGCTTCGGCGAGGCGGTGCGCGACCTGGGGGCCACGGTGCGACTGGTGGACGAGGCCACCGGCGAAACGCTGGACGAGCAGCCCCTTCAGCCCGGCGGGGGCGACAGCGTCACCCTCACCGCCGAGCCGGGTGCGGCGGGGGACGCCACCTGGCGCGTCGAAGTGCGCACCGCCACCGACGACCTGGTGCCGGATAACAACATCCGTCCCTTCACGATTGAACTGGTCGATCGTCCGCTGCGCGTGCTCTACGTGGACGGCTACCCCCGCTGGGAGTTCCGCTACCTGCGCTGGCTGCTGATCCGCGAGCAGTCGGTGCAGAGCTCGATCATGCTGCTCTCGGCGGACCGCGACTTCGCGCAGGAGGGCAACACGCCCATCACGCGCCTGCCGCGCAGCCCGGAGGAGTTCGCCGAGTTCGACGTCATCATTCTGGGCGATGTGCCGGGCACGTTCTTCTCGCCCAGCCAGCTCGAGATGATCCGCGACCACGTGGCGGAGCGCGGCGCGGGGCTGCTGTGGATCGGCGGCGAACGGTGGACGCCCGCGTCCTTCACGGGCACCGCGGCGGTGCTGGCCGATCTGCTGCCCATCCGCGGCACGCTGTCGCTGCCCGCCATCGGCAGGCCGGTGACCATCGAGCCCACGCCGCTGGCTGATCGGCTGGGCGTGCTGCGGCTGGTGAGCGCGGGGCAGGTGGGTTGGCCGCGCGAGCTGGCCGACCCGAGTTTCCGCTGGTCGCGTCTTCAATGGGCGCAGCGGATTCTGCCCACGCAGCTCAAGCCCACCGCGCAGCCGCTGGCGGTGACCACCGAGCCCATCGGTGGTGCTCAATTGCCGGTGGTCATCCACATGCGATACGGCGCGGGGCAGACAATCTATGTCGCCACCGATGAAATCTGGCGCTGGCGCTACGGGCGAGGCGACCTGCTGCCCGAGCAGTTCTGGGTGCAGATGATCCGCATGCTGGGGCGCGAGACGCTCTCGGGCGGCGACACGCCCGCGCTGCTGGAGGTGGAGCCGAGACGACTGGCCGTCGGCCAGCCCATGCAGATCACGCTTCGGCTGCTCGATGCGCGGCTGGCGGAACTGGACGCCCGCTCCATCCGCGCCACCATCGAGGACGCCGCGGGGGCGCGGCTGGCGGAAGTCGATCTGCGCCAGGTCGATGGCGCCCCCGGCGAGTACGTGGCGACCATTCTGCCGGACGTGGCCGGCACGCTGCGTGTGCGCGTGCAGGATGCGCTCATCGCCGCCCAGCCCCTGCTGGCCGACGCCGAGGTCTTCAATCCGGAGAATGAGCTTCGACGCCCGGAGACCGATCATGACCTGCTCGCCGCCCTCTCGCGCGACACGGGCGGGCGCGTGCTGGAGACGGCGTCGGACATCGAGCGGCTCAACACCACCCTGCTGCGCGACCGGTCGGTGACGACGCCCAACCCCCTCACCGAGCGGCTGTGGGACACGCCGCTGGCCTTCCTGCTCGTGCTGCTGCTGCTCGCGTCGGAGTGGGTGGGTCGCAAGGCGCTGCGGCTGGCGTAGGGACGGCCGTCGTGGTCCTGCCTCTGGGGAGCAGCCCTGGAGCGATCCACCCCCCCCACGCCCCCACGCCCCCACGCCGACGCTTCCCCCGCTACCCTCTCCCGTGTCATCCGCCGCCGATGCATCAGGCCATCCCGCCGCTCCCGACCGTCGCCCGAGGCGGCTGCACCCGCTGTCGCTGTTCTTCCGCTTCGCCTCCCACGTCCGCAACCTGCTGATCCCGGGGCTGATCGTCCTCTTTCTCGCCCGCGAGCGCGGCGGGTGGGAAGTGTGGCTGATGGCCATGTTCATCCCCAGCATTCTGTTCGAGCTCTTCACCTACTTCACGCTGCGATACCGCTTCGCCCAAGGCGAGATCGTCATCAACCGCGGGCTGCTCTTCCGCTCCGAGCGGCACATTCCCTTCGCGCGCATCCAGAACATCGACCTCACGCAGAACCTCTTCCACCGGCTCTTCCGTCTGGCCGAAGTGCGGCTGGACACGGGAGGCGGCAACGAGCCGGAGGCGGTGCTCAAGGTCATCACGCTGGGCGCGGTGGATGAGATTCGACAGCGCGTCTTCGCCGGACGCGACCAGCGGGCAGGGGCGATTCGAAACGAGGCGGGGGTTGGCTCCGTACCGATCTCGCCGGGCGATGAGACCACCCTTGCCGCCGCCGACGGGACAGTCGTCCTTCACCGACTGCCGCCCGTCGAACTGCTCAAGCTGGGCGTGGTCGCCAACCGGGGCATCGCACTGGTGGCGGTGGCGGTTGGCGCGGCGTGGGAGTACGACCTGTTCGAACGCATCCGCTTCCGTCAGCACGTGGAGAACTACCTGCGCACGCTCGACTGGGCGGGCGGGCTGCTCATCGGGGCGGGCGTGGTGGTGTCCGCGGCGCTGGCGCTTACGCTGCTCTCCGTCGTCTGGTCGCTCCTGCGCTTCTGGGGATACACGCTGGAGCGGCGCGGCGACGACCTGCGCGTGCAGTGCGGATTGTTCACCAGGCGGGCCGCCACCGTGCCCAGGCGGCGCGTGCAGTTCGTCTCCGTGCAGGAGGGGCTGCTCCACCGTCTCTTTCGGCGCGTGTCGATCCGCATCGAGACGGCGGGGGGCGGCAAGGATGAGGACGACACCGTCTCGGGCCGCTGGTTCGTGCCCCTCGTGCCGCGCGACGACGCCCCGCGCGTGCTGCGCGAGATTCACCCGGCCTTCGACGTACTCCAGCCGGCGGAATGGCGACCCGTTCATCCCCGCGGGCGTCGAAGACTGCTCTTCTCGCACATCGTCGGCTGGCTGATCGTGGCGACGTTCTTTTCGCTCGTCTTCCGCCCCTGGGGGCTGGCGTCGGTTCCGCTGCTGACGGGGTTCGCGGTGTGGGTGGCCCTGCGGGAGTATCGCTTCATGCGTTACGCCCTGAGTGACGGCAGCGTGCTCTTTCGCAGCGGAGCGGTGAGGCGGAAGTGGAGCGCCACCATCATCGAGAAGATTCAGGCCGTCACCCTGCGCGAGTCGCCCTTCGACCGGCGTCACGGCCACGTGTCGCTCGCCGTGGACACCGCCGGAGCGGGACCGGCGGATCATCGCATCCAGGTGCCCTACCTTGACGCGGAAACCGGCCACGCCCTGCGGCGCGAGATCGCTGCTCGCACGGGCCGTTCGGCATTCCGGTGGTGAGGTTGCGCGGCAGGCCGCCCGATCACGCCGCCAGGCGGAAGGAGCCGCGCTCGCCGGGGTCGCCGACGCGACCATCGATATGGCGTTCCTCATCCCAGTCGTATCTGGTCGCCCAGTTCTCTCGCACCAGCCGCTCGGCGTACTTGCGCCCCGCCGCGGTGAGATCCTTGGCGGGACGGAAGCCCAGCCCCTTGGGCGTCGATCCGGGCGTGAGCCAGCCGGCCTCGGTCATGGCTTCGACGTGCTTCTCCTTCACGTCCGCGAAGGGTCGGGTGCGCCCCGGCTGAAACAGGCACCAGCCGCGCCCGTCCACCAGGCGAAGCAGCCAGCCCTCGTAGATGGCCAGCATCACCATCTTCTGCGTGTTGGTGGCGCCGTGGATCTTCATGCCGTTGATCTTCATCATGGTGCTTCCCCTGTCTGTGTCGGTTGTCTTCTCACCATCGGCGGTTTTCGGACGCGGATTCAGTGGGAACAATCCTCCAGCATCCAGTGTTTCCCTCTTGGTGGACGGCTCAGGCGCAGATGCTGCGCCGCCGCGATACGATGGACGGGGAAAGGATGCATTCCTCATGGCGACCGCCTCAACGATTCTCAAGATCATGGCCATTCCCGCGGTCCTGGCCGGATACGTCGTCGTGGCGGGCTCGACCGGGTTCTGCCCCGCCTGCACCGCGGTGCTGAGCGCCGTGACGGGCGGTTCCACCGGCGCGGCGGCCCACTCGGATCAACCGATCCGCGGCGATGAGATGTCCATCCGTGGGATGACCGCTCGCACCCTGGACGGACGCGCCGTGGACCTGGGCGAGTACCTTGATGGAACGACGCCCGTCATCCTGGATTTCTGGGCCACCTGGTGCCCGCCCTGCCGCGACCAGCGGAAGACCTTCGCCGACATGGCGGATGAACTGGCCGGACGGGCCGTGGTTCTTTCGCTCTCGGTGGACGACACGGACGACAAGGTGCGCGATTTCATCACGCGGGAGCGGCGCAGCGGCATGTCGGACGGTCATGGCATCGACCTGATGGCCTCGCTCGAAACCGCCAACGCATTCAACATTCGCGCCATTCCCACGCTCATCTATGCCGATGGGCGCGGGGTGATCCGCTTCATCCGCACCGGGGCGCAGTCCGCCTCGAGCGTGCGCCGCGACCTGCACATGGTCGCCTCCGGGCCGTGAACCATGCGGCGGGTCGGGCGACCGGCGCCGCGAATCGCCGCGATGACGCGCGACGCGGCGCGTCACGCCATCCACGCGTCAGCCGCGACGCGCGGCGCGTCGGCGCATCCACTTCTCGAACGAGACGATCAGCGCGACGAACCACGACGCGCCGATGACCGCGCCCCACGACGCCAGGTCCAGCGGCGCCGTCTGGAAGAGACGGTTGGCGACCGGCACGTGCGCGACGCCCGCCTGGAGCAGGGTCATGGCCGCCACGCCAGCCCACGCCAGCGGATTGGTGAACCAGCCGACCGATGACACCGATCGCACCAGTGAGCGGCAGTTGAACAGGTAGAACGCCTCGCCGAACACCACCACCGAAACGGCGATGGTGCGCGCCTGCGCATCGCTCAATCCGCGCCACTGCGCCCACTCGAACAACCCGTAGCCGGCGATGGTCAGCAGCAGCGACATCAACCCCGTGCGCATGAAGAGTTCGAAGGTGAAGATGGGCTGCCGGGGATCGCGCGGCGGACGCGCCATCACGTCCGCCTCGCGCGGCTCGAAGGCCAGCGGCAGACCCAGCAGAACCGCCGTGGTCATGTTGATGTAGAGCGCCTGCACCGGCAGGATGGGCAGCTGCTGCCCCGCCACCACGGCGGCGAGGATGATCATCGCCTCCGCCCCGTTGGTCGGCAGGGTCCAGACGATGAACTTGGTCAGGTTGTCGAAGACGGTGCGGCCTTCCTCCACCGCCGCCTCGATCGAGGCGAAGTTGTCATCCGCCAGCACCATGTCGGCGGCCTCCTTGGCGACCTCGGTGCCCCCCAGTCCCATCGCCACGCCGATGTCGGCCTGCCTGAGCGCGGGCGCGTCGTTGACCCCGTCGCCCGTCATCGCCACCACGTGCCCGCGGGATTGCAGGGCCTTCACCAGACGCAGCTTCTGCTCGGGCGTCATGCGGGCGAAGACATGGGTTCGCTCCGCCAGGTCCGGCAGATCGGCGTCGGGCGTCTGCTCCATCGTTGCGCCCGTGACCACCTGCGGCGCGGGCTCGGTCACACCAGCGGGCGAGCCATCCGCACCACTCGCCCGTCCGTGCCCAGCGGAAGCGGATGCTCCGCGGCCGGGGCCCAGGTCGATCATCCGAGCGATCGCCGCCGCCGTACCGGCGTGGTCGCCCGTGATCATCTTCACCGTGATGCCCGCGTCGCGGCACGTGGCCACGGCGTCGATCGCCTCCGGACGGGGCGGGTCGAGCATCCCCTGAAGCCCCAGGAACGTCAGCCCACGCTCCGCCTGCTCGCGCGAGAGCGACGAAGCCCCGGGCGGCGCCGCGCCGCGCGCGAACGCCAGCACGCGCAGCCCTCGCCGGGAGAGTCGCTCCGCCTCGGCCAGTATGACCGGAGCATTCAGCGGGGCGCGGCGTCCCTCATGGTCAAGCATGTCCACGGACATGCCCAGCACGCGCTCCACCGAGCCCTTGACGCAGATCAGCCGCCCGGCGGACCCTCCTGTCCCCGGAGCGCTCGCTTCCCCGTCCGCTCCCTCACGGACGCTGCTCGCCTCGGGCGCCGCGTGCAGCGTGGCCATGTACTGATGCTCCGATTCGAATGGAATCACGTCGATCCGTGGAGAAGCCGCTTCAATGGTCGTCTGCGTCATTCCCGCCTTGTGCGCCGCCACGATCAGCGCGGCTTCGGTGGGATCGCCCTGGATCGTCCATCGCCCGTCGGCGCGGAGCAGCGAGGCGTCGTTGCACAGCAGCCCCGCCCGCAGGCACTCCAGCAGGGCGGGATGCGCGGCGGGGTCCGCGGCCGCGGCGCCTTCGCGGATTTCGCCGGCGGGGTCGTACCCCGTTCCTGTCACCTCGAAGCCCCGCCCCCCGGCCCAGACGTGCTGGACGGTCATCTGGTTCTCGGTGAGCGTTCCGGTCTTGTCGGAGCAGATGACCGTGGTGCTGCCCAGCGCCTCGACCGCCGGGAGTTTGCGGATGATGGCCCGGCGCGACGCCATGCGCGACACTCCCACCGCCAGCATGATGGTCATGGCGGCGGGGAGGCCCTCGGGAATCGCGCCAATCGCCATCGCCACCGCCGCCATGAAGGTGTCGGACACATCCATGCCCCGCGCCACCCCCACGCCGAACATCGCCGCCGCCACCGCGATGATCAGCCACAGCAGCACACCGCTGAACTGCGCCAGTTTGCGGGTGAGAGGCGTGTCGATGCTCTCGACCGAGGCGATCAGTCCGCTGATGCGCCCCACTTCGGTGTCGTCGCCCGTGGCGATCACCACGCCTACGGCATGGCCGCGCGTCACCAGCGTCGAGGCGTAGGCCATATTGCGCCGATCCGCCAGCGGCGTGGACTCGGGCAGCGGGTCGAAACGCTTGGACACCGCCATCGATTCGCCCGTCAGCGCCGATTCATCCACGTGGACGTCGCGCTCGTCCACCACGCGCAGGTCCGCCGGCACGCGGTCGCCCGCGGCGAGGATCACCACGTCGCCCGGCACGAGCAGCGAGGCGTCGAGGCGACGGCGCTCCCCGTCTCGCAGCACCGTGGCCTCGGCGCTCAGGGTGCGGGCCAGCGCCTCGATGGCGTGAACCGCGCGCGACTCCTGCACGAAACCCACCACCGCGTTCACCAGCACCACGGCCAGAATCACCGCGCTGTCCACCCACTCGCCCAACCCGGCCGTGACCACCACGGCGACCACCAGGATGTAGACCAGCGGAGAGTGAAACTGCGACAGGAATCGCATCAGCGCGCCGCGCCCGCGCCGCGGCGTGATGACGTTGCGGCCATGTCGCTCCAGTCGCTGACGGACCTCGTCGGCGCTCAGGCCGCGCGTCAGCGTGACGCCCAGCGCCGAGGCCACCTCCGGAACGGGCATTGCATGCCAGGTCGGGGGGCTGTCGCCGGTCGAGATGGAAGGCGCTGGATGCATGGATTCTTCGTGCGCGGCGGGCGCTCGCCACCCCGGACCGCCGATCGGCGACATCAGAGCCGGATCGTCCCGTCTGGTCGAGTGCGGAAAAGTGCGGGAAAGACGGGTGGCCCCCAACCATCTCCCACCCCCGTACAATCCTCCATGACCGCCACCCCGTCGCGACCCTCGTCGGTGCCCGAGATCGTACTGGGAGACGCCGCATCCCGCCCGCTCGCGTCGCCGCGGTTCGAGCCCATCCGCCAGCCGATGACGGCGCGGTCAATCGCCCGGCTTGTCGAAAAGGGCGAGCCCTTCGCCTGCCTCACATGCTACGACGCCACCACCGCCCGATGGCTGCAGCAGGCGGGGATTCCCGTCCTGCTGGTGGGCGACACGGCGGCGGAAATGATTCTCGGTCTGCCCAGCACCATCCATGCGCCGCTGGACTTCCTCATTCTCATCACCGCGGCGGTGAAGCGAGGCGCTCCCAACTGCCTTGTCATGGCGGACATGCCCTTCATGTCCTACCAGACCAGCGACGCCGACGGGCTTCGCAACGCCGGTCGCTTCATGACCGAGGGGTTGGCCGACGCGGTGAAACTCGAGGTGGACCGATCATTTACGGGGCTGGTCTCGAAGATGGCCCACGCCGGCGTGCCCGTGGTCGCCCACCTCGGACTGCGCCCCCAGCACGTGCGGCGGGAGGGCGGATACCGCTTCGCCGGCCGCACCGCGTCGGAGGCGCGGGAACTGATCGACGCCGCCCGGGCGATGGAGGACGCCGGATCATCCATGCTGCTGCTGGAGGCGATGCCGGCGGAGGTGTCCGAGGCGATCGTGAGCGCCGTGAAGATTCCCGTGATCGGATGCGGCGCCGGCCCGGCCTGTCACGGCCAGATCGTGGTGCTGCAGGATCTGCTGGGGCTGACCCCCCGCCAGCCCCCCTTCGCCCCCCCGCTGACGGATGGCGGCGGACACCTGATGGACGCCGCGGCGAAATGGGCCGACCGGGTGAAGCGGCGCGATCTGGGGGAGCATCCGTACCGTATGGATGCCGGTGAAATGAACGGGTTGAAGGGTGTTTCCGAAGGATGAGGGGGAGTTCACCGTCGATCAAAAGGAGTTGGGCATGTCATCGCGCAATCTGGGCGCGTACGGGCCGAGCGTGGCGGTGCTGGTGACGGTGGCGGCGGTGCTGCTGGCCGGACCGATGGCGGTTCGACAACTCACCTACGCCCGCACGCAGGCGTCGATCATCCAGGCCAGCGATCGGCTGCGCACGGACAACGTGCTGGAGCAGATCAATCAGGCCCACCGCGACATCGCGGCCAAGGTCGAGCCGTCGGTGGTCTACATCTCCACGTATCGAAAGGACTCGGAGTCGCGCCTCATGCTGCGCACCGGCCCGCAGGTGCAGCTTTCGTCCGGCTCCGGCTGGGTCTTCGATGAGGACGGGCACATCGTCACCAACGCCCACGTGATCGAGGAGGCCCAGCGCATCCAGGTGCAACTGCACGACGGCACGCTGCGCGACGCCGAGGTGGTGGGAACCGACCTGCGCACCGACATCGCCGTGCTGCGCATCGCGCCGGGCGGCCTGCACCCGGCGGAGCGAGCCGACTCGACCACCGTGCGCCAGGGCGACCGCATCTTCGCCTTCGGGTCGCCCTTCGACTTCCGCTTCTCGATGAGCCAGGGCATCGTCTCCGGCATCGGGCGGGACGCCCAGCTCGAGACGCTGCACTATCAGAACTTCATCCAGGTGGACGCCGCCATCAATCCCGGCAACTCGGGCGGACCGCTCACCAACATCTACGGGCAGGTGATCGGCATGAACACCGCCATCGCCACGGGGCGGCGGGAATCCACCACCAGCCAGGGCTCCTTTGCGGGCATCGGTCTGGCGATTCCCATGACCATGATCGAGTCCGTCGTGCCGCAGCTCATCAGCAAGGGCGAGGTGTCGCGCGGCTTCATCGGCGTGCAGCTGCAGCCCGCCATCTCGCAACCCACGCTGGCCCGGGGGTTCCAGGGCGAGGGGGTGGAGATTCTCAGCGTCAACGAGGGCGGACCGGCGGCGAACGCAGGGCTGCGGCCAGGCGACGTGATCCTCACCGTCGATGGCGGACGCGTGGCCACCCTGGCGCAGCTGCGGTCGATGGTCTCCTCCCGCTCCCCCGGCGACACCATCTCGCTGGACGTGTGGCGCTACGAGGAGGAGGCGAAGCAGGGCGTCCGACGCACCGTGGGTGTGACGCTGGCCGAACTGCGCCCCGAGCAGATGGTGCAGCCCGCGCTGCTGCGATTTCTGCGCACGCTGGGGCTGGTGCAGCTCTCCACCAGCACGCCCGAGCGGGCGCGGCAGCTCAACGTGCCCTTCCGCCGCGGCGTGATCGTGGAGCAGATCCTCGCGGGCCGCCCCGTGGACACCGTCATCGACCCAGGCACCATCATCACGCACGTCTTCGACGAGCCGGTCAACAACATCGACGAGTTCTACGCCCGCATGGAGCGGTACTTCTTCTCCTCACCGCGGGGCGTGGTGGTTCGGCTGGTGACCCCCAGCGGACGCGAGGACGTGATCAACCTGCGGCCGTGATCGCTACGATGGAGCGTGACCACCGGCGCCGTGCCATCACGAACGGAATCGGTCGGCGCCCCTGAGCAGCATGCCCCCGGCGCGGAAGCCCCGTCGCCTCTCCTGCGCGTGTGCAACCTCCGCGTCCACTTCCCCGTGCGGGCCGGGCTGCTGCAGCGCATCGCCGGCTGGGTGAAGGCCGTCGAGGATGTGACCTTCGATATCGCGCCCGGCGAGGCGCTGGGGCTGGTGGGCGAGTCCGGCAGCGGCAAGACCACCGTGGGACGGACCGTGCTGGGGCTGGTCCGGGCCACATCCGGCGAAGTGCTCTTCGACGGGCGACGGATCGTGGATGGACCCGCAGTCCGCCTGAGCAAGGCCGACCGCCGCCACGCGCAGATCGTCTTCCAGGACCCCGGTGGCTCGCTCAACCCGCGCCTGCGCGTGAAGACCATCGTGGGCGAGCCGCTGGAGGTGCATCGCCTCGCTCGGCGAGGCGAGCGGGCCCGCCGCGTGGCCGAACTGCTGGAGCGCGTGGGGCTGTGGTCCGGCGCGGCGGAGCGCTTCCCGCACGAGTTCTCTGGCGGGCAGAAGCAGCGCATCGCCATCGCCCGTGCCCTGGCGCTCAACCCGCGCCTGCTGGTGCTGGATGAGCCCACCAGCGCGCTGGATGTGTCGGTGCAGGCGCAGATTCTCAACCTGCTGGCCGACCTGCGCCGCGACCTTGGGCTGGCGTACCTCTTCATCAGCCACAACCTGGCGGTGGTGGACCATCTGTGCGACCGCATCGCGGTGATGCGGCAGGGCCGGATCGTCGAAATCGGTCCGCGCGAGCAGGTGATCGACTCGCCCCGGCACGAGTACACGCGGGCACTGCTTGCCGCCGTACCCGTGCCGGACCCGAGGCGGCGGATGGCTTTGGCATGAGGCGCTGAAGCGCGATCCGCTGTTCGATCGTGCCGGCGCCGCTCGCGCGTTATCATCACCCGACATGCGTCAGTATCTCGACCTGCTCCGCGACATTCTCGACCACGGCGTGGAGAAGCACGACCGCACAGGCACGGGCACGTTCTCGCTGTTCGGGCGGCAGATGCGGTTCGACTTGCGCCGGGGCTTTCCGCTGCTCACCACCAAGAAGCTGCACGTCCGCTCGATCATCTACGAGCTGCTCTGGTTCCTGCGGGGGAGCACCAACGCGCGCTGGCTCAACGAGCGCGGCGTGACCATCTGGGACGAGTGGGCCGACCCTGCCACGGGCGAACTCGGTCCGGTGTACGGCCACCAGTGGCGCTCGTGGCCCGCGCCGACGCCGGATGATCCCAACCGAACGATCGACCAGATCAGCATGGTGGTGGAGCGGATCAAGCGCGACCCGGACTCGCGGCGGCTGATCGTGAGCGCGTGGAACGTGGCGGAGATCGAGCGAATGAAACTGCCGCCCTGTCACGTGCTGTTTCAGTTCTACGTAACGCCGCCACGTGACGCGGAGCGTCGCGGCACGCTCTCCTGCCAGCTCTACCAGCGCAGCGCGGACGTGTTCCTCGGCGTGCCCTTCAACATCGCGTCGTACGCCCTGCTCACGATGATGGTGGCCCAGGTGTGCGACCTGGAGCCGGGGGAGTTCATCCACACGTTCGGCGACGTGCATCTCTACGCCAACCACGTGGAGCAGGCCCGTCAGCAACTGACCCGCACGCCGGGAGCGCTGCCGCGCATGAAACTCAACGCCGCCCGTCGGTCGATCTTCGACTTCGAGTACGAGGACTTCGAACTGCTGGACTACCGCCCGCAGCCGGCGATCCGGGCGCCGGTGGCGGTGTGAGGGGGAGGAGTTCACCACAGAGGCACGGAGGACACAGAGGGGGGAGGAGTCAGAGGTCAGAGCGACAGAACTTCAGACACTCAGCACTCAGCACTCGGAACTCGTGACTCGAAACTCGGAACTCGGAACTCACAATCCCCCGGTGGGCCTCGTGGACTCGACCCACCCGACAGCCGAGTCGACTGCCGACTCTCCAATGCCTGGTGCCCAGTGCCTGTCTCCTGATGCCTCATTCGCCCCATGCTCCTCTCGCTTATTGCCGCCATCTCGAAGAACGGCGTCATCGGACGCGATGGCGGGCTGCCCTGGCGCCTGCCGGATGACCTCAGACGCTTCAAGCATCTGACGATGGGTCACCACGTCGTCATGGGGCGGCGGACGTTCGACGAGATCAAGCGCCCGCTCCCGGGGCGCACCAACATCGTCATCACCCGTGACCGCTCATGGGCTCACGAAGGCGTGCAGGTGGCCCATTCCCTGGATGAGGCCATCGCAGGCATCAGCCCCGACGAAACCGAGGCATTCATCATCGGCGGCGGCGAGATCTATGCGCTGGCCCTGCCGCGGGCCGATCGCCTGTACCTCACGCGGGTCGAGGCGACGATCGAAGGCGACACGTATTTCCCCGCGTTTGACGCTTCGACGTGGCGCCTCGTGAGTGCGGAGCATCACGCCGCCGACGAGCGGCACGTCCATGCGATGACGTTCGAGGACTACGTGCGCGTGGAGTGAGGCACCAAGGCATCGAGGGATCGAGTCGTTGCGGTTGATGGCGCGTGCGCGCGACGCGGAGCGTCGCGCCACCCGCAGGCCGCCCTGTCGTCAATCGGGAACCTCGCTACTCCGCCGGTTCGGCGCGGATGGCGACGAGGCACACCATCGGAGCGTCCTCCGCCATCTGAATCTCCACCAGGCGCACGGGCGTGGGCACGTCGGTGCGGAAGAGGCCGCCCGCGTTGATGGTCTCGCCACGCTCATCCCAGAAGTCCCACAGCGACAGCCGCAGCGTGCCGCCCGCGCGAAGCACCTCGACGCGGCGGACCCAGCGCTGGTTGATCCACAGGTCGAAGTCGCGGTAGGTCGTGGCCGTGGCGTTGCGCAGCTCGATGGACTCACCCTCGCGGAAGACCTGAATGTCCACCACGGTGGTCGTATGGAGCGATTCGGGGTAGGCCCGAGTGGCCTTGTCCGCATCGTACAGGGAACGATGACAGCCGAGCGGGGACGCGCCCAGAACAAGCGCGGCGCCGAGGCACACGATGAACCGGCGGCCCGTGGAAGGAATCATCCGCATGACGTGATACGGTAGCCGATCCCGGCCAGAAGGGGTAGGCGAGGGCGCCGGTCACCAGCAGCCATCGGCCCACAGTCGGTCACCGACCCTCCCGAATCAGCCCGATCAGGCGCGGCTGGGCGTGGGGCGACACCTCGTTCAGCGACACCGAGTCCAGCACAGCCCCGTGCTCGAAGACGCCCTCGCGCGCGGCGTCCTTCTCCATCTCATGCTTGGCCTGCTGACCGCCGACCAGCACGGCCCGCCGGTCGATGAACACCACCACGTCGGCCCCATCCACACGGGCCAGCAGCGCGGCGCACCACGGCGAGACCCTGGGGCACGTCGCCATGCCGCGAACCTCCACGCCGGACGGAAGATCGCCGATGGCGAGCGGCACGCCCACGTGGTCGCCGACCGCCCGCAACGCAGCGGCCGGATCGGTCAGCGCCTTCTCGGGAACGAAGCCCGCCTGACGCAGTGCGAGGAAGGCGTCGAGCCGGGTCAGCTGCGTCTCGCACGCCTCGCCCGCGGGCATGGGGCGGAAGTACGCCCACAGACTCCAGCCGCTGAACGCAAGCATCGCCAGGCAGGCCGCCACCGCGGCGACGCGCATCCACGCGGGGCGAACCGCGCGTGAAGCGCCCGCCAATGGTCCGGACGATGAGGCCGTTCCCGATTCCGCGGCGAACACCGTTGGCGGAATGAACCCCGTCGCCGCCGGCGGCTCGAACCCGCGCGACAGCGCATCGTCAATCATCCGATCCACCGAGTCCGTTCGGCCATCGTGATGGTCATGGGGCATGGGAACCACTCCGTTCATCCGGTGCGGCGTCGGGCGGCGTCTGGCGTCCGGAGAGACGCTCCCGGAGCGTAGAACGTGTTCGATGCACGTGGCTCATTGCAGTTCCCTCGGGGATGCCGAGGATTGAGGCGATTTCCCTGTACTCCAGCCCTTCCACCACGCGAAGCAGCAGGCACGCCCGTGCGATATCGGATACCCCCTGCAGCGCCTTCACCACCGCGTCGTCAAAGCCCGACTGATCGACGCGCAGGCGACCGGCGCTGTCGATGACGGGCGCCGGGTCCACGACCGCGCCGCCCGGCAAGGCGTGGTCCATCTCCAGCGGGTCCACGCTGGTCGAAAGCCGGTGCTCGGCGCGGCGACGGTGATTGAGCGACTCGAAGCGGACAATCTGCGCCAGCCACGCGGTGAAGTTGGTGCCGCGACGGTACTGGTCGATCCGGCGCCACGCGATCAGCGCCGCCTCCTGCACCACGTCGTCGGCGAGCGTTCGGTCGCCGAGAATGCTCACCGCCAGCAGCCACGCCGAACGGAATGACCGTGTGAAGTGCGCGGCGAACTCCTCCCCGCTCAGGGGACGGGGCTCGACGCCGGGATTCATTGACTCGGGTCGTTCCGCCGACATGGTGACCTGCCCGCGGCGGAGGGTAGCCGCCGCCCGCACCAATCTTCTACCAGAAACCGCCGGACGGGGCATGGAAGAAAAAATCCGGCGATCGCCGCAAGACGTGACGGGTGACGCGACATGAATGCGTTGGCGGGCGTCAAGTCCGGCGTCATCATCACATGCAACGTGGCGCTGCTCGCCGGGGGATGGGGTCGGTCAGGGAGTTGGGAAAGGAGAGTCCTCGTGATGTTCCTTCGAGCAACGCTGGCGCTGGCGTGCTGTGCGTTCATCGCCCCCGCGGCGATGGCGGATCTGTTCTTCTTCCGATGCGACATGAACGGCCTCAACGAGGTGCCGCCCAACAACTCGCCGGGCACGGGCAAGGCCCTTCTGACGTTCGACGACACGACCAGCATGCTGACGCTGACCTCCGGCACATACCAGGATCTGCTGGCCAACTCGGTCGGCGCGCACGTTCACATCGGCCAGGCGGGCGTCAACGGTCCCATCATCATTCACCTGACCCACTCCAACAGCACGTCCGGCGTACTGACCGGCTCCGGCCCGCTCAACGCGCAGCAGATCACCGCGCTGTTCAGCGCGGGGCTGTACATCAACGTTCACTCGACGCTGTTCCCCGGCGGAGAGATCCGCGGGCAGATCCTCGCCATTCCGTCCCCGGGCGCCATCGCGCTGCTTCCTCTCTCAGCGTGGGTGACGCGTCCGGGCCGGCGGCGCGGCGGCTGATCCGTGCCCGTTCGGCGCGACACGGAGCGCGTCGAACCAGTGTGAGATCGAGTGCGAGAAGTCGAGGGAGGGACGCTCCGTTCTCTCTCGCTGGGGAAAGAGGCCGGGCCGCGGCGCACGTCGCGGCCCGGCTTATTCATCCGACGTCGCACAGGTCCGCGGCTCCGACCGCTCACCAGGGCAGGTCGCGCCCGCGCCCCAGCGACTCGGTGAGCCACTCCAGCAGCATGTCCGGTGTAACGCAGTGATGGGCGTCAAGGTGCAGCCGACCCAGCGACGTGGAGCCCTCGCCGCCCAGTCCGCGCACGCAACACGAGCCCAGATGCACCGCCAACCGCAATGACGCGGCGCCGAAGCGCTCGCGCTCGTCGCGGTTGATCAGGCGCAGAATGAACGCGGGCGCGGGGTCGCCGAGCAGTGCGCCGGGCGCGGCGTCCCATTCGATCATCGCGCCCCAGCGCGACCCGCGAAGGTCGAACATGGCGCGACCCACGGGGTCCACCAGCCGCGGATGCAGGAACGGCGTTGCAATCTCCGGCTCGCCGGGCCAGAGTTCGAGCACGTGGCAGGGCGGCTCGACGGTGACCCGTCGCGGCGGCTCGCCCACGAATCCGACCGCGCCGTCGATCACCGGAATGGACGCGGCGGGCTGATCGCTCGGCGCCGGTCCGCGCATGAGCACGCCGCGCAGCACGTCGATTCGGTCGTACAGGTGGTAGTTGCGCATGGCGCGCTGGACGAAGTCCATCGGGTGTCGCGGTCCGCCCGGCAGCGACGCCTGCTTCTCGCCCGGCCACATGCGCAGTTCCAGCCGCGTGCCTTCGTGCGGACGCACCAGGTTCAGGGTCCAGTGGTCGCCTTCGATGCGGCCTTCGCCGAACCAGCCGCACTCCGTCAGGTCGAAGACCGGCCTGCGATCCGGGCCGAGCAGGCGCAGCTGCTCCTCGAACCAGTGCGGCGCGATCTCGACCGGGTCGGCGTCGAGCGTGAAGGCGTCCGGCGCAAGGGTCGCGGGCTGAGCGGGATTCTCCCACCAGCGCGAGTTCGGCGCGGTATCGGTCGGCTTGGGCGCCAGCGACTCGAAATAACCGGCCCTGACGGGGATTGCTCTGGGCGACTGACGCGCGGCAGCGTCGATGGCGGCCAGTTCTTCGCGGGCGCGGGTGAGCGACATGACGGACCCGAACGGATCGAGCTTGGCCTGCTCCACCGCCGGCCAGATGAGCACCTGCCTGATCAGCAGGGGGTCATCCGCATGGACGAGGTGGAACGCGCGGCCGTTCTCGAACGACTCCAGCCCGAACAGTCGCCAGCGCGTCCCCAGCGTCGTGAGCAGGTTCCTTCCCGCCCGGTCGCGCAGGGTGAACTGGGTGAGTCGCAGCCCGTCATCGGTTGGGACGACATGCAGACGCCCTTCGCCCGCGTCGAAGATGGCCCGCTGCATGGCGCCGTAGTCCAGCCCGGCAGCGTGCATGCTGGCGGCGGCGACGGGGTCGGCCCGCGGCTGAGGGGCGTCGGGGAGTGGAACGCTGGAACTCGATCCGGCCTGACGCGACGCATCAGGCGCGGCTGGCGCGTGTTTCAGTGTGGGAACGAAAGAACGAGCGGAAACATGAGTCGGAACAGGGTGAGGGACAGGAATCGAAGCGCGCTGCGGCGGATCGTCATCCTCGGGCTCGGGCACGCCATATGACACGTGCCGCTGGGTCGCCACGAGCACGTCATACGAATCGACGTCGTCGATGGTGAAGGATTCGACTCCCGCCGCGCTCACCACGGCGAAGCGACGCTCATCCAGCGAGGTGGCGAGCTGCTCGTGGGTGAGGATGAGGATGGAGCGACCGTCCCTCAGCCGCAGCGCGACGGGGCGGAACGGCCTGGCGCGCCACAGAGCGATGAGTGGAGAGGAGGGCATGGTGTGGAACTCGACGACCACTGTAACGATCGCCTGCGGTCACCTTGGTGGAAACCACGTTCGAAGAATGTTCAGCAACCGCAGGAACGCTCGATCCTGGCATCGTGTGAAACTGACTTTTTGCGCAAGCCGTCCGAAGATGGAGGATGATGGCACGACGCGCCGATGGCGAGTGGCTCGCTCGAACGCCCGTTTCGGGTCGGGTGGCTTGGGCAACCCTGCGGGCCAGAGTTGTTCGCTGGCGAGCCACTCCCGTAGTTCGCTCGGGGAGTTCCATCCGAGTGCTTCAGCGACATGCGGCGAATCGCTCCACACCCATGCTTCCACTTCGGGCGCAATGCACACGCAGCGGCATCGATTACCCCAAACGTCATGACATCTTGCTTCAACGTCGGATTCGATGCGAGCCGGATCTTGGGAGGGGACTCCGTCCCACGCTAGGTCAAGCAGCACGAGGGCGCATTCGGCTTCGCCCTCGAAGGCCCGGAGGAGGTCATGTCCGGTGTGATACACGCCCGGATCGCGCCCCGGATGCGTGATGAGTTTGAATGAGTGGAGAGGCCGCATGCCGACACTCTCGGGGCGCAAGAGCAGGTGGTGGAGCGTCTGTTCGATGTCCTTGTCGGGAACCAGGATGACCAGTTCCGGCGTCACCCCAACACCCCCGCGGCGAATAGCGTTCCGAGGTCCAAGGCACCTTTCCAGTTCTTCAGACGGGGGTGCTCGTCTCCGCGAACGATGTCGGTCGCGCCATGCTCATCCTTGGCGAAGCACAGGAGGTCGGCTGGCTTGGCGAGACCGAGTATCACGGGCGAGTGCGACGCACAGAGCACCTGTGCGTTGTAGACCGACGAAAGCGACTGGAACACCGTTTCAACCGCCCGCGGGTGAATACCGTTCTCGGGCTCCTCGATAAGGTACACGCCTTCGATACCGTCGATGAACGCGAGAAGCGTCAGCGCCAGGAGGCGAAGGGTTCCGTCCGACACAACCCACGAGGGGGCCTTGAGACCGTTCTCGTACTCCACGACGAGATATCGGTGACGATCCTCCTCGCGCTCAATGGTCGTAACAGTCCTCAGGTCGGGTATGGCGGTTCGGAAGTGTTCAATCCAGCGGGCAAAACGGTCGCGATCCCGCGTCTCCAGTTCATGGACGACCCACGGCAGATTCGAGCCATCGGGCAGAAAGTGGCGGGGAGAACCAGGTGGACTCGGACGACGCATTGCCTCGGCGTTCAGCGTCACGCGCCGGATACCTTCCATCAGCACGCGCTTCACCCACGTCGCCACGGGAAAGCGATCCTCGTCCTCGGGCAGGTTGGCAAGCGCCGATTTTGCGGGGCCAAGCCGGAACGGGTTGTTCCAGCCAGTCGTTTCCGACATGAAGTAGTCCGTCCCGGCCTCCGTGTTCTTGGTGACGACCTTCTTCCAGCCCTCAGGTTTCTGTCTCCCGGGTGCACGCACGACCGATTCGGGAACGGCGGGAGGCGTGGGAAAGAGCGTTCGCTCAACGGTCGCACCGGCGTCGTCCGCCGGCGTCAGCCACAGCGTCTCAATGGCAATTCGCACCTCGCCGCGGTCACCCCCGACTTCGATCCGCGTCTCGTATCTCGCCCGCTTCGTGCGCCCGTTGCCCAACCGCTCCAACCGCGCCGCTGGGATGTCCATCTCGACCGCGAGTTCGAACCATCCGCCCTGACGCATCCAGCACAGGTGCATGGGATCGGCGGCACGCTGGGGAACCGCCATCCCTTCGCCTTGAATCGCACGCAGCGGGCCAACCCGAAGCAGGTCACCGAGAAATCCCACGACGTCCAGAAACGAACTCTTGCCCGATCCGTTCGGACCGACAAGCGTTTGAAAGGGCGAAAGTCGCTCCGACACGTATCGGAGTGAGCGGTAGTTCAGTGCTTCGATGCGGGTCAACACGCGCGGGCCTCGGGGAACGGACCAATCAGAGCATCGTAGCGAGTCGTGCCAACGTCGCCATCGGCTGCCACCGCGCCCGGTTCCTGCATTTGAAGAAAACAGCCGCGGCGACCACCGCGGCTGTGTCAGGGTGCTCCGAAACGCGCCGCCCGTGCGGCCATGCGGTCACTTCAGCCCCGTGATCAACTCCGCCCCGGCGGGCACCTGGGCGCTGGACTTCTTCACGTCATCATCAATCGGCTGGTACTGCCCGCCGAGATGCTGGGCCAGGAAGACCTCCGTCACGGCGAAGAACGCCATGCTGTTCTCAGGCCGGGCGAAGCCGTGGCCCTCGTCGGGGAAGAGCACATACGTCACCGGGATATTGCGCTCCTGCATGGCGCGCACGATCTGCTCGCTCTCGGCCTCCTTGACGCGCGGGTCGTTCTTGCCCTGACCGATGAGCAGCGGCCGCCTGATCTGATCGACCCTGGTGAGCGGCGAGATCGAATCGAGATACTCCTTCTCGTGCGCCGCGCCCACGCGGGTCTCGAACATGGCCTTGATCGGCTCCCAGTAGGGCGGAATGGAGGCCAGCAGCGTGCCCACGTGGCTGGGGCCGACGATGTCCACGCCCGCCGCGAACACGTCCGGCGTGAAGGTCAGACCGACGAGCGTGGCGTATCCGCCATATGACCCGCCCATGATGGCCACGCGGCGCGGATCGGCGATGCCCTTCTCCACCGCCCAGTTGACGGCGTCGATCAGGTCATCGTGCATCTTGCCCGCCCACTCGCGGTTGGCGGCGTTGATGAACGCCTTGCCGAAGCCCGTCGAACCGCGGAAGTTGACGCTCAGCACCGCGTAGCCGCGGTTGGAGAGCCACTGGTGCAGCGAGTTGTACCCCCACGAATCGCGCGCCCACGGGCCGCCATGCACCAGCAGCACCATCGGAAGGTGATTCGCAGGTCCATGCACCGGCTTGGTGAGATACGACACCAGTTCCAGCCCGTCGCGGGAGGGAATGATCACCGGCTCCATCTTCGCCAGCTTCAGCCCTTCCAGCGCCGGACGGTTGGAGAACAGGTACGTCGCCTTGCCGGCGGCACGGTCGTACAGGTAGTACTTCACCGGCCCGTCATCGACCACGTAGTTGACGACCCATTTGTCATCGGTGCGGCTGCGCGAGGTGATGTTCATCTCGCCATCTTCCACGGTGGACAGGTAGTCCCAATCCTTCTGGATGGAGGGGTCGAGGATGGTCCACTCCCGCCTTGCGTACTCCCACGACACCGCCTGCGGCCTGCCGGTCCTGGGGTCGCCCACCGCGCCGCTCAGGTCGGCCTTCTCGCTGGAGGCCACCAGCGTGCGCGGCATGGCGGGGTCGCTCACGTCCACCGAGAAGAGAGCCGCGGTGTTGCGGTCCGCCGAATCCAGCAGGTACAGCGTCTTGCCGTCGCGGGTGAACCCCATGGGGCTGGATGTCAGGGCGTCCTGCTGATCCCACTCCGCGAACCTGGTCCACTCGCCCTCGCCGGCGGGACGCAGGAACGCCGTGATGCCGCCGTCGGGTCGATACCGCAGCGCGCCGCGCACGCGATACTGGCTGTCGGCGATGACGCCCGCGAAGCCCTCGGTGTTCTCATGCACCAGCGTGCGGGCGCCCGTGCGGGTGTTCACACGCCAGGTGTCATGCAGCTGCGGCACGCGGTTGTTCACCGCGATGAGCATTTCGTCCGGGAAGTTCTCGTCCGACGCCACCACGCGGGCCTGCACGTGCTCGAAGGGCGTCAGGTCGACTTCCGCTCCGGTCTTCAGGTCCACGGCGTAGAGATGCCAGTTCTCATCGCCGCCGCGGTCCTGCAGGTAGATGATCTGATCGTTGTTCTCCGCCCAGAAGTACTGACGGATGGGGCGTCCGGTGGAGTTGGTGACGGGCCGCGCGTCCTGTTTCCCGACCGTCTGCACCCACACGTTCATCACGCCGTTGTGCGGCGCGATGTAGCCGAGCCGCGTACCGTCCGGGCTGATCTGCACCGCGGCCCGCTCGGGGTTGCCGAAGAAAACGTCGCGGGGAATCAGGTTCCCGGATCGTGGGGCGGCCTCAACCTCCACGCCCGCGCCGCCGGAAATGGTCTGAGCCAGACCGGCGGAGGGGAGCAGGAACGACGTGCTCAGCACCAGCGCCGAGCAGAACAGGCGGGATTCCAGCATGAGGGGTTCTCCGGATGGGCGACGCCGGAGCGTCCGGCCCGTGGGTGAGCGGTCGAAGGTGATCGTATTCCGCGGGAATCGCGGCTCAAGTTGTTGGGCGAGCAGGCCGGGACGTTGCAGTGGGCACTTGCGTGACTCGGTTTCATCGCGAAGATGGTTCCGGCGCGAGGAACGCGAGATCGATCCCCGCTCCCTCACGGTCGCGGCTCTCCTGAGGTCGTGGGTGTCGCCACGCGCTCCGTCAGTCCGTGCTCGAGGAAGGAACAACGCCATGACCAGCCCCGCCGATGGAACGACGGCAAGCCCCGCGCCTCGCCCGCCGCGCGGCGGTTTCATCGCGCGCTTCCTCACGCTGGTCGAGTGGCTGGGCAACCTGCTGCCGCACCCGGTGACGCTCTTCGCCCTGTGCGCCGTCGCGGTGGCGATCATCAGCGCGATCACTACGTACTTCGGCGTGAGCGTGGCCGATCCGCGTCCCGCCGCCGCGGACGGCGCCATGCTCACCACCACCAACCTGCTCAACGCCGACGGCATCCGCTGGATCGCCCAGAACCTCGTTCACAACTTCGTCTCGTTCGTGCCGCTGGGCACGGTGCTGGTCGCGCTGCTGGGCGTGGGCGTGGCGGAGAAGTCCGGGCTGCTCTCGGCGGCCATTCGCGCGCTGATCCTCGCCGCCCCGCCTCAGCTGGTCACGCTCGTGGTGGTCTTTGCGGGGGTCATCAGCAATACCGCCAGCGAGATGGGCTACGTGGTGCTGATCCCGCTGGCGATGGCCGTCTTCGCCGGGCTGGGGCGGCATCCGCTGGCGGGCATGGCCGCGGCGTTCTGCGGGGTGAGCGGCGGCTACAGCGCCAACATCTTCATCGGCACCGTCGATCCCCTGCTGGCGGGCATCACCGAGGAAGCCGCGCGGCTGATCGACCCGGGCTACGAAGTCCACCCCGCCGTCAATTGGTATTTCATGTCCGCCAGCACGTTCCTGGTCACGGCCATCGGCTGGTTCATCACCGCCCGCATCGTCGAGCCCCGTCTGGGGAAGTACAACCCGGCGGACGCGGACGACGCCGACGGTCCGCCCCCCAGCGCCGCCATGAACACCGTAACTGCGCGGGAGAGGAAGGGCCTGCTCGCCGCCGGGCTGGCCGCGCTCATCGTCGCGCTGGGCTTCGTGGTGCTGGCCGGTCCGCGCGTGGCGTGGCTCGACTGGGCGTCCTTCCTGCCCGGCTGGGGCGTGCTGCGCGACCCGGACGGCTCGCTCACCGGACCGGACTCCTTCCGCCCCATGCTGCGCAGCGTGGTGACGATGATCCTGATCTTCTTCGTGATCCCTGGCTTCGTGTACGGCCGGGTCGTGGGCACGATGAAGTCCGACCGCGACATCATCGACGCCATGGCCGGGGCCATGCGCTCGATGGGGCTGTACATCGTGCTGGTGTTCTTCGCCGCCCAGTTCGTGGCGTTCTTCAACTACTCCGGGCTGGGGCAGATCCTGGCCGTGGTGGGCGCGGACTGGCTGGTGGCGATGAAACTCGACAACCCGCTGGTGTTCATTCCCTTCATCCTGATGTGCTGCTTCGTGAACCTGATGATCGGCTCCGCCAGCGCCCAGTGGGCGGTGACGGCGCCCATCTTCGTGCCCATGCTCATGACCGTGGGCTACAGCCCGGAGGTGATCCAGGCCGCCTACCGCATCGGCGACAGCACCACCAACATCGTCACGCCCATGATGTCCTACTTCGGGCTGATCCTGGCGGTGGCGGTGCGCTACCAGAAGAACCTGGGCATCGGCACCATGATCGCCACCATGCTGCCCTACTCGATCGCGCTCATCATCGGCTGGACCGCCCTGTTCTACGTATGGGTGTTCCTGCTGGGTCTGCCGGTGGGCCCGGGGGCGCCCACGTATTACCCGGCGGGGTGATCGGCCTGGTGATTTGACAACCTGGCGTGACCGGGGTGGCGATCGAGACGAGTTCTCTCGTCGCATGACACGATCCGACGCCCGGCAGGATTCGCCTCACCGGCGGAGGTCTCCGCGGCTTCCTCACGACAACCGGCGGCGGACGATGAACATCACCGTCAGCCCCGCGGCGCCGAACAGGGCCGCCAGCAGAAACGCCGTCGCGTCGTGGCCCGCCTGCAGCAGCAGCCCGACGTACACGCTCGACGCCATGTCGCCCACCGCGTTGCCGCAGGCGAGGATGCCGAAGCCAAGACTGCGCAGATGCCGCGGCAGCAGTTCCGCCGCCACCGCCTTCTCCAGCGTCTCCTCGATCGAGATATAGACGCCCGAGAGCACGATGGCGACCACCACCATCGCGATCGATCCGCTTCCGACCGCCAGCAGCAGGTTCACCACCACGCCCAGCCCGTACCCCGCCGCCAGCACGCCCCGCTTCGAGCGCCGGTCGCCGACGTGTCCCGCCGGATACGCCGCCAGCGCCGCCACCAGGTTGTGACCCGCGTACAACAGCACCGCCATCGACAGCACGCCTCCCGTGGAAAAGTCCGCTCCCATGGATCGCGCCGCGATCCAGATCAGGAACGTGCGCGAGAAGTCGCCCATGCCGAACAGCACCACCACGATCAGGAACAGCCAGAACGCCCGCGGAAAGCCCGGCCAGCGCCCGGATCGTCCGGCCTCCCGCGCCGCGCCCACCGGATCGGCGACCTCCGCGTGGTGATCGCCCTTCTCCCGCGCGATGAAGAACAGCGCCCCCGCCGCGATCAGGCCCGGCACGACCGTCCACAGGATCAACTCGCTGAATCCCAGCCCCAGGGCGATCGCGCCCGCCGCGATCAGCGGACCCACCACCGCGCCCAGCATGTCGCCGGCGCGCTCCAGCCCGTAGGCCCGACCGAAGTGCGTCGGCTCCACCGCGTCCGCCAGCAGGTAATCGCGCAATGGCGAGCGGAACCCCCGTCCGATCCACGCCGTCGTGCGCAGCGACACGATGGCGCCCAGGGCGCCCACCAGCCCGATCGCCGCCGTCGCCAGCGTGGTCACCAGGTATCCCAGCGAAGCCCACGGTTTCTTGCGCTTCACGTGATGGCCCAGGTAGCCGCCCCCGAGCTTGGAGATGCTCACGAAGAAGTCCGCGACGCCCTCGATCAGTCCCAGCCCTGCTGGTCCCAGCCCGACCGTCGCCAGGTAGAAGGGCAGCACCGCCGTCGCCATCTCATGACTGACGTCGGAGAAGAACGTGGCCAGCACGATGCCCAGCACGGTGCGCGTGATCCATCGCCGGGATGGAGCCGTCCCGCTCGCGGAGTCAGTTGCAGCCATGACCGCAAGGATACAGCGTCTGACCGGCGCATGACCACGCCGCCCGAACATGACGACGGCGAACCGCAAGTGCGTGTCGTCCGGGCGTCAGGCGCAAGGGCAAGGGCGACCCGAGGCCCCTTCCACGCTCCTGAAGGGTTCATCCGCGATGGGGCAATCCAGGTTCCGGGGCCAGTTTCTGACGTGCGTTCTTTTCTCTATCCCCCGACGTGCTTGCGCAGATCCTGCATGAAGCGCATGATCTGGCCCTGCTCGGAGGGGGTGGCGACGGACTCCACCTCGCGGCGCCAGAAGTCCATGATGCGAACCGCGTCGCGCTCGCTCCACTGGCTGGCGTCCGGACCGCGCTGGGCCTCGCGCTCGCGCCCACGGGCGGCGTCGCGCTTGACCATGGCGAGCCGATCCTCGTCGCTCATGGCGCGTTCCTCGCCTCGCTCCATGCGCTCGCCGAACTTCATCCACTCCACCAGCCATTGATCGAGGTACCGGGCGCGCTCCTCGGGCGGGATGCTGAAGTAGCCGCTGGCGCCCTCCTTCATGAAGTCGCGGGCCAGGATGCGCACGTTTTCGCGCAGCTGGTCCATCGTCTTGCCGGTCAGGCCCGCCATGAAGGCCGAGAGCACCGCCGACTCCGACTGCGTCAGCCCCTGAAAGCGCTTGACGAAGTTGCCGATCAGCTCCATCCGCTCCTGCACCGAGAGCCGGTTGAAGTCGGGCGAGACGAAGAACGACGCCACGTCGTCGACGGGCGTGTCGAAGATGCTGGGGGGCCGGCGCGTGCGCCCCTCGAAGAACCAGTACCCGGCGACAACCACGATGAGCAGCACCAGCGCGGCGATCGCCATGCGGCGAATCCGCGCACCGTGGTCGCGGAAGAAGCGGTCGATCTCGTATCGGTCGGGAAGTCGCATGGGTGTTCTGCGTGCCGCGAGAGTACGGAGTTCCGAGTCCGAGTTCCGAGCTTTGATGCCTGACGCCTCACCCCTCCGGAATCGTGAACGGCTCGCCCACGCGCTCGGTGCGCCCGTCAATGTACAGGCCGTTGCGCGGCAGTGCGGTGCCGATGGGGTGACGATCCTCGCTGTCCCACACGATGGGAATCGAGTTGGCGGCCTGCTTTTCGAAGTACTCCGTCACCTGCCGCGCCGCCGGGAAGGGATCGGGCGGCAGGAAGAGCATAAACGCCCCCGCCACGTAGAAGTAGCTGGCGCTGACCCGCCCGCGCACGTGCCGGTGGTCGGCGGGACAGACCCAGGTGTCGCTGGTGGGGTCGATGAAGTGCTTCAAGGCCCCGCACAGCCCGTCGGGCTCGCTGAAGGGGTCGCCGCTGGGCAGAGGGGCGACGCGCGGCAGGAGCCGGTTGTGATTCTGCCGGTACCCCTCGATGGCCACGCCGATCTGGCGCAGGTTGGCCAGGCACCCCGCCTCGTGGCTCTTGTCGCGCACCGTGTCCATGACGGGCAGCAGAATCCCCACCAGCAGGGCCAGGATGCCCATGACCACCAGCAACTCCACCAGCGTGAAGCCCGCGCCCGCATGGCGCGACCGCGGGTGGCGACGGCGAAACCGCCCGGCTTGCACCGCCCCGGATTGTCCCGCCTTCGGTCCCATTCGCACGTTCACGCGACTCCACCAGACGCCATGAGTTCCTGCCCGCCCCATTCTTCGGGCGACGCCCGATGGCCGTTTCACGCTTCCCGGACTGTTCCCGCGCCCCACCCGCACCGACGGAACGATTGGCGCGGAGTTGTCCACAATCCATCCTTTTTCACTTGCACATCGCACGATCACGATTCATCATGGACGCACCAACACCGGGACCACATCCCGGTCACGAGCGACGTCCGCGGCGTCGTTCACCTTGAAGCAACGGGGCGATTTTGACGAGTCGCCCCGATGCTTTTGGTGAGAGGGAGTGCTGGCCAGCCGGTCACCCCAGTCGGATGATCGGCGTCGGTGACGGGTGCGGTTCGCACGCGGCGCTCAGCTGGGGCGGTGCCGCTCCACCTGCTCCACCGCCAGCCGGTCGCATCGCTCGTTTTCGGGATGGTCGTTGTGCCCGCGCACCCAGTGACTGCGGATGGTGTGAACCTGACGCAGGTCGTCGAGCCGCCGCCACAGATCGAGATTCACCACCGGGTGCTTGCCGCGTTTCCAGCCCTTGTTCTTCCACCCGTCCATCCATTCGTTGAGCCCGTTGACGACGTACTGACTGTCCGAGTACAGGTCAACGATTGTGGGGCGTTTGAGCGCCGAAAGCCCCTCGATGACCGCGGTCAGCTCCATGCGATTGTTGGTGGTGCGGACCTCGCCGCCCGCGCGCTCGACTTCCTTGCCCGACTCGGGGTGTCGCAGGATGTACGCCCACCCGCCCGGCCCGGGGTTGCCCGAGCAGGCCCCGTCGGTGAACAGCTCCACGCGGGTCATCACGCCCGCTTCATGCTCCCCACGACCACCGGAACTCATTGAACACGCTCCTTGCACCGACCCGGTCTGACGCACGCCGACCGTTCCCGATTCATCTTCCGTATGACAACGCCGGGGAGAAACAGTATGCTGGCCTCAACTTCTTCGAGGGAGCCCCATGATCATCATCAAGATTATCTTTGCCATCATTCTGCCGCCCGTCGCCGCCGCGCTGCAGGTGGGCATCTCCACCCACTTCTGGATCAACCTGGCCCTCACCCTGCTGGGCGGCATCCCCGGCGTGATCCACGCCCTGTGGCTGATTGTGACTGACAAGCGCGCCTAACTTGCGTCTGCACGTCATCGACCAGCCAACCACGACCGAGAGCGGCATGAAGCCGCGGACGAACATTGAAGGCCGCCGATGCCCGGCTTCGGGTCTTTCACCCGGTATCGGTGATCAGCCGTGGTTCCGTTCACCGGCTGCTTCCTGAACCGGTACCATCAACCATGCGTACCGTCCGTCTGCTGCCGCTCGTCCTGATCCTGCTCGCCTCCTGCGCCGCCGCCCAGGGAGATCGTTATGTCATCACGCTCGACCCCGCCGCCCGCGTCGAACCCGCCACGGGTCGGCTGCTGCTCTTCTTTCTGACCGAAGGCAGCCCGGACTGGGGCGCGAGCCCCATCGACGGCCCGTTCTTCGACCGCCCCGAGCCGATCGCCGGGGTGGACGTGACCGACTGGAGGCCCGGTACATCCATCACCATCGACGGCGCCGCGATGGCGTTTCCGCACTCGATCGACCACCTGCACGGATCAATCCGCGTGCAGGCGATTCTCGACATCGACCGCACGGAGCGATCGTTCCAGCATGGTCCCGGCAACATGTTCAGCGATGTCATCTCCGCGCGTGTTGATCGCAGCAGGCCGGATGAGGTGAAACTGACGCTCTCGCACGTCGTGAAGCCGCGCGAGTTGCCCGCCGAGCAGGGGAATCTGAAGTGGGTGCAGGTCCGCAGCGAGCGGCTGAGCGCGTTCTACGGGCGTGATGTCTACCACCGCGCCGGGGTGGCGCTGCCCAGGGGCTGGTTCGACCCCGCGCAGCCGGAGAAGAAGTGGCCGGCGATCTACATCGTTCCGGGCTTCGGCGGGCGTGAGGAATCCGCCGCCAACTACGCCGAGATGCTGGCGACCGTCGAGCCGGAGTACGCCCCGCAGGCGGTGATCATCGTGCTCGACCCTGAGTCGCCGCTGGGGCATCATGGCTTCGTCGATAACGACAACCACGGACCGCGCGGCAGCACGCTGGTGGAAGAGTTCATTCCCGAACTGGAGAAACGCTTCCGACTCGACGCCCGGCCCGACCGCCGCCTGCTCTACGGCCACTCCTCCGGCGGGTGGACGGTGCTGTGGCTGCAGCTCAACTGGCCCGCGTTCTTCGGGGGCTGCTGGTCCAGCGCGCCGGACCCGGTGGACTTCGCCGCGTTCCAGATGACCAACCTGTACACGGACGGCAACCTGTTCACCATCGCCACGGGCGCGGACGCCACGGCCCGCAATGACACCCCCTCGTACCGCACGGTGGACTTCGAGGGCCGCGATGTCGTCCACATGACGGTGCGGCAGGAGGCCGGCATGGAGCGCATCATCGCCCCCGACGGCACGAGCGGCCTGCAATGGGACGCATGGGAGGCGATGTTCTCCCCCCGCGACGGAGCCACCGGCCTGCCGCGGCCCATGTTCGACGCCCTCACCGGCGTCATCGACAAACAGGTGGTCGAGCACTGGTCGCGCTTCGACATCGCGCTTCGGCTGCGCGACAACTGGGAGACACTCGGCCCGGTGATGCGGCAGAAGGTGCGGCTCTTCTGCGGCGAGCACGACTCGTTCTACCTGGACCGCGCGGTCAGGCGGGTCAAGGAGATGGTGGACCTGCGGTCGCCTGACCTGCCGCCGGGGCCGGGGTACGTGGAGATCGTGCGCTTCGCCTCGCACGGCTCGCTGGTCAACCTGACGGCGGAGCGCGTGCACAAGGAGATGATCGAGCAGTTGAAGCGCACGGAGTAGATGTTGGCGTGGGCGCGGCTCACGGAGTGGTGGGGCAGGCGTCCCCGCCTGCCGATCGTCCGACGCTGAAGAGATCGCAGGCGCGACGCCTGCGCCATCTGGCGGAGCAACCTGAGCAAGAATATCGTTGCTGCACAAGTGAAAGCAGCCGCCATGTCCTCCCCCAACCTCCCCCACAACCCCCCCCACAACCCCATCGACATCCTCCTCGATCACAACCTTTGGGCCACGCGGCAGGTGCTGGACGCCTGCGCCGCGCTCTCGCCCGAGCAGTTCCACCGCCGCTTCGAGATGGGCGTCGGCTCGCTGCACGACACGGCGAGGCACATCCTCGGCGCCATGCGGGTGTGGACCGATCTGTTGGCGGGGCGCGCCTACCGCCCGCGGCTGGAAGATGGGCCGCAGCTCGCCATCAGTGAACTCATCGCCTTGCTCGATGACGCCGCGGCGGACCTGAAGCGGCACGCCCACGCCCACCCGCTCGACGGCACGGTCACGCGCGAGCGGGGCGGCAGGTCATACACCTTCACCCGCGGCGCGGTGCTCACCCATGTCGCCACGCACGGCATGCACCACCGGGCGCAGATGCTCAACATGCTGCGGCATCTGGGCGTCAGCGTGCTGCCGCAGAGCAGCGTGGTGGAGTGGTGTCGCGCGTTGAGTTGAGAGACATGCTCACGTCGGCTTGGCGACGGGCACATTGAGTCGATCATGCCGCGCGTCGCCGCGCCTCCTGATCCTGGGCGGCGCTCTGACCGGCGATGCACGATGATCCGGGTGTGCCTGCGGGTTTCATTGGCGCCGTCTTCGGCGATGTCGGTTCCTCACGTCCCAGCCGTGCGAAGAACCCGCCTCCCTCCGCCGCCCGCATGTCGGAAGCGATGATCGCCGCGTGACCGACGTCAATCGCTTCGCCGCGCTCGATCAGCGCCTCTTCCAGCGTGGTGCTGCCGGTCTTGAAGGCCGTGCCCGCCGCCAGCACGGCGCAGAACGTGCCGAACAGGCCGAAGTCGAACAGCAGCGCGAAGGGCGTGAACAGGGCGGCGGCCTCGTCGCTTCCCTCGGTGAGCATCGACATGAACTCCTCCTGCTCCGTCTCGCTCATGTCGGTCCAGCGGTCGGTGGCCTCGTCGTAGACTTCGGGCAGGTAGTCCTCCTCCTGCTCGTCCCACACTTCGTAGCCCTCCTCCTCCCACTCCTCGGCCACGCCGTAGGCGATCTCGTTGATGACATTCTCCTCGCTGACGGCGAGGTGGGATTGAATCTCGTTGTTCACCACGATGAAGCGCACGCCGAAGATGGCGAAGAGCGTGAGCCCCGCCGCCAGCACGCCGGCTGGGAAGCCGCCGCGCATCTGCGTGCCGCGCATCATGCCGTACCCCGCCGCCCCGCCCACGATGGGCGCCAGCACCCACAGCGACCAGCCGGTAATCTCGATGATCACGAACCACACCAATGCGCCGACCACCGCGCCCACGACGGCGAATGTGAAGCCCTTGCCAAGCATGATGCGTTCTCCCTGCGAGTCCACGGCGCTGGCCGATGGCGAGTCCTCCGGCGCGGCGCCGCGGCGGACTCCTCAATGATGACCGATCCGCGGAATTCTCGTATGGGAATCGTCCCGAGCGAACCACCGGTTGAGGCGGATGCACGACTCGGCACGGCGTGCGGCAGTTTCTCCGGGCTCGGAAGGTCCGTAAACACGGATCGTCCGCGGCGAAAACGTGATCGGACCCGGCTACGATGGATCAAACGCTCGGGGCGCGGACGAGTCACAGGCGGGACGCCTGTGCCGCTGACGTTCGCTGAGAAGCACCCGTGGAACCTGATCCGGTTCGAACCGGCGGAGGGAAGCGACCATGACGCATTCGATGACATCCAACGGTCATTCCTCGAACGGGCACGC
Source organism: Phycisphaeraceae bacterium (assembly GCA_015709595.1). Lineage (NCBI taxonomy): Bacteria > Pseudomonadati > Planctomycetota > Phycisphaerae > Phycisphaerales > Phycisphaeraceae > Phycisphaeraceae bacterium. The sequence continues at coordinate 1,332,702 of CP054178.1, forward strand.
CACGAACAGAGCCAGTGTCGGCTCGGCTCCGGCCTCCGACGCGCCATCACGACGGCCGGAGGTCGGCGGCTTTCCGCTGCCTCTGCACGGCGCGATCAACCCCGGCGACACGCCCAACGTCACCACGCCAGGCAGTTTTGCGCTCAGACCCGACATCGGCGGCCCGCGCATGTTCGCCAGCCCAGACACGCCCGGCATGCCCGCGCCCAGCGACAAGACCGCCTGGGACTTCATGCCCGACGGCTGGCTGGTCGAGATCCTCGGCGAGCGCGAGGCGGCCGCCGCTCCGCGCGGCTGCGCTTCCTCTCCCTGCGCCGCGTGCGAGTCGTACACCTTCGCCGACGCCCGCGGCATTGTCCGCCGCGTGACGCCCCCGCCGGGTTTCAAGCCCGTCACGCAACTGGAGCACGCGCGACTCGGCATCGTCACGCCGCAGATGCGCCGTGTCGCGCAGCGCGAGCCGCACTTCGAGACGCTCTTCCCCGGCAGGGCCGCGGAGGCGGTGCGCGACGAGGTCGCGGCGGGCCGGATGGTCATCCCCGCGAACATCAACCACCTGAAGTTCAACCTCGACCCGATGTGCATCGGGCGTGCCAGCCGCACCAAGGTGAACGCGAACATGGGCGCCTCGCCCGTTTCGTCGGGCACCGACGAAGAAGTCGAGAAACTCAGGTGGGCCGAGAAATGGGGCGCGGACACGGTGATGGACCTCTCCACCGGCGGCGACCTCGACGCCTGCCGCGAGGCCATCATCCGCGCCAGCACCGTGCCCATCGGCACCGTGCCCATCTACTCGATGATCATCGGGAAGAAGATCGAGGACCTCGACTGGGCGACGATCGAGGCCTCGCTGCACCATCAGGCGCGGCAGGGCGTCGACTACTTCACCATCCACGCGGGCGTGCGCCGCGCGCACCTCAAGCACGTCAAGAACCGCCTGATCGGCATCGTCTCGCGCGGCGGGTCGCTGCTGGCCAAGTGGATGCTCGTCCACAACCGCGAGAACATCATGTACGAGCGGTGGGAGGACATCTGCGACATCCTCCGCGCCTACGACGTGACCTTCAGCATCGGCGACGGCCTGCGCCCCGGCGGGCTGGCCGACGCCACCGACGCCGCCCAGATCGCCGAACTCGAAACGCTCGGCGAACTGACCGAGCGTGCGTGGCGCCGCGGCGTGCAGGTGATGATCGAAGGCCCCGGGCACGTGCCCTTCGACCAGATCGAGTGGAACGCGAAGGTGCAGCGGGCGATCTGCCACGGCGCGCCGTTCTACGTGCTCGGACCGCTCGTGACCGACATGTTCCCTGGCTACGACCACATCACGTCTTGCATCGGCGCGACCGCGATGGCGTACCACGGGGCGGCGATGCTGTGCTACGTCACGCCCAAGGAGCACCTGGGCCTGCCGAAGAAGGACGACGTGAAGCAGGGGTGCATCGCGTACAAGATCGCGGCCCATGCGGCGGACGTGGCGCTCGGAATCCCCGGCACGCGCGACCGCGACGACGAACTCACCAAGGCCCGCGCGGCCCTCAACTGGGAGAAGCACTTCGAGTTGTCCTTCGACCCCGACACGGCCCGCGCGTATCACGACGAGGACCTCGACGTGGACACGGACTTCTGCGCCATGTGCGGGCACGACTGGTGCAGCGTGCGCATCAGCAAGGAGATCCAGGAGTTCGCCAGCGGCAAGGCCCCCGGCTTCGAGCGACTGGGCGGCCGCGACCGAACCATCCCCGGCGCCCCCGTCCGTTCCGAGGCCCTGACCCCCGAGCAGCAGGCAATCCTCGCCCGTCGCGGCGTTCTCAGCCCGGACGAAATCCACCGGCTGGCGGCGAAGGGGAGGAAGCCGTCGGCCATCGGCCACCAGCAACCGACCGCCGACACCCCCGCGGCCAAACGCTCCTGCCACTCCGACTACGTGCCCGATGCGGAAGAGGCCAAGCGCATCCAGCGCGAGACGCTCGTGCCGCTCAACACCGCCCCGGCCCACAACATCCCGACGCATGACTCGGTGATCTGAGCGAAGCGGGCCGGCTCCGGGTCCAACAAGGGGGCCGTGGTGAGCAGGAGCTGGGGGCGGCGCCCGGCTGATCGCCGACTTTCGCAGCGTCGGCTTCCGCCACCCCGCACAGGCCGCACATCTTCACCCGGTTTCCCGACAGTCACGCTTCGATCTGGTCGAGTTGTTTCGTACGGTTGATGCATCGGGTCGGTGCGTGGCCGCCCGGAGGGAACTGCCATGATGCGTCTCGTGATTGACAGTCTGGTCGCGGTGATGCTGGCGGCGGTGCTGGCGGGGGTCATCATCCACAATCGCGGGCAGGATGAGCAGATGCTCGCGGTGGAGACGACGCGGACCTCGTTGCGCCAGATTGACCGGCAGCTGGCTCTCCGCATCACGCTCGAACAGGTGGACCTCACCGACACGGGCCATCCTCGAACGATCGACCCGTCGTGGTTCCAGGGCGAGCTGCCCCGCAACACGCTGCTCGACGCCGCCCGCCCGTGGATGGACATCGCCGGGCTGGAGGACCGCGACCGGGTGCACCCGTGGAACATCGCCGCCACCGACGGCAGGACGGCGGCCTTCTGGTACAACCCCTATCAGGGCGTGGTGCGGGCTCGCGTGCCGCAGGCCCTCACCGACCGCGAGATGCTCGACCTCTACAACCGCGTGAACGCCACCAAGCTGGAGTCGATGACGGGCCGGTGACGCACGCGCCTGTCAGCGATGGATGAGGCGAGTCGGACGCCGATCCGCGCACGGGTCGGCGTTGTTGTTGATGAGCCCAGGGCGCCCCGCCGCACCTCGACGTGCGGCGTGAATCACGACGACGAGTCGAGCCCGATGGCCTGCTCGATCTCGTACCGGCCCGGCGTCCGCCGCGCCAGCCACGCGCCCGCCCGCAGCGCGCCGAGCACGAAGAGGTCGCGCGTGGTGGCTCGGTGAGTGATCTCGAGATACTCGCCCTGCCCCATGAAACGAAGCGAATGCTCGCCCACGATGTCGCCCCCGCGTGCGGCGAGGATCGCCTCGCGCGGGAAGGGTCGTCCCGCGGCCCGCTCCACGGCCTCGGCCAGCCGCAGCGCCGTGCCGCTGGGCGCGTCCTTCTTCGCATTGTGGTGGTGCTCGACCAGCCCCACGTCCCAGGTCGGCCCGAGCAGGCGCGCCGCGGTCGCCGCCAGGTGCTTCATCACCGCCACGCCCACGCTCATGTTGGGCGCGATCATGACGGGAATCTCGCTCGACGCGCCCGCGAGCGATTGCCGCGTTTCCTCGGCGATTCCCGTGGTTCCCACGAGCAGCGCCGCCTTCGCCCCCCGCGCCAGCGACAGCGCGCCGCGGGCTCCGGCGTCGGAGGAGACGTCGATCACCAGGTCGAACGCGCCGCGCGACAGCGCTTCGGCGCCCTCGACGGGCCCGTCACGATCGACCGCGCCGACGAGTGCGAAGCGAGGATCACCCGACGCCAGTGCGCGGATTCGAGCGCCCATGCGCCCCAGCGCGCCGGTCACGACGAGCCGAATCGGATCAGTCCGGTTGTGGGTCACGCCAAAGATTCCACAAGGAAAAGTGTCAAGCCCCTTTCTTTTCGCTTCCGATAGTAGTACAACAATGGCGGCGGGTGGTCCGCCGATGTGTTTCGCTTCGCTGCTCCGACAAGCTCGCGAAAGCAAATGGAGACTTGAACATGGCAAAGAAACGCGCCACGAAGAAGGCCGCCAAGAAGGCGACCAAGAAGGCCGGCAAGAAGAAGGCCAAGAAGAAGGCCACCAAGAAGATGTGAGATCGTCTCACATCGCCGGGGGCTGAACGTCACCAACCCACAACTCCAACAGGCAGGCGGAGAGAGACTGATCGAGAACGAGACGGGGGCCAGCCGGGGCGAACCCGGCCCAACAACGAGCGAAACACGGGAAAGGGGCCGGCTCACGCCGGCCCCGATCCTTTTTGCCGCGCTGCGTCGCACACGGGCCGCGCGCGAATGGAACCCGCGTGCCGGAAGGATCGACGAAGCGACCGAGGCCCGGGCTCCAGCAGGCGCCGCCGCGGCGCGCGTCACCGCACGTCCCTGCGTCTTGCCGATCCCGCCTGTTCCCGGCTAGGATCGGGTCCGCTCCCCACGACTCGCCGAGAGGACCACGCCACATGGCCCACGTGATCGCAGAGCCCTGCATCGGCACCAAGGACGCCTCCTGCGTCGAGGTCTGCCCGGTCGATTGCATCCACCCCACCAAGGATGAAGCCGACCACGCCGACGCCCAGATGCTCTACATCGACCCCGACACCTGCATCGACTGCGGGCTGTGCGTGGATGAGTGCCCCGTGCAGGCCATCTACCCCGAGGAAGACCTGCCCGACGAGTGGCGCAAGTACGTGCAGATCAACGCTGACTACTACGCGGCGAAGTGAGGCGCACCCGCCGTGTGCCACGGCTCCGTGAGCCGTGCGGGTGTTCGCCGTCGGGCGGCTCGCCTGCACGACTCGACCGCATCGTCACCGCCCATCACTCGCACCAACGCACGGCCGATACGGCCGGGGCACACGCAGGTGGAGCACCATTCCGAATAGCGCGCTCAGGAACCGGTGGAGCGCCGCCGAACCCATCGGTACCGTGGCGGCATGATCAGAACCCTCCCCAGCCCGGATGAGATGTACCAGGCCCTGCTGCAGCGCGACCCCGCGTGGGACGGGCTGTTCGTGGTCGGCGTGCGAACCACGGGCATCTTCTGTCGTCCGGTCTGTCCGGCGCGCAAACCCCGGCGTGAGAACGTGGAGTTCTTCGCCGACCCGCGCGAGGCGCTGCTCGCGGGCTACCGACCCTGCCGCCTCTGCCGCCCGGTGGATGGCGCGGCGGCTCGGCCCCAGTGGGTCACGCGCGTCATCGACGCCATCGAGCACGAGCCCGCCGCCCGGCTGACCGACCAGCGGCTCCGCGAGCTGGCCATCGAACCCGTCCGCGCCCGCCGCTACTTCAAACGGCACTTCGGCATGACCGTTCACGGCTACGCTCGGGCGCGGCGGATGGGCTCCGCGCTCTCGCTGGTGCGCAATGGTCGGGCGCCCGGCCGCACCGCGCACCACGCAGGGTACGCGAGCGAAAGCGGCTTCCGCGAGGCCTTCGCCAAGGTGTTCGGCGTGCCGCCCGGCAAGGCCGGCGGCGTCGCCGCCCTGCTGGCGGAGTGGATCGACACCCCGCTGGGGCCGATGCTGGCGGTCGCCTCCGAGCGCGGGCTGTGCCTGCTGGAGTTCGTCGATCGTCGCGCCCTGCAGTCGCAGATCGAGGCCATCCGTCGTCGCTTCAGCGCCGCCATCACGCCGGGCGACAACGACCATCTGCGACTGACGGCGCGCCAGGTCGCCGCCTACTTCGCGGGCGAGTTGCGACGCTTCACCGTCCCGCTCGACCAGCGCGGCACGCCCTTTCAGCGGAACGTGTGGGACGCGCTGCGGCGGATTCCGCATGGCGAAACACGCTCCTACGCCGATATCGCCCGACAGGTGGGTTCGCCCGGCGCGGTGCGCGCCGTCGGCCGCGCCAACGGACAGAACCCGCTGGCCATCATCGTCCCATGCCACCGCGTGGTGCGGGCCGATGGAACCCTGTGCGGCTACGGCGGCGGCGTGTGGCGCAAGCAGTGGCTGCTGGAGCACGAGCGAGGCGCAACCGCCCGGCGCTGAGGCCGCGCCGCGCGCCATCGCCCTGAGAGCCGTACCGCATGGGGCGCCACGGCCCTGCAAGGTGCGCCACGGCTGTCTCAGCCGTGCGAGCGGCCCGAGGGTCCGATCGCGTCGCATGGACGGGGGCTCTCACCTCACTCACGTGAGGCGGCTCCAGCACGACTCCATTCATCCTTCCGCCGCACGTCCGCCGCGTGAGCACATGTCCTACACGGCCGTCGCATACCGTGCGGGTCTTTCGTGCGGGGTTCCATTGGTGTACCATCAAGCCCAGTTCGGCGGTGTGTTGTTGACTTGACTTGTTCACGTCGTCGCGGGCTTGCTTGCCCATTGTCAGACCGGATTCTGGCGGGAGGTTGTCATGATGCGTTCCGCGTGCCTCGTCGTGCTGTTGCTTGCCGCGTCGCCGCGCCTTGAGGCGCTTTCAGCCCGCTCCGCCCCCCCCGACCCGGAGCAGGTGCTGGACGAGCAGGTCGAGAACATCCGCACGGTGCTTCGGCAGAACCGGGTGGACCCGGCGCGGGATGGCATGCTTGACATTCTCACGAAGAAACAAAACGTGCGGCAGGCCGTAAGCGATGCCTCGACCGCGGTCGTGACGTCGGCGTTCGACCTCTCGGCGGTGATGCGCCATGTCGTTACGCTGCGCAACGACACGCACCCGCGACTATCGGGACGGGTGATCCACGTGGGACCGGATCAAGTGATTCAGACACTGCGCGGCGCGCTGCTCGCTGCCGCACCCGGTGATCTGATCCTGCTTGACGAGGGGGAGTATGAACTTGGCATGGAACGTCGCGGGCCGTATCGAGACGTGCCGCAGGATGTCGCCATCGTCGGCCTGGGGCCGGAAAGGACGACGCTGCTCGGAACGACTGTGGGATCGGCTCCTCGCACCCTTCTGGAGGGTCTTCGGATCGAGTGCCGCAACTCTCCCATCACGGACATCCGCTCCAATGGCGCCTTCATGCTGCGGAACTGCCGCATCACCGGGTACAACTCCGGCGCGGGTGGTTCCAATGCGCTCTCCGCCAGTGGAGGCAGCATTCTGTTCATCGAGCGCTGCATCTTCGACGGCTGGCCCGGTCGCTCCACCGATGGCGGGCGCCTGTCGAGCGGCGGCGTCGCCTTCGACTTGCGCGGCGACTTCGCGCTGTTCGTCCGCCACTCACAGTTTCTCGACAATTTCGGGATTGTTCACGCCACCGGACCGGTTGTGTTCGACGGATGCATCAATCTGAATCGGGAGGGTCGTTCGCAAGGCATATCCCCCCACCCCGTCGGGCTGACTTTGGTGCGGGAGAATCGTGTGGAAATCCACAATCCCAACAGCGCCGCCGTCCGGGAGTTCACCATCGCCACGGATGACCCGCCGTTCGTCGAGTTTGTCGCGGGACGGGCGGCCGCGCCGAGTGCCGAAGCCCGCGATCTGGCCGCGGCCCTGCAACTGGAGCGTTCGCTGCCCTACTGGATCGGCCTGATCCGCCATGAGGACGCCTCGGTGCGGGCCATCGCGGTCGAGCGCGTGCGGGCCCTGGCGGGCGTCACGGTCGCCGACGCCGAGCCGAACGCGCCCAACGAATCGCTGCGCGACCTGGGCGCAATCTTCCGCGCCGAGGTGGAGGCCGGGCGGCTCCTCAACTGGTGGGACAGCGTGCGCGCCCGCCTGAAGTGGGACGACGCGGCCGGAGTGTACCGCGAGCGACCGGTGGACCAAGCGGGACAATGAGTCGTCGTGGTCGAGTCCATCGCTGGGTGATTCGCATCGGAGTCATCTTCGCCGCGCTGCTCATCGGGGCGGCGACCAACATCCTCAACGTGTGGCGGCTGGCGGCGACGGGGCCGGAGTTTCTGCCGGAGCGAGGCCCGGATTGGTCAGTCCACTCCGGTGACGGGTGGTATGTCATTCACTCCACCGCGCCCGGCTCGGACCGATTCGACGGTCTGTCCGTACCCGCGTGGGTCGTCGCAGGGCGCGGGGACGCCTTGCCCATCCCCCTGCCCCCGTGGAGCCGTCTGCGGAACCCGCCTGCCGACCCGTCCAAGACGACGCGGCTGATTGAAGACGCCCGGGGCTGGCCGTTTCGATCGCTGACTTGCGCGTTCGAGGTGGATGGCCGCACCATCCGTACACCGGGTGACCCGCGCGGCGCGCCGCCGCGGCTGGTGGACGGGCGTGAGTTGTCGGCCGTCAATCCTCCCGGTCCGTTCATCGGGCCGCGACCGGCGTCGCTGCCTCGTGTAATGCCGATGAAGCCCTGGTGGCCGGGCATGATCGGCAACACCCTGTTCTTCGGCGTGCTGGCGTGGGTGGCGATGCTGACAGCAATGCTCGGCTGGCGTGGGCTGCGTGCCGCGCGGGCGTGGCTGCGCCGTCGGCGCGGCCGCTGCCCCCACTGCGCCTATGTACTCATCGAAGGACTCATTCACGGATGCCCGGAATGCGGTTGGAAACGAGCCAGTGCGGATTCGCCCGAGTGACGCGACGCCGCCGCCCAACCGGATCGCACCACCTTCCGGACGGAAGCTCCCTCCGACGCACGGGTCTCGTTGGATACGATCATCCCGAGGCGACGGATCACCTCCGCCGGCTGGTGCCGGACTCGTTTCGCCATTTCTGACAAGGATCCATGCATGCACGTTGTTCCACCAGCCACACGCTGGCTCACCCTGCTGCTCGGGTTCGGACTGATCGCATCCGGCGGCGCGCCCTTAACGGACGCGCGAGGGAAGCACCACTCCCTCGCAGCCGTGGCTCACGTCGCGCCGATGACACCCCCCGCCGCCCCGCCGCACGCGCCGCCTGTCGATGGCGAGCCGGCCGTCCGGCCCCACGTCCTGACGCGCGTGGTCGCCATCGGCGCCAGCGCCACGTACGGGTTCGGGGTGGAGATACGCGTGCCCAAGAAGCCCGCACCGCCCAGGCCCGCAGGCGAGGGTGAAACCGACGGCGAGACCGCAGTCGACACCGAGATTCACCGCGTCCCCCTCGGGCTGGTCATCGACGCCGCCATCATGCGCCAGCACGAGCCGGTGCGCACCTACGCCAACCTCGGCTTCTTCGGCAATCCGACGGTCATCGGCCCTCGGCTGGCCGTCGCCGCCAGCAAGGTCAACCCCACGCTGATCGTGGCGGCGGACTTCCTGTTCTGGTTCGGCTACGGGCACGCCGACCCGCAGCGCCGGCTCATCACCGATGAAGCCCAGCGGCTGGACCTGCTGGAGGAAGGGCTGAAGCACCTGGAGATCTTCACCTGTCCGGTGATCGTGGGCGACTTCCCCGACATGTCGCCCGCGGTGGGGCTGATGCTGCGGGCCGAGCAGGCGCCCAGGCCCGAAACGCTCAAGGCCATGAACAATCGAATCCGCGAATGGGCGGCGGCGCGACCCAACATCATCGTCATGCCGCTGGGCGAGATGATCGAGCGCATCGGCCGCGGCGAGGCGATCACCATCGGCCAGCAGTCGTGGACGGCGGACGAGGCGAAGAACTTCGTGCTGTTCGACAAACTGCACCCATCGCTCGACGGATTGATCGCCATCACCCACCTGATCGTTCGGCAGGTGATGGAGTCGGAACTCGGAGCGGACGAGGCGGACTTCACGCTCGATCGGGAGACGATGCTGACGCGGCTGCGAGAGCGGCTGATGAAACTGGCCGGGTGATGGAGCCGCCCGACGGCGCGACGGGTTGCGAAGGTGGCGTGGGGCTGGGGTTGCCTCGCATCAGAATGCTCGTCCGAAGAACCAATCCGTCATTCCTGGCCGAACAATGTCGTTCGTACACTCCATTGTTCGCTTGAAGTTGTCTGTCAGATCGTCGATTCCGTCACGCGCAGCACTTCCTCGACGGTGGTGAACCCGCCCTTGACCTTCTTGAAGCCGTCCTCGCGCAGGGTGACCATGCCGCGCTCCGAGCAGATGCGCCGGAACTCGGTGACGTTGGGGTTGCGGGCCACCGCGTCGCGCAGGAAGTCGTCGAGCACGAGCATTTCGTAGAGGCCCAGGCGGCCCGTGTAACCGGTTTCGCGGCACTTGGAGCAGCCCTTGCCGTGGGGCAGGGCGTCGGCGGCGATGCCGTGCATGGTGAGGAAGTCCACCATCTCCGGCTTGACGGGGATCTGCTCCTTGCAGCCCTCGCAGATGCGCCTCACCAGGCGCTGGGCCAGCACCGCGTTCAGCGCGGCGCCGATGAGGAACGGTTCGATGCCGATGTTGATCAAGCGCGTCACCGAGCCGGGCGCGTCGTTGGTGTGCAGGGTGGAGAGCACCAGGTGGCCCGTGAGCGCCGCCTGAATGGCGATGGTGGCGGTGTCCATGTCGCGGATTTCGCCCACCATGATCACGTCAGGGTCCTGACGCAGCAGGGCCTTGAGGGCCGTGGCGAAGGTCATGCCGATGCGCTCGTGCGTCTGCGTCTGCGTGATGCCCGCCAGGTTGTACTCGACGGGATCCTCGACCGTGGAGACGTTGAGCCGCTGCGTGTCCATCTGCCGCAGCGAGGCGTAGAGCGTGGTCGTCTTGCCCGAGCCAGTGGGTCCGGTGACCAGGATGATGCCGTGCGGCTGGTCGATCTGGTTCTTCCAGATCGTCAGGGTGTCCTGCTCGAAGCCGAGTTGATCCAGCGACACCTGGATCGAGCGGTTGTCGAGGATGCGCATCACCACCTTCTCGCCGTGCGCGCTGGGCAGGGTGGAGACGCGCAGGTCCAGCTTGCGCCCCAGCACGGTGGCGCGGATGCGACCGTCCTGGGGGAGGCGGCGCTCGGCAATGTCGAGGTTCGCCATGATCTTGATGCGCGAGGTGAGGGCCGCCTGCATCTTCCAGGGCGGGTTCATCATCTCGAAGAGCACGCCGTCGATGCGGAAACGCACCTTCAGCTTCTTCTCGCCCGGCTCGATGTGGATGTCGCTGGCGCCTTCCTTCACCGCGGTCTGGATGATGTGGTTGACGTAGCGGACGACCGGGGACGACTCCGCCTCCTCGGCGAAGTTGTCGTCGCCCTTCTCCTCCTTGACGACCTCCACGTCATCCTCGTCAACGTCGGCGAGAATCTCGTTGACGTCGTACTCCTGATTGTCGGGCTGCTCCTCGGTGCTGGTCTCGATGACGCCGCGAACGTCGGTGGCGGCGACGAGCACGTGACGGATCGACAGCACGCCCAGCTTGCGCCGCACCTCGTCAAGCAGAAACACGTCCTCGGGCCGGGTGGTGCCGACGACCATGCGGGCGCCCTCGCGCCGCAGCGGAAGGACGAGATTGGCCTTGCAGTAATCCGCTCCCAGGCGCTTGAAGGCCTTGGCGTCGACGGCGTTGTCAGCGGTGAAATCCACCCGTTCAAAGGGCAGACGGGCCACTTCCGCCACGCCCTGCTGCAGGGCGTGCTCGTCCACGCCCATTTCCAGCAGCGTGCTCACCAGGCGCTTGCCGGGCGTCTGCTTCATCACGCGCACGGCGTTGGCCAGCTGGTCCGGCTTGATGACGTCGTTCTTGAGCAGCACCTGCCCCAGGTCCAGCAGCGGGCCGCGCTGCGCCAGATCAGGCGAGTACAGCGGCGCCAGGGCGTCCGTGGGTCGGATGCGCCCGGCGTCGGGCTGAGCCGCGGCGGGGGCGGCGGGAACCGTGTCGCCCAGCCCCCTGCCGGACGGGTCGGGCGGACGGGGCGTGTCGGCGGGGTTGTTGCGCACAAAGACGGGCGGCGGTTCAACCGGACGGCTGGCGACCGCGTCCCCCGGCTCGCGCGGCGCGTCCGGGTGGGGCTCCGCCAGCTCCTTCAGCAACTCGTCGAGGTTGAACTGACCCACCGTGTCACCCTTCCTTGAGCGTCCGCGGACGACGCGACATCTCCGCGGTCAATCCAGCTTGAGCAGTCGCAGCGTGATGTCGTGGGTCAACCCGATCTCGGGCTTCTCACCGCGGATCACCACGGCGTCCCGCGTGATCTCGACCACCGTGAACTCGATGTCGGACTTGGCGTCGGCGATGATGTCGCCCACGCGCACCACGCGACCGCTCACGTTGGCCATGTCGCGCATGATCATCTTGACCATGAGCTTGGCGGACGCCTTCTCGAAGGCGACGCGGGCGTCCTGCCGGGCCGTCTCAAGCCGGGCGGCCTCGGCGGCGGCGTTGTCAGTGGGCGGCTTGGGCGCGGACGACGTCGTCGCCGGCTTGTCCTCCACGGGCAGCACGAAGGGATTCTTCTGCACGCCGTCCAGCGGCACCTGGCGGTCGGTGCGGTTGTCCACCAGCACATCGCCCGCGCCGGCCTCGGCGGAGCCCACCAGCACGCGATCGGCGTTGCGCTCGTCCTTGCCGGCGATGGAGTTGAGGAACGACTCGATGGTCTTCTCGATGCCGGCGTCGCCGGACTTGGAGGAGGCCACCGCCCGCGCGATGGAGCGCATCGAGTACAGCCCGCCCGCCGCCAGCAGCACCAGCGCGATGAGCAGGATGGTGCCGGAGCCGAAGCGGCGCGAGGGGGGCGCGTCGGACTCGCCCGCGGCGCCGTCGCCTTCGAACCCGCCCACGCCCAGCGGCATGACGCGCTCATCCGGTTCAGAACCCGACTCGGGGCGCGGACCAGCGGCGTTGAACGTCGTGAAATTGGGATGCTCGGATTGCACGGTGGCTTCTCCCGATCACTGGCCGGAGGCGACGCGTCGCCCGGCCTCGTAGTAGATGCTCAGGGTGAACTCGGCGTACATGGCGCCGGGTGGGATGACCTCGTCGGGCTTGGGCTTGGGCGCTCGGCGCGACGACTTGCCGTACCCCACCCGCGTGATCATCAACTGATGCACGCGCGTGATGCGCGGCAGCTGCTCCAGCTCCAGCAGAAACTGGTAGAAGGCGTCGAAGTCACCCATGATCTCCACCTTCAGGGGCAGCTCCATGTAGGCGGCGGTGGGCACCGCCGGTTCGGCCTGGGTCGCCAGGATGGTCAGCCGGTTCTTCTCGGTGAGGTTCCACACCTGCTCGAGAATCTCCTCGATGCCCTGCTCGGATGGCAGCTTGCCCTCGACGATGCGCACCGCCTCGCGCCACTCCTCGATGGCCTCGCCGATGTTCTCGATCCGCCCGCTGATCTCGCGCAGCTTGTCGAGCTTGGCCGTCTTGGTCTCCACTTCCTTCGCCGCCTGGCGGATCTCTTCGTTGCGCGGCTTGAAGACGAAGATGAACGACGCCACCGGCACCGAGAGGAGCACGGCCAGGAACAGCAGTTCACGAAGTCCGAATCGCATGGTCCACCTCTCCTTGACTCACTGCCCGGGGATCGTCGTCCGCGGGGGTCCCGCCACCGGAGCGCCCCATCCGCGCGGCACCAGCAGCGGCCTGACGTTGCGCACGTCGGCCCGCGGATCGAGCCGCATCTCCACCCGGAACTCGCGCAGCGTCTCGTCGTTGATCGTCGTCTGCACCGAGTACTTCAGCGTCACATCCTTCAGCAGCGGGTAGGCGTTGAGTTCGCTGATATATCGCGAGATCTCCAGATCGGTGGCGGCCACCCCGACCATCACCACCTCCACGTTGAACTCCGGCGCCTGCACCGTCCGCTCCTCGGTCGCCTCCTCCTTCGTCTTGGCGCGGTCGGCGGCCGACTTGCGCTCCGACAGGCGGCTCGTCGTCGTCGACTGCTTGGGCGGGGCCTTCTTCACCGCCACCGAACGCAGCTGGAACTCCTGCAGCGACAGGCGGCTGGGCATGCGGTTGATGAGTTCGGCCAGCAGGATCGAGCGGGGCACGCGCTCCACCAGGGCGGCGGCGATCTCCGCCTTGTTGAGCATGCGCTCCTTCTGCTCCTCGAGCTGGTTGAGCTCCTCGATGCGCAGGGCCGCCTCCTTGAACTGGGCGTTGATCGACGCCTGCGCCGCCTTGATCTGCGCCGCCTGGCGGTTGGTCACCAGGAACGCGCCGAACACCGCCGCCATCACCACCACGAACAGCGTCAGCGACAGCGCGTTGGTGCGCCGCTCCGCCTGACGGGCCAGGTAGTCCTCGGGAAGGAAACTCGTGTCAGCCATGATTCATGCTCTCCCGTTCACTGATCCGACCCGGCGCACAGACCGCAGGCCACCGACCAGCCCGGCTGCACGCGACCGAACGCCACGTTGCCCGCGTCGCCGCCCTCGACCTTCACGCGCGCCAGCGGATCGCCCAGCATCGCTGGCAGCTCGAGTCGCTCGGCAATGACGCGGCACAGTTCCAGTTGACGCGCTTCCCCGCCCGTGAAGATCACCCGGCTCGCCGGACGCGACTCGAAGAATGACTGGTGGTAGCGCAGGCACATGGCCAGTTCATCCACGATCGAGTCCACCAGGTCCCCGCAGTCCACCCCGCCGGGCGCCAGGGCGGTCCCGGTACGCTCGCCCGCCTCCAGCAGCGACCGGGGTCGTCCCGCGCCGCGACGGTCGGTCGCCACCGCGGTCGAGACGGCGCCGGCCTCCCGCGCCTCGTGCGCGCGAATCAGCCCGGTGTCGAGGATCGCCGAGCCCGTGGTGGCGGCGCGCGATCCCGCCAGCGTGGCCGCCCGCAGCGATTCCTCCGCCGCCGCCACTCGGTGCGCCCGGGCGGTGGCCAGGTCGCAGTGCAGCGTGTCGGCGATGCGCTGATCGAAGTGCCATCCCCCGATGGGGATGCCCTTGGCGAACACCAGCGAGGCGCCGTGACTGATCGCCACGCGCGTGCCGCTCCACCCCAGGTCCACGAACAGATTGGTGATGCGGTCATCCCCCTGACGACGATGCAGATGCCCGTACGCCCACACCATCGCCTGCTGTTCGCTGTGAACGCTCGACGCCTCCAGCCGACACCGCTTGATGAGATCGATGTATCGCATCACCACGTCGCGCGGCACGGCGAAGCAGATGGTCTCACGGATCGGGCCGCTTTCATGGATCGCGTCCGTCACGTTGACCGTTCGGATGACCATGTTGCCCGGCGACATGCCGGTGTACACCTGAAGCTGGGTGCGGATGTATTCATCCGGGTCCGCGCCGCCCGAGGTGGGGGCCTGGAAGTGCTGCACGAACGTGTGCGCTCCGGGAATCGCGCAGGTGGCCCGACGCCCCTTGAACTTCCCCTTGCGCAGCGCCTTGGGCAGTTCCTCGGCCAGGTACTCCAGCCGCTTCCCCACGTCCATGCGAGCCGACTCGGGAATCGCCACCTCGCAGGCGCTCACCAGGCCGGGGTCGTCGCCCGACCCCAGCTGCAGCACCTTCACTGACGCGGCGCCGAAGTCGATGGCGATCGGCGACGGCTGCGATGTGAACATCGAGATCGGCATGGTGACTCCAACCGCGCCCCGTACCGCCACGGTCGCGTTCCGACCCCATCGAATCGACCCGATCGACCCACCGGTTGAGGTTGGGTGGTCTGTACCGGCGGAAACACGTCTCCCCGATCCGCACAACCCCCAGCCCCACAATCGCACGAGAAGACAAGTCCCGTAATATCCCCGCTGACAAGACGAATTTTTCTTCAGATCAACCAGACCCATGAGGTACACTGCCCTCAAGCTGCAGTTCTTGCTTCCGGCGGTCGAATCAACCATGCTCAGGTATCCCCCATGCGCACCCACGGCCACATCCCGGCGCTGACATGCCTGTCGGCGCTGACGTTCCTGCCCCTGGTCGGCTGCTCCACGCCTCGAACCGGCGAGTCGGTCACGGCGGCCCCCCGTGACGCCGCCCCTTCTGACGTTTCCCTCGTCGCCTCGACCACCGACCCGACCGACAACCCCAAGCAGGCGGCGTGGAAGGCCGCCACGCGCGGGCTGCACTTCGACACGGGTCGCCTGGTGGTCGACCCCCAGGGGCCGCCGGACGCTGACGCCGCCTTCCGTCACTACCGTGATGGCCGGCGCTTCTTCGCCGAGAACCGCTTCGTTGACGCCATCGGCGCCTACCGCGACGCCCTGTCACGCTGGTTCGACTCGCCCGAGACCATCGAGGCCCTCGGCGACGCCTGTCACATGAAGGGCGAGACCGGATGGGCCATCGCCTGTTACCGCACCCTGCTGGATGACGAGCCGACCCGCGCGGACGTGCGATTCAAACTGGCGACCATGCTCTGGGCCGACAGCCAGTCGAACGACGCCGTCGCTGAGATGACGCGGGTGACCGAACTCGATCCCGCCCGCGCCGACGCTCACGAGCGACTGGCGATCTGGCACTACTACCTGGACGATCCCGCGACGGCGTGGCGCCATGTCCACGCCGCCCGCGCCGCCGGAGGCGACGTGCCGCCCCAGTTCATTCCGCTGCTCAGCACGCGAATGGCGGACCCCGGCGCAGGGCGGTGACGGCGGACACAGCACCGCACAGCACGGCTCGCAGAGCCGTGGCACACCACCGGATGGCGTGAGTTGGTCGGCGCCGTGTGCCACGGCCGTCTCGGCCGTGCGGGCGTCCGCGAAATCAGTCCTACTCGATGATGCCCAGCTGGCGGTACTTCTCGAGGTACTTGTCGTAGAGCCGCTTGTGGCGGCTGCCCAGATCGATGTTGCGCCCGTCGATGAAGGCCATCAGGGTGTCGCTCGTGATCTCCAGCGGGTCGCCGGTGGTGACGATGAGCGTGGCGCTCTTGCCGCTCTCCAGCGAGCCGTACTGGTCGGCGATGCCGAGGATTTCGGCGGCGGAAAGCGTCACCGCCCGCAGGGCCTCGTGTCTTGGCAGGCCGTAGGCGGCGGCAGTGGCGGCCACGTGGTTGAGGTCGCGCTCGTGGGCCGTCTCGGCGCCCGAGGCGATGGCGAATCGCACGCCCGCCTCGTACAGCCGCGCGGGCAGCGTGAAGGCGTCGTCGTAGGCGTCGTGACGGCGGGTGGGCACGCGGTGCGTGCCCCCGATGATGACGGGGATGTCGTGCTTCTTGAGCACCGCCGCCGCCTCATCCGCCTCGCTGCCGCCCACGATGATGATTCTCAGTCCGCGCTTCAGCGACCACGCCACCGCCGACTCGATCTGGCCGGCGGAGTTGGCCCGCACGTACACGGGGGTGCGGCCTTCGAGCGTGGAGCGCATGGCCTCGAAGCGCAGGTCGGTGTTGAGCGAGGGATTGGCCTCCTTGGCCTTCAGATACGCGCTCGCCTCGTCGAAGAAGTCGTCGATCTTCTTCATGGTTTCCTTGAAGCGGTCGGCCGGGCTGCCGCCCTCGCCCTCGGGGCGGAACGAGCCGCGACCGAAGAAGGCCGGCTCGGTGCGAGGCCAGTTGATGACCAGCCCCGCCTCGGGCGTGATGGCCATCTCCTCCCACGTCCAGCCGTCGTAGCGGATGATCGAGCACCGGCCCGAAATGATCCCGCCCGTCGGGAATGTCAACCCCAGCATGATGCCGTTGGCCCGCGTGACCGGCAGCAGGTCGCTGTCGGGGTTGACGGCGACCACGGCCCTCACCTCCGGGGTGAAGTCCCCCAGTTCGCGCATGTCCAGCGTCACATCCACGCTGGCGGTCTCGGTGAGCCCCAGCGTGGTGTCGGTGGAGATGAGCGAGGGGTAGACGTGCAGTCCATCGGCGTTGAAGCGCTGCGCCCCGGGAATCTCGGGCGCTGGGCCCTGCCCGATCTGCGCGATGCGCCCGTTCTCGAACACGATGAACGCCGGGCCTTCGATGGTCTCGCCCGGCCGCGGATGGATCACCGCGTTCTCGATGACGATGGGCTTCTGCTGAGGCGGCGCGGGCACCTGGGCGGATTGGGCCAGGGCGGGGGCGGCGACGAGCAATGACATGGTGAGCAGGGCAAGTTGGCGAACCATGGTTGAACCTTCTGTTGTCAGTGATCGTTTGTTGGTCGTCAGTCGATGCAGGAATCGCGTGAGAGTCACTTCGAGTCGACCAGGAAACCCGGTTGACCTGTTCCCGGGGTTCCTCCGGGGGTTCCGGGGTTTCCGCCCGGCGTCGGTCGCGTTCCGCCCGGCCGTCCGCCTCGCCCCCCTGTTCCTCCCGGCCCGCCGGGACCGGCGCCTTCACCGCCGCGACCTTCGCCCTCGCCGCCGCCCGCTCCCCCGCCTGTCTTGGCCGGGTCGCCGTGGGCGAGCGTGAGGATCTTCTGGATGAGCCGCTGCCGCTCTCTGGCCACCTGTCGGCGCAGTTCCTGATCCTGCTCGATGGAGAAATACCGAGCGCCTTCGATCCACGTCTGCTCGCAGCGGGTGTACGTTGAAAGCGGGTCGCCCGACCAGATGACGAAGTCCGCGTCCTTGCCCGGCTCCAGCGAGCCGGTGCGGTGGTCGATGCGCAGCTGCCTGGCGGGGTTGATGGTGACGAACTTGAGGGCATCGACCGGCGACACCCCGCCGTACCGCACCGCCTTGCTGGCCTCGGTGTTCATGCGGCGGGCCAGTTCGTTGGAATCGGAGTTGAAGGACACGGTGATGCCGGCGGCGGCCATGATGGCGCCGTTGTAGGGGATCGCGTCCATCACCTCCACCTTGTAGGCCCACCAGTCGCTGAAACTGCTGGCCCCCGCGCCGTGGGCGGCGATGGCCTCGGCCACCTTGTACCCTTCGAGAATGTGCTGCAGCGTGCCAATCTTGAAGCCGAAGTCGTCGGCCACGCGGATCAGCATGAGAATCTCATCCTGCCGGTACGAGTGGCAGTGGACCAGCCGCTTGCCCTCGAGAATCTCGACGAGGGCGTCGAGCTCCAGATCCTTGCGGGGCGGCATGGTGCGATCCTGCACGTCGCGCGGCAGGGCGAGGTAGCGATCCCATTCCGCCTTGTACTCGCGGGCGGCGGTGAAGGAGTCGCGGATGATCGTCTCCACGCCCATGCGCGTGTTGGGATAGCGGTTCTGGCTGCGCTTGACGTTCTCGCCCAGAGCGAACTTGATGCCGGGAATGGCGTCACGGATGGGGAAGTCCTCCGCGCCGCCTCCCCATTTGAGCTTGACCACCGAATTCTGACCGCCGATCGGGTTGGCCGAGCCGTGCAACTGGTTGGCCGCGGTCAGCCCGCCGGCCAGTTGCCGATACCAGTTGATGTCGTCGGGGTCGATGACGTCGGCGATGCGCACTTCGGCGGTCACCGCCTGCGAGCCCTCGTTCACCCCGCCGGAGATGCCGGTGTGGCTGTGACAGTCGATCAGCCCGGGCGTGACGTGCTTGCCCGTGGCGTCGATCACCAGCACGTCGGGCCCGATGGCTCCGGGCGCGAAGGGCCGGTTGCTGACGGCGGCGATGCGGCCGTCCTCCACCAGCATGTGTCCGTTCTCGATGACGCCCTGAGGACCGCTGGTCCAGATGGTGGCGTTCTTGATGAGCACGCGCTGAGGCCTGGGCGGCTCGGAGAGCCCGTACTCGCCCAGCGGGTACATCACGGTGATGGGCGCGGGCGTCTCCTCGGCCCCCTCGCCTCGCCCGCCGCGCCCTCCAGCGCCGCTTCCTCCGCTCGCGGCGGCGCGCACGCTGCGCGAGGCGGCGAGGTCGGCGTTGAAGCCCTGACCCGAGACGCGCCCCGTCATGGCGTTGCCCTGCACCGTCGCCTCGGTGCGCGTGGTCATGCCGCTGCCGGTCACGGTGAACGCCACCTGTCCCGAGGCGCGGTCGAACGTGCCGTCGGTGATGTCCGCCGTGAAGAAGTCGGATGACAGATTGCCCGTGAGCACGCCTCGCTCGAAGCGCAGCGTGAGAGTCATGGGAATGCCGTCGGGCATCTGCTCGGAGGTGACGATCGCCGACCACTCGCCGGTGATGCCGTCATCCATGCCGGGGCCGGAGCCGGGAGCGGCGGCCCGCTCGCCCGCGGCGCCCTCCTCCGGCTTCTCGTCATCGGCGGCGGCGACCTCCACCGGATCATCCGTGGGCGTGATGGTGAAGGTGAAGCGCGAGAGATCAGGCATCGCGCCCGAACCGGTGAAGGAGCCATCCGTCAGCGCGCCGGTGAACTGCACGTAGCCCGGCTGTCCGAACAGGCGGCCCTCGATGAGGAAGGACAGCCGCGTCCCGTCGAAGGTGATCGTCCGCGCCCTGGCCTGTTCGCCCGTGGGCAGGTCCATGCTCAGCGTCTTCCTGGCGGTGTCGATGACGACCTTGGTTTCGACTGGCTGGCCGTCCGCCGCTACCACGCGCAGCAGGCCCGCGCCCTTGTACGACGGCGCGTCGGGGGGCGTGATCTCGTAGCGGCGTCCATCGATCCACGTGTCGCGGATCTTGGTGTCCCTGGCGAAGAGCGGTCCGTCGGCGACAACCAGGTTCGCCGCCTTGCCCGGCTCGATCGTTCCCATCACGTGCGACAGCCCGAGCAGCCGCGCTGGCGTGGTCGTCAGCGCGGCGAGGGCCTGATCCTCCGTCAGCCCGTTGACCATCGCCAGACGCACGTTGGCCCGGAAGTTCGACTTGTTCCGCAGTGCGTGCGTGGTGAGGGCGATGGTGGCCCCCGCATCCGCCAGCCGCTTGGCGTTGGTGGGCGCCTGCTCCCACGTGAGCATGGTCTGCAGCGTGGTGTTGTCCGCCTGTGTGAGCGTGGAGACATCCGGCCGCTCGGGGTAGTTGACGGGCACGATGATCGGCAGTCCGGCGGCGACCACGTCGCTCAGCCGCCGGAACTCGGTGCCGCTGCCGAGGATGACGCCCTCGATGTCGAACTCGCGCATCACCCTGGCGGCGCGGAGCAGGTTGTGCTCGTCGCTCACGTCAAAGAGCACCTGCTGACGGCGCGAGATCACATCATCCAGAGCGGCCAGTGCGTCGGAGCGCGGCGGGGGTTCGTTGCCCTGGGGGTAGCCCTCCCACACCCGGCGCGAGCGCTGGTACCACTGCGCGTCATACAACGTCTGGCGGAACGCGGCGATCGAGCCCATCAGCGAGCCGGGATACCCGCCGCCCCGGTCGAAGCCCACGGCCATCATCGCCCGCTCGCGGTACATGGCGGGACGGTTGCCATCGCCAGCCAGCGACACCACCGCGCCCGTGCCGCGGAAGATGCCCGCATCCGGGTACACCGCCGCCGCCGTGAACCCCAGTTCGCGCAGCGACTTGGCGACGGCCTCGCCCGGCATGTCGCGCGTGGCGGCGTTGATCTCGGGTCGAACGTGGCGATTCCAGTGCGAACCGGGCCCGCGCTCGATGACGCCCGGCGTCACCAGCACCGAGGGATCGATCAGCCCCGCGTAGATGCGCTTGCCCGAGGCGTCCCACACCCGCGCATCGCGCGGCACGGTGAGCCCCACGCCCACCGCCTCGATGACGCCGTCGCGAATGAGGATGGTCGCGCCCTCCAGCACCTCGCCGGGCCGGGTAACGACCGTGGCCCCGACGATGGCGTGCGCTCGAAGGTCGGCCGGACGCATGCCGTTGATGGGTTCATCCTGGGCGAAGACGGACAGGGTGACGGCGGCTGAAGCGACCGCCGACGCCATCCCAACGGCGACTGTGGCGAGGGCGGCAAGCGAGGAGCGGCGAAGAGCGAGAAACATGGGCAAACTCCAGACGGCGCGAACTGTCGAGGCGAAGGACAGCAAGGCAAAGGGCGGCGAGGTGAAGCGATCTCACGAGCACCCGGTCGAGCCGAGTCATCCCGCAAACGATGGGCGCACCGAACCGGCCCGGCGAGCCGACGAAGGGAGACGCCCCGTCCCACCCATTGGCAGGGCGTCCAGCCGGACCGGCGAATCGGCTCCACATGGTAACGGATTACGGGGCGGAGGTTGAGGGGGTGGGACGGCATCATCGTTTCCCTCGGCTTCGCTGATGGTCGATGTCACTCCAATCCGGTGGACGCAGGAGGGTGTGGCGGCGACCCTCCAAGAGCTATGCCGCGTCCGAGTGACATCCTCTGCCGTCGATTCGGTCGTGCTGTTCGTGAACGGCGATTGGAACTTGGGTTGACGCAGGAAGCGCTCGCCGTCCGCGCCAAGCTGAATCGCTCGTACATCACCGATGTCGAGCGAGGAGCCAGGAATATCGCACTGGTCAACATGGCACGACTCGTTCGTGCGTTGGACATGACCGTGATCGAATTTTTCCGCAGGTATGACCTGGAAGGGAGTGAGTGATGCCAACCCTTCTGGAAACAGTGCTGGCGGCCTCGGATCTTTTCGATGTCGAGGCGGTGATTGCTCGGTACCCGTGGGTGGTGGGGAGCGGACACGACTGCATTCTCAGCCCCGACGCCGACGGTCAGCTCTGCGGGCTGCTGCTTTCCAATGCACTCGGATGGCGAATCCGCGGCTTCTACGACGGCAAAGCGCTTGTCGTTGACGCAGGAGTGGACCCGTCCCGCTGCATCTACGTGGACATGGAGATCTGTCGTGCAGGCGTGCGGAGTTTCGGGAACCACATGCTGGCGTTCAATCTCGGTCGCAGGTCCGATGATTGGGACGTGAGATTCGCGGACTGTTTTTCCATCAATAACTGGCGATCGCATGATCGACGGGCCTTCAACCGGAAGTACCCGTTCGCTTCGATCCACTTTCTCCTGCCCACTCTCGCGGCGCGATTCCCGATCACCGTCCCGCCCACTGCGGCAGGCCCACTGTTGTTTGCCGATGGCGTCTACAAGATATTGCTCCAGTACACCGAGAACGCGTGGGACTGGATGCGCTACCTTGGCGTGGAACGATCCGAGAGTCCGCTTCATTCGCTGTTTCACAGCCCCGATCTCAGTGTCTATGAGGTGATGACGAAGATGCTCGATTTCTGGCGCCGCCGTGACGAGTTGAGCACGACGGGACACCGCGGAGATCGAATCGCCATCACGGAGCGCGGCGGCGACGGTCGCGTCGTCAACCTGATCGAATCGGGAAGCGGATCGGCTCGTACGTGGAGGTACGCCGATGAACCACGGGGGCGAATCGAGACGTTTCTTACCATGCTTGGCGAGTTGACCGGCTGGCCCTACCGGAAGTCGATGTGGACGTGGAGCGGATGGCGGCTGGTCGAGTTTGAGAAACGCATCGCGAGCGACGTCACCGACCTCGCGGCGTTCAGGGGGATCATGGACCGGTCGCCGCTTTCATGGGCGATCACCGCGCGAGACCGTGTCGAGTACACACTGGACCCACACGGCGTTTTCTGACCGGTCAGAACAGGAGGTTCGCGTCCTTGCCAAGCCGTTGCCGAACCAGTTCACAGTACTCAGCGCTGATGTCGAAGCCGATGAAATGGCGGCCCATCTGCTTCGCCGCGACGGCTGTCGTTCCGCACCCCATGAACGGGTCGAGAACAATACCCCCCTCCGGGCAGAAGCACTGAATCGTGTCACGCGGAATCGCATCCGGGAACACCGCCGGGTGCTTCCGCTTGAGCGGATCCTTGTCACCGGCCATCAGATAGGGCCAGACAGTCCCACGGCACTTCATCTCATTGATCGGCCGACGCACCGTGGAGTTGGTTTCCCCATCGGTACGCCGGTTGCCGCTTCCGCTCATCACCTTGCCGCCGTGCTTCGAGGGCACTTTCAGCGGCTCCTTGTTGAAGTACGCCGGACGGTCGCCCTTGAGAAACAGTGGGATGTACTCGTGATCTACGCGAAATCGATGCGTCCACCACGCGCCCTCCGACCCGTGCTTGCGATAGATGACGCACTCGAACAACTTGAAGCCGATGCGGTCGCACCAGTCCACGATCGTGCGGAAGGATGTCAACGACTTGCCGAACTTGATCGTCTGGTCCTGAATGACCATTGCGGCGATGGCGCCGTCCTTGAGCACCCTGAAGAGCTCCTCGCCGGTCCGAGCGAGGTCGTACGAGAACCCCTTGTAGGTACGAATCTGGTCGTACGGCGGAGAGAACACCGCGTGGTCGATACAGACGTCTGGTAGCTGGCGCATCCCCTCAACGCAGTCCATGCACTGCACCGTGTCGAGCCACGAGGCGATCGGGTCCATCGGCGTCGCCGCCGGACTGGTCATGGTCGCCACGCTGACATCGCCGTTCCGTACCATGCGATCAGGGTACTGGTTGTAGCGTTGAGGAGCAACAGCAGCTCACACAACCTCGGCCAACCACACCAGCGCCCTACTTCTCGCCCCCGTCCACCCCAGCCGCGCCGCGGCCAGCGACGACGCCGCCTCGCGGCGCAGCGTCTCCACGGGCGGCTCTGCTGCGGCGACACAGGGGGAGCACAGTCGGGGATGGGGTCGAAGGCAAAAGGATGGATGCTGATCATCCGCTCGTCAGACGATCAGCATCCAGTTCGGCCGACCGGGTGGTCTGCGGCTCAGTTGTTTCCGTGGCTCTTCTCCACCTCATCCAACCCCACCGGCTCACGCTTCATCGCTTCCTTCGCCCACTTCAGCGCCTGCTCGGAGGGGTTGAACAGGGCCACCAGCTCCATGGTGATGTCCACGGCCTCCACGCCCTCGGCGCGGTGGTTGACCTCGAAGGCGATGGCATCCAGGTCCAGCCGCTTCGCCAGAGCGGGGAGCTGGTCCTTCACCGCTTCCAGCAGGTCGGTCACGGGCACGCGGGCGAAGCCCTGGCGGTGGAGTTGCCGCTGATGCTGCTGGCCCCACGCCTCCAGTTCCTTCACTTTGGCCGCGTCGCCCGCCTTTCTGGCGGCCTCGAACTCCTTCATCTTCTCACCCACCGGGTTGAACTTCGACCCGGCGTAGGCGATCGCCACGGCCCGGCTGTCATAGGTGCCGATGCGGATGGCCCCGCCGGACGCGGCGGCCTCACGCGGCGCGGTCGAAGCCCCATCCTGCGGGCCGGCCCCGCCGGACGCGGCGAAGCCCCGGCCCGCGCCCATGCCCAGCCCCGCGGCGACGGCGCAGACGGCGAGCGTGCAGAGAATGGAAGCGAGAAGCGTGCGGTTCAACATGATGCGACTCCTGAGAAACGGACCTTGATGCACCCGCCCGGCAGACGACCCCGCGACGCCGGACAATGTGTTAGTGCGTGCTAGTATATTCGGCGAACGGCCCGAGTCAATTTCACGACTTCAGAAAAAAGGGGACGGGACGGATCAAGCCCCGCAGGCGGCGGATCGGGGCCTGGCATGGGTGTGCCACGGCTCTGCGAGCCGTGCTGTGTGGTGCTGTGACGCGGCGGCGCCCGCACGGCCGAGACGGCCGTGGCACACGGCGCCGACGAACTCGCGCCATCCGGTGGTGTGCCACGGCTCTGCGAGCCGTGCTGTGCTGTGACGCGGCGGCGCCCGCACGGCCGAGACGGCCGTGGCACACGGCGCCGGTGAACTTACGCGACGCGGAGCGCCGCGCCACCCAGGGCGCGGCACTTCCAGTCACTTCTCCCCTACGAGGTACGCGATCCAGCCGGGACACGCCTCGCCGCGCATGGTGGGCGTGAAGACGCCGTCGCCTTCGTTCGTCTCGGGGTCGGTGCCCTCCCAGTAGACGGTGACGTGGCGGAATCCCGCTTCCTCGAGCATCTCGCGCAGTTCGGGCAGGGTCCACAACCGCCAGTCGTACTCGAAGGCGCTGCGGATCTCGGTGCCGTCAGGGAAGCGGAAGTGAATGCGGTTGATGACCTCGCCGGTGACGGGGTTGTAGAGGTGCTGATCCCAGACGTAGGTGAATCCGTCCAGGTCGCGTTCCTCCTCCATCTCCTCGAAGGACTCGCTGCCGCCGTAGGCGTCCATGAAGAAGATGCCGCCCCTTGCCAGGTTGGCGTGGACGGTGCGCAGATATCGCAGCATCGCCGGGCGCGTCTTGAAAATGAACGAGGAGAAGTTCATCGCCACGATGGATTCGACCCTGGGCGTGCGCGCCGTGAGCACGTCGCCCTGCACCAGCACGAGGCGTCGTCGCTGGGCGGAGGTGAGGCGCCCGGGCAGCCGCGCCGCGGCCCACGCCAGCACCGCGGGGTTGACGTCCACGCCCCACGCGCGGTTCTCGCGGCGGCGCTTCACCCATGCGCACGAGGCGATCGCGCTGCCGCAGAAGTCCTCGCGCAACGTACGGGCCAGGCGGCCTCGGCGCTCGGTCCATACGCGGTCGATGAAGTCCATCTCCGCGTCCGGATCCTGCACCGAGAGTTCGTAGAGCTCCTGCGGGTCGCTGGTCGAGGCGCTGCGCCAGCCGGGCTTCTTTGACTTCGCGGCGCGGACCGGACGCGTTGAGGCGACGCGCCGCTTGGCTGACCGCGAAGAACGCTTCGAAGCGCCGCGCTGCATGCTGGAAGGAGATCGCGTGGGCATGGGGGCGGCAGTGTAGAACCATCCCGGCGTGCTCTCCCGCGCCGGGGGCGCCGGATCGCGGTGATCGTCGAACTCCGGTTTCACCGCAGCGTCCCGGGGAGCGCTGAGCCCGAGGTTTCGGCACTGTCTCCGCCACGTCAGCGGCTCAGCGGTGAATCCGGGTTGTTCGCGCGGTCATGCAGGATGACGCCGCCCTCGCTCAGACCCTCTCCCAGGGGAGCGGGAGTCGAAGTCGGACAAGCGACTCAATCCAGCTTCACCGGCACGCGCACCATCGCCGGCTGCTGCGTCACGCGCGACTTGGGATCGATCATCGGTTCGCCGTTCACCAGCCGCTGCGGGAACTGCGCCATCAGTTTGCGCACGTCCGGGGTGTACAGGTGGCTCACCGGGTTCACCGCTGTACGGTCGAACTTGCCCACCGTGACCGACGTGATGCGCTGCGTCTCGTCGTGGTAGAAGTACGCCTCGTACCCCTGGGCGCGCAGTTGGGCGGCGTAGGCCTCGGCGCGGCGACGGCAGTCGCGCCACGAGGCGTCGTTCTCCTCCGCGATCCACACCGCCACGTCCAGCGTGTAGAGCGGGTCCACCTTGGGGAACTGACGCCGAAGCGTCCGCAGGTCGTGCGGGTGGGCGGCGTTCGACTGGCCCAGCCGCACCGGTGCGAGCCGGGCCGCCACGAAGGGCGTGCGATCCTCGACACGCATCTCCTTGATGAACCGCAGGTGGGCCTGGGCGGCGGGATCATCCACCGAGCCAAAACGCCCGCTGAGGACCATCGACCCGCGTTCCGAGCCGTGCAGCCACAGGTCGCCGACCTGCGGGGCGGCGGCGCGGATGTTGTTCGCCACCGCCAGGGCCTGCTGGGCATGACCGTCGCCGGTGGTGGTGGCCAGCACGACCGTCCACACCGTCTCCGGTTCACCTGCTGAAGCGCCTGTTGCGGAAGAACCCCCGGAACCGCCGCCGGCAACGGGATCCACGGGACGGGGCGTCATGGGACCGGGGGCCGCGCTCCCTCCGCTTCCACCGCCCGCGCCGGACGCCACGGTCGGATCGCGGGGCGCCGCACCGGCGCCGGTCCCACCCCCCCCACCGCTTCCACCCGGCGAGGCGACGGGGTTGCGCGAGGTGGTGGTCGCATCGCCTGGTCCGGGAGTTCCGGGAGTTCCGGGGGTTCCGGGGGTTCCGGCGGGGATTCCGGGGGTTCCGCCGCGCCGCGCCGCCTGGTCGGCCGCCTTCTGCTGGGCGAGCAGCATCTCCCGTTCCTTCTCACGCTGCTTGAGGCGCTCGCGGTCGCGCATCACCTGCTCGGCGGTGATGATCTTGGTGGTGTGAACGTCCACGAAGTTCGTGGTGGGCGACTTGGAATCGATGGAGCTGGTCCGCGAACCGTCATCGCCGCACGATGCCAGCACGATCGCGGCGACGCATCCCGCGACGACCCATCGAAGCGATCGACCTGTCGAAGCGACGAGAATCATGACATCACACCCGACGGGGAATCGCACCATGCCGACATGGTCCACGCAGCCCGCCCGACACGATTCGCGCAACCCGTGTGCTCGGCGTCACGGTCCTTCGACCCGCCGATACGGCCGCCGAGTCACGTCCTCCACATGACTTGGACAGTGTAGCGGACGAATCCCGCCGCATCGTCGGGCAGGAACCGGGAATCTGACGTGTCCCACGACGGGACATGTCAGCGGTTTGCTCTTCGGATCGTCTGCAAATCACGGAATCGGCATGAGTTGCGCGATTGTGGATGAATTGGGCAAAGTTCAAGCGTTTTCGACAGCCGGACCGATCAATATGGCGGAGCAACGGGCCACGATCTGCCCGCCGGACCGCCATGACCGCGGGACAATGCGTGAGGAGAAAGGTGGCGGAAGCGTCCTCACGAAACCGATAGCCCGAAGGGAGTGTTCGATGTCAGATTTCGCGCCGATCGGCCCGGCGGGTGCGCCCGGGCAGGTGTCCCGTTCACACCTGAACGGGCACGCCGGAAGAGCCCACGCGCCCACGACGACACCAATTGAGATCAAACTCGATCGCGATGATCGCGTCGAGTTGTCCGACCGAGCCGTGCTTCTGGAAGAGCTGCGACGGCTGCCGGACATCCGTCAGGACCGCGTGGAAGCCGCTCGGCAAGCCATCGCCCGGGGCGAGTACCCCACCGACGCCCAGGTGGATGCCGCGCTGGAGCGACTGCTGGAGGATCTGGCCGAGTAAGCCGCGCCGTATCCATCACCGATCCACCCCACGGGGCGTCGCAGCAGTGCGGCGCCCCGTTTTCTTGAGTCGGCGCCGTCGCGCGTCCGGCACGCCGGGGCGTACGATCTCCCCCCATCGTCCCGACGGAGCGCCGCGCGTGACCCCGCCCCACCCCATGCCCCAGGCGATCGACCCGGCTTCCGCCGCGGCGCGACGGCGCGTGGTGGTCGCCGCCGTGCTTCTGCTGGTCGCGGGCGGGTTCACACTGTGGACGGAGGTCCAGGGCCGGGGCTCCAGCATGGCCTTCGCTTATCCGATCGGCTTCGCGCTGCAGCTGTTCTTCGGGCTGATCGCCCTGCATGCGGCGTCGCACGCCTGGGCGGGGGGTGCGGGACGGGTGCGCACGAGCGCCCTGCTGCTGGGCGGCTGCTATGCGGCCGTCGACGCCCTGCACTACCTGCTCGACACGCAGGCCAGCGGCGCCCCCGGGCCGCTGGCGGCGGGCGCCATCGCACTGACGCACCTGTCGCTGGTGGCGGCGCTCTTCCGGCTGCGACTGGCCAACGCGCTGTGGCTGGGGTCGGTGACGTTTCTCATCAAGGTGGCGGGACTGGCCAGCGTGCCCAACACGCTGTACACGCTGTTCGTGTGATGGCTTGGCGAGGTCGGCAGGCGAAGACGTCCGCTCCCCCACCCATCCATGCTCACACCATCCGCGCCCCGTTGGCCCGCGCCGAGGCCACGATCCGCTCCGCCGTGCGCACCGCGGCGAAGCCCGCCTCGGCGTCCACCAGCGGCTCTTTCTCGCCCCGCACCGCCGCCAGAAAGTCCTGAATCTGCAGCGTCAGCGCGTCGGCAGGATCGACCTTCAGCGGCTCCACCTGCACCAGTTCCAGGTAGTTCACGCTCGACAGGTCCGCGCCCTGCCTGAGCTGCTCGCGCACGCGGGCCAGTTGCTCGGCGTTGGCGGTCTTGCGCACCACCGTGCCCTCGCGCTTCACGAAGTCGGCGGAGATGTAGCAGTCCTCGGAAATGATGCGGAGTTTCCGCTCCGTCTTGAGCGCCAGACGGCTGGCGGTGACGTTGGCCACGCAGCGCACTCCGTCCGGCCCGGGCGGAAACGTCAGCCGCGCGTTGCACACGTCCTCCTGTTCACCCATCACGCACACGGCGTTGGCGTCCACGCGCTCGGGCTCCACGCCGCCCATGAACATGAGCAGCAGGTCCAGGTCGTGGATCATCATGTCCAGCACCACGCCCACGTCCACGCTGCGGAAGGTCATGGGGCTGATGCGATCGACCTCGATGAAGCGCGGCGTGACGCCTTCGATGGCGCGAATCGCCCGCATCACCGGGTCGTAGCGCACCACGTGGCCCACCTGCAGCACCGCGCCGCTCTTCGCCGCGGCGTCGGCGATGGCCCGCGCCTCGGTGACGTCGGGCGCGAGCGGCTTCTCGATGAGGCACGCCACCCCCGCCGCCAGCAGCTCCTCCGCCGCGGCGCGGTGATGCACCGTGGGCGTGGCGATGGTGACGGCCTTCACGCCCGCGTCGATCATCGCGCGCACGCTGTCGAACCCGGCGCCGCCCCACTCGCCGGTGATGTCGCGCACACGCTCGGGGTTGCGGTCAACGACGCCGAGGAAGTTCACGCCCGGAAGTTGCGAGTAGATGCGGGCGTGGTGGCGGCCCATGCGCCCCACGCCGATCACGCCGCAGGGAATGGGTGAGCGGGGAGAATGGATGGCTGGCGTCATCGGTCGCTCCGTGTCATCCGGTCGAACCCTCGCCGACGCGGCGACCCGGCACTGTATTCGTCCGGCGGCGATCCGCCACGACGGGACAGTCCTGCGCGAGGCGGCCCCTGACGCCGCGAGGGACGCGCCTCGACCGGGCGGCCGCCCGAGGCGCCGCATGGTCAGGAAGCCATCCGATCCCCCGCCGCACCACCCGGCGTGCGCATCCGTCGCCCCTTCTCGTCCGCCACCGCGAGCACGGCGGCGATGACGCGGACCGCTCCCAGCTCGCGCAGCATCCTGGCGCAGGTTCGCAGCGTCGCGCCGGTGGTCTTGATGTCGTCGATGAGGACGACCGTGGCGCGGGCCAGCGGCCAGCCGCCCCAGCGCTTTCTCGCGACAATCCAGCCCTTGCGCGGACGCCGTCGCTCGGCGGCGGACAGCGAGGCCTGGGCCGGCTCCAGGCGCTTGCGCAGCACGCAGGCGACCTCCAGCTTCATCTCGCGGGCGGCGCCGTCGGCGATGAGGCGCGTGTGGTCGATGCCGCGGTACAGTCGCCGCTGCCACGGCATCGGCACGGGCACGATGATCGAGCGGCGCGGCTCGAGCGCGTGTTGAGCGGCCACGGCGCGCCCCAGCAGGGCGCCCAGGGCTTCGAGCATCTCGCTCCACCCATCATACTTGCCCGCCGTCACCCAGTCGCGCAGCGGGCCGTCGTAGACGCCCAGCCGCACGAAGGCGTCGGCGATGGACGGCTCGTCGCGGCAGGAGGCGCATCCATCCGCTCCGCCCTCACCCGGACCGACCGATCCGCCGCAGCGCGGGCACCACGATGCGGGCGCATCCGGCGCGAAACCCGCCTGCCTGATGGCGCGATGGACCGGCGGACAGGACAGCCCGAACACGCGCTCCACCAGCGCATCCACGGCATCGCGGCATCGGACCAGCGTCCCCGCCATGAGGGCAGTGTAGCGGATATGGGGCGCTCGTTGAGCCCACAGAGGCCGCCTCACGCCTTCCACGGCGACGCTTTTCGCGTCAAGAACGCCCGCGACGCGGAGCGCCGCGCCACCCCCGCGTTCTCCTGTCATGGCTTCCCACCGCACTCCGCTCGCGTGACGTCATCGTGCCCCTACCATTCGAGGGTGCTTCGGGAGTCCGCCATGTGGTCGCCGCCCGACGATTCTCGCACGCTGGTGCTGATCTACGACGGACGATGCGCCTTCTGCGAGCGGAACTCCGCCCGGCTGGTGCGATGGGTCCGGCGCGGATCGCTGGTGCGGGTGAGCTCCTCCGAACCAGGCGTGCTGGAGCGGTACCCCTCGCTCACGCGGGAGCAATGCGACCGCGCCATGCAGCTGGTGCTTCCGGACGGCCGCATCGTGTCGGGGGCGCAGGCCGCGGCGGAAGCACTCAAGACCCGCCGCTGGACGGGCTGGCTGGCCAGCGTGTACTACCTGCCGGGGCTGCGATGGGTGTTCGATCGCCTGTACAACTGGGTCGCGCGGAACCGGTATCGATTCTCTCGCAGCGCGACGGTCTGCACGACCAGTGGCTGCGCGGTCGCGGCGAAGCGGCCGTAGCGCGGGTGCGCACCGCTCGAGTCCGAGGCGTCAGTGGCACGGGCATTCCGCCTGTGAACCCGATTGCAGTGGCGCAGGCGTCCCGCCTGTGTGCGTCAGTTCACCACCAGATGCGAGAGACTCTCCCGATTCCCGCATTCACCGCCAAGCCGCGGAGAGCACGGACGTCGGAATCGCGGATGATTTCTCCCCGCCGCCTCGGTGGCCCCACGGTTCCATATGCCTCTGGGAATTCCAGGACAGTCGCTACAGACCGTACTCCGCCCACGAGGTGGGCGTCTCGGTCACGCGCACGCGCTCCAGCACCAGGTGTCGCGGCAGAGGGTACGCGGCGCCTTCGTCATCGTGGAACACCTGCCCCGACGCGATGGCCGCGGACAGATGATCGAACAGGCGCTTCGCCAGCACCTCGGTGGTGGGATCGACGTTGTCGAAGACCACCAGCCGCTGCTCCGACCCCTTGAGCCGCCCGATGAGCGGGTCGCGGCTGTTGACGGCGAGCGCGTGATCGAACTGGTCAAGATACTCGCTCAGCGCCAGCTTGATCGCCTTGAAGTCGCACACCATGTCGCGCTCGTCCAGCCGGTCGCTGGCCACGACCACATCCACCCGCCGCGAATGCCCGTGGGGGAAGCGGCAGCGACCCGGATGCTTGGAGAGCACGTGGCCCGTCTCGACGTGGAACGACTTGCAGATGCGGTACTTCATGGACGTGGAAGGCGTCGGATGCGCCACGGGGAATCACGTGCCGCGGCGGTGGCCGAAGAGCTCGATGTGCAGACGGTGACAGTATCGCCACCCGCGGCTGAGACAAAGCCCCAGCACCAGTTGCCGCCTGGCCTCGTCCGGCGGGGTGACGCCCTCGGGCATGAGCAGGATGTCCTCCTTCGCCCATCCGCGCAGGCGGGCCAGGAGGGATTCGATCTCCGCCGCATCATCCGCGCGGGCGACGACGAACTTGAGCTGCCGCTCGGGGTGGGCGTCGATCAGTTGCTGCAGCGGCTCGATGTTGAGGCGGCGTTCCTCATGCCGCTTCAACCAGGCGCCATGCTCCGGGCCGGGGGTCGAGTTGGCGAGTTTCGGGCTGATCGACATCAGGTCGCACGTCACGGGCCGGAGAACCGTGCCTGCTGTCTCGATGGTGATGTGAAACCCCGCCTCGTGGAGTCGGCGCGTGAGTTCCGTCACCGGCTCGAAGATCATCGGCTCGCCGCCGGTGAGAACGACGTGGCGCACGCCCGACCGCCGCGCTTCATCCACCAGGGAGTCGATCGAGCGTGCCTCGCCCTCCGGGTTCCAGCTTGCATAGGGCGTGTCGCACCAGGCGCAGCGCAGGTTGCAGCCGCTGACGCGGATGAAGAACGACGGCATTCCGGCGAGTCTGCCCTCGCCCTGGATGGACGTGAACGTCTCGGCGATGGGAATCGCGTTGTGGATGGCGCGATGCCCCGCGTCGTGCGACGCCCCGACCCCTGCGGCGATCGAATCCCCGGTCGGTCGTTCTGATCCATCGCGCCCGCTCATGGCGCCACCCCGCCGACGTATTCGGTGGGATCCTCCACGCCCGCCTCGAGAAACCCCCGTGCCCGCAGGCGGCAGCTATCGCACCGCCCGCAGGCGCGGCCGTGCGCATCCGGGTCGTAGCAACTGAACGTCAGCCCGTAATCGACGCCCAACTCCGTCCCGCGATGAATGATCTGCGACTTGGTCCAATGCACCAGCGGCGCGTGGATGCGCAGCGGGCTGCCGGTGACGCCCGCCTTCGTGCCCAGGTTCGCCACGCGCTCGAACTGCTCCACGAACTCCGGGCGGCAGTCCGGGTAACCGGAGTAATCCAGCGCGTTGACGCCGATGAAGACATCCCGCGCCCCCAGCGGCTCGGCGAACGCCACCGCCAGCGACAGGAATACGAGGTTGCGGGCGGGAACGTAGGTGACGGGAATGATCCCGGGAGGAACGCCGTCGCGGGGCACTTCAGCGCCAGGGTCGGTCAGCGCGCTGCCGCCGAAGGAGCGCAGGTCGATCACCATCACCACGTGACGCGCCACGCCCAGTTGCCGGGCGATGCGCCGGGCGGCATCCAGTTCAAAACGGTGACGCTGGCCATAGTCAAAGGAGAGCGCGTGACACTCGAACCCCTCCGATCGGGCGATGGCCAGCGTGGTCGCGCTGTCCAGGCCGCCGGAAAGCAGGACGACGGCCCGGGGATTCGATTCCGCGGGTTGGGAGGGGGTGCGATCCACGGGTCTCCGGAACAATAGGGGCGGGGATTCGGACTCACCATCTTCCTATGATTTTCCCGCATGTCGCCGGACCCCTCCACTCCTCCTTCGCCGGCCGGTTCATCGACTCCCGGCGGCGCCGGCGCCCCGAGTGAAGCCGCCATCGCCCGCACGCTGGCCCGCCACCCCCGCCCGCTGGGGGGCGACACGGCCCGGCACGTCGGCCCGCCCGTGCTGTCGCTCACCGGCATGGTGCTCAACAACGCGCAGTCGCCCGTCAACCACGTGCGCCTCGGCCGCAAGCCCGACTGGCTCCGCGCCCGGGTGCCGGGCGGCGAAGGGTACAACCGGCTCAAGGCCATCGTCGATGAGCACCGGCTGCACACCGTCTGCCAGGAAGCCAGTTGCCCCAACATGGGTGAATGCTGGAGCCGCGGCACCGCCACCATCATGATCCTGGGCGACGTCTGCACACGATCGTGCGGGTTCTGCAACGTCAAGACCGGCAAGCCGCTGCCCGCCGACCCGGATGAGCCGCGCCGAGTTGCGGCGTCGCTCGCCCTGATGGGGCTCAAACACGTGGTCATCACCTGCGTCGATCGGGATGACCTGCCGGACGGCGGAGCGGCGATCTGGGCCGAAACCATCCGCCGCGTGCATGAATCGTGCCCGCACATGTCGGTCGAGGTGCTGACAGGCGACTTCAAGGGTGATGCTGAAGCTCTGGGCGTGGTGCTGGCCGCGCGCCCGGAAATCTTCGCCCACAACTTCGAGACCGTGAAGCGCATGCACCCCGCCGTGCGCCCGCAGGCCCGCTACGAGCGCACCATGCAGGTGCTGCGTCAGGCCAGGGACGCCGGGCTGGTCACCAAGACCGGCCTCATGGTGGGCATCGGCGAACGGGACGACGAGGTGTTCGACCTCATGCGCGACATTCGCCAGCGCGCCCAGACGGACATTCTCACGATCGGGCAGTACCTGCAGCCCACGCGCAACCACCTGCCGATTTCGCGCTGGGTGACGCCCGACCAGTTCGCGGCGTACAAGGTCGAGGGGCTGCGGCTGGGCTTCCGCGTCGTGGAGTCCGGCCCGCTGGTGCGCAGTTCGTACCACGCCGAGGAGCAGGCCGAGCGTCTGAGCCCCGACCGACGCGAGACCGTGGAGATGATGGAGCGCCTGATCGCGGGGGCGAAGGGTGGAACAGCGAGGCGCCCGGCATGAGCGACGGACTCGACGCATTTCGACTCGACCGCACGCATCTCTCCGTCGTGTCGATGCACGACCCGGATGACACCCCGCGCACTGGCTCACCCGACCCGTCGAGGAGCGCCTGGCGGCGCTGGAGTTCCTGCGGCAGCAGATGTACGGTTACGATCCGCTGACCGCCCGACTTCGAAGAGTTCTTGCGGTGACTCGGCTCGATCGGAGTTGAGTACATGCTCGTGGGCGGCGACGCGGCGGCCTTGCATGCTCACCCGCTTGTCTTGCCGCGCCCCACGGCGCCGATCGCGGCCCGCGCCCGCTGCTCGACCCGCTCGTAGTCGCCCGCCGCCAGGTCGTTGGGGTCGAAGAGCGTGTTCACGAACCCCACGGCGAAGGCCCCGGCCTTCAGCCACGCCGCCGCGTTGTTCTCATGCACGCCGTTGGTGGGCACGACGTTGAGGAACGGCATCGGGCCGAGGACGGCCTTGAGGTACTTCGGGCCGCTGTCCGGCGCGGGAAACAGCTTCTGAAGTCGCGCTCCGGCCCGGTGCGCTCGCAGCATCTCCGTGGGCGTGAACGTGCCGGGCATCACCGCCGCGTCGCGCTCCAGGGCCGCCGCGATGACCGCCTCGTCCACCACCGGCGACACCAGGAACACCGCCCCGGCGTCCACGGCGGCGTGGGCCTCCTGCGGCGTCAGCACCGTGCCCGCGCCCACCACGATCTCCGGCCGCTTCGAAAACTCGCGGATCAGGTCCAGCGCGCCCGGCACCGTGAGCGTGAACTCGCACACTCGGAACCCGCCTCGGATCGCCGCCTCCATCGCCGGGGCGGCGGCGTCGCGCAGGTTGGTGCGCAGAATCGCGCTGGCGCGGGCCTCGGAGAAGAAACGAAGAAAGTCATCGGACGTCATGGGTTCGCTGATCCGCATCGGGTGAAGGAGCCGCTGGCCTCGGTCGCCCGCCGAGAGTCGAGGATTCGAGGGCGGCCGGGCGCTCCGCCTCGTGCGGGCTCGCGGCGACGCCCCCCATCGTACGGGCGCGGCGATCACGCGGCGCGACGCACAACGCCACGACGCTCAACAGGCACGCATGGAACGCCGCGTCGAGGCGGCGCTCGCGGTGAGCATGACGGGGCTGGCGGCGGCGGACGCTGCGCCCCCACGGTCGCGGTTCGATGAGTCGGCGGGGATCACGGTCACGCGCACGTGCTTGAACGTCGGGGTGCGCGACTCGCCGTCCACCGCGCGCGGCACGAGCACGTTGGCCTCTGGATAGTACATGGCGGCATTCCCCGGGCGGATGTCGATCGCCCGCGCCAGCACGCCGCGCATCACGCCGGTGTCGCTCCGCACGTCCACCGGCTGATTCTCGCGCAATCCCAGCCGCTCGATGTCCTCGCGGGCCATGAGGATCACGTCCCGACGCTCCTGCCCGCGGTAGAGGTCTTCCTCCTCGTAGACCACGGTGTTGAACTGGCCCTCGGAGCGGATGGTCATGAGGCGGAGGGCGGGGGAATGTCGGTTCTCGGGTGTCGGTTGTCGATCGTCGGTGGCCCGGTTCGTCACGCCGAACGCGGGAATCGCCACGGGATGGAATCGGGCCTTGCGGGAATCCGTGGCGAACACCGGCTCGTGGAACACGCGACCCTGCACGTGGAACTCGCGCTTGCTCGAATCAATCGCGCCAATCGGCGCGTAGCCCGGCACGGTGGCGGAAATCGCCTGGCGGATTGCGCCGTGGTCGCGCAAGTGGTCGAAATCAACGTCGCCCAGGTCGCGCCGCCCGCCGTCGCCGCTCGCACGCTCTGCCAGCGCGGCGAAGGTCCGTCTGGCCAGTTCCGCGATGATCTCCACCTCGCTGCGCGGGCCGTCGAGCCGGCGCGGGCCCCCGTCGCTCAGACGCACGAAGTTGAACATCGACTCCTGCGTGGTTGGCTGCGGCTCCTCATCCCGCGCCAGCACGGGCAGCACCATCGTGCGTTGTCCAACGCCCCACGCGTGCCCCGTGTTGAGCGTGGTCGAGAGATACACAACAAGATCGACGTTGGCCAGCGCACGCGCCGCGTACGCCGCATCGGGATTCGAGCCGAAGAGATTGCCGCCCAGGCAGAAGACCACGCGCAGCTTCCCCCCTGCGGCGCGCTCGATGCCCTCGAGCGTGTCCAGCCCCGGCCCGCGCGGCAGGGTGACGGCGAAGTACCGCTCGATCTTCTCCAGCATGTGCTGCTTGAGCGCGGGCACGGCTCCCACCGAGCCGACGCCCTGCACGTTGCTGTGTCCCCGCAGCGGCAGCAGGCCCGCGCCCGGGCGGCCCACCATGCCTCGCAGCAGCGCCAGGTTGGCGATCATGCGCACGTTGTCCACGCCGTGCGCGTGGTGGGTGATGCCCATCGTCCAGCAGAACACCGCGTTGCCCGCCCGCGCGTAGAGCCGCGCCACGCGCTCCAGGTCCGCGCGGTTGACACCGCTCTCTCGTTCAATCACCCCCCATGCCGTCCCTCGCACGAGCCGCTCGAACGAGGCGAACCCTTCGGTGTGGGCGTCAATGAAGCGGGCATCCGCCGCCCCCAGTTCCAGCACCGCTTTCGCCAGCCCCGTCAACAGGGCGATGTCGCCCCCGATGTGCGGCTGCAGGTATTCATCCGCGATACTCGACCCGAACAGCAGCGAGCGTGGGTCGCTGGGCACCTTGAAGCGCAGCAGTCCCAGTTCCTTGAGCGGATTGATCACCACCACCGAGCCGCCGCGCCGCTTGATCTCGACAAGCGTGCGCATGAAGCGCGGGTGGTTGGACGCGGGGTTGCCGCCGATGAGGAAGAGCACATCGCCGTCGCCCAGCCGATCAAGATCTTCCAGTGTGATGGTCGCCGTGCCCGAGCCGGTCACGCTCGCCAGCCCCACGCCCGAGGCCTGGTGGCAGTAGTACGAGCAGTTGTTGATGTTGTTGGTGCCGTACAGCCGCGCGAAGAGATGCAGCAGGTACGCGGCCTCATTGCTGGAGCGCCCGCTGAAGTAGAAGAACGTTTCATCGGGCGGCGCCGCCGCCAGCGCGCGGGCGATGGTGTCCAGCGCCTCATCCCACGCGATGGGGCGGTAGTAGTCGCTGCGAGCGTGTGCCGCGGCCGTGCCGACCGCGCCAAGATGGTCCGATCCTGAACCACGCACCGATGACTCGCCCGTCCGACCAGGCGGCGTCTTCGCGATTCCATCGTCTTCGGCGGAACGCTCGCACGGCTCACAGAGCCGTGGCACACCGGTCTCCATCATCACCGGCTCGACCAGCCGCCCCGCGGCCTCGAGTTCGCGGGGAGTCAGCGCCCGCAGTTGATCGAGCGAGAACGTCTCAAAGAACCGCGGGGCGATGCGGCCCTGCATGTCCGCCGCCATCGCCTGCACGGACTTCTTGCACACCTCGGGGAAGAGCCCGAGTTCGTTGACCATGCCGCCCTTCTGCCCGCCCATGCCCAGGGCGCAGGTCTTGCAGGCGTTGCGCGAGCGCAGCGCCCGCAGCATGCGCCACACCCCGCCCGCGGCGCGGGCCTTCCTGATCGTGTACCAGATGGCGGGCCAGCCGCCTGCGGCGGAAGGACGATGCATGTCCAAGAGCGTACCAGACGGGATCGGATCGTGAACCCCATGAAACGCGGAACCGCCGCCAGCGAGGGACACACCCTCCGGCTCCAACACTGGCACGTCCGACCGACCGGCTGTACGATGCCCATCATGATTCGTTCACGGCGGCGGACAGGTTGGTCGCTCCTTCATGCGTGGGTTCCGGCGGGGCTGGCGGCAATCTGGGTCGTCGGGCTGGGCGGCTGCGCCTCCAACTCCGGGCCCGAAGTGGTGATGGTGGACGGCTCGCGCTACGCCGAGGCCTTCGACGCCGCCGTCGAAGCCGCCCGGCGCGAGGGCATGCCCGCCACCCTGCGCGATCGGCGGTCAGGCGTCATCGAGACGGACGCCCGGCCCTCCGGCAGCATCTTCGAGCCGTGGAAGGCAGACGCCGCGTCCTCCACGCAGGCGTGGGAGCAGACGCTGCACTTTGAGCGGCGACGGGTGCGCTTCGAGTTCGCCCCCGCCGACCAGCCCCCGGTCGCGTTGACGCCGGACCAGCCCCTGACCGGGGCGGACCCATCCGGCGCGGCGGATGCGCCCATCGACCTGACCACGCACGCGGGGCCCCTGCGACTGGTGGCGATCGTCACCATCGAACGGCACTACCGCACGGGCGACCGCCGTTCCACGTGGTCGCGTCGGATTTCGTCCCAGTTCACCTACGGCCCCGGCGACGCCGACGCGACGCGACCCAACGCCTTCTGGACGCCCGTGGCCCGCGACGAAGCGTATGAGCGGCGCATTCTGGCGACGGTGGAGAAGATGCTCGGCTCGGGCGGGTGACGGACGACGACAAGAAACGCCGCAACAGCGCGGACGTTCCCAGGAGCGCGGGGGTTTTCCGTGGCGCGGGGGATTCCCAGTGGCGCGGGCGTCCCGCCCGCGATCCTCAGTTCTGACTGGTGGACGACGCTTCCCCTGACTCCGGACCCACGCGCTCGCGCAACGCCCTGGCGCGCTCCAGCAGCGCCGCGGGGTCGTCGCTCTTTGGAGGCAGTTCGTAGTGCCAGTGGATGCGCGCGTGCGGCTCGCCCGGCGCCGCTTCGGCGATCAGGTCCAGACCGATTGTGTCCCACCACGGGGCGCGGGCCTTGCCCATCGTCACCAGCGGCTCGCGATCCGGGTGGACCAGACGCACGTCGTAATCGCCGTAGTAGAGGAAGTCCACTTCAACAGGCGTGCGCCCGACCTCGGTGTCGTTGAGGTACACCAGCGCGCCTTCCGGCTCGGACGTGATGAAGATGGTGCGGCGGACGCAGCCCATCGAACTGGCCAACGCCAACGAGGCGAGCATCGCCGGACAGATCAACCTCAATGCGAACCAGGAGACGGGCATGGGTGGATTGTACCAGATCATCGCGGGGGGCGGGCGAATCAGCCAGCCGCCGTACACTCCCCCATGCCGGTTCGCGACCTGGAGTTCATCTTCCTCGGCACGGGAACCAGCGCGGGGGTGCCCATCATCGCCTGCGACTGCGAGGTCTGCCGCTCGCCCGACCCGCGTGACAAGCGCACCCGCTGCGGGGCGTGCCTGCGCTTCACCGACGGCAACGGCCAGCCCCGCGTCATCCTCATCGACGCCACGCCCGATCTGCGCGAGCAGGCGCTGCGTCACAAGCTCCACCGCTGCGACGCCATCGTCTTTACGCACAACCATGTGGACCACACCTTCGGACTGGATGAAGTCCGGCGCTTCAACGCGGTGATGCGCGCCCCCATCGACATCCACGCCGACGGCCACACCATGGAGACGCTTCACCGCATCTACCGGCATATCTTCGAGCGCGACCGCAACATCAACGACTCGTTCGTCGCCACGCTTCTGCCTCACCTGATCGACCCGGCGACGCCCATCATGCTGCACGGGCTGCGCTTCACGCCGCTCAACCTGCTGCATGGGCGGCTGCCGGTGCTGGGATTCCGCATCGAGTCGGTCGATGCGGCGGATGACGCCGGACACAGGTCGATCCTGCCGCTGGCGTACTGCACGGATGTGTCGGCCATTCCGCCCGAGACCTGGCCGCGCCTCACGGGGTTGCGCACGCTGGTGCTGGACATGCTGCGCTACCGCGCCCACGCCACGCACATGACGGTGGACGAGGCGATCGACGCCGCCACGCGCATCGGGGCCGGTCGAACCTACTTCACGCACATGACGCACGACATCCGTCACGCCGACCTCGATCCGAAACTGCCCGAGGGGATGTCGCTGGCGTACGACGGGTTGACTCTGCGCGGCGGGTGACGCCGTGTCCGGTGTGCCACGGCCGTCCCGGCCGTGCGAGCGCGAAAAGAGACTCCGACGAAAGAAGCGGTCCTGACGTGAGCCGACCCGCGCGGCGGATCAGCCGCGATGTCGGACGCAACTGCACGACCGCACGGCTCACAGAGCCGTGGCACACGAAGTCCCGGCGTCACCCGTTACACGCCCGTTGCGCACGGCTCGCCTGCGGCTCCGTATGTTCTTTCGCAGGAGCGATCAGCTTCGATCGCCCGCCTGGCTTCATCTGACCATTTCCACGGAGCAGCCGGATGACACGTTTCGCCCCCTTCCGTCGTTTCCGGACGTTGACTTCCGCCCTGGCTCTCTCGGGGGCGATGCTCGCCGGGCCTGTGGTTGCGGCCCAGTACACCGCCGAACCGCCCGCGTCGTGGGGCGGCGCCTCGCACGTCATCATGCCGCAGACGCGCAGCTTCGCCATTCACAACCGGCACGGGCGCCGCGCGGCGGTGATCATCGAGAAGATCGACGCGCTCGTGCGCATCCGCGAGCAGACGGCGGCCACCACGCTCGACATCCGCCTCGTCAACACGTCAAATGCAAGGCAGGAATCCATCCTGCTGCTGCCCATCCCGGGCGACGCGGCGGTCAGCGACTTCATGTTCGAGGGCCCCGCCGCCGAGCCCACGGTGCAGATTCTCCGCGCCGACGAGGCCCGCCGCGTCTACGACCAGATCGTCGCCCAGATGCGCGACCCCGCGCTGCTGGAGTTCGCCGGGTACAACCTGATCCGCTCCAGCGTCTTTCCCGTGGAGCCCAATGGCACGCAGCGCATCCGGCTGACCTACGAGACGATCCTGGAGGGCGACGGCAATCGCTTCGATTATCTGCTGCCGCGCAGCGAGTCGCTCCTCGCCACCGTGCCGTGGAACATCACCGTCGATGTGCAGGCGACCACGCCGATCTCGATGGTCTACTCGCCCAGCCATGCGCTGAAGGAAGATCGCCAGAGCGCCCGGCATGTGCGGCTCTCGACCACCGCGGAATCCGCCACCGCGCCAGGGGCGTTCCGGCTTTCCTACCTGCTGGAGCGCGACGGCGTGACGGCGACGCTCTTCGCCTATCCCGACCCCAAGGTCGGGGGCGGGTACTTCCTCCTGCTCGCCGGGCTGCCCGCCACGGTGGACGCCGAGCGGCAGGCCATCAAGCGCGAGGTGACGCTGGTGCTCGACCGCTCCGGCTCGATGGCCGGGCGCAAGATGGACCAGGTGCGAGCCGCCGCGCTGCAGATCGTCGAGGCCCTCGGCGAGGGCGAGCACTTCAATATCATCGACTACGCCACCCGCGCCGAGCGATTCGCCGAGCGCCCCGTGGCCCGCACCGCAGCCAATGTGCTGAAGGCCCGCGAGTATCTCGAATCCCTGCGCCCGATCGGGGGCACGAACATCCATGACGCGCTGGTGGAGGCGCTGCGTCAACCGCCCACGGCCGGCACGCTTCCCATCGTGCTCTTCCTCACCGACGGTCTGCCCACGGTGGGGCAGACGTCCGAGGTGCGCATCCGTGAACTGGTGGAGCAGCACAACGAGCACCGTCGCCGCGTGTTCACCTTCGGCGTGGGCACGGATGTCAACGTGCCGCTGCTGGACCGGCTGGCCGACGTTTCCCGCGCCCGCACCACATACATCCTGCCGGATGAGGACGTGGAGGTGAAGGTCGGGCAGGTCTTCCGCCGCCTCTACGGGCCGGTGCTGTCGGACCTGTCGCTCACCACGCGCGGCAAGGACGGGCAGCCCTCCACCGCGCTGCTGCGCGAGTTGATCCCCGGCGCGCTGCCCGACGTGTTCGAGGGCGACCAGATCGTGCTGCTCGGCCAGTACCGCGAGAACCAGCCGGTCACGTTTGAGCTGGCCGGCAACTTCCTGGGCCGCCAGCGCACCTTCACGTTCTCATTCAACTTCGACGAGGCGACGACGAAGAACGCCTTCGTGCCGCGGCTGTGGGCGGCGCGCCGCATCGCGTGGCTGGTGGATGAAATCCGCCAGGCAGGCGCGGCCACACCCGGCACGCCGCTCTCCTCCAACACCGCGATCCTCTCCGACGCCCGCTACAAGGAACTGATCGACGAGATCGTTCGGCTCTCCACCGAGTTCGGCATCCTCAGCGAGTACACGGCCTTCCTGGCCACCGAGGGGGCCAACCTGGGCGACTGGGAGAACCTCGTCGAGGCCTGCCGCTTTGAGCTGGACACCAAGGCCATTCGCACCCGATCGGGTCTGGCCGCGGTGAGCCAGGGACAGAACCTGATCGAGGGCAAGCAGCAGTTGCAGCTGAAGGCCGACAACCGCTACTGGAACGCCCAGATGGAGAGCGTGACCATCACCACCTGCCAGCAGATGAACGACAAGGCGTTCTTCAAGCGCGGGCAGACCTGGGTGGACGCGCAGATCGTGGCCAGCCGCGGCGCCATCGAGCCGCAGCGCACCGTCGAGTTCGGCAGCGACGAGCACTTCGACATCGTGCGCGACCTGATCGCGCAGAACCGCCAGGGATGCGCCTCGCTGGATGGCGACATCCTGCTGCACCACAACGGCCAGATCGTGCTGATTCGCCGCACCGACAACTGACCATCAAGAACCAACAACCGATCACCGACAACCCACTCCAAGGAACTCCCCATGTCACGCACCCTTCTCACCACGTCGCTCTTCGCCGGCATTCTCTCGCTCGGCTGCCCCACCTTCGTCCATACGCAGGAATCGGTTCGCGTGCGCGAGAAGGAGCGGGCCGGCGACGACGCCCTCAGGCAGCGCGTCGTGGAGCTGGCGATCTGCCTCGACACCAGCGGCTCGATGGACGGACTGATCGACGCGGCGCGGCAGAAACTCTGGTCGATCGTCAATGACCTGGCCCTGGCCACCCCCGCGCCGAAACTCCGCGTGGCCCTGATCACCTACGGCAACACGGGCCACCCGGCGGAGAACGGCTGGGTTCACGTGCAGACCGGCTTCACTGAAGACCTCGACAAGGTGTCGGAGCTGCTCTTCGGGCTCACCACCAACGGCGGCGATGAGTACGTGGGCCGCGTGGTGCAGACCGCGGTGCAGGAACTGGACTGGAACCCCTCGGACGACGCCCTCAAGATCATCTTCGTGGCCGGCAACGAGTCGGCGGACCAGGATCCCAAGGCGTCCTTCCGCGACCAGTGCCGCGCCGCCATCGCCAGGGGCATCATGGTCAACCCCATCTACTGCGTGTACGGCAGCGATGCGCCGGATGTGGCTTCCGGCTGGCGCGAGATCGCCTCGCTGGCGGACGGCCAGTACGCCGCCATCGACCAGCAGAACGGCACGGTGGTGATCGAGACGCCCTACGACGCGGCGCTCTCCATGCTCTCTTCCGCCGTCAACGCCACGTACATTCCCTTCGGCGCCCAGGGGCAGGCGGGCTGGGCCAACCAGATGCGCCAGGACGCCAACGCCCAGACGCTCAACACCGAAGCCGCCGCCCAGCGCGCCCAGACCAAGGGCGGCGCCATGTACCACTGCTCGTGGGATCTGGTGGACGCCTGCAGCAGGCAGGAGATCAAGCTCGCCGAGGTGAAGGACGAGGATCTGCCCGTCAATATGCGCGCCATGACCGCTGGGCAGCGTCAGGCGTACCTCGACGAGATGCAGACCGCCCGCGCCGCCATCCAGAAGCAGATCACCGACCTGACCACGCAGCGCCAGGCATGGGTGACCGAGTGGCAGAAGCGCCAGGCGGTGGACGAGAGCAGGAGCTTCGACTTCGCGGTGCGCAACATCGTGCGCGAGCAGGCGGCGGCCCGCGGGTTCTCCTTCAAGTCCGATGCCGCCGAGCCGAAGACGGAGCCCGGCGAGCCGATGAAGCCGGTGGACCTGGGCTCGGCGCACCT
Organism: Phycisphaeraceae bacterium; assembly: GCA_015709595.1. NCBI lineage: Bacteria > Pseudomonadati > Planctomycetota > Phycisphaerae > Phycisphaerales > Phycisphaeraceae > Phycisphaeraceae bacterium. The sequence goes on from CP054178.1 coordinate 1,377,196, forward strand.
GTTCGTCAAGATCGCCGGACGGTGGATCGACACCGTTCACGCCAACGAGTTCATGCAGCTGGAGCGTGACGGCAAGGCGGGCGAGATCAAGCCCATCGAACGCGGCACCCCCGAGTACGACGCCGTGCTCAAGCAGCTGCCCCAGACGCATCAGGCCGCCGCGACCGCACTGGACGCGGAAGCAGTGGTGCGCGTGGGCGAGACGTGGCATCGGTTGGCGCCGGCGGCGAAACAGCAGGACGAGGCCGCCACGACCGCTGGACGCGTGGCGGCGATCCAGCCGACCTCGACATCAACTGACATTCGCATGTCAACCGACATCGCCGACCCCGCCGCGCGAGCGGACGTGGAGAAACGCTTCGTCGCGGTGGACGGCGTGTGGGTGGACAAGCGCCTCGCCGATCAGTACCGCGCCGACCCGCGTCATGCCCAGCGGGAGTACGGGATGGGGTATCCCGTGATGGCCATCTACCTCGATCCCGCGTTCGAGACGGCGTTGAGAACGCTGGATGCGGAGTACGCCGCGGTCATCCGCAAGGCGTTCGCACACGTCTCCGGCAACGTCATCGTGATCGCGATCGTCGATGGCAAGCCGGTCGCCTTCGTCGATCTGCGGTGCTGACACGCCGGGTTCTCCCTGCGCGTCCGTGGTGTGCTCCTTCCATCGGGCGGCGCGGCGTGAACCGTCGCGCCGCCCGGCTTCACGTACACTTGAGAGGCCGTCACCCGTCAGCACGTGGTGCTCGGAACTCGGAACTCCATCAGCCCTTCTCCCCCCATGCCTCCCCGCCAGACCATTCTCGTCGTTGAGGATGACGCCCCGATCCGGCGCGGGCTGGTGGACGCCCTCACCTTCGCGGGCTATCGCGTGCAGGAATGCGCGGACGGCGCCAGGGCCGTGGACGCCGCGGTGGAAGGCGGACCGGACCTGGTGCTGCTGGACGTGCTGCTGCCGGGGCGCACCGGCTTCGAGATTCTCGGCGACCTGCGCCGCATCGACCCCACGCTGCCGGTCATCATGGTGACGGCCAAGGGATCGGAGCATGACCGCGTGCAGGGGCTGTCCGGCGGGGCGGATGACTACGTGGTCAAGCCCTTCAGTCCGCGCGAACTGCTGGCCCGCATCGAGGCGGTGCTGCGCCGATCGCCCGAGCGCGGCACGGATGTGAGCCGCCTGCGACTCAACGGACGGTCCATTGATCTCAACCGGCGCGAGGTCGCCCTGCCCGGGGGCGAGCGGCGTCAACTTTCCGAGCGCGAGGCGTCCATCCTGCGCTATCTCGCGGTTCACCGCACGCGGGCCGTCGATCGTGACGAACTGCTTCACCGCGTCTGGGGCCTGGACCCGCGCGGTCTGGCCACCCGCACGGTGGACATGCACGTCGCCCGCCTGCGCGAGAAGGTGGACGACGGCGAGGGCGAGGCGTTCATCCTCACCGTGCGAGCCAAGGGCTACATGCTCGCCGAGGGCGTGGAGGTTCAGGTCGCCGCCCGTGGAGGAACGCCGTGACGCGGGCGCGAGGCACGCCCCGCACCGGCCGACGCTGGTGGATCGTCTACGCCCTGTGCGTGGCGCTCCTGCTGAGCGCAATGGCCGGCGTCTCGCTGCTGGTGCTGCGCATCGAGCGTCAGGCGACGCTCGCCGGGGCCGAGGCGGATCGCCAGGCGGTGCTGCGCCTGGCCCTGTGGCGCATGGACTCGTGGCTTTCGCCGCGCCTGGGGCGCGAGGCGGCAAGGCCCTACTTCGAGTACCTGGCGTTCTACTCCAACGACACCGCGTACACGCGGTATCTGAGCGAGATTCCGCCTGGCGACGTGCTCACGCCCTCGCCGCTGCTTTCGTTCGAGAGCGACTACATCCTGCTGCACTTCCAGATCGCCCCGGACGGTGGCGTGACGTCGCCCCAGGTGCCCACGGGCAACGAATTGGACCTGTGGCAATCGAAGAACGACTCCGATGCGCTGCTGGCGAAGTCGGGACTGCTCGAACGGGTGCGCGGACTGGTGCAGGCCAACGACGTGTTCATCGCCTGCCGCGTGCAGGAGTCATTCGTCACCTCGGCCGCGCCGCCCATTCCACCGGCGCCGCCCGGAGCGCCGGGGGCGGAGACGGGCGCGTACTGGTCGCTTCCCCCGCAGCAGCGCGGCCAGCAGCAGGTGCAGCAGGCGCTCAACCAGGCCGAGTTTCAGAAGCGCAGTGAAGCCAGCCAGCGGGCCCGGCAGCTGGAGGAGCCCTCGCAGGTCGGGCTGAGCAACCTGCAGTGGCTGGATCAGCAGCGCGGATCGATCAACGCCTCAACGGACGACGCGATCTCCATCGGCCCGCTGGTGGCGGTGTGGGCTCAGCGCGCGGCGACAACGGGCGAGGCGCTCCCCGGGTCCGTCGAGCCGGAGTTGTTGTTCATGCGCCGCGTCACGGTGAATGGGACGGACCTGTTCCAGGGCTTTCTCGCCGACTGGCCCCGCATCCGTGCGGCGTTGATCGAGGAAGCCAGCGACCTGGTGCCGGGCATCGGGCTGACGCCGGTGCTCGAACCGTCGCACGATTCCGCGACGGGCGTCCGCGGCGCCGCGGAGAGCGCCAGCACTCCGTGGATGCTGGCCTCGATTCCCGCGGTGGTGGAAGCCCCGCCCGCGCCGTCCGTGTCGTCGCCGCTGCTCTCGCCGGCACGGGGCACGCTGGCGCTGGCGTGGGCGGCGGTGCTGCTCGCCGCGCTGGCCGCGGGGTTGACGCTGCGCTCGGTCATCGACTTCGGCGCCCGCCGGAGCCGCTTCGCCTCGGCGGTGACGCACGAACTGCGCACGCCCCTGACCACCTTCCGCATGTACTCGGAAATGCTCGCGGAAGGCATGGTGAACGACCCCGCCCGCCAGGCCGAGTATCACCGCACGCTGCGGGACGAATCCGCCCGTCTGGCGGGGCTGGTCGAGAACGTGCTGGCCTACGCCCAGGTGGAGGACGGTCGAGCCGACCGTCGGCTGGAGACGCTCACCCTTCACTCGTTGATCGATCGGCATCGCTCCGCGCTGGAGCGCCGGGCCCTCGAGTGCGGCGCCACGCTCATGGTGTCGATCGAAGGATCGTCGGATTCCACCTCGGAAGCCCGCACGTTCGCGACCGATGCCGACGCGATCGGGCAGATCCTCGTCAACCTGGTGGACAACGCCTGCAAGTACGGCCTCACGGCGGATGCCGCGGCGATCATCACTCTGACCGCCCGACTGGAGAGCCAGCGACTCGTGATCTCGGTGCGCGACCACGGCCGGGGGGTCCACCCCGGCATGGCCAGGCGAATCTTCGAGCCGTTCGACCGCGGCGCCATCGAACCCGGCGCCCCGACGCCGGGCGTCGGGCTGGGGCTGGCGCTCTCGCGCGAACTGGCCCACGCGCTGGGCGGACGTCTGACGCTTGAACCAACGCCCGATGGAGGGCGTGGAGCGCTCTTCCGGCTGACCGTGCCCGTGGTCGGGTAACGCGGGTCGGATCAGTTCTCTTCCGAAATCGACCCCGTCATGGGGGCGATGACGAGGGTCAGCGTCCGATTGTCCACGGTCAGGGTGATGCGCGGCGAGGCGCTGAAGTCCACCAGCCCGCCCGAGGCGTCGAAGGCCACGGTCTCGCCCGGCATGTTCTGCACGCTCACGCCGATGTCGCCCACCGACGCGGCGCGGCCCTGCCCGAAGGTCACGTCATAGGGCTGATTTGTCCCCGGTCGATTCAGGGGCGCGTCCGGCGCGCTGGCGTAGGCCAGCCAGTAGCGCGACTTCGCCGCGTCGAACCGCACGACGACGGGATTGTCCGGATGGCTGATCGAAAGCACCTGGGCGTACTCGACATCGGAAATCAGAATGCTCGCGGCCCCGCGGAGACGGAGCACGGCGTCGTCCGTGAGTCGAGGCAGCACCACGGCGGCGGTGACGGCGATGATCGCCACCACGACCAGCACCTCCACCAGCGTGAAGGCCCGGCGATGGGCGAGCGTCATGATGGCTGCGTAGCGCGTTGTCACGGAAGAGGGTCCTGAATCCGATCCGCGGGCGTGGGAAGGCGCTGGTCGATCGCTCCCGGACATCAGAGGCCGTCCGCGGCGCGCTGGAGCCGCCCGGACTCGGAGCGCACGCTCTGCTGGGCCGCCCCCGTCACCATGAACTGCGTGACGCCCAGGTTGCCGCCGGTACGCTCGAAGATGTACAGCAGCTCCGATTCCGCCAGGGCGTAGTTGCCCGCGACGATGGCGTCCGCCGCGTTCGTCGCGCGGGCGGCCAGATCGTTGCGCCGCGTGGTGCGCTGCAGCACGTTCGAGCCGGTGAACTGGGCGGTGTCGAAGGCGCCGATCCTGGCGGCAAGCGCGCGGCTGTCGGCCTCGACGCGCTGCGGCGTCTGCTTCCAGTCGGTCCCGCGCCCCTCCCAGGCGCCCAGCGTCAGACCGGCCGACTCGATCGTCACATCGACCGGGATGGGACGCTCCGTGGGCACGCCGGGCACGGTCGGATCGTCCGTCTGCGCATCAACCGACCCCAGCAGGCCGGTCAGGCCCTTGACCACCACCCCCTCCAGTGTGGAGGCGGCGAGCATGGAGACGTCATCCATCGAGGCCAGCGTCTTGAAGGTGAACTTCACCTTCTGATCCGGCCCGTACACCTTGCTGCGCGGGTTGGTGTAGCCCCGTCCCGTGTTCATGGACGGGTCGTGGAACAGGCCCGACGCGCCGTTCAGCGTCAGACCGTTCACCACCGCGTTGCCGTACAGCGCCGCGTTGTCCGACAGGGTGACGGCGGCGGAGGGCGCGTACAGGCGACCCTTGAAAAGGGTGTCGCCGGTCAGCTGCCAGACGCGCCCGTCGCTCAGCAGCGAATCAATCGAGAACATGATCAGGCGCGAGGGATTCATGTACCCCGCCTGGCCGCGCTTGACCGACTCGTTCCAGCCGCCGGCGTCGCCGAAGTAGCCGGACGTGATCGTCACATCGTCGCCCACGAACAGGGCCAGCACGGTGGCGTCGCCCTTCATCACGATGCCGCCCTTGTTGATGTTCACGTCGCCCCACACCACCAGGCGCGGCTTGCCGGAATCGACCACGATTCGCGCCTGGTCGCCCAGCGTCAGATCCTTCTCCGACACCACCGCGATGTTGCCCTGCAGCACCAGTTCACCGCTGGATTGAACCGTGATGGAGTCGTATCGCTGCGAACTGCTGAGCACGGTCTTTCCGCCAGCGGGGACCGTGAGCGTGGGGTACAGGGGCAGCGTCGGCGCCAGGACGCCCGGCCCCGGCGGCGCGGGGACGACCACGTTGTCAGTCAGGCGCAGATCCTGCACCTTCGACCCGTTGCTGACGCTCAACAGCGACCCGGAGGCGGCGGGACCGGCGAACACCGTGGTGTCGATGGGCGTCGCCTGGCCCGACACGCTGACCGAACCGGCGGACGTCGCCGTGGTGCCGACGGGCACGCGCGGACGCTTGTCCGACAGCAGCGCGGCGCCCCAGCGGGCGACGCTGGCCTGGTCGGCGATCTTCATCTCGCGCGTGACGAACGCGCCGAACTCGCCCAGATCCAGGTCCACCGTGGTTTCCTCGCCCACGGGAACCGTGGCCACCGCGCGCGTCACGCGCGTCACCCCGCTGCTGACCGCGGTCGAGGTGAGCTGCACGTGGCGGGTCGTCTCCGTCGGGGGCAGCCCGGTTTCCAGGTCCAGCAGGTCAAGCGTGACCAGCGCCGCGCCCACGGGGTGATCGGCGAACAGCGTGCCGTTGACATGCCTGGTGCGCCAGTCCTTTTCGGTCTGCAGGATGACCACGGCGTACTCCATGCCGGATTCCGACGCCCAGCGGGCGGCGGACGCCTCGGCGACGTTGGCGCCGATGGCGCCGGAGTTGTCCCGGCTCGCCAGGTACGCGGTGGCCAGCAGCGTGCCGGTGACCAGCGCGATGACGATGAGCAGCATGGCCACCCCGCGCCGGGAAACGACCTGTCGATGTCGTCGGGTGTGCGTCATCATGCACCTCATTTCACGGGCGGTTCGTGCAGCCGGATCGACTCGGAGACGCGCACCTGCTGCGCACCCGACTCGGCGGCGAAGGACAGCAGAAACGACGCCAGCCGCGCCGAAAGCGGATTGGCGTGATCGATGGCGATTTCAACCGATTCCAGTCCGTCCACCAGCCGCGTCATGGCGACGTAGCCCAGGTCGTCATAGAAGTTGAGCACCGCGTTCCAGTCGGCGTTGGCGGCGTACTCCTGGTCCGCCTGATCGCATTGCAGGTCCGTCCACTCGTCGGGGAACCGGACGTAGAGCACGTCATAGCCGCCGCCGGCGGGGTCATAGAGAATCCACCGGACTTCGCTGGCGTGGACCGTGCCGCTCTCACGCGAGTCGCGCAGCCAGAGCACCAGGTCGGTCGCGGAGGCCGAAAGAATGCAACGGCTGCCCGCCACATACGCGCCCAGCCGGCCCGAGGCGGCGGAGGCCCGCACCATCGTGCCGCGCACGTCCTGCCGCGTCTCCACGCCCGCGGCGATGGCGGCCATCATGCTGGCGATGGCGCCCGAGATCATCACCGTGATCGTGAGCGCCAGCATCAGCTCGATCAGCGTCAGGCCGCGACGGGTTGGATGAACGACGTGGAACATGGTGGATCAGTGAAGGACGAAGGACTGTGTGCTGAGTCGTTCCGAGTTCCGAGCGCCTTGATGCCCGGCGCCTGCAGTCCTACGCCTGCGGCTCCGGCACGAAACGCTCCAGGGTCACCAGGGTGTTTCCGACGCCGTCGAACGCGCGGACGCGAATCGTCACGCCCCGGATGTTCACGTCCGGCGGGTTGAAGCTGCGGAAGGTGTTGATGATGGTCGCCTCGCGCCCCACGCCGTCGAACGCGGGTGGCATGGCGTCGCCTCGCTCGTCGATCATGTCGCCGGCCGGCTCGTGGTGACCATTCCACTTGGGCAGATCGGCGTACGGCAGGGCCGCAAGACGAGCCATCAGGGCGTCCGCGGCGAGGGCCGCGGCGATGCGCTGCTGGGCCTCGAAGGCCTGCTGCTGACCGGCCACCACCGCCGCCGTCACCGCGGTGACGATGCCCAGCAGGATCGAGGAGGCGATCAGGGCCTCGATCAGCGTGAACCCGCGAGGGTCGGAAGCGCCGCCTCGCCGCCGGGTGGCGCGGCGCGGCGACTGTCGCCGGGTTGGCGTGACGGGGATCATCATCTCATTCATCGAATCCGCGTGCGGGCGGATCGACCCGCCACGACCAAAGCAGGCCGCGCGGAGCCATCCGACGCCGCCAGAGTCCGCGCAGGTTTTCCAATTGCGCGATGGGGGTCCGAGAACCCCCGCTGGTCAGTGCGCCGGGTCGGGGCGATAATCCCGCCATGCCCTGGCTGCTTTATCGCTACGTGCTCGGCGAGCTGCTGCGGACGATTCTGCTGGCCACCGGCGTGCTGGTGGCGGTGATCGCCTTCGGCGCCACCGTCAAGCCGCTGGCCTCGGGCAAACTCGCCCCCGTGGACGTGGCCAAGTACGTGGCCCTGGCCATCGTGCCCATGCTGCAGTTCGCCCTGCCCTTCGCGGCGGGGTTCGGCTCGACCATCGTGATGCATCGCCTGGTGACTGACAACGAGGTGCTGGCCTGCGCCGCCAGCGGGGTGAGCTACCGACGCTTCCTGCTCCCCGTCCTCGGGCTGGGGCTGGCCATCACGCTGCTCCTGCTGGTGCTGGTGTACTTCGTGGTGCCGCGCTTCTGGGTGCTGATGCAGCGGGCGGTGACCGAGGACATCGCGCGACTGTTCGACCGCGCCGTGGACGAGCGCGGCGCGTTCGTGCTGGGAAACCTGCAGATTTACGCCGAGGGGCTGGACATCATTCCCAATCCGCCCGACACCGGCGCCAGCAAGCGGCTGGTGCTGCGCCGCGTGGCGGCGGCGGAACTGAACGACGCGGGCGAGATCGTCACCGACGTCACCGCCCGCAGCGCGGTCGTGGACATTCACGAGCGACGGGAAGGATCGTTCCTCATGCTGGCGCTCGAGGACGCGGTGGCGTTCAACCGGCAGGATGGCAGTCTGGCCCGGATCGAGGTGATCGCGCCGCAGCGGCCGATCCTGCTTCCCGAGACGCTGGTGGACAAGCCCAAGTTCATGTCGCTGGGGCAGATTCTGCAGGTGCGGCGCGATCGCGACGGCTACCGCGAGGTGAAGCGACGCAAGCAGCAGCTGGCCGACGCCCTGACCCGCCATGCGACGATGGAGATGCTGCGCGAAGGCGTCGCGGCCGGCTCCGTCGAGTTCACGGAGCTTCACGGCGCGGGGCGATACGTGGTCCGAGCCGATCGCATCCAGGGCGGCACGCTCACCCGCGCGGGCGCGGCCCCGGTGGAAGTCGTCGAGTACGAGGGAGAACGCGAGGTGCGCCGACTGGCCTGCGCCGCCGCCAGCGTCACGCTGACTCAGACCGATCCCCTCGGGCTGCGACTGGGCCTGCTGCTCCGTGACTGCCTGGAGACGCGCCCGAATGACGCCGGCATGCCCCCCATCCGACGCGCCGAGGTGGCCATCGTGGACCTTCGGCCTCCCGGCGACGCGGCGTCCGAACTCGAAGCCCTGCCCTCCGCCGAACTGCTCGCCCGCGCCGCGCAACCAGCCCGCACGGACCGCGAGGTGGCGGGCGCGGTGCGACAGGTGGAGTTCGAGCTGGCCGACCTCGGCTACGAAACGGCGGCGCGTCTCCACCAGCGCGCCGCCCTGGCCACGACCGGCCTGCTGCTCGTGATGCTCGGCTCGCTGCTGGCCCTCGTGATGCGGAACACCCTGCCCCTCACCATCTATCTGCTGGCCTTCCTGCCCTCCATCCTCGACATGCTCCTCATCTCGGGAGGTGAACAGACCATCCGCGACAACAACCTCACGGTCGGCGCCGCGGTCATGTGGTCGGGCAACGCGCTGCTGGCGGCGCTGTCGATCCTGGCGTATCTGCGCTTGAGGAGGAACTAGACATCAGGCATCGGGCGTCCAGTCGCTCGGAACACCCCTGCACTCAGTCCCCGGACCGTTCTCCCCCGTGACACTCATCGACCGCCATCTGATCCGACGCTTCCTCGCGAACTTCGCGATCCTGTTCACGCTGGTGTACCTGCTGGCGACGGCGATCGACCTGATCCTGCAGCTCGACGAGTTCATGCAGGCGGTGGAGCGGATGAAGGGAAAGGACCCCGGCGTGGTCACCACCGTCAGCACGCTGGCCGGACTGGTGTGGGAGTTTCACGGCCCGCGCGTCTTTCAGTTGTTCGCCTATCTGCTGGGCGTGCTGTCCGTCGGGGCGGCGTCGTTCACCCTGGCGCAGATGCTGCGTCACCGCGAGACGGTGGCCCTGCTCGCCTCGGGCATGTCGCTCTACCGGCTGGCGTGGCCCCTCGTCATGGCGGCGTTCGGGCTGAACCTGCTGCACGTGGTCAACAGCAACGTCATTCTGCCCTCGATGGCGCCGCTGCTGATCCGCAGCCACGGCGACCTGGGACGCGAGGGCGTCGCCGCGTTTCCCGTGCCCTTCACCGCCGACCGCAACGGTGCGCTGCTCCACGCCCCGGCGTTTCATCGGGATCGCGCCGCCCTGGAGCGACCCACCATCCTGGTGCGCGACGCCCTGGGGCGCACCTCCACCCGCATCACCGCCGACGAGGCGACCTGGGACGCGGCGCAGGGCGCCTGGCGGCTGGCCAACGGACGAACCCAGACCCTGCGGGCCGAGCCGGGCGCTCAGCGCGACATCGTCGAGCACGGGACGGCGGAACTCTTCCCGACCGATCTCACGCCGCAGGTGCTGGTGGTGCGCCGCTACGCCGAGTTCGCGCAGATGCTCAGCCCGTCGCAGATCGGGGAACTGATGCGCGCCTCGGCGTCGGTGGATCAGGCCGCCCTCGCCCGCATCCGCTACGGACGGTACGCGGTGGTCTTCACCAACCTGCTGCTGCTGCTGCTCTGCCTGCCGTTCTTCCTGCTTCGGCTTCCCGGGAACCTGCTGCCCGCCAGCGTGAAATGCGCCGGCACGGCGGTGAGCGTGATGCTGGGTTCATTCATCCTGATGGAAGTACCGCTGGCGGGCATTCCCGCGGCGGCGGGCGTGTTCATGCCGGTGGCGATTCTGATTCCGCTCGCTCTGGCGCATCTGAGCTTCGTGCGGACGTGACGCCTTGCCGGATGTCGGACGAGCCGCGCTGACCGAACAACCCAGGGCCGAACGGCCGCGGCGCGCGGGGGCTCACCCCATCACCTTGCCCTCCGGCGGGCCCTGCTTCAGCACCTCCTGCTTCCAGGCATCGGGGCCCTTGATGACCTCGTTCGCGCCCATCGGCATCGACAGATGCACCGTGGCGGCGAACGCCAGCTCCGTCGCCCCCGAGGCCTCAACCACGCCCGGCGTGAACTCCTGCGCCCAGTCCACCGCGAACATGCCGACCCGGCCGCCTTCGCGGGACCGAAGCCGCTGACCTTGGGCGCGGGGGAAGCGCGCCACCGCGGCCAGCTGCACCGGCACGGTGGTCCCTTGCAGGTGGCGCGGCACGCCGATGGGCTGGTGGATGGCCCCGAACTCGCCGCCGTTCACCTTGAAGATGAACCGCAGGTCGCGCATGCCCTTGCGAACCACGAAACTGTCCCTGGGCGGACGCACATGGATGATGACCTGCGCGTAGTTGGCGAATCGGTTCATGTAGTGGAGCGTGAGTTGCGCCTGTCCCTTCTCCGCCTGACGCACCGACAGATGAAACGCCACGCCGTCCACCTCGTGGTAGTTCGAGCCGACCACCTCGCCCAGGTCGTCGGGCATCCGGTCCTCCACGTAGAGCGCGTACCACACGAAGCCGCCCAGCACCGCGGCGGCGAGAAGCGGCACGTATCGATGCATCCACGCGCCCGACGAGGACTGGTCAAAGACGAACCAGCCGAGAAACGCCCAGATCACCGCCACGATGAGCAGGATGATCAGGATCAGGTTGCGGGTCTCGTGCATGTCGCGCTCCACCATGCGTCGCCGACTCGTTCATCCCACCTCCGGAACCCACCCCCGGAATGCACCCCCCGGAACCCATCCTCGGACTGCGACGCCCGGAACTGAGCCCGTCGCAGCGGGGATTATCGCGGATTTTTCCCTGATCCGCCACCGGGCCTCGTATCATCGAATGATCGGCGACGCCGGACGCCATCGTGAGGCGCTGGCGAGCGGCGCATCAGGAGGCAACCATGATCCTGCAGCGATTCGACGTGCCGGGGCTGGCCCACTATTCCTACGCCGTGGGCTGCGAGAAGACGGGACAGATGGCGATCGTCGATCCCGAGCGGAACATCGAGCGGTATCTCGACTTTGCTCGACGGAACGGCGCCCGCGTCACCCACGTGCTCGAGACGCACATCCACGCCGACTACGCCAGCGGGGCGCGGGAACTCTCGGAGAAGACCGGCGCGCCGGTGTTCGCCTCGACGTACGACGTGGGCGAAACGTTCACCGTCGCATTTCCCCACACCGATGTGCGCGACGGCGACGTGTTCGACCTCGGCTCCGTCCGCCTCAAGGCCCTTCACACGCCCGGACACACGCCGGAGCACCTGGCGTTCCTGGTCTATGACCTGGCCTCGCACCCGGACGTGCCCGCCGTCATGCTGTCGGGCGACTTCCTCTTCGTCGGCTCGCTGGGACGGCCTGACCTGCTGGGCGAGGATCAGAAACTCGCCCTCGCCCGCGGCATGTTCCGCACCGTGCGCGACAAACTGAAGGGGCTGCCCGACTCGCTTGAGATCCTTCCCGCGCACGGCGCGGGGTCGATGTGCGGGTCGGGGATGAGCGGCGAGGCATCCTCCACCCTCGGCGCTGAGCGACTGAGCAACCCGTATCTCGATCCCACGCTGGACGAGGACACGTTCGTCAAGCGGCTGCTCGGCACCGTGCCCGTGTTCCCGCCCTACTACCGGCGGATGAAGCGGTTCAACTCCGAAGGCCACGCCCGGCCCGCCAGCGTGCTCTCGCCGCCCGCGCTGCCCGTGGCGGACTTCGCCAGCCGGCTGGAGGCGGGCGCGGTCGTCATCGACACGCGCGATCAGGTGACGTTCGGTGCGGGTCACGTGCCCGGCGCCATCGGCATCGGCGCGGGCTCCGGACTGGCGGTGTGGGCCTCGTGGCTCGTACCCTACGAGAAGCCCCTGCTGCTCGTGACGCGCGACGCACGCGAGGCGGCGGACGCCGCGGCGGGACTGGCCCGCGTGGGACTCGACGGCGTGATCGGCCACCTGCAGGGCGGCTTCGAAGCGTGGACCAAGTCCGGCAAGCCGGTGGCGATGCTCCCGCAGGTCTCGCCGCGCGATCTGCACCGACGCCTGACCGGGGGCGAACCCATCACCGTGGTGGATGTGCGCGCCCCGGGCGAATGGAACGCCGGCCACGTGGAAGGCGCGGTCCACCTGTTCGGCGGAACGATCACCGACCACCTGGGCGAACTGCCCGACAAGGCCGCGCCGGTCGCGGTGATGTGCGGCGGCGGATACCGCTCCACCGCCGTCGCCAGCGTGCTGGCGCGCCACGGGTTCACCAATCTCCTCAACGTCACGGGCGGCATGGGCGCGTGGATGCAGCAGGGCCTGCCCACCACGGGCGCCGCGCTCGCCTGCGCCGGGTGAAACAACCTGACTGATCCGTCATCCAACATCCAGGGGGCGCGTACGCCCGCCCGAAGGTGAAGGAGAACCGCCATGTCCACCATGACCGCTCCCGACACGACGAAGCCCGCCGCCACGCCGCACAAGACGGAACTCACGCCCGCGGAGGCCAAGGCCATGCTCGACCGGGGCGAAGCGGTGCTGATCGACGTGCGCGAACCGATGGAGCACGCCCGCGAGCGCATCGAAGGCGCGCGTCTGCTTCCCTTGGGGAAACTGTGCGCCGAAGCCGTCGGCGACACGGGCGGCTGCCGCGTCATCCTGCACTGCGCCAGCGGCAACCGTTCGGGCCAGGGTGTGCGGAAACTGCTCGAGGAGCATGGCGTGCAGGTATCGCACGTGACGGGCGGCATCGCCGGATGGAAGCAGGCCGGGCTGCCCACCGTGGTCAACCGCAAGGCGCCGCTGCCCATCATGCGGCAGGTGCAGATGGTCGCGGGCGGCCTAGTCCTCACCGGCGTCGTGCTGGGCGCGCTGATCAACCCGTGGTTCAACGCGCTGGCGGGGTTCGTCGGCGCCGGACTGTTCTTCGCGGGCGCCTCCGGCTGGTGCGGCATGGCCATGCTGCTGGCGAAGATGCCGTGGAACCGGGTATGACGTGATGAAGCGCCGGCTCGCATGAGGTTTATAACGACTCTTTCGCCCTTGTTGTGCGCCACGGCTGTATCAGCCGTGCGAACGGCCCGCGTCGCCCGCACGGTCGATACGTCTGCGGCGCACACTGACACGGTCGTGGCTCGCCGCGTCATCCGCTCATACCATCACGCATGGCCAGCCGCTGGATACCCATGACCTCGTTCGCCTTCACGCTGCCCAACCGCTCGGGTGAGCTGGCGTCGTTCGCCGACCGCCTGCACCGGGCGGGGGTGAACCTGCTGGGGCTGTGGGGCTACGCGCATGGCGAGGAGTTGCCCCACCTTTCGTGTGTGCCGGAGTCGCCCGACGCCTTTCGCAAGTTCGCCCGGAGCGAGGGACTGGAGTGCGAGGAAGGCCGCACGCTCTACCTGATCGCCGACGACCGCCCCGGCGCGCTGCGTCTGATGCTGCAGCGCATCGCCGACTCGGGGGCCAACGTCGAGGCCATCGAGTGCACCTCGGTCGGGGCGCGCTTCGGCTGCTTCGTATGGGCGGATGACGCCCATTTTGACACGCTGGCGCAGGCGCTGGCGTGAGAGGACTTCGCCGGTCATCCAGCCGCGCCCACCAGGCGCTCCAGTCAATAATCCCAGCCCAACACACCGTCTCGCGTGTTGTGGAGGCGCTGGTTGCCACGATCGGACCCACGCAGGTAGGGATTCTCAACCGGTTCGGATGCCTGCGACGGCACATGCGACGCGACATGCCCGTCCACGAAGAGCATCGGCACGGATTCGGCGATGTCCGGACCGCTCCGCTCGATCGGCTGACGCAGGAAGGTTGCTTCGCGATCCCACATGAGCACTTTGCGCGAGGGATGACGGACCTCCGAGGTTCGTGTGGGGCGAAGCAGGGCGCCGAGCGTCGGCGTTGAAACGCTCCAGAGTTCGGGCCGAGCAATGAAGGAGTGGCTGAACTCGTAGGAGGTCGGGTGACCGCAGTTGGGTTGATCGATCGATCTCGCGGCGCCGGGTGAGTGCATGACGCCGAAGTGCTGCTCCCAGGAAATCGTCGCCCCGACGATCATGGGCCAGTTGATCGCAGCACTCCAGTGGCCGAACTGAATCCTCACCCCTCCGCATCCGAGAGGGTATGAACGCGACTCATCCGGGAACGGATAGGCCTGATCGTGGTTCGAGGCGTACTGCTCGATCAGCGCGCTGATGGTGCGAAGATTGGAACTGCTCGCGCTCCTCCCCGCGGCGCGACGAACTCCTGCCAGCGCGGGGAGCAGGATGGCCGCGAGCAGAGCCACCACACCCAGCACAACCACCAGTTCTGTCAGCGTGAATGCTCTGTGCGATCGTTTCATGGCAGCACACTCCACGATGTTGCCGCGGGATCAAAGGGGGGGAAACGCGACCGCCACTTCATTGGGTACGTCATACACGGTCATCTTGTACATGAGCCAGTCTGAGCCGTCAGGCAACCTGACGAACCACAGGCCCCATCGACCGGGGAACACCACCTCGTGTCCGAGACGGTGCCGGCCTCGAATCTCCGCCGGAAGCACGACCTCGAAGATCGTGAATCCACCTTCCTCGGGATTCTCGGGGAGGCCGGCGATCCGGCCCGGCCGATGAGCGGTTGACGATACCGGCTCGTGAACTTCCTGAACCCGACCGTCAAGGAATCGAGGTCGAATGACGAGTGAGCCAAGATCGAGCCGGGCGCCAGCGAACGTCGCGCGCGTCGCGCGCCAGACTTCCTCCAGGCGCCCGGAAGTCGACATCAGGCGATCCGGAAGTGCCGTGATCCGCTCGTGGCGCTCCACGTGACTCATCAGGCGGCTCACGTCGCCGGACCAGTACACCGCCAACTCGTCGAGGAAACTCGAAGACAGCGCGTTCACCTCGTCCCTGGTCAGCGCGGCGTCTCCTTCGATCCTGAGCGATGACCGATCAAACCGGTCTCGAATACGTTGGATGGCGGCATCAATGCTTTCATCCGCCGAGAGGGTCGTGTCGTATGCGACGTCCTCTCCGATCCGTGTCGCATCGCTGCGAGACGGCCACATCGTGCGAACCGCCAGCGCGACGATCACAACGACAACCCCCGTGCCAAGAACCGGCACCATCCAGCGCCTGCCCTCGACGGACGCTCGGGTCATTGCATCGGCCCTTTCATGAAGCGTGCGACTGCGGCTGGGTGACTGCCGAACCTGAGGAGCCGCGACGGGGTTAGAACTGACAGCAGAATGCCTGAATGGCGAGAATGCAATCGTTGTTGCCGCGCTGGACGTTGCAGCAGCAATACGCCGTCGGCGGGCAGCTGATGGAGTGCGAGAGTGCGACGCCCTGACAGGTTTCCGACGCCGATGCCGAGCACGTGCAAGTGCTGCTGCCGGGATCCTGCGCCTGAGCACCAACTGCTGACCAGATTGACAATGCGGTCAGCGCGAACATGGCAAGACCGGCGATCGTCATCCTCAAGGCGTGACGTGTGATTGGAACCTGGTCCATGATGCAAACCTCCCGATGGGTGATCAGTCGGAACTGGAACGAAACACCCGCCTCACGCGAGGCATGGCCATGATGATGAGCAGCATCAGAACCGCATTCCGCACGAGTCCAAACCAGATCGAGGACTCGGGGGCGCCAGGGAATCGCGGCAGTCCGCAGCCGCAACCAGCCGTTGGGTCGACAACTGCCAGGACGAGGAGAACCATGCTTGCCAAGGCGATGAACAAGCCCGTCGCCATCAGCGCCGCCCGCTGCAAACGCTCGACCCAGAACAGCCATGCCACGCTCGCCTCGAAGGCGATGATCGCAAGAACGACCGCCTTCAGCCAAACGTCATGGATTGGAAGCAACGCATCGGTCAGTGATCGCAAGACACCGGCTGTTTCGTGTGGTGAGAGCGCCTTGCCGACGCTCGATACCAGGAGCACGAGCGAGAGAAAGGGCCGAATTGCGTTCCGAAGACGCCGGTCTTCTCGACAAAGATGATAATTGGGTTCTATCGCATCCACACGCACGGCACTCGACACGTCGGGCGTGTCGGGCGTGTCGGGCGTGTCAACCATTGAACAAACCCCCGATTGAGCCAATCTACTCATGCCGCCTGGTACGGTCAAGAGTGGGGTGAAGAAGTTGTGAGCATCAAAGTTGCCAGATACACCCCGTACGTCGCCAGCAGGGCGAGGCCCTCGAGCCGGTTGACGCGCCGCCCCGTCGCCATGATCGGGAAGATCGCCAGCGTCACGCCCAGCATCCACCAGCAGTCCGACTCCAGCAGCGCGGGCTGCACGGTGAGCGGGGAGATCAGTGACACGATGCCCAGGATCATGAGGATGTTGAAGAGGTTGGAGCCGATCAGGTTGCCGATCGCCACGTCGCTGCGCCCGCGGATTGCGGAGACCGCCGAAGCCACCACCTCGGGCAGACTGGTGCCCACGGAGACGATCGTCAACCCGATGATGCGCTCCGACCAGCCCAGCATCCGGGCCAGGTCCACTGCGCCGGACACGGTGAACGCCGCCCCTCGGTCCAGCAGCGCCACGCCCAGCACCACCAGCCCCGCGCAGATCCAGGGTCGCGGCTTTTCCCTGGCGGGCGAGAGTTCGGTGATCTCGGCGCGGAGCTCAAGATCCTCCGCCGCCGTCACCTGCTGCCGCACCAGCATCACCATGTAGACGGTGAACCCCACATACACGGCGAGGCAGAGTGCGGCATCAAGCCGGTTGATCGTGCCGTCCTGCGCGATGACCAGGCAGAGCAGGGTGACGATCGCCAGCACCGGGTACTCCAGCCGGATGGTGTTGCCCGTGATGCCCATGGGGCGGATGAGCGCGGCGAGACCGAGGATGAACGCCAGGTTGAAGATGTTGGAGCCGACCACGTTGGCGACAGCGATGTCCGCGCTGCCGCGCGACGCCGCGATCCCGCTCACCGCCAGCTCGGGCACCGAGGTTCCCGCCGCCACCACCGTCAGCCCGATGACCGCCGGGGTGAGCCGAAGCAGGGCGGCCAGCCCAACCGCGCCGCGCAGCAGGGCCTCGCCTCCGATCACCAGCAGAATCAGTCCCAGCAGCAGCAGTCCGAGCGACGACAGCACCGATCCGCACCTCCTTGCCCGACGCCCTGACCACGACCGGACGGAATCAACGGGGTTCACTGTATTCCCGGACCTCGGCTTCGCCACTCGACGCCCGGGTCCGGTTCGATCCGGGGGTGACTCGCCCCAGAAGTCGCGCGCATGCTTGTCACGCGCGCGATTCGTCGTGTACCATGTGGCGGGGCTTCTTCCCCGGCCCCACGCCTTTGTGATAAATGATCCCACACCATGAACACCACCAATGATCGTCCGTCCCTCGCCTCGGCGATCGAGGCGCTGTTGTCGTCGCTCACTCACGCGGTCCGGCACCAGCCGGAGGTCCGAAGCGCCCTGCACGAACTGGGGCGCTGGCTGGTCGATGCGACGCGATCCGATGGCGCCGGCTCCTCCAACCCGTTCGGCGGCAACGGCGCGTCGTCATCGTCGAGCGCGGCGCCCGCGCCGCCCCGACCCGCGTCAAGTTCGCCCTTCGCGCCGCGCGTGGTGCCGGTGTCCACGGTGGAGCGCGAGGTGCGCGTGGGCGACGCCCGCATCACCACCCGCGTGGCGGAGACTCAGGGCGGGGCGCGAATCGAGGCCTCGGACCTGACGCCCGACATCCGGGGCCCGCGGGTGATCATGGAGACGCCCGCCCACCGGCGCGCCGATCTGCTGACCATCGCCCGACGCGCCCGCCTCAAGGCCGAGGCGGCCCGCTGGGTGGCGCATCGCAACGTGGCTCTGGCCGAGGGCGAGATGACGCCCAACGAAGCGGCGGAGCGCGGCGCGGAGTTCATCCGTCAGGCCCGCACGATGGAAAGCTGCTGGCTGTGGATGCTCGACCCCTCGATGCCTCCCTACCAGGGCGAAGACCTCAACCGCGTCGCCGAGAACTACGAGACGCTGGCTCTCGCCGCCGAGATCGCCCAGCAGGTGCCCCAGGCGTGGCAGGCCGACCCGCCGGATGATGTGCTGTGCCACCTGATCGCCGAGGCCCAGTCGGCGGTGCGCGCCTCGCTGCTCGACATCGACCTGCGCAACGACACCGACCAGCTCGACCTGTACTGGTGGCTGCGCGATCAGACCGCGCCGGATCGGCTCTTCATCCGTCGTTTCATGAAGACCGACGACCCCGCCGATCCGGACAACTGGGCCGACCTGCGCAACCGCCTGGAGGCCTGGCTGGGCGACCACAAGCGCGAGACGGAGAACGACCGCGACCGTCGCAACCTGGTGGGCAAGGTGCGCTACCACGTGAATCGCGCCGTCGCCGCCACCGACGAATCGGAGATCATGGAGGAGTGGACGCAGGCGGGCAAGGCGATGGCGGAGTGGGTCGGCAGGGGCTACCCCCCCTCGGACCGCTCCATCTGCGATCTGCTCGTGCCCTACCTCGATCGCATTCCGGAGGAGCTCGAACTTCCGGACGAGGCGGAGCGCGTCATCGACGCCGCCGAAACCCTCGCCGATTCGCGCGAGCGCGTAGCGACCATCTCCATCGAGGGTCCGGCGGCGAAGCGATCAGCCGAGGTGGAGGAAGCCGCCCGGCTCCTCAAGGGCAAGGTGGTCGTGCTCATCGGCGGGTCGGAGCGCCCTCTCTCCAAGCGCATGCTGGAGCGCGACCTGGGGCTCAAGGAAATCCGCTGGCTCGCCAGCCGCCCGCATGAATCGATCGACTCGTTCATCCCCGAAATCACCCGCCCGGACGTGGACCTGGTGCTGCTGATGATCCGCTTCTCCAGCCACTCCTACGGCGACTTGGCGGAAATCTGCGCCAAGTACAACAAGCCCTTCGTCCGTCTCCCCAGCGGCTACGGCAGCAGCCAGGTGGCCCACCAGATTCTGCAGCAGGTGAGCGAGCGGCTTCGAGCGGAGATGAAGCCGGAAGTCGAGGTGGAGACGTGAGGAGCGACTCGCCGCGCAACCCACACCGGTCGCTGCCAAGTTTGCTAAATTGCTTTTCGCATCAATGGCGTGAATGTTGTTGAACTGATCGCCGCACACCCCGCACATCCCGCTCACTCCGCCAGCGGCGCCACCCAGATGTTGCGGAAGCGCACCGGGTCGCCGTGATCCTGCAGGGAGATCGGTCCCTTCGTTCCGTGCCGGCTGTAACTGGCCTTGCGGCGGTGGCTGGTGGCGCCGATCAACTCGACGTTGTCGTGAACTTTCACGCCGTTCCAGATCACCGTCACGCGGGCGGGCTTCGTCACGGCGCCGTCGTCGTCGAACACCGGGGCGTGAAACTCGATGTCGTACGAGTTCCACTCGCCCGGCTCGACCGCGGCGTTGAAGTCCGGCGGGCGCTGGCCGTACAGCGATGCGGCCATGCCGTCCGCGTAGGTGGCGTTCTTCCACGAGTCGAGCACCTGGATCTCGTATCGCCCGAAGAAGAACACCCCGCTGTTGCCCCGGCCCTGTCCCTCGCCGCGCACCTCCTTCGGGCTGGCCCACTCAATGTGCAGCCGGCACGAGCTGAAGTGTTCGATCGTCTCGATGCCGCCCCGGCGGACTTCCATGAATCCGTCGCCGATCGCCCAGGCGCCGCCCTTCCACGCTTCAAGATCGCTGCCGTCAAAGAGCACGATCGCCCCCTCGGGCGGCTGGGCATGAAGGTTCGGCCTGATCTTCTCGGCCTCGGCGCGCGGTGGCTGGGGTCGCTCGGGGTCATGCACGAACCACTTCTCGTCCAGTTTTTCGTCGTCGTAGCCGTGGACGGTGACTTCCTCGCCCCACGCGTCCCTGACCACCACCTTCTTGTCGCCCGCTGGCGCCGACGCGAAGGCCAGCAGCGAAGCGGCGGCCAGCGCAAAAGACAACGCGGAACCGATGGTGATGACGGATGCGGACATGGCGCGACCTCCTGCAATGCTCAATTGTAAGCCGGTGAAGCGGCTCCACGAATGCACGCCCGACGTTGCTGCGGCGCAGGGAGCAGGGCCGCCGCGCACTGGCCCGGGTTTCATGCGCCAGCCGCACGCCGACACCTGAGAATCGAAGCCCGAAAACCCGCAACGCCCTCACCCCCGCAGGGCGGCAAGGAGCGAGTCCAGCGCGATCGTCCGCTGGTCGTTGGTGTCGAGGTTCTTCACCACCACGTTGCCGTCCGCCAGTTCGGCGCCGAGGATGACGGCGTGCCGCGCCCGGCATCTGGCGGCGTCGCCCAGCAGTTTGCCCACGTTTCGCGTCTGCCTGGCGGTGGTGCGCACGTGCAGCCCCTCGCGGCGCAGGCGGGCCAGCAGCGGGGTCAACTCGTGCTCGGCCTGTTCATCGCCGGTGGAGATGATGAACGCATCAGGCCGCGGCAGGTAATGCTCGGCGGGCTGAAGCAGGCCCTTGTCCTCCAGCACCAGCCGAATGACCACATCCCCCATGGCGAAGCCCACGGCGGGCGTAGGCGGGCCGCCATAGAGGGCTACCAGCCCGTCGTAGCGCCCGCCGCCGGCGATGGCGCGTTCCTTGCCGGTGGCCTCGTGAATCTCGAAGACCGTGCCGGTGTAGTAGGCCAGCCCGCGGACGATGGAGAAATCGAACTCGCACCACCTGAGCACGGTGCGGTCATGCAGGCGCCTCGCCAGCTCGATCAGCCCGGCCACAGCGGGCTCGGCGGCGGCATCGACTGTCGCCGGTTCGTTCCCCTTCTCCAGCGCGGCGATGGCGCTGTTGATGACCTCCTGCCGCCGTGACAGGTTGGCTTGCAGCCGCGCCGCGTCCAGCCCGAGCGCGGCGGCCTCGCGGGCGAAGGCGTCGGCTTCCATCTTCTCCCTGCGGTCGAGCAGCACCATGGCGGGCTCGACACGATCGGCGGCCACGCCCGACGCCGTCAGGGCCTCCGCCAGCAGCCCGCGATGGCTGATACGGATGGTGATGTCCTTCGAGGGCAGCCCCATCACCTCCAGCGCGTTGACCGCTACCGCGATGACCTCGGCATCCGCGCGGGGCGAGGGGTCGCCGATGATGTCGGCGTTCCACTGCCAGAACTCGCGCAGCCGCCCGCGCTGGGGCCGTTCGGCGCGGAAGAAGTTGGGGATGCAGAACCAGCGCGTGGGGCTGGGCAGCGAACCGGCGCGGGCCGCATACATGCGCGCCAGGGTGGGCGTGAACTCGGGCCGCAGGGCGTACTCGGTGTCGCCGCCTTCGCGCTGGAAGCGGAAGAGCTGCGAGACAATTTCGTCGCCGCTCTTGACGGTGTAGAGGTCCAGATGCTCGAAGGTGGGACCGTCAATCTCCTCGAAGCCGTGGTTGATCGACACCGTGCGCCAGATGGATTCGAGGTGGCGGCGCACCGCCATATCGGGCGGGTAGAAGTCGCGCGTGCCTTTGGGCGGCTGGTACGTGTGCGATCGGGCGGCCATGGGGCGGAAGTGTAGGGGATGTGGTGATGTGGTGGTTTGGCGATGTGGCCATCTGGTGATTCGAGTGAGCAGTGTGCATGGGTGGCGCGACGCTCCGCGTCGCGCGTGTTCGTGTGCCACGGCCGTGTCGGCCATGCCGATGCGCGAGATTCGCACGGCGAGGGGTTCCTGCGATTGAACATCGCGGGCCGCTCGCACGGCTCACAGAGCCGTGGCACCGTCTCATACGAGCCGTGGTCTACGCGTCGCGTGCCTTCATGTGCCACGGCCGTGTCGGCCGTGCGGGAGACGTGCATCGTCAGGAGACGATCGAGTCGCGGGTGAACCGCACAGCGTGGGGACCGTGCCCGATCGGACGTCGTGGAACGCTCGCACGGCTCGCAGAGCCGTGGCACACGCGCGACGCGGAACGTCTCGCCACCCGCTACACCCGCAGAGCCGTCGGCCCCACCGACACCACCGTAAAGGGGCACGGCTCGCAGAGCCGTGGCACACGCGCGACGCGGAACGTCGCGCCACCCGCTATACCCGCAGAGCCGTCGGCCCCACCGACACCACCGTGAAGGGGCCGAAGTTCCGCCTCGCCAGGTAGGCGTTCAGTCCATCCAGCGTCAGTTCATCCACGGCCCGGGCAATTTCATCCAGCGTGCGGGCGCGTCCCAGCCGGTGAAAGTCACGCGCGATGGCGCCGGCCCGCGCGCTGGTCGATTCACCCTGCATCACCAGGCGGCTTTTGAGCCCGACGACGGCGCGGCGGAACTCCTCGATCGTCACGCCCTGCTCCAGCCGCTTCATCTCCGCCAGGCACACATCGAGCGTCTCCTGGGCCCGCTCGGGAGTGGTGCCGGAGTAGATGGTCAGCACGCCGCGCTCGCGCTCCGCCCCGTAACTGGCCCCGACTGAGTAGCACAGCGAGCGCTTCTCGCGCACCTCGGTGAAGAGCCGTCCGGACATGCCGCCGCTGAGCACGGCGACGGCGAGCCGCTCGAGCATGGCGCCTTCATCCGCCTCGCGCGGCGCGTCGCAGGCGATGCCGATGTGAACCTGCGCACTGGGCTGCTCGACGTGATGGATGCCGCCCTGGGCCGGAGCGGTCTCCACCGGCTCTCCGCACGCGCCTCTCCAGCCGGTCAGCGACGCGTCGAGAATTGCCGCCGCCTGATCCACGTCCACCGCGCCGGCCAGCGCCACGATCGTGCCCCGCGGCACGCAGCGGGTCTTCCACGCGCGGCGGACATCGTCGATGGTCATGGCGTTGATGGCGTCGATCTCGCCGTACCCGTGCCGGTTGAAGGGCGCTGGCACGTGCCGCTCGCGGAGCCGGATCATGGCCTCGTGCTGCGGGTCGTCCTTGATGCCCTCGATCGCCTGCACGCACAGCGACTGGACGGGTTCGAGCGCCTCCGCCGGCAGCAGAGGGTCGCGGGCGACGGCGGCGAACAGGGGCAGGGCGGCGGGCACGTTCGATCCCAGCATGGTCGCCGAGATTGTCAGGTGATGCACGCCCACGCTGCTGGAGCGCTCCACGCCCACGCGGTCGAGGGCATCGCTGTGCTCGCGGCTGGTTAGGCCGCCCGCGCCGCGCGCGGTGAACTCGTTGAGGACCGCCGACTCGCCCTGACGGGACTCCGGATCACCCGCGGCCCCGGCGGGAAACTTCCATGTCAACGCGGCGGAGGCCGCCCCAGGCATGGGCTCCACGAGCAGGTCAAGGCCGCAGGCGAGCGTGCGATGAACGATCTGAGGCATGGTGGATCCCGGCGGCTCGGAAAATCGGGCGATGAGGCGTGGACTATAGAAGCTCTTCCGAAGGAAGAGGGAGGCGAACCACCCGGCTACGATTGCCCGTCATGCGAACCCCGGCCGCGCGAAAGCGCTGCCCGCGGAGGATTCCCTTCATGCTCCCCAGGCGTCCCCCCCGACCGGGCCAGGTCGGCTACCTCTTCATTCCGCCGTACCGCGTGCAGGGCCTGAGCGTGGCGGGCGAGGAGACGTGCGTCCAGATTCCCGAGCTGGATGTCGCCTTCGACATCGGCATGTGCCCGCGCATCGCGCTGTCGTCGCCCACGATCGCGCTGAGCCACGCGCATATGGATCACATCGGCGGTCTGCCGTACTACTTCAGCCAGCGGCACTTCCACAAGATGGGCATGGGTCGGTGCGTCTGCCCGGAGCCGATCGCCGGCCCGCTGCGCGGCATGATGCAGGCGTGGGTGCCTCTGGAGGCCCAGCGCACCCCGCATGAGATCGTCGGTCTGGCGCCCGGGCAGCAGATCCAGGTGAAGAACAACGTCTTCCTGCGCGGCGTGGCCACCAGCCACACGGTGCCGTCGCTGGGCTACGTGCTCATCGAACGTCGGACGAAGCTCAAGGAGGAGTTCCTCGATCTGCCGCAGACGCGCCTGCGCGAGTTGAAGCAGGAGGGTGT
Source organism: Phycisphaeraceae bacterium (assembly GCA_015709595.1). Taxonomy (NCBI): domain Bacteria; kingdom Pseudomonadati; phylum Planctomycetota; class Phycisphaerae; order Phycisphaerales; family Phycisphaeraceae; species Phycisphaeraceae bacterium. The sequence continues at coordinate 1,401,349 of CP054178.1, forward strand.
GGAGATCACCCGCACCATCGAGATACCGCTGGTGGCGTACACCGGCGACACGGAAATCTGCCCCGGACTGTTCACGCCCGAGTTCGCCAAGGCGAAGATCGTGATCACCGAATGCACCTTCTTCGAGCGCGGACACCGCGACCGGTCCAAGATCGGCAAGCACCTGCACGCCGACGACCTGAGCGCGCTGATGGATGCGTGGGAGGCGGAGCACGTGGTGGTAGTGCATGTGTCGCGGCGCACCAACCTGGCGCAGGCCCGCGCCGCGGTGCGCCACCCGACCGCGGGCGAGCGGCTGCACTTCCTGATGGACCACCGCGCCAACCAGGCGCGCTACGAGCGCCAGGTCGAGGCGATGGGTCCGCCGGTCGATGAGCCGGAGGAATCCGAGACGGATTCCGACGCGGAAAACTCCGGGGATTCGTGACATGTCCCGAGTTTGCGTGCGGCAACAGTTGACGGGGGCGCGGGCGCGTCGTACATTCCACAACAACCCGACCGCACGTCGTGGAGGATCGAAGGTCGGTGGGACCTGAGACGACGTGCGGCCGAGCACCTGCTTCGCATTACCGCTTTCGCTCCGACGTGGCGACCATGGCTGACTCCGCGCTTGAGGTCAGAAATGCTGTCATTGCGCATCTCCGGCGACATCACCCGGACATGTGCCGCCACTGGTTTGATGACATCAAGCCAGTGGATCTGGACGGCGGCACCCTGCGCCTGCTCGTCAACGAGCCGGTGCAGAAGAAGTACCTCGAACGCTCCTGCATCAACCAGTTCAACGAGGCGGCCCAGGCGGTGACGGACCGCCTGCTGGCGGTGCGCTTCGTGGACGAGGAGGAGGCCCAGTCCGCCATCGTGCGCAGCGCCAGGCGACGGGGCGGCGGCGCTCAGACGGATGGCGCGTCGGCCGCGGCGCCTCGCTCACGCGCCGTCGCCGGGCTGAATGGCCACGGCATCCCCGGCTACGACGAGATGATCCTCAGCCCGGATTACACCTTCGACCAGTTCGTGGTCGGACCGGGCAATCGACTGGCCCACGCCGCCGCCCAGGCCGTGGCCCAGAAACCCGGTGAGTCGTACAACCCCTACTTCATCCACGGCGGTCCGGGGCTGGGCAAGACGCACCTGCTGCAGGCCATGTGCCAGACGATCATGCGCGAGTTCCCCGACAAGCGCATCTACTACGTCTCCTGCGAGAGCTTCATCAACCAGTTCATGGAGTCGGTGGCCGAAGGCGAGATGCTGCAGTTCCGCACCCGCTTCCGCAACGTGGACGTGCTGATCATCGACGACATCCACTGCCTGTCGCAGCGCGACCGCACGCAGGAGGAGTTCTTCCACACCTTCAACACGCTCTACCAGGCGGGCCGGCAGATCGTGCTCTCCTCCGACGCCGCCCCGGCGGAGATCCCGCACCTGGAGGAGCGGCTGGTGAGCCGCTTCTCCTCCGGCCTGGTCGTCCACGTGGACAAGCCCTGCTACGAGACGCGCGTGGCCATCCTCAAGAAGAAAGCCGCCCTGCGCGAACTCCCTCTGCCTGATGACGTGGCCGCCTATGTGGCCTCGGCCATCGACACCAACATCCGTGAGCTGGAAGGCGCCATCAAGACGCTGGGCATGATCGCCACCGTGGCGGGTCGGCCCATCGACCTGGACATGGCCCGCGAGGCCCTGGGCGCCGCGCGGGGCGGGTCGGAGGCCGCTCAGCAGCCCACGGTGCAGGAGATCATCGAGCAGGTGTGCGAGTACTACGACGTGAAACTCGCCGACCTGCTCTCCAAGCGCAAGTACAAGTCCATCGCCGAGCCGAGGCAGATCTGCATGTGGCTGGCCCGCACCCTGACGCGATACTCCCTCGAGGAGATCGGCGGGTACTTCGGCGGGCGTGATCACACCACCGTCCTGCATGCCATCAAGGCCATCGAGCGCAAGCGCGAAATGGACGACCGCATCACGCGCGACCTGGCCCATCTCACCAGCGCGCTGAGCAGGCAGGATCTTGCGGCGGCGTAGTCCGGAACCCGATGCACCCACCAGATCAGGGGTCGGAAAAGCCAAGGTCCGAATTTCATTCGGATGTTGATAACCTGTCGTGTGACCGACGATTGAGGTGTGGTGACAGGTCAACCAGAACCGCCGGACCCTATCATCGAAGGACCGGGGTTTCGACTCACGCGACAACGCGACCAAACCAACCCCGACTGTCGAACCAGATGACAGGTTTTATGGCGGCTTGTCGCCAGTAAGTCGTGATTTTGCGGTGGTTTATGTGTGGTCTCCCGGGTTTTCCACAAACTGTCGACGCTTCTCTCGAAGAGGGTGAGGAGAATTCCATTCCATCCTCTCCAGAGAGATCATCATCCCGTACCGACAACCTTGCGACGGGACCCAAAGTCAACCCCAGGCCACGCGGAATCCGTTGTGGATGACCTGTGGAAATGTGGATGACCCGACCACGGATCATCGTTTCCGGTTCCGCGCCATCGGCTGACAGGTCGGGCAGTAGACGGTGGTTCGCTGCGCTACGGTGATCGATCGCAGTCGACTGTCGCACCCGAGACATGGTTCTCCGCCCCGACCGTAGACGCGATGCCGCCAGGCGAACTCGCCTGGCCGACCCTCAGCATCGACGTAGTCGCGCAAGGTCGACCCGCCTGATCGAAGGGCCTCCCCCATCACCGTCCGGATGGCGTCGGCCAGTCGCTCCCAGTCTGACATCTGGAGCAACGCCGCCCGCCGCATCGGATGAATGCCCGCCCGGTGCAAGGCCTCGTCCGCGTAGATGTTGCCCACCCCGGCGACGGCGTGCTGATCGAGCAGGGCGGCCTTGACGGCGCGGCGGGAGGCGCCGAGCCGCGTCATCAGGTCGGCGGGCGTGACCGCGAGAGCGTCCGGCCCCAGTTCGGTCCAGCGACTGGCGAGCAGTTCTTCGCGCGAATCGATGCACCACAATCCCCCGAAACGCCTCGGGTCGCGGAAGATCATGGCGCTGGTTCGTCCGCCCGGCCTGTGCAGGCGCCAGATGCAATGGACGTGGTCGAGCGAGTCCGGCTCCTCCAGCGCGGCGTACGGCGCTGCGTCGGGAGTGGTGCGTGGAGCGACGCTGGGGGTGGCGCGACGCGGAGCGTCGCGCGGGTCCGGCCTCACAAACAAGCGTCCCGTCATGCCCAGGTGAATGACCAGCACGCCGCCGGAGTCGGCGAGTATCGCCAGCTGCTTGCCGCGGCGATCAAGTCCGATGATGCGCCGTCCCGCGAGCAGTCGGACCGGGTCGACCCGCCCCCGCTTGGGGGCGCGCACGATGCTTCTCCGGCGCAGATTGACGGTCCCAACCACTGCGCCCACCACGAGCGGTTCGAGGGTGCGGCGCAGATGTTCGACTTCGGGCAGTTCAGGCACGGCGGTGCATCCGGCAGCGAGCGAAGAGGTACCCCTCTCGCCGGGAGGGTCGTCAAACAGTACCACTGATGCGCCGGGAGACGTGTGCCACGGCCGTGTCGGCCGTGCGATCGACCCGGAGCGTTTGATCGCGATTGAACCCCAGGCCGTGCGGTTTCCTTCCGACTCAATCGCTTCATTCGCCGCACGTCCACCGTGGGCCTGCACGGCCGAGACGGCCGTGGCGCACGCACGACTCGGTGCGTCGCGCCGCCGGACCATCGCGCGACCCGAGTATACTGCTCCGACTACGCCACGCCGGATGCCTGTTCGGCCCCACCCGGAGGACCGCATGACCGACCCACTCGCCGCCAAGTCCGCCGTCCGCTCGACCGACGCCCACGCCGCCGCGGGCGAGGTGAAGGATGCCTACGCGCGGCTCCGGGACGAGGTTCACAAGGTGATCGTGGGGCAGGACGACGTGCTCGATCAGCTGCTGGTGGCGCTGTTCTGCGGCGGTCATGCGATCGTCGTCGGCGTACCGGGTCTGGCCAAGACGCTGCTCATCTCCACGGTGGCGCGCACGCTGTCGCTGGGCTTCTCGCGGGTGCAGTTCACGCCTGACCTGATGCCCTCGGACATGACGGGCACGGAGATCATCGAGGAGGACAAGACCACCGGCGCCCGCGAGCTGCGCTTCGTGAAGGGTCCGATCTTCTCGAACGTCATCCTCGCCGACGAGATCAACCGCACGCCGCCCAAGACGCAGGCCGCCCTGCTCGAGGCCATGCAGGAGAAGCAGGTCACGGTGGCGGGCGTGCAGCACAAGCTTCCCCGGCCGTTCTTCGTGCTGGCGACGCAGAACCCCATTGAGCAGGAAGGCACCTACCCGCTGCCCGAGGCCCAGCTCGACCGCTTCATGTTCAACGTGCTCATCGGATACCCGACGGAAGAGCAGGAACTGCAGATCGTGCAGCGCACCACCGCGGCGGAGGAGCAGAACGTCCAGCCCGTGCTCACGGGCGATGATGTGGAGCGCATCCAGCACCTGGTGCGACAGGTGCCCGTGGCCGACCACGTGGTGCGATACGCGCTGCGACTGGTGCGGGCCACGCGGGTGCGCGACAACCCCGACCCGCTGCCCATCGTGCGCAACTACCTGGGCTGGGGCGCGGGTCCGCGGGCCAGCCAGTACCTGGTGCTGGCGGCGAAGGCGCGGGCGATCCTCTCCGGCGCCTCGCACGTGATGCCCGAGCACATCCGATCCGTCGCCCTGCCCGTGCTGCGACACCGCATCATCACCAACTTCAACGCCGAGGCGGACGGCGTGACCACCGACGACGTGGTGAAGACGCTGCTCAAGGAAATCCCCGTGGAGGGGACGGACGCGAAGACGGCGAAGCAGATGGATGCGGTGATGCGGTAGGGGGCGGGGTTCGCGCATCTCAAAGAACCGTCGCGCCGTGGATGCTGGTGTGCCACGGCCGTCTCGGCCGTGTGTTCGCGCGGGAGGCGTGCGGCGGCGGAATCGATCCAGTCGTACAGGAATCGCACGGTGTGGGGTCTCCGCGTTTTCGATCATCGGGGGCCGCTCACACGGCCGACACGGCCGTGGCACACATCATCGAGGGCCGCTCGCACGGCCGACACGGCCGTGGCACACATCATCGTGGGCCGCGCGCACGGTCGACACGGCCGTGGCACACGGCAGTTCATCCGCGACCACATCGGCTTGCCGCACCCGCGCAATCCCGCGGCGCGTGAACCTCGCGCCTGAAGCCGGATCGTCGGTGATTCCAGAAAAAAACTTCGCTCGACGCTCGTCGAGGAATCGCGCGATTCCTCGTCTCTTGGCCGCTCCCGGATGCTGCGCTTCACCCCTGGGGTGTCGCCGCATTCGGAGCACGTCATGTCCACCCTCGCCCCCTTCGCCGGCATTCCGCTCAATGAAGCGCTGCTTCGCCACCTGATCGACCACCACGAGCGCGTCCGCCTGCCGCGCTTCGAGCGGCTCTGGCGCTACTTCCGCAACGAACTCGCGCCGCCCGCGACGGACGGGCAGGACCGCACCCCGCCCGCGCAGCGCGTGGGGCTCCCCAGGCGACTGCAGTCAACGCGTCGCCCGGGCGCGGATGATCGCACGCAGCGCGAGGTGGTCATCGAGAACGACATTGGCTGGCGCATTCATGCGCTCGTGGACTTCATGTTCCCCGCCGCCCCACGGCTCGTGAGCACCGCGCCCGACCCGGCCCGCCGGCGCGAGATCGAAGCGATGCTCGAGCGCCTCATCGACGCCAACGGCGGGGTGATGCTCTGGCAGGACGCCGCCCTGCTCGGCAGCGTGTACGGACACGTCGATCTGCTCATCGATGCCGACGCACTCTTCGCCATCCGTCCCGAGCGTGCGGGCGAGGCGCGTTCATCACGCGGCGTTGACACGAACCCAAGCACGCGCCCCACCGCCAGCCCCACCACAAGTCCCCCACGGGATCGACCGGGAGACGCCGCGCCAGGGCTTTCCGCCCGCAGCCGGGCGCTGTCGCCCGAGACCCTGCTCCACATCGAGGCGGTCGAGGCGCCCCGGTCGATCCCGCTTCTTTCGCCCCACGACTACCGGGCGCTCGACGCCTTCATCATCCACTTCGAACAACCGAAGCACGCGGTGACGCAGGGCTCGTTCCTCGCGCGGCTGCTGGCCAGCCGATTCGTCTCGCGCGATGTGCTTCGTTCGCAGCGCGCCACCACCACCGTCACCGAGATCCGATCATCCACGCACCGTCAGCGCTACGAGGACGGCCGCCTCGTCGAGGAAACCCGCAATCCGCTGGGCCGCCTGCCCGTCGTGCACATTCAGAATCTCAGCCAGCCGTTGGCGTGGGAAGGGCTGTCGGACGTGGAGCCGCTCATCCCACTGCAGGACGAACTCAACACCCGTCTCTCCGACCGGGCCAACCGCGTCACCATGCAGTCCTTCCGCATGTGGCTGGGCAAGGGCATCGAGGGCTTCATCGACCGGCCCGTCGGCCCCGGGCAGATGTGGATGACCGACAACGAGAACGCCTCGATCGAGTCCTTCGGCGGCGACGCCGACAGCCCCAGCGAACGCCAGCACATCGAGGATCTGCGCGAGGCGCTCGACAAGGCCTCGGGCGTCACGCCCGCGGCGGCGGGGCACATCAAGGCCAAGGTCGGCAACCTCACCTCGGAAAACGCCCTGCGCATCTCGCTCATGGGCACCATCGCCAAGGTGAAGCGCAAGCGCATCACCTACGGACGCGGCATCGCCCAGACCTGCGAACTGGCGCTCGAGGCGCTCCATCGCTCCGGGCACTTCCGCACCGAAGCCAACGAGCGCGGCGTCGAGATCGCCTGGCCGGACCCCCTGCCCGCGGATGAGACGCGGCGATTGCAGGATGCGCTCCTCAAGGCCCAGCTCGGCGTGCCGCACGAGACGCTCCGCGCGGAACTTGGGTACGGAGAAAGGGGTGAGGCGTGAGCCATCGGCCACCAGGGGGAGGACAGGAGAACAGGGCAGGTCAGGTTGTCGAGGCCCGCCGCGACGAATCCCGACCAGGCGACCCGACGGTGAGATTGTCAACGCGTCACCCCACCCTGCTTCTGAATCCGGAACTCACTCACCCCTCATCCCTCAGTCCTCTCCATCCCGGAGCCGCCATGTCCACCGAACCGATCAGCACCAACCCCGACCCTGCCGCCCGCATCGCCGAACTGGAGCGTCAGCTCACCGAGGCGAATGAACGAGCCGCATCCATCGAGCGGACCCACCGCATCAACGACCTGCTGCGCGAGGCGCGGGCCATCGACCTCGACACCGCGCGTCTGCTGGTGGAGCGCGCCATGACCAGCGATGCGACGCGCGACGCCAAGGCGATCGTCGCCGACCTGATGGCGGGCAAGCCGTTCCTCTTCGCGCCCGACGGGCCGACGGACGGCGCGTCATCGACGCGATCCGTGAAGCATCGCACGGGCGTGATGGCGCCGCGATCGACTGACCATCTGACCTCGCCGCTCGTCGAGGCGGCGGACGAAGCACGCATCACAGGCAAGCGCGGCGACGTGCTCCGCTACCTGCGCCTGCGCCGCGCCCGGTAGCCCCGGGCTCGGAGGTCGAGCCGTCAGCCGTCATCCGTCTGGTAGGACGGGTTGAGGGCTCGAAACCCGCCGCGGCGAATCCCGACCAGGCGACCCGATGGTGGGCCTCGCGGACTCGACCCACCCTGCTCGGAGCCCCACCCCCGGAACTCGGAACTCACTCAGCACGCAGCACCCAGCACTCAGCACTCCCCTCCCCCACCCCCCACACAAGGAACCCACACCATGTCCTTCACCGGAAAGGCCACCTACTCCGCCGGCGCCGCGCTTCCTGAAATCGCGGAAGACGTGAGCGACCTGATCGGCATCGTCAGCCCGCACGAGACGCCGCTGCTCGATCACCTGGGCGACCCGCAGCGCAGCGCCACCAGCACCGTGCACGAGTGGCTCGAGGACGCGCTCGTTTCCCGTCTGACAAACGCTGCTTGCAGGGCGCTGCACGCGTCGCGCGGCAGGTAGAGCGTACCCACCTTCCGGTCCGGGTCGATCTCGATCTTCGGCACGAACGCGTGAACGGCCGCCCTCGCCTCGATCATGGGCGTGCCGGGCTTGAGCGCCTGGCCAAGGTCGGCGATCCGCTCGCGGGCCCAGGCGCGGAGGCGATCCGGGTCGATCGATTTTGGGGCATCGGGCTTGGCGGCCACGTCCGCCTCAAGCGCCTCGCGTCGCCGCTTCAGATCAACGAGTGCCGCTCGGAGCTCGCCGACATCGGCAAGGTCGCTGTCCGAGAGCAGGGCGACCGTCGTCTTGATCCGCTTGTTCAGGTCGGCCAGTTCCCGGCTGCGATCCGGTTGGGCCTTGGCCGCGGCAGCGCGGCCGCAAACGGCCTTCACGAACTGCTCGATGGCCTGGCCGACTCCGGCCTTGTCGGCCAGCACGGCCGCGCGCAGTTGAGCCAGCACCCATTGGTCGAGCGCGGCCGCCTGGATGTGCGTCGCCTTGCAGACGCCGATTCCCTGGGCCCGGTACCCGCCGTCGGCGTAGTACCGGATCTCGCCCGCGCTGTTCTTCAGCACGCAGCCCCAGAAGTTGTGGCCGCAGTGCTCGCAGCGGAGGAGACCGGACAGCAGGTACCGCTGCGTCGGGCGGGCCAGGCCGCCGGCGTTGCGTCGCTTAGCCATCTGCTCGTGCGCCTTCCAGAACAGGTCCGGCGGCACGATGGCCTCATGGACGTTCTCGACGACGATCCAGCGATCCTTCGGGTTGCGCGTCGTCTTGGCGACCTTCTTCGGGATGGCCGAGCCGTCGGACGCCACCTCGTGGATCTTGCCGAACGTGCGCCTGTTCCAGGCCAGCGCGCCGCGGTAGCAAGGGTTCTGCAGGATCGACTTCACCGCCATCTGGTTCCATCGGGCATGCATCGGCCCCTGGATGCCCTTGGCGTTGAGGGCGATGAGGATCGAGCGGAAGCCCAGCCCCTTGACGCACATCTCGAAGATGTCGCGCACGACCGCGATGTGCTTCGGGTCGCCGGGGACCAGCCGCACGATGTCAGACTTCATCTTCTTCGGGAGTTTCTCCTTCGGGTCAATGAAGCGCAGGTGCCGACCGTCGGGCCCGAACTCCTGGCGTCGGCCGTCGGGGAGCGTCCGAACGGTCTTGAGCACCTGCCCGTTGGCCGACACGTACTGGCGGTCGTAGCCGTAGGGGGACCGCCCGCCCATGGCGCTGTTCCGCACCGTCACCGTCGAGTGCTGGCCACGGATACTGTCGCGCGATAGTTTCACCGAGTACTGCCGGGCCTGCCACGACTTCACGCCTTGCAGCAGTTCGCCCTCATCGCCGTCCGGGATTCCCTCGGCGATGAAGTGCGTCTCGACGCCCGCGAGGCGAAGCCGGTGCAGGTAGTAGCCCGTCTCGTTCGTGCCGCCGCGCGAGAACCGGGACATGTCGTAGCACAGCACCGCGTCGAAGTCGCGCCCGTTCTCCGCCTCATGGATGAGGCGGGTGAACTGGTCGCGACCCCGAGCGCTGGTGCCGCTGATCGCATCGTCCACGAACCACCGCAGGATGCGGTACCCGTGATCCCGCGCCCAGCGCTCGACCGCCGCCTTCTGGTCGGGAATCGACCGCTCCTGCAGGTCGGTCGAGCGCCGGGCATAGCCCACCGCGAAACGGATGTCGCTGGCGATCATGCCGCCTCCGTGGTCTCGAACAGGCCGCGCTCAACCTTGCGGAACCGGGCCGCCTTCCCCTTGGCGGCGATCTCGCGGATGATCGCGGCGTAGAGCGTGGCCTCGGGCGTCTTGCCGTTCGGGCTGGACCACAGGCCCTTGGCGCTCGCCGCCTCGATCATCTCCTTGGCCCGCATCGGCTTGCCAGCGTCTGCCAGCACCTTCGCGGCGGCGCTGAGGGCGCTGAGGCGCTTCGCCGGCGCGGGCACCTTCGTCGCCTTGGCCTCCGCCAAGGCGCGCTTGGTGCGGGCTGCGCCCTCGGCGCGGGCCGCGCTCTTCGACATCTTCCGGCTGGGGTTATTCTTGGCCATGTTCGGGTCTCCATCGCGGGGCGGCGGAATTGCCGACCGGCGCGGACACAGGAGGGCGTCATGGGTGCCGGAGTTCAAGTCGAATCCGGGACATTCCGCCAAAGGGGCGATGTGGGAGCATCCGCGCCCGGACAGGCGAAACAAAGTCTGTCTATTCCCGCGGCTGTTCCCGCGGGCGTTGGGTGGCGATGCGGGCCAGGGAGGACCCGCCCGGGGGGGAGGGGGGTCGCGCGTCCCCCCCAGACCCCCCGGGGCGCGTACGCCCCCCGGGGGGGGGGCATACGCGCGCACACGTTTGCGCGCAACCCCCCCTCCCCCCTTCACTGGCCACTCTCCGGTTGACGCGCCACGACGAAACGGACGCGGTCTGACGGGCCGGCTTGGGAGCGGCGCACGAGGCCGCGGGCCTCGGCGAGTTTGAGGAGACGGGTCGCCTGGGCATGGGAGAGGTCCTTCGTGGCGGCGTGCAGGATCTCGTCGCGGAGCGCCGGCGCGCCGGTGACGAACGCGCCGACGAATCGCTCGGGTGTCCAGTCGTCGGGTGCGGGAGGCGGGTTGCTTCGCTGCCGCCGTCGCGGCGACTCGATCTTGAGGCGCCTGGGGTCGAGGTCTTCGGCCACGTCCCACACGGGGAACGCCCAGCGCAGGCATGTGCCATCGAGCGGCGGCCACGACCGCACCGCGGCTTCGAGCACTACCACATCGTTTTCTTCGTGCGGACGCAGGACCAGGTGCGCGTCCGTCGCCCGGCTCTGGCTGCCGGCGCCGGCCCCGACATCGGTGACCGCCTTGCCCGATTGGTTCCCCTTCGTGGCGTGGTGGATGAGCACGAACGAGCAGCGCAGGTCCGCGGCGTATCGGTCGATGTGGTTGTAGAGCATCGCCATGTCCGCGTTGGCGTTCTCGTCCATCCCCGATGGCAGGAAGCGGTAGAACGCGTCGAGCACGATCAGGCGGAAGCGCCCGGGCTCGATATCGCGGAAGAACGCGCCGAGGGTGACGATGTCCTGCAGGCCGCCGCGCAGGTTGCGAACGAACAAGCGGTCGGCGAAATCGTCGATGGCCACGCCGCGCGCCTTGGCGACCTTCGGGATGCGGTTGGCCGAGGTCTCGCCGTGCAACTCGTTGTCGATGATCAGCACGTCGCCGGCGGTCGTGGCGAAGCGGCCGAGCCAGGGCCGGCCGGTGGCGACCGCGATGGCTAGGTCGAGCACGAGCCACGACTTGCCCGTCTTCGGCGAGGCGATCACGTTCATGGTCTCGCCCTCGCGGAGCAGGCGTTCGATCACCGCCGGGCGCAGCGACGGGCAGGCCGCGAGCAGGTCCCGCGCGCTGATGAACGGTGGAGGTGCAGGCGTGGTTTCGGGCATGGGCGGGGCAGCCTCCTTCGCTGCGGCCTCGCGCGCCGCTTCGGTCTGATCCAGCAGGGGCGGCGCGATGTTGGACGGGTCACCCGTCGTCGCCCAGGCCTCCACCTCCGCCAACCAGGCTGGGATCAGCACTTCGACGATTTGCTCGTCGGCCAGGCCTCGACCAGACAAGCGCAGCCACGCATCGAACGTCATGGCAACGGCTTGGTGGCGACCGCGGGCCCGTGCGGCGACGACGGCGTGCCCGAGCCTATAGACAACCTGCTCGCCGATGTATCGTGCACGCTGCCCCTTGTCGGTGATGCCGAAGTAGTCAGCCGACGGAACGAGAACACGGGCACCCTCGTAGGCCTCGCGCCTGACCGCCCATGCCGCTTCCACGACATCGCAGGCGGGCTCGCCCCATGCAGCCACCTCGCGGGCAGCATCGATGAACGCGGCGCGGAACGCCCGCTCGACCTCGATTGGATCGCTGCCGTCGTATCGCTTCGAGCTGGGGCCATCGTCATACCAGCGGGCGTACCGCTGGCCCGCAGCGACGACGATGCCGAACTCTGTGCCGTGCTGCGCTGTCACTCCGGCTCGCTTTCCTGTTGCTCGCGCTCCCACTCGGCCAGCAACCACGCACCGATGTGGTCGATCACCTCGTTCCAACGCGCGGCGGCATCGGGAACCTTGATGAACTCAATCCCGAATGCGATGTCCCCGATCTGGATCTGGGACGGCGGGATGTCCCGCTGCTCGACCATGAGCGCACCCATCGCGCCGCCGCGATCGGCGCGGCGTGCGTCATTCGTGATCCGTGTGAGAGAAAGGCCGGGGGCAGCCCGCAACCGCCCCCGGCCGCACCAGCGCCGACCGTTTACGCCTCGCCCTTGCTCCGCACCGCCGCCCGCGGGTCGCACAGGGCCGCGCCGAAGTCGAAGTAGACGCGCCACGACACCGCCAACTTGTTCACCGTCTGGTCGAGCCCGAAGAACTCGACGGTCGGCGTCTGCTGGCCGTTGAGGAACCCGACGATGATCGGGCTCGCCGCCGGGGCCGCGAACAGGTACCAGTGCTTCGTCGAGGCCTTGGCGCCGTACTTCTTCGTGTTGCTCAGGCGCGGCTCGACCTCGAGGCCGACGGCGTTCTTGAGGCTGTTGCCGGTGGGCAGATTCGTCTGGGCGGCGATGAACTCGCTCTCCAGAACCGCCCGCGCGGTCGTCTGCAACTCCGGCGGCACCACCAGCACGACGGGCCGGAGGTCCAGGTCGTTGCCCTCCGCGTCGCGCTGGGTGATCATCGCGGCGATGGCCCGCCCCAGCGAGTCGGGGCTGAGAATCGTGTCCGCCCCGGTGATGTAGTTGCCGTTGCCCGCGGCGAAGAAAGCACCCGCGTTGGACAGCAGCGTGTCGTAGGTGAGGTCGGACAACTTCCGCATCGCGGCCTGGCCCATCACCCGCGCGACCGAGTCGAACAGGCTCAGGTCATCGTTGATGAGGTCGCGCCGGTCGATCGAGAAGATCTTGCCGTAGGTGTCCACCTTGTACTGCGTCGTCGCTTCCTCGGCCCCGCCGTGCTTGAACTCGCCGCCGGGCGGCAGTTGCTGGAGCGAGCCCGTGAACGACGGACGGATCGCGGTTGCCGTCTTGAAGTCCGGCACGCTCCGCACGCCCGCGAAGGATCGCCAGGTCGCGGGGCTATCGCGGTAGCCGTCGAGCAGGACCTTGTTCACCGCGCTGCCGAGGGCCTCGGTAAGCGTGTGCGTCGTCAGCGACGCGCGCACCATGCCCTCGCGGTCGGCGGGAGCGTCGATTCCCTCGTGTTGCAAGGCCGCGCGGCAGAGGTCCAGCGTGTGAGCGACTCGCAAATCGTCGGCCGCCTCCATGCACGCCGGGCCAAGGGCCTTCTCGGCGAGCCCGGCGAAGCCCGCACGCTTGAGGATCGCCGCCTCAATCACTCGGGCACGCGGGATGTGGCCCGAGCCGCCCCCGGTGATGAAGCCAGAGATCACGGGGCGCGAGGCCCGCAGCACCTCGAGCACGCCTGCGCGCAGTTCGCTGACGGTCATGTCGCCCGCGACGGCCTTCGCCTTCATGTCATCCACCCGCTTCTGGTGCACGCCCCAGTCCCGCTCGCCCCCACCTGCGAAGATGGGGCGGCAGGTCAGTTCGATCTCCTTGAGCCGGTCGCGCTCATCGGCGCGGATCTGGTCCTCGTGTGCGATGTCTGCCATGTTCGTCCGTCCTTGACGCGAAGCCGCGATGGCCACCGACGTTTCTGCGTCGGCCCCCAGCGGCGTGATGCTGACTTCCCGCAGCCGCCCCTTGCGCACAAGCGTGAACCCGCCCGGCGACGACAGCGACCGCTCGTTGACCTCGACCGACTGATTGGGCTTCACCCGCTCGTGCTCGGTGGGCGCGACGCCGACCGATGCCTGGAACTGGAATCCGCCCCGGGCCATCTCGACGACGTGCCGCGCCGATTCGCCAGCGCCGCTGACGACACCCGCGACCATCAGCCGCCCGTTGGCGACGGCGGGTTCGCCGTGGCCGACGACGCTGCCGACCGTGGCGTCGTGGTCGGCCAGCAGCGGCACCTGGCCGCCCGCTTCAAGGCCCGCCAGGTCGATCGCGATGTCGCCCCAGCCCGGCACACGCATGATGCGGCCGGTGTACGCGACGACGCTGATCTTGGGGCGGGCATCCTTGCCCGCGGCCTCGATCTCGACCCCGGCGGCCGTGAGCAGCAGGTCATCCTTGACCGTGTTTGCGTTCATGAAACTCTCCTTCTGAGACCACCTTGAAGCCCTTCGCCAGCAACTTCGGGATCAGCAACTTCAACCGGTACCGGATCGTGCTCTCTTTCATCTTGAGCCGCCTCGCGGCCTCGCTCACGTTCCCCTCGCACTCCATGATCGTGCGGCACAGCGTTCGACTGTTCTCGTCGTCGATGTACTCGAGCACGTCGTCCGTTGCCCAGGACGACTGGGACAAGCCGACCGTGCGGTTGCTGGCGATCTCGCGTCCTACCGGGTCGTCGTATACCCCGTCGCTCGCGTTGTGCCCTGTATCTGCGGCAACGCGCAGCGTCTTGAACTTCCTGAGGGCACGCTCCTCGCGCTCCGCATGCTTCAGCACCGCCGTCTGTACGACGAGGTAGATCAACGTCTTGGGGCTCGCGCCACGGGCGGGGTCCCATACGGGCGGCTTGGCGATCAGGTGCAGCAGGGCTTCCTGGACGACATCGTCGTGACAGACGCCCGGCTTGCAGTGGTCCTTGGCCGCCTCGAATCCAACTCGCCGCGCGTAGTCGAGCAGGTCGGGCGTGAGTTCGAGTTCGGTGGGTGAGGGGTCCGGCATTCAGACCTCCTCGCCACGCTCGAGCCTCTCACGGATGTCGTCGCACAGCGTGAAGGAGATCACCGCCGGGGTGCTCTCGCGGGGCGGCACGCGGTGCATGACGAAGAGCTGGTCGTCGGGTCGCACGGGCCGCCCGTACTTGGCCGACTCACGCTCGGCGGCCTCGCGGAGGGATCGCAGGAAGTCGGCGTACCGGCACCCGAGGGCCAAGCACATCGCCGCGTAGGGCGTGAGAATGCCCGCCTCTTCAAGGTGATCGGCCGCGGCGTCCACGTCGGCCTGCATCCATGCTTCGGGCTGCGACGGCGTGACCACCCCCTGCCGGACGAGCGCTTCGAGGATCGCGGGGCGGCAGTCGTAGCCCCGGGACCGCAGGTGGTGCGATGCCGTGGCCGTCGCCATCGGGAACATCCGGTCCCGCTCCTGCTCGGCCGCCTCACAGAACGCGGGATCCGCGCCCGCAAGGGGCTTCATGCGGAGGTCGAAATGCTCGTCGAAGGTCAGTCCGATTCGGGTCACGGTGGTCTCCTTGCCGGGGGGCGTCGGGCGACATGCCCACCCCCCAAACCCTTATTTCCGGCGCGGGGGTCGATTCGTAGGGCCCACTGGAGCATTTTCCTCGGCAAGCGGGCTTCGGCACGCTCGCGGCCCGCCAACCTCGGGACCCGGGGGCACGTCTGGACCGTATCGAGCACCCCGCTCATCGTTCGAGATGAACCCGAAGTATGATCCTCATCGAACGTGCGGTCGCTCCGTGCGCCCGTGCACTGGAGATGGCCATGCCGAGACAGCAAGGCGGGGGCAAGCTCCCCGGGAAGACGGAGTGGTCCGGCCGACGCAGGCCAACGACCCGTCGTTCAGGGTTCAAGGCTCACGAAGACGCTACAGGCGGTGAGTTCAGGAAGCTGGCCATCCCCACCGTGGCGATCGATGCAGGGACGCCCCTGGTGGTCTCATTCGCTCTGCCCCGGTACTCGGAGGATTCTCTGCTGGCTTTTGGAGGCTGGTTTGCGTGCGACGTACCTGTAGATGTGACCATTGAGGGTGGTCCCACCGCTCGGACCCTGACGACGTACCCGCCGCCGAGTTGGAACAAAGTAGGTAGCATGTGGAACGCCGGCGACGAATCTCACGATGAGGTCCGCGTGGTCTTCACCGCGAAGCGATCGGGTCGACTGGCAGTACACGGTCTCGCGTGTGGCATCGTCAACCACCTGCACCTCGATGACGCCCGTCCGGTTCTACTCCGGAACATGTACCAATTCTCCCCGGAGGCGCACTTCATCACGACGGCGGGGAAGGTCATACTCAAGGCGGGAGGTGCCGCACCCATTGCCGACGACAAGCGCTGCGCGGAACTATTCGTCAAGTCCTGCAACAGATGTGCTCGGTTCCTGCCGGTGAACATCCCCCACGAGCGCAACCACCTGAGTTTCAGCAACCACTGTGTGGCAGACCATCGGCGCCCATGCAAGCACAATGGCTTCGGGCGACTTCGCAACCCGGACACCGATGAATCCTTGAGCCTGGACTACGGCTTTCAGCTGGAGTGCCGGTTCTGCAAGAAGTTCGAGGTGAACGCCGCCCACAACCCGAAGCGTACGGCAGCCCAGATGAAGGAAGACGCGGCGCGGCGCCGAGGGTTCGAGCTTTTGATTGAGGCTCTGAGCGGAGGCACGCCCCAGCTGCAATACCGGCATGAAACCGGGCGCGAGCTGGCCGACGACGTGCTGGCCCGATCGAACGGATGCTGCTTCAACTGCGGAAAGCCATTTCCCAAGGGCCGCGGCTGGCATCTGGATCACACTCGACCGCTTGCGCTGCTCTGGCCATTGGATGGGACGGCCACCGCCTTGTGCGGAGGCTGCAACTCAGAGAAACGTGATCGGGCCCCTGTCGAGTTCTATGCGCCCGAGAAGCTCCAGGAGTTGGCAGAGTTGACGGGCATTTCGATGGATGAGCTGCGTGATCCGAAGCCGAACATGGCGGTAGTCGGTGTACTGTTGAAGCGGCTCGATTGGTTCTTCGATGAGTTCCTCGCGACCCCCGATATGACACGCGAGCACGATGGGAAGATCGCCGGCGAGTTGGTAGTGAAGGCGCTCCAGAAGGTGCTCGAGCGCTGCCCCGGGGGCGCGCCGATCGACCTCGTCGCGGAGTTCAACAGCAGACGGAGCGCTGGTTGAACGGCTACCGCTTTGTCAGAACGAGATACTGGTGCGCCGTCACTGTGCCCTTGTCGCTTAGCCCGTGCTTCTCGCAGTGCGTCACGTCCTCCGTGAATATCTCGTCCACGGCCAGGTATTCTGACGCCAGCGATGAGAGCTTCTTCGCCATGTCGCATTTTCTGCTTTGACCAAGGTGAAGCACTGCGACGCCATCTGGGGCGAGATGCTCTCGGAAGCGCTCAAACACGACGCGGTAAATGCCGAGCGATTGCCGCTGCAGCGACTCGATGAACTGTGCCGGCTGGGTGTCAAAATCGCCGCGGTCCCATCCGCAGAACCAGTATCGCATCCAATTGGTCATGTAGAAGCGGGTCGAATCAAAGAACGGCGGCGAAGTGATGATCGCGTCAACGCGCTCGCATTCCCGTGGCCACGGACCGCAGATGTCCGCGACGAAGCAGCGGCCCGGAACGAACTCGGGTGACAAGGGTGTTTCAAGGCCGCGAACGATCTTATCGCGCAGCTTGTCCATGACGCGGCGGTACTCCGTAGGCCCGGTTGGGGCGAACGGAGTTACGGGATGACTGCGCCTGCTCAGCGCGTAGGGACGGTTGCCGTGCAGCACGTGGAGCATGCAGGCAAGTGCGAAGGACCACTCTGGGGAATCGTCACGACGCTGCTTGAAGAACCTGCGGGCCAAGAGGATTTCATTGAGCGTCCGCTCGTGAAAATACTCGGGGATGGAGCGATTAAACCGGATGGCCGCGGCGCCAGCATGGTCTTCCGTGGTCGGCTTGTCGCGCGCGATGGATGTTTCCAGGTCTCTCAACAACGATTCCAGGCGATCTCTGTTGGGCGGACAGATCTTCGCATTCGTGACTGCAGCCGCCATGATGCTGATGTCGAACCCCGCCGGTTTCCGGCCCTGTAGCGCCGCTTCGAAAGGAATGGTGCCCGCCCCTGAGAACGGATCGAGGACGAGGTCACCGGGTTCGCTGAAGCAGTGAACAAGAAAGTGCGCCAGCGACGGCTTCATCTTGCCGTTGTAGGAGCAGACCGAATGCAGGGGGTGGCCCCAGTTCCGCTTCGTATACGGTGGCTGCTGATGCGGAACGGTGTCGCGGAACCAGTGCCATCGCTGGCGGCGGTCTCCGCGCTGAACCGTTGTGCCCACGGTGCGGTCGCGTCCGCGCCGAAGCACGAGCACATCCTGCGACAACCGGCTGCGATCCTTCGAAACGCGCGCGCGAAGTGGTACACGCTCAATGCACTCAAATCCAACGTCCGCAGCGACATCCACCAGAAGGTCCTGCGTGGGTACATTGATGCCGGCGTAACGGCTGTCCCCGATGTCGACGCACAAGACGGCACCTGGGATCGTCTGGGCCCACAGCCCGCGGAACACTCGATGCATGTCATGGAAGTAGCCCGAGACCATGCGGTGAATGCGCTGGTCATAGGCAGCCCGCTCGATCTTCCTGACGATGGCCTCGACTGAAGGAGTAACACCGCAGCCAGGCGTCGCCGTTGTCACGTCGTTGATGCCAGAGGTCACGACGTCATCACGGAGTGTGCGCAGGTCGGCACCCCGCGTGATTGCCCGCAGGAACCACAGCTCAAGCTTCGTGTTTCGGATGTAATTCGTCCCATTGAGGTACGGGGGGCTGGTAATCACTCCCTCCGCGCCGAACGGCGGAGCCCCTTCTAGGTTCTTGGCATCAGCGGCCAGCAGCGCCGCGGGCGCCCTGCCGGGCGGTGCGGACGGGAGATGGCGGGCCATCCGGAGCAACTGCGCAGCGACGGTCTCAATGAGCGGAGGAACACCCTTTGCGAGCTCAGACTCGGTCTTGTACCGCACGTCACCAGCACGCTTCAGCCTGGAGCAAGCCACGATATTCGCAATGGTTGCCAGGGAAAGGAGATCGCCGACCATCGAGTCATCGGCGCCGACCGCGTCGCACAACGTCCGCAGGCGAAGAAGGTCGTCGAGCACATGTGGCTCGAAGAACTCGCTTTTCCCGAAGCAGGCGACGTAGTCGTCACGCAGCAGTTGGTCACACGATTGTCGTCCGACTAGCCGATCGAGTTCGGAGGCGAGTTCATTCAGCCGCCTTGAGACCTTTGCTCTGGCGGATGCTGCTAGCCCAACAGCGTCGATCTTTGTCCGAATCACGAACCGCATCGCCGGGTTCACTTCGCAGTAGCCGCAGGTGACGCCGAGCTCAGCGAGGGCCAGCGGGGTCGTGCCTGTGCCGGCGAAGGGGTCGATGATCCTTGATGCTCTCGGCATGAACCGCCGGCGGAGCGTTTCGACAAAGGCGGGCGCGTACCCCTCCAAGTAGGCGTACCACGAATAGACCGGCTCGTTCTTGGCCGGGACGAACGTGCCGTCAGAACCGTTGATTGGTTGGGCTTCGAACAGCGTCGATTCAGCGAGGACGGGCGGCATGCGGCACGGGTCTCCGGTTCGAGGACGCCCGGACTATACCCGAACAGGGCGGGATGCGCGGCTATTTGACGGGCGGCGGTTGGGTGCGGGCGGTCTAGGCGGACTGTACGCCGTCGCTTCCCCATGTGAACGCGTGGGGCTTCAGACGGGTAAGCAGTGTGGATTCGCTGCTGCCCAACGCCGACGCCGTCGATGACCAGACCATCGCCAACCCCGCCACGGAGACCACCTTCACCGTCGAGAACGGCTCGCGCTTCCGCGTCGGCGACCAGATCATGCTCACCGGCAAGCCGGAGGTGATGCTGGTCACCAGCGTCAGCGGCAACAACCTCACGGTGACGCGTCAGTACGGCGGCACGCCCTCGTCATCGCTGGTGGACAACGACCCCATCACCATCATCGCCAATGCCGCGCTCGAGGGCGCCCAGGCCGGTGCGGCCCGCTTCACCAACCGCTCTCGGCGTCAGAACTACACGCAGATCTTCGCCGCCACGGTGGAGGTGTCGGGCAGCCAGCTCGCCGCCCGCGCGCTGTCGATCGACGACGAGATGGACTTCCAGAAGCAGGAGCGTCTGCGCGAACTGCTGCGCGACCTGGAGAACGCGGTGATCAACGGCGTGGCGCCGACCTCAACCCCCGAGGGCAGCACCACCGTCCGTCGCACCATGCGAGGCATCCGGCGGGCCATCACCACCAATGTCTTCCAGCCGGGCGTGGGCGGCATGCCCGCCGGCGGGGGGCCGGGCAGCAATGTGCTCAACGAGGCCCTGCTCAACGCCGCCCTTCGCGCCGTGTGGCAGCAGAGCTCGGGCAGCGTGGACACCATCGTGTGCGGCGGGGTGCAGAAGCGCCGCCTCAACGAGTTCGTCGCCGCCAACCAGCGGTTCGTCGATCACAACGATCGCTTCCGATCGCTGGTGGACGTGTACGAAAGCGACTACGGCGTGTGCCGGGTCATCCTCAGCCGCTGGGTGCCCGCGGACACGATCCTGCTGCTCGACTCGTCGCGTGTCGACGTGCTGCCGCTCGCCGGTCGGTCGTTCCACTTCAAGCCGCTGGCTCGCGTGGGCGACAGCGAGTCGGGCCAGTTGATCGGCGAGTACACGCTGGAGTTCCGCAACGAGAACGCCCACGCCGCCCTCACCGGGCTGAGCCCGACGATCTGACCCGACCACCTGAACGCCTTCGGACCTCTCCTCCCTCGCGCCGGTCGGACCCGGACACGGGTCCGGCCGGTTTGTGGAATCCCGTGTGCCACGGCTCTGCGAGCCGTGCAAACGTCAGCCGATGGACGCTGGTCCGACGGCCTCACGACGGCCTCGAAGTCCGTACTCGGCTCATTGTCGTTCTTCGAGCGTCCAGGGCGCGCCCGCACGGCCGACACGGCCGTGGCACACCATCGTCCACGACACGGACGTGGCGCACCGTCGTCCGCGACACGGCCGTGGCGCACCGTCGTCCGCGATGCGAAGCATCGCGCCACCCTTGTCGAACAAGGAGCCGATCATGCTCACCCCCACCGACGTTGATCTCCTCCGTCTCGAACCGCGGCTCTTTCTCGACGCGGCCTCGGTCGCCACCGTGCTGCGCTCGGGCGTGGACGGCGTGACGAGCGGCGCATCCTTCTCCAGCGCGGGGTCCGACTTCGCCGCCGCGGGTGTGGATGCGGGCCACGTGCTGGTGGTCGGCGCCGAGGCCGTCGAGATCGACGCGCGCCCGAGCGCCACCACGCTCAACGTCTCGCGCCCCCGCGCCGATGACGCACAGGGCGCCATCGATCCCGCGCCGGGCACGGGGCAGACCTTCAGCGTCCACACGTTCGAGCGACTCGCCTCGCGGGAAGCGGCGTGGACGCTGAGCGCGATGGGGATTGACGCCAGCCACCCCGAGCGACCGCTGGATGAATCCGCCATCACCAACGCCGCGGACGTGCGGCGGTATGTCGCGCTGCGGACCATCGCACGGGCCCTGGAGCGCGCCGCGTCGGGCGATCCCGGCAACCTGGCACTGGCGGCCCGCGCGAGTCACTGGCGGGCAATCGAGCGAAACGCACGTCACCTGACGGCCGTGTTTCTCGACCTTGATGGCGATGGTGCGCCCGACGCGACGAGGCGGATCGACGCGGTGGTCTTCGCGCGGGGATAATCAGGAGTCCGGAGTGCGTTCGGGCTTCCGAATCCACGAGGCCCATTCGCGGGACATGCGGGCGGTCATGTCACGGGTGAACCATGCAGATGCCTTCCAACAAGCCGACCCGAACACTTCTCCTTGTGCTGGCGCTGTTGATGAGCGCCTGCGCCTCCAGCCGCCCCGTCCAGGTGAAGTCGCCACCGCAAGGGTCGCCGCCGACGGCGCCCGGCGATGGAGCGAGCACGACGCCGTCCACATCGTCGGCTCCGCCCGCGGGCGCCTCCAGCGGTCCGACTCCCGCGCCCTCCACCGGCGGACCCGGCGCCGCGCCGGTCACTCCCGCGCCGTTGCCCGGCTTCGCCTACGTGCGCGATGCCCGCCCGGGGTTGATGATCCCCTGCGCCGGCGCGCCGCGCACCATCGACAACCCGCGCGGTCTGCGCGAGAACCATCACCGCAGCGAGGCGGCGGCGAGGGCGTTCTACCGACGCCACTATCAGCGGGCGGAGCGGCATGGCGTCGCCCGCGTGGTGTGGCACATGCCCGCGGGCTGGGTGGAGCAGGACGGGATGCGCGGGTCCATCGCCGTGCTCGACGCCATGGGCGAACGAGCCAGGCCGTTCCTCGAGGAGGCCCGAGCGTTCAAGGCGCGCAACCCGGGCGCGACGGTCGGCGTGTATCTCTCCGGGCAGATGCCGGTGCATTACCTGGCGTCGGATGAGGCCCTTGCCGCCCAGTGGGAGCCCTATGTCCACGACCGCGCGGATCACCGATCGCTGCTGATCGACCGCGTAATCGCGCCGCTCGTCGAGGCGGGCTTCACCGAGTTCTGGTTCGACCACACCTCGAACCCCGAGTACCGGGCCGACGTGCTCAAGCTGTTCCAGTCGCTGCGTGAGCGGTTCGGCGTCCACTGCGTCATGGAGGCCCTGCCGCGCCGGACCGACGGGTCGCTGGATGCCGAGGTGATGCGTCAGACCGCCAGCGGCGCGCTGCACCGGTTCATGACCTCCCTCTGGAAGGGCGACCCGTGGCCCGAGGGCGCCGAGGTGAACGTGATTCTCTCCACGCACGGCGGGGTCGAGCCCGCGGGGGCGGCGGAGATCGAGCGCTACCGCGCCGCCGGAGCCGTCCTCTGGAGCATGAACGAGCGGTACGACGAACTCATCGGTGCGCTGTCGCGGCAGGCGCGGTAGCCCGAACTCGGACCCCGGACTCCGAACCCCGGACTCACGCATGGACCCGCAGGCCATTCTCCAGCTCGGGCAGCTTGGCGCCGCCGGCCTGATCGGCGTGCTGTGGGTGATGGAGCGCCGTCACGCCGCCCTGCGCGACCGTCAGCTGGACGAGGCGCATCGGCGCCTGCTGGAGCGCGAGCGCGACGTCACCCTGCTGCTGGAGGTGATTCGTGACAACACCCGCGCCATCGCCGCGCTGGAAGGCGGGCAGCGACACCTCATCGACCTGCTGCGCGCGGTTTCGCGGGAGAGCCAGGAGTCCCGAACGGGCGGACGATTCGCCTATGCTCACCCGCATGAGGAACCCGGGTCTCGAACCTCGGCGTGATCGGTGTCGGCGCGGGCGCGTCGTTCGTGGTTCGTTGACGGCGCTGACGATGCTGGGCGCCGTGCTCCTCGGGCCGATCGGGTGCGGGCAGCGCGCCCCCCGCTCGCCCGACGCGGGCCGCCCCGCGCCGCTGCCGCCCGACACCGCCGCCCCGTTCACCGAGCAGGACATCGACACCCGCTGGCCTTACTGGCCCGCCGCGATGCGCATCCATCCGCTCACCATGCTCACGCATGATCGAAAGTCGAACGAGCCGGTGATCGAGGCGCGGCTGGAGTTCTTCGACAGCCAGGGACACACCACCAAGTGCGCCGCCCGCGTGCGGTGGGAGCTGCACCGGGGCGATCCGGGCGACGGCGCGGGCGAACCGCAGAAAGTCTGGCCCATGATCAACCTGCGCAACGTCGAACTGAACACCCGCCACTACGATCCGGTGACGCGCACCTATCTCTTTCGACTCGTGCTCGACGCGGAGCTGACCGATGCCGACTGGCGATTGCGCGCCCTGGTCGTCAGCGCGGACGGGCGCCAGTTCATGGCGACCACGCGCGTGCGCTGAGGCGTGACGAAACCGCGTCGGCCGTGCGCCGGATGGAGCGATCACGTCGTGATGAAGCCGCCCCGCAGGGGTTGTCGCGAGATCGGTCAGCACAGGCCGCTCGCACGGCAGAAACAGCCGTGGCACGCGAGTCCGGCTGCGCAAACTCATCGCGCCGGTCGAACGCGCCGCATCACGTAGGCGGCGGCGTAGAGACCCCCCACCGCCTCGCGTGCGACGCGCCGGGGGCGGTAGCGCGGGTTGATCGGCTGCAGGCGGATCACCTCGCCGTCCTGCTCGAAGAACACCCGCTTGAAGGTCGTCTCGTTGTCGCGGTCCAGACGCACGAAGCAGTCGCTGCCGTCGGGCGTGGGCATGGCGGGGGAGAAGACGACGATCTCCCCTTCGAGGTAGTCCGGAGCCATCGAGTCGCCCACCACACGGGCGGCGAAGGCGCCGGGGTCGGCCACGTCCGGACAGGCGATGTACTCGTCGGCCACCGAGGCGGGGTAATCCAGGTCGGTGAACTCGCGCGGGTAGCCCGCCGCCACCCGGTTGATGACGGGGATGCGCCCGACCAGCGGCGTGGGGGGCTCCACGTTGGCGGTGTGCTCCTCGATCCACCGGCGCAGCTCGCCGGTGCGCAGCAGTTCGTCGAGCGCCGCTTTGCCGGACTCGGCGGCGCGGCCTCGCCGCGCCAGATCGCGCAGACGCTCGGCCAGCACGCGCGAGCTTCGCTCACGCTGGGCCAGCGTCTCCATCTCACGCCGCACGTCGGGGGGCGTGTGCTCCCAGCGCCACCGCGCCAGGAGACGCCCGTCCTCGACGCCCAGCGCCGACTCGATGCGGCGCAGATGCGTTTCAGAGATCGATCGCTTGCCCGACTCGAGCAGCGACAGGTGCGACTTGCTGACGCCGATGGCGTCCGCCACCTGCTGCAGGGTCAGCCCGGCGCGCTCCCGTTCGGCCCGGATTCGCCGACCCAGATCGCTCATGCGGCAGTGTAGGACGTGGTGCGGCACGTCCGCGCCTCCATCTCGGTCCCGATTGTCACACCGGCGCAACACATGCGAGATTCCTTTGAATCGCCTCTTGCGTCACTACAGTTGTAGTGGTACAGTGACCGATGTCGAGCGATCAGTCGGCAGCCAACCCCCGGAATCCGGATATTCGGAACGGTGACGAGGATCAAAAGCGAGAACCGAGAACTCCCCAGAACTTGACGCCGCCATGCCCGACCACCCCGCCATCAACGACACCGAGTGGGACATCCTCTCGGAACTCTGGACCGTCGAGCGCGCCACCGCTCGCGAGCTGGCCGACCGGCTGAGGGCGTCGCGCGGCTGGGCCTATTCCACCGTCAAGACCATGCTGGACCGCATGGTGAAGAAAGGGCTGGTCCACGCCCGGCAGGTGGGCAACGTGTGGGAGTACACCCCCGCCGTGCAGCCCGACACCGCCCGCCGCGGCGCGTGGAGGCGCTTTGTGGATGCGGCGTTCGGCGGCGCAATGGCCCCGGCGCTGGAGTTCATCGCCACCGATGCGCGGCTGACCAGGTCGCAACGCGAGAAGCTTCGCCGCCTGCTGGATGAGGGCGCGTCCACGTCCGCCCGCGACCGATTGGGAGATCAGCAGCCATGAACACGATCATCACCCGGCTCAACGACTCGGGCGATTCCATGCTCGGATGGATCCTGTGGATGAACCTGTGGACGCTGGCGATCCTGCTCGTCGTCATCCTGCTGGACCACGCGCTGGCCCGCCGCGTCGAGGCGCGATGGCGCGTGCTGCTGTACGCCGCCATCGTGCTGCGGCTCGCCCTGCCCGCCATGCTTGAAACGCCGGTGGGCGTGTGGAGCGCGGCTCCGCCTCCTCCGATCGCCGCGGGTGCGGTGCTCGGCGCACCGGTCCTTGTGCATGAATCGGGCTTCGACTTCGATGGCGATGCCGTCAAGTTTGGCGCTCCATCCAACGGCGCGGCTGATCGTCCGACCGTTCGCATCGTCGCCATCGCGCCAGTCGTCTGGGTGAGCGCATCGTTGCTGCTGCTGGGGCTGTGGGTCGCCTCGCGGCGTCGTCTGGCGACACGGCTCGCGGGCGCGCTCCCGGCGCGACAGTCGATCGCTCGGCTCGCACCGGGCGACCGCATCGTGGAACACCCGCACCTCGGTCCGGCGGTGGCAGGCGTGCTGCGCCCCGTGATCGTACTGCCACGCGACCTGGCCGAAGAAAGCGAGCAGGACATGAACGCACTGAGAACCCTGCACTGGATCATTCGTCACGAATCCGCCCACGTGTCGCGACGCGATCAGATGGTGGCGGCGGGGATGCAGATGCTCACCATCCTCTGCTGGCCGATCATCGCCCTGTGGGTCGCCGCTCACCGCGTGCGCCGGCTGATGGAGCAGGCGTGCGATGACCGCGCGCTTGCCGGCGCGAGTGTTGCCGAGCGCCGCGCCTACGGCGAGACGCTGCTCACCATGGCCTCTCGCGCGCCGCGAGCGGGGCGGGGCGGGGCGGCCGTGCTGGCGAACATCGGCCTGCTCGGTCACGCCCACGCCGGGCTGCGCGGCCGCCTGCGGGCGCTGACGAACCCGGTGGGGCGTCGCTGGCCCGCGTGGGTGCAGATCGCCGGTCTGGTCGCCGCGCTGCCGGTGCTGGTAGCGGGGGCCTCGGTGCAGGCCGCGCCGCCGCGGAAGGCGCCGGCTCAGATCACGCCCGCGAACGCACCCGCGGAACTCGACATCACCATTCGCGTCTTCAAGTCATGGCCGAAACATCCCAAGACGACATTCGACATCGCGCAGCGCGCAGGCGAGACCCCGCCGACGTCTGAGAAGCCCGACCCCAAGGCGCACGTCATGTCCGCCGAGGAGTACGCGGCCTACCTGACGCTCATTCAGGAGAACCCGGGCGCGTTCCTCATCACCTCGCCGCGCGTGCGCACGTCTTCCGGCCAGTCGGCCAGCATTCGGGTGGGGCAGGATGATGACCAGGGCGCGGCGAAGGACGGCCTGGTGCTGGAAGTGACGCCCGTGCTGCGTTCCGACGGCGCGCTGTCGCTGGACGCCGCGTACCGCGCCTTCGGGCTGCCCACGCAGCCGCCCGCCTCGAACTTCGGCGACGGCGATGAAATTCACGCGCGCCTGAAGGGGGTCGAACTTGAGAATGGCGAGACCATCTTCGCGCTTGCGACCGGCTACATTGGCGCGCCCATGCATCTGGTGGCGATCACGGTGAACGTGGTTTCTCGGGGCGCCGGTCACGCGGTCCAGCCGCCCGCCCCCGCCGCACCAGACCAGCCCGAGGGTGAGCGTTTCGACCCAGGGGACGGCGTGTATCCGCAGATTCAGTTCCTTGCCTTCGCGCGCGACCTGAGCGTACCGCCCCGGCTCGATCAGGTGGTGCCCGACGCCGCGCGGCTGGACGTGAAACTCACTGATGCCGAGGCGGGCTTCTCCACCGTCACGCAGGTGTTCATGCTCTCGAAGGAACAGGAGAGGACGCTCCTTGACTGGCTGAGCCGCAACAGCCGCGAAACGCGGATGGGCAACAAGAACGGCGTGGCCATCACCCCGCCCGGCCAGTGGTCGGGTCTGCACGTGCGCCCCCGGCGCGTGGATGGGCGCGACCAGCCCGGCTTCAGCGTGCGCGTGCTGGGGCGCATCGAGGGCGAGCAGGTCGTGCTGGCGGCGGTGTACGAGGAGGAGATCCGCGAAGCGGGCGTGGCGGACCCGGAGAAAGCCCTCGCCCTGCCCACGGGCGCTCGCCTGGTCGGTCGCCTGACGCTGTCTGAAGGGCAGGCCTGCGCCATCGCGATCCCCGCGACCAGCCGCTCCCCGGCGCGGGTGCTGGTGATCCGTGCCGAGATTCTGCGCAGCGTGAACGACTGGCCCTTCCAGCGCGCCACCGGCCTGGGCGTGCCTCAGTGACCATCTGGTCCACATGGACACGCAGGACGATGGCGCGTGACGGTGACACCGCCCGGGCCGCTTCCTCACGGTCGCGGCTCTCTCGAAAGCACCCGCCCCCTTCTTTGCCGGATCGTTGATCGTCTCACCGCGTCGATCCCGTATCATGCGCACGCATGACCGACGCCAGCATCCATTCCGCCCGTGCGCCCGAGCCGGTGGGCGCCTACCCGCACGCCCGGCGGGTCGGCGATCTGCTGTTCCTCTCCGGCGTCGGACCGCGCCGGCGCGGGTCGAAGGACATCCCCGGCGTGCGGCTCGATGCAAGCGGCCGGATGATCGACTACGACGTCGAGCAGCAATGCCGCGCCTGCTTCGACAACGTCCGGTTCATCCTGGAGGAGGCGGGATCGAAGTGGGAGAACATCGTCGATGTGCTGGCGTTTCTGACCGACATGAAGCGCGACTTCGCGGTCTACAACCGCGTCTACGCCGAGTACTTCGCCGGTCCGGGCAAGCCCAACCCCACGCGCACCACGATCGAGGTGGGCGCCCTGCCGCAGGGCGGCAACGCGCCGATCGCGGTGGAGGTGAAGGTGGTGGCGACGGTGTAATGCCGCGGAACGGGCGACGCCTCGATCCCTCGCTCCCTTCCCGACTACACTCGATCATGCCCAGACAGTACTGGCTGATGAAATCCGAGCCGGCCTCGTACTCGATCGACGACCTTCAGCGGGACGGCGTCTCCTGCTGGGACGGCGTGCGCAACTACCAGGCGCGCAACTTCATGCGCGATGAGATGAAGGTGGGGGACGAGGCGCTGTTCTATCACTCCGGCTCCGACGGGCCGGAAGGCGAGCCGGGCGTGGCGGGCGTGATGCGCATCGCGGCGCCGGCGTATCCCGACCACCACGCGCTCGATCCCGACACCTGCGACCACGACCCCAAGGCCACGAAGGACAACAACCCGTGGCTGATGGTGGATGTCGAGTTCGTGGAGAAGTTCCCGAACTACGTGCCGCTGCGGCGGCTTCGCGCCGAACCGCGGCTTCAGGGGCTGGCTCTGCTGCAGCGGGGGCAGCGACTGTCGATCCTGCCGGTGAGCAGGCAGCACTTCGATCTGATTCGGAAGATGGGGAAGGGGTGATTCGGGAGTTCCGCGCATGCGGGCGCGCCTCGTCGCCATCATCACGCCGCTGCTGACCGCGCTGTCGGTCGTCGCCGGGTGTGGTCGCGGCTGGTCGGGTGAGATCATCCGGTTCACGGGCGAGCCCTCGTTCCCTTCCGCCGAGGCGTGGCCCGCCCGCATCGACCCGAGCAACCCGCCGAACGGGGCGGCGGGACTGGCGATGACGCCCGCCCGCCCGTTCCGCGGACCGACCGATCTGGAAGTAACGTACCTGGGCGCGTCCGGCGTCGGGCAGCTCTTCGAGTACCGCCACGACTCGCTGGGCGAGGGGCGCTGGTTCGTCTTCCGCTCGATCCGTGATTCCGGCGCGATGGTGTACACGCTCGAACCATCCGACTCCGATCCGGCGAAGACCGCGTTCGTGCGGGTGGTGGACGCGAGGCCCGAGTACGTCGAGTCCGTCACGCCGCTGCGTCTGCTTGAGCCCACGCGGGCGGGTGAGCCGCGCGGGCTGATCGTGTACCACGCCAGTCTGGGGGGCGCGACCGAGTATGAATGGCGATTCCTCAGCGGGTTGCGCAAGCGCGGATGGCGCATCCTGGCGGTGGCGCCCGAGAACGACCTGATGCGCGTCTTCGCGCGGTTCACCGCGACGCTGGACGGGGAGGCCGGGTTTCGCGCCTTCGCGGCGGAAATGGCGCGACGGGCCGACCTGGCCCTGGCCGAGCGGGCCTACGCCACCGAGGCCGCCCTTGGCTGGCTGAGCGAGCGCCACCCGGAGATAACCGCCGGTCCGGTCGTGCTCGTGGGCGTCAGCGCCGGGGCCATCGCGCTGCCCGCGACGGCGGCGCGTCTGGGGGGCAGGGGAGACCGCGTGGACGCGGCGGTGCTCATCATCGGCGGCGCCAACCTCATGGTCATGTTCGATCGATCGTCCATGATCAACTTCCGACGCCAGATCGAGCGCAAGGCCACCCGCGACCTCATGGACCTGTACGAGCGCACCCCGGCGTGGTACCTGGAGCACTCGACGCTCGACCCCTGGCACACCGCCGCGGCGCTGCGCGGCACGCCCACGCTGGTCATCCACGCGACGTTCGACGCCATCGTGCCGGCCCGCACCGGCGACGAACTGTGGCGACGGCTCGGTCGGCCCCAGCGCTGGTCGCTGCCCTTCGGACACTACGGCGCCATCTGGTGGCTTCCCAACCTGTCGGGCGACGTGTCGCGATGGCTGGAGCGCGTGGTCGGCGCATCACAATGAGCGTGGAGCGGTGCCGGGTGGGCGCGGCGCTCCGCGTCACGCCTCGTCACGGCGACTCGCCGATCGTCTCGCCCACCTCATCCGCCTCGAACACCACCGCGGCGAGGCGTTCGTGCGCCGGCTGCTCGCCCGGTCCGGCGGTCAGGTACACCACCGCGATCAGGTTGAACTCGTCCAGCACGGGGGCCAGCCGCGTCTTGAGCGCGTCAGCGGCCCACCACGGGGTCAGCCCGATGGCGGCGCGGGCGCGGGCGTCGGCCTCGGGGTCGTCGACGATCTCAAAGCCGCGTTCCGCGTAGAAGGCGTGGAGCTTCGCCACCTGGGCGATCACGTCGGCGTGGGCGATCGTGGGGTGATTGTTGACGATGAGCATGCGCCCCCCGGCGGCCCTGGGAAGCGGCGGGCTGGCGGCGCGGACATCCGCGATGGCGCCTCCGCCGCGCACGTGGACGTGAACCTTGACGAACGAGGAATCGAGAGGATCGGGGTTGGAGCGTTCGATCCACACCGCCGCCCGCGCCTGCTGGGCCGCCAGAATCTGATCGAGCTGCGCGCCGGCCTGCGTGTTGCCCGACATCGCCTTGTTGCGGAAGAGGTTGCGGATCAGGTTCGAGGTGGAGGTATTCTGCACGATGGAGTTCGGCTCGCCCACGACCTCGCGGATGCGCCGGTACGTGTCGTCGGAGAGCTTGGTGGTGTCGGGCCGGGGGTCGTCGTTCACCAGCAGCACGCGCAGCCAGGCGGCGTCGCCGGTGTCGCGTCGGCGCTCGCGGGCGCCGTCGGTGGTGGAGCGCACCAGGGTGATCTCGGTGTTCCGCGCGCCCTTGCCTCGCACGTGAAGCAGCCCGAACACGTTGTGGCGGGCCATGAGGGTCTCGAGCGCCTGGTCGGTTTCGCCGCGCTGACGGTTCCGCCACCAGTCATCAAGCGCTACGGCGAAGAGGGCGTTGGTCTGGGCGTCCGCCTCGTACACGTCGTAGCCCATGCGGCGGTGTTCTTCCTTCGCCTGGTCGATGCGGCGGCGCACGGCGGGGTCGTCGGGTGAGGCGTGCCCGTTGACCACGAGCACGGGCGGACCGGCGTCCACCCCGCCCACCTGCACCAGCCCGCGATCGGATCGGCCGACCACGTTGAACGCGACGATCGCCACCACGGCCAGCATGCCCATGCCGAAGAGCATCATCATCGGGCCCGGCTGCTTCTCGCCCACGGCGCGCAGCGTGCCGAAGGCCGCCTTGGAGTGCTGCGCGGCGTGTCGGCGCTTCGCCACGCGATCACGGGCGGACCTGAGCTGCTCCTGGGCCGGACGATTGGGTCTGTACGCCCCCGCCTGCGGCGTGAACGCCGCCACGCGGACCGCATCAGGCGCCGCGCCGGCGGGTCGATGACCGGAGGCGTCGCCCGCGTCTTCCACTTCGTACGCGCCCGTCCACCAGTTGGTCACGCGCAAGCGCGGTCGGCGCGTGCGGTTCTTGGCGCCGGGAATCGGGTTTCCATCGGCGTCGAGATGAAGGCGACCGACCTGGGCGAAGCCGCCGTCCGGTCCGACGCCCGCGGCGACGCCGAAGCCGGCCACCGATGCCGCCGCGCCGCCTGCCGCCCCCGGCGAACCCGCGGCGTACACCGGCTCGGGCATCGACACGGGCGTGGCGGGAATCTCCGCGCCCTTCATCGACGGCAGATCGACCGGCTTGATCTTCCACGGGTCGCTCGACTCGCGCACGAACTGCAGGTCGGCGAGCATGGCGTTGGCCGAGGCGTAGCGCTGGTGATACTCGGCCATGGCGCGCCGGATGATCCAGCGCAGGGCCTCCGGGCTCTTCTTGTGGAACGCGCTGAGCGCCCCGTGCGCCGGGAAGGTGTTCTCGAGCATGAAGTACAGCACCGCGCCGGCGGCGTAGATGTCGAAGCGCGCCCCATCCACCTGGTGCACCTTCACGCCGCGCAGCGCCTGGCGGACCATCTCCGGATCGCGGAAGTACTCGGTGCCGTGCGTGGTCAGCGTCATGGCGCTGTGCAGGGCGGTGACCAGCCCCAGGTCCACCACGTGGGCCCGCCCGTTGTGAACGATGATGTTCTCGGGCTTCACGTCCTTGTGCCAGAAGCCGCCCTGGTGGTACGCCGCCAGCGTGGCCAGCAGGTCGCTGAGGTAGCCCATCGTCTCATCGAGTTGCCGTCCGGACAGCCCGGAGCCGTCGCCGCGGGCGTGCAGCTCGCGGGCCACCACGCTCAGGTGATCGCCGGGGATGTAGGGCATCACGTAGTGGAAGCGGCTCTCGGTCATCGCGTGCTCGATGACGTGGCCCAGTTTCTTGGCGCACTCGAGCGCGCGGCTCTCGCGAACGATCTGCGGCAGCGAAGAGCCGTCCGACAGCGCGAACGACTTGATGACCACGCGGTCGGGGATGTTCGGAATGGCCGCCCGCTTCTCGGGGCTTGGCTCGGCGACGTACAGCTTGCCGCCCGACCCGCCGCCGGCGAGCGAGCCGACGATGGTGTAGCCGTCGAACTGGCCTGTCCGTCGCGTGGGCCTGTCGCGTCCCGGGGCGGCTTCCATGGCCTCGGGGATCCGCTGCTCGAAGCCCTCGAGCAGGCCGTCGAGGAAGAACAGACGCAGGGGACGGCGCACGACGATGCGGTAGAGGCAGCCGCCGCCGATCTTGCACTCGCGCGTGGCGGACGAGGCGAAGTGGCCCGCCGCGGACCACCGGCCGATCACCACGTTCAGGATCGAGAGCACCCCGAAGACCAGGAACACCGGGATGCCGCCCACGAAGCGGATGGCGTCGCCGATGACGCCGAAGATGAACTCGAAGATGTGGCGGATCAGGTAGCCGATGCCCTGAAACACCCCGCCGATGGCCCAGCCAAGCCCGCGGAAGACCGGCACCAGCACGAAGATGATGACCAGCACGCCCACCACGACCCCGAGCAGGGTGGCCAGAAGGGCGAACAGCGGGGTTTCGAAGAACATGGCTCAGTCCTCCCAGCGGGCGGCCGCCGCCTGCCGGGTCAGCCGGCGCGGCCGCGTGTGTCAGAAGGATTGGGAAGCGGACTGCCGATCTTCCACCACGAGCCGGGATTGCTGGTGATAAATGTCCGAAATCGCCTCGTCGAACAGGGCGTCGTCGCTTCCCAGCCCCGCGCGCTCGGGCTCCGAGGCCTCATCCGCGGTGAAGGAATAGGTGGAAATGGTCTCGGCCAGGCGGCGCCGCATCATGTCCCGCACCTTCTGCAGATACCGGCTCACGGTCGGCTCGCTGACGCCCAGTTGCTCGGCGACCTCCTTGCCCGGCTTGCCGTCGAACACCCGCATCCGGTACACCTGAAAGGTCACGAACTCGGCCTCGCTCTCGACCTTGCGGATCGAGGCGTAGACCTTGGCCCGGAAGACGTTGGCCTCGTAGGCGGCATCGGCCTCCACGGTCGCCGCCTGGGTCATGAAGCGTTCGTCCAGTTCCGCCGGGCGCTTGCCGCCCCCCCGCTTCTGGGCCATGCGGCGGTCGATTTCATCGCCCAGGGCGTGCTTGGCGATGGAGAGCAGCCAGGTGGAGAATCGAGCCCCGCGCGTGGGGTCGTAGCGGTCGATCGAGTCGGAGAGCGCCGCGAGGGTCTCCTGCGTCAGATCGCGGACGGTTTCGACGCCGATGCGCCCCTTGCCCCAGCGTGTCAACTGGGCGCGCAGGACCGGGCCGAAGACCTCCCACAACTCGAACCACGCCGCCTCATCGCGGGCACGGAGCCGCTTGACGAAGTTCGTGGTCAGCGTGTTGAGAGCCGTTCTGGGCTGTTCACTGGCCATTCCGGTCCCTCTGGTGGATTGGGCGCCGAGGACAAACCTCGCCATTCGCCATTCATGGTACGGCGTCCAAACCCGTTCTGATGTCGAATCCCCCTGATTCCGGGTCATGCCAGCAGGGAAACCGGCGGAAAATGCCCGGCCGGGCTGAAAAAAGCCGCCGCCCCTGTACAGGGTGCCGAGTGGACCAAACCGTCCTCAGGCCGCCGAATTGCGAGGAGATCGTGAAACTACGCGGTACTGGGAATCGGCGCATCCATCAGCCAGCCCTGATAGGCGGGCACCACGCGCACACGGAGTTCCGTAGTGTCGCCCGCGTCTTCCATCTTCACTCGAAGGAGACACGGCCCGAGTTGGAACCCCCCGGCGTCGTTCTGATTGAACGACAACTCCATGCCCGGAACGTCCGCCCAATCACTTGCCTCGGTGCCACCGGTCAAGCTGAACTGGAGTCTCACTGTCGCTCCGTCCCAGGCCTGCTCATGATCGGCGAAGGCGGAGAACGTTCCCGGCCCGCCTCGCCACTTCACCACGGTGCTCGCGCCGTTCGAGTCCATGATTTCATTGATGAAGTGATTGGCCGTCATGGTGTGCGGTGGCGAGGTTCCGGTGTCGGGCAGGTCATCCTGCGGCAGCCAGCCCTGGTGCGATGGAGCCAGGCGCACGCGGATCGACGTGCTTCCATCCGAGCCGGTCAGAATGACCTTCAACTCGCACGGGCAGAGTTGGAAGCCCGCGACTTTGCCCGTCGTGAAGGTCAAGTCGTTGGACACATCGATGAACCCGGAGCCCTGAATTCGCATCTGAACCTTGACGTTCGTCGCGCCGCCCCACGTGCCGATGGCGACAAACGTGCCCGGCCCTCCAGCCCACTCGATCACGTCCGAACTGGTATTGCCCTCATTGAGAACTTCGTTGATGAAACGAGGCATGTCCACCCCCAAGTTGAGGAAGAAGTGAAGCGCGCCGAAGGACTGGCAACGGTGATCAGTCCGATCGCCGCCTTGAACGAAAGAAGATCGGAAGAAGTGCGAACGCTGCGAGGGCTCCCGGCGCGGGAACCTCGCCCGCGTTGATGCCCTTGCCGGGGACTGTTTCGTAGGCCCACTCCAGTACCTCGAACGAGAACCACTCGATTCGAGTGGTGCCGCGCCGAACCGCGATCCAGCCGAAGTTGCCCGACTCGGTTCGGACGCCCATGTACTGCACGACACCCATGTCAAACGTGGTGATGAAGGGGCCTACCTCAAATTCGCTGAAAATGTGTGTCGCTCGCTGCACGAAAGACTCTTCGGCAACAGGC
This sequence comes from Phycisphaeraceae bacterium, assembly GCA_015709595.1. Taxonomy (NCBI): domain Bacteria; kingdom Pseudomonadati; phylum Planctomycetota; class Phycisphaerae; order Phycisphaerales; family Phycisphaeraceae; species Phycisphaeraceae bacterium. The sequence goes on from CP054178.1 coordinate 1,436,299, forward strand.
GCACCACCTGCCAGTGAACTGGTGAGCGGCTCACCTTCATAGAGGACGATGGCGACGGACGCACCGCCGTTTGTCTCGTTCCAGAAGTCTGATGTCGAACGGTTCACCTGCCCCACGGCATTGCCGCTCCGAACGTTCGGCTGATCATTCGACGCTCGCGTGATGTCGAGCCAACTCTCCCAGTTGATCGCAAATCTCCAGTGCCAGTTGTAGTGACCTTCCTCGCCAGGGTCGGGGTTCACGAAGTGAACGATGTCCGCACGCGCCTCGGTAGCGACGGTGAAGACTGCGATCAGGATGACTTTGCGAATGGACATGCTCATTCCCTCCGCTTACCCCTTGATTCCAGTGACATCGAACGCGACCGGATGAGTCGCCGGGGTTGCCGCACGGAAACGCAGGGTGCAAGGCACAAAGACTCCCTCGCCCTGCCCACCGGACAAATCCATGTTCAATGGTACGGCGTCCAAGCCGGTTCTGATGTCGAATCCGCCGGTTTCCGGGTCATGCCAGCAGTTCAAGACGGCTGGAATTCCTCCGACTTGGCTGAAAAAAGCCGCCGCCCCCTCCCAACAAGTGTGCTGGACACGAAAGCCCCCGCCACCGGATGTCCGAGTCGGGGACCTGAAACCCACGCACACAGACGCCCGGGAGGACCGGGATGGAACGAAAGGACAGAACCATGTGCATCGGCAAGACCCTTTTCCGCACCGCGTTGATCGGCGGGCTCGCCGTGGGTGGCCTGGTGATCCTGGCCCCGGACCACATGAAGGCGGGCTTCCATCAGGTCAAGACCAAGGTCCAGGCGACCATGGACACCATGATCGATGATCCGGTGGCCATCCGTCGCCAGCTCCAGTCGCTGGCCGAGTCGCTGCCGAAGAAGATCGGCGAACTGCAGGCCGAGATCGCCGAGGTGGACGCTCAGATCGCCCAGATGTCCCGCGATACCGACGTGGCCCGTCGCGTGGTGGCCAACACCGCCGGCGACCTGAACAACCTCACGCAGTTGATCGCCCGGGCGACCGACGCCCAGCGCGACGGCGGCGGGATCGTGCAGGTCCGCTACGAGGGCCAGCGGCTGGACCTCAACCAGGCCAAGGCCGAGTTCGTGCGCATCAGCAAGCTGCGCGAGCAGTACGCCGACCGCATCGCGCTGAACGAGCGCGACATGGGCTACCTGACGCAGCAGCGCGACCGGCTGGCGGCGCTGCTGGAGAACCTGCAGGGCGAGTACGCCGCCATCGAGGCCCAGATGTGGGCGATCGACCGCAAGATCGACGCCATCGCCCGCAGCGAGCGGCTGGCCGACACCCTCGAGGAGCGACACAACGCCATCGCGCGGTTCGGCAAGTTCGACTCCAAGTCGCTGGAGGAGATCCAGGGCAAGATCCGCAAGTGGGAGATCGAGACGACCGCCCGGCTGCAGGCCCTGGAGCAGCGCTTCGCCGGCAAGGACTACGAGCGCGAGGCGCAGCGACAGCTGGACTTCGAGAAGTCGCAGGGCGCGACCATCGAACTGCCCGAGGGCGGCGAGGAGAAGCCCGCCGTGGAGCGCACCGGCAACTCCTTCGCCTTCCTGCCCCGCGTGATCGAGTAACGGCGACCTGACCGGCTCGACCTCAAGCCGACGTCCCTGACCCGCCGCCGGAGCATGTGCTCCGGCGGCGGTCTCTTGGGGCGCGACGTGGCCGAGGCGCGGTTTCTGCGCGTACCGCCCGGCTCGGTTGCGGCATCAAGGCACTGACGATGGTCCGTTTCTTTGCCGATGGTTTCCTCGCGTCCCTATGATGGCCGCGACCCGCCCCGAGGCGGACTGGAGCTGCTGACCCGATGCGACTCTTCTCACCAGACGACTCGATCCGCCCGTACGACCGCGTTCCGCAGGAGGTGCTCAGCGCGGTGCAGTACCAGCGCACCCGCGAGATGACCCTCGAGGAACTGCTGCTGGAGAACCGCGTGGTGTTCCTCGTGGGCGAGATTCACCCCGGCTCCGCCGCCCGCGTCATCATGCAGATGCTCTACCTCGAGAACCACAAGAAGGGGCAGGACATCAACTTCTACATCAACTCCCCTGGCGGCGCGGTGGATGACACGCTGGCCATCTACGACACCATGCAGTTCATCTCGTCGGACGTGTCCACCGTCTGCATCGGGCGGGCGTACTCGGGCGGGGCGGTGCTGCTCTGCGCCGGAGCCAAGGGCAAGCGCTCCATCCTGCCCCACGCCAAGGTGATGATCCACCAGCCCTACGGCGGCGTCACCGGCCAGGCGGCGGACATCCAGATCCAGGCCGACCAGATCCTCAAGGACAAGCGCACCCTCACCGAGATCATCGCCCGGCACACCGGCCAGCCGGTGGAGCGCGTGGCCGCCGACAAGGAGCGCGACAAGTACTTCACCGCCCAGGAGGCCAGGGACTACGGGCTGGTGGATGAGGTCTTCGTCGGCCCGCCGAAAGGTGACAAGAAGGAGTAGGGAAGGCATCAGGCATCAGGCGCTGGGCTGCAGGAAGTACGAAAAGCCCGATGCTCGAACCTGGGCCTCCACTCCACGCGGCACTCAACTTCCAGCACTTCGCATCCGCTCCCGGACCCCCCATGACACTCATCCCGATCGTCATCGAAAAGACCGGCCGCACCGAGCGCGCGTACGACATCTATTCGCGGCTGCTGACCGACCGCATCGTGTTCGTGGGCGGGCCGATCATGGACGAACTGGCCAACGTGGTCATCGCCCAACTGCTGTTCCTGGCGAATGAAGACCCCAAGGCCGACATTCACCTGTACGTCAACTCGCCGGGCGGGTCGATCACCGCCGGACTGGGCATCATCGACACGATGCGCTACATCCCCTGCGACGTGTCCACCTACGTGCTGGGCCAGGCGGCGTCGATGGGTTCGATCATCGCCACCTGCGGCGCCAAGGGAAAGCGTTTCACCCTGCCCCACGCCCGCAACCTGATGCACCAGCCGCTCCTCTCAGGCGTCATGGAGGGCCAGGCCACGGACATCGAGATCGAGGCCCGCGAGATGCTCCGCATGCGCGACCTCATCTACGACCTCTACGCCGACGCCACCGGCAAGCCCGCCAGCCAGATCGTCAAGGACTGCGACCGGAACAAGTGGCTCAGCGCCCAGGAGATGGTCGAGTACGGGCTGGTCGATTCCATCCTCGAGCGGCTGCCCGAACTGGCCCGCCCGCGGCGCAGCGACATCGACTGATCCGGATGACGAGCGCTTCCGATCCGTGCGCCGCCGTCTTCAACCGATCGACTCGACGACTCCCATCCCCCTGGGTGGCGATATACTCCCGACATGTCTGCCTCCGCCACCCGCCGGAAGGATCGCTTCGCCTGGATGACCGCGCCGACGATGCTCGCCGCGACGGTGCTGGTTGCGGCGTCGGGGTGCCAGAAGTCCCCGTTCGTCTCGGACGCGCCGCGCACCCCCTTCGAACTGCATGACCGGCTGAACAACCGCTACGTGCCGCTCGAGGAGCCGGATGAGTTCGGCACCCCGCAGCCGGCGCTGCGAGCGCGTCTCGGGCGGCCCTACTGAGTGCGCACCCGACGCGGAGCGTCGCGCCACGCTCTGATCCCGACGCCTTGTGCCAGATGTCCGGCGCCTGAATAGCCCCTCCGCCGCCCGTGTCCGTACAGTATCAGGACGGTTCAACCATCCTGAAAGGACGCATCCATGCCGGCGACGGTTTCCCAGATCGCGGACATCATGATCGCTTCGGGGTCGCGGGCCCTGGGCTACGGCGAACTGCTGCTCAAGGACATTCCCGCCGACAGGTTCGCCCACATGCCCCTGCCCAACATGAATCACGCGGCCTTCAACTACGGCCATCTGTCCATCTATCCCAACCGGCTGCTGAGCATGATCGGGCGGGACGACCTGGTGGTCGAGAAGCCGGGTTTCACAGACCTCTTCAAGGCGGGCAGTCCCTGCGTGGAGCAGGACGGGCGCTACCCCGCCAAGGACGTGATCGCGTCCTACTACGTGGACCGCTACCAGGCGCTGCTGAAAGCCCTGGAGGGCGTGGCGGAAGAAACCTTCGCCAGGCCCAATCCGGCGGAGGGGCGGATGCGCGAACTCTTCCCAACCGTGGGCAAGGCGGTCAACTTTCTGCTCGGGGCGCATCACATGATGCACCTGGGGCAGGTCAGCGCGTGGCGACGCGCCATCGGGCTGGGTTCGGCGATGTGACGACGCCCGGCGGACGCGCCGCCGGCGACAGACTCAGGGAGAAGCCATGAACACCACGACGCTCAATCGAACGCCGTCGTCGTCGCGCCTTGCGCGGGTCTTCCGGTCGGGGATGTCCCTGCTGGCGGCGGCCCTGTGCCTGCTGCTGCCGGTCCAGCGGGCCGCGGCGCAGGGGGGCGACGGGTTCATTCCCTCGCCCTTCTCGAGCGAGTCGTTCAACAAGTCCATCACCACGCTCAAGCCCACGTACGAGCAGCGGCTGGCGCTGGAGGCGGCCCACGAGGCGTACAAGACCCGCTTCCGCCAGCTGCGCGACAGCGAGGCGGAGATGATCCTGCGGCGGATGCACGAGGTGCAGTCCAACTCCATGTTCCGCGTGCCCAAGAAGCGCGACGTGGAGGAGCTGCTGCGCATGCGCCGCACGCTCATCGGGCAGATCATGGCCATGGAGGGCGAACTGTTCGACCGCATGGCCGAGGCGCTCCACGAGCGGCAGATGGGCGGGCTGGCCCGCATCCGGCGGGCCCGCGAGCGGGCCATCTGGAGCGAGGGCGACATGATGTCGGGCATGGGCGGCGGCGACGCGCCGGACCTCGTCAACATCGTCATGTCCCTTCAACTCACCGACGAGGAGCTGGGGCGCATCGATCCGGCGCTGGTGGAGTACGAGATCTCCATGAACGCGGCGGTGAAGAACCTGCACGACAAGGCCCTGGGCATGATCTCGTCGGTGGTGGACGTGATGAGCCAGATGGGGCTGGACGAGGTGGACATCACCGACCAGGACCAGATGATGGAGTACGGTCGCCGCATCCAGGAGGCGATGCAGCGTTTCATGAAGGAAGTGCAGGACGCCGCCGCCCGCGTGGACGCGGTGGGCGAGCGCGGGCACCTGTCGCTCATGCAGGTCATGCCCGCCTCGCGCGTGCCCGAGTACGAGAAGGCCTACCTGCGTCGTCGCTACCCGGATGTCTTCACCGACTGGACCTCGCCGGAGCGCATGTTCGAGCAGGCCCGGAAGATCGAGGGACTGGACGGAGGCGCGCTGGCCGCCATCGACGCCGCCGAGGCGGCCTGGAGGCCTCAGTACGAGGCCGCGTCGAAGAAACTGATGACCATCAGCGACAAGACGCGCGCCAGTCAGCGCGCGAGTTTCGACTTCGACGGCTCGGCGTGGGAGGCGATCTGGCGCGATCGACAGGCCGCCGAGCAGGAGCGCAACACGATCAATCAGCGCGCCGAGCAGGCCCTGCTGGCCGCGCTGGGCGAGGAGCGGTTCCAGCCGCTGCAGTCGTACCGCGGCGTGGACGCGGACGCCGCGGGCCACGGGCCGGGGGCGGTGCTCGATGAGGCGGGGGGCGGCGTCATGGTCGGGGAGTCGCCCGAGGCGCCGGGCATGGGCATGTCGATGATGATCCGACCCGATCACCTGCTTCCCGCGCCCATCAGCGACGAGGAGTGGGCCGCCTACGCGGCGCGTCTGGATCTGTCGCCCGACGCCCGCGTGCTGACGGGTGAGTTCCTCAAGGAGTACCGTCGCCAGTTCGACGCGGTGATGGCCGACGACTTCCAGCGGCTGGTCAACGAGCCGCGCGGGAAGATGTGGGGGGAGGATGCGCTCAACGAGCAGGCGGCGTCGCAGGTGATCGCGGGCCGCCGCACCGTGGCCCAGCGGCTGGCGGCGCTGGAGGAGGAGTTCTTCGGCGACGTGGCGCTGGTCATCACCGACGCCCAGCGGGCGCGTCTGCCGATGATCCGCCGCGCCCGCGAGTGCATGATCTACGACGCGCGGGAGATGGCGCAGCGCGGCTACCAGGAAGGCGCGGTGAACCTGATGGAGCTGCTTGGCTCGCTGCGTCTGACCGACGCCGAGACACGGAGCATCGACGCCGCCCTTCTGAAGTACGAGGAGCAGCTGCTGCCCATCGTGAAGTCGCAGCACGAGACCATGCTGGCCCAGGAGGAGGCCCAGATCAAGGGGCAGCCGCTGATGCGCAAGATTCAGCAGGATCCCGAGGCGAACATGGACGCCTGGGCCGAGTGGGAGCGGCTGATGGAGCCGCTGGAGGAGCGTCTGCAGCAGCTGACGCGGCGTCGGCTGGAGCTGGACAAGTCGTCGCTGCCGGAGTTCATCGCCGCCCTTCCCCCCGACCCCGCCGCCCGGTTGAAGGAGCTGCACGATCAGCGTCGGTATCCGCGGGTCTTCCCCGACCGGGGGGACGCCCGGACATCGGTGGAGTCGGCGCTGCAACTGCCCGATCTCTCGCCGGCGCAGCGGACCACGCTGGAGCGGATCGCCGCGGAGCATGACGCCGGGCACCGCGCCCTGTGCCAGGAGATGGTGGCGCTGCTGGACTCGCTGGGCGAATCGCCCGACTGGGAGCCGCAGAACGCCAGGGCGATCATGGAGTGGCAGCGCAACCAGGAGCGGGTGGAGATTCTGCAGCTCGACCGCGCCGAGTTCAACGAAACCACGCGGCGCCGCCTGCGGGCCGTTCTGGGCGAACCCCAGGCCGCGCGGGTGCGCGGGCTGGGGGTGGGGTCTCAGGAGACGGCGTCGCGGTGACGCGGCGAGGCGATGCGGCCTGGTCGATGCCGAGGCGCTTCAGAACGGAATGTCCACCGAGAAACTGAAGAGCTGGCGCTCGTCGTCCCGTTCCTTGAGGATGGGGAAGGCGAAGTCGAAGGCCAGCGGCGCGGGGCCGAAGGCCTCGATGTAGAGCCGGATGCCGAAGCCCACCGACAGCCGGTACTCGTCGAATCCCACGTCGTCGCTCACCGTGCCGGAATCGACGAAGAGCACGCCGTTGAAGAGTTCCTCGAAGATGGGGAACTCGTACTGCGCCCCGAGGAAGAAGAGCCACTCGCCGCCCACCGGCTCGTCGCTGGGTTCGCCGTTGTCGTTGCGGATGCCCTTGGGGCTGATGGTGCGGAAGTCGAACCCGCGGAAGGTGCGTCCGCCCAGGTAGAACTGCTCGTACACCGGGGCCTCGTCGCTCTCGAAGATGTGCGACACCCTGGCGTTGAGCCGCAGGATGCTGCGCCGGCCCAGGAAGTCCTCGCGCATGGTGATGAAGGTGATGAACTCGGCGGTGGCGGTGGTGAAGTCGTAGTCCCCGCCCATCAGGCCCACGCGGTCCACGCTGAGCTCGAAGACGCTGCCCCGCCAGGGGCGCACGATGGTGCCCACCGTCGATCGCCGCAGCCGCAGCCCCAGGGCGGTGATGGTGTCGGGCCCCTCGGCGGCGAACACTTCGGTGGGCGCGAAGTCGGCGATGGCCGGCAGCTTCACACGCTCGAAACGCGTCACCGCGCCGATGGACCAGAACTCGCCCAGCTGACGCGTCAGCGACAGCGTCAGGTTCATCCGATCCTCGTCGTACTCGTTGTACTGCCACTGGCGGAAGAACGCGCTGACGCCGAACGACAGCGGCACGTCGAACAGGTACGGCTCCGTGAGCGAGATCGAGTAGGTGCTCACCTCGTCGCCCGGCGACAGACGGAGCGAGAATGACTGCCCCGCCCCGCGGAAGGCCCGACCGCGGATGTACTCCTCGAACGACTCGGGCGTGTCGAACAGGTCGAAGTTGCGCTGGGTGATCGAGAACTCGCCGGCCACGCCCGTGTCCGACCCCACGCCCACGCCGAAGTTGAACGAGCCGGTGTTGCGCTCCTTGACGCGCACCAGGATGTCGCGGTAGCGGGGATCATCCGGATCGGGCGGCTGGATCGTGATGGACGGCTCGTTGAACAGCCGCGTGGAGCGCAGGCGCTGCTCCGCCCGGGCGATGGCCACGGGGTTGACGGGTCGTCCCGGCTCCACGCCGGTGAGCTGACGGCGGATGACCCGATCCTGCGTGAGCGTGTTGCCCACGATCATCACCTCGCCGATGAGGGCCTTCTCACCCTCGTCCACTTCCAGGCGCAGGTCCACCTCGGGGGCTTCGCTGGTGCGGATTTCGACCGCCCGCACCCGCACGTCCGGCCGGGCGAGTTCGGCGTAGCCGTCCTGGATCAGCCGCAGCGACTTGCGGATGCGGTCCTGGCTGTACACGTCGCCCGACTTGATGTCGATCCACGCCGCGATCTGCTCGGAGGGGATGGTGGCGCCCACGGTGCTCACCTGCCGCATGGTGTAGACGCGGCCCTCGCTGATGACGAAGACCACCTTCACCTCGCGGCTGTCGGGGCTGAGTTCGAGTCGTCGATCCACGCGCACGTCGAGGTAGCCGCGGTTCTTGTAGAAGGCGTCGATGGCCGCCACGTCGTTGGCGATGACCTTCTGATCCAGTCGCCCGGATCGCAGCAGAAAGATGGCCGTCTCCGTCTTGATCTCCGCCCGCAGGCGCTTGTCGGGAAAGGAGTCGTTGCCCTCGAACTCGATGGCCCGCACGCGCACGCGAGGCCCCTCGATCACCTGGAAGATCAGGATCGACGACTCCTGCATCGCCCTGGCGTCGGTGGTCACCTCGGACAGATAGTGCCCCCGGTTGCGGTACAGTTCGACGATGCGCCGCTTGGATTCCTCGATCAGGTACTCATCCGCCGGGGCCCCCGCGCGAACCGGGATGCCCATGAGAATCTCCTGGTCGGAGATCACCCGGTTGCCCACCACGTCCACCCCCGCCAGCAGGGGCTGCTCGCCCAGGGTGTAGGTCACGACGACGGTTCGGTCCGGCTGCAGGGCGGCCCGCACGTCCACGGTGCGGAACTCGCCGAGGCGGTAGAGCAGGTCCACGTCCAGCCGCACGGTGCGCGGGTCGTAGGGGTTGCCCGTGGCGGTGCGGATGGTGTTGAGGACCGTCTGACGCGAGACGCGGTTCAAGCCCACGATGTCCACGCGGGAGATGGTCAGCCCGGCCAGCGCCGCGTCCTCGCCGCTGATCCCCTGCGCCCAGGCGCGCCCTCCCGTCAGCCCCGCCACCCCGATGAGGGGCGCGGCGGCGACAAGCCAGAGCATCAGGGCGACAAGGGGAAGCGTTCTCATGCGGCGTGAGCGGAGAGGATACCGGCCCGAACCCGCTCCAACAAGCGAAGCCGGCTTTCTGGCGAACCACGATGGCGAGGCGCGACCGTGAGGGAGCGGTTTGCCGCGGCATCGTGCGACACGTCCACTCCCTCACGGTCGCGGCTCACTCACCTGAAGAACACGGTTGCCCACATCATGGTCATCCATCAGCAGAGTTCGTTGAGTCCGGAGTGCATCATCTCGACCACTCAACCAGGGGCGCAAACGAACAGGGGTCCGATGATCGGACCCCTGCGAGGTTTAGCGGAAGAGTGAGCCACGTGATCAGCCGCGGACTTTCACAAGCCGCCGACGGAAGACGCCCACGCCGAGCAGGCCGGCCAGGCCCATCCACGCGGCGGGGGGCAGGGGAATCAGCGCCGTGTTCACGAACGAGTTGCTCTGACCGTCGTTCAGTGACTGCACGTGAATGCCGACGACCAGATCGACGCCGGGCGTGAAGGGCATGGTCAGGCCGCTCGTGAGCGAACTGATGACGTCGTTGAAATCCTTGCCAATCTTCAGCTGGAAGGTGACCTTCACCCACTCGCCGGGGTTCACGCCACCCGGTGAACCGCTGCTTGAGGCCTTGAAGTCCCATTCGGTGTTGGGCAAGCCGTATGCAGAGCCGCCCGGCAACGGGCCGCCGCCAGCCGGGCCGGTGATGCTGACGCCGGCGGAACTGGTGACTGACATGGTCGCGCCCAGCAGCGCACCGTCGTAGAACCAGATGCCGGTGATGGACGAGTCGGGGTTGGGGTTGCCCGCAACGGCGTTCTCGAAGAGGAACGAGACGAAGTTGAACCCGCCGCTCGAACCTTCATCGGTCACCGTCATCGAGTACGACGACCCGTTCTGGGCGTTCGCATTGCCGTTGGTGGTGATGTTCTTGAACCCGTACACGCTGGCGGCCGAGGCGCTCAACGCGCCGGACGCCACAACCAGACCCGCCACGAGCCCCTTGAACCGTGTCATGTTGTCTCTCCCTGAACCCGGAATGATTGTCTGAAGGCGTCGCCCCCTCAGGCGACCTTCACCAACCCTCACCACGTCAAGACATGATACTCGTCGCGGCACGTCCGATTACACGAAATCAGGCCACTTTCTGGCAGAGACAGGTGAGGACCGATTCTGGGCGATTCTCGTCCTATAATACATGACTCAGTGACTCACCAACGCACTCCGTCGAATCGGGTCGGGCTCCCACCTCAGGAAAAAGACGATTCGGAATTCACCGGGAATTGTCCACAATCCATCCCCAGAGCGTCTCCACATCCGCCATCCTTGTCCGCCACGCGCCCACCGCCACGCGCAGCGTCAGATGGCCGTTGAGTCGCGTGTGCGTGATGAACGACTGGCCCGATCGGTTCACGCCGTCGAGTATGCGCTGCGTCGCCGCCTCGCCGCCGCGGTGACGGAAGCACACCAGCGACAGCGTCGGGGTCGCGGCGAGCTCCAGGTCGGGATGCTCCTCCACCCGTCGCGCCAGCCACCGCGCCATCTCCACGCATCGTCGCACGTGCGTGCGCAGCCCCTCCACGCCGTAGTGGCGGATGACGAACCAGAGTTTCAGCGCTCTGAAGCGGCGTCCCAGCGGAATCTGCCAGTCGCGGTAGTCGATCACCGCGCCCGACTCGGTGGCCTGGTTGCGCAGGTACTCGGGCAGGATCGACAGCGCCCGGATGAGCGCCGCCCGGTCGCGCACCCACAGGCACGAGCAGTCGAAGTTCGTCAGCATCCACTTGTGCGGGTTGAAGCAGTACGAGTCGGTCCGCTCCACGCCGCGGTTGATCCAGCGGAACTCCGGGCAGAGCGCCGCCGTGCCCGCCAGGGCCGCATCGACATGGAGCCAGGGCCGCGTGCTCCGGCTTCCGACAGGTGCGCCGCGGTTCCCGGCGGGTGTGCCACGGCTCCCAAGTGGTGTGCCACGGCTCTGTGAGCCGTGCGTTTCACCCGCGGCATCCGACCTCGCGGAAGAGCCATCGTCTCCGGGCTTTCCTGCGACTGCACCGCTTCCGCCGCCGCACGTGTTCTCCGCGCCCGCACGGCCGACACGGCCGTGGCACACCTCGCCGTGGCTCGCTTCCCGCTCGAACACTTCTTCCAGCATCTCTCCGATCGCTTCCACCGGGTCGACCGCCAGCGACGAGGTCGTGCCCACCGTGGCGCACACGAAGAAGGGCGTCAGACCCGCCTCGAGGTCGCGCTCGATCGCCTGTCGCAGAAGGTCCACGCGCATGGCGAAGCGGTGATCGGTTTCGATGAGCCGCAGGTTCCGCGACCCGATGCCGGCGATCATGGCGGCCTTCTCGACCGACGAATGCGCTTGGGCCGAGGTGTACGCCACCAAGGTCTGCCGGACGACTCCCGGCGCGCCGACGCCCGCCAGGCCGTCGCGGTTGGACGCCCCGCCCGTGGCCCGCTCGCGCGCGGCGAGCATGGCGCAGAGCACGGCGCTGGATGCGGTGTCCTGAATGACGCCGCCGCCGACCGTTGTGTGAAGACCCACACACCCATCCGCACCCTCACTCCCAATCCCTCTCCCAGTGGGACAGGGGAGTGCGGACACCGAACGAAACCCCGCAGGCAGTCCCAGCATGTCCACCAGCCAGTCCAGCACCAGGGTCTCGAGTTCGGTGCAGGATGGGCTGGTGGCCCACAGCATTCCCTGCACGCCCAGCCCCGCGCTGAGCAGTTCGCCCAGGATGGACGGGTACGAGTTGTTCGCCGGGAAGTACCCGAAGAAGCCAGGCGACTGCCAGTGCGTCACGCCCGGCAGGATGATCTCCTGCACGTCGCGCAGCACCTGCTCGAACGGCTCGCCCGATTCGGGCGCGTGCCGCGGCAGGCGATCTCGCACCTCGCCCGGTTTGACCGGCGACATCACGGGGTATCGCTCCACCTGCTCCAGGTAGTCCGCGATCCAGTCGATCACCGCCCGTCCGTGACGCCGGAAGTCATCAGCCGACATGTGCGGCGAAGCGGGGTCGGTCATGCGAGGAGAATAGGGCGGGGCGGACTGTCGGTTCCGGGCTGTCGGCTTGTTGACTGACGGCGGCTTTGACGTGTGCCGCGGCCGTGCGGTCACGCCAAACCCGTGTGTGCCACGGCCGTTTCGGCCGTGCGGCCGTGCGGGCGAGGTGAGACCTGCGGAGAGATGGAATCGTGCGGGAGGCCGCCGCCTGAGGTACTCGCGGTATCGGTCGCCTGGGGCCGCTCGCACGGCTCACAGAGCCGTGGCACACTTCGGTCGGACGACGCGGCATACGCCTCTTCTGTGAGTTTCTGTGGATGAGTTGTGAGGAAGTGGGGTTCAGCGGCGGGCCATCGGCGATCGGTTTCGGGCTGGCGGCTGCAACGAACAGCCGCCAATGAACCTCGGAATGGGGCTCCGTCCGTCCCAATACCGCCAATTTGACCCCGGAATCGCTCGTTCATTCGCCTCGATCGCCAGGTCATCCCGCTTCCGCGTCAATCTGGGTAAACTTGAGCCGGATTATCTCGGCTCCGCAAAAACCCTGTAAACTCTGGAACTTCCCTCTTGGCACCTGCGAAAAAGTCGCCATAATGGAGAGGCGGTGTTGATCGGCTCGCCGGTCGCATCGCATCAGGTTCGTGGGACCAAGGGGAGAGCGATCGGGCCTTCACGACATGCTCGGGTGCATGGCTGGTGATGGTTCCCTCGCTCAATCCGGCGTCCTTGGGTCATGGTGGTCGAGCCGATCGTCGTGACTCACGGTTTCAATCATCCGAGCATTCGCTCACACACACGTAGACTAGAGGAGGATTCGATGAGGAAGAGCACCACATTCGGGCTGGCCACCATCGCTGGCCTGTTCGTCGCCAGCTCCGCCACGGCGGGCGTCGTCATGTTCGACCTGCGCGGCGGCACGACCGACTGGGACGCCGCCCTGCTCAACGCGGGCAAGACCCTCAAGGCGTCGTGGGATTTCGGCACCCTGCCGGACTTCGGCCTGCTTGACGGAGACGAGCCGCTGGACTGGCGCGGCAGCCGGGGCAACGCCGCTGGCCGCGTTCCCGAGGGCTTCCTGCCCACCAACGTCCGCTTCCAGTCCAACCTGGATCAGTGGGGCGCCAACGGCGAGAACCCCGGTGGCGAGCGTGGTGGCGCCCAGCCGCTGGTTTTTGTCGGCCCGTCGCAGGGTTTCGGCAACACCAAGAACTGGCTCGGTTCGAACTTCGCCGCCGACTCGTTTGACATCGTGTTCGACGGCGGCACCAAGACCGCGGTTGACCTCGTCGTGTCGACGATTTTCGCCACCAGCACTGATGTCAGCGTTTACGGCGCCAACAACGAACTGCTGATGCGCGTCACCCTGGCCGGCACCGCCAACGCCGGGTATCGCGTGGGCTTCCTCGCCACCGAGGGCAGCATCATCTCGCGGATCAACATCGACACCACGAGTCAGGCGCTCTACGAGGGCGTTCAGGGCATGATGAACGTCTACGAGGGCGTCATCCCCGCTCCGGGCGCTCTGGCCCTGCTGGGCGTCGCCGGGCTGGTCAGCCGTCGTCGTCGCCGCGCCTGATCCGGTCTCCTCCGAGTCCGATCGCACTTACGCGATTCACACGCCACGCCGCGGACAACCGCGGCGTGGTTCTTTTTGGTCGTGGTGGTGCGGCAGACGGACCGTCAGCGGTCGTCGGTTGTCAGTGATCGGCTCCGGCTGCTGCGCCGCGGCTTCCGACGACGTGTACCACGGTTCGGAGTGTGCCACGGCTCTGTGAGCCGTGCGAGCGGCTCCAGGCGACCGACGCCGCGAGTACCTCAGTGCGGCGGCCTCCCGCACGATTCCATCTCTCCTCAGGTCTCATCGCCCGCACGGCCGACACGGCCGTGGCACACGGGTTGGCGCGCCTACACGGCCGAAACGGCCGTGGCACACCAGTTCGGAGTGTGCCACGGCTCTGTGAGCCGTGCGAGCGATCCCAGGCGACCGACACCGCGAGAACCTCAGCGAGGCGCATCCACCGGACGACTTCATTGCTTCTGATGTTCCACCACTCCCGCGCGCCCGCACGGCCGAAACGGCCGTGGCACACGGGATGGCGCGTACACGGCCGAAACGGCCGTGGCGCCAGGGCGGCCTTACCGCTGATCCGGCTCGATCGTCACCGTGAGGAGCTTGGTCTCGAACTGCTCGCGGAGCAGTTCGGCGTGCTCGCGGTGCGTGACGACCAGCAGCGCCACGCCGGTCTGGTGCGCTTCGAGCGTGCGCTGCAGCGCCTCGGTGTGGTTGAACTTGCAGATCTCCTGCAGGGCGCGGATCACGTCCTCCATGAAGTTGCTGTCATCGTTGTGCAGCAGCACCTTCCACGGAGGGAGCTTGTCAACGCGCGGCGGCGCGACCTTGGGGCGCTCCTGAAGCGCCGCCTGCCCCCCGCCGTTCGGCTGATTGGATTGCTCGCTCGCCATGACTTCTTCGTCTCGCCCGGTGGTCCCCCCGACGATTCTGCGTTCACGTGGTTATAGGCGCGGCGCGGGGGTCAAGGCGACTGAAAACGCCGCACGACTCTGAAATGCCGCGATCATCCGCGGAGCGGGCAACCGCGGGGCGCCGTCCCGCACGGAGCCGCCTGGCCCGTCTGACGTGTCCCGCGAAGTGTGGGCAGGCCGCTTGACTCGCGGAAATGTACGGCATATGTTCGGTATTGTTGACGATCATGTCAACACCATCGGGCTGGTCCGAGGGGCAGCCCACAGGAGGCCGGACATGACCATGCTGACCATCGCTCCCCCGCCGCCAACATCCGGCCCACCTGCTGCGCCGGTGTGCGACGGGAGTCGTTCTGCTCCGCGTCGCCAGCGCAGCCGGGGCGGAGGTCGTCGAGCCGCGGGGCTTCGTACGACGCGGCTGATCGCCGAGCAGTGCCTGGACCTGGCGATTCACCTGGCGGAGCCCGATCGGTGGCTGATCGAGGCGGTGCTGCGCGGCGGTGTGTCGTGCGCCGCCACGGCGCAGCGTCTGGGGGTGCCCGAGCGCACCCTGCAGTGGCGCGTGAGGCGACTCATCGGGCGGCTGCGCTCGCCCGAGTTCGCCTTCATCGTCAACCAGCGCGAGGTCTGGCCCGAAGCGCGGCGCCGCGTGGGAGAGATCGTTCACCTGCGGGGCGGGACGCGGGAGCAGGCCGCCCGCGAGACCGGGCTGACGATGCACCAGGTGCGGCGCGAGCTGACGGCGATCGACGTGCTGATGGAGCAGGCCCGGGCCATGGGGCGCCTGCGATGAAGCGCATCACCAGCGGCGCAGGCGTCCCGCCCGTGAAGCGCTGCCGCCCGCGGGGACACTCCCCGCTCTGGTCGCTCCGTGTGCTCGAGGTCGCCTCGATCTTCGGTCTGGACCTCGATCACCTGCACGACGCCGCCCGCGTCTTCGACCGTGCCGCGCTTGATCGTGCCGACGCACTGGCCTCGTGGCTGGCGCCGGGGGCCATCGTGCTGCTCACCGGCCCCAGCGGCTCGGGCAAGTCCACGCTGCTGCGGGCGATCGTCGAACGACTCTCCCATCGGGGTCGCGCGGTCATCGACCCCGGCGATGTTGAGATCGACGAGTCAGAGTGCGTGATCGAAACGATCGCCGGCTCGACCGAGGAGCGCTGCGCCCTGCTCGCCCGGGTGGGGCTGGCGGAGGCGCGGCTGCTGGTCTCGCCCGTGCGCCGACTGAGCGAGGGTCAGCGGGCGCGGCTGCGGACGGCGCTGGCCTTCGACGCGGCGCGGCGCCCGGGGGGTTCGGCGTCGTCGGTATCGCCGGGTGATGCCGCCGCGGTCATCGTCATCGACGAGTTCCTCTCGCCGCTCGACCGCGTCACGGCCTGCTGCGTGGCGCGGAGCGTGTCGCGGCTGACGCGGGCGTCAACCTGCTCGCTTCTCGTCGCCACGTCCCACGATGACCTGGCAGCCGCGCTGACTCCTGACGTCCACGAGCGGCTGGAGTTCGCGTGATGTGATGACCAGCGAGGCGTTCCGCGTTGGGCGGCGCGACGTGAAGCGTCGCGCCTCGACGTGGTGAACGACAGCCGCGTGTCACGTCCTCCATCGACCATGACCTCCCCACCCATCCAACTCGACGCCATCATCCTCGAGTCGGGCACGTCGGCCGACCTGCGCGCCCTGGAGCGATTCCACTACCGGGCCGGGAGGCCCGCGACGATCGACTCGATTCTGCGCGCGGTGGTTCACCCCACCGATCCGGCGCCGCCGCTGCTCGTCGGCGTGCTGGTCACGTCGTTCCCCGTGCTCTCGTGCGCCGCCCGCGAGCGGGCGATTCCGCGCTACGCGGGGCTGACGCTGGCGTCGAAGGCGCGTCTGCTCAACCGCGAGGTCCGCACCATCAGCCGCGTCATCGTCGATCCGCGCTTCCGGGCCGTGGGCGTCGCGTCGCGTCTGGTGCGCCAGGCGATGGCGCGGCGTTCAACGCTCGTCATCGAAGCGATGGCGAGCATGGGGCGGGCCTGCCCCGTGTTCGAGCGCGCGGGGATGCGCCGATTCGACCCGCCGATCTCGCGCGGCACGCTCCGCCTGCTGACCACGTTCGACCGCGCGGGGATCGCGCTGCCCGTATTGGCCTCCACCCGGATGGCCGTCGAGACCATCGAATCGCTCGACGCCGTGACGCGCGGACACGTGATCCATGAACTGACTCGCTGGAGCCGCCGGGTGTTCGACCGCCGCCGCGATCGCACGCTGGCCTCGCCCGAGTCGAGCGCGCTGCCCGCCCTGGTTGCGCGGGCCCGCGAGCGGCTGGCGTCGAGGCCCGTGTACTACGTGTCGGAACGGCGCGAGTCAGACCGCCGTGATGCCGCCTGACGCGAGCCGGCGCTCGGTGTTCTCGTCTTCCCGCGACTCGGAGGAGCGGCTCAACCCACCGGAGAATCGCATGTCGTCACCCGCTCGACGTTCCTCGTTCACCAACCACGCGGCTTGCGAAGCCGCTCCACTTGACACGGGCCGCAGACCCGCGGCGCCGCGTCGGCGTTCTGCGCCGACTGCGCAGCCGCTCTCGATGGATGAGTCCATCCTGCGGCGCCTCTTCCGCCGAGGCGATGAACCGGCTCGGCTGGCTCGATCGTGCGGGCTGTCGCTGGTCGATCTGGCGCGCTGGGCGTCTCGGGTCGATCACGTGGAGCTGCTGGTCGGCCTGGAGCGGGTGAGCGACGCGTGCTTCCGCGCCGCGCTGGCCCGCAGCCGCGTCATCGCCGCTCGAACGCTGACGCGGCTGGCCTCGGGCGACGGAGATGAGGCGCTCACCGACCTCACCCGCCGCAGCTGCGTCGATCTGCTCAGCGCGTGCGCGGAGCGGCGACGTGAGGCGCGGTGCGCCGCCGCCTCGACCGGCGTCGATCGCGCCCGTCGCGCCGCGTCGGTGAAGGACGCCGCCTCCCTCGCCCCGCCCGTTCCGGACGAGGAGGCGATTCTCGCCGCGCTGGAGCGCGTCGCGCGCGAAGGCGACGCGGATGATGACGGCCGCGGCTCCGAGACCTCGTCACCCGCCGTCCCGGAGCAGTCCGATGCGGCGTGACGATCTCTCCCGCGTGCTGCGTTCCGTCTCCCCGCGCACGCCTGACCAGTTGCACGCGCTGGTGCGGGTGATGCTGGGGTTCGATGTGCCTCGCGTACCCCGCTCACCGGGCGGTACGGCGCCCTTCGACTACCTGCGTCACGCCTTCTTCGAGGATTCGTCCGGTCCGCGCGACTGCGTGGTGTGGGCCTGCCGGGGCGGGGGCAAGACGCAGCTGGGCGCGATCGCCACGCTGCTGGACGTGCTCTTCAAGCCGGGCGTGCAGGTGCGCATCCTGGCGGGCTCGCGCGAGCAGGCGTCTCATCTGTACGTCGCGTTCCGCTCGATGATCGAGCGCGAGCCCTTCGCCGACCTGCTGGAGCGTCCGCCCACCGAGCACGTGACGCGCCTGCGCAGCGGGTCGCGCGTGGAAGCCCTGGCCCAGTGCGAGGCCTCGGTGCGCGGGCACCGCGTCCACAAGATCCGCTGCGACGAGGTCGAGCTCATCGACGACGCCGTGTGGCGCGCGGCGCAGCTGGTTACGCGCTCCACCCGCTGCGGCGGGGTGCCGGTGCGCGGCGCGGTCGAGGCCATGAGCACCATGCACAGGCCCAGCGGACTCATGAGCCGCCTGATCGAGGAAGCCCAAGCCGGCACGCGCCGACTCTTCCGCTGGAACGTGCTGGATGTGCTGGAGCGCTGCCCGAGTGATCGTGAGTGCGCCGCCTGCCCGCTGCGCGCATCCTGCCAGGGGCGGGCCAAGCGCGGGCGCGGCTTCGTGCGCTACGACGATGCGCTGGCCCATTTCGCCCGCATGGGACGCGACGACTGGCACACCGAAATGCTCTGCGACAGGCCCAGCGAGCGCGACCGCGTCTACCCCATGTTCGATCCGCTGGTCCACGTGCGCGAGTTCGATGCGCGGACCATCATCGGCCCGTGGCTGGGCGGGGTGGACTTCGGGCTTCGCTCCCCCACCGCCTTCCTGTGGGCGGTGCATGATGAAGTCAACGACGTGCTGCACGTGGTGGATGAGCACGTGCAGCGCGGCCTGCTGGCGCCGGCGCACATCTCGCGTGTGCGAGCCGCGCCCTGGCCCATGCCTCGCTGGGTCGGCGCCGACCCGGCGGGCAGCAACCGCAACGACCAGACGGGCCGCAGCGCCATCGGCTGCTGGCGCGAGGCGGGCTTCACCATCCGCGCCAGACGAAGCGACGTAGCGCCGGGGGTGGCGGTGGTGGCGGCGCGATTCATGCGGGCGGATGGAACTTCAGGGCTGGTCATCCACCCCCGCTGCCGCACGCTCATCCGATCACTGCTCGGGTACCACTACCGCCACGACCAGCCGGACGCGGAATCGCCGGTGAAGGACGGCCCGGACCATGCCTGCGATGCGCTGCGCTACCTGGTGGTGAACCTGGATCAGCGGTTTGCGACGGCGGCGGGAGCGTACTGAGCCAGCGCCGCCTGCCCGGTTACTCCAGCATGGCGCGGTACCGCGCCGCGTCGTCGGGTCGATTGACCCGCTCGTAGTACTGCACGATTCGCTCGATGGCCTGTCGGGTGCGGGCGTGCGACGAACCATGGCGCGGGCTGGCGGCGAGCGTCCGGTGGGCCTCGATGAGGAGCGGCTCCGCCTCCGCCGGGCGACCCGCGGCCTCGTGCAGGCGGGCCGCCTGCGTCAGCGAATCGGCCAGATCGGCGGGGGTGGCGTCCGGGGCGGCGCGGCGGATCGCCAGCGCGGCCAGGGCGTGCGGCTCGGCCTCGGCGGTCCGGTTGCGCTGGATCAGGAACTCCGCGAAGGCGTACGCCGTCACCGCCACCGAGGTGTTGGGGCCTTCATAGAGCGTGCGCTTGATGTCGAGGCATTCGACGAAGCGGCGTTCCGCCTCGTCGAACTCGCCGATCTCCCACAGGAAGATCGCCAGCAGGTGCAGCCCGCGCGCCACGTAGGCGTGCTGCTCGCCTCCCAGTTCGCGGGCGGTGTCGATGGCCTCCTCGAAGAGCCGCTTGGCCTCGGCCCGCCTGGCGGGGTCGTCCTGGTGGCGCAGGCAGTTGGCCAGGTTGTTCTTCACCGCGGCGATGAGCATGGGGTCGATGGAGGCGGGGTTGGCGGCGTGGAGTTCGGTGCGGATGGCCAGCGCCTCGCGGAAACTCGGCTCGGCCTGATCGCGTCGACCCATCGAGTTCAGGCAGGCCGCCAGGTTGTTGAGCGCCTCGGCCACCGGCGCGGAGCGCGCCGGGAAGAGCCGCTTCCGCATGGCCAGCGCGTCCTGGTAGAGGGGCAGCGCCTCCTCGAAGCGCCGCTGCCACCAGAGCGTGTCGGCCACGTCGAGCATGCTTTCGGCGATCTGCTCGTGGTCGCCCGAGTGAAGGCCCTTGCGCACCTCCAGGGCGCGCAGCATGGCCCGTTCCGCGCGGTCGTACAGGTCGAGGTTCTTGTACGACAGCCCCAGCGTGCGATAGACGTCGGCCAGCGAGGCGGGGTCATCGCCCAGCTGCTGCTGGGCGGCGTCGAAGGCGGCGTCAAGCGCGGAGGCGATGGTGACGCTCATGCCCGCCTCGCGCCCCCCCCCGCCTCCCCCCGCGCGCTGGCGCGTGGGATCGGAGCGGGCGATGATTCCCTTGACGAGGTAGTCCAGAAGCCGGTTCTTGCGTTCGAGCTCGCGCTCCGCCAGCCCGCGCAGGTCGCGTTCGCGCACGAAGAGCGCCGCCGCCATCGCCAGCAGCCCCAGCAGGATGAGCGACGCAAGCCCCGCGAAGCGGGCCGCCCGCCTGCGCCGGGCGGCGCGGCGCCGCTGGTCCAGCGAGCGCAGGCGCTCGGCCAGTTCGGCGGCGCTGGCCAGCCGTCGCGAGCCGTCCGCCGCCACGCACGAGGCGATGTCCGAGCGCAGGATGGGGTCGGGCACGTCCCGCTCCCAGCCGTGGCCCAGCGGGCGCTCGAAGTCGCCCACGACCATCTGGTAGAGCATCACGCCCAGGGCGTAGATGTCGCCCTGCACGGTGAAGGGCTTGCCCGCGAAGGCCTCGGGAGGCGAATAGAGCGGCGTGCCGGTGTGCGTCTGGTTCTGGCCCAGCAGCGTGCGCGTGAACCCCGCCGCCGTGAACTGCCGTCGGTCGAGCGGCGTGCGGTCGGTGAGCATGCCGATGCCGAAGTCGGTGAGGCGCGGGCGTGGGTTGCCCTCGCGGTCCTTGTCGATGAGGATGTTGCCGGGCTTGATGTCCTTGTGCAGCACGCCCACGGAGTGCGCCGCCGCCACCGCGTCGGCGACGCGGGCGATGATGTCGATCCGCTGCTCGAGCGGCGCCCGGTCGAGTCCCCCGATGCGTCCGGCCCACTCGACCAGCGAACCCTGCTCGGTGAACTCGCTTTCGAGGAAGAAGGGCGGTTCATCCAGCCGCACGTCATAGAGCCGGGCGATGTCGTCGCGGTCGCCCAGCGCCTCGCGGAGCAGGCGGAAGAGGGTGAGCTCACGCTTGAGGGATCGCAGGCGTTCGGCGTCGTAGCAGAACTTGAAGACGCGGCGCGTGCCTGTGGCGGGGTTGACGCCAAGCCACACCTCGCCGAAGCCGCCCTCGCCCAGACGGCGCTCCAGCACCCAGCCGCGCCGGTCGGGGATGCTCATGCCCGCGGCGGGTCGCCAGCCGAGGGTTTCCTCCTCGTCGGCGGCCACGGCGCGTCGGGCCTTTTCGCCATCGGGCGGCGCGACCAGCGGCGCCCCCCCCACCGCTCCCCCCACCGCGCTCCCCACCGCGCCCACCTCGAACACCTCCATCGGCTCATCGCTGCCGTGGAAGAGGTAGGGACCATGCGCCATCCACCGCAGAGGGGGCGTGGCGGCCCCTGGCATGGGCGGATGCTCCCGCAGATTCTGGCGGGCGTTGTCGAAGGCGGCGCGGGTCAGCAGGATCTGACCCGGCAGGGCCAGCCCCATCACGCGGGCCGCCAGATCGACCGCCAGCCCGGAAATCTTCGGCTTGCCAGTGGCGTCCTCCGGCTCCAGTTCCGACGCCTCGCCCAGGTGGACGCCCACGCGCGCCCTCAGCACGCGCTCCGCGGGCCACGGCTCGGACCTCATGGCGTGCTGAAAGCGAAGGGCGGCGATGACGGCGTCGCGGGCGCTCTGAAAGCGGGCCATGAAGCCGTCGCCCGTGTCCTTGAGCACTTCCGCCGCGGGCAGGTCGGCGATGGCGGCGCGGAACAGCGCGTCGTGCCGCGCGATCAGTCGCCCCGCCTCGTCGTCGCCCAGACGCCTCTTCAGGTCCACCGAGCCCACCAGGTCGGTGAACAGCAGGACCATGACTCGGGATGGGGCGGGGACATGGGCCACGGCGGAACTCGGGCGAGATCAGTCCACCGACGGACACGGCTTACAACCGTCCACCGATGAACAGACGTGAACAGGATTGTCCGACTGTCTCCTGCTTTCCGCAAGCGGGAGGGGATCATTCAGCCGCCGCCTCATCCATTTCATCCGTGGATTGGGCCGAATC
The DNA here is from genome assembly GCA_015709595.1 of Phycisphaeraceae bacterium. Taxonomy (NCBI): domain Bacteria; kingdom Pseudomonadati; phylum Planctomycetota; class Phycisphaerae; order Phycisphaerales; family Phycisphaeraceae; species Phycisphaeraceae bacterium. The sequence goes on from CP054178.1 coordinate 1,458,534, forward strand.
CTCACCGCGCCAGGACCGGCTCGCCCGTGGCGGCGGCGTGACGGTTGCGCCCGGAGCGCTTGGCGGCGTACAGGGCGTTGTCGGCGAGGCGGATGGCCTCATCCAGCGACTCGGGTCGGTCCAGGCGGGCTTCCGCCAACCCGAAGGACAGCGTCGGGCGCGGGATGTTCCGCCCGTGCCAGTTCATCTGCCGCACCAGCGAGCGCAGGTGCGCCGCCAGCGCGGTGGCGCGTTCGAGCGACTCGTCCGGGAGCAGCACCAGGAACTCGTCGCCGCCCAGTCGCACCACCACGTCGGCGCGGCGCACGTTGTCTCGCAGCAGCCGGGCCACGAAGACCAGGCACTCGTCGCCCGCGCCGTGGCCGAGCGTGTCGTTGATGCGCTTGAAGTGGTCCACGTCGATCATCATCACCACCAGGCGGCGCGGCGCGTTCCCGGATCGCGCTGACTCGACCAGCGCCAGCCGCGCCGCGTCCAGCGCGCGGCGGTTGCCCACGCCGGTGAGGTGATCGCAGACCGACTCCCGCGCCAGTTGCGCCGTCACCTCGCGGGCGGTCTTCTCCACCGCGTGATGCAGGGTGCGGCGGGCCCGACGCGCCTCGCCCAGGGCGGCGATCGACGCCGCCAGGCAGTCGTGCACGCGGCGGCTGACCTCGCCCACCGCGTCGCCGCGCGACATCAGCACGCCCGCGATCGTCTCCTGCCGAGATTCGAGGTTCACGCCTTCCAGGCGACGGGCCAGATCCGCCGCGGCGAGCTGCTGATCCCGCGCCAGACGAATCGCGCTCATCGGCAGCGCCAGCCGGAACGAGCACGCCCCCACCAGCAGAATGACCAGCGCCTGCCAGGCGTCGGCGGCTCCCGCGCGGTCGAGCAGAAAATGAGCCAGTGCCGCGGTGGAGACCGCCAGCCACCCCGCGGCGAGGATGGGCCGGGTGGCGAGCGGTTCGAGGCCGGATGGCTCGGGTCTGGGGGTCATTCCCCCATTCGTCGGATGGTCCGGTCACGCACTCGCGGGGTTCGACTGGTCGGCGTCATTCTCGGACCCGATCGACACAAAACGACGCCGCCGGATGCCCGGATTACCCAGTTGACCACACGCCGCCATCACGCTGCGACCCAGCGTGCGGCGACGCTTGACGAACAGCCCCAGCGACCTCAATCGCTCGACGAACGACGCCACGACGGATTCCTCCGGCGCGGGCCAGGGTGAGTCGCGCCGCGGGTTGTAGGGGATCACGTTCACCTTGCACGGCAGGTCGCGCAGGTACGCGGCGAGCTCCTCCGCATGCTCCGGCTGATCGTTGACGGACGGGATGAGGACGTACTCGATGAGGACGGGCGTGCCTGCCGCATCGTCGACGCCGGCTTGGGTGGCGCCGGCGTCCCGCCGGCGATCCTCACGACCAACTCCCGTCCACGCCTGCATCGCCTTCTTGAGCATCTCCATCGGCTCGGCCCGGTTGATCGGCATGATGCTCGACCGGATGGCGTCGTTGGGCGCGTTGAGCGACACCGCCAGCTTGAGCCGTCGAAAACCCGGCTGGGCGGCGAAGCGACGCAGCCGCTCGATGCCCTCCACACGCCCCACGGTGGAGACGGCGATCGACGCCGGGGCGATGCACGGACCGTTGCGGTCGGTGAGCACGCGAATCGCCTGCAGCACGGCGTCCAGGTTATCCATCGGCTCGCCCATGCCCATGAAGACGATGTTGCGGATCGGCGCGCCGTAGCCGTGACGGGCCACATGCCACTGCCGCACGACCTGGGCGGGGGTGAGATTCCTCAGCAGCCCCATCCGGCCCGTCTCGCAGAAGCGGCACCCCATGGCGCACCCCACCTGCGACGAGACGCAGAGCGTGTACGACGTGCGCCCGCGCCCGTGCATGGGCAGGATGACCGATTCCGTCTCCAGCCCGTCCTCGATCGGCAGGACGAACTTGAGCGTCTCGCCCTCGCGCAGCTCGCGGATGGCGCCCACGGCGCGTGGCTGACGGCTGATGGCTGACGGCTGGCAGCTTCCAGAACTCGGAACCTCCTCCAGCACCCCTTCGCGGAACACACGTCGGTACGTCGCCAGCGCGGCGCCGGTCCCCTCGCCCGCCGCTTGGCGCATCGCCACCCACTCGCCCGAGGTCAGCCCCAGGATGTCAGTCGTCGCGTCATTCATCGCGGGTCGTCACCACGGGGTCGAGGGCGGGTTCGGCGTCGGCGTCATCGGACACGCTGGGGGCTCTGGCGCCGCGGTGGATGAGCCACAGGTTGCGGATGTAGATGATCCATCCGGTGGCCTGTCCCAGCACGCCCACCACGTCCTTGCGCCAGATGAAATACGTCAGCAGCATCGACGCCCCGACCAGACTCATCCACCAGAAGGCGGTGGGCACGACCGATTTCTTCGCCCGTTCGCTCACCAGCCACTGCACCAGCATGCGCCCGGTGAACATGAGCTGCCCGACCAGCCCCATCACGACCCAGGCGATGCCGATGGGCGAGGTGATGTTCATCACCCGCTGCCACCACGCGCCCCTGGTGCCCGCGTCGTACAGGCGGCGGGCGAACTCCTCCGGGGTGATGTCGGCGGTTTCGCCGCCCGCCAGCGGAATGCGGAAGATGTACGAACCGTCCTCGCGCCGGATGAGCGTGGGGTCGCCGCTCGACTCGGGCAGCCACGCCTCGACGGAGACGGACAGCGGCGGAGCCGGCCCCGGCGCGTCGCGGGCCAGCAGGAAGAACCCCGCCACCACCACCGCCAGCAGCACCAGCACAAGGATGGCGAAGGTGAGCGGCTTCATGGCGCGTCAGCCGGAGCGGATGGCATCGTCCTGAGCGCCGCGCGTGGGGCGCCGGGACGCAGGTCGTCAGTGATCGGTTGCCGGTTGTCGGTCGTCTGCTGATGGCCGATGGCCGATGGCTGGCGGCTCACCGGCCCTTCGGCTCGCACCGTCTCCGGCATTGTGATTGCGTCAAACGCCACGGGTCGTCTTCGCCGGCGCATCCAGCGCACCGCGAAGCAGTCGATCAGTCCCGGCAGGGCGCGGTTCCAGATGCCGTACTTCGCCTGGCCTGATACGCGCGGGCGATGATTGACCGGATGCTCGACGACCTTCAGCCCCATCGATCGCGTGGTGAAGGGCACGAAGCGATGCTGCCCGCGGAACTCGAGCGGCAGCGACAGGGCCAGTTGCCGCGTCATGACGCGGATGCAGCAGCCCGTATCCACGGTGGGGTCGTTGAGCAGCAGCACGCGGAACCAGCGGCTGATGACGGATGACGCCCGCCGAACGAGCGTGTCCCGGCGCTTGCCGGACCGATCGCCCTGCACCAGGTCGGCCTGGGTGTCCCGCAGGGTCGCCATCATGCGGGGCAGGTCGGCGGGATCATTCTGCAGGTCGGCATCGAGCGTGGCGATGAAGCGCCCGCGCGAGGCGCGGATGCCCGCGTGCGTGGCCGCCGACTGCCCGTGTCCGCGCCCGGCGGGCGTGTGGCGCATCTTCACGATCCGCAGCCGGGGGTGGTCAGGCAGCAGGGTGGTCGCCGCCCCCAGGGTGCCGTCGGTGGAGCCGTCATCGACCAGGATGAACTCCCACGCCTCGCCCTTCGCGTCGAGCGCCTGCATGGCCTGCTCGATCTCGCGCACCAGGGGCGCCACGTTGCCCTCCTCGTTGTGGGCGGGTGCGATGATGGACAACAGGATGTCCGGCTCGACGTGGGGCATTCGGAAAGGATAGGGACGCCTCTCTGTCGGTGCATCCGATGGGAATGTCACGAGAAAGCGTGCCCGCACGGCCGTGGCGCACCAGTTCGAAGTGTGCCACGGCTCTGTGAGCCGTGTCCGCAGCCCCCGCCCGCACGGCCGACACGGCCGTGGCACAACGGTCCGGAGCGTGCCACGGCTCTGTGAGCCGTGTCCGCGGCCCTGGTCCCCCGCCCGCACGGCCGACACGGCCGTGGCACGCCTTTTCGGTAGGTGCTCGCGGCTTCCGGCCCATCGTGCCACGGCTCTGTGAGCCGTGTCCGCGGCCCCAGGCGACCGGCCCCCGCGTCAACTCCATCGCGTGCATCACCGACCGCGAGTACGATCGCGCCGGGCGGGCAATCGGCGCACCTGCTCCTCGGTGAGCAGGCGATGCAGGGCCAGGATCGTCTCCGCCTCCATCGACTCGCGCTCGGCGTAGGCGTCGCGCACCAGGGTGCTGTTGCGGTTGAAGTCGTCGCTGACGCGGCGTCGGTCGCGCTGGGCGAGCGCCGCCTCGACCAGGCGCTCCGCGGCGCGGGGCTCCTCGGTGACGGTCAGCCGTTCGATCTTCTGGTTGGCCTGAAGCAGGCGGTTGGCGTGTACTTCCGCCAGGGCCTCGATGTCCCGCGCCGCCAGCGGATCGAGATCCTCGAAGGCCAGGGCGGCCTGAAGCACGCGCTGGGCGTAGGTTTCCGTGTAGATGCGGGGGAAGGCCGCCGCCTTCCACGCCTGCTCGAAGGCGCGGGCCTCCTCCTCCATGGTCATGGCGCCGCGAATCTGATCGGCGAACATGATGTTCACGTCGCGCACGCGCGTGCGCAGCGTGCGCAGGTGACGCGCCATGCGGCGCAGATCGTTGGCGTCCGCCACGCCCGACTGGTAATCCCGCATCACGTCGCGGAAGGCGTCATCATCGTCGTCCGACGCCGCCTGCTCGCGCCACACCAGGGCGGCGTCGAGCTGCATGGCGTAGTCCGCCAGCAGGGGCTCCACGGCGAAGCGGCTCTCCTCGCTCAACTCCAGGCGGGCGACCACCTGGAACAGGTCCACGCGCTCGCCCGAGACCTCGCCCCGCGGCAGCAGGTCGCGCCGGCGCAGGGCGCGCTCCAGATCGGGCCACCGGTCGGCCTGCTCGGGCGTCAGCACCGCGCGGGCGTTGGCGATGAATTCCCCCGCCGCGTGCTCGTGACGTTGCTGCAGCGCCTCGACCCGCTCGCGGGCGCGGAGCGCCACGCCGGCGTCGGTGGGCGTGCCCGACTCCCGCGCCCAGCGTGCCCGGTCGCGCGCCAGTTCGCGCTCGCGGTCGGCCTCGGCGCGAATCTCGGCGTAGACCGCCGCGTAGTCGCGCAGGAACGCCGAGACCAGCACCTTCTGGTCATCCGAGAGGTTCAGGAACGTGGTCATGAGGTTGACGTGATCCGTCGCGTACCGCGCCCGGCGCAGGTCGCCCCACGCGATGCCATCCTGCCCGAGGGCGGCGGGAGCACCCAGCATCAGAGCCGCGAGCAGCGCCGCGACGCCGCGCCCGACCAGGCCGCTTCGATTCTCAGAGTGGTTCCGCACGATGCGCCTCCCGACGATGGACCACAACCACGCCCCTCTCCTGTTCAACCGCTCAAGGGTCGGAAGGTTCCCGGAACGGGCGCGGATCTGCGAGGCGCATTCGCGCTCGGGCGCGACCTGCTCCGCGAGTCTCACTCATCCCGTTCTGAGTGAGCCGCCGTGAACCATCAGCATCAGACCGGCAACCGAGAACTGAGAACCGACAACCCCCGCGTGGTCACGCCGTCACATCCACGTGGGGCTGGTCGTTCCCGTCGCCGGGGCGCGGGGGTTTGCGGCGCGGATCGCGCCGCTCCTGGGCGGATTCCTCGCTGTTGTTGGGGGGCAGGCGACGGGCGGCGATGCCGCCATCCTCCACTCCGGCGATGCGCAGGTCCACCTCGTCCTCGGCGGGGCGTCGGGGCGACTCGGCTCTGGCCCGGTCCCGGTCGCGCACGCGCGCGGCCTGCTGCTGGGCGGTCACCGCCTGGAGCAGGGAGCTTTCGATGGGCGGGCCGACCTGGCTCATCACCCCTGATATCGACCGCCGCGGGGGCGTGGATTGAGGCCGGGGACGCCGAACCGGCGACCGCGTCAGATGTGCAGGGCCTCGGTCACCTCGTCGGCCAGGGCCTGGTTGCCCAGCATGACCCGCAGCGCGCCCTGCGGCACGACCTCGACCAGCAGCGGGGCCCCCGTGGTGGTGATGGTGATTCCCTGGTCCGGCGATTCCGCGTCGGAGAGCAGCGCTCCCACCAGGCGGCGCAGCGTGTGGTAGTCCCCCGGCTCGCACAGCAGCGGATCGCGGGTGTTCAACTCCACCGAGGCCATGGCGTCCACTTCCTGCCAGTGCTCATCCGAGGCCATGCTGAAGGCCACGGCGTCGAACACCGTCCGCCACTTGCCCACCGGGAAGACGAGCACCTGGGCCAGCCGAAGCACGCCGATCATCGACTCGACCGCCCCGGCCAGATCGTCCTTGGGCAGGGTGATGCGTCGGGCGCCGTCGAGCGATGCCGCGTCGCACCCGGCGTCGGCCAGGTGGAGAAAACAGGCGTCCTCGGGCAGCTGATCGGGGTCGGGCTCGAAACGAAGATGGGCCTCGTCCGGAAAGTCCGGATAGATCCCCAGGTCAGCCAGCGCGTCCACGGCCTCGTCGAAACTGATGAACTCCACGGTCGGTCTCCGACCCCGGCCGGCTCGATGTCGGGCTCGGGGCCGCGTCAATCTACCCCCGACGCGGGGATTGCTCAACTGGAAGCCCGACGGAAGCGTGCAAAGCGGCGACCGTCCCCGGCCCGGTCGGGGCGGCCGTCGCCTACGATGGCGTCGGGGCGTCCGAGCCGCGGCGGTTCGGCGGATTCCCGAAGTCGAACCATGCGCACCGTTCTGTTCGTCTGCACCGGAAACACGTGTCGCTCGCCCATGGCCGAGGCGATTGCACGCCGCCTGCTGGATGAGGGGGTGCTGGGCGCGTCCACCAGCGCGGGCGGCGACGTGTTCGTGGCCTCGGCGGGGGTGTCCGCCGGTGAGGGACACCCCACGACCCCGGAGACCGTCGAGGCCCTGGCCCGCCTGGGGATCGGGTTCGACGGGCGCTCCCTTCGCCTGACGCCCGAGATGATCCGGCGCGCCGACCTGGTGCTGTGCATGACGGAGTCGCACGCTCAGGCCGCCCGGTCGCTGGTGGCGGGCGACCCGGACGCGCTGGCCAAGATCGCCCTCGTGGACCCGTCAGGCGACGTCGAGGATCCCATCGGGCTGGGACAGGATGCCTATGATCGGCTGGCGAGGCGACTGAGCCGGGTGATTCCGCTTCGTCTTCAGGAGCTGCTGCAGCCATGAGGATCGCGATCGGATCCGACCATCGCGGGGTTGACGCCGCCCGGAGCATCCGCCCGCACATCGAGGCGCTGGGCCACACGGTCGCGCTGCTGGGCGAGTGCAGCGGCAACCCGTGCGATTACCCGGACAACGCCTGGCTGGTGGGGCGTGCGGTGGCCTCGGGCGAGGTGGACCGGGGCATTCTCATCTGCGGCTCGGGCATCGGCATGTCCATCGCGGCCAACAAGATCCCAGGCGTGCGGGCCGCGCTCGTCACCGATGAACTCACCGCGCAACTGTCCCGCGCCCACAACAACGCCAACGTGCTCTGCCTGGCCGCCGACCTGCTGGGGCAGAACCTGCTTCACCGCATCATCGACACCTGGCTCTCAACACCTTTCGACGGCGGGCGCCACGAACGACGCATCCAGAAGATTCACGCCATCGAGCGGGGCGAGAATCCCACGCTGCTCAAGCCCGACGCCGTGTCGGCGTGAACGCGCGGCGGGTGCGCGGTTGATCCTCGACGAACCAGCCATCACCTCAACCCTCTCCCAGAGGGAGAGGGGGCGCGGCGCCGACAGGTTGTATCATCAGCCATCAGCCGTATGTCCATTCCTCGCCGAGACGCCATCTACCTGACTGCCGTCACGATCGTCGCGATGACGCTCATGCTCAGCGGCGCGGCGATCGTCCTGTGGCAGGCCCGCCAGGGCGGCGACGCCGCCGACGATCTTCAGGCGATGCGGCAATCCATCAGGTCCGATCCGGAGGCGGCGCGGGCGTTTCTCGACCGGGTGCTGCGCCGCGTGCCGGATCACATCGACGCGCGGCTGCTGCGGGCGGAGATGCGGCTGGGGGTGGGCGAATCCGACGAGGCCATCTCGGATTACAACCACGTCCTGACCCTCGAACCGGGGCACGCGAAGGCGCTGCTGGGGCGCGCCCGGGCGCGTCTCTCGCTGGCCGATCAGGATGGCGCGATCCAGGACATCAGCGCCGTGCTCAAGGCGGACCCCGCCGACCCTGAGGCCCTGCATCTTCGCGCCGTGATTCGATCGTCCCGGTTCGAGAACGACCTGGCGCTGGCCGATTTCGACGCGGCGATCGAGCGCCAGCCGGACCGCGTGGACTGGCGCCTGGAGCGGGCGGAGATGCGCCGCGAGACGGGCCGCTTCGCCGAGGCGGCGGAGGACTTCGAGCTGGTCCTGTCCAAGCGGCCCGACCGCGCCGAAATCTGGAGCGCGATGGCCTGGTGCCGCTGGGGCGCGGGCGACCTGGACGGTGCGGTGGAGGCGTTCGACGAGGCGCTGAAGCGAAGCGCGGAGAACGCCCACGCCCACTTCGGGCGGGGCGCGGTGCTGCTGAACGAGGGCCGCCTGGACGAAGCCGTCGCCTCGCTCGACAAGGCCCGCGCCAGGCCCGCCCAGCGCGTGGAGTACGCCGCGCTGTACGCCTGGATCGCGCGGGCGCGGCTGGGGCGCGCGGACCAGGCCGATGCGCTGCTGCGGACCGACCTGGCCAACGACGCCTTCGGCTGGCGCCTCTGGCCCAGGCGCCTGGCCGCGTTCCTGCTGGGCGAGATGGATGAGGAGACGATCCTCGAGTTCAGCCGCGAGGAGCAGGACGGCAACACCGCGCAGGAGCAGCGCTGCGAAGCGCTGTACTACGCGGGGTGGAAGCGCCTGCTGGCGGGCGACCGCGACGGCGCCGCCGATCTGCTGCGCCAGTGCGCGGCGATTCCGCTGACCCGCTTCTATGAATGGAACAGCGCCCGGCACGACCTGGCGTCGCTCGACAGCGCGGAGTGAGCGCCTCGAAGGACAGGACGCCTTCAGTGCGTCGCCGCGGCTGGGGCGTGCTCGACACGGGGGAAGAGCGCGATCTTCTCGACCTTCCGTCCCGCCGTCAGCCCGCCCCAGCGGGCCAGGTCGCGCAGACCGCCCTTCGTCGGGTCGATCTCGCCGCAGCCGATCGCCCGCCAGAACGCGCTGGTCGCATCCGGCATCACGCACCACAGCAGCAGCGTGGCGATGCGCACCGCTTCGAGACACTGGTGCAGGATCGAGCCGACCTGCGGAACCCGAGCGGCGTCCCTGGCCATCTTGAAGGGTTCGGTGGCGTTGATGAAGGCGTCCACGCGGCGGATGAGCGCGATGGCCGCCGCCGCCGCCTCGGCCAGGTCGAAGCGGTCGATGGCGGTGATCGCGGTCTCCACCGCCTCGCGGGCCGACGCGGGCAGGTCGAAGCCCGGCAGGGTGTATCGCTCGGGGGCCATCTCGGGCGGGACCGCTCCGTCGAAGTACTTGCCGATCATGGCCGTCACGCGGCTGGCGCAGTTGCCCACGGTGTTGACGAGATCGGTGTGGTACACGCCGTGGAAGTGCGCCGCCGAGAAGTCCGAGTCGGTCGCGCCCAGCGGCCCCTGGGTGACCATGTAGTAGCGCCAGCCGTCGAGCGAATAGGTGCGAAGGTACTGCTCGATGGTGGGCAGGTCGATGAAGTTGCCCAGCGTCTTGGACATCTTCTGCCCCTCGCTGATCCAGAACGAGTGGCAGTAGACGTATCGGGGCAGCGTGACCCACTCGTAGCCGGGCCTCGTTCGCAGGGCCAGCAGCATGGCGGGCCAGATGGCCGCGTGGAACCAGAGGATGTCCTTGGCGATCACGTGGATCGGCCCGCAGGTCCAGTACTTGCGGCGCTCGTCGGTATCGACCGTGGAGAGGTAGTTGAAGAGCGCATCAATCCACACGTAGATGGTGTGCTGCTCATCGCCGGGGATGCGGATGCCCCACGGGGCGCCGCTTCCCTCGGAAGTGCGGGAGATGGGCACATCCTCCATCTCGCGGATGCGCGCGATGATCTCGTTGCGCCGGGCTTCGGGCTTCACGTCGAAGGTGGCGCCGTTGACGGGTTCGCGCCGCTCCAGCAGGGCCAGCAGCGGTTCGCGGTAGGCGCTCAGACGAAAGAAGTAGTTGTGTTCCTTCCGGCGCACCAGCGGCTTGCCGTTGATGGGGCTTTGGTAGCCGTACTCCTTGGCCTTGCTGTCGGTGACGTACTCTTCCTGCCCGGCGTCGTACCAGCCCTCGAAGTCGCCCAGGTAGACGTCGCCGCTGTCCATCAGGGCGCGGACGTAGCGGGCCACGCGGGTTTTATGCCGCTCCTGCGTGGTGCGGATGAAATCGTCGTTGGAGATGTGCAGGAGGCGGAAGGCGTCCTGAAAGGCCGCGGCGTTCTGATCGGCCCACTGCTGGGGCGTCAGCCCGCGCTGGGCGGCGGAATCGACCACCTTGGCCGCATGTTCATCGGTGCCCGTCAGATAGAACACGTCGCGCCCGAGGAACCGCATGAACCGGGCCGCCACGTCGCACAGCGTGGTGGTGTAGGCGTGGCCGATGTGCGGCTTGTCGTTGACGTAGTAGATCGGCGTGGTGAGGTAGGCGCGGTCGGTCATGGGAGGCGATTGTACGGGCATCCGTCGCCAGAAGTCGGCGCGCCGTCATCCCAGTCGCCCCTGACGCGCCGCGACCGGTTCTCAAGCCCGTTGAGACGCCCGATGGAACCGCGTCTCGACACGCCGTCTGTTCTTGCCGAGCAGCCCCAGCACCAGCAGTGGCAGCACGCCCGGGGCGGGGAACGTGGCGTCGATGGTGAAGGCGAAGTCGGTGGGGAAGTTCAGGATGCCGGACTGGGAGATGGGCGTCCACTGGGGCACGCCGAAGTGGTCGGAGATGAAGTAGCCCTCCGATCCGTTGACCTGCCCGTCGCCCGCCGTGCCCCACCAGGCGCGCCCCGCGCCGTTGCCGATGGCGTAGGGGGAGAGCCAATAAACACCCTCAGGCGTATGTTCTCCACGCCCATCAACCACCACTTCAATCAAGCGCAACTCGGGATCGCCATTCCACACGCCACGATCGGACATGCCGAGGACATGATCGAGCGTGAACATTAACTGTCCAGAACCTTGCGCGGATGATAAAAACAGATCCACAGCATAGTTCGATGGAATGTTGTTTGCAGAAACAACCATTTGGAAAGTGATGCTGTTCAGAAAAAAGTGGAATCCGACTGTAGCAAAATCATCCGCCGTCCGCGCGCTCGAGACCAGCGTGTTCTGCTCGCTTGGTGAGCGATCTCGAAAGTCGTGCGGTTGGTGGAGGAAGATGTCTGCCAAGCCGGAAATCGGCCACATTGCCGCGATCAGCAGCATGAACCCGAAGACCCTGAGTGCCATGGCATTCTCTCCCTGATCGTGAGCCAACGCCACTGTACACCCCAGCCGAAGCGGGCGGAAGAAGTTTTTGGGATTCCCACAACTTTTTGCTTGACACCACCCGGTTTTTTTTTGCCCAATGCTCAGGCATGTTGCCGCGTATTGGTGTTGATGGTGAGTTGTACATTGGCTTCCTGTCCGGGAGTGCCGTTCGCGTGGCACGCAGCGTTTCGCTTGATACCAACGGTGTCCCACAATTTAGCAGCTTGCTGACCGCCGCGACGGTTGACGCCGGCTACTCGTACGCGTGGTTTCCCGGCAACTTCCGCGTCCCGCGCATCGCCTGTATCGCGGTCGATCCCAGCGACTCGAAGAAGGTCCATGCCGTGTGGGCGGACAAGACCAATGCGGTCGGCAGCCGCGTGAACGTGGACCTGTACTGGACCATGACGGAGGACGCCACGGCGACCACGGTGTCGTGGCGCACGCCGGAGATCATCATGGGCGGCGAGTCGATCGAGGGCGACCAGTTCTTCCCGTGGATTGAGAAGGATGCGCACGGTCGGCTCCACTTCCTGTTCATAGATGGGCGACGGGGCCGATGGGCGGGTGCGAATCCACATGACGCGGCGAATGGCATCAATGCCCGCGTCGATGCACCTGCTCCAGCAACCCTTCCCTCGCCATGCGTCGGCGCAGAGCGACGAAACCCAGCGCGCCGGACGTGTTGAGCACGAGCGTGACAAAGAACACCCATCCGCCCCCGCCGTGCGCGCCCTGCGTGAGCACGCTGAAGAGTTCGTACAGCCCCACGCCCGCGATGGGCGCGATGATGCCGCGGATGCCGGTGAGCGTGACGTGAACGCCCATGTAGGCCGAGTCGCGGTGGGCGGGCGCGAAGTCGTGGTGGCCCAGGTTCCACGCCAGCACGCCGCCCCCGTTGGCGATGCCCGTCAGCACCGCCGACGCGAACATCAGTTCAATCGACTGGAGCATGACCCCGGCCCACATCACGGCTGCGGCGGAGACGTAGGACCAGGCGTGGATCGAGCGGAACTCCACCACGTGGCGGCGGGTCATGAGTTTCGTCCACAGCGGAATGCTGGGCGGCATGAGAATCGCGGGAATGGCGCTGGTGATGAGAATGCCCGTGGTGTAGCCGACGTTGAACACCTCCTGCAGCACGATCGCCAGCGGGGCGGTGAGCATCAGGTTGCCCAGCCCGAAGATGAACATGCAGGTCATGAAGCGTCGGAACATGGGGTCGCCCCGCAGCACCCGCAGAATGGAGGCGGGGTTCATCGAAAGTTGCTGGCTGCGGTCGCCGGTTCGCTCATGCCGGGCCAGGCGCTTCTGCCCGCGCAGACGGACCGAGCGGTAGATGGCGACGCCGATCAGCCCGCCCAGCGCGCTCAGGGGAAAGAGCCAGTGGAAGGATGATTCGTCCCAGTCCATGGCCAGCCCCAGCCCGGCGCCGACCAGCGAGATCACGATGCCCTGCACGGTGGCCAGGTTGCCGGCGATGCGGGCGCGGTCCGCGCGGGGGTAGTTGGCCCCCCAGATGGCGGTGCGCAGGGTGATGACGCCCGTCCAGCAGATGCGCGAGCACATCACCGCGGCGACGAGCAGGTACAGCCCGCCCCGGCTCTGCTCGGCCATGCCCACGATGGACACGAAGGCCACGGTGGCCAGTTGCAGCCCGACGATGAACTTCACCTTGGCCTTGCCGTGCGCCAGCGAGGCCCAGATGAAGCTGGTGATGTTGGCCAGCGACGGCGCGGCGACGACCGCGGCGACGGCGAAGTTGAGCTCCTGCTTGGGCAGCCCGGGCACGCCGTCGAAGGCCTTGCGCACGATGTTGCCCATCGCGCCGCCCTCGACCGCCGCCAGCATGATCGGCAGGAACCACCAGGCCCAGAGTTCGCGGCCGTAGTTGGCCCGCAGCATGGGCGGGAGCGTCTTCGGGTGGAAGGACGCGACCATCCGCTGGAGCAGGGCGACCGGGATTCCGGCGTGCTTCACGACGGGCAGTTATTCGCTCGCTGAGGGCGGGAGGCAAGGAGAATGAACAGGCGGCATCGCCGACGGCGGGTCATCATCAGAAGATCGGCTGTCGGTTCGGCTGTGACGGCGGAGATCCGATGGCCCGAAACGAACACCCCCGGCATAGCCGGGGGCGTCGAGGATCAGCCATGATCAGCCATGTGGTTGACGGGATTGAACGGATCAGTGGGGCTTGCCGCTCACCGAGACGATCTCGATCGGGTTCAGGCGGCTGGGGTGATCGAGATAGAGGGTGCGTCCGAGGTCTTCCCAGAACAGGCGACCGTTCACGTCGTGGGTGTAGGCCATGTGGCGCTTCACGTCCGAGCCGCGCTGGTTGAGCGTCATGACTTCGGGGGTCATGTTGCCGGTCACGTCGTTGAGCGAAACCCCCGTCGAACTTCCGCAGCCGGTGAGCAGCAGCGCGGCGACGGATGCGGCGGCGAGCATGGTCTTCATGGATCGTTCGTCCTTCTCTGGAGTGTCTGGGCGTTCACGGGCCACGGGGAGAGCGCCCCGGGGCGATGCTCCTGTCCACGGACACGTAGGTGTACCATCGGCCGGGAGGGCTGTCAATGCCTCAAGGGATGTCAAAAATCCTCCGGACAGGCAAAAACCCCGCCTCGCACCCCCCGCGAAAGGGGTGGATTCGGGGGAACCGCCCCTCGACGGATATCGAACCGGAGGGTAAGGTGGCCCGGAGGACGGCCTCCGGCCCCGTCGGGAGCGTGTCGGCGTCCAGACGCTCGAACCACTGAGAACCCCGAGGGATCGCGTTCATTCCGCGGCGAAGATCATGCCTCCCTTGCGTGGAAGATCGGGTCCGACGGGTCGCGAACCCACCTGATTTCGGGGTTCGAGCACGCGCCGGGGCGGCTTCGGCCGCCCAATGCCGCCCGATGGGGCCGGGGGCCGTTCGGTGGGCGTGTCGGCGATGACGGTGTACCACGGCCGTGTCGGCCGTGCGGGCGGGGCGGGGCCGCGGACACGGCTCACAGAGCCGTGGCACACGGCGATGACGGTGTACCACGGCCGTGTCGGCCGTGCGATGCGATCCACGAATCACTCGACCGGCGCCTCTACGCCGCCCCCAGGCCGGCGGTGCGGATCGTTTCCCGATACGACGCCGCCATGCGGTCGAGCGAGTCCGGGATGACGCGGATATCGCCCACGACGGCCATGAAGTTGGTGTCGCCCGCCCATCGGGGGACAAGGTGGGCGTGGAGGTGGTCGATCACGCCCGCGCCGGCCGCCTCGCCCTGGTTGATGCCGATGTTGATGCCTTGTGGATTGAGGGTTCGCTCCATGAGGTCCGCCGCCAGGTCCACCAGTCGCCAGAATGCGGCCCGCTGGTCGGGCTCGTAGTCCAGCAGTCGGGGGCGCGGCTCGCCCAGGGCGGCCAGCAGGTGCCCGTTGGCGTAGGGGTAGCGGTTGAGCATCAGCAGCCCGTGGGCGTTGCGATAGACCACGTGGTTGGGCTCATCCATCTCGGGGTGCGACCAGTAGGCGGCGAAGAACGACCCCGCCGGGGCCTCGCGCAGCGGTTCGGCGCCCAGTTCCCGCGCCTGGCGCGTGAGATCGCGCAGATAGGTCATGCGCCACGGAGCCCAGAGGTTGGCGTGGTTCATGGTGGTAGTGAACCAGCATCGTGGACAAAAGTCCAAACGTGACGCTCACTCGGCCTGCGACGACTCCACCAGCCGCCACGACAGTTCATCGGCTCCCCAGTCGATGTGGGCCATGAAGAACCCCCCGCCGCGATGCTGCTGCACGAGCGGCCACATTACCTCGCGGTCGGTGGATGGAATGTCCAGGCCCGGCACGTCCTCCAGCGGCACCCACTCCAGCACGCCCTCCCTGAACTCGGTCCACTTGAGTTCATCGTGGCGCACGGGGCGCGTGACCTCGAAGAGGAACATCATCCAGTGCGTCTGGTGCTCGTAGGCGCGTTCCGTGACGATGCCGGTGAGGTGGATTTCGTCGTAGGAGAGCGCCAGGCCGATCTCCTCCTCGATCTCGCGCAGGGCGCACTCGTGCGGGCCTTCGCCCTCGCTCTCGTGCAGCTTGCCGCCGATGGGCGAATACATGCCCGCGTTGGGCATCTGACGCCGATGCAGCAGCAGCACGCGCCCGGCGTGGTCGTAGAGGTAGCAGAGGACGGCGATCTTGTGAGGGAGTTCGTTCATCGGTGCGAATCACGCGGTCGGGGACTTCGATCGCCTTGAGCGTAGCCGTCATGGCGGGCGACGCGGCGTGATGTATCCCGCATCCTCCTTCGCGGCTACAGTCGCGCGCATGCCGCGCGTTGCGCCCATTCACGCCGAATCGCTGCTGGAGGCGGTGCATCGTCTGCGCGCCGGGCAGCCGGTGGCGTTTCCCACGGAAACGGTGTACGGGCTGGGGGCGGACGCCTTCAACGTCGAGGCCGTCGAGCGCGTGTACGTGCTCAAGGGACGGCCGACGGACAACCCGCTCATCATCCACGTGGCGGACGCCCGCCTGGCCGCCGACCGCGTGGTGGCCGCGGGAGCGTGGGGCGACCGCGCCGCCGCGCTGGCGAGGCGTTTCTGGCCCGGTCCGCTGACGCTGGTGCTTCCGAAGCGTCCGGACCTGCCCAGGCAGGCCACCGCGGGGCGCGACACCGTGGCGGTGCGCTGCCCGGCCCACTCGGGGGCGCAGGCGCTGCTGGGCATGTTCGGTTCGCCCATCGCCGCGCCCAGCGCCAACCGGTCGGGTCACGTCTCGCCCACCACCGCGGCGCATGTGGCGGCGGACTTCGACTCGGTGGACGACCTGCTCATCCTCGACGGCGGGCCATGCGCGGTGGGCATCGAGTCCACCGTGGTGGACCTGACGAGCGACCCGCCCCGGCTGCTGCGACCGGGGTCGATCACGGTCGAGCTGCTTCGTGAGGTGATCGGCCACGTCGAGTCGCCGCGCATCGAGTCGCAGGACGCCTCGCCCGGCACGGCGGAACGCCACTATGCGCCGCGCACACCGGCGATCATGATGGATCGGGCGGCGATCGAGCGGCGCCTTGCCGAACCGGGGCGACTGGTCGTGCTGGCGATCGAGGGCCTCGGCGTGCTTCCCGTGCGAGACGCGACCGCGGAGGGCCGGATCACGACGATTCCCATGCCCGACGCGCCGGAGTCATACGCCCGTCGCCTCTACGACGCCCTGCGCGAGGCCGACACAATCGGGGCGGCGGCGATTCTGATCGAGCGCCCGCCCGAGAATCCGGGGTTGTGGGCATCCATCCACGATCGACTGCGGCGCGCGACGCGGGCGGAAGTGTGAAGTGATGGAGTGTGAGTGTGAGGTTTCAAAGTGAGCCGCGACCGTGAGGGAGCGACTTGGCCACGCGTGGCAGTGCTCCAAGCCCGACCTGTTTCATGCAGCGGACGTGCATCGAACCGGACACCCCGCCGCTCTCTGACGGTCGCGGCTCGCAGAGCAACGACTGCCCCACGTTCCCACGCTTCATCACTTCACTTGATGCTCCGCAGCACCGCGCGCACCGGGCTGGCGTCGAAGCCCGCGAGCTTGAGCGGCAGGGCGATCAGTTCGTACACGCCCTCCGGCACGTCCGCCAGCGTGACCCCTTCGAGAATCGCCATGTCGTGGGCGAGAAATCGCTTGTGCGAGGGCAGATCCTTGGAGTGAAACAGGTCCACGCTGGGCGTATCCAGCCCGGCCAGCGTGAAGCACCGCTCATGCAGCCAGTCCACCAGCGCGGGGTCGAACGCCGCGAAGTCCTCGTTGAAGGCGCAGGGGTCGGGAAACGTGCCGGTGCGGAAGAGCGCGCGGCGGACACCACGGGCCGCGTCACCGGCGAGATCGTCCACCCTCGCGCGCGAGAGATGACCGAGCCCGAATCGCTCGCCCCGGGAGACGCCCACGTGAACGACGCGGCAGGGACCGAGATAGGGCTCAAGCGGGCGGGATTCGATCGACGGCGCGTCAAAGCCGTAGTGACTGGGCGCATCGGCGTGCGCCCCCAGGTGCACCGTGACCCGCAGCGTGGAGAGCGTCACCGTGTGCCCTCGCTTCATGTCCATCAGCACCTCGCGCGTGGCCGGCGTGTCGCCGGGCCACACGGCGAGATCGGGCGTGATGGTGGGGGTGATGTCGTGGAGCATGGATGGGCTGTCGACTCGCGGCTCTTGGCTCCCGTCATTGAGACATGTGCCCCATTCGGCGACAAATGCGTCAGATCAGTCCGGAGTTTCGCACTTCCTCCCGGAGTTCGTTGAGAGGCTCGAACGTGCCGCCTTCACCCCACACCTCCGATTCATGCGATTCAACCGCTCGAAGTACCCTCGACAGGACAACCATGAGTTCTTCTTCGTATGCGTGAGGAAGGAGAATCCGAAGCCCGGCCGTCATGGATGCGGATGCTTCATTGAACAATCGCGGACCAGCGAGGAGCCGTTCTTCGACGGACATCCGCCGCGACTTCTCGACTTGCTCGCGCGTGACGGATCGTCGAGGGAATGGCCAACCCTGTGATGCCTGCCTGACCTTGGCGCGTTCGAAGTCGAGGTTGAGATCGGGTGTCGGTTCCATGATCCGATTCTACCTCGCCTCGGCGACCCATCGGTCCAACGTTTCCTGTTGGATCGGCCGCAGTCCGTAGGCCGCGCGAACGGAGTCGGCGAAATCGGGCAATGTTGGAGTCGGCGCCTCGCGAAGCCAGTCGATGCAGAACGACGCCAAACGTTTCACTTCGGGCAGTTCGTACAGACGACATCCCCATGTGCCGAGCACGCATCGTTCGCCGACGAAGCCGACCCAGAAACTGTTGCCTGTCAGGTACCAGTCGCACCGCTTCGAAGCGACCGTTGTCCGTCGCCACGACCCCATGTCCTCAAGCCCGCTGGTGTGAAACCCCGCCGCCCGCACCGCGGCATCGAGTTCGGGATACCAATCGTCCTGTGGCATGTCGCCCCCATCGCGATCACGGCTTCAGCAGCCGCTCCGGACTCTCAAGATACCTGACCACGGTGTTGAGGAACCGCGTGCCCTCCGCGCCGTCCACCACGCGATGATCGCACGAGAGCGAGAGCGGCAGCGACTTGCCGATGAAGAACCCGCCGTGCTTGGCCATCACCTCATCCCGCGCCCGGCCGGCGGCGAGAATGGCCACCTCCGGGTAGTTGATGATGGGCGTGGCGAACATGCCGCCGTACGAGCCGACGTTGGAGATCGTGAACGTGCCGCCCATCAGTTCCTCGCGCGGGATGGTGCGGTTCTGGCAGCGGTCCGCGACGTCCTTCACGCGGTTCGACAGGTCCAGAATGCTCAGGTGGTCCGCGCCGGCGATCACGGGCACCATCAGCCCGTGATCGGTGTCCACCGCGCAGCCGAGATTGATGACGTTGCGGAGGATGATCTCCTCCTTCTCATCATCCACGTTGGCGTTGATGGCGGGGTGCTCCTTGAGGGCGCGGCACACGGCCGTGATGATGAAGGGCAAGAGCGAGAGTTTCTGGCCGGTGGCGAAGACCAGTTCCTTGCGCTTGGCCTCCAGAGCAGTCACATCCGCCGACTCGACCACGGTGAAGTGGACCGTGGTGGAGACCGAGTGGCGCAGCGCCTGGGCGATCTTGCGGCGGATGCCGCGGAAGGGGATGCGCTGGGAGACGCCGTCGCCGGACGGCGCGGGTGGCGCGCTGCCGGCTGGCGCGACACGCCGTGTCGCGCGATCATTCTCTGAACCGGCTCGGAGAGCCGGACCACCGGGATCGACTCGCAGAGTCGATCCACCCTGCCGCACGAAGGCCTCGATGTCGCTGGCCGTGACGCGACCGCCCCGGCCCGAACCGGGCACGCGGTCGATGTCGATGCCCTGCTCCCGCGCGATGCGGCGTACGGCGGGCGTGGCCAGGGCCTTGCCGCCGTTGCCGGCGACGGCCGCGTGTTCGGGCCTGCGGGCGAAGCGGCTGGAGATGGCCATCGTGCCCCCGACGGAGCCGACGACGGTGCCGGCGTCCTCCTCCTGCTTCGGCGCGGCGGCCGGCTGGGGAGAGGCGTGCGGGACGCTCTTCTTCGGCTCGGCGACTGGCTGCGCGCGGGCCGGGGCCTCGCCCGGCGCCCCGGCGGGGGCGCCGGTGTCGTACGTCACCAGCTTGGCGCCGACCTTGATGATGTCGCCCGGCTTGCCCAGCAGTTCGCGGATGACGCCGGCCCACGGGCTGGGCACTTCGACGCGGGCCTTGTCCGTCTCCATCTCGGCGATGGTCTGGTGCTCGGCGACTTTCTGCCCGGGTGCGACCTTCCAGTCGAGCAGTTCCGCCTCCGCCACGCCCTCGCCGAGGTCGGGAAGGATGAAGTACGACTTGTCCGATGGTTGTTTCACGCCGGCCATGACGGGGGCTCCGAATCAGTCTTCCAGCCAGTTTTTACCGCAGAGGCGCTGAGGATGCAGAGAGAGTCGGATTCGTCCACCGATGAGCAGGGGTGGATGCTGGTCATTGTGAATGAGAACGCGTGCGGCATGCTGGGTGTGAGTCGGGTTGATCCGCGAACGACAAACTCCCCTTCTCTCATTCTCCTCCGCGCCTCCGCGGTGATTTCAACCGAGCGGCGCCTGTGCCTGATGTCGATCAGTACGCCGCCACCTCCTCGATCGCCTTGCTGATGCGGTGGGCGTCGGGGAGGTATTCGAGTTCCAGCTTGTAGTAGGGCATGATGGTGTCGAAGCCGGCCACGCGCTGCACCGGGGCTTCGAGGTGCAGGAAGCAGTGCTCCATGATGCGGGCGGCGATCTCCGCGCCGAAGCCGCATGTCTTGGGCGCCTCATGCACCACGATGCAGCGTCCGGTCTTCTTCACCGACTCCACCACCGCCTCGGTGTCCATCGGGTAGATGGTGCGCAGGTCGATCAGTTCGATCGACTTGCCCGACTGCTCGATGGCGTTCATGCACTGCACCACGCTGGCGCCCCAGGAGACGATGGTCAGGTCGTCGCCCTCGCAGACCACGCGTGCCTTGCCCAGGGGAATGGTGTATTCGTCCTCCGGCACCTCCTCGCGGAAGGCGCGGTAGATGCGCTTGGGCTCGAAGAAGATGACCGGATCGGGGTCGCGGATCGAGCTGATGAGCAGCCCCTTGGCGTCGTAGGGCGAGGCGGGCATGACCACCTTGAGGCCCGGCTGATGGGCGTAGATCGCCTCGGGCGAGTCGCTGTGCAGCTCCGGTGCGTGGATGCCGCCCCCCACCGGCACGCGCACGGTCATGGGCACGGTGAAGGCCCCACGCGTGCGCGTGCGCATGCGGGCGGCGTGCGAGCACAGCTGGTCGTACGCCGGGCCGAGGAAGCCCTCGAACTGGATTTCGGGAACGGGGCGCAGCCCTCCCATCGCCAGCCCGATGGAGGTTCCGATGATGCCCGACTCGGCGAGCGGGGTATCGACGACGCGGTCGCCGCCGAAGCGCTGCCACAACCCCTCGGTGACGCGGAAGACGCCGCCGTTCCTGCCCACGTCTTCTCCGAGAATGATGACGCGATCGTCCTTCTCCATTTCCTGGATCAGGGCGAGGTTGATGGCTTGGACGAGTGTGAGGTTGGCCATGGATGTTCTCGATGACGATTCAGACGTGCGGCGGTCGAGGGGCGCGGCCGGATCCGGCGGGGAATCGGTCAGCCCGCCTTTCGACGGCGGGTACGTCCGTTCGTCGCGCGACGGATCGAACTGATGACCGCCGTGTTGATGTGGTCCGCCCCGCCATGCTTCGGATCGGCCACGTAGACCCATGTGCCGCGACCCGGCGGCACCCAGAGAAACTCCGGATGGGGGACGTGAAAGGTTCGTCCATCGACCAGCAGGATGTCGAACGGCTCGAACGGTCGCTGCGACTGCCATTTGCGGAGTTCATCGTTCGTCATCGATGCGCCTCCGCGCGATGCTCCGCATCAGTCGGTTGACTCGCCGCCTCCTGTCCCAGCGAACTGGTGCGGAACGTGGCGCGCTGCGTCTCCAGCTCGTCGCACAGTTCGGCGTACATCGAGTCGAAGAAGTCGGTCCGCGCCGGGGCGGCGATCTCCTCCGCCCGCTTGACGGCGGCGGCGACCTCCTCCTTGGCGCGCTCCCACGCGGCGGCCTCCTTCGAATCGTTCCACAGCTTCTTCTGGGTCATGTACTGCTTCAGCCGCAGCAGCGGGTCGCGCTGCTTCCACACTTCGACCTCCTCGGCGTCGCGATAGCGGCGGGCGTCGTCGGCGGTGGTGTGGTCGCCCAGCCGGTACGTGGTGGCCTCGATAAAGGTGGGCCGCCTGGTCTTCCGGGCGTTCTGCGCCGCGCGCTTCACGGCGTACACGACTGCGAAGAGGTCGTTGCCGTCCACCTGCACGCAGTCCATGCCGTAGGCGATGCCGCGCTGCGCCACCGTGGGGGCGGAGCACTGAATCTTCGACGGCACCGAGATCGCCCAGCCGTTGTTCTGGCAGAAGAAGATGACGGGAATGTCGAGGTTGGCGGCGAAGTTGGCCGCCTCGTGGAAATCGCCTTCGCTGGTCGCGCCGTCGCCGAAGAACGTGCAGGCGATGTCGTCCTCGCCTCGGTACTTGGACGCCCACGCCAGCCCGGCGGCGTGCAGCATCTGGGTGCCGATGGGGATGGCAAGGGGCGTGACGCGCAGGTCGCGCGGAATCTGGTTGCCGCGCTCATCCCCCATCCAGTGCAGCAGGATGTATTCCATCGGCAGCCCGCGCCAGAACAGCCCGGCATTCTCGCGGTAGCAGGGCACCAGCCAGTCCGTCTTGCGCAGCGTGTAGGCGGCGCCCAGCGACGTGGCCTCCTGCCCCATGTTCTGCGGATAGGTGCCCATGCGGCCGGAGCGCTGCAGCCGGAAGGCGATCTCATCCAGGTGTCGGCACGCGACCATGTGCGTGTAAAGGCGCACCAGGTCGTCGTCCGGAATGAGCCCCTTGCCGAGCTTGGCGTCGAAGGCGCCGTGCTCGTCGAGGATCGAAATCCGTTCGATGGATGTCTCGAAGACCTTCTTAACCGGCATGGATGCGCTCCCGCTTGCTGGCGGCCCCGGCGGCGATGCGCCGGTCGCCCAGCGCGATGGCCGCCTCGTAGGTTGACGAGAGCGTCTCGCCCTCGCGCAGAATCTGGGCGGTGGTGGCCTCGATCTCGTCATTCATGGCGTCGAGTTTCTGGCGCGAGTAGTTGAGGTACTGGCCGGAGAGCTCGATCACGCCGCCGGCGTTGACCACGAAGTCCACGCCGTACACGATGCCCCGGCTCTTGAGGACGACGGCGTCCTCCTCCGGGCAGTCGAGGACGTTGTTGGCTCCGCCGCACACCACGCGGCAGTTGAGCTTGCGGGCGGTGTTGGCGTCGATCACCCCGCCCAGGGCGCAGGGGGCGAGCACGTCGCATTCGGTGAGCAGGATTTCATCGGTGGAGGCGGCGGTGATGCCGTACTGGTCCACGCAACGCTCGACGTGCTGCCTGTTGATGTCGGCGCCGATCACGCGGGCGCCGTGCTCGACCAGCAGCTTCACCAGGTACGTACCCACGTTGCCCAGCCCCTGCACGGCGACGGTGCGGCCTTCGACCGACGGCGAGCCGAAGGCGTACTCCAGGCAGGCCTTCATGCCGTTGAAGACGCCGCGTGCGGTGAAGGGCGAGGGGTCGCCCCCGCGCGACACCTGCTCGCCGCCCATCACGTGGGCGGTCTCCATGGCCATCCAGTCGATGTACTGGGGGGTGGTTCCCACGTCCTCGGCGGCGATGTAGACGCCGTTGAAGGTGTCCACGAAGCGTCCCATGGCGCGGGCCTCGGCTTCGGTGGGCGCGTGGCCTCGCTGGGGGAGCCAGACCACCGACTTGCCGCCGCCCATCGGCAGCCCGGCGCAGGCGCACTTGTAGGTCATGCCCTGGCTCAGCCGCAGCACGTCGTGCAGGGCGTCCTGCTCGGTGGCGTAGCACCAGCGTCGGGTGCCTCCCAGCGCGTTGCCCAGGACGCTGGAATGCAGGGCGATGATGGCGCGCAGGCCGGTCTGAGGATCCTGGTGGAACGCCACGCGCTCGTGGCCGTACTCACGCATCTGCTCGAGGATGTTCATGACGACTCCGGGGGCTTGGATGATCGGTGCGGGACGAATTGAACGCGCGGCAGGCCCGCGCCGGCTCAGGCGTGGGCTGGCTCGGTGAACGTCGAACCCGCGCCGAAGTGCTGGATGGCGGGGTGATCGACCTTCTTGCCCGTGCCCCGCGCCTTCAGGTTGGGCGTGCGCTCGGGAATGGCGTAATCCGAGTTGGGCAGCGGGTCGACGCGGGCGATGGCGGCCTTGGCGGCGGCCCGCATGGGCTCATCGACGTTGTGCCGCAGTTCGCGCAGTTCGTTGCGCGCCTCGTGGTTGGCCTTGGCGCACAGGTAGCGGACGATGGCCAGCTCCTGCTCCAGCGAGGGGCCGTCCATGCCGTTGCGGATGTTGAAGTCCGCCCTGGACAGGGAGCACACCATGGCGTGAATCCACAGCACGGCCATCGAGAGCCGCCGCTGCACCATCTGGTTGGTGATCAGCCGCTCCTCGTGCTCCTTGAACATCATCTTGACCTCGTGGGCGAAGTCGCGGACGAGATCCTGCAGCAGGACGCGTTCGGAGGCCAGTTGCGGGTGAAGCCGCGTGATGATGGGTGCGGCGCGTTTGATGCGGCCGTAGAGCTCCAGCCCGATGCGCAGCGCGGCGCCGATGTTGGCGGTGGGGTTCTCCTTGAGCGCGATCATCCACTCACCCAGCTGCTTGGAGCCGTAGGCGAAGACGAAGGAGTGCATCACCTCGTTGGCGCCCTCGACGATGGTGTTGATGCGGCTGTCGCGCCAGAGGCGCTCGACCTCGTTCTCCGTCATGTACCCTTCGCCGCCCATCACCTGCACGGCCTCGTTGACCACGCGGTAGCCCCACTCGGAGCAGAAGACCTTGCACAGGGCGGTTTCGAGCATGATGTCCTCGTCGCCGCGGTCGAGGAAGCCGGTGGTCATGTAGAGCATGGCGTCCATGGCGTGGCAGTACGCCGCCATGGTGGCCAGTTTCTCCTGGATCATCTCGAAGTCGGCGATGGGGCGGTCGAACTGGTGCCGATACTGGGCCCACTTGACGGCCTGCTCATAGGCGTACACCGCGGCGCCGATCATGCCCGCCGACAGCGTGCAGCGCCCGAAGTTGAGGCATGAGAGGGCGATGTTGAGCCCCTTGCCCTCCTTGTGGAGAAGGTTCTCGCGGGGCACCCTGGCGTTGGTGAAGCGGATGCGCGCCTGCCACGTGCCGCGGATGCCGCACTTGCTGCGGTTGCGGCTGAAGATTTCCACGCCCTCCATGTCGGGCGTGCAGATGACGGCGGTGACGCGGTCCTTGCCGTCCGCCATCTTCTGCCGGCACATGACAGTGAACATGCCCGAGAGCGCGCCGCTGGTGGCCCACTTCTTCTCGCCGTTGAGGATGTAGTGCTTGCCGTCGGGCGACACGTCGCAGCGCGTCTCCTGCCCGCCCGCGTCGCAGCCGACGTTGGGCTCGGAGAGACAGAACGCCGAGAGCGTGTCCTTGGCCATGCGCGGCAGCCACTGACGCTTCTGCGCCTCGGTGCCGAAGAGCATGACCGCCTTGCAGCCGATCGACTGATGAGCCGAGACCAGCACCGCAGTCGAGCCGCAGGCGCGTCCGATGCGCTCCAGCACGCGGTTGTATGACGTGATGCCCAGCCCCGCCCCGCCGTACTCGCGCGGGATCGTCATGCCCAGCACGCCGATCTGGAAGAGCCGGTCGATGCACCACTTCGGAATCTCCTGATTCCGGTCGATCTCGAGGGTGGGGTGCTCGTTGCGCAGGTAGTCATCCAGCTCCGCGAGCATCTGGTCGCAGCGGGCGGTTTCCTCCGCGCTCACCTGCGGGAAGGGGAAGACCAGCTCCTCGCGGAAGTTGCCCCAGAACAGGTTCTTGATGAACCCCATGGTGCGCGGATCGGGGCCCAGCATCTCCTGCGCCTGCTCGATCTGCTTGCGATCGCGGGCGGAGACGTTCTTGAGGGCCTTGGCAAGGTCGGGCTTGGCGGGCGTGGTCTGGGCGGTGCTCATGGTCGCTCCCGTCGAGTGGTGTGGGGGGAGTGGTGGCGGATGCGGATTCTCATCACGACGCATCTTACGGGCTTGGGACGCGCCGGGGATTGAATCGCAGCCCGACCGCGCCGCCACGCCGGCGCCTTCCGTGTGCGAGTGTCGCGGCTGCTCCGTCAGCCGCTCCGTTCCTCGGTTGTGTCGACTGTCGCGATGGTCCCATCGAGTATACGGCAGGAATGGCGGTGCGTGCAACAAAATGCCGGTATCCCATCATTTTGCCGAAGGATCATCCGCCATCAGCCGCTCACGCCGAATAATCGTCGGAGATTCGTCTGGGCCTCCTCCCCCGCGATGACCTCGGCGGACAACGATGCCGCCCGATGGGCGATCGCCTCATCGAGCGAGCCGTCCAGTTCGTTGAGCCATCGCTTGGTGACCGCCTGAGCATGGCGCCCCCCGGTGGCCAGTTTCCGGGCCAGATCGTGGGTGAACGACTCCAGCTGCTCGCGCGGGACCAGGTGATCCACCAGTCCCCGGCGATGCCCCTCCTCGCCGGTGATGGTTCCGCCGGAGAGCAACATGGCCCGCGCCCGGCCGGCGCCGATCTTGCGGATCAGGTGCGGCGCGACCACGGCGGGGCAGACGCCCAGATCGACTTCCGGGTAGCCCACTTTCGCGTCGGGATGCGTGATAGCGAGGTCGGTGACGACCATGAGCCCGCACCCGCCCCCCACCGCCGCCCCGTTCACCATGGCGATGGTGGGCACCGGAAGCGCCCGGATGCGCAGCGCGGTCATGGCCAGGGTGTCGAGCATGCGGCTCATGGCGGGCACATCGGTGATGACGCCTCGCAGGTCCATGCCTGCGCAGAAGGATCGTCCCGCCCCGGTCAGGATGACGACCCGCGCCTGAGCGTTGCGGTGCGCCGCCTCCACCGCGTCGTGCAGCGCTTCGATGAGATCCAGCGAGAGCGCATTGTGCTTGTCGGGCCGGTTGAGCGTGATGGTCAGAATGCCATCATCGAGGCGTGAAAGCGCGAGATCAGTCATGCCCCAGTGTACGCCTGCGCCAAGGGGGAACGCCCGTCAGCGCGGCCTACAATCGCCCGATCACGGGGCCGTAGCTCAATTGGGAGAGCACGTGCTTTGCAAGCACGGGGTTGCCGGTTCGAGCCCGGTCGGCTCCATTCTCACGGACGCGCACGCCGCGCCCGAACCGGCGACGGGCTACTTGGCGCCTTCGGCCCCCGCCATTGCCACGATGTGGTCGTTCTCAACGGTGGAACCCGACACGCCGATGGCGCCGATGATGTGGCCCTCGGCGTTGCGGATGGGCACGCCGCCGGGGAAGGTGATGAGCCCGTCGTTGGAGTGCTCGATGCCGTAGAGCGGGCCGCCCGGCTGCGAGAGTTTGCCGATCTCGCCGGTGTTCATGTCGAAGTATCGCGCGGTCTTGGCCTTGCGGATCGAGATGTCGATGGAGCCGAGCCACGCGCCGTCCATGCGTGCGAAGGCCTTGAGGTTGCCTCCCGCGTCCACGATGGCGATGTCCATTTTGGTGTTGATCTCGCGGGCCTTTCGCTCCGCCGCCAGGATGGCCGCCTGGGCCTGCGCCAGCGAGATGTCGCGCGAGGTGAGCGAGCGATCCACCCGCGACTGGGTGGGATCCTGCGCGGGGGCCGCGGGCTCGGCCCCGCCGCGCGTGGCGGTGAGGCCCGCGCCGAGCAGGACCAGTCCGGCGGCGAGGGAGAGGGCGAGCGAGGCGGAGCGGCGTGCGTGCAGCGGCATGGGGTTCTCCTTGTCGAGCATGAGGTGCTTTGTTGAGTGGTGTCAGTTGAGGGGACTATTCTGCCCTAAAACCGGCCCCAGTGCCAGCGAGCGAGCGGCGCGGATGAAGCGGCGACTATACTTGCTCGCGCATGGGCGCGACGTGGGTGTCACCATGACCTACCGCGGATACATCGAGAACGGCAAAGTGCGTCTGGTCGAAGAGACCGGCTTGGCTGACGGCACGGAGGTCCGCGTCGAGCCGGTTCGCCAAAGCCGTCCGAAGCCGCAGCGCCGCAAGTCCGTCTCGCCGAAACGCGGCGCCCGCGCAAGGAACGACTCTCTTGCATCACATTACGCGGGTGTGATCGGCGTGCTGACCGACCTGCCGCGCGACTTCTCACGGCAGCATGATCATTATCTGTACGGGCATCCGAAGCACCGATGAGCGTCGCGTTCGCCGGCACATCGTTCTACCTCGCGCTGGTGAACGCCGCCGATGATCACCATGACGCTGCGGTTGAGTGGATTGCCCGGTCACGAGACCGCATCGTCACGACGGAGTATGTGCTCGTCGAGCTTGGCAACGCGCTGTCCGTGCGACGGTCTCGATACGTGTTTGCACAACTGCTGCAGAAAATACGAGAGGATCGGCGGACATCCATCGTGTTCGCAACGTCGTCTCTGTTCGAGCGCGGTTCGCGCCTGTATCTGGATCGTCCTGACAAGGACTGGTCGCTGGCCGACTGCCTGTCGTTCGTCGTGATGGGGCGTCGTCGTATTCGTCGCGCCCTGACTGCCGATCGGCACTTTGTCCAAGCGGGCTTTGAGACGCTGCTTTCGTGAATCGCCCCTTCTGTTCAATCGGCGCTTGACTCACCGCAAGCATCGGCTACGCTTGCCCCCGAATGCACACACGCACCGCCATGATGATGTCTATGGCCATGCCCAGCCCGGGCGCGGGAGTCGACTCCTGCGTGCGGCTGGGCGCCACCCGCGTGTGACGCCTCCGCACCAGTCGCAGGAACTCTGACTCCCGCCGTCCGGGCCTTCCCGAACGCGGCTGTTTCTTTCCACGCTCCTCCTTGCACGACAAGGGAGTCAGAGATGTCCCTCGCCTTCGATACGCTCGCCATTCACGCCGGTCAGCCCAACGAACCGCTCACCGGCTCCGTCATCACCCCCATCCACCAGACCACCACCTACGCCCAGGATGAACTGGGCGGCACACCCGACTACTGCTACTCGCGCACCGGCAACCCCACGCGCACCGCGCTGGAAGCCAACCTGGCCGCCCTCGAAGGAGGCCGGCACGGCCTGGCCTTCGCCAGCGGACTGGCGGCGGCCAACGCCATTCTGCAGGCGCTCTCATCGGGCGATCACGTGGTCGCCTCGCGCGACCTGTACGGCGGGTGCTACCGGCTCTTCACCAAGGTCTTCGCCCGCTTCGGCGTGGGCTTCTCGCTCATCGACACCACCAGCATCCGCTCCGTCGAGCAGGCCATCCGGCCCGAGACGAAACTGCTCTGGCTGGAGACGCCCAGCAATCCGCTGCTGCGCATCACCGACATCGCGGGCTGCGCCGCCGTCGCCAGGCAGCGCGGCGTGACCACCATCGTGGACAACACCTTCGCCACGCCCGTCTTTCAGCGTCCGCTGGAGCTGGGGGCGGACATCGTGCTCCACTCCACCACCAAGTACATCGGCGGGCACTGCGACGTGATCGGCGGGGCGGTCATCACCAGCGACGATGACTGGCACGCCCGTCTCAAGTTCCTGCAGAACGCCACCGGCGCGGTGCCGGGGCCGCAGGACTGCTTCCTGCTGCTGCGCGGCATCAAGACGCTGGGTCTGCGCGTACGCCAGCACGCCGCCAACGCCCAGCGCGTCGCCGAGCACCTGGCATCGCATCCCGAGGTCACCCGCGTCATCTACCCCGGCCTGACCAGCCATCCCCAGCACGACTTGGCGAAGCGGCAGGGCAAGGGCTTCGGAGCGATCGTGAGCGCGGAACTCATCGGCGGCGTGGGCCGCGTGCGCGCAATTGTGAAGCGGCTGCGGCTCTGGCCGCTCGCCGAGTCGCTGGGCGGCGTGAAGTCGCTGCTCTGCCACCCGGCGACCATGACGCACGCCAGCGTGGAGCCCGCCGAGCGCGCCCGCATCGGCATCACCGACGGGCTGATCCGTCTTTCCGTGGGCATCGAGGACGTGGACGACCTGATCGCCGACCTCGACCGAGCCCTGCGCGAAACCCGCGGCGTGGGGTCGGACGACGCGGTCGCGGACCTGGAACGTGATGCACACTCCCCTCTCCCTCTGGGAGAGGGGCCCCCGGAAGTGGGGGTGAGGGCGAGGACCGCCGAAGCACGAAAGGCGGTGACGGCATGAGTCCGCCCATCGCCAAGCACGCTTCAACACCATCGGGACACCGGCGCCTCAACCCCGGCGAGCCGCGATCACTGTCCAACGATCCGCAACCCCTCAACAGCGAGCCGCGACCGTCGGGGGGCGGTCCGACCGCCGCGCGCACGATCCGCATCGCCCTCCTCGGCTGCGGGACGGTGGGGGGTCGCGTCGCCGCCACGTTGCGCGACGAGCACGATCGGCTGCTCGCCCGCACCGGGCTGGATCTGCGCCTGGTGCGGATTCTGGTCCGCAAGGCGGGCCCTCGCCGATCCATCTTTGGTGGGATCGTCACGGAGCGGTTCGAGGAGATTCTGGAGCAGCGCCCCGACGTGGTCATCGAGGCCCTCGGCGGGGCCGAGCCCGCCGCCACGTTCATCGAGCGGCTGCTCGAAGCGGGCGTCCACGTTGTCTCGGCCAACAAGACGGCGATCGCCCACCACGGCCCGCGCCTGCGCGCGGCGGCGACGCGGGGCGGGGTCATCCTGGCGCACGAGGCGGCGGTCGCCTCGGCCATCCCGGTGCTGGCCGCCCTGCGGCACCTGCGGGGCGATGAGATTCAGTCGGTGCGAGGCATCGTGAACGGCTCGACCAACTTCATCCTGGATCGCATGACCGAAGCCGGGCTGTCGCGCGACGACGCCCTGCGCGAGGCCCGCCGCAGGGGGCTGGTCGAGCCGGACCCCAGCGCGGACGTGTCGGGCCGCGACGCGGCGGAGAAACTCTGCCTGCTCGCCCACGCCGCGGGCTTCGGCGAGTTCACGCCCGTGGATGTGGACCGCGCGGGCATCGAGGCGATCACCGCGGAGGATGTGCTCGCCGCGCGCCGCCACGGCTACGCCATCAAACTGGTGGCCGAGGCGGTTCGCACGCCCCACGGCGTGACGCTGCGCGTCGGCCCCACGCTGCTGCCGCGCGATCATCGGCTGGCCCGCGTGCGGCTGGAGGAGAACGGCGTCGAGATCAACGCCCTGCTGGGGGGCGAGATCTTCCTGCAAGGCGCCGGAGCCGGACCGGAGCCCACCACCAGCGCGCTGCTGGGCGATGTGCTTCGCGTGCTGCGCGCCGGCAGCGGGCCGGAACTGACGCTGACGGGGCACGAGCCGGACGCTCCGCCACGATCGCGCGATCACGCCAGCCGCGACGCCGGCTTGAGCAACGACGCCAAAACGAGCCGCGACCATGAGGGAGCGGTTTCCCCGTCCCTCGCCTCGCGCTCCCACGTCCCCCCCGCCATCCCGCGCATCCACCTCGTACGTCTGGCCTGCGACCGACGCGCCATCACCCCCGCGCGTGTGCTGGAACCCTTCCGCGAGCACGGCGTGGGCTTCCGCGAGATCGACGTGACGCCGCGCAGCGCCATCCTGCTGACGCACGCGGTGCCTGTCGATCGGATCGAGCGGGCGGTCGCGGCCATCGAGCGCGTGACGCCGGCGGCGTCGCTGGTCGTGCCCGAGGCGTCGTGCGCCCGCCGCCGCCCGTCGAGCGCGGGAGAGACCGGCGTGGAGATTGTCGCGTCCGCGGGAACGGCGTCGATGGCGGGGTGATGGGCGACTAACGCACCATCACCTGCACCCAGTCGATATCAGACTCGAAGTTGAAAGCGAACACCGGCGCCACCACCACGTGACGGATTGAGACTTCGATCGCGCCATCATGGCGGACAAAGCGAGATGCCTGGATGTTCTCCATGGTGTGAAGTCGGTCGAACGGACCGATGACAGATGTGCCGATCGTGACGAAGGTTCCTGTATCCCAGTTACGCAACTGCACGCGCTGAGTGCCGCTGGGTTGATTGACACGGGAAACGACATTGACTCCCAGGGTTTCCGGGGAGGCCGCTGCCGTCATCCCACGAACATGCAGGATCATGGAATGAAGATCGGTGAACGTCTGGCCGTACCCGGAACGGACTCGCAGCCATCCGGACGAGACGTGTCGAATGCTGTTGACATCCCCGAAGAGGTGGGTGCCGCGCGTGATTTCGAGAGCGTTCAGCAACGCCTCCTCGAAGGTCGGACAGCCCACCCACGCCGCGATGTAGTTCGACGGCGTGGCGCCGACCGACCAGAACCCGCCTCCGAGATACAGCGCCGGGCGACGATCGGCGCCAAACACAAACGGCCGCGCCACGTGGATGGGATGCGTGCCCAGGCCATTGTTGGGATCGCGTGTATAGACCGAGCGCCACGATTGCCCGTTCCAGCGCCAGACGGCCTTCTCGCCCAGCAGAAAGAGCGCGGGTCGGCTGTCAATCCCGTCATCGAAGGTCGCCATGGTTGACCAGTCGTCGCCCGACTGCAGGTTGACGCCCACGATTCGCCAGCCGCCGTCGCGATATCGCGCGAAGTCCTGGACGTTGAGTCCACCGACGCCTGAGAAGTCTCCCAGCACGTAGAGTTCCGGTCCGCCACCATCATCGTGAACGTGCATCGCTCGGACCGTGCCCGATGTCCAGCCCGGCACGGGATGCCAAGCGAGGCCATCCCAGCGCGCAAGCCCCGCCGCAGCGACGCCGCCGATCGAGCTGAACTGCCCCCCCGCATAGAGCATCGGGCCTTCACCATCGTCAAAGACAATCATGCTGTTGATCGTCCCGGATGTCGGTAGTCCGGTTCCCAGCGAAGACCACTGCTGTCCATCCCACGCTGCCACGCGCCCCGGCAATGGTGTCGAGCCGGACTTGGTGAACGTGCCGGTGACCACCAGTCGCTCTCCCGCGCCGTGCCCGTCGTCGTAGACGGTCATGGCGCGAACGATCCCGCTCCCGCCCTGTGATGTCTGGAGTCCCTCGCCCACAGAGTGCCATGCCGCGCCGTCCCAACGCGCGATCCCTTGCACGGAAGTCTGCCCCGACGCGGTGAAACCGCCTCCAGCGTATATGAGCGTCCCAAGCCCGTCCTGGAATCCAGCCAATGCGTTGACCGATGCGTTGAGGCCGTCGCCCAGCGGACGCCACGAAGAGCCATCCCACCGGCCTACGTTGGCCAATGGGACGAAACCAGCAGCGTCGAACTGACCGCCAACGTAGAGTGCCGTCTCACCAGGCACGACATCGGGCCCAACCGCCATGGCCCGGACCACCAAGTTGCTCCCTGTGATTCCCTCACCCGGCGTGGTGAATCCGCTCCATCCGACGCCTTCTTCAAAGAGCGCGATGTTCGGCGTGACCACGTTCCCGGCGCGGGAAAATGATCCGCAGACGACGAGCATCGCGGCGTCATCTCCATCGGGCGTGAGGACGAGGGTACTCACCACTCCTCGAGTCGAGTTGAGTCCCGGGTCAATCCATTCTCCTTGACGGAGCAGCATCAGGGTTCTCGGTCCGAATCCCTGCACGGTGAACGCGCCACTGACCACCAGATCAAAAGAGTCCTTCACGCCGTTGGGACGGAGATTCAGGCGAAGGTCTGACACACCACTGAGTCGCATGTCCACGGGCGTCCACGCGCTATCCCGGTACATGGCGAGAAAACGGGTCTGCACCCCCTCGATATGAGTAAACAGCCCGCTTGCGTAGAGCGAGGTCCGCCCTTGCTCGTCGGTGTACGCCCTGACGCCGCGCACCGGTCCGTTCGCTTGTCCAATGACCGACCAACCGGATCCATCCCAGCGGCTGACAAAGCCGGCGCTCGAAGTTCCCTGTCCGACGATCAAACACGGTCCTTGACCCCCGACATTCCTTGTCACTTCCATGTCATAGACGATGAATCCCGGGTTGCCCGTTGAATGCCAACTCTGTCCATCCCATCGTGCGACGAAGCGCATCGAGACACCGCCGACGCGAACAAAGTCACCCCCAATGTACAGCCCGGGCGCCGACCCCTCGGCCATGTGTCGAATCACGTTGATCTGCCCGGCGCCTTCATCGACACCGGCACCGACCGGCTCCCATCGAACGCCATCCCACCGCGCGATGCCGTTGGCCGGCACCCCGTTCACCTGCGCGAAGGCACCTCCCACGAACAAGCCCTGCCCCCGACCATCGTTCAGGTCGGCCACTTCAATCGCACGCAGGTACGCGCTCGAACTCTGAGGGATCGAGGCCCGCACGACACCGATCGTGACCCACTGGTCGCCCTCCCAGCGCGCCACGCCCCAACTCACGCCATCGGCATGAGGGACCAGGCCAATCACATGCAGGCGAGGCCCGGCCCCGAGCCCATCATCGAACATGACGGCCTGTTCGACGAATGGCAACCCCGGCGCCCCAAAACCATCGGCCCAATGCGGGGCACAGTCTTCTTGCGCCGCAAGAGCCGAACCCATCACCGCCGCCACCATGAGACCGAGAACGAGACAAAGATGCCTGATTCGCCAATGCTGCGCCATGATGCGCCCCCTCTGGCCACAAGATGACCGTGGACCTAACTGACCTGCGACCATCGTCATACCTCGGCGATGGTTGAATACGCAAGTCACATTCTGACAAGACTTTCCAGAGAGTTCAATGGGCAAGCCAAGCATTTTTGCTAAAATACTTGCGGCAATCTGGCGGCGCTGAAGGTGCCGACCATGCCCCCTACAACCGATGCCGCACCGCCCACAGGTCGGGGAAGACCGGCAGGAAGAGCGACTTCTTGAGGAACTCCACGCCCGGCGAGCCGCCCGTGCCGTGCTTGGCGCCGATGGTGCGCTCCACCACCTTCACGTGGCGGTAGCGCCATTCCTGGAATCCCTCGTCGAAGTCGGTCATCAGCTCGAAGAGGATGGCCACGTCGGGCCGCGTGCGGTAGAGGTGGTAGACCGCCTCCTGCACCGCCTCGTCCGGCTCGGCGGGGGCGTCCGCCGGGCGCTCGCGGAGGCGCTTGGGCACGGCGGCGCCCAGCGTCTCCAGGTAGTCGTACCAGTGGTCCACCACGCTGCGTTCGGTCAGCCGCCGCATCACCGCGGCATGGCCGGGGTCGCCCTCCTTCAGGTACTTCACCACGCCCGGGCGCTTGTAGCCCAGCAGGAACTCGATTTCGCGGAACTGCGCGGACTGGAAGCCGGAGGATGTCTCCAGCCGGTCGCGGAAACTGGTGAACGACATGGGCGTCATGGTCTCGAGGATGTCGAGCTGGCCCACCAGCGTCTTCATGATGGTGCGGCAGCGCTGCCAGGTGGCGATGGCGCCGTACAGGTCGCCCGCGCTGAAGTCGCGTTTGATCTTGTCCAGTTCGTGCAGCAGCAGCTTGAACCACAGCTCGTAGGTCTGGTGAATCACGATGAAGAGCATTTCATCGTGCTCGGGCGGGCTGGAGCGCGGCTTCTGCAGCGACAGCAGGGCGGGAATGTCCAGGTACGTCGAATAGGTGAGCGGCATCGATCAAGTGTATGGGCCGCCGCTCGAGCGCAACGAACGTGGCGCGGGGTCGCCGCGCCACGGGGCGTCATCGAGTTTCACGACGCACGAGCCGCCGACCGGGCGACGATCACCGTCGGCGCCGTCGCCGACCGAGCACCATCACCCCCGCGGCGGCGAAGAGCAGCCCCGCGCCCGGGGTGGGAGCCGCCGTCACTGATCAGCGTGCCGGCGAGATCCTACCAAGCGGGGCGTCGATGGTCAGATGGATCTGCGACGAGCCGCGACCGTGAGGGAGCGGGCCGCGGCGCCCGCCCGTGGATCATGGGGGCGAGGGGAGCACTTTTTCTCAGAAGTTTGTCACGCTCGGGGTTGGCGAACGCCTTCATGAGGAGGGAAGCGCGATGGGTTCGCGCGAACCATATGCGACCGGGAGGCGAACAGACCATGCGGGAGACAATCCGTGGAAAGCCATCAGCCGACAGCCGACAGCCGACAGCCGACAGCCGACAGCCGACAGCCGATCCTACCACATCTGGGGCCATGGCATCACTGCACGCCCCACGTTCAGTGGTTTCCGCACCGGGTGCCGTGGAGCGTCTTGGCCGCCTCGGTCTTTCGGCCCGGCAGGCGGAAGTGGTGTTGCTGCTGGCGGAGGGAATGACGGAGGAGGCGGCCGCGGATCGGCTGTGCGTCTCGCCGCATACGGTGCATGACCACGCCAAGCACATCTACCGGCTCCTGGGGGTCCACAGCCGGGTGGAACTGGCGGGAAGGATCTTCAGGATTTTGGCGGAAACCCCTGAGGAGGGGATTGCACATCGAGATCGCTCCAGTACGTTTCTCATCGTGGTGATCACACTCTGTGACATCGTCGAGACTACATCTGGAGAGAACATAATGTCACCAAGAACAACATGCCATTCAGCGCACGATCTGGCCCCGAGGTTTCGGTGCCTCGAGTATCCTGCCACCAATCGGAACTCTCTCTCTGGCGCAAGAGCTACCAATCGCCCGACGTTCGAGACTCTCATCGCTGTCGTCGCCTCGGCAGCTGTGATCGTGCTCGCACTGATGTCAGGTTCTGCGCATGCACAACATGGAGCCAATGGCACACCTCAGCAGCCAAATGGACAGAACGGCATGTCTGGGACCGATCCCGAGAATCCCATCCGACCCCACGGCGGAAATGGCGGACATGGGTGGGGCGGCGGCAACGGAGGGCACGGTGGAACTGGTGCGAATGCGTCTTCATCGACCAGTTGGGATGAACCTGGAAGGGGTGGGTATGGTGGTGACAGTGGCGAGAGCGGCGGATTCGGAGGACAAGGCGGTGATGGAGGCGGCTGGTCCGGCTACCAGGAAAGTTCCTACACCGATGGTGCCGATGGTGGGAACGGAGGGCGTGGTTATTCCGGCGGTGGAGATGGCGGCTGGGGTGGGAAAGGACAATCAAGACAGTCCGGAATGGGAGGGGATGGTGGCAAAGGCGGATTTGGTGGGGATGTCCTTGATGCCAGCACCAATGCCGGTCATGGGGGTGTGGGTGGTGGTGGCGGTGACGGAGGCGACAGCAGTGATTCGATGGGCGGGTGTGGCGGCGATGCAGGCTTCGGGGGAGATGGCGGCCCAGGAGGTGGAAATGGTGGTGACGGAGGCCTGGGCGGTAAGGGTGGCAACGGCGCATGTCCAACTCTTGATAATCCTTTCGGTGCGGATGGCGGCGACGGTGGGATCGGCGGAGCTGGCGGAAATGCAACAATCACTTGGATCGGGGGAAACGGTGGTCGTGGCGGGGATGGCGGCGACGGTGTTGTGCCGGGGTACGGTATGGTTGGGGGGTACGGGGGAACTCCAGATGGTCTTAATGGTAGTGATGGGGATGACGGGAACGTTCTCGACTGCTTCCCAGTTGGAGGCGGTGGAACGATCTGCCGCCTTGACATCAGACAACTCTTCACCGATGGACAAAAGATCTGGGGAGCAACAGCATGTCGCGTTTCATTCGTTCCATCGTCACGGCGGCTTCTCTGGTCGTCTTCGCTCCCTGCGCAGCCCAACAGCTGGCTCCCATCCACGAGACAGAACTTGTGCGGTATCTCGCCATCATCTGCCCCTCAGATGAAGAGGCCATTCTCATTCAGACGCTCTTCAGGGATTACCTGAATCGCTTTGATGCGTTGATCCGGGCTGACTTGGAGGAATACTCGGTCCAGTTGCGGTCTGCGGAGAACAGGCAGGCCGGGGGCAGGCGGCCGCGCGAGAGAGCGCAGGACGAGGCGGAACAGGACGTGATGCCTCTTCACGAACGGTATCGGCGGATCTACGAAGCACAAACAGACCTTGTCCGCCGACTCGAAGCGCTTGACAGTTGGTTGTTCGATGAGATCGAGAGTCTGTTGGACCTGTCTCTCCAAGAACGGGTTCGGCGTGCGCGGCACGCTCGACTCCGTTTCATGTTTCGTGACGAGCAGGCCGGTCCTCTTGAGTTGCGAGTCGATCTGGTCGAAATCGCGCGCCCGTTCGCTCAGAGTGAGACAGAGCTCCACAACAAAATACTCGACGCCTATCTAGATGAATATGAGCGGCGCTACATCGATGCCCTCAGGCACCTGAACGATGTACGCCGACAGTGGCGCGTGGTATGGCACGAAGGAAATGGCTACGAAGAGATGATCAACTCCGAGCGCATGGCGGCTCGCCTGGAAACCCGGACGGCCCGCGAAGAACTGATTGATCAATGGACCGCTGCGCGCGATCGCCTCCACGATCGGGCCGGGCGCATGGCGGTCGCGCCGTATTATCGACTGCGTGACCTGCTGCATGACGGGGTGATCGAGATTCGCAATCGATTGGGCGAAACGGATCGAACTGTCTTCGAAGCGATGTTCAACCGGACAGCATACCCCACGATTTACCCAGACCCAGGATCAGCCGAGTCCCTGTACGAAATCGCACGGGCACTTCCGGACTTATCGGAATCTCAGCGCACGGTGATCGTGGAGCTGCGTGATCGCTATCGTGTTGAACACGACGAGTTGAGCCGCCGCATGGCAGTGTCCGAGTTGGAGCGCACGCTCGCTGGTGTTCGTAACGAGCCCAACTCATCGAAACGCAACGCTGATTACTGGTCTGAGTTGTTCGCCCTCGGTGAGAGCCGAGAAGCCCTCAACGAACGTCAGTCGGTTTCCATCCGCGCGATCCTGACGCCTGAACAGTCCGCCGGACTGCCGGTGTGGAATTTCAAAGCGAACCCGCCCGCGCGCCCGTGGGATCCGGCGGATGCCCATCGACGGGAGCGTGAACGCCGCGAGCAGGAACGTCGTGATCGAGCGCGACCGATGCAGGATCGCTCGGCAGGGGCGGACCATCTGTCCCCATGATGCGCGGGTCGGTGCTTGACGCTCCGAGGCATGCGCAACTCATGCCCATCCACGTGATCGCGCCCGCCCGGGCGCTTGTAGCCCAGCAGGAACTCGAGTTCGCGGAACTGCGCGGACTGGAAGCCGGAGGATGTCTCCAGCCGGTCGCGGAAACTGGTGAACGACATGGGCGTCATGGTTTCGAGGATGTCGAGCTGGCCCACCAGCGTCTTCATGATGGTGCGGCAGCGCTGCCAGGTGGCGATGGCGCCGTACAGGTCGCCCGCGCTGAAGTCGCGCTTGATCTTGTCCAGTTCGTGCAGCAGCAGCTTGAACCACAGCTCGTAGGTCTGGTGAATCACGATGAAGAGCATTTCATCGTGCTCGGGCGGGCTGGAGCGCGGCTTCTGCAGCGACAGCAGGGCGGGAATGTCCAGGTACGTCGAATAGGTGAGCGGCATCGATCAAGTGTATGGGCCGCCGCTCGAGCGCAACGAACGTGGCGCGGGGTCGCCGCGCCACGGGGCGTCATCGAGTTTCACGACGCACGAGCCGCCGACCGGGCGACGATCACCGTCGGCGCCGTCGCCGACCGAGCACCATCACCCCCGCGGCGGCGAAGAGCAGCCCCGCGCCGGGCGCGGGAATCGACGCCTGTTCGACGGCGATCGAGCGGAAGGTGAAGTCGCCGGCGTTGCTCGGACCGGGGTTGCCCGAGGCGAGCGTGAGCGTGGTGATGGGACCGGCGAAGATGCTGCTGCCGCTGATCGTCCACGCCCCGCCCTGGCCCTGGGTGGCGGGCGAGTCGTTCTGCAGCGTGCCGAAGCCGTTCCATGAGCCGCTCGTCGCGCCGCTGGCGATCAGCAGGTGCGAGCCGAGATCGGTGGTGATGAGCGCCGATTCATGCACCGTGTCGCCGTAGTTGCCCGCGGTGTAGAGCGCGCCCAGTGACAGCGAGATGACGTTGACCGGCTGCGAGAACGAGAATCGGATGAACTCGAGGTTGTCGATCTCGCCGGCCACGCTTCCGCCGCCCACGCCCACGCCGCTGAACCCGCCGACGGTCTTGCCCTTGAAGGCGCCGTTGAAGGATTCGACGGTGACGTTGACCCCCGACAGGGTGAAGCTGGCGGAGGTCTGCCCGTCGGTCAGCTGCCACGAGTTGAGAATGTCCGCGCCGGCGGCGCCGCAGCAGGCCGCCGCCACCGCGCCGGCGATCGAGGTGCTGGTGAGGATTCGACGCTTCTGGGGATGCATCCGTGTGCTCCTTGTCGCGGCGGTCGCCGCGACGGACGTTGGCCCGACCGCGATCCGTCGCGGGGGCGAGTCCTTCAACGGTCGAATTCGGTTGACGTGAACGCCAAGGCCGGCGGCGACAGGGGATCGCTTCGGCTCCGCGTACAGGGAAAATGTTGCCCAGTCGGTCGCACCAGTTGCGCGCGGCGGCAAGCATGCCAGGCGCCTGCCGAGTCGTTACCAGACGTTGCGGATCAGGGGCGGGGGCTTCCGCGCTGCCGCAGGATGGAACCGCAGGCGAGACGCCCGCGCCGTCGTGGAGGTCACGGGAGGGGACGTCTGCACGACTGATCTGGAGGGAAGTTGCTCACCCCTCCGCCGGGCTGATCTGCCAGTATTCCAGGTCGATGGGCGCCTGGCGGCCGAAGATGGTGACGAGCACCTTGACGC
This sequence comes from Phycisphaeraceae bacterium, assembly GCA_015709595.1. NCBI lineage: Bacteria > Pseudomonadati > Planctomycetota > Phycisphaerae > Phycisphaerales > Phycisphaeraceae > Phycisphaeraceae bacterium. Next base: position 1,498,468 of record CP054178.1, read on the forward strand.
GCTGCTTCTCGGGCATCAGTTCGTCCACGGTGCCGTCGTAGCCCACGAAGGGGCCGTCGTTGATCTTGACGTGGTCGCCCTTGCGGAACTCCATCTTGACGGTGGGCGTCTCGTCGGGTCGGCGCGAGTCGAAGAGCATCTTCTCGACCTCTTCGGCCCGCATGGGGGTGGGTCGTCCGGCGGTGCCGACGAAGTCGCCCACGCCGGTGGTTTCCTTGATGAGGAAGAACACGTCCTGGGGGATGCGCCCGTCATCCTCGAGTTTCATTTCCACGAAGACGTAGCCGGGATAGAGCTTGGTTTCGGTGATCTTGACCTTGCCGGCTTTGAGTGTCTTGGTCTTCTCGGTGGGCACCATGATGCGCCCCACGCGATGCTGCAGCCCCTCGATCTCGACCTTGCGCAGCAGCGTCTCGCGGACCGAGTTCTCCTTGTTCGAGGCCACGCGCAGCACGAACCAGTTCATGCCGTCGCGGTACATCGGCAGGTCGGCGGCGGGGTCGAACTTCTCGACCGTCGGGTCACCCTTCTTGGTTTCGGTCTGGTTGGTCACGGCGGGTTCCCCTGCGAAACGGGTGAGTGCAACAGCGGACGGATGCGGCCAGCGGGATACGGAACGCTACGCGGCGTCGATGACCCGCAGAACGCGGAAGAGCGGGCTGAAAATCAGGTAGTCGATCACGAACAGGACGACCGCCATCACCGCGGTCAGGCCGATGACGACCATGGTCATGCCCGTGATCTCACGCCGCGTGGACCAGTTGACCTTCTTCATCTCCCCCTCGGTGGCGATCATGAAGTCCACCGTCCGGGGGCGGCGCCCGATGAAGTGGTACACGAACAGTCCGACGATCGCAGTCACTACGATGACCGTGCCGTACTGGATGTACACCGGCTGCACCCCGCTGACGCGGATGGCGGCCAGTTGCTCGCCCAGCCACAGCCCGCCCATGAAGCCCACCAGGCAGAACGAGGCGGCGGACACCACGCGGGTCCAGTACCCCTGACCCGGCTTGTGAATGGCGAATCCCATGTCGTTGCTCCAGCACGTCGAATCGTGACGCCGGATCAGTCCGGCGTTTGACAACGGAAACACGCCAGGAGTGACTCGAACACTCAACCTGCGGATTTGGAATCCGCTGCTCTGCCAATTGAGCTACTGGCGTTCATTGGGCGATCCGGCGGTGCGGCGGTCTGGTGATCGGGTCAGCCACATCCGGCCGCGCCGCATCGCCAGATCACCCTGTCGCCACACCACCAGGTCCGTTCATTTCCTCTTGATCTTGTGCAGCGTGTGCTTGCGCAGCGAGGGGCTGTACTTCATCAGCCCTTCCTTGAGGCGTTCGGCGATGCCGCCCTTGACCCGGATGTTGGTTCGGTAGTTCAGGTCGCCCGTCTCCTCGCAACGGAGCCACACGTATTCTCGATCTTCGGACTTCTTGGCCATTGTTCGGCGCTCAGCTTTCCGGGACTGTCGGCCAGAGATTCACTCGCCGCCGCCCTGTCGTTCTCCCCTCCGGCCCCGGCCGTCCGCCCGAGGGCGGACGACCGGAGCGGGGGGCGGATTGGTGACTACTCGAGAATCTTCGTGACGACGCCCGAACCCACGGTGCGTCCGCCCTCGCGGACGGCGAACCGCAGCCCCGGCTCCATGGCGACCGGCTTGCCCTGCAGGTCGATGGAGACGGTGATGTTGTCGCCGGGCATGCACATTTCGGCGCCGCCCAGCAGTTCGAGGCGTCCGGTCACGTCGGTGGTGCGGAAGTAGAACTGCGGCTTGTAGCCCGTGAAGAACGGGGTGTGTCGTCCGCCTTCCTCCTTCGTGAGCACGTAGACCTCGGCCTCGAACTTGGTGTGGGGGTTGATGGAGCCGGGCTTGCAGAGCACCTGGCCTCGCTCCACGTCCTTCTTTTCGATGCCTCGCAGCAGCGCGCCCACGTTGTCGCCCGCCATGCCCTGGTCGAGGGTCTTGTTGAACATTTCGACGCCGGTGACGACGGTCTTGCGCTTCTCGGCGGTCATGCCGACGATTTCGACTTCATCGCCGACCTTGACCAGTCCGCGCTCGATGCGTCCCGTGACCACCGTGCCGCGTCCCTTGATGGAGAAGACATCCTCGATGGACATGAGGAAGGGCTTGTCCTGCTCGCGCTGCGGAATCGGCACGTAGGAGTCCAGCGCATCCATGAGTTCCTGGATGCACTTGGTCTTCTCGGGGTCGCTGGGGTTGGTCAGCGCCGGGTACGCCGCCCCGCGGATGATGGGCGTGTCGTCGCCGGGGAAGTCGTACTTCGAGAGCAGCTCGCGCACCTCGAGCTCGATCAGGTCGAGCAGTTCGGGGTCGTCGACCAGGTCCACCTTGTTGAGGAAGACCACGATCTTGGGCACGCCGACCTGGCGGGCCAGCAGGATGTGCTCGCGCGTCTGGGGCATGGGGCCGTCGGCGGCGGACACCACCAGGATGGCGCCGTCCATCTGGGCGGCGCCGGTGATCATGTTCTTCACGTAGTCGGCGTGGCCCGGGCAGTCCACGTGGGCGTAGTGGCGGGTGGCCGACTCGTACTCCACGTGGGCGGTGGCGATGGTGAGAATCTTGGTGGGGTCGCGGCGACCGTCGGACTCGGAGGCCTTGGCGACCTCGTCGTACGCCTTGAAGGTGGCCAGACCCTTGGCCGCCTGCACCGCAGTGATGGCGGCGGTCAGGGTGGTCTTGCCGTGATCCACGTGCCCGATGGTGCCGACGTTGACGTGCGGCTTGGTGCGCTCAAAGACTGCCTTTGCCATGATGGCGTACTCCAGCGTGACGGTTTCGTCGGGCTTCCACCCGACCTGATTCGGAACTCGGCCGACCGCGACAGGCGCAGCAACAGCCGACACACTCACAGCGCGCAGCGCCCTCCACCCGAGCGCTGCCGAAGCCACCGACGGGGCTTGAACCCGTGACCTCACCCTTACCAAGGGTGTGCTCTACCACTGAGCTACGGTGGCGGATTGACGACCCCAGCGTGCCCCCATTCTAGGGCAGCCCACCGGCTCCGTCGTGCCTTCAAGCCCACGTGCGGAACCCTGATTGAAAAACCGTCCCTCGGGGGACGGCTCGCCGGACATGCTAGCCGGTTCCGCAGGCGAGGCAAGTCACCCGGTGGCCTGTATGCGCGGGGGTTCGATGCGCCCGTCAGGCGGGGTCGCGCGGCATGTGGTGAACTAGGATGCAGCCACCCGAACCGGACATTCCAGTCTCCATGCTCTCCAAACTCAAATCCATGCGCAACCGAACCAAGCGGCTGGCGAGGAGAGTCCTCGACGGCCAGTCCGCCAACCCATCGGTCACCCCCTCAGGGGAGGTCGTCATCAAGGTTCCCTTCGACCGGGCGGATGTCGAGGCGTGGCAGACGCTGACCAACGAGGAGCAGAACGAGCGCAACGTCCGCCACCTGCGGCAGAAGGTGCTGCAATGGGAAGGCATGCCCGCCGCCGAGGCGGCCCGCAACCGCTGGTTGGCGCAGCCGTTCTTCTTCACCCACGTGCCCAAGACGGGGGGCACCTCGCTCGAGCACATCATCGCCAAGAACTACAACATCACCGGTGTCAACCGCATGAACGGCCCGGCGGTGTCGGAGAACCCGGCCGGGCTCTTCAAGATGGGCGTCATGCCCCACGCGGTGATGGGCCACTACGAACTCAACTACCTTGTATACCAGGGCTTCACGCAGCCCACCGTGCACACCACCATGCTGCGCGACCCGGTGAAGCGGGTGATCTCGTTCTACAACTGGATCCGCGAAAGCCCCAACCACCCGCAGCACGCCAAGGCCATGTCGATGCCGCTCATCGACTTTCTGCGCGACCACGACCGGCCCGAGACGCGCAACGGCCAGATGCTGCGGCTTTCAGGCCGCATGGGCGCCAAGTACGTGCGCAACCCCAAGAAGGCCCGCGAGGCGCTGGAGATCGCCAAGGAGAACCTGCTGACGATCTTCTCCTTCTTCGGCCTGCTGGAGCGGTTCGACGAGTTCCTGCTCACCTGCCACATCGTGCTGGGCTGGCGCGACATCCTGTATGAACGACGCAACGTGAGCGCCAGGCCCGCGGAGAAGACCGAGGTGACGGATGCGGACCTGGATTTCATCCGCGAGCACAACGCGCTGGATGTGGAGTTTCACGACTTCGCGCGGAAGATCGTCGAGGAGCGGGACGCCCACCTGGGCATCACGCCGGAGCGGGTGAAGAAGTTCCGTGAGGCGAACGCGACCTTCTCGGCGATTCTGGCGGCGGGGCATTGAGGCGGGCTTGGCTGTGACACGTGCGGCCCCGGTCGATACGATGCACCCGGAACGGGGGGCGTCCATCACCCCGCTGGCGGAGCCCGTCTTGACCCTCACCGATCCCGCCCAATCCCTCTGGTCCATGCATCACCGCACGCGACCCCTCACCTGCCTGGGCGACGCGCGCGAGTTGTATTCTCGCCAGCCATCGACGTTCGCCAGGGCCATGCCCGAGCACTACGTGGACCGCCGCGTCTTCCGCAAGTGGTGGGAATGGGAGTACATCGCCGAGTGCGCCGACCTGCTGGGGTGCCTGGAGCGGGGCAGGACCGGCGTGGGGCTGGGCGTGGGCTACGAGCCGCTCATGTTCCACTTCGCAAGCCGCTGCGAGCGGATCGTGGCGACGGACCTGTACTCAGGCGACACCGACTGGAAGGAAGCCCGCTACGACACGGTGCAGAAACTCTACGACTCCGCCCCGATGGTCTTTCCCAAGGAGCGGCTGGAAATCCGCTCCGCCGACATGCGCTCGCTGGGCGTGCCCGACGGTTCATTTGACTTCGCGTGGTCGTGCTCATCCATCGAGCACATCCCCACGCTGGAGGACCTGGTGCAGGTCTTCCGCGAGCTGGCCCGCGTGCTCAAGCCGGGCGGGCACGCGATCCTGACCACCGAGTTCTGCATCACCGAGACGCCGTACCTGCTGCCGCACGTCAACGCCCTGGACCGCGACCTGTTCCGGCGCATCGTGCAGTCGCTGGGCGCGTTCGAGGTGCTGGGGGAGACGGACTGGTCGTACAACTGGACCCTGGCCGCCAACGCGCCTCGCGCCAGGCGGGTGCTCTTTCCCGCGCTGGTGCACGGCACCTACCTGCCGTCGCTGGAGGGCCACTTCACCGGCCACATGGCCAACTACGTGGGCGTGTCGGTGATCTGTCCGGTGGCGTTCGTGCTGCGCCGCGTGAATGATGCAGGAGTCCGGGTGCCGGACTGGAAGGACTTCGACCTCGACCCCCGCGTGCGCGACTTCGCGTGGGCGGTGAAGATGATCCAGCAGCGCAAGCCCGCGGACGTGGTGGAGCGGCTGAGGCCCATCATCGAAGCCGGTCCGCGCGGCTCATCCATGCAGTTCTTCCTGCATGTTTTCCGCTTCTACATCGAGGCGATGGCGCTGGATCACCACTTCAGGCATGCGGACCTGGTGAAGGCGATTCACGACCACCTGCTGCCGAATCTTCCGCCCGGTCCGCTGCAGGACGGCGACTGTCTGGACCTGGTGGGCTACCTGCTGCACGAGGCGGGCGACACCGGCAACAGCGCGGAGATGTACCGCATCGCCGCGCTCAGCCCCAGCACGCTCAACGATCACGCCATCACGCTGGCGTTCGGCTACCTGCGTTCGATGATGAAGATGAACCTGACCGATCCGGGGATTCACTTCGTGGCGGACATCGTGGCCCATCTGATTGCGATGGGCTGGCCGCCCGCGTCGCTCGACGCCGCATGGCGCAAGGGTTTGTCGCTCGTGACGCTCTCGCGCGCTCAGCGGAAGGCGCTGCATGAGAAGGTCGTCGCCGAGACGAAGCGGCGGGAATCGCTGCTCTTCGACCACGCCGCGCTGGAGGGGATGCTCGCGTCCGGCGGCGCATGAGCACGCGAACCCTGGCCCAGGCCGGTCGCTCCGCTCGACGCCTGCAGCGTCAGACGGGGCTGTATCTCTCGCGCGTGAGGTGGCTGGCGCGGGACGTGTGGAGCACGTTCGGTCCGCGCGTCCTGGGCGTGGCCGCCGTCAATCTGCTGGGCGTGGCGTGCGCCATGGCCAGCATGGGCGGGGCGTTTCTCATCGCCAGGCGGCTGGAGAAGGGTGAGGCGATCGACCTTCTCGGCCTGCGCATCGAGCACCTGGGCGAGACGGGCACGCTCACCATCATCGCCTCCTTGATCGCCCTGCTGGGCGTGCTGAGCGCGGCGTTCCTGTACCTGGCCCAGTGGCTGATCGAGCGCATCGCCGCGGCGCACCAGAAGCGCAACGCGGCCCGGCTGTTCCGCGTCGTCACCGACCCGGCGTACCGCGGCTGGCCGGCGCTGGTGGAAGGCGACCCCCGCCGCACCATCTCGCGCATGGCCTCCACGGGGCTGAAGATGACCGGGCTGTCAGTCATCGCCCTGCTGCAGATGATCCTGCCGATCGCGGTGTTTCTCGCCAGCGCGGCCGCGCTGGTGGTGATCGACCCCGTTGTCACGCTCGGGCTTCTGCCGGTGGCGGCGGTCTACCTGCTGCCGCTGCTGCTCATCAACCGGGGCGTGGTGCGGGTGCAGAAGCGCGTCGCCGAGGCGACCAGCGAGTCGCGCCAGTCGATCGACGCGGGGCTGCGCCTGGCGATCGACGCCAGCGCCCCCCACGTCATCAAGCAGTCGTGGGCCGAGCACGCCCTCGAAGGGCCGGAGCACGCCAGGGCCGCGCGGCTGCTCTCGCATCGGCGGTTGTCGGTCCAGCGCATCCAGGCGGCCAACACCGTGGTCTTTGTGCTGGCGATCCTGGGTCTGCTCATCTTCTTCGGCCACGCCACGCGGACGGGTGAGCGCACGTGGTCGGAGTTCCTGGTGTACCTGGTGGCGCTGCGGTTCCTCGTGGGCGCGATCCGGCAGGTGACGAGCAAGTTCATCCGCCTCAGCCGCTTCCACGGCGCGTACCGGGCGTACACCGAGTTCATCGACGACGCCGAATCGCTCCGTTCGATGCTCGCCGCCCAGCCCGCGCCGACAATGCCGGAGAAGATCATCATCCGTGCGCCGGACGAGCCGCTCTTCGAGTCGGACCTGCGCCTGCGGCTGGAGCCGGGTCAGGTCGCCTGGCTGCTCTCGCCCGATCGACCCACGCACGCGGTGATGCAGCGGCTGCTGGCGGCGGCGTCCGATGCGCTGCGCGGGGGAGGCGACCTGGTCACGCCCGCGTTGTGCTACGCCGGGCTGCCCGCGGTGGACCAGTTGCGAACCCTGCGCGAGAACGCGCTTGGTCCGTCGCCGGACGACGCGGCGGCCCGTGCTCACGAGCAGCGCCTGATCGCGTGGGGGTTCGGCGAGGAGATCGAGCGGCTCCCCGACGGGCTTGACACCCGGGCCGATCACCCCGCCTCGCGGGCGATCGACCCGGCGTTCCTCTTCGCGCTGGGCGCCGCCGCCCTGCCCGACGGCGCGCCCGTGCTGGCGCTGGCCGCGAGAGCGGGCGAACTCGGCGCCGACCGGCTCACCCGGGTCATCGACGACCTGCGCCCGACGTACCTCTTTCTCGCGGGAGACAGTCCCGACGATCCCATGAACGGGGCCTTCGAGCCGCTCGACGATCGCATCGTCGGCGCGGCGGTGGTGCTGGACGGCGCGGTGGTCGCCTGCGGCGACGGCGCGTGGCTGGCGCGGGCCCGCGGGTCGATCCGGGCGGCGTTCGACGAGCGGCGCGGCGTCGCCGGGCCGGGCGACGACGAGGCGGAGATCGACGCGATGGACGAGGAGGAAATCTGACCGATCCACGATGCCGGACGCGTAGAATCCGGCGAGGCGACATCCATGACCATCCCCAACATGCTCGCCAAGATCCGTCGGACCCTGGTGGACGCGCGCGACGCCTCGCGCGGCGACGCCGACCCCGGGGTGCATGCCAGGCGGGTGCATGAGTGGCGCGGGCTGTCGCTGGACGAGCAGAATCGGCGCAACAGCGAGCGGCTCAATCGGCTGGTGGTCAAGTGGCCTGACCTGCTGGCCAATCCCACGCCGGTGGGCGAGGCGCGGAAGCGCCCGCTCATCTTCACGCACGTTCCCAAGGCGGGGGGCACCACGCTCGAGTACCTGATCGCCAAGAACTACATTCCCGCGCGGCTGCTGCACATCAACGCCCCGGCCCTGCACAAGAACCCCAGCGCGCCGTTCAAGAAGGGGCGCTCGCGCGACGTCATCATGGGCCACCACAAGCTCAACCACGTGGTGTACCAGCTGGTCAATCAGCCCTTCGTGCACCTGACCATCGTGCGCGAGCCGGTCAGCCGCATCGTGTCCTATTACAACTACCTGCACACCACGCCCAATCATCACCTGCACAAGCAGGCCACCACGCTGCCCATCGAGGAGTTCGTGGAGGCGGACAACATGGTCGAGCTGCAGAACGGCCAGACGCTGCGGCTGGCGGGCGTGCAGGAGCGGCGCATCCTGCGCAACCGCCCCAACGCCCCCAAGTGGCTGCAGCAGGCCAAGGACACGCTCATCAACCGCTTCACCTTCTTCGGCGTGATGGAGGAGTACACGCGGTTCCTCCTCCTGTGCCGGCGACTGCTGGGGTGGGAGGACGTGTACTACGAAACCCGCAACGTCTCCACCAAGTTCGTGCGGATGGAGGATCTGTCGCCAGCGGTCATCGAGCGCATCCGGGGGCGCAACCCGCTGGATGTGAAACTGTGGGAGTTCGCGCGTGGACTGTTCCACGAGCGCTGCGCCGAGGCGGGCGTCACCGACGCCGACGTGGACCTGTGGAAGCAGAACAACAAGCGGTACCTGGAGCTGATCCACGCGCCGCTGACCCGGACCTGAGCCGCATGGTCCGAGGACTCCTCCACGCCGCGACGATCTGGACCTGGCCCCTGCTGCCGGCGTCCGTACGACGGGCGCGCGTGCGGCGGCGTCTCGATCGCTGGGTCATGCCCTTCGAGACGCTGGCGGCCCGCCCCAGGCCCTTTCCGGGGCGCGTGCTCTTCACGCACATCCCCAAGGCCGGCGGCACCACGCTCGAGCACCTGCTGGCGAAGAATCATCCCCCCAACGGCACGGTGCTGATCAACTCGGAGAACCTGTTTCTGCACCCGATGGTGTTCGGCCGCTTCGGCGGACTGCCGCGCGTGGTGATGGGCCATCACAAGCTCAGCCAGCCGCTCTACATGCTGATCGACCACCGGACGGCGCACGTCACGATCCTGCGCGAGCCGGTGTCGCGCGTGCTGTCGCACTACGACTACCTGCGCGTCAGCCCCAACCACCGCACGCATCGGACGGTGCGCGAGATGACGGTGGAGCAGTTCGCCGCCAGCCGCGTGACCCCGGAATTGTGCAACGGTCAGACGCTGCGTCTGGCGGGGATGCTGCCGCGTGTGCTGTCGTCGCGTTTCCGCGCCCCGGCGTCGGCGCTGGCGTCGGCGAAGGAGAACCTGGAGCGACGGTTCTCCTTCTTCGGGCTGACCGAGCGGTACGGCGAGTTCCTGCTGATGGCGGCGCGGCTGCTGGGATGGCGCGACGTGTTCTGCGAGCCGCGCAACGTGTCGAAGCAGCGGACGCAGCGCGACGCGGCGATGGACCGGGCGATCGAGATCATCCGGGAACGGAACGCACTGGACATCGAGCTGTACGACTTCGCCCGCGCGCTCTTTCAGCGGCGGCTGGACGCCCTGGGAATCACCCCCCCCCGCAGGACGCCGCCCGCTACGAACGACTCAACCGACGGCACGCCGACATGTGCGACCGGGTCGTCCGCTCCGCTCCGGCATCGCGCCCGGTTCACGGGGCTCCGGTCAGCGGCGCTCCATCGGATGATTCAGGCGGTTGATCGCTCCCTCAGCGCCTCTTGCGTCGCTCGACGCACGTCGCCCACGCGCTTCGTCACCCCGACCCGGTCAAGGTGCTCCGCCAGCGGCACGGCGTGCCGGCGGCTGACGCCGATCACCTCGCGCAGTTCGCCCATGGTCATCCCATCGGGCCGGGCGGCGAGCGCCTCGATCACGCGCTGGCGCAGCGCCCGCTCGTGCATCGCGTGCATGTAGAGCGGCCCGCCGACGTGGACGAGGTCGCCGGTGGAGACGCCCACGTCGAGAATCCGCCTGGCGTCCTTGTCGCTCAGTCCGGCGGCGCGGGCGACTTCGTTCACCTCGGTCGGAGCCAGGCCCGCCTGCTGGCAGAGCGCGATGGCCTTCGTCAGCGCGACCTGCTGGGCCGGCGACAGCACCGGCCGCGCCCTGGGCGTCCACACGCCCCGCTCATCTCCCGCCAGAACCCCGTGCGCGACCAGGTGATCGAGCAGCGCGTGGAGCGTGTCGGCATCCGCCTCGCGCTTGAGATGCTGGATCAGACGGAGGCGAGGAATGAAGGTTTCGAGGGGCGAGGCCTCCTGCATGGTCCTGACCGCGTCCAGCGCCGCCGTCGTGAGCGCCTGCGCCACATCCGCGTGCAGCCGATAGGCGCCTCCTGATGTCGTCGTGACGGTGACGAGGCGGTCGCCTCGCCGGAGCGCGTCGATCAGCGTCGCGGCCTCGGCGGGCGATACGTCGGCGTCACGCGCGAGATCGAGATCACTCCAGGACCGCGCTGCGAAGAAGCGGATCGCCGCTTCGGCGCGGATTCGGGCGTCGGGCGAGCGCAGTTCCGCCAGTCGCGGCAGCAGGGCGCGCGTTTCGCGCCCGCGCCAGCGGCGGCACACCGGCAGCAGCACGTGACCGCCTCCCAGCGTGACCAGGGGCGACTCGGCGCGGATGACGAAGGGCTGCCCCCCGGACGCGACCACCGGCTGCGCCAGCACCAGCTGGGCATACCCCTCGCCGCCGGGCGGCAGGGCGGTTGATCGCGGCTCCGGGGCGCCGCGGGGGGCGCTGGGGGGGGCGCCGGGACTTGGCGACAGCAACCGCACGCGGGCCATCACCTCCGCCGTGCCCAGGTGCAGCCGCACGCGGGCGCGATCCTTCAGCGGCCACGGACACTCGGGCAGCAGCGAAAGATGCACCGTGAGCACGCGCGAGGGCGCCAGCGACCCCGGCGCGGCGAGTTCGTGACCGCGCGTAATGTCCGTGTGATGGACGCCGATCAGGTTGATCGCCGCCCGCTGCCCGCGCGAAACCGACTCGACATCCCGTCCGTGCGACTGCAGTCCGCGCACCCGCACCCGCTGGCCGCGCGGCAGCCACTCGACTTCGTCGCCAAGGCGCAGCGTGCCCGCGTAGACGGTGCCCGTGACCACCGTGCCCACGCCCTTGCCGGCGAAGGAGCGATCAATCGCCAGGCGGAAGGGTCGATCGGTCCGCGCGGCGTCGAGCGATTCGTACGCCTCTCGCAGGGCGTGCTTCAACTCGTCAAGCCCCATGCCGGTCGCCGCGCTGGTGCGCACGAGGCGCGCGTGTTCCAGGAACGAGCCGCGCACCAGCGAGCGAATCTCCGCCTCGACCAGATCGAGCCACGACGGTTCGGCCAGATCGCACTTGGTGATCGCGATGACGCCGCGATTCACGCCCAGCAGCCGCAGGATCGCCAGGTGCTCTCGGGTCTGGGGCATGATGGCGTCGTCCGCCGCGATGACGAGCATGGCCAGGTCGATGCCCGTGGCCCCCGCCAGCATGTTCTTGATGAAGCGTTCGTGGCCCGGCACATCGACGATGCCCAGCCGCGCGTCGCCCAGGTCGAGATGGGCGAAGCCGATGTCGATGGTGATGCCGCGCTGCTTCTCCTCCGGCAGGCGGTCGGTGTCCACGCCGGTCAGGGCGCGCACCAGCGAGGTCTTGCCGTGGTCGATGTGGCCAGCCGTGCCGAGGATGATGGTTCGAGGCGCGCTCATGGCGTGCGGGGAAGGTGTGGGGGGCGGCCCAGGAACGCCCAGCCGTTGTCCCACAGGATGCCGCGCCGGACTGGCTCCGCCAGGTCGGTCATCGACTCGACCAGCGCGCCGGGCGTCTCCTCTCCGAGCGGGAAGGGGTAGTCCGACCCCAGGGCCACCCTGTCGTGCCCCATCGTTCCCAGCAGGTAGCGCAGGGCGTCGGCATCATGCACCAGCGAATCGACCCAGAAGCGCCCGAGGTACTCGCGCGGGCTGCGGTCGTTGTGGACGGCGCAGAGGTCGGGCCGCGCGCGGAAGCCGTGCTCGATGCGCCCCAGCGTGAAGGCGAACGACCCGCCGCCATGCGCGAAGCAGACGCGCAGCGTGGGCAGCCGCTCGAACACGCCGCCGAAGATCATGGAGCAGATGGCCCGCGAGGTTTCCGCGGGCATGCCCACCAGCCAGGGCAGCCAGTAGTCGGGCATCTCCTGCCGCCCCATCATCTCCCACGGGTGGATGAAGATGCACGCGCCCAGCGCCGCCGCCGCCTCGAACACAGGGAACAGCTGAGGTGCGTTCAGGTTCCAGTCGTTGACGTGGCTTCCGATCTGCACGCCCGGCATGTGGAGTTCACGAACGCAACGCTCCAGTTCGCGCACCGCCAGATCGGGGGCCTGCATGGGAATCGTGCCCAGGCCGACGAAGCGGCCGGGAAAATCGCGGCAGACCGAGGCGACGTGATCGTTGAGCAGCCGCGAAAGGTCCAGCGCGTGCTCCGGCTTCGCCCAGTACGAGAACATCACCGGCACGGTGGAGAGCGCCTGCACGCGCACGCCGCTGGCGTCGCACTCGCGCGCCCGGCGGGCGGGATCCCAGCAGTTCGACTCGACCTCGCGGAAGAATCGATCGTCGATCATCATCCTCGCGCGGCAGGGGGCGCAGTGGTCCAGCCGCACCCAGCCGCCCACGCCGTACCGCTCGCGCAGGTCGGGCCAGCGCTCGGGCAGGATGTGTGTGTGCAGGTCGAGTTTGGGCGGCGATTCGGCGGGCATGGCGTGTGGGCGATGGTACACAAGCGGCATGATTCCATCGAAGTCGGCGCATCCCCGATATCGTGTCGCCATGACACCGGCCCCTTCGCCCCCCGCGCCCCCGGCATCCCCGGCGCCCGCGTTCGACGACGCCTCGGAGGACTTCGCGCGACATCGTGACGCCGCCGACCCGCTGGCGACGTTCCGCGAGCGGTTCCTGATTCCGCGACGCCCGGACGGGTCGGATGTCATCTACCTGTGCGGCAACTCGCTGGGTCTTCAGCCGAAGCATGCGCGCACGCTGGTGATGGAGGAACTGGACGACTGGGCGTCGCTGGCGGTGGAGGCCCACTTTGAGGGGCGCCGCCCCTGGTACCCGTATCACGAGGTGGTGCGCGGCGGGCTGGCCCGGCTGGTCGGGGCGCGCGAGCACGAAGTCGTGGCGATGAACTCGCTCACCGTCAACCTGCACCTGATGATGGTGTCGTTCTACCGGCCCACGCGGCAGCGATTCCGCGTGCTCATGGAGTCGCCCGCGTTTCCGTCCGACACCTACGCCGTGTGCTCGCACGTGGCTTGCCGCGGATTCGACCCGCGCGACGCGGTCATCGAAGTCTCGCCGCGCCCAGGCGAGCACCTGATCCGCGAGGACGACATCGAGCAGGTGCTGCGCGAGCGGGGCGACTCCATCGCCTTGGTGCTGCTGGGCGGCGTGAACTTTCTGTCCGGGCAGGTGCTGGACATGCCGCGGCTGACGCGGGCCGCCCACCACGCGGGAGCGATGATCGGCTTCGATCTGGCCCACGCCGTGGGCAACGTGCCGCTGGCCCTGCACGAGTGGGACGTCGATTTCGCCTGCTGGTGCTCGTACAAGTACCTCAACAGCGGTCCCGGCGCGGTGGCGGGGTGCTTCATCCACGAGCGTCACGCGCGCGATGTCACCCTGCCCCGCTACGGCGGCTGGTGGGGCAACGACCCCGCCACGCGCTTCCGCATGCACCTGGAGCACGAGTTCCGCCCCGTGCCCACGGCGGACGGCTGGCAACTGAGCAACCCGCCGATTCTGGCGCTGGCGCCGGTCAAGGCGTCGCTCGATCTGTTTGATGAGGCGGGCATGGCGGCGCTGCGAGTCAAGAGCGACGGGCTGACGCCCTACCTGCGCTGGCTCATCGAGCGCGAGCGGCCGGAGTGGTTCGAGGTCATCACGCCGCGGGAGACGGTCGCTCGCGGGTGCCAGTTGTCGATCCTGGTGCACGACCGGCCGCGCGAGCGGTTCAAGGCGCTGACGAGCGCGGGCGTGGTGTGCGATTTCCGCGAGCCGAACGTGATCCGCGTCGCTCCCGCGCCGCTGTACAACACGTTTCTCGATGCGTGGCGTTTCGCGCGGGCGCTGACTGAGTTGCGGTGACGTTCAGCCCGCGCCGTCCGATTGGCCGCCGGCGCCGCCCGGCAACTGGGCCTCGAACTCGCGCAGATGCTGCTCGATCTCATCGCGGATGTCGGCTCCCTCGGGCACCAGCGACAGCGCCCGCTGCTGCGTCTCCACGGCCATGCGCACGTTGCCGGTGAGGAACCAGGCGCGGGCGAGGGTGTCAAGGTACGCGGGGTTTCTGTGATCGGTGAGGTTGTTGGAGCGCCTGGCGAACTCCAGTGCAGCCACGGGGTCGCGGGCCTCCGGCGGCTCCATGGTCAGCAGATCCCACGCGGCGTTGTTGAGCGTTTCGGCGCTGGCGTCAGGCGACGCGCCGGCGTGCTTGAGCATGTTGGCGTAGTCGAAGGCGAGACGCCGCGCCTCATCATGTCTTCCGCGGGCCTGGTAGATGCGCAGCAGCGTGGTGCGGATGAGCGCGGTGCCGCCGTTCAGTTCGCCGCGGCTGCGGCGCAGGGCCGAGAGCGTGTCCTCCGCCAGCGGCTCGGCGTCGTCCAGCCGGTTCTGCTGCACCAGCAGCAGCACGATGTTGATGCGCGCGGTGAGCGTATAGGAGTGCTCCGGTCCCAGCGCCTTCTCCGACACGTCGATGACCTCGCGCAGCCGGGCTTCCGCCTCGGCGTGCCGCCCCTGGCGCCTCGCCTGGATCGCGAGCGTGAGCATGGTGGTGATGGTGTCCGGGTGGGACGGCCCCAGCACGCGCGTCTTGCGTTCGAGGGCGTCTTGGTAGAACGCCTCGGCCTCCTCCAGCCGACCGAGGCCGCCCGCCGCGTTGCCCAGGTTGTGCAGGGCGAGGAGCGTGTTGGGGTGGTCGGGTCCGAAGGCCCTGCGATATCCCTCGAGCACGCGCTGGGCGAGTTCGTACGCCTCTTCATAGCGCGACATGGAGAGCGTCAGGTTCGCCAGCCCGCCCAGCGAACTGAGCGTGATGTTGTGAAGCGGGCCGAGCGCCTTCTCCGACAGGGCGAGCGCCTCGCGGAAGAGCGGCTCGGCGTCCTCGTGTCGATTGCGCGCCTCGTAGCACGCGGCCAGGTTGTTCATCAGCCCCAGCGTGGTGGGGTGGTCCGCCCCCAGCGACTTCCGCGCCCGCTCCAGTCCGCGGCTGAAGGCCGCCTCCGCCGCGCCGTGATCGCTGCGGGCCATGGCCACCGCGCCGATGGTGTTGAGCGCCTTGAGCGTGTTCTCATGATCGGGGCCGAGAGTTGCCTCACGCACGCGATGCGCCTGCTCGGCGTGACGTCCGGCGGGCTCCAGCTCGCCCAGGCCCAGGTACGCCCGCGCGATGGTGTGGCGCAGCGTCGCCTCGACCAGGGGCTTGTCCGCGAAGCGCCCGCCGACCGCCGCGGCCTGCTCCATGCGCGCGGCGGCCTTGTCGAGCACGTCCCGCAGCAGCACCCCGCGTCCCGTACCGGCGGCGCCGGATGGTTCGGCGGCCCCCAGCAGGTCGTCGTTGAGAAACTCGATCACCGCCTGCGAGAGCGCCGCCTGCTCCTGCGCCTCGATCATCGCCAGCTTCGACTGCTCCTGGGCCTCCGTCGCGCGGCGTGATGCGGCCATCGCCAGGATCATTCCCGTCGTCGTGCCGACCAGCCCCAGCAGAAACACGCCCGCGATGACCGACGCGGCGAGCATCGCCCCGCGATGACGCCGGGCGAACTTGCGGAAGCGATACCCCGTGGTCGGCGGACCGGCCAGCACCGGCTGGTTCGTCATGTGGCGGACCACGTCATCCGCCAGCCCCGCGGCGGTTTCGTACCGACGGGTGCGGTCCTTCTCCATCGCCTTCATGACGATCCAATCCAGGTCGCCGCGCAGCTCGCGGACGAGTCGATCCGGATCGCTTCGCCGGTGGCGGGCGATGTCGTGGATGGACGAGCCGGGCGTTCCCGCCACGGGAGAGGCCGCGCCGCCCCCGGCGCCGGAAGGTTCTCGCATCGAGCCGGACATGATCGTGCTCAGCCGCGTACTGGGCTTGGGCGGCTCCTCCTCGCGGATGATGCGCTGGATTTCATCCACCGCCGCGGCGCGAAGCCGCCGCCGATCGAAGGGCGTGGTGCCGGTGAGCAGTTCGTAGAGCAGCACGCCCAGGGCGTAGATGTCCGATCGGGTGTCGATGTCCAGCCCGCTCATCTCCGCCTGTTCCGGGCTCATGTACTCGGGCGTGCCGATGAACTGGCGGAACTCGGTGAAGACGGTCTTGTCCGTCAGCTCCGCGTGCGTGGCCTTGGCGATGCCGAAGTCGATCACCTTGGGCACGGGCCTTCCGTCGTGCAGGGTGACCAGCACGTTGCCGGGCTTGAGGTCGCGGTGGATGATGCCCTTCTGATGGGCGTGCTGCACCGCGTGGCAGACCTGGATGAACAGGTCCAGCCGCTGATCCGTGGAGAGATTCTCGGTGTCGCAATACTGCGTGATGGGCACGCCCTTGACGAGCTCCATCACGAAGTAGGGGCGACCCGCGGCGGACGCACCCGCATCCAGCACGCGGGCGATGTTGGGATGGTCCATCATCGCCAGCGCCTGGCGCTCCGCCTCGAAGCGGGCGATCACCTGCCGCGTGTCCATGCCCAGCTTGATGAGTTTCAGGGCGACCTTGCGCTTGATGGGCTCGCGCTGCTCGGCCATGTAGACGGCGCCGAACCCGCCCTCGCCGATCAGTTGCAGCAGCCGGTACGGGCCGATCGCCGACCCCACCATGTCCGATGCGGCGCCGGGCGGGGCGTCGGCGAGGGTTTCGGATTCACGGGGGTCATCGGGCGTCGTGGTCATGGCGTGATTGATCCCGAAATGCACAGCCCATCAGCCAACCGGCTGGTTCGCAGGGATTGGCAAGGTGGTTTCCCGAATTCGCGTTGCACGACCGGCAAAGCGTATCCAGCCGGATGTCCAATGTGCGGTGGCCTGTGGATGCCAGCGGGCGGCGCCTCGATCAGTTGCCCGAGACAGGCACTCGAACCGTGGCTTTGATGCGCTGCAGGCGCGTCCTCAGGGTCATAGCGGAGAGGCCCAGGTGGACCGCGATCTCCCGGTGCGAGTATCCACGCGCCCAGAGCCGCAGCAACGCCTGCTGCTCCGTCTCGAGCGTTTGGAGAAGGTGCGCCAGCAGCCGCTCCAGTTCATCCGAGTTCGGGGACCGATGCGGTTCCAACCCGCTCATTCGAGGAATCACCCCCAGGCCTTGAGCGTGTCGGATCCGCGCCTGTTGCCGGCGCTCCCGTCGCATCGCACTGGCGACGATGTGGGTCGCGGCCTGCTGGGTGTACTTCGTCAGCGTGGATTCGTCCGGCACGCCCCCTCCGAAACGACCGACGACCCAGGCGCGGTCGATCCGTCTTCGCAGCGAAGCCATCACATCATCCAGGTCGTAGAGGTGCTGGACCGACCGTACGCGGGACCGGAACCGACGGCGGATCAGGGGTTCCAGCCGATCAATCAGCCGCTGGACCGCTTCGCGGGCGGCGGCGGCGTCGGGATGATCCGGGCGAAACAAGTGCAATCTCCGATCTTGGATGACGCAACAACGTGGTGGGCGGCGTTATTCCTCTGCGGGGAGGATTCTCCCAGCGTCCGATACGAACATCTGAAACGGATGGTTCCCAAGCCAGCGGATGGCATTCTCAGATTCAGAAGAGAGGTACGACACGATCTGTGGAAAGACCGCGACAATCCTTCTCGTTGTCAGGGCTTTGGTGACTGCCGCCGGAGCGAGTGGGCAGGGTTATCCACCCGGTTACACGTTTGGTGCCGCCGGAGACGAAGACCATCCCGATGGATATCACGGATATCCAGGAGCTCACGCATCAAACACCAACCGACCTGATGGGGGGCGTGGTGGCGATGGCTGGACTTCGAACGATCAATCGGTCTCCGGCGATGGTGGTCCAGGCGGACACGGCGCCAACACGTGGGATGACGTCTCGTTTGGCCGCGCCGGTCATGGTGGGAATGGTGGCCATAGTGGTACTGCGGGCGGCGTAGGGGGAAGAGGGGGCGACGGCGGATGGGCATCGACCGCCCTGCCCGGACAGACGGCAACATTTGCCGGCGGTGATGGTGGACGTGGTGGTCTCGGGTGCGAGTTGGGAGGTCGAGGTGGTGATGGCGGGAATGGCGGCCCGAACCCCTACGGTGGAACTGGGGGTGAGGGAGGCGAGGGCGGCGCTGGGGGAGATCTGTGGCCGAATGAAGTCGGAATGGGTGGACCGGGTGGAAACGGAGGCGACGGCGGGAAAGGGGGAGATTCGGTCAATGGCAACGGAGCGAATGGCGGGAGGGGCGGGAAGGGCGGCGATGGAGACGGTCCGGGTCAGGGTGGCGCCGGGGGTGAACGCGGAGTGTCGGAAAGCAACGGCGTGAACGGTTCGCCCGGAGCCGCCGGCGCCAACGGGATCGTCCTGTGGTGCAATCCGGCTGGGGGCGGAGGGCTTTAGTCACGCGACAGCGTCTGGAACTGCAATGAAGTCTGTCACGCCGTTGAACATCCTTCTTCTGGTTCTGATGGCGGCAAGCCATCAGGAACCGGACACGATCGATTCACCATGGGACCGGATTCCCACGGTGATCAGTGAGTCCCAGTTCCTCCGTGCTTCCAAGCGTCTGCATCTGACCAACGAACAGGAGTTGATTGCTCGTCTTCTGTACGACACGTACGTGAAGGAGCGCCGCGAGCGCTTTCAGAACGAAATCCGCGAGTTTCATCGCGAGGAGGCGGATGCCATCCGCCGCACCAATCTGCCCGGCGTTCCGGTGTCCCGGATTCGGGAAGACTTCCAGCAACTGCGTGACCGCATGGGCGAGATTCGACGGCGCGTGCTGATACATGAACAGGAATTTCTTTCTCACTTTCAGGCCGTGCTTCACGAGGACCAGCATGCGCGGTGGCCGCTGGTCGTTCGAGGACTTGCCCGTGCGCGCCTGACGGCCTTCATGTCGCAGTTTCCGGAGGGACGTATTGATCTCGTCGCGCTGGGTGAGGGATTCGCGATCGAAGATGTTCCATGGATCGACTTCGTGAACGAGTACGAGCCGCTCTACCTCAGCGCGCTGCGGAAGGCCACGAACGCCGCGCATGAGTTTGAGTGGAATCTCCTTGAGATTCGCGAGATTCAACAGCGCCTGCAGCAGGAGGAGCCGGACAGCTTCAGAGCACACCAATTTCGAGAGCGCATCCGCGCGCTTCAAGAGCGATTCGGGCGTGCCCGTGTCACCGCGTCAGAGCAACTGGCTGAAGTGAATCGCGAATGGATCGAGCGACTGATCGCTCGGGTGGATGATCCTCTCAAGCCGGTCATTCGGGAACGGTACCTGGAGGCCGCCTACCCAGAGGTGTATCCCGACCCGACGGCCGCAACTCGACTCTTTGATGTGATTGAAGCGATGGATGACCTCTCTGACGGCCAGCGGGAAGTGATGAGCATGCTTCGCCAAAACTGGAGCAATCATCATGCAGTTCTGTGTGAACGGATGGTGGAGACGATTCACTTTCGATACTGGTCCATGTATGCCGGCAAGCCCAGCCCCATTGGAAACGATCAGGAGCTGTGGGAGGCCCTGAAGTCGATCGGTTATGAGCGAGAAGCCCTCAACCAGGCCCAGATTGGTCAAGTGCGGCCGCACCTGACGGGGGATCAAATCGCCCGTTTGCCTCAATGGGATTTCGTGAAGAACCCCCCGCCGCGGCCGTGGGACCGGGACTATGACCGGCTCTGGCGGCAACGCACCGAGCGGCGGGATCAATAGCGCCTTCTGGATGCGGTTCGGGAGCGCCGACGACTGTGTGCACGATCGGCGCGGACGCCAAGCGTCACGTCGGAGGGGAAGACGCCGCGATCATCCGCCCACGTACTTCCCGAACACCAGGCACACGTTATGCCCGCCGAAGCCGAAGGTGTTGTTCAGGGCGATGCGGACGGGCCGCTCCTGGGCGTGATTGGCGGCGAAGTCGAGGTCGAAGCCCTCATCCGGGTTGTCGCAGTTGATGGTGGGCGGAATCACGTCGTTCCTGGCCGCGAGGATGGCGACGACGGATTCGATGCCGCCCGCGGCCCCGAGGGCGTGGCCCGTCATGGACTTGGTGGAGCCGACGACGAGTTTCTTCGCGTGGCTGCCGAAGAGTCGCTTGATGGCGTTGACCTCCGCCGCGTCGCCCAGGGGGGTGGAGGTGCCGTGGGCGTTGATGTAGTCCACCTGGTCGAGGTTCACACCGGCGTCCTGCAAGGCGAACTTCATGGCGTGCAGGGCGCCCTCGCCCTGCTCATCCGGGGCGGCGATGTGGCCCGCGTCGCCGGTGGCGCCGAAGCCGAGCACCTCGGCGTAGATGGCGGCGCCGCGTTTGCGGGCGTGCTCCAGTTCCTCCAGCACGATGACCGCGCCGCCCTCGGACAGCACGAAGCCGTCGCGGTCGCGGTCGAAGGGGCGTGAGGCCTTGGTCGGGGCGTCGTTGCGCGTGGAGAGGGCCTTCATCGCCGCGAATGAGCCGATGCAGAGGGGGGTGACGGCGGCCTCGCACCCGCCGGCGAACATGAGGTCGGCGTTGCCCCGCTGGATCAGGTGGAAGGCCGCCCCGATGGCGTGCCCCCCGGTGGCGCAGGCGGTGGCGGTGGAGGTGTTGGCCCCCCGCAGGTTGAAGCGGATCGACACGTTGCCCGCGCAGGCGTTGACCATGAGCTTGGGCACGGTGAAGGGGCTGATGCGGCGGGGGCCGGTCTCGAGCAGCTTGGTGTGTCCGGTTTCGATGGTGATGATGCCGCCGATGCCCGAGCCGATGGCCACCCCGTGCCGGTAGGGGTCGCCCGAGTTGGGGTCGAAGCCCGCGTCGCGGGCGGCCTCCACGGCGGCGCAGAGCCCGAAGGCGCAGAAGCGGTCCATTCGCTTCAGTTCATTGTGCTCGATGACCGCGCCGGGGTTCCAGCCGCGGACTTCGCCGGCGATGCGGACGGTCCACTGGTCATCCTGGGGGAAGGCGGTGATGGTGTCGATGCCGGACCTGCCCGCGACGAGCGCAGACCACAAGCCGGGGATGTCGGGGCCGAGGTTCGTCACGGCGCCGAGTCCCGTCACGACGACGCGTCTCGGGGCGCGGGGGTTCATCGTCGGCATGGGCCGTCCGGGAGCGGCCGGGGGGTCGATGCCCACCCGGCCAGGTCCGCTCAGCCCTTGTTTCCGGCGGCCTTGCAGATGTATTCGATGGCCTGACCCACGGTCTGGATCTTCTCCGCCTCCTCATCCGGAATGGAAGTCTCAAACTCGTCCTCGAACTCCATCACCAGTTCGACGGTGTCGAGCGAGTCGGCGTTGAGATCGTTCGTGAAGTTGGTTTCCCGGGTGATTTCGCTCTTGTCGACGCCCATCTGCTCGGCGACGATGTCGATCACCTTGGCTTCGATCTCGGCTTCCGTCACGTCCGTTCTCCTGCGATAGGAAGAGCCAGCCCGCCGGCGGGGCGGTTGGGCCTCGATGGTAGCGTGTCCCTGAGCCAGTTTCAATCCGGGGCGCTTCGCTTCGGGTTCCGGGGACGGGGAATCGTCCCTCATCGACCCGGCGCGGGGGTGGAATCCCTTGACATTTCACGCAACCTCGCCAATCCTCTGCACATAGCCATCAGGGCCGACGCGAGCGGGGAGCCATCAAGGTGCGGAGATGGTCGGGGCTTGCTCGTGGTTCGGCCAACACCCGTCGTCAACCGCATACACCTCACCCTATCGCAGGAGAGAACACATGAGGCGTCTCCTCACGCCCGTCGCGCTGGCGGCCTTGGCACTGTCAGCGTTGACCAACATCGGATGCCAATCCACGCAGTCCACGTCGTCTACGACGGCCACGCAGTCGGCCCCGGCGCAGCGGGCCGGCTGGCCCTCCATGTCGGGAGGCGGAATGACCTGGTCGTCGCTGGCATACCCCACGGGTGATGCCCGCACCAGCGCCATCGGCATTGAGAAGGGCGTTCCGGGAGAGGTCCGCCTCAACCAGCCCTATGAGTATCTGATCGTCGTCACCAACCTGACGGGCCTGACCCTGAAGGACGTGGCCGTGTCCGAGCAGCTGGAAGGCGCTCTGACCATCAACTCGTCCACCCCGGCGGGTCGGGCGGGCACCGCCGGTACGTACAACTGGGTCATCGGCTCGCTGGGACCGAACGAGTCCAAGACCATCCGCATCAACGCCACCGCCACCAAGGAAGGCACCGTCGGCTCGTGCGCCTCGGTGACGTACAACTCGCTGCTCTGCGCCACGTTCCGGTGGTGCAGCCGGCCCTGGCGATCACCAAGACGGGCCCGGCGGAAGTCCTCAAGTGCGAGGAAATCACCTACCGCTTCGTGGTGCGCAACACGGGCACCGGCTCGGTTGACAACGTGGTCATCAACGACCCGCTGCCCAACGGGCTGACCACGCTGGACGGCAAGAACGCCATCTCCTTCTCGGTCGGCACGCTGAAGGCCGGCGAGTCGAAGGAGTACACCGCCAGGGTGAAGGCCGCCGCCAAGGGCAACTACTCCAACACCGCGACGGTGAGCGCCACCGGCGGCTACAACGCCTCGTCGCAGCCCGTCGCCACCGTGGTGCGCGAGCCCGCGCTGCGCATCACCAAGACCGGCCCGGCCCGCGAGTTCATCGGTCGCAACGCCACCTATGAGATCACCGTCACCAACACCGGCGACGGCGACGCCCGCGACACGATGATCGAGGACACCGTGCCCGCCGACGCCCGGTTCATCAGCGCCAGCGACGGCGGCGCGTTCGCCAACGGCAAGGTGACCTGGAACGCCGGTACGCTCAAGCCCGGCGCCTCGAAGAAGGTGACCGTCACGCTTTCACGTGACAGCGCCGGCGCCCTCAACAACACCGCCGTCGCCCGCGCCTTCTGCGCCGAGGCCGTCACCGCCAACGCCCAGACGGTCTACTCGGGCATCCCGGCCCTCCTCCTCGAAGTGATCGACATCGAGGATCCGGACCTGGTCGGCACCACCGAGACCTACGTCATCACGGTGACCAACCAGGGCTCCGCACCGGCCACCAACATCCGCATCGTGGCCACCGTCGAGCCGAACCAGACGCACGAGTCGAACTCCGGCCCGACCCGCGGCACGGTCGCCGGCCCGGTCCTGACCTTCGAGCCGCTGGCTTCGCTGGCGCCGCAGGCCAAGGCCACCTGGCGCGTGATCGTCAAGAACGTGAAGGCGGGCGACGTCCGCTTCCGCGTCTCGATGACCGCCGACCAGCTGACCAGGCCGGTGGAGGAGACCGAGTCCACCAACATCTACGAGTGATTGGCGGCTCGGAGCACTGCTGACTGACCCGACGGTGCGGCGGGAAACCGCCGCACCGTCCTTCACAATCAGGCCGGGAGACGAGGGAGTCCGCATGGGGTCGTTGTGCGATCGTCTGGTCCGTCCGCTCCTGGCCGCCGCGATGGGGCTGGCTGCCTGCCTCGGTCCGATCGGGTGCGAAACCCTGCGGTCAATCGCCGCCGACGCTCCCAGGCCGACCGCGGACATCACGTCCCTGCGCGTCACCGGGCTGTCGCTTGAGTCCGCCAGCGTCGAAGTGGGCGTGCGCGTGGCCAATCCGTACGCCGTTCCGCTGCCAGTCGCCGACATCACCTACGCCCTCTCGTCGGGGCAGGCGACTTTTCTGACCGGCGCCGCCGGGGCGCAGGGGACGATTCCCGCCAAGGCGTCGCGCGACTTCGCCCTGCCCGCCACCATCCGTTTCGCTGACCTGATGCAGGCGGTATCGGGCATCAGGCCTGGGGCGATGGTTCCCTACGCCGTGGACTCGGTGATCTCGCTGGACACCGAAGCGCTGGGCCGGGTGGAGGTTCCGCTGAAGAAGGAAGGCGAACTGCCCGTGCCCGCGCCGCCCACGGTGAGCGTTGACTCCATCGAGTGGGGGGAACTGACGTTCGCCAACGCTTCGGCGACGGTGAACCTGCGGCTGGGCAACCCCAACGCGTTCGGCGTGGATGTCAGCCGCATCGCCTATGGCCTATCGCTGGGCGGGACCGAGGTCGCCCGCACCGACCTGGCGCAGGCGGCGACGATCGCGCCGGGCCGGGACGCCGTGCTGCGGCTGCCGCTGTCGTTCTCGCCCCGCGGCGCGGGGGCGGGGCTGTTCAACGTGCTGATGGGGCGCGGCGCGTCCTACGGCGTGTCCGGTCAGTTGAGCGTCACCACGCCCTTCGGCCCCCTCACGCTGCCGCTCAGCGGCGGGGGCGACACGCGCTTCACCCGATAGACCCGATCACGCTTCGAGCCGGCGCGGTTCCTGGTGGGAATCGGCCTCTCGATCGAGCCAGAGGAGAGTGCAGATGCCGTTCATCAAGGAGTTCAAGGAATTCGCCCTTCGCGGCAACGTGGTGGACATGGCGGTGGGCATCATCATCGGCGCCGCCTTCGGCAAGATCGTCTCGTCGATGGTCAACGACGTGATGATGCCGCCCCTGGGCCTGCTGCTGGGAGGCGTGGATTTCTCGGACAAAACGCTGGTGCTCAAGGAGGCCGTGGCCGCCTCGGAAGGCGTGAAGGAAGCACCCGCCGTCGTGCTCAAGTACGGCGTGTTCATCAACGAGATCATCAACTTCACGATCGTGGCGTTCGCCGTTTTCCTGCTCATCAAGGCGATCAACACCGCCAAGAAGCGCATGGAGAAGGAGAAGCCCGCCGCCCCCCCGCCCGGCCCCAGCGAGGAAGTGAAGCTGCTGACCGAAATCCGCGACGCGCTGGCGCGGCGGTGAGGCCGATCCGTCACATCGCCAGGCCGCCGTCCACCGTCAGCACCTGGCCGGTGATATACCCCGCCGCGTCGCTGGCGAGGAACGACACCGCGTGCGCGATCTCCTCCGGCTGGCCGAAGCGACGTGCGGGGATCACCTTGGCGTACTCCTCCTTCACCGTCTCGGGCAGGGCGGCGGTCATGTCGGTCTCGATGAACCCCGGGGCCACCACGTTGGCCGTCACACCCTTGCTGCCCAGTTCCTTGGCGATGGTCTTGGTCATCCCGACCAGCCCGGCCTTGGCGGCGGCGTAGTTGGCCTGGCCCGCGTTGCCCATCAGCCCTGTCACCGAGCCGATGTTGATGATCCGCCCGAATCGCCCGCGCATCATCGGTCGGGCGGCGGCGCGGCAGGCGATGAACGCCGAACGCAGGTTCACGCGGATCACCTCGTCGAAGTCCGCGTCGCTCATGCGCAGGATCAGCCCGTCCCGGGTGATGCCGGCGTTGTTGACCAGCACGTCCAGCCGCCCGTGGTTGGACGCCGCGCTCTCGATGGCCTGCTGCAGGGCGTCGCCGTCGCCCACGTCGCAGGTGACGACTTCCGCGCTTCCCCCCGCCGACTCGACGCGCTCGCGGACTTCGTGCAGCGACTCCGCCGAACGGGCGACCAGGACCAGGTGCTTGCCGTCGGCGGCGAGGCGTTCGGCGATGGCGCGGCCGATGCCGCGGCTGGCTCCGGTGACGATGGCGACGCGTTTCTCGCTCAACGGCGGCTCCTGAACTCGACAGGCGATCGGGCGGGAGCGTCCGGCTCGCACCTTCCGTCGCCTGGCCCGGATCATACACGCGCCCGCGACGGGGACGCGACCTCGTCGAGGCGCGTCACGAAAACAAGGCGTCGTCCGAAGACGACGCCTTGCGATGAATCACACGATGCGGGCGGCGATCAGAGCGGCACGCCGGGACCGGGTCCGCCTGGCGGGTTGCCGCCGGGGCCGGGGGGCGCGCCGGGGCCGGGCCCCGGGGGCGAGCCGGGTCCGGGTCCGGGCGGGGCGTTGGGATCGCCGCCGGGCCCGCCGCGCTGCTCCAGCACCGTCTGCGGGACGGTGATGTCCACGTCCGGCTGGCTGGCGCGGGCGATCTCTTCCTCGATGATCTTGTGCCACGCGGCGATCATGTCATCGCCGCTGATGCGCTGCAGGATGTCCGGCGGGGTGGGAGCGGAGACGAACTCCGGCCCGTCCACCGAGTAGTCCATGTACCAGAGCGTGGGCTCGAACTCGTCGTCCACGGTGAAGATGGCCAGCACCGCCAGCGCCCCGGCGCCGGTGCTGACGCCCGTGATCTGCGGGTTGGAGCCGGTGACGATGTGGACCTCGCTGATGCCCGCCACGCCGCGCTGCCACTGGCCCGAGGCGAGCAGGTCATCCAGGGCCGCCTGCTCCTCGGGGCGCAGCATCTCGCGCACCGTGTTGGCGTCGCCCTTCACCCAGGCGTCGAAGAAGCGCAGCATGGCCCGCACTTCCTGCGGGTTGTTGGTGGTCAGACGATCCACCTTGACCCGCTCGTCGATGTTCATCTCGGCGCGGAGCTGGTCCACGCTCGGAGGCGGCGGCGGAGGCGGGGGAGGCGGCGGCGTGTTGTTGATCACCACAGGCGGGGGCGGGTCTTCACCGCAGCCGGCCAGCGTCAGCGTCGCGGCGACGCTCGCCAAGGCCATCGTGCCCAGGGGCAGCCAGCCGAGGCGTCGATCAGGCATCCGGTTCATCATGGCTCGTGACCTTTCTGTTGCGGTCGATCCGTCGCATCAACCCGCGGAGAACCGTTCCGGGGGCCAACTCGTGGCATTCACAAGTATACCGCGCCGTCAGGGCTTCGCACGACTGCGACCATCGGACGGGGTTCACCAACTGTTCGACGAGGCGGGTGCGGAGAAGTTCCATGTCCCCGGCCAGATGCGGCTGGGCGGTCACGTTGGACCAGACCACCGTCGAAGGGGGCGTGAGCGCCACCCGTGCCAGCGCGTCGGCCAAACCATCCGCCGCGGGCTGCATCAGCGGGGAGTGAAAGGCCCCGGCCACCTTGAGAATAGTTGCTCTAAACCCTTTTTCAGAAGCCACTTGCGACGCTCGTTCGCACGCGGAAGCGTGCCCGGACAGGACGATCTGGCCCGGTGCGTTGAAGTTCGCCGGCACCAGCACCTCGCCCCGGGCGGCGGCGTCGCAGATCTCGCGGGCCTGATGCTCGTCCGCCCCGATCAGGGCCACCATGCCCCCCTTCGATGCCTCGGCCGCCTGCTGCATGAGCCGTCCGCGGGTCGCCACCAGCCGCAGCCCGGTCTCGAAGTCGAATACCCCCGCCAGGTGCAGTGCGGTGTACTCGCCCAGCGACAGGCCCGCGGCGGCGGCGATCGTCCAATCCGCTCCACGCTCGATCAGTCCGTGCCATGAGGCGATCGAGCAGGCATAGATCGCCGGCTGCGAGATGTCCGTGCGATTGAGACGCTCTTCCGGCCCGTTGAAGCAGAGGTCGGAGAGGGCGCCTCCCAGTTCCACCCGAAGCATGGCGTCGGCCTGCTCAAAGAGGCGTCTGGCCGCGGCGCTCCGTTCGGCCCACGTTCGTCCCATGCCCATCGCCTGCGCCCCCTGGCCGGGGCAGAGCACCGCGATCTGCTCGCTCATGCGCGTCTCCTCGTCTCGTCGCCGGAAGGCGTGACTGTAGCGCGGGGCGGATGCGGGTCGCGGCGGTCCAGCGGTGGACAGTGCAATCGCAATCTTGCTGGGGGGAAGGTGACGGTTAGTGGAGCGAGCGCCCCGCCCGCTCCCTGACGGTCGCGGCTCGCTTTGAAAATCATGTGATCGCCCGGCCGTGGCGGCTCAACTCATCCGCGAAGCGGCATCACCGGTACACTTGCTCAGGGAACCGTTCAACGTCCCGAGGGAACACCCATGCGCCCCGTCATCCGTCTCGCATTCGGTCTGCTGCTCGCGTCAGTGGCTGCTTCGTCCGCCGCTCAGTCGCCCGGGACCGGCATGCCCATCGAGAAGCACGATAAGCCCGCCGCGGGAAAGGGGATCGAGGGCGTGACGGGAACGCTGATCGTGCTGAACAAGTCCGAGGCCAGCGCCTCGCTGATCGACCTGGCCAGCGGCGTGGAGATGAAGCGCGTGCCGACCGGGGTCGGGCCCCACGAGGTGGCCGTATCGCCCGATGGAAAGACCGCCGTGGTGGCCAACTACGGCGAGGGTCAGCCGGGCCAGACCCTCAGCGTCATTGACCTGACCACCGGCACGCTGACGAAGATGATCGACCTGGAGAAGTACCGTCGTCCGCACGGCATCGTGTTCCTGCCGGACGGGGAGCGCGTGGTCGTCACCGCGGAGGCGGAGCAGATGCTGCTGGTGGTCCATGTCGGGAAGGGCGAGGTGGAGCGCGCCATCGGCACCGAGGCAAGGGTGAGCCACATGGCGGCGCTCTCGCCCGACGCCACGCGCGCGTTCGTGGCCAACATCGGATCGCATTCGATGACCGTGATTGACCTGGAGAAAGGCGAGCGCCTTGGCCAGGTGTCCACCGGCCCGGAGGCGGAAGGCATCGACGTGTCGCCCGACGGCTCGCAGGTGTGGGTGAGCAATCGCCGGGGCAACACCGTGAGCGTGGTGGACGCCAAGTCGCTGGACGTGATCGCGACGCTCGACTCGCCGACCTTCCCGATCCGCCTGAAGTTCACTCCCGACGGCGCCAGGGTGCTGGTCTCCAACGCCAACTCGGGCGACGTGGCGGTCTTCGACGCCAGGGAGCGCCGTGAGATCAGGCGCATTCACATGAACGAGAAACCCGTGGATGACACAAGCGACCGTCTCTTCACCGATCAGTTCGGCAACAGCCCGGTGCCCGTGGGCATTCTGGTGCTGCCGGGGGGCACGCATGCCTTTGTGGCCAACACCAACGCCGACATCGTGACGGTGCTCGACCTGCGCAGCATGTCGATCTCCGGGCGGCTCAAGGCGGGCAAGCAGCCGGACGGGCTGGGGTATACGCCTGTCACGCTGAAGCAGTGAGAGCCGATGTCAGAATGGGCAACCTGTGTAGGACAGGCAATTGCTCCGTCAGACCACGGGTCATCGAAGTCATCAGGCAATCGATTGACACAGTCGGTGCTTTCCCGTACGGTGGAACTTCGAAGCCAGCACGCCGGGATTCGCTCGGCGGCTTCGGGAGAGATCATTTCGATTCCCTGAGAGAGGAGAAAGTCGATGAAGAAGTCAGTTTTCGCGGCGTCCGCCGCGGCGTGCGTGGTTGCCTTGGGCGCGTCGGCCGGCAACCCGCTGAACATCGTCCGCTACGATGTGATCAACGCCGCACGGTCCGGCTTCGGCGGCTGGGCCCACACGTACAACGGCACCATCACCGACACGGGCTCAGGCAGCGCCAACGGCATCAGCTTCACCCGCGCCGACTACACGGGCGGCTCCGGCACGCTGAACGACGGCAGCCCCGGCACCAGCCCCGGCGACACCCAGCTGTTCGCCAACAACGCCTTCGCCAGGCCTGTGATCACCCTGTATCTGGACGGCATGTACACCTTCAAGGACATCACGCTGTTCAGTTTCGACAGCGGCAACAGCATTCCGGGCTGCATCGCCAGCTTCGACGTGACCATCGCCGGGCAGACGGCCACCTTCGTCAGCACGCACATCACCACGAATGACGAGTGGGTGCAGATCACCGGCTCGTCGCTCGACGGTCTGGCGGACAACAAGGTGATCCTGTCCAACTTCGTTCACGACGGTCGGAACAACGGGCTGTCCGAGCTGTTCTGCATCGGCGAAGTGGTGATCAACGGCAACGTGGTGCCCGCGCCGGGCGCGCTGGCCCTGCTGGGGCTGGCCGGTTTCGCGGCGCTTCGTCGTCGTCGGGCTTGATCAACGCCCATCCACCTGATCCACGACAAGCCGCACGCCGCCGTGCGGCTTGTTCATTGGTTGCACCATTGCCTGGGTATGAAGGCGTCAGCGCTCACGCCGCCCGCGGGCGACGATCCGCCGGGTCATTCGGACCGGGCAGGTTGAAGGCCCGCGCCAGGTCGTCAATCCGACGACTCATGCACTCGATGGCGTACAGCGCCTCGGCTCCGGCGTCGATCGTTCGTGAGTCCGGGCCCGGCGGCGCGGCGGGAGAGTCCGGGCGGACCAGTCGAAGGCGGGGCCGGGTTCGATCAGGCGTGGTCAGGTCGTGCGACATCGTGGTCACTCCGATTCAGCCGTCCACCACCTTGCAGCATCGGATCGGTTGATGCCCCGCACCTGTCCCGTGGTCCGTCATCCGACCGAACAGTCGCCTTCAGCCCGCAGGGTTTGCCCAGTTTCACGATCCATTCGGACCTCGGCGACGTAGAATCAGCGGCATCGCCGAGTCGGATCGTCGGCAACGCATCACGATGAGGAGTCGCCATGCGGGATCAGAATTTTCGCATCATCATCGGAACCGCCGCGCTCGCCCTGATGCTGGCGGCGCTGACCGGCTGCAACACCATCGAGGGCGCTGGACGCGACCTCAAGGCCGTGGGCGAAGGAATCTCCGAGGCGGCCTCGGACCTCAATCCATCCCAGTGACGCCGCGTCGGGTCAGCCGATGGGCTCCGCCGCCGGGTCCGTTTCGTCGAAGATGCGCTTGGCCCGGCTCAGACGCACGTAGGCCAGTCCCGTCAGAAGCAGCAGGGCGGCATATCCCGCTCCGAAGATGACGCCGGCCCGCTCCAGCCGACGATCCTCGATCGGCGTGGGGTTGATCTGGGCGTAGCGTGTCTGTCCGTCCTGCTGGTGCTCGCCCACGAGTTCGGTGCGCGCCCCGTCGGGCCGCTTGCCGGCCTGTCGGCGTGATTCGGAGACCAGCGTCATCGCCAGCGTGTCAAGCGTGGTGAGCAGCGTCGGCTGGTCGCTGCCGCTCATCGTCAGCACCAGCTCGCCATCGCGGGTGGAGTCGGTGGTGAGATGCGCCTTGAGGTGGCTGCGCAGCGAGGCGTCGTCGGAGAGCATGGGCATCTGCCGATCCGCGTACCGTCGCGCGGCGGTGCGAAGAAAGGCGTCATCCTCCAGCTGACCGGCGTGCCAGAGCTGCCACTGGGCCGCCTGCTCATCGGTGAGCGGGAAGCCAGGCCGCGGCTGGGCCTGGATGGTCACCGACGCGGTGTAGACGGCGGGGAAGAACTGGTCCGCCGCGAACCATGAGCCGACCCCGACCAGGGCGGCCATGATGGTCAGCCACGCCACCGTGGCGACGGCGCGGGGACGCGCCCACCTGCGGATCATGGCCTTCTCGGATGCCGCCAATGCTCGCGCCGCCTCGGCCAGCGCCTCGCGTTCCTGCTGGATGCGGGCCGCCAGGCGCATGCGCTCCTCGGTCTCCTCGCGGGAGGGTCGGTTCGGCGTCGTGGCGGGTGACGCCAGCTGGATCGACTCGGGCGATCTGGAGCGGGCGTGCTCCCGCAGCAGTCGACGGACGCGCGAAAGACGGCTCTTCCGGCGCCGCAGGTGCTCCGCCGCCTGTCGCAGCATCGCCGCCTTCTCGCGCAGTTCGCGGGCGTGCTGATCGCTCTTGCCGGTGACGGCCGAGGCCGCCCGCGCTTCCGCCGCGGCCAGCAGCGCCTCCAGTTCGCTGATGCGCGCCTGCAGCGCGATGGTGCGGTCATCCGACTCCACGCGGATGTCCGCCCTGGCGTCGTCGGCTCCGCGACGCGCCTCCTCGGCGTCGATGCGGGCGCGCTCCAGCTCGGCGCGCAGCGCGTCGATCTCCGCCTGCTGCTCGACGATGCGCCGGTCGCGCCTGGCCAGGTCGTCGTCATCCGCCACCGTCTGGCCTCGCGCCTGACGCAGGGCCTCGGTCAGTTCGCGGATGCGCTCCTCGCGCCGCTCCAGTTCCGCCGGATCGGCGGCCAGCTTGGCCTTCGCCAGCTCCTCCTTCAGCCGGGCCACCTGCTGCCGCAGGTCGCGCACGGCGGCCAGCGCCTCCGCCCCGCGCTGAATCTGCTCCGTCTGCTCGCCGATGGCGGCGGCGAACTCCTCCAGGCGCGCCTTGGCCGCCTCCAGCGTGGACGACTGCCGGGAGATCGTCTCGTCGCGCTCGGCGATGGTCGCCTCCAGCGAGGCGGCGCGACGACGGGCCTCGTCGCGCTCGCGCTCCGCCTGCTCCGCCAGTTGCAGCCCTTCGGCCTCCGCCGCCTCGATGCGGGCCCGCGCCGATGACAACTCCGACTCCAGCGCCGCGCGGGATTCCGACGAGACGTCCAGTTCGGCCTGCATCGACTCGACGCGCGCGATCAGTTCGCCCACGTTCGATTCCGCCTTCTCCACGCGGGCGGTCAGTTCGGCATGTTCGCGCTCCAGCCCGGCACGGTCGCGACCGGCCTGCTCCAGCGACTGACGCGCCTGCTCCAGCTGGGACCGGGTGTTCGAGAGCGACTCGCCCGTGTTCGCCAGTTCCGCGCGAAGCTGCTCCATCTCGGCGGAGACGGCGTCGCGCTCCTGGCGGGCCGCCTCGGCGTCGGCGTCGGCGCGGGCGGCGTGCTCGCGCGTGCGCTCCAGATCGGCGCGCAGCGTACGCTCCACCTGCTCCAGTCGCTCGGCTTCCTCGTTCAGACGCTCGCGCTCGACCTTCAACTGGTCCCAGTGCTCCTTGAGCAGCTGCTCGGCCTGGGCGTGCTGCTCGCGCAGCCGGGCGACCTCAGCCCGTTCGCCGGCCAGCGCCTCACGCTCGGCGTTCAGGGCGGTGCGCGAGGCGTTCAGGTCGTTCTCCGCCGCCTCCAGCACCCCCTCGCGCTCGGTGAGCGATTGCTCCTGCTGACTGAGCTGATGGTGACGCTCGGTGAGAAGACGCTCGACCTGCTCGGCGTCCGCCTGGCGCCGGGCGAGCGCCGCTTCCGCCTCGTCGAGCGCGCGGGCGCGATCCTCCAGCGAGGCCAGCTGCTCGGCCTGCTCCGCCTGCGCGCTGCGGATGCGGCTGAGCTGCGCCTCCACCGAGGCGATGATGTCCAGCACCGAGCCGGAGGCGTCGGAGCCCCGCGACGTGGGATTCGACGGTGCGGCGTCGCCCTTGGATCGAACGGCGGCGGAGGCGTTCTGCGGTGCGTTGCTCATGGCGGTCGGCCCTTGTGCGAAGGCAGGAAGTGGCGCTTCTGTCCGGGGTTATCGACACTCGAACGACCCGTCTGAAGCCGATCCGCCCGCGCGGGTGGAGAAGTTGTCCGAGGTTGACGCCCCCACTACGCTCCCGTCAGGAGAGGCCGCATTCACACCCGCCACGGGCCATCGGAGCGACCATGACCGCGTTCGCCATGACCGAGAACTCGATGCGCGACACCCGCCGGGCGACGCCCCCCTCCTTCGACCCCCGGCTGGAGCCGATCGCCGCCAAGGTGGACGCGGGCGAGCGACTGTCGCTCGACGACGGCCGCATCCTGTTCGACACGCCCGATCTGTGGACCGTGTGCGACCTGGCCCATCGCGTGCGCACGCGTCTGCATGGCGACGTGACGTACTACAACGTCAACCGGCACCTCAACTACACCAACATCTGCGCGCTGTCGTGCAAGTTCTGCGCCTTCCACCGCAAGAAGGGGCAGGACGGCGCCTACGAACACTCGCTGGATGACATCCGGGCCGAGGCGAGGCGGGCCGTGGAGGCCGGCGCCACCGAGATTCACATCGTCGGCGGGCTGCACCCGTGGCTGCCCTTCGAGTACTACACCGACATGATGCGCACCATCCGCGAGGTCGCGCCGCACTTGCACATCAAGGCCTTCACCGCGGTGGAGATCGTCCATCTGGCCCGCATCAGCAAGCGCGGCAAGTTGAAGCAGGACGGCATCCGGGCCGTGCTGCAGGATCTGAAGGATGCGGGCCTCGGCTCGCTGCCGGGCGGCGGGGCGGAAGTCTTCGACGACCGCGTGCATGACGAGGCGTACAAGGGCAAGATCCGCAGCGACGAGTGGCTGGATGTCCACCGCATCGCCCACGAACTGGGGCTGAACACCAACGCGACGATCCTGTACGGCCACATCGAGTCGATCGAGGATCGGCTGCATCACATGGACCTGCTGCGCCGGGCGCAGGATGCGGCGCTGGCGCGCCTCGGGTACGAGTCGGACGCGACCGGTGCGATCACGCTCACACGCCCCGGTGCGAAACTCCCCTCTCCCACGGGGAGAGGTGCTGGTGGCGAGGGTTCTTCGTCAACAGCCCCCCCCGCTTCCCCCGCCGGCTACTTCCAGACCATCATCCCCCTGCCGTTCTTCCCGGATGAGAGCGAACTGGAGCACCTGCCCGGTCCCAGCGGGCTGGACAACCTGCGCACGCTGGCGGCGGCGCGGCTGATGCTGGACAACTTCCCGCACGTGAAGGCATTCTGGATCATGCAGACGCTGTCAATGGCGCAGGTGATGCAGCAGGCGGGCGCCAACGACCTCGACGGCACGGTGGTGTGGTACGACATCACCAAGTTGACGCAGGGTGTGGATGGCGTGGCGACGCATCAGGAGACCACGGTGTGGGATCTGCGCAAGGCGATCCGCGAGGCGGGATTCCGCCCTGTGGAGCGCGACACGCTGTACCGGCCGGTGGTGCGCGAGGGGATGGCGTGGCGGTTGGAAGATCCGGTCCCTCGTTTCAACAACGGGATTGCACGACTGGCAGGTGGATGGACAGCCGAGGAACACAGGGCGTTCGAGGAGGCGATTGCTGATTGCGAGAGGATCGACCCACCCACATCGTGCTGATCTGGCTCAAGCAGGGCGGACGCTGAACAAACTCGTGCGGTGCATCCGATAGGATGAGGCATGCTCCTCGACTCCACAGTCTTGTCTTTGTTTCGAGCGGCCTCAACCCCAGCGAGATGAGATGCTGAATCGCCATCGCGCCATTTTGTCACTCCTTCTCGAATCCGGAGGTGAGGCAGACCACCGACCGGTCACGAAGTGGGCCTTCATCCTGCGTCATGAGTCCACAACTGGCGGCGGTCCAGCGTTCTATCAGTTCCTGCCTTACAAGTACGGCCCGTTTTCCTTCTGTCTCTTTCAGGAAATGGCCGCGCTCGCTCGGGATGGGTTCGTGACAGAGAAGGATCACCGCTGGACGCTGACCGATGCCGGGAGGAAGGCCGCGAACACTACTCAGCCGGACGTGCGGCGCGACATTCGGCGGATTGTGCAGTCGCACACCAAGAGCACTCGCAAGGAAACGGACGACCATCTGATCGACTACGTGTATAAGAAGTATCCTTGGTACACGGTCAACAGCGAGATTCGCCAGTTGGCATCGCGCAGACGCGGCGAGGTCGCTGTCTACACCGCCGGGTATGAGGGATTGCTCGTCGATGGCTTTCTCAATGGGCTGATGGATGCCGGGATCGTTCGACTGATCGACGTCCGCAACAATCCCGTCTCTCGTCGATACGGGTTCCACAAGACAACACTGAGACGCCTGTGTTCGAATGTTGGCATCGAGTACGCTCACTTTCCGCAACTCGGCATCACGAGCGATGAGCGCCAGGATCTTGATCGTCCGGGTGTTCGCCAATCGCTCTTTGCGGAGTATGCTCGCACAACACTTGAGGACGAGGGCGATGCGATCGATGAGGTGGCCCGCCTGGTCAAGGACGCGCCAAGCGTGCTCGTGTGCATGGAGTCATGCCCATCGGAGTGCCATCGATTCCATCTCGCCAAGCCCGTCTCAACTCGGACACGTCTCCCGATTCGGCATCTGGAGCTGCGGGCATGACGGTTGAACGCCTGAAACTGCTGATCACGGTCAAGACTTACCCGATCCCTTCGGCGAAGTACGATGAACTCGTCTGCACTGCGGGTGTCACCGAGGAGGGCAGTTTCATCCGACTCTATCCGATTCGCTTCCGTGATCTGCCCTTCAGCCAGCAGTATGCGAAGTATCAGTGGATCGAAGTGGACGCCGAAAAGCACGCGGGCCGTGACAGCCGCAAGGAAAGCTACCGTCCGCGCGAAGACACGCTGAAGATTGTCGGCGAGAAGATCGGCACGCAAAACAACTGGGCCGAACGAGCCAGGTACGCTCTCCGCAAGCGAGCACCTTCAATGGAAGCTTTGTGGGAGCAGCAGAAGCAGGATCGCACCTCACTCGGCATCATTCGCCCGCGTGAGATCTTCGATTTGGAGATCGCCGCGGACAGCGCGAACTGGAATCCTCGATTCCTGGACGCCATGAAGCAGCAACGGCTCTGGGATGACCGTTCAGCGACACACGAGCCCCCGCGCAAGGTGCCGTGGAAATTCCACTACCACTTCCGATGCGACGATGAGCGGTGCAAGGGGAACCACCGGATGATGATCGAGGACTGGGAAGCAGGCGCGCTCTACTGGCGATGCGTCGATGAGGGGGCGACTCCTGACAAAGCCGCACAGAAAGTGCGGCAGAAGTTTTTCGATCAGATGTGCGCACCAAAAATCGACACGCACTTCTTCGTCGGCACTGTGCTCGAACACGGCACTTGGGTGATCATTGGAGTTTTCTGGCCGGAGAAGGAAACCCTCGGCCCGCTCTTTGACGGCAACCCATGACCAAGTATGTCTTCCGGCGCAACGACCTTGGCGGGAGCCCCTCGCACCTCGCCGCGCCGTTGCGTCGTCAACCTTGGAAGCACTCTGGTTCACGCCGCACGCCCCATCGCCCACCCCAGCTCCGCCATCCCCATCACCCGCGCCAGACCCGCCACCACAGCCCCGCCCACACCCACGAGCACCAGCAGGTGCAGCGCCGTCACGCCCCACCCGTGCGGCCCGGCGGGAAGCAGCAGCGACACGCTCCACACCGCGCCGGCCATGACCGCCGTCGCGCCTGCCGTGCGCGCCCAACTGGTCAGCACGCAGCGGTCGATCACGTGCGCCGCGTAGCGGCGCGTCAGCCGCAGCAGGATCAGCACCTGCACGATCGAGCAGATCGCCGTGGACCACGCCAGCCCGGCTTCCCGCAGCGGCGTGAAGATGAGCGACAGGTTGAGCGCCAGGTTCAGCCCCACCATGCCGATCGCCACCTTGACGGGCGTCATCGAGTCGCCCCGCGCGTAGAACGCACGTGTGAGCGTGTGCGTCATCGAGTACGCCCAGATCGCCGGGGCGTAGCCCATCAGCACGAAGGCGACGCGGCGGGTGTCCTCGGCGGTGAACTGCGCCCCCTGGTAGATCACCGCGGTGAGCGGCTCGCGCACCAGCATCAGCCCCGCGCTGGCGGGCAGCCCGATGAACATCACCAGCCGCAAGCCGCGGCGCAGGATGTCGGCGAACCGCGCCGCATCGTGGTTGACGCGTGCCAGCGCGGGGAAGATCGCCGTCGCCACCGCGATGCCGAACACGCCGAGGGGAAACTCATACAGACGCTGCGCGTTGTTGACCGCGGTGAGCGCGCCTTCCTGGAGCGGAAAGTCGATGCCGAAGATCGTCGGCCCCACGGTGGTCGGGTAACTGGCGATCAGGTCGTCCAGAAACACGTTGACCTGCAGCACGCCCAGCCCGATGAACATGGGCCATGCCTGCCCGAGCACGCGGCGCATCGACGCCATCGCCTCGCGCGCCTGCGCCCACGAGCCCACCCACCACTTCCATCGGCGCAGCGCCGCAAGCGACCAGGTCACCTGCGCCACGCCCGCGAGCAGCACCGAGATCGACACGATCATCACGTGTCCGCGCCCGCCCGTGTCGTCCGGTCGCAGCAGCGCGTAGCCCATCGCCGCGCCGACCAGGAACAGGTTGAGCACGATCGGGGCCGCGGCGGTCGGCCCGAACCGGCCATGCACCTGCAGCATGGCGCCCATGATCGCCACCAGGCACACCAGCGGCATGTAGGGCAGCATGACCATCATCAGGCGCAGGGCGTCGTGTCCGTGCTCGTGGCGTGTTGACAGCGCCCACAGCAGGATCTCGCCGACGATCGTCACGCCGCCCAGCGCCAGCGCCATGCCGCCGATGGTGAGCGTCGCCAGGCGTCGGGCCATGGCGGGGTCATCACGATCCAGCCGCGTGTACTCGGGCAGAAAGGCCGCGGAGAGCGCGCCTTCGCCGAACAGCCGCCGGAACAGGTTGGGCACCATGAAGGCGAACCAGAAGGCGTCCATGATGGCGCTGATGCCGAACAGCCGCGCCAGCGCCGCGTCGCGGGCCAGACCCGTCACGCGGCTGACGAGCGTCAGCAGGGTCACGGTTCTCGCGTTGGTCTCGAAGCGGTCGGACATGGGGGAAGGAGGGCATCAGGCGGTCGAGCGTGGCACGTGAGGTCGTTTCATTCGCCTGGAGCGAAGATCCCGTGTGTCATTCAGTGGTCGAGTGAGAGTGCGGGGCATTGCTTTCCACCGCGGCGAAGACCGTGCCGCATTCACCGCAGGCGCCCAGTCCGCCCTGCGTGGGCGTGGCGCGCAGGTCGTGGCCGCAGGTGATGCACGTCACGCCCTGCTGGTCGAACCGTCGGGCCAGGCGCACACGGTAGCCGTGCGCCACCAGCGCTGCGGCGCCCAGCAGGATCACCGCGTCCATGGTCATGGTGAAGTCGCGCGGCAGCCGCGTGAAGAACGTCGCCGCCGACCGACCCGCGGCGCCGAGAAATCCTGAACGCGCCAGCAGGTAGGCCAGCGCCACGCCCCCATAGATCGCCAACACCAGGATGACCCCGTTGAACAGCGGACGGAGCACGAGCCGCCGAATGGCCGCGGCGTCCATCGACGGCGGCGGTTGCCAGACGATGACGTGCATGCTCGCCGCACAGCGGGGACAGACGACCACGCCGCGTGAATCCTGTTCGCTTGCAGAGCACGGGTATCCGCACGCCGGACATCGCCTGGAGGCACGGGCCTCCTTCGACACCTCGCGCCAGATGACCATCCAGACCCACATCAGCCCGCCCAAGAGCAGGGCCTGCGCCGCGCCGTAGATGATCGCCGGCACGGGGTAGGGCAACGCCGCGACCACCTGGGGCCAGTGGCGCACCAGCCCGTACATGGTGAGCACCACCGTAGCGGTCAGCGCCGCCCAGGCGATGAAACTCCGCCGCGTTGAGATCGTCGAGAACACGTCTCCCGCGAGCAGGGCATTGAGCCGCAGCCGCGCGCGGTTGAGCGGGCCGCCAATGGGGCGCAGCGCCGCCGCCCATGCCGCCGCCACCGCCACCCCGCCCATGCTGGCGGCCAGGTCAGTCCAGGTGAACGTCCGCCTCAGCACGGGCAGCGACTGCGTCCACTCATCCATCGCCGCCCACGTCAGCCCGGTCACCAGCAACCATCCCGGCGAGCGAATCCATCGCGTCATCCACAGAAACCCCGCCAGCAGCGCGAAGGCGTACATGTGAACAAACTTGTCGGGCGGCGGCTCGCCCGGGCGGCCGATGTCCAGCGCGGGCCAGTGCGTCATTGTGGTGAGCGACAGGGCGTACAGCACGAACGCCACGCGCCACCAGAAGGCGTGCCGATGCGTCACGTCATCCGGCGCGGCCGGTTCGACCGCGGCCCCGCGCGGCGACTGCTCCGCTGGCGCTCGGTTGCGCGGGGTGGTCACGCCGCCTCGTTGGTGTGATTCGATCGATGTTCATCCGCCCCGGAGTCCGACGCAACGGCGCCCGGTTCCGGCGAAAGCGCGGCGACCGCGTCATCCAGTTCGATGGCGATTGATCCGTCCGTCGGCCCCAGCGCCTCGATGGCCTCGATGGCTTCCACGACTTCCAGCGCGTCCGGCTTCAGCTCGATCGCCGCGTCCGCGCCCGGCGTCGACTCGTCAGCCAGCGGCACGTTGAGATCATCGTCGTCCGCCGTCGTCGGCTGGATCGTCGCCGGCGGCGCGACGGGGGTTCTCGCCTCGATCGACACCCCCCACGACGCCGCCACGCGCTCGGCGAGCAGCCGGTAGTCGATGGCGCCGGCGCACCACGGCGCGTAGTCGAAGATGGTCTGCCCGAAACTCGGCGCCTCGGCCAGCTTGATGTTGCGGCGAATGGCCGGCTCCAGGACGCGGCAGTCGCGCCAGGGCACGTCCTGGCCGCGGGCCTGCTCGAAGAAGTTCTCCAGATCCGCCACGATCTCGCGCGAAAGCGTGGTATTGGCCTCGTGGGCGCAGAGCACGATGCCGCTCACCCGCAGGTCGGGATTGACGTTCTCACACACCAGCCCGACCGTCTCCAGCAGTTTGCCCACGCCCTGCAGGGGCAGGAAGTGGGCCTGCATGGGCACCAGCACCTCGCGGGCCACCGCCAGCGCGTTGAGCGTGAGCAGCCCCAGCGAGGGCGGACAGTCGAACATCACCACGTCGTACCGATCCAGCACGTGACGAAGCTTGTTGCCCAGCACGAACTCGCGCCCCGGGCGGGTGGAGAGCTCCAGCTCCGCGCCCGCCAGATCCGTTTCGGCGGGCAGCACGTCCAGGTTCTCACGCACGCGCACGATCACGTCATTGGCCTTGACGGGCGGCTCGACGAGCAGGTCGTACACCGTCGGGCGCTCCGACGGCTCGATGCCCAGGTGCAGCGTGAGATGCGCCTGCGGGTCGAGATCGACCAGCAGCACGCGCAGCCCGAGTTCCGCAAACGCCGCGCCGAGGTTCACCGTGGTGGTGGTCTTGCCGACCCCGCCCTTCTGGTTCATCAGGGCGATGCGGCGCGGGCCGTCCGTCCGGTCGTGTGACGTGGGTCTCATGCGGGTTCTATCGGCAGATTCCGCGCGTTTCGATGGCGAAACGGGCGCGCCGTCCGGCCGCCCCGACTCACCGCTCCACGGTGGTGAGCAGGTCGATCCGACGGGGCTGAATGACCATCAGCCGCAGACCGCCGTCGTAGGACTTGTCGCCCACGATGCCGACCAGCTGATCGATCATGCCCACGTAGTCGAACCGTCCGTCCGGCTGCAGGTAGGCGATGGTCCGCCCGGACGCGGGGTCGGTCAGCCGCAGCAGCCGGGGCAGCCGCGAGCCATCGTAAATGAGCGACGCGGCGACGCGGCCCACCGCGGTGTAGTCCGCCGCCAGATCGAAGGCCAGGCGGGCGGCCTTGGCGTCCTCTGACGTCATCTGCGCGCGGGCGCGGACCCGGTCGAGGTTGAGAATCTGCTGCTGAATCTCCAGCCGCGCATCGAGCAGCTCCACCTTCGCCCTGGCGATCGCCTTGTGACGATCCGAGGCCTCAGGCGACTCGATGATGGCGAGATACCGCTGCCGGAGCGGCTCGATCTCCGCCTCGCGGATGGGGGCCTTCTTCATGGCCTCGTAAGCGGCCTCCACGTCGTCGAATGTGACCTGAGCGATCGTCTTGGCCGGCGGCTGGGGCGCGGCGGGTTTCGACGCCTCCTCCGGCCTGGCCAGCGGATCGTTGGCCACGGGCGGGGTCGCCGCGCCGCTTCCAGCGCCGGTCGCTCCGTCGTCGGCCTGACCGTCCGTGTTCGTGCCGGTCGCGGGGGGTTCCGCGGGCCTGGCGTCCGTCGGCTTGTCTGATGCGGCGCCGGCGGGCGGGTTGCTGGTGGTCGAGGTGGATTGCGACGCGCCGCCGCCCGCGGGGATGGTGAGCGTGATGCTCTGCTGGTTGGGCTTGACGGCCGTCGGTTCCGCGTTGCCTGGTGCTCCGCTCCCTGCCGGGTTGGGCTGGGACGACGCGCCGCCAGCCGGGGGCGTGCTGGTCGTCGTGCCGCCCGCGGGTGGATTGGCGGCGGGACGACCGCCGGCGGGCTGATTCGCGGGCGTCGTCGGCGTCGCGGGATTCGCGGGCGTCGTCGGCGTCGCGGGATTCGCGGGATTCGCCGCGGGGGCGGTTTCGCGCGCCACGCGCTCCTTCCACGCGGCCACATCCTCCGCCGTCGC
The DNA here is from genome assembly GCA_015709595.1 of Phycisphaeraceae bacterium. Classification (NCBI taxonomy): domain Bacteria; kingdom Pseudomonadati; phylum Planctomycetota; class Phycisphaerae; order Phycisphaerales; family Phycisphaeraceae; species Phycisphaeraceae bacterium. The sequence continues at coordinate 1,540,307 of CP054178.1, forward strand.
CTTGCGCAGATATGCCGTCGAAATCCAGCCCGAGGCGCTCTCGGGCATGGCGATCTTGAGGAACGTTCCCTGGTCGCCCGTCGCCGTGCCCAGCACGCGGACGCGCGTTTCCGGCTCCAGCCGGACCAGCCACTTCCAGCTGGAGTCGGGCGAACCCTCGCGGAGCAGGTTGGGAGCGATCACCTCGACGGTGCCCAGCGTCAGTCCGCTGGCGCCGTCGGCGCTCACTCGCACCTCGTCGGCCTTCACGTAGGCGTAGAAGCTTCGGAAGGCGTGACCCTCGGTGCGGATGCGCGCCCAGCCGAAGCGCTCGCCCATCACCGTGACCACGTCGCCCTTGTGAATCTTGCCGAAGGGATAGTACGTGTCGCCCGCGCCGGAGCGCACGTTGAGATCATCGCCCGTGACCACCGCCTGGTACGCGGACGCCTCGCCATCCTGACCGCGGGCGGCGAGGGGCGTGCTCGCGCACAGCAACGCGGACAGCAGCACACTCAGGGCACGTCGATGCGGCACGCGTGTCGTGAACATGGCAAGGACTCCTTTCCTGCGCGACGACCGATGAAAAGATGGTGCGTCAGTGTAGCACGTTACCCGGTGGGAATGGAAGAGGATGCAGTTGACAGCCGATGCACGCGCCCCCGGGTCCGGGACGTATCATGCACGCGGCCATGCGCTCTCCCCTGCCCGGCTCGATTCTCGCCTCAGCCGCGCTGTCCCGATCGGGTCGGGGACGCACTGTCGAGGGCGATTTTCCCTGCCGCTCCTGCGGGTACAACCTGCGCGGTCTGCCTTACGGAAGCCGCTGCCCGGAGTGCGGGCTTCCCATGCGGGAGAACGAACGCTGGACCAGCGGGAGCTTCCTGCCGCGACTGAACATCCTGCTGCCGCCCGAGCGCGGGGCGAGACGGCGGCTGGAGATCGGCTTCCTGCTCGCGGCGGCGGCCATGATCATCATGCTCGTGGTCGGCTTCATCCGCGGTCTACCGGTGCAGACGCTCGGCGCGGGGCACGCTTCGATCATCCTGACCGTCGCCAATGGTCTGTGGCTCGGAGCGGTCCTGCTTCTGACGCCACGGACGTTGACCGACTACGGCAGGCGGTTCAAGTTCGCCCGCTGGTTCGTGCGGGGGTCTGCGGTGGCGTGGATCGTGGCCCACGGCGCCGCGCTGCTGGTGGTCTACGGCCCGACCAACCTGCCCGGCGAGTGGGTCTTTCACGTGACGTGGTACCTTGGACGCTTCCTCGGTACGGCGGGGATGCTGGTCTTCTTCCTGATTCTGAGCGTCGCTTCGTGGGACGCCGACCGCGATGACGTGGGCCGGCGCCTGATGACGGTCTTCTGGGGCGTACTGTGCTTCGGTGCGATCATGCTGCTGGCCCCGCGCGGGCTGCTGGGCGTCTCGGCCATGGGGCCGGTCGTGGTCGGGCTGTTCGCGCCCTTCGCGCTGGCGTGGGCCATCTTCATGGGCGTGGGCGTGTGGTGCATGCTCACGCTGCACGGCACGGTGCGCTGGGTGACGACCGGCGCCCAGGGTCTGGCCGGCCGACCCGAGCGCATCAAGTCCACGCGTGAGGAGATCGACCGGCAGGTGAAGGCGTCGATCCGCCCGTGGCCGGGGGATTGATGGATGAAACACGAAGAGCCGCAGAGAACCACAGAGAGAGGCGGGAGAGCGTATTCAGCGTCGTCGTCCGTATTTCAACATGTTCTCACGCACACGGTCTTCGCCTCGGTGAAGAACTTCAGCGCCTCCTCGCCGCCCTCGCGTCCCACGCCGCTCGCCTTGACCCCGCCGAAGGGCACGCGCAGGTCGCGCAGCAGCCAGCAGTTGATCCACACGGTGCCGCTCTCCAGCCGCGCCGCCACGCGGTGGGCCTTGCTCACATCCCGCGTCCACACGCTGGCGCTCAGGCCATACTTCGTGCCGTTGGCCATGGCGACCACCTCATCCTCCGAGTCGAAGGGGATGATCGAGACGACCGGGCCGAAGATCTCCTCCTGATTCGTGCGGCAGGCGTGCGAAAGCCCGGCGACCACCGTCGGCTCGATGAACCACCCGCCCCGGCAGCGGTCGGACCCGGCGGGCATGACGGCCCGGCCGCCGCACAGGATCGTGCCGCCTTCCCGGCGGGCGAGTTCGATGTACGCGAGAATCTTGTCGAAGTGGGCCTTCGAGACGATGGCGCCAACATCCACGTCGTCGGTGAGCGGGTCGCCGACTTTCATGGCCTTGGTGCGCTCCACGAAGTCGCGTGTGAATCGGTCGAGGATGGAGCGTTGCACGAACAGGCGCGAACCGCACAGGCAGATTTCGCCCTGGTTCATGAAGGCGGCCCGCACGCTGGTCGTCAGCGCCTCGTCATACGCGGCGTCGTCGAAGACGATGGTGGGGTTCTTGCCGCCCAGTTCGAGTGAAAGCCGCTTGAACATGGGCCCGGCGGTGCGTGCGATCCACTCGCCCGTGGCCGTGCCGCCCGTGAAGGAGAGGGTCGGCACGTCCGGGTGCGAGACGAGGGCCGCACCGGCCTTGGCGCCCAGTCCGTGGACGATGTTGAGCACGCCGGGCGGCAGGCCCGCCTCGATGGCGAGCTGCGAGAGCAGGAAGGCCGTCATGGGCGTGACTTCGCTGGGCTTGGCGACCACGGTGTTGCCCGTGGCCAGCGCCGGGGCGACCTTCCACGTGAACAGGTAGAGCGGCAGGTTCCACGGCGAGATGCACCCCGCCACGCCCCGCGGACTTCGCGTGACGTAGTTGAGGGCGCGCGAGGCCATCACGCCGCTTTCGGTGGTGTAGCAGGGCGATTCGGTGTGCAGGATTGCGCCCGCGAAGAACCGCAGGTTGCTCGCGGCGCGGGGGATGTCCACGGTCCGCGACAGGGCCAGCGGTTTGCCGTTGTCGATGGTCTCGGCGCGCGCCAGCCGCTCGAGGTTGGCGTCAATCAGGTCGGCCAGCCGGAGTATGAGCCGGGCGCGCTCGGCGGCGGGCGCGGCGCTCCACCCCGGAAAGGCGCGTTTCGCGGCCTGCACGGCGGCATCGACGTCGCGCTCGTCCGAGTCCGCAACGCGCGAGTAGACCAGCCCCGTGGCGGGCTCGGGATTGTCAAGCCACGACCCACCCGCGGGGTCCGCCAGCCGTCCGTTGATGAGGTTTTGAAGATTCAACACGAGAGGTGATTTGAAACACGGAGGGCCACGGAGGGCCGCGGAGGTGAAAGAAGCAGTCAGAGAACTCGGCGGATGAGACCGTCTCGGAGCCGGAGTTCGTTGAAGTTCAGCAGCAGACCGACGGATTTGCCTGAAAGGCGGAGGTAGGTCAGCAGCTGCGCTTCGTGAATCGGCTGGACTTTTTCGACGGCCTTGAGTTCAACCACGACAGCATCCTCCACCAGCAGGTCGATACGAAACCCCGCATCCAGAAGCACGGCATCATAACGCACCGGCACATCGACCTGTCGAGCGAACCGCAGCCCTTCCTTGGCCAACTCGTGCGCCAGGCACACTTCGTACACGGATTCCAGAAGCCCCGGCCCCAGCGCGCGATGCACGCGGATTGCACAAGCGATGATCCGTTCAGTGATTGCCTCGTGAAGCAACGCCATGACCTGCTCCTCAAGATTCGACTGCAAACTTGGCGGCCTCGCGCTCTCACCGTTTCTCTCTCTTGCTTCCCTCTCCGCGGCCCTCCGTGGCCCTCCGTGTTTCAAGACCCTACTGCGTCGCCAGGCGGCCGCCGTCCACTGGCAGGTTCACGCCGTTGAGGTACGACGCCTCGGGGGAGCAGAGAAACGCCACGACATTGGCCACCTCCTCCGGGGCGGCGAAGCGGCGTGTGGGAATCTGCGCCGCGGAGCGCTCCACCACGTCCTCGTAGGTGGTCGCCTCGCGCGAGGCGCGGCCCTGCAGCAGCGTGCGCAGCCGCGCGGTGTCGGTGAAGCCGGGGAGCACGTTGTTCACGGTGATGCCGAACGGCCCGAGTTCGTCAGCCAGCGTGCGTCCCCAGTTGGCCACCGCGCCGCGGATGGTGTTGGACACGCCCAGCCCCTTGATGGGCATGATGACCGACGTGGAGATGATGTTGACGATGCGCCCGTAGCCCGCCTGGCGCATGCCCGGCGCGACCGCCTGCACCAGCGACTGGCCGCACGCGATGTGCATGGTGAAGGCGTCCAGGTACTCCTCCACCTTCGCCTCGATGGCCTTGCCGGCGGGCGGGCCGCCGGTGTTGTTGATGAGGATGTGGATCGGACCGTGCGTGAGCGCGTGCGCCATCGCCGCCTGTCGCACGCCCTGCCAGTCCCTGAAGTCCGCGCACAGGGTGTCGTGCGGTTGGCCGTGTTCACGCGGGAGTTGCTGACGGGTGAGTTCCAGCGCCTCGGCGTGACGGGCGATGAGCGTGACCGTCGCGCCCGCTCCCGCCAGCGCCATGGCGCAGGCCCTGCCGATGCCCTGCGTCGAGCCGCACACGTACGCACGCTTGTTCACCAGTTGCATGGGTTCTCCTTGGCGGGTCTTTCCGGACGGACGTTGTCAGTCCGACGAAACGACGCCCCGCGCCTCGTCCGGTTTCGTCGCGGGGTCAAGGGATGGTCAATGGCGGCCGGGCGAGCGGTGCGCCAGAATCCGCAGTGAGTTGGCCACGACCACCAGCGTCGAGCCCTCGTGTCCCAGCACGCCGATCCACAGGGGAATGTCGCCGATCACCGTCAGCGTGGCCAGCACCGCGATCACGCCCATGGCGAAGAACAGGTTGGCCAGCATGACGCGCCGCACCCGCCTCGCCAGCGAGATGGACCAGGGGATGCGGTCCAGGTCGTCGTGCAGCAGCACCACGTCCGCGGCTTCGAGGGCGGCGTCGGCCCCCACGCCGCCCATCGCCAGCCCCACGTCGGCCACCGCGAGGGCGGGGGCGTCGTTCACGCCGTCGCCGATGACTGCCAGCCCCCCCACTTCCCGGTGCTCGGCGCGGAGTCGGCGGATCTGCTCCACCTTGTCCTCGGGCATCAGTTCGGCGCGCACGTCGGTGATGCCCAGCTGCGCCGCCAGGCGCTCGGCGATGATCCGCGCGTCGCCGGTGAGCATGGTGACGCTCTCCACCCCCGCCGCGGCCAGGTCGCGCGTCAGGTGCTCGGCGCCCACGCGCGGGGTGTCGGCGAGGGTGAGCACGATGGCGTCGCCCTGGTGGGCGATGACGATGGCCTTGGCCCCGGTTTCGAGGATGCGCGACACCACCTCGCGCGTGTGCCCGCGGAAGCACACGTCGATCAGCTCCTCGCAGAAGTCGAGGTTCCCGATGCGGACGCGCTCGCCCTGGAACACGCCCTCCACGCCGCGTCCCGGCACGTCGGTGAGCGAGGCGAGCTCCCGCGGGTGAAGCTGTCTCTGCTGCGCCAGCCGCACCACGGCGGCGGCGATGGGGTGGGTGGAGCGCTGCTCGGCGGCGTAGGCGATGGAGAGGAGCGACTCGACATCACCCGCCGCGATGGGGGTGACGCGCGTCACCTCGATCTGCCCGGTGGTGAGCGTGCCGGTCTTGTCCAGGGCGACGCGGCGGACGCGCGAGAGCCGCTCGAGCGCGTCGCCTCCCTTGATGAGCACGCCGGACCTCGCCGCGCGCGACAGCCCGCACAGGGTGGCGGTGGGCGTGGAGATGACCAGCGCGCAGGGGCTGGCCACCACCAGCAGCGTGATGGCGCGGTACAGGGCGTCGGTGAACGAGTCGCCCCCCAGCAGCATGAACCCCCCATGCGCCAGCCCCGCCAGGATGAACACCGTCACGGTGTAGGGGGTGGAGAAGCGGTCGATCACGCGCTGCAGCGGCTGGCGGCGCTCCTGGGCCTCCAGCACCAGTTCGAGAATGCGGTGGATGCTTGATTCCTGCACCGGGCGCGTCACGCGCACCTCGATGGCCCCGTGCCGGTTGATGGTGCCGGCAAACACGCCGTCATCCACCTTCACGCTGCGAGGCATCGACTCGCCGGTCAGGGATGACTGGTCCACCTCGGTGTGCCCGTCGGTGACGACGCCGTCGGCGGGAATCGTCTCGCCGGGACGGACGAGCACGACATCGCCGGCGTGCAGTTCCTCCGGCTCGATGGGCTGCCAGGCGTCGCCGCGCTTCACCAGGGCGTTCTTGGGCATGAGCTTGTTCAGCCGCGACACCGCGTCGCGGGCCTTGTTCATGGCCCGGTGCTCCAGCCCGCCCGCGAGCGTGAACATGAAGAGGAGCAGGGCGCCTTCCTCCGGGTGGCCGATGCCCGCCGAGAGGAACGCGCCGACCACCATGAGCACATCAATGTCGGGCCTGAAGGCGCGCAGCGACTCGAGCGCCGCGCGCACGCCATGCACCGAGCCGAGCGCGAGGGACCCATACACCAGCCCCAGCCCGACCTGACCCAGCGCGGGGCTTGGCTCGGCGGCGAATTCCCAGAGCAGGAATCCGACCAGCAGCGTGATGCCGCACCAGATCGCCAGCGGCAACTGGCTGGCGTCGCTGACCCACCAGGCCAGGCCGCTGGGTCGGGCTGTCTTTCGAGGTTCACCCGATTCGCGCGATGTCGCCGGGGCGGCTTGCCCATCCGTCCGGCTGGAGAGGTCGAGTGGTGTGTGCATCGTCCGATTAGCGTAGCGCGAAGCGGGACGGAGCCCGGCGACGACGGGATCGCCTCACCGCCCCACCGGGCGCCCATCCGGCCCCAGCGAGGGCGGCAGGTCGGTCCAGGCGCGCAGGTTGACTTCGATGCGGCCGGGGTCGGGTCGCCACGGAACCGCCGGGTTGGGGGCGGTCTCCACCCCCCCGCTGTCGCCGTGCGTGCGCAGGAAGCCGATGCCCACGCCCCGGTCGGTTGAGGCGATCAGCCACGGATCGGGCAGCACCACGCGACAGAACCAGCGATCGCCGAGCGAGCGACGATGCACCTCCATCGCATCCTCGTGTCCGCCCGCCCAGAGCCGGTACCACCCGACTTCCGGCACGGTGATCGCCGCCACCGGGTTCTCCGATGGTCCGATCAGGATGGTGACGGCCTCCACGCCTCGAGTATCCAGCGGACCCGAGGCCCGGTTGAGCAGCACCGCCTGTCCCGGCGGACCCCCGGGGCGGAAGCATTCCACGAAGACCTCCCATCGCCCGTCAGCGCGGCGGATGGCCACGTTGGTGGACCATTCCGGCTCGGCGGGGAGCAGGTTGTTCGCGTTCACTTCCGCCAGGGTGAGTGGGGGTTGGAACGGACCCATCAGCAGACCGGGAGGCGTGGCCTCGAACACCCGCGGACGGATGGCGAAGCGGCGCTTCGATCGACCGGAGTCGATCTCCAGCAGCGGTTGAATGGTCCGCCGCGCTCCCAGCGGACCGGCGGGGGGCGGCGCCGGTCGATCGACGAATACCCGCGTCAGCACGCCCGGAGGCAGTTCCACGGCGGTGGGGATCTCGGCGGCGTCGCGCTGGGCGTCGCCCCACACCCAGCGGAAGCGCACCACCCGCTCCACTCGACCGGCGTTGGTCATGGCCAGACGCACCTGGTCGCCCTCGTCGCCGTCGGGCCAGAAGAGCACCATTTCGTGTCCGTCCACCCAGCCGTTGGCCTCCGCCGGTAGGGAGGAATCGGGTCGTGAGAAGTCCAGCAGCACGCGCAGCAGGGCCGAGAGTTCGAGCCCGTCGGTCACCCAGGCGGCGAAGGGCATGCCCCGATCCTCGCAGATGGCGGTCAACTGCTCGCGGCAGGCGCGAGCGGCGCTGACGCTGCGCGACGCCAGACGCCCCAGCGCCAGCAGCCACAGGTCGGCGTGGTATCGCGCCACCAGCATCTGCGCCTCGTCCCCGGCGGGCGGGGGCGGGGGAACCCGCAGTTTCGAGGCCAGCAGCACCCATCGCCAGTACTCGAAGGGATTGTCGGGATCGGGCCGATGCGGCGCCGTGAAGCGGTCGAGCGGCGGACCCGAGGCGTCGATCGGACCGTCGTCAAACGGGTCGTGCGGGATCGTCCGCCACGTCGGGTTGAGCGTCACGCCCAGCACCCGCACCGTGCCACCGGCGTCCGCCGGAACCCGCGCCACCAGGTGCGGCCGGCCCAGGCCGAGCGACGAATCGTCGGTCGGTTCGATCGCCCGAACGTTGAGCCAGGTGGGCGGGGTGGTCCAGTGCAGATCGCGCGGTCGATCGCTGGCGTAGAGCCAGATGACCTGCCCCGTTACATCGCCCCCCTGCTGATAGCGCACCGACAGCGTGCGCGGCCAGTTGTCGCCGTGCCTCTCCGCGTCCAGAGGCAGGAACAGCGCGCCCCCCGGCGCCAGCACCGGGTCGGCGATGGCGGGATCAAGACGCACGCCCTGTACCGAATCCCCCCGGGCCATCGGTGCATCCGACAGGGTCCACACGACCAGCGCCGTCACCACGATCCGCATCACGCGAGTGAAGGCGCGGCATCGGGCGGCCGACAACAGCAGGAGCGGCGGGTGTTCCGTCGTCATGGGTGGGGTCTTGGAGTCGCTGAAAGAACCTCGGGCCGTTCGCCAAGGAGTAGACGAGGCCGCGAGGCACGCGGGCGCGGAACATGGTACACCCCCGCCCCGGTCGGGAGAATCCGCTCATGGTGCGAATCGAAAGCAGCGGCGACGTGACCTTTGAACTGCACGACCCCGGCGCCCGCCAGGTGCTGCTGGTCGGCGCCTTCGACTCGTGGCACGAGCAGCGCCTGCCCATGCGGCGCGACGAGCGAGGCACATGGCGACTGACGGTGCAGGCCGGACCCGGCTGCCACCTCTTCCGCTACCTGATCGACGGCCGTCGCTGGCGGCTGGATGAGGCGGCGCATGGCGTTCATCGCACCGCCGATGGACAGGTCAAGAGCCGATGCTGGCGTCCGCCTCTTACGCAGGATCCCGACGCGATCGCGGCGTGAAGCAAGAGGAGCGGAAGAGCAGGACGGGCTGTCGGGCGTGCCCGCTGTGCCGCACGGCATATGCCGGGTGTGCCACGGCTCTGTGAGCCGTGCGAGCGCCAGGTGTGCCACGGCTCTGTGAGCCGTGCGAGCGCCAGGTGTGCCACGGCTCTGTGAGCCGTGCGAGCGTTCCGGAGCGATCCGTCGCACGGCCGACACGGCCGTGGCACGCAGTCGAACGCCGCACGCTCGTGGCGCGCGAGCGGCTCACTCCACCCCGTAGGGCTCGACCGTGCCGTTGACCTCCAGCACCACGGGCGAGGCGGGGCGAAGACGGGCGCGCTGGCGACGGATCAGTGATTCGCGTGACGCGGCCCGCACGGCGGGCATGGGCGTCAGGCGATCCGCCGCGATGATCCCGGATGCGTTCGCCGCCGGATGACCGGCGCGCTGGCGTTTCACCATCTCGGCGATGGCGGGCAGGGCCTCGATGACCCGAAGCGTGCCGTCGAAGTCCTCCACCACCGCGGTGCAGTTTTCGATCCAGTCGCCGCAGTTGTAGTAGGTGAAGCCCTCCTCCACGCGCTCCTCCGGCTTGTGAATGTGCCCGCAGATGACCCCCTGCAACCCCCGGCGGCGGGCTTCCTGCATCAGGGCGTCCTCGAAGCGGCTGATGTAGGTGCAGGCGGACTTCACGCGACCCTTCACGTACTGCGCCAGCGACCAGTACGGCTTGCCGCGCCACCGGCGCACCGCGTTGTACACGCGGTTGAGGCGGATGAGCCACTCATACGCCATGCTGCCGGCCATCGACACCAGCCGCGAGTGACGCACCACCAGGTCGAACTGATCCCCGTGAATGACAAGAAACCGCCGGTGGTCGGCGGTTTCATGCACGGCCTGATCCGCGATGCGGACCCCGCCCAGCTGCATGCCCAGGTATTCGCGCACCGCCTCGTCGTGATTGCCGGGAATGAAGACGACCTGAGCGCCATCCTGAATCAGCCGCAGCACCTGCTGCAGCACCTCGTGATGCTCCACCGGCCAGTAGACGCGGGTTCGCATGCGCCACAGGTCAACCACGTCCCCCACCAGGTAGAGCGTCTCGCAGGTCAGGCAGCGCAGGAATCGAACCAGGTCGCGGGCCTGGCTCCCCCGGCTGCCGAGGTGCGTGTCGCTGATGAAGACGGTTCGGTAGTGAAGCATGTCCTGTCTCCCGGAAGCACTCAGAGCGGCACAGGTCCAGCGGCCCAGGCGTCAGTGGCCCAGGCGTCCCGCCTGTGACCCCCGCCTCTCGCAGGATTCTTCGACCACCCCTGTGCGCACCCGGACGGCATCGCGCATGGATCGCGCCACGGATGCGCTCAAACCCGGTTCAAACCCCTGGAACGGCCTCGGAGACCCTCCAAGGCGCGGTTTTCTGACCACCGGCCCATCGAGCGGCATCCAAGTCGGTGTGGAATATGGCATGATCGCGGCCCGTCCCTGTTCCGGGGGTCGAGGGGCTGGGTGCGGCTCGTGCAGGCAGGAAGGAGTCGGACGATGAAGTTGCTTCACCCGGCGTGGCTGATCGGGTTCTCGGTGCTGGCGGCATCGCCGCTGGCGATTGAGCCGTCGCAGGATGACCCCGTCTCCGTGCAGGCCGCCCCCTCGACGCCTGTGGACCCGCAGCACGCCTACATCAAGGCGCTGCTCGAGGAGATCGCGCGGCTGGAGAAGGCCCTGAGCCAGGCCCGTCACGAGCTGGCCAGCGTGAAACTGAAGAACGATCAGGCCGAACGCGAGCTGGCGGAAATCCGCCAGTTCCTGGTCGACCACCGGGAGTTCGGCGACGACTTCGCCCGCTACCGCGAGGTCAAGGCCATCACCGAGCGTGAGGAGCGCCGGCGCACCGCCGAGGAGCTGCGCCTCAAGCGCGAGGAAGAGGCCGGCCGCCGCGCCGCCGAGCGCTCGCAGGGGCGGCAACAGCGCGAGGCGGAACGGGCCGAGGAGGAAAAGCAGGAGAACTTCCGCAAGGCCGGATTCCAGCCGCTGGGGCTGGAAACCTACCTGGGACGCGTGGGGTTCTTCTATCACACCGAGCGGTCCACCGGGGCTCGCGTGGAGTACGAGCCCATCATCGGGCACTTCCTCGAGCCGGTGGAGCGATCGCGCATCGACTTCTCCCGCATGACCATCTCCGGCAGCGTGCTCAACAACTCGGACGAGGTGCGCAACATCGGGGTGGCCATTGCGTTCTTCGACCGCCGGGGCAACCAGGTGGGCGCCGCGACGGTGCAGATCAACAACGCCAGGCCCAACGTCCCCTACCCCTTCACCACCGTGGTGGACATGGCCCTGGACGGCCCGTTCGCCAAGTCGTCGAGCTGGGTGCTCTACGCCGACCCGGTTCCGCCCGCGGGCGGATGACCGCGACGCGACGACGGTCGCGTCATCCCTGCACGCTGATCGACTGCTTGGGCGGGGGCGCGGCGGCGGCCTGCGCCGCGGCGCTCTGGGCCGCGCCCTTCGCCTCGCGGGCCAGCTGCTCCATCAGCATCACCCAGGTTTCGCGCTCGAACTCCAGCAGCCGGAGCACCTCGTCCACGATGCCGGCGTCGCGCTGACGGCTGGCGTCGAGCAGGCGCGTATACATGAAGGTATACAGCGCGGCGAGTTTCTCGCACAGGTCCGGGTCGTGCTCGGGCCGCAGCGAGTTGATCAGCTCCATCAGGATCGCCTGGCAGCGCGTGATCCCCTCGAATGACTTTTCGTAGTCCTTCCCGATCAGTCCTTCCCGTCCGAGGCGGGCGAAGCGGATGGCGCCGTCGAAGAGCATCAGCCGCAGCTCCTCCTGGCTGGCGGTGAGCACCTTGGTGCGCAGGTACGGGTTGGGGCCGCCGTCGCGCCTGGCGCCGCCGGGGGACGATGAACTGGATGCGTTCTGAGGCGTCATGCTGAGGGTCGTCGGCTGTTTCGCGGTGGTCCATCAGTCCGATCATCGTGACTCATCGCCGCGACCCGCTCAGCGAGGCGTTGAGCACCGCGCTCTGGAGCGCGGTGAGCGAGTTCTGCTGCGCCTGCAGGGACGCCAGCGCGGTCTCCATGGCGGTGAACTGTCGCTGCAACTGGGCCCGACGACGATCGAGCCGGGCGTCGAATTGCTCCAGCCGGCGGGTGTTGAGCTCGATGGCCCGCGTGAACCCGTTGTCCGCCGTCTTGAGCGTGCCGTCCACCGAGTCGGTCAGCCGGGTGAGCAGCTGCGCGAACTTCTCCGCCACGCCCAGCGAGGTGAACGTCTCCACCGTGTTGCCGGTGCTGACGCCTCCCTCCAGCGTCTCGGTCTCGGTGGACTTCTGGTAGGCGCTGAGCAGGTTCTCGACGGCGGCGGGATCGGCGGCGTAGGCGTCGCGGAAGCGGCCCTCGTCCAGCGTGATCGTGCCGTCCTTGCCGGGGCGGATGCCGATCTGCGCCAGCGACTGATACTGCGTGCCCACGCCGGTGGGGCGCGACTGCAGCGTGCGGTACATGGCGTCGCGCACGCGGGCCACGGTGCCGTTGCCCAGCAGCACGCCCCGGCGCTCGGTCTTGGGGTCGTACTTGTCGTACTCGTTGATGCGCCCGATCACGTCGTTGAAGGTGGTGACCAGCTGCTTGACCGCGGCGACGACCTGCTCGGTGTCGCGCGTGACGGAAAGCGTGACGGGCGTCTCGCTGGACGCCTTCAGGTCGATGGACACCTTGTTCACCACGTTGGAGAGCGTGTTGCTGGCGCCGGTGATGAGCACCGCGCTGGCCGGATCGCTCGAACCGAAGAACACGCGTGCGTCGCGTCCCTTCGAGAGCGAGGTGACGCCCAGCTCCGCCCCCGCCGCGTCCACGCTCAGTTCGCCACGGGCGCCCGCGATGCCCGACGTGAACGACAGCCGGAAGGGCGCTCCGCCCGAGCCGGTGTTGATGATCGACGCGCTCACCGGAATCCCGGCGTCGTTGATCTTGGTCAGCACCTGGTCGAGCGTGTCCGTCGCGGACACCGACACGCGGCGCTCGTAGGAGCCGTCGATGAAGTTGTTCGCGTCGCCGTCGGCCGCGCTGCCGAGAATGTTGAGATCTCTGGCCGTGGTGCCGCTCACCGATTCGACCTTGATCGCCAGCGCGCCGGAGGCGCTGGTGCTTTCGATCAGCAGGCCGTCGCCGGTGTCGTTGACGCGGGCGGTGATCGCCAGCCCGCGCGAGTTGATCTCGTCGATGACGTCCTGCAGGGTGACGGAGTCGGCGTCGATATCGACCGTGGCGGTGGCGCCTTCGGCGTCCTGGATGCGGAACGATCCCTTGGCGATGCCCCGACCGTAGTTCAGTTCGCTCAGCCGCGTCGAACCCGCCACGTACTGATGCTGCAGGTTCGTGCCCCGCACTGCGGTGCTGGCTACGCCTGACCCGCCCGTGGACAGACCCAGGGCGGCGGCGGCGTCGCCCGTGATGATGAGATTGCCCGACCCGCCCGAAGTGTCTTTGGCCAGCAGGCCGCTGCCCGCGTCGTTGTACGTCAGTTCGATGTCCACTCCCGCGCCGGACGCCGCGGCGTTGATCGCGCTTACCAGGTCCGCGAACGACTCATAGGCGTCCAGTCCGTTCACGGTGACGTTGGCGCCCGAGCGGTCCTGCAGCGTGATCGACGCGGCCGACCCCAGCCCGGCGCCGCCGTTGAGGCGCGAGGTCAGCACGCTGTTGATGCCGGCCAGGATGCGTCGGCCCGCGATGGTGTCCGACGCCACGCCCGCGTTCAGCAGTCCCAGGTCGCGGGCCGTGCGCTCCCCGTTCGTGCCCGCGCCGGACACGATGAACTGGCCCGCCTGCCCGGTGTTGTCGGCGAGCTGCAGCGACACGCCGTCGGCGGCGATCGACGCAGTCACCGCGCCGCCGGTGATCTCGTTGATGCGGTCGATCACGCCCTGAATGGTGGTGACGGCGTTCTCGGTGCCGCTCCCGGTCGTCCGCTTGCCCAGCACGATATTGTGGACCGTTCCGGCGCGGTCAGTGATGCGGAAGTCCGTGGTGTTCAGGCCGCCGTTGATGAGTACGCCCGCGCCGTCATTGAGCGACGCCAGGGACGCGCCGCCGGCCAGTCGATTGATGATCGACCCGGTGATGGACGTTCCCCCGCCGTCATCGCCGGCGATGCCAAGGTCGGTGGCGGTGAAGTAGCCGGAGGCGTCGGCGATGGTGAGCGTCCCCCCGCCGCCGGAGAGGTCGGCGATGGTCAGCCGGTCGCCCGAGACCGATGCTCGCACGCGCACGCCGGCGGCGCCGTTGATGGCGTCGAGCACGTCGCCGACGTCGCCCGCCCTGGACAGGTCGATGGTGGCGGACGCACCGCTCTTGTCGGTGATGACGATCTTGCCGCGGCGCACGCCCTCGCCCCCGTTGAGCGAGGCAAGCTGGGTGGTTGCGGCCAGTTGCCCGCGCCCGAACTCGAAGGTGAGATCGGTCAGCCCCAGAGCCGTGGAGTCGCGGTCCGCGAACCCGCGTGAAAGCTGCTGGCTGGTGGAGACGAGCCGATCGACGAGGAAGGTATACGTTCCGGGCTGCGCCCCGGCGCGGGCGGCTCCGCTGAGCACGGACTCGCTCGACGATGCGGCGCGGGCGGACTGAAAGATGGAGTCTGTTCGCAGGCGCGTGGCGGCGCGGCTCATGTTCAGCAGCCGCGCGTTGATATCCAGCATGGCGGTCTGCTGCTGCTGCAGCGAGGCGATGCGTTGCTGAATGGACGCCTTGCCCCGTCCTTCGATGGCCAGCAGGCGCTCGATCAGCGTGGCGGTGTCGATGCCGCTGATAAGTCCCACGCCGGATGAGATCGAGCCCATGTCTGATCCTTGCGGTGGTTACGACGATCCGCGCCCGCGCGGCGCACGACCGGCGCGTGCGGCGCTCCAGCGGGGCGAGAGGGCGCCCGTTCGACGGAGCATCAGCACATCCGATGCCCATCCCGTCAGGACGCGCTGATACATCCGCCGCGCCTCGCGCAGCACGGGATCGTTCACGTCGTACATCGGCAGGAACGCGCCGATTCCTTGTGCATCAGCGTCCTCACGGTGCGGCGGAGAAGACGAGGCGGAGACGGCTGGCGGCGTGGGGGACGGCGTCATGTCCGACTTATCGGCGCGTGCAGGGCATGACTTTGCGCCAAGGTCGGCAAAAAACGAACAGTCCCGCCCGGAACGGGACGGGACTGCTCATGTTCGACTCGGATGACAAGCCGGTCAGCGGGCGGTGTACACGCCCCGCTTCACGCGACGGAAGAGGTCGCTGTTCTTCTTGGAGATGAGCTGCTGATTGGCCATGACGCGCAGATTGGGGCTGTCCGAGGCGTACCCGGCGGCCTTGATGGCCTCCACGGCCTCGGTGACCGACATGCTCTTGCCCTGGAGAATCTTGTGAAGCGTCATGGCGAGACTGCCTTCGCGCCGTCGTCCCCCGCGACCCCCGCCGCCCTTGCGGCGCCCGCCGCGCCGCCTGGGTGCTGCCGCGGCCGGCGCCGCCGCGAACGAGTCGCCCGTCAGCACCGACAGTTCCGCCTCCACCGACGCCAGCTGCGCCGCCAGCGCGTCGCGATGCTTCTGCAGCATCGACACCGATGAAGCGCGCCGCTTCAGTTCGGCCTGCAGAGCGAAGGTGGGGATTGCGGACAGCTTGCTGCGTCGGCCTCGCCGCTTGGGCACGCCGCCGGGCACGTTTGAACGTTTCTTCGCCATGAACACGGTCCTTCAAAATGGGTGTACGCAGGTCGTTGCTCGGGACGCCGCCCGATCGGCCCGCCGGGGAACTCGTAAGATGATAGTGGTGCGCAGGGGTTGCGCCAAATCAGTTGATTCACGCACGTCGAGACATGCTCCGCCAAGGGCCTCATTCGACCGGCGTCGTCCGCGCCGGCGTCGTTGCAAGGAAGGCGTGACGCATGACTTCCAGGACGCGCGGGGGCGATAACGCGATGCGGCGCTGATCGGGGCGTTGTTGTGCTGAGACGAGGCCCGTCGTCCGCAACCGCAGCACGGCGAGGTTTCCTCATCGCTTCGTCACCCGACGCCGCTCGCATCGCCCCAACGGACAGGAACAGAACCAGGCCGTCGGTCTCATTCTCCACCGTCAAATCCGAGGCGCTGCATCAGCCCGTCGAACTCGTCCAGAGAGTAGAAGTCGATGATGAGCTTGCCGCGCCCCTTGCGCCGACTGGGCTGAATGCGGACGCGCGTACCCAGGTGACGGCTGAGCCGCGCTTCCAGGTCCGCCAGGTGACGATTGGTCGTCGCGGCGGGCTTGACCGGGTCGTGCGTCGCCGGCGGCGTCGACACCGCGAGGTGCTGAACGACTTGCCGCTCCGTCTCGCGTACCGACCACCCATGCCGAACCGCCAGCCGGGCCACGCGGGCGCGGACGTCGGGTTGCTCGATGCCCAGCAGCGCCTTGGCATGACCCATCATCAGGGTTCCCGCGCGCAGCGCGTCGCGGCAAAAATCGTCTAACTCATTGAGACGAAGAAAGTTAGAAACACTTGACCGATCCAACCCCACGCGCTCGGCGATCTCCGCGTGCGTGAGCCCGAAGGTGTCGGCCAGGGCTCGAAACGCCTCCGCCTTCTCCAGCGGGTTCAGATCCTCGCGCTGCAGGTTCTCGATGAGCGCCCACTCCGCCGCGACTTGGTCATCCACGTCGCGCACCACCGCCGGAATGGTCGCCAGACCAGCGCGACCGGCGGCGCGCCAGCGACGTTCACCCGCGATCAGCGTGTACCGTCCACCTCGTTCGGGTCGCACCACGATGGGCTGCATCACGCCCGCCGATCGAATCGACGATGCGAGGGCCTCCAGCGCCGACTCATCAAAGTGCTGCCTCGGCTGACTCGGATTGGGAACGATGCACCCCAGCGGCAGATACGCAATGCGGGCCTCATCGGTCGCCGGCTGGAGCCCGCCTTCACGGGGCGTGAATGAAGGTGCATCGCCCAACGCCGATCTGGCTGGATCCGTCTGAACGGCGTTGCCGGATGACTCGGAACCGATGTCTCCGGTCTGCGGATCAGGCATCGCGACGGGATCGAGCCGCCTGGACGGTTCGCCTTCCCCGACGGGGCGTTTCACCTCGATCGTTCGGCCGTCATCGCCGGTGCGATCAATCGGGACGGGTGTTGACATCAGTGATCCGAGTCCCCTGCCGAGGCGTCGTCGCTTGGCCAGTTGCACCGGGTCGGTCATGGTCGATCCTTTCGATCGTGCGGCGGAATGGGCCGGATGATATCGGTCCATCAGGAGGTTCCACGTGGAACTTTCCACATGTCCAATCGTCTGGCGTTCCTGAAGCGGCTGCGGAACGGATCAATCGCCGCCCGACCATCGGCCCGGACCAACGGGCAGCACTTCGTGTTCGGTAGGTTCGACCATCCGCGCGCTGCCCGCGTTCGGCGATGCCCTGGGCGCATCCATGAGCAACGAAGGGGCTCGTGATGATGGTTCACGGTGTTCCACGTGGAACACGCGTGAGTGACCTCAGGACCTTTCCCGGCGGGAAATGGGGTCGTTCGATGATTCTCCCGCGCCAGTAACGTCCTATAACCATTCAACGTCCGATCTGGCGCTCGCGGGATGAACTCATCATCCGTTGAATCCCGACCGATACACGTGTCACCGATTCGCCGAATCCAGTCCGTGCGGTGCGCCACTGCCATGTGCGACGAGACATCCATCATCACGCCCGAAGCGATCGTGGATCGCATCGAGACGTTGCAGCGCGAGGTGGATCGTCTCAATCGCGAGCTGGACGAATCGTCGCGTCTGGCGACGCTGGGGCTGCTCGCCGCCACCATCGCTCACGAGTTGCGCAATCTGCTGACGCCGGTGCTGGGATACGCCCAGCTGGCGCGCTCGCGCCCGGATGATGCGAATCTCTGTCTGCGCGCGTTGGAGAAGACCATTCACGGGGTGGAGAGCGCCTCGCGGGTGCTGGAATCGACGCTGGAGTTCGGCGCGTCTCGTGAGCCGGATGGTCCGGTGGAATGCGACGTGCGCGTCACGGCCGAGGCCGCTCTGTCCCTGCTGGCGAGCGACATCAGCAAGAGCGGGGTGACGGTGACGCTCGATCTGCCCGCCGGTCTGACCGTGGCGATGGGGGGGGTGCAACTGCAGCAGGTGCTGCTCAACCTGCTGCTCAACGCGCTGCGCGCCCACCGCGACGGCGCGGCGGCGAACGCCAGGCGTGGATCTCGCTGGATCCGCATCGCCGGAAACCCCGCCGCCGACAACCGGGTCGAAGTGCGCGTCATCGACAACGGCCCCGGCATTTCCGACGGGATGATCGAACGCCTGTTCCAGCCGTTCGCACGCGGCGCGTCGGACCATGATGGAAGGGTGACCGAAGGCGGCGCTGGCCTTGGGTTGCACATCTGCCGGCGCCTGGTGGAGGAGCGGGGGGGCTCGATCCGCGCCGCGCCCACGCATGGCGGGGGGGCGACGTTCGCCATGACGCTCCCGGCGGGGGCGCGGGGGCGCCTGCGGCGGGCCGGATGAATCAACAGTCAACCCCGATCGTCGATGGACGGCGCGCCCGGAATTCCGCATAATGAATGAACGGTCGGTGCGTGCTGCGGGGCGCGTGCCTCTTCCGGACTCGACGGCCGGACTGTGATCGCGTCAGCCCGCGGACGCGCCGGAGGCACGGCCGATGACGAATCAGCGACCATCTCTCGGTCCACCGCCTGCCGCGTCGTGGTGGCCGCCGCGAGCGCGTTACGCGGCGCTGCTGGTCGCCCTCGGCTACTTCGCGGTGGCGGTGATCTGGATCCTGGTGTCGGACCAGATCGTCGGCATGATGACGAACGATCCGGCGCGGGTGACGATCATTCAGATGTACAAGGGCTGGGCGTTCGTCAGCGCCACGGCGCTGCTGCTCGGGTTCATTCTGTGGCGCTGGGCGGGACGGATGGAGCGTGAGTTCGAGGCGCGCCTCGAGGCGGAGCGCGTGCATCGTTCCCTGGTTGAACACGCGCCGGTGGGCATCTTCGTCTCCGTGGACGAGCGCATCGTCTACATCAACGAGGCGCTGGCGCAGACGCTCGGCGCCCCGAACCGCGCCGCGCTGCTGGGGCGGCCGTTCTGGAGCATCGTGCATCCGGACCGGCATGAGATCATCCGCGAACGCATGCGATCCATTCTTGACAGCGGGCGACCGACGAAGCCGCTCGAGCAAGACATCCTTCGGCTGGACGGATCGCTGGTGACGGTGGAGACGTCGGCCGTGCTGTGCGAGTTCGAGGGACGGACGGGGCTGCAGGTCATCGTGCGCGACATTTCCGAGCGCAAGCGCGCCGAGGATGAGATCCGTCGTCTCAACGCCTCGCTGGAGAAGCGGGTCGAGGAGCGGACCGCGGAGCTGCGGGCGGCCAACGAGGAGCTCGAGTCCTTTACGTACTCGGTGTCGCACGACCTGCGGGCGCCCCTGCGCGCCATGAGCGGGCTGTCGCGCGTGCTGCTGGACGATTACGCCGCGTCGCTCCCCGACGAGGCCCGTCGATACCTGTCGATGGTGTGCGACAACGCCTCGCAGATGGGCGCCCTGATCGACGACCTGCTGTCGCTGTCGCGGCTGGGGCGTCAGTCGATGACGATCGGCCCCGTCTCGATGACGGCGCTGGCCCGCGACGCCGCCGAAACGGTCTCGCGCGCCGAGCCCGTCCGCGACGTGGCCTTGACCATCGCCGACATGCCCGGCGCGCGCGGCGACGGGGCGCTGCTGAAACAGGTGTATCTCAACCTGTTCTCCAATGCGTACAAGTACAGCCGTCCGCGCCGTCCGGCGCGAATCGAGGCGGGCTCGATGGATCGCGGCGGCGAGACGGTGTATTTTGTGCGCGACAACGGCGTGGGCTTCGACATGCGATATGTTGACAAGGTGTTCGGCGTCTTTCAGCGACTGCATCGCGCCGACGAGTTCGAGGGCACCGGCGTGGGGCTGGCGATCGTGCGCCGCATCGTCGAGCGGCACGGCGGCCGCGTGTGGATCGAGTCGGCGATCGATCAGGGAACCACGGTCTTCTTCACCATTCACGGAGAGCATCAGCCATGAACCAGTCGGACGAGGTGGAAATCGTGCTGGTGGAGGACAATCCGTCCGACCTGGAGCTGACGCTTCACGCGCTGCGCAAGGGCCGGGTGACCAACCGCATCCAGGTGGCCCGCGACGGCGAGGAGGCGGTGACGATGCTGCTGAACGGGTCGAGCGGCCCGCCGCCTCACCTGCGGCTGGTGCTGCTCGACCTGAAACTGCCCAAGCTGAGCGGGCTGGAGGTGCTGGCCCGGATCAAGAGCGACGAGATCTCACGCCGGATTCCGGTGGTGGTGCTGACATCCTCGCGCGAGGACCGGGACATCGCCGAGGCCTATCGTCTCGGAGCCAACAGTTACATCGTCAAGCCGGTGGACTTCGAGCAGTTCACGCACGCGGTGTCGCAGGTGGGAATGTACTGGATGCTGATCAACCAGGCGCCGGTGCTGGCGCATCGGTGACCGATTCGCGGGGAGCGCGGGATCATGACGAGTCAGCCGCTGCGCATCCTGATCGTGGAGGATCGCCCGGAGGACGAGGAGCTGGTGCTTCATGAACTGAAGCGCGAGGGTCTGCGCTTCGAACACCGGCGCGTGGATGACGAGAAGGGGTTCGGCGCGGCGCTGGATTGGGCTCCGCAGATCATCCTGGCCGACTACAACCTGCCGCAGTTCACGGCGCGGCGCGCCCTGGAGCTGCTGCGCCAACGGGGGGACGACATTCCCTTCATCGTCATCACCGGCAGCATCAGCGAGGAAGTGGCGGTGGACATGATGAAGCGGGGGGCGGCGGACTATCTCATCAAGGACCGCCTGACCCGCCTGGGCGTCGCGGTGAAGCAGGCCCTGGAGCAGAAGCGCCTGCGCGACGCCCAGCGCGCCAACGTGGACGCCCTGCGCCGCATGGCTGAAATCGAACGGCTGCTGCGGCTGGAGCTCGATCACCGCGTGCGCAACAACCTGGCGTCGCTGCTTTCCCTGGTGGACATGACGCGCCGCACCACGCGCGACGTGGGCGCCTTCGCCGAGTCGATCGGGGGGCGCATCCGCGTCATGGCCGACGTGCACGGGCTGCTCTCCGCGGGTCGGTACAGCGCGCTGCCGGTCTCACGCGTCGTGGAGCTGGTGCGTCCTCCCGGGGCGGAGCGATGCGTGAGCGTGACCGGCGATGACCCGCTCGTTCCCACCTCGCAGGTGGCGTCGCTGGCGATCGTGCTCCACGAGTGCTTCACCAACGCGCAGAAGCATGGCGCGTTGAGCACCCAGGACGGGGGCATCGACATCGCCTGCCGCCTTGCGGAGGACGACAAGGGACATGCCATGCTGCGCCTGCGCTGGACGGAGCGGGGGGGGCCGGCGCCCTCCACGCCCCACGAGCCGGGCAACGGCACGCAGCTGATCGCGGGGGTGGTGCGCTCCGACCTGCGGGGCGAGATCCGGTTCCGCTGGCCGC
Organism: Phycisphaeraceae bacterium; assembly: GCA_015709595.1. Taxonomy (NCBI): domain Bacteria; kingdom Pseudomonadati; phylum Planctomycetota; class Phycisphaerae; order Phycisphaerales; family Phycisphaeraceae; species Phycisphaeraceae bacterium. Next base: position 1,561,709 of record CP054178.1, read on the forward strand.
CGCAGGGGGCGGATCATGAACTGTCGTTTCCGCTGGCGGCGGAGTCCGCCGCGGCGCCGACCGCCTCCGCCGCGGGCGAGTGAGGCGAAGCCCCGGTGCGCCGCGGACCTCACGGAGCGGGCGGCTTGCTCCGCGAGTCGCTCGGCTCGCGGCCTGATTGGTCGGTCACGCCGCCCGGGGAACGAGGTTGTCGAGGAACATCGCAGCACATCGGTCCCACGAACACTCCAGCGCCTGGGCGCGGCAGTCGCGTGGATCGAGCAGGAGGGCCTGCATGGCGGCGATGGCGATGTCCTCGTGCAGCACGCCGGTCACCCCGGGACGCACCACGTCGATGGGGCCGGTCACGGGGTACGCCGCCACCGGCAGGCCGCACGCCATGGCTTCGAGCATGACCACGCCGAAGGTGTCGGTGCGCGACGGGAAGACGAAGACATCACCCGCGGCCATGTGACGGGCCAGATCGTCGCCGGTCTGGAAGCCGGTGAAGACGACATGAGGATGGCGCGGCCGGAGTGAGGCCATGGCCGGACCGTCGCCGATGACGACCTTCGTGCCGGGCAGATCGGCGTGCAGGAAGGCCTCGATGTTCTTCTCCCGCGCCACGCGACCGCAGAAGAGAAAGATGGGGCGCGGGCGGTGGTAGAGGTTCTTCTCCGCGGCAGGTCGGAAGCGCTCGGTGTCCACGCCTCGCGTCCAGACCACCGCGTTGGTGAAGCCGCGGCTCCGCAACTCGCGCTGCACGCTGGGCGTGGGCACCAGCATGCGGGTCGCGGCGTTGTGGAACCGCCGCAGCACCGCGTACGACCAGCGCGTCGGGATGCGGAAATACTGCCGCCCGTACTGGGCGTACTGCGTGTGGTAGGACGTGGTGAAGCGCCAGCGCCGCCTCAGACAGAACCGACGGGCGGCGAAGCCCAGCGTGCCTTCCGTGGCGATGTGGATGGCGTCGGGAGCGAAATCGGTCAGTTGCTGCTTGAGACGTCGCGCCGGTGCAATCGCCAGGCGGATCTCGGGATACCTGGGCAGCGGAAAGGTCCGAAACTGACCCGGATGAACAATGAGCAGTTCGTGACCCTGTTGCCGGAGAAGGGTCGTCACCTGCTCCAGCGTGGTGACGACGCCGTTGATCTGGGGTTTCCACGCATCGGTGATGAGGGCGATTCGCATGGGGGCTCCGGGTGGTCAGGCGGGTTTCTCCGCCATGGATCATGATCGGGGGCTGTGACGGGTCGGTTCGGGCTTCATGGGCGCGGCGTTGGGACTGTGAAAAAAGTTGATGTCGGGGCTTGACAGGTCCGGCGAGTATGTTAGGATACACTAACTCATACGGAGAACCACCATGCGACTTTCAACCGAGCACGGCCAGATGATGCGGATGTCAGCGATCGACCTGGGCGCCCCGATCGGCGGCGGCGTCGGGGGGCAGGCCCTTCGGGCGGACCAGTCGGGGCTGGAGGCGTCCTTCGCCTTGCTGGAGGAGGTGACGGCGGGCCGGGCCGGCAATCCGGAGGCCGGGAATCCGGGGGCGGATGGCGGGCTGGATATCCGCGGGGCGGGTCACGGCATGCTCAACGCGGGTCGCGTGGTGTCGCGCTCGCGCATCGCCTGGCGACACGTCGTCGTCAAGGCGCTGTCGAAGCTGCCGGGCACACGATTCAAGAGCGCACTGACCCGGCGGCTCCTGGGGGTGCGCATGGGGCGCGATGTGGGTTTGGCCTACGGCGTGTTCCTTGACCCGTACGACCCGTCGATGATCTCGTTCGGCGACAACGTGCTGGTGGGGTTCGACAGCGCCATCTTCGTCCACATGTTCACCCTCACCCGTCAGCGCCTCCGCCCGGTGACCATCGGCAGCAACGTGATGATCGGGGCGAAGTGCCTCATCGCCCCCGGCGTGACCATCGGCGACGGGGCCTCCATCGCCCCCGGCACGGTGGTGTCGCGCGATGTGCCCGCCGGCGCCATGGGGATGGGCAACCCGATGGTCATCCGCCGCCGAGGAGAGCGAGGTCAGTCCACCGATGAGCACGGATGACGGGGGGAAGGAGACAGGAGAGAGGGGACGGAATCCGGTGGATCGGCTTGCCGGACGAGTTCATGGCTCGAAGCCCGCCGCGACGATTCTCAGCGCCCAGACACGACAGCGGTGGAGTTCGAAGCATCGGTCCACCAGGTCGGGATTCCCGGACCCAGCACCCGGTACCCGGTACCCGCGACACCATGAGACGTATTTCTTTCTGGCTCATCGCCATGCTCCACGTGACCATCATCGCCTTCTGCGCGGTCGGGTTTCTCGCCACGTTCGAGCCCGGCGATTCGGGCAACATGTGGGCGTGGCGGATCGGTTACGGCGTTGTCGGGTCGGGTTCGCTGGCGGCGATCATCGCGTTGCTCCTGCCCCGGCTCCGTGTTCGGCCGAAGCGGCGGTGAGTCGTTCCGCGAACCGTCGGCGACGGATGTGATACGATGGGAGGCGTCAGCCATGCGATGCCGCCCCTGGAGAACGGGCGGGACGACGCCGGTTCTCAAGCGTGACTTCGCAGTGGAGGCCCTGACGACACGGGCCGCCCAGACGTGCCGGGCGGCTCTGGCGCCGTACGGACGTTGCGAGACGGGCGAGTGCGGGTTGCATCGCACGCGAGGGACGCATGAACAGTGACAGGTCCGACCACAGCCAACCCACCGCCGATCTGCCGTCATCGCCCGCTGGCGACGTAACGGCGGACATGCCGCCTCCCGCCGCGGCGCCGGTGCGCGAGGGGCCGGGCAGCCGCATCGGACCGTACCGGATTCTCAGTCAGATCGGCGAGGGGGGGTTCGGCGTGGTGTTCCTGGCGGAGCAGGAGCGCCCGGTGGCGCGTCGGGTGGCGCTCAAGATCATCAAGCTGGGGATGGACACCCGGCAGGTGGTGGCCCGCTTCGAGCAGGAGCGCCAGGCCCTGGCGCTGATGGACCACCCCAACATCGCCAAGGTGTTCGACGCCGGCGCCACGGAGTCGGGCCGACCCTACTTCGTGATGGAGTTCTGCCCCGGCGAACCGATCGACGCGTACTGCGACCGCAACCGGCTCACCATCGAGCAGCGTCTGGACCTGTTCATCCAGGTGTGCGAGGCGGTGCAGCACGCCCACACCAAGGCCATCATCCACCGCGACATCAAGCCATCGAACATCCTCGTGGCCTCGCGCGACGGGCGTCTGACGGCCAAGGTGATCGACTTCGGCGTGGCCAAGGCCACGGTCAGCAAGCTCACCGAGAAGACGCTCTTCACCGAGCACCGGCAGTTCATCGGCACGCCCGAGTACATGAGCCCGGAGCAGGCCGAGGGAAGCCAGGACATCGACACGCGCACCGATGTGTACTCCCTGGGTGTGCTGCTCTACGAGCTGCTCACGGGCACCACGCCCTTCAGCGGGCGCGAGCTGCGTTCGGCCGGCTTCGCCGAGATTCTGCGCATCATCCGCGAGGTGGAGCCGCCCCGTCCCAGCACGCGGCTCAGTTCGAACACCGCGACGCTGGCCACGGTCGCCTCGCAGCGGCAGGCGGAGCCGACCCGCATCGGCTCGATCGTGCGGGGCGAGCTGGACTGGATCGTGATGACCGCGATGGAGAAGGATCGGGCCCGCCGCTACGACACCGCCAGCGCGCTGGCGCAGGACGTGCGCCGATACCTGGCGGGCGACGCGGTGCAGGCGGTGCCGCCCAGCCGGTCGTATCAGTTCCGCAAGTTCGTCCGCCGAAACCGGGTGATGGCGGGGGCCGTGAGCGCGGTGGCGGTCGCGCTGCTGCTGGGGGCGGGCGCGTTCGCCTGGCAGGCGCAGGTGGCACGCGAACAGCGTGACAAGGCCGTCGAAGCGCAGGCCTCGGCAGATCGCCAGCGCGATCGGGCCGTGCTCGCCGAGGCCGAGGCCAAGCAGCGCGCCGATGAACTGCAGCTCGTGGCCGACTTCCAGGCCGACATGCTGGCGCAGGTGGACCCCACCGAGGCCGGTCGGATGCTCTCCGCCGATGTGGCGGCGCGGCTTGCGGAGTCGCTGCGGAAGGCCGGTGCGGACGATGGCGCACGGGACGCCGCGATGCAGGCGTTCACGTCGCAGTGGGCCAACATCAACGCCACCGACGCCGCGCGCACGCTGATCGACGGCGTCATACTCAAGCCCGCGGCGGCGGCGATCACGGCCCGGTTCGCGGATCAGCCCGCGGTCGCCGCCCGTCTTCAGCAGGCGCTGGCGGAGCGGTATCACGGGTTCGGCATGTACGTCGAGGCCACGGCCCTGCTTCAGGCCGCGCTCGACACGCGCCGTCGCGTGCTGGGCGAGGATCATCCCGACACGCTGGAATCGCTCAACACGCTGGGGACGCTTCACCACGTCAGCGGGCGGTTGGCGGAAGCCGAGGCGGTCTACCGGGATTCGCTGGAGCGGTATCGGCGCGTGCAGGGCCCGGATCACCCGGACACCATCACCGCGGTCGGAAAGCTGGGCGCGCTCCTGTGGGAGATGGGCAAGCCCGAGGCGGCCGAGCAGTATCTGCGCGATGCGCTGGCCGGACATCGCCGCGTGCTGGGTGAGGAGCATCCCGAAACACTGCTCTCCATCAACAACATGGGCTTCGTGCTGCAGCAGCAGGGCAAGTTCGATGAGGCGGAGGCGCATTACCGCGAGGCGCTGGAGAAGTACCGCCGCGTGCTCGGGCCGGAACATCCGAACACGCTGGTGGCGCTGAACAACGTGGGCTATCTCCTTCAGGCGCAGAACAAGCTGGCCGAGGCGGAGCCGTTCTGGCGCGAGACGCTGGAGATCCGACGCCGCACGCTGGGCGAGGCCCACCCCGACACGCTCAACTCCATCAACAACATGGGGTACCTGCTGCAGATGCAGGGGAAGAACGATGAGGCGGAGCCCTACTGGCGCGAGGCGCTGGACGTGCGCCGACGCACGCTCGGGCCTGAGCATCCCGACACGCTGTGGTCGATGAACAACCTGGGCGGGCTGCTGGTGGTGATGGGGCGCCTGGATGAAGCCGATCCGCTGCTGGTCGAAGCGCTGAGCAAGCGTCGTGCGACGCTGGGTGAGGGGCACCCCAACACGTTGATGTCCGCCATCAACCTGGGCGGGCTGCGGGTGACGCAGCGGCGCTTCGCCGAGGCCCTGGCGGTCCTGGAGCCGATCGAGCCGCGGGCGCGCGACGTCTTCACAGGAGGCAATGCGCGGCGGCTGGTGTCGGTGCTGCTGTATCTCGGCAAGGCCCGCGCCGGGCTTGCCTCGGACAGCGCCGGCTATCAGGCCGCCGAAACCCGGCTGCTCGAGGCCCAGCAGTTGCTCGAATCGGCCCCCGGGGCGTCATTGCGGGACCGGCAGGAGTGCGCGAAGGCGCTGAGCGATCTCTACGAGTCGTGGCACGCGGCTGATCCCGGACAGGGGCATGACGCCAAGGCGGCGTCATGGCGCGACCGCTCCGGCGTCGAACAGGCACGGTGAATCACCGTCAGTCAGCCGATCGACGATCTCACATACCCGGCAGCCGATAGACGTTTCTCACTTCCCTCCGCTCCAACGGTAGCGGGAGAGCGTGGTTCCCGCCATGGAACTGTTGGCCGCGATGATCTGGCGCAGCGTCTGCTCGTTGAGTTCCGCCGGGTGGCCCTGCCAGCGGACGACCCAGTCGGCGCTGAGGACGAGGGCGTGCGGCCAGGCGTTGCCGTTCACGGCCTTCATGGTGCGGGTGGCGGGGTCGCTGGCGACGCTGAACTTGATCGACGCCGGGGCGATGTTGTACTTCGTCAGCCCGTCGCGGAAGGCCTGCGGCGTCTCGTTGGTGATGGCGATGATCTCCAGTGAGCCGCGGAATTTCTCCTGCAACTGGCTCATGTGCGGGAAGGACGCGCGGCAGGGGGGGCACCACGTGGCCGAGAAGTCGATGATCACCACCTTGCCCGTGAGGTCTGGTTGCGCGCTCACCCACGTCTCGGCGAACAGGGCTGGTCCCTTCTTGCCCTGGACGTTGGCGGCGCTCAGTCGCCCAGTGTTGTGAGGGGGCCACTCGATGTCGGACGTGTCCTTCAACTCCGGCGCCGGGCGCGGCTCGCCCTTCTTCTCCGGGTCGAATGCTTCATCAATCAACCCCTTCACCGCCTCGCGCAGGCCGTTGGGGTTCAGCCCGGCGTAACGGATGATGCCATGCCTGTCGATCACCACGTTGGCGGGCTTCCGGAAGAAACCGAACTCGTCGCAGAACTTGCCCTCGCGGTCGAGGATGATCGGCATGGTCATTTCGCGCTGCTTGAGGAACTTCTCCGCGGCATCCGCGCCGTCAGGCGTATGCAGCCCGATGACCACCACCTGCTCGCCGAAGGGTTTGAGCACGTTCTCCGCCCGCTCGATGGCGGCTCGGCCGGGGCTGTCCTTCGTCGTCCACGACTGCACCACGACCACCTTGCCTCGAAGGCCTTCCCACGACAGGGGCTTGTCGGTTTCCTTCCACTCCAGCCCGGTGGGCATCTCAGGCGCGGCGTAGCCGATGTTTTCATCGAGCAGACTCCGATCCAGATTGTCCATTTTCTCCAGCCACCGCGGATTCACTTCGGACTTCTTGTCGTCCTGCGCGAACGGCGCCGCGGCCAGACAAGACGCGACCAGTGCGGCGGGCAGCAGCGACAGAACCGGGATTCGTGAGGTCATGGAGTGAGTTCCCGTGGTGAGCAGCGGGGAATGAAAGGAACGAAGTGGTGGGGGAGTGGAGGACGCGAGGGCGTGGGCGCGAACACGCGGAACCGGGAGACGCGGATCGAATCGAGCAGCCGGACGGAGCGAACAAGACGATCAAAGTCCCAAACGGATGAGAACAGAGGCCGGGTGACTCGGTGATCCGCGTCTCCTGATCCCGCGCGGTTGCCGCCATGAATGCGAACAGGCGGGGCGTGCGGCAGGCAAACCATTGTGACGCGATGTCCCTCAAGGATATCCGTCACGCACTCCAGCAGATATCAACGCCGCCGGCGGGTTTTTGTTTCACATTCATCATGGGCAATCGAGCGGCCATTTCTCCACTCTCCGCCTCGGGTGGTTTCGGAGTGAGGGTGCTTCCTCATCGGCTCCGCTGCTCTCCATGTCTGAGCGGGATTCAGTCGGGGTGTTCCGGATCGGGTTCGATTGTGCGCCGTTCGATCTTGGCCTTGGGGCTGGTTGGGCCTATCCTCTTGGCCCGGTCTTCGTGAAGAAAGTCACGAAGTCGGACTCGATGTGTCCACCCGATTTCACGGGTGCAGTTGTCCTGACCTCGGTCCCAGTCCTCTGTCCCAGAGTTCCCGCCATGCCCACCACCGGCACGATCATTCAGGTCATCGGCTCCACCTTCGACGCCCAGTTCCCCGAGAGCGACCTGCCCGAAATCTACAACGCCGTGGAATGCCACATCGATGTGCGCGGCCAGAAGGTCCGCCTCGTCGGTGAGGTCGCCAAGCACCTGGGCGGCGGACAGGTGCGCTGCGTGGCCCTCGGCTCGACCGACGGCCTGCGCCGTGGCGACGACTGCACCGACACCGGATCGCCGGTTCAGGTGCCCGTGGGTGAAGAAGTGCTGGGACGCGTCTTCAACCTGCTCGGGGAACCCATCGACCAGCGCGGACCCGTCACCGCGAAGAAGCACGCTCCCATCCACAAGGCCCCGCCGGCCCTGACCGACCTGAACCCCAAGACCGAAATCCTCGTCACCGGCATCAAGGTCATTGACCTGCTCTGCCCGTTCGTTCGCGGCGGCAAGATCGGCCTGTTCGGAGGCGCGGGCGTCGGCAAGACCGTCATCATCCAGGAAATGATCGCCCGCGTGGCCCGCGAGTTCGGCGGCTACAGCGTGTTCTGCGGCGTGGGCGAGCGCACCCGCGAGGGCAACGACCTCTGGCTGGAAATGCAGGAGGCCGAGTACACCGACGAGAACGGCAACACCGCCCACGTGCTCGACAAGGTGGCCATGGTGTTCGGGCAGATGAACGAGCCGCCGGGCGCGCGTCTGCGCGTCGGGCTCTCCGGGCTGACCATGGCCGAGGAGTTCCGCGACGCCTCCGGCAAGGAAACCCTGATCTTCATCGACAACGTCTTCCGCTTCACCCAGGCGGGCTCGGAAGTCTCCGCGCTGCTGGGCCGCATGCCCAGCGCCGTGGGATACCAGCCCACGCTCTCCACCGAGATGGGCGAGATGCAGGAGCGCATCACCTCCACCAGCAAGGGCGCCATCACCTCGGTGCAGGCCATCTACGTGCCCGCCGACGACCTGACCGACCCCGCGCCGGCCACGGCCTTCGGCCACCTGGACGCGTTCGTCGTGCTGGAGCGCAAGATCGCCGAGAAGGGCATCTACCCCGCGGTCGATCCGATCGCCTCCAGCTCGCGCATTCTGTCGCAGGAAGTGCTGGGCGAGCGTCACTACCGCGTCGCCCGGCGCGTGCAGGGCATTCTGCAGCGCTACCGCGACCTGCAGGACATCATCGCCATCCTGGGCGTCGATGAACTGAGCGAAGAGGACAAGCTCACCGTGGCCCGCGCCCGCAAGATCGAGCGCTTCCTGAGCCAGCCGTTCTTCGTCGCCGAGCAGTTCACGGGCTTCAAGGGCATCTACACCCCGCTGGAGGAGACGATCGACTCCTTCGAGCGTCTGGCCAACGGCGAAGGCGACGACCTGCCGGAAGGCGCCTTCATGTACGTGGGCAACCTGGACGCGGCCCGGGCCAAGGCGGAGAAGATGAAGGCGGAGGTCTGAGAAAACGCCGCATCGCAACGACTGCAAGGCCCGCGTCCACGGACGCGGGCCTTGTGTTTCTTCGGAACGGTTGACGGGGCCATGCTCCGACTCGTGCTTGATCGTGATGATTGAACTTCGAAGTATCCCCGTCACCGCGCGCCGATGCTGCATGAGTTTCATGACGGGCGCCCATCACCGAACCAGGTTCGCGTAGTAATCCACCTGGGCGGGACGGGTCCAGTAGTCGCTGTGATGGTGCGCGTGCAGGTCGGGGTTCAGAATGGTCGTGGAGCGCGGGCTGAAGTCGTGCAGCTGGAACGAGAAGCTGTTGCCGGGCGCGGGCAGGATCTCGGCCACGCGGCGGGTCATCGACTTGAGCGGGTCCATCGACTCCGGGCCGGAGAAGCCCAGCGCCCGGTCCATCTCGCTGATGAGGAACGCCGAGCCCAGCACCTCATCGCCGCGCGACGCCACCATGTGCAGCGACCCCATGCCGAACGGCGCATCGGGAAAGTGGTATTCGTCCTGACGATCCGGTCGCTCGAACACGTCGTTCTCCACCGCCGGAGCCAGCAGCACGACGTTGTCGAATCGCGTGACGGTGCGGCGGCTGTAGCGCCGTTCGCCCAGAATGGCCGCCGCCCGAAGCCCCACGTGCGCCCCGAGCGAATGGGTGAACAGCGTCACGCGCGTCGCTCCGTGCGTTTCGACCGCGTCGCGCACCAGCCGGTACAGGGCCACGCCCGCTTCCTGCGCGAATCTCTGCCCGTCGCTGAACCACAGCGGGCCCACGTCGCCCGGCCAGGTGAAGGTGAGGTAGGCGTAGTCGTCCAGGTTGTGCCCGTCCGCCTGGAGCGACGCCTGCAGCTTGCCGAAGAAGTCCGCCCCCGAGCCGAGCGACTCCCGCTCCGTCACGTTGTATCCGTGGACGAAGAGAACCACGTGTTTGCCGGCGGCATGGCCGAGGTGGCGTGATCCCGCGAAGCGAGGCACGGCATGAATGGCGAAATCCGGCTGCGACAGCGAGCGCGAGCCCTGCGGACCCCGCGCCCCGGCGATGATCATGGGTCTGGGCAGCCCGCTCGAGGCGGCGTCGGCCTTCTGGTCGGATGGCATGACGGTGGGATTGCGGCGTTTGGCGGCGCCCATGAGATGCTCCTTGTCGGTTCGGGTGCGGACGGGTGGGGGGACGGGACGACGGTCTCCCCTCCATAGAGGCGTACGCCGACCCGTCGATGTGACAGGAACATGCGAATTTTTTGAGACATGTCGCCGAGCCGCGGAGATCATCGCCCGGCGGAACGCCCGCCGCGAGGGGGCCTTCGGGGTACACTCACCCTCGCACCATGGCTCTCCTCACCGCCAGACAGCTTGTGAAGTCCTATTCCGGCCGCCGGGTGGTGGACCGGGTGTCGCTTGAGGTCGATGCGGGCGAAATCGTGGGATTGCTGGGGCGCAACGGCGCGGGCAAGACCACCACCTTCCGCATGACCATCGGCATGATCACGCCCGAGGCCGGGCAGGTCATGTTCCAGGGCCAGGATGTCACCGTCTGGCCCATGTACAGGCACGCCCTGGCGGGGATGGGCTACCTTTCGCAGGAGCCCAGCGTCTTCCAGCGGCTGACCGTGGAGCAGAACCTGCTGGCCATCCTGGAGATTCAGGGCGTACCCCGAGCCGAGCGTCGGCGACGGGCCGCCTCGCTCATGGAGCAGTTCACCCTCACGCACAAGGCGGGCGACCTGGCCCGCACCTGCTCGGGAGGCGAGCGGCGACGACTGGAGATCGCCCGCGCCCTGATCGCCAAGCCGCGCCTCATCCTGCTCGATGAGCCGTTCGCCGCGGTCGATCCCCACACCGTCGAGGAACTTCAGGAAGAGGTGGTGAAGCTGCGCGACGACGGCATCGCCATCCTCGTCACCGACCACAACGTGCAGCAGACGCTCAAGATCTGCGACAGGGCCTACATCATCCACGAGGGCACGAACCTGGTGGACGGCACGCCCCGCGAGATCATCAACAACCAGGAGGTGCGCGAAGCGTACCTGGCCAGCACGTTCCGCGGCGACGAGTTTGATTGACAGGGAAGGGTGGCGCGGGCGGGGACGCCTACCCCACCGATCAGGGGACGCCCGCACCATTGACATCGCTTCACGGGTTCTCTCAGGATGCGGCGTGGCGTCGCAGACGCGCCCCAATGCTCCGGGTACGCTGATGGCGTGCCTGGAGTGTCCGAATCATCCCGCCCCGTGATCCTCTGCCCCGTGGAGTTCGAGCGACAGCGCCTGCTCGCCGCCGGGCTGGGCGACCGGGCGGAGATCATCTGCACCGGCCCCGGCGCGGGGCGCGTCGTCCACTGGTCGGAGACGAAAGGCCCCTTCGCCACGCGCGTCATCCTGGCGGGGCTGGCCGGGGCGCTGCGCGACATCAGCCGCCCGGGCGAGGCCTACCTTGTCGGCACGGTGATCAGCCATGACGGGCGCCAGTTCAACGCCGAGCCGGAGCTGCGATCAGAGGGACTGGACGGGCGGCATCACCGCCGGGCCGTGGTCGCCTCAGTCCCCCGCGTGGTGACCAGCGCCCACGAGAAGCGCATTCTCGCCGACAAGACCGGCGCGGACCTGGTGGACCTCGAGTCCGGCGTGTTCGCGCAGGCGGGCGCGATTCTCGGCTGGCGCTGGTCGATCGTACGCGGCGTGAGCGACGGCTGCGATGTCAGCATGCCGCGCGACATCGAGCAGTGGGTCGGACCGGACGGCCGCACGCGAGCGATGCGGGCCTCGTGGTCGATGGTGACGCATCCGTGGCGGATTCCGGGAGTTTTCGACCTTCGCCGCAACGCGCGGCGGGCGATGGACCAGGTGGCGGAAATCATCCGCGAGATGCTGGAGGCGGGATGAGCGACGCCTCGCCCATCCTGGTCTTCGGCGGCACGTTCGACCCCCCCCACAGGGCGCACGTGGAGCTGCCGCGGCTGGTCGCGCGGCAGTTGGGTTGCCGCCGCATCATCTACGTTCCGGCGGCGATCAATCCGCTCAAGCAGGGTGGTCCGTCGCCCACGTCCGCGGCGCACCGGCTGGCGATGCTGCGGCTGGCGCTGCGCGACGTGCCGGAGGCGGAGATATCGACCGTTGAAATCGACCGTCCCCCGCCCTCGTACACCGTGGACACGCTGCGGGAACTGCGGCGTCAGGTCGGTCCCGACGCGAAACTGCTCCTGCTCATCGGGGCGGACGCGGCGGCGTCGTTCCACCGCTGGCGCGACCCGGCGGGCATCGAGTCGCTCGCCGAGCCGGTGGTGATGCTCCGTCCGCCGTGGACGCGGGAATCGTTCATCGAGCACATTCGGCGCGAGCAGGGCGAGGCGGCGGCGATGAAGTGGGCGACTCGGATCATTGAGACGCCGCAACTGGACGTGAGCGCAACGAATCTGCGCGCCGGCGCGGCGCATGGGACGATTGCGGCGGATGAGGTGGACCCGCGCGTCCTGACGTACATCCGGGAGCATGGGTTGTATTGCAGCAAGCCATGACGCTGGTGCACCTCTCTCGGTCATCGTCGGCTCGTTTCCCCAGCCCGCCCGTCTACCATTGTCGTTCAATGCCCGCTTCCGCCGCGACAACCCGCGATTCCTCGACGAAACGGCCTGACGACGCCGGGGGCGTGTCGCGCGTGGCCTTCGTCTCGCTGGGGTGCCCCAAGAACCTCGTCGATAGCGAGAAGATGCTGGGCACGCTCGCCGAGGCGGGCCTGACGCTGGTGAGCGAGCAGGACAGCCCCGACGCCATCGTCATCAACACGTGCGGCTTCCTCGAAGCGTCCAAGGAGGAGTCGCTGGGCGTCATCCGCGACGCCATCGCACGCAAGGAGCGGGGCGAACTCAAGCGCGTCGTTGTGGCCGGCTGCCTCGTGCAGCGCCACCGCGCCAGGATGCTCGACTGGGCGCCGGGCATCGACGCCATGATCGGCGTCTTCGACAGGGATCACGTGGTGGAGGCGGTGGCGGGAGCGGCTGTCGGCCGTCAGCCGTCAGCCGTCAGCCAGGTGGTGGGCCTCGAAGACTCGGCCCATCCTACCGCCTCAGCGGTCAGCACCGACAACCGACAGCCGACAACCGACAACCACTCAGCACTCAGCACTCAGCACCCAGCACTCCCACCCTACTGGATCGCCGCCAACGCGCTGGTCGCGGCGAAGGAGCGCGGCATCAACACGGTCGGGCTGACCGTCAACGGCGCGGACGGCAAGGGCGTGGGGTACTTCGAGGATGACTCACGACGATTCCGGCTCACGCCGCGCCACTGGGCGTACCTGCGCGTGAGCGAAGGATGCAACCAGCGCTGCGCCTTCTGCACGATTCCATCGATCCGCGGCAAGATGCGCAGCAAGCCGATGGACCGCATCATCGCCGAGGCCCGCGCGCTCATGCAGGACGGCGCGTTCGAGATCAACCTGATCGGGCAGGACACGACGAGCTACGGGTACGACATCTACGGGAAGGACGCGGGGCCGCCGGCCGTCAGTCCGCAGTCCTCTCCTCTCGCCCACTCCGGCGACCTCATCGGCCTGCTGACCGCGCTCAACGACGTGGCGAGCGACTTCGGCGGAGCTTCCGGGGGGTGGATGCGGCTGATGTACGTCTACCCCACGTACTTCACCGACGCCATGATCGACGCCATCGCCCGGCTGCCCAACATCGTCAAGTACATCGACATCCCGCTGCAGCACATGTCCGACCCGATGCTGCGCGCCATGCGCCGCAACATCACCGCGCGGCAGCAGATCGACCTGCTAAACAAACTGCGCGAGCGCATTCCGGGGCTGGCCATCCGCACCACGTTCATCACCGGCTTCCCCGGCGAGACGGAGGAGGACCATCGCCAGCTCGTCGATTTCATCGGCGAGTTCCAGTTCGACATGCTCGGCGTCTTCAGGTACTCGCGCGAGGACGGCACGCCCGCCGGCACGATGGACCTCGACCCCGCCCTGCACGTGCCCGACGAGGTGAAGGCCGAGCGAGAGCGCGAAATCATGCTCACGCAGCAGACCATCGCCTTCGAGAACATGGCGTATCTGGCGGAAGAGCGATGCCAGTTCGACGTGCTGATTGACGGACCGGCGCTGGGCGAGGCGTCGTCCGAGCCGATCGAACCGCGTCGCTCTCACACCGAGCCGCGATCCCGCCACAGTGAGCCGCGACCGTCAGGAAGCGGTGACTCCTTCGCACCATCGAACCAACCGCTCCCTCACGGTCGCGGCTCGCTGGAAGGTGCCGAGCACTCGACACGCGAGTCGGGCCAGCTGCACCACCACGTCGGCCGGGCGTACTTCCAGGCGCCGCAGATCGATTCGGTGACGCACGTTCAGAGCATTCGTCCGCTTTCACCCGGCGAACTCGTCCGATGCACCATCGTCGATTCGCGGGGCTACGACCTCGTCGCCCGCCCGACGGAAGACCTGGAGCGGCGCACCTCGCTGCCCCTGCTGAGGCGTTGATGCGGGAACGGACTTGCCGAGGAGGTGGCGAATGAGGACAATTAGTTGTCGGCGCCCGGTGATCGGCCCGTGAAACCCGGCACATCGAACTTTCTCCGGAGCATCCCCATGCGTTCCACCACCATCATGCTGACCGCGTGTCTGCTTTCCCCCGTCGCGCTGGTTCCGGCGGGATGCGAGAGCCAGCCGCAGGCGCAGCCCGCCGCCCTGGGCGGACCTCTCTACTTCGATCCAACGGAGAAGTACGAACTGGGCGAGTGGTGGAGCAACGGCGAGCTGCTGCTGCGCATGCGGCGCAACGCCGCGTACGAACTCTACGCCGAGAACAACCGGTACCGCACGCCCGTCGAGCGCGGGCGGTGGACGCAGCGCAACTACGCCGCCCTGGAGTTCGAGCCGTATGAGCGGGCGGGTTCCCCCGTCGAGCGCGTGATCATCGACAAGGTCGGTCCCGGCGAATACGTGCTGCTGCTGCGCAACCTCAAGCCCTTCGCGAGCATCGCCAGCCCGCCCAATGTGCTGGAGGATCAACTGCTCGGCCAGTGGGTGAGCGACGAGCACGCCATCATGCTGCGCACGGACGGCAGCTACCGATACGACCGTCGCGGCAGCATTCCCGCGGGCCAGGCGGCGCTGGCCGGTCACGAGGGTGCGTGGGAAGTGCGCGGCGACACGCTGACGCTGCAACCCGCCGCCGCGGGACTGACGCCGCTGACCTTCAAGGTGGTGACGCAGGACAACGTGCTCACGCCGCAGGGAATGAGACGGCCGTGAGGACGGCGCGGGTGGCGCGGGCGCCACGCCTGCGATCGTGGCGAGGCGCCTCCCGGGGTTGACCAGGCGCGTCCCCGCCGAACAGGAGACGCCTGTGCCCCGCTGGATGTGGTTCAATCACGTGCCCGAAGGCATCGACCTGTCGCCCGACCAGGTGGCGCGGGTGAAGCGGCTGGTGCGCGACATGGGGCCGGGGCGGAAGCGGTACTCCAACATGTCCCGCCGCATGGTGGTGCGTCTCGTGCCGGGGATGCTGGCCATCACCGGGCTGTTTCTGTGGTGGATGCTGTGGTTCGTGGGGTCGATTCCGCCTGGCGGCACGGCGGCGGCGCTGCTGGTGGCGGGCATCCTGGGCTACAACCTGCTGCTGTGGGTGGTGATCGCATGGTCGATCAACCGGGCGGTGGCCCCGCTGGTGTGGCGGGCGCTCAACCGCATCGGCATCCGCGTGTGCGAGGGGTGCGGGTACATCCTGCAGAACCTGCCCGAGGCGACCCCGCGCTGCCCGGAATGCGGTGAAGGGTGGGAGCCGCCCCCTGGGCCGGATGCGCCGCTCACGATGCAGAGTCCTTGACGTCAGGACACGCGCCGGGGTGTTGTTCATGCGGCGGACCGGTCGCCCGGGAGCCGGCCGCGGACAGCCGACCCGATCGCGGGACTTGGGCAGGCCCCCCGCTAGAATGGCGGTCCCGTGCCTATCCGCAACTTTTCCATCATCGCCCACATCGACCACGGCAAGAGCACGCTCGCCGATCGCCTGCTGCAGGCCACCCACGCCGTCTCCGAGCGCGAGGCCAAGGAGCAGCTGCTCGACGACATGGACCTGGAGCGTGAGCGAGGCATCACCATCAAGGCCTCGGCGGTCACCGTCCATCATCAATACAAGGGTGAGGACTACGAACTCAACTTCATCGACACGCCCGGCCACGTGGACTTCACGTACGAGGTATCGCGGGCGCTGACCGCGTGCGAGGGCGCGCTGCTGGTGGTCGATTCCACCCAGGGCGTCGAGGCCCAGACCGTCGCCAACGCCTACCTGGCCATCAACAACAACCTCGAGCTCATCCCGGTCGTCAACAAGATCGACCTGCCTCACGCCCGGCCCGAGGAGGTGGCGCTGGAGATCGAGCACGTGCTGGGGCTTTCGGCGGAGTCCTGCATCTTCTGCTCCGCCAAGACGGGCGAGGGCATCGAGGAGCTGCTCAACGCCATCTGCGAGCGTCTTCCCCCGCCGCGCCCGCCCGAGATGGACCGCACCCGCGCGCTCATCTTCGACAGTCACTACGACGATTACCGCGGCGTCATCGTCTACTTCCGTCTGTTCGACGGCTCGCTGAAGGTGGGCGATCGCATCCGCATGATGGGGACGGGCCGGTGCTTCACCATCAGCGAACTGGGGCGCTACACGCCGCACCCGATCAAGGTGAAGGAGCTGGGGCCGGCGCAGGTCGGCTACATGGTCGCCGCCATCCGCACGCTCGAGGACGTGCGTGTGGGCGACACCATCACGCTCGACGCCAACCCCGCGCCGGCTCCGCTGCCCGGCTACGAAGAGCCCAAGCAGATGGTGTTCTGCGATTTCTACCCGGCCACGAGCGGCGTGGAGACCGGCAAGAAGGGCGACTACGAGACGCTGCGCGAGGCCATCAACAAGCTGCACCTCAACGACGCCTCTTTCACCTTCGAGCCCACGCATTCCGACGCGCTGGGCTTCGGCTTCCGCTGCGGGTTCCTCGGCCTGCTCCACATGGACATCATCCAGGAGCGCCTGGAGCGCGAGGGCGGCGTGGAGATCGTGCAGACCGCGCCCACCGTGTCGTACCAGGTGGCGCTCAACGGCGGCGAGGTCATCGAGATTCACAATCCCGCCGATCTGCCCGACCCTTCCAAGGTCATGGAGATCCGCGAGCCGATCGTCAAGGTCGAGATCATCTGCCCCAGCGAGAACATCGGCGACCTGATGAAGCTCTGCGACTCGCGCCGCGGGGTCTTCAAGGGCCAGAAGTTCGTCTCCGAGACGCGCGTCATCCTCGACTACGAACTGCCGCTCGCCGAGATCATCTACGACTTCTACGACAAGCTCAAGTCCATCACCCGCGGCTACGGCACGATGGATTACGAAGTGGTGCGATACCAGCCGGACCGGCTGGCCAAGGTGGACATCCTGGTCAACGGCACGCCGGTGGAGGCCCTGTCCCTCATCTGCCACCGCGATAACGCCGAGTTCCGCAGCCGCCACATCCTCACCAAGCTCAAGCAGCAGATCGACCGACACCAGTTCGAGATTCCGCTCCAGGCGGCCATCGGCGGCAAGGTCATCGCCCGCGAGACCATCAAGGCCGTGCGCAAGAACGTCACCGCCAAGTGCTACGGCGGCGACGTGAGCCGCAAGCGCAAACTGCTCGAAAAGCAGAAGGAAGGCAAGAAGCGCATGAAGTCGGTGGGGTCGGTCAATATCCCGCAGGAGGCCTTCCTGGCGGTGCTGGACCAGGGGGAGTAGGCGCTGCCGCCTGTTTCTCCCTCTGGGAGAGGGCTGGGGTGAGGGTCTCTGCAGTGTTCAGTCGTGGAACGCAGGGCTCCCCGATGGTGTCCTTCCGGTACATAGAATCGTCTCACACCCGCCGCGGGCACGCCACGTCGGTACGCCCCGGCGACAAGGAAACCGCCATGCGCTCCCGTGAACGCCTCGTCCTGCTCACCCTGCTCGGTCTGACGGTGGGCGTCAACCTGTTCACCCTGCTCGGTCGCACCGGCAGCCCCGCGGTCGCCTCCAACGGGGGCTTCCGGCTGGATGACCTGGGGCCCGCTGATCGCCTTCTCCTGCGGGGCGAGCGGGAACTCGCCGTGCGCAACGCCGACGGCCGCATGGCGTGGTCGGACAACGAGCACGGCCGGGCGTACTCGATGGCCTTCGTCGATGTCAACGACGTGCTGGTGAAGCTCATGGAGACCGACGGGTACAAGAACGACCGCGAGAAACTCACCGAGACGGTGCAGGCCGAGGAAAAGGAGTGGCTGGCCAAGCGCGATGCGCTGCAGGGCAAGTACGGAAACATCACGCCCGATGACCCGCGCATGGAGCAGGCCCGCGCCGAGTTCGGCGCCTGGCAGGCGGGCGTGCAGCAGTGGCAGCAGGACGCCCAGAACCGCGTCAACACCATGGCCATCGAGCAGCTCAAGAAGGCCTACGCCGAAATCGTCACCGCCGTGGACGTGGTCGCCGACAAGCGCGGCATCGATATCGTCTTCCGCTTCACGCCGGGCGATGAGCCGCTGACCGAAGGCATCAGTGGGCAGACGATGCTCGACATCCGGCTCCGCCCGGTGGTCCGCGCTCCCAAGGGGCTGGACATCACGGTCGATGTGCTGGAGGAAATGTCACTGCCGGTGGAGTGATGGGTTCAATCCTTTCAGTCCACCGACGAACTTGGATGAAGCGGGATCATCCGGGTGGCGCAGGCGCGAGCGCCACAGGCGTCCGTGGCCAAGGCGTCCCACCTGTGATCCTTCCTGTACGCTCAGCTTCACTCCGCGCCGTCGTCGCCACGTGTCTCGAACCTCATTCACTTCATCGGTGCTCATCCGTGGACCACTCCTGAATCAAGCCGTGGACCTGACGCAACCCCAGCCCCAGTCGAGTCACCCCTTCAGCGCGACGAACACGCCGTTCGACTCGCTTGGCGGCATCGACCGCGTGCGCAACCTGGTGGACACGTTCTACGACCACATGGACCGCGACCCCGCCTTCGCGGGCATTCGCGCCCTGCACAAGCCCGACCTGAGCGAAGCCCGCGACAAACTCTTCATGTTTCTGTGCGGCTGGATGGGCGGGCCGCAACTCTACGTGGAGCGCTTCGGCCACCCGCGCCTGCGGGCGCGCCACGCGCCGTTCCCCATCGGCGAATCGGAACGCGACCAGTGGCTGGCGTGCATGGCGAAGGCCATGAATGACTGCCGCGTCGAGGGCCCGCTGCGCGCGTTCCTGGATGCCCGCTTCGGCCACGTGGCGGAGTTCATGCGGAATCGGTGAATGGTTGCTGCTTCGGTGGCACACGCGAACATTCCGCCACTCCGGTGGCGCAGGCGTCCCGCCTGCGATCCTTCTCGTTCACTTGGCCGCGTCACCAGCACCGGCTACCCTCACCGCGTCGCCATTCCCTCAACCAGGAGGTGCGTGTATGTCCGCCATCACCCTTGTCACCGTCGGCCCCCGTCGCCGCGACGCTCGGGCTTGATGCGCACGCACGCCTTGGCTTGGCTCTGACCCCCCGGAACTTCGGAGACTCCGAAGCCGGGAACTTCAGGGCAGCGCAGAAGAACTCCGTGACGCACCACCCGCGCCGCACGCACCCGATTCGGGCGCGTGCCGCATGTCGTGCGACGCGTGGGCCGAACGCTCACACCGTTCACCCCCCCACGTCCGCCCACGCAATGCTGCCGCGCGCTCTCGCGGCGCCCGGCACGCACGGAGCCACACGCCATGCACGGCGATTCCACGTTTCACGAAGCCCTCTCCGACCTGTTCGACGGGGGCTGGATCGATGAGGTGCTGTACGAAGTCAGGAGCGGCAAGGAGGCGACGGTCTTCTGCTGCCGCGCCGGCGCTCGATCACTGGAGCGCCTTTCGGAGTTCTCGACGCCCCATTCCACCGCCCCTCGGCTCTCAGCCGACATCCTCCTCGCCGCCAAGGTCTACCGCGACCTTGAATCCCGCCGCTTCAAGAACGACGCCATCTACCAGACCGGCCGCGTCCACCTCGCCCGCGAGGGCCGCGTCAAACGCGCGGCGGACAACAAGTCGCACTTCGGCCGCCAGGTGCAGTACGGCATGTGGATCGAGCACGAGTGGGAAACGCTGAGGGTGCTGCACGAGGCCGGGCTGCCCGTGCCCGCCCCCATCGCGCGGGGCGAGCGGGCCATCCTGATGACCTACTTGGGCGACGCCGACGGCCCCGCGCCGGCCCTGGCCGAGATCGACCTGCCCCGCGACCAGGCGTGGGACACCTTTGACCACCTGCTCGACGCCGTGTTCGCCATGCTCTCGCTCGACCGCGTGCACGGCGACCTGTCGGCGTACAACATCCTGTGGTGGCCCACCGGAGGAGCGGAGAGTGCGAAGGGCGCGGGGGGTGCCGGGGAGCGCGGACGTGCCGTCCGCGCGGGTGAGGTGGACCCAAGGAGCGAGCGCGGACGTTCCGTTCGCGCGGGTGAGGTGGACCCAAGGAGCGAGCGCGGACGTTCCGTCCGCGCGGGTGAGGTAGGCGCCGGGAAAACCAAGGCGGGAATCTCTGAACAACTCCCTCTCCCACCGGGAGAGGGTCGGGGTGAGGGCGTTCCTCGGCCGGAAACGACGCTCATGAGGCATTCTATCGATGCACGGCAGGATTGTTCGGAGGTCCCATTGGCGCACCGGGCGACGATCATCGACTTCCCGCAGGCGATCGACCCGCGGCTCAACCCCGCCGCCCGCACGCTGCTGGCCCGGGATGTCGCCAACCTCTGCCGCTGGGCGGCGAAGCAGGGCGTACCCGCCGCCGCCTGCGACGGCGCCGCGGCGGAGCGGATCACACGGACGATGTGGGGGCGGTTTCGGGTGGGGGAGGTGGGGTAGGGTGACGCGAACTCGTGACACAGACGGGTTATGCTACGAGCGGGTCAGCCCGCGACCTCGTCGCGGCGCTCGGCGGGCGACATGGCTTCGGGATCGTCGTGATCGAGGCGCAACGACATCGCGGACTCCTTTCCGGAGCGTGGATAGGCGACCGTCCGTGGTCGGTCGATCGTGCTCGGGTTCGTTGCGGCTGTTAACCGCAGCCGCCTACTGGATACCTACGCGATGGCGAGGCGGAGTTGCGGAGCAGCAGATCAGTGCCAGCGCAGAAACTGATCGGCAGGGGGCGGAACTGTGGTGACATTCAGATGCGAATCTAGCAGTGGGAGCAGCACCGATGGTGCTGATGCGAACTGCCAACCGTTCGGGATTGGTGCCAGAGTGAAGGATGGTCACTACTCCGCGATCCTCCCGACGGCCACGGGCCTCAAGACAACCACCTCACATGTCAGGCGAGATCCCGATCACTGGTGCGACTGTAGCCGCACACCAGAGGCGACGAAGCGACAGCGCGCTCGCGAGCCGCATGCGGCATCGCAAACAGCGATCGCGGATCAGTAGCGAACGAGGGCCACGATCAGTCTTGGCGTGTGAGCACCTTAGCTGCGATCTTGGTGCCTTCGACCGCTCCCTTGGCGGTCTCCTTCGCCACATCACCGGTTACCTTCCCCACCTGGTAACCGACCTTCGCGCCTTCGATGGTCCCTTTGAGCACGAACTTCCCCACCATGCCAGCCACCGAACCAGATGCATCCAGTAAATCACCAATGAGTCCCATCGCCGAGGCCTCCTAAAGTGAGAATGCGGAGTGACAACTGCAGGAGGGTAGGATCAGACTGACCGAAGTTCCATGTACGCACCGGGGTGCCCAAGGGCCTTCTGCCCCCCAACTACGGGCTGCGATTTCCTCGATCTGAAAGGCCACCGAGAGCAACCCTGCTGTTAAATTCGCGGGGGTTGTCAACCAGAGAGCGCGAGAGTTCGAGAGGGTTGCGCTCGGTAGCCCGAGAGGAACCGTGGGGGTTGCGCTCGGACCCCGAGATTCGGTTTCGGAATCGAGAGCGCGGCCGTTCCCGGCCGATCGTCGGAAACCCTCGCGGTGACGGCACTTTGGCGCGATCTCGGCCGAGGCGTCCTCTCAGCTCAATCCGTCAACCAGCGGGTCGCCGTACTTCCGCGATTATGGGCAAACTCCCCAAGACAGTCTCGAACCCGCCACCCACAGGTGAACAGCCATGATCCGTGTTGGTGGCCCCTGCCCCAGATCATGCGGCCATTCTGGTGGTGGTTCGCTTCATGTCAACTTGTCCTCTCACAGAATGTGGACAACCAGTGAACAACTCGCCCTCAGGCCTCTCACGAACCCCCCGCCACCGCCTTCCCCTCGCTCTCCGCCAGATCCTCCGTCTCGCCGCTGGCGTCGCCGCCGGGGGCGGTGGGGATGACCGGGGCCACCTTGGCGGCCTCGCGGTGGAGGGATTCCACGGACGGCGCGACCTCGATGCCCGTCGCGCTCGCTCCCGTTCGCTCTCCACCACGACTGGCACCCACCCCCGCTCCCTCACGGTCGCGGCTCGCTTTCAGGCCTGGGCTCGCTTCCCGCTCGTGGCTCGCTTCGCCATCGAGTATCGACGCAGGCACACTCCCACCCGCCGGCCCAACCGCTCCCTCACGGTCGCGGCTCACTTCTTGGTCGCGGCTCGCTTCCGGACCTGGGCTCGCGTGCGCTTGCACGAACTCCGCTCCCTCACGGTCGCGGCTCGCTTTCAGGCCTGGGCTCGCTTCCCGCTCGGGGCTCGCTTCGCCAGCTCCCTTCCGCTCCACCAGATTGATCCGCCGCCACGGTCCGCGCTCGAAGCGCCAGGCCATGGTCAGCCCGAACAGAATGATGTACACGCTCGCGCCGATCCACGGGCCCACGCTGGTCCACTGGGGCACGTACTCCACCAGCAGCCAGCCGCCCAGCACGATGAAGACCCACGAGTAGATCATGGTCATCACGCCGGGCCACACGGTGTCGCCCGCGCCGCGCAGGGCGCCGGAGTACACCACGCCCAGGGCGTCGGCGGTCTGGAAGATCGCGGCGCAGATCATCAGCCGCGCGCCGATGGCGATGATCTCCTGGCGCATCTCGGGCGTCACGTTCTGACCACTGGCGAACACCGCCACCAGCGGTTCGCGGAAGAAGTACATCGCCACCGCGCAGATCGTCATGTAGATCATCGACACCGACAGCCCAAGCCGGGCCCGATGGGCGGCGGTGTCCGGCTGGCCCGCCCCGATGTAGCGGCCGACCAGCGAACTCACGGCCACGGAGAACCCCACTGCGGGCATGAACGACAGGTGCATGTAGCCCAGCACCGCCCAGCCGGCGGTCATGTGGTTTTCGCCGAAGCGGCCCACGAGCACGCTCATGAAGATGAGCCAGCAGATGATCTCGTTGCCGAACTGCACCGCCGCGGGCCAGCCGATGCGCAGCAGGTCGCGCATGGGCGCCCAGCGGGGCCTCCAGGCGGTGCGGCTCCTGAGGGTCTTGTTCAGCCCCGGGCCGAGGAAGATGGCGCAGGGAATCAGCAGTTCGCAGGTGGTGCCGATGATGGTGCCGATCGCGGCGCCGTACACGCCCATCGCGGGAATGCCCAAGGGCTCCACGCCGAAGATGAACACGAAGTTCGCACCCACGTTGACCAGGTTGCCGACGATGGCGGCGACGGTGATCACCTTGGGCCGATGCAGCCCGAAGAAGAAGTGGTGCATGGCGCGGCCCACCAGCAGCAGCACGCCGCCAACCAGCAGAATCTGCGCGTAGCCGGTCTCCAGGCGCACCAACTCATCGGAGTGACCCATCCAACTGAACACCAGCGGCGAGAGAGCCGCCATCGGCAGCAGGATCAGCGCCCACATGGCGATGCTCAGCCACACGCCCGCCCAGGCGTACTGGGGGCCTTTCTCCGGCTGCCCCGCGCCCAGGTTCTGCGACACGTAGGTGTTGATGACCGTGAGCACGCCCAGCCCGAAGGCCATGGGGGTGAAGGTCCAGATGCCGCCGTTGCCCTGCGCGGCGACCTCCAGCGCGCCCACCTGGGCCACCATGAGCTTGTCGATGAACTGCATGACCGTGTAGCTGGTCATGGTCAGCACCGTGGGCCACGCGATCGCCCACACCTCGCCCAGGGGCGAACGTGGCGGCGTGAAACCATCCTGCGATGTCGGTGCTGGCGCAGTCATGCAAGAACCGGGGTTGTGGGGTGATGAAGGGGTGAGTGTAGCCCCCCGGACGGGTTGGTCGAGGGGCGGTCTATCGGGGGACGCTCCGGCAGTTGAGGATGAAGCCGCGGCGGCGCGGGGGCCCCGCCATCCCATCCGGCAATGGCCCGGCAGTGGCCGGGAAACCACGAGTCGCCGCGCGGCAGGCGGCCAGGACGTGTCGCCAAAGAGCGGAAATGGCGACACGTTGTTCGCATGTGTCGCTGTGGACGACCGGTGGCTTGTCGCCCCCCGCCTATCATCCCCGTTCATGCCCCTGCCCCAGGTTGCCATCGTCGGCCGGCCGAATGTCGGCAAGTCCAGTCTGCTCAATGCCTTGAGCGGGCGGCGCGTGTCGATCGTCGATCCCACGCCGGGCGTCACGCGCGACCGGGTCTCCTCCATCATCGAACTCAGCGCCCCCGCCGAGACGCCGCGAGGCACCCCGGGCCGGTGGGTCGAGCTCATCGACACGGGCGGGTACGGGGTCTACACCGCCGAGGGCAAGCGGTTTGATGATGTGGGTGTGGACCTGTCGGCCCTGACGCCCGGGATTGAACAGCAGATTCGTTTCGCGGTGGAGAAGGCGTCGCTGGTGCTCTTCATCATCGACGCCCAGACCGGGTTGACGCCGCTGGATGAGACGGTCGCCGGTCTGCTCCGCAAGGGGGGGCATGCCGACAAGGTGCAACTGGTCGCCAACAAGGTGGATGATGAATCGTGGGAGTCGCACGCGGCGGAGGCCGCCTCGCTGGGGCTGGGCGAGCCGCTGGGCGTCTCCGCCACCACGCGATACGGTCTGCGGCGGCTTTCCGAGCGGGTGTACGAACGACTGGGGGGCGTCAAGGCGGCTCGCAAGGACGCGGAGCCGGACAAATCCGAACTCACGTTCGCCATCGTGGGCAAGCGCAACGCGGGCAAGAGCACGCTCATCAACGCCTTGGCGGGCGAGGAGCGGGTGATCGTGTCCGAGATCGCCGGCACCACGCGCGACTCGATCGACGTGCGCTTCGAGATCGAGGGGCATACCCTGGTCGCCATCGACACCGCCGGGCTGCGCAAGCGCAAGAGCATTCACGAGGACGTGGAGTACTACTCGCTGCGCCGGGCCCTGGCGGCCATCCGGCGGGCGGACGTGTGTGTGCTGCTGATCGACGCCACCGAGCCGGTGTCGCAGGTGGACAAGAAGCTCTCGCAGGAGCTGCAGGAGCAGTTCAAGCCCACGGTCATCGTGGTGAACAAGTGGGATCTGGCGGCGAAGAAGGGGCTGAAGCCGGAGGACTACGCCGAGTACCTGACCGCCGAGCTGCGCGGGCTGGACTACGCGCCGGTGGCCTTCATCAGCGCCAGGTCGGGCGAGGGCGTACGCGATCTGGTGGCCATGACCATCAACCTGCACCAGCAGGCGTGCCACCGCGAGAGTACGTCGAACCTGAACGAGGCGATCCGCGGCATCATGGCGGAGCGCGGACCTTCGTCACGGTTGGGTACGCAGGCGCGGGTGTATTACATCAGCCAGGTGGCCACGAACCCGCCGACGATCGTGCTGATGGTCAACGATCCGAAACTCTTCGAGGGGCAGTACGAGCGATATCTGCTCAACCGCCTGCGCGAGGAGCTGCCCTTCAGCGAAGTGCCGATCCGGCTCTTTTTCCGCCCCCGCAAGCGCATGGAACTGGGCGCGATGAAGCACCGCGGGCGTCGCCGCGAACAGACCACGGAGTTCGGCGAAGAGGTCGGCGACGAGTCGTGACGCATTCCGGTTGTCAGTCGTCAGAATCCGGAACTCCATACACCCCAGTCCTCTGCTCTCGTTCCCCGTTCCCCCGTCCCCTTTCTCCCATGAGTCATGTCCGTTCCCACCGACCTCGACTACGCGCTGGATGATCACGGGACGGAGCGCCCCATCGCCGAGATCGCGCGGTCGTTCACGCTCGATCCGCGTATTCCTGCGCTCGTGCCGGGGTTCGATGCGCCGTTCTTCCAGGCGGGGCTGGCGGGATATTCCGACGGGGCGATGCGCCTGATCGCCCGGCGGCATGGCTGCCCCTTCTGCGTCACCGAGGCGCTGCTCGATCAGACGCTCATCAACGGCGGCAAGGGGCGCACGCGCGAGGATCCCGACCTGCTGGCCGAGGAGTGCGGCACCGGCGATCCGGACGAGAACATTCCCGGCTCGGCGCGCGGGCTGGTGGATCATCCCATCGCCGGGCAGATCATGGGCACGTTTCCCGATCAGATGGCCCGCGGGTCGCTGCTGCTGGTGGGCATGGGGCACGACGTGATTGATGTGAACCTGGCCTGCCCGGTGAAGAAGATTCGCCGCCGGTCACGAGGTGGGCACTTCCTCATGGACCCGGTCGGCGCGATAGAAGTTCTGCGAGCCGTGCGCCAGGCGGTTCCGTCGCATGTGCCCTGCACCGTGAAACTCCGCCGCGCGTGGGACGACACGCCGGAGATGGCGCGCCACTTCGAGCGCATCTTCGAGGCGGCGTACGAGCTGGGCTATGCGTGGGCGACCGTGCATTGCCGCACTGTGGTGCAGAAGTATCATGGGCCGGGTCGCTGGTCATTTCTGCGCGACCTGACGCGACGCTACCCCGATCGGCTGATCTTCGGCTCGGGCGACGTGTGGCGCGTGGAGGACATCTTCGCCATGCTGGACCTGACGGGTGTGCATGCCGTGAGCGTGGCCCGCGGGTGCATCGGCAATCCGTGGATCTTCCGCCAGGCGCGGGAGTTGATGTCCGGAATGAGGATGGCAGGCGGGACGCCCGCCCCACTGACGCCCACCCCGCCGATGTCCGCCACACCGACGCGCGAAGTGAGCCGCGACCGTCAGGGGGCGTATGACCCACACGAAGTGAGCCGCGACCGTCAGGGAGCGGATGACCCACACGAAATGAACCGTGACCATGAGGGGGCGTATGACCCACACGAAGTGAGCCGCGACCGTCAGGGAGCGGATGACCCGTTCACTCCGACGCCGCCCACCATAGACGAGCAGCGCCAGGCCCTGCTGGAGCACTTTGACCTCGCCGTCGCCTTGCACGGCGAGCGATCCGCCTCGCAGCAGATGCGGAAGTTCGGCATCAAGTTCAGCCGCCATCACCCGCGGGGCGAACAGGTGAAGGCGGAGTTCATCCGCTGCAAGACCGTCGCCGACTGGCGCGCCGTGGTGGAGCGGTGGTACGCAAATCTTTCGGAGTGAGGCGTGCGGCAGCCCTCTTTCCGTGAGGCGTCTGGTCCACGATGGACACGGATGAATGGGATCGGCGGGGCCGATGGCGAAAGCCGGGACCGCGGCGTCAGCACTGGTCCGCTGGACCAGTCCGTGCGGGGGATCACTTTTTCCCACGAGTTTGTCACACTCTGGGGTCGGCGAACGCCCATATCTGGAGAGGGGCGCGATGGGCTGAAGCCGCCGGGGCGCTCACCCGCGGCACGTTTCTCAACCCCATGATCGATCCGACGGGACCGAACGGCATGGTGGACCTGGGAGTCAAGATCGACCTCAATGACCTCGTTGCCGCGGCGTCAGAGCCCGGTGGAGAACTCCTTCCGTTTCTGTCGCCCGAAGCGCCGCCTCCGATACCTGACGCGGTCGTTGAAGCACGTCAGCGCATCATCGTCGCTCTTGTGCGGTACAACGAGCAGTTGGAGCACGTGCTGCCTGGCATCGTTTACCGCAGTCTGGATGCCAAGCAGTCGCTGCGCTCCGCGTCATTTCGTGGGGATTCCGCCGCGGCCGCACGCCACCATTCGGAACGGGTGCGGCTGCGGCGGGTGCTTTTTGACCTGAATGAAACGGCGGCACAGGAGATCGCCATCGCCGTTCGGGAGATCGACAACGACAGCGCCGTCAGGTGGCTGCGCCGAGTCGATCAGGCCCACTTCCCGGAGACCATGCGCACCACCACCGTTGACATGATGCAAACGTGGCTGACGGGGCGCGATCTTGATGAGACGACAAGGGTGAGGGTTCAAGCGGCGTACCGGTCGTTTGTACCGGTCCGCGACGCCATCTGGCGAACGGCCAAGCCACTGGTTCTGCGGATGCACGACGAAGTGTCGATGTACGTCGCCGGATCGGAGAATAATGATGTCTTTGAGAGGCTTGATGAGGTCGATGCGGCCATGGCACAAGCGTGCGCCACAGCTCATGCTTCCGTCATCACGCTGCTGCCGCCGGAGGAGCAGACGGCGTATCGAAGTGCCTTATCGCGGCTTGAAGGTCAGCCGGGACCGGCCTTCGACATCCGAGAAGCACTGAGGCGCCGCCGCGATTCCTCTCTCCAGTGAGGGCGCGCTCACGATCATAACGAGGTCGGTGCGTTGCGTTGGGATTCCCCTCTCAACCCCAGCACGGGCGAGTAGCGTGGACACGCCGCTTTGGGCTTGGTCCCGCGCCCGTTTCGCTCGTGCGGGGCAACCACCGGCAACGCAGGGCCGTGGCCCATGCCACCCGAGGCGCTTCGACTGGACGGATACCTTTCGATGAGCGCGGCAGCGAACCCCCTTCTGCCAAAGACAACGCCCGCATTCGCGGGCGTTGACGTGAATCAAGTGTCATGTGCCGGCACGACAGAGGCGCGAATTCACCACCCCTTCCGCCCCCGCCCCTTCGCCGCGCTCGTCGCCCGCGCGGTGGACAGTTTCCTCACGCGCATGCATTTCCGCAGCGCTCGCCTTGACTGTTGCACCGATCACTTCAACGGTGCCGGCAACGGGTACTGCTCCTGTTGGCTCTGAGTCAGACTCCGAAATGCGAGCTCGCACGTCGCATTGATTTCACGTCGTCGCTGCACCATCAGATCATCCATCCTCCGCTGGGAGGCATCCATTCGGTTCATCTTCGCCGCCGGGTCGCGAACCGACAGCATGGCTTCCACGCGGTCGTCGCTGGCGTTGGTGATCGCCAGGTGAAGTTGCTTCACGGTGTGGACATGATTCTGCCTCAACGTCTCAAGGGCCGCACGCTGGTCATCGTTGATGGACACCTCGTTCAACAGCAGGTCAAGGTACCTGAGCGCGTGATCGGCCTGGTGCTGAAGCCACAGCGTGCGGCGGCCATCATATCGCTCGCGCAGCGCCTGGGCATCATCGGCCGATAGCATCTCCGTGATCATGAGGAGGTAGTTTCGATTGAGCACGCGAATTCGCTGGTGGTGTTCATATTGTTCTTTGATTCGACGGTCCCACTCTCCGGCGCCGCCGTGCAGCCCCTGCACCCAGACACTGCTGCCATCCGTCCGCGAGTGCTCGGCGATGCGTTTCCATTGATGGCGCATCTCTCCGACCATCCATGCTCGACGGGCCAGGAGCGCCTCGTTGAGCAGCCGTTCGTACTCGTTGACCAGGATCACGAACTGGTCAGGATCACGACTCTGTTGTGGAGTGATCTTCAGTACTTCGAGAAGATCAAGCACATCGATCCGTTCCTCACTCAGGATCCCAGCCGGGACAAGGTTGCGTCGAGTGTTCCACTGCCGCCACCGCCTCCAACCATCCTGCTGATCGTCACGCATGACCGCCATGAGGGCCTCGATCGCCGCCCCGTTGCGCGCCTCCTGTTGCTCGGCGCACTCCGAGATGAATCGCTGCCATTCGAGGTTGCCGACATGGTACTCGAGAGAACCGTGCCGTTCATTCTCAAATCGGTTCTTGATGGCCTGCTCGTTCGTTCGCTGTGACTGGACCCACTCGCGGAAACCCGACTCGAAGTCGCGATAGATTGCGTCGACCAAGGATTGCTGCTCCGGATCAAGGTCCGCGATGATGATGAGGCGGTCCAAGGCAGCCCGGGAAACCTCCATGCTCCAGGGGCGCTCGTCCGGCATCGCCCATTGACCCCGAGCGGATGAAGCGACCAGAACCGGTGCGATCAGGATCGTCAGATGACAGCTGAGTTTTGCGGATGATCCGAGAGGGATGGTCGCGTGTGTCGTCGATCGGGCGCACCAGAGAAGGGCGCCAATGAGAAGAAGATTCCGGAGCACGCCCGCTCCGGGACTGCCGGTCGCCCACCATTGGTCGAGTGCACCGAAACACCCACATTCAGCGGACGGGTTCGTGATCCAGATCGCGACAAGATACACGGTGAATCCAGCAATCAAGACGGCGCTGGCGTACAGTGCGTTCACGACTTGACGTCCGACAAGCAGACGGACACCGAGCCCGATCTCGATGCCGGATATCGCGAGGATTGTGAATCCAGCAAGGGATCGGCTGACGCCAACTCCGACGAGCGCCAGAATGCCATCGCCAGGATCGATGGCCTTCAGTAACCCAGCGATACCGATCAGCGCCCCTGCCAGCATGGCGACGAGACGCTTGCCCAACGGAAGCGGCATACTGGGGGTTCTCATCATGCATTGACCCCTGTACGGGCAATCACTGGCACGTGGTGCCGGTCAGATAGGCGCCCTCGCAGTACTCGTAGGCGATCCAATCGCTCTCCGCAGCGTACGTGCCGGATGAACAGCCGAACCACTTCACGAAGACCCAAACACGGGTTCCGGTGCCGTAGCACTGCGTCTTGCCCTGACCAACGGCGGGGACGCACTTCAGCATGTTGACCCGTCCGCGCACGCACATGGGTCCGCTCGTGCTATCGGGGCATGTGATGGGGTCACAGTCGGCTGTGCCGCACACGTAGTCGAAGACGGCCTGATAGCAGCCGAGCGGCCCGCCGCCTCCGGGATCCTGAGCGGCCAGCATGCCTGCGGCGGCAATCGTGAAAGCGACGAGGATGATTCTTGCGTGAGTACTCGTCGTCCAGTCTCCTGCTTTTGGGGTCGATTCGGAGCTCCTGTGCCCAGAAAAGTGAACCAGGCGATCAATGCCGTCAGTCCAAGACGTACCAGCAGGGCTGTTGAATCGAAGGCATTGCGATCGATGGCTGGCGCGTCATCTTCCCGTTGAAAGCGTACTGTTTCCGTAGAACTCGACCAATCGCCCTGTCCGGTCAGGTCGTAGTAGGTCAGTGGCTGATCGGGTCGGAAGGCAACGAAGATCCGCGGAACGTCCTGTGGCGTTGCCGGAAGGCGAAAGTCATCCGAAGCAATGCCGCGAAACCGGATCCGAATCAACCATGTATTGCCGATCCTCAGGTTCTTGCGGATGAGCATCCACTCGCCTTCTGATCCGTCCGGCTGGGCGTGTACTTGCCACAATGAAATGTCGGCGTTGTTCTGCGCGTCCCGAGCGGCCGCGATCGCCCTGATGTGCCGGTATCCGGCCGGCGCCTCTGGGAGTGGCTCGATGGGGACCAAGTCTCCGTAGGTCTTCGCGAATGCCTTCACTGGATCGCAGGTGAAATCGAACACAGTTTCCGCTGTTCGGAGACCGCCAACATTCGGAGCGCTGTATGGCGATCGTTCAATCTCCATGCGATCCCATCCGTTGCCGAACCATGCCAGTTCGCGGCAACGTCCGATGAATTGCGTGCCGATCGGAAAGTCATGGCGGTCCGACCTGGGTCGATGAAACCACTCCCACTTCGACAGCGAAGGATGCGATCGGAAGTTGACGTATTGGAACGAAACGCCGGCTTCGCCACCCCAGATCAGTCCGTCGAACAGAAACCCGCCGTGTTGTGGCTCAGTGGTGGACTGCAAGTCCGGAGAAGGTCGCATCGTCGAAAACAGGATATCATCTGCAACGGAGTCGATACGCCGCGCGAATCCGTAGACCTCGAATGCCCGTTCAGACTTGAGATTTGTCGGTGGTGACTCGACCGGTGGTGTTGTCGGCTGCTGCCAAGACAACGAAACCAGCAGAGCCATCAGTGCGGTGAAAGACCAAGTCGACGTCATGCGCCACCCCGAGAGCATGCATTTCGGAGGGTTTCCGAAGACAATGCCACGATAACGCTGCAGAACGTCGTGTCAAGCGGGAATTGGGTGACCCCCCCCGAGGCGAGCATGGAAGTCACTTTCCAACAACGGGTTGTGGCTGATCGAACTTTCTGCGTCTTTTTGCGATTGCTCAACTTCCGGAGATCATCAGCAGCTCGGCGCGTCCTCCTCAACGGCCCCTCACCGCCCCTTCCGCCCGCGCCCCTTCGCCCCGCTCGTCGCCCGCGCGGCCGCCTTCTTCTTCCCGCCGCCTTTGGCTGACGCCGGCTTGGCCGCCGTCGGCCGCGGGCCGTACCCGGCGGGGATGCCCTGCTTCCACGTGTCGAGTTTGCGGCTCTCGGCGATGTAGCCGTCGCCGGGGATCGGCTTGGACCCGTGGGTGAACGCGCTCACCTGGCTCTTGTGGGCCGTGCGGGCGGTGTACTTGGCGGTGAACTCGTCATGAATCCAGCGATAGGTTTTCTCCATGCCCACGCGCAAGGATGTGTCCGGCTCCCAGTTCAGATACGACTTGATCTTGGTGTTGTCGGAGTTGCGGCCCGCCACGCCGCGCGGCGCATCGAGCTTGTAGTGGCGCTCAAGCGTGATGCCCGCGATCTCCTCCGCGATATCCACCAGCTGGTTGATGGTCACCAGTTCCGACGAGCCGAGGTTGATGGGTTCGAGGATGTCCGAGTTGGTGATGAGGTTGATGCCCTTCACGCAGTCGTCGATGTACATGAACGAGCGGGTCTGCGTGCCGTCGCCCCAGATCTCGATGTCGTGCTTGCCGGAGATCTTGGCGGCGATGACCTTGCGGCAGATGGCGGCGGGGGCCTTCTCGCGCCCGCCCTCCCACGTGCCGTTGGGGCCGTAGACGTTGTGGAAGCGGGCGACGCGCGTGGCGATGCCGAAATCCTCGCGGAAGTGGCGGCACATGCGCTCGGAGAAGAGCTTCTCCCAGCCGTAGCCGTCCTCCGGCAGGGCGGGGTAGGCGTCGGCTTCCTTGAGCGCGGTGACGTGAGGGTCCTTCTGCTTGTCGGCGTTGTACACGCAGGCGGAGGAGGAGTAGAAGAAGCGCTTCACGCCCGCCTCCTGCGCCGCCAGCAGCATGTGGGTGTTCACCAGCACGCTGAGCATGCACAGGGCCTTGTTGTTCTCGATGAAGCCCATGCCGCCCATGTCGGCGGCGAGCTGGTAAACCGTGGTGGCGCCGCGGCAGAGCTTGCGGCAGACCTTGAAGTCGCGGCAGTCGCCCCGCAGGGGGCCGGCGTAGTTCTCCACGTCGGGGAAGACCTGATACCACTCGTCCAAGGGCTTGATGTCCGCGGCGCGGATGGTCTTCACGCCCTGCTGGCGGAAGTAGTTGACCAGATGCCCGCCGATGAACCCGCCGGCTCCGGCGATGACGACGACTTGATTCCTCATGACCTCTCCTGAATGCGGCCGCGGAATAGGGACTTCGGACGCCCTGAATCGGGCGCGGGCCGCCCGACCCGGCTGATCGCCCGTGCGGGGGCGATGGATGGCTCAAGGGCGGAGCGGACCCGCTGTGCTTCTACGAAATCGGTCCGGCACGGGTTCTGATTCAATGCCGATGCGCCGGTTCCGCCCACCATCGTGCGATCGGGCCTCACTTCTCGGAACCGGCGACACAACCGCGAGGCCGAATCGAGCGACCCGTCGGCGGTCGAGTGCGGCGGAGGCGCGTCCTGCCGATCATGGTGATCCGCTGGCCCTTGTCGGGGCCGCCTTGTACCATCGGACAGACCTCAGGGGCACCCACCTCACCATGCGCATCACCATCATCGGCACCGGGTACGTCGGCCTCGTCTCGGGGGCCTGCTTCGCCAGCACAGGCAACGAGGTTCTCTGTCTGGACCTGGATGAGGGCAAGATCGCCCGGCTCAACCGGGGCGAATCGCCCATCTACGAGCCGGGGCTGAGCGACCTGATCCAGCGCAACGCCAGGGCGGGGCGTCTGAAGTTCACCACCGACAAGGACGCCGCCTACCGCCACGGCGAGGCGGTGTTCATCTGCGTGGGCACGCCGTCCGGACCGGACGGCTCGGCGGACCTGCGCTATGTGCTGCAGGCGGCGGAGGACATCGCCGCCGCGCTCGAGCAATACGGCCGCGAGGGCAAGCCCCGGCTGGTGGTGGTCAAGTCCACGGTTCCGGTGGGCACCACGCACCGCGTGCGCGACGCCATCGCCAGGCGAACCACCGCGCCGTTCCTCATCGCCAACAACCCGGAGTTCCTCAAGGAAGGCGCCGCCATTCAGGATTTCATGAAGCCCGACCGCGTGATCGTGGGCGCGGACGACCCCGCCGCGGGTGAACTCATGCGATCCCTGCACGAGCCCTTCGTGCGTCAGGGCAACCCGATCCTGGTGATGGACATTCGGTCGTCCGAGATGGTGAAGTACGCCAGCAATGCGATCCTGGCGGCCCGCATCAGTTTCATCAACGAGATCGCCACGCTCTGCGAGCACTACGGAGCGGACGTGAAGTCGGTGCGCGAGGGCATGTGCGCCGATCAGCGCATCGGCAAGCACTTCCTCTACCCCGGGCTGGGCTACGGCGGCTCGTGCTTCCCCAAGGACACCCTGGCCGTCGTGGGCATGGGCCGGGCGGTGGGCTTCGAGTGCCGCCTCAACCAGGCGGTGCATGAGGTCAACCAGGGACAGCGCGAGCACTTCTGGTCGAAGGTGGTGGCGCATTTCGGCGGGAATCTTCGTGGCAGGACGCTGGCCTTCTGGGGCATCGCCTTCAAGCCGGAGACGGATGACATCCGCGAGGCGCCGTCGCTCACGCTCATCGAGCGGGCGCTGGATGCCGGCGCCCAGGTACGGGCGTTCGACCCCGTGGCGGTGGAATCGCTGAAGCGCGAGTTCCCGCGCAGCGCGGACGTGACGACCACCGACACCATGTACGCCGCGCTGGAAGGGGCGGACGCGCTCATCATCTGCACCGAGTGGTCGGACTTCCGCCAGCCGGACTTCGAGCGCATCGCCCGCACGCTGAAGGAGAAGACGGTGTTCGACGGGCGCAACATCTGGCAGCGCCAGAAGATGGCCGAACTGGGCTTCAGTTACTACGCGGTGGGCCGCCCGGCGGTGAACGGGCGGGCGTAAGGCGGACCGAACGTGCCGAGCGCTCCTTCTCCGACACCCTCTCCCTCTGGAAGAGGGTTGGGGTGAAGGTGTCCTACGCGCTGACCTGCGGCTTGGCCCGGCCGCGCGGCTTGCGGAAGCGCTTGAGCCACCGCGCCTTCGAGCGGGGCACGCGCCGCGGCGTGCCCCGGCTGCTCACCCACCAGTTGAGCAGGAACGCCCCGATCAGCAGCACCGCGATCAGCCCGATGAGGGCCATGATCAGCGTCAGCCCCTTGGCGCTGCCCACGATGTGGTGCGACACCATCCATCCGAACCCCAGTTGCAGCCCCACCGTCACGAACAGCAGCGTGCCGTTGGCCAGCAGGAACTTCCACGGCGACAGGTGCATCAGCCCCGCGACGATCATCGTGCTGGTGCGGCTGCCGGGCACGAAGCGCGCGGTCACGATCAGCCACGCCCCGCGCTCCTCGATCTGGTGCTTCGCCTGCAGCAGACGCCGCGGATGGGCCAGCCGCTTGAACCAGCGCTTGTGCAGCAGCGGCGTGCCGTAGCGATAGCAGATCACGTACCACATGCCGTCGGAGATGAGCGCCCCCAGCCAGGCGCAGAAGTACGTGCTCAGCCACGGCAGGTGCCCCTGCCCGATCAGAAACCCCGCGGGGATGATGATCACATCCTCCCCCATCAGCGGCATCACCAGCAGAAAGAGCACGGCGAAGGGGCCGTAGGTCTCCACCGCCTGCAGGATGCGCGGGTCGATGATGAAGCCGTCACCGTTGGCCGCCGCTTCCGCCCCGTTGCCACCGGCCAGGCCCGCTCCGGTCAGCCCGCCCAGAAGGGCGAAGAGCAGGCCGAACAGCGCGATGAACGCTGCGGCGGTCAGCGTGGTGCGGAGCAAAGCCAGAGGGTTCCCGGTCACTTCGGATAGTGTATCGGTCGGCGACGAATCGGGAACCCCCAGTCCGTGTCAAGATCGCGCATCATCCTGGCGCCGGACACCTTCAAGGGCACGCTTTCAGCCCCGGAAGTCGCCGCGGCGATGGAGCGGGGCGTTCGCCGCGCCCTGATGGAGGGCGCCGGTCGGTTCGTCGATCGCACCGTGGACCCCGCGGCGGATTCCCAGGTCGTGCCCCTGCCCATCGGCGACGGGGGCGAGGGCACGCTGGACATCCTGCTGCGCGGCGCCGCGGCGCGCGGGGATGGCTCGGCGGCAACCCACCATCGGCGCGTCACCGGCCCGCTCGGGCAGCTGGTCGAGGCGACGTGGGCCGTGCTGCCCGACGGCCGGGCGTACATCGAGTTGGCTCAGACCGCGGGGTTGACCCTTACCCCCCAGTCCGCCCGCGACCCGATGCGGGCAACCACCTACGGCGTGGGTGAACTGATCCTCGCCGCGATTGGCGCGGGTTGCCGCCGCCTCATCGTCGGCGTGGGAGGCAGCGCGACCGTGGATGGCGGAACCGGCCTCGCCCAAGCCCTCGGATTCCGCTTCATCGACCGTGCCGGACGCTTGATCGACCAGCCGATGTGCGGCGGGCGTCTGCTGGACATCACCCGCATCGAACCGCCGCGCTCACCACTGCCCGATATCACCATCGAGGTCGCCTGCGACGTAACCAACCCGCTCCTTGGCCCGCATGGGGCGGCGCGGGTCTATGGGCCGCAGAAGGGCGCGACCGCCGAGCAGGTGGAGCAACTGGAACGGGGGCTGGCCCACCTGGCGTCGATCGCGGGCGGCGACCCGGCGGCGAAACACGCCGGGGCGGCGGGAGGCACGGCGTACGGGCTGGCGACCTTCCTGAACGCGACGCTGCGGTCCGGCATCGACCTGGTCCTCGACCTGCTGCGATTCGATGAGCACGCCGCGTCGGCCCGGCTGGTTCTTACCGGCGAAGGGCGGCTGGACGGCCAGTCCCGCTTCGGCAAGGCGGCGCTGGGCGTGGCCGCCAGAGCGGGCCGGCACGGTGTTCCGACCATCGCAATCGTCGGCTCGCTCGGGCCGGGGTGGGAGGAGTGCGTGGATGCTGATCCGCATCGCGGGCGACTGGTCGATGTCATCTCACTCGCGGAACGATTCAGCGAGCGCGAGGCGCTGACCAATACAGCCGCGCTGATCGAACGCGCCGCGGCGGAGGCGATGTGCGGGTACGTCGATCGAAGTTGACGCCCAAGGGTGCGGGAGCGCACGCAGTGTGCCACGGCCGTCCGAAGGGTGTGCCACGGTCGTCCGAAGGGTGTGCCACGGTCGTCCGAAGGGTGTGCCACGGCCGTGTCGGCCGTGCGGGCACGCGGCCAATGTGCGCCGAAGGAAGCGTGGAGTCCCAGAGGTGATGCGCCGCGACGGGGTTCCCGCAGTGTCGTACGCCTCCGGCCGCTCGCACGGCTGAGACAGCCGTGGCACATGGTGGCGATCGCACCGCGGAACCTCTCCGGATTCTCTCGACGCCCTCCATGACGGGACCGACGCCGGTCTCCGCGACCCCTACAAAACCACTTCCTCCCCCGCGCGCACGGCCCGGGGCAGGTCGGCGGCGGGCAGTTCCTCGGCCGACAGAGCCGTCAGCGGGCTGATCTCGATGGTGGCATTGACCCGACCCGCGGCGTCGCGCGGGATGGCCACGCCCCGCTTCTCCAGCCAGCGGGCGTTGCGCTCCGACTGAATCGCGCGGCTGGAGCGGGCGGAATCCACCCCCTCGGCGTTCTTGATCGGCGCGAACTCCTCGATGCGGTCGGTCTCGTACACGATCGACGATTCGGCCAGCGGAATGGCGTCGAAGACGAAGGCCTCCAGCTTCACCGCGTTGGGCTTCTCGGGGTTCACGGCCTGGCCCGTGACGGGGTCCACGTGCGGCACCTTCTTGTCCGCCCGGTGCCAGGGGAGAGCGAACCGGCCCTTCTTCGTGAGGCGATCGACGAACGCCACCGACATGAGGTGAATGGCGATCGACCCGGCCAGGAAGCGCAGCTGCCCGGCGGCGTCGGTCTGCCGCGCCAGGTCGGCGGGCAGATCGGAGTACTCGATGACCATCGTCTTGCCCCCGGACGTGCAGAACACGCCGACCTTTTCATCCGGGCTCACCTTGGGCAGCATTTTGCTGGACATCTCGGCGGAGGAATCCGGCGCGGCGGCGTGCAGCCCGAGAAAGAGCGGATCGACGATGCGCACCAGCGGGTTATCCACCTGGAAGTAGGAGATGTGCTCGATGCCTCGCGCGGCCATGTCCTCGATGGCGCCGCTGTCGCGCAAGGCGCGCAGCGACCCGCCGTGCCCATCCGGGTTGACGGCCAGCTCGTGCCTCGATGCCAGCAGCATCCGCCCGGTGGCGGCGTCGAAGGAAGGCATCACCCCCTGCGGGAACATGAAGATGTCGCGGCGCTGAAGCCCGAAGTTGTTGTTGTCGGCGAAGAACGCGCGGGTGGCGGCGTCGTTGATCGGGCTGGTCATGATGTACCAGGGGATCGTGACGCCGTACTTCCGCTGGTTGGCGAGAATCTGCTCGGCGAAGATCCGGAAGAGCGGCTTGCCGGTGACGGCCGACGCGGGAAAGGTGCCCTTGGGGCCGTTCCACCCCAGCCGCGTGCCCTGCCCGCCCGCGACGGTGAATGCCGCGACCTTGCCCTGGCGGACGATCCCCTCGCCGACGGCGGCGTACTGCGCCGCGTCATACGAGCGTGCGGGAGAGGACGGATTGTTGGGGTAGTACGACGCGGGCGAGAGGTCCGGCGGGATGGGCGTCTCGGGACGCCTGAGCACGTAGTCGGCGATGAGACGGTCGATCTCATCGAGATCGAGCGCCTCGATCTGGTCGAGCAACTGCTCACGCTCGTGCGGAGCAATGCGGTCGGCGAAGGCCAGCAGGTGCTCCTGCCCGTGGGCGGCGAGCGACTGGCGAACCATCGAGAGTCGATCCGAGAGTCGATCAGTCATGGCGAGAAGCGTACCTGTCCCGTTCTTCAATCACAGCAGTTCCGGATTCTCCGGATCGGTCCAGCCGCTGGCGAGGTGGCGGACGATGCGTCCCGTCTCCAGGTAGATCACCTGCTCGCAGATGTTGGTGCAGTGATCCGCGGCCCGTTCGATCGACTTGGTGACGGCGTGGAGCCGGAAGGCGAAGTCAACGGGAAACGTGCCCGCCGCCACGCGCTTCTGGGCGTCGAGAAGAATCTCCCGCTTGAAGCGGTCCACGGTGTCGTCGAACTCGAGCACCGACTCGGCGGTGCGCACGTCGCGCGAGGCCAGGGCTCGGTTGGTGTCGCGGATCATGCCCACGACGCTGTTGGCCATCACGCGGAAGGTGGGGGGGATGGGCACGTTGCTGCCGTCGCCTTGCTTGACCGCCTCGGCGACGTTCACGGCGCAGTCGGCGATGCGCTCCAGCTCGTTGTTCACCTTCACGATGGTGAGGACCGAGCGGATGTTGTACTCGTCCGTCTCGCCCATGCCCAGCAGGGGGATGCAGGCCCGCTCGATCTCCACGTCCGCACGGTCGATGACGCGGTCGCCCTCGATGACCTGCTCGGCCTTGGCGACATCGTTGTCGAAGAAGCACTCCACGCCCCGCAGGAAAAGCTCCTGCACGCGCTGGGCCTGCACGACGATGTCGTTCTTCAGCCGGGCCAGATTGCGTTGAAAATCGCTCACGAACGGTTCATCCTTGCGCCGGCCGCGCGCCACGATTGCGGTCGATGGGTGAGGATAGCCGGGAGAGGCCGGTTCGGAAGGGGCGTTCGGCTCCCGGCTCTCAGCGAAATGCAACGGGAGGCACGGAGACACGGAGGTGAGAGGTCAGAGGTCAGAATGCTCCGCTGAATCGTGTCGGAGCGGATGATTGCAACGTCGAACCAACCACTCCCTGACGGTCGTGGCTCGAAGACTCGGCTTCTTGCTGATGGCCTCTTGCTGACGGCTGATAGCTGACGGCTGATGGCGGCTCTCCCCGCCATCTTGTGAAGCCGCCGCGCGCCTCCTACTGTTGCGCGGTTCCCGGGAGTTTTCAGCCGTGATCGACACCGCCAGCGAGCCGCTCATCGAACTCGGCGTCAACATTGACCACGTCGCCACCGTGCGACAGGCGCGTCGGACGTACGAGCCCGACCCCGTGTGGGCGGCGGTGGAAGCCCATCTGGGCGGGGCGGACGGCATCACCGTCCACCTGCGCGAGGATCGGCGTCACATCCACGATGACGACGTGCGGCGGCTGGCGGAACTCGTCCACATCAAGCTCAACCTGGAGATGGCCGCGACGCAGGAGATGGTGGACTTCGCCTGCGCCATCAAGCCGCAGCTCGCCATGCTGGTGCCAGAGAGCCGGCAGGAAGTGACCACCGAAGGCGGGCTGGACGTGGCGGGCCAGCAGCCGCGGATGAAGGACGTGGTCGCCCGGCTCGAGCAGCACGGCATCATCGTGAGCGCGTTCATCGACGCCGACGCCCGGCAGGTGGAGGCGGCGCGGGCGTGCGGCTTCCGCGTGTGCGAGATCCACACCGGCCCCTACGCCAACACCTTCTGGCGACAGGGACGCGACCCCGAAAGCCCCGCCGTCCAGGCCGAGCTGCGCAAGGTGCGCGAGGCGGGGGAACTCATCCGACAGGCGGGTCTGCGATTCAACGCCGGGCACGGGCTGAACTACTACAACGTCCAGCCGATCGCGGCGCTTCCGGGAGTGCGCGAACTGCATATCGGCCACTCCATCGTCAGCCGCGCGGTCATCGTGGGCATGCGGCAGGCGGTGGCGGAGATGAAACGGCTGATGCGAGAGGCGGCGACGGCGTCGCTGCGGGCGCGGCTTCTGACCGGATGACGGAGGACAGGTCCACGGATGAACACGGATGAACAGGGATGGTCAAAGACGAAGAGAATCGGCGGCTTCGACGGCGTACTTTCGTCCGTTGGTTCAAATGACGGAACGCATGTGCCGCCAGATCGACCTGCGATTGCGAGTCGCATGGGATCGACCGCTCCCTCACGGTCGCGGCTCATTTCGGCTGGACATCCAAACGCTCCCTGACGGTCGCGGCACGTCGGATCCGAATCAGCCCGTCGGCGCATCATCTTCCACTGAACCATCCTCTCCATCCGTGTGCATCAGTGGACTCTCTTCTCCTCTGCCTCTGTGCTCCCTACGGCTCCGTGGTGAATCATTCTCGACCAGGACACTCCCATGATTGACTTCCGCGGCGCGTTCACGGCCATCGTCACTCCCTTCTCCGCCGACGGGCGATTCATCGACTTCGACCGGCTGGAAGCCAACATTCGTCACCAGGCCGAGGGCGGCGTGCGTGGCGTCGTCCCGTGCGGCACCACGGGCGAGTCGCCCACGCTCTCGGATGACGAACAGCGGGCCGTCATCGAGAAGGCCGTCGAGGTCGGCAGGCCGCTGGGGCTGATGATCGTGGCTGGCGCGGGATCGAACAACACCGCCCACGCCATCGAGATGCACCGCTTCGCCAAGCAGGCCGGGGCGGACGCCTCGCTCCAGGTCAACCCGTACTACAACAAGCCCTCGCAGGAGGGTCTGTACCGGCACTTCATGGCCATCGCCGATTCCGCCGCGCTGCCGATCATGCTCTACAACATCCCGGGCCGCACCGGCGTGGCGCTCAACCCGGACACGGTGGCGCGGCTGTCGAAGCATCCCAACATCCGCGCGGTGAAGGAAGCCACCGGCTCGATGGACTCAGCCAGCGAGATCATCGAGAAGTCCACCAACATGCAGCTGCTCTCGGGCGACGACTCGATGACCCTGCCCTTCGCCAGCGTGGGAGGCGTGGGCGTGGTGTCGGTGGTGTCGAACATCCTGCCGGACAAGGTGAGCGCGC
The DNA here is from genome assembly GCA_015709595.1 of Phycisphaeraceae bacterium. Lineage (NCBI taxonomy): Bacteria > Pseudomonadati > Planctomycetota > Phycisphaerae > Phycisphaerales > Phycisphaeraceae > Phycisphaeraceae bacterium. The sequence goes on from CP054178.1 coordinate 1,603,350, forward strand.
TCTGCGCCGCGTTCAACGCCCCCGGCGGAGGCGACTGGAAGAAGGCCCGCTCGCTGCACTACGAACTGTTCGCCGTCAGCCGCGGGCTGCTCTCGCTGGACACGAACCCGATTCCGATCAAGACCGCCATGAAGATTCTGGGCCGCGACACCGGCGCGCTGCGCCTGCCCATGTGCCCGCCGGGCGAGGCGGTGGCGGCGAGGATCCGGGCCCTGCTGGAATCCGCGGGGATTCGTGAGCAGCAGGCGGCCTGAGCGGCGACGCGAGCGTGTTCCCGCAGGGATCAGGCGATTACTCCGCCGTCAACTCCACCCAGTCGAAGTACGACTCGAAGGTGAACGCAAACACCGGTACGACCACGATGTGCCGCACCTGCAGTTCGATCGCGCCGTCGCTTCGCACGTACTTCGTCGCGTCGAGCCCCGTGACGGTGTGAATGGCCTCGGTGCTGCCGATGGCGTACTGGCTGATCGTCTCCAACTGCGTGGTGTTCCAGTTGCGCAGTCGCAGCCGCGCCGTGCCGGTGGTCTGGTTGATGCGAGACTCGACCGCAAGGTCGAGCGTCGTGGGGCTGGGCCGATCGGTCGTCGCCAGCACCGTCATCTCCAGCGAGTGGAGGTCGGTGAAGGTGGCGCCATAACCGGAGCGCGTGCGCAGCACGATGTCGTCCGACTCGCGCAGCGAACCAACATCGCCCGCCAGAACCTGCCCGCGCGTCACGGCGATGCCCGTCAGGTCCGCCGGCAGCAGCACGTCCGCCAGGTAGATGCCCCGCCCGTGCGTCACGGCCATCAGCGTGGCGTTGTCCTTCCAGATCAGTTCCTCCACCGGCACGGTGCCTGGGCCGTCGGTCACCACGTTCCACGTCGCGCCGTCATTGCGTGAGGTGAAGACGCCGATGTCCGTGCCCACGTAGATCCAGCCGGGCCTGGTGCGGTGGATGTTCAGCGCGCTCGCGGGGGCCGACGGCAGCGCGGTCAGGCCCGAGCCGGTGATGCGCGTCCACGTCTGGCCCGCGTTGTCGGTGCGCCACACGTTGTCCGGCTCCCAGCCCATCACCGCCACATACACGCGGCTGTGGTTGGTGCGGTCGATGACGATGCGCGACACCCAGCGGTCGGGCAGCCCCGGGCTGTTGCCATCCACGCGCGTCCACGCGGGGCTGGTGGCCGTGCCGTTGGTGGTGAACCACACCTCGCCGTTGTTGTGTCCGACCCAGATGATGTCGGAGTTACCCTCGGCGACCGCGATCGTCGAGATGTTGCGCGGATCGTTGCCCGCAAAGTGGGCCTGGTCCGGCGCCTTCGGCGCATCGGGATCCTCGGGACCGATGGAATCCTTGATCGAGGCCCACGAAGGCGTGGCCGCCTTCACGTTGTTGCTGCGCCAGAGACGCCGCCCGGCGACCAGCATGCGGTTGGGGTTGTTGGGGTCGAGCATGAAGTAGGGGATGAAGTTGACCGCCGTGGTGCCCGCGTCGGTGATGCCCTGGTAGATGTAGCTGGCGCTGCCGCCCGCGTTGGTGCTGCGGAAGATGCGGGCGTACTGCACCTCGCCATAGAAGTAGTTGGGGTCGGTGGGGTCGGCGGCGGAGTACCCGCCGTCGCCGCCGAACAGCGAGTTCCACGCCTGCGGATCGCCGGTGAAGCGCAGCGTGCCGTTGTCCTGCGTGCCGCCGACCACGCGCCCGGTCGTGGGGTTGATGCCCGCGCCGTAGAACTGCGTGATGCCCAGGTTGTTGTTGAGCGCGGTGACGGCGGTGCCGTACACGTCGGTGGTGCGGTAGAGGCCGCCGTCCGTGGCGAAGTAGACCGTCCGATTGGTTGTTCCATTGAAGCCCGGATGATGAACGATGTTGTGCATGTCGGCGTGGGCGCTGTTGAAGCGCTGGGCGAACGTCACACCACCATCGGATGAGCGGTAGAGCCAGACGCCGCCGAGGATGAGGAAGTCCGGATTGGTGGGGTCAACCCAGATGGTGTTGTTGTACGAGGCGTAGGTGGAGATGCCGCTACCGCTGGTTCGCAGGGCGTAGGTCTGCCCGCCGTCGATGGAGCGCCAGACGCGGATGCGGTCGCCGTCCTCGCTCACCGCGGCGTAGACGACGCTCGGATTGCCCGGGGCGTAGCAGAGTTCCTGCCGGTGTCCGCCCGCGCCGGTGGCCTGCTGCCAGGATTGTCCGCCGTCGGTGGAGAACCACGGGCCGTCCTCGGCGTGGTGGCCTCCCGCCACGGCTCTGTTGCCGTCGGTGGGGTGGTAGCGCACATCCAGCGCGTTGAACGTACTCGTCTGCGTCCACGTCTCGCCGCCGTCGGTGGATCGCCACACGCCGCTGCCGCACGCGGCGAGCATGATGTCCGGGTCCGCCGGGCTGAAGGCGAGCCGGTTGACCCAGTAGAAGTCCTCGTTGGCGGTGGAAGGAATCTGCTGCCACGTGGCGCCGCCGTCGATGGACCTGAAGATGCCCGCTCCGCGCACGGCGGCGGTATTGCTGGAGCCGCCCACCGTTTCGAAGAATCCTTCGCCGGTGCCGACGAAGAGCACATCCGGGTTCGTCGGGTGGATCACCATGCACCCGACGGCCAGCGAGGCCATGAAGTCATCCATGGGCTGCCAGAGTCCGCCGCCGTTGGTGGTCTTCCACACGCCTCCGCTGGCGGCGCCGACCCACATGATGTTGGGATCGTTGGGGTGGAAGATGACGGGCCGAATTCGCCCGCCGATGTTGCCGGGTCCGATCCAGGTCCATCGCTCGGGGTCGATGCCGCCGCCCAGCCCGCGGTTGAGCACCATCGAATCGCGGTGAAGTTTGGCGTTCCACAGGGCGTTGGGCGGGATCGTGCCGTCCTCGCTCAGGCGCGCCTGCCAGCGCTGGATCGCCGCGGCGATGGGTGAGTCGGGCCTCTCATCGCCCTCCCGGGCGACGTGCGGCGCGGCGCAGCCGGTGACCGCCAAGGCGCTGCTGACCAGGCCCAGCCAGGTCCGTCGGTGGGTGTGATGGCGAGTGTTCATCCCCGTTTCCTCCGCGCGTGCGAGCCGCCCGCCGGTTCGGGTCGGCGCGGCGCATGGTACCGCGCGGGGGGTTCCTTCCAATGGTCATTTCATGCGAATCGCGCCGCCTTGAGACTCACGCCCGCGCCGTAGAATCGCCCATGCCCAGCATGAATGCCGTCGTCGTGTCGAGGCAGGGGAAGCCCGTGGCGCCCAACGTGGCGTACGTGACCGACTTTCCCGCGCCCGAGCCGGGGCCGGGCGAAGCCCTGATCCGCACCGAGGCCAGCGCGCTCAACCACCTGGACCTGTGGGTGGGCCACGGGTTGCCGGGGCTTGATCTCACGTACCCGCGCATCGGCGGGTCGGATGGCGCGGGCATCGTGGAGCGCGTGGGGCCGGGGGTGGACCAGGCGTGGGTCGGGAAGCGCGTGCTGCTCAACGCCGCCAAGCCGCAGGTCGAGAAGCCGCTTCCGGGGCGAACCCCCGCGCCGCCCGACATCGTGATGATCGGCGAGCACGAGAACGGGGCGCATGCGCAGTTCTTCGTCGCCCCCGTCGCCAATCTGCTCGACGTGGGCGACGCCGACCCGGCGCAGGCGGCGGCGATCGGGCTGACCCACCTGACCGCCTGGCGCATGCTGCGCACCCGCGCGGGGCTGAAGCCCGGCATGACCGTGCTCATCACCGGCATCGGGGGCGGGGTGGCGCTGGCGGCGCTCAACATCTGCCGCCATTTCGGCTGCACCACCATCGTCACCAGCCGCCACCCGTGGAAACTCGACAAGGCGAAGGCGCTGGGCGCGACGCACGGCGTCCTGGACGCTGGCGCCCCCGGCGGCGACTGGTCGCGCGAGGTGCGCACGCTCACCGGCAAGCGGGGCGTCGATATCTGCGTCGATTCCATCGGCAAGGCGGTGCACCTGGCGGGCGTGAAGTCGCTGGCGCGCGGCGGCGTCTACGTCACGTGCGGCTGCACCACCGGGGCGGATGCCATCACCGACCTGGCGCGGGTGTTCTGGAATCAACTCTCGATCGTCGGCTCCACGATGGGCGACATGCAGGAATTCCGCGAGGTCGTCGCGATGTTCCGCGCCGGGTCGATCACGCCCGTCATCGAGCACGTCTTCGCGCCCACCGAGGCGCGCCGGGCGTACGAAACCCTCGAAAAGGGCGAGCAGTTCGGCAAGATCGTCTTCCGCTGGTCGTAGGCGCGGCCATCACCCCGCGGGATACTGCGGGCGCTGACCTTCAAGCACCGCCAGTACGTCCTTCACCACCCATGACATGTTGGTCATGGCGGTCTCGGTGCGGCCGGCCAGATGCGGGTAGAGGTTGGCGTTCTTCAGCCCCAGCAGCGGGTAGCCCGGTTCGATCGGCTCCGGCTCATGCACGTCGATCATGGCCTGTGCGTGCGGATTGCGCTTGAGAAACGTCGCCAAGGCGGACGCATCCACCACCATGCCCCGGCTGGTGTTGATGAACAGCGCATCCCGCTTCATGCGGTTGATGAGGTCGGCGTTGACGAAGCCCTTGTTGGACGGGCGGCTGTCGATGTGGATCGAAACGATGTCGCTCTTCTCAAACAGCTGCGGCGCCACCACCATCTGAGCCCCGTGACGCTGGTTGAGCGGAATGTTGGCGATGTCGTGGTAGAGCACCTGGCAGCCGATAGCGCCCGCCACCTGCGCCACGCGCTTGCCGATGCGCCCCAGCCCGAGGATGCCGAGCGTCAGGTCGCTGATCTGGCGTCGTCCGAAGGTCTCCTGACGCAGCTTCTCCCACGCCTTCCTGTCGAGCGGTTCGGAGACGGTGACGCGCGGACGCAGGGCGTCGCAGATGAGCGCCAGCACGTACTCCACCACGGCCTGGGTGTTGGAGTCCGGCGCATAGACCACCTTGACGCCCTTGGCGCGGCAGGCGGGCAGGTCGATGTTCTCCAGGCCGATGCCGGCCCGCCCGATGACGCGAAGGCGCGGGGCCTTGTCGAGCAGCGGCCTGTTCACCTGCGTGTAGGTGCGCACGATCAGACCGTCGGCGGTGGCGAGCGCCGCGTCGAACTTCGGGTCGTCATGCGGCACCACGACGAGATTGGCGCGTGAAGCCAGCCACCTGGCGGGCTCGGACGACAGGTGCTCGCTCTGGATGATCTTGAAGCGCTCGCTCACGATGATGCTGCCTGGTTCCGGTGTCGCACGCGGCGCCTCGCACGGGGGACGGCGTGAATCAGTTGGATAGCCGTTCGGCGCGCTCCGGTCAAGCGCGGATGATGATTCACGCTCATCCACAAGGCATCGACACGTTGCATCGCGGCGCGTTGACACGACGCCGTGCGCCGATACATTGGCCGTGTGACCTGAGTGCCGCGGACGACGCGGGGGGCGTCCGATCAACGATCATCCGAACCACCAGCCATGAGGAGTGTCGCATGAACAAGGGCGAGTTGATTGAGGCCGTCGCCGCCGAACTGGGCGAATCCAAGGCGCAGGCGTCGCGGGCCGTGGAGGCGATCATCAAGGCCATCTCCACCGGCGTGAAGAAGGACGACGCGGTGACCATTGTCGGCTTCGGCACGTTTCAGAAGAAGACGCGGGCCGCGCGCACGGGGCGCAACCCGGCCACCGGCGAGCCGATGAAGATCAAGGCCACCAAGACGGTGGGGTTCAAGCCCAGCCCGTCGCTCAAGAGCTCGCTCTGACGCGCCCGCCGCGTCGTTCATTGCATCCAGCCATGTCACGGGGGTCGATCCGACGGATCGGCCCCCGGTTCTGTTTCGGAGGATGCCATGCACACGCTTGTTCATCTGGTGCTTCCCGAGGAGCCGGGACCGGAGCACATCCGTGACGGCTGCTATCACCCACCCGGCGCCGGAGCGGACGCCCTGACCCTCTGCGCCGCCAGCGTCGATCAGGTGTTCGAGATCGCCGCCCATCGCTTCACGCACCACCCCTCGCTGGTGGTCTGGTCGATCGACGCGGATCGGCTGAGCCGGCCCGTGGTGATGCGTCCGCTGGCTGACCGTCCGGCGGAGGTGCGGCCGCATCTGCAGGGCGCGATCGAACTGAGCGCGGTGGTGGACCGGCGTCACATCGTCCGACGCGCCGGACGGTGGCGCTGGGAGACCTGACCGGCTCAGTCGTGGTAGCGCGCGTCAACCGATGGGAAACGTCCGCACCTCCACGTGCTCCGCGCCGTCGGGCCTGAGCACGCTGCGCATGAGGCGCACCTGGTCCACGTGGAACGGCTCGATGGCGCGGCCCGGGCCGACGTCGCTCAACCGCGATGGCGAACGGAAGCGGCAGAGCGTGAAGTGGGGCAGGAATCGTTCCACGTCACGGTCGCGCACGTTGCGGGCCAGCCGGTGGGCCAGCCGGCGGTGAATCTCCATCAGGTCGGGCGGCGCGTCCGTCTCGCAGGCGATCAGCCGAGCCGGACCCTGCTGGGGCAGGGCGATCAGCCGCCGCGGCGCGAGCGTGAAGGGCTTGAGCCCCGCCACGCTGCGTTCGATGGATTCCAGCACGCTGTCCATCTCCGCCGCGGGCGTGTCGCCGAGAAACAGCGCCGTCAGGTGAATCTGCTCCATCGGCGTCTCGCGGTGAGCCGGCAGCGTGAGCTTGCGCAGGGCGTTGCGCATCGAGCGGGCCGCGTCGGGAGGCGGGTAGACCGCCACGAACAGACGCTGGTTGGCGATGGGACGCGACATGGTGGACGTTACGGCGGGCCGAGCGCCAGGTACACCGCCAGCAGCGCCATGAGCGGCGTGAGGCAGCAGATGGCGGCGAGCAGGCGCCGCGCCGCGGGACGCGAGCGCCGCAGACGCCGACCGCACCGCACCCACGCGACGATCAGCCCGCCGAACACGACGGTGATCGAGGCGAACACGACGAGCACGTTCATGTCGCCGCGCGAACCGCCGCGAAACAGGGCGATCATTACGAAGAACAGCGTGAAGAGCCCGCCGAACCCCGCCGTCGCCGAGAGGGCGATCAATCCGGTGACGTACGCCCCCAGGTTCGGCGTCTCCAGCCCCACTCGCAGCACCAGCGATTGCCCGCACTCCGGGCAGTGGCGGCCCGTCAGCCCGTGCAGTTCGTACTGGCAGGAGGGACAGGGTTCGTAGTGCTCGGCAAGGAAAGCCAGGAGCAGTTGCTGGCGCGATTCCGCCTCCGCCCCTTCGCCCGTGGTGATCGTGCCGCCCGCAGGTGACGCATCGTCATTCATGGCTGACCCGTGTATCGTACCGACTGTTCAATGGTCACAGGCGGGGACGCCTGCGCCGATGGGGAAAGGAAGGGCAGGCGTGGACGCCTGCCCCATTGACGCCCGATCCACCGAAGCATGCCCCACTGTTCAGCGATCACCACTTTCTACCGAGGACGCCCCCATGTCTTTCGAGATCGAGATGATTCACGCCCGCCAGGTGCTGGACTCGCGGGGCAACCCCACGGTGGAATGCGACGTGACGCTGCTGGGCGGGGCCATCGGTCGGGCGGCGGTGCCATCCGGCGCCAGCACGGGCGAAAACGAAGCCGTCGAACTGCGCGATGGCGACAAGAAGGTCTATCTCGGCAAGGGCGTGCTCAAGGCGGTCAAGCACATCAACGAGCAGATCGCGCCGGAACTGATCGGCGTGGACGCCCGCGGACAGGAGCAGATCGACGCCGTGATGCTGGCCATGGACGGCACGCCCAACAAGTCGAAACTGGGCGCCAACGCCATTCTGGCGGTGTCGCTGGCGACGGCCAAGGCCGCCGCGCTGGCCACGCAGCAGCCGCTGTATCGCTACCTTGGCGGGGTGTCGGCCCGCACGCTGCCCGCACCAATGCTCAACATCCTCAACGGGGGCAAGCACGCCGACAACACGGTGGACTTCCAGGAGTTCATGATCCAGCCGTGGGGCTTTGATGACTTCGCCGCCGCCCTTCGCGCCGGCGTGGAGATCTACCACGCACTCCGCGGCGTGCTGCACGACAAAGGGCTTTCGACGGCGGTCGGAGATGAAGGCGGCTTCGCGCCCAACCTCAAGAGCAACGAGGAGGCGCTGCAACTCATCGAGCAGGCCGTCAGGAAGACCGGCTACTCGTGGGGCGAGCAGATCGTCGTCACGCTCGACCCCGCCACCAGCGAACTGGCCAACGAGGCGCGAAAGAAGGGCAAAGAGGGCTACTGCTTCTTCAAGAGCGATCCGTCGCGCGTCGCAAGCAGCGATGAGATGATCGACCTGTGGGCGGGGTGGTGCGCCAAGTACCCGATCCGCTCGATCGAGGATGGTCTGGCCGAGGATGACTGGACCGGCTGGGCGAAACTCACCGCGCGGCTGGGCGACAAGGTCCAACTGGTGGGCGACGACCTGTTCGTCACCAATCCCAAGTTCCTGGCGCGCGGCCTGCGTGAGAAGTGCGGCAACGCGATTCTCGTCAAGGTCAACCAGATCGGCACGCTGAGCGAGACGATGGAGGCGGTGGACCTGGCCCGCCGCCACTCATTCGGCGCGGTCATGAGCCACCGTTCGGGCGAGACGGAGGACGCCACCATCGCCGACATCGCCGTGGCGACGAACTGCGGCCAGATCAAGACCGGCGCCCCCTGCCGCAGCGACCGCAACGCCAAGTACAACCAGTTGATCCGCATCGCGGAGGAACTGGGGGACCGGGGGGTGTATGGGGGGCGGGGCCGCGGCTGAGCGACATGTGCGATGGGTGCTATCGCGAGACGCTATGATCGGTGGCTCTCAGCGGTTGAACAATCGGCGGACTTCTAGAAGCGGCTGGAATCACGATGGACAACGGGTCGTCGAAACCATCGCGGATCGGGCGCCTGGTGCTCGAGAACTGGCGAAATTTCCGCCAGGTTGACGCTCAGTTGCAGCGGCGCACGTTTCTCGTTGGTCCGAACGCGTCGGGGAAGTCGAATCTGCTCGACGCGTTGCGGTTTCTACGACACCTCGTTCGCGTCGGCGGCGGGTTTCAGGATGCACTGGCGAGTCGCGGTGGCGTATCGAGACTTCGTTGCCTGGCGGCTCGCCGGCACCCGGATATCCGTATTCACGTGGGCATTCTCGGCGACGACGGCACCGAAGCGTGGACCTACGAGTTGGCCTTCGGACAGGACAATTTGCGACGGGGCAAGATCCAGCGGGAGCGCATTACACGGCATGGGACGGTGATTCTCGATCGCCCCGACAGCGATGATCAGGCCGATCCGGAGCGCCTGACGCAAACCCGCATCGAACAGGTGCAGGCCAATCAGGAGTTTCGTGAGATCGCCGCGTTCTTCGGTTCCATTCAATACCGGCATCTTGTGCCTCAACTGGTGCGCGAGCCGGACCGCTCCGTCGGACGGCGGGATGATCCGTTCGGCGGTGATTTCCTCGAGCAGATCGCAGCAACAAGTTCGAAAACGCGAGATTCCCGACTTCGCCGTATCGGACAGGCGCTACGCATCGCGGTTCCTCAACTCAAGGAACTCGAACTGACGCGCGACTCACGGGGTGTGCCACACCTCCGCGGCAAGTACGAACACTGGAGGCCGAAGGGCTCCTGGCAGTTCGAGGAGGATTTCTCAGATGGGACGCTCCGCCTGCTCGGGCTTCTGTGGTCGATTCTCGACAGAAGCGGCCCGCTGCTCTTGGAGGAACCTGAACTGTCCCTACACTCCGGCATCGTTCGACTGTTGCCACAGTTGTTCGCACGAGTGCAGAAACGCTCCGGTCGCCAAATCGTCATCAGCACACATTCACCTGAGCTGTTTCAGGACAGTGGCGTCGGACTCGATGAAGTGCTGCTGCTCACACCGAGCTCAGAAGGCACACAGGTTCGAAACGCGACGGAAGTTCGTGACATTGGTGAACTGCTAGCCGGTGGTGTTTCCCTGGCCGATGCCATCATGCCCCATACGAGGCCGCGTGGGGTCGAGCAACTGACTCTCTGGGATGGCTGACCGATCCAGCCCCATCCCGACCATCTCCATCGTCGTCGAAGGCGACGCCGACGAGGCCGTGGCGCGTCGGCTTGTGGAGCACGTCGGGGGCATGTCGGGCACCGTGTACGGTCGATCCGGCAAGGCGAAGGTCCTCTCATCCGTGCATGGGTACACCAATGCTGCCCAACGCAGTCCCTGGTTTGTGCTGATCGACCTTGATCGCGATGCGGAGTGTGCACCAACCCTTCGAGCCGCCTGTCTGCCGCGGGTCTCGAAGTGGCTGTGTTTCCGGATTGCCGTTCGAGAGATCGAAAGTTGGCTTCTGGCGGATCGCCAGTCGCTGGCACGATTCCTTGGGGTTCGAGAGCGTGCCATACCGCGCGATCCAGACAACGACCCTGATCCAAAGGCGACCGTCGTGAACCTGGCCCGTCAATCGTCGCATCGGGGGATACGGGAAGACCTCGTGCCAACCGAGCGATCGGGTCGCCGCGTCGGCATCGCCTACACCTCCCGCATGATTGAGTTTGCCCGACAGCATTGGGACATCGAAAGGGCGACGGCAAGCTCACCGAGTCTCGAGTCGGCCGTCGCCTGTCTCGCAGACCTGGTCAAGCGGTATGCTGCCGAAGGGCACCTGTCCTGAGTCATCCGGAGCGCACTTCCTGCGCCCCGCTCATCCCGCACAACGATACCACACCGCCCCCCCAACCCTTCAGTCCCCCCCCGTTTGCGCCGATGAACCAGACGATGGCCGGGCCCCGTCCGCCCGCGCCCTCGGATGGATCAGAACGGACCGGAGGCGGGTTGCGATGGATAAATCCAGTCTCATCGGCGTCATCGTCGGCCTCGCCTGCATGCTGGGCGTGGGTTGGCTCGCCTCGCATGGCAACTGGCTCATGTTCTGGTCGGAGAAGGGCGTCATCGCCGTGTTCGGCGGCACCATCAGCGTCATCTTCATCGCCATGCCCATGGCGAAGATCAAGTGCGTGCCCGGCTACATCAAGCGCTTCATGTTCCAGAAGGGCCGCGAGCCGATCGAGGTGGTCCAGACCATGTCCTCGCTGGGCGAAAAGGCCCGGCGTGACGGCATCCTGGCCCTCGAAGCCGAGATCGAGAAACTGCAGGAGACCGATCCCTTCCTCGCCTCCGGCCTGCGCATGGCGGTGGACGGCGTCGATCCCGACGGCATCGAGGCCACCCTGCGCATGGAGATCATGGCCATGCAGGAGCGGCACAAGGCCGGCAAGAAGTTCTTCGACCTCGTCAAGCTCTACGCGCCCGGCTGGGGACTCGTGGCCACGCTCATCGGCCAGATCGGCATGTTCGGACACCTGGGAGGCGACATCGACGTGCTGGGCCACATGCTGGCGGTCGCCGTCGTCGCGACCATGTACGGCACCGTGCTGGCCAACGCCGTCGCGGGGCCGATCGGCGACAAACTCGCGATCCGCTCGGCGGAGGAAATCCTCAATCGCGAGATGATGCTGCAGGGAATCCTCTCCATCCAGGCGGGCGACAACCCGCGCGTCACCCTCGACCGCATGACCGCGTTCATTCCGCGCAACGATCGGGCGAAACTCAAACTCGCGGCGTGAACAGGGCGGGCATTCAGCACGCAATGATCCGGCGCCCGCCGCTCACTTCTGACTTCCCATGGCCGATGCACACGACCAATCCGGCGAGCATGGCAAGAAGCACGCCCACAAGCGGGGCGGGCACGGCCACGGTCACGGCGGAGGCGGGCACGAAGAAGGTCACGAAGGCGCGCCCGAGTGGCTCATCTCCTTCGCCGACATGGTAATGCTGATGATGGGCTTCTTCGTCATCCTCTTCGCGCTCAACGTCAACCCCACCGGACGCACCCCCGGCGGGATGAGCGAGGAGACCGACGAGCGCGGCTCCGGGCAGAAGGACGAGCACATGCTCGACCTGGTGCTCTCCATCCGCGAGGCCTTCAACAATCCCGTCTCGCCATCCTCCACCGATCCGAAGGATCAGCGACTCATCAAGCGCATGCTCGAGAAGGCCGGCAAGGCCGACGTGAATGATCCCGGCGTCAGCGGGCAGGATGACCGCGTGCAGTCGATCCGCCCCAGCGACTACTACTCGTTCAGCGGGTCCGTGCCGTTCGCCGACGCCTCGTCGGAGCTGTCCGGCGAAGGGGCCCGCGTCTCCGCGGAAATCGCGAAGAAGATCAAGGGGCTTTCCCTCATCGTCGAGGTGCGCGGACACGCCAGCGCCGCCGAATCACGACGCGGACCGGAGGAGGCGCTTCGCCTCGCCTCGGAGCGCGCTCTGGCCGTGGCGCGCGAACTGGCACGGCAGGGCGTTGACTGGTGGCAGATGCGACTGGTCATCGCCGGCGACAACGACCGGCTGGAATCCTTCCCCCGCGACGCCGATGGCGATCGACGCAACGCCCGTGTGGACGTGGTCGTGACCAACGAGGTCATGCCCAACAAGACGCCTGGCGGCGAGACCTCGCGTCGCTGAAGCGATCTGACCAACTGCTCCATCTTCTCCATTTTCTCCAGCCCTGTCATTCAGGGTGATTTCCGTTGCATCCGCGCGGTACGGTGGTACAGTGCCAGCGGCTTGGAACGGGACGGCGGCGGTTCGCGCCTTGGCTCGTGGAAGGCGCCGTCTGTCTCCCCAGATCGAGGGAAGGAGAAGATCATGACGGCCTCAGCCCGCCGCCGGTGGTTGGTGACACCCGCCATCGCCTTGTTCCTGGCGCTGCCGACCCTGGCGGACGATCAGCGCGGCAACGTGGGGTACCTCGACCTGATCGCGCGGCTCGGCTCCGGCAACGAACCGACCGGCGCGGGGGTTCGCGTGGGGCATGTCGAGGCCCCGCAGGCCGGCAGCTACGCCCCCAACACCGCCGACAATCACCTGCTGGGCAAGACCTTCAACTTCCGCAGCGGGGCGTCGGGTGCGTCCAGTCACGCCAACACGGTCGCCCGCCACATGTACGGCACCAGCTGGAGCGCCGCGCCGGGCGTGGATGTCATCGACCTCTACGAAGCCAATCACTGGATTCAGAGCGGGTTCCTCAACTTCGGCGGCGGCCCGCCCCTGACCGCCGAGGCCTCCCTCTTCAACTGCAGCTGGATCGGAACCACCCAGAACAACGCGCTGGACAACGAGATTCTGCGTCGCGCCGACTTCGCCGTCCACACGCAGCACCTGATTATGTGCGTGGGCGTCAGCAACGGCGCCGGGGCGTTCATCAACGCCGATCAGCTCATGAGCCACGCCTACAACCACGTCACCGTGGGGCGCAGCGACGGCGAGCACCATGCCGGCGGGACTCGATCCACGCTCGACGGCCCCGGGCGCATGAAGCCGGACATCGTCGTGCCCGAGAACACCACCAGCTGGGCCACGGGCGTCGTCTCGGGCGTGGTGGCCTCGCTCATCGAAACCGCCCGCGAGTGGCCGGGCCTGGACAACAACTCCAACGCCCGGCGCAGCGAAACCATCAAGGCCGCGCTTCTCGCCGGGGCCAGGCATCGCGCCGCCTGGACCAACAACCCCGGCTCCGGCGCCAACCGGGGCGTCACCGCCACCCCTTACGATCCCGTCTTCGGCGTCGATGAGGCCAACATCGACCGCAGTCACATGATTCTCACCGGCCTGGAGCAGGACGGCGCCACCACGGTTCCCCTCAGCGGAAGCGCCGCGCCCGCCGGATGGGATCTCTTCACCATCAACGCCGGGCAGAGCCGCTACTACCGCTTCGAGTTCCTCGGCGACAAGCCGGAGTTCTCCGTGCTGCTCACGTGGCATCGCCGCGTGTCCGCCAACTTCGGGTCGTTCTCGATGCCCAACCTGGATCTCGAACTGTTCGCCGTGACCAGCGGCGGGTCGCTCATCTCCCTGCGGGGCGATCCGGGCATTCCCGTGTTCGGGAGCGGCAACATCGCCTCGATCAGCGCCGTGGACAACGTGGAGCACCTGTTCATCCGCGACCTGGCTCCGGGCGCCTACGTGCTGCGCGTCACCCGCGCCTCCGACGGGCTGGAGCCCTGGGACGCCGCCCTCGCCTGGCTCACCGAGCCGGACAGCGTCGATCCCGCCGCCCTGACCGGGTTCACCATGATCCGCGGCACGCATACCGGCGGCGGGCTGACCGACCTGACCGCGTCGGACAATCAGTACCTGCGCACGCGCTCCGGGTTCGGCAACACCTTCACCGATCTGCACAGCATGGAGATCATCGTCAACGCCCAGACCGCCTCCGCCAACCGGCGCATCCTGCAGCTCACCGTTGAGTCCAGCATCAGTCACGCCGCCGGCGGCACCGCGCGCATCCGTCTGCGCAACCGCAACACCACGCAGTTCGAGCAGGTTGGCATTCACGCGGTCGGACAGTCGGACTTCGTCTTCCGCACGCTGATCACGAACCCGGCCAACTACGTCGGGTCAGGCGGCGAGGTGGACGTCTCCATCCGCCACATCGTGGTCGTGCCGATCTTCGCCTTCCAGTTCAACTCGTTCTTCGACGAGGTGAAGGTCGTCGTCAACTGACCGCGCCGCGCCAGGCCGACCCGTCGGGAGAGCCGCGACTGCCAGGAAGCGGCTTCTCACCCGCGCGCCGGCGCGCCCGTTCCGCCCAGCGTCAGCACCGTCACGTGCGCGTTGGTGTAGATGCAGATTTCACCTGCCACGCGCATGGCCTCGCGGCAGACGGACGGCGCATCGAGCGATGAATGCGCCAGAAGCGCCCGCGCCGCCGCCAGTGCGAAAGGGCCCCCCGAGCCGATCGCCACGATTCCGTCCGACGGCTCGATCACGTCGCCCTGTCCGGAGATCAGGAGCGATCGCTCCGCGTCCGCCACGGCCAGCAGCGACTCCAGACGCCGCAGCGCGCGGTCGGTGCGCCAGAGCTTGGCCAGTTCTATCGCCGCCCGCGTCAGGTTGGCGGGCGACTCCTTGAGCTTGGCTTCAAATCGCTCCAGCAGGGCGAAGGCGTCGGCGGCGGACCCGGCGAACCCCACCAGCACGCCGCGACCGCCCGCGCCCAGCCCATCCAGCCGCCGCACCTTGACGGCGTCGTGCTTGGCGACGGTGGGTCCGATGGTGACCTGCCCGTCGCCGGCGATCGCCACGTCGCTGTCGCGCCGCACGCAGAGAATGGTCGTGCCGTGATACCCGTGTTCGCCGCTCATGCGGGAGTGTAGAACCCTCTCATCGCTCCCTCTCTCCGGGAGAGAGCCGGGGGTGAAGGCGCCAATCTCCCTCTCCCTCCGGGAGCGGGCTGGGGTGGGGGAGCATTGTCCGGGGAATACACCTTCGCGGCGTTTGTCCCTTCTCTGTCGGCCGACGCGTTCGTTTCCCACGCACTCTCTCACGAAAGGACGCCGACATGACACGCATCCGCACGCACGCCTCACGCGGGCTTTTCATCATCGCCCTGCTGGTCGGGGGGCTGGCCGCCCTGCCCGCCGCCGCCGACCACGATCGAGGCCGCGGCTCCGGCAGGGATCCCGTCTTCGCCCAGTGCAATACGCCTCCCGTTCACGTGATCATCCGCGATCCGGTTCACCGCGCGCCCATCAGGACGCCCGCCCAGATCGACCGCGAGCGAGGCGAATGCGACGGCCAGCGGGCCGGCTACCGCGCCGGGTTTGACGACGGCTACCGCGGCCTGGCGCGTCATTGCGAGTGCCGCATCGACCTGGGCTGCGTGTCGAAGGCCTACGAGCGCGGGTTCCGCGAGGGCTTCGAACGCGGCTACGAGGCCGGCTACTGCGCCGGACTGGCCCAGCGCGAACGTGAACGCGATCGCTTCCGCTGCGGTACGGTCATCGGTCACGGTCACGGTCATTTCCAGATTCGCATCGGCTGGTGACCAGCCCGACGCGCGCCCCGGCACATGCGTGAGCACCAGCGCTTCGGGGTGGGGCCCGAATGACAAGCCCCCGGCCGCGCGGCCGGGGGCTTGGTGCGTTGATCGAAACGAGGATCCGCTCAGACCTTGGCGGAGAGGAACTGCTCCACGCTGCGCAGGTCCGCCAGAATCTGGGGCGTGACGTCCAGCGTGAAGGTTTCACCCGCCGCCACGTTCACCAGCTTGGTGGCCTTGACGCGACTGGTCCATTCGCGCCCGGCGCGGGGGTGGGTGACGTTGAGGTCACGCTCGCGGCGCTTGCTCAGGCGGCGCAGTCCGTTCTGAATGGAGCGCTGCATGCGCATCAGGCGGGTCAGCGTCTTGCGCTGGGCCTGGCGGGCGGGCACCTTGGTGATGGTGAACGTGATCTTCCTGCCGGCTTCGATGGCCATGACGGGGCTCCGCAGAATCTGGGGCGGGGATTGTAGCGGCCGCGAAAAGGCGATCCAGTGGCTATCGAACCTCGGCCAGCAGCTCCACCTCCACGGTGGCGCCGAGGGGCAGGGCGATGGACCCCACCGCGGCCCGGGCGTGCCGACCTTGCTCGCCGAACACCTGCTGGAGCAGCTCGCTGGCCCCGTTGGCGACCTTGGGCTGATCGGTGAAGCCGGCGTCGCAGGCCACCCACACCCCAACGCGAACGATGCGGACCACGCGCCCCAGATCGCCATCGAGCATGCCCGCCAGCACCGCCAGCCCGTTGATGGCGCACTGGCGGGCGGCCTGCTGGGCCTGTTCAATCGATTGGGCCGAGGGGACGGGCCCGGACCACGCCAGAGCGCCGTCGCGGATGGGCACCTGGCCGCTCACGTAGATCAGGTTGCCGGTTCGCACGGCCGGGACATAGGCCGCCACGGGCTTGGGGGGCTGGGGGAGTGTGATGCCAAGTTCCTGCAACCGCTGATGGGGGGTGGGCACGGGGCGTGGCTCCAGAAGGGGGATGCGAGGGGTGTGGGTGAGAAGATGAAGAAATTTTCTGATTTCGTGGAACCCTGCATCTTGACAGGGGGTTCGTGCGGATTATCTTGGTGGGTGGTGATGCGGTTTACCAGACGCACCACCTGACTGGCTCAGAAGGACTGAAGCGGCAGCATCATACGTCGGTATCAACGCTCTCATCCGCCGGACACGCCGGCCCTCATCAGCCGCCTCAGCCGACAACCCGAAGGCCACCTCTCGACGAAGGGTGGATCACCTGCCGGATGCACGGCGGGGTCCAGTGATCGAGAGGTCAGGCAAGGCGGCCAACGTCGCACAATACGAAGAATCGGCATGGATTGCCGGGACCGGTCGGTCTGCGTGCCATTGTCACGCCCGTCCAGGGTGCCTCACGTCGCTCCAGCGTGGAGTGTCGTGATGCGTGCCGCGGACGTGCGAAGTGAGGTACGGGGTTCGCCGGGGGGCGGGTCGTGTGGGGTCGCTCGTGGGGGTGTCGCGTGGGTTCCTCGTGGGCGGGGAACGCGGATGAAGAGGTTCACATGAAGGCACGGGTCAGTTCCATCCAGGCAACCGCACGTGCGACGAACCTCGCCGGGCGGAGTGGGCGTGGGGTGGGTCTGACGGTCCATCATCCGCGGAGGGGTGTCGAGGGTGCCTCGTGTCAGGGGCATCGGCCCCTGGTCGGGCGTGCAATGGGCTTCCACTGCCGGTGGGGCGGATTGGAAGCGTCTTCGCGGGCCTCTCGATGGGCTGTCGGGGCACGGCGTGTCGGGGGAAAACCAGCGGCATCCCGGACTCGGGTGCCGTCGGCTTGGTCGGACGTGGCGGGGGAATCGTGGGGGGCGTCGTGTCGGGGTGTCGGCTGGTGTGGATGGTCTGTGGATTTCTGAGCCTGCGCGGGTCTCGCTTCCCGCGGGCCCGCGCAGTTCGTCGGTTCGTTTTCATTCCCTTCATTCCCATTTTCTCGTTTCAAGGAGTCTGACACATGAGGAACGCACGACGGGGCTTCACGCTCATCGAGCTGCTGGTGGTGGTCGCCATCATCGCGCTGCTCGTCGGCCTGCTGCTTCCGGCCATCACCCAGGCGCGCCGCAACGCCGCCTCGATGAAGGACGGGGCCCAGATCAAGCAGATCCACCAGTCCATGCTGGTGTTCGCCAACAACGATCGCGGCTACATGCCCACCCCGGGCCGCATCAACCGTCTCGCCACCGAACTGGGCCAGGTGCCCGGCTACGGCGACGAGGATCACACCCTCAACCACACCGCCTTCATCTACTCGGCCTGCATCGCGCAGAACTTCTTCAACACCGACATCGTGGTCGGCCCGACGGAAGTCAACCAGCGCATCCGCCAGAAGCTGGACTACAACTTCGCGGCGTACGCTCCGGCGGTGGATTCGTACTGGGACACCACCTTCCGTGCCGGCATCAACGACGACACCAACGGCTCCAACACCTCCTACGCCCACGCCGGGCTGGCCGGTGACCGCCGCTCGGTGAAGTGGACCAACCGCACCGACGCGACCTACCCGGTCCTGGGCACCCGCGGCACGGGCGGCAACTACACCGGCGGCGCCTTCACCGGCCCCGGCGGTCAGCTGACCGGCACCGAGTACGACCGCAGCCCCACCCTCGAGCTGCACGGCGCCAAGCGTCAGTGGAAGGGCAACATCTCCTTCGCCGACAACCACACCGAGCAGCTGGACACCTTCTTCCCCACCCTCACGGCGCACGACATGGGCGACGGCACGGGCAAGAAGAAGGACAACATCTTCTCCTGTGAGTTCCCCTCGGGCCCGGGCGGCAACACCCGGCACTCCGCGGGCGATGCGTTCCTCATGATCGGCCTCGCCGCCGGTCAGGGCGAACTCACCCTCGGCCCGATCTGGGATCCGCTGCTGACCAACTGAGCATGAGGATCGAGGAGCGCTCGGCTCCAGCGCGTGCCCGGCCCCAACCGGCCGGCCACGCCTTCCCAACGGAACAGGGGCACGGACACCCCTGCCATACAGAGTGTCACGAACCCGTCAGGCGCGTCGGCGCGTCCAACCGGCCAACGCCTGCACGAACTCGAATACGGAGCGAAGTACCATGAAGAATCGCGGCTTCACCCTGATCGAGCTGCTGGTGGTCATCGCGATCATCACGCTGCTCATGGGCATCCTGCTTCCCGCACTGGCCAAGGCCCGCGCCGCCGCCGTGCAGGTGAAGGACGCCACCCAGCTCACCCAGGTCTACAAGGCCATGGCGACGTTCGCCCGCCAGTTCAACGGCGTGTTCCCCAAGCCGGGCCTGATCAACACGATCGGCACCGAGCCGGGCGTGGGCGCTGAGCAGATGGCGCTCAATCACTCCGGACCGATGTACTCGGCCTGCATCGCGCAGAACTTCTTCACCCCGGCGATCGTCGTCAGCCCGTCGGAGCCCAACGGCCGCATCCTGGCCAAGAACGACTACAACCAGGAGGCCTACCGGCCCATCAACGACGTGTACTGGGACACCACCTTCCAGACCGTCCTCAACACCCTGTGCCACACCTCCTACGCCCACAGCCCGCTGACGGGTCAGCGCGGTCAGCAGAACTGGCGCGACAACCTCGACTCCGAGTGGACCATGTTCAGCAACCGCGGCGTCGAGAATGGCGTGTTGACTTCCACGGTCTACGAGGCGTCGCTGACCCTCCAGATCCACGGCGGGCGCAAGCAGTGGGTCGGCAACATCTGCTACGCCGACGGCCACGTCAACGTCGAGGACTCCTTCCGCATTGAGGGCATCAACTTCCTCAATTCCGCCAGTGCCATCACCCCGGACAACATCTTCGATGAACAGACCATCGCCCAGTCCGGCGGCGGGGGACGCGGATCGGGGTATGACCGCTGGCTGGTCATTTACACGATCGCCAATCCCAACGGCCAGAACCTCAACGGCCTGCAGTGGGATTGATCGACGTCTCGGCGTCGTCGCAGCGCATGTCTCAACAACAGGACCGGCTTGAGCCGGTCCTGTTCGTTTGGTCCTCATGGGGCGTTCGCCGGGGTTGCGGGTGAACCGAGCACGCCGCGCAGCCGCCCGTCGTGCTCCGCCAGCAGCGTTCGGGCCGTGCCCAGGTCCACGCCCAGGCGCTCCATCACGAGCGCGGCCTTGAGTTCGCCCCGCGCCTCGTCGAGCGCGGCGGCGGCCTCGACGCGCGTCAGCCGCGGATTCAACTCGATCAGGATGCGCATCGCCCGGTCGCGCAGTTTGTCGTTGGTGGCCCGCAGGTCCACCATCAGGTTGCCCCACGTCTTGCCCAGATGCACGAAGCACGAGGTGGTGATGATGTTGAGCGCGATCTTGGTGGCGGTGCCCGCCTTGAGCCGCGTGGAGCCGGTGAGCAGCTCCGCCCCGGTGTCGAGCACGATCAGGTGGTCGCATGCCTGGGGCGCGGCTCGACGCACGCAGGTGAGCAGCCCGGTCATGGCGGTTGATGCGGGCGTCTGCATGTCGGGAGTCAGCGGCGCAGGCGTCTGTGGCACAGGCGTCAGTGGCGCAGGCGTCCCGCCTGTGGTCACATGGGCGTCCCCGCCCGCGGACAACCTCTTGGCCAGCGTCAGCGCCCCCAGCACATAGGGCGTGGTGCCCCCCGCAGCGATGCCCAGCACGGTGTCACGGGGCGAGAGGGCCAGGATCTCCAGCTGCTCGCGCGCCCCATCCGGATCATCCTCGCGCGACTCGGACGACCGCCTCAGCGAGGCGTCGCCCCCGGCGATGATCCCGACGATCTGACCGGGGTCGGCGTTGAAGGTGGGGGGGCACTCGCTGGCGTCGAGCACGCCCAGCCGCCCGCTGGTGCCAGCGCCGACGTAGATGAGCCGCCCCCCCGCCCGAAGCCGCGGGACAAGGGCGTCGATGAATCGCTCCAGATCCGCCGCCGCGTCGCGCAGGGCGTCCAGCGCGGCGTGCTGGTCGTCGATCATCAGGTTGATCATCGCTCTGGTGGGGAGCGCATCGAGGTCCGTCGAGGCATGATGACGGCGCTCGGTGGAAAGATGGCCGCGATCGGGCGGAAGCGCCATGCGGGATGGTATGAAGCGTCCCGCCGCCCGCCACGTCGGTCGTGACGTGCGCCGCGAAGGCGTCGGCCTCGCGGGAGTCGCTCGGCGCGAGGGGTGACGGAAGCGCCATCGGCGGGACGGCGCGCGTTACGTCACCCGAATGCGCGGGTCGATCCACGCGTACAGCACATCCACCACCAGGTTGAACAGGATCAGCATCGTTGCGTACACGATCACCACGCCCATGATCATGGTCAAATCCTTGCCCAGCACGGCATCGACGAAGTGCGTGCCCACGCCCGGCACGGCGAAGACCTTCTCCACCACGAACGATCCCGTCATGGCCGCCGCCGCCGCGGGACCGAGGTAACTGAGCACCGGCAGCAGGGCGTTCTTGAGGGCGTGGTGCAGGACGACGCGGTGCTCCGGCGCGCCCTTGGCCCGCGCGGTGCGGATGTAGTCCTGCCGCAACTGCTCGATCATGCCGAAGCGCGTCAGCCGCGCGATGTACGCGGCGGGGGGCAGGGCGAGGGTGATGGCCGGCAACACCAGGTGGCCCGGTGTGCCCCAGCCCGCCACGGGAAACCAGCCCAGCATGAAGGCGAAGACGATGAGCAGCACCGTGCCCGTGACGAACGCGGGCAGCGAGATGCCGATGAGCGCCACACCGAGCGTCACCGTGTCGGACCACGAGCCCGGTCTGACCGCCCCGATCACGCCCGCGGTGACGCCGATCACGCACGCCAGCAGGATCGCCGCCAGCCCCAGCGTGATCGAGACCGGCAGCGTGCCCGCGAGAATCTCGTTGACGGTCCAGTCCTGGTGCTGCAGCGACGGGCCAAGGTCGAACGGCCGCGCGTGCCCCGCGCCGAGGCCCGCCTTCCCCGCCAGCCACGACACGCCGGTGGCCTTGCCCAGGTAATCCCAGTAGAACGCCCACGGGCTGTTGAGGTTGTATTGGGCGAGCATGGCCTCCGCAACTTCGGGAGGCGGGCGGCGGCCATCCTGCTCCAGCGGGTTGCCGGGAATCAGCCACGCCAGCGCGAACGTGACCGTGTAGATCACGAACAGGAGCACGGGAAGGAGCAGCAGGCGTCGGAGGATGAGGGCGGTCACTCGACCACCTCCACCTGCCACAGGTACTGGCTCAGCCGCGGGTGATGCGTCAGCCCGCGCACGCGGCCCGGCTCGTAGAGGTACAGCTGCACCAGGTTGCACAGCACGAGCATGGGCACTTCCTCGGCGAAGAGGTAACGCTCGCACTCGCGCAGAATGGCGAAGCGCTTCGCCGGGTCGGTCTCGCGGGCGGCCTGGTCGAGCAGGTCATCCACGCGCGGGTTGGAATAGCCGCGGTCGTTGTTGCCGTCGCCGGTGCGGCAGATGTCGAGGAACGTGGTCGGGTCGCCGTAGTCGCCGTACCACCGGCCGCGCCCGATCATGAACTGCCCGCTGCGAAGGTCTTCCTTGAACGTCTTGTTCTCCTTGCCGCGCAGCTCGACCCGGACGCCCAGTTCGCGCTGCCACATGTCGCGCAGGGCGAGTGAAATGTCGCGGTAGCGCGAGGTGTTGGTGGAATAGAGCAGATCGACGATGGGGAACGGCTCGCCGCGTTCGTTTTCGATCAGGCCGTCGCCGTTGCGGTCCAACCACCCGGCCTGCTTCAGTTGCTCGCGAGCGTAGACCGGGTCGTAGCCCAGCCCGTCGGGCACGTCGTAGCCAGGGATGGAGCGGGGCGGCGTCAATGCGGTGGCGACCGGCTCGTTCAGCCGCGTCACCTGCGTGACGATGGCGTGACGGTCCACGCTGGCGACGAACGCGCGGCGGACGCGGGCGTCGTGGAACGGGTTGTTCCGACCGTCCGCCAGCAGCGGGCGGCAGTTGAAGGAGTAGAAGTCCGTGCCGAACGTGGGCAGGATGTGAATGTCGCGCCGCTCTCCCTGCCGCGCATCCGGCGGCGGCAACTGGGCGAGGGCCTCATCCATCGACATGCCGGTGCCGAGCAGTCGATCGAGTTCCGAGCGGTGTCGCGCCAAGTATCGCTCGAGCTGGTCGATCAGGTCCGGCTGATAGTCCACCGCGACTTCGCTCACCCAGTCCACGTCACCCCGCTTGAAGGCCAGGATCGCCGTGTTGGGGTCGCTGATCGACACCACCGCGACGGAGCCGCACTTGACGCGCTCGGGCGAGTGGTAGTGCGGGTTGCGCTCCAGCCGGATGCCGCGCTTGTACCGCCAGTCGGTCAGGATCAGCGGTCCGTTGGTGACCAGGACGCCCGGCTTGGTCCACTCGTGCTGTTGCTCGATTCGGCCGGAACTGGGATGCAGCGTCACAAAGGCGCGCCGGTCGAACGGCGGCGGCTCGATCGTGTGCCAGCCGCGATCGATGACCGCCTGCCTGGCCGCGTCGTCCATGCGCCACCCCTCCACGCACGGACGGTAGACGGGATTGAACGGACCGAAGCAGAGCAGGTCGAGGAAGTAGGGAGTGGGGCGTTCGAGCGTGAGGCGCAGGGTGTGATCGTCGATGATGTCGATGCCGACGGCGTCGCGGAAGCGCTGTTCGGTTTCGAGCCACAGCGCGAGGGCGGGGTCGAGCTGGTCGGCAGCACCCTCACCCCCGGCCCCTCTCCCAGGGGAAGCGGCGAGAAGGAAGGTGCGCAGGCGCTCGGCACGCCACTCGAAGAACGCCCGCGCGCCTTCGATGTGAAAAAACATCATCGTGTAGTCGGCGGCGGTATCGGGCAGAATGGCTCGCATCCAGCTCCAGGCGAAGTCGTGGGCCGTCACCGGCGCGCCGTTGGACCATTTCGCATCCCGCCGCAGACGGAAGGTGTAGGTGCGGCGATCCTCGCTGACCTGGGGCATCGACTCGCACGCGGCGGGCACGATGGAGAAGTCGTCGTTCCGCCAGCGCACCAGCGGCTCGTAGAGCGCGTACGCCATGCGGAAGTCCTGCATCCACGACATCCGCTGCGGGTCGAGGGTGAAGACTTCATCGCGATCGACGAACACGAAGTCCGCGCGCGGCTGGGGGCGATCCAGCCAGACGGACATGCCCAGCAGCGCCAGCAGAACCAGGAACGGGGTGACGAGGCGGATCACGGTGAGAGTGTATCGTCACCCCTCCAGCCCGAGCGTCGCCGGATCGAGTTCCAGCGCGCCCGGCCCCATCGGCATTTCGAATCGCTGGCGCGTGGTGCAGTACCCCAGTCCGCCCATGCGACCGATGGCGCGAAGCGACGCCGGATCGATGTGCAGCCGCTCATTGACGATCGAATCGTCGAGATGGACGTGAACCACCTGCCCGATGACCACGTTCCCCCCGGCGGGCGCGCCGGGGTTGGTGCGAACGACCGAGAGCGTCTCGCACTCGAAGGCCCACGGCGAGCGGGCCACCCGGGGCGGCGCGACTTTCTCGCTGGGTGCGGCTTCCAGACCGGCCAGTTCCCACTCGCTCTGGTCCGGGGGCAGGTCGGCGGACGTGGCGGCCATCTCCCGCGCCAGGTGCTCGCTGGCCCCGCAGACCACGAACTGTCCCGTGCCGCCCTCGCTCCGCGGCTTGCAGTTGCGAAGCGTGTCCTTCTCCTGCCCGGCGCTGTTGTTGGCCGGGCAGATGATGATCGTCATGGGGTTCGACCCCACGCCGTTGAAGAACGAGAACGGCGCCAGGTTCCGCGCGCCGGCGGGCGACACGGTGGACACCCACGCGATGGGTCGCGGCACGATGCAGCCGATGAGCAGCTTGTAGCGTTCGCGCGGCGCGAGCGATTCGGGGTTGATCTCCATGAAGGAGTGTAGCGAACGATCGTCTCACGTTTCATCGTGAACCGCGCCAGCGGCCCAGTTCGGCGACCGCGGCGTCCCGTTCAGCGGTGTTGCCGACCGCCTCGTAGAGGCGGATGACGCGCTCCAGAGCTTCGAGGCGGCGCGCGTGCTGGTCTCCCAGCACTTCCCGAAGCCGGCGCTCGCCGTCGAGGATCAAGGGACGCGCTTCCTCCAACCGCCCCTGCGCCAGCAGGCATCCGCCCAATACGGTGGCGCTGTTGGCGGTGAGCCAGTGGGCCGCGTCCCATGCCTGGCGCAGGTCGTATGCCCGTCGAAGCAGCGATTCGGCCTCGGCGAGTTGTCCATCGTCCACCAGAACCGATCCGAGGATGGACAGCGTCTGCGTGATCCGCTGATCCCCCGCGGGGAGCACGGCCTCGTGGATGGTCAAGGCGTGCCGGCCCGCCGCTTCCGCCTCGTCCAGGTCGCCGCAGGCGCGGAGCGCCAGCGCCAGCATGGCATACCGTCCCGCGAGATTGGCGTCGTCAGCGTATCCGGCGTTGCGAAGCGCGATCGAATATACCTCCACCGACTCACGCAGCGCCTGCACGCCGCGCTCCGGTTCGCCCGCGTCCACCAGCATCGAGCCCAGTTGCATCAGCGCGGAGGAGACCTGGGGGTGGTAGTCGCCCAGAATGGCGCGTCGAAGGCGGATGACTTCGTTGAAACGCGCCTCCGCCGCGCGATAGTCGCCGCGCGCCTCCTCCGCCAGCGCCAGGTTGTGATTCAGGGTCACGAGGTCGGGATGATCGGCTGGGAGAATGACTTGGAACATCGTCAGGGCCTCGTGCCACAGGGCGGCGGCCTCCGCGATCTCCCCGCTGCTGAACAAAGCGTTGGCCAGACTGTTGATGCCCGTGGCCAGATCGGGGTGATTGGCGGGGAGCGTTGCACGCGCGATCTCCACGTGCCTTCGGTGCATGGCTGCGGCCTCGCGCCAGTTCCGCCGCGAGGCGTGCGAACGGGCGATGGCGTCCAGCACGGGAAGAACCTGCTCGCCGGCTTCGCCGAAATGCCGCTCCGCGATGCGACGGGCCTCGGCGAGGTCGGCATCCGCCTCGTCATGGCGACCAGCGGTCATCCGGAGCTCACCCAGCCAGAGATGCGCCCGTGCCGCGACGTCCGGTCGCTCCGCGGGAGCGCGGTTGCAGCGTTCCACGGCCTCAATCAGGTGGGCCTCCGCCTCGACGACGCGGCCAAGTCGGAACTCGCACCATCCGAGTTCCGACAGGATCATCGCCACGCGCAACGATCCGATCGCGTCGGTCGGCTCGGGGGCGACCGCCCGGGCGCGCTCGAGCAGCACCAGAGCGGCTCGGTACTCGCCCAGGGAGCGGTACGTCGTCCCCAGCGTCGCCAGCACTTCCGCCATCACGGCGGGCTGGTCCGCCAGTTCGATTTCGGCTCGCTCCGCCGCCCGCTGCGTCACTTCACGCATGGTGATCTCGCGGCCCAGGGCGACGTGCGGGCGGGCAGTGGCCAGCGTGTCGTGCAGAAACCGGGCGACGCGGGCCGCGATTCGCTGCTGCGTCTGGGCTTCCGTGGCGCTGCGCTGGGCCGCCTCCGCAGATAACTCGGCGAGATCACGCTGACGTGTGGCGTGCGCCGCGACGCTGGCGATCACCGCAATGGAGGCCACGAGGATGAGAAACAGGGCCCCCATCGCGCCTACCAGCAGCCGGTTGCGCCGGATGAACAACCGTGCGTGATAGGTCACCGAAGCCGGATGCGCTCGGATGGGTTGATGCGACAGGTATCGCCGCAGATCCTCGGACAGTTCGCCCACCGATTGGTAGCGCCGACCGCGCTCCTTCTCCAGGGCCTTCAGAATGACAGTCTCCAGGTCGCCGCGCAGCACAAGGGTGATCGTGGAAGGGCGCGTCGGCGGGGACTCCTGAATGATCCGCAGCGCTTCGGTGATCGGACGTTGTTCGACCTGGTAGGGAAGCCGCCCCGTGAGAAGTTCGTACAGGATCACCTCCAGCGAATAGACGTCGCAGCGCGGGTCGATCTCGCTTGCATCGCCTCGTGCCTGCTCCGGGGCCATGTACTGAAGCGTGCCGATGATCTGGCCGACCCCCGTTCCCTGTGCAAGAGTGACGCCCGCGGCCTCAGCGCTGCGCGCGATCCCGAAGTCGATGATCTTCGGCTCACCGTCGGCGACGAGGATATTCCCCGGCTTCAGATCGCGGTGGATGACGCCGCACGAGTGGGCGTACCGGACCGCGTCGCACACCTTGAGGAAGAGCGACAGGATGCCCTTGAGGTCCAGCCCCGTCTCGGATGCGTGAACATTCAGCGGCCGCGCGTTGGGCAGAAACTCCATGGCGAACCACGGAATCGGCCCGGTGCCGTCATCGTGAAGCCCCGCGTCGTAGATGCGAGCCATGCCGGGATGCTGCAGGCGGCCCAGGGTCTCCTTCTCGAACTCGAAACGCCGCAGCGCGGATCTGGAGAACAGCACCGATCGAAGCAGCTTGACGGCCACGGTGCGTCGAGGCGACTCCTGCGTCGCCTCGTACACGGCCCCCATGCCGCCCACGGCGATCAGGCGCTGCAGCGTGAACGGACCAATGCGCCGGCCGACAAGCCGTTCGCCGGGCTCCGGATCGTGAACGCCCGGCAACGCGAGCTCGCCGGGTGGAACGATGAAATCGACATCGGCGGCGTCATGACCGGTCAACAGGTCGGCGAGCGCGTCGTGAAGCGCTGCATTCTCAGCGCGCACCTGGTCCAGCATGGCGGCCCGCGCCGCACCATGCAGCAGGAGTGCTTCGTCAAAGAGCGTCTCAAGCTGCTGCCACGCATCCCGGTGAATCGCTGACTTCTGGTTCATGCGTGCGATGGGAAGAGCCGGTTCAGGTTGAAGTCGCGCCGCCTGCGATACGACTGCGCAGAAACGCCCGCGCCATGGTCCACTGGCGTTCCACCGAGCGCAGGGGCATCCCCATCAACTCCGCGACGGCGGCCATCTCCAGCCCGCCAAAAAAACGCAGTTCGATCAACCGGGCCTTGGTTTCATCCAGCCGCGCCAGTTCGTCCAGGGCCTCGTCCAGCTCGACCAGGTCGATGGCCCGCTGCTCCACGGCGGCGAGAGCGTCATCCAGCGGCTCGCCAACGACGCTGCCACCCCGTTTCAGTCGCCGCCGCGTCCGGGCGTGATCGACGAGAATCCGTCGCATGGCTCGGGACGCGACGCCGAAAAACTGAGCTCGATCGCGGAAGCCGATGCTGTCTTGACCGACCAGCTTGATGTAAACCTCGTGAACCAAGGCGGTTGCGGAGAGCGTGTGCCCCTGTCGCTCACCGGCGACGTAGCCCTGAGCCAGCCGTCGCAGCTCGCCATACACGATCGGAAAGAGGGACTGCACGGCCTCGCGGCTGCCGCCCGAGGCCAAGTTGAGCAGCCGAGTGACCTCGCCTGGCTCACCCTGCATGAAGATGGTTTCCCTTCCCCTTCAGAAAAGTGGCGGACAAGTCAGGTCGCTGTCGCGGCGTGGAGCAGGCCGTCCCGGGCCAATCACCATCTTGCCATGATTCCCGATCGGTGCAAGCCGATTCGGGCGGAGAGAAGCCATGAATCGGCGCCTGAAACCTCGTCTCATCGGATCGATAGCAACGCTGGCGTGCCTGGCGTCCGCCGCCAACGGGCAGACCATCATCTACACAGGTCCGTCAGGAGGCAGTTGGGGCGCGTCCGCATTCTGGGACCTCGGAGTTGTCCCCGACCAGGGATGGGGCGGTCCCAGCTACACCGTGCTGATCAACGGTGGAGGCATCCCGGTTGTGGTCATCATGAATGTCGGCATCCCCTACAACGTCCCGGCTGTCAATGTGGACAGGATGATCGTCGACGCGGGCGACGAACTGCTGATCCCGGACGCCAGGTTGTTGCAGGTGAATCAATGGATCACCAACAACGGGCTGATTCGGCTTGAGGGCAATGGCGACTTGGGCAACTTCGGTGCGCACCTTGCGCTCCACTGGTCGAGTGGTCCTTTCACGTTGGGTGGGTCGGGGGAAATCCTGATGGCCACAGCCGATGCGTCCGTGGAGGGCACATCAGGCGGGCCGACGAATGTCATTCATGAGGCGACGCACACCATCGAGGGCTTCGGACGCATCGGCGCCAACATGATGCAGCTCGACAACCGCGGGCTGATTGACGCCAACGTGAATGGCGAGACACTCCTGATCGATCTTCACCCGGTCGGCAACCTCAACAGCGGCGAATTCCGCGCCAGCAACGGCGGCATTCTGAGCTTCCTCGGCGGATTCGATGAAGCCATCGACAACACGGGCGGACTGATCGCCACGGATGCCGCCTCGCGCGTCGAGATGTGGAACTACGCCTTCACGGGGGGGATGCTCGATGGGGAGTTTCACTCCCTCCCGGGAGGGTTGAACCGCTGGACTGACCTTGACTTCAACGGGGTGCTGCGCATCCCCGATGCCGCGCTTCTGCTCCTGCGCGGGACGATTCGCAATGATGGCTCGATCGTGGTCGAATCGACCTCCGGCGACGCCCAGCTTGGCATTCTCGGCGACACGCTGCTCACGGGAACAGGGTCGATTCATCTCACGGGCACGGGCGTCAGCCGACTCGATTCGCCCTTCGGCATCGGCGATCGGCTGACCAATGATGCGCAGCACTTGATTCGCGGATCTGGCATCATCGGTGCGGTTCTGACGATCGAGAACCGGGGCGTCATCTCCGCCATGGACCCGAACGGGCCGCTCGTGCTCTCGCCGCGCGCCGGGCTGCCCAACTCCAACAGCGGGCAGATCCTTGCAGCGTCAGGGGCCACGCTTCGGATGACCAACGGAGTCCAGTGGGACAACACCGGCGGCATCATCGCCGCGACCGTCGGCTCACTGCTGGAGCTCGATGATGTCGGCATTCTCGGCGGCGTCGTGCAGGGGGATGGACCCGGCGGCGCCGGCCTGGGCGAAGTGCGCGTGGTCAGGACCGCGCGCCTCACCGACGTGACCGTGGAGGGATTCCTTCGAGTCACGGATCAGCCCTTCATCGTGGACACGATCCGGGCATCAGGCACGCTCACGAACAACGGTTCAATCCTGTACGACAACACCACCACCGCCGCGATGTACCTGGTGCTGGAGGACGCGCTCCTGATCGACGGCTCCGGCCAACTGCGGTTCGGCGACGGACCGGAGAACGTGGTGATCGGCACGTTTCCGTTCACCAACGGGCCGAATCACACGCTCCGGGGATCACTGGTGTTGGACAACAGGAATCCCGTCATCAACCACGGCGTCTTGATCGCGGATGGTTTCTATCCGCTGCGCCTGATGTCCGTGGACTCGTTCACCAATCATGGCGAACTGCTGGTCAGAGCCGGTTCCGAGCTGCTCTCGCAACAGGTGACGGACGACTTCATCCTCAACGAAGGCCGCTTGGCGGTGGAGTCGGGTGGTCTGTTCAACATCGAGGGGCAGGATGACTACCGCCAGATCACCGGAGAGACAATCGTCAATGGCGAGATGCGGATTACGCTCCACTGGGGACGCATCCTGGACCTGCGCGGGGGTCATCTGCACGGCGAGGGTCTGATCGTCGGCGACGTCGTCAGCACGGGCGGTGTGGTCAGCCCCGGGCAGCCGATGGCCGGAACGGGTGACGTATCAGGCACGCTGACGATCAGCCGGAACTACACGCAACTCTCCGGCGCCCGGCTCCACATTGATGTGGAAGGATCGACGAGCGGCGAGTTTGACGTGCTGCGGGTCACCCGCGACGCCATGCTCGGCGGCGTGCTCTCGCTGGGGCAGGGGCGATCCTCCTTCGTTCCATCGCCGGGGGACGCCTTCACCATCATCACCGCGGATGAAGTTGTCGGCACGTTCGCCTTGGTGGAAGTCCCGGCGGCCTGGTCAGCGCTCTGCGTGGAGGTGACCTACACCACCACGGAAGTCATCGTGTCCTTCACCGGCGCGGCGCCCGTCTCCACGCTGAGCATCGTGCGAGGCACGCACCTGGGCGGCGGCATCCCGGAGATCGAGCAATCCGACGATCAGCGCTACCGCGTCCGGTCGGGAATCGGCAACACCTTCGTCAACCTGCACTCCATGATCCTGGAGGCCACGCTCGTGGCTTCGCAGAGCGCCCCGCTCACGCTCGACCTGCGTATCGAGTCGCGGCTGGTCACCAATCAGGGCGCCGGTACGGCGACGGTGCGCCTCTACAACTGGAACACCAATCAGTTCAATCAGATCGGCGTGCATGCTCTGGGCAGCACGGACCAGACCCGCGACTTCAACGGATTGGATGCGACGAAATACGTGCGAGGCGACGGCCGAATCGTGGTGCAGATCGAGCACCGCGTCGTGGTTCCCGTCTTCGCGTTCTTCTTCAATTGCGAGTTTGACCAGATTCGCGCCTGCACGCACTGAATGATGAGTGGTTCAGGGGGCAACGGTCGGGCCGTCAGCCCGACCGTTGGTTTCATGTCGCTGACGCACTCATTGCACGTCACTTTCTTTCAGGGGCCGCGCCACGCCGCCTTGACGGGTTCGATCGGACCCGGAGGCGGGTCGTCCATCGTTCCGCTCGGGTCGCCTTGCAGATGCAGCTCCCAGTACCCCACATCCCACCAGCGGCCGAACTTCCAGCCGACGCGTTCGAGGTGGGCCACCTTGCGAAAGCCGCATGCTTCGTGGAGTCTGACGCTGGCTTCATTGGGCTGGGTGATGCCGCCCAGCAGCGTGCGCCAGCCCTGGGCGCGCATCAGGTTGATGAGACGCGAGTAGAGCGCCCGTCCGAGGCCCCGGCCGTGCGCCTCGGGTCGGAGATACACGCTCGTCTCCGCCGTCCAGTTGTACGCGCAGCGTCCCTTCCACGGCGAGGCCTTGGCGAAGCCAAGAAGGGGGGAGGCGCGGAGGGCTGAGGGATCCGTGGATTGTGAGCTGAACGCCTCATCGGGGCGCGTCGTCGCAGAGGATGCCGGTCCGTGCGTGGACGATGGCGTCTCGACGGCGACCAGCCACGGGAACCTCTCATGCGTGGTCCGCCAGGATTCCCGCCATGACTCCAGCGACTCGGGTTCGACCGCGAAGTTGGCGTGCGTGGTGAGCGCGTAGTGATTGCTGATGGCCACGATGGCGGGCAGATCGTCGAGCGTGGCGAGGCGGATGGTGACCGCGTCGCCCGGATGACCGGCCGCTTGAGCGGTCGTTGTCACGCCTGGCGAGGTCATGCCAGCCCCTCCAACCCCGTCAACCCGATGGGCTCCTTGGTGAAGAACGGCTCGGCGGCGGTGGTTCCGATGCGGCTGCCGAAGTAGCGGTTGGAAGCTTCGATCCACTCCACCACCTTGCGATTCCTTTCCGGCAGCACGAACTGCGAGTGGTAGGCCACGATCGCCTCTGTCTTGCGGTTCTCGAAGCCGGAGATGTCGAGCAGGAAGCTCGGGTTGGCCACCCAGCGCAGGTGCGTGGCGTAGTAATAGAACAGCCACCGGGGATACGTCGGCTCGCCGGGCAGGTCGATCCTGGTGAGCTTGGCGTCAAAGCGCGCGTCCTCGACGATGCGCGTGGTGGCGACGTGATCAGGATGGGCGTCCTCGAAGAATGGCGTGAAGACGATCTGCGAGCGGTGCTGCCGGATGATCGCCGCCACCTTGTGACGGGCCGCCACCGAGTGCTCAACGAATCGATTGGGCAGATCGAGCGTGAGCCGCCGCACGCCGAGGATTCTCGCCGCCGCCGCCGCCTCGCGGGCGCGGGTGTCGGGGTCGCCGTGCGGCGTGGGCTCGCCGTTGGTCATGTCCAGCAGCAGCACATCGTGCCCCTGCTCGGCGAGCCGGGCGATGGAGCCGCCCATGCCGAGTTCCTGATCATCCGGATGCGGACCGACAATGAGAATGTTCATGGGATGCGGGAAATGGCGGGGTGCGAACGAATCAGCGTGACACGGTCGCCCCTTTGGCGCGTTGGGTTCGGCGGCCTGATCGTACGTCATTGACCACGGTCAGGCGGATGGCGGTGTTCAGCACACGCCGTTACGCCGGCTCGACCATCGCCAGCAGCCGCAGCACTTCCGCCACGCTCCAGGCCTGGGCGGGACAGCCGGAGGGCCGGTGAGGCGGGTCGCCGTCGTACACCTCGGCGATCTGGCCCAGGCAGGCGGCGCCGGTCGTGCGCATGGTCTCGTCAAGCAGGGGCTGAAGCAGTGACCGCACTTCGCGTTTCGCCTTGTCCGAGAAGTCGCTCACGCGCAGCACCGCCTCGCCGTACGGCCCGATGAGCCACGGCCAGACCGTACCGTTGTGGTAGGCGGCGTCGCGCTGAAAGAGCGTACCCTCGTAGCGCGGGTGGTAGTCTGGGTCGGCCCGGTCGAGCGTGCGCAGCCCGTAGGGGGTGAGGAAGCGACGCCGCACGCACTCGACCACCAGCCGCTGCTGCTCGCGCGTGAGCGGCGAGTAGGGCAGCGAGACCGCGAAGATCTGGTTGGGGCGCAGTTTGCCATCGGGCGTCCAGACCAGGTCCGAGGAGGCGGCGTTGTCAGTCGTGGGCTGTCGGGGGTCGTTGCTGATCGCTGACTTCTGACCTCTGACTTCGGTGCGCCTGTTCTCCTGTTCTCCTGTGCTCGCGCTCTCATTCGCCTGACGACTGACGGCTGATGGCTGACGGCTCTCCGCCCCCGCCAGAGCGGGAAACCGATACGACCCGTCCGGCACATACTCAGGCGCGGGCGGCCGGGGCGGGCGGAGCGACAGCACATCGTGCAGGCATGCCTTCTCACCCCACCAGAAGTGCATCTGAAAGGCGATCGCGGTCTGGCCCGCGTATTCAATGAGCCCCTCGCGCTCGCGATCGGTTTCAACCATGTCGGCCAGGCAGCGGATGGCGTGATGCCAAAGGGCGTTGACTTCGACAGCCAGCCCGTACCGCGGGGTGAAGACCACGCCGTCGCGGGCCGCGTCCATCCAGGTCAGTTGCGTGGTCTCATCGCCTGCGCTGACCAGACCGTCGCGCGTGACGCCGATGTTGATGCGCGAGCCGTGATGACCCGCGCGGGGTTCCTCGAATCGGATGCCCGCACGGTAGGCGTGGATGACCGCGCGGCAGGCGGTGAGGAGTTCGGGGCTGATGGCTGACGGCTGATGGCTTCTGAGCATCCACACCGCGTGCACGAACCACAGCGATGCATCCACGGTGTTGTAGTGCGGCTCGCCGCCGTCATCGTCGAAGCGGTTGGGGATCAGCCCGTGCTTCATGTGCTGCGCGAAGGTGAGCAGCACGTCGCGTGCTTCATCGAGGCGGCCTGTCGAAAGCAGCAGACCCGGCAGGGCGATCATGGCGTCGCGTCCCCAGTCGGCGAACCAGGGGTATCCGGCGATGATGCTCGGCCGCGCCGCCTGTTCATTCACGCGCTGGACGACGAAATCGTCCGCCGCTGCGAGCAGCAGGTTCCGAGCGTTGGCCTGTCGCTCATCCTGCCGGGCGAACCGCCTTCGGTGAGGATGAGAGCGACTTCCGCCTGATGGGCTGCGGGCATCCAACGAGTCGATACGGAACCCCAGCGACACGGCTGGCCCCGGTTGGAGCCGTGTCTGCGCCGGCAGCACCGCCTCAAAGAAACCCGGGGAATACACATCCTCCACCCAGTCCTGGCCGCGATCCCGTTCGACAACGTACGCGAACCGATCCCACCAACAGGCGTCGTCCCGCCATGCCGCCGCCACGAACTGTTTCGGCACGGGGTTGAAAATCGAGAGCGACGTGTCTTCCAGTTCGATCCGCACGCTGCCGTCGCAGCGGCTTACGCCGAAGTCGCGGCGTGTCGTCATCAGTTGATGAAAGTCACGCAACGCGATCATCGGGCGCAGACGCAGTCGGCACGGCGGCAGGCGATATCCGATGTAGCTGATCCCGATCTCCTGATCCGGATGCCACCGCATCACACGCGTCAGCCGCCCTTCGCCGATCTGGTACGTCCATGTCGCGCCGGTCCACGCAAGCTCGAACCGCACCAGCCGCCTCCATCCCTGCGGATGCAGCATCGGCTCGCCGTCAGCGTCGACGAACATCTGCGTCGAAAGGTCGATCACCTCCTCCGACCCATCCTCACGCGGGATCACCAGTTGCTCGATCATCGAATGAAGCGCGACCACGCGCTCGACAGGCGGCTTCATCGACGCCACCAGCAGGCCGTGATAGCGCCGGGTGTTGACGCCCAGCACCGTGCCCATCGCGTAGCCGCCCAGCCCGTTGGTGAGCAGCCACTCGGTGTGCAGGTGGTCGGGTGGGTTGGGGTGGTCGATGAAGAACGTCATGCCGTCGCCTGCCCGTCATCCATGCGCCCGAAGGCCATCACCGGTGCGCCGGGAAAGGCCACCGATGAATCCGCGTGGCCCAGCACCACGGCCTCGCTCGGCGCGTTGATGGTCTCCTGCAGTTTGCCGAAGGCGTTGTAGACGCGGGCCACCGGCTGGCCGGGCTTCACCACCGCGCCGGGTCGGACGAGAAACCGCAGCACGCCGCTCATGCTGGCGTAAGGACGCGCGGTGTAAGGCAGAACCCGGCCCATGGCGTGGGCCGGGCCGTCCCACACGAAGGGCGGCTGGGGTGGGTCGATCACGCCCAGATGTCCCAGCATCGACCACACCGATTGCACGCCGAAGTCCACGTTCTTCTCGTTGACAACGTAGGCCTCGCCCAGTTCGATGGTGATGGACGGCACGCCTCGCGTCATCAGCGCGAAAGGCAGCGTTCGACGCAGGTGGTCGTCATCGCGGATGATGAGGAATCCGCTCGACGAGGCCAGCCGCAGCGCCAGCGACGCCACCTCGGCCGGCGCCTCAGGCGGCAGGGGGTCCACCACCGCGTAGGGGATCGAGTGAATCCAGTCGTTGTGCAGGTCGATCACCGCGGCGGGCCTGCTGGTCATGATGGTCGAGAAAATGCGATCCGCAATTCGTTCCGCCAGCGTGCCCGTCGGGCTGCCGGGAAAGGAGCGGTTGAGGTCCTCCTCGCTGGCGGCGATCTGGCGGGTGCCGACCTCGAAGCCCAGCGGATTCATCATGGGAAAGGCATGGAGCGAGCCGCGCTGCAGCGGGTGCTTGCGCAGACGCTTGAAGATTTCCTGGATGACCACCAGCCCGCCGACCTCGTCGCCGTGGGCACAGGCGGTCAGCCACACGACGGGGCCGGGGGCGCCCGAGTGGGCCTCCATCACCGGAAGGCGGCGGCGCGACAGGTCTGACGCTGAGTGAATCTTGAGGAACGAATACCGCATTGACGCCCGCGGCGCCGGACGCTTGGCTGGAGCGGCGGATGCCGCTGGTGACGGGGAGGATGACGTGGACGGGGACGCCGAGGGCGTGGTGGGGGGGTGGCCCGCACGTCGGGAGCCATGCTGGGGAGGCGGAGCAGCCATCGGAACGGATCATACGAGGTGGGAACGCATCCCATTGGCGTCAGTCCGGCTGGCGTTCCCCCAGGAACACCGATGAATCCCGAACCGTGAACGGATAAAGTCTGATAACCATGTTCACGCGCACTTTCTGACGGATTCGCCCGCGGCGGGCGTACACAATTCCCGGATGGCTGACACCGATCCCTTCCAGGGCGAGCCCCCGCAGATGGACGGGCACGCCACGCCGGCTCCAGCCGAAAGCCCCCGTGCCCCACGCATGGAGGCGCTGGTGCGGCTGTGGCACGCCCATCGCCGGTGGGTGGCGGCCGTGGTCTACGCCCACAAGCCCAGGGATGTGGAGGTGGATGACCTGCTTCAGGATGTGGCCATGCGACTGGTTCGCAACATGCATCTGCTTCACGATCCCGACGCGGTGCGCCCCTGGCTGCGGACAGTGGCCATCAACGTGGCCCGCAGCGCGGGGCGCCGCACGCGGGCGCGGTCGCGGGTGGTGACGTTCGTGGACGGCGAGAAGGCGCAGCAGATCGCGTCCGACGAGCCGCAGGAACGTCGCCCGCATGACCGCACGGCCAGCGAACGTGGTCGGCGTGCGCTGGAGCTGGCCTCGGGCCTGCCGCCGCACTATCGCGAGCCGTTGCTCCTGAGCATCCGCGGGCTGTCGCAGAAGCAGGTGGCGGACATCCTGGGCGAGCCGGTGACGACCATCGAGACGCGCCTGATCCGCGCCAGGCGAATGCTGCGCGACGAACTGCTGGCGGAGGAGAAGGCGTCGGAACCTGGCGTGGCCGTGGTGAAACCGGGCGCCGCCGCCAGCGCCGCCTGACGGAGGACGGATTGACGGAAGGAATCGACCCATGACCCATGTCCACGAAGACAACCTGATCGGTCGAATCGCCGCCAACGAAGCCGACGGCGCGGAATGGAAGGCGCTGGAGCAGCATGCCTCGTCGCACCCCGGGGCGTGGGAGCGTCTGGCCCGCGCCTTGCGCGATGAGTTGCAGGTGCGCGGCGCCTTGGCCGAGGCGCTGGACGCTGCTGATGGAGTGGAACTGCCGGAGCACGTGCCCGCCGAGTCGCCTCGACTGGCGTTCGGACACCACGGTGTGAGCATGTGGGGGGGGTGGGCGATGGCGGCGATGGTGGCGCTGGCGTGGTTCGGACTGTCGTTCTTCGCGCCTGATCGACCGGGGCTTTCGCCCGCCGCGGGCGGCGGGCCGTCCATCACGCAGGCCGACCTGTCCGCCGACGACGCCCTGAGGCAGTACGTGGAGCGCGGCGCCCGTGAGGGCCGCGTGCTGCAGGAGCTTCCCATGATCATGGTCGAGATGCGTCAGGACGACGGATCGGGCCGCATGGACGTGGTGTACATTCGTCCGTTGCTGGAGCGTGCGCCCATCGAATCGGCCTACGAGCTGCGCCGCGACGAGCTGGGACGCCCCGCCCCCGGACGCATCGACCTGGCCACGTTCCAGAACCGGTCGAAGGAATCCGACACGTAAGCCATCACCCGCACGCCTGACCGGACGGCGCCGCTCAGAAACGCCGTCCGTGAACTTGACGCCGACGATTCACCAACGCATTCACGGAGAAGCAAGCCATGTTCGCCATGTCCCATCTCTTGTTTGTTCCCTTGGCCGCCGCCGCGGTGGCGGTCACGTCCGACCCGGTGTCCCCGTGTCCGACTCAGTCGGGCGACGGCCCGCGGGTGATCCGCGTCTCGCCGGAGCAGGCGGCCCGCTGGATGGGGCTGGACTCCGAGTCGCGCCTGTTCGTCGCTTCCGCGGTGGCGGACGAGTTTCAGCCGGCGGTCTTCCGCCGGGCGATGCTCCCCGAGCCGATGGTCTGGCGTGCGGCGTCGCTCCGTCCCCAGGACGTGGTCGTCAAGCGCGACGGGCAGTCCGTCACCCGGTCGAAGCGCGTGATCGTCGTCACCGACGAGAGCGGCGAGCTCAAGGTGGTGGACGAAAACGGCCAGGTGCAGGCGTTCCGCGACGGCAAGCCCGTGCCCCCCGAGCGCATCAAGCGGCAGGACGGCAAGATCATCATCATGGATGAGAACGGCCAGGTGCTGCGTGAAGTGAGCGTCGGAGCGGGCGGCACGAAGGTTCGGATGGGCGACGTGGGGGCCGTCCTGAAGATGGAGAACATGCCCGAGGGCGCCGTTCTCGAAGGCGTGCTGAAGATGGAGAATCTTCCCGAGGGCGCGTTCAAGGTGCTGGGGCTGGGTGCGAATCCCAAGCCGCGCATCGGCGTGTCGATGGGTCCGGTCGATCCGGCGCTGGCGGAGCACCTTGGCATCGACGCACAGGGCTCGTTCGTCATCACCTCGGTGGAGGACGGGCTGCCCGCCGCCAAGGCCGGGTTGCAGAAGAACGACATCGTGGTGCGCGTGAACGAGGGGACGGCGGAGCCGGACCGTCTGCGCGAGATTGTGTCGGGCAGCGAGCAGGGCGATGAGATCCGCATCCGCGTTCTGCGCAAGGGCGAGCCGAAGGACGTGGTCGTCAGGGTGGAGAATGTCGCCGACACGAACCACCCCATCCTGCGGCTGGACGCGCTGGACGGCAAGCTGGGCGACATCGAGGGCCGCATCCTGCGACTGATGCCGGAAGGCGCGCAGAAACTCCGCGAGTTCCGCGTCAAGGTGGATGGCGACCGTGATGTCGACTTCGACTTTGATTTCGACGTGGATCTCGATCATGACGCGGACTTCGACGTGCAGTTCGATCAGGATTTCATGCGGCACTTCGACGCGATGAAGGAGTTCGACATTCAGATCGAAGGCGTTCCGCAGGAAGCGCTTCAGAAGCTGCGTGAGCGGATGAAGGCGGGCGGCGCTCGCCTGAAGGACACCTTCGACCACGAAACGATCCTCGACCTGCAGAAGCAGATGCACGGCGCCCAGGAGCACATCCTGCGCTTCATGGGCGAGCAGGGCGACTGGCGCGAGCGCATCCACAAGTCGATTCAGGAGGCCCTTCAGAGCAACCTGGCCGACAAGGTGGATGACGCGACGCGACGGGCCATCGAGCAGAAGGTGCGCGAAGCCCTGGACCAGGCGGGCAAGGCCGGCGAGCGCTTCACCCACGAGTGGAGGCCCGTCGAGAGGGGCGTGATGACCTTCGAACTGGCGCCCAGCAAGGAAGGGGGCCAGGTGATGATTCTGCCCGAGGCGGCGACCCGCGTGGGGATCGCGGCTCGTCCCGCCGTGACCATCGAGCATCGGCTGGAGGCGCTGGAGGCGCGACTGGCCAAGCTTGAAGCCCTGCTGGAGAAACTCGGACGCGACAGGCAGCCCCTGCCCTGAGCCGGGGACCGGACCTTGCGACGCGCCGGTGGATGACACTCACTCCAGCGACACGCCCGCGGCCTGCCCGCGGGCGTGTTGTTCCTGGCGCTGACCGCGAGCCCGCTCCGAGATCGTCGGCTGAGTTCCTCGTCCCGTCGCCGGTAGAATCCGTCGTGCCAACCTTGCGCTTCACCGAGAACATTCAGCGGCATGTCCCCTGCCCGACCAGGCAGGTGAGTGGCGCGACCGTGCGGGCCGCGCTGGACGCCTACTTCGCCGACAACGTCCGTGCTCGCGGCTACGTGCTGGATGAGGTCGGCTCGCTCCGTCAGCACATGGTGATATTCGTCGATGGACGCCTGATCGCGGATCGTCGGACCCAATCCGACCCGGTTGACCCCGCCAGCGTGATCGACGTGATGCAGGCGCTGTCGGGGGGGTAATGGGCGCATGGCGGGCGCGCCCGATGCCTCGGCGCCCCGATCCGGTATCATTCGCCGCTTCGCCTCCCGCACACGCCCCGCGGGCGGCCGCGGGAGATACGCCAACATGGCCACGCGCCTGCTTGTCTCGACCCGCAAGGGTCTCTTCACCGTCGATCGGAGCGCATCGGGTTGGAAGGTAACCCGCGAGCGATTCTTCGGCGATCATGTCGTCATCGCCGCGCACGACCCGCGCGACGGCGCCATCTACGCCGCCCTCAATCACGGACACTTCGGCAACAAGCTGCACCGGTCGGATGATGCCGGCGAGACGTTCATCGAGATCGCCACGCCCGCCTACCCGCCCATGCCCGAAGGCGAGCAGGAAGTCGCTCACCCCTTCACCGGCAAGGTTATTCCGTGGAAGCTGCGCATGATCTGGTCGATCGAGCCCGGCGCGGCCTCGCAGCCCGGTCGGCTCTGGTGCGGCACGCTGCCCGGCGGACTGTTCATCTCCAACGACCACGGGCAGACCTGGTCGCTGGTGGACGACCTCTGGCGCCGGCCCGAACGGAAGGAATGGTTCGGCGGCGGGTTCGACGAGGCCGGCATTCACTCCATCTGCATCGACCCGCGCAACCCGGCTCACGTGATCGTGGGCATCTCCTGCGGCGGGGCGTGGCGCACCGAGAACGATGGCGGAAACTGGACCATCTCCGCCAAGGGCATGCGCGCCGAGTACATGCCCCCGGAAAGGGCCTACGAGGAAAACTCGCAGGATCCGCACATCGTCGTGCGCTGTGCCGGTCAGCCCGACAAACTCTGGTCGCAGCACCACAACGGCATCTTCCGCACCGTGGACAACGCACGCACGTGGACGGAGGTTACGGGCGTGCAGCCGTCGGTCTTCGGCTTCGCGTGTGCTGTCCATCCGACCAACGGCGACATCGCCTGGTTTGTGCCCGCGCAGAAGGATGAAAAGCGCGTGCCGGTGCGCGGGCAGGTGGTGGTGACGCGCACCACCGATGGCGGGAGATCGTTCGACACGCTGCGGAAAGGGCTGCCGCAGGAGTTCGCCTACGACCTGGTCTTCCGCCACGCGCTGGACGTGGATGAATCGGGCCAGCGGCTCGCCTTCGGCTCCACCACCGGCTCCCTGTGGACCAGCGAAGACGGCGGCGACTCGTGGCAGACCGTCTCCACGCATCTGCCGCCCATCTACGCCGTGCGGTTCATCAAGGAGTGACGCATCGCGCCGGATCGGGACAGGATTGCGTCAGGGGAGAGGCGACGGCATCAGCGCGACCCGACCGGCCCGTCTGTCCACCAGCAGAAAGCCCACCAGGGCGCCATCCGTGCGCGACAGCACGCATGCGCCATGCATCGAGGCGTCGAACCCCATCGCCTCGTCGATGCGCCAGCCGTCGTTCCGTGTGGTGAGCCGCGCCGCCGCCAGCGGTATCGGCGCCGCCGTGCTGTCCGCCACGATCAGGCAGTCCTCCGGCGCCTCCGGACGGCGCAGGGCGGATTTCGGCCACGGTCGTCCGATGACTGGCGATGAGAGCATCGCCAGTCCGCCCTGCTCCCACGTCGGGTTGGTGAGTGGAACGGATTGGCCCGCTACCTCCAGCGACGCCGTGCCGGCGCGGGCGTCCGCCGCCGGCTTGAGCAGGTCCGCCGGGCCGATCAGTCCGCCCTCGATGGGAAGCACCCACCCCGTGCGCGATTCGTTCGATCGGAAGACCCTTCCCTCGCGCCACGCCAGTTGCGCTCGCTCCGGGGCAGGCAACGGCGCGCCGGGAGGCAGCAGCGCGGAGCCGATGGGCACCGCCGGATCCCACTCCAGCCATTCCTTCTGCGGCTCGGGCGCACAGGCGAAGCGGTGACCCGTGCGCACCGGCTGGCCGCCGTCGCGCGGGGTGGCCAGCGACACGCCGCCGATCATCAGCGACGCCAGCGAGTCCATCTCCATCGAGACGCCGGTGATGCCCACGTTGAACTTCGCTCCGCCGCTGTCCCAGAAGCGCGTGCGCTCGCGGACCAGCGCGGCATAGGCCTGCTCGACGTGGACACGGGCCTCAACAGCGCTCCCATCGCTGGCCAGCCCCACCGAGAGCACCGTGCCGATGCGCACCTGCCGATACATCACCGGCCCGCCCGGCTGCAGCGAGCCGCGGTTCTTCGCCTGCAGCACGATCTCGAGGTCGCCCGGGAAGACTTCCTCCACGACGGGCGGATCGGACAGCCCCACGAACTCGCGCCGCGGGTCGGCGGCGGGGTCGTCGCCGGGTTTCACCGCGACCCACCGCGGGCCGACGACTGTGTCCAGGCCGGTCACCCCGCTCGGGCCGACGCGAGGGCGCACGATCCAGAACTGCGTGCCCTGTCGGGCGATCCGCCCGGCGTGCGAGCGCAGCGTGACGGTGACCTGTACGCCCTCGAGCGATGGAACAAGGTCGATGTGCTCCACGCGCCCGACCACGATCCCGCGATGGCGGACCTCATCGCCGATCTTCAGACCGTGCCCCTGGTCGAACAGCACCACGAGGCGCTCGCCGCGCATCGTCCACGCCTGCCAGCCCAGGTACCCGACGAAGAGCAGCGCCAGCAGCGGAACCACCCACGCCCACGAGGTGCGGCGCTCGACCGTCACGATGGCGCGCGGAAGCGATGGCGCCGCCGACCCCGCAGTCGCGGGCGAAGTGGACGGTGCTGGCGAAGCCGGCGTGCTCACGTCCTCGTCTCCGGCAGGGTGGTTTCATTCGCTTGACCTTCCGCGACCGGAATGTCATCCCACAGCGTGTGCGGATCGAACGTCGCCGTCGCCAGCAGACTGAGGATCACCACGCCGGTGAAGGCCAGCGCCCCCGGCCCGGCCGAGAGCTCGATGTTCGACCCCAGCTTCACCGCCGACACCAGAACCGCCACGGCGAGCACGTCCAGCATGCCCCAGCGGCCGGTCCACTCGACGAAGCGGTAGGTCCGGGCGCGATGACGGTCGCTCGTCACCACGCGCCCGGTGGAGAGGGCCAGCAGACCGGCGAGTTTGGCCAGGGGCAGAATGACCGAACAGAGCAGCACGATCACGCCCACCCAGAAGTGGCCCTCGGTCAGCAGCGTCGCCGTGCCGTCGAGGATGCTCGACTCGTTGGTTCTTCCCAGTTGCGCCAGCCGCATGATGGGCATGGTGACGGCGAAGGGGTAGAGAATGAGCGCCGCCAGCGCGATCGCCGCCGTGCGCGACCCGCTTCGAAGCCGATCCGTGGGGGCGTGAATGACGGTGCGGCATCGGGCGCAACGGGCCCGCTGACCCGGCGCGAGCACCGGCGACCACTGCGCCAGCCCGCAGCAGGGGCAGCACCGGATCAGGTCGGATGGTTGGCGTTCGGGCGCGGGCATGACGACGGTCCCGGAATGATTGGGAACCTGCCTTCAAGCGTACCACAACCAGCCGTGTGGGGAGGCGGCCATCGATCCGTCACGGGCGTCGAAAACCCGACCGCGGTCTACATCGTGGAGTCGCCTGATGCTCCACTGGCGGCGGCGGCGCCGGGGGGCGGGGCGTTCATCAGCTCCTCGATGATGCCCAGCCGGTCGATGACATGCTGCATGGTGGCGGGTCGCTTCTGGGGGTCCAGTTCCACACAGTCGAGAACCAGCTTTGACAGGACGGAGTGGACTCGCGGGTTCTTCTCGTGGGGGGGGACCGGCCGTTCGATCATCGATTCGTCGACGGCTCCCTTCACCAGCGAGCCGTTGCTGCTGTCGCTGCCCTTGCCCTTGGGGGGCATGGCGGTGGGGACCACCTCGCGCACCAGCACCCAGTACATGGTGGCCCCCAGGTTGTAGATGTCGGTCTGCGGCGTGATCTCGCGCCGGAAGGCCTGCTCAGGAGCCATGTACCCGGGCGTGCCCTGGATTCGCTTCTTGATGGTGCCGACCGGGCATGACTGGCCCAGGTCGATGATCTTGGCCATGCCGCCTTCGGTCACCAGCACGTTGCTGGGCTTCATGTCAGCGTGGACCCAGTTCCGCTGGTGCATGTGAGCCAGCCCCTGGGCCATCTGTCTGAAGATGCGGACCGCCGCCAGCGACGTGCGCGGCAGGCGCTGATCCAGCGGCAACCCGTCCACCAGCTCCATCAGCAGCACGTAGTCGGTCACGCGGAAGAACTTGCGGTGCTTGATGAGACGGACGACGCGCCGGATGTTGGGGTGATCCAGCTTGGAGCCGATGATGTATTCCTGCTCGCACTGGTCGAGGAACCGCTGATCCTTGTCGGTGACCTTGTGGACCTGCTTCAGGGCCCAGACCTGCTTGGTCTTGAGATCCTGAACGGCGTACAGCTCAGACGCGGCACCCTTGCCGATCTCAGCCAAGACCCGATAACCGGCAATATGTCGTCCTGGAGCGACTGATGCCATGGGAAAGGTCGGAACACTCGTGCCCGCGCCC
This sequence comes from Phycisphaeraceae bacterium, assembly GCA_015709595.1. Taxonomy (NCBI): domain Bacteria; kingdom Pseudomonadati; phylum Planctomycetota; class Phycisphaerae; order Phycisphaerales; family Phycisphaeraceae; species Phycisphaeraceae bacterium. The sequence continues at coordinate 1,647,527 of CP054178.1, forward strand.
GAAGAAGTGACCACGTGACATCGGGGAGGGCGGATCATGATGCGGATCGGCTCTCCTCGTCCGATCCGTTTGTCAAATCGAGACTTACGTCCCCCTATACGCACGCCTTCGGGCGATGGTTGTACCTTCCTCCCGTGATGGCGAGAATGCCATCAGGTCGGATCGTCCATCGGGTTCGGCGACTTGAGGCAGATGGCGCAATGACATGCGGGCGTTCACAGCCCCAATCCGCTCGAACCATTCATCCCGTAGAGTACGGGAGATTGGACATTTGTTCAACGGGGCAGAGGCAGGAGCCGCTCACGAAACGCCGCCTCGGGAAAAAACCGACCCGGGCTGCGGACCGAGGCCACCTCGCGGTGGAGCCACACCCGCTCGGCGGGAATGCCGAAGCGTCGCTGCAGATCCCGCACCAGGCGCACCAGCGACTCGATCTGGTGATCGGTGAACGCGCGTGACTCGCCGTTGCCCACCAGGCAGATGGCGATGGAGTGCTGGTTGTGCCACGACGCGTCAGGCCCCAGCGCGTGGGCGCCGGGCAGTTGTTCCGCCCAGCGGTAACCGATCGCGACCTCGCCCTCGCTCATGCCCGACCCGTTGCCGATCACGAAGTGATAGCCCAGTCCGTCCAATCCGTGCGACACGTGCTGGCGATGAAGCGTGGTCGCGTCGCCCGCCGGTCCGCCCGAGTGGTGAATCACGATTCCGCCCCATCGACCCGAGTCGATCGGAACGCGCGTCTCGAACAGCGCGGAGTCGGACGATCCCCCGATCGCCACGCCCGGCCCCAGCATCGGCAGCGCCACCTGCTCGCCTCGCGAGCCGTCCGCCAGCAGCAGCAGCCCGCACGCCCCCGTCATGGCGGCCAGAAACACGCCCCACACCGTGCGGGCGCGCCGATTGACCGACGCCGGGGCGGCGCTCCGTTTCGGGCGCGAGGAGCGCGACGCGGGACGACTTGGTTTCATGGACGTGCTGGTCGCTCGGCTCACCGGGGTCTCATCCGTGATGACGCGGTGCGGAATCGTAGCGATTGTTCGGACGCGTGACGCGCCGAGGGGTCCATCGACGCAGCGACCGAAAACTCTTTCAAATCGGATCGCGCACGCTTCTCGGACGCAGCAGCCGATCGATGGCGCGGCTGATGCGCGTCACCTCACTGCGGCCGGTTCTCGCTCGACGCGAGTGGCGCGTGGAGAGATCACGCCACCTGTCGGGCGTCGCCAGCCAGCGCATCCCGCGGTATCATCCGCGCGTTGCCATCTTCACACGGACGGTCTACCATCGATGATTCATCCGATCATCCGGATGAACGAATGGATACGTCCGACCCCCTGCCTTTCTTCGACCCTGGATGGGAGACTTCGCATGCCCCTCGGCCAGCACCTGTTCACCTCTGAGTCCGTCTCCGTCGGTCACCCGGACAAGGTGGCGGATCAGATTTCCGATGCCGTGCTGGACGCCATGCTCGCCGAAGACCCCCGCGCCCGCGTGGCCTGCGAGACGCTGGTGGCCACCGGCATGGCGGTGATCGCCGGCGAGGTGACCTGCGAGGGCTACGTGGACATCAACCACATCGTCCGCAACACCATCCGTGAGATCGGTTACACCGACGGGCGCATGGGCTTCGACGCCGATTCCTGCTCTGTGCTTGTCTGCCTCAACCAGCAGAGCCCTGATATCGCCATGGGCGTCAACGAAGACCCCACCAAGGGCAAGGAGCAGGGCGCCGGCGACCAGGGGCTGATGTTCGGCTTCGCCTGCCGCGAGACCGATTCGCTCATGCCGCTGCCCATCGACCTGGCGCATCGGCTGGTGGCCCGTCAGGCGGACGTGCGCCGCAAGAACATCATCCCCAACCTGCGGCCGGACGCCAAGAGCCAGGTGACCGTGGAGTACGACGGGCTGACGCCCCAGCGCGTTCACACGCTGGTGCTGTCCACGCAGCACGGGCCGGAATGGAACGCCCGACAGAACCTGCTTCGCGACGCCGTCATCGAGCACATCCTCAAGCCCGTGCTGGGCGAGTGGTGGAACAACTCCATCAAGATTCACGTCAACCCCACCGGCAAGTTCGAGATTGGCGGTCCGCACGGCGACACCGGGCTGACCGGACGCAAGATCATCGTGGACACGTACGGCGGGCGCGGCCGACACGGCGGCGGAGCGTTCTCCGGCAAGGATCCCAGCAAGGTGGATCGCTCCGCCACCTACATGGCCCGCTACATCGCCAAGAACGTCGTCGCCGCCGGCCTGGCCGACGTGTGCGAGGTGCAGCTCTCCTACGCCATCGGCGTCGCCGAGCCGACCTCCATCTGCGTTGATTGCCAGGGCACGGCCCGCGTGGACGAGGACCGCATCGCCGACCTGATCCGCGAGCACTTCTCGCTCACGCCCCGCGGCATCATTCAGTCGCTCAACCTGCTGCGTCCCATCTATCGTCCCACCGCGGCGCACGGTCACTTCGGGCGCGCCCCAGGCGAAGGCGGCGAGGGCACGTTCACGTGGGAGAAGACCGACAAGGCCGACGCGCTCCGCGCCGCCGCGGGCCTGCGCGAGCCGGCCCGGGTGTGACGAATCCCCTCAGCGGTGCTTGTTGGCCAGGGAGTCGAACGTCGGCTTGAACCTGGGGCCCCCCAGCGACGGGTCTACCTGCCGCAGGCGGTCGATGCGCGGGCGGATCTGCTGCGTATTGCGATTCACGCGATCGAGAATCTCGAGCTGGCGCAGTTCCGCGTGCCAGTAGTAGCGATCCCGCGCTTCCTGCCGCGACGCGCTGATGCGGCGGAACTCGATCATCGCCTCCTCGTACCGCGCCAGCGCGAAGAGGCAATCCGCCCGACCGAACACCGCCTGGAGCACCCCCGGCTGGGCGCGAAGAGCGTCCTCGTACAATGACAGGGCGCGGTCGAAGACGCCCGCGGCGCGGAAGGCGTCGCCCAGGCGCACCCGCAGCGGGGGCAGGGTTTCCGCCTCCAGCGGAGCCGTCGCCAGCCACTCGCTCAGCGCCTCGGCGAGCGGCAGCAGGTCCGTCCGCGCGCGGCGGCGGGCCTCGTCCACGCGATCCTCGTCGAGCAGACGCTCCACGTCGTCCTGCAGCGAGGCGAGCATCGACGGCGCCACCGAAACGGCCTGGTCCGGAATCGAGTCCAGGAACCGCGTCACTTCCCGCACCACGTCCGCCGAGCGGCCCAGCGCGTGATACGCCTTGATGCGCAGCGACATCGACTCGCCCAGCAGCCGGCGGTCCTCGAGCGCGCCCAGCGAGTCCAGCCGGGCGAGCGCCTCGACCGCCCGACCGCCCAGCAGGTGCATTTCGGCCTCGTGAAGCGTGAGCCGGTCGAGGGCGAGCGTCAGCGCTTCGCGTCGGACCGCCTCGGGCTCGCTCGACTGCGCGTCGCGGATCGCGGCCCGCGATTTCTCGATCTGCGCCAGGGCCGCCTCGAGGCGCGCCGCCCGACGCGATTCGTCCTGCTCCGCCAGCGCCTCGGCGCGGGCCACCGACGCCAGCATGAAGCGACTGTCGGCCCACGGGGCGCTGCCGGGCGCCACGGCGGCGAAGTGTTCGCGAGCCCCGGCCAGGTCGCCGCGCTCGTAATGCAGCCGCCCCGCCTCGAAGCGCCATCGCTCCACCGAACGCAGGTTCGGATACCGCTGCAGCAGCATGGACAGCGTGCTCTCGTACTGCGCGTTCACGTCGGCGGAATCGGGCGCGGCGGCGCGGGCCTCGGCCAGGATTGACGCCGCCAGTTCGATCGCCGTCTCCGCCTGCCGATCGGTAGGGAACTCACGGGCCACCTGCTCGAAGCGACGGGCGGCGTCGAGCCAGCGGCGTTCGGCGGCCAGGGCGCGGCCCAGCGCGAACGCCGCCATCGCCTTGGTGGGCTGATCGAGATCGGCGCGGCGAAGGGCCTCCTCCAGCATCTCGACGCCCCTCGCCCGCGTGGAAGCGTCCCGGGCCAGATTCTCCGCCCGCGCCACCGTGATGATGGGAGGAAGCGCCTCCAGCGGCGCATCCTCTCCCGCGGCATTGGCGAGTCTGGCGAACACCACCGCGCGGGTCGTTTCCACCGGTACGCCGAGGTCACGCGACAGCAGGTCGGTGTACGACGCGAACGCCTGCGACAGCAGCCGGGCGCGATCCGCGGGCGACGCCTGCGCGGCGAGCTGCCGCCGCAGCAGGAACCGACGATCCGCGATCAGCACGCGGAAGAAAAAGCCCTCGGCGCCGGTGTATCGCTCCTCGATGGAGTCCAGCGCTTCCAGTCCCGCCGCCGGTCCGCGCGTGACGGCCCGGTTGAGGGCCGCCCCCATGCGGGCCGCGAAGACATCCGACGGTGTGGCGTCACCATCGCCCGCCACGGCGCGGAAGGAGTCATCCGCCTCGTCGAAGCGTCCGAGTCGCGCCAGCGCCAGCCCCGCGTAGAGCCGGGCGCGGGGCCGCAGGAAGCCCTCCAGTTCGCCCACGAGCGGCGCGAGCAGTTCCGAAGCCAGTTCAAACGCGGCCCGCTGTTCGAGCCGATCGTCAACGTTGAACATCGCGTGCAGATAGGCGCCCACGCCGCGCAGGTACGGCACGCGCCGGTCGCGTTCTTCGCGCGACAGTCGCCTTCGCCTGAGCTGCTTCGACAGGTCGGCGGCGTAGCCCGGCTCGCCCTCGAGGTTGATGATGAGTTCCGCGATGGCCAGTTCCGCCTCCGCCGCGAGGTCGTTGACCTCACGCGCAACGGATCGGGCGCGATCCAGCTGCGCGGGCGTGGGCAGCCCGAACTCCGCGGTCAGCCACGTGGCCTCGTGCGGATAGAGCAGAAAGAGCAGATCCGCCGCCTGGTCCGCCAGCCACAGGGCGCGGCGTTCGTCGTGGGGATGCGCCGCCAGCAGCACGCGACGGGCTTCGAGCATCCGTTCGATGCGATCCAATCGCTCGGCGGGCGCGAGCGCCGGGTCGTTGGCGGCCAGACGAAGCGCGGCGATGCGGTACAGGGCGCTCTCCGACGGGTCGCCGCCGCCCTTCGAGGCGACATAGTGCTCCAGCACTTCCGGCAGCCGGTACTCGCCAAGCCCGCGAAGGAATCGCTCCTCGTCGAGCTGGTCTTCGAGCGACTGGGCCATGATGGGGTGGGTGAGCGGGACGTTCAGCGCGACGAGCGAGGTAATGATGACCCGCAGCAGGGCGGGTCGAATCCGCCAGCCCCACCAGTCCTTGTGCGGGTGCGGCGGAGTCGGCATCGTTCGGTTGACCGTTGAGGCCGACCGAACGATCGCAGGCGGGACGCCCGTGCCACTGATAGGAAGCGAAGGCGGAGCGCCTGCCTCACCAAGCATCGGAATGGTCGCTCGCTTCCTCACTTCGGCTCCGCGAAACGGATGTTGGTGTACCGCGCCCGCGCCGCGGCGTTGAAGGCACCCACCGTGTGATCCCAGACGGCGGTGCGGGCCGGTTCAATGATGATCGGGTGGTCCGGCAGGAACAGTCCCGCGGGGTGGTCCGGGTTGATCTGCCGATCCAGCAGGAAGCGGTGCAGCTCGTCGAACGACGCGGGCTGCGCGAAGGGACCGTCGATGCCCAGCCGGTACTGGAACCGTCCCGGCCCGGTGGAGAGCACCTGGATGCGCAGCGGTTGTTCATCCAGCTGAAACGGATCACGCTCCGCCTGGCTCTGCAGGTTGCGCGGCAGGTCGAGTCGGTACACCTCCTCGCCGACGCGGAAATTCGTCGCCACCATGAAATAGATCAGCAGCAGAAACACCACGTCGATCATGGCGGTCAGGTTGAGCGTGAGGCGCGCCCGGCCTCGCCCGCGCCGCGATCGCGCCGAGCGATGCTCCACCACGTCCTCATCCGGCAGGAAGGCGCGGGCGGCGTCGTGCGGCGCATCGGGTTCGAGCGGCGGATCGCTCACGAGCCGTCATCCTCCGGAATCACGACCAGGTTCACGCGCGGGCGGGTGTTCACCTGCCCGCTGCGCGACGCCGCCTCCACCACGGCGCGCATGGCCGGCTCCACCCACTCGTAGTGCGTGGCCCGGTCAGCGCGCAGGTTGACGTTCAGATTGGGGTTGGCGGCGTAGAGCGCCGCCAGGTGCGCGATCATTCCATCCACGCCGTCCTTCGTGGGCGGAAAGGCCCGGCCTCCAACGCGGTATGACTCGATCTCCGACGAGCCGCGCGACCGCGGAACCACGTTGATGACCACCCGTCGATCATCCTCCATGCGGGCCGTCAGCGGGCGCTCCGGCTGGGGCAGGTTGAGATCGACGTGCTCCACCTCCACGATCTGCGACACCAGCACGAAGAAGACGATAAGCAGAAACGTCACGTCGATCATCGGCGTGAGGTTGGCCTCCATCTCGGCTCGGCCGCGCCGGTAGACCGCGCTCACGACCTTGGCTCCGAGGGGGGCTTGGCGCCGCGCGACCTGGGCCGGAACTGGTTGAGCAGGTGCTCGGCGGTGTGCGTGGCCTCGGTGGTCAAGGCGTCGATGCGGTTGCGCACCACGGCGTAGCCCGCCAGGGCGGGAATGGCCACGATCAGCCCCCAGAAGGTCGTCACCAGCGCGGTGCCGATGCCGCTGGCGAGCTGGATCGGGTCCGCCGCCCCGCCCGCGATGACGATGGCCCGGAAGGCCAGGATCATGCCATACACCGTGCCGAACAGCCCGATCATCGGGGCCACCTGGCCCAGCACGTTGAGGTACTCGATGCGCCGCAGGCGGATGGTGGTGTGCTCGTCGGAGGCCAGCTCCAGCCCGCGGATCATGGCGGAGTAGCCGTGGCTGGCTTCGTTCAGTCCCGCGTTGATGACAGTGCTGAAGTAGCTGGCGTCGCGCGCCGTGAGCGCGATGGCGTCCTTGAAGCGGCCTTCCTTCAGGTGGCGCGTCACCTCCTCCACCACGCCGTCGGGCACGATCGCCTTGCGCTGGTTGGTGAGCGCCATGTGACCGATCAGGCCGATCGAGACCATCGAGAGCGCCAGCAGAAACCAGATGATCATGCTGCCGAGCAGCTCGATGGAGCGTTCGCCGGTGCGTGCGTCGGTGTGGGCGGAGTAGAAGAACACGCTGGCGAAGCTCTGCGCCGACGGCGCGGCCCGGGCGGCGCCGCCTTCGCCGCCCTCCCCCTGCGCCAGGGCGGGCAGCATCAGCAGGCACACCACACCGACCAGCACTCCCAATCGCACCACGGAACGAGTCATGCCATCTCCTGAGTGGAAAACTGACCAGAAACACTCATCGCGTTGGCGAGGAGCGATCGCGCCCGCTCAGCCAGCGCGGCGTCGCCGATCTGCTCGGCGATCCTGGCGGCCTCCTCGAACAGGCGCCGCGCCACGTCGGGGTTCTTGAGCGCATCGCGGTAGATCAGTCCGGTTTCGATCAGCCCCCGCGCCGCGGCCCGCCCGCCGGGGAAGTGGATCACCGCCTGCATGAACGCCACCGCCGCGTCCATCGGACGGCCAAGCCCGTTGAGCGCCAGCCCGCGGTGCACGAGCAACTGCCCCAGGTCGCGGTCCACCGGATTGCGGACCGCCCGCTCGCACGCCTTGAGGGCCTCGTCGAACTTCGAGGCGGCCAGCAACCGCTCGATGGATTCGGCGGAGTCGGGATCACCCGGCGTCGCGGGAGGCGAATCGCCCGGCGGCGTTGTGCCGGGGCGCGTGAGCGGGGGGGCGGGCGGCGTCGCACCTGGCGGCGTCACCACGCGACCCGTCCCGCTGCGCCCGGGTCTCGGCTTGCCCAGGTCGCGCATGGGAATGCCCGACACCGTCGAGCCGGCGCGGTAGCGCCGCTGCGCATTGTCCTGCTGCACGCGGTCGAACAACGGCCTGATGGCGGCATCCAGCCGGTCGAGCGTCTCACGCACCGTCACGTCACCATCGGGCGCCGCGGCCTTGCGCCTGGCGCGGTCGATATTCGTGATGGCCTCCGCCGCGCTGTTGAAGGTGGGTTCGTTCAGGCCGCAGGTGGGGACGAGGCGCGTCCAGACGGGCGAGGGGTCGAGTTCCAGCAGCGCCGCCAGGTTGGACGCCGCCTCGATGTAGTCGCCCGCCAGGTTGTGCGCCGTCGCCAGCCGCGCATGCAGCCACATGCGCTGCGGCTCGGTGGTCGCCCTGGCGTAGCCCGCCAGGAGTTTGTCCAGCGCGTCTTCGACCTCGCCGCGCGAGAGGAAGCGCTCGGCGTCGTCCAGCTCGACCAGACCGTCGAAGCGAATGGCGCTGATCGTCGCCGCGTCCACCTGCTTGAGATCACCGCCCGCGTCGGTGAAGAACACCTGTCCGCCTCGAACGGTCTGGACGCGGATGTCGGCCAGGCGCGTGCCGCCCGCGGTGATGACGTCGGCAAGGGCGCGCGGCGACGGGATGATGCACAGGAGCAGACCCGCGAGAACGGCGAGACGGATCGGCCTCGCGCGGTCGGCCATTGAGGCCGCCCGAGCGATCGCAGGCAGGACGCCTGCGCCACGGATGCCGGGGAACCGGAATGTCATCCATCGTGCAGCGATCATTGCAGTCCGATCCCCAGTTCGCGTCGGTCGAGAAACTTGTATCCGCGCGGGCCGCCGTGAATCTCCGCGATCTTGCGCAGCGTGTCCAGCGGATCGGGGTCGAGAAACTGCACGCATTGAATCTGCGTGCGTCGGCGACCCGTGGTCCGATCCACCGGGTTGAGCTGGTCCAGCAGGTCGAGCAGATCCTTCTGGTCGATCTCGAACACGCCCGCGCCGGTGATGTTGTTGCTCAGCAGAAAGATCACGTCGGGCTTGAACGACAGCCCCTTCTCGATGGCCGCCACGGGGTTGGAGCGGCCCGCGGGAATCACCGTGTCCCGCGCCCACTGCAGCACGCGGAGTTTCTCCTCCGCCGTGGCCCGCATCAGTCGCGTTCCGGGCGGGGCCGTCAGTGCGTCGTTCCTCTGAAAGAACACCACCGCGAACTCCTGGTCCGCCGAGAGGGCCTCGATGGAGCGGGCCAGCTCCTCGATGATGATGGGAAGCGTGCCGATCATCGAGCCGGAAGCGTCCACGATGTACACGATCTTGCGCGCGTTGGAGCCGGTCAGCCCCACGAACGACGCGGTGGCCTCGCGCGGCCTGGGGGCGAACTCCGCCAGCTCGCTGGGCGAGGCCGCGTCGGAGATGACGCTGAGCGGGTCGATCTCCAGCCGCCGCAACTGCTCGGTGAGCGTGGAGGCGACGGCGTCGGTGGGCCTCTGATCCTGCGCGGCCCGTTCGGTTTCGGGTGAGATGTTGGGGTTCATCAGCGCCAGCGGCTCGTACCGCGGCTGGTTGAAATCGGCGACGATGAGAACCGGGTCTTCCTCGCGCATCAGCCGAACCGCCGTCACCACCGCGAAGCCCAGCACGATCAGTCCGAGGTGGGCCACGAACGAGGTCACCCAGGGCAGCACGCGCTTGAGCCGCCGCTCCGCTTCGGTTTCCGCGCCCAGCTCGCGCAAATGCTCGGCCAGCGCATCGATGGGTTCAGCCGGGTGCGGCTGGGTCTCCGCCCCGACCGCCGCCCCGTCCGCCCCCGCCTCCGCCGCCAGGTCGCGCTGGGCCTCGATGAGCGCGGCCAGACCCCCGTCGGCCTCGTCGGCCTCATCGGCCAGGACGGGATGAACATCACCCGCGGTCACGCTTCTCTAGGATAACCAGGACCGGCCAAGAGGGCACGAACGCGTGGTGGCGACCGCGGGGCTCACCGGCTCTCACCCTCCCACGCAGGTTCTGCATGGTGCCGTCAGTTTCATTGGGGCGGGGTGAATGGTCACAGGCGGGACGCCTGTATCACTGACGCCTGCGCCGCTGACCCAGGCGGGTCAGGACTCCGCCTCGGCCCCTTCGTCGCCGCCCTTGAACAGGAAGCGGTCCAGACTCGCCGCCCCCGGACCCGTCACGACGATGCCCAGCGACATCACCAGCAGCGACAACTGCAGGTACATGATGGCGTTCTGCACGCCCTTCTCCGGCGACGACGCGAGGGCGAAGATGTTGAACCCCGCCTCGGTGAGCATCGGCCACGAAGTCAGGTAGAACGCCACGCCCATCACGCCCACCAGCGACAGCGCCCAGAAGCGTGCGAACAGCCCGACGAGCACCATCGCCCCGCCCACCAGTTCGGCGATGGTCGCCGCCCAGGCGAGGTACTTGGCGTACGGCTCGCCCGGCGTGCCCTTGAGCATGGTGGCGATGCCGTACAGCTTGTACGAACGCACCGTTTCACCGGCTGGCGGGGTGGGCGCCTGGCCCGCTCCTGCGTCGCCGCCGCCCTGCTGGGCGCCGGCATCGGTTCCGCCGCTGGTGGGGGGAACCGTGGGGGGCGTCGTAGGGGGGGTCTGTGTGCCGCCCTCATCCTGCCCGCCGCCGATCGGCTGGCCGCTGCCGCCCCCCGCGGGATCCTGCGGCGAGTACGAGGCGCGGTGCAGCGTCACGCCCGGCCCGGCCGCCAGCACGCCCAGCTCGCGCAGCGTCCTCAGGTCGTCGCCGGTGTAGTCCGTCTGCCCCAGTTTGCTCGCTCCGGCGGTGATGAACACCGCCCCCAGCACCAGCCGGGCCAGGAATGGAACGAAGTTGGCGGCGCAGGATTGACTGAATGCCATGACCATGCCTCCTGGAGCCCGATGGGCTACTTCCATGATCCTACCGACGTTCCGCCGCGGAGGAACCAGCGAACCTCGCGGGGGGAAGGTCGGCGACGGACTGGCCCGATCGGGTTTCCTGACGATAATCCTATCGGCTACTCTCCCGCGGGCGTGGCGAAACTGGCAGACGCGCCAGATTTAGGTTCTGGTGGGGCAACCCGTGGAGGTTCGAGTCCTCCCGCCCGCATGATGCCGATCCCCGCTCGGGCTGCGCCCGACAAGCGCCCGCCTCGTCTGCGACGAACCGGGTTGCGATGTCCGTCGCGCCAGACCTCCACCTTGTTCGGCATTGGACGATGGCTCTTGCGCGATTTTCTGACTGGCACGCCCCCGCCGGGCGTCCGTGTGATCCGGCCAGCCCGCAGCCCTCGTGGGGACGGAGCATGGAGCGTCGTCTGACGCCACCTGGGGCCGGCCATGCTCAGAAAACGTCCCCGTCGCACCGCAAGGCCTGGTAGGGCGTGCCAGACCTTGGCGGCGGGGTTTTTGGGGGGCGTGCGGCGCCCTGTCACCCCCCGCCCCGCCTCGGCGGAAACGACAGGTCCGGGTGCGGCGGCGCGGGCGGCACCTCCACCGGCTGCTCGGCGATCTTGCGCTTCAGGAACTCGATGGCGGCCTTGAGCTGCGCATCCTCGCCCCGGAAGGTCGCGTGGGGCGGGTTGTCCACCACGATGTCCGGGTCGACGCCGTGGCCTTCGATGAGCCATTCGCCCTCCGGGCCGTACACGCCGAACTCGGCGGCGGTGGCGATGCCGCGGTCCACCAGCACGTTGCTGCTGGTGAGCCAGATTTCGCCGCCCCACGTGCGCGTGCCGATGATCGTGCCCAGCCCGAGGCGGCGGATGCCTTCGGTGATGGCCTCGCCGTCCGAGGCGGTGCGCTCGTTGCACAGGATCACGATGTGCCCGCGGAAGGCGTACTGCATGTTCCAGTAGGGTTCGCCCGCGCGGCCCTGCCAGTAGAACCACGCCTTGCGCAGCAGTTCGGAGAGAATCCACGAGTCGATGTTGCCACCCCCGTTGTGGCGCACATCGATGACCAGCCCCTTGCGGTCGAAGACGGGGTAGAAGTCGCGCGTCCATTGCGCGATGTCGCCCGAGCCCATCGCCCGCAGGTGGACGTAGCCCATGTCGCCTTCGCCATCGCGCTCGACGATGAGCCGGCGTTCGTACTCCCACTCGGTGTAGCGCAGCCCGTCCTCCGCGCCCGGCGAGATGGGCGTGACGATGACCTGTCGCTCCTCCTCCGTCTCGCCGTCGCGCAGGTGCAGCAGCACCTGCTTGCCGGCCTGGTTCATGAGTAACTCGCCGAGGTCGCGTGCTTCGAGCACGGCGCGGCCGTTGAGGCGGATGATGACGTCGCCCGGCGCGATGTCCAGCCCGGGTCTGGCGAGGGGGGATCGCTCGCCGGGGTACTCGGGGTCGGTCTGGTGGATGTGCTGGATGACGTAGCCGCCCGCCGCCGGGTCGCGGACAAGCCGCGCGCCGAGGGCGGCGGGTTCGGCTCCGCGGGGGGCGGAGCGCTGGTCGCCCCCCCGCACGAAGGTGTGCAGGGCGGAGAGTTCGGCGACCATCTGGGCGATCACGTCGCTCAGCTCGGCGCGGGTGCGCACGCGATCGACGAGGGGTCGGTACTTCTCCAGCATGGCGGTCCAGTCCACGCCGTGCATGCCGCGGTCGTAGAAGTAATCACGCTCCAGGCGCCAGGCCTCGGTGAACATCTGCCGCCATTCATCGCGCGGGTCGACGGTGAAGCCCCAGCCGGAGAGGTTGACGCGGGAGTCGTTCATGTCCGCGGGTCCGCCGCCGATGTCGATGATGTGCATGGCGTCGCCCTTGCGGACGAGGGCCTTCCTGCGGTCCATCGAGTACTCGCCGAAGGAAATGTCCGACGCGATGGTTTTCGTTTCGATCTTCTTGTTGTTGAAGTCGAGCGCCACGAGATGGCGCGTCGATCCGCGGCCGGAGCCCTCGCGGGTGACGAAGAGCAGCCGCTTGTCGGTGGCGAAGAGGTTGGAGTAGTCGCCGTTGGGCACGGGCACTTCGTAGAGTCGATCGGCGAGCCCGTCGGCGTCGATGATGACGGGCCTGGCGGCGTCGGGCTTCTCGCTCTTCGCGGGCTTGTCGCCCGGCGGGGTTGTCGGCGCTTCCGCGCCGGCGGGGGCATCCGGTGCCGCGGGCGGCTCGCTCGGCGTCGGTTCGGTCGCGGGGGGGTTCGTCGTGGGCGGGGCCGACTTCTTCGGCTCGTCCTTCTTCGCCGCGTCGAGCTCGGTGTCGGGGTCGAAGGGGAACTTGAGTCCCTTCACGAGCGCCAGCGCGTAGATCTTCGTCGTTCGCTCGAAGTGCGGCTTGGGCGCACGGAAGCCCCATGGGCTGGGCACGCTCGATTGCAGGTGCCGCTCGCTGAGGAAGTAGAGCCACTGGCCGTCGGGCGTCCACGCGGGGGAGTGGCTGATCTGCCGGTCGGTGGTCAGCGCCAGCCGCGTGCCGTCCTCCACGTTCCGCACGATGATCTGGGGGTGCGAGTTCCTCGCGGGGCGCACGTACGCCAGCCACGTGCTGTCGGGCGACCAGGTGAGATTGGAGAAGGCGTCATCCCATTCGAGCCGGTCAATCTCGGTGTTCTCGCGCGTCTCGACGTTGTGCAGAAAGAGCCGCAGGTTCTTGTCGTGGTGAGCGATCCACCTGCCGTCGGGCGAGGGGATTCCCTCCCAGCGCAGCACCACGCCGTCGCTGGAAATCTGCTGCTTCTCGCCCATGCCGTTGGCGGGATGGGTCCAGAACTCGACCTCGCCCGATTCATCGGAGAGGGTGAGCAGCGTGGCGCCATCCGGCAGGAAGCGTGCATCGCGGTGCCGGACGGTGCGGTCGCGCGTGACCTCGATGAGCCGGCCTTGCTTGGCGGGAGCGACATAGATCTGACCGCGCGCGGTCATCACCACGCGGTCGCCGTCCGGCGAGAGGTGCGAACTGGTCACCCAGGAGAGCGGGTCGCCGACCCACTTCTCGCGGGTCTGATCGAAGTCCGATCCCAGGGCGATGGTCAGCCGGGTGACGCCGTCCGCCGCGATGTCGTAGCGCCACAGGTCCGCGCCGACCTGGTAGGTGATGCGCCCGTTCGTGAGGTCGGGTGAGAAGATATCGAAGCCCTCGTGGCGCGTGTGCTGCCGCGGATCCGTGCCGTCGGGCTTCATGGACCAGAGGTTCATGACGCCATCGCGGTCGGAGGCGAAGTAGATGCGGCCGTTCCAGAGCATGGGATCCTTGCTGGTTCCCGCGTAGTCGGCGGTCAGGTTGACGGCCTCCTCGCCCTCCACGCCCGACCAGCGCCAGATCTGCTCGACGGTGCCGCCCTTGTATCGCTTGGTGTGGCTGCCGTTGAAGGGAAGTCGGGTGAAGAACACGGCCCCGCTGTCGGGATCGATGACGCCGTCCGCCGCCTGGGCGAGCGGGAGGATGGTCTTCTCACCCGTGGCCGGGTCGAGCGTGAGGAGCTGCCAGTTGGGCAAGCCGGAGTGCGCCCGCGAGGCGTAGAGGATTCTGCCGTCCGCCGTCCACCCGCACACGCGGGCGGTGCGGCCTTCCCAGGTGCGCCGCTGAGGCGCCCCGCCGGTCAGCGGCATGGTGTAGACCTCGGTGGGTCCGTCGTACTGGGCGCTGAAGGCGACGGTGGCTCCATCGGGCGAGATGGCGGGGTGCGACTCCTCGCCCAGGTGCGTGGTGAGCCGCCGGGCCGTGTCCTCGCCGGCGCGCAGCACCCACAGGTCGCCCTCGGCGCAGAACACGGTCACATCGCCGCGGACGGCGGGCATGCGGTAGTAGCCCTGCGGGGTGGGCTGAGGCGCTGGCTGGGCCTGCCGGGCCACGGCGTGAACAGGCGCCGCGGTTGAGGTCAACCCAGCGAGGGCCAGCATGGTGAGCACGACGAACGAGAGAGCGGCGGAGCGGGTTCGCACGGGCGTCTCCGAAGAAGGCGAAGGGTCGGGGGCGAAAGGCCGGGGGGGCGGACCACGACCCGCCAGCCGCGGTGAATGCGGATCATACCGATTCACGGGCGCGGGGTGACGGCTTGCGGCCTGGGGTTGCGAGCCGAAAGCCCCTCACGTGCCACGGCTCTGGGAGCCGTGCGCGCGGTCCGTGGCCTTCGAGCGCGGGGACGCCCTGCGTGCCGCGTCCACTTCACGAGATTCCGCTTGCGCCGCCGGATGTCTCCCGCGCGCCTGTACGGCCGCACGGTCGTGGCACACGATCGAATGACCGACGGCCTGCCCTCCGTCAGAGGGCTGGCTCCGCGTGCAGACGCCGTCACGCCAAGACCCTTACGCCAGGATGTCCCCCACCACATGCCCATGCACATCCGTCAGGCGCATGTCGCGGCCGCCGAAGCGGAAGGTCAGCTTGGTGTGGTCGATGCCCAGCAGGTGCAGCATGGTGGCGTGCAGGTCGTAGACCTCCACCTTCCGGTCCACGCTCTTGTAGCCGTACTCGTCGGTGGCGCCGTAGGTCATGCCGCCCCTGATGCCGCCGCCCGCCAGCCAGATAGAGTAGCCGAAGGGGTTGTGGTCGCGTCCGTTGCTGCCCTGGGCGAAGGGCGTGCGGCCGAACTCCGCGGCCCAGATGACGAGCGTCTCGTCGAGAAGCCCGCGGCGCTTGAGGTCGGTGAGCAGCCCCGCGATGGGCTGATCGACGGCGCGGGCGTTGTTCTCGTGGCCTTCCTTCAGGTTGCCGTGCTGGTCCCAGCGGTCGGCGCCGACGTTGGGGCAGGTGAGTTCGATGAAGCGCACGCCCCGCTCGATGAGCCGCCTGGCCAGCAGGCACTGGGCGGCGTAGATGCGCGTGGGCTCGTACGAGGCGTCGATGCCGTAGAGGGACTTCGTCTCGGCAGTCTCGTCCGACAGGTCCATCAGGTCGGGCACGGCCATCTGCATGCGAAACGCCAGCTCGTAGTTGGCGATGGCGGACTCGATGGCGTCGTGCGCCGGCGTCGTTCCCGGCGCGGAGAGATCATCGATCGCGCGGGCCAGGTCGAGTTTGTTCCGCTGCAGCGCGGCGGTCGCCTCGGTCGGCTTGATGTTCGCCACCGCCTGACCCGTGGGCTTGAAGATCGACCCCTGGTACGTGGCGGGCAGGAAGCCCGAGCCGAAGCAGTCCAGCCCGCCGGGCGGGATCAGCCCGCCGTTGAGCACCACGAACCCCGGCAGGTTGCGGCATTCGCTGCCCAGGCCGTAGTTCACCCACGCGCCCATGCTGGGCCGCCCCGCCAGCCCCAGCCCGGTGTGCAGGAAGTAGTTGGCGTTGGTGTGCTCGGAGAACTCGGAGACCATCGAGCGGATGATGCACAGGTCATCGGCGCAGCGCCCCACGTGCGGGAACAGGTCGCTCACCGGCAGGCCCGACTCGCCATAGCGGCGGAACTTCCACGGCGAGCCCAGCGTGGCGCCGTTGTTGTTGAACTGCGTGGGCTCCATCGTCATGCCGAAGGGCTGGCCGCTCTCGGCGCTCAGACGCGGCTTGGGGTCGAAGGTGTCCACCTGCGAGGGGCCGCCATCCATGTACAGAAAGATGATGTTGCGGGCGCGCGGGGTGTGGTGGGGGAAGGGCGCAGGCGAAACGCCTGGGACACTGTCCGATGGACGCGCGACGCGGAGCGTCGCGCCACCCGGCCCGCCGAACGCCTTGTCCGCCAGCAGCCCCGCCAGCGCCACCATGCCGAAGCCGCCGGCGCAGCGTCGCAGCATGTCGCGGCGAGAAACGGGGGGCGGAATGAAGCGGCCGCAGTGGTGCATGGTGGGGCGGCGTGAGGTGATGAGGTGTGACGAAGTGCTGAGTTCCACAGTTGATCGGGCAGGACGAGTCCGAGTCGTCCGCGATCGAATCGGCATCCCATCCTACCGCGCCGGGACGGAGATGCACGCGCGAACTCGTGACCATCGACGGCGCCCGGTCGGCCGCGATTCTCCCCGGCCGGTCCGGTACTCCCATTCGCCCGCGGGCTCCCACATCCGCCCGCCGCCGCCCTATCCTGCATCATGCCCTTCACGATCGTCCGCTACGAGACCACGCCCAACCCCAACGCGCTCAAGTGCATTCTGGACCGGCCCATCAGCGCCGGGCCGCGCAGCTTTCTGAACGCGACGATGGCGGCGGGCGACCCGCTCGCGGCGGCGCTGTTCCGCGAGGCGCCCATCACCACCATCCTGATGAACGGCGGGTGGATGACGATCAACAAGAGGCCCGATGTGGAGTGGCGCTCGGTCAAGCCGAAGGTCGAGCGCGTGCTGGCCGCTGCTCCGGCGGCGACGCCGGATGCGCCGGTCGCCGCGTCGGAGCATTGAAATGCCCCGGAAGTTGAAACGCGGAGAGCGCGGAGCGAAGAGGAGAGATTGCGGCGATGGTGTCAGTGGCACAGGCGTCCCGCCTGCGACACCAGCAGTCATCACCCGCGCCATCATTGGCTGGTTCCGCGCGAGCGCCCGCGACCTGCCGTGGCGTCGGAGGCGATCCGGCTACGCCGCCCTGGTCTCCGAGGCCATGCTTCAGCAGACGCAGGTATCCCGCGTCGTTGAATCCTTCGAGCGGTTCATGCGGGCGTTTCCCACGGTCGAGCGCCTCGCCGACGCCGACGAGCAGCAGGTGCTGTCGCTGTGGCAGGGGCTCGGCTATTACCGACGCGCGAAGAATCTGCACGCCGCGGCGCGGATGATCCGCGATGAGTTCGGCGGTGTCGTGCCGCACGAGGTCGCCGAGCTTCGGCGTCTGCCCGGCGTGGGCCGTTACACCGCGGGGGCTATCGCCTCCATCGTCCACGGGCGGGCCGAGCCGATCGTGGATGGCAACGTGTCGCGCGTGCTGGCGCGGCTCCACGGCTGGCGGGATGAATCCACTTCAAAGGAGGCGGTGCGGCGCACGTGGGACGCCGCCGCCGCGCTGGTTCGGGAGGCGGACGACCCCGGCGCATTCAACGAAGGCATGATGGAACTGGGGGCGACGGTCTGCACGCCCGCCGCGCCCGCGTGCGGCTCGTGCCCGGCGGCGACCTGGTGCGAAGCGCGTCGGCTGGGCATTCAGCGGGAGATTCCCCCCGCCAAGGCGCCCGCCAGGCAGCGCCCCTGGCACCACCACGTCGTCGTCGTGAAGCGCGGCGACATGATTCTGCTCGAGCAGCGACCGGATCACGGCATGTGGGCGGGCATGTGGCAGGCGCCCACCGTCGAGGCGGCGCGATTGCTCCACGCGACGGAGATCGTTAAGTCACTCCGCCCGCGCGTGAGCCGGATCAGCTGGCTCGCCTCGTTCCCGCACCAGACCACCCATCGGCGCATCACGTTTCACGTCTTCGCGGCGACCACGCGCGTTCGCGCCGGCCAGTGGAGAGAGGCGAACAACCTGGCCGACCTGCCCATGAGCAACCCCCAGCGGCTGATTCTGAGCCAGTGGGGAAACGCGGGGGTGTGATCTGTGGATGTGCGGCGCGAGCCGGTCTGATCGCAAGGCGCGATCGTCGGGATGCCGGTTACCAGGCGCTCATCGCTTGATACCTCTTCCCCGTCACTTCCACGCATCCAGGAAGCCCTCGATCCACAACCCCTGCCACCAGCCGCGGCGGATGAGCATGCGGTGGTCGGACATCATGAAGACCTGGCCGTTGGTGAGTTTCACGAGGCGCAGCCGGGCGTTGCCCGTGCCGTAGCTCCACGTGCCGTTGCGCCAGTCGTAGAGCGAGACGCGGCCGCGGGCGTTGGCCATCTGCACGATGCGGGTGTTGTCGATGGGGCGGTCGAGCGTGTAGTCGAGGTAATCCTCGATGCCGTTGTCGCCGTACGACCAGGTCCGCATGCGCCACCCGTACAGCGAGACGCGCCCGCTGTCGAAGTAGTCGCCCGTGTCGCCGTAGTAGTCCCATGAACCGTTGAAGTCGTGGTCGTAGACGCCGGCGACGAACCTGGCGATGTCGGCCTGGGCCGGTCGGGTGAGCAGGGCCAGCAGCAGCGCCACGAACGCCAGGAAGCCCGCCTGCAGCACAGCGCGGCTGTCACCCGCGGATCGGTGGTCGGAGGTGGTGTCGGCAGCGTCGGTGCGATGGGACGTGGTCTTCATGGCTCGTTTCCCGCTGGGGGGTTTCATGAATGACCCGCACCGACGGTGGATCATCCATGATTTCGCCAGTTTTCCGGCAATGAACCATGCCGTCAGGCCAGGCGCGAACCCGGGTTCCGGGCGGGGGACCGCGAGAATCGTCGGGAAATCGCGTGGCGGACGATCCCGCACGAGGTACACTGACCTCAAGCGACCCGGCGCCATCGGATGGTCGGGTCGTCGCGTCGTCAGGAGGAGAGGATCATGCGCGGGAACGGGAGAATGGTGGCCGGGGTGCTGGCGGGCTCGCTGACCGGGTTGGCTGCGGGGTTGGCGATGGCCGATAACTTCCGCGGTCCGGAGTGGGTGGAAGAGGGCGACGCCGGTTCGCTGCCGGGCGGCGCCCAGAACACCACGGGAGAAGGTCCGCTCGGCGCGCTGCGGGGCATGCTGGGAATCGGCTTCGGCCAGCCCGACGCCGAGGACATGTATTGGATTCGGATCGACAATCCCAGTCAGTTCTCCGCTCGCACGCTGTCGCCCGGCTTCGCCCAGTTCGACTCGCAGCTGTGGCTCTTCCGCGCCAATGGACTGGGCCTGCTGGCCAACGATGATGCTCCCGACTCCGAGAGCGGCGAATCGCTCCTGCTGCCGCTGGCCAACGACGGCACCAACGCGCGGGTTGATCGACCGGGGTTGTACCTGCTGGCGATCACGATCTTCAACAACGACCCCTTCAGCAAGGGCGGCCCGATCTTCACGCAGGATCTGCGAACGGAGATCTCCGGTCCCGACGGGCCGGGCGGATCACTCCGCATCATCGGCTGGTCGGACAACCGGGGCGAAGGGTCGGGACAGTTGGAATATCGGATCATGCTGACCGGCGCTTCGTTCGCCAACCTGCCGGCTCCCGGCGTGTTGGGGGTGTTCGCCCTGGCGGGGTTGATGAAGCGAAGGCGGCGCTCCGAGTGAACTGGCGGCTCAGGGCCGCGTCGGTGCAGTTGGATTGCCGACATCTCCCGCACGCCGCACCACGTCCACCACGCCTTCCGTCTTTCCCACGCTGACGAGCGCCTTGAGGGCCTCGCTCACGGGCATCGACACCGCGTGGACCTTGCTGGCCTCGATGACGACCAGCCGCCCGGCGGTGGGCGTGGGCGAACCGGGGATGAAGACCGTGAACATCCGCCTTCCCGCGTCGTCCACCAGGTCGTTGGTCACCAGTCCGATCTCGACGCCCTTGCTGTCGCGCCCCGGCACCAGCACCACCTGCTGGAAGAGACCCTCACGACCCTCGCCGTAGCCCAGCACCTGCTTGAGCGTCTTGTACAGCGCGCCCAGGGCAGGCAGCGAATCGAACAGCCGGTCCAGCCGGTTCCATATCCACCGGCCCAGAAAGGTCGTCACCGTCAGTCCGATCAGGTAGATGATGATCGCCGCCGCCACCAGCCCGAGCCCGGGAAAGTACCACCATTGCCTGCGGACCCAGTCATTGGCGATGGTCGTTTCGAGGTAAACCACCGTCAGCACCGTGCCGCCGATGGGCAGCAGGGCGACGATGCCCGCGATGAAGACCCGTGCAAGATGGCGGCCGAGGGCGTGCATCGCCAGAGTGTGGCGGCCGGGACGCGGGTGTGTCAAGTTGGATGGGGAGAGAGGATCGCCGGCTCCCGGCTGTCGGCTTCCGACTTTCAGCCAGGCGCAGCCGGATCACTCATTCCTCGAGGCGCATGGCCACGATGGTCTGGTCGTCGCTCAGGGCGGCGGCGCCCACGTGGGCATCGAGCGCGTTGTTGATCGACTCCACGGTGCATCGCGCGGCGCCGGAGCAGTGCGCCACCGCGCGCTCGATGCCCGCGATGCCGAACATCTGGTGGCGGACGTCCATGGCCTCGGTGACGCCGTCCGTGTAGAGGATGATGGTCTCCCCCGGCTCAAAGCGGTCGGTGTGCTCGTCGAGTTTCTGCTCGGGGTCGATGCCCAGCGGATAGCCGCCCACGCGGTCGAGGCGGCGCATCGAATCGCCCTTCTTGACGAGCGGCGGGTTGTGCCCGGCGCGGGCGTAGGTGAACTCGCGCGTCTTCGCGTTGTACACGCCGTAGATCGCGGTGACGAAGGAGTTCTCGATGCGCTTCTGGCACAGGTGGTGGTTGGCGTGCTCCAGCACCGCCGCGGGCGAGTGCGTGTGCCCCGCGAAGGTATGCACGATGGCGTGCAGCATGGCCATCACCACCGCCGCCGAAGGCCCGTGGCCCGAGGCGTCGGCGATCAGGATGCCCCAGCGGCCCGACGGGTCGGGCGAACCATCCGGCAGGCGGTCGAGCGCGAAGAAGTCGTAGTAGTCGCCCCCCGCCTGTTCGCTGGTGCGGTAACTGGCGGCGAGCGACAGCCCGTGGATGGTCGGCAGCGGATCGGGCAGCAGGGCCCGCTGAATGCCGGCGATCTGCTCCACCTCGCGGCGGATGCGCGTGTTGGCTTCGCGCAGCTGTTGGGCCATCACCGCGTTCTTGGTCATTCCGCCCACCAGGTTGGCGCGCAGGATCGCGTCCTCCAGATCCTTCACGGTGAAGAAGTCCGGGTCGCGGTGCAGCGTGACCGACCAGTTGAGCGGCTCGCCGTTGTCGAAGATCGGCACCGCGATGAGCGACCCGTAGGGGGCCAGCAGGTCGCCGACGGCCGGGTCATCCTTGATGTCCAGGTGGTGGATCAGTTCCGGCCACGCCGAGCGGATCAGTTCACCGAAGAAGCCGCCCTTCATGGTGGGCAGCGTGTGCCACTGACGCCACGGGTCGTTGATGCGGGTCTCGGGCCGGTCGGGCACCTCGATGCGGGTGATCTTGTATTCCCCGGCGTTCAGCCCGCGCGTGGAGATGCCCACGTAGGCGTTGATGCCCAGCAGTTTCCCGATGCCTGAGCGGAAACGCTGGTAAATTTCCTGCGGCGTGGCGGCCCGGCTCACCGAACCAACCATCTCCATGAGCAGCGGGATGCGCGGATTGGTGGATGTATCCACGCAGTACATGCGCCGGATTCGATCCGCACTCAGAACGCGCTCGATGATGGGCGGCATGCTGCCGGTGGACACAATCACGCTCCTGGGCTTCCATGCCCCGGTTTCGATGCCCACATCCCGCGGGAGATACGTGCCATGCATGATACGCGGTTCGGGGATTGGCTCCGTGAAGCCATCATTCAGGCCGAGAAATCATGGCGTGAAGGAGGCATCCCCATCGGATCGGTGCTGGTGCGGCACGAAACCGGCGACATCGTCGCCCGCGGGCACAACCAGCGCGTCCAGACAGGCGACCCCACCGCCCACGCCGAGGTGGACTGCATCCGCAACGCCGGTCGCCGCCGGGACTGGCGTGAACTCACCCTCGTCTCCACGCTCAGCCCCTGCCCCATGTGCTCGGGCACGGCGATCCTCTTCCGCATCCCGCGCGTGGTGGTGGGCGAGCATCGCACGTTCATGGGCGCGGAGGACTGGATGAAGCGGAACGGCATCGACGTGACCGTGATGGACGACGAACGGTGCGTCGCCCTGATGGAGCGGCTGCAGCGTGAGAAACCGGACCTGTGGGCGGAGGACATCGGGAAGTGATTCTCGCCCACGACCCTGACGCGGCTCGCTACAGTCACCATCATGGCATCCGAGTCCGATGGCTCCACGAGGCGGGCGGTGCAGTGGGCGGGGCTGGCCCTGGGGCCGGCGCTGGCGCTGCTGGCCTACTGGCTGCTGCCCGCGACGTACGCCAACGCCGCCGGCGAGGTCGTGCCCTTCACTCCCGCCGGGCGGGCCACGCTGGCGATGATGATCTGGATGGGCACGTGGTGGCTGACGGAGGCGATCGACATCACCGCCACGGCGCTGCTGCCGCTGGCCGTGTTTCCGCTGCTTGGCATCGCGGGCATCAGGCAGGCCGCCGCTCCGTATGCGGATGAGACGATCTTTCTGTTCATGGGCGGGTTCATCCTGGCGCTCTCCATGCAGCGCTGGGGGCTGGACAAGCGCATCGCCCTGCTCACCCTGCGCGTGGTGGGCACGCACCCCATCAACATGGTGGGCGGGTTCATGCTGGCCACGGCGATGATCTCGGCGTTCGTGTCCAACACCGCCACGGCGGCGATGATGATGCCCATCGCGCTGTCGGTCATCAACCTCGTGCGCTCCCGTCTGGGCAAGCCGACCGTGGACGCCTCGAACCCCGGCGCCACGCCGCTGGGCCACTTCGGGCTGTGCCTGATGCTGGGCATCGCCTACGCCGCGTCGATCGGCGGGCTGGCGACGATCATCGGCTCGCCGCCCAACGTGATCGCGGTGGGGTTCCTGCGCGACCGCATCGCGCCGCAGCATCGGCTGGACATGAGTTTCGCGCAGTGGCTCGAGCTCGGGCTGCCGCTGACGCTGATCTTCCTGCCGCTCACCTGGCTGCTGCTGACGCGCGTGCTCTATCCCATCCGCATGGGCCGCATCGAAGGGGGCGGCGACATGATCCGGTCGGAGTTCCGCGCCCTGGGACGCGCGGGCCGGGGCGAGTGGATCACCTTCATCGTGTTCATCGTGACCGTGATGCTGTGGATCACGCGCCCGCTGCTGACCGCGGGCATCGGCGGATCGACCGATGCCGCCACGGGTGAGGCGTCGTGGGTCATTCCGCCCATTCCCGGGCTGACTGATGCGGTCATCGCCATGCTGGCGGCGCTCGTCCTGTTCATCCTGCCGGTGAACGCCAGGAAGCGCCAGTTCACCATGGACTGGCCCACGGCGTCGGGCCTGCCCTGGGGCATTCTGCTGCTCTTCGGCGGCGGGCTCTCGCTGGCCGGCGCGGTGCAGTCCAACGGCGTGGCGGAGTTTCTCGGCAGTCACGCGGGCGGGCTGAGCGCCCTGCCGGACTTCCTCATCGTGCTGATGGTGGTGCTGGCGATCATCTTTCTGACCGAGCTCACGTCGAATACCGCCACCACCGCGGCGCTCATCCCGGTGCTGGCGGGGCTGGCGCCGGGGCTGGGCGTCAGCCCATACCTGCTGGTCATTCCCGCCACGTTCGCGGCGAGCTGCGCCTTCATGCTGCCGGTGGCCACGCCCCCCAACGCCATCGTGTTCGGCACGGGGTTCGTGACGATCCCGCAGATGTGCAAGGCGGGGCTGTGGCTGAACCTGGTCGGCTCGGTGCTCATCACCATCGCGGCGTTCATCATTCTGCCGCACGCGCTGGGGGATCGGCTGTAGGCGCCGGGTTGATCGCGCCGCGCCATGCATCGCTTCCCCTATACTCATCGCCCGCCCCGGAGCACTCCTGCGCATGCGAGCCGTCATCACCGGCCAGATCGGCATGGACAAGAAGGCCTACCTCAACGCCGTGGCCCGGCTGGCGGGTGAGCGGGGCGTGCGGCTGGAGCTCTTCCACCTGGGCGACATGATGTACCGCGAGGGGCCGGACGTGCGTCCCGGGCGGATCCTCGACCTGCCGCTGTCGCGCCTCAACTCGCTGCGCCGCGCGGCCATGAAGGACGTCATCGCCTCCACCAGCCCCGCGCACGAGCACCCCAACGTCATTCTCAACACCCACGCCACCTTCCGCTGGCGTCACGGGCTGTTCCCCGCCTTCGACTTCGACCAGATTCAACTGCTCAAACCCAACATGTTCATCTGCCTGGTGGACAACATCGAGGTGGTCCACCACCGACTGCACGCCGAGCACGTGATCGACGCCACGCTGAAGGACTGCATGGTGTGGCGCGAGGAGGAGATTCTCGCCACCGAGCTGCTGGCCCAGTCGCTCGATTGCCGGGGCGAGTTCTACATTCTCTCGCGCGGCCGCCACGCCATGACCACCGAGACCTGTCTGCGTCTGGTGACGCGGCGCGACATGCGCAAGGTCTACCCCAGCTTCCCCATGAGCCACGTGGTGGACATGCCCGACATCCTGGCGGAGATCGATCACTTCCGCGCCGAGCTGGCGAAGCACTTCATCGCCTTCGACCCCGGCGACGTGGACGAGAAGCTCCTGCTGGACCGGGCCATCGCCGCGGCGCGTGCAGGACAGGACTGGATCGAAGTCGGTGGTTCTTCCGGCGGCTCGGCTCTCCGAGCCGAGTCGGTTGGCTCCGTTCCGGGCGTCGATCCGGAGCAGTCATCGATGAGCAAGGTCAGCCCAGCCATCAGAGATGAACCACGCGCGACGCGGAGCGCCGCGCCACCCATGCGCGTCTCGGTGCGCGAGGTGCTCGACATCGCCGGCGACATCGACGGGCAGATCTACATGCGCGACTTCAAGCTCATCGACCAGAGCGACATGATCTGCTCGTACATTCCCGAACTGCCGGGCGGCATTCCAGGACTGTCCTCGGGCGTGGAGCGCGAGCTGCAGCACGCCTTCGAGCACACCAAGGAGGTCTACGTGGTCTGGAAGCCGAAGAAGACCCCCTCACCCTTCATCACCGAAACCGCCACCAGGATCTTCCCGTCCGTGGATGACGCCCTGGACTACTTCGAAAAGCGAGGCATGTTCCCGGAACGCGACCTGTTCGGAAACTGATTCAGTTCTCGTGCGGCACACGCATCCGCGGTTCCAAACCCCCTGTGTCTTTCTCGTGCTCCTCTCGTGTTGAAGAACCATGACGCGATACGCCATGATCATGGCCGGCGGGTCGGGGACGCGGCTGTGGCCGATGAGCCGCAAGGCCGCGCCCAAGCAGTTGATCCCCTTCATCGGGGGGCGTTCGCTGCTGCAGGTCGCCGCCGAGCGCATCGAGCGGCTGGTGCCGGTCGAGCGGCAGCTCATCTGCACGAGTGAGTCGTTCCGCGGGTCAATCCGCGACTCTCTGCCGCGCTTCACCGATGAGCACATTCTCGGCGAGCCGGAAGCCCGCGACACCGTGAACGCGGTGGGACTCACCGCCGCGGTGCTGGCGGCGCGCGACCCCGGCGCCATCTTCGCCGTGCTCACCGCCGACCACCTGATTTCGCCTGAAGGGCGGTTCCGCGACACCATGGACACCGGCTTCCGGCTGGTGGAGCAGGATCCATCCCGGCTCGTCACCTTCTCCATCCAGCCCACCTACCCGGCCACCGGGTACGGCTATGTCGAACGGGGCGAGCCGATCCGCGGCTTCGAAGACTGCTGGCGCGTGGCCCGCTTCGTCGAGAAGCCCGATGAGCCGACCGCCAGACGCTACGTCGAGTCCGGTCGTTTCGGCTGGAACAGCGGCATGTTCGTCTTTTCGGCGCGGGGTTTCCTGCGCGCGTTGGAGCGGTTCTTTCCCGGCTCGCGCTCCGGGCTCGATGAAATCGCGCGCGACTGGGATACGCCGCGCCGGATTGACACGCTCCGCCGGGTGTATCCCACGCTGCCGAAGAAGAGCGTGGACTTCGCGGTGATGGAGCCGGCTTCGACCTCCGCCGACTGCCCCGTCTGCACCGTGAAGATGGCCGTCGAGTGGATTGATGTGGGCTCGTGGCCCAGTTATGGCGAGACGCTGCCGGCCGACGCCTCGGGCAACCGGGCCAACACGCCCACGCTGCACCTGGGCTCATCGAACGTGCTGGCGGTGTCGGATGACCCTTCGCACACGATCGCCACCATCGGTTGCCGCGACCTGATCGTGGTTCACACGCAGGACGTGACGCTGATCTGCCCGGCGTCGGAAGCCCAGCGCGTGAAGGACGCGGCCAACGCCGCCCCTCCCCTGTTGCAGTGACCCGCCGGGCCGGGCGGATACACTCCGGTGCCATCCGCCGCGATCACCATGTCTCCCGACGGGGCTCCTCCACGATCATGCTCCACAGAATCGAAGTCCGTCCCAAGCCCGGCCTCGCCAACCCCCGAGCCGAGAGCGTGCGGCGGGACGCGGCGGCGCTGGGGCTGAACGCCGCCCCCACGCGCGTCGAGCACGCGGACGTGTACCTGATCGAGGCGGACCTGCCCGCCGAGGACGTGCGTCGGTTGGCCGAGGAACTCCTCGCCGACCCGGTGACGCAGGCGCCGCTCATCGGCGCGGCCCCCCCCACGGGCGACGCCTACATCGAAGTGCAGCCCCTGCCCGGCGTGATGGACCCGGCGGCGGAGGCGGTGCAGACCGCGATCCGCGCCATGCTGGGCATCGACGCCCGCGTGCAGACGGGGCAGCGCTACGACCTGTTCGGCGTGGACGGCGCGGCGGCTCGCACCATCGCCGAGCGCGCCCTGGCCAACACCGTCATTCACGCCATCCACGAGGCGCCGTTCACGCCGGCGGCCCTGCCGCGCGGTGCGGCCCACGACTTCCGCATCGTGGAAGTGCCCCTGCGCGACCTGGACGACGCCGCGCTGGAGAAACTCTCGCGCGACGCCCACCTGTTCCTCTCGCTCGAGGAGATGCAGGCGATCCGCGACGAGTACCGGCGGCTGGGACGCGAGCCGCGCGAGATCGAGCTGGAGACGCTGGCCCAGACCTGGAGCGAGCACTGCGTCCACAAGACGCTCAAGGCGACGATTCGGTATGTGGAGTGGGGGAAGGCATCAAGGAATCAAGGCATCGAGGCATCGAGCGGCGAGGGCTCCGATCTCCCCTCTCCCCCCGGGAGAGGGGCCCCCGGAATCGGGGGTGAGGGTTCCGGTGCATCAGGCATCATCGACTTCACCAACCGTCCCGGCCACGTCATCAACCCCGACGGTTCGGTCACCATCCACAACCTGCTCAAGTCCACGGTGGCGGCGGCGACGCACGAACTCATCAGGGACGGCATCGACTGGTGCCTCTCGGTGTTCGTGGACAACGCAGGCGTCATCGCCTTTGACGACCAGTGGGCCGTGTGCTTCAAGTGTGAGACGCACAACCACCCCAGCGCCATCGAGCCGTACGGCGGGGCGGCGACGGGCATCGGCGGCTGCATCCGCGACATCATCGGCACCGGGCTGGCCGCCAAGCCCATCGCCGCGACGGATGTATTCTGCGTGGCGCACCCGGATCTTCAGGATGTTCCCAAGGGCTGCCTTCACCCGCGGCGCGTGCTGACGCAGGTTGTCGCGGGTGTGCGCGACTATGGCAACCGAATGGGAATTCCCACCGTCAACGGCGGCGTGTGGTTCGATGACCGCTATGTGGGCAACCCGCTGGTGTACTGCGGCGTGATCGGCGTCATGCCGCGCGACCTGATCGCGGGTTCGCCCGGCGCCGGCGACCGCATCATCGCGCTGGGCGGACGCACGGGGCGCGACGGGATTCACGGGGCCACCTTCTCCAGCGCGGAGCTGACCGACACGCACGCCGACGAGTTCGCCCACGCGGTGCAGATCGGCAACGCGGTGACGGAGAAGATGCTGCTGGATGCGATCCTTGAGGCGCGCGACACCCAGACCGGGCCGCTCTTCAGCGCCATCACCGATTGCGGCGCGGGCGGGTTCTCCAGCGCGGTGGGCGAGATGGGCAAGGAACTGGGCGCATTCGTGACGCTGGAGAACGCGCCGCTCAAGTACGAGGGTCTCTCGCCCACCGAGATCTGGATCAGCGAAGCGCAGGAGCGCATGGTCCTCGCCGTGCCGCCCGGCAACGTGGCGGCGCTGCGGGCCATCTGCAACAAGCACGGCGTGGAGATGTGCGATCTGGGTCACTTCGGCACGCCCGACGCCGACCTGATTCTGACCTACAAGGGCGTCGAGGTCGGGCGCATGCCCATGCATTTCCTGCACGAAGGCATTCCCAACGCCACGCGCGAGGCCGAGTGGATGGCGGACGAAGAGCAGGAGAACGGGGGAGCAGGAGAGCGGGAGGCGGCGGCCTCGAAACCCGGAACCCGGAACCCTGAACTTGGGTATTCCCCAGCACTTCGGGACACTCTCCTCCGCCTCCTTGCTCACCCCAACATTGCCTCGAAGCGCTGGATCATCCGCCAGTACGACCACGAGGTGCAGGGGGGCAGCGTGGTGAAGCCCATCGTGGGCGCGCCCGGAATCGACGGTCCGTCCGACGCCGCGGTCATTCGGCCAGTTGGAGATTCCGATCAGGGGCTCGCCATCGGCAACGGCCTGGCGACGGGTCTGGCCGCCGATCCATACCTGATGGCGCTGGCCGCGATCGACGAGTGCGTGCGCAACCTGGTGTGCGTCGGGGCCGACCCGTCGCGCATCGCCATTCTCGACAACTTCTGCTGGCCCTCGTGCAGGAAGCCGCGCAACCTCGGCTCGCTGGTGCGCGCCGCGGAGGGCTGCTACGACGGGGCCAAGGCGTACCGCACACCCTTCATTTCGGGCAAGGATTCGCTCAACAACCAGTTCACCACCGAGGACGGGCGCACCATCGAGATTCCGCCCACGCTGCTCATCTCCGGCATCGGCATCGTGCCCGACGTGGCGAAGTGCGTGACCATGGACGCCAAGCGGGCGGGCCACGTGCTGGTGATCGTGGGCGAAACGACTGGAGCGATGGGCGGCTCGCACGTGGCGATGGTCGCGCCGGAACTGGTCGGCGACCGAACGCTGCCGCGCGTGGACCTGTCGCTGGGGCCGGCCATCGCCCGCGCGGTGCATGAACTCATCACCGCCGGGCTGGTGCGCAGCGCGCACGACTGCTCGGAGGGCGGCCTGCTCGTCGCCGCGGCGGAGATGGCCTTCTCAGGCGACCTGGGCCTGCGCCTGGACCTGGCCGGGCTGCCCGGCGCGAAGAATGGACCGGGTCCATGGTTCCGGTGTTTCGCCGAGACGCCGTCGCGGTACCTGTTGGAAGTCGCGACGGACG
This sequence comes from Phycisphaeraceae bacterium, assembly GCA_015709595.1. NCBI lineage: Bacteria > Pseudomonadati > Planctomycetota > Phycisphaerae > Phycisphaerales > Phycisphaeraceae > Phycisphaeraceae bacterium. The sequence goes on from CP054178.1 coordinate 1,676,954, forward strand.
ACCTGCCCGCCCTTCGCCGCATTGTCGGCAATCTGCCCGCGGGCGTGATCGGCTGGTTCGATGACACCCGGAGACTGCGCCTGGTTGAGGACGATGACACGCTGCTCGATGTCGGCATCGACGAGCTGCGCGAGACGTGGCTCAGCGAGTTGGACTGGTGATTCCGGTGAACAGGGAAGTTTCCCCGGCGGCGAGGCAATCCCGGCTCCGAAGAATCCCGTGGCTTTCGAGGGTGGGTGAATCGTCATTCAGGGAGGTGCGCAGATGCGTCGCATCATTCGATGGGTGATCGCGATCATCGTGACGGCGACAATCGCCGTTCAGTTCGTCCCCGTCGATCGGAGCAATCCGCCCGTATCGCGTGATGTCGGCGCGGCGCCGGCCGTGGCTTCGATCCTCAGACGGTCGTGCTACGACTGCCACTCCAACGAAACGGCGTGGCCGTGGTACAGCTACGTCGCGCCAGTTTCATGGCTGGTGGCGCGCGACGTGCATGAGGGACGCGAGCACCTGAACTTCTCCACGTGGGACGCCTATTCCCCGGAGCAGCAGGCCAAGTTGATCCGCGAGGCGATCGAAGAGGTGGAAAGCGGCGAGATGCCCATGTCGATCTACCTGATCACGCATCGAAACGCCGCGCTCTCGAACTCGGATCTGGCGACGCTCCGGGCATGGGCGAATGCCGCCGCTCGATCGGAAGGCGGCCGCTCGGGCGATGGGGACGACGACTGATCTTCTGGCTCACGCGCGAGGCCTCAACGGATCGGTCTCGGCCCTCACCGGCGCGGGGAGCGGCTTTGCTTCCGTCGAAGTCGATCTACGATTGCGCCGAAGCGCTGCGGCGTCCGCCTTGGCCGATACGGCAGGGCGGTGGTCGATCGGCGATCCGGGCGTTCCTCCTCACGAACCTGCTCTCCCCATGCCCACTGCACTTGTCATCACCGCCGCCGGCATCAACTGCGACCTGGAGCTGGCCCGCGCCTTCGCGCTGGCCGGGGCGCGGGTCGAGTCGATTCACCTGCACACGCTCGTCGAGAATCCCACCATTATCGACCGCTTCGACCTGATCGGGCTTCCGGGCGGGTTCTCGTACGGCGACGCGGTGGCGGCGGGGCGCATCATGGCGCACCTGATCCGGCAGCGGTTGTTCGCCTCGCTGGCAGGCGCGGTGGAGCGGGGCGTGCCGATCTTCGCGCCGTGCAATGGATTCCAGATCGCCGTGCAGGCGGGTCTGCTCCCCGGCCCGGCGCCGGGCGAGGCGTGGCCCAGCGAGGCGCCGACGCCCGTCGCCGCGCTGTCCGTCAACCAGACAGGCCGATTCGCCGACCGCTGGACGCGGGTGGAGATTCCCGACCAGACGCGATGCATCTGGACCAAGGGGCTGACCGGGCCGGAGTCGGGCTTCATGCTTCCCAACGCGCATGGCGAGGGCCGCTTCGTCGCCGAGAACGCCCTGCTCGACCAGCTCGAAGGCGAAGGTCAGGTCGCCATCCGCTACGCCGAGGGGGACAACTTCAACGGCTCGATGCGCCGCGTCGCGGGCATCTGCGACGCCACGGGGCTGGTCTTCGGGCTCATGCCCCACCCGGAGCGGTTCACGCGCTGGACGCAGCATCCCTACTGGACTCGGCTGTCGGCGGATGAACGATCCGGCGAGACGATCGGACTGCAGATGTTCCGCAACGCGGTGCGATGGGTTGAGGCGAGGCAGGAAAGACGCGAAGTGCTGAGCATGGGACGCTGAGCGGCGGCTTCGGCGCGTCACGGGTCCGGCGGTCCGCAACTGCCCCAATCATCGCGAGGCGCGCCGATGCACGCACCACGCACCGTCAAGCCGTGGATCGAGCCCGACGCTATCGCGAGGCCGACATCTGCACGAAGGCCGCCTGCGCCGCGGCGGGCGGGCGGGGCTGGTCGAGCACCAGTACGAGCAGAACGAGCGGCAGGTACAGGATCGACGCAAGGAACACGCGGCGGGCATTGTCGCGCGAGCGCTCGCGGAACAGCCGCCACCCCTGCAGCAGGAAGTACATCGTCAGCCCCGTGCTGACGATGGCGAAGACCAGGCCCCCCCAGCCGGTCAGCCCGGCGGAGATGCTCCATCCCTGCGCCGGCTGGGCTCGCAGCGCCATCATCATCATCAGCCCGAGGGGAAGCAGGAGCATGGTGGTGATCACCACGATGCGGCCGGTCAGTTCGCCCGACGGGTCCACAGCGGGCAACATGCGGAAGCCGCCCCGGGCGTAGTCGTCGCGGTACATCCATGCCAGGGCTAGGAAGTGCGGCAGCTGCCAGACGAACAGGATCGCCCCCAGCAGCCAGGCGCCGAGCGAGAGCGTGCCCGATGCGGCTGCCCAGCCGATCATCGGCGGCACCGCGCCGCACACCGCGCCCACCAGCGTGTTGAGCGTGCTGCGCGGCTTCATGGGCGTGTAGACCAGGATGTAGAGCGTGGCGGTGAAGAGCGTGAGGAACCCCGCCAGCGGGTTGACGGCGAAGAACAGCAGACCCGCCCCGACCAGCACCATCACGCTTCCGGAAAGGAACGCCTCGGAACGCTTCATCGCGCCGGAAGGCAGCGGACGATCCGCGGTGCGCGGCATGGCGGCGTCACGCTCCACCTCCAGCCACTGGTTCAGCGCGCTGGTGCCGCCCGCGGCCAGACCGGCGCCGATGAGCACCAGCGCGAAGGTCAGCCAGTTGATCGAGCCGAAGGAGACGCGCCCGAGGGCCTCCAGCGTGGACCAGTCACCGGCGAAGAGCGCGATGAACGCCTCGCGCGAAGCGTCCAGCCAGTTCACGCCGCTGGGAAGCCCCAGCAGGTAGCCCACGGCGGTGGTGACCAGCACCAGGCCGCTCAGACGCGCCTTCGTCAGTTCCAGGTACATCGCCCGCCGGCCGGGAGACGCCGGCGACAGGGCCGTGGATGAGGGATGCTCCGCGGAAGGCGTCATGGTTTGAAGACGGATCGGAAGTCGGATGAGGGCGGAAATGCGGCAGGAACGGGCGGGAATCTGGCCTTTGTGAAAAAAGGCACATATGGTAGGTCGCGGCCGCGTGACGGGCGAGGGACCACGCCGGACCGGAAGCATTCGACCATGCGCCCCCCCACCACGCCACACCCTTCCACCGAGGTCCGGCCCGTCCAGAGGCGGCGTTCCTGCGACATCCCCGCCATCGCCTTCGGTACCGTGGTCATCATGTGGGCGGCGGGGTACCTCTGCCGCATGTCACCCGCGCTCGTTCCCGCCTGGGCGGTGCTGGCGCTGCTGGTGGTCATTCAAACCACGGGCGGCTGGGTGGTGGGCCGGTGGACGGCGCGCGGCATGGCCGGGGCGGCGATGACCGGGATGCTCACCGGGGCGATCAACCTGCTGGTGCTCGGCGCGATCCTGGCGGAAGGGCACTCCCGCACCGAACAACTGATCGGCGTGGTCGGCTTCCTCGGCGTGACCGTCGCGCTCACGCTCGCCGGGTGGGTGCTGGGCGGACGCGGAGCCCGAGGGGGACCGCACGAGATGATCAACTGGCTCGGCTGGTTCGCCAAGATCGCGGTGCTGGCCACAGGCGTGCTCATCATCGCGGGCGGGCTTGTGACGGGCCACGAGGCGGGGCTGGCCGTGGTGGACTGGCCCAATACCGAGGGACAGCTCATGTTCCTCTACCCGCTCTCCAAGATGACGGGCGGCGTGTATTACGAACACGCCCACCGCTTATACGGCGCACTGGTCGGATTGACCACACTTGCATTGTTGATTGCGATCTGGCGGTGTGATGGGGCGGGGGGAGAGCCCTCAGCCGTCCGCCGTCAGCCGTCGGGCGGAGAAGAGCAGGAGAGCAGAAGAACAGGAGAGCAGGAGGGACTGAGGCGCGAGGCCGGAGATCGGGGGGCGGAGATCAGGGACCGTGGCGTCGAAGCAACAGAGCACCAGGATGCTAAACCCTCGGAACCCGGAACTCGGAACCCGGAACTCGGAACCCCCCCCACAACTCGCCCCACAACTACCCCCCCTCTCGCTTCATCACTTCACTTCGCACGCCCCCGCCCCTGGCTCCGCGCCTTCGCCGTTGCGGCGTTCATCCTCGTCTGCATCCAGGGCGTGCTGGGCGGCCTGCGCGTGACGGGCAAAGTCACGCTTTCCACCGACCCCGCAGAGACGCAGCCGCAGGTGATTCTCGCCATCGTGCATGGCGTGACGGCGCAGGTCTTTCTGGCGATGATGGTTTCGATCGCCGCGTTCACCTCGCGGGCGTGGCGTGAGCGGTCGCCCCTGCTGACCCACCCCGGCGCCTCGACCGACCGCACCGTGAGCGCCGTGCTTGTCGGCACACTGCTCGCGCAGACGCTGCTGGGCGCGACCTTCCGACACCTGCACAACCACCCGGACTACCCGCAAGGCGCGGTCACCGGCGTGCTGCACCTGCACATCGTGGTGGCGGTGGTGGCGCTCACGCTCATTCTCTTCCTCGGCGTGCGGGCGTGGGGCATGTATCGCCACCAGCCGCGCGTTCACAAGAATGGCCAGGGGCTGATGCACGCCGTGGGGATGCAGATTCTGCTGGGCATCGTCGCCATGGTCGCCGTGCTCTCGCGCGGCGCAGACGAGCCGATCCCGTGGTGGGAGGTGCTGATCACCACCATGCACCAGGCCCTCGGCGCGGCGATGCTGGCGCTGGCGACGCTCCACGCCATCTGGACGCGGCGGCTGCTGGCGTGAGCCGCCCCACGACTGATGCCGAAGGCGGCAGACAAGAGCACGGGCCGCGGCCCGGGCCTGCAAAGCGCGGGGGGACTATTTTTTCTTCAGAAGTATGTCACACTCGGGGGTCGGCGAACGCCCATATCTGGAGAGGGGCGCGATGGGTTCGCGCGAACCAGCCGCGACCGGGAGGCGAACAGACCATACGGGAGACAAGCCGTGGAAAGCCATCAGCCGACAGCCATCAGTCGACAGCCAACAGCCAACAGCCAACAGCCAACAGCCAATCCTACGATATCTGGTGTCATGACATCACTGACAACCCCACATCCAGTGGTTGCAGCACCGCGTGCGATGGAGGGACTTGGCCGCCTCGGCCTGTCGGCCCGGCAGGCGGAAGTGGCGTTGCTCTTGGCGGAGGGGATGACGGAGGAGGCGGCCGCGGATCGGCTGTGCCTTTCGCCGCATACGGTGCATGACCACGCCAAGGCGATCTACCGGCTTCTGGGCGTCCACAGCCGGGTGGAACTGGCGGGAAGGATCTTCAGGATTCTGGCGGAAACCCCCTGAGGAGGGGATTGAAGACGGTCAACGACTGAATGATCATTTTATCGGTGGAAACAAACACACAACAGTGAAGTACGGTTACCTGCCCGTCGTACGAGCGGGTTCACTCCACCCGAAAACAAGAACAAGGGAGACATCAATGCTGACCCGCCGCGTAGTCGAGTGTCTGATCGTCGTGATTGGCGGCCTCGGGATGAGCGTGATCACTTACGGCCAGGTGATTGGCAGTGGCACGGATTTGTGGGCCTACTGCACTTGGCCGACGACTTGTCCTTCTGATCAGGTCTGCACGAACCCTAACGAGATCTGCTGGTACTGCACAGATCCTCAGAGCGAAGGCAAGTGTGAATTCGCTTGGACGACGGACTGCAACTGGGCGGTCTGGGGTACGACGAACGGATGTGGCTCGAAGCGATACGGTGTCTGTCCTGGTCCTGGGTGGCTCTGCACACAGTCGCCACACAGCGACTACGGTCACACATGCACTAGGTTCGCATGCTGGACAGTCGAGTAAGCGAATGCAGTACTCATCCACTGGTGTTACATGACCGCAATCTTGCACTTGGAAGGCGCAATGAATACAGTTGTGTGCCGCCTCGTAGCATCGATCTCTGTCACGCTGTACGCAGGAACTTCGGTACACAGCGCACCCCCATCGCCCGACGAGATCGCGGCTCGGCTGAAGGACTCGATGATACTGAATGTCGATTATCGCTCCGAGGTAGTCATGCGATCGGTGCGTCCACTCGTATGGGGGAATGGCGAACCGAAGCCGGAGGATTCATCCCGTCGTCCCGGCGTGTGGACGACGCGTGAGGTCGCATCGGTCTATTCAGCAGACCGCCTCCGTCATGTCGTAGTGCTCACGGAAACGCCGCCCGGTGAGGGAGCCACGCCAATCCGTTCGGAGTGGATTGAAACATGGGACGGCACCGCATGTTACCGGGCCACGCCGGACTGGAAGCAGATCACAATCCGTGACCTGACATCCTCAGGTGTACTTGTGCATGAGGGCGGATTGTTTGATATGGTCGTCGGGCGTTATCCCGCCCACACTGATCTGTTTGATCAGATTCGACGCGGTCGCGTAATTGATACGACACTGAAAGATGGGTTACTTACGCACCGCTGCACATCGCCGGATTCGGAGACGACTATTCTTGAGGTCGTGGCAGACTGGTACCCAGAGTTCCGTCTCCGGGAATTCGCTCTGTCCGGCAGCGGAGAGCGTCATCCTTTCACAAACCGACTTATCATTGATGAGTGGGCCCGCTTCAATGGAATCATGCTCCCCGTACGCGGGCGTGTCATTGGCGCCGCATTTGGCCTGCCTCCGCACGATGATAAGTGGATTGACAACGTGATATACTATGAGCGCAGATCGTGTGACATACTGCTCGATGCAGCATCGGCCACAGCGCATACGGACTGTGTTCCAAGGTATCTGGATGGGGCACGAGTAACGGACACCAGACTCAACCTGTCATTCCAGATCGGTTCCGACGTCTTGGCTGTCGATGGCGTCGTCTACAAAGTCAGCGCGCCCTTGAATGTCCATCCGGGTGTGCACTTAGGCGACGTCCTGCGTGACGCGGTCATCATCTCCCGTACAGCACTCCCACCGGGCGGAAGTACTCAACGAACGGACAGTATTCGTCCGTTGGCGTGGGTCGCGGGTGTGGGAGCCGGTTGCGTTACGGGCATCGTTCTGTTGTGGGCGCTACGCCTGCGCCGATCCCGCCGGGAGGTGAGCCGATGAAGCGTCGGATCGAGTTGCTCGCCATGATCGCCGCCGCAGGCATGCTGATTGTCGGCATTGCAGCGGCAATCTTACTGCCACAAATGCGGCTCCCCTTGCTTGAGGGCAACTCGTTCCATGACTTCGGTGTTGTGGATCTCCCCGGAGAGTCCGCCGTCGAGGTCAAGCATCGATTCACACTTGTCAATCGGTCTGGTCGTCATCTGGAGATCCGTGCTGTACTTGCCACTTGCGGGTGTGTGACAGCCGGGGTCAGCGATAACTCGCTCGCGCCTGGCGAGGCGACACATCTTGATGTGGTACTGAAGGTCATGACCAGTGGCCGGACCTCCGACGGCATTCGTGTGATGCTCGCGGATGGAACATCGCATGACGTCTGGGTAGTGGCAAGTGGACGTCGGCTTCGATACATGAGTGTTGTGCCCGGAGTTGTCAATGTGCAGAACGAAGACGGTCATACGCTGGTAGTAACGGCGCTCAACTACCAGGATGACTGCGTCCCTCCATTGCCTCTTTTCGAGCTGCCGGATCGGTTCAGCGTGGAGTACGGAGAATGGAAGCTTGTACAGTCCAGGGACTTGATCGCCGGTGCGCCGGCGCGGTGGGAACAAGCTGTTGTGCTGCGACCGCGAACATTCGACCGTGACGACATGACGGTACTGCTTGTCCGGGTAGCGGGGTATGGTGACGCCAAGGTCCGCGTATACTCGCCCTGACAGTGGGGTGTCTGACTCACGGATCGAGCATATCTCGGTGGCCCGAGTTGGGCGATGCGCGTTGAGTAGCACATCATGCTGGAAGTGAAATCCATGTGGACATCAGTCAGCAGGACATTGTGCATTCAGGCCGTGATGTTCTTGTCCTGTGCGATCGGCGTGACCTCTGGCCCAGCTGTTTTGATTTCGGTGTCGTTTCCGACCACACAGGACCCCCAGCAGCGGTCCCGCGAGATGGTCGAGATCCGCATCCGCGAGCCGGAATGGACCGCTCTGCTCGATCGCCTGCGGCTGAACACGGCACAGGTCGAGACGGCGCGGCAGGCGTACGCCGCGTATCAGAAGGGGCTGGCCGAGCTGGATGGGCGCATCATGCAGCGCGCGTTGCGTGAGATCGGGGTGGAGGACCTGAGCCAGGCGCCACAGGTGCTGCGGTCGATGGACCCAGCCGATCAGGCGGCCTTCACCCAGCGGCTGCAGCGCCTGGTGCGCGGCAGCCGGGGCGAGTCGGATGCGCTGCGTCAGACGCTGCTCGGCATGGTGAAGGAGGCGCTGAACGACGAGCAGGCCGCGCGGTGGCCGGGCGCGGTGCTGGCGCTCAAGCGGGCCATCATGCTCAACCCGCGGCTCGACCCGCGCAGCGCCAACGTGAGCATGAACCTGGGCGTCCACATCGACCTGATGACGCTGGTGGAAGAGGCCGCGACGCCGGAAGGCGAACTGGCGTCGCTGCTCGCCGCGCCCGACCCGGCGCCGGCGGCGGACGATCCGTGGCACGAGCGACACGCCGAGGCGGTGCGCGCCCTGGATGACTACCAGGCGCGGCTGGATGCGCTGCTTGACGCCGAGGCCCTGACGACGATGGATGCGCTGCAGGATCTCCGCGCCGCCGCCATGGGGGGCGACATGGCTGCCGTCGCGCGCCTCCACAAGCGCATGTGGAGTTACCGGGAGCGGTTGTACCGTCTCAATGAGTCCGCCGCGGCGCAGTTGGCCCGCGGGCTGGAGCAACTGGGCGAGCCGCACAACGCCCGCCGGTGGCTGGAGCGGGTGTACGCGGCGCATTTCCCGGAGATTCACCGCGCCGAGTTCATCGATCACCTCGCGGATCGCCTGCTGCGGGACGCGACGATGGATGAGGCCGCGAAGAGCCACGTGCGCGAGATCATGGCCCAGCACGAGCGCACGCGCGACGCTCTGCGCGCCCAGTTGCGCGCCGCGGTGCTGAAGGTGCATGAAACCGCGTCGCCCTACCTGCCGCCGGATGCGTCGTTGCTGCGGGAGTTCGATGGGCTGATCACGCGCTGGAGCGAGCAGCACGCCGGCACGATCGCACAGCTGCGCGGGGCCGCCACGCCCGAGGCCCGCGCGGCGATGGATCAGTTCATCGAATCGAACGAGTCGATGCGCCTCAACCAGCCGCCGTCGGACCGGATGATCGACTGGCTGCGGGCGCAGGCGGCTCAGCGGGGCGAGGTGGAGTGAACCGCGCCGCTGCGGCGCGTGGCGCCGAGTTCTGATTGCGCACGCCTCGATTCCGCAGATGGCGAGTTTGAAGGCCGGGATCAGATTCAACGGGCGATCTCATGGCTGCAACGTCGCCGAACACGACTTCTCCAGGCCGCTGACGATCAGGCGTGCGGGGTTGCGGCGCGGCGACCTTCAGCGATTTCCGAGGCGGCGGGATCAGCGATCTGCTCGCAGTAGCCGCTGCTTCGCGCATGAAAAGCCCCGGCGGGAACCGGGGCTGCTGTTGATCGCTGACAAGAAGCGCATCCTGATCGAGTATCAGCGGTTGGCTCTGCCGCCCCCTCCGCCGCCGCCGCGACCGAAGCCGCCGCGCAGTTCGTTGGCGTCGAGCGCGCCGTCGCCGTTGGCGTCGAGGCGATCGAACATCTGCTGCATCTGCGTGGGGACTTCGTCCTTCTGGAGCTTGCCGTCGCCGTTCTTGTCGAACTGCTGGATGATCTGCGCCCCGCCCGCGCCGCCGCCCACGCCCGGTCCGCCGGAGGCGCGCTGGAACTGTCCGAACTGCTCCTCGTTGAGCAGTTCCTTGACTTCATCCATCATCTTCTGGCGTGCCTGCATGACGGCCTGGATGGTGGCCTGCCGGTCGCTGGCGTTCTCGCGGGCCTTGGCGGCGGAGACCACGTATTCCTCGACGGCCCAGAGCACGCCCAGATGCGTCTCGGGGGCGAGCTTCATCTTGTTGACCGCGTTGGCCATGTTGTCCCACTGGGGATCGAAGGAGCCGAACGCCGCCAGAGCACGCTCGTACACCTTGCCCTCAACGACGCCCTTGAGGTCGGCGGCGAGTTTCTCACGCTCGGCCTTGTTGAGGTTGTCGAGGGCCTGCTGGAACTCGCCCATGGGGCCGCCAGGGGCGCCTCCGCCGGGAGGCGCACCGGCGCCGCCTCCACCGCCACGCCCTTCACCGCCTCGTCCACCCCCGCCGCCCCCGGCTCCGCCTCCACCACCGCCCTGGCCGCCTCGTCCCCCGCCTTCGCCGCCGCGCTCTCGGATCTGCTCGCGAATGGTCTCGCGCATCTTGGCGTTGGCGTCGGCATGGCTCTGACGCGACTTCTGGTACACCTCGACCAGTTTCTTCGTGGTCGCGTCATCAAGGTTCTGGCCGGCCGCGAGCGCCTTGGCCTGCGACTCCCACGCGGCCTTGGCCTCCTCGGGCGTCAGCGGCTGCTGACGGGCGCCGGCGGGCTGACCGGCGGGGCGCTCGCCACCCTGCGGCGGACGAACGGGGCGATCCTGGGCCAGCACGGGCGAGGCGATCACGCCGATCAACGCAGCCGTGGCCACCAGTTTCATCGAACGCATGGCGTCAACTCCTGATTGTGGTTGGTCCGAACCTGCGGCATCGGGCGATCCACCCGCCTGCCGGAACTGCTCAACGCCTCACTCGCCCGGCCATTGCCGCACGAGATGGCGGTGAAGTATGTACGAGGGGCGATGGAAAGGCCATCCCCCGATGGCCGCCGGCTGGGATTTCGGACTCGGAAGCCGCCCGATCCTTGGTTTCAGGTTCTCAGCCCTCCTCAGCCCCCCGCGGCGTTCCTCCTTGTCCCCGGCGTGTTCCGCCAATAGGATCACGTCCGCCCAGCCCCGGCAGCGGGGAGGGGTGTTTGTGTCCCCACAGGGAGCCAGTCCGTGACAGAAGATGTGCTCGACATGATGATCGGCTCGACCGTGAAGGCCGCCGACCCCAAGGCCGCCAGGGAAGCGTTTGAGAAGGCCCAGCAGCATGAGCGGGCCGGGGAGCGCTACCAGGCCATCGAGCACTATCGACGGGCGGTGGAGCTGGACGCCACGAAGAACGAATACAAGTTCCGGCTGGCGTTCCACCTCGACCTGGTCGGCGAGGAGCACGAGGCGCTGGCCCTGTACGAGGAAATCGCCAACAACCCCTCGCCTCCGCTCAACGCGCTGCTCAACCTGGCGGTGATGTACGAGGACCGGGGGGACATCAACCGGGCCGAGAAGTGCCTGCGGCAGATTCTGGACACGCAGCCCACGCATCCGCGGGCCACGCTGTACATGAAGGACGTGCTGGCCTCGCGCAACATGGTCTACGACGAGGAGCACGTGCGCGACGTGGCCAAGCGCAACGCCCTGCTCGACACACCCGTGACTGACTTCGAGCTCTCCGTCCGCGCCCGCAACTGCCTCAAGAAGATGCAGATCCGCACGCTGGGCGACCTCCTGAAGGTCACCGAGGCGGAACTGCTCTCCTACAAGAACTTCGGCGAGACCTCGCTGGTCGAGATCAAGGCCATGCTCGCCGCCAAGGGGCTGAAGTTGGGACAGGGGCTGGAGGGCACGGGCCGCATCCGCCGGGAGGTCTACGAGGAACTCAAGGGCAAGGCCCCCGAAGCGGTGCTCAACAAGCCGATCTCGGTGCTGGACCTCTCCGTCCGCGCCCGCAAGGCGCTGCAGCTGCTCAACATCCAGACGCTCGGCGACCTGGCCACCCGCACCGAGGCGGAACTGATGGGCGTGAAGAACTTCGGCGCCACTTCACTGATGGAAGTGAAGGAGAAGCTGGCCCATCACGGGCTGCAGTTGCGCACGCTGGATTGAGCGTTCCTCCTGCTGCCTGCTGCATTCGCGTGAATCGGCGCGGCGGCTTCGGACCCGGTTGTTTCCTCCCGCGCCGTTTCACGATCACGCGTTGCACCGCCGCGTGGATTTTGTGTTTTTTTTTTGCGTTTGGGTCTTGCTCTCTCTCTCTCTCTCTCTCTCTGATAGTAATGCGCCCTGTCCGGTATGCGGACGTCGCGTTGTACAGCGGGCAGCACGCCGGGAGAGCCAGCAACAGGGAGACAATGATGTCAGGGAAGTACGCGATCTGGGGCGTCTGCTTGGCGGTTGGAATCGCAACCAGCGGAAGCACATACGCCGATGCGTTTCCGTATGGAATGAATGGTTTCTCGGAGCTGTTTCCTGATGGATACGAGGGTTATCCAGGGGGTCACGACGACAACGATGACAAGCCCGATGGTGGCAAGGGCGGCGACGCGGGTGACGGCGCTCCGCCCGGAAACGCGCGCTCAGGCGGCGCTGGGGGGAGTGGATCGAATGGAGCGTCCGCCGGGCAGAGCGGTGCTTCGGGAGCGGCCGGCAACCACATGATCTGTCAGCCGAGCGGAGGGGGTGGCACGTGAATCCACAGAGCCGGGTTGGCATATTCGCTTTGATGGCCGTCGTCCTTGTCACTCTGCTCATTCCTGCAACGCCCGCTGCTTCGCAGGTGAATGCGCCAATCATGGAGGACGAACTGAAGCGATACACTCGCTGGCTGCGTCTCACTGACGATCAAATACACCTGATGAAGCAGTTCCATCAGGAGTACGAGGCGCAAAGCCGAGCGGACGTCTTCGAGGACGCTCGCAACTATTGGCAAGCACTCCAGCACCTTTCGCGCCGCGCCGATGGTCGGGTTCCCGGCGCCCCACGAGAGGATCCTGCGACGTTTCTGCATCGCGAGTACGCCATCCTCGAAGCGCAACGGCTCGACCTGACGCGCCGCAAGACGGAGCTGGATGCGCAGTTCTTCGATGACGTTCGGTCACTTCTGTCCAAGGAGGCGCTGCCTCGCATGCAGCGCGTTGAACTCGGACGCACACGACTGTTCTACAACCGCTATCGCGGCGGTCTGCCTGGAGGCAACGTCGATCTCATGGAGCTGATCGACTCCCTGCCGCTCTCTCAGGACGACTACGACCGCATCGAGCGCGGGTTCATCATGGAGTTCGAGCCGCTCTGGGTTGCCGCCGTCGAGCGCCGGATGGAGAACGACCGTGCATGCGGCGTGCGATACTTCGAGGTTCGGGCGCTCAGATACCGCCTCGAGTACGGCGGCCTGTCGGAGCAGGAGCAGTCTCAACTGGGCGTGGAGATTCTGCGACTCAATCGTGAAATTGGAAAGGATAAGATCGGACCGGAACTCATGCTCGTGGATCTGAACGGCCGGTCGATTCCTCAGATTCTCGAACTCCTGCCCGAAGACATTCGCCCCCTGTTCATGCAGATGTGGCTTGAGACGTCGTATCCGATGGTCTACCCGGACCCGGCCGACGCCGAGGTTCTGTACGCCCACGCCTATGAACTCGATGATCTGACGGATGACCAGCGCACAGCCGTCGAATCACTGCACCAACGATTCAGTTGGCATCACGACCTGCTCACCGAGCGCATGGCCGAGGCGGTGTTCTTTCGTCGGCGAGCGGGTCTGGCGGGCGACCCGCCTGAGTACGGCACGAGCAGTCAGCACGAGGTGACCGTGCTCAACATCGGCGAGCAGCGCGAGGTGCTCAACCAGCAGCAGTTGTCGCTTCTGGCCATGGTGCTGACGCCTGAGCAGATGGCTGGCTTCCCCGAGTGGGACTTCAAGAAGAACCCGCGCCCCCGCCCGTGGGACTTGACCTACGAGGACCGGCGGAAGGACGCAATCAAGCGCCGACTGCTGGAGTCGTTCCGCGAGCCGGGCGAGTTCGAACGGTACGTGGAGAAGCGCCAGCAGGAACTCAAGCAGCAGGAAGAGGAGTGGCGCAAGAAGCACGAGAAGTAACCGCGGCGCAGGGGAGCACACCCCGGCGGAGTCATCAGCCCGTGCGCCCCGTCTCCGCCACTCGCGCCGAGAAACACGACGCCAGCGCCTCTTTCACTTCATCCATGCTCGGGCATTGCTCGCCCAGTTCACGGGCCATGCTGGTCACGCCGCGCCCCACGAGGCCGCAGGGGATGATGAGGTTGAAGTGGTCGAGGTTGGTCGTCACGTTGAGGGCCAGTCCGTGCATGGTGACCCAGCGTGACACGCGCACGCCCATGGCGCAAATTTTGGCGTTGCGGGCGGCGCGATGCTCAGCCGTGGCCACCCACACGCCCGTGGCGGTATCGTCTCGATGCCCCTCGATGCCGAAGCGGGCCAGCGTGTCGATGACCACCTGCTCCAAGAGGCGCATGTAGCCGTGCAGGCGCAGGCCGAGCGTGTTGAGGTCGAGGATGGGGTAGACCACGAGTTGCCCCGGGCCGTGATAGGTGATGTCGCCTCCCCGGTCGGTCTCGCACACCTCCACGCCCGCGCGGGCCAGCATGTCGGGCGTGGCGACCAGGTGCTGCCGCGCGGTCTTGCGGGCGGAGACGGTGATGACCGGCGGGTCGTGCTCGACGAGGAGCAGGTGCATGGCGCGGGGGGGCTGGGGAGTGCTGAGTGCTGCGTGCTGGGTGCTGAGTGCCGGGGGGGGTTGTCGGTTGTTGGTTGTCCGTTCTCGGTTCTCGGTATTCGGTTCCGACCTCTGACCGCTGATGTCTGACTTCTGACCGCTGACGGCTGACGGCTGAGGGCTGACAGCTCCCCACTGACGACTGCCCACCACCGCCTCGTGCAGGTCGCGCTGGATCGCCAGGGCCTCCATGTAGGGCATCCGCCCGAGGTCGCGGACGATGAGCGACCACGGCTCGCGTGAAGCCGCAGGGGCGGCCGCCGCGTCGGATTCGATGCCTTCCATCGCCATGCGGAAGGATAGGGATCGGCCGCGCGATTGGCGGAGCAAGCCCGGCTGCCGGATGGTGGGCCTCGACGCCATCGGCCACCGGCTCGGAACCCGGAACTCGGACCCCCCTCGGCACCCAGCACCCATACACTCAACCCCATGCCGACCATCCACCCCACGGCGATCCTCGAAGGCGACATCGACCTCGCCGATGATGTCGTCATCGGTCCCAACTGCGTGCTCACGGGCGCCGCCGGGCCGGTCAAGGTCGGCGCGGGAACCACGCTCATCGGCAACGTCTACCTGCACGGTCCGCTCACGATGGGTGCGGGCAACGTGGTCTATCCATTCGCCTGCCTGGGCTTCGCGCCGCAGCATGTGAAGTACGACCCGCGGAAACCGGGCATGGGGCTGTCGATCGGCGACGGCAACACGTTTCGCGAGGGCGTGACGATCCACCGCGCGTTCGTGGAGGATCGGCCCACCATCATCGGCAGCCGCAACTACTTCATGGCCGGCAGTCACGCCGGGCACGACTGCCGAGTGGGCGACGACTGCACCTTCGTCAACAACGCGCTGCTGGGCGGGCACGTGGAGGTGGGCGACAAGGTCACGATCGGCGGGGTGACGGGAGTCCACCAGTTCGTTCGCATCGGGCGCGGGGCGATGCTGTCGGGCGGCGTGGGGACCACGCTGGATGTGCCGCCCTTCTTCATGCTCACCGAGATCAACCGCATCGGCGGGCTGAACATCGTGGGGCTGCGGCGGGGCGGGTTTTCGCACGACCAGATCGACGATGCGCGGTGGGTCTTCCGCATGCTGTACCGGCAGGGCATGACCGTCAGGAGCGCCCTGAATGTGCTGCGTGAACGGGCCGAACGACCGATGGTCGCGGAGTACATCGCGTTCATCGAGGCATCGAAGCGCGGCATCTGCACCGCGCGCGGGCGGCGGCGGAGCGTGATGGCGCGGGAGGATGAGGTGTGATGATGGATGGTGTATTGATGATCTGAGGAGGCGAAGTTCAACGAGTGAGCCGCGACCGTGAGGGAGCGGCCTTGGCGCGGGTGATCAGCCCCGCTCCCTGACGGTCGCGGCTCGCTTCGGCGCAGGAGTCACGGATGGCCCTTCGATTCTCAGTGCTGGGCAGCGGATCGGGCGGCAACTGCACGCTGCTGGTGATCGGCGAGGGAGACGCCGCGCGCCGCGTGCTGATTGACGCCGGTCTGTCGCCCCGGGAGACGGCCCGTCGCCTGGAGCGGTTCGGTGTTGCGATTCCCGACCTCGACGCGATTCTCATCACACACCTGGATGGCGACCACCTGCGCGAGTCGTGGCCCCGCGTCTGCGCGCGAAACGGAATCCGCATGTGCCTGCATCGCCGCCATGCGAGGCACGCTCCGTTTCACGCTGAACTGCGCGACCTGCTGATGATCTTCGAAGGCGGGTTTGAACTCGACGGCGGCGCTCTGGTCCAACCCACGCTTCTGGCCCACGATGATCTGGGCACGGTTGGTTACGTGATCGAGCACCAGGGCGAGCGGCTGGGTCTGGCGACTGACCTGGGTCGTGTGCATCCCGGGCTCTACGAGCACTTCGTCGATCTGGACGTGCTGGCGATCGAGTCGAACTACGACCGTCGGATGCAGATCGAGAGCAATCGCCCGCCGGTGCTCAAGCGGCGCATCATGGGCGGGCAGGGGCACCTCTCCAACGAGCAGTCGCTGGAGGCGGTGCTGGGCATCGCCTCCCGCTCGCGCCTGCGTCACGTGGTGCTGCTGCACCTGAGCCGCCAGTGCAATGACCCGGCGATCATCGAGCGACTCTACGCGGCCAAGGCCCCGGCGCTGGCGCCGCGGCTGGTCATCAGCAGCCAGTTCACGCCGACCCCGTTGCTGGGGGCGTGCGACCGTCCCTCGGTGCGGGTGGGCGGCGTGCTTCAATCCACCCTGTTTCAGTCATTCTGAGGCCCGCCGGCTTCAGCGGCCCTCGTGAACGTCCGATGACTCCCGGCCGCCGCGCGGGTGGCGCGGATGTCACGTTCCGCCCCTGATGGGCGGGCGGTCCCGCCTCCTCGTCGGCAGGTTCTGCGAGAGGACCGCGGATCATGCGCACACGGAATCACAGGGTGCTTTTCGGGCCGGCGGGACTGGCGATCTGGCTGGCCTTGGGCGTCGCGGCGTTCATCTGGTCGGGAGCAGCCGGCGCCCAGCGACCCCTGGACCGGAACCTGCAAGGGACGCTGCGCGACTGGAAGACGCTGCTGGAGAATCAGCGCGTCGCCCCCTATGTCGTCATCGGCGACTCGGTATCGTTCCGCAAGGACACCTGGACATGGCACCTGCGCCCGATGCTTGAGGCCCGCTACGGGGTGGCCGGCGACGGGTACGTCGCCTTCAACGGCTCCTTCGGGCACGAGGATGACGGCACCGTCAACCAGAGGCCCGGCGTGGCCCTTGAGCGATCCGGCAACTGGGCGGTGACCACCTCCGCCTCGGGAAGCCGCTCGGAGTACGGCGAGCGGTCCGTGGACGGCATCTACACCCGGATCGGAGCGCACGGCTGGGTCGAAGTACGGTTCTACGGACCGGCGGCGACGCTGCACTACATCCGCGAGCCGGGCGCGGGCGTCATTCGCATCGAGGTCAACGGCGCGTGGGAGGCGGACGTGGATGCTTCGTTGCCGGCCGGTCCGCCGCAGCTGGGCACGTACACCTTCATGACCGGGCAGGAAGATCCGAACGTGCTGAACGTGGCGCGATTCTCGCTGTTCGGCGCCAGCACGCAGAACCCGCAGTGGACGCAGTTGAACGGTCTGTACATGTTCACGGGGAATCCCGGTCCGCTGTACTCGCGCCTGGCGCGGGGCGGCGTGGGGCCTGAGGACTTCCTGCGCTGCGACCCGACCATCTTTCAGGACACCCTCGCCGCGCTCGACCCGGCGCTGGTCATCGTGATGCTCGATCGCGACAACCTGCCGGGCTATGGTGCGTTCCTGCAGGCGCTGGTGCAGCGAATCGAGGCGGCGGTTCCCGATGCCGAAATCCTGCTGATGACGCACCATCATTTCGCCTCCGGACGCGCCTCCGACGTGGACGTCATGGAAACGCTGGCCATCTCGCGCGGACACGGCTTTCTCAATATCTTCCACCTGCATCGAGATCCCGCCCACGTTCAGTCGCTGGGCTTCCTCATCGACTCGGTCCACCTGTCCGGGATCGGCGGAAACTGGTACGCCTCGCGGGTATATGAAGCCATCCATGGGTGGGCCCAGCCCATATCGCTGACGATCGGGCAGGGCGTCGTCGTGCAGGAGGACATCTACGGTCTGCGCGTGACGGATGACATTCCGTTGCAGGTCAGGTCGGACACGCCGCGTTCCTTCGCCGGCCTGCATCGATCGATCGTGCGGGCCAGGTTCCGCACCGACGTGTATCAGCCGCAGCGCATCGACATTCGCTACAGGGCGCGTCTGGACCACCACGCGGGACTGTTCCGGGTTCTGCTCTGGAACTGGCGCACCTCGCGCTTCGAGTCGGTCTCTCACGGACGCCTCAACTCGTCGGACGAGACGTTCACGATTCGCGCCCGCAACCCCGCGGATTACGTGAGCCCCAACGGTGAGATCGCCGTCGCGGTGCGGCAGGTGGTGGCCAACCCGCAGAGCGCATTCCGATTCGACACCCTGATTGACGAACTGCGCGTCCGGGTGCGCTAGGCGACCAGTCGCGCGCCGAATCGCCGACCATTCCGGGCTCACCGGCTCGGATTCGGGTGGTCTGGTGCGCGCGTACGCCCAATTGACGGGAAACTGGAGAAACTGCGGAATAC
The DNA here is from genome assembly GCA_015709595.1 of Phycisphaeraceae bacterium. Classification (NCBI taxonomy): domain Bacteria; kingdom Pseudomonadati; phylum Planctomycetota; class Phycisphaerae; order Phycisphaerales; family Phycisphaeraceae; species Phycisphaeraceae bacterium. The sequence continues at coordinate 1,695,534 of CP054178.1, forward strand.
CGGCTGTTCAGCCGGGACCGCGGCCCAGGTTTTCTCAATTTTTCTTGGACTTGGCGCGATCCGCCCGTACATTTCGAGTCACCTCAAGAGACCGGCTTCCCGGGAGAGGTTGACCGTGCCATGAACGAACGTTGCGGCAGACAACGGTGGATGCGGAGGCGATCGCACCTGCTCTCGTGGTCCATCCTCGTGACGGGCGTTGTCGGGTCAACTTTCGCCTACGCCGATCGTCCCATGGATCGTTCACTCAAGGCCACGGCGGCCGACTGGCTCGAGAAACTGGAGAACCATGACGTCGCGCATTACGTGGTGATCGGGGATTCGATCTCCTTCCGCGCCGATACGTGGACGTGGTTTCTGCGCAACATGCTGGAGCAACGGTTCGGCGTGGCGGGGGACGGCTACCTGGGGTTCAACGGCGCCTTCGCCTTCACGAACGACGGCTCGATCAATCGTCGTCCGGGGCTCAAGTACAGGCGGTCCAGCAACTGGGCGTATTCGACGACCGGCGCGGGCGCGCGCCTGCCGCTCGGAGAGCGCAGTGTCGATGGTCTGTTCACCTGCATCGGCGCCACCGGTTGGGTGGAAGTGGAGATGTTCGGTCCGAAGGCGACGCTGCACTTCGTGCGTGAACAGGGCGCCGGCACGCTCCGCATCCAGGTCAACGGCGCGTGGGTCGCCGACGTGGACGCCGCGTCGGCCGAATCGATCCCATCGCTGGGCGTCTACACCTTCTCAACGGGTCAGTCCAATCCCAACGTGATCAATCGGGTTCGAGTCTCGCTCGTGGGCGCGACCGAGGAAAACCCGCAGTGGACGCAGGTCAACGGATTGTTCATGTCCACCGGCGAACCCGGTCCGCTCTTCTCGCGGCTGGCGCGGGGGGGCGTGGGACCGGAGGACTTCCTGCGGTGCGATCCCGGCATCTTCCGCGACACGCTGGCGTCCCTCAACCCCGATCTCGTGATCATCATGCTCGACCATGATGACATCTTCATCTACGCCGATTCGATGGCCATGCTGCTCGACCGGGTGGAGCAGGCCGTCCCGGACGCCGAGATTCTTCTGGTCACGCATCACCACTTCGGCGAGTCGCGGGCCTACGACGCGGACGTGCTGAACGATCTGGCCGCCTCGCGCAGTCATGGATATCTGAACTTCTTCGACCTGCACCGCGACTTCGCGCACCTTCACGCCCTGGGTTTTCTCATCGACTCCGTCCACTTTTCGGCTGTCGGCGGCGCGTGGTTCGCGCGGCAGTACGACCTGGCGCTGCAGGGTTGGACGCAGCCGGTGAGCTTCGGCGTTGATCGAGGTGACCTGCTGGGGGGCGAGCTGTACCAGATCCGCGGGTCCGACGACGATGCTCTGCGCATCCGCTCCGGATTCGGAAGCACGTTCACGGACCTCCACAGCATGCACGCCTGGGCGGAGTTCGTGACCGACACGCCCGACCCCCATGCCCTCGATCTGTTGATCGAGACGAGCGTCAACCAGCCGTCGGGGATGCTGCGCGTGCTGGTCTGGAACTGGCGCACGAATCAGTTCGAGTCTGTCGGACAGGCGCCGGTCAACCAGACGGACGAGGAAATCATGATCGACGGGCTCTCGGTCGCTGACCGCGTCTCGACGGACGGGCGGGTGCTGGTGCAGGTGCGTCACGTGGTGGTGGCGCCGGTCTTCGCCTTCCGGTTCGACAGTCTTCTCGACCACGTTCGCGCCCGGGTGCGCTGATCGCCGTCTTCACCCGGCTGTCTCGCCGACCGTCCGCGGGCGACCGTGGCGAGCCGTTCCGGGTGATCGCGGCCTTTGCGGCGACTCGTGCCGCGCATACCCTTGCGCTCCCCATGAGCGACCCCATCGGGCATTACTGCGGCATCGCTTGTCTGCGGCTCCGCAAGCCCCTGTCCCACTACGCCGAGAAATACGGTGACATCCTCTGGGGCATGCGCCGGCTGTATCTGCTGCTGGAGAAGCAGCGGAATCGCGGTCAGGACGGGGCGGGCATCGCCGTCGTCAAGTTCGACATGCCCCCCGGCGATCCGTACCTCGTGCGGGCGCGGTCCGCCGAGCCCAACCCAACCGAGGCGGTCTTCCGCACCGTGATGCGCGGCTTCCGCCGCGCCGGCGAGATCGACCTGAACGCCCTGGATGAGCGGAAGGCGAAACACTGCATCGAGTTTCTGGGCGAGGTCGCCATCGGGCATCTGCGTTACGGCACGCACTCCGGCTACGGGGTCAAGATGTGCCAGCCATACGTGCGTCGCAACAACCAGCCCAGCCGCAACATCGCCCTGGCCGGCAATTTCAACATGACCAACTCGTCCCGGCTCTTCGCCAAGCTGGTCGAGTACGGCCTGCACCCGGTGGGCGACTCCGACACCCAGGTGGTGCTGGAGAAACTGGCCTATTCGCTGGACCTGGAGCACGACCACCTGCGCGCCACGATGGGCCCCGGCTCATTCCGCAACCTGGAGGGGCAGGCGCTCGCCGCGGCGATTTCGGAGGACATCGACCTGGCCCGCGTCTTCCGACGCGCCAGCGCGGAATGGGATGGCGGCTATGCCTTCGTGGGGCTGGTGGGCAACGGCGACGCCTTCGTCTGCCGCGACCCCGCGGGCATTCGTCCGGCGTTCTACCTGATGACTGACGAGGTGGTGGCGGTGGCGTCGGAGCGGGCCGCCCTGGTCACGGTGTTCAATGTCGATCCCTCGGAAGTCCGCTCCGTTCAGCCCGCCCATGTGCTGGTGATGAAGCGTGACGGCCGCGTGATGGAGCAGCCCTTCACCGATCCTCTGCCCACGCGACACTGCACCTTCGAGCGCATCTACTTCAGCCGCGGCAACGACCGCGACATCTACCGCGAGCGCAAGGCGCTGGGCGAACAGCTCGCGCCGCGCGTGCTCGACGCGATCAACCACGACCTCGATCGCACGGTCTTCAGCTTCATCCCCAACACGGCTGAAACCGCGTACCTGGGGCTGATCGAGGCGGTGGAGCATAGCCACCACGTCCGCAACGCCGAGACGCTCTGGCGACGCATCCAGCAGGGGGGAGTGACGCGCGACGAGGTGGATCGCCTGATGAACGGTCGCCTGCGCGTGGAGAAGGCCGCCCACAAGGATCAGAAGCTGCGCACCTTCATCACGCGCGACGTGGGCCGGGGCGACCTGGTCTCGCATGTCTACGACATCACCCCTGGCGTGGTGACGCCGCAGGACACGCTGGTGGTGCTGGACGATTCGATCGTGCGCGGGACGACGCTGCGCGACTCAATCATCACCATGCTGGCCCGGCTCAGGCCGAAGTCGATCATCATCGCCAGCAGTTCGCCTCCCATCATGTACCCGGACTGCTACGGCATCGACATGAGCCAGCTGGGCCGGTTCATCGCCTTCGAGGCGGCGGTGTCGCTGCTCCACGACCGCAACGAGGCCGACCTGCTGGCCGAGGTCGAGCAGCGCTGCCGCGAACAGGCCCACCTGCCGGACTCGATGCTCAGGAACCACGTGCGGCTGATCTACGACCGCTTCTCACTCGATGAGATTTCCGCCAAGGTGGCGCAACTTGTGCGCTCCGATCGACTCACCTGGAAGGGCGACCTGCGGGTGATCTACCAATCCATCGAGGGGCTTCGGGCCGCCATGCCCGCCTGCACCGGCGACTGGTACTTCACGGGCGACTACCCCACGCCGGGCGGGTATCGCGTGCTCAACACCGCGTACCTGAACTGGTACAACCGCGTCGAAGGTCGGGCCTACTGACGGCTGGCGCGGCTCGCGGCACGCCCCGGCGAGCCACGGGCTCGGGGAGTGACCCGCGCACCCGCAGCCCAGAGACGAATCCCGCTCCAGCCGGACCTCCGTCGGTCCGATAGGAGTGGTGGACGCACCCCATGAGCGACCAGATGCGACAGACCGCCGCGGGGCTGGCCCGCGCCATCGACGCGGCGCTGTCACGGCGCGATCTGGTCGAGGCCCGGGTGCTCGCCGACGCCGGTCTGCGGCTGCCGCGTCGCACGCCCGCGCTCGCCGAGGCACTCGCCCGGTTTCACCTGGCGCATGGTCGGCCCGAGTCCGCGCTGCGCATGCTGTCCGATCTGCCGCGTCCTGGCGCGTCGACCCGTCATCTTCGCGCCGTGGCCCTTCTGGCGCTGGATCGCACGATTGAGGCCCGCATGGAGCTGCTGCACGCCGCTGGCCCGGAAGCGCCGGCCGAATCGCGTCTGCTGGCGGCGCTGCTGGCCTGGGAGGCGGGGGACCATGACGAGGCCGCGTCGCTGGCGCGGTCGGTCGAGCGTGGTCCATGGGCGCCGCTGGCGGAGGTCATCCTCACCGCGCTGCACGTGTCCGCGGGTGATCTCGAGGCCGCCGAGGCGCCCGCCGCCCGGCTGCATGCGCTGGCCGCGCTTCCGGGTCTGCGGCAGGTCATCCGCCTGTTTCTGGCGTCGCTCGGTCTGCGCCGTACGCACGAGGTGCCCGATGCCGACCCGGTGCAGGTATCCGAGCTTTCAGACGAACTAGCCGCCGCGCCGGCCCTGCTTGCCCGGCTGGTGGATGAGTCGCGCCGGACTCAGGATCGCTCCGCGGCGCGTCTGTTGCGCTGCGTCCTGATCGCGCGGATCGCCGCCGAACCCGAACGCAGCGACCTGATCGTCGCCCTGGCTGACCTGACCGACCTGCTGGACGGCCCCGTCATCGCCAGCGAGGTGACCAGGCGAGGCCTGGCCGATCATCCCCTGTCCGCCACGCTACGGCTGCTGGATGAGCAGTTCCGTCGGCGGGTCGAGAACGTGGAAACGGACGCGCCCGACGGCGCGACGATCGAAGCCGGGGCAGCGACTCATCTTCGGAAGATCGCCGCATGACCGAGGCGGATCGCATCATCGCCGCGCGTCATCTTCGCGAGGCCCGGCGATCAACCGGGCACGAGGCGCTGGAGGCGGTGGCGTGGGCTCGCTGCGCCGTGCCGCGGAGCGTCCGGGCCATCGTGTTCGAGGCCCGGCTGACGATCGAGCAGGGCGACGCCGCCGAGGCGGATGCGCTCATCGCCCAGGGGTTGCTGCTGGCTCCCGCCGACGCCTCGCTGCTCACGCTCCATGCCCGTCGTCTTCTCGACCGCGGGCTGGTGGAGCGAGCCGGGCGCGTCGCCGACCTGGCGCTCTCGAAGCGACCATATCACGTCGGGTTGCGCCGTCTGGCTGCGCGGATCGCGCGGGCGCGGGGAGACGCGGCGCAGGCCGCGGACCATCTGCGAGCCGCGTTGCGGATCGGACCGGCGGGCCGGCGCGGCGTGCTGTCCGACCTCATCGTCGTGCTGCTCGAGCTGGATCGCACCGAGGAAGCACGAACGCTCGTGAACACGCTTGACCCGCCCTCGCTCTACCTCGAGTCGCTGATCGTTGAGCGACTGGAAGGACCGCTGGCGGCCCTCGACCGGCTGACGGACGCCAGTCCACCGGCGGAGCATGCTTCAGGCGCCGTCGCGCCCGCGGATGAGTCGGACTCTGATTCATCCGACCATCGGCTGGAGCGCCGGATCGATCTGGCCGATCGCGTCGGCGACGGGGGCCGTCTTGATGACGCCCTTCAGGCGGTTTCGCGCGCTACGCCGCGGGCGCTTCGCCGCGCGGTCCGAGTGTGGCTTCGCCGCGGCGAGTTCGAGACCGTGCTCGAGCGACTTGAGATCACGACGGACCGCCCGGACGCATCCCGCGAGCGACCGAGCGATCCGACGGCTGACCAGTCCATCCTGGCGGCCGTCGCGCATGTGGCTCTCGGGCGGTCCGATGAAGCGGAACTGCTGCTCTCGCGGCACCCGCGACGAGAGAGCGCCTGCTGCCGCCATCACGTGGCGGACGCCTGGCGTGATGCACTCATCGGGATGCTCACGCGGGGCGTGACGCGACCGGATGGTCGCCTGCCGTTCGACGGGGCGCCGCTTCTCGGCGCGTTCCTGTCCGGCGACGAGGTTCCGGTCTGATCCGCCGCGGTCGGTGCGGCGCCGTGGAGCGCGTAGCCAAGGCCGGGCGGCCGCATCCAACCGGCATTGGCCGTCCGGTCGGCTACACTGGTGGCCGCATTGTTGACGGCGCTGGCGTTCGATCACACTGCCCGCATGTCCACCCTCTTTCTCATCGTGTACTGCGTGCTCATCGTGGGCGCCTCGCTGGCGGGCGGACTGGTGCCGCTCTTCACGCGGGCCAATCACCGGGCGATGCAGTTCATCCTCAGCGGCGTGGCGGGGGTGATGCTGGGCGTGGCCCTGCTGCACCTGATTCCGCACGGCTACTTCGAGTATCGCGAGGCGGGGCATGGCGCCGCCTCCATCGATCTTGTGATGCGCTGGGCGCTGGGCGGCCTGCTCCTCATGTTCCTGCTGGAGCGGTTCTTCTGCTTCCATCACCATGAAGTGGAGGGGCTGGAGGACGGGTGCGGCCACGAGCATGCCGCGACCCCCGCCGAAGACCGTCACCGCCACGACGGCCCCTGCGATCACAACCACCGGCACGCACCGACCGACGCATCCGCTCATCATCACCGGCTCGGTTGGACCGGCGCCGCCGTGGGCATGACCATCCATAGTCTGCTGGAGGGCGTCGCCCTGGCGGCGAGCGTGGAGGCGGGTCTGCATCACGGCGGGGCGACCACCCTGGCCGGCTTCGGCACGTTCCTGGTGATTTTCCTGCACAAGTCGTTTGATTCGCTCACCATCGGCACGCTCATGGCGAAGGGAGGGCATGCGCCCGCGGTTCGCCACCTGGTGAACGGGCTGTTCGCCCTGATCGTTCCGGTGGGCGTGCTGCTCTTCGCCTTTGGACTGAAATCGCTGCCCGCCAGCGCCCACGAAGTGCTGGGGGCGGCGCTGGCGCTCAGTGCGGGCACATTCATCTGCATTGCGCTGAGCGACGTGCTGCCCGAACTCCAGTTTCACCAGCACGACCGGGTGAAGCTCTCCGCCGCCCTGCTGGCCGGACTGGCCGTGGCCTTCGTGATCGGGCTGTTCGAGGGCGGCGCCCACGGTCACCTCGACGTGGATGTGCCCGGTCACGAGCATCACGATCACGACCATTGATTCGGCGGCGCCGGACGCCGCGTCCGCCCCCGTTCCTCCCGGGGCGCCGCCGCTCATGTCTTGACGATCGGGGGCCGATGACTATCCTGACCCGTCATGTCACTCCGCACCGCCGACATCGCCATCATCGCCATTGAGAGCCCCCGTTAAGGGCGACGGCGATTGGTGCGGACCAGCATGATCCACCACTCGGCCTCGCCCACGCGGGGCCGGTTGTGTTTTGAGCCGAGGTTCAACACGAGAGAGACGCGAGAGGGACACCGAGAAGAGGTGTGAAACACGGAGGACCACCGAGGGCCACGGAGAGAAGAAGGTGGTGATTCGAGATCAGCAGGCAGAAAACAGGAGACAGGAGACAGAGTTTCGGAGGCGAGAACGAACGGGTGCTTGTGATCGTTGTTTCGGGAGAGTCTCTGTCAGTGTTCAGGGATGTGCATCCGTGCTTTGATCTCATCTGATCATCCTCCGTGGCTCTCCGTGTCTCAAACTCTGATTCGATTCCGCATTCCTCTCGTGTGTCTCTCGTGTCCCTCTCGTATTGAATCACTCTTCGCCGCTCCAGAGATCGACCCATGACCGACACCGCAACGACCAAGCCGAACTACAAGAACACGCTCAATCTGCCCAGGACCGACTTCCCCATGAAGGCGAACCTGTCGCAGAATGAGCCGCAGTCGGTCAAACGCTGGGCCGAGGCGCGGCTGTATGACGCGATCATGCGCGCCCGCGCCGAGTCCGCTTCGCCCCCCTTCGTGTTTCACGACGGCCCGCCCTACGCCAACGGCGACATTCACGTGGGGCACCTGCTCAACAAGGTGCTCAAGGACATCGTGGTGCGCACGCGCCTGATGGAGGGCTCTCACACCCCCTACGTGCCGGGGTGGGACTGCCACGGCCTGCCCATCGAACACAAGGTGATGACCGACCTGATCGAGAAGGGCAAGATGGACAAACTCGCCACGCTGCCGGACGACCAGCGGCGCATGGTCATCCGCCGCGAGTGCCAGAAGTACGCGGAGAAGTACGTCAAACTGCAGGCGGAGCAGATGAAGCGGCTGCTCACGCTGGCCGACTACGACCACCCGTACATGACCATGGCGAAGGAGTACGAGGCGGCGGTGCTGGAGGTGTTTGCCACGCTCGTCGAGCGCGGCTTGGTGTACCGCGCGCTCAAGGCGGTGCACTGGTCGATCGCCAACGAAACCGCGCTGGCCGAGGCGGAACTGGAGTACTACGACCGCGAGGACCTGTCGATCTACGTGGACTTTGAGGCCGCAGACCGCGAGGCCGTGGGCGCGGCGTTCGGTGTGGAACTGGATGAGACGCCCAGTTTCATGATCTGGACCACCACGCCGTGGACGCTGCCGGCCAATCTGGCCATCGCGGTCAACCCGCGCTTCACCTACGCGCTGGTTCGGATCGATGGCGCGCTGACCATCGTGGCCCGCGAGGCGGTGGAGCGGATCACCAAGGCGGCCAGGAGCGTGGATGTGGAGGTGCTGGCCGAAACCGCCGGTGAGAAACTGGTGGGGCTGCGGTATCGGCATCCGTTTGTGTCGATCGTGGAGCGCGCGGAGGGTCCGAATCAAGAACTCACGTTGCGCCTCGGTCGCCCTCCCGCTTCGACGGATGATCTTGGCGCAGTGTCTACGGTCGTCGCCGCCGACTACGTCACGCTCGAAGACGGCACCGGGCTGGTCCACACCGCGCCGGGCCACGGGCAGGAGGACTACCAGACCGGCCTGCGCGTGGGGCTGCCCATCTACTGTCCGGTGCGCAAGGACGGCACATACGACGACACGGTTCCCGAGTGGCTGCGCGGCATGTCCATCTGGGACGCCAACGAGAAGATCAGGCAGCACCTGGAAACCAGCGGCCATTTGTTCTTCTGGCACACATTCACGCACTCCTACCCACACGACTGGCGCGGCAAGTCGCCCGTCATCTTCCGCGCCACCGAGCAGTGGTTCGTGAGCGTGGACAAGCCGTTCGAGTTGTCTCGGGGCGACACGCTCCCCTCTCCCTCCGGGAGAGGGGCCGGGGGTGAGGGCGAGCGTGAGGGCTCTTCCCTCCGCACCCGCGCCCTTGCGGCGGCGAGCAGCGAGGTTCAGTTCATCCCCGAATGGGGCCGCAACCGGATGCGCGGCATGCTGGAGTCGCGCCCCGACTGGTGCCTCTCGCGCCAGCGGGCGTGGGGCGTGCCGATCCCGGCGTTCGAGGGTCCGGACGGGCAGGTGTTCCTGACCGCCGCCAGCGTGCGCGCCGTGGCGAAGGTCGTGGCCGCGAAGGGCTCGGATGCGTGGTTCACGGATTCGCCGGAGCAACTGCTGGCCCACTATGACGCGACCTCCGACCCCGATGCGCCGGATTGGGTGAGATCCATCAGCCGTCAGCCATCAGCCGTCAGCCCGTTGCCGACAGCCGCCCCAGCACTCCGCAAGATGCATGACATCTTCGACGTCTGGTTCGAGTCCGGCTCATCCTGGGCCGCCGTGCTGCACCAGCGCGGGCTGGCGCGCACCGACGGCGGCCCCTCCGCCGACCTGTATCTCGAAGGGTCCGACCAGCATCGCGGCTGGTTCCAGGCGTCGCTGCTGCCCTCCATCGGCGTGCGCGGCGTGGCCCCCTACAAGGCCCTGCTCACCCACGGCTTCATCGTCGACAAAGACGGCCGCAAGATGAGCAAGTCGCTGGGCAACACGCTGGAGGTGGAAGACCTGCTCAAGGACCACGGCGCGGACGTGTGCCGCTGGTGGGTCTCGTCGCTGGCGTTCGAGAACGACATCAAGATGGACGCGGAGTTCTTCCGCGTGGCGGGCGAGTCGTACCGCAAGGTCCGCAACACGCTGCGATTTCTGCTGAGCAACCTGTCGGACTTCGTGCCGGGAGCGGGAAACAGCGGCGCAGGCGTCAGTGGCGCAGGCGTCCCACCTGCGATCCTCACCACCCGCGTCAATCTTCACGCGCTCGCGCCCGTTTCGCTCGACGCGTACGCGCTGGCCATGGCCGCCAAACTCCAGCACGAGGTGCGTCAGGCGTACCTGGAGTACCGCTTCCGCGACGCGCATCAGGCGCTCTACGACTTCTGCAACGACACGCTGAGCGCGGTGTACTGCGCCGCGGTGAAGGATCGCCTGTACTGCGACAGGCCGGATTCGCCCCGCCGCCGCGCCACGCAGACCGTGATGTGGGAGATTCTCGAGGTTCTCACGCGGCTGCTGGCCCCGTTGATGCCTCACACGGCGGAGGAAGCAGCGAAGTCGATGGGACGAACCGAGTCCATCCACCTGACCACGCACCACGATCTGGATGTCGCCTGCGACGCCGACTGGCCCCGCGTGCTCGAGGCCCGCGAGCAGGCGCTCAAGGCGCTGGAAGCGGCCAAGCAGCGCGGCATCGAGAACCCGCTGGATGCGGGCGTCACACTGCCCGACCCGGACGGGGTGCTCAAGCGTTTCAGCGCCGACCTGGCCGACCTGCTGGGGGTGTCGCGCGTGGGATTCGACGCCGCGGCGAAGGAGGTCTTCATCCACGACCTGCGGAACGAGCCGCGCTGCGAACGATCGTGGCGCCGGGACGGCACCGTCAAGCTGCGCTCCGACGGCGGGCTGCTCTGCGACCGCTGCGCGGCGGCGGTGGGGGTGGCGTAGAGTCCTCCGTGGTGGCGTCACGCCGCGCCGGCACTACACTCCGTTCATGCTTCCCTCGCTCCAGGTCGGCAACACCGCCGAGGTGATGGTCGTCGTCACCGAGGCCATGTGTCCGTCCTTCGACGGCGTCATCGTCCACCGCGTCTACTCCACCTGGTCGATGGCGCATCACATGGAGCTCGCAGCCCGCATGGTGCTCGCCCCGCACCTGGAGGAGCACGAGGAGGGGATCGGCTCGCACCTGTCGATCGACCACGTGGCGCCCACGCCGCTCGGCCACCACGTGCGCGTGGAGGCGAAAGCCGTTGAGCTCGGTCCGACGACCCTGGTCTGCGACGTGATCGCGTACCATGTCCGACCCGACGGTCGTGAGACGATCGCGGGGCGGGGAAAGCAGGTCCAGCGCGTCCTGCCAAAGGACAAGCTGGCGGCGTTGATTCGTCGGGCGGGGGAGTAGCCGTCAGCCCTCAGCAGGCAGGTACCGGTCATCAGTTGCGAAGATTCCAAGATTGAAACCCCGTCACTCAATCCTCAGCATTCCCACGAGCCCGCCCATGACCACCGCCATCGAATCCAAGCCCGCGACCGCCGAAGAGTCCCTCATCCTTGTCGAACAGGATGGTCCGGTCGCCATCATCCGCCTCAACCGCCCCAAGGTGCTCAACGCCCTCAACCCGGCGCTCATGAAGGAGCTCGCCGAGACGATGGAGCGGCTGGACAAGGATCCGTCGGTCATCGTCTTCCTGCTGGCGGGCAGCGAGAAGGCGTGGGCCGCCGGAGCGGACATCGGCGACATGGCCGAGCAGTCCGCCATCAGCATGTACGAGCGCGATCAGTTCGCCACGTGGGAGCGCATCAAGCGGATCAAGAAGCCCATCGTGGCCGCGGTGTCCGGCTGGGCGCTGGGCGGCGGCTGCGAGCTGATGATGCTCTGCGACGTGGTGGTCTGCTCCGAGACGGCGCAGATCGGCCAGCCGGAGATCAACATCGGCGTGATGCCGGGCGCGGGGGGCACGCAGCGACTGACGCGCGCCGTGGGCAAGCATCTGGCCATGGACGTCATCCTGACTGGCCGCTTCCTCACCGCGAAGGAGGCGCTGGCGCATGGTCTGGTCAGCCGCGTGGTTCCGAAGGAGCACTGGTACAGCGAAGCACTCAGGATCGCCCACGAGATGGCGAAGAAGGGCCCGATCGCCCTTCGACTGGCCAAGGAAGGCGTGCTCAAGGCGTTCGAGATGCCGCTGAGCGAGGGGCTGGAGTACGAGCGCAAGCTCTTCTACACGCTCTTCGCCACCGAGGACCAGAAGGAAGGGATGCGGGCGTTTGTTGAGAAACGGAAACCAACTTTCAAGGGGAAGTGAGATGACCGCGACGACCACCGTACCAGCGACCGAGAAGGCCATCAGGACCGAATCCGCCGACGGCGTCTGCACCATCACCTTCAACCGGCCCGACAAGTACAACGCCATCAACGACGCCTTCTCCACCGAACTGCTCGAGGCCCTCAAGCAGGCCGAGCGCGACCCGGCGGTGCGCGTCATCATCCTCACCGGCGAGGGCAAGGCCTTCTGCTCCGGGCAGGATCTCGGTGACCTGAAGGAGAAGTACAAGCCCGGCTACGTGCCCCACCTGGGGGATGACCTGCGGCGGCGCTACAACCCGATCATCCTGAAGATGGCGATGATGGACAAGCCCATCATCGCCGCGGTCAACGGCGTGGCGGCCGGCGCGGGCTGCTCGCTGGCGCTGGCGTGCGACATGCGGGTGGCTTCGCAGGAGGCGTCGTTCATCGAAGTGTTCATCAACGTGGGGCTGGTGCCCGATTCCGCCAGCACGTGGTTCCTGCCCCGGCTGGTCGGGCTGGGCAAGGCGATGGAGCTCTGCTGCACCGGCTCGAAGGTGCCCGCCGATGAGGCCCTGCAACTGGGGCTGGTCAACCGCGTGGTGGACCCGGGATCGCTGATGTCCGAGACGTTGACGCTGGCGAAGAAACTCGCCTCGTTGCCGGCACGCGGCATCGCCCTGACCAAGAAACTCCTGCGCGAGTCCTTCGAATCCACGCTCGAACAGCAGCTGGAGGCCGAGGCCTACGCCCAGGAAACCGCCGCGAAGACCGAGGATCACTTTGAAGGCGTGATGGCGTTCATTGAGAAGAGGAAACCCGCCTTCAAAGGGAGGTGAATCCAAGCCGTCGGCTATCAGCCGTCAGCCGTCCGCAGGAAGAGGCGGAGCAGGATGCAGGCATTCAGCGACATCAAGGTGTGGCAGAAGGCCCACGCGCTGACGCTTCAACTGTACCGCGATACGACTTCCTTTCCGACGGACGAGCGATTCGGACTGACGAGCCAGATTCGATGATCGGCCGCTTCGATCGGCGGAAACATCGCCGAGGGGTGCGTGAAGGGCAGTGATGTTGAGTTCGCAAGGTTTCTGCGAATCGCCCTCGGGTCAGCGAGTGAGCTGCCGTATCACCTGTTGCTCGCGCGGGATCTGGGCTTCCTTGATCCGGCACGGCATGAGTCGTTGAATGGCGGTGTGGAAGAGGTCAAACGCATGCTCACGGCGTTCATCCGAACGCTTCTGGCTGAGGGCTGACGGCTGATGGCTGATGGCTTTCTTCAAGTTGGAGTCCTCGGCGCCGGCGCCATGGGAAGCGGCATCGCCCAGGTCGCCGCGGCGCACGGCTGGAGCGTCTGGCTGATGGATGTGGACGACGCCGTCGCGCGGCGTGGAGTTGATCGCATCCTCGAACAGTTCGACCGGCTGGTGGAGAAGGGCCGCATGACCGCCGCCGAGCGCAACGCCGCGTCGAGGCGGCTGGAAGTCGCCAACGCGCCGGGCGATTTCGACGAGTGCGAACTGGTCATTGAGGCCATTGTCGAGGACATGGCGGTCAAGACGCGCGTGCTGCGCGACCTGATCACGTCGCTGCGAGATGACTGCATCATCGCCTCCAACACGTCATCGCTCTCCATCACCACGCTGGGCGAGCGCATCGGCCAGCCGGAGCGCACCGTGGGCATGCACTTCTTCAACCCCGCGCCGGTGATGAAACTGGTGGAAGTGATCGCGGGAAAGCAGACGGACTCTGCCGTGGCCGACCGCACCGCGGCCATCGCCAAGTCGTGGGGCAAGGTCGTCGCCCGTGCGGCGGACGTGCCGGGGTTCATCGTCAACCACGTGGCGAGGCCCTACTACCTCGAGGCGTTTCGCATCCTCACCGACGGCTTGGCCACCCCCGACGAGATCGACCGGGCCATGAAGGAACTGGGCGGCTTCCGCATGGGCCCGCTGGAACTGACCGACCTGATCGGGCAGGACGTGAACGCCGCCACCACCCGCAGCGTGTGGGAGCAGCTGGGCAAGCCGCCTCTGCTGGCCCCCGCCGCGTTGCAGGAGCAACTGGTGCGGGAGGGTCACCTGGGGCGCAAGACGAAACGCGGCGTGTACAACTACGTCACCGATCCTCCCGCGCCCGCGATTACCATCGAGCGCCGGAAGATCGACCTCTCCGAGGCGCAAGCCGCGGCGCTGGACGCCTTCATCAACGCGGCGGTGAGTCCGACCGCCGGCCACCAACCGCCTCCCGTCGATCGCGCCTCACCGGCACGCCTCTCCCGCTACGTCTTCACCCGCATCCTCGTCGCCATCATTGCGCAGGCCCACCTGGCCTTCGAGCGCGGCGTGGCGACGAAGGAGGACATCGACGCCGCCATGAAGTTCGGCGTCAACTATCCGCGCGGTCCCTTCGAGTGGACCGCCCAGATCGGCCCGGCGCGCATGCGCGACTGGCTGCGCGTCCTCAACGCCGCGGCGGCTGACGGGCGGTTCGCCCCCCCGAAGTCGCTGGGTGCGTGAAGTCGGATGACTCGCCGACCGCGGAGCGCAACGACTCTCTTGCGTACCGTTGCGCATGGTCAAGTCGTCGACGCCATGCTCCGCCACCGGCGCCATCCTGATGGGCGGGCGCAGCACGCGCATGGGCACGCCCAAGCACGCGATCATGCTGCCCGACGGCCGCGCCATGATCGAGCACGTCGCAGATGTGCTGCGCCCGGTCTGTCCGCGCCAGGTCGTGCTGGGGCCTCAGTCGCCCCTGCCTGGCGTACACGCCATCCCGGACCTGCGGCAGGGGCTTGGCCCGCTGGCTGGCATCGAAGCCCTGCTCGTCTCGGGACTCGATGACACGTACCTCGTCGTTCCTTGCGACACGCCGCGGCTGACCGCTGACGTGCTTCGTGCCCTGCTGAGCGCGCCGCCCGCACCGGTGGCGGTTCTCCGGCTCGCAGGGGAAGTGCAGTCCCTGCCGCTGCGGGTCTCGACCGAAGCCCTGCCCACGATCCGCGCCATGCTCGACCGGGGCGAGCGGGCGGTGCATCGGCTCATCGCCTCGCTGCCCGTGGCCTTCGTGGAGGCGCCGCCCGCCTGGGCCGACCACCTCGTCAACATCAACACGCCCGATGAGTTGTCATGGGTGATCGGCACAAACGCCGCGCCGCGGGCATCGACTGACCGCACCATTCTGCTCGCCACCTCGAACCCGCACAAGATCGAGGAGGTACGCGCCATCCTCGCTCCGCATGGATACGAGGTGATCGGGCTGGACAATGTCGGCATCTCGATTCCTGAGCCGGAGGAGGACGGGCCGACCTTCGAGGCCAACGCCCGCATCAAGGCCATTGCCTATGCGAAGGCAACCGGCCGCGTCTGTCTTGCCGACGACTCCGGGCTGGAAGTGGATGCGCTGGGCGGCGCACCGGGCGTTCACTCCGCGCGCTACGCGGGGATCGGCGCTACCAGGGCCGAGCGCGACCGCGCCAACAACGAGAAGCTCCTGCGCGAACTGACCCGGCTCAACCTGCTCCCGGAGCAGCGCACCGCCCGCTTCGTCTGCGTCATGTGTCTCGCCGCGCCGGATGGCCGCATCCTCGCCGAAACGCGCGGCACGTTCGAGGGGCTTATCGCCGACACCCCGCGCGGCGACAACGGCTTCGGCTACGACCCGCTGCTCTTCCTTCCCGACCGCGGCTGCACCAGCGCCCAGTTGCCGCCCGAGGAGAAAAACGTCCGTTCCCACCGGGGCCAGGCCGCGCGGCGGATGGCGGCGGCGCTGGATCGACTCGGGCACTCGTACACTTCACCGTGACCCTGCGGCTCACCATCCTCCAGCCCAACCTCGCGGGGCAGCGTTACTCCTGCCACGGCTGCGGCAACTGCTGCCGCGACTTCACCGTGCAGCTGCGCGAGGAGGACATCGACAAGATCCGCCAGCAGGGGTGGACGGAGAAACTCGGCTTCGACCCGGTCGTCGAGTTCCGCGGCGAACGCTACCTGCGCCAGCGCGATGACGGGGCCTGCGTCTTCTGGCTGGACGACGGCCGCTGCCGCATTCACGCCGAGTTCGGCTTGTCCGCCAAGCCCATCGCGTGCCAGATGTTCCCCTTCTCGCTCACGCCCGTCACGGGCGGGGCGGTGATGGGCATCAACTTCGCCTGCCAGAGCGTGCTGGAGAACAAGGGCGCGGAGCTGCGCACGCACACGCGCGACCTGGAGCGCATGGCCCGCTCGCTGCCGGAAGTTCACGCGCTGAACCGCCCGCCCATGCTCACCGACAAACTGCGGGCGAGCGTCGGCGAGATCAAGGCGCTCGTCAACCGCCTCGACGCCTGGTTCCGCCGCGATGACATCGACCTGTCCACGCGATTGGATGGGCTGGCGTGGGTGATCGCCTCGCTGGGCAAGGCCAAACTGGCGGGTGTGCGCGATGATCGCTTCGCCGACCTCTTGGATGTGCTCTTCGGCGCACTGCCTGATGAACTGGGCTTCCACCCCGTTGATCCTCCCACGCGCGGCCAGCGGAAAATGCTGCGACAGGCGGTCTTCGCCCGCATCGAGGATCCCAAGATCGGTCGCGTTCACCGCACGGGCCGGATTCGCACGGTGCTCTCGCAACTGCGGCGCAGCCGCCGCTTCGCCTCGGGCAAGGGGGTCGCCCCGCGCGTGGGCGACGGCTGGCCGGAGGGCGTCCGGCTGGAAGCCGCCGAGCAGGTGGCGCCCGCGAATGATCCCAACGTCGTCACCGCCATTGATGATCTTCTCACCCGCTGGCTGCGGGCGACCATCCTCGGCGGGCGAGCGTGGGGCGCGGGGTACTACGGCTGGAGCGCCTTGGCCGGGCTGCGGGCGCTGGTGCTCAACGTCGCCGTGCTGGGCTGGCTGGCCCGGCTGCACGCGGCGGGGCGGGGTGGGGGTAGTGGGGGGGGTGGTGGGGCGGAGCGACTGGCCATCGAGGATGTGCGGGCCGCCCTGTCGCGCATCGACCGAACCGCGGGCCGGGCCCGCTGGCTGGGCGGCGTGTCGGAGGAATGGCGCAGCGCCTACTTCGACACCGATGACGGCCTGCGGCGACTGCTGGCGGCGTATCCGCTCATTGAGTCGGAGTGAGGAATGCACCCTCACCCCGGCCCTCTCCCAGGGGGAGAGGGAGTGAGCGCCTCACTCACAGGCGGGACGCCTGTGCTACTGGCCGAATGTAATCCCGTTCATCGACATACCCACACCCATCGCGCGGTACAGCCGGGCCACCGCCTTGTTGAAGTTGGCCAGGGCCTCCAGTTCCTGCAGCTCCGCCGTCGCCAGCGTGTCCTGCCGCTGGAACTTGAGATTCAGAAACTCCGGCGTCAGCCCCGCCTTGAACTCCTCCTCCACCAGCAGCGTTCGCAGGTTCTCCGTCTGCGCCAGTCGGAAGGAGCGCGTGGCCTGAATGAGTTCATAGTTGGCGACCACATCGCGCAGGGCGTTCTTCACATCCTGCACGATGTTCTGCACCGTCTGGCGGTAGGCGATGGCCGCCGCCGACTGTCGCAGCCGCGACTGCCGGTACCCCGCCTCGGCGGCGCGGTTGCCGATGGGCTGTTCGAAGGCCAGCCCGACTACATAGTCAATGAACGAGTTGTCGAAGGCGTTCTGGTACGATCCGCTCAACGCGTCATCAAGCCCGACGTACTCCATGCGGGCGGTGAAGTTGAGCAGCGGCAGCCGCAGGTTGTCGGCCACGCTCACGCCGATGGCGGCGTCATCCAGGGCCAGCAGCGCCTGCGACACCTCGGGCCGCTCGGTCACGGCGGTCACGATCGCCTGCCGCGCGTCATACTCCAGCGGGGCTTCGACCATGAAGTCCACGGGGCTGACGAGCAGTTCGGACCCGACGGTCACGCCCGGGTCGTTCATCAGCTGCTTGAGGATGTCCGATGCCGCCCGCACGGCGCGGTTGGCGCGGATCACCTCGGCCCTTCGGCGCTCCACGGTGGCCACGGCGTCGGCGAACTGGCTGGGGGTCACATCGCGCACCTGACGGCGCTCCATGCGGTCACGGACTTCGATGCCCTCTTCGAGCACGCGCTGGCGGATGAGCAGCGCCCGCCGGGCGACCGCCAGATCCCAGTACGCGCTTTCCACGCGCTCGATCAGCGCCAGCAGTTCGCTCTTGAGCTGCTGGATGCTGCGCCGGTCGTCGTTGCGCGCCAGGCGGATCTGCGCCTCGTTCACATCCGATCCGAAGCCGCGCAGCAGCGGCTGGTCCAGCCCCAGGGCGATGCGGGCGGTGTAGCCGGGATCGGGCGTGAGGGAGAAGTTGGGCGTCTTGCTCCGCGCCCGGCTCAGCGTGGTCGAGAGCGAGATCGTCCCGCCCGTCGTCAGTGGCTTGCGGATGCCCGTTTCGAACACCGTCTGCTCGCGCACGTTCACCGAACTGCCCAGCGGGATGCCGTTGAGCACCGGCACCGTGGTCGGCTCATCCAGCCGGGTGTGGTCGAGATTGGAGAAGAACACCGCGTCGAAGCGGGCCTCCGCCGCCGCCACATCCGCCTCGCGGATGGCCGGCTGCAGGCGGGCGATCTGCACCGACAGGTTGTTCTTCACCGCCGTGGCGATGGCCTGCTGAAGCGACACCGCCACCTCCTGCTGAGGCGAGCCGGTCAGGTCGGGGGAGTAGGGGGGCGTCTCGTCGCGGTAGGCGCCCGGGCCGGCCATGCGCTCCAGTTCATCCCGCCGACTCGCCAGGGCCTTCTCCACCTCGCCCGCGGGCTGGGTGGTGCGCTGCGCGGTGGTTCCCGCGGCGCTCTCGGGAAGCGAGCGAAGTTCTCGCTCCACCGACTCAATGAGGGATCGATGCAGGGCTTCAGGGGTATCCCGGTGGAGCGGACGCTCGCATCCCCCCATGACCCCCGCCGCCGCCATCACCCCTGCCAGCAGCAGACCGCCTCCCGCAACAGACGACGCTACGTATCCGGACCTTCGCCGATCGAGTTGACGCATGGGGTGAAAGCATAGGCGGGCGACCGGACGGGATTGGGCAGGAGGCATCAAGGCATCGAGCAGTTGAGATCGTGGGCTGAGATATTGAGATATCGGGCGCCTGCCGCCGCTCCGACCCGGAACTCGGTTCGCATCCTGCACTCATCACCCGGCACTTTCCTCTCCCTACCATCCCGCCCATGCGTGTGCTGCGGACCATCGAGGAACTTGCGCCGTTCCAGGGCGGTGCGTTCGTACCCACCATGGGCGCCTTACACGCCGGACACGCGGCGCTGATCGAGCAGGCGCGGTCGATCGCGGGGGGTGTGATATCCGGGGGCGTGGTATCCGGGGGTGGGTCGCCCGTAGTTGTCTCGATCTTCGTGAATCCCACCCAGTTCGGCCCCAACGAGGACTTCTCCCGCTACCCGCGCACGTTCGAGGCCGACCGCGAGGTCGCGGCCGGAGCGGGGGCGGATGCGGTCTTCGCGCCGGATGTGGAAACGATGTATCCGTCGCCCCCTCATCCTCCCACCCCGGAGCCGCCCCTGCCGCCCGTGGCGACGATGCCGTTGCTGGAAGATACGTGTCGGCCGGGGCATCTGGCGGGCGTGTGCCAGGTGGTGGCCCGGCTGTTCGACCTCGTGCGGCCGCGCTGGGCGGTCTTCGGCGAGAAGGACTACCAGCAACTGCGGACGATCGAGGCGATGGTGGCGATGCAGAACGCCGCCTCAACCCCGCGCTGGCCCGGGCTGGAGATCGTGGCCCACCCCACGGTGCGCGAGCCGGACGGTCTGGCGATGTCCAGCCGTAATCGGTATCTGAACGAAACCGATCGCCCCCGCGCGCTGGGGCTGTTCCGCGCGCTGCAGGAGGCCCGGTCGCTAGCCGCCCCCGGCAGGCCCACGCGACGGATCGAGGAGGCCATGCGGGCGGTGCTGGTGCGTCATGGGCTGGACGTGCAGTACGCGGTGGTGCGCGACGCCCTGACGCTGATGCCGATCGACATGGTGCCACGGCCGGGCTCCGGCTCATCCGCCCGCGCCCTCATCGCCGCCCGCCTGGGCGACGTGCGGCTGATTGACAACGTAGCGATTGGCTGAGCCGTCGGCCGCCGTCCATCGCGCTGGCGGCGGGCCGGGCGTCCCTATACTGGTCCGCCATGGCACTCGAAACCGCATCGTTCCAGGTCGGCGACCGCGTGAAGGTGACGCAGCAGGTCGCCAAGCGTGATGAAACGTGGACCCAGACCGTCGAAGGCGTGGTGACGGGCTTCCGACGCGCCAAGACCGGGTCGTGGTACGCCCACGCCAAGGACGACCGGCTCTGGCTCGACCGGCTGGAAGTGCGGCGGGATGACGGCGAGATCGTGACGCTGAACCTCGATCAGTACAGCCGGATCGAGCGGGTGGGGTGAGGAACTCGACATGAGCAGGCGCTCCGGTTCCGATGCCGCGCCGTCACCGATGCAATGGGACTACGCCCCCGCGCCCGAAACGCTGAAGGTTGACATCAGGGACCGCTACCGGCTGTTCATCGGCGGGCGGTTTGTCGCGCCGAAATCGCGGCGTCACGTCGTCACCATCAACCCCGCCACCGAGCAGCCGCTGGCGGAGGTGGCCGAGGCGGGCCGAGCCGACGTGGACGCCGCGGTACGGGCGGCCCGCGCGGCCTTTCCCGCATGGGCCTCCCTCGACCCGCGCGAGCGCGGCAAGCACCTGTTCCGGCTGGCCCGCCGCATCCAGGAGCGGGCCCGCGAACTGGCTGTGCTTGAGACGATCAATGGCGGCAAGCCGATTCGCGAGTCGCGCGACGTGGATCTGCCGCTCGTCGCGCAGCACTTCTTCTATCACGCGGGGTGGTGCGACAAGCTGGCGTGGGCGGCGGGTTGGCGGCGGGGCGCTCCGCGTCGCGCGAACCGTTCACGCACGACGCGCCGCGTTGCGCCGCCAGGCGCCGTGCCATGTCCGATCGGCGTCTGCGCGCAGATCATCCCGTGGAACTTTCCGCTGCTGATGGCGGCGTGGAAACTCGCCCCCGCGCTGGCGTGCGGCAACACGTGCGTGCTCAAGCCCGCCGAGACCACGCCGCTCACCGCGCTCATGCTGGCGGAGATCCTCGAGGAGATCGACTTCCCACCCGGCGTGGTGAACATCCTCACCGGCGCTGGCGAAACCGGACGACTGCTGGTCGAGCATCCGGACGTGGACAAGATCGCCTTCACCGGCTCGACGGAGGTCGGCAAACAGATCGCTCGCGCCGTGGCGACGGAGGATCGGCCTGCCTCGCGCCGACCCAAGCGTCTCACGCTCGAACTGGGCGGCAAGAGCCCCAACATCATCTTCGAGGATGCCGCGCTCGATCAGGCGGTTGAAGGCATTGTGCAGGCGATCTTCTTCAACCAGGGCCACGTCTGCTGCGCCGGCAGCCGCCTGCTCGTGCAGGAATCAGTGCTGGACGACGTCATCGCCCGGCTCGACCATCGCATGGCGTCGCTGCGGGTGGGCGACCCGCTGGACAAGAACACCGACATCGGGGCCATCAACTCGAAGGCGCAGCTCGAGAAGATCGAGCGGCACCTCGCCATCGGCGAGACGGAAGGCGCGACATTGCACATCGGCGGCGTGCCGACCGGCTTCGCCGCGAACAACATCCAGCGCTCTGCAATTCCTGCCGGACCCGGCTTCTGGTGTCGCCCCTGCTACTTCACCGGCGTGCAGCCGAGCCACGCGATCGCGCGCGAGGAGATCTTCGGCCCGGTGCTGGCGGTGATGAGCTTCCGCACGCCGCACGAGGCCATCCAGCGGGCCAACAACACGCCCTATGGCCTGAGCGCCGGCGTGTGGACCGACAAGGGATCAAAGATTCTCGACATCGCGCGGCAGCTGAAGGCCGGCGTCGTCTGGTGCAACACCTTCAACCGTTTCGACCCCGCCAGCCCCTTCGGCGGGTACAGGGAATCCGGCTTCGGGCGCGAAGGAGGCATTCACGGGTTGCGGGCGTATCTTGACGTGGATGACGCCTGACCACCGCCATCCATTGAAGCGTGACGCGTGAAGATCATCATGACGCGACTGCCAGTCATCAAGACGTACAAACTCTTCATCGGCGGGCAGTTTCCGCGCAGCGAGTCCGGTCGCTCGCAGCCGTTGAATGATTGCACGGGGCGAACCATCGCCCACCTGTGCCGGGCGTCACGGAAGGATCTGCGTGACGCGGTGGAGGCGGCGCGCCACGCCCAGCCGAAATGGGCGGCGCTGAGCGGATACAACCGCGGACAGATCCTCTACCGAATGGCGGAGATGCTCGAAGGACGCGCGGCGCAGTTCATCGAGGCGATCGAATCAGTGGAGGGAACGGGCGAGCACGGCTCGCGGAGCCGGGGCGCGCGGAATCATAACGCACAGCGCCTCGGCGCCCGACGCCGTTCGTCGCGCGCGGCGGCGGAGGCGGCCGCGTCGGTCGATCGGCTGGTCGGCTTCGCGGGGTGGTGCGACAAGTACGCGCAGGTGATGGGTTGTCAGAACCTGGCGGCGGGTCCGTACGACACCTTCACCACGCCCGAGCCGATGGGGGTCGTCGGCATCGTCGCGCCGGACAATCCTTCGCTGCTGGGGCTGGTGTCGCTGCTGGCCGCTGCGCTCTGTCCGGGCAACGCCTGCGTGGCGCTCGCGGGGGAAGCCAACCCCCTGCCGGCGGTGATTCTGGGCGAAGTGCTGGCGACCAGCGACCTGCCGCCCGGCGTGGTGAACATTCTCACGGGAACGCGCGCCGAACTGCTGGATCCGCTGGCGACGCACCGCGAGGTGAACGCGATCAGCGCCGCCGGGCTGAACCGGGACGAGGCACGGACCGTGAGAACGGGCATGGCGGAGAACCTCAAGCGTGTGCGGGTCATCGAGCGCCCCGGCGCGATGTGGCATGACCACGACCTCTGTCACGCGCCCGCGGAGATCGAGCCGCTGGTCGAGTTCAAGACGATCTGGCATCCGGCGGCCTGCTGATCGGTGGATGCGGCTCGACGGGCGGCGGATGACGGCGTCGAGGCCTGAAGTCCGCGCGGGACATCGCGTCAGTGTTCGCGGTATCCCATGACCACCAGGATGCACGGCCCGCCCGCGATCACTTCGATGCCCGCCCGCTCGGCGTCGCGGATGGCCCGTTCGCTCTCCGCGCCGGGCTGCATCCACAGCATGGGCACGCCGGTCTCAATCGCGTCCCGCACGACCGTCTCGGTGATCGCGGGAGGCGTGATGATCGAGACGCCATCCACGCGCTGCGGCAGCGACGTCAGGTTCGGATAGCAGCGCACGCCTTCGATCCGGGCGGCCCGCGGGTTCACCGGATAGACCGTTCGCCCATGTTGCAGGTAGCAGCGCAGCACCTTGTTGCCGTACTTGGCGCGGTTGGTCGAAGCGCCGACCACGGCGAAACTGTCGCCTTCGAGAAACCGGGCGATCCGCCGGGCGGTGATGTCGGTGTCGTCGGTCATGGGAGTTCCGAGTTCCGAGTTCTGAGTACCGACACCATGCCTCGCCGCCCTGATGCCTCGCCGCCTTGATGCCCTCCCCGAAACAAACAGCCGCGAGCCATCGCCCGCGGCTGCATGATCACTCGGGATGAGGGCTTACTCCGAGGCCTTGCCGATGAAGAACCCGATGCCTCCGAGCACGATGGTGACGACGGCCAGTCCGCCGGCCCACACCATCAGGTTGCCGGCCATCTGGGTGGCCAGCCCGGAAGAAGCGCCCGTCACGCCCACCGCCACCACGAGCGCGGCGCACACCAGTGCGACCAGCGCGCCAAGCATCAGCCCGACGCCCAGCCCCGAACCGGCGCCGTCATACGCCTCCATGATGACCGGGCCGACGGCCATGGGTGCGCCCACGACATTGCCGGGGCTTTCGGCGCCCGCGGCGTCGAACAGGCCCGAGGCGTGACCCGGCACTTCCACCTTCTCGGGACCAGAGTAGACCTCCTCGATCAGCTCCGCGCCGAGCGACGTGTCATCGCTCTCGCGCGTCAGGTCGAGCAGGCCGGAGCCGGAGCCGACCGACTCCAGCGACAGTTCATCTTCGATCGACTCCGTCACCTGCGTATCGCCGGCGTCCGCCGCGGGTCGATCGCCGGTGTCGAACACGGAAATGCCGGTGTCCTCGCGGCTGTCCACCAGTCCGATGGCCGAACCGGACCCGCCCGAGGCGTCCAGGCCGGTCAGGTCGTCGATGTGGACGGGCTCATCACCGCCGGCGAGCAGATCGATCTGCTCCACCTTGAACATGAGCTTGTCGCGGTCGCGGAACTCCTGCACCTGGCCGGAGCGTGCCATCTCCTTGACCTTGTCAGGCGTGACGCCCAGCTTCTTGGCGGCTTCGTCGAGCGTGTAGAACATCTTGGCCATTGCGGAGATCCTCACAAGAGCGCGACAGCACCGCGCCCCGGTTGATCGAACGGGCACCCCGCCCTATCGCGGTTGCACGAGCAACCGCCCACCGCGGGGAAGTTGGCACTGTACCGGAAAACCACCCATCAATGCAAGGGGATTGCCCGTCGTGCCTGGATTCGCTCCTCAGCCGACACAGGTAATGTTATCGGACTATTCGTCAGCCAGTCAATCGAATGGGTCATCAGGCAGACGGATGCCGAACGGACGCTTCACCAGGAACGCCCGCCACTTCAGCAGCCAGAGGCCGATCCCCGATGCCCCCTGCATCAGCCCCGTCTGCGGGGCGCGGTTGTCTGGCTGCGCGCGATGCTCGGCGTGCGTCCACTTACGAAGCCCCAGGTCCACGTCCACCTGCGAGCGGGCCATCAGGTCGGCGGTGAGTCGCTTGCACAGGTCGAGGTACGCCGGATCATCCGTCTCGCGGTACATCGCCAGGGCGAAGTCCGCCACGCCCGCGTTGCCGCAGCACACGCCGACGTTGCTCCAGAACCCTTCCGGTCGTTTCTCGGGAATGCCCGCGTCCAGCAGTGACTTGCCGCAGCGGTCGCGCCAGCCGCGCCACTGCCCATCGCCCGTGACTTTGTAGAGCAGGTGGAACAGACGCCCCGTGCCCGCCGGGCCGTGACACCACCCCAGGTAGTGGAGCGGCGACTCGCCCTCGCCGTACTCCGATGGGTCGAACCGGGGGATCAGGCAATGGTCGTTGGTCGTGTCGGCGATGGAGATGAGGTACTTCGCCCCTCGGATCGCCGCCTCGGTGTACTTCGCGTCCTTCGTCGCCGCGCCCAGCGAGGCAAGGAAATATGACACGCCCGCCGTACCGTGGGAGAAGTTGGGATACGTGTTCTTCACGCCCGCCGCCATCGGCCACATGGTCCCCTCGCCCCGCTCGACGCCCATCGCCACCAGCCGGTCGCCCAGTTGCCGTGCGAGCGGCAGGGCCCTCGAATCCTGCCACTGCGCGTGGGCGTACAGCAGAAACAGCCCCGTGCCCGCATACCCCGCGATGACGTCCGTCACCTCGCCCGCGGCGTCGGGCTGGTCCTTCCGCGCGTTCCACTCGCGCTCGATGATGCTCACGCACCGCGCCGCCGCGTCGCGGTGACGGGCCAGTTGCGTGGCCTTGTGCGTCTCGTTGAGGGTGTATCCCGCGCCGGCGACGCCGACGTACAGGCCCAGCCCGTCGGATACCGCGAGATCCTCGAGGTGCGCCACCAGGTCGTCCGCGCCCATCGACGCTTCTTCAAGGTACGTCTGGTCGCTGGTGGCCCGGGCCAGTTCGAGGAAGAACAGGATCACCCCCGGCGTGCCGTGGTACAGGTTGCGAACGATGCGGTCATCGCCCTCGGGCGAGGCGGGCCAGGCCAGTCCGCGGGCGGTCTCAACCTGGTGCGTACGGATCCATTTCGCCGCCTCAGATGCCGCCTGCACGTAGATGGCGGGATCGACGGGTTGCGGCGGCGCGGCCTGCGCCCCGACCGGCCATGACAAGGGAAGGACAGCGACGCACGACGCAATGATGGTGGTGAAGGCGGGTCGCATGGTGACCTCCTGCCGAAGGCGACGCGCGGGAGGGACGATTCGCCCCACCATGCCCCGGCGCGTGCCTAGGGAATGTTACCACCGATTCATCTCGGCCTTCACCGCATCCCGGCGCAGCCACGTCAGCACGAAGATGGGCCAGATCAGCCCGCCGAGCATGAGGGTGATGTGGATGGCGAGCGCCGTTCGGCGAAGGGCGTCGTCCGTATTGGCGTAGATCTGCGACCCACTCGCGGCGGCGGCGATGGCGCCGCCGTTGCACATGATCGTCAGCGGAATCTTGGCGATGGCCCATTCGCGAAGCCGCATGGCCAGCCGCTTGTTTCGTCGGAGCATGCCGATGCCGCCCACCACCGCGTAGCAGGCCACCAACCCCAGCAGGGTGGAGCGGACAAGCGCGCCCGCCGCCAGACCCGTGCGATAGCCGGAGCGGTAGGACGGATCGCCCGGACCTTTCATCGCCGACATGAACGTGTCGTCCGACGCGACGACGAACCCGCCGAGCGCCTCCATCGCGGCGAACCCCAGGCCGCCCAGCCCGATGATGATGGAAATCGCGCCCACGACCACGGGCCAGTTGGCCGATCCGCCGCGAGAGGGCGGCCCGGACATCACCTGTACGCCCATCGTGCCGCCGGTCTGCGCGTTGTAGCCGCAGTTGGTGCAGATCAACGCGCCGCCGGACATCGGCTGGCCGCAGCCGGGGCACGGCGCTGGAGCCGCCTCCGCCCCTGTCGCGCCGATCAACTCGTTGAGCATCGAGTATTCGCCATCGGAGGTTCCGGACCCACGACCACCCGAAGAACTCGCCCGTTGCCGGCCCTCGTAGCACGCGGTGTGGTAGTAGCGCCCCGTCGGGTCCTTGCCGCGCGGCTGCCCGGCGCAGTCCTTGCCGCAGAAGACGCAGAGTTTTTCACCCACGCCCGCCATGCTGCCCCTTTCGACACCGATGCGAAGCAGCCCGCGCGCCAACCCACGACTCGGTCGAGCGAGGCGCCGTCTATCGGGCGGCAGCATACCCCCGCCGTCGTCCGCGACGCAAGCGGGAACACGCGAATGCGCCGAATCCTCGCGGGCGCTCAGGCCAGCACGGGCTCTTCCCGGGCGACGCGGCGGACCGGACCCCGCGCCAGGTGCGGGAAGTAATCCTGCACCGCCGCCACGGACCACGCCCCGGCCCGCAGGGCGGCGATCGACTGCACCACGGCCCTCGCTCCGGTGATGGTGGTGCACATCATCACGCCGGTGCGCACGGCGGTGGCGCGAATCTTGCCTTCATCGGTGTGCGCGCCCTTGCGCGTGGGCGTGTTGATGATCAGGTTGATCTCACCGTTGCGGATCATGTCCAGCACGTTGGGCCTTGCGCCTTCGGAGATCTTGGGCAGCGCCACCGTGTCGAGCCCGTGCGACTTGAGCAGTTCCGCCGTGCCCGACGTGGTGTAGACCGTGAAGCCCATCGCCACCAGGTTGCGCGTGATGTCAACCGTGTGGGGCTTGTCCGAATCGCGCACCGACAGGAACACGTTGCCCTTGAGCGGAATCCTGCGCCCCGCGGCCATCTGCACCTTGGCCACCGCCACGGGCATGGAGCGGTCCATGCCCATCACCTCGCCGGTGGAGCGCATCTCCGGTCCCAGCACCACGTCCACGCCGGGGAACTTGGCGAAGGGGAAGACCGACTCCTTCACGCTGAAGAAGCCGGTGTCGGGCAGCTCCTTCACGTTCAGCTCGGTGAGCGAGGCGCCCATCATCACCTTGGCGGCGACGCTCGCCCACGACACACCCTTGGCCTTGCTGACGAAGGGCACCGTGCGCGAGGCGCGGGGGTTGACTTCGAGGATGTAGACCACGCCGTCCTTGACGGCCATCTGCACGTTCATCAACCCGCGCACCTTCAGGCGCTCGGCCAGGCGGCGTCCCTGATCGCGGATGCGCTCCACGATCGGCGCGGGCAGCGAGTAGGGCGGAATCGTGCACGAGGAGTCGCCGGAGTGGATGCCCGCCTCCTCGATGTGCTCCATCACGCCGCACACCAGCGCCCTGGGCGGCGGCGCACCGGGGCGCTTCGTCGAGGCCGAGGTCGAGTCCGGATCGAAGTCCGCGACCACGTCCACGTCCACCTCGATCGCCTCGGAGAGGAACATGTCGATCAGCACCGGCGCATCCGCCAGTTCCGACACGTCCACGGCGTTCTTCATGTACAGACGCAGCGACGGCTCGTCGTAGCAGGTCTCCATGCCGCGCCCGCCCAGCACGTAGCTGGGGCGCACCAGCACCGGGTAACCGATGCGGTTGGCGATGGCGACGGCCTCCTCGAGCGAATGCGCGATGCCGCTGGGCGGCTGCTTGAGCCCCAGTTCATCGCACATGGCCTTGAAGCGGTCACGGTCCTCGGCGAGGTCGATCGAATCCAGCCCCGTACCGATGAGCGGCACCCCCGCCGCCACCAGCCCGTGCGCCAGGTTGAGCGGCGTCTGCCCGCCGAACTGCACGATGACGCCTTTGACGTGCCCGGCGCGGGTCGGCACATCCACGCCGCCCCCGTTGAGCCGTTCGATGACGTTGAGCGTGTCCTCCAGCGTGAGCGGCTCGAAGAACAGCAGGTCGCTGGTGTCGTAGTCGGTCGAGACCGTCTCCGGGTTGGAGTTGATCATCACCGACTCGTAGCCCATCTCCGCGGCGGCGAAGGCGGCCTGTACGCAGCAGTAGTCGAACTCGATGCCCTGCCCGATGCGGTTGGGCCCGCCGCCCAGGATGATGATCTTCTCACGCTCGGTGACGCGGATCTCGTCGTCGGAATGAGCCGTGACCGTGAGGGCGCGGTTGGTCCGCGCTTCATCATCGGGTGCGTCCGCTCCCTGACGGTTGCGGCTCGCCAGAGGCGTTTCGTACGTCGAGTAGTAGTACGGCGTGACGGCCTCGAACTCGGCGGCGCAGGTATCCACCAGCTTGTACACCGGCTCGATGCCGAGTTTCTTGCGATGAGCGCGTACCTTGAGAATGGTCTTCGTGCTGATGTCGCCCAGGTACAGGTTGGCCAGCTGCGGGTCGGAGTAGCCCAGACGCTTGGCCTCGAAGAGCACCTCGCGGGGCACGTCCTCCAGCCGCGCGTAGCCGCACAGCACATCCTCGAACTCGATCAGCTGCCTGATCTGGTCGAGGAACCACGGGTCGATCTTCGTCAGGTCGCGCACGCGCTCGATCGACCAGCCCATCTTGAAGGCGTAGCGGATGTAGTACAGCCGCCCCTGGCTTGGCACGGTGAGCTTGCGGATGAGCTTGTCTTCGGGAATCGGCCACTCGATGGGCGAGCCATCCGCCGCCACCAGCCCGTTGGGCGTGACCTCGCTGGTCTCGCCGGTGAAGCGCAGGTGCCCGGCCTCGACGGCCCGACGGGCGGCGAGCCACTTGTCGTTGCGGTCCAGACCCAGCCCGAACCGCTTCACCTCCATCGAGCGGATGACCTTCTGCAGCGACTCCTTGAACGTGCGCCCGATGGCCATGGCCTCGCCCACACTCTTCATCTGCGTGGTGAGGGTTTCATCCGCCTCGGGAAACTTCTCAAACGTCCAGCGCGGCATCTTGGTGACCACGTAGTCGATCGACGGCTCGAAGCACGCGCTGGTGCTGCCCGTGATGTCGTTGCGCAGCTCGTCGAGCGTGTAGCCCACCGCGAGTTTGGCCGCGATCTTGGCGATGGGGAAGCCGGTGGCCTTGCTGGCCAGCGCGCTGGAGCGGCTGACGCGCGGGTTCATCTCGACCACCACCATCTCGCCATCCGCCGGGTTGACCGCGAACTGCACGTTCGATCCGCCCGTTTCCACGCCCACGGCCCGCAGGATGGCGAAACTCGCATCCCGCATGCGTTGGTATTCCTTGTCGGTCAGCGTCATGATCGGGGCGACGGTGATCGAGTCGCCGGTGTGGACGCCCATGGGGTCGATGTTCTCGATGCCGCACACGATGATGCAGTTGTCGTGCCTGTCGCGGATGACCTCGAGTTCGTACTCCTTCCAGCCCAGCACCGACTGGTCGATGAGCACCTGGCGGATCATCGAGGCGTCGAGTCCGCGGCGGATGATCTCCTCGAACTCCTCCAGGTTGTAGGCGATGCCGCCGCCCGAGCCGCCCAGCGTGAAGGCGGGTCGGATGATGGCGGGCAGGCCAATCTCGCGGACGAAATCCAGTGCATCGCTGACGTTGGTGACGGTGCGCGACTTGGGCTGCTTGAGCCCCACCGACTCGACGACGCGGCGGAACTGCTCGCGATCCTCCGCCCGGTGGATGGCGTCGCGGGTGGCCCCGATCATCTCCACGCCGAACTCGTTCAGCGTGCCGTCATCCGCCAGGGCGCAGGCGCAGTTGAGCGCGGTCTGCCCGCCCAGGGTGGGCAGCAGCGCGTCGATGGGGGCGCCCATCTCCCGCTCCTTGAGCAGAATCTTGCGAACCGCCTCGGGCGTGATGGGCTCGATGTAGGTCCGATCCGAGAAGGCCGGATCGGTCATGATGGTGGCGGGGTTGGAGTTGACGAGGACGATGCGGTAGCCCTCCTCCCGGAGGGCCTTGCATGCCTGCGTGCCCGAATAGTCAAACTCGCAACCTTGCCCGATGACAATCGGTCCTGAGCCGATGATCAGGATCGTTTCGATATCGTCTCGACGGGGCATGAGTGGTCCCGACGCGGCCGGCCGGCATGGTCCGCGCAAACTGGGCAAGCGTAGGCGGCGCATTCACACCCGACAAGGCACGGGATCGGCTTCCGTTTGACACGCGCCGAAAAACCCCGATCCTTTCCCGACATGTCCCTCACCGGGTGGATCATCACGCTGATCGCCGTCGTCGCCGGAGGTGTCGGTGCGGCGGCGTGGCTGCGACCGTGGCTGACCGTCGGTCCGCGCGGCAGCGTGACGCTCGGGGCGGCGTGGCGATTCGCGCGGTTCTTCTGCCGCGTTGTCCACCAGGTGCGCGTGACCGGGCTGGAGCACCTGCCGCCCGGCGGCAACCGTCCCGGGCCGCTCATCGTCGTCTCCAATCACACCTGCGGGCTGGACCCGCTGCTCATCGCCGCGGCGTGTCCGTTTCACATTCGCTGGATGATGGCCTCCAACTACATGACCCCCGAGGCCCGCTGGTTCTGGCGCTGGGTGGATGTCATCCCCGTCTCCCGCGACGGCAAGGACACGGGTCCGGCCCGCGAGGCCATCCGTCACGTGCGTGAGGACCGGGGCTGCGTCGGCATCTTCCCCGAGGGCGGCATCCCCGACCCGCCGGGGCGGATTCGACCCTTCCAGCCGGGCGTTGGGCTGATCGTGTCGCGCAGCCGGGCGCCGGTGCTGCTGACGTGGGTGTCGGGCACGCCGCGCGGCACATCGCCCTTCGGTGCGGTGATCAAGCCCAGCCGCTCGCGGGTTCACTTTGTGGGGTTGTTCGACTTCACGGGCGAGCGCGACCCGCAGGCCATCGCCGACCGCCTGCGCGCGGAACTGGCCCGCGCCAGCGGGTGGCCGCTGGATGACCAGCCCGTCCCCACGGCCCGCAAGCGGGCTCGCGACCCGTTCGGCGTCTGATCCGCGCGGCCGGATGAATGTTGGCCTGGACGTTGGAGTTCAGCCGGGGCCCGTCTACCGTTTCCGATGCGATTCAGCAGGCCGGTCGGACGCTCATGACCGTCGTCGGGCGGGGTGACAACGCGGAGGGGTGGGAGGCAAGGGCCGACGCATGAAAGACGCAGGCGCAGCGTTCCCTACCATCCACAGGGGCGGTCCGACCACAACCACGTGGCTGGCGATTGGCGTCGTGCTCGTCATGGCCATCGCGGGTCTGGGCGTTCGCCCACTTTGGGAGCCGGATGAGGGTCGCTACGTGGCGGTGGCGCTGGAGATGCTGCGGAGCGGGGACTGGCTGCACCCGGCGCTGCATCATGAGCATCCGCACTACACGAAGCCCCCGCTGACGTACTGGGCCATTGCGGCATCCATCGGAATCTTCGGCCCGCACGAATGGGCGGCCCGGCTTCCCAACGCGCTGGCGTTCATCGGCGCCGCGCTGTGCGTCGCCGGGCTGGCCCGCCGCATCGCGCCCGGGCGGGCCGCCGTGTGCGCCATGGTCTACGCCACCGCCGCCATGCCGTTCATCGCCCATCAGATCGTCACCACCGACACGCTGCTGACCCTGTTCACAACCGCCGGTGTGACATTCTTCGTGTACGGATGGCGTTCCGGACAGACGTACGGACGCCGGTGGATGGACGCGATGTGGCTGGCGTTCGGCCTTGGGTTTCTGACCAAGGGGCCGCCCTCGCTGCTGCCGCTGGCGGCGGTGCTCGGCGCGGTCCTGATCCACGACGGGCCGGGCGGCCTGCGGCGCCTGCTGTCGCCCGTCGGCGTGACGCTCTTTCTCGCGGTGGGCGGTGGGTGGTTCGCCCTCGTCATGCTGCAGAAGCCGGAACTCGCCGGGTACTTCCTTCACGACGAGTTCATCAATCGCGTCGCCAGCGACGCGCATCATCGGAACGCCGAGTGGTACAAGGCGATGATGTACCCCGGCCTGCTGGTCGCCGGCATGCTGCCCTGGGCGATCGGATGGTTTCGTCAGCCCCAATGGTGGCGGCCCGCGTGGCTGGTCAGGTGGCTGCGTGATCCGTTGCTGGCGCTGATGCTGCTCTGGATCGGTCTGTCGCTGATGGTGTTCATGCTCTCCAGTTCGCGACTGCCGCTCTACATTCTCCCGCTGTTTCCGGCGCTGGCGGTCTGCACCGGACGGATCATGCCGCTGTCTTTTCCTCATGATCGCGGGGCGCGGGCCTCGCTGGCGGCGACGGTTGGAATCGCCCTTCTGATCACGGCCGCCGGCGCGGTCATCGAAAGCCCGAAGGACGCCCGCCGCATGACGGCGGAGCTTCACCTCACGCCGGGCCTCGCCGAGGTGGTCTACGTCGATCGCCATCCGGTGTACGGCGTGTCGTTCTATTCGGGGCTTTCCGTTGAAGAGGTCGCGCTCCTTGATGATGCAAGGCCCGGCGCTCATTCCTTTGCGCAGGAGCTGGCCGAACGGGAGGGCCGCCTGGCCTTCGTAATCGGCTCGGACAAGGCCGACGCCCTGCGGCGGGCGCTGCGGGATGGACAGTGGCGCATCATCGACGAGATCGCTTATCGCAACAAGGTTCGCATCGTCGCCGAACCGGAGTCATCGCCGGAATCACGTGACAGGACCAGTTGACCCGTTCGGTCCGGCGCGGTTCCATACGCCCGTGATCAGTCGCCTTCAAGGAACCCTGCGCGTGGTGCGCGACGGTGCGGCGGATGTCCACTGCGGGCATCTCACGTACACGCTCCTCATCCCCGGCGTCGATCAGCAGCGGCTGGCGCGGCTGGTGGGCGAGACGGTCGAGTTCCATACGCTCCACTACCTCGAAGGTCAGGGGCAGGGGGCCAACTACCTGCCGCGGCTGATCGGCTTCGCCTCGCCCGAGGATCGCGCCTTCTTCGAAGTCTTCACCACCGTCAAGGGCATTGGCAACCGCAAGGCGCTGCGGGCGCTGCAACTGCCCTTCGCGCAGGTCGCCGAGGCCATCGCGGGCAAGGACGTGGACACGCTGACCTCGCTGCCGGAGATCGGCAAGCGCACGGCGGAGACGATCATCGCCGAGCTCTCGGGCAAGGTGGATCGCTTCCTGAGTCTGCCGGAGTCCGCTCCGGGCCGCCCCGCCCGCGCTCCCGCGGTCCGCTCCATCGCGGACGACGCCATCGCCGTGCTGACCTCGCTGGGCGAGCCCAAACTGGCGGTCATGCAGCTGGTCGATCGCGCCCTGACCGCCGACCCGGCGATCGGCTCGTCCGAGGAGCTCATCGCTGCGGTGTATCGACTCAAGGCCGCGCCGGTGTGAGGTCCACCGAGGCGGCTCGCTACCATGTGAGCCGATGCCCGTCTCGCCTTCCGAGTTCGGCAAGGGCCTGCCGCCGCCCCGCTCCATGAGCGTGGACCGGCCCTGCGCCTCGTGCGGGTACAACCTGCGCGGACTGAAGGTGGGCGGCAGATGCCCGGAGTGCGGCGAGGAGATTCCCCCGCCCCCCACACTGGATGACGATTCGCTCAGCCGCATGCCCCAGCCCGTGATCCGCGCGTTCATCCGCGGGGCGGTCACGGCGGCGGGCTCGATCATCCTGCTTGTCGTCGCGGCCCTGGCGGTTCTCTTCGGCTGGATGTCCGTCCACCTGCTCGGGGGCGTCGTTGGCGTCGCCCTTCTGGGGTGGATGCTGGCGATGTGGTGGCTCACGCCGGCGCTGACGATCCGAGAGGGCGTGTCGCGCGGCTTCTCCCGGCGCGGCGTGACGCGGCACATCGCCCGCTGGGGGCAACTCGGTTGGCTGCTGGGGGCGGGCGTTCTGCTCGCCCGCGAAGTCGCCAGCCCGGCGCAGAAGGTCGCCGACGGCATGACGTGGGCCGCCTTCGGGCTGGGCGCCATCGGCGTCATCGGCACCATCGCCATGGCGGTGATGATGGAGCGGCTGGCGGAGTGGACCCGCGACGCCACCGCCGAGACGATCTTCCAGTGGTTCCAGTGGCTGCTGCCCTTCGCGGCCATCGGCCTGCTGCTGCTGCCGACGGGCAGCATCTGGGGCCGCCTCGCCGGGTTGATCGGCGCGGTGGCGGTGCTGGCCTTCCCCATCGGCGTGCTCATGCTGGCGGGCTCGGTGTGGCTCTCGGGCATCCACCACCTGGAGCACACGGCCCGCGAGACGCGCCGCTATCGACGCCTGCGGGCGCATCTGAACGCAATCTCGGCCCGGTCGATGGCGGCGGATGGGGGGCAGCCGCCGCCTTCCGGAAAGCCCGTTCCCCCGCGTCGGCGCGGCTGAGCATCGTGACGCCGCGTTCCGTTCGCCCTCAGTCCGAACCCGGGTGAAACGCGACGAGCGGGAATCGATGCCGCTCCGCTACCCTCTTCCCTCCGGGTCGGTGCCGTCGAAGCCGAGGAGCGTGGGGATGGGCGTGGTTCGCTCGCCGAGCGAGTCAAGCAGTTCCGCCGCCAGCCCGTTGAGGTAGGCGCTGCATTCCCGCGCCACGGACTCGCGGTTGTTCGTCCGCGCGAAATGCTCCTCCAGGGCATAGCGGCACAGGTGCGCCAGCTCCACCCGCTTGGACAGCATGAAGGCGTCCTCGCGCGGTCGGGCGGCGCACTGGCCGATGATGCCGACGGACCCGCCGGGCAGCCCCTGCAGCGCGGGGCCGACCACCATCGCCAGCCGCCCGACGATCTTGGCCATGGCGGCGTCCTGGTCGATGCGGGTCAGTTGCGAGGCGAGTTCGCGCTCGTTACCCTCCAGCGCGGCACGGGTGGCCAGTCGCAGCCGGTTAGGGACATCGTGCACCGCCGGGGCGATGGCCCGCGGCGCGGCCTCCCACGCCGCCCACGCGTTGAGCGGGCCGGCGTCGCCGCCCAGCCGCGCCACCTCCGCGCTGTCCGCCATGGCCTGCGTGAGTCGGAAGAGCAGGAGCAGCCGCTTGGCGGCATCGCTGCCGGCGTTGCCGAGCGCCCAGCCGTCGGCCCAGCGCTGGCGCTGGGCGTCGATCTCGCGGGCCAGCCGGTCGTGCAGCCCGCCGGTGACGAGCGCGGCATCCTCGCCCCCGGCGCGCAGGTTGGACTCGAAGGGCATCGACAGGAAGAGCCCCGCCTGCTGCTCGTACTGCGTCATGGCGAGGATGGCCTCATCCCGACGCGCCGGCTCCAGCAGCCACTGGGCCATCTTGCGCGTCTGCGCCGTGAAGCGCTCGACGGCGCCGGGGCGCAGCGAGCGGATCTGATCGATCCATCGCGGAATCTTCTCCAGCCGGATCACATCCTCGAGGTACTGGGCCTGGTTGGCCATGACGCTGGTGAAGGCGGGATCGCTGATCGCTCGCGGGTCGGCGGTGATGCGCTCGATCTCCTTGAGCAGCGAGGCCTCGGCATCCCGGTACTCGCGCTCCAGCCGCGTCGCCAGCGTGCGATGCTCGCCCCGCACCTCGCCCCGGCGCAGCTCACGCCAGGCGATCATGCGGTCCAGCACCAGCCGCAGCTTGGCCATCTGTTCGCGCCCCGTGTCGGCGAGCGCGGGGTTGTCGAGCAGTTGCTCGCCCGCGATCAGCGCGGCGGCGAGAGGCCTGATGTTGGGTCGATCGCGGTTGATCTGGGACAGCAGCGTGATGCGCTCGATGATGAGACGCGAGGACTCGAAACGGCGCAGCAGGGCCTCGCCGCGGTCGCGGGCGGCGCGATCCTGAAACAGCGCGAGCGCCTCGTGAATCCGGGCGTCATACGCCTGTCGCGACGTCTCCTCCATCCACGCCGCGTGGCTCAGCGCGTCGCACAGGTCGAACAGCCGCGTGAGCAGCGCCCGGTACGCCTCCACGCGCGGACGGAACTCGGCGAACTCCTGCCCCTGCTCCAGGATGTCCAGCACCGTGACCACGATGCCGCGCGTCTCTTCACGCAGGGCGGCGGCGACGGCCCGCCCGCGCAGCTCGTCGATGGTGTTGACGCCGCGCGCCGACGCGCTCGCGCCGCCCGCCATGTTGGCGGCCGGTCTGATGAGCGACGACGACACCCAGTGATTCGCCCCTTCCTGCCCGTGAAACGCCGACAACGCCGTCGCCAGAGGCGCCAGCAGGATCGGCAGATGCTCGTCAATCGACGACGCGGAGGGCGTGCGGAGCAGCTCCCTGAGCGAGCGGATGTCCTCGTTGAACGTGCGCAGGGATTCGATCGCCCGCCGGGCCTGCGGCGCATTGGCGGCGGTCGCGTCCCGCGCCGCGGCGAGCACGGCGCTGAGCGACTCGTCCACCTGCTCGCGCCCCTGCGCCAGCGTCAGCCCCGTGACGATGGCCACGCTGCCCTCATGCCCCGCCGCGTCGCCCAGCGTGAGCAGGTCGGCGGCGAGGATGCGCAGATTGGTTCCGGCGCGCAGCGCGATCCTCGCCATCTCGCCGGCGTCGGCTTCGGCGGCGACGCGCTGGGCCACCTCGCGCTCCAGAACGCCCGCCAGATCCTTGGCGTAGGTGAACGTGTCCAGCCGGGGCGGCGCGGGACGACCAAGGTTGAGCGTCTGGCACGAGGCGTCAGCGACGAGCGCCGCGCCCAGCAGAGCGGCCGCCGCGATGCTCCAGAACCGACGCATAGACCCGCTCCAGTTCATCCACCATGGTCTCCGCGGAAAACCGCGTGCGACAGAGTTCGCGCCCGGCGACGCCCATCGCAGTCCGTTCCTTGGGGTGATCCATCATCCAGCGCACCGCTTCGCACAGACCGGGCAGGTCTCCGGGCTTCACGAGCCGCCCGGTTTCGCCGTCCCGACAGCATTCCTTCGTGCCGTCAACATCATACGCGATGACGGGGCGTGCGCTGAGCAGCGCCTGCGGCACCGTGCGGGGCAGACCCTCGCGGTAACTGGGGTGCGCCAGGCAATCCATCGCCTGCACGTATTTCGGCACCTCCTCGGGAGGCACCAGCCCCGTGGTGATGACGCGGCCTGCCAGACCGGCGTCCCTCAGCCGCGCGAACAGCCGGTCGCGCCACCACCCGTCGCCCACCCACAACAGGCGCAGCGAGGGTCGTTCGTGCATCAGCGGGCCAAGGGCGTCGATCAGGTCATCATGGCCCTTGAGCTCCGCCAGCCGCGCCACGGTGCCGAGGATGAACTCATGCTCGGCGACGCCCAGCTCGCGCCGGACCTGCTCGCGCGTCCAGCGCGGGTGGAGAAATGAGTCGATCTCCATGCCGGAGTAGACGGTGACGTACTGCTCGGGTCGTCCAATGCCGGCGGCGAGCGCCTGGTCACGCATGGCGTCGGCCACGCAGACGATGCGGTGGCAGCGCCTCGCCGCGATTCGCTCGGACAGAATGTACACCGCGTTGCGCCACTTCTTCTCGTAAGGATGAAACGGCAGGCCGTGGATGGTGTGGATGATGCAGGGAACGCGCTCCTTCCACGCGGCCAGGCGACCCAGGATGCCCGCCTTGCTGGAGTGCGTATGCACCACGTCGGGCTTCCAGTCGCGGATGATCCGCCGCAGGTCGCGCAGACAGCGACGATCCTTGAGCGGGGCCAGCTCGCGCACCAGGTTGGGCGTTTCGATGAGCTCGATGCGGCGGGAAGAGGTGGGGGAGTGCGGAGTGCCGAGTGCTGAGTGCTGCGTGCCGGGTGCGTTCCGAGTTCCGAGTTCCGGGTTCCGGGCGCCTGGGTTGGGTGGCTCTGCGGCTCTGTCGTGCGGTCCCTCCGCCGCTTCGCCGCGCTGCCCCCCGTCCTCCGTGGCGCCCAAGGGCTGACGGCTGACGACGTCCTCCCCCGCCCGGAATGCCGCCGCACGATCGTACAGCGACCCTTCCGGGCCGTAGATCGGGCCATAGACCAGTGCGACGGCATGTCCGCGACGAACCTGCCCCTCGCACGAGAGGACGGTGTTCTCCTGCGATCCGCCCAGGATCAGCCGCGTCGAAATGTGCATGATGCGCAGCGACATGTGGGGAATCCACCGATGAGCACGGATGGGCACGGATGATAGGAAGAGGCAGACGCCGGCCGGGCACATGGGGAGCGCTTCTGGTACGATGGTCCCGCTTCCGTGGGTCGATCCGAATGAGTGGTCGCGTCAGTCGTCCGCCGTCGTGTACATGAAAGGGGAACCCATGCGTCAGTCTTCGTCACAGGTTCTGATCGTGGCGTTGCTGCTCGGCGCGGCGTTTCTGTCCGGCTGCCAGTCGCCGAACAGTGCGACCGTGGATGACGCCTTCCGGTCGGAACTGATCGCCATGGAGCATCGCATCTGGGACGTGCAGAAGCGGCAGGACGCCGCCGCGCTGGCCGCCCTGCTGCCGGACGACGCCTATGTGATCGAGGACACGGACGGCGAGATCGCCTCGCGCGAGGACTTCCTCGCCGCGCTGCCCGATCTGGTCATCACTGAGTACGCCATGGATGACGTAACGGTGCGGCGCATCGGCCCGCGCGCCGGTGTGCTCACCTATCGCCTGCTGGTGCGCGGCTCGTACGCCGGGCGCCCCTTCGGCAACACCTGGACCACGGTGTCCTCCATCTGGGTTGATCGAGGGAAGGGGTGGCAGAACCTGGGGTACCAGGAGACGCCGGTGAAGGAGTGACATCGCACTCGTCCGGATCGCTCCGATCGTCCTCCCCGCATCACGACTGGTGACTCATGGCGTCCGATCCCCATCCCGGCAACCAGACGCCCGACGAGATTCTGGATCAGCTCCAGCTGGCGATCCTTGACGGCCGCAAGATCGAGGCCGTCAGGATCATGCGCGAGGCCACCGGCGTCGGGCTGAAGGAGGCCAAGGACGCGGTCGAGGCGCTGGAGGCGGCGCTGCGGCAGAGTGGACCGGTGTCGATGACCGACGCCGCGGCGGCGGGACTGCGCGAGCCCTCGCCGGTGGACATGGAGCGCGTGCGCGAGGCGCTGCGGATCGGCAACTCGATCGAGGCGATCCGGATCTTCCGCGATGCCACGGGCATGTCTCTGAAGGACGCCCGAATCATGGTCCAGGAGGTGGAGAAGGAGCTGCGCGACCGCGTGCCGCAGCAGTTCGCCAGCCGGTCAGCGAAGCGCGGCTGCCTGGGCGTGCTGGTGGTCGCGGCCGGCGCCGGAGTGCTGCTCGGAGGGGTCGTGCGCCACGCGGTGCGCGTGATCGGTTGAAGTGAGTTCCAGCGGATGCGCCGTTCCGCCGCGTCGCCCGGCGCGGTACGATGATCCGACCGTCGCGCCGCGGATCGGCGCGGGGTGACTGGGGAGACTCGCCCATGGGCGTGGCACGAGCACGAGGCGCGTTCGGCGATCACCGGGTCGGGTGCGTGTTCTGGCCCGATACGCTGGGGGTCGAGCCGTGGCGCGATTATGACGGGCTGCATTACTACGGAATGCCCGGCGTGGTGGGAGCGCAGCCGGCCACGAGCGCCGGCGCGAATCCGGGCGCCGCAACCGGCGAGAACGCCTCCGTCGCCGACTCCGAACTCGACAAGAACGAACTCCAGCTGCTGCAGGAGATCTACGGCGTCCTCCGCAAGGACGGGTCGGCCTACAAGACCAAGGACGCCAAGACGCAGAAACTCGTGGACGACGTGGCCGCGTATGTCTCCGACCGCGACGCCTACTTCGGCTCGGCGGACGATTACAAGACGTATCGCGCCACGGCGAAGGCGGAGCTGGACGCCGACGGCGCCAAGCTGCGGCGCTTCATCGAACCCCCGCTGAACAGCCGCAAGGGAGAGAAGTGGAAGGACGCGCAGGAGGTCTTCTACGCCTGGGTGCGCAAGGGGTACGAGAAGGAAGTGGGCGCCGGAACCGACATCCCCAAGCTCATCCGCAGCGGCATGTCCGAGGCCATGAAAGAGGCCCTCAAGAAGGTTGAGACGAGTTACGGCAAGAAGTTCAAGGCGGGCGGGATGAACCCGCGACCGATGAAGCTTTCCGGCAAGTACCGTCTCGGCACGCTCAGCGATCACGCCACCGGCACGGCGGTGGACGTGGACGCCTCCAGCAACCCGCAGATTCCTTCGGCCACGTGGTCGGCGATCCTCAAGTACACGGGCAAATCCCTCGATCACGCCACGCGCAAGAGCAAGTGGAAGAGCAAGCCCAAGGATCTCTACGACACGATCAAGGAGATCAGCGATGAGTTCGTGAAGAAGGTGGGCGAGGCGGTGAAGAAGGAGGAGGAGGCCGCCAAGAAGGAGCAGCAGGCGGCGGAGGAAGCCGCCAAGAAGGCCGGCAAGCCCGCTCCCAAGCCCAAGAAAGTGGACGCCCTCGACGCCGCCATCGCCAAGGACGCCGACCTCAAGAAGGTGGGCAAGGCCTTCATCTCCAAGTATCACAAGACCGGGTTCCTCGGTCTGGAGTGGTCGCTGGTGGAGGCGTTCCACAAGGCGGAACTGACGTGGGGCGCCACCTATCCGGACGTGGACCTGCATCATTTCAGTCTGTAAGTCGGGCGAACTTCGCGGGCCGGCGACGAAGGCCGCGCGACACGATCGCCCAGGAGCAGTTGCATGGACTTTGCACACTACGACGCGGCAGTGAAGGCGGCGGCGGCCCGCTTCGAGCAGGGCGACCACGCCGGGGCGGCGGAGGCGTTCATCGCCATCGTCGAGAGCGACATCAGCGATCTCGACAAGGCCATGATGTCGCTCAACGTCGCGGTGGCGATGGACAAGATGGGACGAGCCGACGAGGCGCTGTCGTGGTTCGACGTGGCGATCGGCTACGAGCAGCCCTACTGCCGCGTGAACGCCGTGGAGCGCAAGGCGGCCTACCTGCACACCTCGGGCAACAACGCCGACTCGCTGGCCCTCTATGAGTGGCTGGCGGATCAGCCCTACGCGCTGGAGCACGAGAAGGAGCGATTCCGTTACAACGTCAGCGCGCTGCGCGGCCTGATGGCCGGGGCGCGGTGATCCGCGGAACCAGCGCCGTCCGCCCGCGTGACGTGAGGCGGGAACGACCCATGACGCTGACGGCGCCAAAGCATGGAACTGCGATCGTCAGGGAGCGGTCGAAGTCACCACTCGCTCACGCGCAACGTGGAGCGTCATGCCATGCATGCCGCGCCGCGTCACCCCCGCCGCCTATTCCGCTGGCGTCAGCTCCATCAGCACGTCGCGCAGGCGGGCGCGGAAGTCGGCTTCCTCGAGCCAGCCGCCGCTTTCCATGTCGGGAATGAAGCGGTGCTCCAGCGTGTTGCCGACCGCGGTCAGGCCGATCGACTCGGGCGACTCGGCCCGGATGAACCGGATCGACCGCAGCGACGCCCGCACGTGCCCGCCCGCCTGGGCGTCTTCCTGCACCAGGTCGCCGATGCCTGACCCGCAGGCGTAGATGCCGTGCTGGCTGATGTGGTGCTCGATCATTCCCAGCCAGTTGACGAAGCGCTTCTGGTAGAAGCCGTCGTAATCGATGTCGAACTCCGCGTTCACGCCCAGCGATTTGAGCCAGTCCGACACCTGTCCGGCGTATTCCCGCCCGCTGCTGATCGCGTAGGCGGCCCAGTCGTCGGGAACCAGCGATTCGTCGACGGCGAAGGGGTCGTACTCGCCCGACGCGATCGCCTCCTCGTCGGACGGAATCTCATCCAGCATCTCGACGTCATCGGGCTGTTCGAACGCGCTTCCCATCGCCTCGCCCATGGCTTCGCCAAGGCCGCTCATGGCCTCGCCCATGGCCTCGCCGACCTGCTTCATGCCCTCGACCATGGCGTCCATCATGGCGTCGGGTGAGAAGCCGAACGTCTTCTCCATGGTCTTGTTCATGTCCACGCGCCAGCCGCCGTTCTCGCGCACCAGCACGTGCTGCAGCGCGCAGGGCGGGTTCTGCGAGGGGTCCTCCACCACGTTGAAGTGGACGGGCACGACGACTTCGCCGTCCTCCACGCGGGCCTCCTCGCGGCGAAACTCCAGCGTGCCGGGCGGCGCGGACATGGAGAAATCCGCCGCGCACTTGGCGGTCAGCAGCGACTTGAGCGCCGACTCGTCGCGCTTGACGAAGGCGGCGAGAAACTCGTCCATCACCTTGTTGGCGGCGGTCAGCTCGGCGGGCGACAGTTCGGACATCGTGGTTCTCCCTCAGTCAGCGCGAAACGGAGACCGTGCGTCCGTCGCGCACCGTGGATTGTCGCATGAACCACGGGTCCGCCGCAAGCCCGCGTGAAGCGATTTGCCGCGGATTCCCGACGAGGCGATCGTCCTCGCCGCGTGCGGGTACGATCCGGCGGAGATTCCCAATGGCATGGTTTCTGCTGATCGTTGCGGGGCTGCTGGAAGTCGGCTGGGCCGTCGGGCTCAAGCAGACGGACGGTTTCACCCGGCTGTGGCCCAGCGTGCTCACCATTCTCACGATGGCCGCCAGTTTCTGGGTGCTGTCGCTGGCGGTGCGCACGATTCCTCTCGGCACCGGCTACGCCGTGTGGACCGGCATCGGTGCGGTCGGCGTGGCGGTCGTCGGCATGGCGTGGTACCGTGAACCGGCCACCGCGGCGCGCCTGGCGTGCATCGTCCTGATCGTCGTGGGCATCGTGGGGCTGAAACTGGCGTCCCCCGGCGGGAAGTCGAGCGGCGGCGACGCGGCGTCGATTCGGCCCGATGGGGAACTTCCCGCGGCGCCGGGCGTTCAATCGGAGAGGAGTTGACGCATGAACCGAACCATTCCATCGATCCTGGCCGCCGTTCTGATCTGTTCGTTCCCCGGCGCCGCCCTGGCGGATGCGCCCGGCGACGCTCTGGACACGGTGAACTGGCCGCAGTGGCGCGGACCGGGGTTGAACGGCGTCAGCCCCGCCACCAACCTGCCGGTCGAGTGGAGCGCGGAGAAGAACATCATCTGGAAGACCCCGCTGCCCCACTGGAGCGGCTCGACGCCCGTCATCTGGGGCGACCGCATCTTCGTGATGTCGCCTTCCGCTCCCGCTCCGCGCCCGGTGGAGGAGGCGGCCGACGACCCGCAGGATCCGCCCCCCGGCGGCCGCGGCGGACGGGGCGGACGAGGCGGGCGCGGGGGCGGACGCGATCCCGGCGGCAACGACATCCTGCTCTTCTGCATCTCCAAGGCCGATGGCTCCATCCTCTGGCGGCACAAGATGGATGAGGGCAATCAACTGCACATGAAGGCCAATCACGCTTCGCCTTCGCCGGTGACGGACGGCACGCATGTGTGGGCCGTCACGGGCAACGGCACCGTCACCGCCCTCACCATGACGGGCGAGGTGGTCTGGTCGCGCAACCTGCAGCAGGACTACGGCCCCTTCGGGCTGAACTGGGGCTTCGCCGCCTCGCCGCTGCTGTACGAGGGCAGGATCATCATCCCCGTGCTGCACGGCATGCGGACGGATGATCCCTCGTATGTCGTCTGCTTCGACGCCCTCACGGGTAAGGAACTCTGGCGGCAGGAACGTCCAACCGACGCCCCCGCCGAGTCACCCGACGCCTACACCACGCCGGCGGTGCTGCGGCACGGCGACGGCAGCCAGATCGTCGTCTCCGGCGGCGACTACGTCACCGGCCACGATCCCGACTCAGGCCGGGAGCTGTGGCGCGCCGCCGGGCTCAATCCCGGCAAGCAGCGCAACTACCGCATCGTGGCCTCGCCCGTCGTCGTGGGCGACCTGATCTACGCTCCCACCCGCGTGCGCCCGTTGCTGGCCTTGCGCTACGAAGGCGGCGAGAGCGAGCCCACCACGCTGGCGTGGAAGTGGGACGCTCAGGGCGCGCCCGACGTGCCCACCCCCGTCTGCGACGGCACGTACTTCTACATGGCCAGCGACAACGGCATGGTCACCTGTCTCGACGCCAGGACCGGCGAGGTGAAGTGGGGACCGGAGCGCACCGTGCAGGGCACCGTGAGCAGCTCGCCGATTCTCGCCGACGGTCGAATCTACCTGACCAACGAAGAAGGCGTGACCGTGGTGCTGGCCGCCGGGCCCCAGTTCAGGATGCTCGCCACCAATGAACTCGACGGGTCGTACACGCTCTCCTCGCCCGTCACGTCCGGCTCGCGCCTGTTCATCCGCACGGGAACGCACCTGTACTGCATCGGAAGCGAGTGACGGTCGATCTTCAGTACTCGATTGACCGCAGGCACAGCCCCTGCGGCGGCAGGGTCGGACCCGCGGCCCGGCGGTCGCGCGCGGCGAGAATGGTCGCCGCGTGTTCCGGCTCAATGCGCCCGCGTCCGACTTCCAACAGCGTGCCCGCGATGATGCGCACCATGTTGTAGA
Source organism: Phycisphaeraceae bacterium (assembly GCA_015709595.1). Classification (NCBI taxonomy): domain Bacteria; kingdom Pseudomonadati; phylum Planctomycetota; class Phycisphaerae; order Phycisphaerales; family Phycisphaeraceae; species Phycisphaeraceae bacterium. The sequence goes on from CP054178.1 coordinate 1,740,295, forward strand.
GAAACCCGCTGCCCGTCACGTCGATGTGGCAGCGATCCGGCGCGGTGGCCGTCACCGAGCAATCGAAGATGGTGCGGATCGTGGTGGCGCGGCCGTGATCGATCTGGGCGAAACTGGCGAAGTCGTGTTCGCCGACGATCAGGCGGGCCGCCAAATGCATGCGCACCGGGTCGAGCCGATGGTACGTGTAGTACAGGTACCTGCGGTCAAAGAGCGGCGGCGGCGAGGCCAGCGGCGCAAACGGGCTGTCGGCTGACGGCTGATGGCTGGCGGCTGTGGGCTCCACCCACGGCCCGCCGTGCGCGATCGAATACCGATACGTCTTCCGCCTTGCGTGGCTGATGGGATCAAAGTCATCCGGCGCCACCTCGGCGCGCAGCACCTGCACATCATCCGGCAGTCGGGAGGAGATGGCGCGGGCCAGACGCTCGATCGGGATGCGTGTCTCGGCGCTGAACGCCGCCACCTGCCCGATGGCGTGGACGCCCGCGTCGGTGCGCGAGGCGCCGAGCACCTCGACCGACGCACCGACCGTCTCTCGCACCGCCTGCTCGATCACGCCCTGCACCGTGCGCAGGGGCGGCGCACCGGGCGGTTCCTGCCGCTGCCAGCCGTGGAAGTCGGTGCCGTCGTAGGCGATGGTGAGCTTGTAGCGTGGCATGGGGTGGCGTCGCCGGGGTCAACGTGGCGGCGTGGCCTCGATCATCGCCGTGCGTCGGATGAGGGGCGCGATGAAGCCGCCCGCGGTGAAACGGCCCGCGCGATCCCCGGCAACGTCGCCCGCGCCGGCGTACAGGTCGATGCGGTTCGGCCCGAGGATCGCCCCGCCCCGGTCATGATCCACCACGAACCGCGCCTGCATCTCGGGGTCATCGAGAAACGCGGACGGCCCAGCTGAACTTCCGTCGCCCGGCGGCGCGACGGCCACCCGCTGGAACCGCACCAGCATCGGTCCGCCGGGCGGGTAGACCCGCTTGTCGGTGGCGACCGATCGCCCTTCGACGAGCGTGATGCCCAGCCCGCTCCGAGGCCACTCCGCTTCGGGAATCGCCTCGAAGAAGACGTACCGCTGATTCCGCCACGCGAAGGGGTGGAGCTGGTCGGGATGGGCGTCGAAAAACGCGCGAATCGCCTGAAGCGAGACGCCGTGCGACGGCAGCACGCCCGACTCGATCAACTGGCGTCCGATGCTCGTGTACGGGCGACCATTGGTGCCCGCGTGGGCCAGGTGAATGGTGGCGCCATCCGGGCCGCGCAGCCGCACCGAGCCGTTCACGTGCGCCACGTAGGCGTCGAAGGGATCGCGCAGCCAGCCCACCTCCATCCCGGCGTAGAGACCTTCGCGTTCGATCATCTCGCGCGTGGGCAGCGGCTCGATGCGGTCACCCACGCGGCGGCCGATGACTTCGCCGGTGCGTTCATCGCGCGCCAGATCGGGCGGCGGGGCGTAGAGCGGCCAGTCGTAGCCGGGCGTTCGCGTCGCCACGCCCTCGAAGGCCGCCGCGTAGTAGGCGGTGAAGAGCGCGTCGTCCCCCGACGAGCCGCCCGCCCGCGCCGCGACGGGCGGCAGGAAGTTTTCGCGGACGCGCCGCGCCAGCCACGCCGCGTCCGTCGCCGCCGCGATGAGGTTGCGAAAGCACCGGGTCGCCGCATGCGTGGCAATGCGCTCCGTTTCGCTGTCGAAAAAAGTCGCTGAGCGAGCGTCATCCGCCAGCCAGGCCAGCGAGCGGTCGAGCGCCAGCAGCAGGTCATCGCGGCTGGCGGGATTCCGCAAGAGCTCTTCGCACGCCGCCAGCAGATGGATCTCCCACGTGGACCAGCCATCATCGGCGTAAGTCGCCTCATGATCGGCGCGCCACGGCTGACATCCGCCCGCCAGGGCGAGCAGCGTGGCCACGATCATGCAACGGGACGCCGTTGGACGATCCACGCCGATCATCGCCCCAGGTTGCGGCTGGGCCGCTCCACCTGGTACATGGTGGGCAGCAGGAAGTTGCGCCCGCGATACGCCAGCACTTCGCCAGACATCAGAAGGATGGGCGGCTGGGGACGCTGCCGCAGCAGGTCGCGCAGCTGCTCCAAGAGCAGGCAGGGAAGGATGGTCATGGGGGGATCGGCCAGCCCGCTGGCGTCGGCGGCGAAGACGAAGCGCCAGCCGCCCTCGGGGGTGCGCGTCACCGTGCCTCGACGGGAGAAGATGAGCGTGCCGTCGCCACGAGGCGGGGCGGCGGGCTCAGCGCCCGGCTGGCTCGATGAGCCGGCGGGCTCGGTCGTCTCCGCCGCCAGACTGCGCACGATGGGCACATCGGTCTTCAGGTCGCGGATGAGCGTGGCGGCGTCGGTCGGGGGCGCGGCAGGGGGGGATGTCCCTTCGCCGGGCGGCGGGGCGGTGGGCGACGTCGTCGGTGCGCCCGGGGCGGTCCGATCCAGCAACGAAGCGGACAAGGGCAGCAGGTAGTTCCGTTGCTCGAAGACGAGCACCCGGCCCGTCACCTCAAAGAGCACCTCCTGCTGCCTGAGCGCCTCGACGCTTCGCTGCATCTGCTCGAGCTTGGCGCAGGGCAGCAGCACGAACTCCGCCAGCGGACGGGTGGAGTCGGCGGGGCGTTCAGGCGTGAACACCCACAGTCCATGCGAGTCATCCCTTCGGATGCGTCCGGCGACGCCCGCGAAGAACGCCCCTTCGCGCAGCAGCGCGGGGCGCGAGGGCGGCGTCACAGCGGGCTCCCCTGCGGCGGGGGGATTGGCGGAGCCGGACGGGGGGGGAGAGCCGGGATTGGACTGCTGGACGCCCATCGCGGCGCTCGCCCAGAGCACCAGCGAAACGCTCAGACCGACGGTCGTGCGTGCGTGGCTCATCGGTTCTTCCTTCGGCTGAATGGTAGGTGGAACGGGAGAAGCGGGAGGTGCCAAGCCAGCGGTCGAATCGTCCAGCGGCCAAGACGGCCGGTGGCCCAGGCGTCCCAGTGGCCCAGGCGTCCCGCCTGTGATCCTCACTCCACCACCTCAGTGCTCCACCCTGCGCAGACCGGCTCCCCCCGAGGCCCGGGCCGCAAAGACGCGCGGTTCGCGCCCGAACTCCATCTGAAACCGCGCGGTCAGGAACTCCGACACGGATGACGCCACTCCCGCGCGGCAGTAGACGATGGCGCAGCCCCCGAAGCCGCCGCCAGTCATTCGTGCTCCGAAGAAGCGATCTCCCGCCGAGCGGGCCAGCTGCCTCGCGCTGTTGACGAGCAGGTCAAGCTCCGGGCAACTGACCTCGTACAGGTCGCGCAGGGAGTCGTGGCTCTCGAACATGCGGGCGCAGAACTCGTCGATGCGTCCCCGGACGAGGGCCATGATCGCCAGGGCCACGCGGGCGTTCTCGGTCACGACGTGCGTCGCCCGCTTCGCCTCCAGGTCGGTCAGGCCGCCTGATTCGATCATCTCCAGCGTCGCCTCGCGCAGCGTGGGAACGCCCAGTTTCCGGGCCGCCGCCTCGCAGGCGGCCCGTCGCTCCGCATACGCGCCGCCGGCCAGGTTGTGCTTCACGCCCGTGTCGGCGATGAGCAGCGTCATCTCGTCCGCGGGCGGCAGGGGGATGGGAGCGCACTCGTTGGTCAGGCAGTCAATGGCCAGCGCGGCGCCTTCCACGGCCATCACGGAGATGAACATGTCCATGATGCCGCACGGCGTGCCGGGAAAGGCGTGTTCCGCCCGCTGGCAGAGCAGGGCCTTCTCGACGGGCGTCAGCGTTCGGCCCGTGACCGCCTCCAGCAGCGTCGCCATCGCCACCTCGACCGAGGCGCTGCTCGCCAGTCCCGCGCCAAGCGGGACGCTGCTGGCCACCACCGCGCGCAGGTTGGGCGGCGCGGCCCCCAGTTCGTGAAACTGCTGCACCACGCCCGTGACGTAGTTGGCGAAGGCGTGAGGCGACTGGCGCGGTATCGGCCCAAGCGGACGCGACAGATCGAGCGTGATCTCCCTGCCCAGGTCGGCGGCGACCAGCGTGGACGGCTCATCGTCGCCCGCCACGGGTGACGCCACGATGACTGTCTCCCGGTCGATCGCCACCGGCAGCACGTACCCGCCGTTGTAGTCGGTGTGTTCGCCGATGAGGTTCACCCGTCCCGGCGCGGCGGACGCGAAGCGAGGCGCCTGGCCGAACCGCGCGGCGAAGCGGTCCACGGCTCTCTGGAGAGGGGATGACATGGGTGAGGATAGTCGATCGAGCGATTCGATCGTCTTGAGTCCGCTGATGAGCGCGGATGCGCACCGATGCGCGGGCGCCGTTGGAAGGAAGACTGCGGTGACGGCGTCCGGCGTGGAGTCGCCAGGGCCCGCTCGTCAGCGGCCGTCATCGCGCCCGCCGTCCCCGCGATCGTGAGTCGAGGCGTCGATCTCCACCTCGCGTACCGCGGCGATGAGCCCGTCAATCTGCCCGAGCCGCGCCGCCAGGCCGTCGATGCGGAAGCGGTCGGCGTCGCTCCGGTCGTTGAGCGAGCGTCGGTAGTCCTCGAGCCAGTGGGGGAGTTCGCGGACGCCGCTGATGCGCGCCGCCAGCCCGGCGACGAGCGCCGCCATGATCTGCCGGCGCTCGCGGCGCAGCGACAGGGCGTGGCGCTCGGTCTCGGCGGCGTCGCGGGCGTGGAGCAGCAGCTGCTCGCGCGTCAGCGCGTGCGGATGGTCGAAGTCGTGTCCCGGCGCGAGGCGGCGGCCGGTCAGCGCCTCCTCCGCCAGCCGATCGAGCCGGGGGCGGGCCGCCTCCACCTCCGCCTCCAGCGAGGCGATCTCGTCGGGTCGGTCGCTCAGCAGGGACAGGCCGCGCGACAGGGCGTCGTGAAACTCCGTCTCTTCCTCGAAGAACTCTGGTTCGACCTGCCGGTAGAACCTCGCCCGAAAGGCCCACGACCGGCTGCGCGGCAGCGTGTCGGCGATGCGGCGCATGAATGACCAGTTGATCTCCGCCAGCGTCAGTTCGGTGGGTGAACCGACGGCGCGCCACTTCTCGAACGCTCGGTTGACGCGCAGGCGCGATTCGTCATCCAGCACGTACTCCCAGCCCACGCCCAGTTCAAGCTCCCGCAGCGCGGCGCGCAACTCCCGCCGCATGGCCCATTCGTAGTCGCGGGCGGTGAGCGCCCGGATGATGGCGACGTGGTACTGGTCGAGAATCGGCTCGATGGCGGGGCGTTCGGGCTCGGTGGGTTCGAACGCGGCGACCAGTTCCGCCAGGTCCACCCGGTCCTCCGCCCAGTCGGAGAGCGGTTCGAGCAGCGCTCGCAGCCGCGCCGCCTGCATGGCTCGCAGCCGGGGCAGACGTTCGGGGGGCGCCAGCCCGCCGATCACGCTCACGGCATACTGATCCGCCGCCAGGATGGCCCGCATGAGCGACTCATGCTCCCGGAGCGTCTCGGTCAGCGCCGGGCTGGGAATGGCCTGCACTTCTCTGCGGTCGCGGCTGTACTCGAAACTGGCGGGCCAGAGCGAGCCCAGCCGCCGCATCGCTCGGGCATGCACCTCGCGCACGGTGTTGTCATAGTGGTTCACCATCAGGTCGATGGGCTCCTGGTGTTCGGGTCCGACGCCCAGGTCGGCGGCCCATCGGCGCAGGTCCGCCTCGGAAAGGGGCGTGGGGATCAGGTGATCCCGGTGGCGGCTCAGACGCATGGCGCGCTCCATGTCTTCGAGCGTGCGAAGCGAGCCATCCTGGCTCGACGCCGCATGCGCTGACGCGAGAACGATCAGCGCCGCCATCGCCAGTCCGGTCACGAACGCGCGATTCTGGTGCATGTGCCGTTTCCCGTCGAATGAACCGGGCTCCCGTGCGTGTCTGTATGATGACGGGTCACCCCACGCAAGGCCACCCCTTTGTACGGGGCGGCGATGGAGCGGCATCCATGCCATTTCACGGGTCGGCGACCATCCTGGCGGCCCTGGTGACGCTGGCGGGCCTGATCTGCGACCGAATCGCCGTGGTCCGGGTTTCGGACTCGACGCGGGCGCTCCCCGCCTCCGACCGGGAGGCGGCTGATCCGCTTCAGCCGCCGGTTCAGCGAGACAGCGCGGGGCGCGCCGCCATCCACCGGGCGGCGATCGAAGGCGACCTCGACGCCCTGACGGCCGAACTGCGGTCGGGCGTGCCCGTGGACCTGCCCGTCATTTCCACCGATCCGGACGAGCAGGGCAAGACGGCGTTGATCTTCGCCGCCTCGGCCGCCAGGGCGGATGATCGAGTGGTCGCCGCGCTGCTGCGGCATGGCGCCGATCCCAACGCCGCCACCGGATCGGGAATCACCGCGCTGATGGGCGCGGTGCTGCGCGGCGACGTTGATCGCGTGCGCCCCCTGCTCAGCGCGGGCGCCAAGGTCCGCCACGCCGACCGCGACGGCGTGACCGCCCTGCACCTGGCGGCGGGGGGCGAGTCGATCGAGATCGCGCGCCTGCTGCTCGACGCCGGGGCGGACGTGAACGCACGCGACGCCACCGGCGCCGCGCCCGTGGGCGAGGCGGCCGCCGCCGCCCCGTGGGAGATGGTCCAGTTGCTGCTCGACGCGGGAGCCGACGTTGAATCCCGCGACCAGCGCGGCTTCTCGCCGCTCATGAACGCCGCCTGGCGCAACGATGCGGTCATGCTGCGACGCCTGCTCGATCGCGGCGCCAGGCCCGGCGCTCCCAACCGCGACGGCTACACGCCCCTGATGGCGGCGGCCCATCGCGGCTCGCCCGAGTTGATCACGATGCTGCTCGAAGCGGGGGCGAACGTCGAGGCGCGATTCACCGGCTTCGACCCCGCCGACCCCGCCAACGCCGGGCGCGAGCCGGACGGCTCCACGCCGCTTATCTTCGCCGTCAACTTCGGCGCCGCGGCCAACGTGCGCACGCTGATCCAGGCGGGCGCGAACGTCGAGGTCCGCGACCGCACCGGCAACACGCCCCTGCTTCACGCCGCGCTGCGCATCAACCGCGAGAAGGTCGCCATGCTGCTCGAGGCCGGTGCGGACGTGAACGCAACCGACCCCGCGGGACAGACGGCGCTGATCTTCGCCTCGTGGTACGGCAAGCACGACATCGTGCGGCTGCTGCTGGACAGGGGAGCGGATGTCAACCACGTCGATTCTTCCGGCTTCACCGCGCTGCTGTGGAGCGCCCTGGACCCGCAGAGCAATGTGGCGACGCTGCGCACACTGCTGGACGCGGGCGCCACGGTGAACCACCGCACCGAGGACGGCGTGACGGCGCTCTTCCTCGCCGCGGACCGCGACCAGGTGGAGATGGTCGATCTGCTCCTGGCCCGCGGGGCTCAGGTGAACGCGGTGGCGGCGGACGGCACCACCGCGCTCTTCGCCGCCGCCGGATCGGGCGGGCACGACGCCCTGCGCCGCCTGCTTGCCGCGGGCGCGGACACGCAGAAGCGCGACGAGAAGGGGCGCACCGCCCTGATGTGGGCCGCGGCCACGGGCGTGCCCACCGCGGTGGAGACGCTGCTCAAGGCGGGCATCGACCCGAAGGCCACGGACGCCCAGGGCAACACCGCGCTGGAATACGCCAGGGTGCGCACCGACCTGGCGGGCAGGACGATCATTGAAATGCTGGAGCGGGTGAAATGAACCTGGCGAAGTCGGCGCGACTGTTCTCGGCTGGATTCCTGGCGGTCCTTACGCTCGCCGCGCACGGTCAGGACCAGGCCCGCGCCACGCCCGAGGACGCCACCGGCGGTGCGTCGATCCACCACGCCGCCCAGCGGGGCGACATCGAGGCCATCCGCCGCGAACTCGCCAAGGGCGTGGATGTGAATCTCATCATCCAGAGTGATCGCCCGCGCAAGCACGGACTGACGCCGCTGCACCTGGCCGCCTCGCACGCCGACGCCGCCACGGTGCGGTTCCTGATCGAGCACGGCGCCAACGTCCACGCCCGCAACGGGCAGGAGTCGCTGGCGCTGATTCTCGCCGGCGCGTACGGCGACGCGGAGCGTCTGCGCGTGCTGCTCGATGCCGGCGCGGAGGTGAACGCACGCAACATCCTCGGCTCCACCGCGCTCACGGTGGCGGTGGCGTATGGCACGCTGGATCGGGTGCGCGTGCTGCTCGACGCCGGGGCCGATCCGAACATCCCCGACGAGCGCGCCAACACGCCGCTCATCTACGGCTGCCGCTTCGCCGAGGCGGCCATCATTCGCGCCCTGCTCGATGCAGGCGCGAAGGTCGAGCCCGTCGGCGAAGGCGGGCTGACCGCCCTGAGCATGGCGGCGGGGTGGAACAGACCCGACGTGGTGACGATGCTCCTCGACGCCGGGGCGGATGTGAACGCCGTCGCCCCCAACGGACGCTGCGCCTTCCTGGCGGCGATCGAGTTCGGCCACGATCGCGTGCTCGATGTCCTGCTGGAGCGCGGCCTGAAGCTCGACCAGTTCGCGCAGGATGAGTTCACGCCTCTTTCCGCCGCCGCGTTCTTCGGACGGGACGAGATGGTTGAGACGCTCCTGCGGCGCGGTGCGAACGTGACGCTGACGTCGCCCACCGGGCGCACCGCGCTGCTGGCCGCGGTGATGGGCGGGCACATGGACATCGCCAGGCGGCTCATCGAGGCCGGCGCCGTGGTGGACGCCCGATCCGAGCAGGGCGCCACCCCCCTCATGCAGGCATGCGGCGAGGGATCGATCGAGATGGTCAATCTGCTGCTTGACCACGGCGCGGCCGTCAACGCGCGGGACAGGTTCGGCTCGATGCCGTTGCTGGCCGCGGCGGGCAGCCCCACCGACTCCGGCGCGAAGATCGTCCGACTGCTGGAAGCCGGCGCGGACCTGAACGCCGTCAACACATCGAGACAGGGCGCGGTGCATGCCGCCGCATGGTCGGGCAACGTCGAGGCGCTCAAGGCGCTCGCCCGGGCTGGCGCCGATCTCGCCGCTCGCGACAAGACCGGCTACGGCGTGCTCCACTGGGCCAGCCACGGCGGGCACGCGACGGCCATCAAGCACCTGCTCGCCGCGATGAAGGATGAACTGGAGCGTGCGACGGACGAAGGGCTGACGCCGCTGATGATCGCCTCGCGCGAGGGTCGAAATGAGGCCATCGGTGTGCTGCTGGCCGCCGGGGCGAACATCGAGGCCCGCGACCCGCGCGGCCGCACGCCCCTGATGCATGCCGCGACGCGCGCTGGCGTGACCACGGTGGCGCTGCTGCTCGAAGCGGGGGCGGATCGTCAGGCCGAGGACGCGCAGGGCTGGACGGCGCTCGACTACGCCGGGGCGCGCAAGGACGAGGCGAGCGATGCGGTGGTGGAGTTGTTAGGCCGCAGTATGGGGATGGCGTGGCAGTGCCGATTCCGGATGACTGTCCCGGCACTCAGCCAGTCCGAGAACGCCGATTGGCTTGGGCAGCGCGTGACTACGGGACACCTGAGACAAACGGTAATGCGAAGTCAGAAGTCGATCCCGCGCAGCCCGTCACGGGTCGAAAAAACCGGGTGCGCATCAAAGCCCGGTCGATGAATCCAACCGCCGCTGCTGACAAACGGACGAACGGCCACGGAACCATCACCGGCGGCCATTCCGAGGTGGGTGAGGTGTAAATCGGGTTGCGACTGCGCCAGATTGCTCCCAATATCGACCAGAATGCCCTTGCGTGCGGGCCATCGCATCTCCGTCATGCGCGTGCCCCGCAGCATGCCGCTGTCGTACGGCGCATCCGAGAAGAAGGTGGGGCTGGCGAAGACCGTGTACGTGATCCTGAAGCGGTTGAGAAAGAGTGAAGGATCAATCCGCAGTTCCTTCTCGATGTTCAGTGGGTGCAGGTGGGGGCGGGCGTCGAACGAAAGGGGCTGGAGATCGGGAAATCCGCTCATGTACGGAACCACCATGTTCGCCCACGTCCACGACTGGCGATCGAAGTGACCACCTGCCGGAAAGTTGAAGACGTTCCTGCCGTACAGTTCGTAGGGTCCGTCAATGTCCCCCGGAACGCCCCAGTAGGGGAACGCCGATTCGTTGCTGTTGGCGTAGAGAACGAGCGCGGCAAACGTCTGGCGCAACGCCACCAACGCCGCCGCATCCTGCGCCGCGTTCCGAACGCGTCGTACCGCGGGCAGGGCGAGTGACACCAGCATGGCGACAATCGCCAAAACAACCAGCAGTTCGACGAGTGTGAACGCTCTCCGCACGTCAGCAGCTACGACGCCGTGAGAATGGCCCATGATCTGCTCCTTTTCACTCGTTCGCCAAATTCTCAAGAAGAATGGGCCGATCCGGACTTGGCATCCTACGGTGGGGGGGGGTAGTCTGTCAACACGTGTCTCGGTCAACACGCAAACCAAAGGATCCGACCATGAAGCCGCGGCTCACACTCGTTCTGGCGCTCACCTTGGCCGTTTCGTGCCTTCCGGCGCTCGTCGCGTGGGCGCAGGGCGATCCGGGTGATAGCGCACCCGTTGACTGCGTCGGTCAATGCACGGGGACGATTCAGTGCTCCGGTCTCAACCGAGTTTGCTGCTGTACCAGCGGGACAACGTTCATCCGCACATGCCTGGAACCGGATTCGCCGTATTGCAGGAACGGTGCCTTGAATGACCACAGGTGCTGAGGTGATCCATGCGTGACCGGGGAAGTCTCGATCAGCGGGTGCTCTTGCTGATTGCCGCGATACTCGTGGCGGGCGCGGTTCTCTTTGCATGGCTGCGTTGGGATACCCGTGAGACGGCGGCACAGTACGTCAAGCGACTGGCCGATGAGGCGCAGGTTCAGTTCGCGACGTTCAGTTTCACGCCCATCAGCGAAATCAGGGATGTCGCGGCACATCTGGCGTCACACGCCGTCAATGGTGTCGGAATCGAACTTGCCACCATTGAACAACGCTCGGCTCTTCTCGACGCGGTCAGTGAGCATTTGAGGATGCGATTCGGTCAGGACGACCCCGCGCGATACCTCGAGTGGCGACGGTCGTTGGGAGCACCGCTCCGCCCCACAGCGACGCTGCGGGACGAACTCGCGCGGTACCTTGCCGCAGCGACTGGCCAGGAGTTCACTCCAGAGATGACTGGCGAAGAGGCCTTCACTTTGTCGTGGACTGCCTTCAACCAGTCTCGCTCGGGGGGCAATATCCCCAACGCGCTTGCCGAAGCACCAAAGAGCACGTTCATCAGTTTTCAGACGCTGTCGTCTCGGGCCATGTCACCGCCAGTGCACTCGCGGGATGACGCCCACATCCGCTTGTGGAACGGGGGGATCGCCTACAGCTCTCCGCACTTCACAGACACGGACCCGCCGCTGCGGACACGTTTGGAGGCGGACCCCACGCTTGGCGGATTCGTGACGAGTGTCGTGAAGTATGGAGATGGGGTTCCCCGTCCGACCACATGGTGCTTCTTTTGGGATGAGGGACGCACGCGGTGGGTTCTCTATCACATTGCGATCAACAACGCCGTCGGCGATGGAGTGCGGCCCCCAGATGTTTGAACCGCAAGTGTGTTCATCTTGGTCGCTCAGCCATCAACGTGCGGAGCGCATCATCGAGTTGCTTGTCGGTGGCCTGTTCCTCTTGACTGGCGTGTTCAAGTCGTGGGGTGTAGTGGGATTTGTCACGGTCATCTCCAACCTCATGATCGCTGCGAGACCCGAATGGCTTCCGGCAGCCGTGCCCGTCGCCCTCGCCGTTCTCGGGTGGGAAGTTCTGCTCGGTGCCTGCCTGGTGCTGGGCGTACGCCCAGCCATCTTCCTGCCGGCGACTCTGCTGACCTTGGGGGTGTTCTCGGCGGTGCTTGTGCGCATCTGGATGAATCCCACACTTGAGAATTGCGGCTGCATGGGTTCCATCTCGATTCTCGGCGACCGATTCGCGCATCCAACGTTCGGATTGGCGCGCAACGTGGTTCTCATGGCGCTCGTCGCTTTCGCATGGCATCGTCGCTCGACATCCATTCCAAAGTGACGTGACCGGCGGTAATCAAGGCCCGCTCCGCGTTGAACAACGGTATGTGGCGGAAGCGTCCAAGCGATCGCGTCGGGCATCCAGCGGTCCGTCTCACTCGATCCGGCCCGGAACGCGCCCGTTCCTCTACCGCCGGCTCGACCCCGCAGCCGACCCTCTCGGGCGCGGCTACACGCTGTACGTGCCCGGCGCGGACAGTGTTGACGACGGCGGCCGCTGGAATCCGGAAAACCCAGACGCCGCGACCGATCCGGTCAAGGGGCGCGGGTTCGATCTGGTCTTCAACCTGCCGCGCGAAGCGCCTCGATAGCGGCGAATCGGTCAGGGTCGATGCCGCCTCTCCGTCGCCCAGCGATGTACCTTCACTGGGGCGGCTTTGCGCGGCGCTCCTGGTTCAATGAACGATGACGCGGTGATCGCTCCAGCAACCGCTCCCTGACGGTCGCGGCTCACTCCTTCAACCGTGGGTGCACCGAGAATGCGATTGCTCTGTGTGCCCTCCTACCGTTCTGCCCATGCCAGTCCTGCACCTCTCCAACACGCTCACGCGGCGGGTCGAGCCGTTCGTGCCCATCGACCCGGCGGGCAAGGTCATCACCTTCTACTCCTGCGGGCCCACGGTCTACGACTTCGCCCACATCGGGAACTTCCGGGCGTTCCTCAACGCCGACCTGCTGCGCCGCACGCTGGAACTGCTCGGCTACACCGTGCGCCACGTCATGAACATGACGGACGTGGGGCACATGACCGATGACGAGGTGGCCGACGGGGGCGGCGAGGACAAGATGCAGGAGGCCAGCCGCCGCCTGCTGGAGGCCAAGAAGTCGGGCAAGCTGCCGCCCGATGCGGGGGATGTGGATGCGAGCAGCCCGTGGGCGATCGCGGACTACTACATCAACGCGTTCCAGCGCGATGCGCGCCTGCTGGGGCTGAAGGTGGCGCTGGAGGAGGAGGCGGATGCGAAGAACCGCGCGCCGGGCGCGCCATCCCCCTTCATGCCCCGCCCCACGCAGTACGTCAAGGGCATGATCGAACTGATCCAGCGGCTCATCGAGCGCGGCCACGCCTACGTGGCGCGCGACGGTGTGGTGTACTTCGATGTGAAATCGTTTCCCGCCTATGGGCAACTCTCCGGCAACACGCTGGAGAACCTGCGCGCGGGCGAGGGCGGGCGCGTCAGCGACGCCAACCAGGCGGTGAAGCGGCACCCGGCGGACTTCATGCTGTGGAAGCCCGATTCCACGCACATCATGAAGTGGCCCAGCCCCTGGGGCGAGGGGTACCCCGGCTGGCACATCGAGTGCTCGGTGATGGCCAAGGCGCTCCTGGGCGAGGAAATCGATATTCACTCCGGCGGCGAGGACAACATCTTCCCCCATCACGAGTGCGAAATCGCCCAGACCTGCAGCGCCACCGGGCGGCCCGCCTTCGCGCGCCACTGGTTCCACACGCGGCACCTGTTCGTCGAAGGCGAGAAGATGTCCAAGAGCAGGGGCAATTTCTACACCCTGCGTGACCTGCTGGCCAAGGGGGCGTCCCCCGCGGCGGTGCGGCTGGCGATCACCAGCACCCATTACCGCAGCAACGCCAACTTCACGATGCAGGGGCTGCGGGATGCGCAGAAGCAGGTGGAGCGGTGGATGCGCGTAAGAGGGGTGAGGGGTGAGCCGCCAGCCGCCAGCAGAGGTGCGGGGGCGGACGGTGCGGCGACACGGCGCGGCCCGCTACAGAGCGCGCTGGAGCGCTTCACCGCGGCGCTATGCGACGATCTCAACGTCGCGGGCGCGATCGCGGCCCTCAACGAAGGCGTCAACGCTACGGAGGCGCTCGGCGGCGCCGGTGCGCCGACCTCGGACGAAGCAGCAGCATTGGGCGCGATGCTCGATACGCTCGGAATCGGCGGCCTCGCAGTCGAGAGTACGTCGCCGCCCGATGACCTGAGCACGCGCGTGGAACTCCTGCTGAAAGAGCGCACCGCCGCGCGACAGGCGAAGAACTGGGCCGAAAGCGACCGCATCCGCGATGAGCTCAAGTCGATGGGCGTGGCGATCAAGGACGGTCCGAGCGGCACGACGTGGGAGAGGGTGATCGAATGATCGATCACGATTCATCCGTGTCGATCTGTGGACGGCCCAACCATGAGTGAGGCACACCGCGTTCCGGTGATCGGGTTGTGCGGCGGCGTCGGCGCCGGCAAGACCGAGGTCGCGCGCCTCCTCGCCGAACTCGGCTGCGTGGTCGTCAACTCCGATGAACTGGCCCGCGAGGCCCTGCGCGACCCCGCCGTCATCGCCACGCTGAGGCGGTGGTGGGGGGATGGCGTCCTCGATCCGGCGGGGGCGGTGGATCGCTCCAAAGTCGCCGCCATCGTGTTCAACGATCCCGCCGAGCGCCGGCGGCTGGAGGGTCTGACTCACCCGTGGATCGAGCGTCGTCGTCGGGCGATCTTCGACGCCGCCCCGCGCGGCACGAAGGCGCTGGTCATTGATGCGCCGCTGCTGCTCGAAGTCGGGCTGGACCGCGAATGCGACGCGGTGATCTTCGTCGAGGCGGACCAGGCCGCGCGGCTGGCGCGCGTGCGACAATCCCGCGGGTGGGATGAGCGGGAACTCAATCGTCGAGAAGCCGCCCAGCTCCCACTTGACGAGAAGCGGCGGCGGGCCGATGATATCATCGTCAACACGGGCGACCTGAACTCGCTCTGCGAGCAGGTTCGCCGGGTGTTCGAGCAGATCCTCCTCCGCCATCACTCCCGCGGCTGACGAAGCAGGGCGTCCTCCCTCGAGGCGCCGGGCATTCCGATGCGTGGCCTCCTTCGAGTCATTCGCAGGATGCTGACGCGGAAGTGCGTATGGGCCGACGTGGCGGCGGACCGGGCGCATCGCGCCTTGGCCCTGACGCCTCCCCCGCGTCCGCGGCCCGAGCCGGTCGGTCCCGCGAGCCGTCCGCCAGTCGTTGGCGCGGCCCGCGAGCGGGCGACGCGGCCCCACCTTCCCTTTCCTCCGTCAACTCATTCCCCCTCGCAGGAATCCGCATGAACAACTTCAAGAAGGGCAACCGCCGTCGGCGGAAGCGCATGGGTCATCATCCGCGCCCGCCGGTGAACGCCGTGCCCATTCAGCCGGGCGACGTGCCAAGCGACGAGGCGCTCGAACTGGAAGCTGAAGCCCTGGAGGCGGAGACGCAGGGGCGCTTCGACGAGGCCAAGAAGGACGCCCTCAACCTCGCCGCCCTGCAGCGCATGAGCAACGAGGAGCTGGCCAAGCTCGCCAAGCAGGAGGCGATCGAGGACGCCGCAACCCTTCCCAAGCAGGAGGTCATCTTCCGCATCCTCAAGTCCCGCGCCGAGAGCCAGGGACTGATGATCGGCGAGGGCACGCTCGACCTGCAGCCGGACGGCTTCGGGTTCCTGCGTTCGCCCGAGTACTCGTATCTCCCCTGCGCGGATGACGTGTACGTCAGCCCCTCGCAGGTGCGGCGTTTCGGCCTGCGCAAGGGACAGGAGGTCAAGGGACTCATCCGCCCGCCCAAGGAGCAGGAGAAATACTTCGCCCTGCTGCGCGTGGACGAGGTCAACGATCACAACCCGCAGGATCTGCACGATCTGCCTCGCTTCGAGAACCTCACGCCGCTGCACCCCAACCGGCGGATCATCCTGGAGACCGAGCCCTCGCTGGTGGAGACGCGCATCATCGATCTGGTGGCGCCCCTGGGCTTCGGGCAGCGGGCGCTGATCGTGGCCCCGCCTCGCACGGGCAAGACGGTCATCCTGCAGCAGATCACCAACGCCATCGCCAGAAACTACGGCCCGGACCGCGCCAGGAAGGACTGGCCCCGCGCCCGAGTGATCGTGCTGCTGGTGGACGAGCGCCCCGAGGAAGTGACGGACTTCCGCCGCAACACGCCCGACCACGTGGAGGTGGTGGCCAGTACGTTTGACGAGGAGGCGTCGCGCCACATCGCCGTGGCCGAGATCGTCATGGAGAAGGCCCGCCGCTACGTCGAGTTCGGCGAGCACGTGGTCATCCTGCTTGACTCGATCACCCGCCTGGCCCGCGGGTACAACAACGCCATGCCCACCACGGGCAAGATCGGCACGGGCGGCGTGGACACCCAGGCCCTCATCAAGCCCAAGAAGTTCTTCGGCTCCGCCCGCAACATCGAGAATGGCGGGTCGCTCACCATCATCGCCAGCGCGCTGGTGGATACCGGCAGCAAGGCGGACGAGGTGATCTTCGAGGAGTTCAAGGGAACGGGCAACAGCGAACTGCATCTGACGCGCAAGCTGGTGGAGAAGCGCATCTACCCCGCCATCGACATCGCCGCCTCGGGCACGCGCCGCGAGGAACTGCTTCTGGACCCCAAGGAGAAGGAACTGGTCGATCGACTCCGCAAGGTCGTCAGCGACATGAACGTGGTGGAGGCGATGGAGCTGCTCCGCGGCCGGGTGGGCAAGACCAAGAGCAACATCGAGTTCCTGATGACGATGTCGCTGGGGTGATGGATTTCGACTGTCCTGGCCTCAGGCAACGTCGATCCGGCCCGCTCCACCGGGACGGATGACGCGGAATTCCATGCATCTATCTCCTTGCGGCACTTGAACATCCGGCAAAAGAGAGTACGCTGGATGGTGCCCGCCCAGGGTTCCCGGACGTGCCTATCGTCAGGCGTCGGGTGTCGAGGCGGGCCGCAACCGCCGGCAAACCCCCGGCGGATCATGTGGGGTTGGGCACGCGTTCCGGTCCCGGGCAGGCGCGAACAGGAGCATCGCCATGTCGCATCGTCAACGGCGGGTGGGGTCGAAGCGGGCGTTCACCATGGTTGAACTGCTCGTGGTCATCGGGCTGGTGGGCGTGCTCGTCGCCATTCTGGTGCCCGCGCTCTTCGTGGCCAAGGGGCAGGGCGCCCGCGCACAGTCGATGAAGAACATGGCCGACATCGGCAAGTGGATGTCGCAGTACTCGATGGAGTACAAGCAGTACATCCTCCCCAGCCGCTTCAACTACAACGGGGCGCTCTTTCCCGGCAAGGTCCGATCCAATCCCAGCAACGAGGGATACGTCGTCGGCCAGGGCACGTGGACTGACATTCTCTGGACCCTGTACGTCGAGGTCACGCTGCCCGGCGCCGTAACCTCCGGGCTGGGCCACGACTACACCACCGATTCCCCCGATACGCCGTTCTACAACATCGACGCCAGCTTCCGTGAGAACCCGCTTCGCTCCACGGAGCAGAACCAGAAGGGCAACCTGCGGGCGCACCCCGGCTTCTTCGCCGCCAACCAGTTCTTCAACGCCGACGCCTCCACCGCGACCTACAACGGCTGGTGGACGGTGGGGCAGATCAAGGATCCGGCGAGGTCGATGTACCTGATCGACTCATTCGTCGGCGAGACCATCGAGGATGACTTCGGCTACTGGGGACGCAACTCGACCAACCTGCAGGTGGATTACCGCTACGCGGGCGACGCCCTGCTCCTCTTCCTCGACGGGCATGTTCGCGGCGAGGGCGTCATCGACGGCAACAACGCCAACGACCTGACCATCCTCGAGACGGAGCGCAAGGTGAAGGTGCGAAACCTCGACCGTTGACCGGCGGCGCGAAGTCAGTAGTCAGCGCGGATGGCGAAACGCGCAGCGTGGCGCGGGGCGTCCGTCCCGAGCCGCGCGGACAACGTACCGATCCCGTTTCCGTGGCTCCGGCTTGAGCCGCGACCGTCAGGGGTCGGCTTGCAACGCGACGGGCCAGTCCGCTCCCCGCGATCGGGCTTGTTCTGGTTCATGTGATGGTTCTGTTCACCGCGTTGACCGGTATCAGGATGGCCTTCGCCGCGCTACCATCCTTCCTCAATCCCGTTTCGACCGGAGTTTTTGCATGCGACGCACTCGACTGCCCTTCATCGCCGCCTCCGTTCTGGCTGCGTTTCTTGCCTGGTCGCCCGCCACGATCGCCCTTGCCCAGGATGACGCCGTCGGCGAGGATGGGCTGCCCGATCTGACCGAGATCAAGGCCACGTTGGAGAAGATCCGCGGACTGCGTTTTCTGCGCGACGTGCCCGCCGAGCGCCAGAGCGTGGAGGACTTCAAGGCCTACCTCACCAGGGATCTGGACAAGACCTATCCGCCCGAGAAGTTCGCCGACATCATGGACGGGCTGCTGCGGCTGGGCATGCTCAATGAGAAGATCGACCTGGGCGAGGCCTTCATCGGCGCCATCATGTCGCAGGCGGCGGCGCACTATGACCCATTCGCGCGCAAGTTCTACTACCTGATGGGCGACATGCCCATGTCGGCGCTGCAGACCGTCGCCGCCCACGAACTGGTGCATGCCCTGCAGGACCAGCACTTCGACCTGCAGGCCCTGATGCTGAAGTTCGAGGCGCCGCCCGACGACGCGCCGCGCAACGATGACGCCATGCAGGCCATCCGCTTCCTCGTCGAGGGCGAGGCCACCTACGTCCACACCGTCTGGCAGATGAAGGCCATGATGAACATGGACATGATGGCCAACCCCCAGATGGAGGAAACGCAGCTGGGCATGATGGCCCGCATGGATGTGGGGCAGATGGCGAAGATGGCCGCGGCGCAGGTCGGCAACGACGGCGCCATGGCCCAGGCCATCAAGGACATGGAGAAGATCCCCAGCTACATCATGGTCCCGCTCTACGCGGCATACATGCAGGGGGCGTACTTCACCATGAAAGCCCGCCACGCCGGCGGGTGGGAGCGCGTCGCCCAGGTCTGGGCCGACCTGCCCGTCTCCACCGAGCAGGTGATGCACCCCGAGAAGTACCTTGGCGAGGAGCGCGACGTACCCTCGGTCATCACGCTGCCCGAGTTTCAGACCCTTGAAAAGAACGGGTGGAAGGTGATCGACGCGGCGATTCACGGGGAGCTCATGCTCAACCTGCTCCTGCGCGAGCAGGGCGTGCCCCGTCGGCAGGCCGATCGCGCCGCCGAGGGGTGGGACGGCGACCTGTACCGCGCCTGGCGCCGTGCCGAGGACGGCCGCGTCATGATCGCCCTGGCCACCACCTGGGACAGCGAGGAGGACGCGCGGCAGTTCTTCGCCGCCTATCGCGTGGCGCTCGATCGCAAGTATCCCGACAAGGTGCTCGCCGAGGATCAGGAAGGGCTCATCACCTACGCCTGCGGCAAGGGGTTGGGCGTCGGCGCTCTGGCCCTGCGCGGGCAGGAGGTCTTCGCGCTCGAGGGGGTCGATGAGAACATGCTCGCCGACCTGCTCCCGCAACTGCTGGATTCCGCCATCGAGCGCATCGGCCGCGTCAGGCCCCAGGCCGCCCTCCCCCGCGTGAAGGCGGCGGGGCTGTCCTTCGCCATTCAGCCCGGCTGGGAGCAGGAGACGCCCGCCAACGAGATGCGCGTCGCCCAGTTCCTGCTTCCCGCGGCGCCGGGCGATGCGGACGAAACCCGCCTGATCGTGTTCTTCTTCGATCACCACACCGGGGACGTACAGGCCAACCTCGATCGCTGGATGGATCAGTTCGACCTCGACGCCGATCCGACGATCACGGAACGCACGGCGGGCGAGATCGTCATCACCACTGCGGACCTGTCGGGCCGCTACGTGGCGGAGTCGCGCCCCGGCTCGGGCGACTTTCAGAACAAGCCCAACTGGCGCATGCTGGCCTCGATCGTCCAGACGAAGCAGGGGCCGTACTACTTCCGCATGGTCGGACCGAAGGCGACCATCGACCGCTGGGCCTCCAGCTACCAGGCCATGCTCGCCAGCATCGCCGGGGAGTGACCGGGCGGGGGCGATGACCGCTCATATCGCACATGTCCCGCGCCACCGGCTTTGAGACAAGTCGGCGGCTGCGAAACGCCCAACCCTATACTGATGTCGATGCTCCCCAGGGGGACATTCCGGTGGTCGCTGGCCCGTGCGGTTCAGGCCGGTGCGGGGGTGTCGCTGTTGTCGTCGCTCCTGCTCGGCGTGATGGGACCATCGAGGCAGGGAAGCGGCGCAAGCGCCGGCGGCGGGGGCGTCACGCCCGTCGTGCCCGCCTACCGGAAGGCGGAGAAGGGCGTCGCGGTCATCACCGTCCGAGGCGAGATCGACTTGATCACCAGTCAGTCGCTGGAGCGCCGAATCCGCGAGGCGCGTGACGCGGGATTCGACGCCATGGTCATCGAGATCGACACGCCCGGGGGTCGCAGCGACGCCGCGCTGGACATCGATCGACTGCTCAAGACCGAGGCGCCTCCCAACACCGTGGCGTGGATCAATCCCACCGCCTATTCAGCGGGGGCCATCCTGGCGCTGGCCTGCCGCGAGATCGTCGTGCATCCCGCCTCGGCGTGGGGAGACTGCGCCCCGATCGCCATCGGGCTGGAGGGGCTGATCGCGCTTCCGCCCGCCGAGCGCGCCAAGGCCGAGGCGCCGCTGCTCGCGGTGGTTGTGGATTCGGCGCGGCGCAACCACTACGACGAGCGACTGGTGGAGTCGTTCATCTCCGTGGGTATCGAGCTGTGGATGATCGAGCACGTCTCGACCGGCGAGCGCGTCATCGTCAATCGAAGCGAGTACGAGACGGTGTTCGGCGAGCCCCCGCCCGATCAGTTCTCCGCCACCACCCCCAAGGTGGGCGGGCGGGCGGTCACGCCGCTGTTCGGCTCGCCGCTCAATCCCATCGACCCCCGCGATCCGTCAACCGTCTCGCCCGAGCAGCAGCGGCGCGAGATCGAGCGCGCCCAGACCCTGCCCTCGACGCGCACCGTGCTCACGTCGGCCGACCGCGGCCAGTGGCGACTGGTGCGGCAGGTGATCTCCTCCGACCGTCTGCTGGTGGTGCGGGCGGAAGAGTCCATCGAATACGGACTGGCCAGCGAGGTGATCCGCAACGATGAGGAGCTCAAGGCCTACTTCGGCACGACCGTGCTGCGGCGTTATGACGAGTCGTGGTCGGAGGGACTGGTGCGGTTCCTCATCCACCCCGTCGTCCGGGGCGTTTTGATCGTGCTGTTCGTCATCTCGATCATCATCGAGATGGCGGCGCCCGGCTTCGGGCTGTTCGGCGCGCTGGCGGGGGTGGCGCTGCTGCTGCTCATCGGCGCGCCCTATCTGGTGGGCATGGCCCAGTGGTGGGAGATCGTGCTGATCCTGCTGGGGCTGGTGCTGGTGGCGGTGGAGATTTTTGTTCTTCCCGGCCTGGGCGTGGCGGGCATCGCCGGGGCGCTCTGCCTGCTGGTGGGCGTGGTTGGCACGTTCGTGTCGGGCGACCTGGGCAGCGCGCAGGGGCAGAACGAGGCCCTGACCGGGCTGGGCGCCACGGTGGTGGCGGTGGCGGCGGGGCTGGTCGGGCTGTGGCTGCTCTCCAAGTCATTCAAGGACTCGCCCCTGTTCCAGCGGTTCATCCTGTCGGCGACGACCGAAGGCCGCACCAGCACCCACGAGATCGAGGGCGTGCCCCATGCCCTCGGCGAACCGTTGCGGCCGATGGAGTCGCTCCAACCCGGCGACCTGGGCGTGGCGGAAACCGACCTGCGACCCGGCGGACGCGCCCGATTCGAGGGTCGGCTGGTCGAAGTCGTGACGCAAACCGGTTACATTGATGCCGGCACCCCGGTGCGCATCGTCTCCGCCGGTCCGTTCAGCGTTGAGGTGGAACGGGCGTGAGGAGAAGGGGTGAGCCACCAGCGACCGGAGGGAAGGTCTCTGGCGTCAAGCATCAGGCGCCAGGTGGAAATCCGGAACGACCTCTGCACACTCAGCACTTCGCACCGAGTATCCCCGTCCCATGCACGACATCCTTGTCGCCACCTTGATGCTCGCCCAGGATGCGCCTGATTCGGCGTACCTCGTCTGGGGCGTGGTGCTCTTCGGAGCGGCGGTGTTCTTCGTCGCGCTCGAACTCATTCTGCCATCCGCGGGCATGCTGGCGCTGCTTTCGGCGGGCAGCGTGATCGCCTCCATCGTCGCGTTCTTTCTGCACAGCCCCACGGCGGGGCTGGTGGCGGTGCTGTCGTATCTGGTGCTGGTGCCCGCCGCGCTCACCTTCGGATTGAAGTGGTGGATGAACTCGCCGCTGGGGCGGCGACTGGTGCTGAGCAGCTCCGTGGAAGGCACGCGCGACGCGGATGAGGCGTCCGACGGCGATCGACCGCTGGCCGACGGCGTCGCCGGTCGTCGTCCGGGCGCATCCCTGCGCGAACTGATCGGCGCGGAAGGTGTGACGGTGACGCCCCTGCGTCCCGTGGGCACGGTGCGCATCGAGGGCCGACGCGTGGACGCCCTCTCCGAGAGCGGCACCATCGACGCCGACACGCCGATCGTGGTGACCGACGTGTACGACAACCAGGTGAAGGTCAAGGCGAGGGTGTGAGGGGGAGGAAGGGAGTGCTGGGGGTCGGGTGCTGAGTGCTGAGTTGCTCGTGTCCAGTGCCGGATGCCTGGCGCCTGACGCCCAGTGCCTTCTCCCCACGGTGGCTCAATCCTCACCCCTTCCCCTGCACAACTGCTCCCCATCCGCTAAGATCGTCGCCCAAGAGAAACTCTGTGTGAGGACTACGCCATGCTGAACAACGGTTCGACGCTCGTCCTGGCCCTGGAGCCGTGGGTCATTGGCATCATCGTCGTGGCGGTGCTGGTGGCGCTGATCATCGGCGGCCTGGTGCTGCAGTACGTCGGGCTGTGGGTGCAGGCGTGGGTGTCGGGCGCCAAGGTCGGGTTCGTCAACCTGATCATGATGCGCTTCCGCAAGGTGCGTCCGCACACCATTGTCTTCAACCGCATCAGCGCCAAGAAGGCCGGGCTGGACATCCCCACTGACCTGCTGGAGGCCCACTACCTGGCGGGCGGCAACGTGGATCGGGTCATCCGGGCGCTGATCGCCGCCGACAAGGCCAAGATCGACCTGCCCTGGGACCGGGCGACCGCCATCGACCTGGCCGGGCGCGACATCCTCGACGCCGTGCGCACCAGCGTCGATCCCAAGGTCATCGACTGTCCGGCGCCCTCGTCCGGGCGATTGACCATCGACGCCGTGGCGCAGGACGGCATTCAGCTCAAGGCCCGCGCCCGCGTGACGGTGCGTGCCAACCTGGCGCGGCTGATCGGCGGCGCCACGGAGGAAACCATCATCGCCCGCGTGGGCGAGGGCATCGTCACCACCATCGGCTCCGCTCCCTCGCACAAGGCGGTGCTGGAGAACCCGGACCGCATCTCCAAGACCGTGCTGAGCAAGGGGTTGGACGCGGGCACGGCGTTCGAGATTCTCTCCATCGACATCGCCGACATCGACGTGGGCGAGAACATCGGCGCCAAACTGCAGGCCGATCAGGCCGAGGCCGACAAGCGCCGCTTCCAGGCCGAGGCCGAAAAGCGACGCGCCATGGCCGTCGCCCAGGAGCAGGAGAACAAGGCCCGCATCGAGGAGAACCGCGCCATCGTGGTGCTCGCCGAGGCGGAGATTCCCAAGGCCATGGCCGAGGCCTTCCGCAATGGCAACCTGGGCATCATGGACTACATGCGGCTGAAGAACATCCAGGCCGACACGTCGATGCGGCAGACCATCGCCGGCCAGCCCGACTCGCGCAAGGGCTGATGACGCCAGTCGCAGGTATTGTTGGGTGTGCCACGGCTCTGTGAGCCGTGCGAGCGTCACCGGGCGACCGATGATGCGGGAGTCCCATCGAGTCCCCTCGCGGCCTATCCACCTCACGACTTGATCACGCCTTGTGTGGCACACGAGACCTCGCGCCCGCACGGCCGAGACGGCCGTGGCACACGAGACCGCGCGTCCGCACGGCCGAGACGGCCGTGGCACACGAGACCTCGCGTCCGCACGGCCGAGACGGCCGTGGCACACGAGACCTCGCGCCCGCACAGCCGAGACGGCCGTGGCACACTGTGCGAGACCGTCGCCACGCGGCGTCGCTACTCCACCTCGATCCTGATCTCATCGAAGAACGAATCGAAGCGGAAGGCGAACACCGGCACGACCACGTTGTGGCGGACCTGGAGGGTGATGACGCCGTTGTTCACGTAGCGCGAGGCGTCGAGATTGTCGATCTCATGCACCAGGTCGGTCTGGCCGATGGCGTAGGCGCCGACATTCTCGAAGTTGCCGGTGTTGCGGTTGCGCAGGAACACGCGGGCGGTTCCGGAGGCGTGGCTGATGCGCGACTCGATGGTCACCTTGAGGCGCGTGGGGTTGGTGACGGCGGTGGAGGCGGTGACGTTCAGACGCAGCTGATGCAGGTCGGTGAACGTGGTGCCGAAGCCGGACTTGGTTCGCAGATAGTCGTCGTCGGATTCGGTCAACTGGGCCAGCCCGCCGCCCAGGTGATCGCCCAACACCACGTTGAAGCCGGTGAGGGTGGCGGCGACGAGCGTGGAGGTCTTCACCTTGGCGATCCACGTGCGCCAGCCGTTGGGCACATCCGTCCATTCGTGGGTGCCCCAGAACTCGCCCATCACGCCGGGCGTCGGTTCGACGTGGCTGTAATCGCCCCAGCGGTTGGCGGCGGTGTAGGGTGAGGTGGATTCCTTCACGAACTCCATGGGGCGGAAGGTGTTGAGCGGGTCATCATGCCGCCGGAAGGCGCGCCCGATCGAGATGAACTCGCTGGTCGAGGAGCGCGAGAAGAAGATGACCGCGTTGCCCTGGGCGTCGGCGGCGATGGATGGGAAGAACGTGTGAATGCCTCCGCCGTAATCCAGCTCGCCCCACTGACGCAGGGTCGGGTTCTGGCCTGACTGGGGCCAGCCGTTCATGCGGAACTCGTACCACCGCGCCCGGGCGCGGGTGCTGTTGACGTGATGCACCGCCCACAGCGAACCGTTGACGTACATGCACGACCAGAAGCGCGGCTCGAAGAGGAACGGTCGATTGGACGTGCCCTGCTGGGGCGGCTGGTTGGGATAGGAGTAGGTCGGCACCGCCACGTCGAAGGTGACTCGGGTCGGGTTGGTCAGCTGGTTGCGGATGGCGTGCATCCGCACCTCGCTGAACGTGATGCCGTTGGGCGTGTTGGTCTCCGCCGACTGGATCATGTACTGAGCCGGCGCGGTGGCGTCGTACGTGATGGGGATGCCGATCGATTGCTCACTGGCGCCGATGAGCGTGAACTCGCGCGAGTTGATGGCCCCGCCCGAGAGCAGCGGCGCCTTCTCGATCATCAGCACCTGGTACTTGTCGGGCCCGAAGAAGTCCGCCGTCAGGTACACCACGTCGGCGTCCACCGCCATGTTGGGCGAGTCGATATCGTTGTCCACGTGGGTCACGTCGATGCGGTACTTGTGCCACGTGCCCATGGGGTTGGAGTCGTCCGACACCGCCAGCAGGTAGTAGCTGCGGCTTCCCGTGCCTCGCTCGCAGGCCATGGCGAAGAAGCGCCCCGAGTGGGGGTCGTAGAGGCACTCGGGGTCGAAGACGAAGCCCGTGGCCCCCTGTGCGCCCCAGAAGCCGAATGAATCCTCGATCTCATCCTGGAAGAGCAGATTGCCGGCGAGGTCGAAGAACGCGATGGCTCCGTTGGTCATCTGCACAATGTGATTCGGACCCACCGCGATCTCCGGATCGGGGGGCGTCCAGCCCGTGAAGTTGACGCCCAGGAAGCCGAAGTCCGGCCCGGGATGCGGGTCGGGCAGCGGGGGAGGCAGCGGCTTGAAGTTGGGGTCCCAGATGGGCGGGATCGGCGCGACCACGCCCTCGGACGCGCCCGCGGCGCGCGCCATGAGATTGCGCGACGGCGTCTCAGCCATCAGCCCGGCGGGAGCGACCAGCGTGACGTGGACGCCGGAGGAATCATCCAGCCCGCCCTCCCCCGACCAGGCCAGACCGACGAGATCGACGACAGACCAGACCGACCGCCTCGCAGGCGAGGCGATGGTCAGGTACTGCAGGCCGTTCGGCGCTTCGTGGGCCGCGACGGCGGGTCCGCTCGGCGTGCCCATCGCGTCGTAGGTTCGCTTCACCACGCTCAGGTCGTGCGTCTCACCCGCGCGCTGGCGGTTCCAGGAGACGACGAAGCGGCCGTCCGGTGCGGAGGCGACCGAGACGCCGCTCAGCCAGTCACCTGCCGCGCGGGCGACGAGGAACTCCCCACCGAGCGGCATGCCCGAGGCGTCGAAGCGCCGTGCGACCACGTCGTGCCCCTCGCCGTCGCCGCGCATCCACGCGATGGTGATCCTCCCCTGGTTGTCCACGTCCACGCTCGGCTCGATGTGCATGCCCGGCGCGGCATTGACCGCCACGACCGGCCCCTGTGCGACGCCGTCGGTGCGGATGCGGCGCATCAGGATGTCCGACGTCGCGCCTCCCGCGCCGCGGTCTGCCCAGGCGGCGACGAATCCGCCCTCCGTTCCGCGAAGACCGGCCAAGGCGACCAGCGTCTCGACCCGCCCTGCCGCGTCGTCCGACAGCGGGAACTCATCGCCGAGCGGGGCTCCGTGGTCATCGAACAGCCGCGCGCGAACAACCGAATGACCCGGCGCGTCCGTGGGGGTCGTCCACGTCACCAGCACGCGGCCGCGACCATCCACCGCCGCCGCGGCATCATGCTGATGTCCGCTCGTCACGGTATTGACGACCTGCTCCGGCGTGAGCGGCATGAGATCGCGGTCGAAACGCTGCAGCATGATCGACCCGGCGTCGCCATCGGCGCCGAGCAGGGTCCAGGCGATCCACGCGCCGCCATCCCGTGTCGCCGCCACGGCGGGGCGCATCGCCCCGGACCGCGACGAATCCCCCACGGGAACCTCGGGGGTCAGCGGCTGTCCGGCCGCGTTGAGTTTGCGGGCGAACACGCCGTACTGTCCGCCCCGCTGGCGACGGCTGTCCCATGCGACGATCACGTTGCCCCGGTCATCGGCGTCAAGGGAGGCGTTCTCCTGGTTGCTGGCGGTGAAGACGTTGGCGCGGGCGACGTGCGTCACGAGGGATGAACCGTGGTGCGGTTGTTCCAGGTCGCTCGTGGTGGAGACCGAGGCGCACCCCTGAAAGACGAGGGCGACGGTGGTGAGCAGAACCAGCGGTGGGAACGTGGACATCACAGCATCTCCTCGTCGGCTGTCAGGTCAGCGGCTCTCTGCATGGAAGCCCGGAAGTACAGTGGCGGCAGCAGCTTCCTTGTTCGCCCATGAGGCGACCGGCGCTACCCCAATCATGCGTGGTTCAATGTACCGGCGCACGAACTCGATACAAGCGCAAACCCGGGAACAGCCCCAGACGCCGCGCGGAGACGGGCGAACTGGGAGGGTCGGGCAGCTCCTGGAGCGGCTGAAGCCGGTCCAATGACCATCGGGCAGGCTCGAGAAGGGTGCGGTAGAATCCCTGCCATGAAGACCGCCGCCCAGATTCGACGCGAGTTCATCGACTTCTTTGTCCAGCGGCATGGACACACCTTCGCCCCGTCGTCGCCGGTGGTGCCGCTGGATGACCCCACCCTGCTCTTCACCAACGCGGGGATGAACCAGTTCAAGGATGTCTTTCTCGGACGCGGCAAGCGTGCCTATGTGCGGGCCGTCAACAGCCAGAAGTGCATCCGGGCGGGCGGTAAGCACAACGACCTCGAGGATGTGGGCAAGGACACCTATCACCACACCTTCTTCGAAATGCTCGGGAACTGGTCGTTCGGAGACTACTTCAAGCGCGAGGCCATCGCCTGGGCGTGGGAACTGCTGACCAAGGTGTGGGGACTCGACCCGGCGCGTCTGCACGCCACCTACTTCCAGGGCGACCCGGCGGAGAAACTCGCGCCCGACCACGAGGCCCGCGACCTGTGGCTGCGCCTGCTGCCCAAGGACCACGTCCACCCCGGCAACAAGAAGGACAACTTCTGGGAAATGGGCGACACCGGCCCGTGCGGGCCGTGCTCCGAGATTCACTACGATCAGACGGACGACGGCCAGGGCGGCGCGCTGGTGAACCGGGGCGACCCGCGCGTCATCGAAATCTGGAACCTGGTCTTCATCCAGTTCGATCGCGGGCAGGACGGCAAGCTCACGCCCCTGCCCGCGCAGCACGTGGACACGGGCATGGGCTTCGAGCGCATCGTCCGCGTGCTGCAGCGCAAGACCAGCAACTACGACACCGACCTGTGGATGCCGGTGTTCATGGCCATCGAGAATCACACCGGGGCGCATCCCTACACGGGCCATCTCGATGACCCGGTGGACATCGCCTACCGCGTCATCGCCGACCACATCCGCTGCCTGACCGTGGCCATCGCCGACGGGGCGGAGCCGAGCAACGAGGGGCGCGGCTACGTGCTGCGGCGCATCCTCCGCCGGGCGGTGCGGCATGCGCACCAGACGCTGGGCGTGCGCGGGCCAGTGCTGCATCACCTGGTGCCGTCGGTGGTGGAGTCGATCGGCGACGCCTTCCCCGAGCTGGCCGGCAAGGCGAGGCATGCGTCGGACGTCGTCCACCGCGAGGAGGAGTTGTTCCTCAAGACGATCGACCGGGGGATCGAGTTGTTCAATGATGCCGCGGCACGGGCCGCCGGGACGGGCGTCATCGCCGCCAAGGACGCCTTCAAACTCCACGACACCTACGGCTTCGACATCGACCTGACGCGCGTCATGGCGGAGGAGAAGGGTCTGAAAGTCGATGAGGAGGGCTTCCACCGGCTGATGGAGGAGGCGCGATCGCGCAGCCGCCCGCAGCGGTTCGCCAAGGAGAAGCAGGAGGTGGATTTCACGCTGCCGCCCCATGCGCTGGCGCGGCTGCGTCACCTGCAGATTCCCCCCACGGACGACATCGACAAGTACCACGGGCGACCCATCACCAGTGAGATCCGCGCCATCTGGAACGGGCGCGACTTCGACAACATCGCCCGGCAGGGGCGGCGGGTGGCGCTGATCCTCGACCGAACCAACTGCTACGCCGAGCAGGGAGGGCAGGTGGGAGACAAGGCCGAGATCCGACTGGAGGGCGGACGCAATACGCCCAAGGCGGGCGATCTGCACGGCTCGCCCACCGCGGCGGGAGCGTGGTTCGAGGTGCAGGACACCATCCGCTCCGGCGACTACGTGCTGCACGTCGGCGAGATGCACTCCGGGGCCATGCGCATCGCGGAGCGCGTAACCGTGGCCGTGAAGCCCGAGCATCGCGAGCCGGTCAAGGCCCACCACACCGGCACGCATCTGCTCAACCTGGCCTTGCGTCAGGTGCTGGGCGATTCGGTGCAGCAGCGCGGGTCGCTGGTGGCGCCGGATCGGCTGCGCTTCGATTTCTCCTTCAGCCGGGCGCTGACGCCGAAGGAGATCAACGCGGTCGAGCGCCTGGTCAACGCCGCGATTCATCAGGATCTGCCGGTCCACGTGCAGGAAGTGCCGCTGGCCACGGCCTACAAGATCAATGGCGTGCGCGCTGTGTTCGGCGAGAAGTATCCGGACCCGGTGCGCGTGGTGTCGATCGGCCCGTCCATCGACCGGCTCATCGCCCAGCCGGACCTGGAGCGCTGGCAGGAGTGCTCCATTGAGTTCTGCGGCGGTACGCACCTGAGCACCTCCGGCGAGGCCAAGCGCTTCGTGCTGCTCAGCGAGGGCGCGGTGGCGGCGGGGGTGCGGCGGATCATCGCCCTCACCGGACCGGCCGCTCTGGCCGCCGAGGTCGCCGGGCGCGAACTCGAGGCGCGGGCCTTCCGCGCGATGTCGATGGAGGGTCAGCAGCTGGCCGAGGAAGTCGCCGAGATCGGCCGCCAAATGGAGGAGCTTTCCATCGGGCTGGTGGCCCGGAACCGCCTCTCCGAGCGCCTGGAGGAGTTGCGCGAGAAGGTCAAGCAGCAGCGAAAGCAGGCGACGGCCAGCACCCGCGACCTGGTGGTGAGCCAGGCCCGCGTGCTTGCCGAGAGCATTCAGGGGCGCATCATCGTCGATCGCCTGCTGGGGGCGGACGCCGAGTCGCTGCTCGCCGCGGGCGATGTGTTCAAGGCCAGGCGTCCCGACGCCGCCTGCATGCTGTTCTCCGGCGACGAGATCGAGTCCAAGGTGAGCATTCTGGCCGTCGTCCCGAAGGATCTGATCGCCAAGGGGCTCAAGGCGGGGGATTGGGTGAAGGAAGTCGCCGCCATCTGCGGCGGAGGCGGTGGCGGGCGACCCGATCAGGCCCAGGCGGGCGGCAGGTATCCCGAGCGCATTGACGAGGCCATGCAGCAGGCCAAGACGTACGCCGAGTCGGTGCTGAAGTAGATCATCTCCCGTCAGGAGAGGGGTGGGGTGAGGGGGCTTTCTTCGAGGAATCAACCGACCTGCGTGTTGGATCGACTGCACGCGAAAGGTCGAGGGACAGGTTCTCATGCCCGGCAGGAAGCACTCGAATCCGAAGTCCGCCCCATCCGCGTCACCGGGGGGGAGCAGGCCGCCGACGCCGCCAGCCGAGAAGGAACCGCAGCCATCGGCGCCGGGGGCGAAGCCCGAAGCACCCGCGCCCGAGGACGACTCTCCCGGCGGCTTGCCGACCTATGTCACCACCATCGCCTCGCTGGAGGAGCAGGTGGGCGGCAACGTGGTTCGCGCCCTGCAGCACGAAGGGGCGATGGGTGCGCTGACCGTGGTGCAATCCACGCCCGCTGGGCAGCGCATCGTCTCCGTGCCGCTGAGTGAAGAACTGCTCTCTCGCGTCAGCGACGCGATCGGCTCCGCGGAGGAGTCGGAGGAAGTCGATTCGGTGCCCTGCATCGGGTTTCACTGTGCGCTGCCGCACCGCTCGCCGCCCAACCAGGAGAAGGAGTCTCGCCGTGATTCGAAGCCATGACCATGCCGATGATCGATCTGGTCTGTCGCGCCGCGCATTCGTCGGCGCCGCGTTCGTTTCAACCGCATCGCTCGCGGCGGCGCGACCTGCTCGCGCGCTGGCCGGGCTGCTGCAGGAGGACAACCCCTTGTTCCGCATTTCGCTCGCCCAGTGGTCGCTGCATCGCGCCTTCCGCGGCGGAAGCGCCGATCCGATGGACTTCGCCCGCATCGCGCGCGAGGACTACGGGCTGGACGCCATCGAATACGTCAACTCGTTCTACAAGGACAAGGCCCGCGACCGGGCGACGCTCGACGGGTTGAAGAAGGCCGCCGCGGATCACGGCGTGAAGTCACTGCTCATCATGTGCGACGGCGAGGGCGCCCTGGGCGACGCCGACCCCGTCCGGCGCACGAAGGCCATCGAGAACCACCACAAGTGGGTGGAGGCGGCCAGGCACCTCGGCTGTCACTCCATCCGCGTCAACGCCCAGTCGTCGGGAACCTACGAGGAGCAGCAGAAACTCGCCGCCGACGGGCTGCGCCGGCTCACCGAGTTCGCCGACGGCTTCGGCATCAACGTCATCGTCGAGAACCACGGGGGCAACTCGTCCAATGGCCAGTGGCTGGCGGGCGTGATGAAGATGGTCGATCATCCGCGCTGCGGAACGCTGCCGGACTTCGGCAACTTCTGCTTCGACTGGAGCCGCCAGCACGAGCCCGACGCCTGGTACGACCGCTACAAGGGCGTCGCGGAGCTCATGCCCTTCGCCAAGGCCGTCAGCGCCAAGAGCCACGAGTTCGATGACCAGGGCAACGAGACGAAGACCGACTTCGAGAAGATGATGCGCATCGTGCTCGACGCGGGGTACCGCGGCTACGTGGGCATCGAGTACGAGGGATCGAAGCACACTGAGCCGGAGGGCATCCGTCTCACCAGAACGCTGCTGGAGCGCGTGCGCGATGTGCTGCGGCGAGAACCGAAGTACCGCACGGTGGACGAGTGAGCCCTCGTGGTTGACGGGACTACCCCCCGATCGCGCTCATGGTGCGCGCCGGCTGGGCGAAAGTGCGCGACCCGATGCCGTGACCGGCCTGCTTGGTCCATGTGGCGTCGATGAGGAAGCGGGTGAGGCGCTCGTCCATGCCAGGATCATCGAGCGGCACGGATCGCAGCACAGCCCGCAGATCCCACTCATCATGGCTGAACAGGCAGGGCCGCACCTTGCCGTCGGCGGTGATGCGCAGGCGGCTGCACGCCCCGCAGAAAGGCCGCGTCACCGGGGCGATCAGCCCGATGCGGGCATCCGCCCGGCCCGCGATGCGGAAGTTCATCGAGGTGCTCGACGGATCATCCTGCTCGGGCGTGAGCGGGTGGCGACGCTCGATGCGCTCCCGCATCTCCCGCGCGCTGACCACGCGGTCCATCGACCACTGGTGCTGCGAATCGAGCGGCATGAACTCGATCAGCCGGTAATCGACGCCGTGCTTCAGCGCGAAGTCGGCGAAGTCGGGCAGTTCATCGTCGTTGACACCGCGCAGGATGACTGCGTTGACCTTGACCGGCCCCAGCCCCGCGTCCTGCGCCGCGCGGATGGCCTGGATCACGGCGCTCACGCCGGTCTTGGAGCGGGTGATGGTCCGCACGCGATCATCGCGCAGCGAGTCGAGCGAGAGCGTCACGCGCCCAAGCCCCAGCCGCTTCCAGCGGGCCGCCCGCTCGGGGGTGAGCAGCGAGCCGTTGGTGGTCATGGTCAGGTCGGGCACGCCCATCGCCGCCAACCCCGCGATGACCGCGTCCAGATCGGGGTAGAGCGTGGGCTCACCGCCCGTCAGCCGGATCTTGGTGACGCCCAGGGAGCGCAGCACGCGGCCGAGGGTCAGGTACTCCTGAAGCGTGAGCAGTTCGCGCTTGGGCATGTACCGGAAATCCGGGTCCATGCAGTAGACGCAGCGGAAGTTGCAGCGATCGGTGAGCGAGAGCCGCACCTCGCGGATGGTGCGGCCATGGGAGTCGATCAACCGCCGCCTGGCCGGGTCGAGGGCGTCATCATGCAGGGGCTGGGGGGCGCGAGGCGGGCCGTTGAATGGCTCGTGCGGGGGTGCGGCCGAGTTGGGGACGATCGGCAGGCGGATCACGGGGGATGATAGATGAGCGGCGCCCTCGACGATGCACGATCCCTCGGCGGCGGAATCACAGGCGGGACGCCTGTGCCACTGGCATTGACGTTCTGCTCACGCGTACCGGGCCCGGATCGCCGGCACCAGGTATTCGCTGAACGCCTTCTCGAAGTCGTGCTTCGGCCTGTAGCCCCAGTCCCGCCGGGCGGCGGCGTCATCGCAGTCAGCGGGCCAGCTGTCCACGATCTGCTGGCGCTGCAGGTCGGGCTGGAAGGTGATCGACGCGCCCGGGAATGACTTGCGCACCCGTTCGGCGAACTCACCCGCGCTGGGGCTGAACGCCGACACGTTGTAGACCACCTGGGTCAGCCGGGATGCGTCGGCGCTGGCCAGCGTGAGCAAGGCCTCGATGGCGTCGGGCATGGTCATGAAGGGAATGCGCGAATCCTCACGCACGAAGCAGGCATAGGGCACGCCCTTGGCGGCGGCGTGGAGCATCTCCGGGCCGAAGTCGCTGGTGCCTCCGCTGGGCAGGGTGTGGGCACTGATGATGCCGGGGAAGCGAATGGATCGGAAGTCGAGAATGTTCGGAATGCGGTCCTTGGCCAGCAGGCGGTAGTGACGGGCGTAGTAGCGGCCCAGGTGTTCACACGCCAGCTTGTTGCAGCCGTACATGGTGGCGGGCATGCACCATTCGTGCTCCTTCACCGCGCCGGCCCTGGCCTTGGTGACGAGGTCCGGCATGCCATAGGCGGCGATGGAGGAGGGGAAGATGAACTTCACCCGGCGACCGTGGGAGCGTGCCTGCTCCGCCGCGAGTTTCAGCAGGTTGAGCGTGCCCTTGACGTTGACCTCGTGGGCGGCCTCGGGGTTGAACTCGCTGCGCGTGGAGAGAAGCGCGGCAAGATGGTAAACCTCGGTAATCTCATAGGTCGCAAGAAGCCGCTCCATGAGTGATGGATCGCAGATGTCCCCGACCAGCGCCTCGTGGCACTTGGACTTGAGCTCCGCATCCAAGTCGCGAACGTCCATCGCCACCACGCTGCCCCGGTGGTCGGTGTGGAAACGCTCGATCAGCCCGTGGCCGATTTCTCCGCCGGCTCCGGTGATGAGAATGGCTCCAGGTCGTCGGGCGCCGGAATGGGATGGGGCGGGTGCTTCGGCGGTGTGCGTGGTTGGCATGGGGAAGACAAGTGTGTGGGATGGCCCGGATGGCGTTGGGACAGCCGCACATGGGCCGTCATCGGACCGATTCTAGCGAGCCGCCATTCCATGACTCGACCCCACGACTCGATGCCGGTGTTTTCTGTTCTTCACGATGCGGCCGATGCGGGTCAAAAAAGACGGACCCGACGTGGATGCTGCATTCCATGGGAGCATCCGATCGTCAGGTCCGTCCAAGTGGCGAGGTCCGACCCCCGGTTCGGCTTCCTCGCCTAGGCCTCGACCCCTGCTGATCCCACATAAAGGAGTCGAGGTGTTCCCCCAAAGGTGAGCGCGTAAAGGCCCGCGCCCGCGCGGGTTGGCATCGCGCAGGCGTGGGCGGGAGAGGCGGGATGATGCGGATGACGGGTCAGGCGACGCCTCCTCCACCACCCGGCGGCGGGGGCGGCGGCGGAGGCGGTCCGATCCAGCCGTCGCCGTCGATGTCCGCCTTCAGGATGATCTCCCAGTCCCACAGCGGATCGCTGGCCAACGTCGTCGCTGCTGACTGGTTGGTGACGGAAAGTCCCTCGCCAGCGATGTTTGGAGCACTGGATGCCACGGTTGTCGTGCTGCAATATGCAGCGATAACGGCGGCACAAAGCCATGGCATGGCGTGGCGACAGGTTCCTGCGGAATCTTCTCCAACGAAATGCGACCGCGTGGTACGATGATGATGCATTGGCCCCATGACGATGCCTCCTCGAAGGTCGGTTCGGGCCGTGCGAGGGGTCACGATTCCCCTCGGACCACGGCTCAAATCCGCTTCGCCACAGATAGGGGCGTTCGCCGAAGGCCGAGTGTGACAAACTCATGAAGTTTTTTTTTTCGGAGGGCTGGTGAACGATGGGGTTGGTGGTGCTTCAGGCAGGTTCATGGGCCCGTTCCGGGGTGACCGGACGGGTCGCCGCGCCTGTCGAAATGCCCCCACCAGCGGGTCCGACGTCCGAAGGTGGTGATCTGACCAGCGTTTCCGGGGTCGTGGCGGACCTGCTGCAGCGCATGCGATCGGGGGATCGATCCGCCGCCGCCGAGTTCATGGCCCGGTATGGCGCCCGCATCCGGCGGCGGGTGCGCTGGAAACTCAGCCGCCCCATGCGTCGCCTGTTTGATTCAATGGATGTGCTCTCCACCGTCACGCGGCGGCTGGATCTGTACGTGGGCCAGGGCAAGATGGAGGCCACCGTACCGAAGGAGCTCTGGTCGCTGGTGTTCCGGATGGCGGACCACGCCGTGGTTGATCGGTCGCGCGTCACCCGGCGGCTCCGGCACGTGGAGGGAAGCGACAGCGCCTTCGCCGCCGCCATGCTGCGTCGTCTGGGGGAAGCGGGGAGCGAGAAGCATTCCAATGTCGAGGTTGAACTGGAGCAGGTCTTCCGCGCCCTGCAGGATCCGCTGGATCGCCAGTTTCTCGCGCTCTGGCTGGAGGGGGAGACGCACGACTCGATCGGCGAGCATCTGGGCATGTCGGGGTCAGCCGCCAGGCAGCGGTGGCATCGCATCCGGGAAACGCTGCGCCGTCTGATCGACGATGGAGCGCTGGGATGAACCGGGCCGCGCCTACGCCGCGCGATCGCACCCTGGCGCTCTATCGAAAGACCGGCCGCGACCTGCCTTTCGCCGACGTGGTTCATGACGTGTCGCCCGGCGCGTCCGACGACGCGCTGGCGGAAATCATCGAGGCGGACGGTCGGTATCGCATCGAGCGCGGGTTGGAGGTGACGCTCGAACGGTATCTGGACGCCATTCCTGATCTGCGCGATCGTCTCGTGTCGCTGGATGCGGCGCTGGATGTCACGCTTCGCGCCCTGTCGGGCTCGCGTCGCGCCCACGGGCAGGCGGTCGAGTCGCTGGTGGAGCGGTACCCCGACCTGGAGACGGAGATTCGCGAGGCCGCCGCGCTCAACGGCGCCATCTGGTCCACCACGGGGCTGCGCGACGCATTCGTGCGTCAACCGACGAAGTCGCTTCCGGGCGAGTTCGGTCCATCGACGGGCGGTGGACGGCGCCGCTACGAGCTGCGGGAGTTGCTGGGGGTGGGGGCCTCGGGTCAGGTCTACCTGGCGGTGGATCGACTGTTGTCGGAGCGCGACCATGAGGCCCTGGTGGCGATCAAGGTGCTCGCCGTGCGTTCCACGGAAGAAATGACCCGATTCCGCCTGACTGACGAGGCGACCAAGGCGCGGCGGGTGACGCATCCGAACGTCGTGCGGATTCTCGATCGAGGCGTCTCGACCGACAACGAGGATTACATCGTCGCGGAGTACGTCGAGGAGGGCGATCTGGGAGAGTGGCTGGAGCGGCAGGATCGACCCATTGCGGCGCGCGAGGCCGTCCGCCTGGTCCGCGACGTGGCCCGGGGGATGCATGCCGCCCACACCGCCGGACTGGTGCACTGCGACCTGAAGCCGGGCAACATTCTGCTCACGTCGGACGGGGTGCCCAAGATCACCGACTTCGGCATCGCCATGCGGCTCGGCGAGTCGGAGGAGTTTCCGCGTCGCTACCAGACGGACGCGCCGATCGGCAACCTGGCTTTCATCTCGCCCGAGCAGTACCGGCTCGATGCGGGCGCCTTCACCACCGCTTCGGACGTGTACGCTCTGGGCGGCATCCTCTACCTGCTGCTGACCGACCGCCTGCCCAACGGCGATACGGCGGCGGACATCGCACGGACCCACGACGCCGTCACGGGGCGGCGCACGCCTCCCTCGCTGGACGTCGGCCAACGACGGATTGATCCCGATCTGGCGGCCATCTGCCGCCGGGCGCTGGAACCCGATCCATCGCGTCGGCACGATTCCGCCGCCGCCCTGGCGGATGATCTGGATGCCTGGCTGCGCCACGAACCGATTCGCTGGGCGAAGCCGTCGCTTTACCGCCTGTTGCGACTCTGGACCAAGCGCCATCCATCAGTGGCTGCTGGGAGCGTGATCATCGCAGTCACGATTGCTGCGGGTGGGATGGTGGCGAGGCACTTCGCCAGGCAGGCAGGCGTTGCGATTGAGGAGTATTCAGCACTCAGGGGGAGCGCCATCGATAATGCCCAAGTTCTGTTCGCCCGTGCCGCCACCCAATCCGCCACATCCCGGCTGCTTTCCCAGGTGTGGGTCAGCCATTTCATGCTCAGCGGGATCGGCTTGGATGATCCTCTGGCCGCCGAGACCCTGTTCAACGCCCAGGTGCTGGTTCTGGAGCGACTGGTCGAGCGCGAGAACGCCGCCGGACGCGGGCATCACCTCGATCCGCTGAACCACAAGTTTCTGCTCGCGTTCTGGCGTCTGGGCCAGGGGCGCATCGACGAGGCCATGACGCTGCTCGATGAGATCACGCCGAGGTTCAAAGCGATCCTACCGCCCGACGACACGCGGCTGGACGATCTGGAGGCCCTCGCCGCGTGCGTCGCCGTGCAGCGGGCGGTCCGTACGCCCGGCTTTGACCCGGCTGTTGATCCATCGCTGGGCGAGGCCATTCGAGCGCTGATCGACCTGGAGGATCGCTATCGCCGGTTCGACCACCGTTCGCCGCTTCACCTGGCCGTGCTGGAGGCGCTGGCGTCGGGGTACGGACCGGGGGGCCTGAACGACCCGGAACGGGAACGCGTGGTGAACCTGCACCGCGACCTGCTGCGTCAGGAGCATCAGGTGGAGCACCTCGACCTGCGCACCGCGCTGCAATCGGCGGCACGGTGAGGATTCCGCCTCATCATGGGGCTTCTGCTAACGCGCCCGGATCGTCACCACGTCGAACCGTGACTCGAACGTGAACGCGAAGACAGGCACCGCCACCACGTGCCGGATCATCAGGTCGATCACCCCCTGCGCCTGCACGTAGCGCGAGGCGTCCAGACCTTCCACGTCGATCGTCTCCTCGACCGGACCGATGGCGTATTGGGCCACCTGTTCGAACTGGCCGGTGTTTCGATGGCGCAGCCGCAGCCGGGCGACGCCGCTGGGATGGCCGATCGAGGACTCCACGGTGACATCCAGTGTTGTCGGATTGGTCACGCTCGTCCTGGCGCGGATGATCATGTCCAGCAGGTGAAGGTCGGTGAAGGTGGTTCCATAGCCGGATCGCGTTCGCAGGCGCACATCGTCGGAGGCGTTGAGTCGCTCGATGCCGCCTTCGAGCGCCTCGCCCGTCACCAGCGTGAGGGATTCCAGGGTGGCCCGATCCCCCGTCAGCCGCAGGCCCGCCGCCAGCACGTTGGGGAAGGGGCCGATGTGCCCGCCCGCGCCCTGTGGAATGCCGGTCTCGACGAGCAGCTGGCGCATCTCGGCGGGTGTGAGCCGCCGCCCCAGGTGCTCCACGGCCAGCGACTGCAGCGCCAGGCACGCCGAGGCAACCAGAGGCGTGGCGGAGCTGGTGCCGCTGAACCCCGCGGTGTAGCGCTGGTTCTTGTCGCCCCCATGCTGCGCGTATGAGCCGTACCCGAGCGTGAAGACGTTCTGCCCCCATCCCTGCACGTTGACGCGCGAGCCGTAGGTGCTGAACGACAGCTTGTCGTGACTGGTGTTGCTCGACCCCGCGCCCACGATGATCGCGCCGCTGTCCCCCCGGGCCATGTACGGGGCGTAGGCGGAGGAGTCGAGATTCTGGTTCCCGTTGCCTGCCGCGGCGACGACGATGATGCCGGCGTCCGTGGCGTTCTTCACCAGCGTCCACACGCTGCTGTTCAGTTCCGCCGGGCCGTAGCCGCCTCCCGCGCCGGTGGTCTGCATCTCCAGCACGACGATGTCGCCCGCATCCATCGTCGCGATGGCGTTGGCGATGCACGTGGCCCGGCGGCTTCCCTGCTCGACCGACCACTCGGTGAAGAAGTACGCCTCGGCGTCCGGGGCCAGGCCCAGGCATCCGTAGGCGTTGTCGCCGGAGATCATCTCGCCGAACACCGCCGTGCCGTGCTCATCCCACCCGTTGGCGATGACCTGCGGGTGGATGGTCTGTCCCTGCTCCATGGTGATCCAGCAGAGATCCTCGTGGTTGGCGTTGTAGCCGTACTCGCAGTCCGCGACGCGGATGCCCCCGCCTCGCGCCGAGCCCAGCGTCCACGCGGCGTCCATGTTCAGGCCGGGGTTCGGGCCGCGATACGTCTGATTGGTTCGGTAGCTGGGCGTGACGGGCGCGATGTCCTCGCAGCCCCCGCCGATGATGAAGGGCGGCGGCGGCAGCACTTCCTCGAACTCCACCCACTCCACGAATCGAAGCGCCGCCAGATCGTTGGCCAGCGCCTCGATCGAGTCGTCGACGACTTCCACCCGCATCATCGACCGCAGATCGGGCTGTGGCTGACCGCTGTTCAGCAGCGCCCGCGACTCAAGCCGCTCGATCGCATCGTCGGGCAGCTGGATCAGTTGATGCAGCGCCGCGCCGTGGCGCGCCAGCGCTGCGCCGGCGGCCGACAGATCCACCCCCGCCTGGGAGACGAGTCGCCCGTCCCGGACGCGAGCCAGCACGTGGTCCGAGAACTTGATGACGAGACGACATTCAAATGCCGGACGCACGAATGGTGGGCCAGCAACCGGATCATCCAGAACGGGCGCCTGGGATGAGACGGGATTCGCCAGCCCGCCCATTCCCGCCAACAACGCCATGACAGTCATTGTCAGACGCATGACTCTCCACTCCCGTGAACCGACCGCCGATCAGGCGCGTGCATCGCGCTTCCGGCGGCTGTAGCCCGTCAAGGTACACTGAAACCCGCGAAAACGGATGGCAAAAGTGAATGAAGAACCGGCGGTTCGCCGCCTGGTGAAACGGCTTGAGGGGTATCCTGCCTCATCGAATGGCCGGTCGAGCGGAATACGACATCATCGTTCTGGGCGTCGGCGCGATGGGCACCGCATGCTGCCTGGAGTTGGCGCGCCGGGGCGAGCGCGTGCTGGGCGTCGAGCGGTTCACCATCGGGCACGCGCTCGGGTCATCGCACGGCGAATCACGCATTTTTCGCGTCGCGTACTACGAGCACCCGGACTACGTGCCCCTGCTTCAGCGCGCGCGAAAGCAGTGGCTCACGCTGCAGGAGCAGGCGGGCGAGACGCTGTTTCACCCCAGCGGCGGATTGTGGATCGGCCCGCCGGACCACCACCTGATCGCGGGCACGCTGGACACGGCCGGTCGTCACGGCCTGCCGCACGAGGTGCTCGACGCCGGTTCGCTTGTCTCACGCTATCCGTTCATCCGTCCCATGCCGGATGACGTGGGCTTCTTTGAGCAGGATGCGGGCACGCTCTTGCCTGAGCGGGCTGTGACCGCGATGGCGCGGCTGGCCCGTGAAGCGGGGGCGGCGATTCTTGACAACACGCGGGCGCTCCACTGGCGTGAGCAGGACGATGAGGTGATCGTCATCACGGATCGGGGCGAGTTCCGCGCCGGTCATCTCATCCTGAGCGCGGGCGCGTGGTCGTCGGATGTGATCGAGCCCCGGGGGTCCGTCGATGAACTGCGCGACGCGGAGCGTCGCGGCTCCAGCGCTCCCGGCGGTCTGGCCCTGCGCGTGTCGCGGCAGCCCGCCGTGTGGTTCGCCATGCGCGACCCGATTCGATTCCGCCCGCGGGTGACGCCCTGCTGGGGTGTGGCGCGGGCCGTTGATTCGTTCTACTACGGTTTCCCCTGCGTCAACGATCACGGTACGGGCAAGGTGTCGCTGCACTTCGCCGGGGAGACCTGCGACCCGGAGACGCTCCCCCGCCGCGTGCGGCCCGACGAGATCGCCGCGCTCAAGCGATTCCTCGATCTCACGTTTCCGGGCGTGTACGGCGAAGCCGTCGCCTCGAGCGTCTGCCTGTACACCAACAGCCCGGACGGTCACTTCATCATCGACCGGCATCCGATCCACCGGCGCGTCACCATCG
The DNA here is from genome assembly GCA_015709595.1 of Phycisphaeraceae bacterium. NCBI lineage: Bacteria > Pseudomonadati > Planctomycetota > Phycisphaerae > Phycisphaerales > Phycisphaeraceae > Phycisphaeraceae bacterium. Next base: position 1,781,084 of record CP054178.1, read on the forward strand.
CCTGCGGCTTCAGCGGGCACGGCTTCAAGTTCGCCCCGGTGGTGGGGGAGGCGCTGGCCGACCTGGCGACGCGCGGCAGGACCGACCTGCCCATCGGCTTCCTCGCCGCGGCGCGATTCCGCGCGTGATCGACGCGGGGCAATCTGGTACGCTGCCGACATGTCGCGCTGTCCCATATTGATCCACACCGCCGCGGTGCTTCTGCTTGTCGGGGCGAGCGCCTCCTGCGCAAGCCACCGGACAGATCGGCATGACGGGACATCCGCTCGTCTCGCCGATGCGTTGGACAGCGAATCGCCGATCGAAGCCATTTCCCTCCTGGGATCACCCCTGCGGCGGCCGATGTTCGATGACGAGCGTCTGGCGGCGCTGGAGCGAGATCTGGCCAGAGCCCGCTCGAACTACGAGCGTGATTCGTCCGAGGAGGCGAACATCATCTGGTACGGCCGGCGGCTCGCGTACCTGGGCCGGTATCACGAGTCGTATGCGGTGTTCGAATCGGGGCTGCGGACGCATCCCGATTCCTTCCGTCTGCTGCGACATGCGGGACACCGGCTGATCACACTGCGCCGGTTCGAGGCGGCGGTTGATCGGCTTTCGCGCGCGGCCGATCTGATTCAGGGCCTGCCGGATGAAGTGGAGCCGGACGGCGCGCCCAACGCGCTCAACCTGCCGCGCTCGACCACCCATTCCAACATCTGGTATCACCTGGGGCTGGCCCATTTCCTGCTGGGCGAGTTCGACCGCGCCCTGCCCGCGTTTCGCGCGTGTCTCGGCGTTTCCACGAACGACGACATGCTTGTCGCCACCACGCACTGGCTGTGGATGACGCTCCAGCGGCTGGGGCGGCATGACGAAGCCGCCGACGTCCTGCGGCCGATTCGCCCGGAGATGGAGATCATCGAGAACCAGGCGTATCACCGCCTGTGCCTGCTGTACCAGTCGCGCGGATTGGGAGCGAACGCCGACGAGCCGGGGCTCACCGCGCCATCGGCTCATGCGGATGACTGGGCTGCCTCGGCCATGGGAGACGCGGCCCTGGCCTTCGGGCTGGCCCATCTCGATCTCGTGGAAGGTCGGCGCGAGCAGGCGATGAATGAATTCCGGCGCATCGTTGAGACGCACCCGTGGGCGTCATTCGGGGCCATCGCCGCCGAGGCGGAACTGCTTCGCGCCCGCTGAGGAAGCGGATCAAGGTGCTGATCACGGCATGATTCGCCGTCACTTCGCGCAGAGCTTGCACCAGCAGCCGAAGACGATGATCCCCACGCCGCCGACGAACAGGTGAAAGGGGTTCATGGTCATGAACGCGGGATCGCCCTTGCCTACCTGTCGCAGGATGACGGCGAGCACGCACACCGCCGCGCCCAGCACGCCGCACACGTTGCCGATCATGTCGAGTTTGGGTTTCACGGCGCGTGGCTCCGCACGCCCCCCATGCGTTGTGTGAGTAACGGGTAGTGTAGCGGGTGACGGGCCGTCTGCGTTCACACGGCAATGCCCCGCGTCCGCGCGGCGGCGAGGATCTGCTCATCCGTGCGCCCCGCGTGATTCACGTGAACCGCGTCCCACCCCACCTCGCGGGCCGCCGCCACGTTGGGTTCGAGGTCGTCGAAGAACAGCACCGACGATCCCTTGGCGCCGAATCGCGCCTCCGCGGCGCGGTAGATGGCGTGGTCCGGCTTGTGCAGCCCCAGCAGGTGCGAGGCGAGCGGCACATCCAGCCGATTCATCACCGGGTAGTCCCACAGTCCCCGCCAGTGAGCATCGTTGGTGTTGGACAGGCAGGCCGTGCGCAGGCCCGCCTGCTTGAGGCGATCCAGCGCCTCGGCGACGCCTTGATACTCCTCGATCACCCACGCGCGGTGGACATTCATCACTTCTTCGGGCGTGTAGGCCCCGCGCAGAATCTCGCTCAGCCGCTGGGCGAACGTGGGGCCGTCAATGCGTCCGGTCTGGTAGTCGTAGACCACCTGCTGACGTTCCTGAACCGTCTCCTCGCGCCGCTGCGGGTCGCGCACGGGCAGCCCCACGCGGGCGCAGCCCTCGGCCCAGGTGCGGCAGATGCGGATGAGCACGCCCCCCAGGTCGAAGCACGCCACGCGGATGGGCCCTGTGTTGCCGACGACGTTCACCATGTCCGATCGTAGGAGGTCAGCAGAACGGGCTGATGACGGCGTCTGCAGCCATCAGGCGTTCGCGGGGGCGAGGCGATCACGGATACCTTCGCACAGCGAGGTGAACACCGCGTCGGCATCGCGCGAGGCGTCGATGACGAGGTGTCGATCCGGGTCACGGGCCGCCTGGTCGAGGTACCCCCGGCGCACGAGCCGGTGGAACGCGGTCCCTTTCTGCTCCATTCGGTCGAGCAGGGGGTTGAGACGACGGGCCGCGGTCTCTTCATCCACGTCGAACACCACGACCAGGTCGGGCCAGTCGTCGCCGATGGCCACGCGGGCGACGGCGTGAATGTCCTCGAGCGGCAGCCCTCCGGCGGCCCCCTGGTAGGCGAGCGTGGAAGAAACGAACCGATCCGCGAGCACGAAGCGCCCCTGGCGCAGCGCCGGGCGGATGCGCTCCTCGATCAACTGCGCCCGCGACGCCATGTACAGCATCATCTCGCAGCGCAGCGACATCTCGGCGTTCGCCGGGTCGAGCAGCACGCGTCGGATCTGCTCGCCGATCGAGGTGCCGCCCGGTTCGCGCACTTCGACGGGATCGACGCCGTGGGAGCGGCAGTAACCCGTGAACCGCTCGATCTGGGTGCTCTTGCCCGAGCCGTCCGGTCCGTCGAAGACGATGAATCGTCCGCCGAGTCGTCGGACCCAGGCGCCGTCTGAGATCGGTGGAGAACCGGTTGCAGGCATGGGGCGGACTATCGCCTCTTCAGGTCGATCAGGCAAGCGCGGATGCGAGCGGCGGCGGTGAGCGCGGGCTGGTTCACCGCCGCTTGCGTCCGAGGGCGCGCATCCAGCGATCGATGGCGTTGATCAGCGCCTGCTCACGGGATGCGCGGGTGTTGAGGAATCGTCCGATCGAGGCGCGGGCTTCGTAGACGCGCGGGCCGTCCACCCGCTCGATGATCAGGACGCCGGGCCAGCCCTCGATGGTCTTCAGGTCGTAGATGAAGCCCCACTCGAAGTCCCGTCGGCGCACCGTGGCCAGTTCGACTCCCGGCTCCGCGACGGCCCAGTAGACCGCCAGGTCGATGTCCTCCCAGCGTCCCCGCTCATGGCTCGCCGGGGTGGGCGGAGCGGCGGCCGGATGGTCGGAGGCGGCCAGCCGCAGGGCCTGGAGCACTTGGGCATCCCGCGAGGGTTCCTCCATCACGTTGCCGGGACGGGGGGCACATCCGACACCCACCCAACCAAGGACACTCAGGGACAGGCACAGCCAGCACGTCGAAACGTGCTCCGTTTTTTGTCGATCTGCGCCGAAATGTCTTGTTTTTGCTCCGATCATGCACGAAACTGGCAAAGACGCAGAGCCCGAGGAATAGTTATTCGGACGTTCCTGAACGAGAAGGAGAACCATCCGAAACCCCCAATCGGCTGGTTGCCTGGCGTCGCGTCGTCGATAACGATGATACCCGATGGGGGATGCCTAGGGTGAGGCGGCGTGGAGGGGGAGCGGGGGATGGTGGGGGATGGAGGGACGACGGGCCCCGGCCTCGACGCCGACCCGACTGACGCATGCCCAACGACGCGACCAAGTCCAAGCCCGCGACGATTCGCTCGGAACGGCGCCGCCAGGAACTGCGCCGGATCATTCCGCGCACGGGCATCGACCTGCGCGGGCTGCTGATGCGGCGTGATCTGGTCAACACCGTGCTGGTGTACGCGGCGTTCTTCTTTGTCGCCGCCACCATCGTCGCCGTGTCGCACGATCAGCTTCGACTGCAGGTCGGCGCGGTGATGACCGAGGCGCGGCTGAAGCGGGTGGATTTCACCATCATCAACGCCGCCGCCACCGAGGAAAAGCGCCGCGAGGAGCGGGCCAGGGCGCCGCACGTCTTCCGGCTCAACGAGCAGTTGGTGACGGACGTGCAGCAGGAGCTGCTCAACCTGCCGCGCGTGGTCGAGAAGATCACCGACTTCTCCCAGGTCGCTCCGGAGATCCGCGCCGCCTTCGACCTGACCGAGCGCCGTCTGGCGACGCTTCAGTCGTTCATCAACGAGGAAGGCGAGCCCAACGACGCCTGGCGCACGTGGATCACGGTCGATCTGCTGGAGAAGGTCATTCTGCGCTCGCCTTCGATCTCGAGTCAGGACGCCCAGATCGAGAAGCTGCGCCTGACCACCGAGTTCCGGGCCGGCGAGCGGTCCTTCCAGTCGCGCACCTTCATCGAGGTCCGCCCCGAGGCGGTGGAGGAGTTGCGTCTGCGCTGGCGCGAGGCCCTGCGCGACCTGCGCCTGCCGGACGACGCCGCGGCGGTGATCGCCGCCCGTCTGGCCCACCGGGGTGAGCCGTTCTTCGTGTTCGACCGGGCGGCGACGGACAAGCGGGCCGAGGAAGAGGCCGCCCGCGTGACCGAGGTGAAGGTGACGCACCGCGCCGGCGACCCCATCTTCAAGCCGGGCGACATTCTGACGCCCGAACAGTTCACCACCGCTCAGCGCGAGGCGGAGGAGTACCGCGCCCAGGCCAGCACGGTCTCCATCGTGGTGCGGCGACTGGGTTCGTGCGGCGTGGTGGCGCTGCTCAGCGCCATCATGGCGGCGTACCTGGTGCGCTTCTACCCCCGCATCACGCGCAATCCGCTGCGCGTCATCGCCCTGGCGCTGCTGAGCGCGGGTTCGCTGGGCGTCGCGGCGGGGGTGGCCTCGGAGGCGCCCGCCTTCTCACTGCCGGCCAGCGTGGCGGTGACGCTCTTCGCGTCGATGCTGCTGGTCATCGCCTACGACCAGCGGCTGGCGGCCACCATCGCCGGGCTCCAGACCGCGCTGCTGGTGTTTGCTCTCGAGCTCTCCATCGCCCACTTCGTCCTGCTGGTCGCGGTGGGCGGAGCGGCGATCGCCTGCCTGGGCGAGGTGCGTCACCGCAATATCCTGGTGCGGGCGGCCATGCTGGCGGCCCTGATCGGCGGGCTGGGATCGCTGCTGCTGGGGCTCTTCGAGGTTCCGCTCTACGACGCGGCGCAGCGGCTGATCCCCGGCGCCTGGTCGCAGATCTGGATGGAGGCGGGTCTTTCCGCCGCCGCCGCCCTCATGGTCGGCTTCTTCGTGCTGGGCATCCTGCCGAGCATCGAGCGACTGTTTGACATTCCCACCGGCATGACGCTGGTGGAGCTGCGCGACCCGCGCAACCCGCTGCTCAAGCAGCTGCAGGAGCGCGCCCCGGGCACCTACACCCACTCCCTGGCGGTGGCGTCGATCGCCGAATCCGCCGCCGACGCCATCGGCGCCAACGGACTGCTCACCTACGTGGGCGCGCTGTATCACGACATCGGCAAGATGAACAAGCCCGACTACTTCGTCGAGAACCAGTCGGGCGGCCCCAGCAAGCACGACAAACTCAGCCCGGCCATGTCGCTGCTGGTGATCGTGGGCCACGTGAAGGACGGCGTGGAGCTGGCACGCGAGGCCGGCCTGCCGCGCGTGCTGATCCATTTCATCGAGTCGCACCACGGCACCACGCTGGTGGAGTACTTCTACCACGCGGCCCGGTCGAGGGCCGAGGGCGAAGGCGAACGGGATCGGGTCAGCGAGCTGGAGTTCCGCTACCCCGGTCCGCGCCCGCGCACCAAGGAGGCCGCGATTCTCATGATCGCCGACGCCTGTGAGTCGGCCACTCGCGCCATGAGCGACCCCGCGCCCGCCGCCATCGAGAACCTGGTGCGCAAACTGGCCCGCAAGCGGCTCAACGACGGTCAGTTCGACGAGTGCGAACTCACTCTGCGCGAGCTGGCGGTCATCGAGGAGTCGGTGATCCGGTCCATCTGGTCGCTGCACCACGGACGCATCGCCTACCCGACGCAACCGGCGCAGCCCTTCGACACCATGACCTCCGAGGGCCCGCGCACCGGCGAAGTGAAGCCGGAAGCCGCCGAGGCGGAGCCGGCGCGTCAGACGGCCTGAGCGTGGGACTCCAGCCGCGGCGCGATGGCGTGGCGCGGGCGTCCCGCCTGCCGCATGTCCGGGTTTTCTACCGGCGCTTGGTGGTCGTCTTCTTCTTGGTGTTGCGCTTCGCGGCCTTCTTCTTCGCGGGCCTGGCGGCGGGCTTCGATGCCGCCTTGCGGGCCGCCAACCGCGCCGCGGCCTGTTTGCTCGTGCGCAGCAGGGTGCGCTCGTAGAACTCGATCCACCGCCTGGTGGGGACGCGCCGGATCGCCTCGCCGATCACGTCCAGCGCCAGGTCCTCCACCCGTTTGAAGCGGATGCAGCACTTGCCCATGTCCAGTTTCTTGCCGGTCTTCGCCCACTCCCTGCGAAACCACGACTCATCGTCGGTGCCCTCGCCGTACACCGGCATCAGGTACAGCGACATGTAGTTCTTCTGCGAGGCAAGGGCGGCGAATGGGAGCGGCTGCTTCGGGTTGCAGTGATACCCTGCCGGATAGACGCTGTGCGGCACGCAGTAGCCGATCATGCCGTAGCTCATGCCCTCCGCGTAATCCTTGTCCAGGTTCTTCAGGATGACCTGCCGCACCGCCTCGATGGCCTGACGGCGATCGGGAGGGAGTTCGGCCAGATACTGCTCGACGGTGGCGGCTTTGGACTGCATGATGGGCAGTGTACCGCGCCGCGATGCCGCGTTGACCGGGTGATCGCGGCCCCGGCGCCTCAATCTCACCATCTGGCCCGCCGCGACCGGTCGGCTATACTCTCAACCCCGTCGGCATGGGCCAGCCGCCGACGGGCGAAGGGCTTGTAGCTCAGCTGGCTAGAGCGCACCCCTGATAAGGGTGAGGTCGACGGTTCGAGTCCGTCCAGGCCCACTTGTTCAACCCCTGTGACGCCGGAACGAATCGCCGGAACGATCGTTACGGCGGCGTCACGACCCCCGCTGAATCTCGAACGTGATGCCGCCGTTGCTGGTGTCGATCACCGACTCGGTGGACTCGTCGCCCACCACGATCACGCCGCCCGACCGCTTGAGGTTCGACTTCACCACGCGCCCCGGTCCGTCTGTCACCCGCACACGGCCGTTGGAGGTGTCGAAGACCACGCGCCCCGTGAAGGACTCGTCCACCACCACCTGCACGCTGCCGTTGCTGGTGTCCATGTTCATCGGACCGGCCACGTGCTCCGCGGTGACGGACCCGTTGGATGTGTCCACCGTGAGCGGCCCGTTCAGCCGCGTCACCGTCACCGAGCCGTTGGAGGTGTCCACCTCGGCGGGGCCATCGTGATCAGTCACGCGCACGCGCCCGTTGGAGGTGTTGATCCGAAGGTGGCCGCCGAGTTTGGCCACCTCGACCGCGCCGTTGGAGGTCACCGCCGTCACACCGTCGGCGTCGGGCAGCCGAATGTCGAACGCCGCGCTGTCGTTGGAATGCTTCGGCTCGGGCCAGTGGACGCGCACGGTCAGCACGCCCTCGGCGTTGCGGCGGACGTCAAGCACGGTGGCGAGCAATCGCTGATCGGCCTCGTCCTGGGTCAACCCACCCGCGCTGATGGTCGCCGTGACCTGCACGTCCGACGCGGCGGGATCGCCGGTGATGGTGATGGCCCCGTTGCGCGTGGCGACATCCAGCGCCGCCCCGGGCACATGCGGCACGTTGTTCACCTGTGTGGTGGTGGCCTTGAAGCCGGTCAACCCGCAGCCCCCGGGAACCAGCAGCATGGGAAGCAGGAACAACACACGCAGCATGTTTCGACGCATGGGGGTGACTCGGAGGGTGGAAGGAAGAGACGACCATCGCGCCCGGTTGGTCAGTGATTGGGGGAGGCGGGCGGGTGGTTTCAGCGCGGTCGTCAACCGTCAGAGGGGGATCGGGCACGAGGCACTGGAACCCGGAACCCCCACACCTCTCAGTCCTCAGTCCTCAGTCCTCAGTCCTCTCCCCTCCGTGGCCCTGCGTGTCCTCCGCGTTTCAACGCTTTCCCGCTCGCTCACCTCTTCTCTCCTCGCGCGCCAGCAGCGCCGCGCCCAGTAGCCCCGCGTTGTCCACCAGTTCGGTGGGGATGATGCGGCAGCCGCGGCAGACGTCGGGGAAGACATGGCGATCGAACGAGGCGCGAATGCGCTTGAGGTAGGGTTCGCCAAGGGCTTCGGTCACGCCGCCGCCCACGATGACCGTGTCCAGCGCCAGCAGCGTGACGAAACTCGCGATGGCCACGCCCAGCAGGTCGGCCGCGGTGTTCACCACGTCCACCGTCAACGGGTCGCGGCGCTTGTATGCCTGGGCCAGCACCTTGGAGCCAGCCACGCCCGTGGCCGGGTCGATCAGTTTGTGCAGCACGGACTTCGGGTAGGCATGCAGCCGGGACACGATCATGCGCGACATGCCGGTGCGGCTGCAGATTTCCTCCAGTTTCGACTGCCCCCACGGCTCGCGCACGTCGAGGATGGTGTGCCCCACCTCGCCTGCGGTGAAAAATGCGCCGTGGTAGATGCGTCCGTTGAGCACCAGCCCGCCCCCCACGCCGGTGCCCACCCAGATTCCCAGCACGTCGCCCTGCCCGGCGGTCTTGCCGAGCACGTACTCGCCCCACACCGCCCCGTTCACATCGTTCTCCAGCACCACGGGCACGCCCAGCCGCTTGCGCAGGATGTCGCGGAAGGGCAGGTCGATCCAGCCGAGATTCGGCGCGTTGAGCACCACGCCCTTGGGAATGTCGATCGCCCCCGCCGCCGCCACGCCCACGGCCTTCAGGTCCGTCACCTTGATGCCTGCCTGCTCGCAGGACTCCTCTACGCCGCGTGCCAGCCGCTCGATGACCGACTTGGCCCCCTCGGCGGCCTTGGTCTTGAGTTTCAGCCGCCCGTGAATGTGGTTGTGGCGATCCACAACCCCCAGCTGCATGTTGGTGCCGCCGAGATCGACGCCGACGACGGGGTTGGAAAGACGAGTTCTGGCGCGCTTGGGCATGAGGGACTATATCGGCGTTCCAAGGGGCTGAAACGCGGAGGGACGTGGGGAGCGGGTGGGGTGATTCTGTGAACTCCGCCGCGTTTCATCCGCTGCTGGCTCTCCCGCGACGCCCGTCGGCGGGGTTCCTGGAGCATCATCCCGCCCTGCGTGCCGCTCATCACCAATGCGTGACGCCCCGCGCCCGGAACCTGCGCCCCTCACCCCTGCCCCATCCCCTCGATGAACGCATCCGCCTCGGCGATGGCGGCGTTCATTTCCGCGATCAGGGCGGCGATGTCGTTCTCCATCTCCGCCACGTCTCCTTCCAGCGAGGCCACCGCCTGCGCGTTGAGGTTGTGCTTGAGGAACAGCACCTGATCGTTGAAGGCCGTCAGGATGGGCGGCATGCGCGACTCAGCCCGCTTCATCGCCGCGATCAACTGGCCGTACCGCTGCTGCGTATCGCGCAGGGCGCGCTCGCTGCGCTGTTTCAGGTCCGGGTTGCTGTACTGGTTGAGTTCTGTTTCCCACTCCTCGAAGAGCGCGGCGGCGACGCTTTCGATGGACTGGATTCGGTTGGTGACGGCCTTGGCTCGGTCGCGGCACTTGCTCAGTTCGCCGTTGAGCCGGTCGTAGAGCGCCCGCAGATCGCCGCCCTTGAAGCCCACTAGGGCGCTGAACTGGTCCAGCGCGCTCTGGAACTGCTGCTTGGCGGCCTGCTGGTCATCGCGGCCTTCCTCGACCCGCTCGACAAGGATGTCGCGCTTGTGATAGCCGAACTTCTCCATCGCCCCGTAGTAGGTGGACTGGCAGCCGAGCACGAGGAGCAGGACCAGGCCGAGTGGAAGCCATTGAAGGTGACGGACCATGAGTCTGATCTCCAGCAAGGCGCCGCCTGCATCGGGCTGACCACCCAGGCCCGGATCGACGCGGCGGGGGCGCACACGCCATCGTTGACTGGCCGCGTGCGCCGCCGATAGTCTACCGTTGAGGGATGAGCGCCGTTCAGGAGGTGATCACCATGGGGCCGCGAATGTCCGGGGGGCCGCTGGTGGCCGATGCTCTTCGATTCGGCGGGACGGCCCTGCTGACCGCGCTGCTGCTCATCGCGTGCGCCAAGGCCGATCGAGCCGCCGATCCGCGGGATGAGCGAGCGATCATGGCCGCGCTGTCGCCGCCCGCGGCGGACGCCTTGGCGCCGATCGACCTGCCGGGATTGCGCAACGTGGTCGCGTTTTCCGAGGGGTTGTACAGCGGTTCGGCGCCCGATCCGGATGAAGGCGCGTTCGAGACGCTGCGATCCCTGGGCATCCGCACCATCATCTCGGTGGATGGCGCGCAGCCGGAGGTCGAACTGGCCGCGCGGCACGGGCTGCGTTACGTCCACCTGCCCATCAGCTACAACGGCATGACGGAGGAGCGCAAACTCGAGATCGCGCGGGCCGTCCGCGATCTGCCGGGGCCGATCTACATTCACTGCCATCACGGCAAGCACCGAAGCGCGGGAGCAGCCGGGGCGGCGGCGGTCACGCTCGGGCGGCTGACCAGCGAGGAGGCGGTGTCGCGCATGAAGGTTTCCGGCGCCGCGCCGGACTACGTGGGGCTGTACCAGTGCGTCAGCATGTCCACGCTGGCGGCGCCGGACGTGATTGACTCGGCCAGCAGCGCCTTCCCCGAACGCTGGGTCACCACCGGCATGGTGCAGTCCATGGTCGAGATCGACCACGCCTTCGAGCACCTGAAAGTCATCGAGAAGTCGGGCTGGAAGGCGCCGCCGAACCACCCCGACCTGGTGCCCGCCGCCGAAGCGGGTCGCCTGGCCGACCTGCTGCGCAACCTGCGGGACGACCCGGAGTCGTTGGTCCACCCGCCGGAGTTCGTCGAGTGGCTGCTGGAGGGAGCGCGCCTCGCCTCTTCGATCGAGAGCGGGCTGATCGCCGGTCTGCCCGCCGAGACGTTGAGCCGGCACCTGACCGACCTGAACCGGTCGTGCAAGTCATGCCATGTGAAGTACCGCGACGCGATCGTCACGGCACGACTTCGGTGAGAAGTCGTCGCCTCGCTTCCGGCTACTCCACCAGCTCGTAGAACCCCTGTCCGGTGTCGCGCAACTTGCCCTGGGCGACCAGGGCGGCCCACACCGAGGGCGGATACTCGCGCGGCGGCTGAATGGCCACAATGTTCGAGGATCGGCCCCCGGTCACGTATCGGTTGCCAAGCCGCGACTCGTCGTCCAGTTTCGTAAGCTTCAGCCGCTTGCGAAAGGCCTTCAGGGCGCGCTTGAGGGTTTCGGCGTCGGGCTGCGCCGGGTCGGAGGCGGACGTGGGGTCGGACATGGTGGCGCCTCGATTCGGGAGATGGCGTAACGATGGTGACGACGGCCGCCGGGGTGCGTCGATCAAGATGGGTTGATCCTATCACGCGGCGGACGCGATCCTCAATGTCCCTTCACACCGCTTCCCGCGCGGTATGATGCTGCTCCCTTCACGGAGCTTCACCATGCGTTCATCGCGTTTCGCTGCGTCGGGTCTGGCGTCGATCCTTCTGCTCGTCGGCGCGCTGTCGCCAACCGGCTGTTCCACCACCGCCACCGCGGGCGGAACGACGGTCACCGAATCCGCGGGCACCTACGAGACGATCTACAACGCGGGGACGATCGAGGTGGTGGACGCCGCCAAGGCCGTGCTCGAGGACATGAACATTCCGATCACGTCTTCCGCCGCCACGGCGGTGGATGGCGAGGTGGTGGCGCGAACCGCGTCGGACGACCGCATTTCGATCTCCGTGAAATCCGTCACCGAGAAGTCGAGCCGGCTGAAGATCCGCGTGGGCACGTTCGGCGACAAGGCGGTGAGCTTCAACATCCTCGACCGCATCAAGGCCAAGCTGGACGACTGAGCGCCCCAGCCAGCGCCGGGCATGCGGTTCAGCGCTCGTGACAAACCTGTGACGGGGGCGGCGGCCGCCATGCGGTACCATCCGCATGATGTCGCATCGACTCTGGTTCTCGTCAGCGGGTGCGGCGGCGATCGGCGCGGCGGGGGCATGTGCCGCGCTCTCGGCATGCCTGTCCGTCGCCCCGGAGCACGCCCGGGCGCCGTCCGATGCGGGTCGCGCCGCCTCGCATGAACGCGATGAACGTGCGGGAGATGCCCGCCGTGCGGACGAACCCGCCCCGCGATTCACCGACGCCGACTTCGAGCGGCACGTCGAGCAGTTGAAAAGGCGACTGCCCCACGACGGCTTCACCATCATCATCGAGAAGCCATTCGTGGTGATCGGAGACGAGTCGCCCGCGATGGTGAAACGTCGCGCCGAAGGCACGGTCCGCTGGGCCGTTGATCATCTCACCAGGCGCTACTTCAGGAACGACCCGCTTCACATTCTCGACGTATGGCTGTTCAAGGACAGGCAGAGTTATGAGAAGCACCACCGCGAGTTGTTCGGCGGCGACCCCGGCACCCCCTTCGGGTTCTACTCCGCCAGGCACCGGGCGCTGGTGATGAACATCGCCACGGGCGGGGGCACGCTGGTCCACGAGATCGTCCACCCCTTCATCGAGGCCAACTTTCCCGACTGCCCGCCGTGGTTCAACGAGGGGCTCGGTTCCCTCTACGAGCAGTGCGACGAGCAGAACGGCGTCATCCGCGGTCTGACCAACTGGCGTCTCGCGGGCCTGAAACGCTCCATCGAGCGAGGCGACCTGCCCACGTTCGAGGCGCTCTGCGCCATGAAAGCCCACTCGTTCTACTCGTCGGGCGGCGACAACTACGCCCAGGCGCGGTACCTGCTGTACTACCTGCAGGAGCGGGGCCTGCTGCTGGACTTCTACCAGCGATTCACCGCGGGTGTGAAGAATGACCCGACGGGGTACGCCTCGCTGCGGGCCGTGCTGGGCGAGGACGGCGACGACATGGCCGCCTTTCAGAAGCGATGGGCGGAGTGGGTCATGAAACTGACGTTTCCGTGACGATCACGCCCGCGGCGGATTGCCGCGCCTGGCATCGTGCGCCTCTCGTGACAAAGCACCCCCTAGGGGAGTCGAACCCCTGTTACCAGGATGAGAACCTGGTGTCCTGGGCCACTAGACGAAGGGGGCGAAGGCCGTCGCGGGACGGTCATAACCCTATCACCCCCGCGGGTCGGGTCAATCGCTGGCCGAATGGGACGTTGTTCGCAAGGTGCGACGAGGCCGTCCGCTCATCGCGTCAGCGTCGGCACGCCGCCCGCTCGGCGCATCGCGGCGCCGCCGGTGGGCGGTGCGGCCAGATCGCCCGCGTGCAGGCAGATGAGCGTCAGGTCATCCACCTGGTGCAGCGAGCCCGGCTGCGCGTTCACCCGCTCGGCCATGGCGCTCACCATGCCTGTCGGTGTGTCGTGTTCGATCAGCCGGGCGAACTCGTCGAGAAACCGCTTGGTGGGAAGCCGACGTTCGCTGCTCTCCGCCTGCTCGTCCGGGAAGGCCACTTCGAAGCCGTCGGAATAGATCAGCAATCGGTCATCCCGATGGAGCTCGAGTTCGATTTCGGGAAACGCCTCGTCCTCGAAGACGCCCAGAAGGCCGCCGGGCGTGGCGAGTTCGCGCATCGGCTGGCCCGCTCGAAGCAGCAGGGGGGCGGGGTGACCGGCTCCGGCCAGGCGCACCGTGCGCGAGCGGCAGTCGATGAGCGCGTACACCGCGGTGGCGAAGCGCGTGTTGTCGCCCTTGCGCCGGATCATGTCCTGGTTCAACCGCGCCAGCGCCTCGCCGGGAGGCACCAGCCGGTAGCGATTGCCCGTGACTTCCTTCGTGGTCAGGGCGCGGGCGATGACCATGGTGAGCAGCGCGGCGGGTACGCCGTGACCCACCGCGTCGGCCAGGAACACGCCGATGTGATCCTCGTCCAGCCGGATTACGTCGTAGATGTCGCCCGACACGTAGTTGGCCGGCCGCCACATCACCCCCAGCGACACGCCATGCACCGTAGGCAGCGAACGCGGCAGCAGCTCCTGCTGCACCATCGCGGCCAGCTGCATCTCATCGTGCATGCGGTTGATCTCGCCCTTCAACCCCCCCTGAAAGCGCTGGGCGATCGCCAGTTCGCTTCGAAGCCGATGGACGACGCCCTGTCGCTCGAGCACTGCTTCGAGCCGTCGCGCGGCCTCTTCCGGCGTTACGCTGGAGAGGTCGCGCCAGGCGGCGCCCGCGGGTGAGACGTTGACCGCGTCGCCCGTGTTCTCCGCCCAGGTGAACCAGGGCGTTTCGGCTTCGTCGAGCACGTCGATCACGTCTCGCCAGGAAGAGGCGTCCGAGGCGGCGCATCGGTACAGCACGATCAGCGTGTGGCGCGCCGCGTCATCCGGTCCGAAGCCGTCCACCGGGGCCACGGCGATCCTGTCCTTCCAGCGCGGACCCAGCGAGGCGCCCAGCGTCGCCGCCGCCTCGCCGGCGCGATCGGCGTCCGAGCGTGAACACAACAGCAGCATGGACGATCCGGCGATCATGGGCGGTTCGGCACGAAGCGCGGGGACAAACGGAACGCGCGGGGGTTATCGGTCGCCCAGGCGGCGACTCTCTCCACCGGCATCGGTTCAATGCGCCAGACGCTTGAGCCGGGCCACGTCCATCGACAGACGATCGTTCATCTTCAGCCCCAGCCGCCTGATCGATCCGGCCTGCAGCTCGATGGCGAAGAGCGCGCGGCGCTGGGCCGGATAGCGGGCCAGCCGGTTCTCGTAGGCCATTTCCGTCTCGTTGGGACCGCGGGGCGGCTCGGCCTTCATCTCGTGAAGCCCCACGATCACGCCCACCTCGTCCACGAAGATCACGTCGATGTCCACCAGGCAGTTCTTCATCCAGAACGACGGAATCCGCGGCGCCTTGAAGACGAACAGCATGCCCCCCTTCGGGTCGATCGACTCCCGCCCCATCAACCCGCGCTCGATGGCCGCGTCGGTGGCCGCCACCTCCAGCGTGAAGGTTTCACCCGCCAGCGTCACCTGCACGGTCGAGGGCTTCTCATCCGGCCTGGAGAGAAACTGGTCCATCACGAGCCATGTGAGGGCGGCGACGACCAGGATGATCGCGACATACCGGAGAGCAGCCATGCGTGATCGGCTCCCGTAAAAGTGACGGGCGAACGGGACAGTCGGGCGGGATCGAACGCCCGTGCGAAGTCCAACGCGGACATGGTATCGACCACGCCGTCGCGACAGGTGGGCGCCTCGCGGCGTACGGATGCGCCGCCCACGCCCGACCAGCGGGCCAGCAGCGCGATGATCCGCTCAGGCGGCACGCCCTGCTCGCGATAGAAGGCCACCCGCGTATCCCCGTGCCGCTTGGCCAGGCGGCGGCCGTCCCGGCCCACTACCAGCGGCAGGTGCCACCAGCGAGGCGCGGGCAGCCCCAGTGCTTCGTACAGCAACTGCTGGCGGGCCGCGCTGGGCAGCAGATCGTCGCCGCGGATGACATCGGTCACGCCCTGCCGCGCGTCATCCACGACCACCGCCAACTGGTACGCGGGGGTCGCCCGCTTGGTCCAGATGACGAAGTCGCCCACTTGCCGCGACGGGTGATGAACGGAGTCACCCGCGAACTCGTCATGCACCGTCACGGGCCCGTCGGGTACGGCGAAGCGGTAGTTGGTGTCGAGCCGATCGACGCGCCAGCGGGCCGAGTCCTCGTGCGGCGGGCGCAGGTTCCGGGGGTAGGGCTGTTCGTGATCCCCCGCGTGCGGGGCGGAGCCGGCCTGCTCGATGTCGGTGCGCGAGAGGTCGCAGGAGAACGTATGGCCGCCAGTGGCCAGCCGTTCGAGTGCGGCGCGGTAGGGCGACAGGTCCGCCGACTGCACCAGCACCTCGCCGTCCCAGTCCAGCCCGAGCCATGCCAGGTCGCGGATCGCGCCCGCGGCGGCATCGGGCTTGATGCGGGGACCGTCGAGGTCTTCGATGCGCAGGATGACCCGCCAGCCGTTCCGCCTCGCCATCGCCCACGTGATGAGAAACGTCCGTGCGTTGCCCAGGTGGAGTGCGCCGGTGGGAGAGGGGGCCAGCCGGGTGATGCGCAACTCCGGCGCGCCGGGAACCGGCGTCTCCGTGTGCGGGCCGGGCAGCTTTTCGACTGCTTCGCCGATGGAGTCGGGATTGGGTGTGACAGGGGGGCGCATCTCGGGTACAGTGTCATCGGTCAAACGGTCGGCGGCCGCGCAGGCGTGGTGTTGGGGGACGCGGGTGGTGTGAGGGTTGGGGCGGCGTGCCGGAGATGGCCCGGGATGGGGGATGACGGGGGCGGCGTGGGGGATGCATGGCGCGGCGCTGCGGGAAACGGTCCGCCGCCCGCCGGTTCGCTTGCTGATTCTTCCGTTCGTGGGTGCCCAATGGAGTCGGACGCCATGGACAAACTCGCCGAGGCCGACATCGAAGCCCGTCTGGCCGCGCTCCCCGAATGGACGCAGCAGGGGGAGAACATCCAGCGGACGTACAAGTTCGCGGACTTCGCGGAGGCGATGGCCTTCGTCAACCGCATCGCCGAGCACGCCGAGCGTGTCAAGCACCACCCGGACATCCTGATCCGCTGGAACAAGGTGATGCTGACGCTCTCGACCCACGACGCGGGCGGACTGACGGCGATGGACTTCGACTTCGCCGACGCGGCGGACGGCCTGGCTTCGCCGGTGGAGGCGGGGAGCGGGGCAAGTGGAGGGAGTGGGGGGGGTGGAGGGCGGAAGGGGAAGAAGTAGGGCGGGCGGCATCGCGCGAATCATCGAAAGCGATACCCGCGAGAGCGGTTTCCGACGTGTCGGGTCACTACCTCGCGTCGGGGGCGGTTCGCCGTTGGTTACCATGACGCCCGAGTTTCGATGCGTTCGGATTTCGATGTAATCGAGTTTCGATGTGTTGCTCGGCCCCAACGGGGCCCGACCACGGGTTGCGCTTCGCCCGGCTGTGACCGGGCGGCGCTCCACCCGTTGCGACAGTCCTTGGCCCCGCTGGGGCCGAGGACTGAGTCGTCGAAATGTGCTCAGGACCGCGATAGATTTCGACTTCGCCGACGCGTCGGACGGCCTGGCGTCGCCGGTGGAGGCGGGAGGCGAGAAGGCCGTGGCGGGAAACGTCGATCCGAGTCGCCCTGAGCGAGCGCTGTAGGCCCCTTCGTAGAGGGGCCGCATTTTTTCACTTTTTGGTGTTTTTTTTTGGCTTGACAGCGCCCCCACACGCGGTATCGTCAAGTTATGGGGCTGTGGCGGCGTCCAATTCGATTGCTGGAATGCCTTTCAGTGACTTTGTACACGATCGCGTGTGCTGGGACTCATCTCGCCGACTCGCCATCGGCGCAGCCGTCCCTGACAACTCAAGCAACTCAGGTACTCGAGTTCCGTGGGTACCGAGTACTCGTGTCTACGACGAATCTCAAGGAACTGGACCAACTCCAGTACGAAACACTCGCCCGACAGGACGCCACAGACCGGCCGAAAGGGTATTTTTTCGACGGTTTGCTCTGGGGCACCGGCACAGCGGACACGAGTACGTACGCTGGGCAGTTTGTCGATGCGGTAAACGTGCAGCAGGTCTCCTCGTTCAGGTTCTTTGATCGAATCGAGAGAGATCGAGCGATGGAGTTCCCTCATCGGGCCGCCGTGTTTGGGAAGTCAGTGGGTTTCGCGTGGCGGGGCGACCCGCTGCGCGGCGTGATCGTGCAGTCAACGAACGGGGACGTTGATGTGGGTTTCAGGGCCGGCATTGACCTGTTCGATCAACTGTACGGCTACTCCACCGATCCACTGGAGTTCTTCGCCCGGCGGTTCGCATTGCCCGATGTGCGTGTCGAGCAGGCGACGAAGGGGGAGCATGAGCAGAAAGAGAATAGACAGTTGCTGGCGCTGCGTGCTGACGGCGCTTGGCGCGCGTCTCTCACCGTGAAGATCGGGGAGAGCGGTGAGGTTCAATCGTGGATGCTGCACGAGAGAATGAGTGATTCACTTGTTCTCACGTGGAGTATCGATCTCCGACGTGTCTCGGAGCATACGCGAGCTCTGCCAATCGCCCCGTCCATGATCCGCAATATCCACTCCGATGTGGCTGGAATGGATAGGACCGTCCTTCAGGATGTCACCGGGAAGCACTTGGGGCAGGACGGCGTGGTGAGCAATCCTGAGAGACAGTCTCTGGAATCGAGGCGGCGGTTCTACACGATCGCGGGGGCGATTGCCCTCTTCGCAGTGTTCAGCGTGGTAGCAGCAAAGGAGAAATCACGATGAACTCCGGTCGATTCGTCAACGGTCTTGCGTGTCTGACCGTCCTCTTTCTTGTCATGGGCGGTCTGCAGGGACCACCTGGTGGTGGTGCGGATTTCTGCTATGTTCTCGAGTGGCAACAGGGAGCGTGCTTCGATACGCAACTGAACGGTCCAACCCTGAACTGCCAGTACGGCTCCTACTACCAGTGGGTCGTCTTGCCGATGTCGCGACAGGCCTGCACCTCGGACTTTGCAGGACAGGGCTACAAGAACTGCATTCCACAGAGCGGGGAGCTGTTCTACCCCGTCAAGCGGCACTACATCTGCAGCAACGGATACGTTGTCGAGGCGGGTCAATCGGAATACACAGAGAATCCCTGCCGTCACGATGCGTACCCTGACCCCTTGCCTGATACTTGCAATCAATAGGCAGCGTGGATCCAATGTTCATGCGGGTGGATCAAGTGCGAGTGGTGACCTCCTGGGTCAGCCACGTCGTAATCGGCGTGGTCATGATGGTCGCTGGGATCAGCAAGGTCGCGGATGCGAGTGGGCTCTCGCAGATCCTGCTATCGATGGGACTAGGCGGTCATTGGGGCGGCTTGGTCGTGATCCTGCTTGTGGCTGTGGAACTCGCAATTGGTGCCGCGTGTCTCCTGGGGCGCTGGTCGCGATTTCTTACGTGGGCCATCCTGTCCACGCTCGGAGCCCTGACGCTCGGAATGATCGTCGCCTATGTCTGGATTGACTCGAGTGCATGCGGTTGTTTCGGGGCGGCTAGGGGATGGTTCGGGGAGGCCACGTTCGAGGTCGCGTTGGCGCGGAATCTGGCGCTCATGGTCGTCGCACTGCTGCCAACGGTGGTGCATGGGCTAGTGCGCCAATCGGGCACGCAAGGTAGCGTTCGAGGTTCGCCAACCGCATTGCTTACCTTGGCGTTCACGGGTGCCTGCTTTCAGGACCTTGCGGTTCAAGGCCAAACCACTTGGCATGTGGCTCCTTGGCATATGCACTTGGAATCGCGGCTCGAGACCACCCTTCGCCCACTCCATGTCGATGAGATAGTGCGGCGGGTGGCACTGAGCGACGATCAGGCGACTCTCCTCAAGGCACTGTACCAGGAGCATCGAACCAGAATGGCGGTTTTTCGGGCCGAACATGAGAAGTCGGTCGCCAAGGCGTTCGAAGGCGTGGATGTCGACCGTCTCGTTCGGACCAGCAATCGCGACCGAGAGGCGGCTCTTGCACCGCTCGCGGAATCCGAGCCGCTCTTGGCGCGGATTGCCGACGATCAAGCGCAACTGGACGCTGACTTTCTGGAGTCGGCTCGGTCAGTTCTCAGGGAGGATCAAGCCGGGCACTGGAAGTCGTACCTGCGCTGGTTGAACCGACAGCGATGGCTCCGCGCCGGGAGCGGCTACCCGGGGGATCATCTCGATCCCTTCGCCATCCTCGAAGGCATGGCGATCGATGAAGGCGACCTGATCGTGCCTTTCGACCAGTTTCAACAGCTTCTAACGCAATCGGAGGATGATCTTGACCGCGCTCTCGAACGTCGCGCAGTGTTCGCCATCAGACAGGCGCGTATGACATTTAGAACCGCACTGCGTCAGTCCAGAGCGGGGCGGCCCATCCACATCCTCAACGACGACGGAGATGTGATTGACGTCGCGTTCACTGATCCCGAGTTTGCGGCCATCATGCTCCGCGATGGCGCCGAATGGAATCGGTTGATTCGTGACGTGCATCAGATGCAGGAGTCCATTCGACAGCGGATCGCTCAGAGTCTAAGCGTGGAGCGTGCGACGGAGTTTCGGTCACGGGTCCGGGAGCTCGCGTCGGCCCATCAGCCCTTCCGCGCGGAGGGCTATATCGAGGAGCTTCTTCGACCCGAAGAATTGAGCGATGATCGCCGCGCTTTTCTTGAAGAACTCCTGACTGAGTGTCGTCGGCGTCACCGGGCATTCAACGATGAGCGGTACGAACTGCTGATTCGGCAGGCCGAGATTCGCTTTGAGGCCGACGCCCCGAGATCCGCAGACCACCCGCGCTTGCTCGAGTCATACGAGATCGGCGATCGACTTCATCGGATGACCCAGGAATGGGCGCAGGTGGATGACCAGTTCATGCTTCGCGCCTGGGGAATTTTTGATGCTGTCGAGCAATCGAGCATGACGCCTCCGCCCCTGTGGCGGAAGCGGAACTGATTTGAGTGTGCGCCCAGCGACAATCGGTCATCACGACCGTTGGGTGATCCGTGATTGGGTTCCGCCTTTTCAGATCGCGTTTCCCACCGCCCGCCGCACCAGGTCCGCCCGCGCGGCGAGCAGGTCCCCATTCGTGATCGCCTCGCCCGCGCTCTGCTGCAAGTGGGCGGTCTGAATCTGCGGGAAGAGCCGGTCGATCGCCGCCGCGGTCAGTTCGGGGACGCGGCCCAGGCACGCGCCCAGCCGCACGCGGCTGAGGAGTTTCATCGCCTCGTTCTCACCCAGCAGCCGCGCGCGGCTGAGGACGCCCAGCGCCCGCTGCACGCGGTCATCCAGTTGGCGGGGGTCCTTCTCCAGCAGCGAACGCCGCGCGGCCCGCTCGTACTCGATGAGCCGGGGCACGATCACCTGGTCGAACTCGGCCAGCAGCTGCGATTCCGGCTCGCCAAGGGTGACCTGGTTGGAGATCTGGTAGAAGTCGCCGGTGGTCTCGCTGCCCTCGCCGTAGAACCCGCGCACGGCGAGGTTCAGGTCGCGGCTGGCGCGCTGCAGCCGCTCCAGTTCGTTGGTGAGTTTCAGGGCGGGCAGGTGGACCATCACGCCCAGCCGCAGCCCTGTGCCGACGTTGGTGGGACAGGCGGTGAGATAGCCGAAGCGGTCGGAGAAGGCGTAGGTGAGCCCTCGTTCGAGGGCGTCGTCCACCTGGTTGGCCCGCTCGAAGCAGGAGCCGACCTGCCGCCCCGGCAGGAGCACCTGCATGCGCAGGTGATCCTCCTCGTTGATCATGATGGCGAGGGTTTCGTCGCCGCTCACCGCCACACCGCAAGGGGCGGCGGAGGCGGCGAGGTGGCGCGAGATCAGGTGCCGCTCGACGAGGAGTTGTCGATCGCGCGGCGTGGCGTGGTTGAGTTCCACCCACAGCATGGTGTCATCGAGTTTTGCGCCCAGGATGGCCTTCTTGGCCAGCAGCAGCACTTCCAGCCGCTGCTGATTGCTGGAGCGGCCCACGAAGGGGTAGCCCTGAATGTTGCGGGCCAGCCGGGCGCGCGAGCAGAGGATGACATCCGAGTCCGGCGCGGCATCAGGTCGGGCTGATCGTTCGAGAGATTCCACGGGAAGTCCGGGGGCAGGAGAACAGGAGAACAGGGGTGTTCGCTCCGGGCTCGACCCGGGGGTTGATTCGACACCGGCGAGAATGCACAAACCGCCGCATCACGCCATCACGCCGCACGAGTACCGACGATCATCAGCCGTCAGCCGTCAGCCGTCAGCCATCAGCCAAGAGCCAACTCTCCGTAGACCCCGACATCCCGACATTCCCACACGCCGCCCCCTCATCCCTGCGACTCCTCCGCCGGCTCCAGGGCGTTGAGACGGTCGCGGATCTCGGCCGCGCGCTCGTACTGTTCGGCGGCGATGGCCCGGTCGAGTTCCTTGAGCAGCCGCTGCAGTTCGCGCTGGCGGTCGAGCCCAGCGCCGGTGCGGCGTGGCGTCTTGCCGACGTGGTGCGTCGCGCCGCGCTGGGCCCGCTCGATGAGCGGGCCCAGTTCATCCACGAACGCCTCGTAGCACTTCGGGCAGCCGAGGATGGCGTTCTTGCGGAACTGGGCGAAGGTCAGCCCGCACTCGCCGCACTTCTTCGAACCGGTGCTGGTCGTGGTGACTGCGGCAGAGGAGGAATGGGCCACCACGAACTGCTTGAGCAGGTGCTCGATGGGCGCGTCGGCCTGGTGGACGACGAAGCCCGCCTCGGCCGCATGCTCGGCGCAGAGGTGGATTTCCTTGCGCTTGCCGTGCTTGATGGTCACTTCGTGGACCATCGCGGGTTTGTCGCACTTGTCGCAGTTCATGCGCTATCTCGCCCGTGTGGATTGTAGATCGGCGCGGCGTGGGTGGAAGCAGGAATCCTGCTGATGAGGATCACAGGCGGGGCGCCTGTGCCACGCAGCACCCAGCACGCCATACCGCCCAGCGCTCACATCGCCCGCCGCAGCCGCACAATACTCTCGATCAGCGGTCCCATGCTGTCGAGAGGCAGCATGGTCGCCTTGTCCGACAGTCCCTTGGCGGGGTCGGGGTGGCACTCGAAGAACAGGGCGTGAACCCCGGCAACGGTGGCGGCACGGGCCAGCAGGGGGGCGCGGTCGGGGCGGCCTTCGGTGTGGGTGCTCCCCCCGCCGGGCAGCTGGGTGGAGTGCGTCACGTCGAAACACACCGGCGCGCCCAGTTCCATCAGGTCGCCCAGCCCGATGAAGTCGTTGACCAGTCGGTGATAGCCGAAGAAGGTGCCGCGCTCCGTAAGAATGGCGCCGGCCGCGCCCGCCTCACGCAGTTTCGTCAGGACGTTGGTCATCTCCGCCGGGGCCATGAACTGCCCCTTCTTCACGTTGACCGGCTTTCCCGTTCGGGCGCAGGCGATGAGCAGGTCGGTCTGGCGGCACAGGAACGCGGGCACCTGGAGCAGATCGACCACTCCGCCCGCCGGGGCGGCCTGGTGCTCGTCGTGAACATCAGTGGTGACGGGGACGCCGAGGGCGTCGCGCAGGCGGGCGAGTTCCTTCAGTCCGGCCTCCAGCCCCGGCCCGCGCCCGGAGTGAATGCTGGATCGGTTGGCCTTGTCGAAGCTGGCCTTGAAGACGTAGGGCAGCCCCAGCCGCGCGCACAGGTCGCGCATGGTTCGGCCGATGAGCAGGTTGGTCTCCGGGCTCTCCAGCACGCAGGGGCCGGCGATGATGAGCAGGGGCTGACCCGCGCCAACCGTGTGAGGCCCGACTCGGCAGAGATTCATCATGGGAAACGGTAGGGTATCGCCTGCCATCGGGGATCGGTGGGGCGAGTCGCTCGCAACTGCACACATCTTTCCCACATTCTCACTTTTTCCTGTCAATTCCGCGCGGCGGGGTTTATCCTCTGATACCTCTCTGGCACGGAAGCCCGGGCGCGGGGGTCGGACCCCGCGTAGACCCACGGATGATCGGGCTTTTCGTGCAGGGACGGCGTCCACGACACGAAAGGCCTGTCGATGTCCGGATACATCTTCTCCGCCGAGCTGGTCGAGCAGTTCCGCCGCAACCCCCTGCACGAAACCCTGCGTGATCTGGGCAAGGCCGCGCGTGACGCCAACGTGCTCGCCTCGGCTGATTTCCGCAAGCTGCTGGGCTACCTGACCGAACTGGCCGACGGGCGCGACCGGCGCGAGCCGATGACCCCGGTGGCGGGCACGCACCGCCCCCAGCCGCGCTTGCGGGTGCTGATCGACGCCGCGTTCACGAACCTGGGCGACTTGACGTGGTTCCGTCTCAACAAGATCGTCAACCAGTCCAAGCAGCCGCTCAAGGGCATGTTTCAGCGCATGGCCGCCAGCGTGGGGCGGCTGAGCGATGAAGACCTGGAGTCGGTCGTCACCGCGCTGGTGTCTGATTCACCCGACCGAAAGCTGCTGAAACTGCTCAATGAAAAGGGCGGCCGCGTGCCCAACTGCGGACTGGAGCTGTTCGCGCGACTGGCCTACCTCTTCCGCCCGGACCTGTACTTCGTGCTTCCGCGCCGCTGGGGCGAGGAGTCGGGCGTCTACAAGTTCATCGACAACGATCTGCGCAAGTATTGCGCGGTCTGCCGCACGCTGCGGTCGATCTGCGACGAGGTGGGCTTCCCCGCCGACATCCGCGCCACGCTCTTCGACCGCGCGGTGGAGATGGACCCGGTTCATCCCACGCTCGAGGCGGCGATCAATCACTCCATCGGCAGCGCCCTGGCGTGGGCCAACGTACTCGAGGCGGGCGATGGCTACGTGCCGGGCAAGCGTCCCAACGACGAGATCTCCATGCCGCTGGAAGTCGCACCCGCCGCCATCCGCGTGCGCCGAGGCGAGGCGCGGCTGCGGAACCAGTTGATCCGCGCCTACCGCGGATGTTGCGCCATCTCCGGCAAGTGCCCCAAGGACGTGCTCGAGGTGGCCTACGTCGCGCCCTACCCGGCGGGCGACATCCACTCCCCGCGCAACGCGATCCCCCTGCGAAGCGACCTGCACACCCTGTGGGACTGCAACCTGATCGCCTTCGACCCCGAGACGCTGGAACTCCACCTGTCCGAGTCGCTGCGCGGCACGTGCTACGAGCCCTTCGCGGGCGTGAAACTGTCCGAACCGGACGAGGGCCTGCGTCTTGACGGCGTCGCCCTGCGCGACCGCTGGGCGCACTTCCAGTCGATGCGCAAGGCGGGCGCTTCGGCGTCACCGCCCGCCGCCGCGCCGGCTCAGGTCGCGCCGCCGCCCGCGCTGATCGGCGCTCCCGGCACAACGGGCGAACCCCGCTACGAGAAGGCGGACGTGGAGATCGAGACGTTCGAGGCATTCGAACCGCGCAAGTCCGCCTCCAGCGGCATCTGGCGGGTGAGGCCGGCGGCGAGCGGGCCGACCATCCCGCTGGCCCCGATCGACGCCGAGGAGCCGGTGGAGGGATAATCCGGGGATCGGAACCTTGCGAACCACCTCGCCGCGCGGTACGTTGACGCGCGCGGAGTGAGGTGTGCGATGTCCGATGGGGTCGGCATCACGCGTGGAAGGGCGGCGGCGCTGAGCGTTGCGGGAATCGTTCTTGGCTGCGGCGTGTGGACCATGATCCGCGATGCCGCCATGACCCCGGAACGAGGCATCATCCAATCCGCGGATCGAGGCGAGAGGCCGGTGCTTCTTGAACATGTGACGCATGAGAGGGCGCACGCCTCGCTGGCGTCCGTCCGGTCGCGTTCGCAGGCGAGCGGCGGTGCAGTATCGTCCCCGGCCGCGCGCTTGCCGCACCAGCGCGACGTCGACGCCCTCGAAGCATCCATCGCCGAGGCGCGATCGGGATCGATGCCCGTGACGCCGCTCACAGACGACGTCCCGGGCGCGACGCCCGCTCTGGCCATTCGGCTCATCGAGGCGCAGCCCGTGGAACCCGGCGCGGGCACGTGGCGACTGTCGCTGGCCGTCGTGAACGTCAGCGACGGGATGCTCGGCGCGGCCGGGTTCACGCTGTCGTGCGACGGGCAGCCCGTGGGCGGCGGGGCGCGATTCACGGTGCGCCCGCTTCCGCGAGGGCGCGGCGACATGGTGGTGGCCCTCGTGGACGGATTGTCGCAGGACTTCGATCCCGCCCGCCTGTCAGCACGCATCGTATCGCACGGCGACCGCATCGCGACGGCGGAGTGACCACGTCGCGCGGACCGACGGCGCCTCGCGGCGCAAGTCGTGCCGGCCGGAACGTCATGACATGTCGTGTGCTGGTTGAACCGGCGCCTCCCTTGACGGCGCGGTCCGCGGCCGCGCCTTCCAGCCCCGGTGAACGCGAGACTTGACCAGTTTGTAGCATATGCTACACTTGGGTTCATCCAAGGAGTCAGGTCATGCGGGGATCAGCCGGTGCGGCGTGGATCATGGGTTCGTGCGGCGTGGCGTGGTCGCTTTCGGGCGCCTTGGCGTCGTCGGGGCAGGAGGCGTCGTACCGCGATCTCGGCACGTCGTCGTACTCGCTCTTCAACCCCACGCCGCGAGAGTTGCGGCGGGGCATGAGCCCGGATCGACCCGACACCACCGAAAGCCCCATCACGGTCGATGCCGGGGTGGTGCAACTGGAGATGAGTTTCTTCGACCTGTCGAAGAACGGTTCGCATCGCACCTGGACCGCGGCGCCATTCAACCTGAAACTGGGGTTGACGGAGTCGATGGACATCCAGTTCGTGCTGGACCCGTACCTGCACGTGCGCGAGGATGGCCGGGGGCGGCTCGCTCACGGGCTGGGCGACCTCCAGGTGCGGCTGAAGCTCAATCTGTGGGGAAATGACGGGGGAAGCACGGCCTTCGGCGTCATGCCCTTCATCAAGGTTCCCACCGCCGGCGCGGGGCTGGGCAACGATCACGTCGAGGGCGGCGTGATTCTGGCCTTGTCGTGGGATGCCGCGCCGGGCGTGGGGCTGGCGTTCATGGTCGAGCCGGACATCGTGTACGACGAGGCCGACGACGACCACGATCTTGAACTGCTGCACACCGCGGTGCTGGGGCTGGACATCACCGATCGGGTCGGCTGGTTCATCGAGTACGCGGGCGTGGTGAGCGCGGATGCGTCGCCCTACCGCGCCGAGGCGATCACCGGCTTCACCCTGGCGGTGACGGACGACCTGATGCTGGACTGCGGCGTGCGTCTCGGGCTGACCGGGGATGCCGACGACTGGGGACTTTTCGCGGGTATGAGCATTCGCTTTTAGCGGGATGAATGTAGCCGTTGCCACGAGGTCGCCTATGCTACACCTGAAACGATTCCGGAATCTGGCCATGACCGCGATCCGCCGCCCCGTCAACTCGTTCGCCAAGGTTCGCGCCGATCACGCCACCGAGACGGCGGAGGACTACGTGGAGGCGGTCTCGGACATTCTGCACCGTCAGGGTGAGTGTCGCGTGAAGGACCTGGCGGACGTGATGGGCGTGACGCACGTCACGGTGACGCGCATCATCGCGCGGCTGCAGGAGGAGCGGCTGGTCGAAACCGAGCCGTATCGCCCCATCCGGCTCACGGCCAAGGGCGAACGGCTCGCCGCCGACAGCCGAAGGAGGCACGGGATCGTGCTGCGATTCCTGCGCGCCATCGGCGTACCGCCCGAGGACGCCCAGCGCGACGCCGAGGGCATCGAGCATCACGTGGGTGAGAAGACGCTGGAGTGCATGCGCCGCTTCGCGGACGAGCGCGAGCGGGAATCATCAGGAGGTGCGTCATGAGCGGACGACGCCTGGGCATTGTGCGGTGTCTTCTTGCGGCGGGCGCCGGGCTGCTGGCTTCGTGCGCCGGCCCGTCCGGTTCGGATGTCGCCGCCACGGACGGCAGGCCCCGCATCGTCTGCACCGTGGGCATGGTGACAGACATCGTGCGCCGCGTGGCGGGGGATCGGGCGGAGGTGATCGGCCTCATCGGCGCGGGCGTGGACCCCCACCTCTACAAGCCCACGCGCGACGACGTGGAGATGCTCTCGAAGGCGGACATCATCTTCTACGCGGGCCTGATGCTCGAGGGCAAGATGGCCGACACGCTCGTCAAGGTCGGCCGCAGCCGGAAGGTCTACGCGGTGACGGAGGAGATCGACGACTCATTCCTGCTGCACCCCGACGGGGCGGAGGGGCACGCCGACCCGCACGTATGGATGGACGGCAGCGCCTGGGCCGAGTGCGTGAAGGTCGTCGCCCGCGCCTTGAGCGAGTTCGATCCGCTCCACGCCGCCGACTACGCCCGGCGCGGCGACGCGCTCATCGCCGACATCATGGCGATGCATGAGTACGGCAAGCGGGTGATCTCGACCATCCCCGAGCGCAGCCGCGTGCTCATCACCTCGCACGACGCCTTCAACTACTTCGGCCGCGCGTACGGCCTGCGGGTGGAGGGCGTGCAGGGGCTCTCCACCGAATCGGAGGCGGGGCTGAAGCGCATCAACGACCTGGTGGATTTCATCGTGAAGCACGAGGTGCGCGCCGTGTTCATCGAAACCAGCGTGTCGCCCAGGAACATCCAGGCGCTCATCGAAGGCGCCAGATCGCGCGGGCACGCGGTCGTCATCGGCGGGGAACTCTTCTCCGACGCCATGGGGGAGGAGGGAACCTACGAGGGCACCTATCTCGGCATGCTCGACCACAACCTGACCATCGTGGCCCGCGCCCTGGGGGGCGAGGCGCCCGCCGCAGGATGCCACGGGAAACTGAGCCATGCGAGCCATTGACGCCAGCGTCGAATCGCCGAGCCGTCCCCTCCCCATCGGGCGCGTGGGCGTGGCGACGGGGGAGGAGCACTCCCCCGCCGCCCCGCTCTCGATTCACGATATGACGGTGGCCTACCACCGCAAGCCGGTGATCTGGGACATCGACCTGGACGTGCCG
The DNA here is from genome assembly GCA_015709595.1 of Phycisphaeraceae bacterium. NCBI lineage: Bacteria > Pseudomonadati > Planctomycetota > Phycisphaerae > Phycisphaerales > Phycisphaeraceae > Phycisphaeraceae bacterium. Next base: position 1,809,418 of record CP054178.1, read on the forward strand.
GAGGGGAAACTCGTCGGCATCGTCGGTCCCAACGGGGCGGGCAAGAGCACGCTCCTCAAGGCGGTGCTGGACCTGGTGCCCAAGGCCTCCGGGCGCGTGCTGATCTACGGCGAGCCGTATCACCGGCAGCGGCGACTCGTGGGCTACGTGCCCCAGCGCGAGAGCGTGGACTGGGACTTCCCCGTCAGCGCGCTGGACGTGGTGACGATGGGGCTGTACGGCCGCATCGGCTGGTTCCGCCCGGTGCGGAAACGCCACCGCGAGCAGGCCATGGCGGCGCTTGAGCGCGTGGGCATCGCGGACCTGGCGCACCGTCAGATCAGCCAGCTTTCCGGCGGGCAGCAGCAGCGGGTGTTCCTGGCCCGCGCGCTGGTGCAGGAGGCGAGGGTGTACCTGATGGACGAGCCCTTCGCCGCGGTGGACGCCGCCACGGAGAGGGCCATCGTGGACATTCTGCGGGAACTGCGCGACCGCGGACGCACCGCGCTGGTGGTGCATCACGACCTGCACACCGTGCCCGAGTACTTCGATCACGTCATCCTCATCAACATGCGCGTCGTGGCGCACGGGCCGACCGAGGAGGTCTTCACCCGCGAGAACCTGCAGAAGACGTACGGCGGCCGCCTCACGCTGCTGGATGAGGCCGCGGAGGCCCTGGCCCGATGAGCCGGGGAGAAGCCCCATTCTGGGGTGACGTGGCGCGGGTCTTCCTGCTGCAGGATTACAACACCCGCGTGGTGGTGCTGGGCGCGGCGGCGCTGGGGCTGGCGGCGGGGGTGGTCGGCTGCTTCACGCTGCTGCGCAGGCGGGCGCTGATGGGCGACGCCCTCAGCCACGCCACGCTGCCGGGCATCGGACTGGCGTTCATTCTCGTCACGCTGACCGGGGGCGACGGCAAGTCGCTGCCGTGGCTGCTGCTGGGGGCCACGCTGGCGGGCGCGGCGGGGCTGGGCGTCATTCTGCTCATTCGGAATCTGACGCGGCTGAAGGAGGACGCCGCGCTGGGCGTGGTGCTGAGCGTCTTCTTCGGGCTGGGCGTGGCGACGCTGGGCGTCGCGCAGAACATGCAGGCGGGTCACGCGGCGGGACTGGAGTCATTCATCTACGGCAAGACCGCCTCGATGACCGCGTCGGACGCGCGGCTGATCGCCGTGGCCGCCGGGTTGTCAGTCGCGGCCTGCGCGATGCTGTTCAAGGAGTTCCGTCTGCTCTGCTTCGACGCCGCCTTCGCGCGAGGACAGGGGCGACCCACGCTGCTGCTGGACATGCTCATGATGGCGGTGGTGGTGGCGGTCACGGTGATCGGGCTTCAGGCGGTGGGGCTGGTGCTGATCATCGCGCTGCTCATCATCCCCGCTGCGGCGGCCCGCTTCTGGACCGAGCGGCTTCAGTGGATGACGGTCATCAGCGGGGCGATGGGAGCCCTCTCCGCCGCGCTGGGAGCGGCCATCAGCGGGGTGAGGCCGGACACGCCTTCCGGTCCGATGATCGTCATCGTTGCGGCGGCGCTCTTCGCCTTGAGCATGGCCTTCGGCGCGGCGCGGGGCGTCGCGCCTCGGCTGCTGCGACAATGGCGACTGGCGCGGCGCATCGGGCGACAGCACCTGCTGCGGGCGGTGTTTGAGTTGAGCGAGGGCGAGGCACACCCCGCTCCCTCACGGTCGCGGCTCACGTCGAACGCGCGCGGCGACGTCACCGAACCGCCGCTTGTGTCAATCAGTGATCTCGCCTTCATGCGTTCATGGTCGCCTCGCTCGCTGCATCGCCAGATCGCCCGGGCGCGGCGGGCGGGGCTGGTGAATCCGGCGGGCGATGGAGTTCGACTCACCGAGACGGGCCTGATCGAAGCGGCCCGGCTGACGCGCAATCACCGGCTGTGGGAGATGTACCTCATCACCCACGCGGATGTCGCGCCGAGCCACGTTGACCGCGATGCCGACCATGTGGAGCACATCCTGGGCCCCGCGCTGACCGCGGAGCTGGAGCGCCTCATGGCGTCCGACCTGCCCGCCCGCGTCATGCCCGTCAGTCCGCACGTGCTGAATGAAGGGAGCCGCGCGTGACCTGGACGCTCAACGACACGTGGATCGTGGTCGCCGGTGCGCTGGTCGCCGCCTCGTGCGCCCTGCTCGGCTGCTTTCTCGTGCTGCGCAAGATGAGCATGATGGGCGACGCCATCAGCCACGCGGTGCTGCCGGGGCTGGCGATCGCGTTTCTGCTCACCGAGAGCCGGGCCAGCGTGCCCATGTTCGTCGGCGCGGTCATCGCCGGGCTGCTCACCGCGCTCCTGACGCAGTGGATCAGGTCGCACGGCAGGGTGGATGAAGGGGCCTCGATGGGCGTGGTCTTCACCGCGCTCTTCGCCATCGGTCTGATCATCATCGTGGACGCGGCGGACCGCGTGGACCTCGACCCCGGTTGCGTGCTCTACGGCGCCATCGAGTTCACGCCGCTGGATACCGTGGCGCTGCTGGGGTGGGAAATCCCCCGCGCCGTGGTGGTGGGGGCGATTGTGCTGCTGGGCAACGTGTTCTTCGTGGGGCTGCTGTGGAAGGAACTGAAGATCACTTCGTTCGACCCCGCCCTGGCGACCACGCTGGGCATCCGCGCGGGACTGATGCACGCGCTGCTCATGGCGTTCGTGGCCATCACCACGGTGGCGGCGTTCGAGAGCGTGGGCAGCATTCTCGTGGTGGCGATGCTCATCGTGCCCGCGGCGGCGGCGCACCTGCTGACCGATCGACTTGGATGGATGGTCTGGATCGCGGTGGGGCTGGGCGTCGCCGCGGCCCCGCTGGGACACGTCAGCGCCGTCGTCGGCCCGGGACTGCTTCACGAGGACTGGCGGAGCACCAGCACCGCGGGCATGATCGCGGCATGCGCGGGCGGGCTGTTCCTGCTGGCGATGCTCTTTGCGCCGCGGCAGGGCGTGGTCAGTCGCGTCCTGTTCCGTGTGGCGCTGTCGCAGCGCATCCTGAGCGAGGACATGCTGGGTCTGCTCTACCGCATTGATGAATGGGGCCAGCGGGTCTCTCCCGGCGAGTTTCGACGGCGCTTCCGCCGGGCGTTGGGGGTGGGAACTTTGGCAACCTGCGCGGCTTGGAGAAACCTGGGTCGCCGGGGGTTGGTCACCATCGAGCGCCAAAACGGGATGTCAGGCGATGGGGTTGCGGTTCACCTGAGCCCCGACGGACGAGAAGCCGCGACACGTCTCGTCCGCTCGCATCGGCTCTGGGAGGCCTACCTCGTCGATCACCTGGGCCTTCGGCCCGACCACGTCCACTCCACCGCGATGCGTCTGGAGCACGTGACCGATGATCGCATGGCGGGGCGTCTGGCTCGACGCGTCGGCTCCGGAAGCGCCGACCCGCATGGGCGGGATATCCCATAATCAGCACCCGGCCGCGCTCGAGGGTCGATCTTCGAACCGACGGAATCTCCAGAAAATGCTGGCGTCGAGGTTCATCCGGCGATAAAGTTGGCTGGGTGCGGGGTTTCCGTGCAGACGATCCGTCCCAGGTTCCGCCATCAGGAGATCAGTTCATGTCGAGGTTGCTCGGCTCGCTTTCACTCTCAACCGTGCTGGCTGCGGTGCTGCTCGCTTCGCCGGCTTCATCCGCTCAGGACGTGGCGGGGCTTGATCGGGGGGACGAGGTCAACGCCCTGCTGGGCCTGACGGACAGCGTCGTGTTCACGCTGGACATCAACACCGAACCGGGCGTGCCGCTGGTGGCGGCGATTCCGCTGGAGGGCCAGTGGCGTCTGCTCAATCTCTTTCCGCACTCCGTGCGCGGGCGACGCTACCAGGTGCTCGCCCAGGTGGGCGAAGGCGAACTGGTGCCGGTGACGCCCTCGCCTGAGCGCACCCTGCGCGGCGAACTGCTGGACGACCCGCAGATCATGGCGGCTGGCTCCACCTCTGACGAGGGGCTGTACGCCCGGATCATCCTGCCCGACGGATCGAACTACTGGATCGAGCCGCTCTTCGGACGCATCCAGGGCGCGCCGCATGGCTCGCACGTCATCTACCGGGGCGAGGACACCTCCTGCTCCGGCATCTGCGGCACATCCGACGATCATCGCCTGGGCGGCGACCTCGACCTGGTCGAGCACGGCTCCGGCGGCGACGGCGCGCTCAAGGTGGCCGAGGTCGCCTGCGACGCCGACGTGGAGTACTTCACCCGCTGGGGCAGCGTGGCCAACGTGGAGAGCCGCATCAACAGCATCTTCAACTCCATGAACATCCAGTACGAGCGCGATGTCAACATCACGCACGTCATCACCACCATCATCGTGCGCACGGTCGAGCCGGACCCGTACAGCACCACCAACTCCGGCGCCCTTCTGGACCAGTTCCGCAACCACTGGAACGCCAATCACGGCGCCATCCAGCGCGACGTGGCCCACCTCTTCACCGGCAAGAACCTCAACGGCTCGGTCATCGGCATCGCCTACGTGGGCGTGATCTGCAACACCCCCTGGGCCTACGGACTGGTGGAATCGCTCAACAACTTCGCCTGCGCCACCGACCTGTCGGCTCACGAACTGGGGCACAACTGGAACGCCGACCACTGCGTGTGCGAGACCTACACCATGCACGCGGGGCTTCAGTGCGCCAACCGCTTCCACCCCACCTTCGACATTCCGGTCATCACCCAGTTCCGCGACTCGCGCGGCTGCCTGAGCGACCCCGAGCCGGAGGATCTGGACTGCCCGCTCAAGAGCTTCAACATCACCAAGGGCACGCTGAACAGCGGCAACCTGGCTGCGCTGGACAACTCCGATGACAACTACATGATCATCGACCCGCTGCAGGGCAACAACTACGCGGTCAACATGGTGGTCAAACTCACCAGCCCGATCAACAACGTGTCGCAACTGGACCTGACGCTCGAAACCAGCGCCATCAACCCCAACGTGCGAACCAAGATCTACGTTCGCAACGTGAACACCAACGCCTGGGTGCTGCTGGATTCGTTCATCCAGCCGCAGACGGACACGGTCAAGACCTACCTGTCGATTCCCAACCCCAACAACTACATCAAGGCCACGAACAGGGAAATCCAGATCCGGATTCAGATGACGCGAAAGCTCACCGCCGGCACCTTCATTACGCTGATCGACAACGTGCAGGCCACGGTTCGCGATTGATTGATCTTCCGCAACGTCGCTGTCAACGCGCGGCCCGGACGCCTGTCCGGGCCGCGTTCTTTGACCCTCGTGCGCCGCCGCTTCGTGAGCCGCGCGGGACGCTTGAGTCCATCGATCCCGGCATCGCGTACCGAGATCACATCCCGGCCCCTCACCCGTCGCCGTGCCCGCCGATACAATGCGTCCACCTTGGGAGCGCGGTGCATGACGGGTCGGTTCATTCGTGCGGCGGCGGTGACGGTGGCGGCGGTTCTCTCCGTTGCGGCGGGATCGTCCGCGCCGGCGCAGAGCCGGGCGGAGCGCGAGCCCCCGCTCCACCGCGCCGCGCGCGAGGGCGACGGGCTCACTCTTCAGCGCGAACTGGACCGTGATTCGTCCCAGGTTTCGCACGCCCACGGACCCAACCTTGAAACCCCCCTCATGTTCGCCGCGCGCAGCGGCGAGAAGGACGTGGCGACGTGGCTGCCCCGCCTGGCGCCCACGCGCGAGGCGCTCAACGCCCGCGCCCGGGATGGCCGCACCGCGCTGATGATCGCCGCCAGCCACGGCGTCAGCCAGGTCGTCGCCGCCCTGCGCGACCTGGGCGCGGACGTCTCGCTGGTCGATCACGACGGGCGCACCGCGCTCATGCACGCCGCCCGGCTGAGCCGCGACGGCGTGCTCGAACTGCTGATCCCCGGCTCGACGCTTGACGCGTCGGACGACGCCGGCTGGACCGCGCTGCATCATGCCGCATGGTCCGGGGACGCCGTTCGGGTGCGCCTCCTGGTCGAGGCCGGCGCGACCATCGACGCCGCCGACCGCTCGGGCCGAGCGCCTCTGCACGTGGCGGGCAAGGTGGGCGCGGCGGAGGTCGTCGAAGCCCTGCTGGACGCGAACGCGAGTCCCGCGCTCACGGACCGCGAAGGCGTCACGCCGCTGATGCTGGCGGCCCAGGCGAGCACGCCTCGGGCGCTCAACGCGATGCTGGCGGCGCGCGACAGGCATGCCCCCGGGCTGGACGCGAGCGACGCATCGGGCCGCACCGCGCTGATGCACGCCATCCTCACCCACCGCCCCGATCACGCGCGGCGGCTGATCGAGGCGGGGGCTTCCGTGTCGCCGCGCGACAGCGACGGTCGAGATGCCTTGTTTCACGCCATCGCCGCGGGGGATGCGGCGCTCGTGCGTGAACTCCTCTCGCGTGGAGCGGACGCCGCCGCCGCGGATCGCAACGGCCGCACGGCGCTGATGGTCGCCGCCGCGCTGCGCGCCGTGGAAGCGCGGAACGACGGTCCCAGCGCCGGCGCGCCCGACGCCGCGATCATCGACACCCTGCTTGCTCACAACACGCGTCCCGCGGTCAACGCGGTCGGTCCCGGCGGAACAACCGCGCTCATCGAGGCGGCGGCGCGGGGCGGACCCAGGCAGGTCGCCGCCCTGCTGCGCGCCGGCGCCGCGGTTGATCACGCCGACGAATTGGGCCGCACCGCGCTGATTCACGCCGCGGGCGCGTCGCACGACGATGCCGCCGCGCGGGTCGTGCTTCTGCTCGACGCCGGGGCGTCCATTCACCACCGCGACCTCGGCGGGCTCGATGCGCTGATGCACGCCGCCCGGCGCGGGAGCGCGGCCAGCGTCCAGACCCTGTTGTCACGCGGCGCCAACGCGGGGGCGCGGGGCGAGAAGGGCGAATCCGCTCTCATGTTCGCGGCGGGTCGATCAGACCGCGCGGCGGAAGGAATGGTCGAACTGCTCGCCCCCGTCGATCCCCGCATCAACGACGCCGACGAGCGCGGTATGACCGCCCTGCAGTACGCGGCGCGGCATGGCACGGTCGCGGGCATCCGGACCATCGTCGCTCGCGGCGGCGCCGTCAACGCGCGCGACCGGCTGGAACGCACGCCCCTCATGCACGCCGCCATGTCGGGGCGCCTCGAGCACGTCGAGGCGCTCCTGGCTGCCGGGGCCGATGCCGCGATCACCGACAAACAGGGACGCACCGCGCTGGATCACGCCCGTTCGCTCGGCGTGCGCGGCGAGCCGGTGGTCGCGCGGCTTTCGCGGGTCCGGTGAAGGAGATCGACCGTGCTGTTCTCCCGCCGCGCCGTTCGATTGAAGCCCCGCTTCCACCGCGTGATGCTCCTCGCCGCGCCGATGGCGCTGCTGTTCGGCTGCTCCAGCGGCGCGTCGCAGCGGGGGGTGCTTCGCGTGACGGACGCCGTCTCCGGCGCGCCCGTGGCGGGGGCGCGCGTCGAAGCGCTTGCCATGGAGTTCTTCCTGCCCGTGGATCCCTTTCCCACGCTCGACCCCGCCAGTCACCCACCCTCGCGGGTGATGACGACGAACGACGGCGCCGCGACGCTCCGTCTCCCCGCCGACCTGCCGGTCCGGTTGACGGTCGAGGCGGCGGGGTACGAGCGGCTGCAGGCCATCATCGAGCCGAGCCGGCGGCGTGGTCCGACCGGGGCCGCGCCTCGCTGGTGGATCAGCGGCGTCACGCACACGCCGCCGGTCGGCGCGACCGCCCCGATACCTCGATTGGCCGTCGAGATTCTTCCGCCCTGACGCCGCCGCCAGGCGCGATACCATGTGCCCATGACTCCCGGCCCGAACGCTCCGCACAGCATCCATCTCGTGGCCGACGCTTTCATGCACGACCTCGACCCCGTGCTGGTTCATGTGGCGGGGCCGTTTGCGATCCGCTGGTATGGACTTTCATACCTGGTCGGATTCATCGTGGCGTGGCTGATCCTGCGCTGGATGGCGGCGACGAAGCGGCTGGCTGTCACCCCCCAGCAGGTGGGCGACTACATGATGGCCGTGGTCGTGGGCGTGCTCGTCGGGGGGCGGCTGGGCTACGCGGCGTTCTACGACCAGTCGCTGCTCCTTTCGCCGGTGGATCTCATCAAGGTGTGGGACGGCGGCATGGCCAGCCACGGGGGGATGATCGGCGTCATCCTCGCCACCATGTGGTTCGCCCACCGCCGGGGCGTGAGCCAACTGCACATGCTCGACGCCGCCGCCTTCACCTGCCCGCCGGGTCTGGGTTTCGGGCGCGTGGCCAACTTCATCAACGGCGAACTATGGGGTAAGCCCATCCCTGCGGATCAACAGGTCAACCCGCCGTGGTGGAGCATCCAGTACTGGGAACAACTGCGCCTCTTCGCCCGCCACGACCCCATGAAACTGGCGGATATGACCGATGTGGCCACCGCCGCGGGGCTGGACGGCGGCGCCTGGCGACGCGAGGCCCTGCTGCTGGGCGTGGATGGCGCCCAGGGGCAGGAAGCGGCCCGTCTCATGCACGGCTGGATCGACGGGATCGGCCAGCAGGTGCGCGCGGGCAACGAGCAGGTCATCGACGCCCTCCGGCCCGTCCTGACGGCGTACTACCCCTCGCAGATCATCCAGGCGATGGCGGAGGGGGTGATCCTCTTCGCCGCCCTGGTGCTGATCTGGCTGGTTCCCCGCAAGCCGGGCGTGGTGGGGTCGTGGTTCCTCACCATCTACGGCGTGCTGCGGGTCTTCACCGAACTCTTCCGCCAGCCGGACGAGGGGGTGGCGGTGATCGCGGGGCTGCAGCGCGGGCAGTTGCTGAGCGTGGCGATGATCCTGGCCGGTCTGGCGTGCCTGATCGTGGTCAGTCGGCGGAAGGTCAACCCGGTGAGCGGCCTGATGCGGATTCAGCCCGCGCGGGCGTGAATTGTCCGCCGGGCCCGTTCCGCGACGACGCTGGTCTCCCCGAACGCCTCCATCGTCCATTAGAATCCGCCCCTTGCCACCTGTCCAGGCGGGAGACACGTCATGGCCGCGTCATTGCATCGCATCGTTCAGTCCAACTGGTTCTCGACGCTGGTGTTCCTGGCCATCGTCCTCACCAGCGTGCTGGTGGGGGTGGAGACGTACGCGGCGTTTGATCCCGGCACCACCGCGGGTCAGACGGTGCTGCTCGTTCAGCAGGTGATCCTGTGGTTCTTCGCGCTGGAGATCGTGCTGAGGATGGCCGCCCGGTGGCCCCGCCCGCACACGTACTTCACCGACGGGTGGAACATCCTCGACTTTCTCGTGGTGGCGGTGTGCTTTCTGCCGTTCGGCACGCAGTACGCGGCGGTGGTTCGCCTGGCCCGCACGCTGCGCGTGCTGCGCCTGGTGACGGTGCTGCCCAAGCTGCAGGTGCTGGTGGCGGCGCTGCTCAAGTCGATCCCCTCGCTGGGTTACGTCGGCGCGCTCCTGTTCGTTCACTTCTACATCTACGCGGTGATCGGCGTGTTCCTGTTCGGGCAGAACGACCCGATGCACTTCCGCAACCTGCACACGTCGCTGCTGACGCTCTTTGAGATCGTGACCCTGGAAGGGTGGATCGACATCATGAACATCCAGGTGCATGGGTCGGACGTGGTGGGATACGCGGACGTGCCGCCGTCCATCGCCTCGCTCCCCCGCGTGTCCGCCGAGTTCCCCACCGTGGCCCCGATTTACTTCGTCAGTTTCATCCTGCTGGGCACGATGATCGTGCTCAACCTTTTCACGGGCACGATCATCGCCGGCATGGAGGAGGCCCGCGACGAGGCCATCCGCGAGCGGCTGGAGAAGGCCAAGGCCGCCAGGGGCGGCACCACCGAGGCGCAGGATCTGTCCGCCATCTCCGACCAGATCGCACGCCTGAGCGAGAGCGTGGCGATGCTGCAGAAGCGGCTGGAGAACGGGGCGCGGTCGTCGCCTTGAGCAAGGCGTCCAACCCACGGGCGGTGACTCCGTGGCGTTCGCCCCGCCGCCCGCCTACCGAATTGGACGGTGACCGGCGGATGGCGCATCCCGTGAAGGGGCAGGCGTCTCCGCCCATGAACGGAGCCGCTCGCCTCCCTGCAAGGGGGTTTCCATGCGTGAATCAACCCGCCGAACCGCGATGCTGTGGCTGGTGGTCGCCGTGGGCGGCGTGGGGCCGCTGGCCGCAGGTCAGGCCGCGCCGCCGCCTTCTCCACCCGCCGCGCCCGTCGAGCCGGAGCTCTCGCCTCAGATGAAGATGCTGCAGGCGCTCGGGTACACGCGCATGACCTTCGACTTCCGCGAGACGCGGGCGGAGGAGGCGTGGGAGAAGTTCCGCGAGGCGCTGGGGGCCAACCTGATCGTGCGCTATCTCGATCACCGCACGGGCGTGAGCGGTATCGACCCCGACGCGCCCATCACCCTGTCGGTTGAGAACCGGCGGGCCATCGAAGTCATCGAGATGCTCGTGGAGCAGTGCGCCGTGACGGAGGAATGCACGTGGCAGATTCGCCGCGGCTTCATCGAGGTGGGGACGAAGGACCGTCTGAGCGTGGGGCAGGCCCGCGAGACGCGGGTGTATCCCATCAGCGACATGCTCCACGAGGCGCCGGACTTCGATAACGCGCCGTCGCTGCGTCTGGAGGATCAACTGGCGGGCGGCTGGCTGGTGAATCCCTACATCCGCGGCTGGTGGGGCAGGCCCCTCGACCCGTCGTACTACGGACGCTTCCACTCGGGCACGGGCTTCGGGGGCACGGCGTTCGCCGTCGGACGCGGCAATCGACCCGCCAGAAGTCCGCAGGAGGAGGCCCGCAGCGCCCAGGAATTGATCGAGGTCATCATCCTCGTCATCGAGCCGGACGCCTGGGAGCAGAACGGAGGCGAATGGGCCGCCATCACCTACCGCGACGGCTCGCTGGTGGTGCGCGCCCCGGACTACATCCACCGACAGATCGGCGGCTACCCGCCCGTGCCGCCGCCGGTGGAGAAGAAGCAGGATGCGTCCGAGCCGGACAAGAAGGGCGGGGAGTGATCCGTCGCGGATGCTCTCCGGACGTTACGACGTGGTCGATTTGCGTCGCGCATCGCCGCGGGCGCGCACGACGCGGAGCGCGGCGCCACCCACGAGTCGCCTGTGCATCCCGATCACGACCGCAGCGATGATCGACCCCGTCAGCGCCAGCGTCATGTCCTTGTGGGCGTCGAACATGTCGCCCTGCTGGCCGTTGTACTGCTCCGCGTCCTCGGGGTCCATGATGAGGGCGATCATCCACTCGGCGACTTCGTAGAGTTTGCTCAGCACCGCGAGGAAGGCCACCGCCACAATGAGCGCCTGCCCGCGCCCCAGCGGCAAGAGCCGTTCCACCGTCTCCAGCATCGGCAGCAGCATCATCACGCCGAACAGAAAGTGGACCAGCCGGTCGTAATGGTTGCGCGGCAGGCCGGTCTCCTTGTTGATCGGCACGCCCAGCGCCTCGCTGATGCTCGTGCCGAACAGGGAGCGCGACCAGTCGTCATAGGGCACGTACGAGTAGAGGTAGTGCGCCCCCAGCACGTGCAGCAGCAGGAAGAGGAAGATGAGGATGTACGAGAGGTTCGAGAGCGGCCGGTGCTTCCACTCCAGCCACCACAGGAACAGGACCAGCGGCGGCAGGGGCAGCATTTCCAGCCGGTAATCGGCGAAGTCGGCGGCGCCGATGGCGCTCACCAGCATCGCCAGGATGACGATGATGAGCAGCCACAGCCGCAGCGGCCATGACGAAGGGCTGGCCATGGAGCCAGTGTAGCGAAAGGATCACAGGCGAGGACGCCCGCGCCACCGTTGCGACTTCTACGCCTCCACCTCGCCGGTCAGGAAGGACGAGAGCCGCTTGCGGCGCACCGGGTGCTGGAGCTTGCGGATGGCCTTGCTCTCCACCTGGCGCACGCGCTCGCGCGTGACCTTGAAGATGCGGCCGACCTCTTCGAGCGTGTAGGTATACCCGTCGCCGATGCCGTAGCGGAGCTTGAGGATCTCCCGCTCGCGGTAGGTGAGGGTGCGGAGCACATCGGCGATGCGCTGGCGCAGCATGTCGTTGCCGGCCTGCTCCGACGGGGCTTCCTGGCGCTCATCCTCGATGAAGTCGCCGAAGTGCGAGTCCTCGCTCTCGCCCACGGGCCGGTCGAGCGAGATGGGGTGCTTGGAGATCTTCATCACCCGCCGCGTCTCGTCGATGGGCATCTTGGCCCGCTCGGCGAGCTCCTCGATGGTGGGCTCGCGGCCCAGCTCCTGCATCAGGTGCTTCTGGATGGTGCGCAGTTTGCTCATCGTTTCGATCATGTGGACCGGCACGCGGATGGTGCGGGCGTGATCGGCGATGGCGCGGGTGATGGCCTGGCGGATCCACCACGTGGCGTAGGTGGAGAACTTGTAGCCGCGCTTGTACTCGTACTTGTCAACCGCTCGCATCAGGCCGGTGTTGCCCTCCTGGATGATGTCGAGAAACGGCAGCCCGCGGTTGCGGTACTTCTTGGCGATGGAGACGACCAGGCGCAGGTTGCCCGCGGAGAGGTCGCGCTTGGCCTGCTCGTACTCGAAGAAGACCCGCGAAATCTGATCGATGCGCCGGTCGAGGTGGTCCGGCTCCTCCAGCACCAGGGACCGAAGCCCCTGCAGTTCCTCCCGCATCACCAGAGCGTCCTCGGCGTCATACTTGGCCGGGAATTTCTCGGCCCGCAGCAGCTCCTTCTGCAGATCCTTGATCTTGTTGTTGATGGCCTGCAGTTTGCGGTAGATCGGGATGATGCGCCCGGTGCGCAGGCACAACTCCTCGAGCAGCGTGGCCACCTTGCGGCGACGGCGCTTCAGATCGTCCTCCAGCCGCACGCGCGTGCCCTTGCGGATGCTGGGCGACTGCAGCGACTCCCATGTCACCCGGTTGAGCTCCAGCAGTTTCTTCACCGTCACCAGGTTCACGGGAATGCGGTAGGCGATGGTGTCCTTGTGGTTCTCCTCCAGCGTGGAGATGCGCATGGTGCGGTCGAAGGGCAGGTGACCGGCGTTCACCTGCTCCAGAATCTCCACCGCCTGCCGGGCGGCGTAGTCGGACTCGAGCACCCGGCGGCGGAAGATCATCCGCGTCGTCTCGATCTTCTTCGCCAGCCGGATCTCCTCCTCCCGCGTCAGCAGCGGGATCGTGCCCATCTGCGTGAGGTACATCCGGATGGGGTCGTCCACCCGTCGGCTCACGTGCTCCTCAATGTCCTCGTGCAGCGCGGCCTGAACCTCGGCGTCGTCCATCAGCTCCGCCTCGCCCGGTTCGGCGTCCTCGGAGGCCGGCTCAGCCAGCCCGTTCGACGGACCATGACCATCCTCCGGACGCGGACGCGCCGCGGGCAGACGGCGCATCGGGTCGTCGCGCTTGAACTTCAGGTTCGTCTGCAGCGGCGCCTGGAACGTGACGAAACCCTGGCGCCTGACCTCCGGCTCGTGGATCATGCGGATGTCCAGCGAGTCGATCAGGTCGAGCAGTTCATCGAGCTTCTCCGCATCGACCATCTCGTCGGGGAGGGTCGTGTTCAGTTCCTCGTAGCTCATCCACCCGCGTCGGATGCTCAGCTCGACCAGGGAGCGGAGCGTGGGATGGAGGTCCGGAAGCGTCTTGGTCGTCACGTCGTGTCTCTCCGTCGTGGAAATCACACGTCTCTCGATCCTAGGCGGCAAGTCCCACCGACAGCCGCCTTTCCAGTCAACCCGTCCCCACCCTGGAACCAACCCCGGCGTCCGGCTATCCGGATCGCACGCTTCGAGGAAGAACCGCCCGGTCATCCCCGATGGCTCGCCTTTCCTCCAGCAGCCGCACAAAGGCCGGTACGTCCGCGGTCGGCTCGCCGCTCGATCCGCGCAGCGCCTCGGCGCGCCGGCGCAGGGTCTCGCGGTCGCGGAGCTGATCCAGCCCGCGCACGGCGGCGTTGAGTCGCGCATGAGCGCGCGATTCGTCGTCGCCGCACAGGTCGCGCCCGCGGGCGTACAGGTCGGTCACGTACCGCTCCAGCCCCGCGCCCGCCAGGTGCGCCTGCAGCCCCGCTACGTCGGGCGCGACGCCCGATTCCGCGTGCTCGAAGATCGCCTCGAACACGGTGCGGCAGGGCGCATCCTGGAACGCCTGCGGCTGGAACGCCTCGCACAGCGGCAGCAGGTGCCCGTCGCCGACATCGACCGTCGAAAGCGCCAGCTCCGGCTGGAAGACCAGCACGCTCAGCACGTCCTCCTCCGCCACGCGGCGCGCCCTCGGGGCGCGTTCGGCGAACAGGTCCGCCGCGGGGTCGTGCGTCGTCGATCCGTTGTCGCCTGGCGCGGACTTCGACTCGACGTGCGTTGCGGGTCTCGCGCGACGGCGCGGAACGTGCTTCTCCACCTCGTCCGCCGGAACGCGGAAGAGGTGCGCCAGCGTGAGCAGCACCGGCCCCTTGCGCACGCCCGACATGGACCAGTATCCCAGATCGGCGAGCCGCTGGCCGAACTCCTCCAGCCGCTTCTGCCTTCCCGCGCCCCCTTCGGCGCGGGCCAGCACGACGCGGAATCGGTCGATCAGGAATGTCAGCGCCTCCACCGCGCCGTCGATGACCTGCTGCAGCACTGCGCGACCCGCATCGCCCTGCCGCACGAGGTCGTCGGGATCCTGCCCCTGCGGCAGAATGGCGATGCGCACATCGACGGGATGGGAGAAGAACACCTCCACCGCGCGGTCGGCGGCCTTCTGTCCCGCCTCGTCGCCGTCGAAGAGCAGCACCACGCGGTCGCACAGCCGGGTCAGCAGTCGCGCATGATCCTCGCTCAGCGCGGTGCCCAGCGTGGCCACGGCGTGCGTGAAGCCCGCCTGGTGGAGCGCCACCACGTCCATGTATCCCTCGCACACGATGGCCAGGTTGTGCTGCTGGATGGCCCGCTGCGCCAGGTGCAGGCCATAGAGCGTGCGCGACTTCTGAAACACGGCCGACTCGGCGCTGTTGAGGTACTTGGGCTGATCCTCGGGGTCGATGACGCGTCCGCCGAAGGCGATGGGACGGCCCATCTGATCGCAGATGGGGAACATGAGGCGGTTGACGAAGGCGTCGCGCAGCCCGCTGCCGCGTTCCTTGAGCAGCCCCGCCTCGTGGTACGCCCGCTGGTTGTACCCGCGCTTGCGGACGAGCTTGAGCAGCCCTTCCCAGTCGGTCGGGGCGGCCCCGATGCCGAAGGTTTCGATGGTTGTCTGGTCGAGCCCGCGCTTCGACGCCACCTGTCGCGCCGCCGCCCCGGCCTGCGGGTGCGCCAGCACGTTGCGGAAGAACTGCTCCGCGAAGGCGTTGGCCTGCATGAGGTCGCCGCGCGTCGGCGCGTCCGGGCCGGCCGTCTCCGGTTGGGCGCGCTGCGTCAGTTCGATGCCGGCGCGATCCGCCAGCAGGCGCAGCGCCTCGCGGAAGTCCATCTTGTGGTACTTCATCACGAAGTCGATGGCGCCGCCCGACTCGCCGCACGCGAAGCACTTGAAGAACGGCGTCCCCTTGTGCGACACCACGTGCATCGAAGGCGAGCGATCATCGTGGAAGGGACAGAGCCCCACGTGCTCGCGGCCCTTCTTGCGCAAGGTCACATGCTCACCGATGAGCGAGACGAGGTCGGTCGCGGCGAGCACGCGATCTCGATCGGAATGTCCGGGAAGACCCTTCACGTACCGCACTGGCTCCGTCCGACGCCGCGGCGACAAGGCCGCGTCCGTCGGTCGTGGTTCAACACCCGCGTTGGTGTCGCTGGCTCAGTCGTTGAGCCGGCATCGCCACGCACCGGCCCGGGGGCCGGGGCGTCCCTTCCGTGGAGGCGCCGCGAAACCGCTTCCCAACACCATGGATTGTCCGAACACAACGCCCTTCGACCGATTGCCCGGCCGATGCGGTCGCACGCGAAGGTCAGTGCTGGTCGCGCCGCATGGTCCCGCGGGGACTGGGCGATCGACCCTGAGTATTCGTGCGCCGGATCATCTTTACGGTACGTCAACACGCCCGCCGGTCAAACGATCACGCGAGATTTCCCGCAAGGTCGTTTCGAAGCCCGCGGCCTGAACACATCGACCCGGCGGAGACCGGGTCGATGAAGTGATCGGAAGTTTTTGATTGGCAGCGGTTTGCGGTGAACCGGCAGCAACGCTGCTCAGTGGCCCGCCGCCTGCTGCTTGCGCGTGTAGGCGTACTTGCGCTTGAGCGGCTTGACCACCAGCCCCATGCGGATCGCCCGCGTAGACACCTTGATGCGCCTTGGCGCCCCGTCGATCACGGCGGTCAGCGTCTGCAGGTTGGGGCGGAAGGTCCGCGCGGTGCAGGCGGTGATCTTCTTGCCCACGCCGCCCAGGTACTTGGCGCGGCCTCGGTAGCGCTTGCTGTTGCCCGTCTGCGTGCGGGCGCCGGTGAAATGACAGACTCGGGACATGGCGAACCTCGTCTCCAGGAACCCTGTGGGGTGGGGAGTATAGCCGGCGCGGCAGGTGGGACAACCCGTGTCTCGCCCGCTTTCACGCCCCGCCTTGACCCCCGGATGAACCGGAGGCGGCGTAGCGGATCACCTCCACCCGCTCCAGGGTCACCAGGCAGCCGGTCAGCATGGGCTCGATTTCGCGGAGCAGGGCTTCGATGCGCTCGCGGGCGTCCACCACTTCCACCACGATGGGCAGATCCTCCGACAGGCGCAGCACCTTGGCGGTGTGAAGGCGGCTGCTGGCGCCGAACCCCATCGACCCGCGCAGGACCGTGGCGCCCGCCAGCTGCATCTCGCGGGCCTTGAGCGTGATGGCCTCGTAGACCGGGCGTCCGGACCATCGATCGGATTCGCCCAGAAAGACGCGCAGCAGGCATCCGTCAGCAGGGATTCTCATGGCTTACGCTCCCCACCATCGCTCGCCCAGCCGGTAGGCGATCCAGACCGAGGCGAGGCAGGCGACGTTGGTGACGAGGACGTTGG
The DNA here is from genome assembly GCA_015709595.1 of Phycisphaeraceae bacterium. NCBI lineage: Bacteria > Pseudomonadati > Planctomycetota > Phycisphaerae > Phycisphaerales > Phycisphaeraceae > Phycisphaeraceae bacterium. The sequence goes on from CP054178.1 coordinate 1,826,291, forward strand.
CCGCCGCCCACGTCCATTGACGGTCGTTGATGAGTTGAAAGGTCTCCAGCCCGAAGGTGGAGAAGGTGGTGAACCCGCCCAGCACGCCCACGAGCAGGAACAACCGCGTTTCCTCACGCAGCATGTGGGGCGAGGCGAACAGGGCGGCGAGCAGGCCGATCAGCAGACAGCCCGCCACGTTGACCGCCAGCGTGCCGATGGGAAAGAGCTCCACGGCGCCGATGGCGAGCCGCTGCACCCAGCCGCTGATGGCGTATCGCATGACCGACCCGATCGCGCCGCCGCAGGCGATGAGGAGGAAATTGAGCGCCATCTGCAAAGTGTAGCGCCGCTCACGCCGACTCGCATTTCAGGCAACGCGCCGGCGGCTCGTCGTCTGCATCCCGTGACAGCAAACGCTCAGTCGCACTCCGGGCACCCTTCAGGTCCGTTGTACTCGTCGCCGCAAACAGGTCCAACCTTCGTGCAGTTGATCGTCCCGGTCAACTCATCAAAGCAGCTGGACCCAAGGATGCCCCATTCACAGGGGATCCATTCGGCCGGATCAGTGGCGCGAATCCAAACGCACGCGCCGTCCGGGATTTCCAGGTCGCCACATGGCGCGTTGAACGAGAGCTTGTACCAGTGGTCCTGCCCCATCGGGCGAATTGAAGTGGCGGGACATGCTGTCTTGAGATTGTCCCACACCGATTTGTGAATGTACCCCAAAGTGCTCTTGCGTGCCTCCCCTTCGCACCAGATCAACTTCACGCTGTAGACCTGGCAATCCGCCTTGTTGTTCTCAGTCTCGTGCGGTGAGACGCCAAGGTGTTCAAGCGCCACGGTCGCCAGCACCACGGCCGTCGCGCGGTCCTCACCCGATGCCTCGAAAACGACCGCCAGCAATGTGTGCGGGTTCGCGGCACGCCAGTCAAACTCCTGGAAGCGCTGGGAGCTCGGCGACGCTAGGCCGAGACGCGCAAGCGCGAAGAGCACGCGGTCAACCGCCATCTGGCGCTCCATGCCCGTCGCCTGGAAGGCCGCCGTCAGGAACGCGAGCAGATTTCCACGTCGCCACTCGAAACGCGGGCGTGCGTCAGCGTCCTTGGGCGGTGCTGGGTTCTCTGATTGGAACACCTGCTTGGCGGGCGGCGGATTTTGTGACACCTCGCCGACCACACTGCGACCGACGCCGGCCCCGATCACGCTTGCGACCAGTACCGCACTCATCCACAGACTCGCGGCAGGTCGGCTGAGAATAGACGGCAACATGGCTCGTCTCCTGCCGAAGTGTCTGGCGTCTTCGTCTTTCGATTGGCGGTGCCCCCGAATGGCAAGGCCGCTGAACTGTCGCATGATCGCAAAAAAAAGATGGTGGTCAAGCGAAATCCAACAGAATACCACAGGACATGTCTATGCACTGCTTCTGTAAGCATTTGTGAATCTGACGCCCTCATGGAATCGTCGCTCACGCCGACTCGCGCTTGACCCGCCGCGGCACGTCCGCCAGTTTCAAACCGGGGCTGGCCACCGTCTCGGCGTCGATCACGTACGTCACGCCCGCGTTGTCCGCATCGGGCAGTTCGTACATGAGTGAGAGCATGATCTCATCCATGATGGCGCGCAAGGCGCGGGCCCCGGTGTCGCGCTCGATGGCCTTGAGCGCGATGGCCTCCAGCGCATCATCGGTGAACTCCAGTTTCGCGCCCTCGATCGAGAAGAGCTGCTGGTACTGACGCACCAGTGCGTTCTTCGGCTCGGTGAGGATCGACACCATCGCCGTCAGGTCGAGCGGCATGAGCGGGGTGAGCAGGGGCAGGCGGCCCAGCAGTTCGGGGATCATGCCGAACTCGAGCACATCCTCGGTGGTCACGTGGGCCAGCATCGACCCACGCGGGGCGCGGAGCATGCCGGTACGCGTCTCGTTGGGCGAGTGGAAGCCGATGCGCGTCTTGCCCATGCGGCGGCGGATGATCTCGTCCAGCCCCACGAACGACCCGCCGCAGATGAACAGGATGTGCGTGGTGTCCATCTGGATGTACTGCTGCTCGGGGTGCTTGCGCCCGCCCTGCGGCGGCACGTTGGCCACCGTGCCCTCGAGCATCTTCAGCAGCGACTGCTGCACGCCCTCGCCGCTCACGTCGCGGGTGATCGACACGTTCTGGTTGGTTTTGCCGATCTTGTCGATCTCGTCGATGTAGATGATGCCCCGCTGGGCGGCGTCGAGGTCGTAGTCCGCCGCCTGCAGCAGCTTGAGCAGCAGGTTCTCCACGTCCTCGCCCACGTAGCCGGCCTCGGTGAGCGTGGTGGCGTCGCCGATGGCGAAGGGCACGTTGAGCATGCGCGCCAGCGTGCGGGCCAGCAGCGTCTTGCCGGTGCCGGTGGGGCCGACCAGCAGCACGTTGCTTTTCTCGATCTCCACGCCCGAGGACTCGTTGTCCATCTGCGTGAGGCGCTTGTAATGATTATGCACCGCCACGGAAAGGACGCGCTTGGCGTGCTCCTGCCCGATCACGTACTGATCGAGGAACTCCTTGATCTGCCGCGGCGCGGGAATGGTGGAGAAGAGCGGCCTGGCGGCGCTCACGCGCCGACGCTCCTGCCGGAAGATGTTCTGGCACAGGTCGGTGCAGTTGGAGCAGATGTAGACGTCGCTGGGGCCTTCCACCATGGGGCCGACCTCGCGCGAGGTCTTCCCGCAGAATGAGCAGGTGGTCACCTTCTGGCCCCGGAAGCCCCCGCCGCCTCCATCGTGACCGGAAGAACCGCCGCCCCTGTGTGATCCGCGTCCGCCGCCGGGGTTGGTTGGATTGATCGGCATGGGGAGATTCTTCAAACTCCGGCGCGAAGACCGGCTCCTGGGACGATCCGCGACGAACCGCCCGCCCGACCGGAGCGACGACGCCCCGGCGGGACATGCTTCCTGCGCCTGCCCGCCAGGGGTGCAAGGCCGTACGACCGATTCCTTCATCGGGCGACGCGGCGGGCGGCTTCATTCTTGAACCGCGCCATTCTACCGCCGATCGCAGACGATGCCAGCCGGGAGACTTCGGGAAAGGACGACGACGCTCGCGGACACGTTACCGGCCCCGCGGCATGCTTCCGGCGAAAACTGCGCGAGCATCGACGACCAGACAGACGCCACGAGCGGCTACGAACGGGGCTCCGCCACCGAAACCACCTTGGATTCGACGGTGGTCGCGGGCGGCGAGTTCGCCGCGTCGCCCCGGCGGTCAAGCATCCGGCGCACCGCGCGGGCGATGGACGGCGCGTCCAGACCCGCTTCCTCGAGTTGCCCGTTCCGCGAGCCCTGGTGAATCCAGCGGTCGCTGGGCAGCCCAAGCCGCGTGATGAGCCGCGTGTCCAGGCCCCGTGCGTGGCAGGCGTCGATGACACATGAGCCAAAGCCGCCTTCGAGCCCGTGATCCTCGACGGTGATGACCGGGATGTTGCGCGAGATCAGTGAATCGAGCAGGTCAATGTCAACGGGCGTGGCGAAGCGCGCATCGTACACGTTCACCCGATACTCGCCGCTGAGCAGGTCGGCGGCGTCCATGGCGTTCAGCGCCATGACGCCCAGCCCCAGGATGGCCACGTCCGGCCGAGTTTCCTCGCGCAGGGCACGGGCCTTGCCCAGTTCGAACGGCGGGCAGGGTTGGTCGGCGAAGCGACCGGAAACATTGTCGCGCGGGTACCGGATGGCGGAAAGCCCGGCGTCGTAGCCGCGCATGAACTCCAGCCCGGCTCGCAGCGACGGCTCATCCATCGCCGCCAGCACGCACGCCTGCGGCAACACGCGAAGCAGTGCGATGTCGCAGAAGCCGTGGTGGACCGCGCCGTCGCCGCCGACAAGGCCGGCCCGGTCGAGGCACAAGCGCACCGCCAGCCCCTGCAGAGAGACTTCCTGGAAGCACTGGTCGAAGGCGCGCTGCAGGAAGGTGGAGTAGACGGCGAAGAACGGCCTCCAGCCGGTCTTGGCCAGCCCGGCCATCATGTCGAGCGCGTGGCTCTCGCAGATGCCGGTGTCCCACGTGCGAGCGGGGAAGAGCGGCATCACCTTGTTCAGCCCCGTGCCGTCGGGCATGGCGGCGGTGCAGGCGACCACCTTCTCATCCCGCTGCATCACGTCAATGAGGGCGTCGGCGAAGGCGGTGGTGAAGGATCGCCCGCCGCCGGTCAGTTCGACGCGGCAACCCTCGCTCTGCAGCGTGACGCCATTGACCACGCGGAATGGCGAAGGCGAGTGGAAGGTGCAGGAGTCCTCCTCGGCGAAGTCGAACCCCTTGCCCTTGACGGTCTTGACGTGCAGCACCAGCGGGCGATCGACGTCGCGCACCGCCAGCAGCATGTCGATGAGCGTGGGCAGGTCGTGTCCGTCGATTGGTCCTACGGTGACCAGTCCGAACTTCTCGAACCAGGCGTCCTCGGCGATGGCGTCCTTGGCGATTTCGCCGGCGCGGTGGTACATCTCCTGAATGAGCGATCCGCCGGGGAGCTGTGTGAGCATTTCCCGCGCGGCCTTCTTCATAGAGCGGTAGGTGTTGCTGACGCGCACGCGGTCGAAGTACGCCGCCACCGCGCCCTGCGGCTTGGCGATGGACATGCCATTGTCATTGAGCACCACGAGGAACTGCCGCTTGAGCGTTCCGGCGTTGTTGAGGCCTTCCATGGCCACGCCGTTGACGATGGAGGCGTCGCCGATGAGCGTGACGACCCGCCTGCCGTCACGGTTCCTCTCCGGGTCGAACGCCTCGCCGTTGAGCGTGTCGCCCCGCGCCATGCCCACGGCGGTGGAGATGCCGGTGCCCGCGTGCCCGACCATGAACAGGTCGTAGTCGCTCTCGCGCGGATCGGGGAAGCCCGCCATGCCCCCGCGCTGGCGGAGTTTCGAGAGCAGCGGATATCGCCCCGTGAGCAGCTTGTGGGGATAGCACTGGTGGCCCACGTCGAAGAGAAGCCGATCGTGGCCGAAATCGAAGACGTAGTGCAGCGCGATGGTCAACTCGACCACGCCCAGGTTGGGGGCGAAGTGGCCGCCCGTCCGCATGATCTGCTCGGTGATCGCCGCCCGGATCTCCTTCGCCAGTTCTGGAAGCCGCTCGATCGGGAGCTTCTTGAGATCGGCGGGCGTGCGGAGCGTGGGGAGGATGGCGTGGTCCATGCGGGGGTTCTCATTCGCTCACAGGCGGGACGCCTGTGCCACTGGTGCTTCTTCGGAAAGGGTAGGTCTACTTGGTTCGTATCGCCAGATAATCGGCCACCTCGGCGAGCAGTACGCCGGTGTGTCCGAAGGGTTCGATCGCCTGGCGGGCGGCGATGTGAAGCCGGGCAATTTCCTGACGGGACTGGTCCATGCCCAGCACGCCGGGAAAGGTCTTCTTGCCCGCCTCGATGTCCTTGCCCGACCGCTTGCCAAGGTGTTCGCTGGGCTGGGTGACGTCCAGCACGTCGTCCACGATCTGGAACATCAGTCCGACGGCTTCGCCGAAGTCGGAAATGCGTTGCAGGGCGGCGCCATCCGCGCCGCCGCACAGACCCCCGATTCGGCAGGAGGCGCCAAGCAGCGCCCCCGTCTTGTTGCGGTGGATGACCTCCAGGTGATCGCGCGGGGAAAGCCCCGCCGGTACGCCGCCCAGCGTGTCGTAGACCTGCCCGGCGATCATGCGCGTCGTGGCCATCGACAACTCGCGGATCAGACGACCGGACAGCGCCGCCGGGTAACGCTCGTCGCACAGCAGCTCGAAGGCGAGCGACTGCAGGGCGTCGCCGGCCAGGATGGCCATGGCCTGACCGTACTTCACCCATACGGTGGGCATGCCGCGACGCAGTTCGTCGTTGTCCATGGCGGGCAGGTCGTCGTGGACCAGCGAAAAGGCGTGAATCAGTTCCGTGGCGGCGGCGGCGGGCAGGGCGCGGGCGCGATCGCCCCCCACCGCCTCGCACGCCAGCAGCGTGAGCAGCGGTCGCAGCCGCTTCCCGCCCCCCAGCACCGCGTATCGGCAGGCCTCCAGCAGGTTGTCAGGCAACCCGCGACCGTCGAGACAGCCGTCGAGGTACCGCTCGATCTCCGCCAGGTGGGGCGCGATGGCGTCAGGTGGGCGGGGTGGCTCGGGCATCACGGGGCGGATCACGGGGGTCAGGGGTCGGGCCATCGTCGGCATGGGCGGATTCTATCGACTCGTGAGGATGGGTGATGGATGCGGGGGCGCGAGTGTTGGAAGCGACTCGCTATCATCCCGTGTGCAGACCCTCATCGACCTGACGAGCCAGTTGGTGGATCGCGGCGGGATCGTGATGATCCCGCTGCTGGGGCTGAGCGTCATCAGCGTCACCCTGATCCTGGAGCGGTGCTGGTTCTGGATTCGCACCAACCGGCCCAGTTCACTGCGGCGGGTGGCGCGCCTGATCGACCTGCTGGCGGCTGGCGACGCCCGCGCCGAAGGGCTGATGGCCGGTGACGGCACCATCTACGGGGCCGTGGCCCGTTCGCTCACCCGCCGATCGCCGACTCAATCGACGGCGCTCTCGGCGGTCGAGGCCGTCCGGCCCCGTCTGGAACGGTGGATGGTGACGCTCTCGACGATCATCACCGCCGCGCCGCTGCTGGGCATTCTGGGCACGGTGCTGGGAATCATCCAGTCGTTCAACCTGCTGGGGCAGGATCAGACCCTGGCCGAGCCGAGCCAGGTGTCCGCCGGCATCGCCGAGGCCCTGCTGACCACTGCGGCGGGGCTGGTCGTGGCGCTGGTGACGCTCTTTCCGTACATGATCTTCAAGGGTCAGGTGGACCGCACGCTGGGACGGCTCGAATCCCTTATTGCTGCCGCGATGGAACAGGCGGGAACACAATCGTCGGCGCCGGTGTCACACGAGAGGCCGATTGGGCAGGCGTCCCGCCCGCCATCCTCAGACCCAGCGGTACAGGCGTCCCCGCCTGAAACAGCCCATCATCCCAGCCGAACAACTGGTCGTGCCGCCGCCTCCGGCGCTTCCGGCTGAGCCACAAGGTTGACACCATGAGCATCTTCCGGTCACTTCGTTCCCGCTCCGCGTTGCCTCTGGTCGCGGGGTTGAGCGTCCTCGTGCTGGGCGCGCCTGCATGGGGCCAGGAGGCGGAAGGCCCGCGCTACCTGCGCGTGGTCGAGGAGGAGGGCAAGTCCATCCGGCTCGAGGTCGCCGCCCGCCGCTTCGAGCGGGCCGAGGGCGAAGGCCCCGAAGTCTGCCTTGTCAGCGTGGCTCATATCGGCGACCGCGGGCTGTATCGCTCGCTGCAGAAACTGCTCGACGGCTTCGACGTGGTGCTGTACGAGTCGGTCAAGCCCGCCGGCGCGGCCAGGCCGGGCGGCAAGACCGACGAGGAGCGCATCGCCAGCACCCGCGCCTCGCTGCAGTTCATCGCGGGCGTGGTGGAATCCAACAGGCATCACAAGCAGGCCGTGCCCGCCACGCTGGATGAGCTGAGGCAATCCATCGAATCCATCGACCCCCGGCTCTCCGAATGGACCGCGCTGGCCTCGATCGACGCCTGGGGGACGGCGGTGCTCTACGCCCGCGACACTGACGGCGGCTACTCGATCCGCAGTCTCGGCGCCGACGGCAAGGAAGGCGGCGAGGGGGCCAACGCCGACCTGATCGTCACCGGCAAGGACGGCGTCGCCGCGCTCGCCTCCAGCAAGGATGACGGGCTTCAGGCGCAGCTGGCCAAGGCGCTCAACCTCGACTTCCAGCTCGAGGCGATGGACTACGGCCGTCCGCACTACCGCTGCAGCGACATGACCATGGATCAGATGAATCGCGCCATGAAGGAGCGCGGCGTGGACTTCATGGAGTTCGGCGGCACGCTCGCCGGCACCTCGCTGCCCGCCCGCATGGTCAACCTGCTCCTGCAGGCGATCCGCCTGTTCGACGCCATGGCCGACGGCATGATGTCCGACATGGTGAAGGTGGTGATGATCGAGGTGCTGGGCAACGAATCCATCACCGAGGGCGCGCTCAATCAGCAGTTCGGCCGGGGCTTCGGGGAAGTCATCGTCGGAGAGCGCAACCAGGTGGTGATGGATGACCTGGCCGAGCTGCTCAAGAACGAGCCGGATGTCAGGAGCGTGGCCATCTTCTACGGCGCCGCCCACATGAAGGACTTCGAGGAGCGCCTGGCCAAGCAGCTCGGCTACGCCCCGACCACGGTGGAGTGGATTTCCGCCATCGAGGTGGACCTGGCCAACTCCGCGGTGGACCCCGCTCAACTGGCGTCGATCCGGCGCATGATGAAGTCGCAGCTGCGGAACATGACGCGATAGGGGGTCGCCGCCGCGCCTGGCGTGGCGCGATCGTGCCCGACCACCACCGGCCTACCGTGACCCATGCCCCACGCCCGTGACGGCCAACAGGCGATTCTCCGCCGCTACGCAATCATGGCGCCGCGCTACGACCGGCTGTGGCGCTCCTACAGCGAGATCACGCTGTCACAGGCGGAGCGTCTGATCCTGACGCATGCGCCGCCCGCCGCGCGGCTGCTGGACGTGGCGTGCGGCACGGGGCTGCTCGCCGAACGCTTGCGCCGTTCGCGTCCCGCGATGTCGCTGACGGGCATCGATCTGAGCCCGGCCATGCTCGCCCAGGCCCGCGCCCGTCTGCCCGAGAGGCCGGGACTGCGCTGGGTGGAGGGCGGCGCGGACCAGTTGCCCTTTGAAGACGGCGCCTTCGATGCGCTCACCTGCACCAACGCCTTTCACCTGGTGCCCGACCAGCCGCGCGCCCTGGCGGAGTTCCGCCGCGTGCTGGCCCCGGGGGGACTGCTCATCATCCTCGACTGGGATCGCTCCGGGTGGACGATGTCGCTGCTGCACCGCGGCTACCGCCTGCTGGGTCGGGCGCCGCGGCACATTCTCACCGCCGACGAGATGAACGCCCTGGCCGCGCGGGCCGGGTTTGATTTGCTGGAGCGCTCCCGCGTGAGCGCGGGGTGGTTCTGGCGACTCAACGCGATGGCGTGGCGGCGGTGAGAAGTGAGTGTGCCACGGCTCGTCGCTCTGGTGCCACGGCTCATCGCTCTGGTGCCACGGCTCTGTGAGCCGTGCGCGATGGGTGGGGCGTCATGGGCGCGGACAGCATGTCCGCCCTCCCTGACCACCCTCCACCGACCATCGACCACCCCCTACAACGTCTCCACCTCGGCCGCCTTCTTGTTGGCCAGTTCGTCGATCCTGGCGATGTGCTGCTTGGTCAGCTCCTCGATGGCGTTCTTGGCGTCCTTGGCCTGATCCTCGGAGACGTGGGCTGACTTGTCCTTGACCAGCGTGTCGATGTGCTTGTTGGCGTCGCGCCGCTCGTTGCGGATGGCGACGCGCGATTCCTCGGCGATCTTGCGCACCTGCGCCACCAGCTGCTTACGCCGGTCGGCGGACGGGGCGGGCACGTTGATGCGGATGGCGTTGCCCTCGGACATGGGGTTGAAGCCCAGCGCGGCGATCTCGATGGCCTTGATGATCATCTGCTTGGCGCCCGGGTCGTAGGGCTTGATGAGAATCTGCGTGGGCTCGGGCACGCTCACCTGGGCCAGTTCGCGCAGGTCGGTGGGGCTGCCGTAGTAGTCCACCTTCACGTAGTCCACCAGCGCGGTGGAGGCCCGCCCGGTGCGGATGCCGCGCAGCTCGCGCTGCAGGTGCTCCACGGTCTTGTTCATGCGGTCTTCGCACTCGAGTTGAATGGAGTCGAGGTCCATCGCGCCATGCTCCTGACAGGTCGGGAAGACGGTAGGATAGCCGGAAACGCGGGTGACGCGGGGCTGAATGCGTGATGGAGAAAACCATGCGACGAATCGCGCGGACGGGCGGTCGGAGCGGAATCGCGGCGACGACGTGGGCCTTGGGTGCGTGGGCGACGGCGATGGCGGCGACAGCCGAGGCGAAGCCCTTGCACGAGGACGCCGCCCCCGCCGACCTCGTCGTCATCAACGCCAAGGTGTGGACGGGCGACGCCCATCACCCGCACGCCGAGCGTTTCGCCGTGCGCGGCGGCGTGTTCGTGGGCGTGGATGATGAAGTCGATGTCGCCGCGCTCACCGGGCCGGACACCGTGGTCTTCGACGCGGGCGGGCGGCGCATCCTGCCGGGGCTGATCGACACGCACGTCCATCTGGGCGGGGCGGCGGCGGACTTCCGCTATCTCGACCTGCGGGCGGCGACCAGCAAACAGGATCTCCTGAAACGCCTGGCCGACTACGCTCGTCCGCTGGGGCCGGATGACTGGGTGGTGGGCACGCGGTGGAGCAGCGAGTCGTGGCCCGATCAGACGCCCCCCGGCGCGGATGAGATTGATGCCGCCACCGGCGGGCGCAAGGCGGTGCTGATCCGCATGGATGGGCACTCGCTGCTGGCCTCGCGATCGGCGCTGGAGTACGCCAACATCACGAAGGACGGACCCGCCGACCCGCCCGGCGGCACCATCGGGCGTCTGGCCGACGGAACGCCCAGCGGCGGCATCTTCGAGCAGGCGATGGGGCTGGTGCAGCGGCACGTGCGCCTGCCCGCGGTGGATGAGAAGGAACTGCTCCTCAAGGCCGTGCGCGAGGCCAACCGCTTCGGCGTCACGCAGGTCGGCGCGATCGAAGGGCCGGACACGCTGCGCCAACTGGCGGAACTGGACCGCGAGGGGAAACTGACGCTTCGCATCGCGGGGACGATCCGCGGCGCGGGGGATTCTCTTTCCGCGTGGGAAGCCGCGCTGAAGTGGGGGGCGGAGAACGCCAGCCCCAGCCCGATGGTGCGGGTGGTGGGCTTCAAGGGCTACATGGATGGCTCGCTGGGCTCACGCACCGCGTGGATGATGGAGCCCTACCTCGACAACCACATGGCCCCGGACAAATCGCCCGACAACGCGGGGTACCCGCTGGCGATGGCGGCGGAAGGCACGCTGGCGGACCTGATCCGGCTGGGCGCGGGCATGGGGTTGCAGCCGGCAGTGCACGCCATCGGCGACCAATCCAACCATGTGCTGCTCAACTGGTACGAATCGCTCACTACCGAGCAGCGGAAGGCGCTGCGGCCGCGCATCGAACACGCCCAGCACCTGCTGCCGGCGGATGTGGTCCGGTTCGCCGCGCTGGGCGTGGTGCCGTCCATGCAGCCCTATCACAAGGCGGATGACGGCCGCTACGCCGAGCAGCGGATCGGGCCGGAGCGCATCAAGTCCAGTTACGCCTTCCGGCAGCTGCTGGATTCCGGCGCGCTGCTGGCCTTCGGCAGCGACTGGCCGGTGGTGTCGGTGGATCCGTTCCTCGGCATTCACGCGGCGGTGAGCGCGCGCACGCTCGATGACAAGGTGTTCGCGCCCGAGCAGTCGATCACGGTTGAGGAGGCGCTGACGTGCTACACGCGCTCCGCGGCGGCGTGCCTGCTGAGCGAGTCGTCCACCGGCATGATCCGCGCGGGGTATGCGGCGGACTTCATCGTGCTCGACCGAGACGTGCTCACGACCACCGCGGAGCAACTGCGCGACATTCGCGTGCTGCGAACATTCGTGGCGGGCAGGCCGGTGTACGAGCGCGCGGAATGAGAAGGTTCACCACGGAGTATCACGGAGTTGAAAGAAGGGGTTGGCTGAGTTGGTCGAGGTCACACGACAGTCAGTTTGCGTGCGTGTTCCTGTCCTCAAGGGAGTGGACGCCTCGATCCCCTGATCCCGCGACGCCTGCCCTCTCCCTCACCCGCCCTTCTTCGCCATCTCGGCCTTGAGATACTCCACGATCTGCTGCCGCTTGGCCTGCTCGGCGCCGCGCGAGGCGCCCATGAGCACCACGGCGTGATGCAGCGCGTTGTGCCCCTTGCGGTCGGCGGCGTGCAGTTCCGCGCCCGCCTCGACGAGCGCCCGCACGTTGTCGATCTGGCCGGACTTCACGGCGGACATGAGCGCGGTCTCGCTGAAGGGGCCGCGGGCGTACGGATCGGCCCCGGCCTCGAGCAGCAGCGCGATGGTTTCAGGCGTTCCCATGCGGGCCGACCAGTAGAGCGCGTTGCGCCCGAACTGGTCGACCGCGTTGACGTTCAGACCCGCCTCGAGCAGCAGGGTCAGCGTGGATGGGTGGGATCGGTTGGACATGGCGGCGGCGATGAGCACGGTGCGCCCGTCGCGGGCGGTGGCGTGCGGGTCCGCCCCGAACTCCAGCAGGGCCTTGAGCCGATCGGTGTGGCCGGTCATGGCGGCGTGGAAGAGGGCGGTTAGACCCTGCTGATCCGCCTCCATGAGGTCGGCGCCCTCGTCCAGAATGTCGCCCAGGTCGCCCAGTTCGCCCGAGCCCTTGGCCCATTCGATGAGCCGCTTGGTGGGGCCGGTCGTCTCCAGCCGCGACGAGCGGATCATGAGCGAGTCCATGCGCGGATGGTCGGTGTAGATTCGGATCAGGTTGAGCCGGTGCTGCAACTGGCGGAGTTTCACCGCGGTGAGACGCACTTCGTGCTCCACGCGCGGCTGGCGATCGACGCCTTCGAGAATGCCTGGGTCCGCCGCCAGCAGCGAGAAGGGCTTGCCGTCGGTGGCGCGAATGCGGATGACCTGATCCTTGTCGGCGTCCGGCTCGAACATGGCCGGCTCAACCGTCAGGGGGGAGCGCACGTTGGCGGCGATGGCGAGCTGCACGTCGCCCTTCTGATCCGCCAGCACGAATCGCGCGGTGGAGCCGAACGGGCCGACGCTCTTGGAGGCGAACTCGACCGCCACCTCCACCGTCGCACCCGGCGGAATGGGCTTGTCCGGAATGCTGGGCACGGTGCAGTTGCAGGTGGTGAAGGCGCGCACGATGCGGATGGGCTCCGACGAGATGTTCGTCAGCTGCACCATCCTGCGGAAGGTCTCACCGCGATCCACTTCGCCGAAATCCAGCACGGTGGGGGTGATGCGGAGATACCTGGCGCCGGTGGAGGTCGAGTCGTCGATGTCGGTGACCTGGCGCTGCGGAAGCGTGTCCTGGGCCGATGATGGAGCGGCGACCATGACGGACGCCAGAAGGACGAGGCACGAAGCGACGGATCGGCGCATGGTCAATCTCCCGGCATGAAGTCGGCGTCGATGCTGCAAGGATAGCCCGTCAACGGGGCGCGCCCAACGAAATACCCGACGGACACGTCATTTCCGGCGCGCTACCATGTGCCCCCATGACGACTACACCCCTGCCGGATCACCTCCGCATGCCGCATCTGCGGCCGATCCAGCCCATCGGGCTGCAGAAAGACGGCAAGCAGTTTGTCGCCCTGCGCGACCCGCAGATGCTGTGCAAGCAGACCATGGTCATCCCCGTGCAGGCGATGCCGGTTCTCCAGTTTTTCAGGGGCGAGGAGGATCTGGACGCCATCGCCCAGCGCCTCAAGGCGCCGGTGGAGCAGCTGGCCGCGCTGGTCCAGGGGCTGGACCAGGTGGGGCTGCTCTGGGGTCCGACCTTCGAGCGGCTGGAGCGGGAACTGAAGGAGGAGATCGCCACGCGCGGCGCGTACCCGATGGGCGCGGCGGGGTCGCTGGGCGAGTCCGCCGAGCAATGCCGCAAGCGACTCGACGCCTGGCTGGCGGAGACGGACGACCCGGAGCTGGATGAGCCGGTCCGCGGGCTGGTGGCGCCGCACCTCGATTACGAGCGCGGCTGGCCCAACTACGCGGCGGCGTATCGCTGCATCGAGCGCGTGGAACGGCCCGACCGAATCGTCATTCTCGGCACCAACCACTTTGGTCTGGGAGACGGGGTGGTGCTGGCGGAGCATGGCTTCGAGACACCGCTGGGGCGCGTCAGCTCCGACGTGGGCATCGTCAGCGCCATGATCGAGCGGCTGGGCAAACCGCTGATCATCGACCAGCTCGACCACATGCCGGAGCACTCGGTGCAGCTGCACCTGCCGTGGCTCCAGCACCGTTGGGGCGATGTGCCGATGGTGGCGGCGCTGGTGCCCGATCCATTGGCGCCGATGGTGGAGGAGGACGGCGAGCGCGTCACCGGCGAACGGTTCGTCGAGACGCTGCGCGAGGTGCTCGACGCGGCCGGCGGGCGCACCTTCTTCATCGCTTCCGCCGATCTGAGCCATGTGGGTCCGCAGTTCGGCGAGCCGCGCCCCGTGGATGACCAGCGGCGTCATGACGTCGAGCTTCATGACCGCGAGATGATGGCCAAGTTCCTCACCGGCGACGCCGAGGAGTTCCTCGGCGCCATGCGCTGGTGCAACAACCCCACCCGCTGGTGCAGCGTGGGCAACATGTCCGCCGCCCTGATGCTGGCCAGGCCCGCGGGCGTCGAACTCATCGACTACCGCCAGGCGGTGGACGAGCAGGGCATGGTGCTGGTGAGCAGCGCGGCGATGGCGATGTTCTGATCGCAGCCCCGTCTGACTCGGACAACAGGGACAGGGAAGCGGCACAGGCATGATCGCGGTCGTTCAGCGCGTCGCCGAGGCCTCGGTGGAGGCGCCCGAGTCGGACCACCGGGCCGCGATCGGCGCCGGACTGTGCGTGCTGCTGGGCGTCGAGGTCGGCGACACGCCCGATCAGGCCGACTGGATGGCGGACAAGATCGCGCGGCTTCGCATCTTCCGCGATGAGGCGGGGCGAATGAACCGCTCCGTGCTGGATGTCGGCGGCGGCGTGCTGGTCATCAGCCAGTTCACGCTCGCGGGCGATGCGTCGCAGGGGCACCGCCCCAGTTTCACCAAGGCCGCCCCTCCCGACGCAGCCCAGCCGCTCTACGAGCGGGTCGCCGCGCGCCTGCGAGATGTCCACCAACTCCCGGTGGGAACGGGCGTCTTCGGCGCGATGATGCAGGTGCGGCTGACCAACGACGGGCCGGTGACGATCATCCTGCGAAGCGGCCGCTGATGGGCGATCGTCCGGTTCCGCCCCACACCTCCGTCGGAGAAAGAGTCACGGAAAGAAATGAGGGCCCGACGCAGACACAAGTGTCGCGCCGGGCCCCTCGTGGGGGGGGCACAGGTTGGGGAGGGCGGGGATTCCACCGACCTCTCCATGATAGCCGCTTTCAGCGGCGTTTCATTCCCCGGAAGGGGGAAAAAGGGCCCGGCGCTGGAACCTGAGTAGCGTCGGGCCCCTCGTGGGGGGGGCAAGTGAACGCCGATTGGCCAGCAGCCAGTCGGCATTGGCTATCCGCATCATGCCATCCAGCGGTTCCACACTCCACGAACTTTTTTCTTTTTTTGTGAAACGCGGATGAATGGGGGACATGGGAGAATCGGATTGTGACTGCAAGTCGTTGTCAAAAAAAGAGATACGATCAATCACGACCGCTCCGCCAGTTTCGCCATCACCGCCTGCATGTCGGACCAGACCTTGGCGCGGGTGTCCACCGTGTAGTTGCGCAGCAGGTAGGCGGGGTGGAACGTGGGCATGACGGGGATTTCCACATCCCCGTCCCGCCAGACGTGCCAGGAACCACGCAGCCGCGTGATCCCCTCATCCGTCTGCAGCAGCAGCTTCGAGGCGGGTCCGCCCAGCGTCACGATCACCCTGGGCCGGATGATCCGGATCTGCTCGACCAGGTACGGCCCGCACCGCGCTACCTCGTCCGGCAGGGGGGTGCGGTTGCCCGGCGGGCGGGCCTTGAGCACGTTGGCGATGTACACGTCCGCCCGCCGCATCTTCATCGCGGCGATGATCTCATCGAGTTTCTGCCCCGCCCGGCCCACGAAGGGCCTGCCGGTCTCATCCTCCTGCTCACCCGGGGCCTCGCCCACGAACATGAGGGCCGCTTCGGGGTTGCCCTCGCCGAAGACGATGCGTTTGTACCCCGTGGCCGTGGTGCAGTGGGGGCACTCGGCGGCGTGACGGGCCTCGAGAGCCGCCAGTAACGCCGCCTTGTCGGACAGGTCACTCACGGGTGGGGAAGCAGGAGCAGCCGAAGCGGGCGCCGCGACCACGGCGGTCTCGGAACCGATGGGAACGAAGTCCACGCCCAGCATCAGGCACGTCTTGAGTTCCTGGCGGGCGGAGCGGAGCGTCATGGACATGTCGGAAGCAGCCATGCGGGCATGGTACCCGCCCAACCGAACAATGTACCAAGTACATTTTTCGGGGCCTCAGCACTCAGCACTCGACCCCCTCCCGCACCAACTCGCCCCGCAGAATCAGCGGCCCCGAGCCCGTCACCCGCACGGGCAGGATGCGGCCGACCAGATCGTCGGGCGACACGCCCTCCGGAGCGTCGAAGGCCACGATCAGGTCGCCGCCCGTGCGGCCGGTCATTTGGATGCGCGGCGATTCCGCGGCCGCGGGCTGCCAGCGCAGTTCCACGCGCGACGCGGTCTTCGCGCCCAGCACGCTCACGCCTTCCACCAGCACTTCGACGGTGCGGCCGACCTGCTCGGCGTGGACCTGCGCGCCGATGGCCGACTGCACCCGCAGCAGTTCGTTGTTGCGGCGGCGCTTGATCGCGTCGGGCACATCATCGGTGAAGCGGTCGATCGCCACCGTGCCGGGGCGGGGCGAGTACTTGAAGATGAAGCAGTTCTTGTATCGCACGCGCTGAAGCAGGCGTTTGGTCGCCTCGAAGTCCTCATCCGTCTCAGTGGGGAAGCCCACGATGATGTCGCCCGCGATGGAGATGTCGGGCATGATCGCACGAGCGCGGTCGATGAAGTCGAGGTACTCCTCCACCGTGTAGCCGCGGTTCATGAGTTTCAGGATGCGGTTGGAGCCCGACTGCGCCGGCACGTGCAGGTATCGGCAGATGCGGGGGGAATCGGCCATCACGCGCAGGGCCTCATCGGTGAAGTCGCGCGGGTAACTGGTCACGAAGCGCAGCCGCCGCAGGCCGGGCACCTCCTCGTGAATCCGGTGGAGCAGGTCGGCGAAGGTGGTCACACGTGAAGAGCGAGCCGCGACCGTGAGGGAGCGGTTCAGGTTCGGATCACTCGTCCAGCCGTCCGCTCCCTGACGGTCGCGGCTCACTTGCTGGTGGTCGCGGCTCACTTGCTGGTGGTCGCGGCTCACTTGCTGGTGGTCGCGGCTCACTTGCTGGTGATCGCGGCTCACTTGCTGGTGATCGCGCCTCGCGCTGGCCTTGAAGAACCCCAGCCCCGGGCCGATCTGCGGCGCCTCGCGCCCATCGGCCGTCATCGCTTCGCCATGCACGTACACGTAGTGATTCACCGTCTGCCCGAGCAGGGTGATCTCGATCACGCCCGCATCCACCAGCCGCTGGCACTCATCGACGATGGCGTCGGGCGGGCGATGCACCTCCGCCCCGCGGGTGCGCGGCACCACGCAGTAGGTGCAGAACTTGTTGCACCCGCGCGTGATGCGAACGTACGCGCTGCGCCGCGCGGCGGGGGATGACCCATCCTCCGCCGCCTCCAATCCGCGCTCGGGGTCGAAGGCGCGGCTCAGGTCGAGCAGTTCCAGGTTGTCCTCCGCCGCCGCCAGCGTGCTGCTGCGCCGATGGTTGTCGCCCTGCAGGGCGATGCGCTCGGCGCGGCTCACGTGCTCGGTCTTCATGGCGTTGTCGAGCAGCAGGGGCAGTTTGTCCAGTTCGCCCGGCCCGCACATCAGGTCCACCTGCGGGTACTTCGTCATCATGCCCGCGCCGTCGCGCTCGGCCATGCAGCCGATCACCCCGAGCACCACATTGCGGCCGCGCTCCTTCTCCTTGCCCACGATGCCCATGCGGCTGAGCACCTTGTTTTCCGCCTGCTCGCGCACGGAGCAGGTGTTGTAGATGATGACATCCGCCGCGCTCGCGTCGCGGGTGAAGGTGTATCCCAGCGCGCCCAGCTGGCCCCGGACGAGTTCCGAGTCCAGTTCGTTCATCTGGCAGCCGAAGGTCTCGAGGTAGACCCGCTTCGACCGCCCGGAGATGGTCGGTTGCACGGTGGTCATGGCCGGTCAGGATGGTACGCCGGTCATTTCGAGCGACCCCTGTTTACGATGCGGCCATTCCGACGCGATCGGCCCGATCCGCCAGCGTCACTTCGCAGACCTGCGCCAGCGTGACCGCGTCTCCGCTCCGGTGGGCGGCGTGCAATGCGATCAGGTCCGCCTCCAGTTCCTCGCGCCACGGGCCGGGGTCGGGCCAGTAGGATGAACTGCGGGCACGACCCAGAAGACCCTCCAGCGTGTAGATGGCGTCATTGCGGAACCGGAGCCGCCTGACGTTGATGAAGTGCCCCGTCCGCGCGGGGTCGGCGGCCCGTTCACGGCGCACGATACGGCCGGCGGCCTCCGCGGCGTCCTGGGCGCGTCGGACGACGCGTTCGAACCACTCCGCCGGCGCATCGCCCGGCTCGCGGACGTTCCACAGCAAGGCGAGCCGCCCGCCGGGGCGCAGGATGCGGTGGAACTCAGCCAGGGCGCGGGGGGCGTCGAACCAGTGAAAGGACTGGGCGCAGGTGACGATGTGGGCGAAGCCGTCGGGCAGCCCGGTGGCCTCGGCGCGCCCGTCGCGGTAGTCGATGCCGAGCGGCTCGCGTTGCTCCGCTTCAGCGGCGGCGCGGCGCATGGCCTGTCCGGGCTCGATGGCGATCACGCGGGCGCCATGCCGGGCCAGCAGTCGGGAGAGGATTCCGGTGCCGCTGCCGACATCGATGACCATGGCCGGAGGCGCAAACCCGTCCAGCACGACCCGCACCGCCTGATCGGGGTAGGCGGGTCGATGTCGGGCGTACTCGTTCGTGCGCGAGGCCCAGAAGCCGGTCACGTCGCCGGGCGTGTCGCGGGTTGAAAAAAACGATGCGTCGGCTTCAGGCACGACGCATCGTAGGAATGCCGCGGATTCGGGGATGTTCCTTACGGGCCGGTGACGATCACCTCAACCCAGGCGGTCCACTCCGAGGGGCCGGCCCGGTTGACGGATCGGATGCGGTAGCGGTAGTGACCCGCGCCGGGGTTGTCGATCATGGTCACCTTGTTGCGGCCCGGGCGGTTCACGTTGATCCAGTCCACCCAGGCGGCCCCGTCGCGCCGCTGACGCTGCACGAGGAATCGGTTCTCGTTGCTGGAGTTGTCCGTCCACTCCATGAAGGCGCGTCCGTCCTGCAGGTCCGTCAGCACGGGCGTGCCGGGAACGGCGGGAACCACCGTCTGATCACGCAGCGCCCGGTAGGCGTTGGGCACCGACCGATAGATGGTCTTGCCGTTGAGCGCCGCGACCTTGCGCCTCGAGTTGAGAATCCGGGTGCGGATGCGGGTGGTGTCCCACGTGTACTGGCTGGCCAGAAGCACCGCCAGCCCGGTGACGTGCGCAGCAGCGGCGGAGGTGCCGTTCACCCACACGTAGCTGCCCAGCCGGTGCGTGGAGAAGATGCTCACGCCCGGAGCGCCCATGTGAACGGTGTTGGCCCCGTAGTTGGAGAAGAAGGCCAGCTGGTCGTTGTTGTTGGTGGCGCAGATGGAGATGACATTGCCCACCTGGTATGACGCCGGGTAGAAGGGGTTGACATCGTTGTTATTGGTGTCGTTGCCCGCCGCGGCGATCACCAGGTGCGTGCCCACCAGGGCGGTCAGGGCGTCCAGGAACGACTGGGAGAAGTCGTATCCGCCGAAGCTCTGGTTCGAGAATCGCACGTTCTTGGCGGCGGCGTACTCCATGGCGAGAATCACGTCCGACACCAGCCCGCCGTTGGCCCCCAGCACGCGCAGGATGACCATCTGGCACCGCCACGCCACGCCGGTGATGCCCACGCCGTTGTTGCCGCGGGCGCCGATGATGCCGGCCATCAGCGTGCCGTGGCCCGTCATGTCGGTGGGGTTGCCGTCGTCGTCGTAGAAATCCCAGCCGTTCACGTCGTCGATGTAGCCGTTGCCGTCATCGTCGATGCCGTTGTTGGGGATCTCACCGGTGTTGACCCAGATGTTGGCGGCCAAGTCCTCGTGATCGAGCTTGGCGCCGGAGTCGATGACCGCCACCGTGACCGAGGACGACCCCGTGTTGACGTCCCAGGCGTCGAACATGTCCAGGTCGGCGTCGGTCTTGCCGCTCACGCCGCGGATGTTCTGGCCGAAGTTCTCCAGCCCCCACTGGTTGCTCAGGTTGGGATCGTTGGGTTCCGCGGTCGGCCGGACCACGAAGTTGGGCTCGGCGTACATGACCGCGTCCACCCCGCGGAGCAGCTGCACGGCCACCTCCACGTCAAGCAGGGTCGAGATGCGCTCCAGCCCCGGCACCACGCGGTAGGCGGTGAGTCGCTCGCCGCCCACCATGCCGCGAACGATGGCCTTCTCTTCCTCGCTGACGCCTTCGTGGAAGCGGATCAGCAGGGTGTAGGGGTCGAAGCGCAGCAGCGGATCACGCTCCAGCGCCAGTTTGCCCGCTCGCGCGAGGTCGTTCACGTTGTTCGAATGAACCATCTGCCCCTGAACCGACCCCGCTGCCGTGACGCCGACCAGCGTCGCCACGGTCGCCACCCGAAGCGCGCAGTTGCGTCGAGTCCTCATGGCTGAATCTCCTGTCTGTCTCGAAACGATCTCACAGCGACCCGGAAAAGGCCCACCTTTCCTCACGGTCCAGCCCCAATATACACCGGTCACCCCTGGGTTGAAACACAATCCGGCAAAGAACTTGCGGCGAACCGGGGCGATTTCTCACGTCAAAGCCCGTCAAACCCCCTCCCTTGGCACGGTTCGCGCCAGCCCGGATGACGCCCGGGGCCTGATAACCATGCTCTCGCCCTGTTCCATGTCGCGACGCCGCCCGTCGCTTGCGGAATCCAGTGCGGCGCGTGACCCGAGCCATCCAGTACAATCCGCCCGCCATGATCGCCCGCGTCGAGAGTTTCGTGCTTCAGGGGATCGACGCTGTCCCCTGCGAGCTGGAAGTGGACCTGAGCCCGGTTGGGCTGCCCAAGCAGACCATCGTGGGTCTGCCTGATGCGGCGGTACGTGAGTCGATCGAGCGAGTCCGCACCGCCCTGATGAACTCCGGCTACCGGTTCCCGCTGACGCGGATGACCATTAACCTGGCCCCGGCGGACCTGCGCAAGGAAGGCCCGGTCTACGACCTGCCCATCTCGCTGGCGATTCTGGCGGCGGAGGGAACCATCGCCCCGCTGGATGACGCCAGGCCGGGGCTGAGCGATTTCCTGATCGCGGGGGAGCTGGCGCTCGATGGTCGGGTCAGGCCGGTCAACGGGGTGATCTCGCTGGCCATTCTTGCCCGTCAGATGGGGAAGCGAGGCGTGGTCGTGCCCGCCGAAAACGCCAGCGAGGCGGCGGCGGTGGACTCGCTCGAAGTCATCCCCGTGCGCACGCTTGGGGAAGTGGTGGGTTTCCTCAATGGAACGCTGGAGGTCGAGCGGGTCAGGCCCGTGGACGCCGAGCGAGAAATCCTCGACACCCCGCCGGAAATCGACTTCGGCGAGATTCGCGGGCAGGAGGCGGCCAAGCGGGCCATGACCATCGCCGCGGCGGGTGGGCACAACATCCTGATGATCGGCCCGGCGGGCACGGGCAAGACGATGATGGCCAAGGCGCTGCCGGGCATCATGCCCCCGCTGACGCGGGATGAGGCGCTCGAGGTGACGCGGATCTACTCCAGCGTGGGCATGGTGCCGCGCGGCGCCTCGCTGATGACCCGCCGACCCGTGCGCATGCCGCACCACACGGCGAGTGGTCCGGCGATCGTGGGCGGCGGCCCGATTCCACGTCCCGGCGACGTGTCGCTGGCTCACCGCGGGGTGCTGTTTCTCGACGAGTTGCCGGAGTTCAACCGGGCGGTCCTCGAAAACCTGCGCGAGCCGCTCGAGGACGGCGCCATCACCATCGCCCGGGCGCAGGGATCGGTGAAGTTCCCCGCCCGGTTCATGCTGGTGGGGGCGATGAACCCATCGCCCAAGGGCGACTTCGCCCGCAACGAGCATGACCAGCGCTCGATGGACCGTTACCTGTCACGGCTGTCCGGCCCGCTCATCGACCGTATCGACCTCCACGTGGAAGTCCCCGCCGTGCCTTTCCAGCAGCTGACGGGTCAGGCCCGGGGCACCGACACCGCGACGATGCGGGCCCGCGTGGAGCGATGCCGGGCAGTTCAGCACGAGCGGAACCGAGGCGACGGCAGAGGTCAGAAGGCAGAGATCAGGGGTGTGGCGGCGGGGAGCGGGCGTGGACGACCTCTGCTCAACTCCGAACTGCGGGGCAAGGCGCTGGACCGCGTGGCGCCGCTCGACGAGGCGAGCAAGTCGCTGCTGGAGCAGGCCATGCGGGAGATGGGCCTGAGCGCGCGGGCCTACGACAAGATCCGTCGCGTGGCGCGCACCATCGCCGATCTGGAGGAATCGCCGGGCGTCCAGATGGCCCACGTGTCCGAGGCGGTGCAGTACCGTCTGCTCGACCGGATGCGGTAGATCATGCTGCTCAGGCGGTAATGAGCGTGCCGAGCGGCGCGCCCTCGATGACGCGCCGGATGTTGCCGCGCACCTTGAAGTCGAACACCTTCACCGGCAGGCGGTGCTCCATGCACATGCTCAGGGCGGTCAGGTCCATGACGCGCAGTTTCCGCTCCAGGGCCTCGGAGAAGGTGAGCTTCTCGAATCGGGTGGCGTCGGCGTGGCGCACGGGGTCGCGGTCGTAGACGCCGTCCACCTTGGTGGCCTTGAGCAGGATGTCCGCGCCCAGTTCCGCTCCGCGCAGGGCCGCGCAGGTGTCGGTGGTGAAGAACGGGTTGCCGGTGCCCGCCGCCAGGATGACCACGCGGCCCTTCTCCAGGTGACGCAAGGCGCGCCCCCGGATGAACGGCTCGGCGACGGCGGTCAGGTTGATCGCCGAGAGCACGCGGGCGGGCTGGCCGATCGTCTCCAGCGCTTCCTTGAGCGCCAGGGCGTTGATCACCGTGCCCAGCATGCCCATGTAGTCCGCGGTGGCCTGGGCGACCTGTCCCTTGGCGGCCAGCACTGCGCCGCGGATGATGTTGCCCCCGCCCACCACCACGGCGACCTGCGTGCCGCAGATCGTGGCGTCCTTGATCTCCTGCGCCATCAGGGCCAGTTCATCCGGGTCGATCCCGAACTCGCCCTGCTTGGCGAAACTCTCCCCGCTCACCTTGAGCACAACGCGACGGTAATAGGGCTTGGGTGCGTCCGGCATGGAGTGGGTCTGTCGCGCGTGGGGGTGGGAAGGAATGGTCGGCGTGACGGATGACATGACGATTCCCGGGGTCGGTCAGGCAACCGAGTCCGTCGAACCGCCGTACGGGCTCATTGGACCGGCGGGAAAGTGTAGGGTCAAGGGGCCAGCGGCGCAAGGCCGATGGTTGTGGCGGCTATATGATGCGGTGCCGGGTCGGAGACAGACCCGGCCTGACAGCGCCCGACGCCTTCCGCGGATTCGCCATGAGCCGAACGTTCACCCAGCCCGCGCCGCTCGTGCGACCATCCCGACAGGCGATGGAAGCGCGCCTGGCGGAGCTGGAAGCCGAACGCGAGGCGCTGGCGAAGCAGAAGCGGCGCAACATCCTGTTCATGGGCGCGGCCATCTCGCTCATGGTCCACCTGGCCATCCTGCTCTACCTGGAGACGGTCAAGCGGCTGGGACCGGGAGGCGACGGACCGGGCGAGGTGATCGTCGAGTTCGCCGTGCTCCCCCAGCAGGATCTGTCGGAGCTTGAACTGGTCGAAATCCAGGACTCAGACGCCAGCTCCGACCTGAACCTGGAGGAAGCCGACCCCGCGCTGGAACTGGACGTGAAGCCCCCCGCCGCGGAGCTGCTGGCGCTCAACGACGGGTCGATGCCCTCGCTGGGCGCGGGCGGGTCGAGTTCGGGCGACATGTCGATGGGCGGCGGCGGCGCCGGGGCGAGCTTCTTCGGCGTCTCGTCCACCGGCCAGCGCTTTCTCTTCATCGTGGACGTATCCGGCTCGATGCAGGAAGGCAACCGCATTCACGTGGCCATGCGCGAACTGTCGCGGTCGATCTCGGAACTGCCCGACTTCGCGTACTTCTACGTCATCCTGTACAACCACGAGCCGATCATTCCGCGCTTTCAGAGGGGATGGCAGCGCGCCCGCCCACGCGAGGTGGACGACATGCTCGACTACCTGCGCAACGTCACGCCCGGCGGGGGAACCGTACCCGTGGGCGCGTTCGCCGCGGCCTTCGCCCTTGACGTGCCCCCGGACGTCATCTTCTTCCTCACCGACGGGCTGATCCCGCAGGAGACGCCCGATCGGGTCCGCTCGATGAACGCTCGCGGCAAGCGCGTGGTCATCAACACCATCGCCTTCGGCGATCAGTCGTCCGCCGACCTGCTCAAGCGGATTTCGGACGAATCCGGCGGGCGATACCGCTTCGTCCCCGTGCGCGGAGGTGGGTGACTCGTGCGCCTCGTCACGATGGTCATGCTGCTGTTGACGGCGTCTGCGCCAGTGTTGGCGGCGGGCGGCGGGTCGGCGGCGGGAGGCGCCCGGTGCTCCGTCGTCGGTTGTCAGTTGCTGGCGGGCGTCGTGATTGCAGCCCGCCATCCTCAGCCCTTGGTCCTCGCCTCTCCCGACGCCGTGTTCCGGCGCGGGTCGGAGTCCACGCTCACCGGCGCGGTGCAGCAGGTGGATGACAACGGCGTGACGATCCGGAGCGACCTGGGGGCCGTTCACGTCGTCCCGTGGGATCGGGTGCGGCGCGTCGTCACGGACAACCCGGATCGCGATTCGATGATCGCGCGGCACATGGAGCACGCCGCCGCGCTCTGGCGGGCGCGATCGCGCGTGGAGCGGATGGACGTGACGCTGGCCGAGCCGCTGTTCGAGCGGCTCTTTGAGCAGTATCGCGGGTCCACGCACGAGACCGCGCTGGTGACGGCGGAAGGGCTGCTGCGTTGCCGCCTGGCGCGCGGGGCGCACACGCTGGCGATCATTCCGGCGCTGGAGGTGATGCGCCTGCGCCGCGCCGGGGTGAGGACGGAGTCGTACGCCGCTCTTCCCCCGGTGTACGACGAGGCGATGGGGCTGTGTCCGGCCCTGGCGCCGGTGTGGTTCGAATCGCCCGCGCTGCGCCGCGTGGAGCAGGAACTGCGCGAGTACGTCGCCCCGGGCGACGAGGTCACCGCGGCGGTCGCCTGGCTCTACGCCGAGTCGGTGCGCCGGGCCCTGGGCGTCGCGGACGGCCCGCCCCCGCCTGGCGCGTGGCCGGAGGGCGAGGGGGTGCGCCTGCTCATCGACCTGCTGGCCTGCGGCGAGGCGGATTCCAACCGTCGTGAAAAGGCCCGCGACGACCTGCTGCGCCGGGAATCGTCGCTGCCCGGCTTCGCCCGCGCCTGGGCCCGGTTCCACGTGGGCTGGTCGCTGCTCCGCGAGTCGGGGGTGGTGCGCCAGCAGCGGGGCATGCTGTCGCTCCTGCACGTGCCGGCGGCGCATGGTTCATCCCAGCCGTACCTGGCCGGTATCGCCCTGTCGCTGGTGGCCGGCGCGCTGGAGCAGTCCGGTTCGCGCGAGCCCGCCGCCATGCTTCGAGGCGAGCTGGACGCCCGGTTTCCGTTTCATCCCGTGCGCACGGCCCGGCCCGCGCCGGTGACCGCGCCGCCACGGACGTAAGGAGTTCGGATGACGACGTTTCAACAGGCCGCCCTGCTGCTCGCCACTCCGTCCGGGGAAGGCGGTGAATCGCTGCTCGATCTCGTTCAGAAGGGTGGGGTGATCGCCTACATCATTCTGGCTCTCAGCGTGGGCGCGCTGGTGCTGATCATCTTCCACCTGGTGCAGATCCGGCGTGCCGCCCTGCTGCCGCCGGAGCAACTTGACCAGGTGGATCACCTGCTGGCGCGAGGCGACGCCAGCGCGGCCCTGGCGTACGTCGCCGATCCGGCGAATGACTCGTACTTCGCGCGCATCATGACGGTTGGGCTGACGCGATTCCAGAAATCCGCCTTCGGCGCCTTCGAGATCAAGAGCGCCATCGAGGAGGCGGGCGAGGAGCAGACCGCTCGCCTGTACCGATCGACCGACGCGCTGCAGGTCATCGGGGCCATCGCGCCGCTGCTGGGGCTGCTGGGCACGGTGCAGGGCATGGTGGGTGCGTTCTCCACGCTCTCCAAGAGCGCCGCGACCAAGCCCGAGCTCCTCGCCAACGACATCTCACTGGCCCTCATCACCACGCTCATGGGGCTGACGCTGGCGATCCCCTGCATCGCGCTCTTCACGTTCTTCCGCAACCGCATCGACGCCTTCGCCGCCGAGGCCGGGCGCGAGATCGAGCGGATGATCCTGCATCTGGAATCGGCGGCCCCGGCGCCGACCGGGGCCCCGGCCCGTCCGGCGCCCGTGCCGACGGGCGGTCCGGCGCGGCCCGTGAGGCCCGCCGCGGGTCCGGCGCCCGCGCCCGGAGCGCCAGCGCGATGAGGTTCTCGCCGCACGGCCATCGTGACCGGGCGCTCCACATCGACCTCACGTCGATGGTGGACGTGGTCTTTCTGCTCATCATCTTCTTCCTCACCACCACGCAGTTCGCGCGCATGACCCGCGCCGATGTGGAGCTGCCCGTCGAGCCGGGCGAGCAGCAGCCCGAGCCGGACGAGCCGGGCATCGTCATCAACCTGCTGCACGACGGGTCGATCGTGGTGGATGACGAGACGCTCGACCTCGAGGGGCTGCGGTCGCTCATCCGCGCCGAGATCACCGGTTCGCAGCGGGGCCGGGCCGACAAGGTGAAACTCATGCTGCGGGCCGACCGTCGCCTGCCCGCGGCGCGGCTCAACCAGGTGGTGAAACTGCTGCAGGACATGGGCGTCGGACTGGGTCGGTTCGCCACCGAGCAGCCGCGCTAGGAGTCGATCGTGCGCATCCAGGTCAGGCCATCCCGTCGGCGGCCCACGCTGCTGGTGCTCAACCTCGCCAGCATGATCGACGTGACATTCCTGCTGCTGATCTACTTCATGCTCACGATGGTGTTCACCAAGCCGGAGGATCGGCTCTCCTCGGCCCTGCGCGCCAAGACCGAGGCCGCCTCGGGAAGCACGAGCGATTTTCAGCCGCAGGTGGTGGACGTGATCGTGACGGACGGCGCGCCGGCGTACCGGCTGGGGGCTCGGCTCTTCCGCGACAAGGCGTCGCTCACCGCGGCGCTGGAGCCGCTCAACAAGGCCACGGGGCTGTTCATCAGGGTCAGCAACGAGCCCCCCACGGGGTTCGTGCTGGCCGCGTTCCAGGCCGGGCACGATGCCGGCTTCGAGAAGGTGACCTATGTCGCGGTGGAGTGACAGATCGGCGATCGGCGGCTGGCTGTTGGGTGTTGGCTGCCGACTCGCCGCCGCGCTGTTTCTCTGTCTGACTGCTTCGTCCGCGCTGGCGGCGCCGGACGACGTGGCGGCGTACCTGGAGCGCCACGGACTCAAGCATCTGCTCGCCCTGCACCTGCGCGAGCGCCTCGACAAGGCGCCCGCGGAGGAACGCGACGCCGTCGCCGTGCGGCTCGCCGAGCTGTACGCCGAACTGCTGGAGACGACGGATGATGCGGCGGTGCGGCTCGACCTGGAGAACCGCGCCCGCGAGCTGCTCTCGCTTGTTCCCGCGGAGAGCGCGGATGAACTGCGGCTGTCCCTGCTGCGGGGGGGCTACGTGGCCGCCGAGAAGATCGCCGAGAACCACCGGCTGCGGCTTTCCACGCCCGAGGACGTGGCCCGCGCGATGGAGATGCTGCGCGACCTCGTCCCCAAGTTCGCCTCGCTGCGATCGGCGCTCAAGGACAAGCAGGACACCACCGAGCGCCGCCTGCACCGCGCCACCGGCGCGCAGGCCGCCCTGCTGACGCAGGAGCATGACCGGGCGCGTCGTCTGACGGCGCGATGCACCTTCCTGTCCGCGTGGTCCCACTACTACCTGGCGTGGCTCGAGGGCAAGCCCGATCACGCGCGGCTGGGTTTCGACCTGTTCGCCTCGGTCATCGACCCCGAACTCAAGCGGTTGACGGTGGAGGACGTGTCGCGCGATCTGCTGGGCGTGGAGCCGATGGCGCGGTCGGTGCTGGGGCTGGCCCTGTGCCGCTCCATCACGCATGGCCCCGATGAGGCCCTGCGCTGGCTGGCGCTGCTGGAGCAGGAGGCGGCGCACGAGCAGCTGCGTTCCATGGCGCCGGCGTGGCGTCTGGCCATCCTGCTCGATCACCGCGACTTCCGCCGCGTCCGCCAGTTGCTGGAGATGGAGCGCACCGAGGGGCGCGAGATGCCGCTGGTGTGGGTGCGTCTGGCGGCGGCGCACGGGCTTGAGAATGCGTCGCGCGATCCCGAGGCCGCCGATCTGGCGAGGCAGTCGATCGCCGAACTGGCGGCGCGGGGCGAACTGCAGCAGGTGCTGGACCTGGCCGACCGGTACGGGGTGGATTCGATGGGCGACGCCGGGTTCGCCATCCTCTACGTGCGCGGCGCCCGCGCCTACAAGCAGGCCCGCGACCTGCACGGCGACGAATCCCCCACCTCGCGTTCCGACGTGGTCGCTCTCTACGCCCAGGCGTCGGGCCTGCTGCAGGACGCCCAGCGCCAGCCGGACGCCTCGCGTTTTCCCGTGGCCGCGGCGGGAGCGCAGTCGCTCATCGGCTGGTGCCTGTATTTCCAGGGTCGATTCCTCGACGCGCGACAGGCGTTCGAGCACGCGGCGGGACTGCTCCCGCCGGCGGAGGCCGCCGAGGCGCTGTGGATGGCCATTGTGTCGCTGGATCGCGTGGTGCGGGCCAGGCCCAACGCCGCGCTCGAGGCCGACCTGCAGGGCATGATCAAGGCGTTCCGCGAGCGGTTTCCCTCCAGCGAGTACACGCCCCGGCTGGTGCTGCGCGGGGCGGACGTGACGCAGGGCGAGCCCACGCCCGAACTGGTGGCGGAACTGCTGGCGATTCCACCAGGCAGTCCGGATTACGACGCCGCCCGACGTCGCGCCGAGCAGATGCTGTACACGCTCTATCAGTCCGCCGCGGGCGATCGTCGCGTGGAGTGGGCCGATCGGTACCTGCAGGCGGCGCTGCCGATGCTGCTGGCGGTTTCGCCCGACGCGCTGCGCGAGGGGCTCGAAGCGTCCGAGCCGTTCCTGGTGCGATCCCGGCGCGTGCTGGAGGTGTCGCTGGCGCCGGGCGTCGAGCAGCCCCGCGTCGCCGAGGCGATGCTGGCCCGCCTGGATGAACTGGCCGCCGCAGGCGCGATCGACGTGTCGCCCGTGCAGGATGAGCTGGAGTACCGTCGTCTCCGCGTAGCCATGCTCAGCGGGCTGATCGACCCGGCGCGGGCCATCGCCGAGCGTCTCTGGTCGCGCGACGAGGATTCCCCGTGGGCGCAGTCGGCGGCGCGGGCCATGTTCAAGCACGCGGTGGACACGTGGCGGTCCATCCCGCCCGCCTTGCTGGCGAGCGATCCCCAGGCGCCCGGAGTCCTGATCCAGGTGGTCACGTGGGGCGGCCGCGCCCTGCACGAGTACGAGGATCGCGCCAACGCGCTGGACGATCCGTCGGTGCTCAGCGCCTACGCCGTGGTGGCCGAGGCGGCCCACGCGCTGTGGGATCTCACGCAGGAGAAGCAGCAGGGTGAGCGGGCGCTCTTCCTGTACGAGAAAGTGCTGGAGGCGAAGCCCACCAGCGCGGCGTTCCTTCGCGCCGTGGGCGTGCTGGCCGAGTCGTTCGGCAAGCCGGAGCGGTCCATCGAGTGCTGGCGTCGTCTGTCCGTGGGACTGCCGCCTGATACCGATGGCTGGTACGAGGCCAAGTATCACCTGATCCGTCTGCTGTCGTCCTCGGATCCGGCGCGCGCCCGCGAGGTCATGGATCAGCACAAGGCGCTCTATCCTGAGTACGGACCGGCCCCGTGGCGCCAGCGGATGGAGGAACTCGATCGGCGGCTTCGCGGGGACGAGGAATGAACGTGAGGACCGAGTGACGCCTTCGCGCGTCGGGCGGTCCGAACCCGCCAGGCCCGCCAGTCAAGCCATCCCCGGAACCGATCACCGAGAACCGTCAACCTGCCACTCCCATGTCCGATCCGCTTCACAAGTTTCTCGGCGTCACCGGCGGCACGGATGCCTTCCGTCTGCTGGCGCTGACGCCCGGCCAGCGCCATCCGTTGGCGGTGCAGCGGTCGCTCGAGGCGCAGCTGGCGCGGGTGAATCGTCACCCGGAGAATGGCTCGCCCGAGGCCGCGATGGTGCGCCAGTGCCTGCTCGAGGCGGCAAGGCAGATCCGCGAAGGCGACCCCGCGGCGCTCACGCCGCGCACGATCTACTACGTCAGGCCGGGAGAGGGGGAAGGCCGTCAACCATCAGCCGTCAGCCGTCAGCCGCCGCCCGCATCGGGTCGTCCATCCGGGCCGTTGGGCGGCGCGTCGCCGGCTCGTGCCGCTCCGCCGCCGGTATCGTCCCGTCGCGCCGCGGCGCCGGTCGGCGGGATTGCCCCGGCGCCCATGTCGGGCGCGCCGGGACCATCCGTCGCCTCGCGTCCGGCGGGCGCGCCGGCGCCGCCCGTTCACCCGAGCTACCCGGCGCGACGCACGAGTCCGCCGCGCCGCGCGCCGGGGCTTGACCTGACGCCCTTCGACCGCTGCGTGCTGGCCATGCTCATCGCGTACGGCGGGTGGAACGCCGCGAGCCGCGCCAAGCTGGTGGCGATGGCGGCGTCGCACGGCGTCTCGCCCCAGGGTCTGATGAAGGTCGTCACGGGCCTGACATCCCAGGCGCGTCACGCGGGTCGCCGCATCGACGTGGCGCAGGTGACGCAGGGCGCGGCGCGATTCGTCGATCCCGGCGCGACGGTCGATCGCGCCGCCGCGCCCCAGCCGGAATGGGCCGACAGTATGCTTCCCGAACTGCGGGGCGGCGGCGCGTGGGCCACCTTCAAACTCTCGATCCTCTTCGGCGCCGTCACGCTGCTCATGGGCGTGCTGTTCGTCCGCATGCTGATGCAGCCCGACCCGCGAAGCGTCGCCGTGCTCCCGCCGGACGGGAACTCGACGCCCGGCGTCGTTACTCCGGGCGGCGCGTCCGGACCTGGCGGGGGGGGCGCGGGGGGCGTGGGGGGGGCGGGCGGCGCGACGCCCGCGGCTCCCGGTGGAAGCCAGGGCGGCGCGGCGACGGGCTCGCCCCGGCTCGTGCCGTGGTCCAATCCCCCGACGTTTCGCGGCGACACCAGGCCGCGCATCGTCGCCGACGCCCTCGATCAGAGTCCGCGCCTGCCCGCGATCTTCGATCAACTGGGGCGGCAACTGACGGTGGTCGCCACCCCCTCGCGGGCGGCGCTGGTGGATTGGCGTTTCGCCAATGACCAGATCGGACTGTGCTGGCCCGTCGTGGAGCAGCCGCTGCTTGATGCGGTGCGCGGAGATTTCTTCGAGGTGCTCTTCGCCGTGTCCGACCGGCCCACGGTGGTGACGGATCTGGTCTCAACGCTGGCGGCGCAGGCGGGCAAACTCGAGGAGCCCGCCGACGTGTGGCGCGGAGCGTGGGCGGCGGGCATGCTCGGGGCCGTTCTGGCCCGCTCCGACGCGCCCGCGGTGCTGCGCGACGAGGCGCGGCGCGTGCTCGAACAATCCGTCGGCGACGCCCTGCGCGACGACCTGCCCACCTTCGATCTGGCGGCGGCGGCCTGGCTCGATCGGGCGGCGACGCGGCTGGTGTCGATCACCGAGATCGACCGGCGATCGCCCGACTTCTGGGAGTTCTGGCTGGCGGCCCAGTCGCGCGTGGGCACGCGGGCGCGGTTCGACGCCGCGATGATCGCCGCCATCGGCGAGGTGCTGCGCTCCAGCATCGATCTGGCCCGCGACGGTCCGACGGTCAACGTGCTGGGGCGGCTCGTGGAGGAAGCCGACTTCCGCGATCCGCGCTCCGTGGGCGGCGCCGCCGGGGGGCACGGCATCGGCGCGGTGCGCGAAGGATTCCTGGGCTTCTTCAGCGACCCGCAGGTGACCTCGCGCGACCTGTGGGCGCTGGGGTCGCTGCTGGCGGCGCGCCCCGGACTGCGATGGTACGGCGAGGATCTCATCGTGCCCGATGGCGCCGAGACGCCCCAGCGCCTGGCGCTGATGCGGCTGGTCGAACGCCGCTGGCCAAGTCCGTCGGGAACGGGCGGTGACCCGTCGGGGCGGACCATCGCGGGGACGCGCATCGTGGTCAACCCCGCCCTGGGCGAGCGGTGGCGCGGACTGGCCCAGGCCCAGTTCGACGACCTGGCCGCGCTGCGCCAGCCGGTGGAGCAGACGCCCGAGCGATACCTGCGCCGGCTGGTGCTGGCGGCCTGGCTCAACGAAGCCGCCGCGGCGCTGGCGACCCGCGACGAGCAGCAGGCGCACGACCTGCTGCGCCGCCTCGAGGTCGGCTGGCAGGCGACCACGTCAGGCGGCTCCGGCGCCGCGGGCGGCGGGGTTCCGATCACGCCTCCCCCCGGGTCGCCCCCGCCTCCAACGCCCCCGCGCGGACCCGGCGGAGTACCCATCGTGCCCATCGGCGGGGGCGGTTCGGGCGGAGGCGTCCCGCTGCAGCCGGGCTCGCCCTCGGGCGTCGATGGTCAGTGGAAGCAGGCCTACGACCAGGCGATCCGCAACAACGAGGAGCGGATGAACCTGCTCCGTTCGCTGCGCAACGTGACCTCGGGTGATCTGGGTCCGATTGACGCCCGCGCGTTCGTGCTCGAGGTCTACCGCGCCGGCGTGCCGGAGATTCGCGCCTTCGCCCAGGCGATCCTGCTGGAAATGTTCTCCGCGGGCCCCAACGTGGCCATCGCGCTGGTCGATCTCTTCCCCGACGCCCAGGCGCGTGATTCGACCTCCGAGCTGATCAGTTCGCTTTCCGGGCGTCTGCTGCCCTCGGTGCGGTCGTCATCGTGGAAGCGCGAGGCGCGGTTGGCGCTGGTGACGCACGCCCTGCGCCTCCTGCCCACCACGGCCAACGAGATCGACGAGGCGGCCAACGTGATCGCCCGATCGTGGGCGGCGCAGGCGGGGTGGCTCAAGCCGGACCTGGGTCGAACGCGCGCCGACGGACGCGACCCGTCGCCCTCGGAGGCGGTGGATCGACTGCTCGCCGCCTGGCGCGCCCTGGCGGGCGGGATGGTGGTGTCGCGTCCGATTCCGGACGTGCCCGCGGCGCTGGAGCGCCGCCATGAGACGCGCCTGCTGCTGGCGGAAGGGCCGATCGAGCGCTCGATCGCCTCGCAGGTCACCATCCTCGAACATCTCGCCTTCGTGGTGGCGGGCGAACAGCCGATCCTGGCGGATGACGTGCTCAAGGTGCTCGGCGACTGCGCCCGCGCCCGACGCGACGCGGTTCATGTGCTGGAGCAGGCGATCCAGGTCGAGGCGGCGCAGGCCAGGTTGTGGTCGTTGCGACTGTCGATCCCCGAGGCGGGGGGGAGCGGCGGGCGTCAGTCGGCGCTGGACGCGGGGGAGCGAAGGCATCGAGGCATCGAGGCGTCGACGCATCGAGGAGTGGAAGCGTCGATTGATCAAGGGGCGCCGCGGTGGGCGTCGCGGACTCGACCCGCCATCCTCGATCCTCAATCCTCGATCCTCATTGCGTTCTCTTCCGATCCGCCCGACTGGACGCCTCGCCTCGAGGCCCTCACGCCGCGTCGTCCGGAGCAGTACTTTGACCTGGCGGAGGAGGTTGCCGACGCCGCGGGAGCGGGTGATGAAGCCGCGCTCGGCCTGGCGAGGCATCTGTTCCGGCTGGCGGGCGTGCTGGACCCCGATCGACTGGGACGCGGCGCGTGCCTGGCCCTGGCGGACCTGGAGCGTGATCCCGCCGAGCGTCGTCGGCTGCTGGCGTTGGCCACGCTGCTGAACCGTCGTTCGGGCGAACCGAACTGGCTGCCGTCGCAGTCGTCGGCGTCGGATGATGACTTCGCGGCGGCGGTGGCGCTGGCCGACGCCTTCAGCCACTACCGCAGCGGGTATGGCTCGCGGGCGGAGGCGGCGCTGAACGCCGCCGCCGGGGCGCGCGACCTGCTGCGGACTCATGAGCACGTGGTGGGTGGCGAGCGCCGCTTCCTCGAAAACCTGCGCGCGTATCGCAGCGGGCAATCGCCCGTGCGTTCCCGCGCGGAAGTCATCGACATGCTGCGGCTCGAAGCCGCCCTGCTCGCCGGCGAAGGGCGGACGTGGTCGGGCGATCTGATGCTCAGTCGCGGACGGACGCTGGTGGAGGTCGATCCGGAGCGGCTCGCCGAGGCGCTGGGCGTGGACGCCTCGCGCCCGCTGTATCGGCAGGGTCGCTGGGTGTTCGCGGAAGGTCGCGAGTAGACGCCGGGTGGGTGCGTGTTGATTACGTCACCCGTGACTGCGAGCGGGAAAACGCCACCTGCTCCCGCGCCAGCGCGGCCACCTCGTGAAGCAGCGTTTCGCTGGTGATCGACCACATGCCCCATTCCGTGTCGAACGGCTCGGCGGCAAGCTCCAGCCCTTCACGCAGCGCCCTCCGCAGCCGACGCACCAGCACCGAGCGCACGAACGCCTGCTGCACCGGCACCGCCACCTGGAGGTCGGAGGGATTGGGAATGATGATCGCCGCGACGCGACCCAGGTCCGGCGCGTGGTAGGCGAACGTCCAGCGCCAGCAGGCGCCCTGCCAGGCGATGCGTTCCTCCAAGCCGGGGATGTCCGCCAGTCGCTGCCGCGCCTGCTCCAGCAGCGAGGCGTGGGGCGAAGGAAGCGGCGCGCGGAGCATCCGATCCGTCGGTCGGTTGAACCGGTCGGCCCACGGGAGCCGTTCGTACTGGTGCCGCGCGCGAACCATGATGCAGACGATCCTCCCCGCGTGTATCGCCTCGTCGGAGCACGATCCCCTGAAGAAAGACGCATGTTCGGGCCGGATCGTTCAGATTTCCCGCAAAGACGGCCCACTGAGTTGTTGGGATCGCCTCACGCCGGGTTGCAGCCGCGAGTTCCCCGCCGGGAAATGGGGGGAACCTCGACGTTCCGCATGTTCTCGGACCTGAACGGCCGTGAAGCGTCCGGCGCCCATCCCATGCAGGTTCGCCCGAATCGACCCCGTTCGCCGATGTGTGTACCATTGGCGTTCCCGCGGCCAATGGCGCCAGGAACCCGGCGCCGCGTCGGCGGACCCTTGCATCCGGCGCATCGCGGGTGTCTTGTTCGATCAAGCCGGGATATCTTGACCCATCCCCAGGGAGTTTCGAGGACTGAGACGCGGAACGCTCCGCGGATTGACCCTCGAAAGCCCCCAATCACCCCCGGCTTCCAGTCAGGCGGCTCGACGATGAGTCAAACCACACAGACAGGTGTTCTGTCCGGTCCGGGTGACTTTGACCTGTCCAGCACCACGGTCCTGCTGGTGGATGACAACGAGCAGAACCTCGAGCTGATGCAGGCCTACCTGGAGTCACTTCCCTGCACCATCCTGGTGGCGCGGGACGGCATGGAGGCGGTTCGTCTCATCGACGAGAACGCCGTCGATCTCGTCCTGCTCGACGTGATGATGCCCCGCATGTCCGGCTTCGAGGTCTGCCAGAAGATCAAGAGCAGCCCGGCGACCCGCGATATCCAGGTCATCATGGTCACCGCCCTGCACGAGGTGGGCGATGTCGAGCGGGCGGTCGAGGTGGGGACCGACGGCTTCGTCACCAAGCCCGTCAACAAGCTGGAACTGCTCACCCACGTGCGCTCGCTGCTCCAGTTGCGGCTGCTCAAGCGCCAACTGGCGGCGATGGAATCCCTCCACGGGCGAATCGGTCCGGACCTGATCGGTCGGCTGGAGGCGGGCGAAAAGCTGGAATAAGCCCTGCAAACCGCGCCCTCGGACGCCTGAACGCCGGAAGAGTCGGGCGGGCTGGCGTGTCCTTCCGGGACAGGACACCTCGGGCATGACCCTTCGACCGCTATTCCGCGTCCATCAGCCGGGCGGCCACCGCGTGACCGCTTCGCCGCGTCCACCGGCTGTGACCGCCGCGCGGCTCGATGACCAGTTGCAGGTGGTCCAGGTATTCCCGCAGCTCCTCCACGTCGAAACGGCTGAGCCACTCGGTCGCCGCCGACTGGTTCACCTCGCGGATCGCGTTGATCAACTGGCTCTTGGTGAGAACGGTGGTCTCGACAAGTCGCATGGCAAGGTGACTCCAGGGATGAGCCGCGACGTGCGGCGAGAAGGGTCTATCGGACCGGTCCGAGTCGGTTCGCCCGGTGATAACCGTTGTGGACACAAGCACTTGCGACGACCATCCAGACGTCAAACCACAGCCGGTTGTGGGTGGTCAATCTCCGCCCTCTGGATGTTGGGGTTGCTGGTGAGCGCGGGGCTGATGGGCTGCCCTAGGCAGACCGCTTCCCCCGGTGATTCCCGGTCCGGAATCACCCACGCCATGACGGATTCGGGGGCATCAGCCAGTCCCCGCGACCGAGAACCTGCCACTGGCGACCCCGGGCCGTCCGAGAACCGGGCCTCCAGCGTTCGCACCGTCTCCAACGACGCAGCCAGCGAACAGCCCACGATGAAGGCCGCCCAACCCCCGGTCACGACGGACGCCAACCCTGGCGCCATCCCCGCCCAGACCCTCGACCCCGGCTCGGTGCGACTGGTGAATGACCTGCTCGAGGCCATCGGCGAGCCCGGCGCCGGGCTGGTCATCGCGGTGCGGGGCCTGCGCAACCAGTCGCGCACCCCCGGCGATGAAATGACCACGCTGCGCGAGCGCCTCCACCAGTTGCTCGCCGCCGCGGGTGAGCCGCGCGGGCTGCGCGTCACGCTCGACGAGCCGACTGACGCCGACTACACGCTCAGCGGCACGGTGTATCTCGTCAACCGCGACGGCTTCGACCAGTGGGAGATCTACCTCGCCCTGCGCCCCGCCGAGGCCAACTGGACCATCTGGCGCAACGATGACCCTGTGCGCCTGATGCGGCAGCAGCGAGCCGCGGGCGATGCCCTGCTGGTCGCGCCCAGGCGGTGAACCTCGCCTTGTCTCCCTCCGGGAGAGGACCGGGGTGAGGGTGTTCTCAACAGGCACTCGACGACCAGCCCCGCTCGACACGGAGCGTCGCGCCACCCCATCTCATTGCGCATCGTGAGCCGCGACCGTCAGGGAGCGGCCTGATCTGCGCATCGTGAGCCGCGACCGTCAGGGAGCGGCCTGATCCCCGTGTGCCCCATCAGACCGGCGCCCCGCACCCCTACCATCCTGCGCCATGCCAAGCCCGACACTCGCGCATCCAGCCGCTTCATCGCACACCACTCCCGCGCCGCTCTCGCCGCCGACTCCTCTCGCGCCGGACATCCGCTCGCACTGGACGCTCGACCCCTCGGTCGCGTTCCTCAACCACGGCTCGTTCGGCGCCTGTCCGCGCGAAGTGCTCGCCGAGCAGCAGCGGCTGCGCGATGAACTGGAGCGCGAGCCGCTGCTCTTTCTCGACCGCACGCGCGACGGGCGGCTGGATCAAGCTCTCACCGCCGTGGGGGCGTTCATCGGCGCCACGCGCGGCAACCTGGGCTTCGTCACCAACGCCACCGAGGGCTGCGCCGCGGTGATCCGCTCCATCGACCTGAAGCCCGGCGACGAACTGCTCACCACCGCCCACGCCTACGACGCCATCAGTTTCACGCTGCAGCACGTGGCCGACCGCGCCGGGGCGAAGGTGATCCGCGTGCCCATCGACACGCCTTACGTGGGCGATGACCGCTTCGTTTCGCTCATCGACAGCGCCATCACGCCCCGCACGCGGCTGGTGGTGGTGGATCACATCACCTCGGTCAGCGCGCTGGTGCTGCCGGTGAAGGCCATCGTCGAGCGCTGCGCCGCGCGGGGCGTGGATGTGCTGATCGACGGCGCCCACGCCCCCGGCATGATTGACCTGAACATCGAGCAACTCGGCGCCGCGTGGTACACCGGCAACCTGCACAAGTGGGTGTGTGCGCCCAAGGGCGCGGGCTTCCTGCACGCGCGGCGGGACCGCCAGCGAAACCTGCACCCCGCCATCGTGAGCAACCACTACGGGCAGGGCTTCGCGGCGGAGTTCAACTGGCAGGGCACGCGCGACATCACGCCGTGGCTGAGCGCGCCCAGGGCTATCGAGTTCATGGGCCAGTTCGGCTGGGACCGCGTGCGCCAGCACAACCACCAGATGGCCGCGTGGGCGCAGCGGCTCCTGTGCGAGACCTGGGGCGTTGAGCCGCTCTCGCCGCTGGATGGCTCGTCTCTCGGCTCGATGGCCAGCGTGCCCCTGCCGCCGCGCGTGGCGGCGCGCTACGCCGACCGGGGCGAATGCGTGCGCGAACTGTTCGAGCGCTTCCGCATCGAGATTCCTGGCATGGTGGTCAACGGCCTGCTCACGCTGCGCTTGTCGTGCCAGGTGTATAACCGGGCGGAGGAGTACGAAAAGCTGGCGGCGGCGGTGGTGGGGTTGGGAGGGTGAGTGAGGGCGTCCACTGATGGACACGGATGGGGGGATGCGTGGAAGCGAGTAGGGCGGGTGGAGCGAGTCTTCAGGCGCAACCCGCCGCCCCGCCCCCGCGCGATCGCGCGGTGAACGTGCGTCAGTCTCGGGCTCGCACGGCTGGACAGCCGTGGCACACGGGCGCACGGCTCACAGAGCCGTGGCACACGGGCGCACGGCGTGGATTATGGCGGTGTGCCACGGCCGTGTCGGCCGTGTGTTCGCGCGTTGAACGTGCGTCAGTCTCGGGTTCGCACGGCTGGGACAGCCGTGGCACACGGGGATGGAAGCCATCAGCCGCCAGCCATGAGCCAACAGCCCTCTCGCCTGTATCATCCGCGGCACGCATTCACCCCGGCGCGGCGGGGGGTCGCCTCGTCCTGGTCACGGAGTCTCTCATGCTCGATGACATGCTCAGCGCGTGGAACGATCCCTCGATGCGTCACGCCATGATCGTTCACTTTCCCGTGGTGCTGTCGGTGCTGGGCGTGCCGGTGGCGGCGGTTTCGTTGTTCATGCCGCGCTCGCGGTGGGCGCGGGGCGTGGCGATTGGGCTCTTCGCGGGGCTGGCGGCGTCGTGCCTGATGGCCGCGCGGAGCGGCGAGGGGGCGGAAGGATCGCTGGGCGCCAACATGACCCAGCAGGCGGCGGACGCGCTCGAAAAGCACGAGGAACTCGGCAAGAACGTCTTCGTGGCGGCGGGCGGGGTGGCGCTGCTGCTACTGATCGCGTGCGTGCCCAAGCCGGCGGTGCGGAACACGGCGGCGACGCTGGGGTTGCTGGGCTCGCTGGGCGTGGCGGGGTGGGTGGCGACCACGGCCCACCACGGCGGGGTGCTGGTGTACGAGCACGGGCTGGGCGCCGGGCGAAGCGGGGGCGGCGGTGGTGGAGGAAGTGGAGGAAGTGGGGGAGGTGGGGGAGGTGAGGGGGGTGGGCAGGGGTCGGGTGGGCTGGTGGCCGCTGATCCGAGGGTGGTGTTCTTCGAGCGCGAGGTGCGTCCCATCTTCGAGGATCGCTGCTGGGGCTGTCACAACCCCGTTCGGGCGGAGCGGAACGGCAAGCTGGACATGACCTCGATCGCCAACATTCTCAAGGGTGGGGGTACGGGTAATCCGGCGGTCGTTCCGGGGCGGCTGGATGCGGGGGAGCTGCTCATCGCCATCAGTTACGAGGACGAGTTCATGCAGATGCCCCCGCTCAAGTCGGGCGGGAAGCTGCCGGACGAGCAGATCGCGCTGATTCGTCGCTGGGTGGAGGAGGGGGCGGTGTGGACCGTTCCCGCCGGGGAGCGACGCTGGGAGGCGGCGACGGACGAGGAGGACGGCTGATGCCGGGTCGAACCGCGGATGGGGAGCGTGCGGAATCTTCGTGGGCGACGGGTGTCTCTCCCTGATGGGTGGGGGTGATCGTGGGGGGTGATTGCGGCATCCGCCATGTCGGCGGCGGTGAGGTACGATTCAGAGACTGACGGCTCGCTTTCAAGAGAAGACGATCGGAGCATCATCATGTGGCGCACTCGACTCGCAGCCGTGGCGTTGGCCGGTGGGGTTCTCGCGGTGGGCCTGCCTGGGACGGTGCTGGGTGCGGATGCTCCGGCGGCGGCGGCGTCGAAGCAGGATCGTTCGCGTCAGCCGACTCGTCCCGCGCGCGAGAGCGCGCCGCCGCAGCGGTCGTCGGATCAGGCGCGACAGCAGGAGCAGGCGCGTCAGCGTCAGGTCGAGCAGCAGCGAGCCGCCGAGCAGGCGCGTCAGCGTGAAGCGCAGCAGCGTGCGGCGGAGGATGCGAAGCGCCGCGCCGAGCAGGCCTCGCCGCCGTCGCGCGACCCGATCTCGCGTCCCGCGGACGAGGCCCGCAACCGTGTTCTCGACCAGCAGCGTGCGTCGGACCTGGCCCGGCAGCGCGAAGCGCAGCAGCGTGCGGCGGAGCAGCAGCGCGCCGCCGACGAGGCGAAGCGCCGCGCCGAGGAGCAGCAGGCCCGCCAGCGTCAGCTCGATCAGCAGCGTGCGTCGG
Organism: Phycisphaeraceae bacterium; assembly: GCA_015709595.1. NCBI lineage: Bacteria > Pseudomonadati > Planctomycetota > Phycisphaerae > Phycisphaerales > Phycisphaeraceae > Phycisphaeraceae bacterium. The sequence continues at coordinate 1,866,582 of CP054178.1, forward strand.
ATGAGGCGAGGCGGCGTCTGAATGATCCCGTGGTCGCGCCGCGCACGGAACCGTCGCCGCGGAACCTGCCGCCCACGCGGGTGGAGGGCGGGGATCGAACCGCGCCGCCCGGCGGCGATCCGATCGTGCGCGATCGCACACCGGTGCGGACGCCGCCCTCGTCGGTCAAGGAGCCCACGCTGGCGGAGCGGATTCGCGAGCTGGAGCGCCAGCAGGCGCAGGATCGTCTGCGGACGCCTGCGGCGTCGAAGGATCCCGCGGCGGGCGCGCCGCCTTCGACCGGCAGGCCGCCGGCGACCGTGGCGCCGCCTTCGGAGGGGCGCGACCCGGTGACCGGCGTGACGCCGCCTCGCGGGGCGCCTCAGGCCCCTCGCACGGGCGGCGACGATCCTGCGGGAGGCGGGCGCATCGTCATCACCCCCGGTCGCGGCAGCACGACGGATCGCGACCCCACGCGCGGCGGACCCGGCGCGGACCTGCCCGGGCGGGGCGACGTCAAGCCGTCTGACCCGGTGACGCGCGATCCGATCTCGCGTCCCCCGTCGACAGGCGGTCCAGCGACGCGCGATCCCATGACGCGAGAACCCGCGGCGGGTGGCTCGACGGGTCGGACGCCGATCACCGGCGCGCCGACGACGCGCGACCCGATCGCGTCGCGCAATCCCGTGGAGCTGCCGCGCACGCCCGCGTCCGGTCCGACGGGCGGGGGGCGATCGCCGATCGTTGATGATCGCAACCCCGTTCGCGGCGGCCCGTCGGTTGGGCTGCCATCGGGCGGCATGTCGCGCGACCCCGTCGTTCCGGGGCTGGGCAAGGATCCGGTCCATCCGGCGCGGCGGATTGATCGTGACGACTGGCAGGGCGGGCGAGACTGGCGGGATGATCGGTTCCACAAGGATCCGATCTACGCGCCGATCCGGCGCGCCGACTGGTGGCGGAACGACTGCCTGGATGATGACTCGTGGCGGTGGCGTCATCGGTCGGTTTATCACTCGCACGTGTGGTACGGGCATCGTGATTGGTGCGACCCGTGGCGCGACTACGACTGGTTCTGCCGCAGTTCGTCGTCGTGGTCATTCCGGTTCTCCTGGGGCGGCCACGGTTCGTGGTGGTCGATCGGCTACCGGAGCGGCTCGTGGTGCCCGCCGTCGTACGGCACGTACGTGGCGTGGCGGATTCACCGGCCCTCGTATCTCGTCTCCACGTGGTGCGCCCCGGCGTGGTACGACCACTACTGCGACTGGTACTACGGCCCGTGGTACCGTCCGTATACGCACGTGACGAAGATCGTGTACGAGACGAACTATTACACGGCGCCGTCAACTTTCGTGTCGTCATCCGGATCGCCGGGCGTGTCGCAGTACGCCTCGGGCACGTGGGACGGCGGCTTCTCCTCGCCCGCGGTGTACGAGGCGCCTCCCGCCGTGGCGGCGCAGGCGACGCTGGACGGCGCCTGGGAGCTGCTGGAGGGCGGGTTCCTGGTCGAGGCGCGCGAGGCGTTCGTCGAGGTCGGGTCGCTCTTCCCCTTCGAGGGCGGGCCGCAGATCGGCTACGCCATCGCGGCCGGGCTGCTGGGCGACCGCGACGCCTCCATCCACGCCATGCGCAAGGCGCTGCGCGATGAGCCGGGCTCGCTGTCGCGCGTGCCCGCCTCGCTGGCGATGCAGGTTCACGTGCGCTCGCTGCTGGATCGTCACGCGCTAGATCTGCGCGAGGGACGGGCCGACCGCGACACGCTGTTCATGCTGGCGTCGCTTCGGTACCTGGCCAACGAGCACGAGGCGGCGTACTTCGCCATCAACGAGGCGATCGACCAGGGCGACCAGGATCCGAGCACGCTGGCGCTGAAGGAGCTGCTGCGGGGCGCGTTGTTCGACCGGCTGTACCGGTGAACGGGTACCCCGAGCGCGGCGCGAGGGCGTGGTCTGATCGGCCGCACCCTCGTGGTCGCGGCTCATCGCCGGGGTGCGTTCGGGTCGCCGTCATTCCTCGTTGAAACCGCCCTTGATGAGTTCGGCGAGTTCCTGGAGGGCGGCGTCGGCGTCGTCGCCTTCGGCCTCGATGACCAGGGCGGTGCCTTGGGTGGCGGCGAGCATCATCACCTGCATGATCGACTTGCCGTCGAAGACCTCGTCGCCGTTGTCGGCGCGGCGCACGCGCACGTTGGCGTTGAAGCGCGAGGCCGTCTCCACGAACATCATCGCCGGTCTGGCGTGCATGCCCAGCCGGTTGGAGATGGTGACCGTGATGGAGGCCCTGGCGGCGATGGCGGTGCTCCGGCGTCATTCCGCGCATCGCCTGGCGGGGAGCGCGGGGCAAGGTGTGAATTCGAGGCGCCTCAGTGGCCCAGCTGCTTCTCGTCCGCCTCGACGAGCAGCGTGAGCACTTCCTCCGCGGTGCGGGCCTGCCGCAGGAAGGCGCGGAACGTGGCGTCGTTGAGGTTGCGGAAGATGAGCTGCATGGCGTCGATGTGTTCGTCGGGTCGATCGGCGGGGCTCAGGAGCAGGAAGATCGAGTGGACCGGCTTCTTGTCCAGGGCCCTGAAGTCCACGCCGCTGTGACTGACGGCGATGGCCACGCGGAGCTGCTTGACGCTCTTGTGCTTGACGTGGGGGATGGCCACGCCGTGCCCCAGGCCGGTGGTGGAGCGATCCTCGCGGTCGATGATGGCCTTGACGAACTCGTCGCGCATGGATGCGCTGACCACGCGGGCCTTGACCAGGGCGTCGATCATCTCACGGACGGCGTCATCGCGGGCCGTCGCGGCCAAGGCGGGCAGGACGGCCTCCTCGACCACGATCTCACGCAGCTTCATGCGGGTGGCTCCCAGACGTGTGCGAGTGCTTGTTGTCGCGCAGGCGGCTCTTGTGATCGCTCAGCTGCCTGATCGACTTGTCGATCGTCAGGTCGATGCAGGCGTAGAGATCGTGCTCGGTCATGCTGGCGACGAATGGCTGGTGATGCTCCACGTCGGTGAGAATCTCCACCTTGTAGCCGTTCTTCTGCTTGTCGATGAGGATATCCACCTGCTGGATGCGGTCGAAGTGGCGCAGGAGTTTCTCGCCCTTCCTCCGGGCGTACTCCTCGATCGCGGGGGTGAGGTCCATGTGGCGGGCGCTGATGTTGAACTGCATGAAGTCGAATCCTTGGTGTGGATGACGCGAAGACGTGTCACGTGGTCCGGTCGGGCGCCGCCGCGCCGCCGACCGGCGTGCTGCTCACCGGCGCGGGGGTCGGCGCCTGCTGCCCCGCGGGCAGCGACGCCGCGGTCGGCTCACCCGGCTCGGACGTCTGCTGATGGTGCGGCACCAGCACGCCGCCCGAGACGACGAAGCGCAGGGCCTCGTCGATGGTGATGGGCAGATCGTAGACCTCGCGGCGCGGGACGTTGATGGTGTACCCGGTGAAGGGGGTGGGTGAACTGGGGATGAAGACGGTGATGATCTCGTCGTGGGCCCGCTCCTGCACGGCGCGGAAGGTGCCGCCCGTCATCAGCCCGATCGACCAGATGCCCTTGCGCGGGTACTCCACCACCACCACGCGCTTGAACTCAATCTGCTTCTCCTGTCCGAAGAGAAAGTCCACCACCTGCTTGATGGATGGGTAGACCTGCTTGAAGACGGGCAGGGCGGTGATGGCGCGCTCGATGCGCCGGTAGATGCGCCGGCCGATGATGCCGCCCAGCAGCCGACCCGCGGTGTACACCGCGAGAATGGCCACGAGAATTCCGATCAGGTCCATCGAGCCGAGCCAGCTGCCGCGCCACCACTCCAGGATGTTGCGCTTGCGCAGCGCGACGACCACCTCCGCCTCGCTGGCGGGCTTGCGGCCCGTCTCGCGGATGCGCCGGGCGATCTCCGAATCGATCGCCTCTCGGGTGGGGTCGAACTTCTCCCGCATCGACTCGACATGCGGGGTCGCCTCGGCGATGGCCAGGCGGATGCCCTGATTGATGGGTTCGGCGATGGACGCCTGCACGAACTGGTAGGCCTTCACCACCAGCCACAGCGTCAGCACCGAGGGCAGCAGCACCACCAGCCCGCGGACGAAAAAGAGTTTGAAACCGGATGTCGACGTGCGGGAGGTTGGGTCGCTCATCGAACTGACGCCAGCATCCCTGGAACCGCGCCCGCCCACGGGTGCGGATCCGCGTGGACCCACGTCACCCGGCCGGCTGAAGCGCATCAAGTGTACGCGATCGCCTGTTGGCGTTCCATGATGCGCCGCGGTCCGACCACGCCGCGCACCGGGGGGAAACCCCTAGCGCAGGGGCCTGAGCGTCACCTGCGCCGCGTGGTATTCCGCCCCGCGCCGCACGCGCACCGTCACCACGTCGCCCACCTTGCGCCCGCCGATGACGGGCAGCAGCTCGAGGAACGACCGGGTGGGCTGCCCGTTGACGGAGACGATCACGTCGCCTGAGCGCAGGCCCGCCTCCTCGGCGCCGGAGCCGGGCAGCACGCGCACGATGAGCACCCCGTCGTTGCTGCCTTCCTGATCGAACTCGACGCCCAGCGAGGCGTCGCCCCGGCGCACCACGTCGTCCACCATCGGCTGCACGCGCACCCACTGCTTCCAGCGGCGCTCCACGTCCGCCAGCGGCTCGTTGAACACCGTCTCGAACGCTCTGGCCCCGGTGGGGTCGTCGTCGAAGGACTCGGTGTAGGCCCGGTACCACTCCGTCAGTTTGCGCCGCGCCAGCAGGAAGTGAAAGATCGACCGCGCCACCGGGTAGGTGTGCTCGGCCTGGTCCATGAAGGCGTCGCCGGACATGGCGAACAGGTCCGACCACGCGGGAAGCTGGTCGCGCTGCAGCAGGAACTTCACGATGTTGTGCCGCTGGTTGGGCAGGACGCGAAGGGTCTTGCCGTTGATGATCTCGTACGATTCGTACAGGCAGGCGATGCCCTCCTGAATCCAGATGGGGTGGCTCTGGCGCAGCCGCTCCATGTGCCCGTAGTGCATCAGGTGCGTGAACTCGTGACGCAGCATGATGCCGATATCGCGGGCCACCAGCCGCCGGCGCGGATGCTCGTAGATGCCGCCGATCTTGGCGTCGCGGATCAGCCGGGCCGAGTCCTCCGGCGTGGGCACGGCGATCAGGGTGTAGTAATCGGGCGGGGCCTCAAAGAGCACCGCCGCCAGGTGGTCCGCCTGCACCCGCAGCATGTCGCGCATCTCGGCGTGGGCCACCTCATCCAGCGCGGTGGCGAAGTTGAGCCGATGCTCGCGATCCGTCTCGTAGCGATAGCCGTTCTCGCCGAACTGGCGCCTGGCCCCCTCGAGCTGGCGCTCGGCGAAGCGGGTGAAGGCCTCGTCGCGGATGTCGAGAATCTGGCGGTAGACCGGATGCTCCCGCATGGCGTCGAGGTCGGGGTCGCGCTCCATGTGCGCGAAGTCCATGAACCCCGCCTGCACCGCCTTGAACAGTCGGTCGCTGGCCCGGTCCAGGTCGCCCAGGCGGCTCCACGCGCAGGCCGCGTTGTAGAGCACCACCGGGTCGTTGGGCGAGCTCTTCAGTTGCCGCTCCAGCAGGTCCGCCGCCTTGCGGTAATCGCGGGCGTCGAACGCCTTCTGCACCTGCTCCTCGAACGAGTCGGATGTGATCGGCTCCACCTGCGCCGCGACGCCGCGGGCGAGCAGGAGCACGACGAGCAGGAGCGTGGTGCGGAGAAGGGGCATGGGAGAGGAGAAGGACTGAGGACTGAGGACCGAGTGTGCGTGGTGGGGGTTGAGTTCCGGGCTCCAGGTTCACCGGCGAGGTGTCGGCTTTCGGCTACTTCCACTGCCGGGCGCCTGTCGCCACGCGCCTCGCTCCCCTCATCCTACTGACGCCCCGCACTGGCGTTGCCGGTCACATCCTACCGGCCTCGCGCGTCTCCGGCGGCAGGATGCTCACCCGCCGCCCCTCCACCCGCACGCGGCCGGCGGCGATCAGGGCCAGCGCCGCGGGATAGGCGATCTTCTCCTCCTCGAACACCCGCGCCGCCAGCGTGTCGGGGGTGTCCCCCTCCAGCACCGGGCAGCATCGCTGCAGCAGGATCGGCCCGTTGTCGTACACCTCGTCCACGAAGTGAACCGTACACCCCGACACCTTACACCCGTGAGCCAGCACCGCCTCGTGGACGTGGCGGCCGTACATGCCCTTGCCCCCGAACGAAGGCAGCAGGGCGGGGTGAATGTTCACGACCCGTCCCGCGAAGTCCGGGGGGATGGGCACGTGCCGGATGTACCCGGCGAGCACGACCAGATCGACCGATCCCCCCTTTGCCTGCCGCAGCGCGGCGAGGATCGCCTCATTGGCCCGCTCCACGGACCCGTGCCCCCCCGCGTGCGTGCGCGGGTCAATCACCCGTGTTTCCAACCCCCGCTCGCGGGCGCGGGCCACGCCGGGCAGATCCTCGCGCGAGGCGATGACCAGGTCGATCGAGGCGTGCAGGTCGCCTCGCCGGATCGCATCGTGCAGATTGATCAGCGTGCGCCCGCCCCCCCCGATGAGAACGCCCAGCCGCAGGGGCTGCCGGGGCTTCGACCGATCCTCCGCGCTCGTCGCACGGGCGGCGGCGTCCGCGGGCATCGAGGGGTGGGTCATGCGGTGATCCCCACCGTGGGCGGGCTGGAGAAGGGCACCGGCTGGCCGTGGGCATCCACCGACACCATCACCATGCGGGCGTGTGTGACATCGACCTCTTCGCCGGTCAGGTATCGCTCCGATCGCACCTGCACCTCCACGGTGACGGACGACCGCCCGGTGGCGATGGTGCGCGTGTTGAGGGACACCACGTCGCCCACGTGGATGGGGGCTTTGAACTCCACACGGTCGATGGCGACGGTGACCCATCGGTGCAGCCCGTGCTTGCGGGCCTCGATGAAGCCCGCCTGGTCGATGAACGAGAGGATCACGCCGCCGAACACCGTGCCGTACTGGTTGGTGTCGCGCGGCAGCATGATCGTCCGCAGAGCGTTGATGTAGGCAGGCGGACCGGAGTCGATCGGGTCGGGCATGGGGAATCGTAGACGGGGCGAACGCAGCCACATCCGGCCCGCCGCCTTCTCGGACAGCGTGACCTGAATCAGAAGCCAGTCGCCTGCGATCATGGCGTCAGTGGATCTCGCGGCGGATTGAGGAACCATGCGCCAGGAGCGGCGCGAGGAACTTGGCGAACGTCAATTCCGGATGGGGCTCGGTGTATGCCCCGTCCGCGACCGCTTCGACGTTTGACAGGAGGAAGCACGCACCGTCATACAACCGTTCGCGCAGAAGCTTCTCGATCAGGATCGCGGAGCGATCGCGGTACGAAGCGCCGCGGAACTCAGAAAAGACCTTGAAGTGCGGCTCAGCGACCTTCACGGGCGATCGCGACCGCTCGCAGTCCTCGAGAAGCATCAGGTAGCCGAGGAAAGGTCGTGACGATGGCTTGAACGCGCCTTCGCGATACGCCGCCCAGATGTCCGCGGCGCTGCCGATCGCTTCCTCGGTTCGATTGTTGAAGTTGTTGCCGAACGAAGGCCCGATCTGCGACTTGAACTCGACCGCCGCGAGAAGCTCGCCCTCGTGAACAATGACCAGATCCCACTGCTTTTCCGCGCGGAACCAGCCCGGGAGTTCAATCCGCTTGTCGATGGCGATGCTCGCCTCGGGGACATTCGCGTCGATGAGCCGTCGGCGGACGAGCCGGACGAAGCCATCCATCTGCTTGCCCCCGGTGACGGCGGCACGCGCTCCCCGGTCGAGATCGACTCCGCCGCCCTGCTTCGACGATTGACGCTGGCGCGTTTGCCAGAAATGGCGGACGGCGGCGCGAATGTCCTGTTCAAGATCCAGCATGTTCACGCGATCCGCGACCTGATCCGATGGGTGAGGTACAGGTCCGCGCCGGCGGCGGCAATCCGCCTGTGAGCAATGTCCATGTAGATCGGATCGAGCTCGATGCCGATGCTGTTTCGTCCCCAGGCCGCGCAGGCGAGATTGGTCGTGCCGGTGCCCATGAACGGATCCAGCACGACGTCGCCGACGAACGAGAACATGCGAACCAAGCGTTCGGCGAATTCGACCGGAAAGGGCGCGGGGTGCTTCGGGTGCGAAGTGCCCCGCACGTCAGACCAGATCTGCCGGAACCATGTCTGGTAGTTCTCGGCGCTGATGATGCTCAGCAGTCGCTCCGCGTGAGTCGGACTGCGGTAGCCGCCCGGCTTGCGCTGCATCAGCACGAACTCGACGTCGTTCTTGATGACGGCGTTGGGTTCGTATGGTTTGCCGAGAAATCCACCGCCGCCTCCGACTTCGTAGTTCGCGTTGGCGATCTTGTACCAGATGATCGGCGCGAGGTTGTCGAATCCGATGGCCTTGCACCGCTCCTGGATTGTGGCGTGCAGTGGGACCACGGTGTGGCGGCCGTTGTTCTTCCGTCGTGACAGGCACACGTCGCCGACATTGATGATGAGCCGACCCCCGGGAACGAGGGCTCGGTAGCAGTTGGACCAGACGGCGTCGAGGCCATCCATGAACTCGTGATAGTCCGCGACATGGCCCAGCTGGTCGTCGTGTTCGTTGTAGCGCTTCAGCGTCCAGTAGGGAGGCGATGTGACCACCAGGTGAACGGACCCGGGTTCAAGGGAGGACGCTGATCGAGCGTCGCCGAGGATCAGTTCGTGATTCGTGGCGCGGCGGCGCACCACCGCCTCGATGCGCTGCAAGGCGCGTTCATCGCGCGCAAGACGAGGAATGATGTCGTCGGGATTCCCATCACCGACATACTCGGCGAGGAGCGACAACTCCGTGTCCGTGGGCGGGATCGCGCGAATCATGAGTCGGGCTCACCCATGGCGCGACTCGGCGAGCCGGTTGCGGGCGTGATGGGACGAACTGATCGTTCTGAGGGCACGGTCGAAGTCCGGGAGTACAAGGCATCGCGGCCGCGTGTTGTTGATTGACGCCAGCGTGGAAATTGCGGCGATGAGGTCGAGGCGGCCAGTCGTTCCCGTTCGTGTAGCGGGTTGCTCCCATGTGGTGAGGTCACCGTACAGGACAGCCCCCGAACAGTCAAGTCATGCGAAGGGTGCTCGTCGACAGCCGCGCACTGCGGCATTGCATACGGAGGCGCGACTGCGCCGATGATCTTCTCATGCCTCCCGCCCCCCGTCTCTCCATCCTCATCCCCAACTTCAACAACGGCCGCTTGAGTTCGCGGGATGGCTCGATTGATTTCATCGGCGACCTGCTCCAGTCGCTGGCCGACACCCTCAGGCACGATCCCACGCCCGTGGAGATTCTCGTGCTGGACGACGGCTCGACGGATGATTCGCTGGCGACCTGCCGGGCCTGGGCGGCGAAGACCTGGAGCGACGTGGGGGGATGGCGCGGCGACGCGGAGGCCCATCGCGGCGAACCCTTCCTGCGCCTCATCGAACGCCCCCACTCAGGCGTCCTGAGCATCAACGCCAACCTGCTCACCCGCGAGGCGCGGGGTGAGTTCTGCGCCCGGCTGGATGGCGATATCGTCATCCACACGATGAGCTGGGCCCGGCGGCTGTGCGCGGCGTTCGACAGCGGCCCGCCCGACCTGGGCGTCATCGGCCCCAAGCAACTCACGCCCGAGGGCTGGGTCCACGCCGCGGGGGACTGGATTCTCCACCCGCGCGGGTATCACCACATCGCGGCGGGCGCGCACCGCGACGCCGTCACGCGGGCGATGGAAGTCGATCATGTCATGGGCTGCTTCTACTGCCACCGCAGGCGCGTGTGGGAGGAGGTGGGGGGGTACGACGAGACCTTCCTGCGCGGACAGACCATCGACTTCGGCCTGATGGCCCGGCTCAGGGGCTGGCGGGCGTTCTTCACGCCGGACATCGAGTTCACCCACAGGCACGTGCTGCGCAAAGCCCGCAACACCACGGCGGACACGACGGGCGGCATCGACAAGTCACTCCTGCGCTTCGAGGAGAAGTGGGGATTCTCGCGGCTCGCGCCGGACCTGGATGTGGTGGCGGCCAAGTACAAGGGCACGCCGCTGCTGTGGAACGCCAAGGTGTTCGGCCCCCGCGTGGACCTGCCGGTGAAGGCGAATGCGGGCGGGGGGAGCGGATTGACGGTGGAGCAGACGGAGTGGAAGCGGTTTGCGTCCGACGCGGGGTACCAGGAGGCGGTGAAATCGCGGCTGGCGCTGCTGGGAGCGGCGCGGGCCGCCGCAAGGCCGCCTGCGCGCGAGCGGCCCACCGTGGTGCATCTCTACGGGCGGGCGGGGCTGCTGTGCCACCTGCTGGCGAAGGAGGGCGTCAGCGCCATCGGCATCGACCCCGACCCGCAGCACGTGGCCCTGGCGCGGCGCATCACGGCGCGCGAGACGTACCCCGCGGCCAGGCCGGTCTTTCACGTGCAGACGGGGCCGTGCGCCCTGCCGCTGGCGGATGGGTCGGCGGACATCGTGCTGCTGCCCAACGTGCTGGAATACCACCACAACCCCGTGGGGCTGCTCAAGGAAGTTCATCGCGTGCTGGCCCCCGGAAGCGCGGGGGGCGTGGGTGGGGTGGTGGCGATCCTCGCTCTCAAGCGGACGGTTCCGTTCGACCTGGAAGGTGATTCGACGAGCTGCTTCCGACCCCACGAACTGGCGCAGCTGCTCAAGCAGTCCCGGCTCTTCGACCTGTATTCGATGGAGGGCTACCAGCCCCCGGCGGGGATGACCCACGCGGTGGCGGTGCGGAAGGCGACTCAATCCGGCGCGTCGCCGGTCGATCCCGCGCCCCCGGCGCCCCCGGCGGCGTCGGCCCCCCCGGCGCCCCCGGCGGAACCCAAGCCGCTGGCCGTGGAAGTCGTGTCGATCGCGTAGACGGCCCGACCGGGGTCAAAGCGCAACCGGCGGCTGAGGATGACGCGGAGCGCATCGAGCGCCTCGAAGTGCAGCAGCACGGCGCGGGCGTCGCCGCCCACGGGGCGGCCGAGTGGCGCCGCCAGCGGGGGCGCGAAGCGCTCCAGCAGCCACGAGCGCCACTGCACCGCCCACGTCGCGTCGTCGAGCGACGGGCGCGACGTGAGCGCGGCGAGCGCCCGCGAGTCGCCCGCCAGCAGCGCGCACGCCACGATGTCCGGTCGCGGCTCGGCGTGACCCGCGCCGCTGCCCGGAGCCATCGCCAGGGCGAGCCGCTCGGCATCCACCGCGGACCCCCCGCGCCCCCGCGCCGCGGCGAGCCATGCGAAGTCCATGAGGGCCTTCACCTCGGATACATCCTCGCGCGCCGCGGCCTGCTCCAGGGCTTCGAGCGGCCCGCCTTTCAGCGCCGCCAGCAGCGCGCCGGCCCGCTTGAAGTCGTCGTTGAAGTCGGCGAGCCATGTCGCCGCGAGCGCGCGGGCGTCGAGGTCATCCAGCAGCCGCTCCGCCAGCAGGGCGGCGGCGAGGACCGAGCCGTCCGTCTCGCGCGGGTCGGCGGCGAGCAGACGCCGTGCGGGCACGGGCAGGATTCGTTCCGGCACGCGCCACGCGGCCAGTCGGCGGAGCGTCGGCGGCTGCGACTCGTCGCGCAGAACGAGCCAGGCCGCCTCACCGTCACGTTCGGGATCGCGGGCCTGCAGCACGCGCCGAGCCAGCACATCGCCCGCCTCGGCTCGTTGTTCGAGGAATGAGCGTACGCGACGATCGGTGCCGGCGCGGAGCAGGTAGGCGATCGGCAGCTGCGGCCCGTGCGGCGTGTCCGCCGCCGCCAGAATCGGCGAGCAATCGTGCGGCGAGAGCATGCCGTGCGCGAACAGCCGCGCTTCCAGCACATCGAGCGGTTCGTTCGATCGCGCGGGGAAGTCCGGCTTGCCGACGCGAGGCAGGAAGACGCGAGCCAGCCAGGCGAAGCGCTGCACACGCGGCGACGAATCCGCCGTGGCGAGGTAGGCGTATTCGGCGGCTTCCTGAGCCGGCGCCCACGCCAGCGCCGCCCGCAGACCCGTGAAGCGCACGGCCTCATCCGCGCTCTGCGCCAGGGCGTCGAACACCGCCGCCACGCGAGGCGGGCTGGCGTCCAGCGGACAGGTCTCCATGCGCGTGGCGGCCTGATGCTGCGCGGCCATGTCGCCATGCAGGGCGTGGTGCTCCAGCTCGCGCAGGATCAGCGGCGCGGGCGTCGAATCCCACGACCAGCGGCCCGCGAGGGCCAGCCGCTCGGCGGCGTCGAGCACCGCGTCGTCGGCGGCGCGGTCCAGCAGGGCGAAGACCTCATCCAGCGACGCCAGGATGCGGGGCTGTTCGACCGGGGACATGAGCCGGTCCCACGCGGCCCGGCGCGCTTCCGCGTCATCGCTGGCGACCGCCCGGATTGCCTGCGCATCGAGCCATCGTGGCACGAGGAGCCACGCCGCAACGCCCCCGGAAATCAGGGCGAGCACTCCCGTGATGACCCAGCGCCGAAGCATCGATGGAGCGTACGCCGGTGGGACCGACCGCGCCCGGAGGCGGGGGAACGGAATACCCTGTGCGGGTTGTCGGTGCGTCGTCCGCACGCTCACCCGATCCTCGGTCCTCCATCCCTTCCACCGTGCCACCCGTTGAACTCGAACAGGATGAACGCGACCTGATCGACGCCCTCAAGCGGGGCGACGAGCAGGCGTTCGAGCAGCTGGTCCGCGACCACGCGGGGTATCTGCTGACGGTGGCGCGGCGGTTCATGCCCAACGAAGAGGACGCCCAGGACGCGGTGCAGGAGGCGTTTCTGGCCGCGTTCAAGTCGATCGGCAACTTCGAGGCGGCCAGCCGCCTGCGCACGTGGCTGCACCGGGTGGTGGTCAACGCCTGCCTGATGCGCCTGCGGTCGAAGTCGCGCCGACCGGAGCGGAGCATCGAGGATCTGCTGCCGCGCTTCGACGGCGAGGGTCATCGCCACGACCTGGCGCCGGTGTGGAACCTCTCGCCCTCCGAGGCGTCGGACCGGGCGGAGACGCGGGCGCTGATTCAGCAGGCCATCGGCGAGCTGCCGGAGGATTACCGTACCGTGCTGCTGCTGCGCGACATCGAAGGATTGAACACCCAGGCGGCGGCGGAAGTGTTGAACATCACTCCCGGCGCGGTGAAGATCCGCCTGCACAGGGCACGACTGGCGTTGCGTGAGCTCCTTGACGCGCACTTTCGCGGAGAAGCGGCATGAACTGCCGTGAGATGATCGACTTCCTGACGGCCTACGTCGAGGGCGACCTGCCCGAGGTCGAACGCGCCACCTTCGAGCGGCACATCGGTCAGTGCGCGCCGTGCAAGACGTACCTCGACTCATACCGCAAGGCGATCGAACTGGGCAAGGCGGCCTGCTGCTGCGGCAACCTGCCCACCTGCGATGACGTGCCGGAGTCGCTCATTCAGGCGATCCTGGCGGCCAGGCGGGCCGGCGCGTAAACGCATCCGCGGCGCATACCATCCGGTCGGCTTGCGGGGCGTCGGCGCCGTCGCGCCGGTTCTCAAGGACTGGTCGGCCCGCGGGTCGGCCGGGGGATCACGCATGAACGTCGGCGACGTCGTCCAGATGCTCGAAACCATCGCCCCGCCGCGCTTCGCCGAGCCGTGGGACAACGTGGGCCTGCTGGTGGGCGGGCGCGACTGGCGGGTCGAGCACGTCATGCTCACCATCGACCTGACCAGCGCGGTGCTGGATGAGGCGGTGAAGGACGGCGCGACGATGATCGTGGCCTATCACCCCCCGATCTTCGAGCCGCTCAAGTCAATCTCGGACCGTTCGCCGCGCGAACGCCTGGTGCTGGAGGCGGCCAGGCGCGGAATCGCCGTCTACAGCCCGCACACCGCGCTGGACGCCGCGCCGGGCGGAGTGAACGACTGGCTGGCGCAGGGGCTGGGCGCCGGGGACGTGCGCTCGCTCACGCCGCACGCTCATGTGCCCGCGTCGGAGGAAATGAAGATCATCACCTTCTGCCCGGCGGAGGCGGCGGATCGGCTGCGCACCGCGCTCTCCACCGTGGGCGCGGGTCGGATCGGTGAGTACGAGATGTGCTCCTTCGAGACGCCCGGCACGGGCACGTTCTTCGGCCGCGAAGCCGCCCGTCCCACCGTGGGCAAGCCGGGACAGCTGGAGCGCGTGAGCGAAGTGAAGCTGGAGATGGTCTGCCCCAGGCGGGCGCTGGCGCTGGCGGTGATGACGATCCGGCGGTTCCATCCTTACGAGGAGCCGCCCATCGAGATTCACGAACTCAAGCCGCGCCCGGACCGCACCACCGGGCAGGGGCGTCGCGTGGTGCTGGATCGTCCGGTGTCGTTGCGCACGCTGGTGGACCGCATCCGCGACACGGTGGGGAGCAAGCGGATTCTCGCGGCGGTGGGGGATGGCGCGCCCCGACAATACGACCGCATCGGGCTCTGCGCCGGGGCGGGCGGCTCGCTGCTGCACCTGGCCATCGACGAGGGCTGCCAGGTGTTCTTCACCGGCGAGATGCGCCACCACGATGTGCTGGCGGCGCAGGCGCGGGGCTGCACGGTGATTCTCGCGGGCCACACCAATACCGAACGCGGGTATCTCAAGATCCTTCGCAAGCGAATGCTCGAATCGCTGGGCGAGGCGGAGATCGTGCTGTCCAAGCGCGACGCGGACCCGCTGACGCTGATGTGACGGAACGACCATCGCGTGACGGATCAGCCGGCCCGGCGTCGTCGCGGCGCGAGCATCGACATGGCGTGACGATGCATGAGCGCCTCCCCCCATCCATCTGGCGGGCGAGCGCGGCGGAGCGATCCTTTCACGCGAAGCGCATGGCACCACGCATCGTCATCGACACAACGAAGAAGTTCAGTAGTTCGGCGTGGGAGGCCGGTACGCGGTGATGTCGATCGAGCGAAACCACGCCACGGTTTTCGCCAGCCCGTCGCGCAGGGGCACGCGCGGCTTCCAGCCCAGCACGGTCCCGGCCAGGGTGATGTCCGGTTGACGCTGCTGTGGATCATCTTCCGGCAATGGCCTGGCCGTGATGAGTCGTGACTTCGACCCGGTCAGCTCGACCACCTGCCGCGCCAGGTCGCGGATGGTGAACTCGTCCGGGTTGCCCAGGTTGATGGGTCCGGTGTGCTTCACGTCGTCGCGCATCATGGCGAGAATGCCGTCGATCAGATCATCGACATAGCAGAAGGAGCGGGTCTGCGAGCCGTCGCCGTAGAGCGTGATGTCCTGCCCGGCCAGCGCCTGGCGGATGAAGTTGCTCACCACGCGCCCGTCGTAGGGGTGCATGCGCGGGCCGTAGGTGTTGAAGATTCGCGCCACGCGGATGTCCACGCGGTTCTGCCGGTGGTAGTCGAACATCAGCGTCTCGGCGCAGCGCTTGCCCTCGTCGTAGCAGGCGCGCGGACCGATGGGGTTGACGTTGCCGCGGTAGGTTTCGGGCTGGGGGTGGCACTCGGGGGGCGGGTCGCCGTACACCTCGCTGGTGCTGGCGTGAAAGACGCGGGCCTTGACGCGCTTGGCCAGCCCGAGCACGTTGATGGCGCCCAGCACGCTGGTCTTGGTGGTCTTGATGGGGTTGTACTGGTAGTGGCCCGGCGCCGCGGGGCAGGCCATGTTGTAGATCTCATCCACTTCGAGGAAGAAGGGATGCGTCACGTCGTGGCGGATCAGTTCGAAGTTGGGTTTGCCCAGCAGGTGGGCGATGTTGGACTTCTGGCTGGTGAAGAAGTTGTCGAGGCAGATGACATCGTGCCCCGCCGCCACGAGCCGGTCACAGAGATGCGACCCGAGGAACCCCGCGCCGCCGGTGATGAGGATGCGTTTGATCATGGATGGGTCCAGGGGCGGGTGGGGTGGAAAGTTCCGGGTTCCAGGTTCCGAGTTCTGAAGCTCCGTCGCGCTGTCCTGTGACCTCTGACCTCTTCCGCTTCCGCTCTCCGTGTCCCGCGTGGCTCGGTGGTCGCCTCGGACTTCGTTGCGGAGCGCCCACGAGGATAGGGGAAGTCGTCCGCTGGAAGAAACCCGCTCGCGTGCCAAGTATCACGGCATGACGAACCCCGAGGACGATGTCCGCACCGTGGTCGGCACCATGACGGGCACGAGCATCGACGGGATCGACGCAGCCATGGCCCGCATCATCGGTCGGGGTCTGGGTCTGCGCGCGGAGCTGGTCAAGCACACCTCCGGCTCCCTCGGTCCGCTGGCGCCGCAGTTGCGCAACGCGGCGATGCAGCAGCCGATGACCACCGGCGACCTGGCGACGATGGCGTGGGAGTTCGGACGCATCCATGCGGACGTGATCGCCTCGATGCTCGAGCCGGGCGAGAAGATCGACCTGATCGCCATTCACGGACAGACGGTGTTTCACGACCCGCCGATCTCATGGCAGCTGCTCAACCCCGCGCCGATCGCGCACCAGTTCGGCTGCCCGGTGGTGAGTTCGCTGCGACAGGCGGACCTGGCGGCGGGCGGGCAGGGCGCGCCGCTCACGCCGCTGGCCGACTGGGTGCTCTTCCGCGATGCGCATCGCAGCCGGGCCATTCTCAATCTGGGCGGATTCTGCAACGTCTCGATTCTGCCCCCCTCGAACAACACGCACGATACGGGGGGCATCCAGGGCTACGACATCTGCGCCTGCAACCAGGTGCTCAACGCGGTGGCGCGGGTGGCGCTCGACCAGCCCTATGACGAGGACGGCCAGGCGGCGATGGCCGGGACAATCCACGAGGAACTCTGCACGTCACTGTACGAGACGCTGGCCCGCCAGCGCGAGCCGGGGCTGTCGCTGGGCACGGGCGATGAAACCGTGGACTGGGTGGTCACGCACGCCAAGGACGTGGCGCCCAATGATCTGGCCGCCACCGCGACCATGGCGGTGGCGCTGTGCATCGGGCACGAGGTCAACCGGGCGCGCGTGGATGAAGTCATCGTGGCCGGCGGCAGCGCCAGAAACAAGGCCCTGATGACCGCGCTGCAGAAGTCGCTGGATGCGCCGGTCCGGCTGAGCGATGAACTGGGCGTGCCCGTGAGCATCCGCGAGGCGTTCTGCATGACGGTGCTCGGAGCGCTCTGCGCCGACGGCGTGCCCATCACCCTGCCGCAGGTGACCGGCTGCGACACGCCGCCCCCGGTGGCTGGCATGTGGTCGATGCCGTTCGGGTGGCTGTGAGTCGAGTCGCCCGGAGCCGTTGCCTGTACGTCATCAGGTCCTGGTATCCTCCCGTGGGCCGGTCTGGTTCACCGTTGGCGCGGGAGCAATCGACGTGGAACACCTGCTGACGCTTGAGAATCTCGCCGCCCTGCTCACGCTGGCGGGGCTCGAGATCGTGCTGGGCATCGACAACATCGTCTTCATTTCCATTCTGGCGGCGAAACTGCCGCCCGAACGCCAGCAGCGCGCCCGCACCATCGGGCTGCTGCTGGCGATGGTGATGCGCATCGCCCTGCTGCTGGCGATCACGTGGGTGATGGGGCTGACCAGGACGCTCTTTACGCTTCCGTTCTTCAGTCCGGGCGAAGCCACGGAGATCTCCGGGCGCGACCTGATCCTCATCGTGGGCGGGGCGTTTCTCATCGCCAAGGCCACCCACGAGATTCACGACAAGCTGGAGGGTTCGCACGAGACGCTGCACCAGCCCAAAGCCAGCGCGCGCTTCCCGTCCGTCATCGCGCAGATCATCATGATGGACCTGATCTTTTCGCTCGACTCAGTCATCACCGCGGTCGGCATGGTGAAGGCGCCCAAGGGCGAGTCGCTCTTCGGGCCGATCGCCATCATGGTGACGGCGATCGTGATCTCGATCGTGGTGATGCTGCTCTTCGCGGGCGCCATCGGGCGCTTCATCGAGCGCCACCCCACCACGAAGATGCTGGCGCTCTCCTTCCTGCTGATGATCGGCGTGATGCTGGCGGCGGACGGCTTCGGCCAGCACATTCCCAAGGGGTACATCTACTCCGCGATGGCCTTTTCACTGTTTGTGGAACTGCTGAACCTGCGCGTGAAGAAACTGCAGGAACGGCGCGGAAGTTGATGCATGAGCCGCGACCATGAGGGAGCAGAAGTGCATCGCTCTCGCCGCCGTTGAGGCGACGAGAGCGATCACAGGCGGGACGCCTGCGCCACTGGGACGTGGATCACTTGATGGCGATCTGCTTGGGCTTGGCGGACTCCGCCTGCGGGATGGTGATCTTCAGCACGCCGTCCTTCAGTTCAGCGGTGGCCTTGTCGAACGCCACGCTCTTGGGCAGGGCGACGGTGCGGCTGACGGAGCCGACGCGCCGCTCACGCCGGTAGTAACGGCCTTCCTGCGACTCCTTCGACTCTTCCTTGCGGGCGTCGATGGTCAGCATGCCGTCGTGCATCTTGATGTCGATCTGGTCCTTGCTGAAGCCGGGCAGCGAGGCCGTCACGACCACGTCGCCGTTCACATCTTCGATATCCACGGCCAGCGCCTCGGAGGCGTCGAACGGCACCTCGATGGCGCGGAAGAACGGGTCGTTGACGAAGGCGTTCATGAACTGACGGAGCGGACGATCGAGCGTGCTGGAACGGGTGATCTCGAACATGGTGCATCCTCCTGTTGACTGGGTTCCACGGGGTGACGTCGAGCGCCCCGGCAGTGAGGATGCAGAATTCGTGCCAGACGCCGATGCGAGGCCCGGTGTCTGCGGGCAGCGCCGTGACGACGGGCGAGGGCGATCGTCTGCCGATTTGGCAACCTCTCCCGCGTGGGCGTGTCAGGATGGCGAGCCGGTCGGCCCTTCCGGATGATTGCTGAGACCGCGGAATCCCGGGCGTTCGGGCCCTGATCTTTGATGCCTCGATCCTGGTCAGAAAAGCCGGGGGCGACCCCGCGGGCCGCCCCCGGCCTGATGCATCACGGCAGCCGTGGCCGCAACGCTCAATCGGGTCGCGGCGTCATGTCAGGGCGACGTGGTCACATCCACCCGCGTGGCGATGCGGCCCTCGTGCTTCACCACCGCAGTGTGGCCCTTCTTGAGGGCCTCCTCGCGCTTCGCCTCCTTGCCGTTGATCGTGAAGACCGTCTTCTCGTTGATGACGATCGTCATGTCAGCGTCGGCGTGGCGGATCTGGAAGTAGTTCTTCTCCAGGTCCACCTTCACGATCTCGCCGGAGGCCTCGTCGATGAAGGGCATCGACAGCACCGGACCGGGGAGCGTGGCGGCCGCGTGCGCGACCGGAGCGAGAAACGCCAGCGAAAACACGCCGATGGTGGTGGGCATCCGATTCCTCATGATTGTCTCCTTCTGATGGTCCCGGGCGGACGCCGCGCCGGTGCGCGACGTTCGCCCCCGGCCCGATCACGATGCGACGATCGGGCCGACGCAGGAGAGAGCTCACGCCATCCCACGCCACATGGGGCCATCGACGAGTGCGTCGCTTGGGGTGGGGAGGGCCGGGAGTCGGACGGTGTCCCGCAGGACGCTGCCGGGCGCCGCATGAAGTGACCATCAGTCACGGCGACGCGAGTTCGGCCAACATGGAAGTCCGTTCATCCGACGCGCTCCCCGCCACGAGGCGTGTGAGGATGGCGTGCGTTGAGTGACTCTCCTGTCGATGCCCAACACTACGTCGAACGGTTTCCGCCGGTTCCGGGTCGCGCGTCCCCGTCTCATCACCCACCCCCGTTTTTGGGGTACAGGCGGGGGTCAGCCGCGTTTTTGACCCCGTGAACGGGGGTCGGTTTTTTGTCATGTTTGCAGGATGATCGGGGGAACAGACCACGACCAAGCCGCGGTCGAACGCCCGGATGGTTGTGCCGTCGCGTCCAATCGCCCGCGGCGAGATTCGGGCTCTTCGTCCCACGCGCGCCTTGATGGGGATCGCGGTGTGAATCACTCACTTCGTGGTTGCCTGGCGGATCAATGATCTTCCTGGCAGCCGTCCAGCGTGACCGTGAGCGCCTTGGTGTCCTCGTCGTAGTCCATGTCGAAATAGAGGCGCCAGGTGGTGCCCGCGCCCATCGAGGGCTGGTCGATGTAGGCCTTCCACGCCTTCGAGCTGGGGTCCATGTGGACCTTGTGCTGGCTGAAGTTCGGCTCCCAGCCCTTGCCCATGGCGGTCTTGCCCACGTACTCGTAGTTCTTGGGCTTGTTCATTTCGCCCAGCAGGTGCTTGAGGTCTTCCTTGATCTTGGCGGGCGGGTTGCCCACGCCGCCGGTGATCTTCACCTTGGCGGGATGCGCGCCTTTCTTGAGTCCCTCCTCGCCGCCCTTGTCGGGCTTGTAGCCGACCCGCTTGGTGGGATCGCTCTTGGCCGGGGCGGCGAAGTCGATCTTGCCCTTGTGCTCGTGCTTGCCGGTCTCGACCGTCAGGTCATGCACGCCAAGGCCCGTGGCGGTCATCTGCTTGACGGTCACGTCATCCTTGAACTTCTTGACGGCGGGGACATTCTCCACCAGCGCCTTGATGAGCGCCTTGTCCTTCCATTCCGCGGGTTTGGCGAAACCGTCGTTGACGGTGAGATCCTCATCCGCCACTTCGAGAGTGATCGTCTTGCCCTTGAAGACCTTCTGCAGGTAGTCCTCGTCCTTGTCGGAGAGATCGGCGGAGGCGAGCGAAAGGTAGACCTTGCCCATGACGCGGTGCTCCTGCGGGGGTGATTCGTGGAGGGGTTGATCCTACCACGGCGAGGTGAGCGACGTGATGGGTGGTCGGCGCCGAAGGCCGACCGCCCCTTGACGCTCCTGACAATGTTCGTACAATGTTCGGTATATGGACACCGAGGACTACGCCTACCGCGACGCCCTGCCGCGCGGGCCGGCTCATCGACGCGGCGCAGGGCTGAACCCCGGAAACCGCTTCGAGGATGTGCGGCTGCACATTCTGGGCGAGGAGCTCGACCGCCAATGGATCGAGTGCGAGAACGTGGACGGCTCGCCGCACCGCGTCGAGCGCACGGTATACCTTGATCGAACCAAGCACATCCTCAACCGCGTCGCGCCCACGTCCGATGTGCCTTTCGACTGGACGCTCAACCCCTACCGCGGCTGTGAGCACGGCTGCGTGTACTGCTTCGCCCGGCCTTACCACGAGTATCTTGGCTTTAGTTGCGGGCTGGACTTCGAGACGAAGATTCTCGCCAAGCCCGATGCGCCGGACCTGCTGCGGCGGGAACTCGCCTCGCCCAAGTGGAAGCCGGAGCCGATCGTCATGTCGGCCATCACCGACATCTACCAGCCCATCGAGCACCGCATGAGAATCTCGCGCCGCTGCCTGGAAGTGCTGGCGGAGTGCGGGCAGCCCGTCTCCACCATGACCAAGAGCGCGCTGGTGCTGCGCGACACCGACCTGTGGTCGCGGCTGGCCGGGATGAACGCGGGGCGCGTGATCGTCACGCTGGTCACGCTGGATGCGGACCTGGCGAAGGCCCTGGAGCCGCGAGCCACGCTGCCGGCGGGGCGGCTGCGGATCATCCGAGAACTGACGGCGGCGGGCGTGCCCGTGTCGGTGAACGTGGCCCCGGTCATTCCGGGTCTGACCGATGTGGAAGTGCCGAGAATTCTCGAAGCGGTGGCCGAGGCCGGCGCCCGACGCGCCGCCTGGGTGCTGCTGCGGCTGCCGTATCAGTTGAAGGACCTGTTCCTCGACTGGCTCAAGCGCTGCGTCCACCCTGACCGCGCCCGCAAGGTGGAGTCGCTGATCCGCCAGTCGCGCGGCGGGAAACTCTACGAGGCGGCGGTGAACCGGGGCCGCGGCCGCGGACCGATCGTGGAGCAGATCGCGCAGACGTTCGACGTGTTCACGCGGAAGTACGGGCTGAACCGGAACATCCGGCCGCTCTCCACGGCCCACTTCCGAAGGCCGGAGGCGCAGGGGCAGGGGCGGCTGTTCGGGTGAGCGATGGATGGCGGGGTCAATACAGCGAATTTTCCGATTCACCCGCCCGGATACAGATCCAGCGCCTTCACCCACGCGCTCATCGTCTTCTGGCACTCGGCCCGGCCCTCGGGCAGACGCAGCGGGCGGCCCCGGGCATCGAGGATCAGGCCCACAGTGCCGCCCTTGGCCATTTTCTCCACGCGCTTGCCCGGGCCGGCTCCGAAGTCGAAGCCCTTGGCCGGCTCGATGGCGACTTTCACGGTCTGGCCCTCGGCCAGCGGAATGAGTTTGAGATCGCCGAAGAGCATTTCGCCGGAAACCGCCGGTGAGCCGGGGCTGGCGCCGATCTCGTAGGAGAAGCAGGGCTTGCCCGCTTTCCCCTCGCCCTTGGCGGCGATGCAGGTGCCCAGGTAGATCAGGCAGTCACGCTCGAACACTTCCAGCGAGGCCTTGGGGTGGACCTCGGCCAGCACCCCCAGGTGGGGCATCATGAAGATCGAGTCCTTGGCGAGGGTGGTGAAGCCCTCCGGCTCAAAGGAGTCGATGAGCATCATGGCCGTCTGGTGCATGCGCGGAGCGTGGGAGAGCACGCCGCCCGAGGCGACCAGCAGGTCGAGCTTCATGTTGTCCACGATGGTCTGGCCGCTGCTGGCCTGCGTGAAGGTGTCGCCCACGGTGCGCTGCTGCTGCACGCCCTTGAGGGTGGTGGCGAACTCCTTGTGCTGGATGTACGCCAGCCGCAGCGCCTCGCGGGCCACGGCCTGCTCGAAGATGAGCGCCTCGCGCGTCTGCGGGATCGTCGTCGGGCGGATCATCTTGTTCTTGACGCGGTTTCGCAGCTCGCGCTCGTCCATGTCGAAATGGACCCAGCGCAGCACGTTGGCCATGCCCGCCTCGGCGCAGACGTTGGAGATCGAGTACGACATGCCCAGGTTGGCGGAGACGGTGCGGTTGAAGGTCTCCTCGAAGACGGAGAAGACGTCGGTCGTCGCGCCGCCGATATCGACGCCCACCACGTTGATGCCCTGCATGCGGGCGATGGTCTGCAGGATGTTGCCCACGGCGCCGGGGGTCGGCATGATGGGCGCATGCGTCCACGCCATGAGCTTGTCGTAGCCGGGGGCGTGGGCCATCACGTGCTCGAGGAAGAGGTCGTGAATGGCGTCGCGGGCCGGGCCGAGGTTCTCGCGCTCCAGCACGGGGCGCAGGTTCTCGACCATCTTCAGCTCCACACCCTCATCAAAGGTGCGGGCGATGGCCTCGCGGGCGTCGGTGTTGCCCGCGTAGATGAGCGGCATGGTGTACCGCGCGCCGAAGCGCGGCTGGGGCTTGGCGGGGGCGATCAACTCCGCCAGTTGGACGACCTGCGTGGTGTTGCCGCCGTCGGTCCCGCCGGAGACGAGGATCATGTCCGGCCGCAGGTCGCGGATTCGCTGAATCTGCTCGTGCGGGCGGCGCTTGTCGTTGCTGGCGATCACGTCCATCACGATCGCCCCTGCGCCCAGCGCGGCCCGCTTGGCGCTCTCGGCGGTCATCTGCCGCACCACGCCGGCGACCAGCATCTGCAAACCGCCGCCCGCGGAGGAGGTGGAGATGTAGATGTCCGACCCCACGTTGCCTTTGGCGGGGTGAATGAGCCGGCCGTTCTCATCGATGAACTTGCGCCCGGAGAGGTCTTCCAGCTCCTGCACCGAGTTGAGCACGCCGATGGTGACGTTGGCGAAGGGTTCCTCGACGGTGGTGGGCGCCTCGCCGCGATGGGTCTGGCGATAGTGCCCATCCACGTACTGGATGAGGATGGCCTTGGTGGTGGTCGATCCGCAGTCGGTGGCGAGGATGACCTTGATGGCGTCGGGGTTGACGTTCGGCGATGGGTGGGACATGGGGGAGGCGAGTGCGTTGAAGGTCGGCGAGCGGAGAGGGAAACAGGGGGAAGTCATCATTCTACACCTGTTCCAACCCGCTCGTCCTCTGAGACGGCGTCTGGTGAGGGCTCCGCAGAGGAGATCAGAGAATTTTCCCGATTCTATCAGATTTCGCTAGCCCCCCGCCCACCCCCTGTTAAACTGGTTAAAAATGAAGGATATGCGTCCCCAGCGGCTTCTACTCCGGATCACATCTGTCATCGCGGTGTTCGCGATCACGAACACTTCGAGGATTCAGGCCGCCGCACCGCAGCCGCACTCGGATGACTCGAACGGTCCCGATATCGCGATCGAGTTCTACGGATTCCGGGTACTCGTTGATTCAACGGATGAGAGGGAACTTGACGCCGTTACTCGCGAATCACTCCTCGCGATGGATGAGGCGTCGAGGCCGAAGGGCTACTACTTCGACGGCTTGATCTGGGGTCGAAAGGACAAGGATGGATCCGTGACGTATGCGGGACAGTTCCACGATCCCGTCCGCGAGAGTAGAGCGGACTTCGAGTTCTACCACCGCGTGGATACCGAAGTCTCGCCGATGTTCCCCCCCTCTGCCACTGTATTTGGAAGGAGTTCGGAATTCGCGTATCGCGGGGATCCCCGCCGCAACGTCATCTTTCGTTTTCGAGATGATCCGCCGCATCCAAATTTCCAAGCCGACATCGATAAATTCGATGTGTTGTTCGGGCTCTCGACGCACCCGAGCGCATTTTTCCGTCATCGGTGGGGTGATGCAACCCGTGGATTGAGGATTGAGGCGACCGAATCGACCAAGAGCGACGGCAAGCGGGTTGTCGAACTTCGCTCGATTCACGCTGACCAAGGAATGCACGCGCGCTTGACGTTCCAAGCCAACGCGGGTGCAGACGAGTTGCCGTCGTGGTGGTCACTCGATCAGATCCTCGCCGGCGGGGAGACGATGCGCTGGACAATCGTGCTTCGCAAACACTCGCCTGGCAATCGTCTTCTTCCAACACGGCCGCACGACGTGATGAGAGTCCATGCGGACGTTCAGGGCATGGACGATCCACCCTTGGCTCGTCTGGGGGGCGGCCTGATTGGGAATGGCCGCATGACAGAGGATGATCTCGCATCAGTTCGGTCTCAACGGCAACTGATCGCGGTCGGCGTGGCACTCTCAGTGTTCTACTGCTTCTGGTTCATCCACCGCAGGAAGGAGCACTCATCATGTTGACCTCTCGTGTCGCGCACCTCTCGCCCGTCTTGGCCGTCGCACTTCCCTTCATGACCGCGCAAGGGCCACCGGGGTCAGGCGTCGGCTGCTATCTGGTCAAGTGGCAACAGGGTGGCTGCGTGGCTGAAGACCTGTTCGGTCCGGAACTCATCTGCGCCGAGGCGTGGGGGCACCAGTGGGTGGTTTACCAGGAGTCCAGGCAGGTTTGTTCCACAGACTTCGTCGGGCAAGGCAAGGTCAACTGCATCGATACGCCAACGCAGGAGCAGGGTGGCGAACCTTGGCACCCTCAGAAGCAGTGGTACAGGTGCGATGGAGCCGGCCAGATCATCGAGTGGTACAAGGAGGATCACCTCCAGGTCACCTGCGTCAACGCGATCTACGGCACTCCCGCGCCGGCAAACTGTGAACGAACGGGCTGAGGATGGCCGAACCGCCTCGGAGATCTCGAGCCAGTTTTCCATGCCGACTGTGCTTTGGCATCGTTGGGGTCGTGCTCATGCTGGCGGGTATCGCCAAACTTGTCGATGCGAGCGATTTGGTCCGTGCCATCTCTTCTGTCGGGATTCGCACGCACGTCGAGTTGGCGGCTACGAGTCTCATCGGCCTCGAGCTTGGACTCGGAGCAGCGTGTGTATTGGGGCTTCATTCGCGAGCTCTCGCCACGGCGACGCTCGTCACCCTGATGGTGTTCACAGCTGGTTTGATCGTACTCCGGTTGCGATCAGGTCACTCGACCTGTGGGTGTTTCGGTGCGATCTTCGCGGGCGCCGGAGGAGAATCATTTGGATTTGCACTGTGGCGAAATGCGATGCTGATCGGACTGGTGGCCGCTCCAGGCACGTGGGAGGCGATCAAGCGGCGCGCGAGTTCGAAGACCGGCTCGCAGGCCAAAGCGGCCGCCCCGCCCATCATCACCATGAGTGTCCTGCTGCTGGCTTCGTTGTACAGCCCCACGACGACCGCACAGTTGAGTTCGATGTACTCCCCGTGGCATCCTCACCTCGAACGGCCATTGCGGACATGGTTCACACCGGCGATCGTCGAGGAGATCGTCGAACGGGCGCGGCTCGATGAAACTCAGGCGATCCTGGCGAGGCATCTTTTCACCGAGCACCAGGCGCGCATGCTGGCGTTCAGGGAGCAGCATGAGGAGGCCTGCGGTTTTTCCAGAATGGCCGAGGACTGCGAGGCGCTCTTGAAGTTGAGGGGCGAAGACCGCATCGAGGCGCTCATTCCGCTGGCGGACCGCGAGGCGAAGTTGGAGTCGATCGCCGATGCGCAGGCGGCGCTTGAACAGCGATTCGTCGACGAAGTCAGGTCCCTGCTGACGGACTCGCAGAAGGAGTACTGGCCGATTGTCTTGGAGTGGCTGCACCGAAGGCGCTGGCTCGCGATCGGCAGCGGGTACCCCGGGGACCGATTCGACCTCTCATCGCTCGTTGAAGATATGAAACTGATCGAGTCCGATCTGGTGGTGCCACCGGAGCAGTTCGCCGCGGTTCTGCAATCGCACCTGTCGATGCTGGATGCCGCCATTGTGGAGCAATGTAAATTTGCGATCAAACAGGCCCGCGGCGTCCTGCGGTTCGAGTTAAGGCGCGAGCGAGCGAATCGGCCCATGAAAGTCTATGAGCAGGGTGTCCACGTCGACACCGTTTCGCCGGATCCCGGATTCCGCGAACAGGTCGTTCAGAACCTCCGAACCGCACACGAATTGGCGAGGCGTGTCCACGATTGCCAGATCCGGATTCAAAACGTGATCATCGCAAGTCTCGTGCCGCAACGCGCCGAGGAATTCAAGTCACTCTATTACGATCGCGTCATCGAACAGCCACCGCCCCGGGCCAAGTCGTACATCGAGTCGCTTCTGTCAATGGAGTGGCTGGATGATGATCGGCGCGACGCCCTTGTCCGCCTTCAGTCGAACTGCCTTGCTCGCTTTCGGCTTTATGCAATTGAATCGCACGAGATCGCTGAACGGCAAGCCGAAATCCGCTACTCCAATGACGAGATTCGAAGCGCCAACGATCCGGGTCTCCTCGAATCAGCCGCCTTGACTCTGCGGATCAACGCATTGGGAAGTCGGCGCGCCCAGGACGATGATCGCACCATGAAGGAGGCCTTGGCGATGTTCACGGTTGACGAACATGCCCTGCTGCCTCCCGCGCCGTTCTGGTCAAAATGAGCGACAGGACGGGTCGTGTCCCGCAGCAAACCCGCCGCGATGGGTCTGGCGGTAGTGCCCATCCACGTACTGGATGAGGATGGCCTTGGTGGTGGTCGATCCGCAGTCGGTGGCGAGGATGACCTTGATGGCGTCGGGGTTGAGTTTCGGGGCTGGGTGCATGGTCGATGATTGCGACGAGAGGGATCGAGTGCCCGCCGACCGGGTGTGAGCGGTGAAACGGAGGGGAGCGGCGATTCTAGCCGGACGATGGGGGTGGGCGGGGGTCGTCTCGCCCCGCGCGGGCGCGTTGTGTCGCGGCCGGCGCATTGATGAGGATCAACCGTCCCAGTCGCGGGGTGTTCGGCTACATTCCCCGCATGGCGAAGCCACGCGTCAGTTACCTCTGCCGCCAGTGCGGCGGTGTGCAAGCCCAGTGGATGGGCAAGTGCCCGGACTGCGGCACGTGGGATGCGCTGGAGAAGTACATTGAGCCGAAGGCCGCGAAGTCCGGGGCAAGCGGAATGCTCGCGGATGAGGCAACCGGCGAACCGGATGATCGCGCGGCGCGCCCTCCCGTGGCCGAGCCCCTCACCGCGGTGAAGGCGGGTGAGGTATCGCGGCTCTCGACGGGCATCGGCGAGCTGGACCGCGTGCTGGGCGGCGGGCTGGTGCCGGGGTCCGCCGTGCTGGTGGGGGGCGACCCCGGCATCGGCAAGTCGACGCTGCTTCTTCAGGCGGCGGCGCGGCTGGCGGAGAGTCCGGGGGAGGGTCCGGGGAAGTCGCGCTCGGCGGGGAGATCCATCCTCTATGTCAGCAGTGAGGAGTCGGCCTATCAGACGCGGCTGAGGGCGGAGCGTTTGTTTGGTGATGGTGATGGGGAAAAGGAAGGCAGGCGGGGACGCCTGCCCCACTCAGAGGAGACAGAGGATGGGTTGTCAGGTCTCGACAACCTCTATCTGCTGGCGGACACCAACCTGGCCCGCATCATCGAGCAGGTGCGGAAAGTCAACCCGGCGGTGGTCATCGTGGATTCGATCCAGATGATTCACCGTCCGGACCTGGAGGCCGCCCCGGGGTCGGTCGCGCAACTTCGGCGCTGCTGCCTGGAGCTGGTCCATCTGGCCAAGGTGTCGGACATGGCGGTGATCCTCGTGGGGCACGTCACAAAGGAAGGCATCCTCGCCGGGCCGAAACTGGTCGAGCACCTGGTGGACACGGTGCTGTCCTTCGAGGGTGATCGACATCACGCGCACCGGGTGGTGCGGGCGATCAAGAACCGCTTCGGCGCCACGCTGGAGGTCGCGCTCTTCGAGATGACCGGTTCGGGACTGAGGGAGGTCGAGCCGGGGGCGATTCTGCATGACCTGGGGCAGGGGCCGCGGCCCGGCTCGATCGTCTGCCCGGCGATGCACGGCTCCCGCTGCCTGCTGGTGGAGGTGCAGGCGCTCACCGCGCCGGGGTTCCTGGGTAACGCGAGGCGGAAGGCCTCCGGGCTGGATGTCAACCGGCTGGCCATGCTCATCGCGGTGCTGGAGAAGCACGGCGGCCTGCGGCTGGCGGATCAGGACGTCTTCGTCTCGACCACGGGCGGGCTGAAAGTGGCGGAGCCGGCCGCGGATCTGGCGCTCTGCCTGGCCATCGCGGGGGCGTTTCAGGGTCGGGCGATCGGCGCCGGGGAGACGCCGACCGCTGTCGTGGGCGAAGTCGGGCTGGGCGGGGAAGTGCGGCGAGCGCCGTCGATGGAAGCACGGCTCATGGAGTGCGCCCGGCTGGGGTATCGGCGGGTGCTGACGCCGCGTTCGGTCCGCGATCTGCCTCGCGTGAAGGACGTGGAGGTGGTGGCGGTGGGTTCGGTGTCGGAAGCGATGGAGCATCTGGACGTGGCGGCGTCGGTGACGCGGGCGCGATCATCCGGCCGCGGGTCGGCGGTCCCGGCATCGACCCGGCGCGACCCCCCGTGATGGGGGATTGGGGCGGGTGGGGAAGGCAAATCTCAGAAAATTGTGGAGCGGAGTTATCGGGACTGACCTGTGGACAACTGACGATCCCGGGGACGTGCAGGTCGCGTCGGTCGGTCGGCGCAGTTTCCGCAAGATTGGTCCTTGCAATGGTTTACGGCAACGGCCCGAGGTCTGAACGCGAATCGTCAAGATTTTTGGTGGGTTTTGTTTGCGTTCGCTGGTCTGGCGTGTTGACCTCGGTATGATCTTCGCGTCGTGGAATCGGCGGAAATCTGCCGATAATGCTTCAAGCACGTTCGATTCGGGCCTTGGTGGCTCGAGTGGAAGTCGAACGGGTGGATGATGTGGATGCCGAGGCACCGGGTGGTGCGGGCATCCGGACAGGTAACAAGGAGAGTCCAAGAATGAGTCTGACGAAGCGAGTTGGCCTCGTGGCCGGTGCCGCTGCGCTGACGCTCACTGGCGCCAGCTATGCCGGCACGGAAACGACGGACCAGGATCTGCGTGCCCGCGTCGCCCAGATGGAGGCGGAGCTGGCGAAACTGAAGGCCCAGGAGGGCTCGAACTGGCTGACCGAGCAGCGCGCGACCGAAATCCGCGCCCTCGTGCAGGACGTTCTGGCCGATGCCGACACCCGCACCTCGCTGCTCCAGGGCGGCACGGCGGGCTGGGACAACAACTTCTTCCTGGCCAGCGGCGATGGCAAGTTCCGTCTGAACATCGGCGGGCAGCTCCAGTTCCGCTGGATGTACAGCAACCAGGACGACGAGGCGTCGGAAGACACCAGCCGTTCCGGCTTCGAGAACACCCGCACCAAGCTGGTGTTCTGGGGCCACGTGGTTGACCCCGCCTGGACCTACAAGGTCGAGGGCGACTTCAACAGCCGCAACGGCGGCGGCGGCTCCTTCACCCTGGAGGACGCCTGGATCAACTACAACTACGACAACGGCTGGGGCGTGAAGGTCGGCCAGTTCCGGTCGCCGGCCCTGCGCGAGGAACTCGTCCACAGCAGCATGCAGCTGGCGGTCGAGCGGTCGGTGCTCAACAGCGCCTTCACCGCCGGCATGACCCAGGGCATCATGCTCCACTACACGGGCGACAACTTCCGCATGGCTCTGTCGTACAACGACGGCGCCCGCAGCGCCAACGGCGCGGCGATGGCCTACGACACCGAGTGGTCGTTCTCCGGTCGCGGCGAAATCCTCTTCGCCGGCAACTGGAACCAGTTCAACGACTTCACGTCGTGGAAGGGCGAGGAGTTCGGCTTCATGCTGGGCTTCGCCGCTCACTACCAGAGCGCTGAGTACGGCACCGCCGCCACCAACGAGCTCGAAGTCCTGGGTCTGACCCTCGACGCCTCTCTCGAGTTCGGCGGCGCCAACCTGTACGCCGCGGTCATCTGGACCGACCTCGACAACGACAACGGCATCGACGCCAACCCCTGGGGCTTCCTGGTCCAGGGCGGCATCTTCCTCACCGACGATGTCGAGCTCTTCGGCCGCTTCGAGTGGGGCGATTCGGATGATCTCACCTCCGAGGATCTGATGATCGCCACCATCGGCTTCAACAAGTACTTCTCGAAGCACCAGATCAAGTGGACGACGGACTTCGGCTACGCCTTCGAGCCCGTTGAGGCCGCCTGGCTGGCCAACTCCGACGGTCGCGAGGGCTGGCGGGCCGACGGCGCTGACGAGGACGGTCAGTTCGTCATCCGCACCCAGCTCCAGCTGCTCTTCTGATCGAGCCGCTGACGGCTGAGAGGGTCATCCACCCGGCGAGTCTCATTCGGCCACGGGTTGACCCACATCCGAATGAGGTTCCGACGACTCAGTCGGCCGGCCCCCACGGGCCGGCCGACTTCTTTTTTCCCTCACCGACCTTCCCACCCGTGGGCCGCTCGACTTTGGACGATTCGGCCCGCCCCTGCCGATATGACCCACGATGCCGCGCACTTCCGGCGCGGCGCGATGCCCACGGGCCGGGGCGACCGGCAGGAGAGCACGGATGAGCCGACAGGCGAAGGCGCGACAGTTCGCAATCCCGGCCTTGTTCGCGGCGACGGCCGCCATTCCCGCGGCGCTGGCCTGGGCCGAACCCCCCACCGGCGACGACGTGCGCCAGCTGCTCGACGAGGTCCGTCGGCAGCGCGAGGAGATTCGCACCCTGCAGGCCGAGGTCGCCACCCTTCGCGGCATGAACGATGAGCAGTGGCTCACCGAGCGCCGGGCGCAGGAGATCAGGGCCCTCGTGTCGGACGTGCTCAACGACGCCGGCACGCGCGAGTCGCTCCTGCAGGGCGGCATGACCGCCGGGTGGGACGAGAACTTCTTCATGAGCTCCGCCGACGGGCGCTTCCTGCTCAAGATCGACGGACAGATGCAGTTCCGCTGGCTCTTCAATCACACCAACGACCCCGACCGATGGCGGCAGGGCTTCGAGAACACCCGCACCAAGCTCACCTTCCGCGGACACGTGTTCAATCCCGACCTCACCTATCTCGTGCGCATGGACGTGACGCGCAACGAGCCGGAGCTGGTGACGGGGCTGTTCTTCCTGCAGGACGCCTGGGTGCGCTGGCAGATGAACAACGACTGGTCGATCCGGGCCGGTCAGTTCAAGGCGCCCTTCAACCGCGAGGAGCTGGTCTCCAGCGCCTATCAGCTGGCGGTGGAGCGCACGGTGCTCAACGAGTCGCTCAACCTCGGACGCACCCAGGGCGTCGAGATGGCCTTCGCGGGCGAGCACTTCCGCTTCTCCTTCGTCACCGGCGACGGCGGCACCGACAGCGTGGGCGGCTTCGGCCTGATCGAGCCGGGCGGCAAGGCCATCAACACCAACGCCCTGCTGGCGGACGTGGAGTTCGCCGTGCATGGTCGCGGCGAGTGGAAACTGGCCGGGGCGTGGGACCAGTTTTCCGACTTCACCAGCCCCATCGGCGAACCCTTCGCTCTGATGCTGGGCGCCGCCGCCTTCTACCAGAAGGGCGAGCACGGCGAAGCCGCCGCCTCGCGCACCGAGGAGGACTGGTGGGGTTACACCGTTGATCTTTCCGCGGAGTTCGGCGGCGCCAACCTCTACGCCGCGTGGATCGAGCACCGCATCGAGACGCCCACCTTCGACGTGAAGGGCTACGGCTTCGTGGTGCAGGGCGGCGTGTACATCACGCCCAAGTGGGAGGTCTTCGGGCGATACGAGTGGGGCAAGCTCACCACCAACCTCGCCGACACCTTCTTCGACACCCTCTCCATTATCACCGCGGGCGTGAACTACTACATCGACGGGCACGACGCCAAGCTGACCGTGGACGTGGGCTACAGCATGCGCGAGATCGATTCCGCCTGGGACACCGACATCGCCGGCTGGCGCACCGACGCCGCCGGCAGCGAAGGACAGTACGTCGTCCGCGTGCAGTTGCAGCTGCTGTTCTGACCACGGGGCGCGGCTTCCCGGCGGCGCGGCCTACTGATTGTTCGCATCGTCCCCACTGGCGCCGGTTTCTCCGGCATGGGTCTGGCCATCGCCGCCGATGCGGTGCGTCTGGCCATCCACGTCGACGGTAATGGAGCCGCCGTCGCGCCCGCCGCGGATGTTGATGCGCTTGTCGCCCACGCGGAGCTGGACGGCGCCGCCCTCGCCGCCCGAGACCGAGACGTTCCCATCGAGGCCCCAGACCTCGCCCAGGCGGCTGAGGCGGATGTCGTCGAGCGTCTCGGGGCGTCCGTCCTCGCCGTCGGAGATCACGTCGAAGCCCATGTCCAGCTCGTCGTCGAGAATGTAGCGATAGGTGCGACCCCACGGGTCCACCAGGGCGTCGGCTCGAAGTCCGTGCAGGATGGTGAGCGTGGCGGGCAGCACCCCGTCGTTCTTCTCGCGGTAATCGAGCACCTGGGCCGCGATCTGGGCCATGTCGGCGGACACCTCGACCTTCTCCGCGTTGGCCAGCGTGAAGGCGAGCACCCCGATGCCCAGGATCGCCAGCAGGGCGGCCCCGAAGATCAGGAACAGGATCAGTCCGCCGCACGTGCCCAGGAAGCCCAGCACCACGCCGGCGATGGCCAGGCCGCGGGGCGGGCGGCCCAGGGCGACCAGCCCCAGAATCAGCCCGATCGGGGAGAGCAGCCCGCCCGTGAACAGCCCGATCAGCGAGCAGACGAACGCCGCCACGCCCAGGCCGTTGGACGGGGGGGCATACGCGGCGGGCGGACCGTACGGGCCGGGAGCGTAGGTGGACATGGTGGACCTTCCGTCAGGGTGCGAGCGTGATTGTGCGTCCCCAGCCGCGCCGCGTCAATCAGTCCGAGCGCTTCGTAACCTTGTTCGGAGCGGGAGGAAGGGACTTTCGGGCGCGCGGGAGAGCCGCGGGGCTTTCGGATGCCGTGCTCGTCTGACGCTTGTGGCAGGACCGCAGCGAAAGTCCGCTTCATGCGTTGCCCATCCCTGTCGATCCGTGGCCTTGCGCCCATGCCGAACAAAAACCTGAAAAACATGTCGTTCGGGACTTGACCGGGTGTCGCGGCTGCGGCACAATACCGAACAGATACCGCCCGAATGGCGGTTCGGGAGCCAGCCATGCTCAGCATTCCGCAGATTCGGCACCTGGTCGACGCCCGTGCCTACGAGCGGCTGATCGACCGCGTGCTCACCAGCGGTCGCAGCGGCAACCTGTCGGTGCGTCTGCGTCTGGGCGCGCCGCAGGCCCAGCCGCCCGCCGCGCTGGGGCTCGCGCTGCAGCGCGTGGTGGAGCTGACCTACGGCCCTACGCCCCTGGCGGCGGATCTGGCCACGCGGATCATCCACCTGCAGCGCGCCGACGGCCTCTTCGGAGGGGAAGCGGCTGAGAGCGACGCGCCGCCGGAGTCGGGTGATCGGCACACCCTCACCTCGACGCCGGAGGGTGACCGGCCTGTCGGATCGGTCGGCGGCGTGAGCGGGTCGTTCGCATTCCCCGGCGGGTCACGGGCGAGCGCGGCGGCGTCAGGGGCGGAGCCGGTCTCGCCGGCCGCCACCGCGGCGGCTCTGCGCGGGTTGATCGAGCATCGGCGCCAGCGGGTCGAGTCCGGCGCCGCGCCCGACCCGGTGGTCGAGGCATCCATCGACCGGGCGCTCTTCGCCCTTGCCCAGCGTCAGCAGTGGAACGGCCTGATCGGCGAGGACGCGGTGGAGGGGGCCATCGTCCTCTGGCAGCTGGGCGGCGTGCCGCGATTCCGTCAGGCGGTGCGCTTCGCCGATCTGTGCGAGGCCGTGGACACCGTGGGCGAAGGCGTCGTGACGCACGAACTGGCCCGACTGGCGCACGCGATGGCCGCGTGAGCAGCGCCTGCTGTTGGTCCTACGTCACCGGGGTCACGACGCCCGGATGGACGTAGACCAGCACCAGACCCACCGCGGATTCGTCGATCCCCAGCAGCGACGCGGCGGCGGCGCGATAGTCCAGCATCTGCCGCCGGTAGCGGGCGGCGTGGGCGGTCGCTTCCGCCGCATCGACGGCGTCGGTCTTGAAGTCGATGACCCGCGCCGCCACGTATCGGCCCGCCTCGTCCTGCGTCGCTTCCAGTCGGTCGATCGTGCCCTGCTGGATGACGCCGTCGTGCTCGCGCACGAACCGCCGCTCGCGCCAGACGCGGCGGACGGCGGGGTGAGCCGCGACTTCCGGGTTCCGGGTTCCCGGTTCCGGGCCGACGGCCGACGGCTGATGGCTGACGGCTCGCTCCAGCACCCCGCGCACGGGCGGCTTCTCCAGCGCGGCGCGGAACGAGGCGATCGACCGATCAATCCACGCTTCGCCGCGCCGGGGCAGGACTCGCGCCACGATTCGCCGCAGCACGGCGTCTTCCGGAACTCCATCCTCGATCCATTCGACCTGCTCGAACATCGCGTGCATGGCGGTGCCGAGGTCGAGGGCATCCTGATCCGGCAGGCGGAACGGCTCGGCGCTCGTGGACGGGGGGACGAGCGTTTCCGTCTCCGCGGAAGGGCTGGCGGCGGACGCGACGGCGGCGCGTCGGGGGGGCGCCAGCGGAATCGCCGTACTCGCCTCGTCGAGCGCGTCGGGAGACGCCGCCATCGGTTCCCGAGTCGCCCTCGCGCGCGCCAGGTGATCGAGGAAGCCGGGGTCGCCTGACTCATGCACGAGTTCACCCGGCTTGCGCCCGCGGTCCGGGGCCAGGGCCGCCAGCAGCAGGGCGGCGTGGGAGCACTTCGGGGCGCGCTTCACCGGGCCGTCGATCAGCATGAACAGTCCGCCGATCGCCCGCGTCATCGCCACGTAGAGCACGGCGAGCGACTCGCGCGCCAGCCGCTGCTTCGTGGATTCGTGCAGAGTCCGCAGGTCATCGAAGTGCCCCCACTGATCCTCCGAC
Organism: Phycisphaeraceae bacterium; assembly: GCA_015709595.1. Classification (NCBI taxonomy): domain Bacteria; kingdom Pseudomonadati; phylum Planctomycetota; class Phycisphaerae; order Phycisphaerales; family Phycisphaeraceae; species Phycisphaeraceae bacterium. The sequence goes on from CP054178.1 coordinate 1,901,949, forward strand.
ACCCAGCGGGTGATGCGCGTGACCGGCCCGCCCGGCCCGGACCGCTCCACCGCCACCAGCGCGTTGTCGGTGCGGATCAGCCGGCCATCAAGATCGGGCAGGATGACCAGGTCGAACTCCAGTCCCTTGGACTTGTGGATGGTCATCACCTCCACGCGCGCCGACATGGGATCGGCGACGGCGGTGGTCTCGACCAGCCGGATGAAGTCGTCCAGTCGCGGCGTGGGCCGGGCGTCGAACGCGGCGGCCAGTTCGACCAGCTCGTGCAGACGCCGCAGCTCGCGGGCGTCGCACGATGGCGCCAGCAGCCGCACCCAGCGGGCGATGGTGCGCGCCAGGCCGTGCTCCAGCACCAGGCGTCGGATGTGGCGGGAGAGCGCCGCGGCGCGGGCGGGAGAGGGGAGCGCCGCGCTGCGAGCACCGCGTGGTGCGTGCTGAGTGCTCAGCGGCGAATCAGCCGCCGGCGGCCGGTCGTCGCCTGTCGGCGTGGGCGTCTGACCGTCGGCCCCCGATCTCCGATCTCCGATCTCCTGCTCACCCCCGGCAGATGGCAGGCGGCTGGCGGCTGATGACGCCCCATGCAGCACCGTCCACAGGGGCGAACTTCCCACGTGGAACGACGCGATGGTGTGATCGGGATGCTCCGCCAGGCGCAGGGCGTCGAGCACGGCGTTGACGGGCGCGGCGTCGGTGAGCGGGCCGCCGCCCCGGCCTGTGGCGCGCACGCCCATCGAGGTGAGTTCGTTGAGAATCCGGCCCACGGCCTTGTTGGATCGCGTCAGCACGCCGATCGAGAGTTCGGGTTGCCGCCGGTGCAGGTCGCGCGCCAGTTCCGCCGCCTGTCGCAGTCGCGCGGGCTCAGCCCGTTCACTGTCTTCCACGGCTCGGCAGACGCGCAGCTCCACGCGCCCGGGCAGACGCCGGTTCTTCTCCACGGCGGCGTGCTCGTGGAACGTCGCGTCCCACGCGGCGGCGGCCTCGGCGAACTCGGCCATCACGGGATTCGACGCGACGGCGGTGAAGACGCGATTCACCGCGTCGATCACCACCGGCGAAGAGCGCCACGACCTGTCCAGCGAGTCGGACCGGATGGACGGGAACAGGTCCGGCAGTCGCTCCAGCAGGTCGGGCGCCGCGTCGCGCCAGCCGTAGATGGACTGCTTGACGTCGCCCACGCAGAAGAAGGTGCGCGAGCCGTCGTAGGTGGCCAGCACCTCGCGGGCGATGGGCATGAGGGCCCGCCACTGCTCCACGCTGGTGTCCTGCATCTCATCGAGCAGCAGGTGCTGCACGCGGGCGTCGAGCCGGAAGTAGATGTCGTTCAGTTCCAGGGAATCGGCGCGCCCGGCGATGGCCGCGGTCAGGTCGCCGAAGGTGATGGCCCGCGCCGCCCGCCTCGCGTCCAGGGCGGCGGCGTCGTACCGCTCCAGCAGGTCGCGCGTGGCCAGGGTGCGCGAGCGGATGGCGTTGCGGACCACGGCCCGCGCGTGCCGGATGAGCGGCGCGTAGGCGTCCACCAGCAGGCGGTCGATGGGTTTGCGGTAGTACACCGCTTCGCGGAGCGCGACGGGTTTCGCCAGACCGCTGTTGAGGAACGTCGCCCAGTCATCCGCCAGCCCGGGGGCGCAGGCGGCCAGCTGCGACAGGTTCTTCTCCAGCGCGGCGCGGTGACGCTTGTCGGGATGCGCGGCGTGCTCGCCGGCCGCCTCGAGCGACGCGACGGCGCGCCGCAGCGCCTCGTCATCCAGCGTCGACGTGTGTGGAATCGTGTCCCATGCCTGGCGCGGGGCCTCGACGAAAAGCCCGTGCAGGCCCGTGACGGCGCGCTCGATCTCGTCCATCACGCCCCGGTCGGCCCGGCCTTCGATGAACTCGCGCAGCAGGTCGATGAGCCGCTGGGAGTCGCCGTCGGCCAGCATCAGCCGGATGGCGTCGCGCGTGAGCAGGCGCTCGCGCTCGCCCTCGACGATGTCAGGCGCGGGCGGCAGGTCGAGCGAGAGCGCAAAGCAGCGCACGATGCCCGCGAAGAAACTGTCGATGGTGCGCACCTGCAGGGCGTGCAGGTCGCGCGTCAGCGATCCGAGCAGACCGCGCAGGCGCGCGGGCGACAGGTCCGGGTGCGGCCCGTCATCGAGTTCGACCTGCATCGAGGCCGCCAGCGCGTCGCGCTCGCGTTCATCCACGCACGCCCTGGCCAGGCGGGCGAGGATGCGGTCGCGGATCTCGCCCGCCGCGGCGCGGGTGAAGGTGGTGGCGAGGATCGAGCCCGGACGCGCCCCGGCCGCGAGGAGCGCCAGGTAGCGGCTGCTGAGCCGGTATGTCTTGCCCGAACCCGCGGAGGCCAGGATGCTCACGTGCCCGGCGCCGCGGGCGGATGCGGAAGCGCTCATGGCTCGTCCCCCTCCGGGCCGGCGGCCTCCTCGTCATCCGCGTCGTCCTCGGTGACGGCGGCGAAGACCGTGGCGTGACAGATCGCCGCGAAGGGGTCGGGCGAGGGCGGCGTGCGGCTGATCGGAAACCGGCCTTCCCGCACCGCCTTCACGATGCGCCGGGCTTCCTCCACCGCGTCGGCCCGTTCCTGCGGCGACCACTCGGCCACGAGCAGCCCGGCGTCATCCTGCCGGCGGGGCAGCACGAAGTAGGCCAGCCGCGTGGACTGGGGCGTCGCCCCGGGCTGGACGAACGTCCGGTACAGGTGTTCATACAAGGGCAACTGCAGGTCGGTCCACCGACCGTCGCGCCGCGGGCCGTGGGTGCGTTCGGGCTTCTCACCCGATTCCGACGACTTGTAGTCGATGAGCAGCCATTCTTCGCCGCGGCGATCGACGCGGTCGATGCGGGCGGTGAGGGGCATCGGCTCCTGTCCGGGCACGTCCAGCACCGCGTTGTCGGGCAGTGGGAACTCGACGCACTCGATCTCCCACCCATCGCGCCGATGGGCCGCCTGGGCGCGGGCGAAGGCCTCCAGCCGCTGCGTCAGGCGCGCCAGCTGCACCCGAACCGCGGGCATGGGGTCGTCACCATAGGTCGCGCGGGCGCGTTCTCGAAGGGCCTCGCGCAGCGCCTCGGCGATGGGCTCGGCGCGGGTGGCGTGACGCAGCGCCTGGTCCTCGCCCACCAGCCGAAGCACGCCGTGCAGCAGCGAGCCGAAGTGCAGCGGGTCGAGTTCATCCGCCCGGTCGCCCGCTTCCTTCAGCCCCAGCATCTGCCCGAGCCAGAAGCGGTAGGGGCAGGCGAGATACGCCTTGAACTGCGTGACCCGCAGACGCGGCACGTGAATCGGACCCGCGGGGGGGTCGGGCACGACGAAAGCCGAACCGGCGCCGGCCCGCGGCGCGCCCAGCGGCGCCGGCCACGACCGCGCGTGAGCCCCGTCCGTCAGCAGCAGCACGCGCTGGGGCAGCTCCTGCGGCGGCACGGCCAGCAGCAGGCGGCTGGGCGGAAGCGGCTCGCCCTGAGCGTCGTGCCTTCCGAGAATCACGGTGAAGGACGCGCGCGATCGACGCATCGCCTCCAGCAGGTAGGCGTCGCGCGCCAGGCGGCGGCGATTGTCGAGCAGACCCAGCCGCCCGCGCAGTCCGTCGGGCAGGAAGGGATCGGCGGTGACCGCCGCGGGCACGCGCCCGTCGTTGAACCCCGTGACGATGACGTGCTCCGACGGGTCGAGGTGCAGCTCCAGCCAGCCCACCGCGTCGATCTGCCCGGCCCGCACGGGCCAGGGCGCCGACTGACGCGCCGCGATTGACAGCGCCAGCCGCAGCGCCTGGGCGCCGGAGACCCGCGCCTGCAGGAAGTTCGGAATCTGACGCAGCGATCGACACGCGTCGCGGATCGCGTCGCCAGCGGCTCGCGTGGTCGGGTCGAGGTCGAACCCGACATACACGCGGTTGAGCACGGTCATGATGGCGCCGGTCCAGTCGCCGAGCGCGGCGGGGGGGCCGTCGATCGATGCGCTGAGCGAGGCGACCGCCTCGCGCACGCACCGCAGGCGATGCTGCGTCGCGTCATCGCCCGGGGGCTGGCCATCCAGCCGATCGTGCAGGTGATCGGAGAATGACTGGTCGAGGAGCGACAGGATGCCGCGGCGCTCGGGGCGGCGGGGCGTCTCATCGGTGTTGTGGTCGTGCGACACTCCCGTAGCGGCTTCGTCTTCCTGGTCGTCCCCCGGATCACCCCCGCGGCCGACGGCGGACAACTCACCATTCAGCCAGCGCTCCATGTCCGGATGCCTCACCAGCGCGGCGAGGTGCGCGAAGCGCGGTTCCGCCAGCCAGCGCTGCAGCGCATCGAGCAGGCGCCACGGTCCGGTGCGCTCCAGCGGTGTGCCGGGCGCGAGATGGATGAACAGGGGTTGTGTGCATTCAGTGTTCGGCTGACGGCCGACGGCTGATGGCTGATGGCTGATGGCCGCCACCTCCTCCGCGGCGCGCGAGATGGGTTCGCCCAGCGATTCATCGCCAAGCCCGATGATGACCTGGTCCGGGCGCAATCCGTCGGTGCGCCTCGACAGGGCGGCGAGGGTCCGGATCGCCGCCTGCGCCTGGTCGCGCGGTCGGTCGCACAGGATGATCGACTCGCGCGGCAGGTCGATGGTCGCCTCGGCCCACGGCTCGGGGCGCACGCAGCCGAGATCATCGAAGCGATCCGCGAGCGACGGCGGTGCGTGGATCAGGGCGTCGGCGCGGTCCGCGAACGCGGTCACGACGGCCCGCTGCACGCGAGTCAGTTCCGCCACGCCGAGCAGGACAAGCCGCGCGGGCTGCGGTGTTTCCCGCGTCGACCGGGAGCCGCCACGCGACAACCGCTCCATTACCGCCTCATCGGGATCCGCCAGCCCGCACGCGGCGAGGTGCTCGATCACTCCGGCGCGCAGGGCGTCGAGCGTCCGCCAGCGCGTCACTTCGGCGTCGAGAGCGAGTTCCTCGCAGGCCTGGATCACGCGGTCGAAGGCGACCTGTTCGCCGCCCAGTTCGCGGTGAATGTCGGCCAGCATCGTGGCGATCTCGTGCCACCCGGGGTGGTCCGACTCGTCAGGCGGGCGGCGCATCAGGCCGCGGGCCAGGTCGCGCCGCGTTCGCAGCACGTGCATCCACGCGAGCACGCGCTCGATGTGGGTGGCGACCGGGCGATCGAAGCCCAGCGCCGCCTCCGCCAGCGCGCTGGGGGTGACGACGCGGGGCGGGGCGAGCGGGATCGACCGGTCCCGCGACGCTTCCAGCAGCGTTCGCAGCAGCAGCCGTCCGGCCCGGGCGCCGGGCGTCACCACCAGCCACTCGCCCAGTTCTCCAGGCGTGTCCGCGTGGTCGAGCAGCCACGCGCCCGCCTGCGGCAGGCAGGGTTGCGACCAGTCGAGCCAGTGACGCCGGATCATGGCCGCATCGTAGCGACCGGGCGGCTCGATCACCCCGGCGGCGAGGTGCGCTCCGCGGCCTTCCGGCGCTCGTGGTCACGCGGACTTCCGTCAGGCCTGGTGCGGCAGGTAAAGAGCACGCCATCGGGCTCCAGTTCGACGGCGAACACTTCGACCACCCGCCCGTCGGCGAGCTCGATGACCGGCTCGATGGTCTGACGCCCGAAGAAGAGGTCGGTGAGGAACGTGAGATCGTCCTCCTCCACCTCTTCGCCCAAGGCGCCGCGCAGGGCCGACAGCACGCGATCGGCCGCGAAGCCGGGAATGGCCAGCCGCCCGATGGCGACGCGGTCGGTGACGAGACGCAACTGCCCCTCGTCGATGGTCGGCGTGACGCGCAGGGTGAGCACACGCCCGCCAAGACGATCCATCACCTGAATGCCCACGTGCAGTCCGTCGAGGCCGGCCGACACCTGCGGCACGCTGACGCCTTCCGGCCAGGGCTCGCCCGTTTCGTGCTCCATCCATCCGGGCAGGTTGGCCGCCAGCCAGGCGTTCATGTCCTCGTTGCGCAGGCGGAATCGCCAGGCGTCGTCCGGTTCACGGATCTTGTGGAGCTGTTCGAGCACGAACATCTCGGTGCGTCCGCCCGATTCGCGCACGGAAGCGTCGGTGCGGCTGGGGGGCGCCCACCAGCGGGGATCGGACTCGATGGCCCACCATCCCCAACCCGCGACGACGCCGAGCAGGAGCAGCACGATCATCAGCCGCCGCGCGAAGCGGCGAACGCGAGCACGCCGGAATGATGACGTTGTCCGGGCCATGCGACCCAGCATGGTATTCGGTTGTCGGCGGTCGGTTGCCGGTGAACGGCGTGGACCTTCGACGTCCACCGTTCCGCACCTTCCGCGGCGCGCGGCGGGTCACTCGCGCACCACGATGCGGACATGATCCACCCAGGTGTCGAACGAACTGCCGAACAGCAGCACCGCGGCGGTGTGCCTCAACTGCACCTGGAGGCGTCCGTCCGAGGCCCGCACGTAAGTCGCGCCGTTCAGTCCCTTGACGTCAATGACAACCTCATCCAGACCGACGGCGTACGACGCGACTTCCTCGAACCGGTTGAGCACCCAGTTCCGCATCATCACCTTGCCTGCGGCGGCCACGTCGTCGATGCGGGTTTCGATGCGCACGTCCAGATCAGAGGGGTTGACGGCGTCGGTCTGGGCGTCCACGCGCAGGTACATGCTGTGGACCCCAGCGCCGCCCTCCTCGGGCGCCGACCGGGCGCGCAATGCCACGTTGTCCGACACGATCAGATCGACGAACGAGCCGGAGACGAGTGTGCCTCGCGTGACCACGGCGTTGGTGAGCGACGTGGTCACCACGCGGCACGAATCGGGCAGCACCATGAAGGCGTCGATGGCCGCCTCGGTGATCGAGTCGTCCGGTTGATCCGCCACCTGGAATCGCAGCATCACCTGCGACGTGGGCGCGATGACATCGGCGACCCGGAAGCGTGTGGTCTGCCAGCCCGCTCCGTTGCCTACGCGCTCCACCAGCGTCCACGTATCGCCGCCGTCGTTGGAAATGTGAACCCGCAGCCAGTCGCCGGGTCGATCGGTGGTGAACCATCGCGCGTAGGTGATGTGATAGTCCAGCCCGCCCGACAGGTCGAGGATGGGGGAGAACAGCCGCGTGGGCCCGCCATCCACGTCGCTGTTGCCGGGCGCGTTGCCGGTGAGATAGCACTGTCCGGAGCCGTCAGAATCGGTCGGCGGGTCGCCTCGCGAGCCGTCGCCGGCGGGCACGCCGCGCTCCCACTGGCCGCTGAGCAGCGTGTCGCTGCTGACGGTCCACCCCTGGTCGGTCTCGAAGAGATCGACGAAGACGGGCTCCCGCACGACAGGGGCGATGAAGCAGCGATCCGGCGCCTCGGGCGGGTCATAGGCCCGAACGCCCATGGCGATACGGATCGAGAAGTAGTAGCGGGTCACGCTGCCGCACGGCAGGGGAGGGAAGACCGCCTGGTAGAGGTTTCCGCCGAGGTGAGGCATGAGCGTGCTGCGCCACTGCACGCCGTCGTGGTAGTGCAGCCGGGCCGTGCCCTCGACGCCTGTGTAGCCGTACGGCGAGACGGTGACGCGCATCGACGTTCCGCCGGTGGGGTCGATGATCGCGGGAAACCCGTCCGGGTAGTCCCAGAGAACGGGCGCCACGGAATCGCGCAGGGTCTTGTAGACGTTGATTCGCCCGTACCCGAACACGCTGTCCACACCGGGCGCGCCCAGGTCGTCGCACCCCTGCTTGAGCAGGTGCTCGACCTCATCGGGCGTCAGGGTTGGTTCGGCGGACCAGATCAGCCCGATCAGACCCGCCACCAGCGGTGCGGCGTAACTGGTGCCGCTGGGGCTGCCGTACTTCCGGTCGCCCCCGTTGGTGGTGGTATGGATGTCATCGCCCGGCGCGAAGAGATCGACGTATGACCCGTAGTTGGAGTTGATCCACCGTTCGTCGGCCGGGTTGGTGGCGCCGACGACAATCAGGTCATCGGCGTCGCGGTCGGTATGAAGGAAACTGCCCCCATTTCCCGCGGCCCACACCAGCAGGCCGCCCTTCGACTTGATGTACGTGGCCGTGGTGCGCGCGGTGTCGGTCGTGGTTCCCGCGTAGCTCACGCTGGCGACGCGGTCGCCATTCTCCACCGCGGTGCGCGCCGCGTGGGTGATCGTGCTGATGGTGCTGCCCCCGGCCTGGGAGTTGGTGATGCGCATCATCCGATGGCCCAGGTTCCAGCCAACACCCGACACGCCGACGCCGTTGTTCCCGTTGGCTGCCGCGGCCCCGAGGACGCCCGTGCCGTGACCGTTGATGTCCGTGATCTGCCCGCCCTCGCCCTCCCAGAGTCGATCGACGGCGTTGTAGCCGGGCTTGCGATGGAGCAGCAGATCCTGATGGGTCACCCGGACGCCGGTGTCGCAGATCGCCACGGTCACGCCGGGGTCGCCGGTGAACAAGGCCCAGCCCTCGCACGACTGCATGATGTTCGTGGCATGGTGCCATTGCCGATCAAGTCGCGGGTCGTTGGGGCAGTTCGACGAGGCGGGGTAGCAGATCCAGTCCGGCTCGACGTACTGGAAGAGGCCAGTAGCCAGCAGTTCAGCGGCCGCGTCGTTCTCCGAGACACCATCGGGCAGGGCGAGCAGGTATTCGTCCGTGGCGGCGACGTGTTCGATGAGCGTGAACGCCTCGATGGCCAGATGCACCGCGTCCCGCGCCGCGGCTTCCCCGTCGGGGCGACGCATCAACGCCTGATCCGGACGAGCGATGAGACGCCCGGAGAACTCCAGCTCCCTGGGCGTTTCCGAGAAGAGCACGGCAGGGGGGCGATGCTGTGACGGCCGCTGCGAGGTGGAGTAGCTCCTCTCACTCGGGCTCAACAGTGCCGATACCACCCCCACTATCACCGCTGCGGCGGTTCGCCTCAACCCCATGATGATCCCCTTTCGTCACGACATGACCCCGGAACAACCGAGCGCTGAAGCCGCCCGTGATTGACGCTGCGCCACGATGCAACACCCAACGTGACAGCACCTTACAGCGATTCATATGCCGGTGCACTGGGGCGGCTTGCGCACCAATCAGAAGAATGTTTCCGACATGCACACGGGGCGACGCATGAACGTGGCTGACGGCTGTCGCGGAAACGGCTTCCGACCACCGACCGCCGATTCCTCACAGCATCACCGTTGATCCGCGCCCTACCATCCAGTACGCTCCATGTCCTTGGCACCCCTCGACTCCCAATCCGGCGTCGGTCCGTCCTCCCTCGGCGTCGATGGGGGGGCGGCGGTCATGTCGGCCTCCACCGGTTCGCCCCCCGTGGCGGTGCTGGAGCGTGCCGCCGCCGGGGACGGCTCCACCTTCGCCCGGCGCATGGTGGCGCTCATTGTCGCCCTCGGCTGCCTGGGCGTGCTGGGTGTGGCGCTGAGCATCGCGCCGGATGCTCGCGGGCACGGCACGCATGAACAGCTCGGCATGCCCGCCTGCCGCTGGGTGGAGAGCTTCGGGCTGGCCTGCCCGACGTGCGGGATGACGACATCCTTCGCCCATGCGGTGCGAGGCGACCTGCTCGCGTCGTTCCTGACCCAGCCGATGGGCATGGTGCTTTCGATTCTGACTGCCGCCGCCCTGATCGTGGGTCTGTATGTGGCGGCGACGGGTTCGGCGCTGGGGGGGTTGCTGGGACGGCTGTGGACGCCCCGGATACTCTGGCTCGCGGCGGCGATGACCACGCTGGCGTGGATCTACAAGATTCTGGTCGTTCGGGAGATCCTCTGATGCTGCGATCCCTGTGCCTTCTCGTGGCGGCGGCTGCTCTCTCGGGCTGCGCGGTCACCAACCTGATCGGCGGCGCGGCCCAGAACGCCGAGTATCAGAAGCTGATCGAGGTGCCCGCCCGCTACAACGGGCTGTCCGGGCACAAGGTGGCGGTGCTGGTCAACGTCAATCACACGATGATGTACGAGCACCCGCGCCTGGCCGGGCAGGTCGCGCTGGGGGTGGCGTACAACATCCGCCAGAAGGTGGAGAACGTGCGCGTCATTGCGCCCGAGCAGACGATGCAGTGGCAGAGCAGCACGCCCCACTGGCATCTGATGGCCTATGGCGACATCGCCGACGCGCTGGGCGCGGAGCGGATCATCCTCATCGACCTCTACGAGTACCGGCTCACGCCGCCGGGCAACCGCTACGAGTGGGACGGCGTGTGCGCCGCCCACGTGCGCGTCATCGAGGTGGACGAGATCAACCCCGACCCGGTGGCCCCGGTGGAGGAGTTCAACATCATCGCCAAGTTCCCCGACATGCAGGGCGTGACGTGGGAGTCCACCAACGCCTCGCAGGTGTCGCAGGGGCTGATCGTCAAGTTCATCCAGAAGGTGGCGTGGCTCTTCTACCTGCACGAGGAGCCGAAGTACCCGGACAAGTACAACCCGCGGCTGGCGCAGTCGCAGAAGAAGTAGATTCGACGCGCGGCACGGTCGCGGGCGTTGTGTGCGGGTGGGAGGTGGGGGCTGGACCAGGAGTCATCATGCGATCATCCCCTGCCGGTTCAAACTGTCGGTGGCTGGCCTGCGGCGTGCTGCTTGCGATGGGCGCGGCCGGGCTGATGCACGGCTGCAACATCGTCGGACCGATCGCGGTGCTCGCCAGCCCGCCCCCGACGCAGGACGCCGAGTACAAGATGGCCGACCGCGTCACCGCGGTGTACGTCGATGACCGCAAGAACGTGCTCAACGACCGCGGGCTGCGCATGTTCATCGGCGACCGCGTTCTCGAACACCTGATGCGCAACAAGGTGCTGAAGGACTCGATCAAGACCAGCAACACCATGGCGGCGGCGGGCTCGGAGCGGGCCGGGGCCCTCAAGCCGCTGGAGCAGATCGGGCGCGAGGTCGGCGCCGCCCAGCTGATCTATGTCGAGATGCTCAGTTTCGGGCTGGAGCCGGACGCCTCCGGCGCGCCCCGCGCCCAGGCCACGCTGCGCGTCAAGCTGATCGACGTGGAGAACCGCGTTCGTCTCTTCCCGCCGACGGGCGAGGACGTTGCGGACGCCCGGTACATGACGGTCACGCTGCCGCCTGAGCAGACCTACCAGCCGGTGCTGACCCGCGCCAGCCAGGCGGAGGCCAACCGCACGCTGGCGGAGATGATCGCCGACCGCGTGGCCAAGCTCTTCTACAAGTGGGAGGTTCGTCCGCTGGGCGACAACAGCGCGCCCAAGTCGGCCTTCGATTGACTCCGCCACCGCGCTGTGTGCCACGGCTCTGTGAGCCGTGCCCCCCCACGTGCCCGTGTGCCACGGCTCTGTGAGCCGTGCCCCCCCACGTGCCCGCGTGCCACGGCTCTGTGAGCCGTGCGGGCGGCCTGCGGCGCTCGATCTCGCACCCGCCACACTCAGAGTGACTCCCTCACCACTCGATGGTCTGCGACGTTGCGGCTTCCCCGCGGCCGACACGGCCTTGGCACTTCGAGGGCGGCTTTCGGCTGTCAGACATCAGCCCGAGTTGATGACCGACAACCGATCACGGTTCACGCCCTGCCTTGCCCCCGCGCCGGGTTTCTGACATGATGATGTCATGCGCGTGCTTCACGTCGTCGATCCCGGCAGCCCCGGTGGTGGGGCATGCACCCTGCAGCTCATGGCGGCGCCCCTGGCGCGACTCACGTCGGTGCGTCAGGATGTTCTGCTGGTGGGTAACGGGCGTCACGAGCGACTGGCCGAGCGCTGCGGCGTGCCCGTGACGGGGCGGCTGACCGCGCCTCGTCACCAGCCGGTGATGGCGGGCTTCCTGGGCGGGGCGTTCAGGCGGTTCGTCCGGTCGCGCGAGGAAGTCTTCGGTCGATACGACCTCGTCCACGCCTGGACGGCGCGGTCCGCGCTGCTGGCGGCCATTGCCGCGCCGGCTCGCAGGCGCGTGGCGACCCTGACGATCGGGCCGGTCAACGGCTTTCTGATGCGCCTGCTGGCCAGGGCCATCGACAGTCATCCGACCTTTCTGCTGGCCACGTCGGTGGCGGTGAAGCGTGATTACATCGCGGCGGGCGTGGGGGCGCGGCATCTGGACGTGCTCAGGCCGGCGGTGCATCCCGAGGCGGTGGAGGATGGCTCCGACGACCGCGACCATGTCCGTCGACGCTGGGGCGTGGACGAGCGGTCGTTCGTCATCGGGCTGCTCTGCGAACCGGTGTCCTGGTCGGACGCGAGGCGGGCGGCGGTGGTCCTGTCGCTCGCGGCCGAGGCCGGGCGCGACGTGCGCCTGGTGGTGCATCCCGCCGCCCAGCGCCGGGTGGAGGCGGTCCGCTGGCTGATGCGCATCGGGCACGCGCATCGGCTGATCGTGGATGAGCAGCTGGCCGAGCCGTGGCGCTGCGTCCACGGGCTGGACGCCGCGCTCATCCTGGGCGACGACACCACCACGCTGGACGTGAGCGAGGGCGGCTCGCCCTTCTCGCTGCTGTTCGGCGGAGGTCGTGCCCTGCGCCCCATGCCGGGCGTGATGCCCGCGCTGTGGGCCATGGCCACCGGCGTGCCCGTCATCGCCGAGCGGTCGCTGGCCATGCAGGAGGTCATCGACCATGACCACACCGGGCTGCTGGTGGACCAGCGCGACATCAACGCGGCGGCGTCGTGCGTGGTGCGCTTGTTCGACGATCCCGGCGCCGGCAGCCGGCTCGGGCAGGCGGCACGGGCGTCCATTCACCGGGCGCACCACGTCAGCGCCTACTGCGTGCAACTGAAGGAAGTCTACGAGCGGGTCATCGCCGGTCGGGTGGCGGCGGTGGTGCAGGAAGGCGGCGAGGCCGTCATCGAGCAGCGCCGCTCCGGCGCCGACCTGCGCGGCTGAGGCGCCACCCTGCCGGAACTGCATCGACACCAACAACCGACGACCCAGCACACGCTCCCACAATCGAAAGTGCGGCGTGGCGCCGCAACTGGTCGATGAATGTGGCGGCTGTTCACGCGGGTTGCCGGCCGAGTGGTCGCACGAACGACGAGGCAAAACAGGCAAGCGGGGCAAGCCCCTCGGTGGACCGAGCGCGTATGAGCGCGGGAATCGCGCAGGTGATCCATTGACAGATGCGATGGGCAGGCCGCATACTGCGGCTGCTGATCCCATCACGTTCCTTACCCCGGAGAGAGTTTCAAGACATGAAAGGGAGATCGGCCATGAAGCAGTTCTTCACTCGCGGAGCGGCGGCGGCCTGCGCCTGCGCCATCGGCGCGCTGGCGTGGGCGGACACGAATGTGGTGGTGTATTCGCAACCGGGCGGCGCGGCCAACGGCAACCCCTTCGCCGCGGAGTCCACGATGAACTCCACGTTCTTCGGCGCCAACCCGAGGTCGGCGGATCGGTTCACCCTCGGCGCCGACGAAACGATCGTGGAAGTGGTGTGGTGGGGGGAGTCGCTTGACGAGGAGAACGTGCTCGAGTTCGTGACGAGCGCCGGCGCCTTCGGCAACGTCGATTCCTTCACCATCGAGTTCTTCGCCAGCAGCGGGGGATCGGTGGGTGCTTCCATCGCGTCAGAGATCATCCCCGCCTCCAACGTGACGGTCGTCGCCGACGGACTGAGCATCGATGGCGTGGCCGATCAGTACCGCTATTCCGCCTCGCTGACCAGCGGCGTGGCGCTGACGGGCGGCACGGAGTACTTCATCTCCATCGCCGCAACGCTGACCGACGGGTCCAGCGCGGTGCTGTGGGTGTGGCACACCAGCAACGCCGGGCCGCAGGATGACTTCGAGTTCGCCTTCGGTGGCCCGTTCAGTCCCGCGGGTTTGCCCGGGGCCGACGGCGATCTGGCCTTTGAGTTGCTCGCCGCCGGCGGGGGGCCGGTCGATACCGACGGCGACGGGCTCACCGACGACGACGAGATCAACCTGTACGGAACCAATCCGCTCAACGCCGACACCGACGGCGACGGATTGAATGACGGCGTCGAGGTGAACGAGCACTTCACCGACCCGCTGAACGCCGACACCGACGGCGATGGGCTCTCGGACGGTGACGAAGTGCTGGTGCTGGGCACCAATCCGCTCAGCGCCGACACCGACGGTGACGGCGTACCCGACGGCGTCGATCCGACCCCGACCGTTCCCGGCGTGCCGCAGTCGTTCCTGGCGGAATGGGCGCGCGACGTGGCCCACGACATCTGCTCCGCCAACACGTCGCTCTTCACCGGCCCGAACGTCGTCGTCAGGAGCGTGCGGCGCAACGTCCTCTGTTCGCTGACCGCCATGGCCGCCAACCTGATCGAGTGCGGGCACGACGCGGCGGCCGACGCCCTGCTCTGCGCGGTGCTGGCGTTCGTCGATGGTCAGCCCAACCCGCCCGATTGGATGGTGGCCTCGCCGCAGAAGACGGCCATCGCCGCCGAGATCGAGGTCATCCGCTCGCTGCTGTGGTACTGATCCGACCGAGGCGAATCGCGTCTGACCTGTCCCCCGCCCCCGGCCCGCGCCGGGGGCGTTTTCTTTCTTCCAGGAGACGTGCGTGGCTGCGGCGTTGGGCCAGCTCACCGGGCCAGCGCCCGCACCCACTCGTTCACCTCGAAGTCATACACCGCCGCCTCGTCGAACTGGGCCTCGACGGCATTCTCGTTGCCGATGCCCACGCGCGTCACGATCGGCGCCCGCAGTCCGATCATCGACCGGGCCGCCTGGGCCAGCCGGGCGCGGTGCTCGTCGGTCAGTTCGGCGTGGCGTTTCGATTCCTCGAACCGCCGCAGGATGTCGCGCTTGGGCCCCTCGGCGTTCCACCCCGCGGAGACCAGCGCTCGAACACGCTCCAACCGCATCAGGTGGGCGCGGAATGTACTTTCGCCTGCACTGCGCTCCAGCCAGCGGCGAATCTCCAGCGCGGGCCGGTTGAGGTTGTTGATCTCCGACGCTCGCCTGGTAAGGGCGGCGTCCGCCTCGCGGATCGCCTGCGCCTCCGCATCGCTCACCTGCTGGCGGCGGATGGCGTCATTCACGCGGGCGATGAAGGCGCGATCCGTCCGCGGGTTGGGCAGCAGGGCAGGCAGTTCCTCGATCAACCGGTCGAGGTCGGCATCCTTGAGCGAATCGCCGGGCCACGCGGGGTTGAAGCCCAGCAGTTGCCAGCGAACGTACGCGTCGATGAAGGCGTCCCTGTTCGTGCGCCGCTCGAATCGCTTCCACACCAGGTCGCCGGGGACCGACTCACGTCCGTGCTCCCGCAGGAACTCGGCCGCAAAGGTGGTCTCCTGCCGGGGCAGGCGGTTTTCCTTCTGACCCTGCCGCGCCTCGGCGGTGAGCAGAGCGATGGCCTTGTTGACGAGGGCGGCATCGCTGGGCGGTGGTTGTGCAACGGCGTACGACCACCCGGTCGTGGCGGGCGACTTCTCCGGCGTCCTTTCACCCATTGCGGGCAGAACGCACAACGCAACGAACGCGCCCAGCATTGACCGTCCACATCGAGATGACTTGCGATGCGCCATGAGTCGGAATCAGCACTGGAACTGTTGCCGGATATCCATCCGCACGATCACTTCGCCTCCCCCGCCAGCCGCCGGCGCCAGGTTTCCAGGTTCTCGTTGGTCACCTGCGCCGTGGATTCCGACGCGCGGATGGCGCCGTTGGCGAGGAACGTCACCTCGCCCGCGAAGACGCGCTTGCGCCCGCGCAGCGTGAGGAGCTGGGCGTAGACCATCTCGCGCTGCTCGGGCGTGAAGGACTGATCCGATACCGACGCCGTGAAGTTGCGCGTCATGGCGGCCTTGATGTCCGACACATCCCACCCCGCGGTGATGCGGGCGGCCAGTTCCTCGATCATCCACTGCCGGGGGCGCGGGCCGGTGTCGCCGAGTTTCTTCGCCACCCAGGCGCGGAACTCGATGGCTGGGCGGTTCATGGCCTCGATTCGCCGGGTGCGATCCTCCAGCGCCGCCAGATCGGCGCGGAGGTGCGTGATGAACTGCGGCGCCAGCGGTCCGCCGCTCTCCGCGCGGCGAAGAACGTCCAGCACGTTGGGGTCGGCTCGCGGGTTGTCAAGCAGTCGCGGCGTGCGGTCCATGAACCTGGCGAAGGCGTGGTCGTCCAGATCGGGCCACGCGGGATCGAAACTCGTCAACTGCCAGCGGATGTAGGCGTCGATGAACGGCTCGCGATGCTGAGGCGTCGTCAATGCGGCGACCAGGTCGGATTCGAGAATCGGCCCGCCCTGGAATCGCGCGCGAACGTCGGGCCTTGACAGCGCATCGATCCGTGCTTCCCGCAGCGCCTGCTCGGCCTCGGCGGTCAGCTGCCGGATGGCCTGTTCGAGGGCCTTGGCGCTCTGGCGCGACCCGGGCGGCGGCGACTGCGCCCGGGCGACCTGAATGGCTGCAGTCGCCAGCATCAGGGCCGGCAGAAGAAGATGGCACGTTGCAGTGATGCGGCGCATCGGTTGATCCCATGTCATGCTACCACGCCCATCCCGGCTTGGAACCCAACGACCGGCGAAACAACGCCGCCCCATCGCGGGATGGGGCGGCGGCAGAATGCTTGACTTCTGTGAACCCGACGACCGATGTCACCACGCGAAGTGGGCGAAGGCCTTGTTGGCCTCGGCCATGCGGTGGGTGTTCTCGCGGGTGGTGATGGCCTTGCCCTCGCCCTTGGCGGCGTCGTAGATCTCCTTCGCCAGCCGCACGGCCATTGGCTTGCCCTTCTCTTCGCGGGCGGCGGTGATGATCCAGCGGAAGGCCAGCGACTGCTGACGCCGCGGACGCACCTGCATGGGTACCTGATAGTTGGCGCCGCCGACGCGCTTGGAGCGGACCTCGACGCTGGGGCGCACGTTGTCCACCGCCTGCAGGAATACCGCCAGCGCGTTGGCCGGGGCGTTGGGGTTGTTTTCCTTCTCCAGGCGCTGCTGGATCATGTCCAGCGCGTCGTACACCACACGGGTGGCCACGGCCTTCTTGCCGTCGTGCATCACGCAGTTGATGAACTTGGCCAGCGTGGTGTTCTGGAAGCGGGGATCGGGACGCAGTTGATCGTCGGACTTGGTGATGCGACCGGCCATTGGCTGAATCTCCTTGGCTCATCTGTCCGCCAGCGGCGGACGCTGTTCACCGGGTCGACCGGCCGGGCCGACCCGATTACTTGCCGTGTGGGGGCGTTGGGTTGTCGGCTGTCGGCGGGTGTTCGGCTGAGAGCCGACATCCGAAGGTCGACAGCCGCCATGTCACTTCTTCTTCCGCTTGGTGCCGTACTTGGAGCGGCCCTTCTGGCGGCCTTCGACGCCGAGGCAGTCGAGCGAGCCGCGGACCACGTGGTAGCGCACGCCGGGCAGGTCGCGGACGCGCCCGCCGCGCACCAGCACGATCGAGTGCTCCTGCAGGTTGTGGCCCTCGCCTCCGATATAGGCGGTGACTTCCTTGCCGTTGCTCAGGCGGACGCGGCAGACCTTGCGAAGCGCCGAGTTGGGCTTCTTGGGCGTCATGGTGCGCACCTGCACGCACACGCCTCGCTTCTGCGGCGAGCCGGCGAGATCCTTCGTCTTGCTCTTCCCGGCGACGGGACGACGGGGGCGACGAACCAGTTGATTCACGGTCGGCATGGGGGGCACACCCTCAGGTCACTTCAGGCAAACACACAGTCCCACGCCGCAGGGCGACGGGGGACTGAGAGTGTAGCCGGAGGGATGGACGGGACAAGCCCGGCGAGGGGACGAATCAGGGCAATCGCTTTTTCCGATTCTCGATTTACCCGAGACAACTTTCCAACGTCGCCAGGGGGGTTTCAAAGGAGACGACGGCATCGAAAACCGAAAAAGCGATTGCCCTGGGGGACGAATGACGGGGCCGAGCCGCGCTACCGTCCCACGCCCAGCGACCGCCCGAACTGGTCGCCCGCTTCGGGAATGTCGATGGTCGTCCGCCAGCCCTGGTACCAGAACTGGTTGTTGGCGGCGGTGAGCCGGTTCGCCGAGCCGTAGATGATGGCAATGGCGCCGGCGAAGGGCTGCCCGTTGATGTTCTCGCCGGGAATGCCGACGACCAGGTCATCAAAGCCGTCGCCGTTGATGTCGCCGGCGGCCAGGGCGCGCCCGAACTCGTCGCCCGCGCCGGGTCGGTTCTTCATCCCCTCGACCAGCTGGTGCCAGACCTGGTTGAAGTGGCGGAACAGCCCGTTGGAGGTGCCGTAGATGACGTGGACGACGCCGATGCCGTCCAGTCCGTAGCGTCCCTCCCCGGGCGCCCCGATGGCCAGATCGTCGAACCCGTCGTTGTTGAAGTCGCCGACGGCCAGCGAGGCCCCGAACTGATCCCGGGTCTCCACCACATCGGGGATGCCCGGCGAGTCCTGGTGCCAGAACTGGGCGCCGGTCGCGGTCAATCCCGATGCGCTGCCGTACACCACATGCACCGCGCCGGCGTTGGCGAAGGCGGATTCATCAATGATGAAGGTGTGCTCGGGCACGCCGATGGCCAGGTCGTCGAACCCGTCGTTGTTGAAGTCGCCCACCGCGAGCACGGAGCCGAAGTTCTCGAACTGGGGCGGCGTTCCCTCGAGCGCGATGAAAGGCCCTCCCGCGCGGTGGATCATGGTGTCCTGCGTGTTGGTCAGCCCGGCGGCGGACCCGCGGATGACGTTGATCGCCCCGGCGCCCTTCACGCCCACGATGTTGTCGCCTGGTACGCCGATGGCGAGGTCATCGAATCCGTCGTTGTTGAAGTCTCCAGCCGCCAGCGCCCAGCCGAACCGGTCGTTGGGCCTGGCCACGCCCTTGAACTGGGGCACGTCCTGATGCCACCACTGCTTGCCGGCTTCCTTGAGCCCGTCGGCGGACCCGTAGATGACCTCGACGCCTCCGGCGCTGGAGTGGTTGCCGATCTTGGCGCCGGGCACACCGATGGCCAGGTCGTCAAAGCCGTCGTTGTTGAAATCGCCGACCGCCAGGGCTCGCCCGTAGAAGTCGCTCGCCAGCGCCGGTCCGCTGGTCCCTTCCCGGCGCCAGAGTTGATTGCGTCCCGCCCAGAGGCCGGTGGACTGGTTGAGGCCGTAGATCACGTTGACCGCGCCGCCCAGAAAACCCTCATCGGTTTCGAATGGCACGCCCACGGCCATGTCGGTGAAGCCATCGCCGTTGAAGTCACCGATGGCGATCGCGAAGCCGAACTGGTCGTTGGGGTTGCAGTCCTCGAGAATGCCGAACTTGTCCTGATGCCAGAACTGGTTCTTCACGTCGCGGATGCCGCCGAACGTGCCGTAGAGCACGTTGATCGCCCCGGCGTCGATCTTCCCGCTCACGTCCTCGAAGGGCACGCCCACGGCGATGTCGGCGTATCCGTCGCCGTTGAAATCGCCCAGCCGCTGGGCCGAGGCGGTCGCGGTCACGCCCGTCGCCGCGGTCACGAGGCACAGATGCCGCATCCAGTCGAGTTCGATCTTCATCATGGTGTCAGACTCCCACCACCCCCCGGCAGCCCGGGTGGGGCGTTCACGCACTCCTGACACAATACCCCGGAATTGGGAAAAAGCCGATGAATCCCGCCCGGAATGGACGTGACGAGGTCGATTTCACCTTGCACCGGGCGGCAGAACCCGCACAACCGGGCGGCGCGGGTTTTCGGACGGAACGGTCCAGCCGGCTCCATCAACCCAGGAACACGGAGCGACAGCGTTCATCCGCGCCGACGCGCGCCGACATGGGGGGCGGGGCTCTCCGTCGGCGCCAGGTTCAGTGCGCGCGGGCGTCGCGCGAGAGAAGCAGGGTCGCCGGGCCGGAAGCGCGGTCAAAGTCCAGCCGCTCCAGCACGCGCAGGCGAATGACCTCGCAGGCGGCGGTGCGCGCCTGGTCCCAGGGCAGGTCGGCCAGTTCACGCACGAGCGGCTTGAACGAAAACGCGACCGCTCCGGGAGTGGACGACGGATCCGGGCAGATCGCGAGATGGTCGATCGACCGCAGCGATCGGCGCGGCGTCGTTTCACGATTGGTCGGCGCATCGGCCACCCGTGCCTCGCGCTGCGTGTTCCCGACCGGCTCGGCGACGAGGGCGCTCGACGCGTCCGCCGTGTGCTCGGCGGGCTTCGCGGCGATGCTCGATGTCAGCAGCACCTGCACGAACACCGCGAGGGCCAGCACCAGCACGCCCAGCCCGACCAGCACATATTCCACGGGATCGCGTTCGAGCGACTGCTCGCCCGGATCGAAGTCGTCATGGTGCTGTTCGGGGGCCAGACGCATGGGAAGGTGGGAAATCGAGTGAATGGGAAGAGGCGGGGTGCGGTTCAGACGTGGAGGGGGAGCAACCATCGGTTGAGCAGGATTCTTCCGATCCGCGCCGGGATTCTTTCGTCACACGGTTCGCATGACGACGCGGGGCGGATTCGCTCCATCCCAGACGCGGCTGACGGGCGATCCCGTCAGGATTCATACGAGGATGAGGCCGCATCTATTGCCTCGTGGGCGGAATCAAGCACGTTCCACCGGCGAAAGTGCCTGTTCCGGCGTCAAGATCGAGGGTTGGCTTCCGGGTCCGGGTCGTGGCCCGATGTCCGGCGGCCTAGGGTGTTGGCGCCGGAACCATCCGTCCCGGCGCGGGATCAACCGGACCCGTGGAGATTCACATGGCGTTCGAACGTGTCTCATCCGGCGCTCCGTGGGAAACAACCGTCGGGTACTGCCGTGCGCTGCGGGCCGGGAACATGATCTTCGTGACCGGCACCGCGCCGATGAACCCGGATGGAAGCGTCCACGCCCCCGGCGACGCCTACGCCCAGGCGCGGCGGTGCTTCGAGATCATCGATCGAGCGCTGCGCCAACTGGGCGCGGACCGGTCCCGCCTGGTGCGCACGCGGATGTACGTGACCGACATCACCCGTCACGCGGAGTTCGGGCGGGCGCACCGGGAGTTCGTGGGCGAGCACCGCCCCTGCGCCACGATGGTGGGCGTCTCATCGCTGATCGACCCCGCCATGCTGATCGAGATTGAGGCGGACGCGGTGATCGAGGATGCGTCCGTCCCGTGACGGTCGGGCATCATCGCCATCCCATCACCGGAACCACGGCGGCGCCGCGCCGGTGACGAGCCGAGCCGGTGGTGTTTCCGGGTATCATCGCCGATCATCGGCCTGGTACGAGGCGCGCGTGGAACGATCCGCCTTTGAACAACTCGCGCTGGAGCACTTCGACGCCGTGTATCGCATGGCGCTGCAACTGTCGCGTCACCCCGACGAGGCCGCCGACCTGACGCAGGAGACGTACCTGAAGGGTCTGCGATCCTGCGAGGGGTTCGAGGATCGGGGCGCGGGGGTGCGTCCCTGGCTGTTCAAGATTCTGCACAACATCTTCTACAGCCGGGTGCGGCGTGAACGGCGCGGTCCGATCAGCGGCGCGGAGTTGATCGACGCGCCCGACGACGCCTCCGGACCCGGCGACCCGCCGCCCTGCTGGGACCTGGCCTCGCTGGACTGGCAGCAGGTGGACGGCCGGCTCAGGAAGGCGGTCGAGTCACTCAGGCCGGAGTTCCGGTCCGTCCTGCTGCTCTGGGGGGTGGAGGGGCTGAAATACCGGGAAATCGCCGAAATACAGGACATTCCCATTGGAACGGTCATGAGCCGGCTGCACCGGGCTCGTTCGATTCTGGCCGGGGAACTTGCGCAACTGCGGGAAGAGATCGACGGCGCGGGGCGTTGACACAGGACGGGGGAGTGGGGGGGCGGGGTCCGGGTTCGCCACGATTGCGGACCGGTCCGGGGCGTACACCTAGGATGGCGACGATCGTTCGTCGCGAGGCAGGTTGATTCATGGATGCGGCACGGATTCGACAGTACGTGGATGGTGAACTGAGCGCGGCGGACGCCGCCGCGGTGGAGCACGCCCTCGCCTCGGACGCCTCATTGCGTGACGCCGTGGCGTTTGAGCGGGAACTGCGGGTTTTCGTGGCCCGGCATCTGGCGTGCGACCCGCCGAGCGGGCTCCGCGACCAGGTGGCGCGGACGTTGGCCGCCGAGCGTACCCGGTGTGAAGTCCTGCCAGCGGGTTCTGGTCGCGTCTCCAGCCGAGGGGAAGGCGGCGGCGCGGCCCCGCATCGCCGGTGGTCGTTCCTGCAGAATCCCAGCCACGCCAACGTCTTCGCGGTGGCGGCATGCCTGGTCATCGTCGCCGGGGCCATTGCGTTCGGCGTCTTCGGACCGCCGCTGCTCCGTCCGATGCCGCAGCAGGCCGCGTCGGCCAACCTCGAACAGCTGGGCGTCACCGCCGACGCCGCCAGCGTGGAGCACGATCGCTGCTCGATCAACTCCGAGGCGCTGGCATCGAAGGCCAGGTATCGTGACCTCGCGTCCATTCAGCAGCACCTGTCGCCCCGGCTTGGGGTGTCGTCGGTGCCGGTGTTCGACCTGCGCTCGGCGGGCTTCAACCTCGTCGGGGGCGGGGAATGCGGGCTTTGCCCGACCGAGCGCAACTCGGTGCATCTGTCATACATCCGGCAGGACGGCAAAACGCGCGTCAGCGTCTTTCTTCAGCCCAACATGGGCCAGTTCGGGGGATTGCAGATCGGACGCATCTACTGGCCCGAGGACTTCGGCACCTGTCAGGACACACCCGCCTGCGCCTGGACCGACGGCGTGCTGATCTACGTGCTCCTGGCCTGCGATGAGCAAGATCACGCCCGGGCGCTCGAAGCCATTCGGCGTACAATGGGCCGATAACCTCGATCGCCCCATCCGCTCCCCGTCTCCGAACCAGGGCGGTGGATGGGGCGTCTCACTCCTGTGAAGGCGCGGCTGTCCGGGCGTCGGCCCGGCGTTGTGCCGATACAAAGACGACCAGGAGGTTCCATGCGCGCCCTTCGATCGCCTTGTCGTGTTCTCGCCCTGTTCGCCTGTTCGTGGGCGACGGCTCTTCCGGCGACGGCTCAGACCGCGGTGGGGGACGGCCGCGCCCTGGACGCGGATCGTCGGGTCGGCGGCGACGGGCGCGTCGAGGCGACTCCCCAGGAGGACTTCCGGCTGCGCAATCTGCTGGTGACGAACAGCGTCGCGGGCGGGCGAGGTTTTCGAGGCGCGCTGGGCTACACCGCGCCGGAGGACTTCCGTGGTCGGCTGGGTTCGAACGACCTCTACGCCTTCGAGCGACGGGCGTCGGCGTACTCGTCGCTCGGCGCGATTGTCGGCGCGATGGGCAACACGCCGCTGAACCTGGGGCAGGAACTGGGGCTGGTCGAGCGGCGCCGCGCGGGGCTGGGGGAGACGCTGGGCACGCTGAATCGCCGCGCGGACGACCGCGCCCGCGACATCGCCCTGGCGGAATCATGGTTCCAGGGCGTGCTGCTGTCGCATCAGTCCGCGGCGATGCGTTCGATGGGGGATGCGCCGTATCAGATGCTCGGTCAGTTCCAGACCCGTGAAGGGTCGGTGATGAACATCACCGCCACGTCGCTGCAGGGCATTCAGTCCACGCCGGCCGGCATGGATCCGCGCATGATCGGGTTGTCCAGTTACGAGCGGGCGCGGATGATCCAGGAGGGTATTTCCGGGAGCGGAACGCTGCTGCCGGGACGCGCCTGGCAGCCGCCGTTCGAGGATCTTCGCATCACGGATGGACGCGTCGCCGGCGCGCTGGTGGATCACCGCATCAACATGGCGATTCCGCCCGGGTACTCCGACATGGTGAGCGGCATGGCGACGCAGGCGGGCAGCGCCGACCCGGCCAAGGCCGGCGCCGCCCTGCAGACGACGCTGCAGCAGTTGCGCGACATGCTGGACGCCGAGGAAACAATCGAGCAGCCCCCGGTTGATCCCTCCTTCCCCGTGGCGCCTCAGGGAGAGACAGCGCCCGCCGAGCCGACGGAGCCGATCCACGGCGCCGTGGGGCAACCCGCTCCGCCCAAGCGCGTGACGCCGACTCCGGAGTCGATCGCGCTGCTGCGGCATGGTCGCGCCCTGGACGACCTGGTCGCCGATGACGCGGTGGGTCGGTTCGGCGAGATCATGACGGAAGCCGAGCGCCTGCTGCGCCGAGGCGAGTACCTGTCGGCGGAGCGCCAGTTCATCCGGGCCCTGCGCTACATGCCCAATCACCCCACGGCGATGGCGGGACTGGTCAACGCCCAGGTCGGCGCGGGCGTGATCGGGGCGGCCGGCGCCAGCATCCGCAACCTCTTCGCCCATCATCCGGAGATGATCGACGTGGTCTACACCGGCGATCTGCTGCCCAGCGCTGATCGTCTGCGCGACCTCGCCGCGTCGATTCAGACGCGAGGGGAGCAGGGGCGATGGACCGCCGCCCAGGCGCTCACACTGGCGTTCCTGGGGCGTCAGGTCGGGGATCGCGCCTTGATGGAGCAGGGGCTGAAGCGGCTGTCGGAGGTCTCGCCGGGCGACGCGTTGACCGGAATTCTGCGGCGGGTCTGGCTGGAGGCGTCGCCCCCGTCCCAGGCCCCCGTGGGCGGCGGACAACCTTCCGACGGCAAGTGATTCGCGCGCCGACCCCCGGAAATCGAGGCGTTTTGGCTTCGGGCTGCCGAGCGTGATTCCGCCATGGCCCGGTCGGATCAAAAAACCCTGAAGTTCCCGATCCCAACCGGCTCGGGGCGCGGTACACTCGTGAAGGTCGAGGGGTGGGTGTGAGCGTGCCATGGCCCGATTCCAGCAAGAGCCCGAGCGATGGGAGGAGGCGGCGTTGACGGGCGTCGACGTGACGCCCGAGGCCTTGGCGCGCCGGGCTCAGACCGGGTCGCTGGCGGCCTACGCCCAGCTGGTGGCGCTGTTCGAGGCGCGGCTGTTCAACTTCATCCTGCGACGCACCGGCAACTGGGCCGATGCGGAGGAGCTGACCCAGGAGGCCTTCGTGCGCGCCTGGGAGCGGATCGACCGCTACGACGATCGCTGGCGGTTCTCGACGTGGCTGTTCACCATCGGGTCGCGCCTGGCGGTGAGCCGCCATCGTTCGAAGCGCCGGACCCGCTCCACCGATCAGCTCGACCTGCGTCAGGCGGCGTTGGAAGACCCGGTGGACGCCGCCGAGCGTCGCGAGTCGCGCTCGCCGACATGGGAGCTGGCGGCCCGTGTGCTGACGGAATCGCAGCACACCGCCCTGTGGCTGCGCTACGCCGAGGGTCTGTCGATGCGCGAAATCGCCCACGTGATGGGCAAGTCGCAGGTGTCGGTGCGGGTGACGCTCTTCCGCGCCCGTGATCAGTTGGCGGCGCACATTCTTCGCCTGTACCAGGAGCGCCAGCGAACGGGGGATCGCAGCGATCTGCCCGAGAACATCGAGGTGCTGCTGCAGGCCGCCGGAGCGGGATCGTGACTTGGGGAGGTGGATCGTGCTGAACTGGCTCACACGCTGGCGGCTGGCTCGTTCGATGGCGGTCCACGCGCCGGTGTCGGGCGGTGACGAGGCCGCCCGGTACGTGGAGCAGGTCCGTCGGATTGAAGCGCGCCTGACGCGCGAAGCCCCGCTGGACATGGAATCGCCGCCGGTGCGCCTCCGTCGTCGCACGCTCGACGCGCTGCACGAGATCACCCTGTATCGGCGTCGCAGGCCCGTCGTATGGTGGCAGCGCCCGCCGGTGGCGGCGGCGTTCGCGGCGGTGGTGGCGCTGCTCATCGGCGCTCTGGCCGGCCTGCTCACGGTGGGCGCCGATCCCTACGCCCGGTATGGCCGCTCCGTGGGTTCGACTGGAGATGGGCCGGGCGGCCTGAGCGGGGACAGTTGGCACGCCGCGGGTGCGGATCGGCTTGCCGCGGGCAGCCCGTGGGGCCAGTCGGGTGATGAACCACCCGCCGTGCTTCAGATCATCTACGAGCTGGACGCCATGGCGTCCGACGCCCGTCGAGCCGCCGACTATCTGGTTTCGCAGTTCACCGCGGCCTCGCGGGCCCGCGAGCAGTCACGCGGCAGCGCGAGTGAATCGACGGCGGATGGAATCCATCCCACCAACCCGTCGGGCGGCTCCGCTCCGCCTTCCAACGGCCCCAGGCCCAACGGCGGACAGGCGCCCAGGCCCCAGTGATGCGTTCATCTCTCGGGCGCTCGGGCCCGTTCTTCAGCCGTCGCGCCTGGCTGAAGCGTTCGGGTCGTCCACCTCTCTGGTGCGCTCGACGGGCGTGAAGGAGTAGCCGTCGCCGACCGGCGTTTCGGGCCTGACGGCGATGTCGCGCACGGAGCCGTCCATGAAGAGCACCGGCCCGGCGCCGGGGCGTTCGTACCAGTCCGCCTGCCGCCCGGTGCGATAGAGCGTCTCGAACCAGAACGGCGGCCCCATGATGACCACCTGGTCATGGGGTCGGGAGACTTCCGTGACTCGCAGCGGTCGGCGGACGTTGTCCATTCCCGTGATGCGTGCGTCCAGCAGCATGGCGTTGGCGCGGTAGCTGGTGCCGAAGAAGCGATAGGCGGTCTGTCCGCCCGTGCCGTCGCGTCCATTGGGGCTGATGATGCCGCGGTCGAGCGGACTTTCAAAGATGCCCGGCTCGCCGGGTCGGCGCCATCGCGCTTCCAGGTGCCGGTTGAGCGGTCGCGCGAAGTCCAGCGCCGGCTCGCCGCTGACTCGTGAGAACGACACACCGGCGTAGCGCCAGTCGGGATCTTCCTCGATGTCGGGAAAGGCCTCGGTCTCGCGCAGGTGCATCAGCCACGCGGCGCCGATGGAGGTCTGATTGAGGCGGCATCGATCCAGCCGTGCCTGGTTGCGGGCGCGAAAGAGCATGGGCAGCAGGACGGAGACCAGGACGATGACGACCACCAGGGCGCCGACCGCCTCGTATACCGTGAAGGCGCGTCGAGATCGACCCGGGATGCCGCTTCGTCCGCGCCGCGCCGCGCCGCCGCGGCGCGGCACGCCCCGGGATGTCGGATTGTCCTGCGTGGGAGAGGTCATCGTTCCGCGCGCCGGCGCACGTTGTCCAGCACGTTCATGAAGTTGATGTAGGAATCGTAGGGGCTGTCATAGGGGCTGAAGTACTTGTGGACGTCCCCGTCCGCCCAGTACTTGGTGCACATGTAGTACAGGTGATCGCTGGTGGTGAGCTTGCGCCAGTCCTCGAGAATCCACTCGTCCCCCGCGGCGTGCTTCGCCTTGACGGCCTTCTCCAGCCGGTACAGCTCGGTCGCGGCGTTGGTCTGCATGTCATTGCCCAGCCACGCCGAGAGGTCGCGCTCGGTGTCGGCCCACGAGATCATGCGCGGCACGTCGTACACGCCCACCGGCGGGTACCACGCCAGGCACTCGCTGGGCAGTTTGAAGTCGTTCTGCCCCGGGTTCACGTCGTAGATGAACCCCGGCAGGGCGTCCAGGAACTCGAAGATGCCGGTGTGATGCCACTGGTGCTCGCCGAACGTCTCGTAGTCCATGAACAGGTTGCAGACGAAGCCGTCGCCGTTGATCTGGTTGACCCACGAGGCGAACTTCTCCGCCGTCAGGGGCCACTCCGACCAGTTGCGGTCGGAGAACCGGAAGGCGATGTCGTCGCTGAGACGGAAGTTCTTCAGCAGCAGCGACAGGTGATGCGAGTGCGGGGGGCGATACACGTAGTTGGGTGAGCGGTAGCCGAGCAGCCCGTCCACGCCCTCGCACAGGATGCCGCGATATCGCGGGAAGGTCGTCTCGAGGTGCGCCGCCAGTTCGTTGGAGTAGGTCAGCTCCGTGTTGCGAAAAACCACCGGCTCGGCGCCGAAGAGCTCCTTGAGCGTGCGCTCCTGCCGACGCACCTGTTCGTTGAACTCCTCGCGCGAGTAGAGAAACGAGAGCGAGTGGTGGCTGGTTTCGTTGATGAACTCGCAGGCGCCGGTGGCGGCGAGCTGCTGGAACATCTCGATCAGGTCGGGCGTCCACAGACGCATCTGCTCGAGCACCGTGCCGGTGATGGCGTACGACACCCGGAAGCGGCTGTCGTGGCGGCGGATCAGGTCGAGAATGCGCGCCGTCGCCGGGCGATAGCACTTGTCCGCCACCTTGAGCAGGATCGCCTTGTTGGCCTCGTTGTCGAAGTAGAACGGGTCGGAATCGAACACCGTGTACCGGCGGAGCCGGAAGGGCTGGTGGACCTGGAAGTAAAAGCAGACGGAAGCCATGGGCGGCATCATACGGCCTGTGTGGGACTTCCGTGGAGCCGATGAGAAAAGGGGTCGTCCCGCGAATCTGGGGAACCTGCCCGTTACCTCAGCACCAAATGGCTTTTCTTGCGCCGACTCTGGAATTGCCTTCAGAGGTTGGACTGAATCTGTATACTACTTGGCGAAGCTCAAGGGGCTGATGGCGCCCGGAGAGGGCGCGACGGTTGGAGAGAAGAGGAGAACGACATGTCATTGCATCGCAGGTGTGGAGTGGTCGGGCTGCTTGCGGCCATCGGCGGCGCATGTGGTTCGGCATCGGCCGGCAACGTCCTGATGCTGTCAACCGGCAACGGAGCATGGGACAACCAGATCGCCGCCTCGCTGCAGGGCTTTGGTCACACGGTGACCGTGGGTCCGGAGTACACCGCGTTCAACGGCAGCACGAACCTGTCCGGCGTGGACGCCGTTCTGCTGCTGACCAATCTGAACTGGGCCCAAGGCGACATGCCGGTGGCCGGCCAGACGCAACTGGTCAACTACGTGAACAACGGCGGCGGCCTCGTCACCGGTGAGTGGCTGCTGTGGAAGCGGGCCGCCCAGAACAACTTCCTCACGCTCGACGCGGTTCTGCCCGGCACGACCACCGGCACCTTCTTCGGCGGCGCCCAGACGACCTATTCGCAGGCGACGCCGGACCCCATCCTCAACGCGGGTCTGCCCGTCAACATGCTCTTCAATCTGGGCAGCATCTCCGGCACGGAAACCGTGGTGACGCCCAAGGGCGGCGCGACGGTGTTCTACACCAGCAGCCAGACGAGCGAGGCGGGACTGGTGGGCTGGCAGGCGGGCGCCGGTCGCGTGCTCAACTTTTCCACCCTCATCGGCAGCACCGAGATGAATGACCCCACCTACGCTCGGCTGGTGAGCAACGCCCTCAACTGGGTGGCGGTGATTCCCTCTCCCGGCGCCCTGGCGTTCTTGGGACTCGCGGGTCTGACGGTCTCCCGTCGGCGCCGCGCCTGATTGCCGGGGATCGGCACTGGTCGGACAAACTGAAATCCCCCTGGCTATCATCCCAACAAGCACGGGAGGAGACCTGCCGTGCATGTGGCCATGAGCAACCCGGAACCCACCTTCGGTCGCCCGGTTCAGTACCCGGCTCCCCGGCTCAGGCACGAGGGGCTGGACGCCAACCACAAGAATCTGGCGGTTCTCATCCACGTCGCGCCCTTCGCGGCCTTGGTGCTGGCGCCGCTGATCATCGCGCCCCTGTTCCTGTGGCTCATCAAGAAGGATGAGTCGTCATTCGTGGATGACCACGGCCGGGAAGCGATCAACTTCCTCATCAGCAGCGTGATCTGGGCGTTCGGGCTGTCGATCACGGTGGTGGGGCTGATCGCCCTGCCCGTCTTGGTGGTGCTGGTGCCGGTCAACATGATCCGAGGGGCGGTGGCGGCGAGCAACGGCGAGTATTTCCGCTACCCGTTCACGATCCGGATGATCAGCTGATCCGAGGCAGGAGGTTGTCGGATGTCAGCCCGCACGGGATTGACTGTCCACAATCCATCCAGATCCGATCGTGTCAATCTGTGGACAACTTGCGCCATTGGCTTGCGGGATTCCCCATTTTCGGGGACGATGGGGGGCATGAGCGAAGAGAACACCACCCCCCGACCGATTCGTCCGCCTCTGCCGCAGCCGCCGCTCCCAGCGAGGAGCGAACGATGGCGATGCTTTCGCATCTGCTGGCGATCTTCTTTGGCTGGCTGGCGCCGCTGATCATCTGGCTGGTGAAGAAGGAATCGCCCTTCGTGGCGGATCAGGCGAAGGAGTCGCTGAACTTCCAGATCACGGTGTTCATCGCCTACCTCGTCTGCTTCGCGCTTTCCTTCGTCCTGATTGGCTGCTTCCTGATGCCAGTGGTGGCCGTGGCGAACATTGTGTTGTGCATCATGGCCACTCTGGCGTCCAACAAGGGCGAGCGGTATCGCTATCCCTTCGCGATCCGCCTCATCAAGTAACGTGGGCGATCACACCCTGCGCCTCGCCCGCGAGCGCGGTTATCCAGCCATCGTCTGGATAATCCGCGCGGGTGTTGCGCCCGTTGAAGATTCCCGCGAACCCGCGCCGATGACCGCTGGCGTCGCCAATGATCGGAGATAGACTCGCACCGATGGACATTCGCGGCCCCATCCCGTTCCACGTCGCCAGGGCGTACGGCGTGCAGCCGGCGCTCAATGCGACCAAGATTGGCGCGGTCCGACCGATGGGCGGCGTCGCGGCGCCGGTTGGCCCGAGCGGCGTGCGCCAGGTGGACGCGACGGGCGACCTCAGCCGCGTGGAAGGGGTCACGCGCTCCCGCGGGCTGGATCACCTCGTGGGAGGCACGGTGAACCGGCCGATCGCCTTTGATGGAGCCGCCACGACTCAGCCCAGCGCGGGATCGCTGCCCATGTATACGCGAGCCGCGGACAAGATCGAGGCCGCCGTCGCCGTCAACCTGGGCCGCATGCTTGACGTGCAGGGTTGACGCTCCACGTTCCGGCTACGCCCGGAACACCGCGCCCATCCGCCGGCCCATGAGCATCGCCGCCCCCACCAGCGTCACCGTCAGCAGCGCCATGCCCCACACACCCATGGCGCTGGCGATGTGTTCGCCGTCGCCGAGTCGATGCACGAGAACGTAGATCGCTTTCGTGATGGGAAAATGCTGTTCGCGCTGGGCGAGGATGAGCGAGTCGGAAACCTCGAGCATGGCGAAGCTGAAGGCCAGCAGCGCGCCCGCCACCAGATTGGCGGCGATGAGCGGCAGCGTGATCGCCCGCAGCGTGCGGAACCGCCCCGCGCCGAGGTTGAGCGAGGCCTCTTCCAGTTCGCGGGGCGTCTGCTCCAGCCCAGCCGCCGCGCTGCGCACGACGTAGGGCAGCCGCCGCACCGCGTAGGCGATGATGAGCAGCGGGACGGGATTGGGATCGGCCCCGAGCACATCCGCCCAGCCGGACAGCGGGGCGTGGTTGAGCCAGTCGAACCACGACTGGGGCAGGACGGGGTCGAGCAGCGAGGCCATCCACCGCG
The DNA here is from genome assembly GCA_015709595.1 of Phycisphaeraceae bacterium. Taxonomy (NCBI): domain Bacteria; kingdom Pseudomonadati; phylum Planctomycetota; class Phycisphaerae; order Phycisphaerales; family Phycisphaeraceae; species Phycisphaeraceae bacterium. Next base: position 1,932,954 of record CP054178.1, read on the forward strand.
GCATCGACCCGGCGCAGGGCCAGCGCAGCGTCAGCGCCACGTAGCCGAAGGCCATCACCAGTCCCGGCACCGCCAGCGGCAGCATGGCCAGCGCATCCAGCACCGAACGACCCCACGCGCGCGTGCGCACCAGCAGGTGGGCGATGGCCAGTCCCAGCACGATGTCCACGAGCACCGCCGCCGAGGCCAGCAGCAGCGAGTTGCGGATTGAGCCGATGGCCAGCGGATGCCCCAGGGCGTTCTCATAGTGGCGGAACGTGATCGACTGGGGAACGACGGAGCGATACCACGTGCCGCTCTCGGCAATACTGGCGAGGATGACGCCGGCGTGGGGCAGTGCGGCGAGAAGGATCACGCCCGCGAAGGCGGCGCCGGCGAGCAGCCCTTTCATGCCCCGCAGGCGGGGCAGCACCGCGTGGCGCGACGCCTTGCCGGACATCGCCTCGCCGCGGCGTCCGAAGCAGAGACGCCCGCCCGCGTAGAGCAGCACCGCGCTGGCGAGCATGACCACGGTGAGGGCGTAGGGCTCGGCCTTGGCGTTCATCTCGCGGATGCCGTTGAAGATCTGCACCGGCGTGACGTGGTGGTACTCGAACATCAGCGGCGTGCCGAGCTCGGTGAATGACCAGATGAAGACGATCGTCGCGCCCGCGAACAGCCCCGGGCGCATCATGGGAAGCACGATGGTGCGAAAGCGCCGCCACGCCGAGGCCCCGAGGTTCTCCGCGGCCTCCTCCAGCGACGGGTCGATGTTGGCCAGGGCGGCGGCGGCGTTGAGGTACAGGATCGGGTAGAGGTGCAGGGCCTCGAGAATCACCACCGCCCAGAACCCGCCCCGCCCGATGAAGTCGATGCCGGTGTCGATCAGCCCGGCATGCATCAGCAGGGTGTTCACCGCGCCGTTGCGACCCAGCAGGTGATGCAGTCCGATCGCGCCGACGAAGGGTGGCAGGATAAGCGGCGCCAGGATCAGCGCGCCGAACAGCGCCTTGCCGCGGAAGTCGTATCGCGCCGTGAGCATCGCCAGCGGCACGCCGATCAGCAGGCACAGCGCCGTGGTGCAGGCGGCGATCGCCAGCGAGTTGAGCAGCCCCCACAGCAGGCGCGGCGTGGTGAAGACCGACTTCAGGTGAAAGAGCGTGAACGACTCGCCGTCAATCGAGCGAAACCCGCCTTCGACGGTGAGCCAGATGGGATAGAGGAGAAAGACGCCGAGCAGCGTGACGAGCGTGAGGGAGAGCGCATGGCTTGACCAGCGTGTCCGCCGCATGGGCCTCATCGTAGGTGACCGGGCGGGCCGCGCGACGCGGAGCGTCACGCCACCCCGTGCGGTGCGTCGCGACCATCGTTCTCGGACTCGACCAGAAGGAATCTCTTTGCCCGCCTTGCGCAGGCCGCACGGTCGTCGGCTGGGCTCTCAACCCCGGCTCAAGATGGGCCGAAGTGGTCAACATGACCGGCGGGCTGTCGGACATCCTGAAATGGCTGACCGGGGCCGAGGTTCGCGCCGACCGGGTGCGAGAACTGCTCCAGGTGGCATGCCGCGCCCGAGCGACCATTGACCTGCTCGAGGCCGACGCGATCCTCCCGCGACTCCTGTCCGCCACGGTGGTGCGCGTCGGTCGGAACGACCTGCTGGTCAGCCAGCCGGTCGGCATGGCGGGGCGCGTGAAACTGCTTCCCAACTCGCTGCTTCGGTTTGTCGTGGAGATCGAGGGGCGTCGCTGGCTGGGCACGTCGCGATTGCTTGGTCGGGACAGCGCCGTGACCGAAGGGGGCGGCGCGATCTTCGGCTATCGACTCGCCTTGCCCAGTCGGCTCACGTGCGTGTGGCACCAGGGGGCCGGTCACGCCGTGGAGCAACTGGTCTGCGTCTCGGCCCATCTTCGCCTGCTCGCGGACCGACCCGTGGCGGTCATCGGCTGCGTCGAGGAACTCAGCCCCGGGGGCATGCTGCTGCACACGCGCACACCGGCCGACCAGGCGTGGGTCGGCCGGCATGGAACGATTTCGGCCCGGCTGCCCGACCCCGCCGGCGCCATCGAGGCGCCCGTCACCGTGCGCTGCGCCGAGCCGGCCGACGCCTCGGGGCGCAGCGGGCTGATCGGCGTCAGCTTCGATCGCGCCATGCCCGAGATCGAGGCGCTGCTCAGCCGGATGTCCCCGCGCGTGCGCGCCGGGTGAACGACGAACTCCGCGCGGTCACACCGGCAGGGTCACCGACGAAGCCGGCCACAGCAGCCCAAACACCACGCCCGTGAGCAGCCCGTAGGCGACGCCGTCGATCAGGTCGTTGATGAAGGCCCGCCTGGATTGACCGTACCAGATCGAGTGTCCGAAGAATCCGAAGCAGTGGCCCATCACCCCGGCGGTGGCGGTGAAGCGAAAGACCGCGAGAAAGTCCTCGCCCCTGTGAAGAGCCACCGACGCCAGGTAGGCCACGAACAGCGTGATCAGCAGATAGGTGGCGAACGTCAGCGCCAGGTTGCGCCCCATGCTCACATTGCCCGGCCAGATGGTCATGGTCCCCATCGGTCCCGCCTCGAGCTTCTTCTTCATCTCGGGGTTCTGCATCTCCTTGTAGTCGCAGCAGTGCGGGAACATGTACTGTCCCGCGGGCGCCTTGGCGGCGCGCATCATGTCCAGAAAGGCGTCCTCGTTGGGCAGCTTGCTCCAGTCGCCCTTGTGGTGCTTGAGCACCATGTGCGCCGCGAAGCTGGCGAAGAACACCACCACGGCCGCCGCGAGAATCGGCAGCCACAGGTCCAGCAGAACAACGTCCATGATCGGCTCCTTGTTGTATGCCCCAGCCGATGAACATTGTCGATTCGCAGGCCGATTTCCGTCAACCTGAAAAGCAACGATCGCATGGCATATTTTCGTTCGCCGAGGTGTACGATGAGGCCATGACCATTTCTGGCGTGATCGATCATTCCGATCTGGCCCGGCGCATCGCCGAGGTCGCCCTGCTGCGGGGCGAGTTCACCCTGCGCTCGGGACGCAAGTCGTCCTTCTACCTCGACAAGTACCTCTTCTCGACGCAGCCGGACATCCTGTCGCGGCTGGGGGCCATGTTCGCCCAGCGCATTCCGCCGGGCACGACGCGGCTGGCCGGGGCGGAGCTGGGCGGCATCCCGCTGGTGACCGCGGCGTCGCTGGCTTCAGGCCTGCCCTGCGTCTTCATCCGCAACCAGAAGAAGGATTACGGCACCGCCAAGCAGCTGGAGGGCGTGCTCGGCCCGAACGACCGCGTGATGATCGTCGAGGACGTGGCCACCACCGGCGGGCAGGTGCTCGAGGCGGCCGGGGTGATCGCGGCGACCGGAGCGACCATCGTGAAGATCGTCGCCACCATCGACCGGCTGGAAGGCGCCCGGGAGAACATCGAACAGGCGGGCTACGCCTTCGATGCACTCTTCACGACGCGCGATCTCGGGGTGACGGCGTAGTTTCGGTCGCCCGCCGCGCCCGTCGCAGCACCGGGGCCAGGCCGACCAGTCCCGCGGCGCCGAAGACCATCGTCATGAGCACCTCGATCGCGCGATGCACGAGATCGGCCAGCATCGCCTCGGGGGAGGCGACGCCCACCACCATGAGCGGGGCGACATAGCCCACCGCCCACTCGCGCAGCCCCAGCCCGTTGGAAAGCAGCGGCACCATCGAGGCCACGGTGCTGACGCACGCCAGGGCAAGCGCGGTGTCGAAGTCGATCTCCCGTCCGATCAGTCCGAAGGCCAGCACGTAGCGCGCGCTCCAGACGAGCACGTCAATGAGCCGCAGCACCATGGCCAGGCACGCGCTCCGTGAAGTGCGGGACGCCCCGCCCAGCGCCACCAGCAGCAGAAAGAGCGACAGGGGAACCGCCGCGCTCAGGCCCGTCCATCGCGCCAGCCCGATCGAGGTCAGCATCATGGCGGCGGCGGCGATGCTCAGCGTCATCGCCGCCACCACCGCGAAGGCGGTGTGACGCACGGGGATCTGATTGACCAGCCGGTGGTACGCGGCGCGTCCGAGCAGGCCGGGGCGCAGGGGCAGGTAGTTGATCAGCGTGGCCGAGGCGATCAGCCCCTGCATCTCGATCAATCCGACGCGCCCGAATCGGCGCATCAGGATGGTGAAGATCAGCCCCGTCACGACAAGATTCAGCAGCACGCCCGCCGCCAGCCCGGCCAGCACCAGGGGAGAGGGAGATCGAAGCGCGCTCAGCCCGCGCGACAGCGCGTCGGGGTCGCGTGTCAGGTGGAAAATCGCTCCCGCGACGAGCCCGACGCCGATGAGGACGCCCGCCGCGTGTGTGAGTCGGCGGGTCCGATCCCGCCTTCGGGCGCCGTCGATCGCCGCCTCGTCGGGTTGGCTGGCGGTGTCGCTCATGCCTCGGCTCGTGGCGGATGCTCCCTCGGCGACGGGTCGCCGCGGACGGCTCACTGGGGCGTCGTCGAGGCCCCGCCGCGCGTGATGGCCTCATGCACCTCGATCAGTTTCAGCATCTTCTCGGCGAAGTTGCGCTGGCGCGGGCGCTCGCTGCGGAGGGCGGCTTCGAGCATGGGGTCATCCCGCTTGGTGACGTTGGTCAGCAGATACACGATGCGCACCAGGTCGTGATCGATCCCTTTGGCCGCCTGTCGCACCGGCTCGAGCCGGGCGCCGGCGGGCAGCACGCCGATCAGCCACGCCTGCGACACCGCGTCGAGCTTGGCGAACGACCTGGCCAGTTCCTCGACGATGCGATCCGCCCGTGCGACCACGTGTTCATTCTGCCGCGTGCCGCCGAAGGTCACGCTCTCCGCCAGCAGCGACATGAGCACGAGATCGTCCGGCGTATCCGGCTCGGCGATGGAGGCCAGGGCGTCGTCCAGCCACTCGGGGGTGACGCGAACGCCCTCGACGCGCAGCGGAGCCGGTCGGGCGGTGGCGCCCAGCACGCCCGGGGCGATGGCATTGTTGTCCACCAGCACGTAGTTCAGCGTGCCCCGCAGTTCCACGCCGCTGCCCTGGATCGCCACCGCGCCGATGATGTCGCCCAGCGATGTCTGGCTCAGGTCCACGATGAAGGACAGCGCCTCGCGCGGCTCCAGCCGAAGACGCCGCGTGATCTCCACCACCACCGGGGGAGGCGGGGTGGACATGGTCACTCCCGCCACGTACAGGCGCGGCTCGATGACCAGCGTGGGACGGATCGGCGCGTTCGAGCCGATTCCCAGCGAGAACGGCGCGGTGTTGGTGATCGTCACGCGAACGCGGATCGGCTCGTGCGGCTGAATCACCGCGCTGAGCGGCTCAACGCGAAGCGACACCAGACGACCCGGTTCGGTGGGAAGCCGGTCGATCACGCCGGGAATCGTCGAGGCCAGTCGCTCGAGGGCCGAGGCCAGATCGCTGGGCGCGACCTGCGAACCCATGAGCGACGCCAGTTGATGTCTCGCCCACACGCCCAGCACGCTGCCCGGCGTGCGGCTGACCACGAAGGCGAACTGGCGCATCGCGCCCAGCGCGTCCTCGCCGTGCCGCAGCGCCAGCCCCAGCCCGGCGGCGGCGGCGGGGTCGGATTCCGCCAGGGGCGTCAGTCGCTCGGCGGCGGCGGAAACGTCGCCTCGACGCAGGGCGATCCACCCGTCGAATCGTCCTCTGGCGGCGTCGGTCAGCGGCTCGAGCGCCTCGGCCTGCCGCAGCATCGCCTCGGCGCCGTCGGCATCCTGCCCCAGCCAGACCATGAGCCAGGCCAGTTCGAGCGCGGCCTCGGCGCGCAACGCGGCGGGTGGCGGCTCCGCCGCCCGGGCCATCGTCTCGTACTGCTCGCGCAGCAGTTTCAGCCGCTCGGCGTCGGGCGGCTCGCCGGCGGCGTCGCGCATGGCCATCTGCACCGTGGACAGCAGCAGTGAGAGGGGCGTGGTGATGGCGCCGCGCTCCTCGATGGTCATGCCGGGGCGCTGCTCGGACGCCTGCATCCGGGCCATCGCGTTCATCTCCAGCTGACGCGTGCGGATGGTCGAGCGGGCGCCCACGTCATCGCCCGAGGCCCACTGCGCCAGGGCCAGGTCGGCCATCAGGTCATCAGGCGCGAAGCGTCTCGCGGTGCGGTACGTTTCGATCACGAGCCGGTGCAGCCGCGCCGCACCTCGATACGCGCCGTGCTCCAGCAGGTGACGCGCCAGCGCCCCCTGCGACACGATGTCCGTCGGGTCGGCCATGAGCAGATTGACCAGCAGTTCGCCCTGGGCGAACGGGTCGTTGATCTGCATGCGGAAGTACCCCGCCGCGGTGGCGGCGGCGGCCTTGTTGGACGGATCCAGGGCGACCGCCCGGCTGAGTCGTTCGGCGAACCCGACGGGGTCGTCCATCCGCTGACGCAGGATCGCCGCGTCGAACGCCAGCCGACTGGCGACCGGGGGGCCGAGCGAACCGGTGTTGGCCGGATCGAGGAGTCGGTCGTACGCGGCGGATAGTTGCTCGGCGGTCTGGTAGCGATCCAGCACGTCGTTGATCCGTTCCAGCCGCAACACGTCGTCCGCTGGGTCGGCGGCGACCATGGCTTCGACATGGGCCCGTCTGGCGCGATCGTCGTCCGATAACCGGGCAAGCGACAGGGCATTGCGGCGGAGTTCCGCGTCCAGCGGGTCGAGTTCGAGGGCGAGGTCATACAGATGACGAGCCACGTCAATGGCGGCGGACGTCAGGGGATCGACCGTCACCGCCCGGTTGGCGCGTCGCGCGAGCATCGCCGCAAGTGCTTCATCGGGCTGGAATTGGGCTGATGCAACGGGCGTGATCGCGCTCGACAGCGCCAGGATCAGCAGCATGGTGGACAGGCCGACAGCGCGGCGTGAGATCGTGAACGTGGGAATCTGGGTCATTCGGAGATCCTCACCCGGCCTCAGGGGGCGGGGTCTTGCGAATATCGACCGTTCACGAAGGGCCGATCCAGTCCGGGCGGGTGATACGATATCAGGAGTACGGACGTTCAAGGCAATCCGGGGATGAACCATCCTCGCCCGGTCAGCCGCGGGTGATTGACAGGCGTCGATGGACTTGATACGGTCCCACCTTGCGCGGGCGATGGTGGTCACCGTTGGGTTCTGATCGCGTTCGGAGCAAATGAACCATGCAGATTCGTGATGTCGGGCTCCGGGTGGGAATGCTGCTGGCGCTGCTGGCGACGGTGCCGGTCTGGAGCCAGGGGCCGGTTCTTTCGCGCGAGATCATCGCCACGCGGGAAGTGACTCCCGCTCAGCGCGCGGAGATCGCCGGGTTCGTCGCTCACTGGGTGCAGGAGCTTGGCTCCGACTCCACGATGCCGGACGCTTTCACACGCATCACCAACGCCAATCGGGCGCTGGGCAGCAATATCTTCCGCTCGCCGGAGGTGTCGGTGCCCTTTCGCCTGGCGTACAGCGAGGCGCTGACGCCGCATCTGACCCGGCTCATCGGTGGGAGCGACGTGGCCGCCGCGGTGCGCGCCATGAACATCGCCGCCCGTCTCGGGACCGACGCCGCGCTCAACCTGCTGATCAACGAGATTTCGTCCGCTGACCCGACTCGGCGCAACGCCGCGGCGCGCAGCGCCCGGCTGGCGGTGCAGGACTTTCAGGTCGGCTCCGCCCGCAGCATCGTGACGCCCGCGGCGATCTCCACGCTGGCCCGCAAGGTGGAGCAGTCAGCGCTGGAGGAGGCCAACGCCTTCGCCCTGCAGCGTCAGGTGGAGGTTCTGGACGCGATTTTCAACGCCGCCGTGGCCCGTCCGGATGCGCTCACGGGCATGGACACCGCGATTCAGGACGCCCGCATCCGAGTGCTGGCGGCCCAGGCGGCCCGCATCTCGCCTCACGAGGCCGACACGCTCACGATGATGGTGGCGACGCTGCGGGCCCATTACCAGGCCTCGCCAGCGCGCCAGGCGACGGACGGACCGAAACTGGCCACCGCCGTGAACACCATGCTGGCGACCTGCCTGCGCGACTGGGACGAGGTGCGCCGCGATTCCGCCGCGCTCTCCTCGTTCCAGCGCCTGGTGGAGGATTCGGAGAACTTCCTGATCTTCATCGATTCGACGCTTCGCAGCAGCAGCAGCACGCCCAAGACGCAGCTCAAGCAGTCGTGGCAGAGCAACGACAAGCAGCGATTCAAGACCGATCACGAGCAGTGGAGCTCGATCCTGCAGCGCGAACCCTACCGTCGATGAGTGCGGTTCGGCCGGTCGTCCGGGACACGCGAAGCAGCGGAGCCGTGTCGGCTCAATAATCCGAGTAGCGCCGACGGTACTCGCGCTCCTTGGCCTTGTCCGATTCGTTGCCGATGATGTATCCGCCCAGCGCCCCGCCCGCGGCGCCGATGGCGGCGCCTTCGCCGCCGTGACCGGATTGATGCCCGATGACCGCACCCGCCGCGGCACCCAGCCCGGCGCCGATCAACGCCCCCGTCTGGGCGTCGTTCTGGCACCCGGAAGTGCCAATCACCACGCAGGTTGCGGCGAGCAGCGAGGCGGTGGAAACAATCGTCTGTCGGGTGACGTGGCGCGGCATGGGGGGTATCCTCCGTGCGTTCGGCTCGGCCTGGCCATGGTTCCGGATGACGCGGCCTCACCTTTCTGGACAGGGAAACACCTCATGGTATTCCCCACGGACGGATTCGACTGCCAGCGGGGGCGCCCTCGACGCGACCCCGATTCGCCGGGAGCTCACATGGTCCGGTATCACGGCCACTGGCTGTCGCTGGCGCTTCGTTCGCACCGGGTGTTCCCGAGGATCCCGCTGCGAAAGGTGTCCGAGGGCGGCTTCGCGGCCCTGCTGGCCAGCCCTGATGGTCGAAGAACCGCCGACACCTGGTGGTCGGCGGCGCTGCAGACAAGCGGGCTGTCGGTCGATGAACTCGAGTCGCCGCAGTAGTGGGGAACGGACAGCCATCACCCGGTCGTCGAGAACCGCCATCCAGGTACGCCCTTCCATGCCCATCCGCACCGCCGTCGCCACGCATTTTCTCTGGCGCAAGATCATCGAGGCCGTCATCTGCGCCGTGCTGGCGGTGTGGGGGTGGTACGACCTCAACTACACGCTGCCCAACCGGCGGCTCTACGCGGAGGAGCACGCCAAGCGTGTGGCGGCGTCCGACGCCCTGCAGGAGAAGGCCAACCAGCCCGGCGGCCTGACGCCGGAGGAAAAGGACCTCTACGAGCAGCTCACCAACTGGATCAAGGATGCGTCGGTGCCCAAGGTGGTGCGGGCCTACGACGAGCCGGTGCAGTGGGTGTTCATCTCCTGCATCCTGTGGGTGCCGTGGTGCTTCTGGCGCATTCACGTGCTGCGCCGCCGCGTGTACGAACTGAACGAGCAGGGCGATCTGTCGCTGCCCGGCGGGCGCGTGTGGAAACGCGACGACATCAAGTCCATCGACATGTCGATCTGGATGGACAAATCCATCGCCACGGTGGAGCACGTGGACGGTTCGCGCGAAAAACTCGACGCCTACCTGCACAAGCGCCTGGAGCTCATCATCGGGCACATCGCCCATCGCTTTGAGCCGGACAGGTGGCAGCCGGACGGGCGCAAGGCGACGCCGAAGGACGAGCCGGGCGAAGCCGCGGCGCCGGATGGTGCGTCCGACGACTCATCGGACGCCGATTCGACTGGCGTCACGCGATCCGGGTGAGCACGTAAACTCCAGCCGCGGATGATCTTGCTGTTGTCGCGTCCCGGTGATCGGCGCGGCGGCGGTTCGGCTGTATCCTGATTCATGGAAGGAAAGCGGCCTTGCGCTGCTCTTTCATCGACCGGGCTGCGCGCCGCGGGAGGCGCTGAATCAGGGGCGAGATCATGATCCGAGGACGCATCATCGGCGCGGCCATGCGAACAGCAGCGGCCGCACTCTTCGTCTGGTGTGTTTCAATCGACGCGATGGCGCAGCAGGCCGGCCTGGCCGACTACGCGCAGGCGCTGCGTCAGTTGACCACGGGCGAATACGAACAGGCCTCCGCCTCGTTCGAACGCGCCCTGAAGGCGGATGACGAGATCGCTGATCGTCACGTGGGTCGGGCCATCGCCCTGCTGCTGAATCGTCAGGGTCAGGCGGCCAAGCCGCATCTGGATCGGGCGCTTCGGCTGCAGGCGCGTCATCCGGCGGCGCGTGTGTGGCATTACTTCTACGACTGGGCGTACGCGCCGCGCGGGCGGAGCATTCCCGAAGTACCGCACGACGCGCCCGAGCCATACGCGCACGATCTCATCAACGCCACCACCGAGTACTGGGGCGCCCGGGAGCGCAATCAGCCCGACGGCATGGCCGCGGCCTGGAAGAAGGTGGAGCAGTGCGCCGCCGCCTGGGCGTGGCGGCAACTGGCCGCGCCCGAGCTGGTGCAGGCGCAGTTCGACGACATCAAGGGCATGTACGAGCGCAAGGAGTATGCGTCGTGCCTGGCGATTACCGAGCGCCTGCTGGAGACCAACCCCGCCGACGCGCGTCTGTGGAGCATTGCCGGCGGGTGCCGCCTGGCGCTGAAGGACTACCACGGAGCCCGGCTGGATTACACGCGGGGTCTGTCGGTCAGTCCGGTCTCGGCGGCCATGCTGCTGGGTCGCTCCATCGCCGCCGCCAACACCGGCGGGCTTCGCACCGCGCGCGAGGATGCGGCCCTGGCGGCCCGGATCAATCCTGACCTGGCGGCGCGGTACAAGGCGGAACTGGACGGCGCGATGGCTCAGGCGACCGGGCGGGTCTCGACGGCCCCCGGAGCCGAGGTGCTGGCGAAACTCACCACCGACGCGGCGTCGAAGCCGATGGACGCCCTGTTGCCGATCGCCGATGGGCTGGTACGTGCCGACGCGGCGGAGCGGCTGGTCGCGGCCGAGGCCCGCACGCGCGAAATGGGGCGGCTGCAATGGGAGTTCGATCGCGATCCCCGGAACGTCGAGAAGGCGGTGGCGCTGGCGGCGTTCTGCATCCGACCCACAGTCGAGACGCCGGCGAAGGCAGGGGGCAAGGCCGGAATGGCGCGGGTTCGGGTGGGCGAGCCGGACCTGGACCGGGCGCGAACCGCCCTGGACGCGGCGGGGCAACTGGATCGCACTCATTACGGTGCGCTCACGCAGCAGGCGCTGTGGATGCGGGCCAAGGGCGCGAAGGATCGGATGATTCAGACGGTGGCCTACGCCTTTGAACAGGGCGCGCTCAACTACGACCTGGCCATGATGCACCTGGATTACTACCAGGAGCAGGCGGCCTCGCTGGAGGGAGAGGCCGCTGCGCTGCGCTCCCCGCGGGTTCACTACGAGAACCGATCCGACGGCCGCTACCAGGTGACGACCTACCCCAGCCAGGCGGACCTGGCCCGTGCCGCGCAACTGGAGGCACAGGCCAGGGAGCATCGCCGCGTCAGCATGCAGCCCCTGCAGCGGCTGGCCGCGGCGCATCCCGACACCGCGATCGGCAAACTGGCTCAGGCGGAAGTGGAGCGGATGATCGGCGAGTACGACCGGATGCTGGCCACCGCCGAGGCGGCGCTGGCGATTGACCCGTGGCACCTGGAGTCGCGGGAGTTCATCATCGAACACGCGCCCCGGGTCGGGCTGAACGACATTGCGCTGAAGCATCTGGACATCATGGAGAACCTCTATGGCCCATCGGCGCGCGTCACCATCGGTCCCGCGCCGACGCTGATGAACGAGACGCGATACACCAGCGCCGTCAAACTGCTGGAGCAGGGTCAGCAGGTGGAGCCGTCCTCGGGGCGGGCGGCGGCGCTGCGCGCGATCGCGTTGACGCTGGCGGATCGGAAGGACGAGGCGGAGACGGTGTTCCGCGTCGCCTCCGCCATCGAGCGAGCGCGGCTCGCCATGCTCGCGCCGCACGAATCCACGCCGCTCCAGGCGGACGCGGCCGCTCTGGCGATGGCGATTCAGTCGGCGTGGTCCGCGATGCTGCAGGGGACCGACGCGCCCGGCGCGTGGTCGCAACTGGAATCGCTGCTGGCGATCGCCTCGCGCGTGCCTCGCTCGCAGTGGGACCGTGAACTCCCGGCCACCAACGTTCCCACCGTGTACGCGCACAGCGACGATCGACGCCGCGTCGGCATGACCACGCGGGAACTGGTCATCGCCGCCCAGATGAACGGCGCCAAGCTGCTGGCGGCGCAGGATCGCCTTGAGGATGCGGCCCGCCTGCTGGTGGCGTGCCGGGCGGACCATGAGTCCTCGGGCCGGATGCCGCCTGTTGACGCGGCGGCGTATCCCATCATTCGCAAGATGGGCGAGGAGCGGGCCGCCAGGGTCTTCCCGCCCATCATGATGGAGGGGTACCGCATGATGAGCCGCATGGGCGGGAATCTCAACAATTCATCGCGCGGCACCGAGACGCTTGGCAAGGAAGGCGATCGTCTGCAATGGCTGCGCGCCCGCCTGGTGGAGATCGATACCGATCTCGAATTGCTCAGACAGTCGCAGACCATGACCGCCATGCGCAAGCGCGAGGAGCTCATGAACGAACGACGCGAAGTGGAGGCGGAGATCGCGGAGCTTACGCGGCGTCGGCGGGGCGGATGAGCCGAGAAGTCGGATGGTGCTATTCCCCCTGCTCCGCCGCGTCATCGCGCACGCCCACCTGGTGATACCGCTTGCGCCGTGCGGCGTACTCGGCGGGCGCCACCGGCAGGTGAGGCGTCTGTCCCGCCTGCCACTGGGCGTGGATCTTCCGCAGGAAGGGAACGCACCACTGGCACCCGGTTCCCGCGCCCAGGCAGTCGGCCAGCTGCGAAGCAACCAGCGGCTGCGTCTGGTGCATGTAGTTGGTCAGTTTGCGCAGACTGACGCGGAAGCAGAGACAGACGTGGTCATCCGGGTCCACGCGGGAGTGTACTCCCGCCGCGCCGGTTGCGATAGTTCGCTCTGAGCGAGCCGCGACGATCAGGGAGCGGGGGCTTCAGGGCCGCCTACACCCATACCTGCACGATCAGCTGGTCCTCGCGGATCTTGCCCACGAACGGGCCGATGCACGCGGAGACGAACTTCACCTCGTACTCGGGGTGGCTGTCGAGCCACTCGTTGATCTGTCCATCCATGTAGCTCAGAGCATCCTCGGAGAGCTTGGAGTGGAAGGTGCGCACGTGAATCGCGCCGTGGCCGGTGGCGTTGGGCGTGCGGTCCCATTCCTCGGAGTGGCGTCGGGTGACATTGCCGAAGGCGCGAATCTCCTTCTTCGGGGGCTCAGCGGGAAGCGCGGAAGCGCCCGCGGCGGCCTCGCTCGCGGCGCGTGGCGAGACGGCCTCGGTCGGCTGACTCGTCACCGGCGGCGTCGCGGCGGCGCCGATCGGCTGGCCGAGCGCGGTCTGGGAGTGGCGGATCTTGCTGACGGGCGCGGGGTCGCTCATGACGAGGCCTCCACAATCGAGTCGGGCGGACCGGCCCCGCCGGAAGCAGCGCGGTCCGCTTCATGCTGGATGTGACGCCCTCATTGTGCCCGATGCGGATCGACTTCGCCAGTCAAAACCAGCCGCCAGCGATCCGGTTTCTCCGACAGCGTGAGGCGCGCGGTCAGCGCGTGAGGCGCCACGTCTTCCTCCCGATCGGCCCGCCAGAGCATGCGCGCCAGCAGCGAACCATCGGGCTCGCGCGACCACGTCACCTCGCCATGCGCCAGCCGCGTGACGTACCCGCGACCGCCGGACAGCGGGCCTTCGTAGTCCAGGTAGTGCGGGCGATGCGGGCCGATCCGCTCGATGAGAATCTCACGACCGGCGGGCAGTCGATCAAGGGCGTCCGGGACACGAAAGGCGACAAGCGGCCCCTCGCCATCGGCGTCGGTGGCGATCATCCAGTCCACGTGCCAGTCGCCATCGGGCAGATCGTGCCGCAACTGCACCGCGGACAAGGTCACGCCCAGCACAAAATGATCGACGGGCGGCTCCACGATTGACTGTAGGTTCGGGTCGCCGGGGCGGGACGATGCGGGCGCCGCCCCGTACAATGAGCGATCGGACGCCAGACCTGTTGAACGGAGTCACGCCATGTTCTTCCGCCGAGTTTCGTGCGCGATCTCGCTGTCGCTGGTGATGCTCGCCGGCTGCGCGGTGCGCCCCACCGAGTCGATTCGATCCGATGGCGACTTCGCCTTTTCGCGGCGGGACTACGCCGTCGCCGCGAGCCACTACGAGCAGATCGTCGATCGTCATCCCGGCGACTGGCAGGCCCAGTACCGGCTGGGCATCTGCCTGACCGAGCTGGGGCGTCCGGCGGAAGGACGCCTGGCGCTCGAGCAGGCGCTGAGTCTGCGCCCCGGCGACGAGGACGTGGCCGACGCCCTGGCCGAGGCCATGCACCGGCAGGGCGCGGTGGATGAGCTCTTCGCGTTTCTGCGCGGTCGGGCGGATGTCACACGCACCGCCAAGGCCCATCTCGACCTGGCGCGATACGCCATGGAGCACGACGATCTTGACACCGCCTCGGTGGCCCTGCTCACCGCGATCGAGGTGGATGGCGGACGATCGACCAACCCCTATCTCGCCCGGGCCGAGTGGGCCGAGCGCGTCGGCAACACCAACGAGGCGGTGCGCCGGCTCCGCCAGGCGTACGGCATCAACCCGCACGATCCGCGCGTGCTGGCCGGGCTGCGAACCTACGGCGAGACGCCCGGTCCCACGCTGGCCCTGCCCCCGGGGCGGTGAGTGATCGGCCATCTGGCGCCAGCCGCTCGAACCGCTCCAAGGGCTGGCGTCACCGCTGCGGCGCGAAGGTCAAGGAGAACAGCACCGTATCCCGACGCCGTATGCTGTGTGGTCCCGGGGTGAAGTCTTCCAGGGAGTCCTGGGATCGTTCCTCGGCACTCGCCCGCATTACTCAGCAGGCACCCGCATGCCCGCCCGATCCACGAATGACGCGCCCGAACTGCTGGACTGGCTCGCCCTGCTGGGCGACCTGACGCGGCTTCGCATTCTGCGGCTGCTGGGTGAGGAGGAGCTCGGCGTGGGCGAGTTGGCGCGCGTCGTCCAGGCGCCGCAGTCCAGCGTCAGCCGTCACCTCAAGTCCCTGCTGGAGAGCGGATGGGTCATCAAGCGCTCCGTGGGCACGTCAAGCATGTACCGCTTCGATCTCTCGTTGCTCGATGGCGATGCCCGCGACCTGTGGACCGTGGCGCGAAGGCGGCTGGAGCAGTCACCGGCCTTCGACGGCGATGCGCACCGACTGCGCGAGGTGCTGGCGTCGCGTCACACCGACACCCGCGCCTTCTTCGGACGCATCGGAGGCGAGTGGGATCACCTGCGATCCGAACTCTTCGGCGATCGCTTCACCGCCGAGGCCCTGCTGGCGTTCATCAACCCGGACTGGGTGGTCGCCGACATCGGTTGCGGCACCGGAAACGCCGCCGAACACCTGGCGCCCCTGGTGAAGCGGGTGATCGCCATCGACCGCGAACCGGCGATGCTGGAGGCGGCTCGCAGGCGGCTTGCGGGGTGCGGGAACGTGGACTTCCGCTCCGGAGATCTGTCGCGACTGCCGCTGAAGGATCAGGAGATCGACGCGGCGCTGGTCTTTCTCGTCATGCATCACGTGTCCGACCCCGCCGCCGCGGTGCGCGAAATCGCCCGGTCCCTCAGGCCGGGCGGGATGGTCATGATCGTGGACATGCTGGCGCATCACCACGAGGCGTATCGACACACCATGGGGCATATCCATCTCGGGTTCACCGAGAAGGACGTGCGCGCGTGGGCCCGCGCCGCCGGGCTGCACCTGGTGCGCTACCGGCCCCTGCGACCCGACACCGAGCGCCGCGGACCGGGGCTGTTCGTCGCCACGCTGAAGAGGTGACTCGCCTTCCGTCAGCCGGACGCCGCCGCAGAATCGTCGTCCAGGATGAGCGGCGGGCGATTGGCCTTGCGCCGGATCCAGTCGACGGCGCGGCGCACCGACGGGCGCGAGACGATGGCTCGCTCCAGAGCGAACTTGCCGGGAAAGTTCAGCAGCGACAGACCCAGCAGCATGGTGATCAGCCCCTGGCCCGGCAGCACCAGCATGGCGAGACCCGCCGCCAGCAGCACCACGCCCAGCAGGTTCTTGAGCACGAGCAGCACCATACGGATGACGGGGTGGCTCTTCCGCAGGGCCGATCGAGGCCGATGCGCCGCGAAGTAGTCCGCCGGCAGCCGGGCCAGCAGCCACGGAACGAGGATGAGCGTGCCCAGGAATGTGACCGCGGAGAGGGCGCCGAGCCACCAGAACAGGTGCGGATTGTCAAGAAGTCGGTCCAGCACGGGTTTCCCGTTATCATTCGCTCCCTTGAGCCGATCCGACACATCGTTGGGAACTTCCGGCGCCGCTTCCGAACCCGCGGCGGCCCCGGGGTCAGTCCGCCTGCCGGCATGGTGGACATGGGCGGCGGCGGGGCTGCTGACCATTGTGACGTTCATCGCCTACAGCCCCACGCTGCAGGCCGAGTTTATCTGGGATGACAACGACTACGTCTGGCGCAACCCCGCGCTCAAGAGCACGCAGGGGCTGGACGGTCTGCGCGCCATCTGGACCCCCCGGCTGACGCCCCAGTACTACCCCATGGTCTTCACCTCGTTCTGGATCGAGGAGCAACTCTACCCCGACGACCCCGAGGCGCGGGGCGGGAAGGCGGTGATCGGCTATCACCTCGTCAACCTGCTGCTGCACGTCGCCAGCGCGCTGCTGCTGGCGGTCACGCTGCGGCGCGTCGGCCTGAGCGCGGGCGTCGCCTGGGCGGCGTCGTTCCTCTTCGCGCTGCACCCGGTCCACGTGGAGACGGTGGCGTGGGTAACGGAGCGGAAGAACGTGCTCTCGATGTTCTTCTTCCTGCTGGCGGCGCTGGCGTATCTGCGGTTTGATCGGGAGCGGGAGGGGGCGAGGAGCCGTCAGCCGTCAGCCATCAGCGATCCGCGGAAGGCGCATACGCCGTGGTCGTGGTATGGCCTGGCCCTGCTGCTGTTCGTGGCCGCGCTGCTGAGCAAGAGCGTGACGGCCTCGCTGCCGGTGGTGCTGGGAATCGCGCTGTGGTGGCGTGGCGAGCGCTTGGCGCTGCGCCGTCTGGCGCCGCTGCTGCCCATGCTGGCGCTCGGCGCCGCGGCGGGGCTGCACACGGGATACCTGGAGCGCGTCCACGTCGGCGCCATCGGCGCGGACTGGGACTTCACGCTCCTCGACCGCGTGGTGATCGCCTCACGCGCGGTCCTGTTCTATCCGTGGAAGATTCTCTGGCCTCATCCGCTGCTCTTCGTGTATCCACGCTGGGTGATCGACTCGAGCTCGATCATGTCGTACTGGGCGGTCGGCGCGGGGGTCGTGCTGCTGGCGGTGCTGCTGCTCATCTGGCGGCGCGGCGGCCTGCGAGGCCCGCTGGCGGCGGCGGCCACGTATGGCGTCATGATCTTCCCCGCGCTGGGGTTCGCCAACATCTTCCCCATGCGGTTCTCCTTCGTGGCCGACCACTTTCAGTATCACGCCAGCATCGGCACGCTGGTGCTGGCGGCCGGCTCCTTCGCGTGGCTGGTGCGGAACGCGCGGCTGCGGCTGGCCGCGCTGACGCTGGCGTCGCTGATCTGCGCGGCGCTGACGTATCGCCAGGCGACGATCTACCACAACGAGGAGACGCTCTACACCCACACCATCGAGCGCAACCCCGCCGCGTGGATGGCGCAGACCAACCTGGCCAGCTGGTACCTGGGCCAGGCGGAGAAGCACCGTGTGCGGCAGGATGCGTCGGGCGTCGAGGACGCCGCCAGGAAGGCCGAGCGCCACGCCCGCGCCGCGCTGGAAGCCCGGCCCGGGCACGACGTGGCGTGCTCCAACCTCGCCGAAGCGCTGCGCATGCAGGGGCGGTACGACGAGGCGATGACGTGGCTCGACCGGGCGATCGAGTCGGCCAGCGCGGAACTGGCCGATCAGCAGCGCCGCGGCAATGAACTGAAGGTCCGTCTCGCCAGGTCCGATGTGGCCGAGTACAACGCGCTGCGCGGCCGCCTGTTTGAACTCATGCGTGAGCCGGAGCGGGCCATCGAGGCGTACGAACGGGCGATCGAAGTCGAGGATCTGCTGCTCGTACATGAGGCGCTCTCGCGCCTGTACGCCGCGGCGGGGCGGCTGGACCGTGCCGCGCCGCATTACGAGGCGATTCTGCGCAGGCACCCCAACGACATGCCGTCGCTGCTGGCGCTGGGCGAGCACCATCGTCAGGCGGGACGGTATCGCCAGGCGCGCGACCTGCTCGCCAAGGCGCTCGACGCGGCCCGCAGCCAGGACGAGGAGATGCAGGCGGCGTGGCGTCTGGGATGGCTCTGCGCCACGGCGCGGGACGACGCGGCGCGCGACGGTCGCTACGCCCTGCTCGTCGGCGAGATGATGGTGCGAATGACGGGCGGCTCCAGTCCGCACGCCTTCGACCTCTTCGCCGCGGCGCTGGCGGAAACGGGGCGTTTCGAGGAGGCCATTCACGCCGCCGAGCAGGCCCGCATCATCGCCCAGGCGCACAACCTGACCGACCTGCTGGCGGCCATTGAGGCCCGCCTGGAAGAGTACCGCGCGGGGCGGCCCCACCGGGAGTGAGATGGGTTGGGCAGACGAGCACAGGCGGGACGCCTGCGCCGCTGCTCATGCCTCCGGCGGCACGAAGGCCATCGTCACCTGGGAGCCGTAGATGGGGTACTCGATGCGGCTTCGGTAGCCGCGGAACGAGTCGGGCGACCAGCCCAGCCGGGTGAACACTTCGCCCAGCAGATCGGCGTAGTTCGAGATCTCAGGCGCGGGCCAGCGCGACGAGCCGCGCCCCAGCAGCTGGATCGACTCGCCCATATCCAGCCGGTCGATGTCGCGTCCGCGGTCGTTGACGTTGGCGACGCCTTCAAACGCCGTGTCGTAAAGGATCAGTTCCGGCTCGGCGCCGGGGTACACGTCGTCATGCACGAACACGTCGTACTGGAGACGGCGCGAGGGCGTGGAGACCTCGGAGAAAAAATACGCGCGGCGTCCGGAGCCCGCGGGCACCGCGCGGGGAATCTCCGCGCGGTTGCTTTCCGCCAGAACAAAGTCCACCGCGGACCGAGGCCCGAAGGCGTCGCCCGCCAGTGTGTAGTGAACCACGTCGCCGGACTCCATCACGTCAAAGGCCGGCAGCGGACGGGAGCAGAACCGGTCCAGCAGCAGCCCGGACAGATCCGCCACCGGATGGTCCTCGAGCGTGCGCGGATGGCGCGGACCATCGGGCGAGGCGATGCGGCGCGTGGCCAGCTTCACCGAGGCGCCCGGGCGAAGCCGGTGCAACCCCAGCAGCCCGAAGACCCAGATCACGTCCAGGCGAGCCGGGTTGTCGTGCGACGGCGCGACGATGACCGCCGACAGGTTCGTCTGAGCCATCACCCCCTTGATCTGGCTCATCGCCTTGAAGGCGGCCTGCTTGCGTCGGACCTCGAACTCCGCCCGGGCGCTGGGCAGCCAGGCGGCGATGATGGTGTCAAGTCCGCTGCGGTCGCCCGCTTCGGAGCGGATCAACTGCTCGAAGCGGCGCACGGCCCGCTCGGCCCGATCGACCAGCTCCATCGGCACCCGCTGGCCCGACGCCCCCCGAAGGACGCGGCGCAGCGGGTCCGGTCCGGGCATCAGGTGAGCCACCGCCATGGGGTTGCGGCTGCGGGCGGCCTTGAGAATGCGGCTGGAGAGCACCTTGTCGATGTCCAGACGACGAGCCAGCTCAACCGTGCCATGTGGTCCCCCCGGAACCGCGGCGATAACCGCAGCGAAGGCCTGCCCCAGCTCCTCGCCGACACGCTCCACGCGCTCTTCAAGGGTGGCCTGACTGGTTTCGGTCGTGATGATGGGCGGTGGGGACATGATGTGAGCGGGTTGTGGATTCTTTGTGCAGATTCAGGTGCGTGTTGTGCGGACGCCTGTGAATGAGTCATTCGATCACCCCACTGTATGCGATGGAGGGGTGGTCTGCAAGGGTTCCGGGTATTTTCTTGGAAGTTTCAGGGAAACATTTGACGACCGTTCCCGAACAGGTATGATGCCACGTCGGAGGTGGGTTGCCGCGGGAACGCCTGCGCCCCTGATGCCCCTCCGACCACGATCCTCCACCGACAGAACTCGCCTCATCGGCGCTGACTTCACGAACTCGGCTGACGCCCGGCGACGCCCGCCGCTCACGAACGACAGGAGAACCCCGAATGACCCGTGTCCGCACTTTCGTCGCTCCCCTTGCCGTCGTGTCCCTGGCCATGGCGCCGGCAGCCGCCGCCTGCGCCGACACCTTCACGGAAACATTCACCAACGGCATCAACACCGCAGGGTGGTCGTACGGGGGCAACGAACGCATCGAGGCCGCCGGCGGCAATCCCGGGGCCTATCTGCACACGTCGGAGCTGGACACGTTCGCGCCGCAGTTGTGGACCGAGCCGGGGCGTCCGTCCAACTTCACGGGTGACTACCGCGCCCGCCAAGTCACGTCGATCGGCATCGACCTCAAGACCTTTCACGTGGACTTCTCCGCCGAGGATCGCCCGCTCACGCTGATTCTCGTGCATGACAACAACACGCCGGTGGACTTTGATGACGACTACGGCTTCTACTTCATGGGGCCGAACATTCCGCTGGTGGGCGAGGGTTGGCTGAGCTACGAGTTTGAGATTCCCAGCCAGGCCGCGCAGCCGCCGCAGGGCTGGCGTCCGATCGAGCTGGGCTTCAAGTCGCCTGAGCCGGACTGGAACGCGCTCATCAAGAACGTCCGCCGGGTGCAGTTCTTCTACGGCGACCCGGAGATGTTCTTCATCTTCCAGATGTGGGAGGTCGGGGCCGACAACATCAGCATCACCAGCGTGCCGCAGAGCGACGCCACGCTCACTGGCCTGAATGTGCTGCGGGGCACGCTGATGTCGGGCGGCCTGCCGGAACTGGCCGAATCGGACAACCAGTCTCTGCGCGTGAAGTCCGGCTTCGGCAGCACGTTCACCGAATTGCACAGCATGGTGACCGACGTCACCGCCAACACCACGGTGTCATCGCCCACGACCCTCGGACTGACCATCGAGGCCCGCGTCAGCCACACGTCCGGCATCGGGCGTCTGCGCCTGCTGAACCACAACACCACGCAGTATGACCAGGTGGGCCAGTTCGCGCTCAGCGGCATCGACACCACGCACGCCTTCAGCGGGATCGCGGCGGCCAACTACGTGTCCGGCGGCGGCGACATCACCGTGCAGGTGCGCACCACAGTGGTGGTGCCGATCTTCGCCTTCACTTACGACACCTTCATCGATCACCTGCGCATCACGGTGAACTGACGCCACGCGGCGCCTCTGGTGACCGCCTGTTCTCTCCGCCCGTGTGCCGCGCCACTCTCTCCAGGGATCATCCATGAACCGCGTTCAACGTGCCATTCTGTACAGCGCCGCGCCCTTGGCGTTCGCGTGTTCCGCGCTCGCCGCCGACACCTACACCGAAACCTTCGCCGGCGGGGTCAACGCGGGCGGGTGGACCTACTGGTCGCCCAACGAGACCATTGAGACCGCCGGGGGCAACCCGGACAACTATCTGCACGCCTGGGAGCTGGACACGTTCGCGCCGCAGCTGTCCACCGAGCCGGGACGCGCCTCGGCCTTCACCGGCGACTACCGGGCGCGGCAGGTCGCCCGCATCGGCATCGACCTCAAGACCTTCCACGTGGACTTCTCGGCGGGCGGGCGTCCCCTGACGCTCATGCTCATCCATGACAACAACACGCCCGCCGACCTGAGCGACGACGTGGCGGCCTACTACCGCGGCCCGAACATTCCGCTGGTGGGCGAGGGCTGGAAGCGCTACGACTTCGAGGTGCCCAGTCACGCCGCCACGCTGCCAGCCGGGTGGCGCACCATCCAGCTCGGCGAGAACTCGCCCGCGCCCGACTGGAGCACGATCATCACCGGCGTGCGCCGCGTGCAGTTTTTCTACGGCGATCCGGAGATGTTCTTCATCTTCCAGATGTGGGACATCGGAGCGGACAACATCAGCATCATCGAGGATCCACTCACCCCCGCCGCGCTGCGGAACATCAAGGTGCAGCGCGGCACGCGCCTTTCGGGCACGCTGGCGTCGATCCTCTACAACGACCCGTACTACTACAAGGTCACGTCCCAGCCGGGCGACGTGTACCACGTGGCGGAGACCACGGTGCGGGCGGTGAGCGACGCGCTCAACCCCGCGAACCTGATCATCCGTACCGAGACCCGCGCCACCGAGTCCGTCGTGCAGACGCGCATCGCCCTGCGCAACTTCACCACCGGGCGCTGGGACACGGTGGACACCTTCTGGCAGCCAACCATCGACGCGGTGCGCGTGATTGACTCGATCGCCAACCCGCAGGACTACGTGCGGCAGTCCGACGGCCTGATTCGCGTGCGAATCCAGATGATCCGGGCGCTGCAGCGCGGCCCGTTCCAGCAGTGGATCGACCAGGTGAAGGTGTCGGTGGGGGAGTGATCGGGCTTCCGAGCAGCGCGGCGCTGATGCGATCCGTCGGCGCGGCTGAGTCGATTATCGCGCCGGCGCGCTCCACACGCCGATCTTCGCGCGGCGGGCGATCAACTCGGCCTGCTCGTACTGGCGCAGTCGCGCGTGGGGCCAGCGGTCCTCCGCCCTGGCCAGCCCCGCGGCGAGCAGTTCACGGTTGAGCAGTGCGCCGTCGGGCAGCTCCACGTGGGCGAGCAGTCTGTCGTAGGGGTCGCGCGGCCTCGCCGGGTCGATGAGCAGCGTGACGTACGCCCCTTCGACGAGTCGGCGCGAGAACGCCGTGGCCTCGGCGGCCCACGGCTCGGGCAGGCCGGCCCCGGCGTTCATCTCCGGGCAATCGACGCCGATCAGCCGCACCCGCGTGCGCGGGCGGCTGGTGCGACGATCCGGCAGATCGACTTCCAGCGTGTCGCCGTCGATGACGCGCGTGACGCGGGCCGATCGCCCCTCGTATCGAGCCGGATCGTCCTGCGCCGGCGCCAGCAGATGCCCCCGCTGGTCGAGCAGAACCAGCAGCGCGATCACCAGGATCAGGGCGGGGACAAGGCCGCGCCGTCGAAACGACAATCGTCGCGGTTGTCGAGAAGGTCGGCGTCCGCGCCGGCGGGTCATTGGAGCGCCGATCATCCGCTTACCCGATCATCACCGTCGGGCATCCGGGAGGTGAGATCACGCCCCCGTGCGCCGTGCTGTCACCCACGCGGGCGGCGGGCATGTTGCCGATCATCACCGTGGCGGAGCCGGCGGCGATGCTGTCGGGCGGCCCGGTGCAGGTCGCCATGTCGCCGGCGCGGGCGGCGGGCATGTAGCCGATCATCACCGTCGCGCAGCCGGGCGGATTGATCGGTCCGCCCACGTGCGGCTTGGGGCCGTCGGACACCGGACAGGCGTGCATGTCACCAACTCGTGCGGCAGGGGGCATGGCCTTCTCTCCTGCGAGGGGCAAGCGACAAACGAGAACTGAGAACCGACAACCCCTGGCTGACCTTTCCGTGCTGCTTCAATGCTGATGCGCGTGTGCGTGCTCCGCCGGGTCGCGCTCGCCCGCCGGCGACAGAAGACGGTAGGCGATGCGGCCGTCCTTGGGTTTGAGGAAGCGGACGTACACGAACGGCAGCACGCCTTCCGGGCCGGAGGCCATCAGCAGGGGCTGCTGCGCCGGCGTGATTGATTCTCCAGCGACCTCCGCCAGCGGCGTTACGTCGCGCGTGGCGGAGGAGCCCACGTGATACGTGTTGGCGGCGTCAAGCAGCAGCAGCGTCACCTGTCGATCATTGTCCAGCACGCTCTGGACCACGCGCGGCCCGTTGAGCTTGGACACATCCAGCAGGGCCTCGGCTCGCGAGCGGTTGTCGGTCACGTTCACGCGGGTGCAGGAGAGGACGCCCTCGCGCCGTCCGATGACCCAGAGCATCTCCTTGGGAGGCGGCGGCTCGACGGGGCGCTCCTCCGGCGGCGGTGCGTTGTGCTCGAAGGCCGGCTGCTCCTTCATCGCGGCGTCCACGTCGAGGTAGCCGTGCAGCCAGGCGACCGGCTCCTTCGAGGCGAAGGCGGTTCGAACGACGGGCGGAGCGTTCACGTCGTCCAGGAAGAACATGGTCGCGGTGACTTCACGCCCGCCCGCGGCGCAGGCGAAGAGCCGCAGCGTCTCGGTCATCTCCCAGCACAGCGAGTACGAGCCCACCGGTCCGGCCCGCCCGAAGTCGAACGACTGAGAGGCGACGGAGCCGTCCGACCGGATCTGCGCCAGCATCGCCTGGCGACCGCCGGGATCGCAGGAGACGAGCATCACCGATCCGTCGGGCATGCTTCGGGGTGATCGCAGGATCGGTCCCGGCAGCCGAAGCGTGGGCGTGAGCACGCGGGGAGGCGGAGGGGGAGATTTGTCCGTCAGGTCGAGAGCCGCCACGCGCGGCTTGCCGCCTTCCACCCACAGCAGGTGCCCGAAGTTCTGGAACGTGCTGGCCACGGTGGCGGGCGCCAGGTCATCCACGGTCGAGGCCGGACCGATCCGCCAGCAGCGCCTCGGGTTGCGGGGCAGCGCGCCGCTTTGCACCTGGTGGAAGACGAGCAGTTGACCGCCTTCCTGGTGCGTCCACGCCGCCATCGCCGGCACGTCGTAGGCGTCATGGGCGGGTACGGCCGAGGCGTGCGCCACGGGGCTGGCGGGCTTGACCGCCAGCATGGCGGGCTCGGAGACGATCATCTCGTCGATGCCGCGGTGCTGCGCGGTGACCTTGTATCGTCCGGGCTTGAGCTCCCCGAGCCATTCCAGCACGTCACCGGCCTTGGCCAGCGTGGCGCCGGGAGCCAGGGTCTCCGTCGGTGCGGCGTGCGGGCCGTGTTCATGGCGACCATCGCGCTCCAGCGAGGACATCTCGGTGCCGACGATCGCGTCAGGCGAAAAGGGGTCGGGCAGGTCGGGGTTGACGGGCCTCGCGCCCTCCGGCTCGGCGACGAGAAACAGCGCCTCGGCGTGACGGTCGAAGGAGGGAAACTCCTCGATCACCGTCTTGCCGCGATTCTGCAGCGTGACGCGGAAGGGCACCGATTCGCCCCGGATGCACTCCGCCTTGCCGAGGGTCAGGTTGATGGTGATCACGTCGGACATGGTGGGCTTCCTGGAGTCAGGTGGACGGTGGGCGGCAGGTCTTCGCCGTCAGGCGTCGGGCGCGGGCATCGAGGTGTCGGATCATCGGAGCACTTCCAGCTTCTGTCTTCAGTTCTCCATCCGGAATCCGCCGGGCGTCACGGGTCGACCTGGATGCGAATGGACGCGGTGGGATCGAGACCGTTGCGGAACGTGAGCGTGACGAGTCCTCGCGCCGTTGCCGTGACGCGCACGCGCAGCAGCGGTGTGCCGCTGCCCCGGAAGGCAAGATCCACCCTGGCGTTGGGGGTGGACGGGTCCGCCGTGCGCGTGAACTGCGAGGCGATGGTGGTGCCGCCCAGCAGGATGATGTTGGGTCGGCAGCGCAACGGAGTGCCGCCGAGGCGGGAGATGGACTGCTCGGCGCCCAGCACCAGCAGTTCGGCGCTGCGCTGGGCGGCGTTGCCAAGCCGCAGCGTGATGGTGGCGCCGGCGGCCTGCTCCGCCAGGGCCAGCGCCGCGCCGGTGCCGGTGTGGAGAACGAACGACGCCGGCCCGTACGTTCGCTGGATCTCATTGCGGTAGTTGGCCGCCTTCTGAATCTCCACGCGGTCGTAGAATCGCATGGACAGCGCGCACAGCCCGCAGGGGCCGGCCATGGTGCTGTCGTTGTTGGTCATGCTCGTCGCCGAGTACGACATGATGCACTCGAAGGCGTCGCGCCCGTCGTGGTCGATGGGGAAGACGTTGCCGTTGTTGGGGTGCGACACCTGCAGCACGTAGGCGTTGCCGCCCGCGTCGGTGAAGTTGACCGCCCGCGTGGCGGTGTGGGAGTGGCGCAGCGACTTGACGTGCCCGAACTCGTGGGCCGCGGTGAAGGTGACGTCCTCGATGTCCAGCGCGTCGGTGGGCTGGAACTGGCGCTTGGCCATCCAGAAGATTCGGTCGCCGACGTAGGCGCCCAGGAACGACCTTGCGTCGCGGCAGAGGAACATGTACAGCCCGTTGCCGTCGGACTGCTGGTCGCGGGCGGCGCCGGCCGAGGGATCGGGCAGGGTGCCGCCGCCCGGCGCGGGGGTCTGCGAGCACGCCAGACGGATGGCGGCGCGGGCGAACCGCTCCACGCGCGAGTCGGGAATGTCCAGCCCGAAGTTCTCGTGGAACAGCGTGCGGTCGAAGACCGACTGCTCGTAGCGAATGGCCTGGTTGACGCCCGGGGCGCCGTTGAAGACCGAGTTGCGCGTGATGTCGCGCCACTGGTCGCGCGTGAGCGAGTAGAACGTCGCCGGCTCCACCACCTCGATGAACATGCGGCGGTAGCTCTCCGTCACCTGCGACCACGTCAGGTCGTTGCGCGTCAGGCCGTTGCACAGCACGCACAGGCGGAACTCGATCTTCTTCCAGATGGTGAACTTGCCGGTCACGTAGGCGCGCGGCTTGGGGATGACGCGCGACCGATCGTCCTTGAAGATGACGTTGGCGCCGTTCTCCCGCGTGTCGCGGATGTCCTGGTCGCCGTTGAGCAGCGTGAGCAGGAAGCGGTAGTTGTCGCCCGCCACGGGAAAGGGCATGAAGGCGAAGTCGGCGACGCCCACCTTTACGTCCGTGGTGCCCACGCGCTCGTCCACCTCGGTCAGGTCGAACCTCACCTTGACGGTCTGGTGTTCGGTGGGGTTCGTGAGTTCGTCGAACTGCACGCGGTCGGCGGGGATCGGCGTGTCGCTTCGATCAACCACCGGCTCGTTCTTGTAGGGCATGACCCGGATGACGTCCGACGCCTTGAAGCCGGGCGAGTCGCCAGGATGCGTCCGGGCGCCCTTGAAGGCGGTGGGCGCGTTGTCGTCGCCGGTGGTGACGCTGCCGGTGTTGCGGTTGTACTTGGTGAAGAAGTCGTTGAGGAACCGCCGCCGGGCGCCGTCGTTCTGCGTGAGCTCCTCGGGCGGATCCTTGATCTCCAGCACCGGCTTGATGGGTTGATCGATGTTGACCTGGCGATCGCCGATGTACTTGCGCACGATGATGCGGAAGGGCACGGCGGGCCAGATGTCGGGCATCCACCCGCGGGCGCGGTAGTAGGCCACGTTGGATGTGTTGTCGCCCCCCGGCGAGCCGAGCAGGTTGAGATTTTCCGCCGTGCGCGTGGCGTGATTGTCGAGGATGGTGATGCGATGCAGCGTGTCGAAGATGGGCCGCGCGTTGGTGCCGCCCTGGGAGACGGGCGTGGCGGCCTTGACCGTGTCCTGGTGCGTTTCATCGGGGGCGACGACGTTGAGGATGCGCGCCAGCTGTCCCATGGGCGAGGGCTGCCCGCTCCACGGATCGATCAGGTCGCCGCTCACCTCGTAGCGGCATCGGTAGGGGGGCGGGCGATCGACCGCGCCCCCGCCCCCGGCCGCGGCGCGGGCAATGCGGTCGTGCCCCAGGTAGATCAGCGTGAGCCGATAGCTGACCGGCTGAAGCCGCACCACCGTGGTGGCGGCGCTGGGGCCAGTCTGCTTGGCGGTTCCGCCCGATCCGCCTCCGGATGTTCCACTTCCGTTTGACATGCTGGGTGCCCTTGGATGCTACGGCGGTTCCACTCGAACGATGACCTGGCAGGTGGGATCGCGCCCCGACCGGAACGTCAGCCGGACGTCGCCCTCGCGCTCACCCGTGACGCGGATGCGCACGAGCGGCGTGTTGGCGCCGCGGAAGGCCAGCGACACCCGCGCGTTGGCGGTGATCGGCGCGTTGGCGAACTGCGTGCTGAGCGGCGACTCGAAGAGATTGATGAGATTGCCGTGGTAATTGCGCGCCGGGGGGGTCACCTGCGGAATCGACCGGGCCGGCCCCAGCACGATCAGATCGATCGAGCGGCCTCGCTTCACCGTCACCGTGCCTCCGTCGGCGATGGCCGTCACGGTTCGCGTCGTAGAGGCGGGGTTGCCCCCGGCGGCGGGCGTGGTGACCTCGACGTACTGGTGAAACAGCGCAGGCCCGTGTCGCGCGTTGAGATGGTTGCCGTAGTTGGCGGCGCTCTGCACCTGCACGCGGTCGAAGTGCCGAAGCCACAGGGCGCACAGGGCGCAGGGCGACTTGATGGTGCCATCGGCGTTGTCCAGCGTGAAGCCGGCGTAGGCCATCAGGCAGTCGAAGGCGTCCACGCCGTCGTGATCGCGCTGGAAGTGGTTCTTGTCGTCCGAGGTGGAGTTGGGCTGGGAGATCGAGATCACGCCCAGCGCCACGCCCCCCGCGTCGTTGAAGTTGATGTTGTGGCGGAAGTCGGTGTGCGAGTGGCGCAGCAGCCGCGCGTGTCCGAACTCGTGCGCGAAGGTGTTGGTGCCGTCGATTCGCTGCGCGGCGGGAGTCAGGGTCGGGTTCGCCACGTCGCCCCAGAACATGCGGTCGCCCAGGTAGCTGCCCGCGGTGTTGGGCGAGCGCACGTTCTTGCACAGGAAGACGTAGAACCCGTTGCCGTCGCGCTGGTCGGCCCGCGGTTTGCCGGTGTGCGGATCGGGCAGGCCTGTCTGGCCGCACGCCAGCGCGATGGCCCGCTGGGCGAATCGCTCGGTGCGCGAGGTGGGTTGCGAGGCGCCGTAGGCCACGGGGTAGAGCGAGGCGTCGTACACCGCCTGCGCGAAGTTGGCCGCGTTGTTGTTGTGCGCGCTGCCCGGAAAGGTCTGCTTGATCATCGTCTCCCAGCGGGCGCGGTCGATGTCGAACGTGCGCAGCGGCCCGCGCACGTCAAGGAAGCACTTGCGGAAGGCGGCCTTGGTGTACTCCCAGTCCAGGTCGGCCTCGCGCACGCCGTTGCACGTGACCAGCAGCTGAATGTCGGCCCGCTTCCAGATGACGAAGCGACCCGACATGTACGAGCACGGGGTGGGAATCGGCCGCGACTGGTTGTCGGCGAAGCGGACGGCGGCGCCGTTCTCCTGCGTATCGCGGATGTCCTGGTTTCCGTCCACCAGCGAGATCAGGAACCGGTAGTTGTCGCCCGCGGACGGGTAGGGGAGAAAGGCGAAATCAGCGATTCCCACGTCGATGCCCCCGCCGCCTTCCGCTCCACCCGCGGGCTGCGGCTCGCTGACGGTCTGCAGGTCGAGCAGCACCTTCTTGGTCTCATGCACGGCGGCGTCGGTCAACTGGTTGAACTGGACCAGATCCGGACCAGGAGCGGGGTTCATCGTGTCCACCACCGGCTGGTTGCGATAGGGCATGACGCGGATGACGTCCGCGGCGCGAACCCCCTGCGTGCCGGGGTGCTCGCGTAATCCGCTGAACGGCCTGGGGCAGTTGTCATCGCCCTGGGTGTTGCTGCCGGTGTTCTGGTTGTAGGTGCGGAAGAACTCCTGCATGAAAGCCCGGCGTCGTCCGTCGGTGACGTCGAACTCCTCCGCCGTGTCCTTCAGTTCGACGACTGCCTTCAGCGGACGATCGAAGGGCACCTGTTGGTCGCCGATGAACTTGCGCACGACGATGCGAAAGGGCACGGCGGGCCAGATGTCGGGAATCCACCCGCGGCGACGGTAGTAATCGGGAATGGACTTGTTGTCGGCGGTGCGCCAGAACATGTCCAGGTCCGCCTCGCGCCCGCCGTGGTTGTCGAGGATGACGACGCGGTACTCCCAGTCGATGAATGGCCTGGCGTTGGTTCCACCGCGCGAGAATGGGGTCGCCGCGGCCCGCGTCGGGTCGTTGGAGCCGTCGGTCACGAGATTCATCACCCGCGCGCAGGGGGTGAGCGAGGCGCGGTCGCCTTCGAGCGTGAGCAGGTCGTTGGTGACGTCGTAGCGGCACCTGTAGGGCGGCGGACGAGTCACGACGGGAAGGGAGTTTCCCGGCGCGTCGCGCCGGATGCGATTGTTGCCCAGGTAGATGAACGTCAGCCGGTAGGTGACGGGCTGCAGTCGCACCACGGTGGTGGCGGTCGATGGACCTGGCTGCTTCGTCGTTCCCTGGCCGGACACTCGTCTCCCCTCGCGTGGTGTGGGCGTCGATGTGGGTTTCCTGGTGCGGCTCGTGGACGTGTGGTCTTGGGGTGACGGCGTGCGTTCGACTGATTCGGCGACGGCGCCCGAGGGAACTTGCCGCTACCACCCGCCGCTGGCGCCGCCTCCTCCGGAGGAGCCGCCGCCGCCCGAGTAGGGGTCTTCTTCTTCGCCTCCGCCTTCGTCTCCCCACCCGCCCGAGGCGCCGCCTCCGGACCCACCGGATGAGCCGCCTTCGCCGCCCCAGCCGCCATCCGCGCCGCCCGAACCCCCGGAGGTGCCTCCCCCGGTCGAAGACCCGCTGCCCCCGGTAGAGCCCCCTGCAGCGCCGCCGCCCCCACCCCCACCGCCTGATCCTCCTGATCCACCACTACTTCCGGAGGAAGCCCCGCCTCCGGACGAGCCGCCCCCTGACGCGCCGCCGCCGGAACCGCCTGACGATCCGCCGCCACCCGACGATCCGGCGCCTTGGGCGGAAGCTCCGCCCGACCCACCCGAGCCGCCCGAACCCCCGCCCCCGCCGCTGGAGGGTGAGCCGCTGCCGCCCCCGCCGGATGATCCGCCTCCCGAGCCGCCGCCGCTGAAACCCTCGTCACCGAAGGCGTCGGTTTCTTCGGCGTCGGAGCTGGTCGTTGCGGCGGCGCCGCCCGAGTTCGTGCCGCCGCTGGCGGTTTCGCCGCTGCTCGCCTGCTGGTCGCCTTCGTTCTCGACGCGGATGAAGGTCCACTCCCCGTCCTTGCGATCGGGCAACTGCAGCTGGTAGGTGCCGTGATCGACTTCCTGCAGTTTGACGATGCCCTGGCTGTTGGTGCGAGATTCCTGCGTACTGCCGTCGGGCTTGTGGATGATGGCCCGCTCGTTGGCGATGGGCTGCTCGGCGGCGTCGAGCACCTTGAAGGCGACCCACGTCTTTTCATCGACGGGTTCTTCGCCTCCGCCCCCGCCCCCTCCGCCGCCTCCACCTCCTCCGCCGCCTCCGCCTCCCCCGGCTCCTGGCGGCTCTTCGAGCTCGCCGGGGTTGGCTGTGGTGGCGTGCTTGGCCTCATCGGGGGCGACGCACTGTCCGCCGCAGCCGCTTCCCGCGGCTCCGCCGCTGTTGATGAGCACGGTGGCGCCCTTGATGGCGACGCCCGAGGGGCCGATGTCCACGAAGTTCCCGCCGACCACCAGGGAGATCTGGGCGTCGGCCTCAAGGATGATCTTGGCGCCGATGATATGGGTTTCGCCGGTGGCGACGGCCCAGTTGCCGGTGATCTCGGCGTTGTGGTTGCCGCCCACGGAGAGGAACGAGTCGGTGTCGACGCGTTCGCGTTTCTCGCCGACGATGGTGACGTTCTCGTTCTCCTCGATCTTGGTGAACCGGCTCTTGCCGACGATCTGGTGGCGTTCGCCCCCGACGCTCTCGTAGGACGAGGCCTTGGCGCGCACGTCCATACGGCGCTGGGCATGGATGAACAGCTGCTCCGAGCCCTTCTTGTCCTCGAATCGGATTTCGTTGAAGCCGCCTCCGCCCTTGCTGGACATCGACTTGATGGTGGACATCGTCGCCTTGCCGGGCAGTTCGTAGGGCGTCTTCTGCACGCCGTTGTAGACGCGCCCGGTGATGATGGGCCGGTCGGGATCGCCCTCGAGAAACTCGACGATGACCTCCTGCCCGATGCGCGGCAGGAAGATGGCGCCCCATTTTTTCCCGGCCCAGTTCTGGGCCACGCGGATCCAGCAGGATGACGTCTCATCCGCCTTGCTCCACCGATCCCAGTGGAACTTGACCTTCACGCGCCCATGTTCATCGGTCCAGATTTCCTCGCCGGACTTGCCCGCCACAATGGCGGTCTGCGGCCCCTGCACCACGGGCTTGGGCGTGATGCGGCGCGGGCGGAACTGCTGCGAGGAGGGGATGCACGTGAACTCGCAGCGATACATGCTCACGCCGCCGTATTCCGCACTGGCGACCCCGAGCGACGCCATGGGGCTGGTCTCGCACGAGAACGACGTGGCGATCACCAGGTATTCGGCGTTCTGGTCGGTTCGATGGTGTTCGTCGAGCTTGAAGGTATAGCCCGGACGCACGTCGGGCGTGTTGGTCTGGCCCACGATGGTGTCGAAGGAGGCGTGATACTCCTCGATGCGGATGCGCGAATAGTCGTCGCCCTCGGCGAGCGTGACGTACTCGCCGGGGTAGTCGAAGATCTCCGCGCTGGCCTCGGCGTGGTCGCGGGTGATCACGGCCCGCGAGAGCATGTCCTTCTTGGGATCGACGAAGTCGAAGTCGAGCTGCGCGTAGGCGCCCGGCTGCAGCGCCTGCCGCCTGGCCCAGTGCGAGACGTGCTCCACGTTCTCGGGCGCGCCGTCTGGACGGAACACCAGCGTCTCCACGCCCGGCGCCGGACCATGACCGGCGATGGCGTCCACCAGCATCATGGTGTGCTTGCCCTGCTCGTGCGTGAAGTAGTAGTAGATGCCCTCCTGCTCCATGAGGCGGGAGATGAAATTGAAGTCCGTCTCCCGGTACTGCACGCAGTATTCCCACGTGCGATAGGAGCGCGAGAGATTCTCGCCGATGGTGATGCCCGCGTCGCCCAGGATCTTCTTGATGATGTCAACCGCGGTCTGCTCCTGGAACATGCGGCAGTCGGCGCGGCGCGTCAGCAGCCACAGGCGGGGCACCAGCGTCATCCGGTACCCGTACAGGATGTCGCCGTCGGCGGTGACCTGATCGTCCGCCGACGATTGCGAGAAGCGGTTGACGATGCCGTTGTAGAAGCGGGACACGCCGGTCGTGCGCTTCATCTCCACCGTCACGCTCTGCCCCACGATGTCCTTGAAGACGATGGCCCCGTTGGTGCTGAGCACGACCAGCTCGTATTCGAACAATCGCCCCAGCTCCTCCCGGGCGTGCATCTCCTTGAACAGAAGCACTTCCTCGCCGAGAGGCGATGTGATGACGATGTCGCGGTCGGCGGCGGGCATGGGGCCTCCCCTTCAGGCGGCCTGATTCTACTGGAAAGCAGATCGCGCCGCCAGACGCAAGTCTGCACCATGGGGGATGGAAGAACATCCCCCGGCTCGACAACGCCCGCGGGCGAGAAGAATCAAAGGCATTCGACAGCCGCTCATTCGCCGCTGGCGGCGTCGCGGCAGGCCTCGGCCAGACGCTGGTGGAGCTTCTCATGATCCACCACCGCGTCCAGGCGCTCCAGCAGGGCGTCCACGCGGCGGAGCGGGGTGAGGGCGGCGTCGATCTCGTCAATCGCCGCGTCCCCCAGCTGCTCCAGGGCTTCGAGGAACCAGGTTCGGTCGGGCTGGCGTGCGTTCCGAGGCGGTCGGACCTTGGTGCGAATCACCAGGTCGCCGATGGCCACCACCGGCTGCAGCCCGACGGACGTGAGAGGTTCGCGGCAGAGCACCACCGCCGGAACGCGATGCTCCAGGGCCTGCGTGCGGAGCCGGCGGGCGTCCGCTGCGACCAGCATGGGCTGAACCAGGTACAGCCCGGACTCCTGCGGAAAGCGATCATCAAAGGGCTGATCCACGGTCCGTGGTCGTCCGTGATCGGCGTCGGCCGCCTGCATCAGTCGCTGGCGCCGCGCCTCCTGCAACGGCAGGCAGATGCGGGCCATGCGGTCGTAGTCGCGGGCGCGATGGGCCAGGTGCAGCGCCCGGTCGGCCAGCAGCTCCGCATCGATGTAGGACGTGGCGGCCAGCGCCTCGCTGGCCTGCTCCATCAAATCGTCGATCTGCTCCTGCCGCGCGCCGGGCATGGGTGTGGTTCCAGGTTTCAGGGGCCGAGATCCGTGTTCCGTGTTCCGACTGTCGAATGCTCAAGGAATGGCGCCTGGTCGCTGATGCCGGTCACTGACGCCGAGCGCCTGACGCCTCGATTCCCGACTTACAGTTCGAACCCAACGGTCCGTTGTTCCGCTCGTCCTTCCGCGGTGCAGGCGGACGCGGCGGCTTCGAGCAGATCGCGCCACAGGGCGATGACGAGGGGCATCTCGTACAGGAGCGTATCCGTGAGCAGCACGACGTCGCGGGTCTTGAGCGCCGAGGCCAGGCGCGTCAGGTGGTCGTTCAGACGCGCCACGCCTTCGGGCATGGCCACGTCCCGGGCGCCGATGCGTGAGAGGTCCACCGAGGCGAACCGCGAACCATCGAGCGCCGCGTCGCGCACCTGTCTCCAGAGCGAAATGGCCTCGCCGAGAGACCGCATCGCATCGACGCCCTGCCCCTGTTCGATGAGCGCCGCGGCCTGCTGCTGCAGGGCGTCCACCGTGAGGAGCGTGTCGCGCGCTTCCAGCAGCGCCTCTCGCGCCAGCGAAGCGGGGTCCACCGAGGTCAGGCGCACTTCGGCGGCCTGACCGGCGAGCGTGTCGTCATCGCAGAGCCGATCATCGGTCCAGACCTCGCCGTCCACGCACACCTCGATGACGCGCCGTCCCTGGCGCCGGGCCTGGGCGTCGCCCGCGGCGATGGCGTCGCCGATGGTGTGGCCCGTCACGTGGCACGTCCGATTGTCCAGCATTACGCGCATGGTCGCTTCCTTGACGCCGCGACGGCGTTCATCGAGTCATGATCAGCACCGCCGCCCAGGACAATCCCGCCCACGCCGCCAGCGTCAGCACCGTGATGCTGACGCGCTGACGCCCGGAGTCGCTCAGGCCGCGCAGCGGCGCCGCGAACACGCTGAGCGAACGACGAGCCAGCCGGTCCATCCGTCCGCCGAAGGTCATGATGCTCGAGGGCGTCGGCGGCTGGGCATCGACGCCCCCGGCGCCGGACGTTCCGTCTTTCTCCTGACGCCGGGCGTTCGCGCTCCGTGTCACGTCGGCGTCGGGCGACGGGGACGACGCCGCGTCCGCGTGTTGCGCCTCACGCCGGGGCGTGGCGGGCTTCGTGAAGCCGCTCAGATCCACCTCGATAGGGTCGTCGGAAAGAGGGGCGGCTGCGGATGGTTCGGGATCGGCGAGTGCGGATCCGGGTGGCGAACCACTCAGGGGTGAGGCGGTCGGCGGCGCCAGGTCGTGCGCGACCTTGGCTGCCTTGGCCAGCCGTTCATCCAGCGAGCCGATTGACTCGGGTTCCGCGACAGCGCCTGACGGCATCGCGTCCGGGTCGTTCGTGGACGGCCCCGTCGCTTCCGCCGCGGCGTCTCCAAGCGTCCGGGCGATGGACTGCGTTCGGTCCAGCAGGGCGTCGATTTCGGACGGGTCAAGAAACGTTCCGCCCGGGTCGGGCAGAGACGCCGACGGCGAGGACGTTGCGGTCGGATCGTCGCCTGTCATGGCTCCTTCGGATGGTCGTTCGGTCGCTTCGAGCATGATGACACCACCCGCACGCCGGTGCGGCCAATCGGTGATATCGGCTGGTTCGCGGGCTGGTCTGGACTCAAACCTGATCCGAGAGGCCGCCTTGACGCGCAACAACTGCGGCGTCCGACCGCTTCGGTTCGACTCGACGGTCGATGTTCAACCGTTCAACCCAGCGCCGCCGCGCCGGCCACCACTTCCATGAGTTCGGTGGTGATCTTGGCCTGTCGGGCCCGGTTGTACTGACGCCGCAGCGACTTGCCGAGCGACTTGGCGTTGTCGGTGGCGCCCTTCATGGCGATCATGCGCATCACCTGTTCGCTCACGATGGCGTCATTGAACGCCAGGAAGAGCGAAGTCTTCACCGATTCGGGCAGCAGGACGGCGAGCAGCTCGGCGGCGGAGGGGCTGAACTCGTAGATGGCGCTGGCCTTCTTCGATTCGGTCGAGGCGCTGGCCGCGGGCGTGGCCAGCGGCAGCAGCTGCATCACCTGCGCCTGCTGGCGGGTATTGCTGATGAAGCGGGTGGAGACGATGCGAATCGCGTCAAACTCGCCCGCCACGTAGGCATCGATGTACTTCTGCGCCAGTCGCTGCACGTCCTCGTAGCGGGGACGATCGGCGAACACGGTGTGACGCTCCGCCACGGGCAGCCCGGCGAAGCGGAAGAAGGCCACCGCCTTCTTGCCCGAGATCTCGTTGACGACCTCGATCCCCTTGGCCTTCGCCTGCCGGTTGAACTGCGACGCCATCCGCAGCACGTTGCTGTTGTATGCGCCGCAAAGCCCCCGGTCGGAGACGATGGTGAGCACGAGCTCTCGCTTGCGGGGCGCGGTCGGCGTCTTGAGCAGCGGGTGCTCCACGTCCCCCGCGGCGGCGGCCACGTCCGCCACCATCTGACGGATCTTCAGCGCGTAGGGCTGCGTGGCCTTGGCCCGCTGCAGGGCGCTGGTGAACTTGGCGGTCGCGATCATCTGCATCGTCTTGGTGATGCGTTCGATGTTCTTGACCGCAACCATCCGCTTTTTGATCTCACGAATCCGTGCCATAGGGGCGGAAGTGTAGACGGGGTGGGGGGGTGGGTCGAAGGGACGGACTGGACGCCCCAGGCGGCGCTTACTCCCCCAGTTCCATCAGGGTCTTTTCGATCTGAAACCACCACAGCCCGTACGCCTCGGGCGAAAGGTGCAGGAAGTCGGGCATGACGGTGTTGCTGATCGAGCCGTCATCCTCGATGAACAGGTGGCCGATGGGGCGGAAAAACACCCGTTCGCCATCGTGCAGTCGGGCGAGAATCTGGTTCACCTGGGCGATCTTGCCGCGCTGCGGGTTGGGCTTGTCGCCCCGGGGGAAGATATCCCACAGCACGATCTTGGTCGTCGGCAACCGATCGCGCAGGGTGTTGACGATCGCCCGCACGCCGTCGGCGATCTCGGTGACGGTGTTGTCCTCGCCGTTGGAGTTGTTGGTGCCGATCATCACGAAGGCGAACCTGGGCGCGATGCCGTCCAGGTTGCCGTTCTTCAGCCGCCAGAGCACGTGCTGCGTGCGGTCGCCTCCGATGCCCAGGTTGACCGCCTTGCGCGGCAGCAGTTCACCTTCCCACGGCGCCTTGCCGGGGCCTTCCCACCCCTGGGTGATCGAGTCGCCGATGAGCAGGATCTGAGCGTCGCCCTTGTTCACCTCGGCTTGCATGGCCTCGAACCGCTGCTTCCACCAGGCATCACCCCGCGGCACGGGGGTGACCGCGGAGTGGCTGGGCATGTCCAGATCGCGGATGCGGATGTTGCGGAACCACACGTCGTTGCCGTGGTCCTGCAGCGCGATGCGCCCCCGCGCGTGCTGGCCGAAGTCGGCGTAGACGCGGAACTTGCTGGCCGCCACCCGGCTTTTCCAGTCATCTCCGTTCAGGTCATCCTCCAGCAGTTTCACGCCGTTGAGCCAGTGTTCGACCACGCCCCGATTGAGCACGATGCGCGTCTCGTTCCACTCGCCGGCGGGCCTCACCACGGCCTTCTTGTCCGCGCTGGGCTTCTTCAGGTCATAGAGCGCGCCGGTGGAGTTGATGTGATCGGGAGCCAGGTTGTGTCCCAGGTCATCGAAGATCTGGTACTCCGGCCCGGTGTTCCACGTCGAGCCGCCCGTCTCGGCCACGCGGTACATGACGCCGCTATTGGCGCGGGGGGCGGCCTTCCACTCCAGCACCAGCTCGAAGTTCTCGAAGCAGTCTCTGGTGACGATGTCCCCGCCGCCCCCGCCCGCCATCACGCGCAGGGCTCCATCCTCCACCACCCATCCCCTGGCGGGGAACGTGCTCTGCCGATACCCCCGCCACATGGCGGTGGACGAACCGTCGAACAGGGTGATCCATTCTCCGCCGCGCGCTGTAGCGGCGATCAGAAGCGTGGCGACGAGGAACGCCAACAATCGAACAGGTTTCATGGGGGGGTCCTTTGCTGGTCCGCGGTTGCGTCTCGGCGTGGTGCTGGGCAGGTGAAGGCCAGCCGTCCGTCATCAGGCGGTGGGGGCGGGCAATCGGAGTCAGCGCTCAGAACCGGATAGTACCGCTCAAGGAGACGAACGGAGCGGCTGAGAACTCATCATCTGCCAGTCGATCGCCATCCTCATCCTCGAGTCGCAGTTCGCCGAACATGGCGGCTCCCGCCGTGAGGGAGATGGTGAAGGTCGGGCAGGGAGTCCACGACAGACGGGCGAAGACGGGCAGGATGGTTTCCTGGCCGATGCCGTCCGGCGCGATGTCATCCTGGTTCAGTCGGAAGCGGCGGGTTTCGTAGCGGGCGCCGATGGCGGCTTCCCAGCCCTTGCAGAAAGTCCAGGCGAGTTCGGCTCCGCCGCCGAAGCCCGTGCCCCCCCCACCCGTGGTGCGAAGGGTCCAGTCGGGGGCGAACTGCCAGTTGAGGATGATGATGGGAAAGATGGAGATGGAGTCTTCGAGTTGGGACTGGACAGCGACCCCGCCGCCGAGCGTGAGGGTGTCGCTGGCGCGGTAGGTGACGCCGATGGAGCCCCCGGCGGTCCAGACGCCGCCATCGGTGTCCTCATCATCGCCGTGGTCATCCTCGACCATGTGGACGAATCGCGGCCCGCCCCAGAGCGACCACTGCTCATTGAGGCGCAGGGTGAGGACGGGGGAGACGGACCAGGTATCGACGCCGTCCCACGCCTCGAGGGCGGCGAAGCCCTCGTTGCCCGAGAAGTCGTAGGCGTCGTGGGCGTAGCCGAAGCGGATATCGAGATTGAGGTTGGGCACGATGTCGAACGACACGCTGGCGGCAAGGCCGTAGCGCGAGACGCTGTATTCGCCGCCATCATCGAGATCGGCCTTGAACTGGGCGGTGTAGCCGGTGTCGATGCGGAAGCGGAGGTTCCAGCGCTCGGCGGCGGAAGGAGTGGCGGCGGGGGACGTGGAAGACGCAGGGGCGTCATCCTGAAGCGGTGCGGCCGACACCATTGACGATGTCACAGTGAGAAGGATCAGCGAAGCGAGGAAGGTCAGTTGTGCGGTGGGCATGAGTGGTTCCGAAGAGAGATCATGGGAAGCGTAGCCGCGCCGTGCGCCGCGGCTCGGCAGACGTCTGCCGCGGCCGTGCCGGCCATGCGAGCGTTACCAGGCCACCGACGATACAGCAGTCGCCCGATGGCATGCCCGCGTCACGACTCGATCGTTTCATCTGCCGCACACCCGCTGCGCGGCCGCACGACCGAGACGGCCGTGGCACACGCGCGACGGGGAGCGTCGCGCCACCCGTCACACGCGCACCCGGCGAGCGTAGACCAGCCACTCGATGACCAGCAGCGTCAGCGCAACGGCGGCGAGCCACGGCCAGAGCTCGCGTGGAGTGACTTCGCCCGCCGATCCGGCGCGGATTCGCTCGGCGTTGACCCGCAGTGACTCGACCGGGCGGATGTCCGTTTCACCCGCGTCGGCCAGATTGATCGCCAGTCGATCGAAGGGCGGCTCGACCCCCTCCACCATCGCCACGCCCACGCGCGACGGCGTGGGCAGCGTGAGGCGGCCGTGACCCTCGACGGGCAGGTCGGCGGCGGTCAGCCCCGTGACGCGCACACGCGACGCGCCGGGGAGGGGCGTGACGGCGAGCGTCTCGCCAGGACGGAAACTCACGCCTTCCGACCCATGCCGCAGCCGCGGCGCGGCGTCCAGCAGGTTCTGCAGAAAGACCAGCACGCTGACCCGGGCCGGCCAGTTGCTGTCGATGAGCCGGAAGGTGGTGGCCACGTGCCTCCGCTCACCCGCCCGGACGGCGATGATCGCGGGTCCGCTCGGCCCGCGCGCGAGCACCTCGATGCGATCCGTGAAGTCCTCGTCGATGTCGAACGATCCGGCGGGGGCGTGAATGACGTCATCCAGTTCAACGTGACGCAGGAAGGGGTGGGTGCGGTCCCAGCTGATGAAACGCTCCGCGGGGGGGCGCTGCCCCCCCGACGGGAGCGCGGCCGGGGTGAACGATGCGCCCGGCAGACCGGCCGCCAGCACGAGCGCCGGGGCGGGGAAGCCCGCCAGGGCGATGTCGATCGATGGCGTACCGACTGCGGCCCCGAACACGCCGCCAGAAGCGCCCGCGGGGTCGAAGCCGTCGTACACCACCAGGTCGAAGCCCGCGCCAGCGGGCGAGCCGTCGGCGGCGCGGGGCGGCTCCTGCGAGCTCACCACCAGCTGCTCCGGCTCAAGCGCCTCCAGCACGCCGCGCAGGTATGGGTCGATTCCACTCTCGCCCGTGATCACCGCGATGCGGGGGCGCCGAGGCGGAGCGAGGGAGATCGAGGCCTGATCGTCAGATGCCAGCGCGTCCGGGCGACGCACCTGCACCGTGAGCAGGCCGCCCTCCGGCAGATCGACGCGGAAGGTGCGCACGGCTTCGCCCGGAGTCTCGTCGTTCGCGCCGGGAATGGACACGCTCACGGCGGTGCCGACGCGGCCGTCGATCATCACGACGACGGGGGCCTCCACCGGCAGGCGAGAAGCGTTGACGAAGCGGGCCAGCACGTCCACGAACACCGGGTCATCCGGATCGCGCCGCGCGGCGAGAGAGGTGATCCCCACGTTGTTCACGTCCGCCTCGGCATCCGGTCCGACGCGGACGAAGTGGAACGCGCTGGCGCGAACCGTGAGAGGCGACGAGAACGTACCGCGTCCCGCGTTTGGCGCGTCCGGGTCCGCCGGCAGACGACTGACGGCTGACGCCCGCCGGCTCCCTTCCCCCACACCCCCGTCGGAGAAGAGCGTCACCTCGGGCAGGTCCTGCTCATCCGCGGCGGCTGCGGCCGCAAAGGCGTCCGCCAGCCGGAGCCCAGCGGCCAGGTCGGCGGATTCGTCCGTGGCGTCCAGCGTGCGGATGGCGTCTCGCACCTCGCCGATGGTGGCCCCGAAAGGGGCGATGACTCGCGCGGTGCTTGCAAAGGCGATGACCATGATCGCCGCGGGGCGTTCGCTGCCCGCCAGGCGATCGACCAGCCGCAGGGCTTCGTCGCGGGCGGCGTCGAGGCGTGAGCGTCCGGCGCGATCGACATCGCGAGCGCTCATGGAGGCGCTCACGTCGATGAGCAGGATGTGTCTCGACGAACCCGTACCAGCCGCCTCGATCACGGGCCGTCCCAGGGCCAGCACGATGGCCAGCACGATCAGCGCCTGCAACAGCAGCAGCAGCGACCACCTGAGCCGCTGGAAGGGCGCGTTGACCTGCAAGTCCTCGATGGACTTCATCCACAGCAGCGTGCTGGGGACGCGCCGGGGCAGACGGCGCAGCTTGAGGAAGTAGAGCAGCAGCAGCGCCGGAAAGGCGATGAGACCGGCGGCTAGGGCTGTCCACGGAGCGAGCAGGGTCACGGCGGATTATTGCGATGGTTTGGGTGCGCGAAGCCGCCGCTGAGCGCGGCGCTACGCCGCCATTCCCACATCCGTCGGCACCGTTTCCACGATGTTCTTCAGGATGTCGTCCGTGCGCATGCCTTCCGCCTCGCCTTCGAAGTTGAGCAGGCAGCGGTGGCGCATGGCGGGCAGCACCACCTTGCGGATGTCCTCCACGCTCACGTTGGCGCGTCCCGCGAGCAGGGCATGCACCTTGGCGGCGAGGATCAGCGTCTGGGCGGCGCGGGGGCTGGCGCCGAAGCGCAGGTACTGGTTGACCATCGGGGTGGAGAACTGCCCCTGCGGGTGGGTGGAGAGCACCAGCCGCACCGCGTAGTCCTGCACGTGCGGGGCGACGACGACCTTGCGCACCAGCCCCTGGTGCGCCAGGATGGACGGCGCATCCAGCACGCGCTCGATCCTGGCCGACTCGCCCGCCGTGGTGCGGTTGAGAATCTCGGCGAGTTCGTCGCGTGACGAATACCCGACCTCCAGTTTGAAGAAGAAGCGGTCGAGCTGCGCTTCGGGCAGGGGGTAGGTGCCCTCCTGCTCGATGGGATTCTGCGTGGCCATCACGAAGAAGGGCTTCTCCAGCGCGTACGTGGTGCCGCCCACGGTGACGGATTTCTCCTGCATGGCCTCCAGCAGCGACGACTGCGTCTTGGGCGTGGCGCGGTTGATCTCGTCGGCCAGCACGATCTGGGCGAAGATCGGCCCCTTGCGGAACTGGAAGTCGCGCCCGGTCTCCGTCTCCACCACGATGGTGGTGCCGGTCACGTCGGCGGGCATGAGGTCAGGCGTGAACTGGATGCGCGAGAAGTGGAGCTGCAGCGCCTCGGAGAGGGAACGGATGAGCAGCGTCTTGCCCAGACCCGGCACGCCCTCGAGCAGCGCGTGTCCGCCGGCGAAGAGGCACGTCAGCACCCCGTCGATGATCTCCTCATGGCCGACCACCGCCTTCTGAATCTCGATCTTCGTCTTGCGATAGTCGTCGCGGAACTTCTGCGCGGCGGCTTCGATATGAGCGAGGTCGGTGCTGGCCATGCGATGCGGCTCCCTGATGGATCGGGACATGGTACCGTCCGGGCGCAGGGCTGTCCCGTCTGAAGCACTGTTCGGAAACGGGCCGTCGCGGGTTCACCAGGACATGAAAACGCCCCGCGACGGCGGGGCGCTGAGCATGGCGTCTGGGTGGATGAGGAGGCGAGAATCAGGGAGAGAACTCCCACACCGCCCGGTCGATGCCCGTCACCCACACGGGAGCGATGGAGAAGGCGATCGCGTTGCACTGGATCAGCGCCCGGACGCGGCGGTTGTTGGGGTTGACGTACTGCGCCGGATTGGTCGTGTTGACGATCTGCACCGTGACGTCCGACGTGGTCAGGATGCGGGTGTTGACCTGATCATACTGGTCGGTGAAGAAGTTGTAGAGCAGGATGCGCTGGTTGATGTTGGCCCGGTCGGCCCGTGATTCAAGTGTGAAGCGCAGTTCCGACGGGTTGGCGACGGGACACGTGCCGTCCACGCGCACCTGAACCGGAGGCACGCTGGAGGTGCGGAACACGTCGGGCCGGGTCTCCAGCCGGTTGTCGTCATTGAACTTGAGCGATTCCAGGTCGCCCGAAACGGGCAGGCCGCGCACGCGGGTGAAGGTGTCGCCGTAGATGTAGGGCGACTGCTGGGGGGCGAGTCGCCGCACCGTGCCGTTGAAGGATACGACGTAGAGCTCGCCGCTGGAATCCTCGCCGAAACTGGCGACGTTGCCGATGAAACTGCTGCCGCCCAGTTCGGCGGTGTGCTCGCGCACGTCGCTGGCGACGCCCTCGCCCTGCTGGTTGGTGGTGATCTGCATGGAGAAGATCTTGCCGAGCACGTAGTCGGCGAAGAAGTAGCGTCCCTGCCAGGCGCTGCCGAGGTTGTAGCCGCGGTACACGAAGCCGCCGGTGATGCTGCGTCCCACGGCGTGGCTGTATTCGTGGATCGGCTCGGTGAGCGGGGTGTAGGCGGCGGGCAGCGACGTGTCGTAGTTATGCGCGCCCTCGCGGAGTCGCCAGCCGTAGTTGCGCCCGCCCCGTCCCGCCGGCTCGTAGTTGATCTCCTCCCAGGCGTTCTGACCCACGTCGGCCATGACCATGGCGCCGGTTCCGCCCAGGGCCGGGTTGTCGAACGACCATCGCCAGGGGTTGCGCACGCCGAAGGCCCAGATCTCGTGCCGGGCGGGGATCGGGTCGTTGTCCACGAAGGGGTTGTCGGCGGGAATGGCGTACCCGGTGGTGGGCGACACATCGATTCTCAGCATCTTGCCCAGCAGCGAGTTGGGGTTCTGGGCCAGGTGGCTGGGGTCGCCGCCTGAGCCGCCGTCGCCGTTGCCGATGTACAGGTAGCCGTCCGGCCCGAACACCAGGTTGCCGCCGTTGTGATTGCTGAACGGCTGGGCGATGGTGAGCAGGATTTCCTGCGAGCCGGGCAGGGCGCGGAGCGGGTTGTTCGGGTCGCGCTGAAAGCGTGCGACGATGGTGGCGCCGTCGCTGTTGCGCGTGTAGTTGACGTAGAGGCGCCCGTCCTGTGCGTAGTTGGGCGGAAAGGCCAGCCCCATCAGCCCGCGCTCGCTGCCGCTGGTCGAGGCGACGCCCGTCAGGTCGAGCAGGTCATTGGCCTGCACCACCCCGTTGACCAGCACGCGGATGCGGCC
Organism: Phycisphaeraceae bacterium; assembly: GCA_015709595.1. Taxonomy (NCBI): domain Bacteria; kingdom Pseudomonadati; phylum Planctomycetota; class Phycisphaerae; order Phycisphaerales; family Phycisphaeraceae; species Phycisphaeraceae bacterium. Next base: position 1,976,871 of record CP054178.1, read on the forward strand.
GCGCTGCTGCAGCACGTACTGCACGCTGGGGTTGGAGGGGTCCTGCACGAAGCCGAGCGGGAGCGAAAAGCCCGAGGCCACGTTGTCCAGCCGGATGGGCGGCGGCGCCGCCAAGGCCGACCCGGCGGTCAGAAACGCGGAAGTGGTGATCGCCAGGATGAATCGCGTGGTCTTCATGAGCGGCCGTTCCTTGCTGGCGGGCGAGATGCGCCGCCAAGAGTGACACTGGAGCATACCCGCGCCGGCGCAGGCCGAAGCGGAACCCCGCCTCCACCGATGGCATGTCCCCCGGCGACGGTCGTCTTGCACCGACCGGTCCGAGAAGTGATCAGTTCAGCGACACCTCGACGTGGTCGATCTCGGTGTCGAAGGTGAAGGCGAAGATCGGCACCACCACGAGGTTGCGCAGCTGAATCCGGACCGACCCGTCTCCGGCTACATAGTCCGCGGCGGGAAGGCCGGTGATGGTGCGGACCACGTCGGTGGTTCCGATCGAGAACGAATCAACCAGGTCGAAGCGGTTCTGCGGCCAGTTGCGGACCCAGAGGCGCCCCGTGCCGTTCTGCGACACCAGCCGCTGCTCCACCTTCACGTCGATGGTGGATGGCGAGCCGGCGGCCTGGGCGTTGATCTGCATGTTCAGCCGGTGCAGTTCGGTGAAGGTGTTGCCGAAGCCGGACCGGACCCGCAGGTACTGGTCATCGGACTGGGTCAGTTCAGGCAGCCCGCCGGACAGGAGCGTACCGCTCTGGATGGTGAAACTGGTCAGCGTCGCCGTGGTGGATGGGGGTACGACGCCGGTGACGATGAGTGCGAAGTCGGCGTCCACGGCCTGGGTTTCGCGATGGCCGTCCTGGTTGATCTCGGAGGCGATGACCTCGACGCGCCACACCCCCTGCTGGGGGTTCTGCACGAAGACGTTCTCCACCGTGTCGCGCGTGTTGGCGCTTCCGCCCGAGGTGGACCACAGACCGTCGGCGAGCCCGTTGTTGCCCCAGTAGATCGTGCCGCCGGGCGAGGTGACCTTGAGCGACAAGTCGTTGATGCGGTGGAGCGTGGACGACGTGGTGCCGCCGGGGTCGGCGTAGGTCATGGTGGCCCGGAACTCGGGCGTGCCCGGCTCGACCGCCAGTTCGTAGGTCGCGGTCTGAAGCAGGGTGAGCACCCGATCCTCGTTGACGATGAACATCTTGTTCCGGACGTTGTGCAGGCGGCTGAGATCCGCCATGCCCCAGCCCTGCTTGGCGCGGCTGAGGTTGTGAGTAGGGCCGGTGAAGGGATAGGGGTCGGCCGTGTTGATCATGATCGCCTTGGCGGTGGTCATGTGGGGCCGATTGGAGAAGACGGTGCCGTTGGAGTCCACTTCGTTGCCGAAGATACCCTCGTGCCACATCTGGAAGAACAGGGCGAAGTGCCCCGCAGTGATGGGCGTGGCGCCGCTGGTGCCGCCGAAGGACGAGGTATAGGCGGTGTTGTTGGTGCTGGTGGTGGTGAAGATGCTGTCGTAGAAGTGGGCCAAGTCGGGCTTGATCCGACCGTCGGCGGCAGGGCCGATGCTGGCGCTGGTCCAGGCGTCATCGGACTTGGTCAGCGTGTTGCGATGGGCGATGCCCCCGACGGAGACGATGTTCTTGGCCCACGCCTGGGGACGCGAGTTCTGGTTGCCCGTGTTGCTCTGCGATTGGCAGATCACGATATCGTTGATGAACAGGATGTCATCCATCTCGGTGGAGATGTTGGTGTACTGCGTGGTCTGCGTCGAGCCCCACGAGTTGCTCTGATAGACGGCGAAGTACGGCGCCTGAAGCAGCTCCGCCGTGTGCTGGTAGCGGTTCGTCAAGGAGGCGTAGGAGGCGAAGATGCCCTGCGCCGAAGGCGCCATGCCCTTGCCTTGGGCGTTGGCCGTACCGGTGCCGAAGTTGATGCCGTACGTGGCCGTGCCGTGACTGGCGCTGCCGGAGCGTGACCCGTGCAGCAGGACGGGCGGGTTCTGGAAGTCCACGTGGGTCGTGAGAACGTTGCCATCCATCACCTCGGCCCGCACGCCCTGGCCCGTGTACCCCAGCGTGTTGTGGACGAAGTTGCCGCCGCCGATCTGCCGGGCGATGTCCATGTCGGACTCATAGGGGCTCCAGCGGTCGATCCACAGCACCTCGGGCATGGCGGCGATGTCCATCACCTGCAGCCCGTCGAGCGTGGCCTCCAGCAGGAAGCCGTCGGGAATCATGGCGTTGACCTGGCCGCCGATGGCGGCGACGCGGGCCGCGACGCGCTCCTTGTCAACCAGCCCGCGCTCCATCACCTGAATGTACAGGCGCGTGGCGGTCAGCCCGAAGGGATCCTCACCCATCGCCTCGAGCAACTCTTCCTCCAGTTTGTATGCGGGGTGATACGCGCCCACCCAGCGGACGAAGGGCATCGCCTGCACCCGCGCCAGCCCGGCGGCATCAAGATGCACGATGTAGGAGTGATGGGCCAGGAAGCGGTGGATCACACCGCCCGCGTGGCGGATTGCCTCGCGGTAGGGCTCCAGCGGCTGGGTGATGAACTGCACGATGTACGCCTGGCGGCCCTGTTCAGGGTCGCCCGCGGTCAGATGCGGGGGCACGGGCGGCTCGCCGGTGAAAACCGGGTCGAACTCCGCGTAGCGCAGCTTCAGAATGTACGAAGCGTCGTCCACGCGATGCCACGGTCCGCCCGGCTCCATCTGGACCGCGAAACCGCTCCGCGGGACCGCGCCGGCGGCGAGGCGGCCGCTCTCCCACGTGGCGACGGTGATGCCCGAGCCGTCGAGCCGCAGGGTCCGGGCGCCGGCGGGAAGCAGGTTCGACCCGTCTCCCGTGGGTTCCACCGCGGCGAGAACAGCCATTCCCGGCGCCGGGGCGATTGTCAGTCCCACGAACACGCCTGCCAGCACCAGACCCGCCACGCTTCGCCGCGCTCGATTCAGCATCGCACCACTCCATCAAGGAAGTAGAAGGACTCGGAAAACACACAACCCGCAGCGATGGCCTGCGGATCCACCCACCCCAGAACGTGTGATCCCTCCACGGTATATCACCTCGGGCGGGATACGCAAGGGCATAGTTGGGCGTTTCGAAAAACAGCCGTTCTCTCTGGGTTGCCCAGTTTGACAGCGAGCGGCTTCGTTCACGCGACGGCGCTGTCCCTATCATTGTGTTGGTGAGTTGTGAACGCGATCAGCACGAGTCCGTCGCCGAATCGGAGTGTGAAAGCACCGGCCGTCCCGGAAGCGATTCGTCACCTGCGCCCATCGGCGATATGGGTCGTGGCGTGGGCTTGATTGATGATGGGCGCGTGGCGGCCGGGGATGGCTCCACTGTCGATTCGCGTGAGACGACTCTTCAGGCGCCCGCACTCACCTCGGGAGGGGCGCTGAACCCCCTTCCGAATGCAGAACCGGGCGTCGATATCGCCGACGGCGTGCTCCACCCCGTTGATCCCGCCTACCGCGATGCCGAACTGCTCGGGTCGTGGATCGGTTTCGCGGTCATTGCCGGCGGATCGGGCGTGGGGGCGCTGGTTCTCTGGCTGCTGGGGGGCGTGGGGACCGGATGGGGGCTGATCCTTTCGGGCGCGTGGGTGCTGCTGGCCGGCTGGCTGGCGTGGTTCTCCGCGGTGTGGCCCGGCAAGGAGTACGCCCGCACCCAGTACGCCCTGTCGCCGGAGGGCATCGAGATTCGCAAGGGCGTGGTGTGGCGTCGGATCATCAACGTCCCGTGTTCGCGCGTGCAGCACACCGATGTCATCCAGGGTCCGATCATGCGGCGGTTCGGGATCGCGGTGCTGCGCATTCACACCGCCGGAACCGAGAACGCCCAGGTGGATCTGCCGGGGCTGAGGCATGACGCGGCGCTGCGCATCCGCGACGCCCTGCTGCGCGGCCGCGCCGGGGCCATGGCGGAGCAGGCCGACGACGCCGTGTGACGCTTTCGCGCCGCTGCGGATCGGCAGGTTGAACGCCGGGCCGTCATGCCTCGTAGGATCATGGACATGACTTACGAGGCCTCGTCATCGACGACCGCGACCCCGCCGACATCGCCCCCCGAGTCCGGTTCGCCGTCCCCGGATGCTCGCCTGGCCCGTCTGGAGCGGCGGCTGAAGTGGATGCTTATCGGCCTGATCGCCTGCGCTGCGCTGGCGGCGGGGCTCGGCGTGCTGTCGATCGCGGTGGTGCGGGACTATGCGTCGCACCTGGCGCGGCAGCGGATGGAGCAGGCGGCCCAGCTCCGGTTGCTGCAACAGTTGCAGCAGGACTTCGAGGCCCTGGACGTGCGCGTGCCGCGCAACCAGATCGAGGCCTACGGCCAGCTGCGCGAGCAGCTCGGCCAGTTGCGGGGGTTGTACGGCGGCATTGAGCGGTACGACCTGACCGATCCGATGGGATCTCTTGACGCGCTGCTGGGGGTCAAGAAACCCAAACCACCGCCCGCTGAAACGGAGCACGATGATGACGGCGGCGCGCCGCGTTAGCCCATCTTCGTCCGCTTGATGTACGCGTTCCGACGCGCCATCAGGCGGCTGAGCATGGGGCCGACGGACTCGTGCGTGTCGGCGCGTTCGTAGTCGAACCCGAACCCGCGGGCCGTGGCGGCGATGGCGCTGGTGTGTTCGGTGAGCGCCTGGAGATACGCTTCGCGCAGCGCCCGCGGGTCCACGCGCAGGCGGCCCTCGCCTTCCATGCCCAGGAACGGCGCGGGCTGATTGAAGTCGAACCGCATCTCCTGGCGGTCGAGCGTCTGGATCAGGATCACGTCATGCCGCCGGTGCCGGAAGCGCGCCAGCGACTGTCGGATGGACTCGATCGAATCGAAGAAGTCCGACAGCACCACGAACAGGCAGCGGTTGGTGACCTTGCCCAGCACCTGGTCGGTGACGTGGGCGAGGTTGGTGGTCTGCTCCACCGGCTCGCTGTTGAGGGCGGTGACGATCCGACGCCACTGCCCCTGCGCGTTGGAGCGCTCGACCATGCGCCGGATGCCCTCGGCGAAGACCACCAGCCCCACGCGGTCCTGCTGCTGCAGGCACAGGTAGGCCATGGCGACGGCGGCGGCGGTGGCGCAGTCGAACTTGGTCCACGACCGGCGCTCGCGGCTGGCCTGGGTCAGCCCCCAGTTCGACTTGATGTCCAGCGTGCCGAACTTCATCGACGCCGACGAATCCACCAGCACCATCACGTCGAGGTTGGTTTCCTGCTGGTATTGCTTGATGTACAGCTTGTCGCTGCGTCCGAAGACCTTCCAGTCCAGGTGCTTCAGGTCGTCGCCGGGCACGTACTGACGATGCTGGGCGAACTCCACCGCCATGCCCTGGTATGGCGAGCGGTGCATGCCGGACATCACGCCCTCGACGATCATCTTGGCGCGCAGCTCGAAGGGCGCCAACTGCCCGAGCGTCTCGGGGGCCAGGTAGTTCTCGGCACGGATGGCGGTGGAGGTGTCAGGCATCGACATCAAGTGGAACGGTGAGCGACGCCGATCATACCCGTGCGGCGTGCCTGGGTTGATTGATCTGCGCCCTCGGGCGGCACATCGCGAACTTCAATCGTACGATGCAATCCAGCCCATGCCGACACAGGACCATCCGAAATCGCCCCGTTCAGAAGGAGAGGCCGATCCCTCCGACGGCGGCGTGCCCGACACGCTCATCGCCCTCATCACCGCGTTCGTGATCGCCATGGCTTTTCGCGGGTTCGTGGTGGAGGGGTTCGTCATTCCCACCGGCTCCATGGCGCCGACGCTGCTGGGGGACCATCTGCGGATCACCTCGCCCGAGACCGGCTACGACTTCGCGGTTGACGCCAGCGACCGAACCCTGGACGACGTTTCGATCGACCCGCGCCACGTCTTCTCGATCGCCGACCCGATGGGGCGCCCCGAGGACGCCGTGATCCGACGCACGCGCGACGCGCTGTCGCGGAGCGTCCGGCCCGGGGACCGCGTGCTGGTGCACAAGTGGCTCTACACCTTCACCGACCCGGGCCGCTATGACGTGATCGTGTTCAAGAACCCCACGCGGCCGCACGAGAACTACATCAAGCGGCTCGTGGGCCTCCCCGGCGAGGAGCTCTGGCTGGCGGATGGCGATGTGTTCACGCGACGGGCGGACCAGCCGCAGGAGCCCTTCCGCATTCAGCGCAAGCCCGTTCACGTGCAGCGGGCGGTCTGGCAGCCGGTGCATGACAGCTCCTACAGGCCCTCCGGCGCCGATGCGGAGCCGCTCGATGAAGCGTGGATCGGCGGCGCGCGGACTGAATCAGGGCGCGACGCCTGGCGCGTTGAATCCTCCGGTCGGCCCCTTCTGCTGGAATGGGACAATCGTCGTCGCGCGCTCGACGACTGGAACGCCTACAACATGCTGGGACGGCGTCAGCAGGTGTTTCCGGTGAGCGACCTCCGCGTCCGCGCCGCGATCGAACCGGAGACGGCGGGGTTTCAGACATCGCTTCATCTGACCGCGCGGGGCCACCGATTCGCGTTCTCCATCGCCGGTTCGACGGCGACGGTGCGGTACGGCCTGATCGGCGACGAGGACAATCCCTCGGCCGTTCACTGGATTGACTCGCGCGGCGGCGCGACCACGGCCTTCCGGCCCGGACGCACCACCGAGGTGGAGTTCTGGCACGTGGATCAGGCCATGTCGATCTGGATCGACGGGCGCGAGGTCGTCCGCCTGGAGTACGACTGGACGCCCGAGGAGCGGCTGCGCCACGCCACGGGCCGCAGCGTCGAAGAGGTGCTGGAGCGAGGCCGCAGCGGCAACCCGTGGGTGGGGGAGTATCGCCCCAGTTCGCCGACGCTGCAGTGGTCGCTTGAGGGCGCGCCCGCCGTCATTCACCGCGCCGCGGTGGATCGCGATCTGTACTACCAGCCCGCCACGCTCTATACCGGAGGCCCCCCCGCGATGGCCACCCACCCGAAGGCCACCGCCGTACTGGGACCGGATCACTTCTTCATGTGCGGCGACAACAGCGCCGCCTCGCACGACAGCCGCAAGTGGGGCGATCCGGATGATCTGGTCGCCGAGCAGATCGACGAGGCGCCGTACGTAGTGCATCGTCGCCTGCTGGTGGGACGGGCGTGGTGCGTGTACTTCCCGGCTCCGCTGGGGTTGAGCGAGGAAGGATCGCGCTTCATCCCTGATTTCGGTCGGATGCGGCTGATCCGTTGATCCACCGGCGCGACGAGACAATCAACGCAGCAGCAGCCGCGCATCGCGCAGGCGCTGTTCGATCGCTTCGACCCGCGCCGCCGCCTCCGGCGCCTTGCCAAGGAACAGATCGAGCAGTTCGCCCGGGTGACCCGCTTCGACGTACACGCCGCGCTCACGAGCCAGGATGGCTTCGGCCTCGGCCGCCGGGCGAGTCCGGAAGGCCTCGAGAATCGTTCCCAGCAGCCGATCCGCCGCGCGGAGCGAGTCGGTCACCTCCCGGAACGTCAGGTCGACCAGCGCGTGCTGGACCGACAGGCCGCCGCGCTGCGCGACCTCCTCCAGCCCCTTGACGAGTTGATCCAGTTTCTCAATGGAGGCGAAACGACGAAGAAACCATCCGATGGTGAGCCGTCGGTGCTTCCCCAGCGCCGGGCTGAGGCCGAATCGCGAGGTGAGCGCTCGTGCGATGGCGGAGGCGATCGGCTCGCCATGCCGGGCGAGCGCCGGTCGATGCTGAAGCGAGGCGATCAGGGCGTTCAACCCCACTTCGGCGATGTCGGCTGAGACGATCACGCTCGCCGCCCGCTCGTCGCTTCCCAGGTGTCGAGCCATGATGAAGCAGGCGCTCAATCCCTCCGCGACGATCTGTCTTGATTCTTCATCCACCTCCGCCGAATGCAGCCGGTTCAGCGCGCTGGCCGCCATGAGCCGGGCGTTGCGCTTCATGCCCGGCAGGTGGGGGAGCGGAAGCATCGGGCCCTGCGCATCCCAGGTGGATTGCAGGTCGAAGGTGCAGGACTCGATCGATGCGGCTTCACGCAGGATGTCGAGGATGGGTTCGGCCTCTCGCAGTGCATCCATGACGGCGTCGGGGGTGTCGGCGCCCGGCGCGCCCGAGTACGCCTCGATCGCCTGCCATCCCGCCTCGTCGATGGTCGACTGCAGTTCGATCGCGTGCAGATACCACAGCGCGGCGTTCCGCATCGTCTTCGCGGCTTCGGGATCAGCCGTCAATCGTTCCAGGTCGCGCAGAAGCAGGTCCATCTGGCCGTATACCTCGATCATCACGTCCATCACGCGCTCCAGCGATGGCAGCATGCCCTGGGCGACGGGTCCGTAGACGCCGTTCTCCGCGTCGCGCGCGATGGCGGCGATGTCGCGCCGCGCCTGGTCCAGATCATCCTGGCTCGCCGCGTCGATGACCTTGGCCATCACCAGGTCGTACTGGTGCAGCGAGGTGACGAACTCGTTCTGCGTCATGCCCACGATCTCGCGGGCGACCGGATCGGCGTCCATGATGCCGACAAGCTCTCCCAGGAATCGCTCCTTGCCGCCCTCGCCGGACAGGTTGTCGATCATCCACTGACCGAAACCGGTGCGCTCTCCCTTGAGCGCGCCGACGAAGCCCAGCGGATCATCGGTGGCGATGGATCGAACCGCGTCGAGTACGGCGGCGGCCTCGACCTGGCCCAGTTCGCCCTTGCCGATGAACTCGCGCAGCGTGTTGTTGCCCAGTTTGAACATCGCCGCGCCGACCAGCGTGTTGATCAGCACCGGATTGTCGGTGGCGTGATCGCTCATGCGCATGCTGGCGGCGAAGGCCTCCGCCGCGCCGCGCGAGTCCCCCGACTCCATCCGCACCCGTGCGTCGGCCATCATCAGGATCATGCCGCTGCGCATCGGGCTCAGGTGGGGCAGCAGCGTGTATGGCCCGTCGGAGAGATCGATGCCGAAGTCCACGCTTTCGGCGGAGGCCCCGCGCCGCAGCGAATCGAGAATGGGCCTGGCGCGGTCGAGCGCGGCGCGCACCTCGGGGGTCACGCCGCCCCTGGGGTTGGCGACGAAGTCGCGGATGGTCTGGTCATCGGGCGTCTGACGGAAGGCGTCATATCGCTCGAAGGCCTTCCAATAGTGGTCCGCTCCGTTCTGGCGCGGCGGCTGAGCATGCGAGGCGGCCGCCATGTAGAGGGGCGCCAGCCACGCGATGATGAGCAGGGAGGTGCGGCTCACGGGTGATTCCGTCGTCGGGGTTGGATGCGGCGGGAAGGCGGGAGGTGACGGGGCCGTTGGTCGGCGGCTGGCGGCTCACCCCGCTTTCTTATACTATGTGTGACAAGGTATACGTTGACCCGGGACTGGCGGTTGCAGCCGACGCAGGGCGAGCCGAATCCTCGCATCCACCCCGCCTCACACAAACACCGAAGCAATCCTCAACCACGCCTCCGTCGGCGCCGCCTGCCAGATGCCCCACGACAGCGCGATGATGATGGCCACACCCGCGGCGAAGAGACGGTCGAAGCGGTGGATCGTCGCGTACAGCGCCACCAGCAGCACCGCCAGCACGTCGGTGATGAAGAACGGGCCGAACAGGCGCTCCATTGCCGTGCCCACGTACAGGTTGTTCAGCACGTCGATGCGGCTGATGGGCGCGGACATGATCGACAGCGTCCCCACCATCATCATCGCCCGATGGATCGCCGGCTTCTTGCGGTACGCGATGGCCAGCGCCACGAAGGCGCCGAAGATGAAGACCGCCGTGAATGGGACGATGAAGAACTCCTTCGGCGGCAGCCCCCAGATGCGGGCCTCGCCGGGCGTGACCTGTGCCGAGCGGATCGCGACCACAAGGCCCGTGGCGCAGACCAGCAGGGCGATCACGGCGCCGACCTTCCCGAGCGTCATGTGCAGTCGATGCCTGCGGAGAGAGATCAGCGTCGGTTGGACGAACAGAAGAATCATCCACGCGCTCATCACAACCGCGTGAATGATGACGACCGTCTTGATGGGTGGGGCGATCTCGCGGCCGGGGTAGGCCATGCCTTTTGTGTAGAACGGGCCGAACCCCCACGCCGTCATCGCCAGCAGGAGCAGAGCCACCGCGGGGAAGAAAAGCCGCGCGGCGCCGGATGCCCGTGCGCCGCCCGATTTCGCGCCGCGAACCGTGCGAAGATCACCCGACGATGCCTGGATGTGTGACATGGTCTGCCCGTGATGAGGGCGGGAGCGGCGCTGCGCGGTGTCGCTCGGAGACGCCTCCGACCGCCCGGCCGCACGCAGTTCGTGACGTGCCCCGCCAGTGGCGGCAAGTGTAGCGCGGCGAGCGGAATCCGCAAGGTCAGGTGCGAGGCGGGGGCTGTCCAGCGTCCCAACCCTCAGCCCGCTCCGTCATGCGTCGAACACGTGCTCAGAAGGGCCGCATGACCAGGCGGTCGGCGAGCGAGTCGAACAGGTCGCGCGCGGGCCCCGCGGGCAGGGCGGCCAGCCGCCGCTTGGCGCGGGAGACGAACTCGTTGGCCCGATCGGTGGCGCGGGCGATCGCGCCGCCCGCCAGCAGCAAGCCGGTGAGGGACTGGTGATCGCGCTGCTCGATGGATCGCAGTGCCTCGCCGCGCTCCACCGGGGATGCCTCGCCCAGATGCAGGATCAGCGGCAAGGTCAGCTTGCCCTTGTCCAGGTCGCGGCCCAGCGACTTGCCCACCACCTGCTGGTCGCCGACAAGATCGAGCAGGTCGTCCTGAATCTGGAAGGCGATTCCCAGCGCGGTGCCCGCCTCGGCCAGCGCCTCGGCCACGTGAGGGGGCGCGCCGCAGAGCATCGCGCCCAGCCGGCATGCCTCGGCGATGAGCGACGCCGTCTTGCGCTTCACGATCTCGAAGTACGTCGCTTCATCAATGCCGTAGTGATTGCGGTGATGCAATTGCAGCAGCTCGCCTTCGCACAGGGTGTTGGTGACGCGGCCCAGCGCCAGGTTGATGGCCGGGTCACCCACCGATGAGCAGAGGTGGAAGGCGTTGGAGATCAGGTAGTCGCCCAGCATGACGGCCATCTCGTTGCCGTGCAGCGCGTTTACCGTCGCGCCGCGGCGGCGCTCGGCGGCGTCATCCAGCACATCATCATGCACCAGCGTCGCCATGTGGATCAGTTCCGTCACGGCGGCCACCGTGCGATGCGCGGGCGTGAGGGCGGCGGCGTCCTCCGCTCCCACCGACGCCAGCCCGGAGAGCAGCACCATCGTGGGCCGCAGCATCTTGCCGCGATACCGCTCCACGTGGCGGCACAGCGCGTTCACCGCCGGCAGGTCGCTGGCAAGTTGCCGCTCAATGACGAGAGCGACCTCCTCCAGCTGCGACTCCAGCAGAGAAAGCAGGGGGCGGTCGGCGGCGGGATGGTCGAGGAGACGTGGCATGGCGCGTCGGGTGAGAGACCGGGTTCCAACCCGCCCGGCTCGGCGGGGATGGGCGATTCTACACCCAAGCGGGGGCAAGTCCGATCGCGAGATGCCGCAGGCGGATTCCTATTCTGGATGAGTCGCTTCGACGCTCGATCTCAACACCCGACTCGGACTCCCCAGTCCTTCGACGAGGCACACTGAGTCGGCTTGAATGCGCGGCCATGACTGACCGGGCGACTCCATCCGGTTGCTACTGCCTCGGCTGCGACTACGACCTGCGCACGCTGCCGGCGGGCGCGTGCCCGGAGTGCGGCCGCGCGTTCGACCCGGCGAATGCCAGGTCATTCCGAGCGCGGCCGCGCGGCGAGGCGGAGCGCATCGCCCTGCGAACCAGCCGCCCGGTGGTGCTCGCACTTCTCGGCGTGCCGGCGGTCGCGGCAATGGGGCTCTCCGCCGCGGGGTTCGATCCGATCATGCTGCTCTTCGGCTCGTGCATCGCCACGGGCATCATTGGCCCGGTGGTCGGCACGTGGGCGACCCTGGAGTGGCGGGCACGCTCCTTCAAGGCGTGGCCGATGTTCGCCGTGCTGTTCTGTCTGCTTGCGATCGCGACGACTCTGCTCTTCCACTGGCCGCTGCGGTTGAGTTTCGCCCTCCACCGCCCGGCCCTGGAGCGTCTGGCCGCCCAGGCGCAGGCGGGCACGCCGCCTGCTCTGCCCACGCGGGTCGGGCTGTACACGATTCGTGGCATCGATACAACGACCTATCCCGGCGTGATCGGCCTGCACACGGATACGAGTCCCAGCGGCCCCACGGGCTTCTACCTGACCGCAGTCCCCGTCAACTCGCCGCCGGCCAACGAGTGGTCGTGGGTGCGGCTGACCGACCGGTGGTGGTGGATCAAGGAGGATTGAGAGTGTTTTCGCACTGGAGCGAACGACGCTTCGGACCCCGTTTTCGTCGTATAGTTGCTCCATGAGCACTCTCGAAAAGCCCGATCTCGAGATCGAACGACGCCCCGCTGACGGCAACCCCCACCTGTCCACCCGCGGGCACAAGCCAGGCGACGTGGATCCGGAAACCGTCACCATCTCCGGCTACGTGGTCGATCGGCGGTATGGCCCGGATCGGGTCGAGACGACCTCGCCGGACGATCCATCCAGGCCCCATCCGCGCATCGGCGAGCCCGGCAGGTTCCCCTACACGCGCGGCGTCCACGAGACCATGTACCGCAGCCGCCTGTGGACCATGCGGCAGTTCGCCGGCTTCGGCAGCGCGGATGACACCAACCGCCGCTTCAAGTACCTGCTCGAGAACGCCAAGGGAACGAAGGCCAACACCGGTCTGTCCACCGCCTTCGACCTGCCCACGCTCATGGGCCGCGACAGCGATGATCCGCTGAGCGCCGGCGAGGTTGGGCGCTGCGGGGTGGCGATCTCGACGATCGACGACATGCACCGCCTCTACGCCGACATTCCCATCGACGAGGTGACCGTCAGCCAGACCATCAACGGCCCCGCCGCGGTGATCTGGGCCATGTACATCGCCATGGCGCAGGAGCGCGGCATCGACATCGCCAAGCTCGGCGGCACCCTGCAGAACGACATCCTCAAGGAGTTCCATAGCCAGAACGAGTTCATCTACCCGCCCGAAGCCAGCGTGAAACTGGTGGTGGACACCATTGAATTCGCCTCGAAGTTCATGCCGCGCTGGAACAGCGTGTCGATCTCCGGCTACCACATCCGCGAGGCGGGCAGCACCGCCACGCAGGAGCTGGCCTTCACGCTCCGCGACGGCATGGAGTACGTGGAGGCGGCCATGAAGCGCGGGCTGGACGTGGACGCCTTCGGGCCTCGGCTCTCGTTCTTCTTCAACAGCCACAACGAGTTCTTCGAGGAAATTTGCAAGCTGCGCGCGGCGCGGCGAATCTGGGCTCACGCCATGAAGGAGCGCTACGGCGCGAAGAACGAGCGCTCGCTGCTGATGCGAACGCACGTGCAGACCGCGGGGTGCTCGCTCACCGAGCAGCAGCCGCTCAACAACATCGTGCGCGTGGCCTACCAGGCGCTGGCGGGCGTGCTGGGGGGCTGCCAGTCCCTGCACACCGACAGCATGGATGAGACGCTGGGGCTGCCCACGGAGACCGCCGTGCGCGTGGCCCTGCGCACGCAGCAGATTCTCGCTCACGAGACGGGCGTGCACCGCACGGTCGATCCGCTCGGCGGATCGTGGTTCGTCGAGGCGCTGACCGACCAGATGGAGAAGGACGCCAACGCCATCATCCGCGAGATCGATGACATGGGCGGCGTGGTGGAGGGCATCCACAAGGGCTACTTCCGCCGCTCGATCGCCGAGGCCAGTTACCGCTTCGGCCAGGAGATGGAGGCGGGCGATCGCATCATCGTGGGCGTGAACGCCTACACCGACGGCAATGAGGACAAGCAGGTGGAGATTCTGCAGATTCCTCACACGGTGGAGGAGCAGCAGTGCGCGCGGCTGGCAAAGTTCCGCGCCGAGCGCGACGCGGGCGCGGTGAAGCGGGCGCTCGATGCCATCCGCGCCGCGGCACGGGGCGGCTCTCTCCTCTCCCACCGGGAGAGGGCCGGGGTGAGGTTCTTCCTCCCTCTCCCTCGGGGAGAGGGGCCAGGGTGAGGGTTCTTCCCTCCCCTCTCCCTCGGGGAGAGGGGCCAGGGGTGAGGGTGCTTCGTCTTCAGGCCTCTCCCCCGACAACGTCATGCCCGCCCTCATCGCCGGCGCCCACGCCCGCTGCACGCTGGGCGAAATGGTGCAGGCGATGGCGGATGTGTATGGGCGTTATACGGGCGGGCCGGAGTGGTAGGGGGTGGCCCGTGTCTTCACGAATCAACGTCTTTCGCCGAAAAGTCGCGCTGGGGCACTACGAACTCACCGGGCACGCGAAGTCCGAGATGGAGCAGGACGGATTCACCATCGAAGACATCAAGTCGGCGATTTACACCGGGCGCATCGCCGCGGTACAACGGCATGGACGTGGTCGAAGAAAGGACGTCGTGCATGGCAAGGGAGTTGACGGGCGGGGCATTCGGCTTGTGTGTCGTTTGACCGAACTGGGCCGACTGCGCATCATCACGGTGTTTGCCGCGAGGACACGATGAAGTACGACCGATGCGAACTCTGTGACGGCGTTGTCCGCGAGCAGATGGTCACCGTGGACCTGCGGCGCGGCAGCCAACTGACCGTCTTCGAGCACGTCCCCGTCGGCGTCTGCAGCAAGTGCGGCGAGCGGTACTATCCGGGGCCGCTGCTGGAGTCGCTCGATGCACTGGCGCAGCACGGCGTCAACGGCGCGAAGCGGCGCGCGGTGCCCGTGGTGGACTACCGCAAGGCGGGGTAATCCCGCCGCGTCGATGTGGATGAACAGTCACGCCCCAACCCCCGCCGTCGCGCGCTCCACCGCCTTGTGATCCGCGCGCCACTGCTGATACAGGTCGCGCGCCATCGCGTCCGGGAAGACCTCCTCCGCGCCGTCCGACAGTCCTTCGAGGATCGCCTGCGTCACCTGTTCGGGCGTGGCCTTCTCCATTTCGATGTCGGCGGCCATGTCGGTATCCACCGGGCCGGGATGCACTGTGACCACGCGGATGTTCCGCCCGGCGAGCAGGCCACGCAGGCCGATCGAGAGCGACCACACCGCCGCCTTGCTGGCGCTGTAGGTGCCGAACGACGGGAAGTTCACCATCGAAACGATCGACGCCACGTTGATGAACGTCCCGCCACCCTGCCGCTCGAACACCGGGGCGAACGCCCGCATCATCGCCAGCACGCCGAAGTAGTTGACCTCCATCTCGCTTCGGGCGTGGTCGAAGTCCTTCTCGCCCAGCCCCGTCGAATCGAACGCCACTCCCGCGTTGTTGAAGACCAGGGTGACATCGCGCGCCGCCTTCGCCGCGCTGGCGACCTCCGCGGCATTGGTCACATCAAGCCGCAGTGGCACGACGCGGTCGCCCAGCGCGATCTGAAGCGGCCGCAGCGTTTCCACGTTCCGGGCTCCGGCGTACACCTTCTTCGCGCCGGCCTTGATCAGCCCCTCCACCAGCGCCTTGCCAATGCCCCGGTTGGCGCCGGTGACCAGCGCCACGGAACCCGCGATCGTGGTTGTCGATGACATGCGATTCGCTCCCGCATGTCCGTCGCCTGACGCAGCACGCGGCTTCGGCCCGCACAGACGCCGGCGATCGGACGTGCCACCTTCGATGCGCGAAACTCGATGCGGATACGCCGCCGCCTGCCGTACGCCCGATCGTGTCGAACTCATCCCGGCGTTCTCTATGAGAGTCTGACCGCACAACCGCGGAGCGCGGAGACCGAAGCCCTGGATGCGTTCTCTCCGCGCCCACTGCGGCTCAGCGGTGAATCCGGGTTCAGAGCGGATTCGACCAAAGCGTCGCGGGTGGCATGGTCAAGCCGCTTTGGGCTTGACCGTGCTGACGGCGGCGATCGTTCGTCTCCTCCCGTCCGACACGGGCAACGCAGAGCCGTTGCCCATGCCACCCGAGACGCTACGACTTCGCGAGAAGAGCTCTAGGAATCGGTTCTACGCTCACCCATGCCCGCCGGCGCGTACGCCCGCATCTACGCCGTCATCCGACGCATCCCGCGCGGGCGCGTGGCCACGTACGGGCAGGTCGCGCGCCTCGCCGGTCTGGGCGACCATGCGCGGCAGGTGGGCTACGCGCTCAGCGCCACGCCCGAGGATCTCGACCTGCCCTGGCATCGCGTGATCAATGCCAAGGGCGAGGTGTCCCGCCGGACGATCGCCGCCACGCCCGAGCAGGATGAAGACGCCCGCGACCAGCGGCGGCTGCTGGAAGCGGAGGGCGTGATCTTCGACGAGCGCGGCCGGGTGTCGCTTCAGCGGTTCCAGTGGAAGCCGCGCCGGTGACGGCGGGGCGCCTGCGCCACCGTGCTCCACCGCAGTCGGGGACGCCGGCGCCTCCGGTATTCCTCGGCGCCGTCTCTGTTCGGAAGGGGAGGCCCGGCCGCGCAACCCGCACAGTTTCACGATTGTGCGCCGTCGTCAGGGCCGTCATGGTTTTCGGCACCCGTCCTGATGTCGCGCCCTTGCCCGACCGATACAGGACGAGCGTCGGTGCATGCCGCGCCGAGTGCGTCTCCAGGATGCCGATCCATGCAGCTGAGCGACATTCTCCGATCCGCGAAGGACCAGGATGCTTCCGACATCCACCTGATCGCCGGGCACCCGCCCATGATGCGGGTTCATACGGTGATGACGCCGATGGACTACCCCGTGCTGACGCGCGAGAGCATGCAGAAACTGCTCGACGCGATGACCAACGAGCGTCAGCGGGAGATCTTCAAGACCGGCATGGACCTGGACTTCTCGTACGAGGTGCAGGGGCTGGCCCGCTACCGCGTCAACGCGCACATGAGCCGCACCGGCATCGGCCTGGCCATGCGCGCCATCAAGACCAAGGTGCCTCCGCTGGCCGACCTCAACCTGCCCGAGGTCATCAGCCGCCTGACCTACCTGCCGCGCGGCCTGGTGCTGGTCACCGGCGACACGGGTTCGGGTAAGTCCACCACGCTGGCGGCGATGATCCAGGCGATGAACGACCGCTATCGCAAGCACATCATCACGCTCGAGGATCCGATCGAATACACCTTCGAGTCCAACCGCTGCCTCATTGAGCAGCGCGAACTGGGGCACGACATGCCCACGTTCGCCTCGGGTCTCAAGCATGCCCTGCGTCAGGATCCGGACATCATCCTGGTCGGCGAAATGCGCGACCTGGAGACGACCGCCCTGGCCATCAGCGCCGCCGAGACGGGCCACCTGGTGCTCTCCACCCTGCACACGGTGAACGCCAGCCAGACCGTGGAGCGCATCATCGACATGTACCCCGCGGGTCAGCAGAACCAGATCCGTTCGATGCTCTCCAACACGCTGCAGGCGGTGGTGTCGCAGACTCTGTTCTCGCGCATCGACAAGCCGGGCATGGTGCCGGCCATCGAAGTGCTGCTGTGCACCCCCGCGGTGCGCAACCTGATCCGCGAGAACCGCACGTTTGAAATCCCCAACGTGATCGACACCAACCGCGCCCTGGGCATGATCTCGCTCGACAACGCCATCGCCGAACTCTACTTCAACGGCATGATCGGACGCGAGGACGCCATCGCCCAGGCGGCCTTCCCCGACAAGCTGGAGCGCCAGCTGGCGGCGTAAAGCGGAGGGCGAAGGCGTCGACGCATGCGTACGAACGACTGACTTCTGACTGCCGACCTCACACCCCCCCGAACTCCCATGCCACAGTACCGCTACCAGGCGCGACTCTCCTCCGGCCAGATGCAGGCGGGCGTTCTCGTGGCCGAGAGCGCGGCGGCGGCGGCCAACCTGCTGCGGGGGCAGGGGCATCACGTGATGCAGCTGACGCCGATCGCCAGCGCCGCCAAATCGGGCTCGCGACTGAAGGAGCTGCTCAACTATTCCTCCGGCCCGTCGCAGAAGGACATTCTGGATTTCACCACGCAGCTGGCGGTGATGGTCCGCGCGGGCATCGCGCTGCGAGCGGCGCTGGAGGGCATCTCCGAGCAGGTGCAGAATCCCAAGTTCCGGCGCATCATCAACAGCGTGCGGAACGACGTGGAGAGCGGCAAGCAGTTCTCCGAGGCCATCGCCAAGTACCCCAAGCAGTTCAGCGCCCTGTACGTCAACATGGTGCGCGCCTCGGAAATGTCCGGCTCGTTCTCCAAGATGCTGGACCGGATCGCGGCCTACCTGACGCAGCAGATCGAGACGCGCAAGATGGTGATCGGGGCCATGATCTACCCCGGCATCATCGGCACCATGGCGGTAGGCGTCACCATCTTCCTGCTCGCCTTCGTGCTGCCGCGCTTCGCCCAGGTGTTCAAGGGCAAGGAGCACGCGCTTCCGGCGCCCACCAAGTTCCTGATGAACCTCAGCGCGTTCATCGTGTCGCACTGGTACGTGCTGGTGGGCGCGCTGGTGGTGCTGATCGTCGCGTTCCTGCTGTTCATCCGGACGGAAGTCGGACGCTGGTGGTGGGACGGCGTCAAGCTGACCATTCCGCTGTTCAAGCGCATGTTCCGGGCGCTGTATATCAGCCGCTCGCTCAGCACGATGGGCGAACTGCTGAACGCCGGCGTGCCGATGCTTGATACGCTCGCCATCACGGGCGACATCTCGGGCAACATGCTCTATCGCAAGATGTGGCGCGGCGTGTACGCCGCGGTGAAGCAGGGCAAGAAGATCGCCTCGCAGCTCACCAAGTCGAAACTGCTGCCCAAGTCGGTGGTGCAGATGGTCGGCGCCGGCGAGGAGTCCGGTAAGCTGGGCGAGGTGATGAACGACGTGTCGGACTTCTACCTGAAGGCCCTGCGCGACGCCATCAAGGCCGTCACCAGCATGATCGAGCCCATCATGATCGTCGTCATGGGCGGAATTGTCGGATTCATCGCCATGGCGATCATCCTGCCCATCTTCAAGATGTCCTCGATCGTGAGCTGACGAATCGTACGGTTGAGAGGTTCGTGAAGGGGCGTCGAGGCGGGAATTGACCATGCCGATCGCATCACCCAACCCGGTGGCACGCAGGGAACGCCGCGCCCGGCGCGGCTTCACCCTGCTCGAAACCGCCCTGGCGATCATCATCGTCGGCGTGGGCGTCCTGGCCATCGTCTCCGCACAGCAGGCGTTTCACCGAAAGAACAGCTGGTCCACGCACGCCTCCACCGCGACGTGGCTGGCCAATGAAATCCGTGAACTGACGCTGAACCTTCCGCGTCACGACCCCGTCACCGGCAAGGCGACGTGGGGTCCGGAAGGCAACGAAGTCTCGGTCGAGGACTTCGACGACCTGGACGACTTCGACGGCGAACTGGGCGAGGGAACCGTCTTCTCCGCCGACCTGGCCAACGGACCGATCAACGCGCGGCGTCAGATCATTCCCAACATGGCCGGGTGGTCGCAGACGGTGCGTGTGTTCAACGTTCACCCCAACAACATCACCGCGGAGCCGAATGAACTGCTCGACGGGCAGACGGACATGATGATCGTGGAGGTCGTGGTGTCCTACCGCGCCCCCAACGAAGTTGAGCCCATGGAGATGATCCGAATGCGCTGGGTGTCGCCCAACTGAGCGGGCGGGAACGTCCCAGGAGGCCGACGGGAGCACGCATGATGTCTCGCACGCACAGCATGGTTCGACGGTTCCCACGGCGCCCCGCGCGTCGGCGCGGCGTGGCGTCGGTGCTGGCGATGATGTTCCTGGTGATCTTCGGCTCCCTGGCGGCGGTGATGGCGGTGGTGGCGCAGTCCAACCTGCGAACCGCCGACTCGTACCTGAAGGTGACGCGCGCCACCAGCCAGGCGGAAATGGGGCTCGTCTTCGCCAAGCGGCGTCTGGCCGAGGCGGCGCGCCGCTTCGTCGTGACCAAGGGCGTGGTGACCGACGACTTCGGGGAGAAGCTCTGGCTGGGCACGTATACCTCGCAGGACGGCACGGTCACGGTGCTGCCGCCCACCTTCGACGAGGGATCATCGCCGCTCGGACTGGCCGAGGCGATCCGCAACGCCCATCTGGCGGACGAGCACCACATCGAGGTCGAGCCGGGCGACGCGCTGCTTCCTTCGATCGACGAGTTCGGCACGCTGCGCGTGCAGCCCATCGGCACGATCGAGAGCGACGTGGTCGGTCCGCACTTCCGGCTCAAGTACGAACTGCTCGCCGACGGGCGGTATGTCCGCGTCACCTCGCAGGGCGTGGACGGCGACGTGCGGCGGACGCTTCAGATGGACTTCCAGATCGTCAAGAAGATCGAATATGCCGTCATCAGCCCCAACCGCATCATGATCGGCAAGAACGTGCGCATCGAGGGGCCGCTCGGGTCGCGCTACGGCATCATGAACGGCGAGCTGGCGCCCCAGAACGGCAACCCGCTCGTCATGCGTTCGGACTTCTATCACCTGCATCCCGATCTGAACACGCTGCTCAACGACTTCTTCGCGGGCGTCGCCGAGTTCGACGTGGATGGAGACGGGCGGCTTCGACCCAACCACGTCACCGAGGCCAACGGCCTGACCGAGCAGATGCCGGACTACGACGGCGACGAGTACGTGGACGACTTTGACCTGTTTCTGGCCCATTTCGACGCCAACAGCGACGGCATGGTGGTCTGGGACAAGGACCTGGCCGCCTCGCACGGGCTGTCCGGCCTGACCAACGAGTTCACCCTGGACGACCAGTTGGCGAAGCTGATCGACAACGCCAACTCGGACCGGAACGGCGACGGCGTCGTGGACGCGCTGGACCACGCGCTCGGATACGCCAACGGCGTGATCGACCGCAACGATTCCTACGCCAAGGTCAGAGGTCGCCTGGCCTTCGCGGTCAGCAAGAGCGACTGGGAAGGCGCCCGCAACGCCTCCTACCAGACGATGGTCCACGGGCCGATCGTCACCGACCCGGATCGGGCGCCGGTGACGTTCGAGGTCTCGGAGGCGGATCTGCTCAACATCACGACCGCCGACTTTGAGGAGACCGAGACCTGGCTGGTGGATAAGGCCCAGTCAGGCGCGTCCTTTGCGGACCAGGTGGCCTCCAACCTGGGAACGGGCGGCCTCTACACGGCGGAGTCGGATGCGCCGTGGGAGACCGTGCCCTGGGGAGCCAAGGGCTACTACGACTGGTACCGTCGGCCCATCTACGAGAACATGACGTTCCAGAATGTCGTCATTCCGATGGGCAACAACGGTCTGTTCAAGAACTGCACCTTCATCGGCGCCGTGTACATCGAAACGCACACCGACAACGGCGACGTCAACTGGAACTACGCCGGCATGGTGGACCGATCGGGCGGCGACATGGTGCCCAAGTACCCCGGTCTCACCGCGGACTACAACGGCACGCCCGTCGAGGACACGCGGCCCTACTCCAACAACATCCGGTTCCACGACTGCCGGTTCGCCGGTTCGATCGTCGCCAAGGCCACGACGCAGTACACGCATGTCCGCAACAAGATTCAGTTCACCGGCGACACCGTCTTCACGCTGGAGAATGAGAACCTGACCGAGGAGGAGATCGAGGAGCTCGCCAAGAGTTCGATCCTCATGCCCGGCTACTCCGTGGACGTGGGCCACTTCACGAACAGTTCGCTCGTGCCGGTTCAGCTCAAGGGCACGATCATCGCCGGCGTGATGGACGTGCGCGGCTCGGCGGACATCTTCGGCACGCTGCTGATGACCTTCCGCGCCGTGGAAGGCGAGGGGCCCCTGCACTATGGCGGTACGCCCGACGCCTTCAACACCACCATCGGCTACTTCGGGCCGGACGACGGCGACGCCGAGTCGGTCGATCCCTCCACGCTGTCGGACACCGACGGCGACGGCTTCCCCGACATCGGGGTGGATCTGGACGGCGACGGCTTCAACGACCCCTTCCTGGGCTTCGGCGAGATCACCATCCGCTACAACCCGGACGGCAAGCTCCCGGATGGCATCCCCTGGCCGATCACCATCGAGGCGGTCGAGGGCACCTACGTCGAAGGAGGTTCCCTCTGATGCGAGCGATTCACCCGCGAATCCCGATCGCGTCCGTCCGGCGAAGGCGCCCCATGCCGCGCCGGGGCTTCTCGCTCGTTGAAATGCTGATCGCGCTGGCGATCACCTCCACGCTGCTGACGGCGGTGTTCGTGGCGCTGGACGTGTCCTTCCGCGCCTATCAGAAGACCACTGAGGAGGCCTCCACCCACACCATCTGCCGCCTGACCATGCACCGCATGCTCACGCTGATCCGCACCGGGCGGGACTTCGGACCGTTCCCCAACACCATCAGCGCCAACGCCGTGGTGGAGAGCGACTTCATCGAGTTCTACGCCAGCAACGGGCAGTTGATGCGGCTGGAGTACGTGCCCAACGAACAGGCGCTGTACCTGGTCAAGATCAACGGCGGCGAGGAGGACGCCTCGCTGCTGCTTCAGGGCGTCACGCAGCGTGACAGCGAGAACAACTACATCCCGCCCTTCACGCTGGAGTACCGCAAGGGCACCCAGCTCTACCGGGCCACCATCGACCTGACGGTCGTACCGGACGACAACCTCAGTCTGCAGATCGAGGGCAACGAGCCCTTCGTCATCCGCCTGGTCGCCAGCGCCGTGCCGCGCGGGCAGGCGTATTGACGGGCGGACGACGTGATCTGCTTCAAAACTCCGCCTGCTTGGGTGCCCGCGGGAACGGAATCACATCCCGGATGTTCTGCATCCCCGTGGCGTACAGGATCGTCCGCTCGAAGCCCAGGCCGAAGCCCGCGTGGGGCACGGTGCCGTAGCGCCGCAGGTCGCGGTACCACCAGTAGTCCTGCTTGTGCAGGCCCATCTCGTCGATGCGGGCGTCGAGCACCTCCAGCCGCTCCTCGCGCTGGCTGCCGCCGATGATCTCGCCGATGCCGGGGGCGAGCACGTCCATCGCGGCCACGGTCTTCCCGTCATCGTTCACGCGCATGTAGAAGGCCTTGATGTCCTTCGGATAGTTCATCACCACCACGGGGCGCTGGCAGATTTCCTCCGTCAGGCAGCGCTCGTGCTCACTCTGCAGGTCCATGCCCCACTTGACGGGAAACTCGAACTTCCGGCCCGAATCGGCGGCCCGCTGAAGACGTTTGATCGCCTCGGTGTAGTCCATCCGCTCGAAGCTGGCGTTGACGAACGACTCCAGCCGCGCGATGCACTCCTTGTCGATGCGCTCGGCGAAGAACTTCATGTCATCGCCGCGCTCGTTGAGCACCGCGCGGAAGATGAACTTCAGGAAATGCTCGGCCAGATCAGCGTTGGCGGCGAGATCGTTGAAGGCCACTTCCGGCTCGATCATCCAGAACTCGGCCAGATGGCGGCTGGTGTTGCTGTTCTCAGCACGGAACGTGGGTCCGAAGGTGTAGACCTTGCTCAGCGCCAGACAGTACGTCTCGACGTTGAGCTGGCCCGATACGGTCAGACGCGCCTCCTTGCCGAAGAAGTCCTGCGCGAAGTCGATCTGCCCGTTGGGCAGCCGCGGCGGGTTGACCATGTCCAGCGTGGAGACGCGGAACATCTCGCCCGCGCCCTCGCAGTCGCTGGCGGTGATGATGGGCGTGTGAATCCACAGGAAGCCGTGCTCATGGAAGAAGCGATGCACCGCCATCGCCAGTGTGTGCCGCACGCGCGCGACGGCCCCGAAGGTGTTGGTGCGTGCCCGCAGGTGGGCGACTTCGCGCAGGTACTCGAAGGTGTGCTGCTTGGGGCTGACGGGGTAGGTGTCCGGGTCATCGACCCAGCCGACCACCTCGATCGACTCCGCCTGCATCTCGTACTTCTGCCCCTTGCCCTGGCTCTCGACCAGCGCGCCTGAGGCGATCACGGCGCAGCCGGTGGTGAGTTTGAGCACCTCGGTCGCATAGTTGGGAAGCGACGAGGCCGCCACCACCTGCAGCGGGTCGAAGCACGAGCCGTCGCTGACGTGGACGAATGACAACCCGCCCCCGGACTTTGAATCCCGCCGGGTGCGGACCCATCCCTTGATCGTGACGTGGCTTCCCGCCGGTACGTCGCCCGCAAGAATCGACTTCACCATCGTCTGGGACTTGGGGCTGGTCATGCGTGCTTCCTTGCTCAGGTAGGGCCTTGATTGGATGCCTCGACTCGTCGAACGGATGCCCCCGATGGCTCAGGACGGGGAGTATTGAGCCGGGGCCGGGTACTGGCAAGTTGAGCGAGTTTCCGATACGTCCCGTCCCCGGCTCATCCGCCAATCTGGCAGTCGCACCGGGTCGCGGAACGAACGCTGGCAGGGGGCCAGCGGGTCGGTCCTTGATGAAACATGGCTCAAATCATTGCTGGAATGGGATTTACGTGTCACGAAATCAGCGATCAATCGGCATGGCCCTTGCCCTTGCTCCGAGGGGGCGTGCTGTTGCCTCGCCCGGCTGGCTTCATTCCATGATCGACACTGGCGCCCAACTTCAACCCCGATTGAACCTGCTGCTCACCGACGGCGGCTGGCGGTCGGAGTCGTGGTCGGATCAGCTGCCGCGGCTGTTGGAGCCGGTGGGCATCCGCTCCATCAAGGTTCGTTCCGGGCGCGAGGCGGAGGAGCTGATTCGTTCGACGCCCGTGCATATCGCCGTGATCGACCTGCGTATTCCCCTGGATGGTTCGGCGGCTTCGGGCGACGCCGCTCGCGCCAGCGGTCCGCGCGTGCTGCAGCTGCTGCGGCGGCTGAACCCAGCGCCGCCCACCATCGTGGTTCGTGACGCCCAGCCCAGCGAGCGCGAGGGCGCCCGCACGCTCGCCGCCGCCCTGCGCGAGGGCGCGTACGCGGTGCTCGACCACCCCGTGCGGCTGGAGACGATGCTCGAGGTGCTCCGCCGCGTCACGCGACGCTTCTACGCCGACCTGTGGGGCAGCAGTCGCCCGGGAGGCAACGCAATGGCGTAGGTGAAGCGGCTGAGGTGAGCGCCGAGTTCCGATTCTCACTCCCGCCATCCCTGCCCAATGCCCAGGCGCCTGATGCCACTGATCTCTGACCTCTGACTTCCGTTCACCGATTTCTGGAGAGATGACCCCATGAAACTGAAACCACTCGGCGACAAGATCATCGTCAAGCGCGATGAGGCCACCACTCGCACCGAGTCGGGCATCTATCTGCCCGAGACCGCCAAGGACAAGCCCAAGCAGGGGACGATTCTGGCGACAGGCAGCGGCATCCTGAACAAGGACACCGGCGAATACATGCCCTTCTCCGTCAAGAAGGGCGACAAGGTGATCTTTTCGTCCTACGCCGGCACCGAAGTGAAGCTGGATGGCGAGGAGTTTCTCATCATGACCGAGGATGACATTCTCGGCGTGATCGAGTGACCCGTTGCGCCGAGCCCGATCACCCCTGTGACCACGTCGCCGCCCGGCTTCGCCTCGCGATTCCGGCCGTCACGCGACCCGTCCCACACACCCAGAAGGGAACCTGAATCATGGAACGCGGACCGCTGCTGCGGATTCTCGAGCAAATGAAGGGCACCGACAAGGAGCTGGATCTGATCATCATGGGTCACGGCGAGCCCAAGCAGATCGTCAACGTCGTGGACTGCGAGGAACTGCGCTCCTCCCACGGCATCAAGGTCACCACCAAGCAGAACTTCATCTGGATCGACGCCTCCCACGTCTCCATGGCCTACCAGGCCAGGGCCGACATCGAAGGCGAAATTCCCGGACTCGATTGACTTGGACTTTCCTCTTCTCGATCCCTCAACACCTTGATCCCTCGAACCCCTCCTCATGACATCCGACCAGCTCCGCAAAGCCCTGCATGAACTCGACGGTCAGCGCGACCTGCGCGTGATCTTCGATCATGCGCAGGCGTGCCTGATCCGCGGGGCGCTGCTGATCCCCGAGGAGGCGGACGCGATGGTCAAGGTCACCGATGGTTCACGGGTCTTTCTGCTCGACGCCCACCGTGTGGCATGGCTCATCATCGGCAAGAACCTGGCGGGCGAGGTGGTGAAATAGGGAACGCGAGGAGGGGCCGGAGCGCAAGCTCCATGTGCCGCGTGCGCGGCTGACCACGACCACCGATCACTGACAACCGACAACGACAACCAACAACACCGATCACCGGAGACTACGAACCATGGCTGCGAAACAGATCGCCTACGACACCGACGCCCGCGAGCGCATCCTGCGCGGCGTGCAGAAGCTCTCCAAGGCCGTCAAGGTCACGCTCGGTCCCTCGGGACGCGTCGTGGTGCTGGAGAAGTCCTTCGGCGCGCCCACCGTCACCAAGGACGGGGTGACCGTCGCCAAGGAGATCGAACTGAGCGACCCCTATGAGAACATGGGCGCCCAGATGGTCAAGGAAGTCGCCAGCAAGTCCAGCAAGGACGCGGGCGACGGCACCACCACCGCCACCATCTACGCCGAGGCCATCTTCTCCGAGGGGCTCAAGAACATCACCGCCGGCGCCAACGCCAACGCGGTGAAGCGCGGCATCGACATGGCGGTCGGCGCCATCGTCGAGGAGCTCGGCCGCATGTCCACCCCCGTCAAGACCAGCGAGCAGATCGCCCAGGTCGGCACCTGCTCCGCCAACCAGGATGCTCACATCGGCAAGATCATCGCCGAGGCGATGGACAAGGTCGGCAAGGACGGCGTGATCACCGTCGAGGAGGGCAAGTCGCTCGAGACCGAGGTGCAGCTTGTCGAGGGCATGCAGTTCGACAAGGGCTACCTCTCGCCTCACTTCATCACCAACCCCGCCACCATGGAGTGCGTGCTGGAGGACGCCTACATCCTCGTCCACGAAAAGAAGATCACCAGCGCCAAGGATCTCATCCCGGTCCTGGGCAAGGTGGCGGAGAGCGGCAAGAGCATCCTCATCGTCGCCGAGGACATCGAGGGCGAGGCCCTGGCCACCCTCGTGGTCAACAAGCTGCGAGGCGTGCTCAAGGTCTGCGCCGTCAAGGCCCCGGGCTTCGGCGACCGACGCAAGGCCATGCTGGAGGACATCGCCGTGCTCACCGGCGGCACCGCCATCATGGAGGAGCTGGGCATCGACCTGGAGAAGGTGACGCTCAACGACCTGGGCCGCGCCAAGAAGATCACCATCGACAAGGACAACACCACCATCGTCGAGGGCGCGGGCAAGACCAGCGACATCCAGGGCCGCATCGAGCAGATCAAGGCCCAGATCGAGGCGTCCACCAGCGACTACGACACCGAGAAGCTGCAGGAGCGGCTCGCCAAGCTGGCGGGCGGGGTGGCGCAGATCAACGTGGGCGCCGCGACGGAAGTCGAGATGAAGGAGAAGAAGGCCCGCGTCGAGGACGCCCTGCACGCCTGCCGCGCCGCGGTGGAGGAAGGCATCCTGCCGGGCGGCGGCGTCGCCGTGCTCCGTGCCCGCAAGGCGCTGGAGAAGGCCCGCAAGAGCGCCAAGGGCGATGAGAAGATCGGCGTGGACATCGTCAGCCGCGCCGTGAGCGCCCCCATCAAGCAGATCGCGGCCAACACCGGGCTGGACGGCTCCATCGTGGCCCAGAAGGTGGAGGAGTCGAGCGACCAGAACTTCGGCTTCAACGCCATGACCCATCAGTACGAAGACCTGGTGAAGTCGGGCGTGATCGTGCCCACCAAGGTGGAGCGCGTGGCATTGCAGAACGCGGCGTCCATCGCCGGGCTCCTGCTCACCACCGACTGCGCCATCGTGGAGATCAAGGAGAAGAAGGAAAAGGCCCCGGCCGGCGGCGGCGGGATGGATGACATGGATTATTGAGCACCGGGCCAGTGGCTCGGGTGTCCCTGCCCGTGCCGACAAGCGAGTCGCATTCATGCAACCGCCCGCCGCAAGGTGGGCGGTTGCGTTCCTGCATCACCTGGGTGCTGCTCATTCGCTACGCCCTGCCGTGCGAATCATGTGAATCCCAGGGGTGTTCCTGGCGGCAAGGGGTTGGAGACTTGCTCCGCGAGTGGCCTCGGAGCCAACCGGCGCGGAGCGTCTCCACCCCAACCACCTCTCTTCCGGTAGAATCCCGCGCAAGGAGGCGCGCTCATGGCGGATGATCCCGGCGAGATTCGGCTGCTCTGTCTCGACGTGGACGGCGTGCTCACCGATGGCGGCATCTTCATCGACGATCAGGGGGTGGAGACCAAGCGATACCACGTCCGCGACGGCAGCGGGCTGGTCATGTGGCGCAAACTGGGGTACCAGACGGCGTTGATTTCCGGTCGCACGGGCATGTGCGTCACGCACCGGGCGCGGGAACTGGGCATCCGCCACGTCCTGCTGGGGGTGCCGGACAAGGGCGAGGCGGTGGGGCGACTGGCGACGGAACTGGATATCCCGCTGGAGCAGGTGGCCGCGATGGGCGACGACCTGCCCGACCTGCCCATGCTGCGGATGGTCGGCTATCCTATGGCTGTGGCCGACGCCTGCCGCGAGGTACGCGAGACGGCGCGGTTCGTCACGGTGCGTCCGGGCGGCTTCGGGGCCGTGCGCGAGGCGGTGGAGCACCTTCTCAAGGCGCACAACCGCTGGTCGGACGCCTTGGCCCTCTTCGGAATCCAGGACCATGACTGACCCCGTCGTCCGTTCGTCGGATGATCCCCCGCCCGTGGACGCCTACGGCCGCGGGCGTCGCTGGCTGCTGGTGACGTGCGGCGGCCTGCTGGCCCTGGCCCTGCTGGTGGTGGCGTTCAACCTGGATGGTCCGGACGATCCGGTGCGTCCGTCGGATGACGGGTCGCCGGTCGCGGAGATCAAGCCGCCTTCGATCGCCGATGCGGCGTCGGGCGGGTTCTCCAACGTGCGCGAGGGCGACTTCGTCCTGGAGCGCGGCGGCTGGGTGCAGATCGCCGACGCCCAGGGACGCCTGGTGCAGGAGTACACCGCCACTCGCCTGGAGCCGAAGCCGGGCGGAGAGATCGAGCTCATCAACCCCAGCGGCCGGTTTTACCTGTCGAATAACCGCATCCTCGTGGTGTCAGGCGATCAGGCCACGGCGCGCCGGCGCGACAACCGCATGCTGGAATCAGGCCGCATCAGCGGCAACGTGCGCATCGCACTCTACGAAGGAACACGGGATACCCTGCCCGATCCGCGCACCATGGGGCCATCGGTCTATGTGACCACCAGCGAGGCGGTGTTCGACAACCTGCGCGGCGAGATCCGCTGCGACGCCGACCTGCACGTGCAGACCACGAGCATGGAGTTCTTCGGGCGCGGCCTGCTGGCCGATTACGACAAGGTGTACGGATTGAGGCGGCTGACGATCGACGAGGCGACTCGGCCGATCCGCATCGCGGGAGCGGCGCTGGCGAAGGCGACGAGCGGTTCGACGGAAGCCGCGCCTTCCACCGACGGCGCCTCCACGCTTCGTCACGCGCCGGACCTGACCGGTCCCCACGCCGCGCCGGGCGGCGTGTCGGGTCGCGGGCTGGAGCTGCCTCCGTTCGTCGCCTCGGTGCGTCCTCAGTCGGCCCCGCCCCGCCCCGGCCCGGATGCCTCGGCGGCGGAGCGGCGCGACTGGCTGCGCGCCCGGCGCGAGATGGCCGAGCGCCGCGCCCGCGAAGCGTCGCGTCAGGCCGAGCCCGATCGCTTCTACCGCGCCACGTTCGAGCGCGACGTACACCTGTGGCGAGGCGTCGAGGCCGATCCTGACCAGTTCATCACCGGGGACGTGCTTCGCCTGGTTTTCTCGATGGACAACTCCGAATTGCGCGAGTCGTCGGTGGCGGCGGCGGGTCGATCGCGAAGCGGCGGGGCGTGGATTCCCAGCATCCGCCCGCGCGACGTGGTGGCGACGCTGGTGCTCGCGGCGGCGCAGGATCCCGTTGATCCCTCGCGCGTGGCGCCAGCACCGGGGCCGGACGACGTCTACCTCTCCTATGCCGGGCGGCTCATCGTGCTGCCGGTGGAGCCCGGCGAAGTGCATCTGGCGTCGAAGGACGACGTGCATGCCGAACTGGTCGGCTCGCCCGTCACGCTGGTGGACCGGGCCAAGGAAGCCACGGCCACGTGCGGGCGCATCGAGTACATCACCGCGGGCGAGCGATTGGCGCTGCTCGGCACCGACGAGCACACGCTCACGCTCGACAGCAGCGAAATCTCGCTCAAGGGAACGCGCTTCGACTACAGCGTCCGCGACAGCCGGGGCGAACTGGTCGGGCCGGGCATGATGCATCTGGCCGAGGGCGTGGCGCGCATCGAAGGACAGGCGGCAGAGGCGGGCGCGATCGATCCGAACGCGCCGGCCCGGCCCGAGGCGCCGGCGCTTGACGGCGGCCTCGACATCGAGTGGTCCAGCGGCGTCGAACTGGTGTTCCTCGACAGCCCGAACGCCGGCGCGGGCCAGGGTGGGGGAAGCGGCGGGCGCGGGCGACTGGAGAAGGCCATCTTCCGAGGCGATGTGATCGTCAACGAAGAACGTTTCAACATGCAGAGCGATCTGCTGGAAGTTCACTTCGACACCGAGCAGCCGCGCGTGGCGGACGCCGCCCAGGGCGAACGATCCGAGGCGATCCGGGAGATCGTCGCCGCGGGCGCGGTCATCGCCCGGGGGCTGGATGAGCGGGGGGGGCTGCTGGGCACCGATCACCTGCGCATTCTCTTCGCACCCGATCCGGATGATCCGAAGCAGGAGCGCAAGCCGCGCGAGATGTTCGCCACGGGCCGGTCGATGGTGCGCGACGCGACGCAGGAGGTGAAGGCCTCGAACCTGTACGTGCTGCTGGAGCCCGCGCCGCCGAAGCCGGTGGGGGAAGGCGCCGCGCCGACGCCGGATCGTTCCACGCAGTTCTCCGATCGGCGCATCCGCACGTTCCGCGCGGAAGAGAAAGTCGAGATCGTCATGGACAACGGGGCGCGGGCCTCGGGCGATCTGCTGGTCGCCGACGCGATCGCCGAGATCGCCGATCTGACGGGGCGTGAGGTGGTGGTGACGGGGTCGGAGGAAGGCGTGAATTTCACCGCCTCCGGCACGCACGCCAAGGTGACGCGCGAGCGAGGCCGCGCCACCGTGACGCTGGTGGGCGCGGGCAAGGCGAATATTCTCAACCCCGGGCGGAAGGACGCGAAGGAGTCGCCGGCGGAAGGCGCCGCGCCTCCCGCGCCGCCGGTCGATCCGCCCGCGGCCCCCTCGGATGCGCCGCCCGGAGGAAACGAGGGGCTGGAGTCGCTTTCGCTCGACGCCCGCACCATCGATCTGGAGTGGACGGATCGTCTGACGTTCACCGAGGGGGCTGCCGCCGGCTCGGGCATGCTGGACGTGCGCGGCTCGGTCAAGGCGCGCTCCGAGACGCCGCTGGAGCGGAACTTCATCGACGCTCTCGTGCTGACGATGGAGTTCGAGGAGGAGGCGATTCCCGGTGCGCCGCCGGGGGAGGGCGGCAAGCCGGCCACGCGACGCGTGCTCAG
This sequence comes from Phycisphaeraceae bacterium, assembly GCA_015709595.1. NCBI lineage: Bacteria > Pseudomonadati > Planctomycetota > Phycisphaerae > Phycisphaerales > Phycisphaeraceae > Phycisphaeraceae bacterium. The sequence goes on from CP054178.1 coordinate 2,008,160, forward strand.
GCGGTTCACCGCCAAGGGTGATGCGAAACTTGAAACGCACCTGTGGGATGAGCCGGGTTACACCGGACCGCAGCGGATTCACTACATCGCCGGGCAGCACGTGGATTATCACCAGCGCACCCTCGAGGCCACGGTGCTGGGCGCCGGGGAGCTGCTGATTCACGACCCGCGCCCGGAGACATCCGATGCGGGCGCGGAACGCGGCGTCACCGAGGCCGGACCGGTTCCCATGATGGGCATGACGGGTCGGGGCACCACGCTCTTCCAGTGGCAGGGCGGCATGGTGATGAAGCAGCAGGTGGATGAGCGATACCAGATCGTGATGCAGCGAGACGTGACCATGCAGCGCAAGGGGCTGGATCACTCCACCATGACGCTCTCGACCGCCAAGCTGGACGTGGCCGTCAAGCGTCGGCCCGGCGCGGAGCGCCAGCCGGGACTCGACTTCGGCGGCTCCACTGACGTGGAGAAGTTCGAGGCCCGCGGCGCGGTGCTCTTCAGCGGGCTGGGCCGCCGCGTGGACTGCGACGCGCTGACCTACACGAAGGCCACCGAGATCGCCGAGATCGCCGGCACGCCCACACGCGACGCGGAGATTTCCACGGAGCGCTCGCCCATCCCCACGCGGGCGCGCCGCTTCCGCTGGGACATGCTCGCCGACCGCGTGCAGATTCTGGAGCCGTCCACCACGGTGCCGCGCGGGGGGTGACCACGCCGGTTACGGTGCGGCGGACTCCTCCACCGGCTCCCCATGCGCCCGCAGCAGGAATCGATCAAGGTATTTTCGCTCGAACAGCGAGAGCGCGTCGTGCGTGGCGGAAGGATTTACGCCCCACACGCACGACTTCAGCGTCGTCAGCTCGAGGTCCAGGTGAATCTGCAGTGAGCCGTCCAGCGTGAGCGCCGCGGGAATCCGGCCAGCCAGCCAGGCCGAGGCGGCGTTGACCCCCGGCGCGCCGATGACGATGGACGGCCGCTCCATCAGATCGAGGTTGTTCAGATACCAGAGATCGGTGCAGACCATGATGTCGAGCCCCGACTGGGCGACGTCGATCCACTCGCCCCGGCGGGTGCGCCCGTCGATCCAGCCCCGGATGCGATCCCGCAGCCGGTAGGCGACCGGACGGTCGAAGACTTCCGCGCGCAGGTGGGCGCCGACCACGATCAGCAGCGAGCGATCGATGTCGAGGGGTTTGGTCTCGATCAGAACGGACTGGCTCATGGCAACCTGTATCGACTATCCGGTATGGGCAGGTTGACTGGAGCGGCTCCATCGGCCCATCCAAACCGGATCGCCCAACCTGCCTCGTCATCCAGCCGATCCTTGCGGGGACACGATGCGCCGCGCCTCATGCGCCATCCCGATGTCTGACCGGAAGGTTCAGGGTCGCCCCGCGCGCGGCATGACGCTGGTCGAACTGCTCATCGTCATCGTGGCGCTGGGGATCCTGGCGGCGATCGTCTTCCCCAAGTACAACTCGATCGAGTCCGAAGCCAGGGCCAAGAGCGCCGCGTCGAACGTGCGCCGCGTGCGCGAGCTGATCCAGGTGCACCGGCACTCCGGGCTGTATCCGCTCAACGAGCAGGGGGTGCCGGAGGAGATTCACGCCGAGTGGTTCCGGGGCACGGGCATTCCCGAGCACTCCTGGACGGGCCGGGTGATGCGGATTCAGCGCATCGCCGCCGGGGCGACGACGCTCTACCCCCTCGAGAAGACGTTTGACCTGAACGACGCCAACGCGGTCAACGCGTGGTACAACCTCGACAATGGCCGGTTCTGCATCCTCGTGCCGCCCCGCGCTGACGATGCGGACACATTGGCGCTGTTCAACCTCGCCAACTCGTGCGAGGCCGCGTCGCTCGATCAGACGCAGTAGGGCTGCCGTCAGTCAGGAGCCAACGGTCTCCTACTGCACGATGAAGATTCCGGTGGCGTCCACCACGAGCAGGTCGCCTTCCGATTGAGCCACCGTGCCGACGACGATGATCTCGCTCAGCTCGCGCAGTCCACGGGCGCCCTTGGCGTTCACCTTCAGCGGCTGACCGGCGGCATCGACGATGCGGATGGTCGCCGAGTGCTTCGCCAGCGACTCGCGCGGTTCACAGCAGTAATCCCAGGGTGTGCGGCATTCGTCGCCCGGCGTATCCGAGCATGCCGCCGGTCCCGCGCCGACGATGGTGAACGCGGCGCGTCCGTCCACGAAGGGCGTGCGGCTGCCGCCGATGCGTCCGCGGAGCGTGATCGGCTGGCCCGCGGCGGCGCCGGTCTTGGCGTCCGCCACGCCTGGCGCGGACTCGGGGGCGGCGGGCAGGAACAGCGAATCCGGCAGCGTCGCCGCGGCCGCGCCGTTGACCGGCGCGCCTTCACCGCCACCGTTGCTCCCGCATCCCGTCACGCCGCTGGTGAACATGATCGCGGCCAGCAGTGAGCCCGCCGTCCATCGTGTGAATCGCATCGAGGCACTCCTTTCAGACAGCATATGAACCCGGTTCGGGTTCGGTTTCAGACCGCCTTGAGCGCGCTGGGGATGGGCATGCGCAGACAGCGTATGCCGGGCGGCATCGCGCCGATCACGCCCAGTATCAGTCCCGCGCCGAGCGACACGCCCAGCACGGGGGCGTCCACCACCAGCCCGAACGCGCCGATGGAGAACCGCACCGCCACGCCGTCCAGCAGCCACAGCCCAAGGGCGCTGCCGATCAGCGCCCCGGCGGCGGTGGCGACCACCGACTCCTGCACCAGCGAGGCGAGGATGGCGACGCGACGAAACCCCAGCGCCTGCAGCGTGCCAAACTCGCGCACCCGCGACACGAAGGCCGCGTACATGGTGTTCAATCCGCCCAGCAGCCCGCCGATGGCGATGAGTCCGGCGGTGATCCATACCACCGCGCGGATCGGCGCGAAGAACGCCGACAGCCGGGCGTAGTAGGCGGTTTCGGGAATCGCCGTCAGCTCCAGGTCCAGCCGGGTGCGCGCGAAGAGATCGACATCGGAATACTCTCCTGCTTGGGGATCAAGCGTCAGGATCACGCATGAATCCGTCTCACGCTTCATGGCGGTCTTGAGGTCGGTCAGCGATGTCCAGATCTCGGCGTCCATCACCGTTCCCAGCGCCTCGAAGCGGCCCACGATGATCCACGGCTGCTTGTCGATCCACAACTCGCCTCCGACGGCCAGTTCGTCGGAACGCACGCCCAGCCGCGTGGACGTTGCGCCGCCGACCATCACTTCATTGCGCCCCTGCATCGGCAGGCGTCCTTCGACGAGGCGCACCTGGTCGTGCACGAGCAGTGCGGCGGGGGTGACGCCTCGCACCATCACCAGTGCGCCTCGCTCGCCGTCCCGCGCGAGGCGAGTGGGGAGCTGCACGTGGACCTCGGGCGAGACGAAGGGGGTGCCCATGTCCTCGCGGATGCCGCGGATGGTGCCGGCCACGATGCCCGCCACGCGGGCGCCGATCTCGCTGCGCTCCACCGATTCCTCGCTGCCCGTGCCCAGCAGGATGACGTTGTTCGCCCCGCCCGATCCCTGCAGCGACAGCCCCATGCCGCGCACGAACGCCGCCGCCGTGAGCACGATGAGGACCAGCAGGCCGCTGCCGCCCACCGTGAGCAGCAGGCGCGTGGGCGACCGCCCGAGGTTGCGGATGGCGTAATCGAGGGGGAGTCGTCGCACGTGTCAGTTCCTTCCTGCTCACACGGCGCGGAAGCACGCGGCGATCTCGCGTCGCCCGGCCTGCCACGCGGGAACCAGCCCGGCCAGCACGCCTACGCCGCCCGCGATGGCCAGTCCGACGCCGAGGGTCGTCGGATCGATGTTGACCAGCACGCTCAGCCCTTCGTTCGAGAGGGTGAACGACCCCCAGTGCAGCACCGCGCCGGCCGCCCCGGCGCCCAGCAGGCCGCCGAGCATGCTCAGGAGCAGTCCTTCGGTGACGATGAGCCGGGCGATCAATCCGCCCCGGAAGCCGAGTGTCTGGAGAATCGCGTGCTCCTTGATGCGATCCTGCACGCTCAGGATGGTGGCGTTGGCGACCAGCCCCAGCACCGCCAGCAGGCAGCCCCATCCGACGAAGCGCGTGAATCGCACCAGTTCGACCACGTCCGCCCCGGCCTGGGCCACGAAGGCCTTCTCGGGGCGCGTGTGCGTGGGCTCCACGTCGTGGCGGAACTCCTCGTCGATGCGCCGGGCGACCTCCTCGAGTTTCGCCGGGTCATCCACGCGCACGTTGAACTGCGTGACGATGCCCAGCTTGCTGCCCCGCGCCGCCTGCTGCAGAAATGGCAGCGACACGTACGCCACGTTCTGGTCCTGGTGTTCGGTGGAGCGCAGAATGCCCGCGATGTTGACTGTGACGCCCGCGGCGTCGAACGACTGGCCCACCTTCAGACCGCGGCGCGAGGCGAGCCGCTCGCCGACCAGCGCGGCATCCGAGCGCCGACGCCACTCGTCAATCGATCCGTCGAGGATGGTCCAGTGCTTCGCCAGGTCATCGAGGCGATCCCCCGGCACGCCGCGGAAGGTCACCACGTCGAGCGACGCGCCGCAGTTGTTCACCACGATCTTCATCGGAACCACGTTCGTCACGCCCGGCAGCCGCGCAATGCGGTCGCCGTAATACTCCGGCAGGCGGCTGGTGGCGGGGCAGAAGCGGTTTTCGCGGTAGACGACGAGCGTGGTGTCCGCGGCGGTGACGCTGGTGGCCTCATGCACCCCGCGCTGCAGCGCCTGCACGGTGACGAAGAGGAACATCGCCACCGCGATGCCCGCGATCGTGAGCGCGCTGCGCGTGCGGTGACGCCAGACCTGCTTGAGCGTGAGCGGGATGTATCGTGGTCGGATCATGTCATGCTCCAGGATCAGCGGGCGCCGACGGCGACGACCTGTTCGGCCTCCACCAGCCGCCCCTTCTCCAGATGGACCGTCCGCCCGGCGTACGACGCGCAGTGCGCGTCATGCGTCACCATGATGAGCGTGCGCCCCAGTTCCTTCGACAGCCGGGTGAGCAGGTCCATGATGTTCGCGGCCGATTCGCGGTCGAGGTCGCCGGTGGGCTCATCGGCGACGATCAGCGTCGGTTCGGTGACGATGGCCCGCGCGATGGCCACGCGCTGCTCCTGCCCACCGGAGAGCTGCCTCGGGTAGTGGTCGTGGCGGTCGGCCATGTCCACCAGGTCCAGCGCCGCCCGCACCCGTTCGTGCCGCTGACGCCTGGACAGACCATGCAGCAGCAGCGGCAGCTCGATGTTCTCGTAGGCGGTCAGCACCGGCACCAGGTTGTAGAGCTGGAAGATGTAGCCGACGTTCTTCGCCCGCCATGAAGCCAGCCGTCCGCGCGACAGCGTGGCGATGTCGGTGCCGCCCACACGCAGCACGCCCGTGGTGGGGCGGTCGATTCCCGCGATCAGGTTGAGCAGGGTGGTCTTGCCGCTGCCGGACGGGCCCATCAGCGCCAGGAATTCCCCCGGCTCCACGTCCAGGTCGAGCGACTGGAGCGGCGTGATGGTCACGTCGCCCTTGTAGTACGACTTGCTGAGATTGCGGCACTCAATGAAGGGCATGATCGACGGCTCCTTCCATGGCGTGGACGGCGATCGAATCATCGCGGACGCGCACGATGCCGCCGGGCGCCAGCGGCCCACTCGATTGAACGATCACACGGTCGCCCGCCTTCACCCCGTCGAGAACCCGGACGTAGCCGGCGTCAGCGGCGGACTGGAGCGTGACGTCGCGCCGTTCCGCCACGGCGCGGCCGCCGCGCGTGGGACGGGCCAGCCATACCACGGCGCGATCCGACGCTCGCTCGGTCAGCGCGGCCTCGGGCACATACAGCCGAAGTTCGGCGACGGCCTCGCCGTCGCGCGGCGCCCCGGCGCCGGCGGATGTCGCCTCGCCCCCGCTGACGAAGCGCACCCGCATCAGCATGTCGGGCTTGAGCACGGAGGGCGGCGCGTCCAGCACCACCTTCACCGCCACGGTGTTGCGCTGAATGTCCGCCTCATGCACGATGCGGCGCACCTCGCCGGTCAGCACGACATCGGGCAGGGCCTCAGTGGTCACTTCGGCTCGCGTGCCCAAGGCGATCTTGCCGAAGTCGGCCAGGGGCACATCCGCCCGCACCTGCAGCCGCGCGGGGTCGTAGAGCGAGAGCATCGCCGACATGCCCGCGCCGCCCCCCCCGGCCCCGCCCCCGCCCCCGCCCCCGGAAATCGCCATGCTGATGCGCGTGCCCGGCTGCACGGTGCGCGACAGGACCACGCCCGACACGGGCGCGCGGATCACCGTGCGCTCCAGGGCGAGCTGAGCGGTGCGGCGCTCGACTTCCGCCCGCTTCAGCGCCGCCTCGGCCACGGCGACGGCCGCGCGAGCGGCGTCGGCCTCCGCTTCGGCCGCCTTCAGGCGCAGCGTCAGGCGGGTGAACTCGCCTTCGGAAATGCCGCGAATCTCGACCAGGCCGCGCTTGCGCTCAACCTCATCGCGCAGTTCGGCGACGCGAGCCAGCGCGATCGGCAGGTCGGCCTTCATTCGCTCGACGGACGCCCGCTCGGTGAGCACTTCCGCATCGGCCCGTTCGAGCGCCAGCCGCGCATCCTCGTCGATCAGCGTGACCACGACCTGCCCCGCCTCCACGCGCTCGCCCTCGAGCACGTGCACCTCGCGCACCACGCCCTCAATGAGCGGCTGGACCAGCACCGCGTAGGGCTCCGGCTCGACCCATCCCGGGGCCTGGGCGAGAATCACCCGCGCGGCCGGAGTGGACGCGGATCGTGCTTCGGGCGACGCTTCGATCAGCGCGGGCGGGCGTGCGATGACTGGCAGCACCGTCACCTCGACCGCGGGTCGCAGCGACTCCCGGGCGCTGTAGCCCAGCACCCCCACGGCGCCCAGCAGCATCGCCAGGGGCAGCAGCACGCGCGTGGACCAGCGGAAGCGGGGGCGGGGAACGTCGATTGCGCCGCCTCGCCCCCTCGTCGGGGCGCCCGCGGCCAGCGTGAGCAGATTGCCGGTGGATCGGGTCACCATGACGCGCCTCCTTCCGTCGTGCTGGGGGGAGCGGAATTGTCATCCGTGTTCGACGGACCGAGAAGCCGCGACAGCGCCACGCCCGCGCGAGCTTCCGCCGCGATCAGGTCGATCAGTCCGAGCCGCCCTTCCAAGCGCTGCCGAAGCGTCTCGAGCAGCATGAAGGTGTCCACCTCGCCCAGTTCCGCGATGCGGCGGGCGTCGTCGAACTGGGCGTCGATGAGCGGCAGAATGCGCTCTTCCATGACGCGGCGGCGCTCCGCCGCGCCGTGCAGTCGGGCGATGGCCTGGGCGCGGTCCGAGGCCAGGGTTTCCATTGCGGTTTCGAGCATCACCCGGGCTGCGTCGCGCTCGGCGCGGGCCTCGGCGATGGCTCGCTGGTTGCGATTGAAGATTGGCAGAGGCAGCATGAGGCCGACGCGGACCCTGTGCTCCTCGTCCTCGTACTCGTAGCCGGGCCCGACGCCCAGGTCGGGGTACTGCCTGCGGATCTCATGCGCCAGGGTTCGCTCCGCCGCCTCGTGCATGGCCTTCAACGTCTGCAGCGTGGGGTGTTCGATGAGCGAGCGCGTCGCGTCCATCGGGAGCGACTCCGGCGCCGGCGGCTTCGGCAGGTCGCGCGCCGGGGACAACGTCACGTGCGGCGCCAGCCCCATCAACTGGCGCAGGCGCAGGGCTGCGAGGGTCAGCGACTCTTCCATCGCGTTCAGGTCGTTGACGAGCTTCATTCGTTCGATGTGGAACAGCCGTGCCGCGGTGCGAGTCATTTCGCCCGCCTGCTCGATGCGGTCCACGATGGCGATGAGGGCGTCGAGTTCCGCCTGATACGCACGGGCCGTCTCCACCTGGTGCTCCATCGCGGCCCGCTCCACCCACGTCTCGCGGACCATCATGCGCGTCTCCCACTCGCGCTCGGCGATGCGGTGGAGTTCAACGGCGTGCCCGGCGTCAGCCAGGGCGATCTCCGTCTTGAGCCGGCCGGAAACGGGCAGTGTGAAGGAGATCGAAGTCATGAACATCCACGGGTTCGCCATCCCGCTCACGATGCGGGTGACGTCCATGGCGAGCACCGGGTCGTCCCACAGTCCGGCGTGGGCGGCGCTTGCGGCGGTCACTCCCGCGCGGGAGCGCGCCACGCGCAACTCCGCGTTGCCGAACAGCGCCAGGGCTTCGGCCTCGGCCAGGTTCAGGCCGTCATCAAGCGTCCACGCCGCAGGGGTGTCGGCCGTCGCGGCGATGCGCGCCGCGAATGACGCCAGCGTGTCGTTCGTGGGAACCGAGTTCAACCAGGCGGCATAGTGGCGCTCCAGCTCCGGCGGGCTGGGCTGGTACGTCTGGCAGCCGGTCAGGGCCGCCGACAGCAGCGGAATGAGAAACCAGCGAATGGACACGGTCGCACTCCCAAGGGGTTCGAGCACATCAACTGCCTGCCTTGTTGTCCGTCGAACGCGCGGGTCCGAGCGCACGATGGCGGCGCATCGACAGCGTCGTCCGAACAGGCGAGGGTCTCGCGTGGGAGTGAGAGCTAGATGAGCAGGCGCGTGGCGCGCACGATGGGCGCGTGCAGGCAGCCGGCGTGACTCGTCTCGCGGATCAGGCGAGATGCCGCCGGCGACTGGGGCGGCGACGCGACAAGCACCCAGGCCGGCAGGCAGGAGGCGTCGGCCTTGACCAGCCGGGGGGCGTCGATGGCGCCATCCGCCCGCATGGGTTCATGCGGCAGATCGACATTCAGGCAGCCGTTGCAGTCATCGTGACAGGGCGTGGCGCAGGCCAGCGAGACCACCGGGGCCGCGACCTCGCGGGGGCAGCACGCTTCGTGGCCGGTCGTCGCCGTTCCGACGTGGCACGATTCCGCCTGCGGGATGCACAGGACGCCGCCGGGATGCAGCATCACCGCCACCGCTCGCATCGAGAGCGTCGTGAGCAGCAGGATGGCCGCGAGTGTCCTGCTCATGGTCCTTCAATGATACATCGGATGACGAGGTCGGGTTATTCCGTGTCGGGGTCTTCGGGCACGTGATGGACCAGCGAGGGGCTTGATGGATGGGACAGGCGGTCCCATCACCGACGGCCTTCATTGACTTTATCGGCGGTTCTTACACGGTTGTGACTCAGAAGAGGCGGTTTCGGTCGTAATGATGGTGGATGCCGCGCCTTCGTGGCTGGTTGTCGGTTTCTCCGCAGGAGAGGTGTCATGGCGACTTCCCCGAGTCGATTGGTCATCGTTCTGGCGGCCTTGCTTTCGTTTTTGTTCTGCGCACAAGTGCTTGCAGCACAAGAGTTTCAGGATTCCGCCGAGATCATCCATCTGCGCCAGACGATGCGTCAGGGCGATCTGGAGCAGGCCGTGACGGCCGCCGACGCCGCTCTTGCCGCCCGTGTGCGCGAGCAGGATGAGGCCCTGCATCTCAAGGCGACCGCCCTGTTCCACCTCGGTCGATTCGCGGATGTGGTCGCCGCTTGTGATGAGCTCCTGACCACACACCCCCGGTCGACGTGGATGCGAAAATCGCTGTTCCTCAAGGCCCAGGCGCTGACGCAGCTGCGCCGCCACGAGGAGGCGGAGCGTCTCTATGAGCAGGAGGCCGAGCGGCTGCTTTCCGCCTCGCGCAAGGAAGAGATCGCCGCGATTCTCACGCGGTTCGCCGATGACCTGGCGATTGATCCCGACGCCAACGACCCCGGCGCGCCGCCTGCCGACCGGGCGAAGTCCATCAAACTGTATCGGCGCGTGCTGGGCATGGAGATCGGCCGGGGGCTGCGCGACGAGGTGCTCTTCAAACTCGCCTCCACGCAGTACGACGCGTCGGACTTCGGCGGCGCGGTCAACTCGCTGCACCAGTATCTTGACGAGTTCGATCCCCAGTGGGCCGGTCCGGTCGGCTCGGTCCAGCGGGCGCGGGGTCAGAAGCGGGAGAATCCACCCCCGGCCGGCGCGCACGTGCTGGAAGCACGCTATGTCCTCGGCAAGTCGCTCCTGGCGTCGGGCGCCAACGCCAACGCGCGTCAGGAGTTCGAGGATCTTCTCTCACTCGCACGTGCGGTAGAGGTCGAGAAGGTCGGCGACGTGGACTCAACCACCTTCCTCGCCAACGTCTCGTGGCAGATCGTGCGCACCCACGACCTGGCGCAGGCGACGGGCGATGACCTGGAGCGCGGGCTCAAGGCGGCGCGGGAGTTCCTGGCGGTCTACCCGGCCCACCCCTACGGCGTCGAGGCGGCGTGGCTGATCCCCCTTGCCCTGCAGCGCCACGGGCGGCTCGATGACGCCTGCAGGGGGTACGAGGCGTTCATCACCAGGACCAGCCACCGCCTGCCGGACGGCGCGGCGGCGACCGACGTGCTGCCCCGGCATGGCAAATCGCCGGCGCAGCTTCAATCGGAGTGGGAGCAGCAGGCCACCTTCCTGCTGGGCGAGATCCGCCTGCAGCAGCGGCAGTTTGAACCGGCGTCGCAGTGGTATCAGCAGTATGTCACGCGATTCCCCAACGGGCCCCGGTGGTCCGACGCCCAGCGACGGCTGATCGATGTGGAGTATCAGGTGGCGCTGGACCGCATCGAGAAGCGTCAGTACGCCGAGGCCGAGGAACTGCTTGGAGCGTTCCTGTCTCGGCATCCGCTGGATGACCGCGCGCCCCAGGCGGTGTTCATCATCGGCCAGATGCACGCGACGGAAGGCGATCGACTTCACGCCATCGACTCGGTCGGACCGATCGGCGTCGACGCCGGGCCCGATGACACAACCTCGCGCGCCGCGGCCCGAGCCGAGTACCAGCGGGCCATCGCGGAGTGGGGACGGCTGGTCAGCAAGTATCCGGAACGCGAGGAGTCCGGCCTGGCGCTCTACCGCACGGGCGTGCTGCTGGAGGAGAAACTGGGCGACCTGGAGGGCGCACTGGACGCCTACCGCCGGCTGACGTGGAGTTCGTGGGTCGGCGAGGCCCGCGCCCGCATCGCGCGCATGACTGAGAAGCAACTCACCCTCGCCACGCCGCGCACCTGGCGCACCACCGAAAAGCCGATGGTTTCGCTGCGTACCCGCAACATCGAGAAGGTGACAGTGCGCCAGTACTTCCTCGACGCCGAGGCGTACTTCCGCAAGACGCACTCCACCACGGGCGTGGAAGCCCTGGACATCGCGCTCATCGAGCCGGATCGCACCTGGGAGGTCGCCATCGACGGCTACGCCAAGTACCGCCCGCTGGAGCGTCTGATCGAGGTTCCCTTCGACGGTTCAAGGCCGGGCGTGTGCGTGATCAACGTGTCCGAGGAGGACTTCGAGGCCACCACGCTGGTGATTCGTTCGGATATCGACTTCGTGGTGCGCGGCGGTCGGCGCGAGGCGATTGTCTTCGCCCAGAACATGGTGACAGGCAGGCCCGTCGAGCAGGCGCGGGTGCTGCTCTCGGACGGGTCGCGCGTCTTCGCCTCGGGCGAAACCGGCGCGGACGGCGTGTGGCTGGCGAGGCACGACGACCTGGGCGGGGTGCAGGATCTGCGCGTGTTCGCCGCGCGGGAGGGGCACATTGCGTCCAACGCGCTTGATCTGCGAAATCTGCGCGTCGCCAGCGGGCTTTCGCCGCGCGGCTTCATTCACACCAGTCAGCCGGCGTACAGGCCGGGGCAGGTGGTGCAGGCGCGGGGTGTGATCCGCGAGGTGCGCGACGGCGCCTACCACGCGCCGCACGGCGCCGAGTGGGTGGTGGCCGTCATGGATTCCGCCGGACGGCTCATCCACGAGCAGGTGGTCACGCTGTCGAAGTTCGGCTCCTTCAGCATCGAGGCGCCCATCAGCCCCGCTGCGCCGGTGGGGGAGTACACCATCACCGCTCGTCAGAAGGAAAAGGGCGAGTGGACGGCCTCCGTCGCCTTCCAGGTGCAGCAGTTCCAGTTGCCCAAGGTGCTTCTGAGCGCGGAGATCGACAAGCCCGTGGCGTACCGGGGCGACATGGTCACCGCGACGTTCGTCGCCCGCTACCCGTGGGGTGAACCGGCGAGCGATCGGCCCATCACGATCCATCTGCCCGACGGCCGGGTTCTGGCCGATCGAACGAATGCCGAAGGCCGGGCGAGCGTGCGCTTCGACACGACGGGGATGAGCGGCGACCGCGCGCTCGTGTTCCAGGCCACGCTGGATGGCGAGAACGTCGCCGCGTCGGGGTACGTCATGATGGCGACGTATGGATTCCGCATGGCGGTGAAGCCGCGCGTCGAGGAAAGCGTCATCGGCGAGCCGTTCGACGTTTCGATCGAAACGGTCTCGCCGGACGGCAAGCCGATGAGCCGATCGGGCACGCTCTTCGTGCTGCGGCGCGTGACGCCGCCGGTGAACCCGGTGCTGGCGGGCGTGCCGTGGCTGAGCCCGCCGGGCATCGTGCCGGCGGAGATCACGGTGGAGGAGCATCGCTTCACCACCGACGCCGCCACCGGCAAGGCCACGGTGCGGCTGTCGGTCCGGGAGGCCGGTGAGCACGTGCTGCGCGCCTCCGGCGAGGACCAGTTCAGGCAGATGGTGACGACGGAGGCGTCGATCCGCGTCGCCGGGTCGGATGATGCAACCCGTCTGCGCTTCTTCGCGGAGTCCGACGCGATGTCGGCGGGTGGTTCGCCCGTGGTGCGGCTGCACAGCATGATCGACAAGGGGCTGGCCCTGCTGACGTGGGAGGGTGAGTCCATTCTGTCCTACCGCGTCGTGCCCGTGCAGGCCGGGCACAACGAGGTGCGTTTCGATGTCGGCCACGACCTCTACCCCAACTTCGCACTGACCGCCAGCGTGATGGATGGAGCGCGGCTGCACTCGGCGCGCAAGACCTTCACGGTGGAGCGCGGGCTGCGCGTGAAGGTGCAGCCGAAGCTGGGCATGTACCCCCCCGGATCGACGGGACAGGTGGAGATCACGGTCACCGATCAACAGGGGCGTCCCGTGGAGGCGGAACTGGCCATGGCGCTGTTGGATGAGACGCTGCTGGCGGTGCATCCCGACGGCACGCCGCCGATTCAGGCCTTCTTCCAGAGCGGGGTCACGCGATTCGCGGACTTCCGCGCGGCGTCAAGCAACGGTTTCCGCTACGACGCGATCACCACGCGGGTCATCAAGGCGTACCTCGAGGAGGCCGACCGCCTTGTGCAGACGGAGCGACGACAGGAGGAGCTGGCGCGCGCGGGGGAGTCGCTGGAAGCGCTCAAGAGCGCGGCGCCGGCCGCCCCGCCAGCGGGACGGCCCGCGCGAGGCGGCGTCACGGGCGGCGGCTCCGGCGCCCCCGGAGCCCCCGGCGCCGCGGATGTGCTGCTCGTCGGTCGGGCGTCTGACGCGCGCCTGGGAGAGCGAGAGGCCAGCCGTCTCCTGCGGCTCGATGTCAACGCGGAAGGCGGACCACCGATGATCGGCGGGTTCGCGGGCGCCGACGATGCCGGCGGCATCGTCGCGCGACGCGACGTGGACGCCGCCGGCTGGTGGAATCCCTCGATCATCACGGACGCGCAGGGCATGGCGGTGATCGACTTGGCGCTGCCGGAGCGCGCCTCGTCGTGGCGGCTCATCGCCCGAGGCGTCACCGTCGAGACGCTGGTGGGCGAGGCGACCGGCCAGATCGTCACGCGCAAGGATTTCTTCGTGGAGATCAAGACGCCCCGTGCCGTGCGTGAGGGCGATCGTCCGCGCGTGCTGGCCCGCGTCCACAACCTGACCGAGTACGCCGGTCGCGTGGAACTGACGATGACCGTCGCCAGCGGGACGCGCACCATCGCGGAGCAGCGACGGTCGATCGAGATCACCAAGGGACAGGGGGGCGAGGCGCTCTTCGAGCCGTTCGAGACTCCCGCGGCCGGCGAGTTGGAGATCACGGTGGCCGCCCGCGCCGGGGCGCATGGTGACGCGGTCAGGCGAGCGCTCGCCGTGCTTCCGTGGGGCGTGGAGTACGCCTCGCACGGAGGCGGCGTGACCACGGGTAGCACCTCGGTGGCAGTGACCTTGCCGCCGGGGCTGCCGTACGCCTCGCGCTGGCTGATGGTGCAGGTCGGCCCTGATCTGGATCGCATGCTGCTCGACCTGGTGCTGGGCGGATCGTTCACACCCGCGCCTCGTCGTGAGGCGGAGCATGCGGGCGTGGCGTTTCCGCGATCCATGCCGATCTGGGGCGGCTTCGAGGGCTCTGAACTGCTCGCCGCCATCGCCGGTCTGGAGTACGCGCGGGCGGTGGAGGCGCCGGCAACGGACCTCGACCGACTGAACGCCCGCGTGCGCGCCCTGGTGGGGGCTGTGGTGGTCAGTCAGCAGGGCGACGGCGGCTGGGCGCTCACGCCCGGCGCCAGTTCCGACTGGTACGCCAGCAGCATCACGTACTGGGCGCTGTCGCGGGCGATGCGCGCGGGCGTGACGGTGCATCTCGACACGCTGGCCAGAGCCGAGGCGTACCTGCTCTCCGCCTACCAGCGCTCCGAGGCGGCTGACAACGAGTCGAAGGCCGTCATCCTGCACGCTCTTTCCGCAGGCGGCAAGGCGGACTTCAACCTCGCCAACGCGCTCTACCGCGAGCGGCAGACCCTGCCCCCGATGGCGCAGGCCTACGCGGCGCTCGTCTTCGCCAATCTCGACCGGCTGGAAATCGCGGCGGAGATTCTTCAGTTGATCGAGGCCTCGGGGCGGACGGTCGCCGAGCAGGGGCGCACGCTGCGATCGTGGTCGGCGCCCCGGGGACGTTATCCGTGGCTCCATCAGGAGGTGGAGACGACCGCCATCGTGCTGGCGGCGCTGATGCGCGTGAAGCCCGGCTCGCCGCAGGTGCATGAGGCGGCGCAGTTCCTGCTGCATCGGGCCGGGTGCGATGGACTCATGGGCGGGCGCGAGCGCGGCGTGGTGCTCAGCGCGCTGGGGGGCTACTTCCAGGCGGGCCGCTTCGCCTCCGATGATTATGTGCTCACGGTGACCGTGAACGATCAGCCGGTCGGCACGATCGCGCGGCGAGGCGCGGGCGGTATGGTCACGATCGACGTGCCCGCGCAGGTCCTGCGCGACGGGGCCAACACCGTGCGCTTTGACCTCAACGGCCGGGGCCGGTACGCCTACGCGGCGACGTTGCGCGGGTTCTCGTCAGAGTTCCGCGACAACCCCGGCGCGGGGCTTCCGCAGGTGGAATCGCGTCGATATGTCCACGCGCCGCTCACCTATCGCAGCGCACCCATCAATGCGGCGAGTTCATCGCCCGTCAAGCGCATCGAGGTCGGGCAGCGCGTGGTGGTGCGCGTGGACATGCAGAACCTGCACAACCCGCAGCCGCTGGTGGTGGAGGAGCCGCTGCCCGCGGGCATGACCTACGTGGAGGGGTCGCTGTCGGGCGGCAGCGTCTCGCGCGTGGAGCAGCGCGACGGTCGGCTGGTGCTTCACCTGCCGGGCGGCGCGATGATGCCGGACTTCTCGTACGAACTCGTCGGCTTCACCACGGGTGAGTACCGCGCGGCGCCCACGCAGGTGCGGGCGGCTCTGGACCCGTCGCGCCTGCGGCTGGGCAAGGTCGATGCGCTCAGCGTGCTTCCGCCGGGTGAGAAGTCGGATGACCCGTACCAGATCAACGATCATGAGCGGTTCGTGCTGGGCAGCGCGCTGTTCAACGACGGGCTGCTGGCGGAATCGCTGGAATATCTCTGGCCCCTCTTCGATCGACCGCAGAAGTACAGCGAGCGCGAGGTCGCCCGCATGCTGCTGTGGATTCACACCGTGGAGTATCTCTTCGACCCGGCCCGCGTGGTGAGCGCGTTCGAGATTCTCACCGTGCGCCACCCGGACCTGACGATTCCCTTCGACCGCATTCTCGCCGTGGGCCGGGCGTATCGGCATCTCGGCGAGTTCGAGCGCGCGGCGATCGTCTTCCGCGCCACCATCGACTCGAGCTTCCTCAACGATTCCATGGTCAGCGCGGTGCTCGAGGACGAGGGCCAGGTGCTCGATTCCATCGACTTCCAGGAGTCGCTCTGGTGGCAGTACCCCGACACGCCGGAGGTGGCGGCGAGCGCCTTCGCGCTGTCTCAGCAGTTGTACGCGCTGTCGCAGCGCGCTTCGGAGTTGGCAAAGGTCGCCCGACGCGTACGCGTGCCGGGACAGGCGGGGGCGAACGCCGCGGCCGATCGCCCCACGCGCGTCTCCCTGCTCACCGGGGCGGTGCGCCTGCTGTCGGACTTCCTGACGCGATACCCCGCCAGCCCGCTGGCGGATGACGCCGCCTTCAGCATGGCCAACGCCTTCCTGGATCTCAGGGACTACGACGCCGTGATCTCCCTCTCGCAGTCGTTCGCCAGGCGCTTCCGCGAAGGCGAGTTCGCGGGCGGATTCCAGTACATGACCGCGCTGGGTCACTTCTGGAAGCGGGATTACGAGCCGGCATTGGCCGCCGCGCGGGTGGTGGCCGACGGGGAGACCGCCGACCGTGACTTCGCGCGGTACATCCTGGGGCAGATTCATCACGCCCAGGGACATCCGGCCCAGGCCATCGAGTGGTACAACCGGGTGCGAGCGCTGTACCCCGACGCGGCGGAGGCCATCGACTACTTCGAGCGCAAGCGGCTCTCGCTTGATGAAGTGACCATCCGCAGGCCGGGCGAGAAGGTGGAGCTTCCCATCCGCTACCGCAACATCCGCGAGGCGGACGTGCAGGTCTACCGCGTGGACCTGATGAAGCTGTATCTGCGCGAGAAGAACCTCAGCCAGATCACGCAGGTCAACCTGGCGGGCATCGAACCGATGGTCTCGACGCGCCTGTCGCTTGGCGACGGCCGGGACTACCTGGACAAGGAGCGCGTGACGCCGCTGGAGCTGAAGGACGAAGGGGCGTACCTGGTCATCTGCCGGGGAGACGATCTCTTCGCCAGCGGACTGGTGCTCATCACGCCGCTGCGCATCGAGGCGCAGGAGGACGCCCAGTCGGGCCGCGCCCGCATCAACGTGATCGACGACGTGAAAGGGAACCGTCCCGCGGGGGTCCACGTGAAGGCCATCGGCAGCGCGGACAGCGAGTTCCGCTCCGGCGAGACCGACCTGCGCGGCGTGTTCATCGCCGACGGACTGCGCGGGCGCGTCACCGCCATCGCGCGGGACGAGTCGGCGCGGTACGCCTTCTTCCGCGGCGAGACGTGGCTCGGCGCGCCGGAGGATCGCGGTCGCGTCCCCGTGCAGCCAGCGCCGCAGCCCCAGAGCGTTGATTATCAGGGCAACCTGCGACTGCAGAACGACGCCCTGCAGCGTCAGAACCAGATGGAGTGGGACCAGCTCCGTCGCCAGCAGCCCGCTGGCGTGGAGGTGCAGCGGGCCAAGTGATGGGCCGCGGTTCAGGGAGTCCACCGATTTGGCGTGTCACGGCTCTGAGAGCCGTGCGGGTGTCATCCCGCGTTCGAGTGGGCGGCGCCCTTCGGTGGAGCATCGAATCAGGACTTGAACACAGGGCCCGCCTTGCACCGCCGGCACGCGCCACGGCCGAGACGGCCGTGGCACACTGGGGTGCACGGAAGTGACTTCTGGCTGGCAGCCGGGGAAGATTGGCCACGCGGCGCATGCCGCGCTGGTGGGAGCACCATGACCATCATCGAATCGGGCGTTTCGTTCACCGACATTCTCGCCGCGCGGGATCGCCTCGCGTCATACGCCCATCGCACGCCGGTGATGACCTGCCGCACCGTGGATGAGTTGGCGGGTCGTCGTGTGTTCTTCAAGTGCGAGAACTTCCAGCGCGTGGGAGCATTCAAGTTCCGGGGGGCGTGCAACGCGGTGATGAAACTGCCCCCGGAGATCGCGGCGCGGGGTGTGGTGACGCACTCGTCCGGCAACCACGCCCAGGCGCTGGCGCTGGCGGCGAGGTTGCGTGGAATCGCGGCGCACATCGTCATGCCGCGCACCGCGCCGGCCGTGAAGAAGCGGGCCGTGGCCGGCTATGGCGCAATGATCTACGAGTGCGAACCGACGCTTGCCGCCCGCGAGTCCGCCGCGGCGGAGGTGATCGCCCGCACCGGGGCGACGCTGATTCATCCGTACGACCACCCGGACGTGATCGCCGGGCAGGGGACGTGTGTGCTGGAGTTGATGGAGCAGGCATCGGCGCTTCAAGGCATCGAGGGACCGAGCCATCAAGGCATCAAGAACATGAGCCGCGACCGTGAGGGAGCGTCTTTCCCCTCACCCCCGGCCCCTCTCCCGGGGGGCGAGGGGCGCGGGCTGGACGCCATCATCGCGCCGGTGGGCGGCGGGGGGCTGATGTCGGGCACGTGCCTCGCCGTCCGTGGGTGTCAGTCATCAACCACCACCCGCCAGCCGATCCGCCTCTTCGGCGCCGAGCCCGCCGGGGCGGATGACGCGGCGCGCTCGCTGGCGGCGGGGCGGCTGATCCCCCAGACCGGGCCGAGGACCATCGCCGACGGGCTGCTCACCTCGCTCAGCGAGCGGACGTTCGGCATCATCTCGACGCACCTGGAACGGATCTTCACGGTCACCGACGACGAGATCATCCGCGCCATGCGACTGGTGTGGGAGCGGATGAAGATCATCATCGAGCCGTCCAGCGCGGCGCCGGTGGCGGCGATCCTGTCGGAGGCGTTCCGGTCGCTCGACGGGATCGATTCGATCGGCGTGATCCTGTCGGGGGGGAACGTGGACCTGGATCATCTCCCATGGGCCGTGCCCCGATCGTGATCGCGGCGGCGGCGATTGATGTGATATCCTGCGGGCATGGGCCAGATGACCAAGTTCCGTGGCCGCGGCTGCGCGGTCGTCCCGAGCATCCTGTGGATCGTGCTGGCGTCGGCGCTGATGGCCGCCGTGCCGCCGCAAGCGAAGGGCGATGACCTCGATGCATCCCTCTCGCCGATGCGGGCGCTCGTCGAGCGGTATGCGACAGACCTGAAACTGCTCGAACGCAAGTACCCGGTGCCGATGTCCGGCGAACGTCGTGAACGCCTGGCGGCATACTTCGCATCGTGGCGCGAGCGGCTCGACGCCGTCGAGTTCGAGCGACTCGACCGCGCCGGTCAGGTTGATCACGTGCTGCTGTCGTACGAAGTCGCCCGCGCGGCAAGGGAACTCGAGCATGAGCAGCGACGCCACGAGGAAGTTGCGCCGCTGCTGCCGTTCGCGCCCACGATCGTCGGCCTGGAGGAAGCGCGGCGGCGGATGGATCCGCTCAACCCGAGCGAGGCGGCGACCACGCTCGCGGGACTGACCGAGGCGATCGAAGCGGCGCAGAAGCACTGGACGGAGCGGTCCAAGCACGAAGGTGGGTCGGGAATCAAGCCCACCGCCGCCAACCGGGCGGCCCGCCTGGCGGAATCGCTGCAGCGCACCCTGCGAGAGTGGTACCGGTACTACGACGGCTACGACCCGCTCTTCACCTGGTGGGCCGCCGAGCCGTACGCCGACGCCGAGCGGGCGCTGCAGGGTTACGCGCGGTTCGTGCGCGGCACGCTGGCGGGGGTCGGCGCGGATGACGGGGACGCCATCATCGGCGATCCGATCGGGCGGGAGGCGCTGATCGACGCGCTGCGGTTCGAGATGATCCGCTTCACGCCCGAGCAACTCGTCGAGATCGCGCGGCGCGAGCACGAATGGTGCCTGCGCGAGATGAAGAAGGCCGCGAACGAACTGGGGCACGGCGAGGACTGGCACGCGGCGCTGGAGCACGTCAAAACGCTGCACGTGCAGCCGGGCGAGCAGCCAGAGTTGATCCGCAGGCAGGCGCTGGAGGCCATCGAGTTCGTCGAATCGCGCGACCTGCTCACCGTGCCCGACCTGGCCAAGGAAGGGTGGCGGATGGAGATGATGTCGCCGGAGCGGCAGAAGGTGAGCCCGTATTTCCTGGGGGGCGAGTCGATCATCGTGTCCTACCCGACCAACGCCATGAGCCACAAGGACAAGCTCATGTCGATGCGCGGCAACAACCCGTACTTCTGCCGCGCCGTGGTGCATCATGAACTGATCCCAGGCCACCACCTGCAGGGGTTCATGACCGACCGTTACAGCACGCACCGGCAGCTGTTCCGAACGCCGTTCTGGATCGAGGGCTGGGCGCTCTACTGGGAAATGCTGCTGTGGGATCTGGACTTTGCATCCACGCCCGAGCAGCGCATCGGCATGCTGTTCTGGCGCATGCACCGCTGCGCCCGCATCGTGTTCTCGCTCTCATTCCACCTCGAACAGATGACCGCGCAGCAGTGCATCGACTACCTCATCGAGAACGTGGGCCACGAGCCGATCCACGCCGAGGCGGAAGTGCGGCGGTCGGTGAGCGGTGACTACGGTCCGCTCTACCAGGCGGCGTATATGCTCGGGGGGCTGCAGTTCCGCGCCCTGCACAAGGAACTGGTCGCGTCAGGGAAGATGACGAACCGTCAGTTTCACGACGCCATCCTGCGTCTCGGCCCGATTCCGGTGGAGATGGTGCGGGCGTCGCTCATGCCGGATGTTCCGCTCTCCCGTGAGTTTGAGCCGTCGTGGGGGTTTTATGAGGGGATTGAGTGAAACGATCGCCAGCCCGGAGTACGGAAGCGTTTCCGAAATGCTGGTGTCAACATCCCGCCGCGTAGAATCCTTGGAATGTCCCTCACCTCCTACCGAGCATTCGTGATGGCGGTGGATCGCGTCGAGCGTCGATTGCGGGAAGTGACCGGCGCGCTGGGGCGCGAGGGCATCCCCTACGCCGTGGTGGGCGGCAACGCGGTGGCGGCGTGGGTGAGCCGGGCCGACCCGAGCGCGACGCGGACCACCAAGGACGTCGATCTCCTCGTCAACCGGCGCGATCTGGAACCCATCACGCGGGTAATGAAGACGCTCGGATTCGAGCGCGAGGACCTGCGATCGCTGGTGATGTTCATCGACCCCGAGGAGCCGAGCCGCAGGGCGGGCGTTCACCTCATCTGGGCTGGCGAGTTGGTCCGCCCGAGCTACGCCTGCCCCGCGCCGATGGTGAGCGAATCGGTGACCGATCCGCAGGGGTTCTCGGTGCTCGATCTGCCCGCGCTGGTGCGGATGAAACTGACTTCGCTGCGCGACATCGACCGCGTTCACATCGCCGACCTGGCGCGAGTCGGGTTGATTGACGAGTCGGTCCGTGCGTCGCTGCCGGACGCCCTTCGTGCGCGGCTCGATGAGATCGTCGCAACCATCGACGACGATCAACCCTGACTGTCAATGCTGGCCGGCGGCCACACTGACCGCTTGCGACACCGAAGAGCCCCCACCCCGGCCCTCTCCCGAGGAAAGAAGGAGTATCAGGTCGCGCAGGCGCCTCACACATCAAACATCATCCGCTCGGGGTGCTCGATGCACTCCTTCACGTGGACGAGGAAGCCCACCGACTCCGCGCCATCGACAATGCGGTGGTCGTACGACAGCGCCAGGTACATCATGGGCCTTAGCGCGATCTGGCCGGGGTGGTCGGGGTCTTCCACGGCGCGCTTCTTGATGGCGTGCATGCCCAGGATGGCTGACTGGGGCGGGTTGAGGATGGGCGTGGCCATGAGCGAGCCGAACACGCCGCCGTTGGTGATGGTGAACGTGCCGCCCTGCAGTTCGTCGAGCGTGAGTTTGCCGTCGCGGGCCCGTGCGGCCAGGTCTCGCACCGCCTTCTCGATGTCGGCGAAGGAGAGCAGGTGCGCGTCCCTGATGATGGGCACCGTCAGCCCCTTGTCCGTGCTCACCGCGATCGACAGGTCCACGTAGTTGTGGTGGACGATCGAATCCTCCTCGATGTAGGCGTTGATGCGCGGATACTTCGCCAGCGCCGAGCAGGCCGCCTTGACGAAGAAGGACATCAGGCCCAGCCCCACGCCGTGCTTCTTCTCGAACTGCTCCTTGAAGCGCGAACGAAGCGCCATGACGTTGGTCATGTCGGCTTCGTTGAAGGTGGTGAGCATGGCGGTGGTGTTCTTGGCGTACACCAGCCGCTCGGCGATGCGCTGCCGCAGCTTGGACATCTTCTCGCGGGTGTCGGCGCGGTTCTCCGAGCCGTGTGCGACGGGACGTGTCTCCGACCCGTGCGCGGCGGCGGGCTTCACCTTCGGCTCGGCGATGGCCGCGACCGGCGTCGTCTTGGCGTTGAGAACATCGTCCTTGGTCACACGACCGCCCGGGCCGGTGCCGCGCACGCCGCCCAGGTCGATCCCGCGCTCCTCGGCGATTTTGCGCGCCACGGACGTGGCCCGCACGCCCGCATCCGGCTCGCCGTTGGCGACGGCAACGGCGCTGGACGACGCGCTCGGCGTGGATGAGCCGGCGGCGACAACGGCCGTCGCGGCCGCGCCCCCCACGGCCCCCACGCCACCCACACTCGCCGCGCCTGCCCTGGGCTTCGCCGCCGCCGTGTCGATCGAGGCGACCACGGCGCCGATGGGCAGTTCCGACCCCGGCGCCGCGATGACGGTGATGACGCCGGCGTCGGCGGAGGGAACGTCAGTCGTGATCTTGTCCGACTCGATCTCGTAGAGCGGTTCGTCCTTCTCCACGTAGTCACCCGTGGACTTGTGCCACTTGGTGAGCACCACTTCGGTGATCGACTCGCCGAGGGACGGAATCGTGACATCGACGGGCATGAGCGGGGAGTCCTTTCTGTCGCCGGATCACCGGGTCCGTTGCTTCGTTCATCGCGCCGCGGAGATCGCGTGCGGCTCCGACGCGCCGGCGCCGGTCTTGGCGGCGATCACCGGTTCGGTGGGGGCAAGCGCACGGGCCAGGATGTCGGCCTGCTCCTCGGCGTGCATCTTGCTGGAACCCACCGCGGGCGAGGGGCTGGCGTCGCGCCCCACGTAGCCGACCGACACGTTCAGTTCCTCCCGCAGGGCGGCCTCGACGAAGCGATACGCGCCGCCGTTCTTCGTCTCCTCCTGCACCCACAGCACCTCGCGGGCGTTGCGGTAGCGCGCCAGGATGTCGCGGAGAACCTGGGTGGGGAAGGGGTAGACCTGCTCCAGCCGCACCAGCGCCACGTCCGCGCGTCCGGCGGTCTCCCGCTCGGATTTGAGTTCGTAGTAGATCTTGCCGGAGCAGAGGATCAGTCGCGTCACGTCCGCGGGACGGCTGATCGACGGGTCATCCAGCACCTCGTGGAAGCGCCCGGAGACCAGTTCCCGCACGGGGCTGACGGCCTCCTTGTGGCGGAGCATGCTCTTGGGCGTCATCACGATGAGCGGCTTGCGGAAGGGCCGCTTGAGCTGTCGTCGCAGCAGGTGGAAGATCTGCGCCGGCGTGGTGGGCTGCGCCACCTGCATGTTGTTGTCGGCGCAGAGCTGCAGGAAGCGCTCCAGCCGCGCGGAGGAGTGCTCCGGCCCCTGTCCTTCGCACCCGTGGGGCAGCAGCAGCACCAGCCCGGAGTGACGCTGCCACTTGAACTCGGCGGAGGCGATGAACTGGTCGATCATCACCTGCGCCCCGTTGGCGAAGTCGCCGAACTGCGCTTCCCAGATGATGAGCATCTTGGGGTCGGCCAGCGAGTAGCCATACTCGTACCCCACGCACGACTGCTCGGAAAGCGGGCTGTTGTGGATGCAGAACTTCGCCTGGTTGGGCGCGATGGCGTTGAGCGGCGTGTGCTGACGACCGGTGCGCGTGTCGGTGAGCACCGCGTGTCGGTGGGAGAAGGTGCCGCGCTCCACGTCCTGCCCAGTCAGGCGCACGGCGTGGCCCTCGAGCAGCAGCGTGCCGTAGGCGAGCAGTTCGCCCATGGCCCAGTCGAGGGGCGCGTCCTCCCCCACCGCGGCGCCGCGCTGCTGAAGGAGTTTCGCCAGTTTGCGGTGGGGGTTGAATCCCTCCGGCACAGCCCCCAGAGCGGCGCCGACCTGCCTGAGGGACTCCAGCGGCGCGGCGGTCGGGGCCGGTTCGTGCGAATAGGCGTTGGTCAGCCCAGACCAGATGCCGGAGAAGGGGTCAACGGCGGGATCGACCGGCTTCTCCTTCGTGCGCGTCTGGGCCACGTCCATCTCGGCGCGCATTTCCTCGCGCAGGGCGTCGCTCTCGGCGCGGGACATGACGCCTTCCTTCGCCAGCCGCTCGGCATAGACCTCGGCCACGGGGATCTTCTTCTCGATGCGCTCGTACATGAGCGGCTGCGTGAAGGCGGGCTCGTCCGCTTCGTTGTGCCCGTACTTGCGGTAGCACCACAGGTCGATGACCACGTCATTGTGGAAGGTCTGGCGGTACTCGAGGGCCAGCCGGGCCACGAAGGCGCAGGCCTCCGGATCGTCGCCGTTGACATGGAAGATGGGCGCCTCGACCATCTTGGCGACGTCGGTGCAATAGCGACCGCTGCGGCCGTCCTCGGGGTCGGTGGTGAAGCCCAGCTGGTTGTTGATGACGATGTGGATGGTGCCGCCCACGGTGTAGCCGCGCAGCGACATCATGTTGAAGCACTCGGCCACGATGCCCTGCCCGGCGAAAGCGGCGTCGCCGTGCATCAGGATCGGCACCACCTTATCACGCTGGGCTTCATTCCTGCGAAGCCGTTGCTTGGCGCGGCATCGGCCCAGCACCACGGGGTTGACGAACTCCAGGTGCGAGGGATTGCTGGCCATCGTCAGGTGGACCGAGTGTCCGGTGGAGGTGACGCGGTCGCAGGAATACCCCCGGTGGTACTTCACGTCGCCGCCGCCCTCGACGTAGTCCTCCACCCACGTTTCCTCGAAATCGGTGAAGAGCTGGTCGTAGGAGCGATTGAAGATGTTGACGAGCACGCTGGCGCGGCCGCGGTGGGCCATGCCCAGGGTGTATTCCTCGACGCCGTTGAGCGGGCCGAGTTCGACGATCTCATCCAGCATGGGGATGAGCGACTCGCCGCCCGACAGCGAAAACCACTTCTTACCCTTGTAGCGGGTATCCAGGAAGACCTCCAGCGCCGTGGCCTTGAGCAGCGACCGCAGGAAGCGGACCTTGTGCTCCTTCTCCACCGCCGGTCGGTTGCGGACGGTCTCCATGCGCTTCTGCAGCCAGCGGCGCTGCTCGCGGTCCTGGATGTGCATGTACTCCACGCCGATGACGCGGCAGTACGTGTCCTCCAGCACCCGGATGATGTCCTTGAGCCGGGAGGGGTTGTCGATGGGCAGGTGGCCGGGGTCGAAATATTCCTCCAGGTCGGCGTCGGTCAGCCCGAAGGACTCGAGCGTGAGCTGCTCGGGGAAGGGGCGCTCCACGCCCAGCGGATCAAGCTGGGCGGCCAGGTGCCCGATGTCGCGGTAGTGGTAGATGAGCGAATCAACGCGACCCTGCTTGGTGTGGGCCACGTCGATCGACGACCCCGTCAGCCGCCCGCCGCCAATACCGGCGGCATCGGGCGCCGGACGCTCGCCGGCGGCGCGCACGCCGAGGTCGAATCCCTGGAAGAACTGCCTCCAGGGCTCATCGACGCTCCCCGGATCGGCTGTCCAGCGTTGATACTGGGTCTCAATGAACTCGGCGTTCCATCCGTTGACGGACATGTCGGGCCGCTCGATGGGCATGATGAACTCCGCGCCACGCGGGGCGCTGCTTCCTGATGAGCGATTCTAGTCGATTCCTGAAAAAAGACGACGCTGGGGAGAACCTGTCGGTGGCGTGCCGGGATGAGGAACACAGGCGGGACGCCCGTGCCACTGGACGCCTCCGCCATTGGACGCCTGGACCGCTGATCCCTTGGGTCACAGCAGCGCCACGGGGTCCACATCCACTGCGGTGCGGGCGTCCGCCACCAGCAGCCCGGCGTTGCGGGCGTCGGTCAGCAGGCGTTGCAGCGTGCCGGGCGATGAGGCCAGCACCTCCACCTGCTGCCGGTGGAAGCCGGCGATCCGCGAAATCGGGCAGGGGGATGGGCCGCGCACCCGAACCCCTTCCGGAGCGCGGCTGCGCAGATGAACCGCCAGGGCGTTGGCGGAGGCGACCGCCTCCGCCAGGTCTTCATCCCGCACCACAATGCGGGCCAGTCGAGTCGTCGGCGGCAGCCCATTTCGCTCGCGGATGGCCAGTTCCGCCTTGGCGAAGCCCTCGTAGTCGTGCCTGGCTGCCAGCCGGATGGGGAGCGCGTCCGGCTGGAAACTCTGCACCACCACGCGTCCCGGCTCGCTCCCTCGACCGGCCCGTCCCGCCACCTGGCTGACAAGTTGAAACGTCCGCTCGGACGCCCGGAAGTCGGGCAGGTTGATCGAGGTGTCGGCGTTGATGACCCCCACCAGGCGCACGCCCGGAAAATCCAGCCCCTTGGCGATCATCTGGGTGCCGACCAGCACCGTGATCTCGCGCCGGGCGAAGCGTCCCAGCACGTCGTGGAACGATGATGCGCCGTGCATGGTGTCCGAGTCCACGCGCACGATGTCCCGCCCGACCGTCAGCGAGGGCAGCATCGAGCCCAGCTCCTCCTCCACGCGCTGCGTGCCCAGTCCGAAGTTGACGATCTTCCTGCCGCACTGCGGGCAGTCGCGCGGCAGGCGCTGCTCGCTCTGGCAGTGATGGCAGCGCAGGTAGCCGCCCGCGGGAATGCTCAGGTCGCGGTGCATCACCATCGGGGCGTCGCACTGGTCGCATTCCATGATCCACCCGCAGCCGTGATCCGGGCAGGCCACGTAGTTGGCGAAGCCGCGCCGGTTGAGCAGGATGATCGCCTGAAAACCCTCATCGACGGTGCGGCGGAGCTCCTGCTCCAGCAGCGGTCCGATCAGGTGAACGTGCCGGGAATCACGACGCATCCGCATCTGGGCGCGGAAGTCCACGATCTTCACCGAGGGCATCATCGTGCCCGGCACGCGCGTGGGAAGCCGGTGCAATGTGAAGGCGCCGCGCACGGTGGCGTTGTGCCATGATTCCAGCGACGGCGTCGCGCTGCCCAGCACCACGGGACAGCCCGCGATCTGACCCCGCCGGATCGCCACGTCCCGGCCGTGGTACCGCGGGAGTTGGTCCTGCTTGTATGAACTGTCGTGCTCCTCATCGACGATGATGAGCCCCAGCCGTGCATCAGGAATCGGCGCGAAGACCGCCGACCGCGCCCCCAGCACGATCTGGGCGTGGCCTTCGGCGACCAGGTTCCACTGCTGGTTTCGCTGCGCGGCGGTCAGGCCCGAGTGCAGCACGGCGACGCGGTGGTGCAGGAACCGGCCGATCAGCCGCCCGCCCGTCTGGGGCGTGAGCGCAATCTCCGGCACCAGCATCAGCGCCGTCTTGCCCGACGCAACGGCTTGCTCGATGAGACGAATGTAGACCTCGGTCTTGCCCGAGCCGGTGACCCCCTGGATGAGATGCGTGGAGAAGCCGCGCGGCAACACGGCGCCGATCGAGTCGATGACCCGCTGCTGGTCGGGGGTGAGTGCGTCAGGAACGAACCGATCCACCGCCGCGTCAGCCCAGCCGGCCTCGATCGCCGTGCGCGTCGTGCGGGTGAGCAGTCCCCTGTCGATCAGGGCGCGAATGGGCGCGATGGACTTGAGCCCCGCGCGATCGGCCAGCGCGTGCATTTCGATGGGTCGCTCCCAGGCCGGCAGAGTCGCCATCGCCTCGATCACGCGACGCTGATGCTTCGAGAGCCGGGGCGATCGCGCCGGCTCGTCCGATGGGCGCCCCGCATCGGCGCTCGATGACGGCGAGGGCAGATCGACAAAGTGCCTCGTGACCCGCCCCACGTCTTTCTTCACCGCCCCAGGCAGCATGGTGGCGAAGACCATGCCCAGCGGCGTGCAGTAGTAGGCGCTGAGCCAGCGGGCGAGGTCGCTCAGTTCCGACGGGAGTCGATGGCTCCCCGGGGCGCGCGACAGGATCGACTTGTATCGCGTCGGCGCGGCGGATTCGCCGTTTCCCAGGCGATCGGGGTCCGATTCGATCCCGGTCACGTAACCGACCGTGGGTTTGTCGCCCCGACCGAGTGGAACCATCACCCGCTCACCCGGCGACAGGTCGGCCAGATCGGGCGGGATGGCGTAGGTCAACCCGTTGGGATAGCGGTCGATGCCTCGCTCGACGACCACCTGGGCGAAACCCGCCGGCGGCAGGTCCGCCGCGCTGGTGAACAAGGATGGAGCAGCATCACGCGGCACGGGAGCACTGTATCGTCCTGCGTCGTTTTCGATTCCTTTGCGTGCCGCCCCCGGCTACCATCAACCTTTGATGAACAAGCCCACGACCGATCGGCCCGCCGCCCGCCTTGCACTCGAGGACGGTACGGTGTTTCACGGCGCCGCGTTCGGCGCCTGCCAGTCTCCCCACAGCCAGACGGGCGAGGTTGTCTTCAACACCGCCATGTGCGGCTACCAGGAAGCCCTGACCGACCCCAGTTATTCAGGGCAGATTCTCACCATGACCGCCACGCAGGTGGGCAACTACGGCATCTCGCGGGAGGATGTCGAGAGCGGCAAACCCCAGGTTGCCGGGTTCGTGATCCGGGAGCTCAGCCGGGTTCCCTCGAACTATCGGTCGTACACCGACCTCTCATCCTGGCTGGCGGAGCATGGCGTGATCGGCATCGAGGGGATCGATACGCGCGCCCTCGTGCGCCGGCTCCGCACCAGGGGAGCCATGCGAGGCGTGATCTCCTGCGACCCGACCAGGACCGACGCCGACCTGGTGGCGATGGCCAACGCCGCCCCCGTGATGAGCGGGCAGAACCTTGCTTGCGTGGTCAGCCCCAGGGGCCGGGGCGAATGGGGCGAGGGGCTCGGGGAATGGACTGGCCGCGTCGCCACGGATGCTCCCCCGGGAGCGTTTCACGTGGTGTCGCTCGACTGCGGGGCCAAGCGAAACATCTATCGCCACCTGGCGGAGCGGGGCTGCCGCATCACGATTCTCCCATTTGACACCCCGCCAGCCCAGATTCGGGCACTGAAGCCCGACGGGTTGTTCATCTCGAACGGTCCCGGCGATCCCGAGGCGGTGGAGGCGACCGTCGCCACGCTGCGGGAGATCGCCGGCGAGGTGCCGACCTTCGGTATCTGCCTGGGGCATCAGTTGTTAGCGCTGTCGATGGGGGCGCGGACCTACAAGCTCAAGTTCGGCCACCGCGGGGCCAACCAGCCGATCCGAAACCTGATGACGGGTCGGGTGGAGATCACCAGTCAGAACCACGGGTTCTGCGTCGATCCTGATTCGCTCCCGCCTGAGACGTGCGAGGTAACCCACTTGCACCTGAACGACGGCACGGTGGCGGGCTTCCGACACCGGACCAGGCCGATTTTCAGCGTGCAGTACCACCCGGAGGCCTCTCCCGGCCCGCATGATTCCGCGTATCTGTTCGACTGCTTCATCGAGATGATGCGGACGGGGCGCCCGTTGGATGCGCACACCGTGGATCGTCTTCAGGCCCAGCCGGTCTGACGCCAGCCGGGTCGCCGCCGTCGTCCCCCGTTTGACACGGAATCCGTCCGTAACGGTCCCGGTCTTGGCCGGGGTGGTGTTCCGCGCAATCTGTGCGGCGGGGAGAACGGAGAGGCCGATCTTCAGCCGGGTGACCTTGCGTGGCAGGGACAGAAAGCGTCAGGAATCGGAATCTTGGGGTCGCCGACCCCCTTGCGTTCGTTTTCAGGCGGCTGTAGTCTGTGGTCTTGTCCCGTGAAGGGTGGGTGAAGTTTCGGCAGGCGTCGCACCGTGGCGAGCCGCCGGAAGCACCCCACGTGTGTTCATCGTGCGATGCGACCAACGCCCCGGTCATCGCGAAACTTGGAGAGGTACGCATGAATCTGCTGGAGAATCGCCACCGCCTTCCCGCGTTCATCGTCGGCCTCGGCATGGTGACGGTCGCCACCCCTGCGTGGGCGGCGCCGGCGACCGTCATGCCGGGCTTCGAGCCCACGGCGTTCGCCCAGGACGAGCCCATGACCGACGAGCAGCGTGGACAGGCCGCCCTGGCGCGTGCTCGTGAGCACATGCAGGCCGGTCGTTGGAGCCAGGCGGCGGATGAATACCGTGCCGCGCTCACCTACCTGCCCGGCAACGAGGAGGCCGTGACAGGGCTCAACACCGCGCTGTCCCGCATGGACCAGGGCGGCACCACGCAGGATGTGGAGCGTGACATCCTCACGCAGAAGGCGGCCACCATCGCCGAGTTCGACGGCGCGATGGCCAACGCCCGTCAGCTCCTGGCCGGCAACCAGTTCACCCAGGCCAAGAACACGGTGCTGGCGGCGCAGGTGCGCCTCAACCAGAATCGCGCCCTGCTGACGCCCGGCGAACACGCCGAGCGCATGGAGGCGGCCCGCGCCCTGGTCGCCCAGATCGACAGCGCCGAGGCCACCTATCGCCAGGCGGAGCAGGCCCGGATCGCGTCCGACCTGGAGCGTCAGCGCCAGGAGGCCGCCGAGGCCGATCGTCGTCGTCGCCAGGAGCAGATCTACCAGAACCTGACCCGCGTGCGCGAGCTCCAGCTGGCTCGCAAGTACGATGAAGCGCTGCAGGTCATCGACCAGGTGCTTTTCCTCGAGGAAGACAACCCCGTCGCCTTGGCGCTGAAGGACGCCATCCAGACCGCCGCCCTCTGGCAGGACTTCCTGGCTGGCGAGCGCGAGCGTGAGTTCAACATCTCCTACCAGTTCCAGGAGAACCGGCTGGCGGTCGTTCCGCCCCGTCCGAACTTCGGCCCGGGCAAGAAGTCCACGACCGGCATCATGGTCTACCCCGAGGATTGGCCCTCGCTCTCCATCCGTCGCACCACCGACGCGGGCTTTGTTGACAACGAGCCCAACCGGCGCGTGGCGGCGGCCTTCGAGCAGGTGCTTCCGGTCGTCGAGTTCCAGGGCCAGACCTTCGCCCAGGTGCTTGACTACCTGCGCAACGTGACGCAGTCCAACATTCACCCCGACTGGAAGTCGCTGGACTTCATCGGCGTGTCGCCGAACGACCGCGTGAACCTGGCCGCCCTGCGCAACGTGACGGCGCAGACCGTGCTGACGCGCGTGCTGGATCAACTGGGCGATGACATTCAGCGCCCCCGTTACGCCGTGCGCGACGGGATGCTGGTCATCTCCAGCGAAGACCAGCTCCGCAAGCACGTGGTGACGCTGACCTATGACATCCGCGACCTGCTGTTCGAGGTGCCCTACTTCGACAACGCGCCGGTCATGGATCTGGACGCGGTTCTGAACGGCGGGGCCGCGACCCGCGCCGCCAACGCCACACGCAGCAGCGCCATGGCCAAGGCCGGGCTGGGCACGGGCGTGAGCGGCTCGTCCGAGGCGTTCGGGTCCGAGTCCTCGCGCAACGGCAACGTCTTCCGCGAGGGCGGCAAGGACCCCGAGCGGCGCACCCGCAAGGAGATCGTCGACGGCATCATCTCCACCATTCAGCAGCACATCGACGCCGACTCGTGGAAGGACTTCGGCGGCGACACCGGCGTGCTCCATGAGCTGGGCGGCAACCTGGTCATCACCCAGACCCCGCGAAACCACCAGCAGATCGAAGGCCTCCTCAGCCAGCTGCGCGAGATCCGTTCGCTGCAGATCAACATCGAGTCGCGGTTCCTCACGGTGGACATGAACTGGTTCGAGAAGATCGGGTTCGACTTGGACCTGTACTTCAACACCAACAAGACCATGTTCAACCAGGCCCGTGCGGTCGATCCGCTCTTCCAGCCCGGCGACTTCTTCGATAATCGCGGCCGGCTGAAGGATCCGCTGGTCTTCGATTCCTTCACTCGGACCAATCAGTTCGCGAACCAGGTGGCGCACGGGGCTCAGTTCGGCATTCCCGACCCCACCAACCCCTCCAACATCATCTACGTGACCGGCCCGGTCGGTCCGCCCATCCGCAACACCAAGGGGTGGTCGCCCTTCGGCATCACGCAGGATTCACTGAACCTCGTTGACCTGCTGGGCGGCTTCGGCGCTGACTCCTTCGCGGGCACCGTGCTCACGGGCAACCCTGCGGTGTCGATGGGCATCCAGTTCCTGGACGACATCCAGGTGGACCTGCTCATCGAGGCCACCCAGGCCGACAAGCGCTCCGTGGTGCTCACCGCGCCGCGCCTTTCGCTGTTCAACGGCCAGCGCGCCTGGGTGCTGGTCGGCACGCAGCAGGCCATCGTGACCTCGCTGGTTCCCGTGGTGGGCGACAACTCCGGCGCCTTCTTCCCCATCACCAACACGCTCACCGACGGCGTGGTGCTGGACGTTGAGGCCGTGGTGTCCGCCGATCGTCGTTATGTCACGCTGACCGTCATCACCGGTCTGCGCAGCATCATCTCCATCGACACCCTGGAGTTCTCCGGCGCCGCGGGCGGCGGCGGGCAGATCGGCGGCGGGCAGGCCAACACCTTCACCGGGTCGATCTCGCTGCCCACCGTGGAAGTGGCCCTCATCAACACCACGACCACCGTGCCGGACAAGGGCACCATGCTGATCGGCGGCCAGCGCCTGGTGCGCGAGGTCGAGGTGGAGACGGGCGTGCCGATTCTCTCCAAGATTCCGTTCATCAACCGCTTCTTCACCAACCGCGTCACGTCCAAGGATGAGAGCACGCTGCTGATTCTCATCCGTCCCGAGATCATCATCCAGCAGGAGAACGAGGATCTGCTCTTCCCCGGTCTGGCTGACAACCTGGGCGGCGCCTACTGATTCAGTCAGGGTTCGTTGAACGATGCCCACAGGGGGCGGTCGAAAGACCGCCCCTTTTCTTTCTCAGCGTCTGCTTTCAGGGCTACCATGTTGCCCGGATCGCGGGCGGAAGGTACGCTTGCGCACACGGACCACCAGCAGTTCACAACGGAGTGCCCCGCCCATGCAATCGTCCGGTTCACGGCTTCACGTCACCGAGCAGAACGGCGTGACGAAGTTCGAGTTTCTGGACCGCAATATCCTGGACGAGGCGAACATCCAGCAGATTGGCGAGGACATCTGCCAGGTGATTGATGCGCAGCCGCGGCCCAGGATTCTGATCTCCTTCAAGAACGTGGATCACCTGTCCTCCGCGGCCCTGGGCACGCTGATCACGATCAACAACAAGGTGCGCGCCAAGGACGGGCAGCTGCGCCTGGCGGAGATCGATCCTCAGATCTATGAAATCTTCGTCATCACCCGTCTGAACAAGATGTTTCACATCCACGAGACGTCACCCGAGGCGATGGCCAGCTTCGCGTGATCCGCGCGCCTCGCGACCCCTCCGACATGCATTCGAGCACGCGTCTCATGTCGCCCGATGCCGCGCGCCTGGTGCTGCCCTCAAGGCGCGACGACGTCGAGGCGGCCCTGCAGCGCATCATGCGCGACGTGGAGTGCTGCGGCATGGGCCGCGCCGAGTGCTTCGCCGTGCGTCTGGCGCTGGAGGAGGCCCTCTCCAACGCCCTGCGCCACGGGAACCAGAACGACCCAGCCAAGCACATCACGCTGGCGTATCGCGTCACCCCGGACTCCGTCGAGGTCGAGGTGGAGGACGAGGGCTCCGGGTTCGTGCCCGATGCCGTGCCGGACCCGACCCTGGATGAGAACATCGTGATTCCGTCCGGGCGCGGCCTGATGCTCATGCGCGCCTACATGTCGGAAGTGTGCTACAACGACCGCGGCAACCGCGTGTACCTGCGATACAACCGCTCCGGCTGAGCAGCGCGCGTCAGGATCGGGAAATCCCTGAGGCGCACGTCATGCACGGGCGGCGCGCCATGTCACTCGAACCGTCGCTGGAATCGAGCCGGTCAGAGTCCCGCGTCGAAGAACTTCAGCACCGCCGGGCCGACTTCGATCTCCACCCCGTCCTCCACGCGGACTTTTTCGACACGGCTGCCGTTGACCTTCATGCCGGCCTTGGAGCCGAGGTCGCGGACGATCAGGTCATCGCCCTCGGCCTCGATCGAGCAGTGCTCGCGCGAGACGGACTGGGCGTTGATGCGGATGTCGCACGACTCGTCGCGGCCGACGATCACTTCCTGCTTATCGCCGAGGGCGAACTGCCGAAGCACTTCCCCCTTGCGAGAGCAGACATGAAGCTCGTACATTCCTTGTTCTCCGTGATGAGCGAACGGAGCGTCAAGCGTGGATCGAGGCGCTCCCGGGAACCCCGGCGTCACCCCATTGTGCCACACGAATCCCGTTCTGACAAGGACTTAGAGCACACTTCGGAGAAACCCCCAACTCATCCTCACGATTCTTCATCGGTCATGGGCAGAAAGTCGTCCGGCTCACTGAGAAACGCGGAGGTCCGGGCTGACGGGTCGCCATCCGCGTCGTTCTCGATCGTCGCCTCCTCGATGAAAGGCGGGAACTCAGCAACATCAATGTTATCGGACTCAATCCGCAGCCGTACGCCGCCCACACGAGCCGTTCGGCCCGGCTTCAGTCGCTTCCACCGCACCCGCTCACCATCCACCACGGTTCCGGTTCGCGAGCCGGCGTCCGCGATGCACCAATCCTCACCCTCGCGGTAGAGCACGCCGTGCAGGCGAGACACCGCGGGGTCATCAATCACCAGGTCGCGCTCGAATCCCCGGCCGAAGGTGAGTTTTCGTCGCCCGAACAACTCGATGCGAGCCAATGTTCGATCCGATTCGTCGGTCATGACGAGGATGGGCATGGCCGTGCTCCACACCGGGCTATGCAACCGCCCGGAACGACTCGCCGACCCATGTGGCGGCGGCGTCCGACCACGGGGCGTCCGACGCCGTCGCCGCGCCGATGAGCCACGCGTACACCCGTCCGATGCGGATGGGACGATCTTCCTGCATCACCGCCCGATCCACGGGCCGCTCATCGTCATACATGCCGCGAGCCGCGCTGAGGTTGATGAGCATCCAGCGGTCGCCCTCACGCACCAGCACGGCGTGGTGGCGGCTGGCGTCCGCTCCGCGCAGGCGGATATCGCACCGATCGGAGCGTCCCAGCGTGAGCACATCCCGCCCCGCGAGATTGACCCGCAGAAGCGCCTCGCCTTCGAATGTTGAAATCACCAGTTCCGGCATGGCGGACCCCGGATGATGCATCGAACCGATTGGCCGTCCGGTTGAGCCGGGAAGCGCGGGGCCGCTCGAAATCCGATCGCCCGTCACGATTCCCCGGATCACGCATGGAAAAAGGGGCGGCGGCCGACCCGGAAGGATCGACCCCGCCCCACCGGAGGGCGCGCGGTGGACTCGACCGCGCGGAAGAGAGCACTTCCCCGCTATGCACGTCGTCGTGAGCGGGCGGTTTCCCCACCCTCACCAATGCCGGTGCGCAACGGACCTTGCGCCGCGAGCCGTACTCAATGGCGAGATTGATCCGTCACGGGAAGAGCGGGTCGATCGGCGCCGCCTCCAGGCGCAGCAGGGCGGCCTTGAGCGCGAGCGCGGCGCCGCCGTCGTCGGACGACCCCGCGAAGCCGTGCAGACGACCGTCCGCCGCGACGACGCGGTGGCAGGGAATGATGACCGGCAGCGGGTTGCGCCGCATCGCCTGACCCGCCACGCGGGCGCCGCCCGGGCCGAGTCCGGCCTCGGACGCCAGCCGCGCGTACGACCACGTCCGCCCGCGCGGGATGCGGCGGCAGGCCTCCCAGCAGGCGCGGTAGGCGGGCGGCCCGTCGGGCGTGGGCACATCGTCGAAGCGGACCGACTCGTCGCCGGCCAGCGCGCGGCGCAGACGATCCGCCACGTCGAGCAGCGCCGCATCGGCGCCGGTCGGCATGCCGCGGCCGGCCGCGTTTTCGTCGTCACCCGGCAGCAGCCAGCGGGTGCGAAGCGAGCCGTCCGGCGCGGGACGAACCTCGAGCCGGCCGATGCTCGCCTCGACGATCATGGCGTCCGATGCGGTCTGCTGCGTCATCACGGTGCCGCGCGCCTTTCGCGGATGCCCGCCTCAGCGATCCTCCGCCGGCACGAGCGCGGGGGCGCCGGCCTTCACCTGGGCGCGGCGTGACAGCGTCACCCCATGCATGATGTACAGCACCACCACCACCGCCCCGATGGCCAGCACGAGCGTGAGCGTGAGGCGGCGATTCGACTCGCTGAAGGCCCTGAAACTCTGCGGCGCGGGCTTGTCGAACACCACGCGGTCGGCGGCGGCGTCCTGCTCCTCGAAGTCGTTCTCCACGCGCACGGTGTAGGTGCCGTCGGCGGGAATCCGCACGTCCCACAGGGGCCTGCCATACACGCGCGTGGTCGGAAAGAGCGTGCGCGGGCCGTAGTTCTCCGGATCGTCCTGACCCACCGATCGGTGATGAGCTCGCACCCGCTCGCCGTTGGCGTCGAGCACGAACAGATGCACGTGCCGACCGTCGGGCGGCAGCGTGTCCAGCGGCGACTCATAGAACACCACGTGGTCGCCCGCCGCGAGATCAACCGTGTACGGCTGCCCCAGCGGCACCTTGACGCCCGCCCGCATCCAGCCGTCGAGCCGCAGGTTGGAGAAGATCAGCACGCCCGCGCCGCCCACCATCAGCACCAGCAGGGCCAGCACGGAGAAGATCGTGATCGGGCGGCGTGCGGCGGTCGGCATGGGGCGGCTCCTCACGAGGTCAGGCGATCCGCAGTATAACGTGCCGCGCGGGACGGCTCATTTCAGGGCCGGCTGTCCTCAGTGAAACAGCGGAAACCGCGCGCCCAGCGCCCGCACGTCCTGCCGCACGCGGGCGCACTGGGCCGGGTCGCCGTTCGATCCCATCACGCGGTCCAGCAGCGCCGCCACCTCGCGCATCTCGGCTTCCTTGAAGCCCCGCGTGGTCAGCGCGGGGGTGCCCAGCCGCAGGCCGCTGGTCACCATGGGCGGGCGCGGGTCGTTGGGAATGCCGTTCTTGTTGACGATGATCCCCGCGGATTCCAGCCACTTCTCCGCGTCCGCCCCCGTCAGGTTGGCGTCGCGCTGACGCAGATCGACGAGCATCAGGTGGTTGTCCGTGCCGCCCGAGCAGAGCCGGTAGCCGAGCTTCACGAGAGCGTCCGCCAGCGCCCTGGCGTTCTTCACGATCTGGCGGCAGTAGGTCTTGAACTCGGGCTTGAGCGCCTCGCCGAAGGCCACGGCCTTGGCGGCGATGATGTGCATCAGCGGTCCGCCCTGGCTGCCGGGGAAGACCTTGCGGTCGATCTTCTTCGCCCACTCCTCATCATCGGTGAGAATCAGCCCGCCGCGCGGCCCGCGCAGGGTCTTGTGCGTGGTCGTCGTCACGATGTGCGCGTGGGGGAAGGGCGAGGGATGCTCGCCCGCCGCCACCAGCCCCGCGATGTGCGCGATGTCGGCCATCAGCACCGCGCCCACTTCATCCGCGATCGCCCGAAAGCGCGCGAAGTCGATCACCCGCGGGTACGCCGAGTAGCCGCAGATGATCATCCTGGGCTTGTGCTGGCGCGCCAGCGCGGCGATGGCGTCGTAGTCGAGCGTCTCGGTGGCCGGGTCGAGGTCGTAATCGACGATGGTGTAGAACGTGCCGGAGAAGTTGGGCTTCAGCCCGTGCGACAGGTGCCCGCCGGACTTGATGGGCAGCGAGAGAATGACATCGCCGGGGTTGCACGCCGCCATGAACGCGGCGATGTTGGCGTTGGCCCCGCAGTGCGGCTGCACGTTGGCGAACCTGCAGCCGAAGAGTTTCTTGGCCCGCTCCCGCGCGAGATCCTCCACGCGGTCGTGATGCACGCACCCGCCGTAGTACCGCTTGCCGGGGTAGCCCTCGGCGTACTTGTTGGTCATCCACGTGCCCATGGCGTGCATGACGGCGGTGGAGACGTGGTTCTCACTGGCGATCAGTTCAAGTGTCGTGGCCTGCCGCTCGGCTTCGTCGGCGATGATGCCCGCCGTCTCCGGGTCCTGGGCGCGGAGCAGGTCGAGCAGGGATTCGGACATGGGGTCGAGCCGCGTGTGTGCGGCGGACCCCGCCCCGGTTGACGCGGACGAAGCGGGTGTGATGGTGGCGGATGATGTGTGGGGGGTCATGGTGGGGAATGGTATGGTGAGTGTGCGACGTGCGGCGTGGGCGATGGGTACGGCGGCTTGAGCGAAAGGCGGGATGGTGCGGTTGTGAAGGTCAGGGTGGCGCGGGCAGCGGGTGGTGAGCGCAGTGGCGTCCCCAGGACCGCGTGAGGTCGGCGCGACCCCCTGCGGCGATCGGCGGCGAGTCGGGCTGAATGGAGGGCGGCTGGGTCATGCCCGACGCTCAGGAACCATACAGCAAACGGCCGGGCAGGAGGGAGCGGATCAGCCACTGGCCGACATCGGGGAAGAACTGGGCGACCAGCAGCGCCGCCGCGATGAACGTCAGCAGCGCGAGGATGATCGCCACGGCCAGCGCGTGGGGCAGTCGCAGGTACCGCCGCGCCGCCGCCCACCACCAGAGGATGAATACAAGCCACGGCAGCGTGAGCGCGGCGTGGTCGGTGAGCGTGAGGAAGAGGTTGTTGGCGCCGCCGTTCCAGATCGCCGCCCCCAGCAGGGCGATGCAGGCAATGACCGTCATGCTGGGAATCCACAGCGAGTACGCCGCGATGCGGATGAGGTGAACCGTGCGCACCCGCTTGCGTCCCAGTGTGACGGGGAGGAGCAGCATGGCCAGCGGCATGATCAGGCAGCCGGCGAGGAGCATCCCGAGCAGGATGGCGGCGCGCGGGCCGTGGCGGGCGACGGTCGAGAGGCGAGTCCACCGAAAGTCATTCCGAAACGCCATCGACCAGAGATCGCGCGGGGCGGTGTAGGCGAATGGCCTGCCCAGACTGTTCACCTGCCCGGATGACGTTCGTCCGATGGGGCGAAGAATCGCTTCGAGGACCGCCTGAGTCGGGGAAATCGAGACGCTGTAAGTATTCTTGCTCTGGGCAACGATTTGCAGCGCCTGGATCTGTTGCTGCACTCGCTGCTGGTCCCTTGCTTGCATATCAGCCGGAAGACTTGTCAGGTACGACTGATAGGCGGGCGATTGAACGTACGCCTGAACTTTCGCCAGTTGTGCAGCCGCCGCCGTCGGGTTTGGCAGACTCGCCACATGGATCTGACGAACCGTCAGCGCCAGCGTCGTCTGAGTCGTCACATACGCCAGCAGCAGGGGGAGCAGAAGAAAGAGCACGTACACCGCCAGCCGCCGCCAGCGGATGTTGTGCGTCATGCTCAGCCGCCCCCAGAACCGCCACGGGCTCGTCGATCGCCGCAGCGTGGCCAGGCACGCGCGCGGCACGCGCCAGCGCGAGGGCGTGAACTCCACGCACCACAGCGGCTCGTACTTCTCCGGCATCAGCACGTCCGGCCACGACAGCATCAGCCCGCACTCACTGCACACGCCCGTGAGCGGGCAGGATTCGGTCCACGTCGCCACCGTGCCGCGCAGGTCGTAGCCGCAGCGCGGGCAGCGGGTGGTGAGCGTGGGGGCAGGGGTGGGGGGGGCGGGAGTGGGGGGGGCGGGAGTGGGGGGGGCGGGAGTGGTGGGGGCGGGTCGTGATCTGTCGCCGGCCGATGCCGATGGGAACGGAGTCGGCGGCGGCGCATGACTTGCCGCATTTGGCCCGGACTGGCGTTCCCCGTGTGCCATGCGGCGGCGATTGTACCGCACGCCGCGCCCGTTTCACGCCTTGGCCGACGCGATCGGCGGCGGCTTCGGACCCGACTGTTCCGGCAGGGGCCGGATCGTCGCGGCGATCGCCAGCGCCGCCAGGAAGATCGCCAGGTCCTTCAGCAGGTACTGGCCCTCCGGCGTGGGTGCGAGCGGGAACTGCTCGAAGCAGCGCGTGGGGAAGATCAGCAGCGCCAGCACGATGCCCGGCAGGCGGATCGCCAGCAGCAGCACCGACAGCCGCAGCAGCGAGCGGATCATCAGCGACACGCCGATGGCGACCTCCCACCAGCCCAGCAGCGGCACCATCACGTCCGGCGGGCCGAACCAGATGGTGTGGGCGATGATGGAGGTGGTCGTCTCCACGCCGAAGGGCTTGAGCAGCCCGAACCAGATGAACAGCACGCCCAGCGAGATGCGGTGGGCGTCGTGGCCGAAGCGGTGGAGCAGGCCGTGCAGGGCGCGGTCGATGGTGCCGGCCCAGGCGCGAAGGCGTCGATGGGATGCCACGGGGGTCTCCTGAGGCGGGCGGGTGACGCCTTCAGTATCGCGTGGAGTTGGAGCCGGGGCGAGCGGCCGCGTGAAACGATCGGCCCCGGCGGGCGAAGAATCCACGGCGGAGCGCCGATGCGGGCCATCGGCATCAGGAGCCGGGGTTCGGGCTCATTCCGAAAGCGTCCAGGAGAACGAGCGTTGGAGCGTCCTTGGAAGAACCGGAGCGGCTGGGTGCGCCCCAGCGCGGCGCGAGCGACATCGCGACTGGCGGCGGCCCTGGTCGCCGCGTCCGTCCTGCTCACGGGCTGCGCCGATCCGGAGTACGACACCTCCACGCCCGAGCGCACGCTGGCCGCCATGCAGCAGATGGTCAAGGACGGCCGCACCGACCTGCTCAAGCGGGTGATCCACATCGAGCCCCGCGACATCACCTTCGCCGACACGGTGACC
The DNA here is from genome assembly GCA_015709595.1 of Phycisphaeraceae bacterium. Taxonomy (NCBI): domain Bacteria; kingdom Pseudomonadati; phylum Planctomycetota; class Phycisphaerae; order Phycisphaerales; family Phycisphaeraceae; species Phycisphaeraceae bacterium. The sequence goes on from CP054178.1 coordinate 2,048,527, forward strand.
GAGGCCAGCGCCATCGAGGACGTGATCGACAAGACGGGCGACCTGCTGGGGCGGCTCTACCGCGTGTCGAGGAAACTCAAGGAGCGCTACCCCAACGACATGGTGGATGAGGCCAACTTCGCCACCACGGGCGGCATCGGCATGCTGCTGGGCGCGGGGGTGGAGAAGACGCTGAGCGAGTTCCTCAAGAATCCCTTCGCGTTCATCGACGACCAGCGCCAGCGGCTGACCGTGATCGACATGGGGGACGGCACCGCCGCCCTGCTGTGGGACGGCGAGCCGCCTTTCGGCGGGCTGGGGCTGCAGATGGTCGAGACGCGACAGGGGTGGAAGATCGACATCCCCGTCGATCTGCCGCCCATCAACCGCTTCCGCCCCGAGACGCGCGAGGAGTGGGCGGTGCTGGCCAACATGATGCTCGCCTTCGAGCGCTCGCTCAAGCACTTCGAGGACAAGCTGGACCGGGGCGAGTTCGGCTCGCTGGCCGACGCCAGCGGGCAGGCGGGGCGGATGCTGGGCGAGTCGGCGGTGGTGCAGGGGCTGATTTATTCGATGATGAAGGGCAAAGGTCCGGATGAATCGAAAGCCGGCGGCTGACTGAACACGTTACACTGGGCGCGCAGAGGGCCGGGCCGCCTCGCCCCGTGGGCGATCGGTCCGGCCGTGGAGTCGCCCGTCATGGCCAGAAACCCCGCATCCGTGCTTCCGCGTGTCGGCGTCATCGTTCAATCATTCCGTCCCGGTTCGGCGGCGTTCGCCGGGACGTTGGCCGCGATGCTGCTGGTCGCCGCGGCGGGGTGGCAGGATGGCGGCGGCGCGACGGGGGGCGGCGGCGGGGGGGCGGCGCCGCCCGAGATCGCCCAGGAGAAGTCGCCCGCCAGGCCCGATCGCCGCAACCCGCGGCAGATCCGCCGCGACCAGGGTGCGAGCGAAGGCCCCACCATGGTCGCCGGCGGCATGCCCCTGCAGGACGATCAACTCGAGCAGTACGCGCGGCTGGAGCCGCTCGTCGGCGAGTTCACCTTCACCGGGCGGAACTGGTTCCGTCCGGACGCCGAGCCGCGATCGTTCCAGGGCGCATGGCGCAACGAATGGGCGCTGGACGGCTGGTACCTTCGCATGGAGTTCACCATCGAAGGGCGGCGGCCGTCCACGTCCGTCGGCATGCTCTGCTACGAGCAGCGCGCCAGTCGATGGGAGGCGGACTTCTATTCCAGCAGCGGAACCGTGCGCACACGGCGCACCGGCAACTTCGACGAAGAGACGCATCGCGTGCTGACGATGATGGCCAGGTCGTCGAGCCGCGCTGAGTCCGACCCGGCGGATCAGAAGATGGTCATCGAGATCATCGACGACGATACCTTCACCTACACCGGCTGGGTGCTCAACCGCGAGACGGGCGAGTGGTGGAAGAACTTTACGTTGACGGCGAAGCGGGTGGAGCCCGGCGCGACGGAGGCGTCGCCTGGCGGCGGCGCGTCGGCGGCGGGCGGCGGCTGATTCGACGCCCGGTGGTGAGCCATCCGTACAATGCCCCGGGGCCTGTGGCGGAATCGGCAGACGCAGCGGACTTAAAATCCGCGGGTCGCCTCGGCGACCATGTGGGTTCGACTCCCACCGGGCCCAGTGCGGATCGGCTCGTCACCGAAGCATTCTGCCCTGACGCGGCACGGGCATTCGATGGAACATCGCCTGTGGGCGGGGTGGTGACTTCCGCCAACACCGCTTGATTCGTCAGGGGCCGGGCGAAAGCGCCGGTCGTCGCCAGGTGAAGTCGGGATCCTTCTCCAGCGCCTTGGCGGCCAGTTCGATGCAGCGACGGCAGATGCACGCATCAGGATGCGCCGGGCTTTGCCAGCCGGGCTCATCGGCGCGGCCCAGCGCCTCGCGGTCGAAGCCGGACTCGAGGCACATTGTGCAGTGATATCCAGCCGGCGCCGAGCCGATGTTCCGCAGCACCACTTCCGCATAGGCCACGCTCAGGCACCGGCCGCACAGGCATGATCCCTGGTGACCCTCGATCAGCGGCAGGTCGGCGCTCCACTGGCGATGGCAGAAGTCGCAGAGCACGTCCTCCATGCGGACGTTGTCGGGATCAGTGCCTGGGCGGCGCATGACCGGAGCATACGGCGTCGCTGGCGGCGCGGCGAGCGGTGACGCGCCGATGCCGGGTGCTCCCTTGCTCCCCGCGCCGCGCACTCGTATGCTCTGTTCATGCCGAGGATGGAGCGGAAGGAGCATCGCGTCATGGAGGACGTCACCCGGAGCCGATCGCCCGTCTCGATGGTCGCCCCTGCGGCGGAAGGCCCCGGCCCTCACGCGACGCTGGCCGACCGGTATCGGTTCGTCAGACAGCGAATCGCCCACGCCGCCCAGCGCAGCGGTCGGACGGCGGATCAGGTCATTCTCGTCGCCGTCACCAAGTACGCCGGGTTCGACCAGATCCGCGAGCTGATCGAACTGGGGCATCAGGATTTCGGCGAGAACCAGGTGCAGAACCTGCAGAAGCGGGTGGCGCTGGTGGATGAGTTTCTGGCCCGCTGCCGGGAACTGGGCGGACCTCGCACCGCCAACGTCCCGGACAGGGTCCGCTGGCACATGATCGGGCACCTGCAGCGCAACAAGGTTCGGAAGGTGGTGGACCTGGTGCGGCTGATTCACTCCGTGGATTCGCTGCGGCTTCTCGAGGAACTGCACGCCTGCACCGCCAGGCGCGAGGAGCCGATCGAGGTGCTGGTGCAGGTGAACGTGGCCGGGGAAAGACAGAAGTTCGGCGTGGCGCCGGCGGCGGTGAAGCACCTGGTCGACCAGATCGACACCATGCTCGGGCTGCGCTGCCGCGGACTCATGTGCATGGCCCCGGTCGCCGATGATCCGCGGACGCTGCGGCCCGTGTTCGAGCGCTGCCGCGAGATCTTCGAGGACATCCGCCTGACCGCCGCGGGAACCGACCGGTTCGATATCCTCTCGATGGGCATGAGCGGGGATTACGAAGTGGCCATCGAGTGCGGCGCCAACATGGTGCGCGTGGGGAGCGCGATCTTCGGACCGCCGCGCGCCCCCGAATCGGATGATGTCGATTCGGCGGAGAACCACTGACAGGCCGATGGCGCCGCGGCGTCCGCACACCGCCTGCTTGCTTCGCCTCATCCGGGCGACTGCTCAGATCAGATACAGCAGCGGGAACAGGAAGATCCAGATGAGATCGACCAGGTGCCAGTACAGCCCGCCCAGATCGACCTGGGTGAAGCGATGCGGACCGTATCGACCGCGGACGGCGCCGATGAGCAGCCAGCCGATCACCAGCATGCCCACGAGCACGTGAATGCCGTGCAGCCCGGTGGTGAGGAAGTAGATGTTGAAGTAGAGGTGGGCGTTGGCGGGGCGGGTTGGATCCTCGGTGTGATGCGCCACGGGCTGGATGAGCGGCTGCACGCGCTGGGCGCGGAATCGCGGCGAGATGCCGCGCGGCCCCTGGGCGGCGTTGGGAATAGATGATTTCGGGATATAAAACTCCGTTGACTGCGCCGAAGAAGAGGCGGCGCCGGAAGCCGTCGCCTCGCCCGCCGTCGCCCCGGCGGGCGGCGCGGATGGCTCCGCTTCCGCTCCCTCCGCAGCGCCTTCGGTTGGCGCATCGGGCTCGGACGGCGCGACCGGTTCGGGCGCCTTGAACGTTCGGATGTACGCCACGATGTGTCGAAGATCGTCGTCCTTGAGCGTCGGGTTGCCGCCCCTGGGAGGCATCTGTAGCCCCGTGGTGTTGAGTTTGTCGAAGGGCATGCGGCCGCCCTTGATGAACTTGACAAGCTCCTCGTCGCTCTGGGATGCAATGAACTCGCTGCCGCGAATGTCCTTGCCCTGGCCCACGATGCCCTCGCCCGCCACGCCGTGGCAGGAGCGGCAGGTGGCCATCCACAGCGATTCGCCGGTCTTGGCGCTGAACTGGGGCGGCGGCGGAGGCGGCGGCGCGGCCTGATCGCCTTCCACCTCGTTCGCGGACGGGGCGGGCGGCTCCACGTGCGGCGGCGCGTAGAACCCGCGACCCCACACGAGCCCGTCGTGAATCTTGTGCGAGTATTCCACGTACTTGATGCCCATGAACACGCCGCCCCCCAGCAGCGTCGCCGCCAGGCACCACACCAGCGGCCTGCGCTGTCCCCGCTGAGCAAAGGAGACGGCCATGGCCATCGTCATGCTGCTGACGATCAGCACCACCGTGTTGGTGGCGCCGAGCCACGTGTCGAGGAACTGGCTGCCGTAGGCGAAGACCTCGGGATGGTTCCCCCGAAGCACGGCGTAGTAGCAGAACAAGCCGCCGAACAGCAGCAGTTCCGTGGCGAGGAAAATCCACATCCCCAGCTTGGCGCTGGAGAACTGCTGGCCCAGCGACTCGAAGTGGTGCGCCAGTCCGGGGGCGTGCGCGTCGTCTACCGTTGCGGCGGCCGCGCCGTCATACTGGTGTCGGTGAACGGGGCAGCGCGAGAGCGAATCCGCGGGCCGATGCTCCGGCTCGGGCGGAGTCGCGGATGAGGGAGTCATGAACGCGGTCATGGCGATCTCCTGAAGCGGCGAGTCATTCGTGGTCGCTGGCGGACGGCGGCTCCTTCCGCAGCCGCGCGACCAGCGTGGCGAAGTCCATGTGAACGCCCGGGGTGACCAGCGCGGCCTGCTCCGCGGCGGCGCGGTCGGCGTAGGCGGCGGCTCCGAAGGCCATGGGCGTGATGATGTCGGGCGAGAACAGATACGCAGCGCGCGTGGCGTCGAGCCACTGGCCGCTGGAGGCGTCCGTGACCCAGCGGGCCAGCATCAGGGACTCATCCTGCCACTGCCCGACGATCAGGCAGCCGATGTCGTCGAACAGCAGCATCTCGCGTCGTCCGCCCTGCTCGATCAGCATTGCCGCCGCGAAGCGCGAGTCGCTCACGATCATGCCGCACTCGGCGCAGATGTCCTGCCCGTAGTGGATGGTCGGCGGTTCAATCGGCGTCTCGCGCTGGCACCCGGCGGTCACCGCGCCCGCGAGTGCGACCACGCACACACCGATCACCGAGAACTGAGAACCGAGAACCGACAACCACCCCCCGTCGGCCGACAGCCGACCGCCGAAAGCCCGATTCCTCATGATCCACCTCGTCGAATGAAGATGGCCGCACTGAGCCCCAACGGCGCGATGATCCACGCCGCCAGCACCCCGCCCAGCAGCAGCGAGAGTTGGTTGCCCCATGCCTGCATGGCGTAGAGCCCGGCGGGTCCGAGTACGTCCAGCGAGGCGTGAACGCTCTCGAGCGACGCCATCTTGAACACCTGCATGGGGTTGAGCAGCGACAGCCGGAAGAGGTCGGTGACGTGCAGCTTGAAGATCATCGCGCTGCCCATCAGCCCCAGGTCGCCGAGGAAGACGAACGTCAGCCACAGGAAGATGGCCGCCCCGTTGGCGGACGAGGCCCGCCGCGCGATGGTTGACACCAGCATGCCCACGCTGAGCATGGCCAGCCCGAGGGCGTAGGCCAGTCCGACCAGCCGGGCGAAGTTGAGCGCGTCGTCCGTGCCGCTCTTCCAGGCGATGACCGCCGCGCTGGCCCCGAAGCCCAGCGCGATGGAGGCGAACAGCGCCGCCGCCAGCCCCAGGTACTTGCCCAGCAGCACTTCCAGCCGGCTCACGGGCTGGGCCAGCAGGTAGGCGAGCGACCCGCGCTCGCGCTCCGCGGCGAGCGACGCGGCCCCCGCGGTGAGCGCCATCAGCGGCACGATCAGGATCACGAGGTTGATCAGGCCCGCGGCGGTGCGGCCGAAGCCCGCGAAGCCCGTCGCCCCCGTGCCGACGAGCGACAGGAACGACAACCCGAGCGAGAGCGCCACGAAGGCGATCGTGTACAGGATGAACCAGCGGTTGCGCAGGGCGTCGCCGACCTCCTTGCGGGCGATGGTGAACACCGCGCGCGGAGCGACGGGCCAGTCGGACGCCCCGGCTCGAATCGTGGCGGCGAAGTCAGACATGGCGGTCTCCTTGAGCGTGATGGGATGCGGGCGCCGGCGTCGAGGCGGCTGAAGGCAGACGCCCGTTGCCGAGCAGTTCGAAGTCCTCAACGCGGATGCGTGTTTCCGCCAGGGCGTGGATCGGTCCCGCCTTCGCCCGCGGGTTGACGACGACATGCACGCCGCAGCCGTTGCGCGAGGCCTCGAAGCCGCGGCGGCTGAGCGCGGCGGCGGCTTCCTCGATCTGCCCGTCGGCGACGAAGACCTTCATCAGCAGGTTCTCGGCGATTTCCGCGGCGGCGTCGGGCTGCCCCTGTCGCACCACCCGGCCTCGCTCCAGCATCAGCACGCGATCGGCCAAGGCCCGCACTTCGGCGTAGTGGTGCGAGGTGAAGAGGATGGTCTTGCCCCGGTCCTTGAGCGACTTGAGCAGCGACATGAAGCCGCTCTGGGCCTCGGCGTCGAGGTTGGACGTCAGTTCATCGAGAATCAGCGCCGGCGGGTCGGCCAGCAGTGCCGCGGCGAGCGCGAGCCGCTGTTTCATGCCGCCGGAAAGCTCGCGCACGCGCTTGCGGGCGTGGCCTTCCAGTCCGACCTCCCTGAGAACCACGCCGATGCGCTCACGAGGCGTGCGCTTGAGTGAGGCGAGGAATCCCAAGGCGTCGGCGGCGCGAAGGTCGTCGTGGAAGGCCAGTTCCTGCGGCACGTAGCCGATCATGCGCCGGGCCGCCTTGCCGCGCCGCCGCACGTCGAAGCCGGCGACGGAGATCGAGCCGCGAAAGCGAATCAGCCCGAGCACGCAGCGGATGATGGTGGTCTTGCCCGCGCCGTTGGGGCCCCAGAGCGCCACCGCTTCTCCCTGCGCGATGGTGAGCGAGAGATCATCCACCGCGGTGAAGCGACCGAATCGCTTGGTCAGGTGGTCGAGTCGGATCATGACGCCGCTCCTTCCAGGTTGCGGGTGCGAGTCAGCAGCAGCACGCATGCGGCGCCGCCCAGCAGGACGAGTGCGACGACGGCCATGGCGCCCGGCGCTGCCTTCCGTGCGGCAAGTCCCTCAAGCCGGACTGGCTGCATGAGCGGCGCGGCATCAGCGAATCGCGGGCGGGGCCGCACCGCCGGGAACGCCCGGGCCGCCAGGTCAATCGCCTGCTGCGCCGGACTATGCAGAAACAACCGCATCATGGGCTCGCGCTCGATCAGGTTGTCGAAGAGCGAGGCGGCCTCGTAGGGCAGGTCGCCCAAGCCGTCGCCATTGAGGTCGAACCCGGCGTAATCACTCCAGTAGTTGCCCCTGCCGTTGATGGTGAAATCGTTGCCGCCGAAGTCGCCCGTGCCGATCACCGCCACCTGCTGCAGGTTCTCGATGAAGGCGTTGTCGGTGAATCGGTTGCGCTTGACGTTGGGCAGGAAAGCCAGACCAATGTCGTTGTATGCGAATACGTTGCGAGCGAAGTCGTCATACACGCCGATGGCGTGCGGTGAGTTGTCCAGGTACGCGCCCACGCGGTTGGCGACGAAGGCGTTCTCCTCCGCCACGATGCGCTCCATGTCCTTCAGACCCAGCCCGTAGCCGCTGGGTCCGCGGTTGCGGGAGAAGACGTTGCGCCTGAGCACCAGGTCGCGGCTGTACATGAGGAACGCGCCGACGGAGTTGTTCTCCAGCACGTTCTCCTCCAGCACGTTGTTGTCGGTGTACATGAAGTGCATGCCGTAGCGGCAGTCGGAGACCGTGTTGCGCCGCAGCGTCACATCGCTGGAAAACCACACCACCACGTCTCGTCCGCGCGTGACCAGGTTGCCCTCGATGAGCGTGCCCGCGCACTGCCACAGCCGGATGCCGTCGCCCCGGCGGGCCACGTCGATGTCCTTGCCCCCGATCACGCAATCGCGGATGACGCTGTCGGGCGCGTTCTTGAGCAGCACGCCGAACAGCACGTCGTCGAAGATGACGTCCTGAATCACCAGGCGCTCGCCGCTGCCGAAGACGCCGGCGTGCTCGCGATCGAGCGTTTCGCCCGTGCCCCGCAGCGTGAAGCCGCGGATTGTCACGTCCGCCGCCGCGATGCGGAGCACGTGGCCCTTGCCCTCGGCGTCCAGCACGGGACGATCCTGGCCGATCAGCGTGAGCGGCTTGGTGATGCTGAACATCCCCCGGTGGACGCCCGGCGGCACGGAGATCACGTCGCCCGGAGCGGCGGCGTCGATCGCCTGCTGCAGGTCAAACGCCTGACCCGGAGCGTCCCCGCCGGACAGCATCGCGGCGGCGACGGCGAGTTGGAGCATCAATCGCTTCACTGGGTCACCGCCTCCCGCTTGACGGTCGGAGCGATCACGCCCCGCTTGGCGCCGCAGGCGCAGTCGCCGCACTGACAGGCGCGGCGGCGCGCATCGAAGATCGGCTTGTACGCCCGACGGTGGAGCCAGAGCGCCACCAGCACGATGGCGGCGGCGCCCAGAGCCATCCACCAGCCGGGCCCGGCCGCCGCCACGGTCTTGAACTGACCCACCATGCCGGTGCCGAGCACCGGGGGCACGAAGGGCTTGATGGAGGTCGAGAGCGGGGCGGCGGGATCGAGATTCATCCCGAAATGCCGCATCCACAGGTAGAGGTCGAGCAGGAACCCGCCCGGGAAGAGGATCGCCGGCGCCGCCAGCAGCGCCGCCCATCGGCTGTGGATGATGATGCCGCCCAGCACCAGCAGGGCGGTGGCGACGATCATCATGGCGCTGGTTTCTCGCTCCAGCTGGGCCGCCTCGTTGAGGGGTCGCATGCCGATGTAGTGATTCAGCCCGTCGATCTCGGCCACGTCGCCCTCAAGCCGGTTGAGATAGGCCTGCACGAAGAGCCCCTTGGGGTACTGCGGGGCGTGCAGGGTCATCCGCCAGTAGGGCTGGAAGTAGGACGCGACCAGCAGTCCCGCCGCCGCCAGCAGCAGCATGGCCGGCAGGATGAATCGTGGTCGGAAGGTCTGGTTCCACCGCAGGCGCGGTCCGAGGATGCTCCAGGCAAGACGGCTCATGATGGACTCCCGCAAAGGGTGATGGTGGAAAGAGGTGGCGGGCGGTGTTTCACGCCCGCCGCCCGAAGGAGAAGGTCACTGCGGCTTCACGAGGAAGTAGCCCAGCATCTCCAGGTGCAGGGCGGAGCAGAACTCGGAGCAGTAGAAGGGGAAGGCGCCGGCCTGGGTGGCCTCGAACTCGATGGTCACGGTCTCGCCCGGCTCCAGACTGGCGGTGATGTTGTAGCCGGGGATGGCGAAGCCGTGAGTCGCGTCCTTGGTGCGTTCCACGTTGGTGATGCGCCAGATGACATGGTCGCCCAGGTTCACCTCCACGCGTTCGGGCTTGAAGTGGCTGCGCACTGCGGTCATGTAGATCTCCACGGTCGAGCCGTTGCGCACGATGCGCTCCTTGCCCGGCATCGGCGCGTTGGGATCAACTGACTGGGTGTGCGGGTTCCAGCCGATCTCGGGATAGACCTCCCAGGTCTTGAGCTTGTCCGCGCGAATCATCTGGGAGTAGTGCGGTTCGCCCAGGCCCACCGGCGCGTCGTAGATGACCTGCATCTTGTCGCCGGTCTGGGAGATGTCGATCAGCTGGAAGTTCTGCGGGAGCAGCGGTCCGGTGGGGAAGAACCGGTCGATCGACCACTTGTTGAACGCGACGAGGTACTTGCCGTCCGGACTGACGGTGTCGCCCTCGGCCGCGCCGAGGTGGCCGACGTTGTACTGCACGGGCACCTTGGCCACGAGGGACCAGGGCTTGTCGGGGTTCTTGCCCGCGTAGGGGCCGCCCAGCGTCCAGCGGGCGATGGCGGAATCAAGGAACAGCGAGGTATAGGCGTAACCCTTGTCATCGAACTGGGTGTGGAGCGGTCCAAGCCCCAGCTCCACCTGCGCCTCGACCACGTCCTCCAGTTTCAGGATCGGCACGCCGTACACGTCGCGGTCGAACTTGCCCGCGGCGATGGCCTTCTGGATCTTGTCGAAGGAGTAGACGGTGACGTGGGGATCGAGCTTGCCGGAGACGACGATGTACTCGCCTCCGGGGGTGATGTCCACGCCGTGCGGACTCTTGAGCTCGGGGGCGAAGAACAGGATGCCCTCGTCAATGCAGGTCTGCAGGGAGAGAACGTTGAACCCCTTGACCTTCGTCGCCTTGCCGGCCTTGAAGACCTGCTCGGCCTTCTTCCAGTTGATGATGTGCAGGTAGTCGGTCTCGTTCTGGCTGGCGCCGGCCTCGAAGTAGTTCTTGTCGTTCACCGTGGCGCTGCCGGTGGCCAACTCGGTGTTGATGGAGTTGCCGAAGATCCAGCCGTCGCTGACGCCCTTGCCGGCGTCAAAGAGGTCCTGCCAGTAGGGGGGCAGTTCCAGGGCGAAGGACTGATCCACGTCGATGCGGCCCTTGGCGCGGTCGAACTTCCACATGGTCACGTTGCCGCGGTAGGACTTCTGGTAGTCCTCGAGCGGCGCGTAGTCCCATCCGAGCGGCGTGCCGTACTGCCCGCCCTCGATGATGTATTCGGTGTTGGGCGTGACGAACGTGCCGCCGTGGTCGTTGATGGCGATGGGGTTCTTGACGATCTGCTTGGTCTCGAAGTCGCGCAGGTCGATCACGGCGACGCGGGCGTTGGCCTTGTCGCCGATGAAGAGCCACTGGCCGTCGAACTCGCCGTTGGTCTCGCTGATCGAGGGATGATGGGTGTCGGCCCAGCGGATCTCATTGTTGCGGGCGTTGCCCTGGTCGAGGATCTCGTTGCCCACGCCGTAGCCCCAGCCCTGCCAGGGCTCGGGGGTGAAGACGGCGATGACCCGCAGCAGGCGCATCGACGGTACGCCGTACACCAGCACCTGCCCGCTGTGCCCGCCCGAGGCGAAGAGCAGGTAGTCGTCGATTCGGCCGCTGGGCATGTAGGTCTTGAGGGCGGCGGTGATGTCGTCGGGCGTCAGGTCGCGGGCCTTGGCGATGGCGGCGGCGTCGCCGCTGAGCCCGCCCGCGCTGGCGGCGCCTCCGGATGTCTTTCGGGCGGTGTCCACCTGTCGGATGTCCGGGCTCGACCCGGACTCTCCGCCGCCGCAGCCGGTCAGCACCAGACCGCCTGCGGCCAGGATTGCGAGATGCTTCTTCATGGCGTTTCTCCACGGGGTGAGAGGGCTGAAAGCCGGCGACGCCCCGCCCGGGCCGGTGCGAAAGGCCCCTGCGGCCTTGGCAGGGGAAGTGGTGGGGGCTGGTCGGGATGTCGCCGGTTGATGATGCATGACGGAAGATTCATCGACCAAATCTTGATAAATGGATAGACATATCCACTATACGACGATAGGATAGGAGGCGTCAACCGTTGACGCCGGGAATTCGTGAAGGAAATCACAAAGCAGGGCCAAAACCGCGATTCCAGGGCTGAAACCGGGGAATCTTCCCCGATGGCCCATCCGACCGTCGTCCGAACCCTGTCCGACCCGCACCACTCCGTCGACCTCGCACGCCCCTTGAGGACCACGCCATGATCCGACGCGACAGACGTTCCTGGGCCGAACCCTACCGCATCAAGATGGTGGAGCCGCTGCGGCTCACGACCCGCCGCCACCGCGAGGCGGCCATCGCCGAGGCGGGGTTCAACACCTTTCTCCTTCGCAGCGAGGACGTCTACATCGACCTGCTCACCGATTCAGGCACCAACGCCATGAGCGACCGGCAGTGGTCGGCCCTGATGCTGGGCGACGAGGCCTACGCCGGCTCCGCCAGCTACTACCGGCTGGAGGCGGTCGTCCGCGAGCACTACGGCTTCAAGCACCTGATCCCCACCCATCAGGGTCGCGGCGCCGAACACCTGCTCAGCCAGCTCTGCATCAGGCGGGGGGACGTGGTGCCCGGCAACATGTACTTCACCACCACCAAGTTCCACCAGGAATACGCGGGCGGTCGATTCGTGGACGTGAGCATCGACGAGGCGCACGACCCCGCGTCGCTCCACCCCTTCAAGGGCAACGTGGACCTGGCGAAACTGGAGCAGGTCATCCGTTCGGCCGGTCCGGAGCGCGTGTCGTATCTGTCGCTGGAGCTCAACGTCAACATGGCGGGGGGGCAACCGTGCAGCATGGAGAACATCCGCGCTTCGTGCGACCTGTGCCATCGTTACGGCATCCCCGTCTATCTCGACGCGACTCGGGCCATCGAGAACTGCTACTTCATCCAGTTGCGCGAGCCGGGGTACGAGGGACGCGACCTGAAGGACATCCTCCGTGAAATGTGCTCCTACGCCGACGGCTGCACCGTCTCGGGCAAGAAGGACTGCCTGGTCAACATCGGCGGCTTCCTGGCGGTCAACGACGATGACCTGGCCGAGCGGGCCCGCAACCTGTGCGTGGCCTTCGAGGGGCTGCATACGTACGGCGGTCTGGCCGGGCGCGACATGGAAGCCATGGCCGTGGGCATCCGCGAGTCGGTGGAGTTCGACCACATGCGCGCCCGCGTGGGGCAGGTGGAGTATCTCGGCGAACTGCTGCGCGGCGAGGGAGTGCCCATCGTGCTGCCGATCGGAGGGCATGGCGTGTTCATCGACGCGGCCCGCTTCCTGCCTCACATCCCCCGCGAGCAGTTTCCGGCCCAGGCGCTCTCCGCCGCGCTGTACGTGGAATCGGGCGTGCGTTCGATGGAGCGTGGCGCGGTGTCGGCGGGCCGCGACCCGGACACGGGGGAGAACATCTACCCCTCGCTCGAGCTGGTGCGTCTGACGCTGCCTCGGCGCGTCTACACCCAGGCCCACATGGACGTGGTGGCCGAGTCGGTGGCGGCGCTGTTCGGAGCGCGGGAGAACGTGGTGGGGCTGCGAATCACGCACGAGCCGAAGCACCTGCGATTCTTCCAGGCACGGTTCGAGCCGGTGCGCGGCTCGAAGGTGCTGATCGGCGACGCCCAAACCGTCCCTGCCGCCCCCGAGCCGGAGTGGGCCATCTGAGCCCCGCTACGATGGACATGATCATCCGGACATCCTTCATGGACTGAGAGGTGACACGTGATCACGCAGACCGCCGAGTACGCCCTGCGGGCCGCCGCCGACCTGGCGACGCATCATGGACGACCCCGGACCTCGCAGCAGATGGCCCGTGCCACGCACGTACCACCCGATTACCTCTCCAAGGTGATGAAGGAACTGGTGCGCGCGGGGATCGTGCGCTCCCAGCGCGGCGTCAACGGCGGCTTCTCGCTCCTGCGCGATCCGGATGACCTGCCGGTCTACGACGTCATCAACGCCGTCAACCCCATTCAGCGCATCCGTGAGTGTCCGCTGGGGCTGCGCGCCCACGCCAGGGGCAATCTCTGCCCGCTGCACCGACTGCTGGATGACGCGATGGAGAAGATCGAGGCGGCCTTCAAGGGCGTCACGCTGGGACAACTGGCCCGCCAGGCCAAGCAGCATGGGAAGAACGGCGATCCGCTCAGCCGACCGCTGTCGCTGACGGTGGATCGGGCCATGCGCGCGGCGTCCTGATGGGCGTCATCAGCGTTCGATGCGACGCTCGATCAGCGATCAGTTGGCCCCACCGGCGGTATTCCCGCCGGCGTTTCCGCCGAACGCGGTCAACTGTCCCGACAGAATCGGGATCGCCACCTTCAGGGCTACGGTGTAGACCATCAGCCCGAAGGCCCAGATGCCCGCAGTGACCTTCCATTCGGTCAAGCTCGGCGTGTACTCCACCACTTCGTGGAGCGTGCTGGGGATGAACCCCGGCACGATCAGACCCATGCCCTTCTCGATCCAGCAGCCCATGAAGGCCAGCGCCGCCGCGATGATGACCACGCGGGCGCTGCGCATGGCGGCGGGGTGCAGGAACAGCACCGCGGCGACCACGTTCATCACGATCGCGGACCAGATCCACGGCACCAGCGCCGACTTGCCGTGCAGCCCGAAGAACAGATACACCGCTGAACTGGTGTGGGCTCCGCCCGTGTAGAACTCGGTGAAGATCTCCGAGATCAGCAGCAACAGGTTGATGAGAATGGTGACGCGGACAATGTTGACCAGCGTCTGGATGGGCCGGTCATGCACGTCCATGCCGACGATCTTCTTGAGCACCAGCAGGGTGACCATGATGAAGGCCGGACCGGAGACGAAGGCCGAAGCGAGGAAGCGGGGGGCCAGCACCGCGCTGTTCCAGAAAGGCCGCCCGCCCAGCCCGCAGTAGAGGAACGCGGTGACGGTATGGATCGAGATCGCCCACACGATCGAGATCATCACGAAGGGCACGTACCACCTGGGGTTCGGCTGCCGCCCGAGGAACCGCATGTAGAGCATGTACCCGCAGATGTGCAGGTTGAGCAGCAGGTAGCCGTTGAGGACGATCACGTCCCAGGTGAGCATGGAAATGGGAAAGTTGAACCGCCCAATCACCGGGAAGAGGTGCCAGAAGCGATCGGGACGACCCAGGTCCACGGTGACGAACATCAGGCACATCACGATGGCGGCGATCGCCAGCAGTTCGCCGATGATCACGATGTCGTGCATGCGGCGGTCGTGGTACAGGTAGGCGGGAATGACCATCATCACGCCGCCAGCCGCCAGCCCCACGATGAAGGTGAAGTTGGCGATGTACAGCCCCCACGAGACGTGATCGGTCATGTTGGTGACGATCATCCCCTGCGACACCTGGCTGGCCCAGGCGTGAGCGCCCACCAGGGCGATGGCGGTGAGCAGCGTCATCCACGCATAGAAGAGAGGCGGTCCGTCCGTCGCCAGCACCAGCATCCGGTACAGGAAGCGAGGGTAGTTCGTCCAGTGACGCGGACGCTCCTCCAGCGCGGGGGACGGCGTCGATCTGGTGTCGGCGGCGCTCATGCGGCGTCACCTTTCACCAACGTCAGCAGGAAGATCGTCGGCTCCACGGCCTTCAGCGCGTGCAGTGCGTTGGGCGGCATGAGCAGCCAGCTTCCAGGGCGCATGTCGTGCGACGCGCCATCGACGGTGAACGTCAGCCGTCCCGTGATGATCTGCACCGTAGCCACGAAGGGCGCCTTGTGGTCGCTCATCTCCTGCTCGGCGTCCATCGAGAAGAGCACCTGACGCAACGAGGGCGTGTTCACCAGCGGCTTGCTCACCGTCGCGCCCGGAACCACCGGACAGAGGTCGGGCAGCAAGGCGGCGTGGACGGCGTGCGTGTCGAACGTGGGCTTCATGGCGTCACGTATGGTTCAGCGGTCGAAGAAGTAGAAGAACGACGGCAGGGTGCCCAGTTCCTCCTTGAGCACGTACACCCGCTTGTGCTCGAGGATCCAGTGCAGTTCGGAGTTCGGGTCGTTGATGTCGCCGAACACCCTGGCCCCGGTGGGGCAGGCCTCCAGGCAGGCGGGCGCGCGGCCGACGCGGGTCCGGTGCAGGCAGTAGTGGCACTTCTCCATCACGCCCTTGGGGCGCAGACGATTGGAGAGATACCCCTGGTTGGGGTTGATCTCGTCGGGCGGGATGACCGGCTCGGTCCAGTTGAATCGCCGGGCGTGATAGGGGCACGCCGCCTCGCAGTAGCGGCAGCCGATGCACCAGTCGTAGTCCACCACGACGATGCCGTCATCCTCCTTCCACGTGGCCTCCACGGGGCACACATGAACGCAGGGCGGGTTGTCGCACTGCTGACACTGCACCGGCAGGTAGTACTTGCCCGGCTGGGGCACCTCGTGGGTGTACGTGGTGTTGCCCTTCTCCATGTCCAGCGAGCCCTTCTGCATCTCGATGACGCGGATGTAGGACTGCTTGCTGGCCCGGTCGTGGTTGTTCTCGCGGTGGCACGCCTCGACGCAGCGCCCGTTGCCGTTGCACTTACTCAGGTTGATGGCGTAGACGAACTTCGTTCCAGGGATGGGCGGCGGGTCGCTGATTGACACCCGGACGCCGGTTCGCTCCAGCGTCCGTCGCTCGATCCGGGCGAAGACGGCCTGCTTGTCCTCCGGCGTGAGCTCCTTGTAGTGGCGCTGCAGGAACTCCTCGAGCGTGAGTTCCGACGCCACGTCCAGCAGGGGCGACAGCGCGTGGGCGAACGCACCCAGCCCGAGCATGGCGCCCGCGCCCTTGATGACCGTTCGACGGGACACCTGCCCCAGTACGGGCAATGACACCGTCTGGGTGGTGCCGGCGGCGGCGCGACGCTCCGCCTCGCGCGCCCGATCGTCCGCATCACGGCGAATCGGCGTCTCACTCATGCCCGACGCCCTCCCCGGTGAGGAACCGATCGCGCGGCTTGAAGGTGGGAATCATCCTCGGGAACTGCGGCGCGTGTGGGTCATGGCAGTCGATGCAGTTGTTGCGCGTCCGCGGCCCTTTTCTGCGATCCCAGTAGCCGGTCATGCCGCCGTGAATGCCGTGTTCATAGTCCCGCGCCTGCGGTCCGTGGCACTGGGCGCAGAGCGTCATGACGTCGGGGTATTCGAGCCGACGCCCGTCCGCCAGCCGCAGGGCGTCGTAGTTGCCTGGGTCGTGGCATGAAAGACAGGTGATCGATCCGTGCCGGAAGGTGAGCCCCTGGTGAAAGAGGTCAAGGTCCGCCCCCGAGGCGTTGTCGAAGTTCGGCTCGCGCGAGGCGTGGCAGGTGGAGCAGGCGATGGTGATCTCGGCGCCGCTGGCGTCGAACACGCCCGTGCCCACGCGCGGCGGGCCCGCAGGGCGGCGGATGAAGATCGGATGCAGTTCAACGTCCTGCCGCGAGGCGGCCTGTTGATCGGCGCGATCCGTCATCGCGCTGTCGGACGTCTCTCGCGAGCACCCGGCCGCGAGCGTGCCGATCAGCATGATCGCCAGGATGGCGTCTCGTGAGAGCATCGTGGGCGTGGACCATCGAGTTCGGAAGTTCGCTCCAGTGTACCGAATGGCGGAGCATATGGGGAGCGCCCGCCGTTTCGATCCGGGAAACTTTCGCATCTTGCACGGTGTGTGTGAGACCGTACACTGGGTTCAGGCGCGACGCAGCGCGCTCAAGGGTGCTACATGCCTGTCAGCGGACTGGTTGTGACGCTTTCTTCCGACGCCGCGCTCGCGGACCAGGCGCGGTCGTGGCTGCGCCGTCGTCCGGAGGTGGAGCTGGGGGAGCGACAGGGGCTGCGGCTGCCTCTCGTCACCGAGACGTCATCCGCCCTCGCCGCTCACACTCTGCACGACGCCATCCGTGCTCTGCCGGGCGTGGTCGGGGTGGATGTGACGTTTGTCGCGTATGACGATGAGATGAAGTCGCCGGGGGACCGGGCGCATGCGCCGCCTGTCCCACGGTCAGTTGCCTGCGTTCCGCCCGGCTCTTCGAACGCCACGGAGGTTGAGCCATGACCGCCACGCTGATTCCCCAGGATCGTCGCGCCTTCATGAAGCACGCCGCCATGGCCGCCGCCAGCGCGGCCGCCGCGGGGGCGAGCGCGAAGGCGGGGGGCGCCTTCGCCCTTCCGCTCTTTGACGGCGGGCAGGCGTCGGGCGGCGTGACGTGGGACAAGGCCCCCTGCCGCTTCTGCGGCACGGGCTGTCACGTGCAGGTGGGCGTGCAGGACGGCAAGGTCGTCGCGATTGCGGGCGACATCAACGCCGAGGTCAACAAGGGGCTGCTCTGCGTCAAGGGCTATCACGTGGGGCTGGCGATGTACGGTCCTGACCGGCTGACCCATCCCATGCTGCGCCGCAACGGCGTGCTGGAACGGATCACCTGGGATGAGGCCATCGACATCATCGCCCGGCGCATCATGGCCAACCCCGCCGCCTTCGGCATGTACGGCAGCGGGCAGTGGACCATCGGCGAGGGCTGCGCCGGCAATAAGTTCATGAAGGCCGGGCTGGGCAGCAACCACCTGGACGGCAATCCCCGCTTGTGCATGTCGTCGGCGGTGACGGGGTTCCTTTCCACCTACGGAGTGGATGAACCGGCCGGCTGCTACGACGACCTGGACCATTGCGACGTGCTCATCATGTGGGGCAACAACCCCGCCGAGATGCACCCGGTTCTGTTCTCGCGCGTGGTCGATCGCCGCAGCAAGGGTGAAGAGGTCACCCTCATCGACATCGGCACGCGGCGCACGCGCACCACCGACCACTGCCAGCACTATCTGGAGTTCAAGCCCAACTCCGACCTGGCCGTCGCCAACGGCATCGCGCATCTGCTGATCCAGCGCGGGGCGTACGACAAGCAGTTCGTCGAAAAGCACTGCAACTTCCGGCAGATGAACCCCGAGAAGCCGGACGACATGTACGGCATGCCGATGACCTTCGACGAATACGCCGCCGCGGTGGCGTCGTATACACCCGAGCGCGTGGAGGCGATTTCCGGCGTGCCGGCGGAGAAGATCGTCCTGCTCGCCGATCTCTTCAGCCGGCGCGATATCCGCATCACCTCGCTCTGGTGCATGGGGATGAACCAGCACACGCGGGGCACGGCCATCAACTGCCTGGTGCATGGAATCCACCTGCTTTCAGGGCACTTCGGGCGGCCCGGTGATGCGCCAACCTCCCTCACCGGTCAACCCAGCGCGTGCGGCACGGTGCGCGAGGTGGGCACGCTCTGCCACCTGCTGCCGGGCGGGCGCGTGATCGCCAACGCCGAGCATCGGGCGCAGGCCGAGCAGTTGTGGAACGTGCCCGCCGGTCGCATCAACCCCAGGCCCGGCTATCACACGGTGCTGCTCTTCGAGAAATTCTGCACGCCGACGGACCAGGGCGGCGACATTCAGACGCTCTGGGTGCAGGTGACCAACCCCGGGCAGACGCTGCCCAACCTGCACAAACTCTTCCGCGCCAAGAAGAATCTCGAGGACAAGTTCCTCATCGTCTCCGATGTCTACCCCACCGCGACCACCGAACTGGCCGACCTCGTCCTGCCCAGCGCCATGTGGGTGGAGAAGAACGGGATGTACGGCAACAGCGAGCGGCGGACGCAGCAGTGGTTCCGCATGGTCATGCCGCCCGGCGAGGCGCGGGACGACTGCTGGCAGACCATCGCCGTGGCCCACCGGCTGCTGGAGCTCGGCCACGAGGGCATGAAGGGCTCGGATGGCGAGTTCATCTTCACGGTGCGCGATTCCTCCGGTGCGACTGTCCCGATCTGGGACTGGAATCACTACTACGACGTCAATGTCGATGAGCACCTCTTCGAGGAGTACCGGCCGTTCACGCGGCTCAAGCACAAGGATCTGGCGCCGTACCGGGAGTACGTCAAGGCCCGCGGCCTGCGATGGCCGGTCGTCGAGCAGCCGGATGGCTCATGGCGCGAGACGCGCTTCCGCTTCTCGGGGTTCGACGACCCGTACGTGGAGAAAGGGCGCGAGTTCCAGTTCTACCACTCCGTCACCAAGGACGACCGGGCGCTCATCTGGTTCCGTCCGTACGAAGACCCGCCCGAGATGCCGGACGAGGCGTACCCCTTCTGGCTCTGCACCGGGCGCGTGCTGGAGCACTGGCACACCGGCTCGATGACGCGGCGGATTCCGCAGCTCTCCCGCGCCATGCCCCGCGCCTACGTGGAGGTTCACCCCGAGGACGCCAAGCGGCTCAACCTGCGCAACGGCGACCTGGTGGTGGTCGAATCCCGCCGCGGCTCGATGACGCTTCCCGCGTGGATGAACGGGCGAGGTCGCCCGCCCGAGGGGACGGTCTTCGTGCCATTCTTCGATGAAACCAAGCTCATCAATGAGGTCACGCTGGACGCCCACGACCCCTTCTCCAAGCAGCCGGACTACAAGAAGTGCGCGGTGCGAATCCGCCGGGCCGACCTCCGGGCGGCGAAGGGGTGAGGCATGAGCCACGAGCCACCAGAAGACAACCCCGGACGGCTTGATCCCGTGACGGCCCGGCATCGCCCGTCCGCGAACGGCGCGGTGCGGATACCGCCCCGAGCGCTGCACCTCATCGTCATCGCGGCTGTCACGCTGGCGGGTGCGGGGTATCTGTTCGGACTTGGTCAGCCGGTGCGACCCGAGGGCGTCGCGCACCCGTTCGAGTCCGCGGGGCCAGCCGGCGCCGGCGGGGGCGACGCGGTGCCCGCCGTCACCTACGCCGACATGGCGGCCCGGCGCATGGGTCCGAACCAGGGGTGGCGCTCCGAACTGGCGTCGCTGGTGCAGCGGCAGGTGACGTACACCGACGACGAAAAACGCGACCCGACGCTGCGGGCGGCTTCGCTCGCCGATCGCGCTGCGCGGCGGGCCTACAACGGCGCTCCCCCCACGGTGCCGCACACGGTGGATCAGCTTTCCGCCGCCGCGTGCATGGCGTGCCACCAGGAAGGAACGCGCGTGGATGCGCGGCTGGCGTCACCCATGCCGCACCCGTTTCTGGCCAACTGCACGCAATGCCACGTGGAGGACCGAACTTCAGCCCCGGTGAGCCCGGTGATCGTGGAATCGCTGTTCCAGGGTTTGCCCGCGCCGTTCCAGGGCGAGCGGGCCTGGCCCGGCGCCCCACCGACCGTTCCGCACTCCACCTGGATGCGTGATGACTGCCTCAGTTGCCACGGGCCGATGGGCCGTCCCGGCATGATGACGACCCACCCGGAGCGTCAGAACTGCCTGCAGTGCCATGCGCCATCCGCCACGCTGGATCAGCGCCCCGCCTCCGATCCGGTGCAGTTTCTGCGCGACCTGAGCGAGCGGGAGTGGTGAGCGATCAGCCGCCCATCTCGCGGCGCGACTGGCTGCGCGGCGCGTTGCGTCGCCGCGGTGAGTCGGGAGAAGGTGGTCGTCGCGAGTCGAACGACTCAGGACGTGCGCCTGTCCATCGCGGGATGGATGAATCGCGCGAAGCGAATCCGCCGGGGGGCCGCTTCCCTCGCACATTCCCGATCCATCGTCCGCCGGGAGCCATCGAAGAATCGTCCTTCCTGACCGAATGCACGCGATGCGAGGCATGCATCGAGGCCTGCCCGCACGATGCGATCGTGCTCGCCCCGGCGCGCTACCGCGGGGCGGCCGGCACGCCCATGATTGACGCCGCCTCCGCTCCGTGCCGGATGTGTCCGGACACGCCCTGCATCGCCGCCTGCGAACCGGGCGTGCTGCGGGGTGATCTGGGGCCGCGCGGCCTGGTGATGGGCGAGGCCCGCATTCATGCCGATGACTGCCTCGCATTCACCGGCTCATTCTGCACGGTCTGCTCCGAGCAGTGCCCGGTTTCGGGGGCGATCGAGGTGCGCGAAGGAAAGCCGCGCATCATCGCCGAGGTCTGCACCGGCTGCGGCGTGTGCCATCACGTCTGCCCCGCCCCGATCAACGCGGTGATGCTGCTGCCGGCCTCGCCGCGGCCGCCGAGGCCGGGGTGAGGAAGTGAAGCGCGGAGCGCGGGGAGATAGAAGTCAGCCATCAGCCGGAGGCATCAGGCGTCAGGTACCGGGCGCTCGGCGGAACCGAGGATCGAACCCTGAGAACCAAGTGCCAACTCAGCACTCCGCACCCTCCCTCAATCCTCTCCCATTCATGGACGCATCCTCACCCAACCCGCCCCTGCCCGTGCTGCACGAGGCGATTCTCAGCGCCGAAGAACTCGTCCGGCTCTTCGATGATCTTCAACGGAGTGCGGCCATCGAGCGCGTGACGATCAGGTCCGCGGGAGCGCGGCGAGCCGAGTCCTCGGCCATTTCACTGGACGAGGCGCGCACCTTGTTCGCCTCGGGCGATGCCGCCGCGGTGCAGGTGCGATACGAATACGACGGCGCGGCGTGGTGCGACACGATTCTGCGAACGCCGGGCGGAGCGCGGATTGTCCGCATGAAACAGGCGCTCGATGGACCGACGTGATGACCCGGCGGAAACGACAACCGACCGGCGCCGGGCCGGTCGGTTGCCAGAGAGTCATCAGCGTCAGGCGAGGCGATCAGCCGCGGCGACGGCGCGTCGAAACCAGCCCGGCCAGGCCGAGCAGGGCGACGGCGCCGGGCGCGGGAATCTCGGAGATGAACGCCGCGGCGCTGAACGTGCCGCTGCCGGTGAAGGGCGAGGGCAGCGTGCGCAGCAGGGCGCCGCTGTTGATGTCGTACACGTAGAAGTTGGGCTGCGTGGTGTTGGGGCCGTCGGTGACGTAGTAGGCGATGCCGTTGTGGGTGGCCAGGCCGTCAATGTCGGTCTCGCCTCCCGGATAGGGGGCGCGGAAGAACTGATTCTGCGCGTTGGTGTCGATCTCGTACAGCCCCGCGCCGCCTGTATCGCTCAGCCCGTAGAGCTTGCCGTTGGTGGCGTCCACGTCCACGCCGCCGAAGTCGAACGCCGAGGAGTACTGGTAGATGAGGGTGGCCTGGCGCGTGACGGGGTCGATCTCGTACACGGCTTCGGTGGCGATGTTGCGGGTTCCCAGCAGCTTGCCGTTGCGGAAGCCGAGACCGACGAAGTTCACGGCCCCGCCGTTGTAGGTCATGGAGCCCAGGTTGGTGGGGGTCAGGCCGCTCATGCTGAATGGCGAACTGTACAGCGTGCCGCCGTTGTTCCAGTAGAGGGTGTTGGTCTGCGGGTCGTAGGCCATGCCCCAGGGCTTGGCTTCAGTCGTTGAAGACGAATACAAGGGTGTGGCGACCCCCGTGTTCACGTCCACGTGATAGATCGTGGCCACGCCGGACTGATCGTTGCCGACGATCAACTGGGCCTGAGCGCCCATGCCGAGGGCGGCCAGGGGCAGGGTGGTCATCAGTGCAAGTGTGGTCGTACGCATGTTGCCTCCTATCCGCGAAAGTGCCTCAGTGAAGGGCTCTCGATATGGCGCGGAACCTGTTTCACCACGCCGAGGCGTGCGTGAACGCGTCGTTTCGGCGCGAATGTCGATGAGCCCGGAACCTCGATCACCGGCAGAATAAGGCGAATTGCGGGGATTTCAAAGCAAAAAGGGGCGAAAAAACCGCCTCCACCAGCCAGTGGAATCAGCTGTGTGCAATCTGGCAAGCCCACTGTTCCGGTGGCCGTTCACCGGCGCAACTTCCTACACTCTCTGACTTGTCCACGTTCGCCTGCTCTCGGCGGCCACGGACGCCGCAAGGATTGCTTCCGATGTCATTGACTCAGCATCTCGCCGCCGCGTCGTTTCTGGTGTTCGCGTTCCTTTCGGGCGGGTGTGATCGGTCGCCCGCGGGCGACGCCGGCATCAGGGACAACGGGGCGCGCGTGTACGCGCTGGAGCCGGAAGACGCGCCCGTTCAGGGTGATGTCGCCCGCGCGAGCGGCGAAAGGGCCTCGTCAGGGGAAGCGGAACGGACGCACGCCGACGCCGGTCGTCCGGTCGAACCGCAGCCGCCCGGTGCGCGTGGAACCCCGGGCGGCGAAGATCCGGCCGGTACGCGCCGCATTTCCTTCAGCGGGTTGAGCGCGCCGGTTCCTCTCTCCTGGGAGCCGGAGCAGCCCGGCTCCTCCATGCGTGCGGTGCAGTTGCGCGTGGCGGGCGTGGATGGCGCGGGCGAGGCGCGACTGGTCGTCTTCGTGGGCATCGGCGGCTCCAACGAGAGCAACATTTCGCGCTGGGTCGGTCAGTTCCAGGGCGAAGGCGGCCAGCCGGTCACGCCCCGCGTCGATGAAATCACGGTTGGTGACCTCCGTATCACCACGGCGACATTGTCGGGCACGTTTTCCGGAGGCATGGGCGTCGGAGAAGGCGGACCCGGCATCATGATGGTCCAGTCCATCGTGGAGAAGCCCGGCGGCGAGAAGGTGTTCATCCGCCTGCTCGGTCCGATCGCGACGGTGGAGGCGGCTCGTCCGGCGTTCGAGGCGCTGCTCCAGGGGATTCGTTGAGGCCAAGGCGGATGCCGCCTGAGGAGATCGAGGGACATGCACACCCCGCCGATTCAGCCATCCGCCGCCGTTTCGCCTTCGGAAGCTGCGGCGGACGAGCAGCACCTGAAACTGCTGTCGCTGTTCTACTACATCATGGCGGGGCTGTCCGCGCTGGGCGTGTGTGCGGGCGGCATCTATGTCTTCATGGGCTGGTTCATGGCGGAAGGGATGCGTCGGGACACGACGCCCGACCCGAACGCCCCGTCGCCGGAGTTCTTCCTGTGGTTGTTCAGTGGTCTGGGGGTGGGCGTGATCCTGGTGTCGCTGCTGCTGGGGCTGCTCTACTTTCTCGACGCCCGTTGGATCAGCCAGCGAAGGCACCGCACGTTCACGTATGTGCTGGCGGGGTTCTCCATGCTGAGCATCCCCGTCGGAACGGCCCTGGGTGTGTACACGTTCATCGTGATGAATCGTCCGGGCGTGAAGGCGCAGTACGAGCGCGCCGCTGGATTGCGCTGAGACCTCTCAGGCGCCCGTCGGGTCGTTCTTGCGGGTCATCAGCAGCGTGATCGGCCAGCCCCAGAGCTGCCTGACGCTGTGCGGGTCGAACACCCGGCGGGACCAGTCCGAACCCACGACCACCAGCATGCCGTAGAACAGCAGCCCGAACCCCATCAGCCCCACCGCCGCCAGCGTCTGGTGCCATTCCATCTTTCCCTTCGGCCCGGCGGTGAACGCCAGCCAGTCCCACAGAAAATGAATGGTCAGCGAAACGGCCAGGCATCCTGCCAGAACTCGGGGCCACCGCGCCATCTTCATGCGCGCCATGCCTACGCCGAACCCTGTGATGCCCCCCAGCACCAGATGACCGGCGTATCGCACGAACTCGGTGGCGGGCGGCAGGGCGCTCAGCGGCGTGCGCCACAACTGCAGGTATGACATCGACTCCTCGATCGCCATCCCCAGGCCCACGATGGAGCCGTAGATGATGCCATCCATCGGGTCGTTGAAATGCCGCGGAATGAGCCAGGCGATGAGGGCGACGAGCAGCAGCCGGGCGCCCTCCTCGTGCGTGGAGGCCACCGCCGACACCACCACGTTGTGCCATTCGGCGGTTCGGAACAGGTCGATGGTCCACTGCTCGATGTCGCCCAGCAGCCACATGACGCCGAATCCCGCGGTTGCCGCCAGCAGCAGCATGGGCCACGGTTCGCGGTCGTAGAGGTCGTAGCGATAGACCAGCAGCGCCGCCAGCAGGCCCGTCACGATGAGGGTCGAATAAAGAACCACGCCGGGTCAGATATCGGCCCAAGCCACGACACTCGCGCAGGCAAAGCGACAGGATCGCGGGAATTGTTCTATCGCAGTGGTCGTCCGTGCAGGGTGATCCGCTGAGGTCGGGACTTGGCGGGCCTTCCGCCCGAGCCATGACACCCGCCGTGTCCAGCGGCCCACGAGCGCCACCAACGCCGCGCCAGGTACGTCGCGGCGGTCAGGACGATCAGGATGACCAGCGCGGCTTCCAGCATGGGTGGGCGTCATGGAATTGAAAGACCGGCGCAGGAAAGCGCTTGGAATGAGTGTATCTCCATACCGCGCTGGTGCGAGGCGATGCGCTGAACCCGTGCCGACGGGCCGTCGTAGCACTCCTAGGATTGCCGCATCCGGGAGCCCCCCATGCTCTGGCAGCCCGCCCTTCCCGAACGCTACCGCACCATGTCCGATGACGATCTCGCCCGCGCCATCCAGGCGCGAAAGCGGGAACTGGGAAACGACCTGCTCATCCTCGGCCACCACTACCAGCAGGACGACGTGATTCAGCACGCCGACCTGACGGGCGACTCGCTGAAACTCAGCCAGCTGGCCGCCGAGGAGTCCGTGAAGCGGGGCACGAAGTACCTCGTGTTCTGCGGCGTTCATTTCATGGCGGAGACCGCCGACATTCTGACGGACGAATCGGTGCGCGTGATTCTGCCCGATCTGTCCGCCGGCTGCTCGATGGCCGACATGGCCGAGTACGACGACGCGGTGGAGGCATGGGAGACGATCGAGCGGGTGGTGGGGGAAGGCCGTCAGCCGTCAGCCGCCGGCCGGAAGCCGCGTGCCGGCGGTCCGCGCGCCCGGCTCATTCCCATCACCTACGTCAACTCCTCCGCGGCGGTGAAGGCCTTCGTGGGCCGGCATGGCGGGGCGTGCTGCACCAGTTCCAACGCGAAGCGCGTCTTCGAGTGGGCGCTGAAAGGCGGTGAGGCGGATGATGGTGCGGAGAACATCAAGATTCTCTTTCTCCCCGATCAGCACCTGGGGCGCAACACCGCCTCGTCGTTCGGCCTGCTGACCGAAGTGGACGAGGCCGCGGGGCGCGGGCGCTCGCAGACGCGCGTGTGGAACCCGAAGAAGCCGGGCGGCGGGTTGACGGATGACGAGATCCGCGAGGCGAAGGTGCTGCTCTGGGCGGGGCACTGCTCCGTCCACAAGCTCTTCCGGCCCGAGCATGTTGACCAGATTCGCGCCGCCTACGCCGAGAGGGGCGGCATCACCGTGCTGGTGCATCCCGAGTGCTGCAAGGAAGTGGTGGACAAGGCCGATCTTTCCGGTTCAACCGAGTACATCATCCGACAAATCGAGAAGGCGAAACCCGGCTCCAACTGGGCGGTGGGCACCGAGTTTCACCTGGTGAACCGTCTGGCCGCCGCCGCGAAGCAGCGCGGCGTCAACGTGCGCATTCTCAGCGAGTGTCAGTGCCTCTGCACCACGATGTACCGCATCGACCAGCCCCACCTGCTGTGGACGCTTGACAATCTCGCGGAAGGGCGCGTGGTCAACGAGGTGCGCGTGCATCCCGAGGCCCGTGAGTGGGCGCGGGCGGCGCTGGAACGGATGCTCTCGCTGGTGGGCGAGCGCCTGGCGTCTCCCGCATTGGTGGACTGACGGGGGACTTCGGAGCCGCGTGAGCCAGGTCGCGCTCCGCGATCATTCGCCTTTCACGCGCCTCCGGCAGACAATGCAGGGCGGGCGCCGGGGAATCAACCGATCAGGAGGGGTGTGACGCATGTCGCAGCCGCCGCGAGGGAAGAGTCGTTTCAAGCGGGTCATCACATGGTGCGCCGCGGGGCTGGCGGCGCTGGTCGTCTTCGTCGTGCTCCTGCCCACGCTCATCTCGTGGGGGCTGTTCCAGGGGTTCATCACCGACGCCATCCAGTCCCGCATCGACGGGCGGGCCGAGATCAAGGGGTTGTCGCTGGGCTGGTTCAGCGGACAGCGCGTGGAAGGGCTGTCGATCGTCTCGGCGGACCGGGACACCACCATCGACGCCAATGTATCGCTCGACAAGGGGCTGCTGGGGCTGATGTTCGCCGGCGGCGATTATGGCGCCATCCGCCTCTCGGGGGAGATGAGCGCCATGCGCTACGAGGATGGAACGACCAGTTTCGAGCGCCTGCTCAAGTCCGCTGACCCCGGCAAGCCCGCGCCGCCCGAAGCATCATCGTCCGGTCCGCCCCATCTGCGGGCGCGGCTGCTGGTCGAGGGGCTGACCATCAAGGTGCGCGACCGGACGATCGACCAGAACCTGGCGCTCAACGACCTGCGGGCCGACGTGGACCTTGATCTTGCGCAGGCGATCACGTTTGACCTGCGCTCGGGCACGCGCGTGGGGGCGACGGAGGGCCGCCTGGAGGCGCGAGGCAAGGTAGTCGATCCCTTCACGCCCGAAGGGGCGTTCAACGTGGACGGACTGATCGTCACGGTGGACGCCACGATTCAGTCGTTTCCCGTGGCCATGCTCGAAGCGCTCACGGGCCTGGGCTCGCGGCTGTCCACGGTCGCGGGCGACGTGCTGGAGCGGGCGACCGTCAACGTCGACGGCGATTTGGAGCGCGCCGCCGTGGTCTTCTCGGTCGCGGCGCCCCGGCTGAACGTGGACGGCAAGGCGAACCTGCAGGACGGGCGGCTCATCGTCAGGCAGGGCAGCCCCGTGACCATGCGGCTGATGCCGCGCGACGACACGCTCGGCGCCTGGCTGCCCGCCGACCTGGCCAGGACGATGGGGCTGCACAGCCGCCCGTCGCTCGCGCCGGGCGCGGGGGGCGAGCCGACCAGCATCGAAGTGCGCATCGACGCGGCGTCGATCAACGTGCCGCGGAGCGGAGGCGGACTCAACCTGACGCGCGGCAGCGTGGATGCGAGCATCATCACGCGCAGCGCCCGCGTGGACCTGCCCGGTCACCCGGACGTGCAGGTGATCGATCTGAGCGGGCTGACCCTGCGCGTGAGCGCGTCGGACCTGTCCAGGCAGGTGGATGTCTCGATCGACCTGAGCGCCACCGTCAACCAGTTCCAGCCGACCACCGTCACGGCGTCGCTGGCGGCGATCGAGATGCTCTCGCCCGCCGGCGCGTTCGCGTTCGATCCGGCGCGGCTGGCGGGTACGTTCAAGGCCACGCGCCTGCCCGCGGTGATGGCCCAGCGCTTCCTGTCGGGTACGCCGGTGGTCATCGAGCGCGACCTGGGCCCGACGCTGGACGTGGAGGCCGCCTTTGCGCAGGGTGAAACGCGGGCGATTTCGCTCAGCGCCGCCGCCGCCAACCTGGTGGCGCGGGTGGAGGCGGACGTGGACTCCAAGGGAGGGTTGAACGGACGCACCCTGGTGGTGGAGACGGACCTGCGACCCGAACTGGTGGCGGGTTTCGCGGGCGAGCGGGGCCTGCGCCTGCCCCGGCGGCTTCGGGCGTCATTCGATCAGTTCACACTCCCCGCGATGGGAGGAGCCGCCGCGTTTGATCCCTACGTCATCGCGGCGCGGGGGGAAGTGACGCTGACCGGCCAGCCGATCATCGTCAACCCCGCGCTGCCGCCGGTGGATGTGACGTCGTTGCGGCTGGGGCTGAGCACGCCGGGGGCGCGGCAGCGGGTGGGGCTGACGGGTTCGATCGTCGCGGAAGGGGCGACAATCAACCTGGATCAGTCGATCTCGGGCCTCATCAACGCCTCGGGGGCGGTGGATGCGCTCAACTGCACCCCGGTGGGCACGCTGTCGGTGGCCAACATCACGCCGGGGCTGATCTCGCGTTTCGCGCCGGACCTGCCACCCGTTGTGGCGGCGCACCTCAACGGCGCGCTGGGATTGACGGTGGAGACCCGGCCAGCGGGGCGCGACCTGCTGGCGGTCGTGCGCGTGGAAAGCCCCGGACTGGGCGCGAACCTGACCACCCGGCGCACCGAGACGGAAGTGCTGCTGGAGAGCGGCACAGTTCGGACCGCGCTGCGGCCCGAAGTGGTGTCGATGGTGCTCAATCCGGCGGAAGACGAGGAGGCGGGAGGCGCCGGGGGGGCGCCGCCCAACCCCATGCAGGTGTCGTCGGAGAGCATCGTGGCCACGTTCAAGCCCGCGCGGCTGTTCACACGCGCGGGGGGCTCGTATGCCGCCGATGTGGGCGGGTTCGAGGCCGATCTGCGCGTCTCGGACATTCGGGTCGCCAACGCGCCGGGGCTGCCGGAGACAGAGGTGCTGCTGCTGCGGCGCATCACCGCCGCGGTAACCGGAGTTCTGGGCGAGCGGATGTCGATCGGCGTGAAGGGCGACGCCCTGGTCCGCGCCGACGCCCGTCAGCGCAAGGTGGCGGACGTGGCCTACGACCTGCGCGTGGCCCGCGACGCGGGGGGCGTGTTCCGTCCCGCCGCCACGCTCAACTTCACCGAGTTCGACGTGGTCATGCTGGAGCCGCTCCTGGGGTATCCGTCCGGCGACCTGCGCCGCTGGCTGGGGGATGCCGGCGCCCTGCGGCTGGAGGCGACGGTGCTCGACAACGGTGGCTACCGCGCGATCCTGGCGCCGGCCTTCCCGCACTTCACGGGCACGTTCACCGCCAGCGCCGACGCCGACACCGTGCGCGTCACCTCGGATCGAACGGCGATCACGCTGACGGCGGCGGCGGCGGCGTCCCTGCTCAACCCCAGCCACGCCGAGGGCGCGCCGGCGCCGACGGTTCAGCATTCGGTGGCGGCGGACGTGCCGATGTCGCTGACCATCCGTGAGTTCTCACTGCCCGCCCAGGCGCTGTCGCTGCTCCGTCCGCAACTGCCCTCGACCCGCGCCAAGATCGACATTCAGCTCAATGCGACGCGCCCCGTGTCGATCACCCGGCGCGACCTGGCCGCCGGCGCGTCGGACACCATCACGCTCAACCGCTTCGACGTCAAGGTGCTGTGCGACGATCTGGCCATCGGTCCGAAGGTGCAGCTGCTGGGGGTGCTGCGCGGCACGGGCGACGAATCGACGATCCCCGAATCGGAGCGATCCACGCTCAACGCTACGCTCACGCTGCGGCGGCTGGTGGACGAGGAGCGGCGGCTGGTCTTCGAGAAGGGCGCGCTTGACGCCGACATTCGCGTCAACAGGTTCCCCACATGGCTTGTCGATGCGTACTCGGGGCGCAACTCGCTGCTGGTGGACGCCCTGGGGCCGACGGTCAGCGCCGATATCCGCACGCGTGGCCTGTCGGCGACCACGGGCCGCATCAACGCTTCGCTCGACGCGGCCAACGGCTCCACGGCGCGCACCGCGCTGGCGGTGGGGGAGAAGCGGTACATCCTGCAGCGGGACCAGCCCACCACCGCCTCCCTGGAGTGGACGGAGTCGCTCCGCAAGCGGGTGCTGTACCAGATTCACACCATCTTCGCCGACATCCGGACGGTGGAGAAGCCCATCCAGGTCACGATCACGCAGGCGAGCGTCCCCTCGGACAACGACCTGTCGAAACTCAACGCCGACATCACGATCTCGGTGGGCGCGGTGGAGTTCGAGAGCGGCTCGCAGTTCCTCAAGATTCTGCAGTACGTGAACACGCAGCGGCGCGACACGATCCCCGGCCACGTGGGCGACCTGGTCGTCCAGATCCGCAACGGCGTGCTGGCTTACGAGAACTTCGTCATTTCCATCGGCGGCGACCGGGGCGACCGGCAGCGGCTGGTCTTCGCCGGCAACGTGGACCTTGGCCGGAAGGTCGTCAACGCCATCGTGGCGGCGTACCCGGTGGCGGACATCCGCAACTCGATCGAAGGCCTGCGCTTCGTGCCCGACGGCGTGAGCGTGGGCGTCAAGTTCTCCGGCCCGTTGTACGACGCCAGGGGCGAGCCGCTGCCGCTCAAGACCGAACCCATCATCGACGTGAAGATGGAGGACATCATCAAGCAGCAGGTGAAGGACAAGTTGCCGAAGCTGCCGGACGTGCCGGGTCGCCTGGGTGACCTCTTCAGACGCGACGGGGGCGGATGAGCGCAAGGCGATCAGCGCCAGGAGCGACGCCGCCGTTCGTCGTCGGCGTGAGGTGATCGTGTACGTTCCCGACCAGTGATGTGCCTCCCACGTCGGTTATCCGGTCGACCAGCGTGAATCGTCCAGCCCGCCTGAACCGTGTCCCCGCGGGGCGCGGGTGTCGGATGAGTCAGCCCGCTGGCGATCGGAAGGCAGCCAGAGGATGAAAAGCGCGCCTCCCTTCGCCGCGCCGTCACCCTCGGCGGGCGGCGCGAGCGTGATATCGCCCCCGTGCTCGCGCGCCAGTTTGCGGGCCACGGCCAGGCCCAGCCCCGTGCCGCGCTGGCCCTTGGTGGACTGGAACGGTTCGAAGATGAGATCCCGCATCGGCTCGGGCACGCCCGGGCCGTTGTCGCCCACGTGAATCTCGGCCCGGTGCTGGGCGGCGTCGAACCGCGTGCGCAGCGTGATCACGCCCTTGCGGTCGGACACGGCTTCCATGGCGTTGGTCAGCAGGTTCATCAGCGCCTGGTGGATCATGCCGGGGTCGGCGGGGATGGGCGGCATCGACTCGTCCAGATCCTGGATGATGGCGATGCTTCGCTTGCGGCACGCTTCCTGCACCAGCTCCACCGCCTCGGCGACGATGGCGTGCAGGTTCTCCAGCTCGATCTCCGGCTCGCGGTGCTTGGAGAAGGCGAGCATGTTCATGGTGAGCGAGTAGATTCGGTCGAGGTTGCGGGCCACGATGGGCCAGGCGTCGCGGGCCATCTTCAGGTCGCCCTTGTTCAGGGCCAGTTCCACCGCGTCGGCCCCGCCGCGCAGCCCCTGCAGGATGTTCTTGGTCGAGTGGCTCAATGAAGCGACGGTCTCGCCGATCGCCGCCAGTCGCTCGGTGCCCACGCGGGCGCGGATGAGTTCCGCGGTCTGCAGCGCCAGGCCGGTGTGCATGCCGATGGCGGCCATGAGCCGCAACTGCTCCTCGCTGAAGGAGAAGTTGGCGACGCTGGAGTCGATGTGGATAACGCCGAAGATTCGGTCGCCGGTGCGGATGGGCACGCAGATGGCGCTGCGGATGCCGTAGCGCATCACCGAGTCCCCCGAGCGGAATCGCTGGTCGTTCATGGCGTTGGTGGCCAGAATCCCTTCGCCCTTGCGAAGCGTGTGCTGCACGATGGTGCGGCTGACGGGAATGTGGCCCTCGTCCAGCGTGCGCGGCCGCTCACGGTAGCGGATCACCACCGGGTCGGGCCTCGCCGCCGGGTCGCTCTGCAGCAGGATGAAGCCGCGGTCGGGCGTGAACTCGCGGAAGATCAGGTCCATCACCTGGTTGAGCAGTTCATCGCGATCGACGGTGCGGCTGATGATCGCGGTCACGTCGTAGATGATGCGCAGGTGGCGGATGGCGCTGCCTCGGGCCTCGGCGAGCGCCTGCTCGGCGGATTGGTCCGGCGCCGCCAATCCGTCCAGCCCCGCGTCGCCGGGCACGGTGCGCTCCACGGTGGCGTCCATGTCCTCCGGTCCGACCACGCGGATGGGGCTGGAGGGGCGCGTCTCGCCCGGTTCGAGCCCGAAGAGGAAGAGCGTCGAGCCGCAGCGGATCTGGTCGCCGGGCGCGAGCTTCACCCGCGTGGTGATGCGCTCGCCGTTCACCCAGGTGCCGTTGGCGCTGTCGATGTCGCGCACGTACCAGTCGCGTCCGTCCGGCGTGAGCTCGGCGTGACGTCGGCTGACGCTCCGATCGGTGATGGGCAGCGCCTCGGTGGAGCGCCCGATCAACTGCGGCTCGTTGTCCGGCAGCGTGAAGCGCTTGCCTCGATCGGGGCCTTGGAGGACGTGGAGGGAGAGCATCGACGGGATTCTAAGCGTGGCGCATTCCAGCCGACTGGCGGCCGCGCCCCTGCCGGGTACCATCCGCGCATGGCCAAACGGTCCGCCGCCAAGTCGGGCTCGCTCACCGGCGACATGCGTCTCGTGGTGCTCTCCGGCAAGGAGCACTTTCTGCTCACCGAGCGCACCCGCCAGCTCACCGCCGCGCTGGAGGAGAAGCATGGCGACGTGGGCGTCTTCCGCTTCGACGGCGCCGCGGCGACCCTTGCCGACGTGCTCGATGAACTGCGAAGTTACGGGCTGATGCAGGGGTACAAGCTGGTCATCGTGGATGACGCCGACGAGTTCATGAAGAAGGGGGACGGCGAGTACCGCAGGGCGATGGAGCGATACGCCGCCGCCCCCGTGGACCACGCCACGCTGCTGCTGCGGGCGGACGTGTGGTACGCGGGCAACTTTGACAAGTCGTGCGACGCGGTCATCAAGTGCGAGGAGCTCAAGCCCGACGCCGCCGCCCAGTGGTGCGTGGAGCGGGCGAACGGCGAATACGGCATCACCATGCGGCTCGAGGCCGCCGTCCTGCTCGTGGACCGGCTCGGGTGCGGCCTGGTGCGGCTGGACACCGAGATCGCCAAGCTGGGTTCGATGGTCGAGCCGGGAGCCGTCATCACCCGCGATCTGGTCGCCCAGATGGTGGGCAAGAGCCGGGAGGAGCAGGGGTGGGAGATTCAGTCCGCCGTGCTTTCGGGTGACCCGGGCCACGCCCTGGCCAAGACCCGCGAGCTGCTGGAGGTTTCCCGCGCGCCCGTGGAGCTGCTGATGTGGTCGCTCATGGACCTCTGCCGCAAGCTGCATGGAACATCCCGCCTGCTGGCGGAGCGCACTCCGCCGTTCGAAGTCAAGAAGCGGATGAAACTCTGGGGGCCGGGCGGCGACGCCTTTCTTGATGCCGCCCGCGCGGGCACGCCCCACCGATTCGCGCAACTTCTGCGTCAGGTGGTCGAACGCGATGTGAAGGTCAAGACCGGCCAGTTGACAGGCGAGCGGAATGTTGAAGCATTGGCGACCCTTCTGGCCGATCGACTGTCAGGCGCTTCGGCCGTCGCGTCGCGATGATGTCGCGTGCGCGGCGGTTCCCGATCCGGAGGATCGGTCCCAGGTGCAGGAGGCACAGCCGTGATCCGCTCGCTGTTCAATCGTCACTCGGGCCGCCTGTTCGGGGCGGCCATGGTCGCGCTCATCGCCGGATGCGGAGGCGACAAGCAGTCATCCAGCCGCCCGATGGGCGAGGCCAGACCGCTTGACCTCGAGGCCGCGGCGGCGGGCGGCTCGCGCACGGCCGCCGGGCCGGCCAATGCGGACCAGTCCGGGCCGCTCACCCCCGAACAGATCGCCACCCAGTTCGAACGCGATCAGCAGGCGTTCCTCGCCATGCGGCGCCAGCGCGAAGGGCAGGTGGATGGCGCCGCGGGCACGACGACCGGCGCGCTTCCCGCCGCGCCGCAGACTCCACCCGTGTCCTCCGGCTCCAGCCGCGTGGTCTTCAACGACCAGGCGGGCGGCTCGTCCGGCCAGTCCAGCACGGGTTCAGCCGTCGCGTCGCCGTCGGGCATGGCTTCGCCGACCGGCGCTTCGCCTGGCGCGTCAGGCGGCCCTGCGTGGAACCCCAACAACCCCTTCGGACGCCCCTCGGGGTCGGGTGACACGGTCGCCGCCGGCGCCGTGGAGGAGATGAACGCCGGGGGCGGCAGCGTGGAGGAGCGTCTGCGCACCGCGATGGTGTCGCTGCGCCGGGAGTTGTCGCAGCACGCCTCGTACGATGAATCGCCCCTGCGGCACTATCTCGTGATGGCGGCGCTCTCGCTGGTGGACCCGGAGCGGGAGATCAATCCGGAAGCGCTCTACGACCTCGACGGGCAGGAGCGCGACCTGCTGCGCGCCTATCAGGCGTTCTTCCGGAAGCTGGGCACGGAACTGAAGGGCAGCCGCAGCGACGCCGCGCTGGTCGCGCTGCTCGATGAACTCAAGATGGCGATCACGGACCAGGGACCGCTGAAGATCGCCCGAGCCGAACTCTGCACCAGCGTGGAGGGCTTCGGACGCTTCGAGACGTTCGACAAGTACGCCTTCCTGGCGGGCACGGCCCAGCCGGTGGTCATCTACACCGAGATTGAGGAGTTCACCAGCGTCCAGAACCAGAAGGGCGAGTGGGTCACCGACCTGTGGCAGGAACTGGTCATCTACAACACCCACGACAACCTGCCCATCTGGCACCAGGAGTGGCGGGCCGCGCCGGACGTGTCATCGAGAAAGCGGACGGACTTCTTCATCTCCTATGTCATCACGCTGCCCGAGCGGCTCACCGTGGGGCAGTACACGCTGAAGGTGCGCGTGCGGGACGAGAAGTCGGGGCTGATCGCCGAGTCGGGCATCCCGTTCTCCATCGTGGCGGATCCGAAACTGGCGGCGAAGGTGCCGCGGTAGTTGATCAGGGACTCTCCTCCACCCCCCGATCCTTCAGATACGCCAGCAGCGTCGATCGCTCCGGGTGGCCATCAATCCAGGCGCGGATGCGGCGGATCTCGTGGTACACTTCGGTCCCGAGTTTCCGCTCGTAGATCGCCTCCAGCGCCTGCTGTGCTTCCTCCTGCCGAAGTCGCAGCTGCCACGGCTCGGAGAAGACCCGGTGCAGGTCGCGGTGGAGACCCTGCCTCCGCAGCACTTCCCACTCGTCCCGGTCCAGCCACACCCCGTTGCAGTGGTTGCAGCGATCGACCTGAAAGTCGATGTCGTGGGCCACGCGGTAGCGGATCATCAGGTGCCCGCACTCGGGGCAGAGTTTCGCCTTGCGCGACCCCGCCACGGTGACGCCAGAGGAGGGTTTTCGCGTCACCGCAGATTCGCCCGACAAGCGAGCGGCGGTGTTCGCCGTCGGAATCCGCCCGGACGTGGGGGAAGGCGACGGCGCGGACTCCTCCTCGGCCGTCTCGACCGCCTGCGGGCGGTCATCCGGATCGGACGGGGGGGTCGGCGGCCGTGCCGAGCCGGGTTCGTCGAACGTCGCCACCCAGTCCAGGTAGGCCGCGCTCGCCACCCAGTGACCGCCGCATCCGGCGCAGGCATGGGCGGGCGGACCGGCGTCCAGGCGAACCGGCTGCAGGGGGGCGGACTTGCATGATGGGCACTGCATGGACTTCTCCGACACGGCGGATACGGGCGTGAACAGCCGGATCACGTCATCATCCACCGGCGACCCGAGGCGAGGGCGGCGCGTGTCATCCGACCACCTTCAGGATACCATCCGCCACCATGCCGCTGACGCTCAGGCGATCGGGCCACCTGCTGGGACTGGACGGCGTCTCCCGCGACGAGATTGTCGCCCTGCTGGATGACGCGGTGCGGCTGTCCACGGTCGCGTCGGGCCGGCAACCGCCGCTGGACGTGCTGCGCCACCGCACCGTCGCCAACATCTTCTTCGAGAACTCCACGCGCACGCGATGCAGTTTCGCCCTTGCGGCGCGGCGGCTTGGGGCCGATGTGCTGGACATCATGGGGGAGACCACCAGCCAGAGCAAGGGCGAGACGCTGCTCGATACCTGCCGCAACCTGGAGGCGATGGGCGTGGACGCCTTCGTCATTCGCACCTCGGCTTCCGGCGCGCCGCACCAGGTGGCGGCGCGGCTTTCCAAGCCCGTCATCAACGCCGGCGACGGGCGGCACGAGCACCCCACGCAGGGCCTGCTGGATGTGATGACCCTGCGCGAGCGCCTGGGCGATCTGGCGGGCCGCACCATCACCATCGTGGGCGACATCGCCAACAGCCGCGTCGCCCGATCGGCTCTGTTCGGTCTGACCACGATGGGCGCGCACGTGGTGCTGGTGGGTCCGCCTCCGCTGGCCCCGGCCTCGATGGAGCGGCTGCCGGTGCAGGATGGCAGCATCAAGGTGCTCCGCGACCTGGACGCCGTACTGCCCGCGTCCGACGCGGTGATGATGCTGCGCGTGCAGTTCGAGCGTGCGGCGGGCGAGGCCATTGCTTCCGTGGACGAGTACCGCCGTCGCTACGGATTGTCGCCCGACCGCGTGCGCACGCTGCCGCCCCATGCGGTGATCCTGCACCCCGGTCCCATCAATCGCGGGCTGGAGCTGGAGAGCGAAGTGGCGGATGACCCGGCGCGCAGCGTGATCCTGCAACAGGTGGCCAACGGCGTGGCGGTGCGGATGGCGGTGCTGAAGTCTCTGCTGGCGGACGACCCTGCTGGCCGATAGCCCTCACCCTCGCCCATTCCCAGGTGTGGAGTGTGTGTGCGGCGCTGCAAGCGGTTGATGATCACGCCGCCGCGCATCGCATGGTGATCATGGCGATCTCCGGCGGGCAGTTCACCCGCAGCGGAAACCACGCGCCGACCCCGGTGGTGACGTACAGGTGGCTGCCGTTCTCCTCGAACAGGCCGGCGCGGCGTTTCTGCGTGAAGGCCAGGTTGGCGTTGGGACGGTTCTTGATGGCGATCTGACCGCCGTGCGTGTGACCGGAGAGGGTCAGCGGGATGCCCATTTTCGACGCCTGCTGGAAGGCGCGGGGATTGTGGGCCAGCAGCAGGTCGCGTCCCGCACCCAGACGCTCGACGTGCGCGGCACAGGCCTTCTGCGAGCGGGCCCAGTCAATGCCGCCCACCGACAGCCGCGCGCCGCGGCGGCTCAATTCAATCGAGCGGTTGCGCAGCACGGTCATGCCGGCCTTCTCGGCCATGCGCACCACGACCCGCTCATCATCCAGTTCATCGTGATTGCCGAGCACCAGCAGGGAGCCCATCGGCGCGCCGGTCTCGGCGAGGGCCTTGAGCAGCGGCTCCGCGCCGGCGGCGTGAAGATCCACCACGTCGCCCGTGCAGGCCACCAGGTCGGGCGACTGATCCGCCAGCAGCGAGACTATTTCGATGCCTCGCTCCAGGGGCAGCAGGTCGCCGAGGTGGAAATCGCTCACGTGAGCAATGCGCAGTCCGTCCAGCGCCGCAGGCCAGCGCGGATT
Organism: Phycisphaeraceae bacterium; assembly: GCA_015709595.1. NCBI lineage: Bacteria > Pseudomonadati > Planctomycetota > Phycisphaerae > Phycisphaerales > Phycisphaeraceae > Phycisphaeraceae bacterium. The sequence continues at coordinate 2,086,320 of CP054178.1, forward strand.
GACGATCTCAATCTCGCGGATCGCCACCGGGCGGGCGATGTGCCGCCTGGTCAGCCGACCACCGGTCAGCCGGTGCGGGCCGCTCGTGAACAGAAAGTGCCGCAGACGCGCGCGGTGATACTTGGCGCTCTTCTTCCCCGGTTGCTGCGGTCGGGTGCTCATGCAGGTTCCATCGGCATGACAGAATCGAATCAACAGGTCTACGCTCTTCGGACCAGCCCTGTTCGACCCGCGAGGAACGGTATGACCGACGACCACGACGCACAACCGGTGGGGGATGGCGGCCACCTTGCCCTGGCGCCGGGTGTCACCGTGCCCCGCAAGGCCTTGCGGTTCGCGTATTCCCGCTCCTCAGGCCCGGGTGGACAGAACGTCAACAAGGTCAACACCAAGGCGGAAGTTCGCGTGTCCCTGCGGGACATGCAGGGGTTGGACGCGGCGGGGTTGGAACGGCTCCGCGCCGTGGCGGGCAGCCGCGTCACCCGCGACGATGAACTGGTCCTGACCTGCGATGAGTCGCGCTCGCAACGGATGAATCGGGAGATCGTGCTGGAGCGGCTGCGCCTGCTGGTGGTGCAGGCCGCACGCCCGCCGCGCATGCGCAAGAAACGCAGGCCATCGCGGGCCGTGAAGCAGCGCCGACTGGAGAGCAAGCGACGGCGCGGCGAAACCAAGGCGCGGCGAACGTGGCGCGACCGCGCGGATGGGTGAGGGGCATGCGCGGATCACCACGTGTTCACCGGTATGCGTGTGTGTGTGGGGGCGCCAGACTGTCCGTGATCGGTTGTCGGGGGCCGATCCGTCTCGTTCTGACGGGATGAGTCGTGATGGTCCGCGCGGACTCGGTTCCCCCTTCTCGCAGCGCCGACGACGCGGCGCCTGATGCCTCGTGCTTACTCCCTACATCCGATACTCGTCTCCGTACTCATCCGGTACTCTGCGATCGTCGTCCGTGTCGAACGGCGCATCGTCGTTGCCGACCAGGGCTGGGGCGTCGCCTGATTCGTCGTTCTGGAAGATGGTGCCCTCGGCCTCCTGCTGGGCTTCAAGGCGTTTCATCTCCTCCCACTCCTCCAGCGTGATGAGCACATCCCGCGCCACTGAGCCGCGGTGCTCGCCCAGGATGCCCGCCAGACCCATCTGATCGACCAGGCGCGAGGCCCGCGAGTAGCCGATGGCCAGCCGCCGCTGCAGCAGCGAGACGGAGCCGCGGCCGGACTCGATCATCACCTTCACGGCTTCGTCGAAGAGCGGGTCGCGTTCGTTGGCGTCCAGTCCGCCCTCGCCCGCGTCGCCATCCCCACCCTGACCGGGTCGGATGGTGAGCAGCGCCCGCTCGAAGGTGGGAGCGGCGACCTCCTTGAGGAACTTGGCCACCTTGCGGATCTCGTTGTCGGTCACGAGCGTGCCCTGAGCGCGTTTCACCTCGCTGGTGTGCGGGGCCAGGAACATCATGTCGCCCTGCCCCAGCAGCAGCTCCGCGCCCTTCTGGTCGAGCACGATGCGTGAGTCCATGCCCGAGGCCACCTTGAACGAGACGCGGCAGGGCATGTTGGACTTGATCAGACCCGTCACCACGTTGGCCTGAGGCCGCTGCGTCGCCAGCACCAGGTGAATGCCCACCGCGCGGGCCTTCTGCGCGATGCGCACGATCGAGTGCTCCACTTCCTTGTTGGTCATCATCAGGTCGGCCAGTTCGTCGATGATGAAGACCATGAAGGGCAGCTTCTTGGGAATCTTGGCCCGCTCCAGGTCGTTCTGCGGCTGGAAGCGCTCGTAGAGCTCCTCCTCGGTCAGCGCGTTGTAGCCGCCGATGTCGCGCACGCCCGCCTCGGAGAGCAGTTCGTACCGTTCCTCCATCTTGGTGACGGCCCATTCGAGGATGGCCGCCGCCTTGCTCATCTCCGTCACCACCGGGCACATCAGGTGGGGGATGTTCTGGAACTGGCTCAGTTCGACCATCTTGGGGTCCACCAGCACCAGTTTCAGTTCATCCGGGCGCTTGGTGTAGAGCCACGACATGATGATCGAGTTCATGCACACGCTCTTGCCCGAGCCGGTGGTGCCGGCGATGAGCATGTGGGGCATGCGGCAGAGGTCGGAGACCAGCGGCTCGCCCGAGGCGTCCTTGCCGAGGAACATGGGCAGGCCCATCTTGTCGGCGTGTCCGCCGGACATGAGCTCCTTCAGCCGGACCTTCTCCTTCTGCAGGTTGGGCACCTCGATGCCAATGGCCGTCTTGCCCGCGATGTTGGGCACGATGCGGATGTTCTGCGCCCGCAGCGACCGGGCGAGGTCCGACGCCACCGCCGTCACCTTGGCCACCTTGGTGCCGGGAGACAGTTCAACGGCGTACAGCGTGACCACCGGGCCGGAGTCGATGCCGACCACCTCGCCGTCGATGCCATAGGTGCGCAGCGACTCCTCCAGCACCTGCGCCTGGTCACGGACGAACTTCTCCAGCCGCTCGGAGTAGTTGGTTTCGGGATCCTCCAGCAGGGAGAGCGGCGGGAACTGGTAACTCTCGAAGTTGGGTTCCTGCGGCTCGCGGGGGATGTCGGCGTCCTTGGCGATGGCGGTGTTCTTGCCCGCCATGCGCACGGGCAGTCTGGCGATCTTGGCCTTCAGTTCCTCGCGGGAGAGTTGCTTGCGTTCCGGCCGCGCCGGTTCGATCAGGCCGATCGGCTCTTCCGCGTCGTCGTCCGGCTCCGAGGGAGCCGTCGCCGCCGGCTTCTGCTCGATGAGCGCCTTGGGCGCCTCGGTGACGGGGCCCACGGGCTCGTCGATCTCGTGCTCTTCGGGCACGAAGGATTCGACCCCCCCGACGCCCCCGGCATCCGGGTCGATGGCGACGGGATCGGTGGGTTTCTTCTTACCACGCCTGTTCCTTGTTTCGCTGGCGGTTTCCTCCGCCGAGCCGTCCGTTGAGGCGGCGCGGGCGTCCACCCCGCCGAAGCCGGGGATCGACAGCCGGGGCATCGATACCTGCGGCAGCGGGATCGACCGCACCTTGCGCGTGAACTTGAGCGTCCGCCACACGGCGCGGGGCAGGGCGAGCACAACTTCATCCATGGCCACGATCGCGCCCACCAGGAACGTGGCGGCGACGAACAGAAACGTGCCCAGCACGTTGAATCGCCCCGCAAGCTCCCCCGTCACGTAGATGCCGAAGAACCCGCCCGAGACCGACCCCAGCGGTCCAACCGTGGGCGCGATCAGGGCGTGCAGCGCGGCGAAGGCGATCGACATGAGCACCAGCCCGATCGCCCGCAGCACCGGCTGGGTGACGCGCCGGCCCGTGGCCGTCACGCCCAGGAAGCCCGCCAGCCCCAGCAGCAGCACCCACGCACCCAGTCCGAGCACGAGGTAGCCGTGGTAGGCAATCGACGCCCCCACCGGGCCGCACCAGTTGCGCACCGGATCATTCCACGGGGCGGCGGCGTGCGTGGGTGGATCCGCCGGGTGAAAACTCACCAGCGACCCCAGCAGGAACAGCCACGCCCCCAGGCCGATCACCCAGCCGATGCGGCGGGCGATGGAGGGGGCCGGCAGGATCTCCGACTCCGGTTTCTTGCGCGCACTCATTGCGGATCAGGGCCTCACGTCGTCAAAGGTCTGATATCGGCGAGAGCCATGCGCGCCGGACAGAAAGGGGGCGGCATGGTGCGGCGCAGGAATTGCGCGGCGAAGCGATCAACCGACATGGCGCCGCATCTGATGACTGTCGAAGAGATGTCGGATGATCACAGGCGAGACGCCTGTGCCACTGAATGAGAGGCGGAACGCCAGTGCCGCCCCCAGGGGGTGGTCGTTGGGTGCTTGCGTTTCCGCCCCGCCGCCCCTACCGTCACCCCTTCCATGAAGTTCGTCCTCATCGACCACATCGTGGAGCAGACGGCCGACCGGATCGTGGCGGTCAAACAGGTGTCGCTGGCCGAGGAATACCTGCAGGACCACTTCCCGTCGTTCCCGGTGCTGCCGGGCGTGTTGATGATCGAGGCCATGACGCAGGCGGCGCGGGCCATGCTCGCCCCGCGCGGCAACCCGCGACTGGTGCTGGGCGAGGTGAAGGCCCTGAAGTTCGGCAACATGGTGCGCCCCGGTGAGCAACTGGAGATCGAGGTGGGACTGGTCAAGGACGCGGGGGACGGTTCGTACGTGTGCAGGGGTACCGGGCGTGTCCGACGTGCGGGTCAGGCCCAAACGGATGCCGCCGGAGACGCGACAGCCGTATCCGGTCGGTTTACCATGCGGCCCGTGAGCGAATGGGTAGCACGGAGGACTGAGGACTGATGGGTTCTCGGTTCTTGGTTTCAATATGGCCCAATGCCCGGCGCCTGATGCCTTCGTCTGACCGCTGATCTCCTTTACTCTCTGTGTCCTCCGTGCCCTCTGTGGTGAACAATCCCGCTCCAATCAACCGGAGATCGACTGCATGACGCGTGATGAAATCTATGAGAAGGTCAAGGGCGTCCTCGAGGAGGCCCTGGGCGTGGATGAGGACGAGATCACGCCCCAGGCGTCGCTGACCAGCGACCTGGGCGCCGAGTCCATCGACGTGCTGGACATCCAGTTCCGGCTTGAGAAGACCTTCTCGACGCCCGCCAGGCCGTTCAAGGTGGCTCAGGGCGAGCTCTTTCCCGAGAACCTGATGGAGAACCCGGAGTGGGTGGCCGGCGGCAGGTTCACCGATGCGGGCATGAAGATGCTCCGCGAACGCATGCCCCACGTGGACTTCTCAAAGTTCGAGGGCGATCGAGAGGTGGCCAAGGTCGCTGAGCACATCACCGTGGAATCGCTGGTGGACTTTGTCGCGCGAAAACTGGGGTGACGCCCCATGCGCTGGATGTGGATCGACCAGATCGTCGCCTACGAAGCCGACCGGCGCCTGGTCGCGGTGAAGTGCGTCTCGCTGGCGGAGGAGCATCTGCACGACCACTTCGACGCGGCGGGCGGCCTTCCCGCCATGCCCATCATGCCCGCGTCGCTGATGATCGAGGGCATGGCCCAGACGGCGGGCATCCTGGTCGGCTCCGTCAACCGCTTCCGCGAGAAAGTCATCCTCGCCAAGGTGGTGCGGGCGGAGCTGGACGCCGACGTGACGCCCGGAATGAACATTCAGTACGACGCGACCATCGAGCGAATGGACACGCTGGGCGCCTCGACCACGGGCATCGTGCGCGTCACCACGCCGGTGTCCGGCGCTTGGGCCGAGATCGGGCGCGTGGACCTGATGTTCAGCCACATCGACCGCAACCTGGCGGGGATCGAGTTCCCAGAGGAGAACTTCGTGTTCAGCGACAACTTCCGCACCATCTTGCGCACCGCAGGGCTTGAAACGCTGGCTGATGGCTGAAGGGTCTTGCCGGAGAGTCAACCACAGGACAAAGACGGCGGCCGTCGCTCACGCGAGGGCCGCCGTCGGGACCGGAACACCCCCGGAGTGGCCCGGAGTTCCCCCGGAACTCCCCGGCATCTCCGGCCGTCCGGCGTCGCAGAAAATGCCCCGATCGAGGAGGCGATCCGACCGGGGCCGATCCAGGGCTCATGCCCACCCGATCACCTCCATCATCCAATCCCCGATCCCCATCTCCAAACGCTGCGCATGGTTTGCGCCGCAACGGCGCCGGCCGCATGGGTTCGGCAAGTTGCGCGGACTGGAAGGGCTTGGGCGGCGCCTTGAGCGGGTGGGTGCGACTGGTCACGGACGCCCAATTCACCGCCGCCTCACGTACAATCCGCCCATGCCCACCAGCACGCCCCACGTGGCGGTGTATCCCGGTTCGTTCGACCCCATCACGCTGGGGCATCTGGATGTGGTCCGGCGCGCCCGCCGCATGTTCGACGGGCTGGTCGTCGCCATCGGCCACAACCCCGACAAGCCCGCCCTCTTTTCCTACGAGGAGCGACTGGACATCGCCACCCGCCTGATCCGGGAGATGCTGGAAGTCGAGCCGCAGGGCTGCCCCGTGCGCGTGGAGCACTACACGGGGCTGACCGTGGACTTCGCCCGGCGCACCGGGGCGGTGGCGATCCTGCGGGGCATCCGCAACGTGAGCGACGTGGCCTACGAGTGCCAGATCGCCATCACCAACCGCCACGTGGCGGATGTGGAGACGGTGTTCATCGTCACCGGCGAGGCGTACGCCTACACCAGTTCGTCGCTCATCAAGCAGATCGCGGCCTTCGGCGGCCCGCTGGAGCGTCTGCGGTCGATCGTCCCGCCGCTGGTCATCGAGCGACTGCGCGAGAAACTCAACGACCCCAAGCACCCGATCCGGCGGATGGCGCAGGATCAGATGACGGATTCGTGATTCCGCGCCGGCAAGGTCGTCGTGAGCGATCCCAGTTGACGCAGGGGCGACCCCTACCATCCACCCCCATGGACGCCACCTACCGCATCATCTCGATCGGGGCCTTCGCCGCCCATCCGCTGTGGAACGAGCAGGGCGCACAGCGCACCGCGCACGCCACCACCACGCTCATCGAGGCGGGCAAGGCGAGGATTCTCGTCGATCCCTCACTCCCGACCCAGGTGCTGGCGGCGCGTCTCAGCGAGCGGGCCAATCTCACCCCCGGCGACATCACGCACGTGTTTCTGACTTCGTTCGAGCCGATGCGCCGCCGCGGGCTGGCGGCGTTCGAGCAGGCGGCATGGCTCGTGAGCGAGCGTGAGCGCGAGGCGATCGGCGTGGCGATGATCGAGCGTCTTTCCGTCGCCGAGGAGGCGGGCGATGCGCCCGTGCGCGACCTGCTGCGCTCGGAGATCGCGATTCTGCAGCGCTGTCAGCCCGCGCCGGACTCGATTGCTCCCGGTGTGGACCTGTTTCCCCTTCCGGGGGTTACGCCCGGCACGTGCGGCCTGCTGCTGCCGACCTCCCGCGCTACGGTCCTCATTTGCGGCGACGCGGTGGCCTCCGTCGAGCACCTCGAGCAGGGAAAGGTGCTGCCCACCTGCGCCGACCGCGAGCAGGCGCATGAGTCCTTCCGCGAGGCGATTGAGATCGCCGATGTGCTCGTACTGGGGCGCGACAACTATGTTGTCAACCCGTTGCGCCGGGGGGTGTGACCCAGAGCCCACCGCCTGAGGGACGCTCCGGCGAGCAACGTCCGTGTGGAAGACGTACTCCCCCGATGTGACAGTGAGCCGCGACCGTGAGGGAGCGGTCGGTCGAACATCAGCGCGCCAAGCCGCTTCGATCCTGTTCACGCTCCGTGCCGTATCATCGGTCATGGGCGTCTCTCAGATGTGCTGCGCGGTTTTCGCCCTGCTTGCCGTGGCGCCCGCCGCAGCAACTCAGGTCGCGCCGCCTGACTGGGTGGAGCGTCTGTCGGCACGACTACGGCAGACTGACGCTCGGCAGACGATCGTCGATCAGGTCGTGCTCGTCACCGACGAGCGCGAGTTCATCAGCGAGATCGCCCGTTGGACGCCCGAGCGCCGCTGGCCGGTGCTCTTTCAGGATGACGTGTACGCGCCCATGTTCATCCGGCGATTCCAGCCGCGAACCGTGCTGCTCAGCGAGTCGCGCTCCGAGCCGGACGTGCCGCCCGAGGAGTTGAAACGGCTGCTGGAAGAGGCGCTCCTGAAGTCATGGGGAGGCGATCCGAGGCGGGACACGCTGGCCCGATGCTTCGCCGAGCGCGGGCACGCACCGGCGGGAGCGGCCTTGGCCTCGCCCCGCGATCCCGCATGGCCCGCGGCGCTGGCGCTCGCGGCGGGTCGGGGCCAGCCGATCCTGTGGCTGGAGGACGACCTGGGTCGCATCAATCAGTCGATGGACCGGCTGACCGCCGAGCGGCTGTTCGCCCGCCAGGTTGAGTTGCTGCGCCAGGCCGGCTGGTCCTTCGACGCGCTGGGGGATGACATCGAAGCGATCACCATCTGCCGCTCGATGTCGCCGCGCGTCGAGGTGGGAGTCGATGGCGCGGGCGATCAGGATCACCGCGCCATCACCGACCTGATGGGTCGCCTGCCGGACGGCTCGCGGTTCGCCTTTGCGGGATGGATCTTCGGTGACGAAGCGCGCTCCGCGTATGCGGCGATGTGCTCGCTCTTCCTGCCGCGCGAGCGCGCGGTGCTGGCCAACACCTACCCCGTCGATCAGGGGGCGTGGGGCGCGTATGACACCGCGCCGGCGGGAGCGGCGCTTCAGCAGGCGGGATGGCGGATCACGGCACATGGCGGACGCGACATGACGGCCCAGGCGTGGATCGCGCGCCTGCCCGGCGGGATGAGCGGCGACGTGCTGCTGATGAACACCAAGGGCAACTCGACCTTCTTCGAGATGGTCGGCGGCGATCGATGCCACAGCGTCGATGCGCCCGTGCTCAACGAGCCGATGGCCGTCCACTTCATTCACAGCTGGTCGGCGATGCAGCCCGGCGGCGGCGCGACGGTCGGGGGGCGCTTCCTCGAACATGGCGCCTACGCCTACGTGGGTTCGGTGCAGGAGCCGGGACTGGGCGGGTTCGTGCGGCCGCGCGAGGTGGCGGATCGACTGATCGCGGGCGTGCCGTTCCTCATCGCGGCGCGTCACTGGGGGGCAACGGTGTGGCGCATCAATACGCATGGCGATCCGTTGATGACCTGCGGGCCGCGATCCACCGCGCGAGCCGATGGGACCCCGCGGGATGGGTTGATCGACCTGCGCGAGCGCTTGAAGGACGTGCTGCGCGAGGCGGAATCCAGTCGCAGCGCGGCGAAGTTCGCCGAGGCGGTGCGGCTCGCCCACCTGCTCGGCGAGGATCAGATCGCGTTTCGCACCTGGCAGCACGCCCGCGAGCGTCGGCTGGAAGGCGACGCCTCGCGCTGGGTGCTGCCCGCGCTGTTTCGACTTCGCCGAAGTGCGGACTTCCTCGACGCGTGGGATATGACGCTGCAGCCCACCGACCTCGATCGCGACATGCTCTGGCACCTGCTCACGCCTCGCCTCGGCGGCAACGTGGATGAGCGGCTCCTGACCACGCTTCGGAACAACATCCGCGGTCCGATGACCCATGCCGACCTGGCCCGGCTGGCGCCCGTTCTGCGGGCCGCGTTCGGGGCGGCGTATGTCAACACCCTCATTGACCGTGAACTGGCGAACACGAACAACCCCATGAACCGTCGGGAGCTGGAGCGGCTGAAGCGGGGGAGATGAGTGATCCGGCGAGCGGGGCGATCATCCGCCGTCACCCGTCACCCGTCACCCGGCGGTCCTTCCGTTCGTTCTTCGCCTGCCGCCGATCGTTTGGGCGTCTGTACAATCAGTCGATGTGCGAATGCGAGTGCACTCCATGATGCGATCCGCTCGTTGCGTCGGTCTGGCAATGGGGCTGCTGTGCGCCGGCACGTGGCTGACGTGGCCTGTCCTGTCGCAGAATCCGCCGCAGCGCACGCCGCCCGCGAGACAACCGGAGAAGCCCCCGGCTGAGCCGCGCGAGGCGCCTCCGATGGATGCGCCGCCGGCCTCTTCCACCGAAGCCGACGATCCCAACGTCGAGCGCCAGTGGTGGCGCGAGGCCGACGTCGAGGAGAAGGCCGTCATCGGCGAGATGCTTCGCAGCGATGACTGGGCGTTCCGGGCGCTGGCGCTGATGCGGCTGGATCGCTTCCGCGGGCCGGAAGTGGACGCGATGCTCGCCGACGCGCTGGATGATCCGACGTGGCAGGTGCGGTGCTTCGCCATCCGCCATGCGTGGAAGCACGGCGTGGCCATCGACGGATCACGCTACGCGAAGGAGGATGACCCGCGCGTCCTGCGCACCGCGCTGGCGTTCGGCGTGGAGGCGCCGGCGAAGGTCGTCGAGCAGACGGGATCGCGCCTGCTGCGGACGCGATCGGTGGACGCGCTGATCGTGGGCATCGAACTGGGCGCCGCCTGCCGCAGCGACGAGGTGCGGCGCGAGGCGACGCAGCGGGCCCTCACGCTGGTGCGCAACATGGACCCGGTGGTGGCGGGCGTCATCGGGCGGCGGCTGGCGCGGGTGTTTCAGATTGATCCCGCGCCGCCCGACGCCCTGGCGTGGCGACGCTGGGTGGCGGGCGCGCCGAAGAACTACGTCCTCCCGCCTCTCGCCGCCCCGGGCCAGCGCACGGACAAGTCGCTGGTGTCGATGGTCGACGCCGACACGTTCGTGCGGCTGCGCGACTACATGGGCGTGCTGCGGCGGCGCAACCTGGAGATGGTCATCGCGGTGGACGCCACCAACTCCATGACGCCCGTCATCGACGAAGTGAAGGCCGACGTGGATGCGCTGATCCTGTTTCTCACCGACATTTCATCCACCCTCAAACTGGGCATGGTGGCGTACCGTGATCACGACAACCCCGGCAAGCTCATCGAGGGGCATCCCTTCACGACCAATGTCGATTCGCTGCGCCACTTCCTCTTCGGGCTTCAGACGCCGGGTGGTCCGACGTTTCCAGAGGCGGTGCTGGCCGGCGTGCAGGCGTGCGGGCCGCGACAGTTTCCGTGGAGTGAACGGGCGGAGCGCGAGATCATCCTGATCGGCGACGCGCCGCCCCACGATCACGAGAGTTCGGAGCTGCGGGCGACCCTGGAGTGGTATCGCCAGAACGGTCTGACCGTGCACGCGGTCCACGTGCCCATGCAGTGGCCGGCGGGGTACCTGCGGTCGCTGCCGCGGGCGCAGGCGGAGCAGCAGGAGGCATGGCGTCAGGATTACAACATCGCCACCCGCCGGGCGTTCAGCGACATCGCCAGCATCGGCGGCGGGCAGCTGGTCGAGTTCGACGCCTCGCGGCAGACGCACCTGGTGCGCTCGATCATGAAGCTGACGCTCGAGCCGGAGTGGTGGCCCTACTTCGATGACTTCTATGACGGCTACCTCGATCTGTGTCGGTAGGAGGCGCCCGATCGAGGGACTTTCCCGCCGCTGGGTTGATTGGGCGGCGCGGTATCATCCGCCATGCCGTTCCTGCAGCCGATGCTCGACACCCCGTTCGGCGAGATCGCCGCGATCCTGCTGATCGCGGCGGTGGTGGGCGTGATCGGCGCCCTGATGCGCCAGCCGCTCATTGTGGCGTTCATCGCGGTGGGCATTCTCGTCGGTCCCTCGGCGCTTCATCTGGTCCGCCACGCCGAGGAACTGGAGCTGCTCGCCTCCATCGGCATCGCGGTGCTGCTGTTCCTCGTGGGGCTGCGGCTGGACGTGAGCGTCATCCGCACCATGGGTCCGGTGTCGCTGGCGACCGGTCTGGGGCAGGTGGGCTTCACGTCGATCATCGGGTTCTTCCTGTGCCTGCTGCTGGGGATGAGCGTCGCGGCGTCGGTGTACGTGGCGGTGGCGCTGACGTTCTCGAGCACGATCATCATCGTGAAGCTCCTCAGCGACAAGCACGAGATCGACGCGCTGCACGGGCGAATCGCGGTGGGGTTCCTGATCGTGCAGGACATCGTGGTGGTGCTGGCGATGATCGCGCTGTCGGCCTTCGGCGGCGCGGGGGCCGACGGCGACGGGCAGCCGCCGCTGGGGCGCGCCCTGCTGGTGCTGGCCCGAGGACTGGGGATGCTGGGCGTGGTGGCGCTGATGATGCGATACGTGCTGCCCCATCTGACGCGCATGATGGCCAGGCACCAGGAACTGCTGATTCTGTTCGCCATCGCGTGGGCGGTGGCGCTGGCGGCGACGGGAGAGGCGATGGGCACCTCGCGCGAGGTGGGCGCCTTCCTGGCTGGGGTGTCGCTGGCCTCCACGCCCTACCGCGACGCCATCGGCGGACGCCTGGTCAGTCTGCGCGACTTCCTTCTCCTGTTCTTCTTCATCAACCTCGGCGCCACGCTCGACCTGTCGCAGATCCGGGGCGACCTGCTGCCGGCGGCGGTGCTGAGCATCTTCGTGCTGGTGGGCAACCCGCTCATCGTGATGGTGATCATGGGCGCGATGGGCTACCGGCGGCGCACCGGCTTTCTGGCCGGGCTGACCGTGGCGCAGATCAGCGAGTTCTCGCTGATTCTCGGCGCGCTGGGCGTGTCGCTCGGACACATCGACCCGTCCGTGATGGGCGTCATCACGCTCGTGGGGCTGATCACCATCGGGCTGAGCACGTACATGATCCTCTACTCCCACCCGCTGTTCGAGCGCGTGGCGCCGCTTCTGGGCGTGTTTGAAAAGGCACAACCGTACCGTGAGTCGGCTGATTCAGACCAGATGGCCGTGCAGCCGGATGTCATCGTGTTCGGACTGGGACGGTACGGTTCGAACATCGCCCACCGGCTCGAGCAGCGCGGACTCCGGGTGCTGGGGGTGGATTTCGATCCCCAGGTCATCCGGCGCTGGCGCGATGAAGGCCGGTCGGCTCAGTACGGCGACGCGGAGGATCCCGAGTTCGCCGCCACGCTGCCGCTCGCGCGGGCGACGTGGGTCATCAGCACCATGCCGCAACTGCACGTGAACCAGGCGCTGCTTTCCGCGCTGCACGAACAGAGGTACGCCGGCTCCGTGGCGGCAACCGCGCACCACCACCACGACGCCAGGCGGCTGGAGCAGCTCGGCGCCAAGGTCGTGCTGCTGCCGTTCTCCGATGCCGCGGAGGAAGCCGTGGACCGAATTCTCGGCGAAGCGCCGCAGGACAACAAGCCGCGACCGTGAGGGATCGGTTTCCTCCTGTCCGCGTCACGCTGCCGGTGGACTCTCCGGGATCGGATTCGCCTTGAACAGCCGCGTATCCAGCGCGAAGATCTTGTCGGTGAAGTGCGCGTCGGAGCCATTCTCCGGCTGGTTGAGCCGGGTGTGCTGAATGGCCATGGCGGTGCGGGCTTCGAGGTTGTCGAGCATGGAGACGAAGACCGCCTCGGGCGTGCTGGGGCGCTTGGCGGCGCCGTACTCCGGCTCGTTGTGGTGGCTGATGATGATGTGCGAGAGAATGACGTGGGTGCGCGCCGGCAGCACCGGTCCGCCCTTGGCGGCGACCTCGCGGATCTTGCGCTCCAGCCACAGCGCCCCGGTGACGATGTGTCCGATCAGGTTGCCGGTGATGGTGTAGTTGAAGCCGCGCTCCCACTCCAGTTCGTTGGTCTTGGCCAGGTCGTGCAGGAACAGCCCCATCAGCACCACGTCGCGGTTGAGTTCCGGGTAGAGAGGCAGCATCCGGTCGGCGAGTTTCAGCAGTTGCAGCGTGTGCTCCAGCAGCCCGCCGATCCAGGCGTGGTGCAGGTTGACCGCCGCGGGCGCCTCCTTCAGGTTGCGGATGAGTTTCTCATCGTCCAGGTAGGCCTGGGCCAGGGCCTTGAGGGCCGGATGCTCCAGCGTGCCGAGAATGGCGGTCAGTTCGGCGAACATTTCCTCCACGTTGAAGCGCGTGCAGGGCAGGAGTGCTCGCAGTTCCTCCGCGCTCACCTCGACGGGCTGGATCTTCTCGAGGATGAGCTGAATCTGGCCGTTGAACTCCTGCGTGTGGCCGGCCACCCAGACGAAGCCGGTGGAGCCGGTCTCGTTGGCGGTGCGCTCGTCGATGGTCCACTGCCGCGCGGGGCACTCGCCGGTGGCGTCACGCAGGATGCACTTGAGGTAGGGCTTGCCCGCCCGCGTGGTGCCCACCTGCGGGTTGTAGACGGCGTAGATGCCGTCCACGAACATGTTGGGCGTGAGGGAGCGGATGTCGAGGTGCGGCCTGGCCTGCGTGCTGCTCATGGGGCCATGCTAGCACGGACGAGGGCGGAATCGGGCTGGTCATGAATGAAACCTCCCCCCACGGGCGGCATCGGACGGAGAGCGACGGCACGCTTCGCCGCGCGGTCGCGCGCCGTGCCGGGGCATCCAGCCCCGCGATGGCGTCGAAGTCCAAGAAAACGATGGCGGGACGCGCGGCCATCCCGTAGGATCGCATTGCCACGCCGCTGGAAGGGGACGAGCCATGTTCATGCGACCGAGACCGAGGGTTCTGGTGGCCATCCCCGTGTACAACGAGGAGCGGTATGTGGCGCGCGTGCTGGGACGGGTGCGCGAGTTCGCCTCCGACATCCTGGTCATCGACGACGGCTCCACCGACAAGACCCCCATGCTCCTCGCCCAGCAGCCGGTGGAGGTGATCCGCCATGCCCGCAATCGGGGGTACGGCCGCTCCATGCAGGACATGTTCCGCTGGGCGGCGGTGGACGGCTTCGACTGGCTCATCACCATGGACTGCGACGAGCAGCATGAGCCGGAGGCGATTCCCCGGTTCATCGAGGCCATCGAATCCGAGGATGCGGATGTGATCTCCGGCAGTCGCTACCTGGCCAATACCCCGCTGGATGACGCCCCGCCGGGCGACCGACGGGCCATCAACGCCACCATCACCGAGGAACTGAACGCCCGGCTGGGTTTGACTCTGACGGATTCCTTCTGCGGGTTCAAGGCGTATCGCGTCGAGGCGGTGAGCCGGTTGCGCCTGAACGTTGACGGCTACGACTTCCCCATGCAGTTCTGGGTGCAGGCGGCGGCGCAGGGGCTTCGCATCAGCGAGATTCCCGTGCGGCTGATCTACAACGACCCGTCGCGCAGTTTCGGCGGGCCGCTGGATGACCCGGCGCGTCGGCTGGCGCACTACCGTCGCACGATGCACGCCGAGATTCTCCGCTGCGCCGACCAGCTGCCACCCGGTGCGGCGGATGGACTGGGGCCGTCAGACGAGCGGCCGTGCGAATCCTGCCGCTGTTCCTGATTCAGGGCGTTCAGTCGTCGATGTCGAGCCCAGTCAGCATCACGCTCGAGCCGGAGGCGCGAACCTGGGCCCAGGCGGCGGGCGCGTGGCATGACGCCATCGCGTTGCGGGATGATCTGGTTTTCCAGGGACGCCCGCTGGCGGCGTGGCGCACGCAGACGCGGCGCGAACTGGGGTTGCCGGAGCAGGCCGTCATCATCGCCACCGGGCACCAGGCGGCGATCTGGCATCCCGGCATTCTCGTCAAGTACATCGCGGCGGATCGGCTGGTGAGGACGATCAGGCGAGAGGCGATCGCACTGGACGTGATCGTCGATCAGGACGTCAACGACGTTGCTGCGATCGAAGCGCCCGTGCGGCCCGGAGCGGGCCGGCTCGCCGCGCGGCGCGTGGCGCTGCTGCCTGAGGCCGCCGGCGATGACAGCCGACCCGTGGAATCGAGGGCGGCGTCGCAGCCGCTTCCGCTTCCCGCGGGCGTCGCCTGGGCGCTGCCGAGCGTCGAGGCGGGGTTGGGGCGGACGAGGGAGGCGCTTGCTTTGCAGGCCGGTGCATCCAACGCGGCAATGCAGTTCGCCGGCGCGGCGGCGGAACTGCGGTCGCCGTGGGTCGGTGCGATGCCTCGCGTGTTCGCCAGCGGGCTGCCGAGGTCGTCGTTCAGTCAGGCCCTGGTGAGTGCGATGTTACTCGACCCGCGCGGGTGTGCCGGCACGTACAACGCGGCGGTTGCCGAGGCCAGCGACGCCGGTCTGACGATGCTGGAGGTGACGGGATCGAGCGTGGAACTGCCGCTCTGGCGCCTCGACGAGGCGGGGCGTCGCACGCCGGTCTTCGCCCACGAACTGGAGTCGGTCGATCCCGCTTGGCTTCGGCCCCGCGCCCTGACCATGACGGCCATCATCCGCCTGGCGGTCGCAGACCTGTTCATTCACGGCCGGGGCGGCTTCATCTACGACCGGGTCATGGAGCGCTGGATCAACGCCTGGCTGGGTCTGCCTGCGGCCCCGATGACCCTGGCCACGGCGGACGTGCGGCTGCCGCTGCCCACGGCGACCGATCAAGGTGTGGCGGAGGCGATCGCGTCGTATCGGCGCGTGTGGCACGATCCGCCTCTGGCTGATGCGGTCGAAGAGAAGTCACCGAGCCGTGACCGTGAGGGAGCGGTCGATGGGCCGTCGATCTCGCCCGCCAAG
Source organism: Phycisphaeraceae bacterium (assembly GCA_015709595.1). Taxonomy (NCBI): domain Bacteria; kingdom Pseudomonadati; phylum Planctomycetota; class Phycisphaerae; order Phycisphaerales; family Phycisphaeraceae; species Phycisphaeraceae bacterium. The sequence continues at coordinate 2,102,160 of CP054178.1, forward strand.
CGCGCCCTGCTCGACCGGGTGTACGCCGCCCCCCGGCGCAGTCCGGCGCGACGCGCCGCCTTCGACGCCTATCAGCGGTGGCTGCGACAGGCGCGAGCGGCGCGGCCTGAAGTCATCGATGCGGCAAGACGAAGCATTGACCTGGCGATCGCGGATCGAGCTGAGCGTGAGATCGCGATACGGCGCGACTGGCCGTTTCCGCTGTATCCGCGCGAAGTGCTCGACGAGTTGGCCCGCGCGGTGGAGCACGCCATCGACCGGGCGGGCGAATCGGGTGTGGTGGGCGTCCGCTCCCTCCCGGTCGCGTCTCACTCGACCGAGACGATCTCCAGCCGCTCGACTTTCGGATGACCCTGCGCGCCCAGCACGGTGACGCGGCGGGATCGTTCCTCGCGCACCACGCCGACGCCGGGTACGATCCACTGCGTGGTCAGCGTGTCGGCGTCGGCGAACGTGAGGTCAGCGAGAAACGTGATCTCCACGCGGTGGGCGTCGAACGATCCCGCGGGGGTGGTGACATGCTCGACGCCCACGTGTGAAATCGTCCTTCGAGCCGTGCCCTTCTCGCGCTGGCGGCCGGGGTTGGCGTCGCTGACGACGCGCATGGACGACTCGCTGGCGAACGGTTCGCCCGCGGAGAGGGTTGGCGGGCAGACCACCAGTGGGGGGTCGAAGAGCGCCAGCGAGCCGTCATCGCGCTCGACGGAAGCATGAAGCCGCAGCGAACCGTCCGTTCCGGTGCTGAGGTACTCGATTCGCCGCTCTCCCTCGTGGATGGCGAAGGCGGCGCCATGTTCTGACGTGTCGAGGCGGCGCCGCGTGAGACGCTGCGATGGTTCGGATGAATCACCTGTGAAGAGGTCGAACTGATGCGCGGCGCTGCCCGATGGAAGAAAATCATCCGGGGTCAGGGCGCGCGTCGAGGGTCGCAGATCATCCTGCGGCGGCGCGTGGGTGCGTTCCCGGACGGCGCAGCCCAGGGTGAGTATTCCCCAGGCGACGATCAGCGCGGCACGGAGCGCTGAAGGCGTCACGAACGCCCGCCCGTGGGAAGACCCTTCCGCCGCCAGAGGTCGAGCAGACGCTGCGGCTCGATCGGTTCGGTCACCGTGCCGTCGGTCTTGGTGCGTCGGATGAGTCTGCCGTTGCGATCGTACACGGCGGTGATGGGCGGCAGGTCGGGCAGCAGACGCGACTGAAGAACCCAGTTGCCGGTTCCATCGGACGCGGGCTTCCAGGAGTCGATCCGCATGGGGAGCGCTTCGGCTTCCTCCAGGGACGCTTCGTGGTACCGGAAGGCCATTTCACCGACGATCGAGCCGTCGCGGGGCAGCAGCGATCCGAGCAGATAGACCTCCGCCTGGGAGAGATAGGGCTCCTCCACAACGTACTCGAACTCATTGCGGGCGCGGGTCTGCACGCCGTTCTTGATGATCTTGAGCTTGCTGTAGCCCAGCGCGGGAGGCGTGCGCACCCCGTGTTCGCCCTCGGTGCGGGACGCCTCACCCTGGCGCTGCGTGGCGACGGCGGACCAGGTCTCCTCCGTGCGGTCCCAGTTGAGCCAGAAGCGAATCTGGCTGTCCACGATCAGCCCTCGTTCGACGTTGGCGAGATAGCGGGCGTCCACCAGCACCAGCAGACCCAGCTCCTGTTCGCTTGGCGTATAGCGGGCGGGCTCACGCGAGGGATTCACTTCACCTCGTCGCCCTTCGCGGACGGTGACGCGGTAGAAGCCGACTTCGGCGTCCTGCGTGGAGTCGCCCGCCGCGCCGGGTCGGTAGATGCGATACCACTGCTCCGGCGCTACGAGCTTGCGCAAGTGGTCGGCGGAAAGGCGGGAGATCAACTCCGCGCCAAGTCGCTCCTGTTTCTGCCGCGTGGCGCGGAGCTCCTCGGTGGACACCACGCGCACGGTGCGGAATGAATGCTCGATGACCTGAAACACGCGGCTGAATTCGGTGGCCAGGCAGGTCAGGCGGAAGACGAGATAACGATTTTCGCCGGTGCCGACGATCAGGAAGCCGCCGACGCCCTCGCCCGATTCGATGGCCAGCAGGTGTCCGACCCTCGCGCCCAGGGCGATGGGCTCGTTGCGCAGCACCTTGGCGCCGGGATCATCGCGCTGGAATCGCCGTTGCAGGAACGTCGCCACCCCCTTGGCATCCGCGGTGTCGAGCTCGCCGAGCGTCATCTGCTGGATGCGCATCTCCCACAGTGGCGGCGTCGCGGAGTCCTGCATGGCCACTTCGACGTGGGCTGGTGTGACCGTGGGAACCACAAGGGCACCCAACGGGTAGTGCATGGTGAGTCCGAGTCGGTCAATTGATAGTGGTGTGGGATCGAGTCCGACTGCCCGCGGATCGAAGGTGGGATCGTCCGGCGATTGAGCCAGCGCGGAGCGGGCCGCACCGAGCGTCACCACTGCGATCATCCATGACCACCAGGCGATATGTCGCATGACCTGTCTCCGTCCGAGCGTAAGCGAAACCCGGTAAGGATATCGCTTCGACGCCCGCAGGCGGCGGGTGGAACGCAAAATGGGCGACGTCCGACCGTCGCGGCGCGTTGACAGCGTGCAGGCGCCGCGTATCATGGCCGGTTCGCAACTCGACAGACGCATCGTCCGGCACCGTCGTGCCCGTTCGATATCCCCGCGGGGATCGAATGCAGCAGGGCACGGCACGGGGATGCATTCTCCCGAGTTTTCCCGTTCGTTTCGTTGGTTCGCACCCAGGGCTCTCCCATGACCGGCGGCAAGATTCGCATCCGACTCGAGTCGTACGACCACCAGGCGCTTGACGCCTCGGCGCGCGAGATCGTCGATCACGCCAAGCGCACCGGCGCCCGCGTGGCCGGTCCGGTCCCGCTGCCGACGCGCCGCGAGATCTACACGGTCAACCGTTCGACGTTCAAGCACAAGAAGTCGCGCGAGCAGTTCGAGATTCGCACCCACAAGCGCATCATCGACATCATGGAGCCCAACGACCGCACCGTCGAGGCCCTCAACCGTCTTGTGGTTCCCGCCGGCGTGTTCGTGAAGATCAAGGCCTAGCCCCGTTGTGTCCTCACGGCCTTTCGCGGAAGCGGAGGGCCGTTTCGTTTCCTGAATGTCCCAGCAAGGGTTTCCCGCATCCGCCATGTCGGCCTTCGCACGACGACGAGCCCACCTCTGGCGATTCCTCGGAGCACTGCCATGCCGGCCGCCATCATCGGGCGCAAGATCGGAATGACGCGGTACTTCACCGAAGACGGTCGCAACGTTCCCGTCACGGTGATCCAGGCCGGTCCCTGCGCCGTCACCCAGGTGAAGACCGAAGCGACGGACGGCTACTCCGCCGTGCAACTCGCTTTCGAGGACGTCAAGCCCCGTCGCAGCACGATCCCGGTCATCGGGCACGATCACAAGGCGGGCGTGAGCCCCAAGCGCGTACACCGGGAATACCGCCTGCCCAACGACAAGGCCGCCTCGGGATACGAGCTGGGCCAGACGGTGAACGTGTCGGCGTTCGAGAACGTCAGGTTCATCGACGTGATCGGCACCAGCAAGGGCAAGGGCTTCCAGGGGGTCATGAAGCGGCACCACTTCGCGGGGCAGGAAGCCAGCCACGGCTGCGAGCGCAAGCATCGCTCGCCCGGCTCGATCGCCAGCCACGCCACCAACCGTGGTCGCGGGCCCAAGCCCAAGAGCGGCAAGCGCATGGCCGGCCACATGGGTCACGAGCGGGTCACGGTGCGGTCCCTTGACGTGGTGTCCATCGACCCTGCGAAGAATCTCATGCTGGTGCGCGGTTCGGTGCCCGGCCCCAACAGCGGCCTGGTCTTCATCCGCGAAGCGATCCGGCTCAGCCGGGCCAAGTCCAATGCCCTCAAGGGCAAGAAAGGCAAGTGACCTGATCGGCGGGTTCCCATGGAGGCCCGCCGCGACATTCCGGTCAACCGAGTCGGATCCCGACCCCGCGTCCCCGAACAACAGACGCGCGGCGGGTGAGGCGGAACGCGGCCAGCGCCGCGAAGGTGACGAACGATGATTGAACTCGCTGTCTACAACCAGACGGGGAAGCAGGTCGGCACGCTTCCCATCGACGAAACCCTCCTTGGAGGCGAGGTGCGCCCCGCCCTGCTCAAGCAGGCGTACGTGCGGCTGCACGCCAACCAGCGACAGGGCTCGGCGCGAACCAAGAATCGCAGCCGCATCGAGGGCTCGACCAAGAAGATCTACCGCCAGAAGGGCACCGGCAACGCCCGCATGGGCGCCAAGCGGACCAACCTTCGCAAGGGAGGCGGCGTGGCCTTCGCCAAGCTCAAGGAGCGCGAGGAGTACCGCCTCGACATGCCCCGCAAGATGCGGCGGCTGGCCAACCGCAACGCCCTGCTGGCGAAGCTCGTTGACGGCGAAGTGAAGTGCATCGACCAGCTGGCCTTCGCCGAGCCGAAGACCCGGGCCTTCAAGTCGGTGCTCGACGCGGTGGGCGTGGACCGGACATGCCTGGTGGCGCTGGACCCCGCCAACGTGAACGCTCTCAAGAGCGCCCGCAACCTGGACGGCGTATCCACCGTGCGGATTCAGCAGCTCAACGCGTTTGATCTGCTCAATCACCGCTACCTGGTGGTGGACAAGGCCTCGCTGCAGGCGTTTCTGGACGGCAGCGCGTGGAACGGCGACGACAAGGAGGCCGCGTGATGGAACTCACCACGATCATCCGCAAGCCGCTGATCACCGAGAAGTACACGCAGACGGCGGACGAGCACAACCGGTACGCCTTCGAGGTGGATCGCCGCGCCAGCAAGGACCAGATCCGCCAGGCGGTGGAGGCCATCTACAAGGTGCGCGTGCTGGACGTCTCCACGCTCAACCGCAAGGGCAAGACCCGTCGTCACCGCTTTGGCGTGACGCAGCAGCCCACCGTCAAGCGAGCCGTGGTGAAGGTGCATCCGGAGGATCGGATCGAACTGTTCTGATGACGAGCGTCGCGTCCGCGGCGAACTGACGAGCCACTGCCATGCCCACACGAATCTACAAGCCGGTGACCAACGGACGGCGCAACGCGTCGGTGAACCTGCACGCCGAGGTCACGAAGAAGAACCCTGAAAAGGCCCTGCTCCGGCCCCTCAAGAGCCAGGGAGGCCGCAACAATCAGGGCATCGTGACGGTGCGCGGGCGCGGCGGCGGCCACAAGCGCCGCTACCGAGTCATCGACTTCCGTCGCAACAAGGATGACGTGAGCGGGATCATCGTGGGCGTCGAGTACGACCCCAATCGCACCTGCCATATCGCGCTGGTGGAGTATGCGGACGGAGAGAAGCGGTACATCCTCGCCCCCAAGGGGCTGAAGGACGGCCACGACGTGATGAGCTCGTCCCAGGCGATTGAGCCGAAGGACGGCAACTGCATGCCGCTCAAGTTCATCCCCACCGGCCTGGCGGTGCACAACATCGAGTTCGAGCCGGGTCGCGGCGGCGCCATGTGCCGCAGCGCGGGCATGAGTGCCCGGCTGACCAACCGCGAAGGCCGCTGGGCCACGCTGGTGCTTCCCTCGGGTGAAATCCGCCAGGTGTCGGTCGACTGCCGGGCCACCATCGGCGAGATCGGCAACGCGGATCACCAGAACATCAAGCTGGGCAAGGCCGGTCGCAACCGCTGGAAGGGACGCAAGCCCAAGACCCGCGGCGTCGCCAAGAGCCACCACGTTCACCCGATGGGCGGCGGCGAGGGTCGCAGCAAGGGCAACCGTCCGCCGGCGAGCGCCTCGGGCACGCTGGCCAAGGGCGGCAAGACCCGCGCCCGCAACAAGTGGAGCAACGCCCGCATTCTGCGCCGTCGCTACAGCAAGCGGTACGGGCAGCTCACCCTCTGACGAAGCACTCGGAACCCGGAACTGACTCATGGGACGTTCACTCAAAAAAGGCCCGCACGTCGTGGAGAGTCTCTACCGCAAGGTGGAGCGACTCAACGCGCAGAACAAGCGTTCGCCCATCAAGACCTGGGCGCGGTCATGCACCATCGTCCCCGAGTTCGTGGGACACACCTTCCAGGTGCATAACGGGCGCCACTTCACCGACGTCTTCTGCACCGAGGACATGGTGGGTCACAAGCTGGGCGAGTTCAGCATCACGCGCGTGTTCCGCGGGCACACGAACAAGAAGGAAGCCATGAAGACCGGCGAGGGTTCGGAGTAATCCGCCCCGCCTGCTGGAAACCGCCATGTCGTACCGATCCACCCATCGATTCGCCCGCATCGCCCCGCGCAAGGCGCGGCTGGTGGCGGACCTGATCCGCGGCCGCCGCGTGGACGACGCGATGACGCAGCTTCAGTTCTCCAAGAAGCGCGCCGCGTACTACTTCCGCAATGTGCTCAAGTCCGCCATCGCCAACGCGGAAGAGCAGGACGCGGACGTGACCTCGCTCTACGTCACCGAGTCGCGCGTGGACGAGGGGCCGACCATCAAGCGCTTCCAGCCCAAGGATCGCGGTCGGGCGCACCAGATCCTCAAGCGAACCAGCCACCTGCACGTCGCCGTGGACGAAAGGAACTGACCCCGTGGGACAGAAGACGCATCCATTCGGTTTCCGCGTGGGCGTGACGGAGGGACACAAGTCCCGCTGGTTCGCCCCCAAGGCGCTGTACGGCGAGCTGCTGGTCGAGGACTACAAGATCCGCAAGTACGTGGACAAGCGCCTCAATCGCACGCCCCCATTCGCAGCGGTGAGCGATATTCTCATCGAGCGCACCCGCGAGGAGCTGACGGTCATCGTCCGCACCGCCCGTCCGGGCTTGGTCATCGGCCCCAAGGGTCAGGAGGTGGAGAAGCTCACCGCCGACCTGCAGGCGCTCACGGGCCGCAAGGTGGTCATCAAGATCATCGAGATCAAGAACCCCGACACCGAGGCGGTGCTGATCGCCGAGGCCATCGCCGAGCAGCTCAAGAAGCGGGCCAACTTCCGCCGCGTGCTCAAGCAGCGGTGCGACGCGGCCATGCAGAACGGGGCCAAGGGCGTGCGCATCGTGCTGTCAGGTCGCCTGGGCGGGGCGGAAATGTCCCGCATGCTGGACACCCGGCTGGGCTCGATTCCGCTGACCACGCTGCAGGCGCAGGTGGATTACGGCTTCGCCCCCAGCCACACCACCTACGGCACCATCGGGGTGAAGGTGTGGGTGTACAAGGGGATGTACTCGGACGTGGTGGAGGAGGAGTCGAAGGCCGCCGGCGCCCGGGCGCGGGCGCGCGGTCGTCGCTGACCCGCTGTCCCGCGGGCGGTTGGTCGCGGGACGTTGAGCAAGTTCGAAGGAGTCTGGTTCGATGCCTCGGATGCCCAAACGAGTGAAGTTCCGCAAGCAGCAGCGCGGCAAGCTGCGCGGCAAGGCGACGCGCGGAAACTACGTCGCGTTCGGCGACTTCGGCCTGCAGTCGCTGGAGGCGCACTGGGTGTCGGCGCGCCAGCTGGAAGCGGGCCGCATCGCCTGCCAGCACTATCTGCGCCGTCAGGGCGTGGTGTTCATCCGCGTCTTCCCCGACAAGCCCATCTCCAAGAAGCCGCTGGAGACTCGAATGGGCAAGGGCAAGGCGGAGACGGACTTCTGGGCCGCCCGCGTCAAGCCCGGCACCATGCTGTTCGAGGTGAGCGGCGTGCCCGAGAACGTGGCCAAGCAGGCCCTGGCCCGCGTGGCCCACAAGATGCCCGTGAAGTGCCGCTTCGTGGGTCGGCGTCTGGCGGTCTGATTTGATCGAGGAACTGGTTCCATGGCCAAGAAGGCGAAGAACATCAGGAAAATGAGCGACGAGGATCTGATCCTCGAGGTGACCGACGCGCGGAAGCGGCTGTTCGACCTGCGCAGCCAGGCCGTCACCGAGAAGATCGAGGACACGTCGCAGTTCGGCAAGATCCGCAAGCACATGGCCCGCCTGCTCACCGAGCACTCGGCGCGGAAGCGGGCGAAGGCAGGGATGACGTCGTGAGCCACCTGAAAGAGATCAAGGTATCGGACAAGGCGCCGCGCCGCGTGGGCGTGGTGGATTCCGCGCGGCGCGACAAGACGCGCACGGTGTCCATCCCCTACGCCGTCAAGCACCCCAAGTACGGCAAGTACGTGCGCCGACGCACCGTGCTTCACGTGCATGACGAGCACAACGTGAGCAAGGTGGGCGACCGGGTGGAGATCGCCGAGTGCCGACCCATTTCCAAGACCAAGTCGTGGGTGCTCCTGCGCGTCGTTGAGGCGGCGCCGGAGGACGTGGGCACCCACGTCACCACCGCCGGCGGCTACGGCGCCGAGAGCGAGGAGGGCCAGCGATGATTCAGAAGGAGACCCGACTCGACGTGGCCGACAACAGCGGCGCCAAGATCGCCTACGTGATCGGCGTGCTGGGCGGCTCCACCGGCCGCGGACGCTACACCCGCAAGGCGGCGGGGGTGGGCGACACCATCGTGTGCTCGGTCAAGAAGGCCCTGCCCAACTCGGACATCAAGGCCGGCGACAAGGTCAAGGCCGTGATCGTGCGGACCAAGTACCCCACGCGCCGGGACGACGGCTCGTACGTCCGCTTTGACACGAACGCCTGCGTGCTCATCGACGCCGAGGGCAACCCCAAGGGCACGCGCATCTTCGGGGCGGTGGCCCGCGAACTGCGCGAGCGCAACTACATGAAGATCGTGTCTCTGGCATCGGAGGTGGTCTGACATGGCCCGTCACGTCAAGAAGGGCGACCAGGTGATCGTCACCGCCGGCAACGACCGCAACACGGTCGGCGAGGTGCTGCACGTGCTCACCAAGAGCAACCGGGTCGTGGTGAAGGGCGTCAACATCCGCTCGCGGCACGTCAAGCCCAGCCAGACCAATCCGCAGGGCGGCGTCATCCGAAAGGAGATGCCCATCCACATTTCCAACGTCAGCCCGGTCGTGGACGGCAAGCCCACCCGTGTGCGTTTCGTCACCAGGCCGGACGGCGCCAAGGTCCGCGTCGCGGCCCGGAACGGGGCTGAACTCCACACCCTGCGAGGCCCGAGCAAGAAGTCCTGAGACCCCGCCAGGTCTCCGTCGGAAAGAGATGATCCATGGTCGCTCAAGCGAAGCAGACACCCCGGTTGAAGGCCCTGTACAAGGGCGAGGTCGCGAAGAAGACGCTGACCCAGTTCAAGCTGTCCAACGCGCATCAGATGCCGCGCCTCACCAAGATCGTGGTGAACGTCGGCGTGGGCAAGCAGCTGGAGAACCAGAAGCTCAAGCCCGAGATCCGCGACGCGGTGATCTCCACCCTGAGCACCATCACTGGACAGAAGCCGGTCATGCTGGTCGCCAAGAAGTCGGTGGCCAACTTCAAGGTGCGCGAGGGCGCGCCCAGCGGGTTCATGGTGACCCTGCGAGGCGACCGCATGTGGCACTTCCTGGATCGGCTGATCCACCTGGCGGTGCCCCGCATCAAGGACTTCCGCGGACTCAAGGACACCGCCTTCGACCGGCAGGGTTCGTACTCGATCGGGCTCAGCGAGCAGGCGGTGTGGCCCGAGATCAACATGGCCAACGTGAACTTCACGCACGGCATGAACATCAACATCGTCTTCGAGAACTCCACGCCCGACATGAGCCGCTTCGTGCTCCGGGAGCTGGGCGTGCCGTTCGTGCGCAAGGACGAAAAGTAAGAGGATTCGGTTCGTTCGCCCGCGGCGCGTCGCCGCGAGCCCAGGAAGGATGATGCATGGCCAGCAAACGTGTCTTCGCCCGGATGAAGCAGAAGCCCAAGTTCTCCACCCGCCATCGCAATCGCTGCGAGATCACGGGTCGGGCGCGGGGCGTGTACCGCAAGTTCCGCGTCAGCCGCATCGTGCTGCGCGAGCTGGCGCTGCGCGGCATGGTGCCGGGCATGCGAAAGGCCAGCTGGTGAGTCGAAGCGAGTTGGGTCTCTCATGGACCCGGAGTTGATCGGGAGTTTCTCCGCATGTCATTGAACGACGTCACCGCCGACCTGCTCACGCGCATCCGCAACGCGGTCCGCAACCGCGCCAAGCGCGTCAAGTGCCTTAACAGCAAGCTCAACCGCGGCGTGGCCCAGGTGCTTGTGGATGAGGGCTACGTGGAGTCGTACCACGTCATCGACGACGGTCGCCAGGGCATCCTCGAGGTGCATCTGAAGTACGGCCCGCGCGGCGAGGCGCTGATCAACACCATCGACCGCTTCTCCAAGCCCGGCTGCCGCGTCTACAAGGGCGTGGACGACCTGCCCCGTCCCCTGCAGGGGCTGGGCGTGGCCATCGTCTCCACCTCGCGCGGCGTGATGAGCGACCGCAAGTGCCGCACCGAGCGCGTGGGCGGCGAAGTGGTCGCCATCGTCACCTGAGAGGCGTCCGTCACAGCGATCGAATCAGAGGATTCAGTCATGTCCCGCATCGGCAAACTTCCCATCCAGGTGCCCGCCAACGTGAAGGTGGCGCACGACCCGGCCAGGCGCACCGTCGCCTTTGACGGGCCCAAGGGCAAGAACTCGTTCACCTACCGACCCGAGGTCACCGTGCAGTGGGACGAGAGCAAACGCGCCCTCACCTGCTCCGTGCCCGAGTCGAAGCTCGAGGACGGACGCGCCAAGGCCTACTGGGGCACCACGCGCGCCCGCATGCAGAGCATCGTGCAGGGCGTGACCAGCGGCTACTCGCGCAAGCTGGAAGTGATCGGCGTGGGTTGGTCCGCCAGGGTGACGCCCAAGGGCCTGACGCTCGCCGTGGGCTACTGCAACCCCATCGAGCTGCCGCTGCCCCCGGGCGTCGCCTGTACGGTGGAGAACAACGTCATCACCATCTCCGGCCACGACGATCAGGCGGTGGGGCAGTTCGCGGCGGAGATCCGCTCCAAGCGCAAGCCGGAGCCCTACAACGGCAAGGGCATCAAGTACGCCAACGAAGTCATCCAGCGGAAGCAGGGCAAGGCGTTCGGCGCGTGATCCCGTCCCCCGCGCCGCGGGGGATGACGCGACGGAAGGAACAAGGCATCATGAAGAACGCGATTGTCAGACAGCAACGACGCACCCGCCGCAAGCGCGGCCTGCGCAAGACCATCTTCGGCACGCCGGCGCGTCCGCGGCTGACCGTCTATCGCTCGCTCAAGCACATGTACGCCCAGATCGTCAACGATCTGGAAGGGCGCACGCTCGTGTCCGCCTCCACCAACGAGAAGGGCGCCAAGGTCAAGGGCAGCAACAAGGGCGGCGCGTCGGAGGTCGGCAAGCGACTGGCGCAGCGCGCCAGGGAGGCGGGCGTCACCGCCGTCGTCTTCGACCGCAACGGCTACCGCTACCACGGACGCGTGAAGGCCATCGCCGACGCCGCCCGCGAGGCGGGCCTGCAGTTCTGAACCGCCCGCTCACAGGAAAAGAGCAAGCACCATGGTTGACGTGATCGACGAGGTTTCCGAGTTTGAATCGACGACGGTGGGCGTGTACCGCACGTCCGCCACCGTCAAGGGCGGCCGGCGCTTCAGCTTCAGCGCGCTGGTGGTGGTGGGCGACCGCAACGGGCGCGTGGGCATCGGCTACGCCAAGGCCAACCAGGTGCCCAACGCCATCGAAAAGGCGCAGAAGGAGGCGCGTCGCAAGACCCGGCGCTATCCGCTGCAGGGTCGCACGCTTCCCCACACGGTGGAAGGCCGCTTCAGCGCCAGTTCGGTGCGCCTGGTGCCGGCCTCGCCTGGCACGGGCGTCATCGCCGGGGCCGCGGTTCGGGCGGTGCTCGAAATGCTGGGCGTTCAGGACTGCCTGACCAAGGTGTACGGGTCGTCCAACCCCAAGAACCTGGTGAAGGCGGCGCTGGATGGGCTGTCGCAGCTTCGATCCAAGGACACGGTCGCCGAACTGCGCGGTCAGGATCTGGGCAAGTCCGCCATCGAGGAGGCCATCGAGAAGGGCGCCGCCTTCATGCCCGCCCGAAGCGGCGGGGAGAAGGCCGAAGCCCCCGTCAACCGCGTCGGTGAACGCACCCGCAAGGGAGGCGGTCGAGGCGGGGAGCGCGGCGGTCGCGGACGATCGCGGCGCGGCGCCGAGGGCGCGGACGAGTCGACCGGCGCGGAGGTCGCCGCCGAGTAAGCGTCGTCTCCCACGAACAGGCATGATCCCGCGTCGGCACCGGCGCGGGCGATCGGTGAAAGAGCATCCGCCATGATGATTCACGAGATTACCGAACAGGTCGGCCGCAAGAAGCCCCGCAAGCGCGTGGGTCGCGGCGAGGCCAGCGGCCTGGGCAAGACCTCCGGTCGCGGGCACAAGGGCGCCAAGTCACGCTCCGGCTGGACCTATCGCCCCCACTTCGAGGGTGGGCAGATGGAGCTCTTCCGTCGGCTGCCCAAGCGCGGGTTCACCAATGCGCCATTCCGCAAGGAGTTCGCGGTGGTGAATCTCCACGTTCTGGAGAAGCACTTCAAGGCGGGCGACGTGGTGGACGCCGCCGCGCTTTTCAAGGCGCGCCTGATCCGTGACGCCGCCGAGCCGGTCAAGGTGCTTGGCGAGGGCGACCTGACCAAGAAGCTGACGGTGACGGCGGCGAGGTTCTCAGCCAGCGCTCGCGACAAGATCGAGAAGGCCGGCGGCACCGCCACGGTGCTGGAGCGTCGCCCGGCGGCGACCGGCGAGAAGGCCGCCGGCTGATCCCCAAGAAGATTCCATGCTGCAGGCATTCCTCAACATCTTCAAGATTGCCGATCTTCGCAAGAAGGTGCTGTTCACCCTGGCGATGCTGGTGGTGTACCGCGTCGGCTTCTTCGTACCCCTCCCCGGCGTCGATCAGACGGCGCTGGCGGAGGCGGCGGCCAACGCGCGGGAGTCCGGGTCCGCCTTCGGGGCGTTCCTCAACTACACATCCATCTTCACCGGGGGCGATTTCGGACAGTCCACCATCTTCGGGCTGGGCATCATGCCGTACATCACGGCGGCCATCATTTTCCAGCTCTTCCAGAGCGCCATCCCGGCGCTGCAGCGGCTGAAGCAGGAGGGGGCGACGGGGCAGCAGAAGATCCAGGAATGGACGCGCTACGCCACCGTGGGGCTGTGCCTGATCCAGGGGTTCATGTGGATGCAGTATCTGCGGGCCACCGGCCTGCTCAACGCCGAGATGATCAGCACCCGGGGAGGCGTTCTCATCGTCTTTCTGGCCGGGCTGACGGGTCTGACCGCCGGCAGCATGTTCCTGATGTGGCTGGGTGAGCAGATCGACAAGTACGGCATCGGCAACGGCGTGTCGCTGATTCTCACCGCGGGCATCATTTCGCGCATGCCGGACGCCATCCTGTACCTGGCGAACCGCTGGGATCCCGCCAATGCCGCCGATGAGTCCGCCATCGGGCTGGGCGAAGTGCTCTTCCTCGCGGCGGCGTTCGTGGGCGTTGTCGCCGGTGCGGTGCTGCTGACCGTCGCCCAGCGGCGCATTCCCATCCAGCAGGCCAAGCACACCCGCGGGCGTCGCGTGTTCGGCGGGCAGAAGCACTACCTGCCCCTGCGCGTCAACCACGCGGGCGTGATGCCCATCATCTTCGCCAGTTCGCTCATGGTGATCCCCTCCGTCGCCTTCGGCATGCTCGCCGGGCAGGCGTCGGGCTCCGGGGCGCCGGGCTGGTGGCAATGGCTGACGGGACTCCTGGCCAGCAGTTTCGAAATGGGATCGTTCCCGTACATTCTCTGCCAGATCATTCTGATCTACGTGTTCAGCTACCTCTGGACGACGATCCAGTTCAGCCCGGAGGACATGGCCAAGCAGCTCAAGGATCACGGGAGTTTCATCCCCGGCCTGCGCCCCGGGCCGCGTACGGCGGAGTACCTCGAATCGGTGATGGAACGCATCACCTACGTCGGCGCCGGCTTCCTGGCGATCATCGCCATCATTCCCGAACTCGTCTCCACCCGCATGAACATTCCGTTCAACGTCGCGTCGTTCCTCGGCGGGACGGGACTGCTCATCGTGGTCGCGGTGGGGCTGGACCTGGTGCAGCGCATCGAGGCCAATCTGCTCATGCGCAACTACCAGGGCTTCCTGGGCACCGGCGGCAAGGTCCGCGGGAGGCGCGGCTGACATGGGCGTCATGGCGCGAACGCTGGTGAATGACGGTCGCGGCGCCGTCCCGGCGGAGCCGGCGCTTCCGGCGCGCGCCCGGTCGGGTTCACGCTGGTTCGGTCGTTCACGCCGCCCCCGTCAAACAGACCGCCCCGGACCGGAGTTCAAGTCGCCCGCCCAGATCGAGTCGATGCGGGCGGCGGGACGCGTCGTGCGACGCGCCCTGGAGGCCGCCTCGCGGGCCTGCGTGTGCGGCGCCACCACCGGCGACGTCAACGAGGCGGCCTGCCGCGTCATCCAGGCGTCGGGAGGCGATGGGCTCTTTCGCAACTACCCCACCTACCGCGCCGGGGAGGGGTTTCCCGGCGATGTCTGCGTGTCGGTCAATGAGGAGATCGTGCATGGCATTCCCGGCGCCCGGGTGCTGTGCGACGGAGACATCGTTACGGTTGATTGCGGCGTGCGGCTCAACGGCTGGTGCGCCGACGCGGCGGTGACGGTGCCGGTGGGCCCGGTGTCGCGCCCGGTGGAGAAACTGGTCCGGGTGACCCGCGAGGTGCTGGCGGAGGCGATCGAGGCGATTCGACCGGGCCGCCGCTGGAGCGAAGTGGCCCGGATCATGCAGGGGCTGGCCGACAGCGCCGGGTTCGGCGTGGTGCGGGAGTTCGTGGGTCACGGCATCGGCCGGGTGCTTCACGAGCTGCCCCAGGCGCCGGCCTACGTCAACCGCGCGTTCACCCGCTGGCATGACTTTGACCTGGAGGTGGGGATGACGCTGGCCGTGGAGCCCATGCTGACGCTGGGAAACCCCTCGCCGGTGACGCTGGAGGACGGTTGGACGGTGGTGACGGCGGATCGGCTGCCCGCGTGCCACGTCGAGCATACAATCGCAGTCACACCACGAGGCGCGGATGTTCTGACCGACGGTCGGTGAGGCGGCCAACAGGGATCGTATGGCGAAAGAAGACAAGATCACGCTTGAGGCCGAGGTCACCGAGGCGCTGCCGGACGCGAAGTTCCGGGTGCGCCTGGAGAACAATCAGGAGATTCTGGCCTACGTGAGCGGCAAGATGCGGAAGTTCTTCATCCGCATCCTGCCGGGAGACCGGGTGACCGTGGAGCTCAGCCCCTACGACCTGACCAAGGGCCGCATCATTTTCCGCAAGTAGGCATTCGCGCAAGGCAGGACAGCAACGATGAAGGTTCGAAGCAGCATCAAGCGACGCACGAAGGATTGCCAGATCATCCGTCGGAAGGGCAAGCTGTTCGTGATCAACAAGAAGAACCCGCGTCTGAAGCAGCGCCAGGGTTGAGGATGGCCGCGCCCGTCCCGCGGGCCGGTTGAAGGAAACGCAGACATGCCACGTATCGCCGGCATCGACATTCCCGAGAAGAAGAAGATCCGCTACGCCCTGCAGTACATCTACGGCATCGGGCCAAAGTTCGCGGACAACATCCTGGCGGAGGCCGCCATTGATCCCGACCGGCGCGCCAACACGCTGTCGGACCAGGAAGTCTCGACGATCGCGCAGATCATCGACTCCGGGTACATCGTGGAAGGCGCGCTGCGTCGCCAGGTGTCGCAGAACATCCAGCGGCTGCGCGACATCCGGTGCTACCGGGGCGAGCGGCATCGCAAGGGCCTGCCCGTCCGCGGGCAGCGCACCCGCACCAACGCCCGCACGCGCAAGGGCCGCAAGAAGACCGTGGCCGGCAAGAAGGGCGTGAAGGGTTGATGAAGTAGGCATCGAGGCGTCCAGAAATCGAGGCAACAGAGTCAGGCACAGTCATGGCGAAGAAGAAGAAAGTCCGCAAGAACGTCTTGAAGGGAATCGCCCACGTGAAGGCGACCTTCAACAACACCATCATCACCATCACCGACATGAACGGTGAGGCGCTGTGCTGCGACTCGGGCGGGTCGATGGGCTTCAAAGGCGCCCGCAAGAGCACGCCATTCGCCGCCACCCGCGCCGCAGAGCGCGTGGCGTCCAAGGCCAAGCGACTGGGCATGCGCGAGGTGGAAGTGCGGGTGAAGGGCCCCGGCAGCGGGCGCGAGAGCGCCATCACCGGGCTCGAGCACAACGGGCTTCGCGTGACCGCCGTGGAGGATCACACGCCCATTCCGCACAACGGCTGCCGCGCTCCCAAGCGGCGCCGCGTGTGAGCGGCTGGCGAGAAGCGCCGAGGGCTGGGTCGTGAGTGCTGAGTGAGACCTGATCGGGAAACTTCCGGCCAGAACCAGGAGCCGAGAGTCAACCGCCTTTCAAGATCGTTTCCCGCGGGACAGCAGGGGCCGCCGAGTGTCGCAGCAGCATCGGCGTTGCATCCGTTCCCCCGCGGCGCCGTGTTCGGCAATGCTGCACGTCTGGAGTGAATGTCATGCATGTTCGATGGCGCGGACTGGAACTGCCCGCCCGGGTGGAAGTGGACCGCAAGTCGCTCACCAGGACGTTCGGCCGATTCACGGCCGAACCCTTCGAGCGCGGGTTCGGCACCACGGTGGGCAACTCGCTTCGTCGCATTCTGCTCTCGTCGCTGGAAGGCGCCGCGGTCACCAAGGTCAAGATCACCGGTGTGACCCACGAGTTCTCCACGCTGCCAGGCGTGATGGAGGACGCCACCGACATCATCCTCAACATCAAGAACCTCGTCGTGAGCATGGACAGCGACGAGCCCAAGACCATGCGGCTGGCCGCCACCGGGCCCGGCGAAGTGACGGCGGACCTGATCGAGGCCGACACCGCGATCACCATTCACAACCCCGAGCTGGTCATCTGCACCCTGACCAGCGAGCGCGACATCGAGATCGAGTTCACCGTGGCCAGGGGCCGCGGCTACGTGCCCGCCAGCGAGCAGTATTCGCGTCATGACGACCAGGTGATCGGCGAAATCCCCATCGACGCCATCTACTCGCCCGTGCAGCGCGTGCGCTACAAGACCGAGGACACGCGCGTGGGCCAGAAGACCAACTACGACAAGCTGATCCTCGACATCTGGACCGACGGGACGATCACCCCGGAAATGGCCCTGGTCGAGGCCTCGAAGATCCTGCGCAAGCACCTCAACCCGTTCGTGCAGTACTTCGAGATGGGCGACGCCACCGTGTCCGCCGAGGCCCGCGCCGCCGCCGGCGTGGACGAGGAGCTCATCCGCAAGCTCAACATGGTGCTGGCGGACATGGATCTTTCGGTGCGTGCGACCAACTGCCTGGCCTCCGCCCAGCTGCGCACCGTGGCCGACCTGGTGCAGAAGACCGAGGCCGAGCTGCTCACCTATCGCTCGTTCGGCAAGACGTCGCTGCGCGAAGTCGTCAAGAAACTCGAGGAACTGGGGCTTCACCTGGGCATGAAGCTGCCCGAGGGCTACGCGCCCGCTCAACCGACCGCCTGATCCCGCCGCGCTCCGCAGCGCGTCGACCATCCCCGGAAGGGGGAACCCACCATGCGACACCGAATCAACGGACGACGACTCAACAAGGACAGCGAGCATCGCACCGCGATGTTCCGCAATCTCGCCGCCGGGCTGTTCGAGCACGGCGAGATCCGCACCACCCTGCCCAAGGCCAGGGCGGTGCAGCCCTTTGTTGAGCGCCTGATCACCATCGCCAAGCGCGGCACGCTCGCCGCCCGGCGCGAACTGGAGAGCCGTCTCAACGACCGCGTCATTCACGCCTGGGTCGCCGACCCCAACGTGAAGGATGAGCACAAGGAGAACGCCTGGTTCGATCTTCCCGCGGCGGAGGACATCAAGTTCAACCGCTATGGCGAACTCAAGAAGGGCCCCCGGCTCATCCAGCACATCATGACCAAGGTCGCGCCCATGTTCCGCGATCGCGACGGCGGCTACACCCGCATCGTGAAACTGGACGCCCATCGGCTCGGCGACGGCGCGGATTACGTACTGCTGCAGCTCGTCGGACGCGAGGAAGGCCCCCAGGTGGGCGGGCGCAAGTCCACCCGTCGGGCCATCGCCAATCGCCGCGCCGCCTACGCCGCCAAGCTCCGCAAGGGCGCCGCGACCGAGGCGAAGTCGGAGCAGCCCGTCGAGACGGCAAACACAGAATCCGGCTCGGAGCCGGCCGCGTCCTGAACCGTGGTCATTCGATCATGAACAGCACGCACCGCCTGCCCGGGCGGTGCGTTGTTCTTGCAAGGACCGGTGAAACGAAGATTCCGCGCGCCGTTGGCGACACCGTCCACGGCGCACGGGGTTTCATCTCCACCCGTCGCTCCGGTTCCGGTAGGATGGTCGGCCCCATTGGAGCATCGCGCCCGTGTCATCCACCGCCAGGATCGCCGCGCCGTCGATCATCGAGGTCCGCGACCTCGTGAAGGTGTACCCCGCCGTGCGGGCGCTCGACGGCGTGTCGCTCTCGATCACGCCGGGCGAGGTGCGGGGCGTCATCGGCGAGAACGGGGCCGGCAAGAGCACGCTGATGAAGATTCTCTCGGGCGTCGAGCGGCCCACACACGGCCACGTCCTGCTGCGCGGCGAGGAGGTGCAGCTGCGCTCGCCCCACGACGCCCAGCAGCGCGGCATCGCCATGATCCACCAGGAACTCAACCTGGTGGATGAACTCTCGGTCGCGGACAACATCTTCCTGGGGCGCGAGCACACGCGCGGCGGACTGGTGGCGGCCTCCGCGCAGCGCGACGCGGCGCGTCAACTGCTGGCCCGCGTGCGCTCAACCGTCGATCCGCGTCGCAAGGTCCGCGCGCTCTCCATCGCCGAGCAGCAGCTCGTGGAGATCGCCAAAGCCCTTTCGGTAGAGGCCTCGATTCTCATCATGGATGAGCCGACCGCGGTGCTGACGGAGCGCGAGACGGCCTCGCTCTTCGACCTCATCGCGCAGCTCAAGTCGCAGGGCGTCACGATCCTCTACATTTCGCACATCCTGCCCGAGGTGCTGCGGGTGTGCGACCGAGTCACCGTGCTGCGCGACGGGCGGCTCGTGACCACGATCGACGCCGCCGACGCCACCGAGTCGGACCTGGCACGGCTCATGGTGGGACGCGAAATGAAGGACTATTACCCGGCGCGCGAGCCGGCTGGGCGTGAGGTCGCCCTGCGGGCGAGCGACGTCACGGTGCCCGGTTGGGTCGAAGGCGCGACGTTCGAGGTGCGCCGGGGTGAGATTCTGGGCTTCGCCGGTCTGATCGGCGCGGGGCGCACGGAACTGGCCGAGGCCGTCGCCGGGCTGCGTCCGATGCGATCCGGCACGGTGGAGCGGAATGGGAGGCCGATCGTCATCCGCTCGCCGCGCGACGCGCTGCGGCAGGGCATCGCCTACCTGTCCGAGGATCGCAAGGGCCGTGGTCTGACGCTCGACATGGGCGTGGCGGAGAACATCACGCTGGTATCTCTTCGTGCGTATTGCCGTCCGCTGATCCGCCGGAGCATGGAGGCCCGCGCCGCGCGCGAGCATGTGCGGCGGCTGGGCATCCGATGCGGACCGATCCGGCGGGCCGTGCGCACGCTCTCGGGCGGCAACCAGCAGAAGGTGGCCATCGCCAAGTGGCTTGAAATGTCGCCTGACGTGCTGATTCTCGACGAGCCCACGCGAGGAGTGGACATCGGGGCGAAGAAGGAGATCTACGAGTTGATCCGCGACTTGGCCAGACAGGGCCGGGCGTGCGTGTTCATCTCGTCTGAACTGCCGGAGCTGCTGGGCGTGTGCCACCGCATCGCGGTCATGCGGGCCGGGCGCATCGTGAACGTTCTTGACGGACCATCCGCCACGGAGGAACAGGTGATGCATCTGGCGGCAGGGGTGGAGGGAGGCGAGGCGAAGGCGTCGAACGCGTCGAAGGAGGTCGCGGCGTGAGCGAATCAGCGACACAGCGGGGCGCGATCCGGCGCAGGTGGACGGAGTTCATCCCCCCGTGGCTCGCCCCGCTGGTCGCGCTGGGGCTGCTGGTGGCGTTCACGGCCACGTTCAGCGACGCCTTCCTGCGTCCCGAGAACCTGATCAACATCCTGCGTCAGTGGTCGTTCGTCGGCATCATCGCCATTGGCATGACGTTCGTCATCACCCTGGGCGGGATCGATCTCTCGGTTGGCTCGCTGGTGGCGCTGGTGGGGGGGCTGGGGATCGTCACGCTCAACTCGATGATCGGCGCTCCGGAGACCGTCGCGCTGTGGGAGGAGACGCTCAAGGCCCGCCAGGAGGGGTTGTTCGAGCCGTTCAACGCGCCATCGAGGTTCACCGCGTGGTGGGCGGGCGTGTGGATGATGCTGGGCGTGGGCGGCAGCGAGGCGTGGAGCGTGGCGGCGGCCTTCATCGTCATGCTGCTCGCCGGCACCCTGGCCGGACTGTTCAACGGCGTTCTGGTCGCCAAGGGGAAACTCGCGCCGTTCATCGCCACGCTGGGCGGGTTGGCCGCGTTCAGGTCGCTGTCGCTGGCGATGGCGGACGGGGGCGAGTACCGCTCCGCCAGCCGGGAACTGTTCGGCGCCATCGGACAGGGGGGGATCCCGATTCCGGGCACGAACATCGCCCCCAACGCTCCGGAGCCCGTGCCTCTGCTCGTCCCCTGGCCGGTTCTGGTTTTCGCGGCGGCGGCCATCGTTGGCTGGGTGGTGCTCAACCGCACGCGGTACGGGCGGTACGTCACGGCGATCGGCTGCAACGAGCGGGCGGCGGTCTACTCCGCCATCACCGTGTCGCGGGTGAAGTGGCTGACCTACACGCTCGTCGGCTTCTGCACCGGGCTGGCGGGCCTGCTGCTGGCGTCACGCATGAACTCCGTCTCCAGCGCCCAGACCGGCATCATGTACGAACTGGACGTGATTGCGGCGGTGGTGATCGGCGGCACGCGCATGCGGGGCGGCTCGGGCACCATCTTCGGCACCATCGTGGGGGTGCTGATTCTGGGCGTCATTGGTAACATGCTCAACATGCTGCAGGTGAGCGTGTACCTGCAGGGGCTCGTCAAGGGCACGATCATCATCGTCGCGGTGCTGGCGCAGCGCGCCGAGAGGAACTGAGAAGGAGATGACCATGCGACGGCTGACCTCGATTCTCGCTTCATTGGGCGCGGCGGCCCTGCTGGCCCTGCCGATGGCCCGCTCCACCGAGCCGGTTCCGGCCCCCACGCCCGAGCCAGGCGCTCAGCCCGCCAGAGTTCGCATCGGCGTGTCGGTGCCAGCCGCCGATCACGGGTGGACGGCGGGCATCGGCTGGTGGGCGCAGCAGGTGATGCGGATGTACCCGGATATCGAATGGGTCTACGCCACGGCGCAGAATCCTGAGAAGCAGATCGCCGACATCGAGGACATGATGGCCCGCGGCGTGACGGGTCTTGTCGTGCTGGCCACGGAGAGCGCTCCGATCACCCCGGTGGCCAAGAAGGCCAAACAGCGCGGGATCTACATTGTCAACGTCGATCGCGGCTTCCTCGAGCCCGTGGCCGACATCTTTCTCGAAGGCGACAACAAGGCCTTCGGACGCCGGAGCGCGGAGTACATGGTCGAACGACTGGGAGGCAAGGGGCAGATCGTGATTCTGCGGGGCATCCCCAGCACCGTGGACACCGATCGCTACGAGGCGGCCATGGCCGTCTTCAACAGGTACCCCGACATCAAGGTGCTCGCGGCGCAGCCCGGCATGTGGAACCAGCAGAAGGCGCTGGAAGTCATGCAGTCATACCTGGCCCAGTTCAAGAAGATCGACGCCGTGTGGGCGAGCGATGACGACATGGCGCTCGGCTGCGAACGGGCCATCCGCGAGGCGGGACGCGCCAACGAAATGTGGATTCTCGGCGGCGCGGGGATGAAGGACATCGTCAAGCGCGTCATGGAGAAGGATCCCCTGTACCCCGCGGACATCACCTATCCGCCCTCCATGATCGGCGCCGGCATTCACCTGTGCGTGGCGTCGCTGCGCGACGGCAAGCAGAAACAGGTGAGTCAGTTCATGCCCAAGCACCTGATTCTCGATGTCGAGCTCATCACGCCGGAGAACGCGAAGGAGTACTATTTCCCCAACTCGGTGTATTGAAGTGCGGGAGGTGATCGGCGCCAGGCGCCAGGCATTCGCTACTTCCACGGACGCTCCCATGACGTTGTCACTTCTGGTTTCTCTCGTCGCAGTCGCTGCGCTGGCCGAACCTGCGGCAGCCGTCGATGACGGCCCGCCGCGGGCGTACATCAACGCCACCATCATTCCGATCGCCGGACCGGAGATCGAGAAGGGCACGCTGGTGGTGGATGACGGCAAGATTCTCGCCGTGGGTCCGTCGGATCAGGTGGTGATTCCGGCCGGCGCCCAGCGGATTGACGCCGGGGGCCGCGTCATCATGCCGGGACTGGTGTGTACGCACAGCCACATCGGGGGCATCGGCGGGGCGGATGGATCGCGGCCCATTCAGCCGGATGTGCGCATTTACGACTCCATCAATGTGCGCGACCCCGGTTTCAAGCGGGCCCTGGCGGGTGGTCTGACCACCCTGAACATCATGCCCGGCTCCGGGCACCTGATGAGCGGGCAGACCGTGTACGTGAAACTGCGCGAGGCCGACACCATCGACGACCTGTTCTACCTGGATGCCGAGGGCCAGCCGATGGGCGGCATGAAGATGGCCAACGGCACCAACCCCATGCGCAGCGCCCCCTGGCCGGGCACGCGGGGCAAGGCCGCCGCGCTCGTGCGCGAAACGTTCGTCAAGGCCCAGGAATACCGCGACAAGGTGGCTCGCGCGGGGGGCGATCCCGCCAAGATGCCGCCGCGCGACATCGGCATGGAGGCGCTGGTCGAGGTGCTGGAAGGCGCCCGCATCGTCCACCACCACACGCACCGGCACGATGACATCATGACGGTGCTGCGGCTGTCGAAGGAGTTCGGCTTCCGCGTGGTGCTGCACCACGTGAGCGAGGGATGGAAGGTGGCCGAGGAGATCGCCGCCGCGGGCGCGCCCTGCTCGATCATCCTGGTTGATTCACCGGGCGGCAAACTCGAGGCGATCAACCTGATCTTCGAGACGGGCGGCGTGCTGGAGAAGGCGGGGGTGTCGGTGGCGTTCCACACCGACGACTGGATCACCGATTCGCGCGTCTTCCGCCGCATGGCCGCTCTCGGCGTGCGGGCCGGCATGTCGCGCGAGGCGGCGCTCAGGGCGCTCACGATCGAAGGGGCGAAGATGCTCGACCTGGGCGACCGGATCGGTACGCTCGAGCCGGGCAAGGACGCGGACTTCATCATCCTCAGCGGCGACCCGCTGAGCGTCTACTCGATGGTGCTGGAGACGTACGTGGAGGGCGTCAAGGTCTTTGACCGAAGCGACCCGAAGGATCACCTGTACGCCGTGGGCGGCAAGGGCGCCGGCAACGACCGCGAGTACTACCTGTGCTGTCAGCAGCTCAAGGATGGGGAGTCGGACCAATGAGCCGCATCCGGATGCAAGGCGGGATTCGTCGATTGGTTCGAGGCGCCGCCGCGATCGGGGTGTGCCTCGTCTCCCTTCATGCCGGGGCGCAGATCGCCGTCCGGGGCGGCACGGTCCACACCATGGACGGGCCCGCGATCAAGGACGGCGTCGTCATCATCCGCGACGGCAGGATCGCCCAAGTCGGTCCGGCCTCGCAGGTGCGCGTGCCCCAGGGGTACCGCGTCATCGAGGCGGCGGTGGTGACGCCCGGACTGATAGACGCGCGGTCGGTGGTTGGGCTGGCGGGTCAGTTCAACTACGAGCATGACCAGGACCAGTTGGAGTCATCGTCGCCGATTCAGCCCGACCTGCGGGCCAGCGACGCCTACAACGCGCAGGAACGATTGATCGAATGGCTGCGGTCGTTCGGCGTGACGGCCATTCACACCGGGCACGCGCCTGGCGAACTGATTTCCGGACAGACGATCATCGTGAAACTCACCGGGGAGACGATGGAGCAGGCATTGGTGCGCGACGGCGCCATGGTCGCCGCCACGCTGGGCGAGAGCGCCCGCAAGCAGGGAAGCAGCTCGCCCGGTACGCGCGGCAAGATGATGGCCATGCTCCGCGCCGAACTCATCAAGGCCCGCGAATACGTGCAGAAACGCGAGCGAGGCGAAACGCCTGACGCCGATGACGCGGACGACAAGAACGAGGGGGACGACCGCAGACCCGGCCGGGGCGGCGGGCGCGACCTGAAGCTGGAGGTGCTGGCCTCGGTACTCCAGCGTGAGCGCCCCATGCTCATCACCGCGCACCGGGCGCAGGACATCATGAACGCCATCCGGCTGGCGCAGGAGTTTCAGTTCAATCTCGTGCTCGACGGCTGCGCCGAGGCCCACCTGCTCCTTGATGAGATCAAGGCCTCCGGATATCCCGTGCTGCTGCACCCGACCATGCAGCGGGCCACTGGCGAAGCCGAGAACCTGAGCATGGAAACGGCGGCGAAGCTCCGCGCCGCGGGCATCCCCTTCGCCATCCAGGGCGGCTACGAGAGTTACGTGCCCAAGACGCGGTGCGTGCTCTTCGAGGCGGCGCTGGCGATGGCCCACGGGCTGGCCCATGAGCACGCGCTGGCGGCGATCACCATCGACGCCGCGCGCATCCTCGGGCTGGCCGATCGCGTCGGCTCGATCACCGCGGGCAAGGACGCCGACCTGGCGCTCTACGACGGTGACCCCTTCGAGTACACCACGCACTGCATCGGGGTGCTCATCAACGGCCAGGTGGTCAGTGAGGCGAAGCGGTAGGGCGGACGTTTCCGCCTGTCCTGCCTCACCGACGGTGCTGGCTCCACCCAGTGGCGTGGGCGTCGCGCCCGCGAACCTCATTCCCCAAGGTTGCGGCGACGCGCCTGGCGCGTAGGATGAAGTCACCCACCCGCGAAACGCACGGAGGTTGCGCATGAAAGTCGGATCAGCACCCACGACGCCGAAGATCAACCCGAACCCGCAGTCGATCGCCAAGGGCGGGCCGGACAAGGGGCTTGGTCCTGTTCCAACGGGCAATGCGCCGGGCCAGCCCAAGCAGAAGGGCGGCACGGTGGCCAAGAAACGCCCCGGCAAGGAGCGCAAGCGTCAGTCCCGGTAGGTCGTGAATCCCCGTGCGGCGTGGTTAGCGCGTCAGCGGTTCGTTGAGTTCCGTGGCGATATGTCGGTCGCGCGCCTTTTCGAGCCGCGCGATGGCCACCTGCTCAACGAAGAGCGCCTCGCCCAGCGAGTCGCCGGCGCCGAGGCAGAACACCCGCGTCCTGGCGTCAGCCGAGGACGCGATCGGGCCCAGCGTTGTCAGGTAGATCTGGTCATCCAGTTCGATGACGCTGGTTTCCACTGAGGCGCACCCGCTCGCCAGCAACATGACACCCAATCCGGCCGGACCAAGAAAACGCCTCATGCCGCGCTCCTTCGCTCATGCATTGCGGGATCACCCCGATTCACGGGATCGAACGCCCGCTCGATGATCGGCATGGGAGCATGAGACGATCATGACGCGGCGGGAATCTGGGGAACATTGGCGGGAACCTGTGACAGATTCCCGGCCTGACCGATAAAGTCCGTCCAGTCCCTTTGTTTCCCCAGATTGCCGGAATCACCCGGATGGCGCGGTTCCGGTATCATCTTTCAGCAACGAGAAGCGTCGCAGGAGCGAATGGTTCTTCGGCATCCATCGGGTCTGAGGTCCGTCCGCATGATGCGACGGATCGCCGCGCGTCGAACCGTCGGTATCCCGCGGGTCGAGTCCGGGAGAGAGTAACCGTGTGCAGGAGCATCGGAACCATCCGACGACGACGGGCCGCCCTGGCCGCGGTGCTCGGCCTGTTGGCCGCTGTGGTCTCGGGCGGGCAATCGAGCGGTGACGATCCGGCTGCTTCGCCGCCGGAGTACCGGGTGACGGCGTTCTCGTTGTCGTACATCCGCCAGAGCGTGGCGGCGCCGACGATCGAACAGATGGCCGCTGTCGTGGTGCCGCTTTCGATCGTGAATGGCGCCTACGCGGCGCCGCAGCCGGATCAGGAGGTGATCGCGATCCCCTTCGCCGATCTGGGGCGGACGGGCGTGGACCGCTTCCGGGCCGACGCGCTGCAGGCGATCAGTCAGGCCCTGGTGGGCGAACTGCGGCGGCGCAGCTTCATCAGCGTCTTCGCCGCGCCAGACCCGGAGCAGATTGACGAGCAGGGTGTCGATCATCGACCCGACGGGGAGACCACGCTGCGATACCTGGTGCTGGTGGGCGTGGTGACTGAGGTGCGCACGATCGCCTCGGGCGACCGCGTGCCGGAGCAGGAACGGGTCAATCACCCGGTTCACGAACGGATCCGGCGCGACTCCCCGATCCAGCCGGCGGGTCAATCCGCGGCGGACGATCGCTACGACGTGATCCGCAAGGATCTGCTGGATGCGTACGTCCATCGGCTCAGCCGCCATCCGGGGCGGCGCGTTGATGTGGCCCTTGGTCCGTCCGGCGAGCCGGGCGGGGTGACGCTGGACTACCTCATCAGTGAGAACAGGCCGCTCATGCTCTACGCGCAGGTGTCCAACACCGGCACCTCGCAGACGGGCTACTGGCGTCAGCGATTGGGGCTGGTGCATCACCAGGTGACGAACCGGGACGACATTCTCTCCTTCGACTACGCCACGGCCGGGTTTGACGACTCGCACGCCGCGTCGATGTCGTACGAGGGGCCGCTCACGGACCGCGGCGACGTGCGATGGCGGGCGTACGGCTCGTGGAGCCAGTACCGCGCCTCGGAGATCGGGCTGTTCGACGACCGTTTCCGCGGCGAAACGTGGTCAGTCGGGGCGGAAGTTGCGGCGACCATCCACCAGCGGCGCGAACTGTTCATCGACTTCGTGGCGGGGGCCAGGTTCGACGAGTACCACGTGCGCAACGATGGCTTCGCCATCGACGCGCTGGAGAACTTCATCACGCCGTACGTCGGCGTACGCCTGGAGCGCGTCAGCGAGACGTTCGCCACGCACGCCTCGGCGATGTTCGAGTTTCAGCAGGAGTGGTTCTCGTCGGTCGATGATGACGAGATCGTGGGGCTGGGCCGGGTGCGCCCGGATGGCCGCTGGACGGTCTTCCAGTGGAACATCACGCACTCATTCTTCCTGGAGCCGCTTCTCAACCGCGCCGCGTGGGAAGACCCGACCACGCCCGAGTCGTCCACCCTGGCGCATGAGATCGTGCTCGCCTTTCGCGGGCAGCACTCGTTCAACAACCGGCTGATTCCGCAGGTTCAGGACGTGCTGGGCGGGTTGTACACGGTGCGCGGCTACCCGGAGTCGGCGGTCACCGGCGACAGCACCGTGCTGGCCAGTGCGGAGTACCGCTTCCACCTGCCCCGCGCCCTGGGGCTCCAGCCGGAGCCGGGTCGGCTGTTCGGGCAAACCTTCCGCTTTGCGCCGCAGACGGTGTACGGCCGCCCGGACTGGGATCTCGTCCTCAAGGCCTTCGCGGACGTGGGATGGACGGACGTGAACGCTCCGGCGGCATTTGAACGCGATGAGCAGTTGGCGTCGATCGGGCTTGGGGTAGATTTGATTCTGGGACGGAACGTGCAGGTTCGCTTCGACTGGGGCTACGTGCTCTCCGGGCTCGAGACGGCCCGCGTCGAGCATGGGTCCAACCGGGCGCACCTGGTGGTCACGTTCCTGTTCTGATCCGCGCGGAGTAGTGGAGAGGTTTGGTCGCGCGGGGGGCGTCACGAACGCTGGAGGCGGGAGCCATCGCGAGACGCGAGAAAGGTGAGGGTCATGGAGAACCGGAAGATGCGACGGAGGGCCCGCGCCGCTGGCCGCGCGGCGGTGGTCGCCGCGACGACGGCCGTTTTCATGGGCGGCGTGCTCACCGATGTCGCACGGGCCGACGTGGACGGCGCCCGGGTGCGCCGGGGCGATGTGAGCATTACGCAGCGGAACGGCCGCACCATCATCCGCGCCAGCGACGGCAGCATCATCGACTATCGTTCGTTCAACATCGGTTCCGGCGAGATGGTGCGGTTCATCCAGCCGGGCGAGTTCGCGCGCGTGCTCAACCGCATCACCGGCGATTCGCCCACGGTCATCGAGGGCGCGCTGCGCGCCAACGGGCAGGTGTACCTCGTGAACCCCGCGGGAATTTCCTTCACGCGCGGGGCCACCATCAACGTGGGCGGACTTCACGCCGCCGCGGGGACCATGACCAACGGGGCCTTCCTGCGCGGCGTCTCGCACTTCACCAATCTGGAGGGCGAGGTCTTCAACGCCGGTTCGATCCGCGCCGGGCAGGTGCATCTGGCGGGACAGCGCGTCGTCAACGAAGGCGCCATCGCCAGCCCGCGCGGCATCGTCACAATGGTCGCGGGGGATGAGGTGCTCATCCGCCAGCACGGCGAGCGCATCACGGTCCGCGTGGATGGCAGGACGCTGACCGATCAGACGCAGCCGCACGCCGGCGCGACCCGACCTGATGAGCAGGCCGCACCGGGCGTGTCCAACAGCGGCACGGTGGATGCCCGCCGCGGGCAGGTGGTGCTCGGCGCGGGCGACCTCTACGCCCTGGGGATTCACAACACCGGCTCACTGCGCGCGGCGGGGGGGCGGGTGACCGCCGCCGCATCGGACGGCGCGATTATCAACGAGGGCGACATTTCCGCTTCGGTGGCCGCGGGTCGTGCCGGACGGGTGACGGTGCAGGCGCCGAGCGTCTCCAACAAGGGCCAGATCAGCGCGGATGCCGATCAGGGCGTCGCCGGCTTTGTCGAAGTCACCAGCCGCAACCACACGCTGCTGCACGGCGGCAGCCGCGTCTCCGCGGCGGGCGGCGCGGGCACGGCCCACGGCGGCGAGGTGCTGATCCACAGCTACGACGGGCTGACCGTTCACGGAACGGGGGCGATGGTGGACGTGTCCGGCGGCGCGATCGGGGGGCGGGGCGGCTTCGCCGAAATCTCCGGGCTTTCACTGGTGATGAACGGCGGCGTTGACCTGAGTTCCGTCGAGCCCGGTATGGCGGGCACGCTGCTCATCGACCCGTGGGACGTGCGCATTTCCAACACCGGCACGCACGATGGCTTCCTGCTCGATGGCTTCGTCGACTTCAACGAGGGCGGCATGATCAACATCCGCCTTTCCGCGGCTGCGATCGAGGCCATCGTCGGCGACATCATCATCCAGGCGACGAACGACCTGTTCGTGAACTACCGCGTCAACCTGGTGCATGGCAACAACGTGCGGCTCGAGGCGGGGCGGCATCTGGTCTACAACAAGCCGATTCGCGGCGCCAACGACCTGACGCTCCATGCGAACGCACTGGGCGGCCTTGACGGCGACATCACGATCAACGCGCCGCTCGAGGTCGCCGGGGGTTTGCGCCTGCAGGGAGCGCGGACCTTCTTCCTCAATCATGCCTCGCTGCTGGCGGGCGGCGACATCGAGATCGGGTCGGCCATTGACAGCCGCGTCGTGATGGGCGCCCACCTGGGGCTGACGGCCCCCATGACCCGGTTCCTCTCGCCGATCGACGGTCATGGCTTCGACCTGACCATCAGCGGAGCGGCCCGGTTCGACGATTCGGTGGGCGAGCTTTCCCCGGTGCGGATTCTCACCGTCATCGGCCCCGCCCAGGTGCATGGCGAGTTGATGCAGGCGGACCTGTCCATCCGCATGCGAGACGACCTGTCGATCGCCGACACCGTGATGTTCCGTGCGCCGCAGGTCGTGTTCGCCGGCGCGGTGGATTCACTCGGCGGTCCGCATGGGCTGATGGTGGAGGGCTCCACGTTCTTCATCGGCCCCGTCGGCAGCGCCTCGCCGCTGCGCTCGGTCATGGTGCAGGGGCCGCTCTCCATGCGCGGCCACCTGGTTCGCACCACCCGGTCGCAGCACTATGCCGGCCCCGTACAGGTCGGCGGTCCTGGTGTGTTCGAGGGATACTCCATCCGGTTCTTCGATCGGCTCGATGGCGCCACGTTTCTGTCCGACTCGATTCACGTCCGCGGCAACGCCTTCTTCGGCGGCGCGGTCGGTGAGATGTACGACCTGGAATCGCTCACCGTTGACGGATGGGCGCGGCTCAACGGCGGGCTGGTCCGCACGCTGGGCGACCAGCACTACGGACGCAACGCCCTGCTTGGCGCCGACACCGTGCTGCGCAGCGTTGATAGCGGCTCGATTCGCTTCGCCGGCGCGCTGGATGGCCCATTCGACCTCGCCATCGAGACGGCCGGAACAACCCGATTTGATCGATCCGTCGGCGGGCGGGCGCCGCTTGATCGGCTCACGACCGATGCCGGAGGCAGCACGCAGGCCCGCGGGCGCATCAACGCCCGCGCCATCGAATTGGGTGATCGGCTGACGCTGAGCGGCGACCTGGCGCTGGCGGGCATGAACTGGGTTGACATCGGCGATGGTGCGGACGGCGCGGGAGCGGATCTTCGAATCCTCTCGCCAGAGACTCGCCTCAGAGGCGACCTGCTCGACCTCGGACGTTTCACCACGGACGCCGCCGGTTCGACGTGGATCGATGCGGATCGGATTCAGGCGCGGTCGATTCGGTTCGGCGACGCCGCGCTCCTGGTCCGCAATGGCGTGATGGAGGCAACCGAGTTCATCCGCTTCGGTTCGGTGCTGGATGGGCCGTTCGCGCTGACGCTCCAGACGCCAGGCGTAACGCGGTTCGACGGGCTGGTCGGGAGCGTGACCCCGCTCGATGCGATCATCACCGACGCGGGAGGTGTGACGCGGCTGCCGCTGGCGATGAACGCGAGGATCGTGGACCTCGGCGACCGGGTGATCCTGTCCGGCGACTCCACGCTCACCGGCGCGGATTCGATCACGCTGCGCAGCGGCCTCCGGGGGCACGGAGGCGACCTGCATCTGGCTTCGCCTCAGACACGCCTGCACGGTGTATTCAGCGATCTCGGGTTGCTGGAGACCGATGCCGACGGCATGACCATTCTCGACGCGCCGCTGATCCGGACGACTGAGGCACAGTTCCACGACATGGTCATGCTGGGCGGCGCGACGCGGATCAGATCAACTGGCGATACGACCTTCGCATCGACGCTGGATGGCGGCTTCGACCTCGATCTGACCGCCGCCGGGCGCGTGATGCTGGGCGGCGCCGTGGGTGGCATCGAGTCGCTGCGGTCGCTTGACGTGGCGTCAGGCGGCGTGATCCATCTCGACGGAGGGCTGGTGCGGACGCTGGAGAACCTGTCGCTGCGCGGCGGGGTTTCTCACGTCGGACCGGCCGTGGCCACGATCACCGGACTTGGGCCGGATGGCTCGCTGGTGTTCCGCTCGGCGAACGGCTGGGTTTCGCTCGGCCGTGGCTCGCGGGTGACGGCCCTGGGCGACCTCATCATCGAGGGCGGCGCGGGCGTCGCCGTGGGTGATTTGAGCGCGCTGGGCGACATTCGCGTCACCGCGCCGGTGATCGAGGTTCACACCCGCGTGGGCGGCGACGTGCTCAATCGCGACGGCGGCGTCACCCGCGACTCGCGCGTGGACATCATCGCAGGTGGCGGCATCGACTTCAGCGTCGAGCCGGCGCTGCTCGGGTTCGGGCGCGAGCCGGTGCTGGCCACGACGACGGGCGAGGGCATCAGCGCCACACTGATGGGCTTCTCGGCGCGTTCGTTTGAGGATCTGGACGCCTCGTGGTTCACGTTTGGCGACACGGTGCTCGACCTGATTGCGCCGCCGCCCGCGATCATTCCACCTCCGCCTCCTCCCCCGCCACCGGTGACCGGCGCCAATCCCGCCACGGTGGAGCCGAGCGACGGGCCTGAGCCGGATGGCGGCCGCGCCCGCGATTTGCTGCTGCTTGACCCCGTGGTCCGGCGCAACCTGGAGCGTCTGGCCATCTACACGCGCGAACTGGATCGTGCGGAACTCGTCACCACCGCACAGGCCAGTGCGTTGATGGATGACGCCAGTCGGGTCGGTCCGTCCGGCGTCATCGACCGCGCGCCCACGGTGGTCAACCGCCTCTCACGTGACCTGGTGCTTGAGGCGCTGGCCGCATACGCCACGCTGTTCTTCGCCGAGCCGACGACCGTGGACACCGACTTCGCCCAGCGGGCCGACCGCGCGGCGGAGATTCGCGCGGCGCTCGCATCCGCGATTCAGCGGGACGGAGCCACGGCGGACGAGGTTGACGCCCTCCGGCGAATCCTGACCAACCTGCGGGCCAGCGGGCTCACGCGAGCGGAGTATGAGCGCTCCCGCCGCGCCGTACTCGCCCCCATCACGCCCGAGGGCGTGAGCGAAGCCCGCATGCTCGAACTGGTGGAAGGCCCTGTTTCCGCCACGTTCTGACGGATCGGCTCGCGTCGATTGTCTCACGGCCCGCGGCCAATCCGCGGGCCGTGTGCTTGGGGCCGCGGCGCGCCCCGTCTACCATTGGCTTTCCACCAACGGAACGGGACAACGCATGGCCGACAAAGTGGTGCTGGCGTATTCAGGCGGGCTGGACACGAGCGCGATCATCCCCTGGCTGATCGAGAACTACCGCTGCGAGGTGATCGCCATCTGCGGCGACGTGGGGCAGGGCGAGGGTGAGCTCGACGGGCTGGAGGAGAAGGCCCGCAAGTCCGGCGCCAGCGCCTGTTACGTGGTGGACTTGCGAGAGGAGTTCGTGGAGGAGTACGTCTACCCCACGATCCTCTCCGGCGCGGTGTACGAGGGCAAGTACCTGCTCGGCACCTCGATGGCCCGCCCGGTGCTGGCCAAGCATCAGGTGGAACTCGCCCTGCAGGTCGGCGCCGACGCGCTGGCTCACGGCTGCACGGGCAAGGGCAACGATCAGGTGCGCTTCGAGAGCACCTTCGCCGCGCTGGCCCCGCATCTGCAGGTGATCGCCCCGTGGCGGGAGTGGAATCTCAAGTCGCGCGAGGATCTGATCCGCTACATCCGCGAGCGGAACATTCCCTGCACGGCGTCGCTGGAGAAGATCTACTCGCGCGACCGAAACCTCTGGCACATCTCGCACGAGGGCGGCGCGCTGGAAGACCCGTGGAACGCCCCGCCCGAGGACGTGTGGATGCTTACACGCTCCGTGGCCGACGCCCCGAACGAGCCGGAGAACGTGACCCTGGGCTTCGAGCGCGGCCGCGCCCGCACGCTCAACGGCAAGCGCATGAAGAGCCACGAGATCATCGCGGCCCTCAACGTCGTCGCCGGCAGGCATGGCGTGGGGCGCGTGGACATCGTGGAGAACCGTCTGGTCGGCATGAAGTCGCGCGGCTGCTATGAGACGCCCGGCGGAACGGTGCTCATGGAGGCCCTTCGCGGGCTGGAGCAGCTCTGCCTCGACCGCGAGACGCTGCACTTCCGCGAGCACATGGGGCTTCGCTTCGCGGAAATCGTCTACAACGGCCAATGGTTCACCCCCCTTCGCGAGGCCATGCAGGCGAGCATCGACGTCATCGCCCAGCGGCTCATCGGCGACGTGGTCGTGCGTCTCCACAAGGGGATGGCGACCGCCACCCAGCGCCGCAGCCCCAACTCGCTCTACTCCGAGGACTACGCCACCTTCGGCGAGGAGGCCGTCTACGACCAGAAGGACGCCAAGGGCTTCATCCGCCTCTTCTCGCTGCCCTCGCGAATCGCCGCCATGCAGAAGATGCACCGTGAGGGGATGGTGAAGTGATGAAGCGTGAAGTGATGAAGTGATGTGTGCCAAGTCGTAGGGTGAGTCGAGTTCGCGGGGCCCACCACTCGGCTCCTGATTTCCTGTTCTCCTGCTCTCCTTCTCCTCCCCATGTCATCACCGACCACAATGTGGGGCGGCCGCTTCGAGGGTGACGCCGATCCTCTTTTTCGCGCCTTCAACGATTCGCTGCCCGTCGATCGCCGTCTGGCGCACGATGACATCATCGGGTCCATTGCCTGGGCCCAGGCGATCCGCGACGCGGGCGTGCTGACGGCCGCCGAGTGCGACCGACTCACCGCCGCCCTGCGCGAACTGGATGACCACGTGCGGGACAACCCGGGCGTCTTCGATGACGCCGCGGATGAGGACATTCACGGCTGGGTCGAGCGCGAGCTCATCGCCCGCGTGGGCGACCTGGGCAAGAAGCTCCATACCGGGCGCAGCCGCAATGACCAGGTGGCCACGGACTTCCGCCTGTGGACCCGCCGGGCCGTCGACGCCCGCATCGAGGAATTGCGCGACCTCGCTCGCGTCCTCATCGATCTGGGCGAGCGCGAGTTTGGCACGATCATCCCCGGCTACACGCACCTGCAGCGGGCCATGCCGGTGCTCTTCGCCCACTGGTGCCTGGCCTACGTGGAAATGTTCGAGCGCGACATCGAGCGGCTGCACGATGCCCGCCGCCGCGTCAACCGTTGCCCGCTGGGCTCCGCCGCGCTGGCGGGCACGTCGTTCCCCATCGACCGCGAGGCGCTGGCGAAGCGGTTGGGCTTCGACGGCCCCACGCGCAACTCGCTGGATGGGGTCTCCGATCGGGACTTCGCCATTGAGACCCTCGCGGCTCTCTCGCTCTGCTCGCTCCACCTCTCGCGGCTGGCGGAGGACCTCATCATCTACTCCACCGCGGAGTTCGGCTTCGTGGAGATGAGCGACGCCGTCACCAGCGGCTCCTCGCTCATGCCGCAGAAGAAGAACCCGGACGCGATGGAGCTGATCCGGGGAAAGTGCGGGCGCATCGTCGGCGCGCTCACCGGGCTGATGATGACCGTCAAGGGCACGTCGCTGGCGTACAACAAGGACTTTCAGGAAGACAAGCCGCCGCTCTTTTTGGCGATGGACGAGGTTTCCATGTGTCTTCGCATGGCGGCGCGGGCGCTGGTGGATCTGAAGACGCGGCCGCAGGTCGCCCGACGCGCGGCCGAGGGCGGCTACGCCAACGCCACCAGTTTCGCCAACTACCTGGTGTCGCGGGGCGTGCCCTTCCGAGAAGCGCACGAGCAGACCGGCCGGGCCGTGCGGCGAGCGATCGAACAGGGCGTGGCGCTTGAAGCACTGTCGTTGGCCGATCTGCAGCGCCTCGCGCCCGCGGTGGACGGCGGCGTGTACGACGTGATCCGGCTGGACCGGGTGATCGCCTCGTGCGACGTGCCGGGAGGCACGAACCCGGGTCGCGTGCGCGAGGCCCTTGCCGCGGCGCGTGATCGGCTGAAGTGAAACGCGGAGGACGCCGAGGGGCGCGGTTGGACTCGGATGAAGAAGATGGCGCCAGGGCTGTCAGCCGCCGGGAACCAGACCGTTCAGCCGTTTCCCCCATTCGCCGGGTCCGTGTGCACCCCGGTCGGCGCCACCGGCACGGGCGTCTCACCGAGGTGCAGCACGGCCCGCCAGATGTGGTACCCCAGCCGATCCACCCAGCGGGCGGCTTCCAGTTGATCCGTGGCCTCGTCGGGCGTCAGCCGCCCGTGGGCGGTGTCTTCCAGGATCCGCGGACGATGCTGTTTCCGCTGCTCCGCCAGCGACTTGGACATCGCTTCGAGCACGCCTGCGGGGGCGGGCTTCTCGACATCCTTCAGCCACGCCAGCGTGGCGTCGAACTCATCGAGCATCCCGCGGGCCATGTCGCGCAGCGCGGGGTCGCGCGCCGCGGTGCGGGCGCTGCGCGGCTCTCCAGCGGCTTCGATCAGCCGGTCGAGGTGATCCACCGCGTGCAGGGTGGACAGATGCCGCTGATATGCCGCTCTGGCCGCCTCGGGCGTGCGTACATTGGCCAGGTAGAGCCGCGTCTCCGCCAGGGCGCGATCGGCGGCTTCCAGTCGTGGCCGCATGGTTCCCGCCGCCCCGTGTGTGACGTAGTCTCGGAGGGTTTCGATGACGACGGCGGCGACGTCGATGGCGGTGCGCCGCGCGGCCTCGACAGCGGTGGGGGGGTCGCGCAGCAGCGTCACATCAAGGCGACGGATCAGGTCCGGTTCGTGCTCCGGCAGCAGTCGCTCAATCAGCCGCGCGAAGGGCTTGATGATGGGCAGGAAGAGCAGCGCTCCGCCCAGGTTGAAGACGGTGTGAAAGGCGGCGAGCGTGACCGGACCAGGCGCTGGCTCGAGCGCGGGAGAGCCCGCCTTGACGATGGCGATGAACGGTGTCAGCAGCAGCGTGGCGGCCAGGCAGGTCGTCAGGTTGAAGAGAATGTGCGACGCTGCGGTGCGGCGCGCCGCCGTCGAACCCCCCAGCGACGCCACGCCCGCGCTCACCGTGGTGCCGACGTTCTGTCCGATGATGAGCGCGGCGGCCTGGTCGAAGTTCAGGTTTCCCGCGTGCAGGGCGGCGAGGGTGGTGGCCATCGCGGCGCTCGAGGATTGCATGACCAACGCCATCACGAAGCCGATGCCCACCAGCACCCATCGGCCCAGCCAGGTCGGCTCCGGAAACACCGACGGGTCGATGCGGTTCACCAGCCCCGCCATGCCCGTGGCGAGCAGGTCGATGCCCACGAACAGCAGGCCGAACCCGGCGATGGCCTCGCCGATGGCGGCGATGCGGTCACGCGAGACAAGCCGGATCATGGCCCCCACGGCGATGAGCGGCATGGCCGCAGCGCCGATGCTGAGTTTCAAGCCCAGCAGCGAAACGATCCAGCCGGTGAATGTGGTGCCGACATTCGCCCCCAGAATCACTCCCACCGACTGCTGGAACGTCATGATCCCGGCGCTGACGAAGCCGATCGTCGTCAGCGTCACCGCCGCGGAGGATTGGACGAGGGCCGTCAATCCGGCGCCGGTGGCGAAGGACAGGAAGCGATTGCCGGTCGCCCTGGCCAGCCCGGCCCGCAGCGACTGGCCCGCCAGCGCCTTGAGCCCGCCGGTCATGAGGATCATGCCCAGCAGGAACATGCCGATGCCGCCGAGTGAGGTTGAGATCATGGCCGGGCATCGACTCCAAGGACGCTGAGAGGGGTGTCGATGATAGAACAGAGCACGCATGGGACAGGCCGAGGCGGTTCGGCTACCGTTGTGCCACCTCAGGCGAAGGAGCGCGCATGGCTGAAGGCGATCGACCAGAATCCCACGATTTCGACGTCGCCATTGTGGGCGGCGGGCCGGCGGGCGCCACCGTGGGCACGCTGCTGCGCAAGTACGCTCCGCGCCTGCGCGTGGTGATCCTGGAAAAGGAAGGATTCCCGCGCGAGCACGTGGGCGAGAGCCAGTTGCCCCTCATCAGCACGATCCTTGATGAAATGGGCGTGTGGAACCAGGTGGAGGCGGCGGACTTCCCCATCAAGCTCGGCGCGACCTACACGTGGGGACGCGATCCCACGCCCTGGGACTTCAACTTCATTCCGCCCGAGAAGTTCGAAATCACGCCCCGGCCCGCGAAGTTCGAGGGGCAGCGACGCTACACCGCGTTCCAGGTGGACCGGGCCGTGTACGACGACATTCTGCTCAGGCACGCCGCGGGCATGGGCTGCCAGGTGCGGCAGAACACGCTCGTCCGCGACGTGAAGCGCACCGGCGACCGCATCGACGGACTGACGCTGGCCGACGGCTCCACCGTGACCGCCCGCTACTACATCGACGCCTCGGGCAACGTGGGCCTCATCCGTCGGGCGATGGGCGTGGGCATCGACTCCAACGAGCGGCTCAGGAATGTGTCATTCTGGGATTACTGGGAGAACGCCGAGTGGGCGGAGACCATCGGCATCGGCGGCACTCGGGTGCAGGTTCGCTCGCTGCCTTACGGGTGGATCTGGTTCATCCCGCTGGGCCCGACACGAACCTCGATCGGGCTGGTCTGTCACGGCGAACACTACAAGTCGATGGGGCTGACGCCCGAGCAGCTCTATCGCAGGGCGCTGGCGGATGAGACGTTCATCGCTGGTCTGATCGCCAACGCCACGCCCGAGGGCCGCGTGCGCACCACGAAAGACTGGTCCTACGTGGCCGACCGGCTGTACGGCGAGAACTGGTTCCTGGTAGGGGAGGCGGCGGGTTTCGCCGACCCGATTCTCGCCGCCGGGCTGACGCTGGCCCACGCGGGGGCGCGCGACGCGGCCTACACCATTCTGGAACTCGATCGAGGCGAGCATCCGCGCCAGTGGCTCCTCGATCGCTTCAACGAGAAGAACCGGGAGTCCGTCGAGCACCACATCAAGTTCGCCATCTACTGGTATTCCGCCAACGGGCTTCAGACCGACCTCAATGACTTCTGCAAGAATCTCGCCGCCAGCGCGGGGCTTCGGCTCAACGCCCGGGACGCGTTCCGCTGGATCAGCCAGGGCGCATTCACCACGGAGCTTCTGGGCAACCCGTCGATCGGCTTCTTCGACCTGACGAGCATTCACGACCTGGCCAACCGTTTCGCTGAGAACGGACGACGGCACGAGTGGCTCATCCACGGGCACAGCGTGTTTCAACTCAACGTCCACGGAGCGACGCAGGGGTACGTGGGTGACTTGAAGAACGGGCGCATCCACCGCGTGCCATGCCTGTTCAAGGGGAAGAACAAGCTACCCCTGCACGAGTTCTTCGGCCTGGCCGTGGACGTGCTGAGGCAGACCAGCGACGCCGAGCGATTCATGCAACTGGCGATGAACGCGGTGAGCATGATTTTCCCGCCGGAACACGCGCGATTCGCCATGTCTCGTGTGGTGGAGGCATTGGAGGCCATGGCGCTGGATGGCTGGGTCATCTGCCGACACGACCGGAAGCGTCCACCCCTGCTGATGGAGCGCGAGGCGGAGACGATCAGGCGAAAGTAGCGGCGCCAGCCCGGTTCGAACGACTCGGGCGACTTCCCTCGATCGTGCGGATCGGTTGACCTGCCCCGCCATGCCGTCCCGACCGATAACCCCACTCGGACTTTCGTTCGAGTCGTCACCCAACCATGCCGATAGACATGCCCGGCGGGGAATCTTCGCAACCGCGCGGGGGTCTTTACGAATGGAAGTGTTGGCCCGGTCGAACCTTACGTCGAACGGGAAGGGAAACTGACCCCATGGCCCGAATGCCGCGAGAGCCCGAAGCGTTCGGCGAGCAGGTGGCTCGCATTCTCGAACGCCACTACCCCGACCGACCCGCCGAACTGGCGGGCCCGCTGGAGCTCATCCTCAACGGCAAGCGGCTGGGGCTGGAGAACCTGTACCGCATGGTGCTCTTCGACCCCGACCGGGGCGTCGAGATCGTGGAGAACTACCTCGAGCACCTGATCGAGGGCGACTCCCTCACCACCACGCCGCTGCCTCTGAGCGTGGCCAAGCCGCGCATCATGCCGCGCATCCAGCCGGTGTCGATCTTCGAGCACCTGGACCGCGAGAACGTGGCCCACACCGAGTTCGTCAACGGCACGGTCATCGTGTACGTGATCGACATGCCCCACCTGACGGTGAGCATCACCACCGAGCAGATGATCAAGTGGGGCCTGCAGGTGGATGACCTGGACACCATCGCGCGCGAGAACCTGTCCAAGTACGCGCCCGACCTGCAGATTCAGCTGGTTGAGTCGTTCGAAGGCGGCAAGGCGGCCATCGTCGCCAAGCAGGACGGCTACGACGCCGCCCGCCTGCTGCTGCACACGCTCTACGACCGGCTGGCCCCGGAACTGAACGGCGACTTCTACGTGGCCCTGCCCGCGCGGGACATGTTCATCGCGGTGAGTTTCCAGCCGGACGCCTTTGTGCACCGGATTCTGGAGCGGGTGCGGACCGACTACCGCCGCATGCCCTACCCCATCTGCGACAACTTCTTCGTGGTCACGCAGGACGGCATCGCGGGCACGCGCGAGGCGGCGTGAGATTCCTGGTCCACGGATGAACGCGAACGGACGGGGATTCGGCTTTGGGGTGAAACAAGTGGGCCGCGACCGTGAGGGTGCGGTGTCCGCGTGCGGTCCAGGCGCACGGCGACCGACTTCAGTTGACCGATGAGTCGGCCGGCCACGTCGCCGCGAGCCGGTGCGTCGCCTTGCTGTTGTCCTCGCCCCGGCGCGTGCGCTTCACGTGAATCTCCACGCGCTCGACCTTTGTTGTGCCCGCGGCGAAGCGGCCTTCGAGCGTCTCCAGCGCCATGGTGACGATCTCGCCCTTGCCGGGCGCTTCGAGCGTCAGCCAGACGGTGAGCACGCCGCCCTCGAACGTCTCGCGGTCCTTGATGAGTTTCCACCCGCCCGAGTTGACGGTGACTTCATAGTTCACCGCGTACTGAACGGGGAATGACTCCATCTGCAGCACATCGACGGTGAACGCGGGGCCATCGTACTTCGCGTCACTCGGCGGCATCGCGTTTCCTCCCGAGCCCCCGGAATCCCCGGACCCCCCGGACCCGCCTGGACCCCCGGCTCCGCCATCATCCGCCACAGGCGGCGCGGGATCACTCGACTGGCATCCGCCAATCAGCGTGAGCGCGCCGAACAGAACGGCCAGTGCCGCAACGGCGGGACGTGAACGTGACATGGCAACCTCCGGTTCAGAGCCCGAGGGCCCGGGCCATGGTGGTCCCCATGTCCGCCGGGCTCTCCGCCACAAGGACACCGCAGCGGCTGAGCGCATTCATCTTGGCGTCGGCGGTGTCATCCGCCCCGCCGATGATGGCCCCGGCGTGGCCCATTCGTTTGCCCTTCGGCGCGGCCCGACCGGCGATGAACGCCGCCACGGGCTTGCGCATGTGCCGTTTGACCCACTCGCCCGCGAGCGTTTCGTCGGCGCCGCCGATCTCACCGATCAGAATGACGCCGTCGGTGTCCGGGTCGTCGTTGAACAGGGCGAGCAGTTCGATGAAATTGAGCCCCTTCACCGGGTCACCCCCGATGCCCACGCAGGTGGTCTGGCCGATGCCGACGCTGGAGGTCTGCCACACGGCCTCGTAGGTGAGCGTGCCGGAGCGGGAGATGATGCCCACGGCCTTGCCGGTCTTTGCGTCCTGCTTGGCGGTGTGAATGTATCCAGGCATGATGCCGATCTTGCATCCGCCGGCGAAGGTCGCCGATGCCCCCTCGCCGCTCACGCGCTTGCCGGGTGTGATGACGCCCGGGCAGTTGGGGCCGATGAGGACCGAGTTGGGGTAGTCGCGCAGGGCGGCCTTGGCGCGGATCATGTCCTGCGCCGGGATGCCCTCGGTGATGGCGCAGATGACGCGGACGCCCGCGGCGGCGGCCTCCAGGATCGCGTCCGCCGCGAAGGGCGGGGGGACGAAGATCATGGTGGCGTCGGCTCCGGTGGCCTGCACGGCGTCGGAGACGGTGTCGAAGATGGGCAGGCCGTTGTCGTCCTTGGCGCCGCCCTTGCCGGGCGTGACGCCGCCCACCATGCGCGTGCCGTAGTCCAGGCAGCCCTTGGTGTGAAATGCTCCGGCCGAGCCGGTGATGCCTTGGCAGATGACCTTGGTGTCGCCGTTGACGAGAATCGACATGGGGCGACAGGATAGGCGGCATTGACGGGCGCGGGCGATGCTCATGGGCCTCGAACCATCGCGAGAGGGCTGAAACACGGCCCACCGGCCCCCGGTACAATCGCCGCATGGGAGGTGCGCCATGACCCATCGAACGAACGTGGGGTTGCTGTGGATCGCGGGGCTGTTGGGCGCTCCAGGCCCCATGGCGGCGGCCCAGGTTGTCGACGCGGGGCAGAATGTGGCGGCGAAGTCGGTCCCCTCCCGACCCGCGGGTGTGGAAGACGTCATGGCTGCCGTGTCGCACGAAAACCTGCGCCGGGTGATCGACCACCTCGTGACCTTCGGCACGCGGCACACGCTGTCGGAGACTGAGTCGGACACGCGGGGCATCGGGGCCGCGCGGCGCTGGCTGCGGGATGAACTGCAGGAGATCGCCGATGCGTCGGGTCGCTCGGACATCACCGTGGAGCTGATGGTTCACACCCAGCCGCCTCAGCAGCGCGTGCCCAACGAGATTGAGATCGTCAACGTGGTGATGACCATCCCCGGTACGCTGGCGGAATCCAAGGATCGGCGCTTCGTGGTGCTGGGGCACTACGACTCGCGTGCCGCCGGCACCAATGACGGCACGAGCGACGCACCCGGCGCCAACGATGACGGCTCAGGCACGGCGCTGGTGCTGGAGCTGGCGCGGGTGCTCTCGACGCGGCCGTGCGAGGCGACCACGGTCTTCCTGATGACCGCGGGGGAGGAGCAGGGATTGCTCGGGGCCCGCTGGTATGCGCGGACGGCCAGGGAGAACGGCTGGCGGGTCGAGGCCGCACTGAGCAACGACATCGTGGGCGACCCCACCGGGCCGGGTGGCAAGGTGGATCGGCATCGCGTGCGGCTGTTCAGCGAGGCGATTCCGCGCGACCTGGAGGCGCAGCAGATCGCCCGTATCCGCACACTGGGGATGGAGAACGACTCACCCTCGCGTCAACTGGCCCGCTACGTGCATGAAGTCGCGCTGCGCCACGACACGTCCGTCAAGCCGTGGGTGATCTACCGGGTTGATCGCTTCCTGCGGGGGGGCGACCACACGGCGTTCAACGAAGAGGGCTTCCCCGCGGTGCGCTTCACCGAGGTCGAGGAGAACTACGACCGTCAGCACCAGAACGTCTCCACCCGCGACGGGAGGCCCTATGGCGACGTGGCCGAGTTCGTGGATGAACGATACCTGGCGGACGTGACCCGGCTCAATGGGGCTGCGTTGTTCACGCTGGCCAACGCGCCGTCGCCGCCCGGCAACGCGCGGCTGATCACCGCGGGGCTGCGCAACGACACCACCATTCGCTGGGAGCGCTCGCCCCAGCCGGACGTGGCCGGGTACGAGGTGGTCTACCGCGACACCACAAGCCCGTTCTGGGAAGTGACCATCGACGTGGGCGACGTGACGGAGCACACGCTCGACCTGAACAAGGACAACTACTTCTTCGGCGTGCGCGCCTATGACCGCGATGGTCATCGCTCGCTCGTCAGTTTTCCCGTCGCCGCCGGGCGGTGACGTCATCAATGCCCTCTGATCGCTGACCCCTGCCCTGGAGACCTTCATGCCTCGTCGTCTTTCCCCGTCACTCGCACTGTTGACCGCCGGCGTGCTGTCATTCGCGGTAAGCGCTCAGAATCGGTTTGAATCGCTGCCCGGTTATGACCGGTTCCGGGAGACGCAGCAGAACATGGCCCGCTTCGTCACAGGCGGCACGGTGACGGAGGTTGTATGGACGAAGGACGGCCGTCGCGTGCAGTTCAAGCGGGGCGGCACGGTTTTTGTCTGCGATGTGGCCACCGGCGAGATCACCGAGACGCCGGAGGATCAGATCGAGAAGCCCGAACCGGCGGCGGGCGGCAATCGAACCGGCGGACGCACGCCCGGCGTGGCTCGCGGGCGTCAGGCGGCGCGCGTCGAGTCGCCCGACAGGCAGTGGGTCGCCGAGCACCGGGAGTGGAACCTGTACGTCAAGAAGGCCGACGGCGAGGAGGTTCCCGTCACCACCACGGGTACGCGCGAGCTCAAGTACGGCACCGGGTCGTGGGTGTACGGCGAGGAGCTTCGCCAGAACAGCGCCATGTGGTGGTCGCCCGATTCCACACGGCTGGCGTTCTACGAGTTCGATGAGCGGAACGTCAAACCTTTCTATCTGACGACCCGGCTGACCGAACTCAACACCGAGCTGGACATCGAGGGCTACCCCAAGGCCGGCGCTGACAACCCGATCGTCGGGCTGCTGGTGTATGACCTGGCCACCGGACAGACCACACGCGTCCAGATCGGCGATGACAAGGAGCAGTACGTCTTCAACATCCGCTGGCGGCCCGATGGGTCGGAACTGCTCTTCAACCGCACCAATCGCCACCAGAACGTGCTGGACGTGATGGCCGCCGATCCCAAGACCGGCGTGGTGCGCACCGTGCTCACCGAACGGCAGGACACGTGGCAGGACAACCTGCCTGAGTTCCGCTGGCTGGCGGACAATCAGCGCTTCATCTGGGAGACGGAGAAGACCGGCTGGAAGCACTACGAACTGCGGTCGA
Organism: Phycisphaeraceae bacterium; assembly: GCA_015709595.1. Lineage (NCBI taxonomy): Bacteria > Pseudomonadati > Planctomycetota > Phycisphaerae > Phycisphaerales > Phycisphaeraceae > Phycisphaeraceae bacterium. The sequence goes on from CP054178.1 coordinate 2,145,980, forward strand.
TCGACGGCTCGCTCCTCAACCCGCTGACCACCGGCGACTATCCGTGCGACTCGATCGTGCTGCTGGACGAGAACGCCGGCTGGATGTATTACAAGGCCGCCAGCGGCCAGAACCCCCTTCACTGGCAGCTCCACCGCGTGAAACTGGATGGGACCGGCGCGGCCCGACTCTCCCGCACCGAGCTCAATCACACCAGCATCAACATCGCGCCGACGCATGACTACTACGTGGCGGTCACCGAGTCGATCGAGACGCCCCCCTACACCGCCGTGTATGACGTGCAGGGCAGGCGCCTGGCGATCCTGGCCGAGCCGGATCTGTCGCGCATGATCGGTCGGCCCATGCCGGAGCTGTTCACCTTCAAGGCCGACGATGGCGTGACCGACCTGTACGGCGTGCTCTTCAGGCCCTCCAACTTTGATGAGACGAAGAAGTACCCGCTCGTCATCGATGTGTACGGCGGGCCGCAGTCGCACGGCGTGCCGGCGCGGTTCGTCCCGGCCAATCCATACTGCGAGTTCGGGTTCCTCATCGCCAAGATCGACAACCGCGGCACCACCAATCGCGGCAAGGCCTTTGAATCAGCCAACTACCTGAAGCTCGGCTCCGTCGATCTGAAGGATCAGGCGGATGGCGTCCGTCATCTCGCCCAGCGACCCTACGTGGATGCTGACCGCGTGGGCATCACCGGACATTCCTACGGCGGGTACATGGCCGCGCTGGCCGTGCTCAAGCATCCGGATGTCTTCCACGTCGCGGTCGCCGGCGCGCCGGTGACGGACTGGCGGCACTACGACACCATCTACACCGAGCGCTACATGCGCACCCCGCAGGAGAACAAGGAAGGGTACGACGCGGGCTCCTGCATCACCTTCGCCGAGAACCTCAAGGGCAAGCTGCTGCTGCTGCACGGCATGGTGGATGACAACGTGCATCCCAATAATTCGTGGCAACTGGTCCACGCCTTCCAGCAGAAGCGCATCCCCTTCGACATGATGTTCTTCCCCACCGCGGCGCACGGCATCGGCAGTCCGAGCCACAATCCGTTGAAGTGGGAGTATCTGTGGGACCATCTGATCGGGAAATGAGCCCAATCCGACATGGGGGGCGTTCACTCGCCGGCAGCGGAACGACGGCGTGCGATGGTCTGTAACTCCAACCCGTCCGGCGACTCAAACGCACCGACGCCCCAGTGCGGCGTGGGCGTAATCGCGTGACGCGGATCGAGCGGGCGAACGTCGTACGCCCGGCCTCGCCAGGCGTCGGTGACTCCCGCCAGGATCGCCCCGCCGAGCAGTATCGCCGGTACGGTGCGGCAGGTAAGCCACCCGGGACGGCGTGAACCCGCGGCGGACCAGGCCCGCTCGATGGCCAGCGCCATGAAGAACAGAAACGCCGGCTGAATCGACATGGCCTGACGTGCGTAGCCGTAGAAGGCGATGGTCACGATGATCTTCGACAGAATGACGACGGCCCACGCGCCGCCGCAGCGCCGCTTCGCGGCGATGAGCACGCCGCCGCCAAGCATTCCCGCGGTGAGCACGCTCCAGACCCACCAGGCCGGGCCATGACGGGGCGTCGCCGCGTCCACCGCCCGGCGGATGCCGTCACGACCCAGCGGCAGGTTGTACGCCGCGACGCCAGGCGCCGCGCCATCCGCGAAGACGGTCAGCTTGCGGACGACCAGCCCGAGCCAAGCGCCGGGCGATTCCTGAATCCAGCCCCAGCCAACGGAATACCCCTGGGTCACAAGGCGATTGTGATCCGGGTGGCCGAAGGTCAGGTTGCCCTCCGGCGTCAGCGGGCCGATGAGGAGCTGTTTGCTGAAACCGCCATCGCCATCCGGGTCGTTGGCCAGCGCGAAGTCCAGCGGTCCCTTCAGCGAAACCAGGTGGTATCGGGCCAGTCGCCGCGGGATGAATCCGAACTCACGTTCGAAGAAAGTCTCCACGTCCGAGCGTGTGATCTCCGACTGACCCCGCTGCCTTGCGAGGTGGGTCAGGTACAGGGCGTTGCCTTCGCGCGCGAAAGCGGGAAGCGACTCCATGAACGCCGCCGCCTCCGTCGTCCAGCGCGGTCGCAGCAGTTCGTAGCGCACCGGCTGGGCGGGGCGATCGTTGAATCGCTGGATCGCATTGGAGCCCGCGATGATCCACGGCATGCATGCCAGAAGTGCAATCACGCCCACCGTGGCGGCGCGAAGCGGCAGGAGGTGAAGCCAGCGGATCGCGGCGCGGCGGGTCGTCTTGTCCGGGCGCGGCAACGATCCAGAACGTCCGCGCCACCACACCCACGCCTCAAGAAGCACCAGGAGCAGCAGGTGTTCGGCGCGCAGCAGCATCGCCGCTCCGTGCAGCACTCCGAGCGCCCCGATGAGCCACCACGCCGGTCGGCGCGCCGCCCAGAGCGTCAGCCACACAATGGCCATGATGAGCGTGCCGTAGGGAGTTTCATTGTTCAGCGAAGTCGCCAGCACCAGTCCGCCGTACGAGCACGCCCAGAGTGACGCGGCGATGAGTGCGCATCGCCGACCGATGGTCTCGCGGCAGGCGAGGTAGAACAGCCCGCACCCCAGTGAGGCGATCAGGCACCAGCCGACTTTCCACGCCATGAACGACGGTCCCGGTCCGTGGACCGACAGCCAGCTGAGCAGATGCGCCACACCGGGCGTGCGCACGGGCAGGTCGAACTCGAAGGGTTGCCCCCGGTGCAATGCATCGGCCCACCGCGCCCAGGTCGGAGCGTCTCCCTCATACAGCGTCGAATGAGGCCAGGCGCGATCGGGCGACCCCAGGAGAAACAGCAGCCGGAGGAGAGACGCGAACAGCGTAAGTCCGAGCGCCGCCGAGCAGTCCCGCCTGGTGAACGTCGCGGGGCCGTCGTCCGGATGGCTGATGACCCCGCCGTGCATGTCGCAGGCCAGACCGTGCGCGGGAGAGTCGCCAACGGACCGATTGGAAGCAGCCCTGGGCCTGTGACTGGGGGACGGGGCATCGGCCTCACGACTGGGCCGGTTCGGCGCTCTCTCACCACCGGGGGTCTTCACAAGCCGCCGAGGGGAGTCGAACCCCTGACCTCAAGATTACAAATCATGTGCTCTGCCAACTGAGCTACGGCGGCGCTCGTCAACCGGAGAGGATACGACCCGGAACCCGGTGGGGCCAATCGACCTGACTCCGGGGAGATGCATGTGACAACGTCAAGGGCGATGCGGCTACGCTTTCCACCGCATGGATCCCTCCGCAAACGCCGCCGTCATCATCGTGTTCATGCTCGTCTATGCGGGCATGATTCTCGGCGGCATTCCGGGGCTGGCGATTGACCGCACGGGTGTTGCGCTGCTGGGGGCGATCGCTCTGCTGGCGTTCGGCGCCGTCTCCATCGATGACGCCTGGCGCGCGGTGGACGTGCCCACCATCGCCCTGCTGCTGGGTTTGATGGTCGTCTCGGCCCAGTTCCGCCTGGGAGGGGTGTACACGCGGCTGACCCAGCGCATCGCCGGCGCGAACATGCCGCCTCCGCGACTGCTTGGCGTGCTGATCGGCGTGTCCGGCGCGCTCTCGGCGGTGCTGGCCAACGACATCGTCTGTCTCGCGGTCGCCCCGATTCTCATCGATGGCTGCCTCAGGCGTCGTCTCAACCCGCTGCCGTTCCTGCTTGGGCTGGCATGCGCCAGCAACGTCGGCTCCGCCGCCACCCTGATCGGCAACCCGCAGAACATGCTCATCGGGCAGACGCTGCGACTTTCGTTCGGGGGGTACCTCATCGACGCCCTGGCGCCGTCGATGATCGGACTGGGCATCGTGTGGGGCGTGATCGCGTGGTGCTACCGCGGTCGATGGATGCTCGACTCGATCGGGACGCCGGTCGCGGGCGAAACCGTCATCTCGCCGCAGCCCTTCGACCGCTGGCAGGCGGCCAAGGGCGTGGCAGTCGTGACGGCGCTGATGGGGTTGTTTCTGTTCGCCCCCTGGCCGCGCGAGGTGGTGGCCCTGGGGGCGGCGGGCGTGCTGCTTCTGAGCAGGAAGATGGCGTCGCGCCAGATGCTGTCGCTGGTGGATTGGCAGCTGCTGATTCTGTTCGTGGGGCTGTTCATCGTCAATCACGCGGTCGCCGCGAGCGGCCTGCTTGACACACTGATGGGTGGCGTGGGTCACGCGGGCATTGACCCCGCCCGGCCCGCCTGGCTGTTCGTCGTGGTGGCGGTGCTTTCGAACCTGGTCTCCAATGTGCCCGCAGTAATGCTGCTGCTGCCCGTGGCGGATCACCCGATGTCCGGCGCGGTGCTGGCGCTCTCCAGCACGCTGGCGGGAAACCTCATCATCGTCGGCTCGATCGCCAACATCATCGTGGTCGATCAGGCGGCCCGGCTGGGCGTGCGGGTGTCATGGATCGAGCACGCGCGCGTGGGCGTGCCGGTCACGATTCTGACCCTGGGCGTGGCGGGCGGCTGGCTGCTGCTTCTTGCGACGCTGAGGTGACGCGGCGCGGGGACGCGCCCCTGCGGCTCTCGTCAAAGCGGGCGACCGGATTCGAACCGGCGACATACAGCTTGGAAGGCTGTCACTCTACCAACTGAGTTACGCCCGCGCGTGGTCGATGCTAGGGGGGGAGCATGCGGGCCGACAACAGAGCGGAGGAGCTGCAGCTACGGGCCGATCGCATCCAGGATGACCTGCCAGGTTGTCTCGTCCAGGGCGAAGGGCGTCACGCCGCGCGACAGCCACCCCTGCACCGCCTCGGTGGTCGCCGCACTGACCAGGACGTTGACTTCCGCGCGGCTGTCGCTGGTCCACCCATCGGGCAAGAGCAAGGCGCCGGACGGGTACGCAAGTGGAGCGTGAGATACGTCATCGGCGTCGGGAGCCGTGGGCGTGGCGCCGGCGGGGCTGACGACGACGACGTGCAGGGGCGTGGCCTCCCGAATCGCCTGGGCCAGCGCGAGAGCCGCCTCGCGGTGGCCCGGCGCGTCGGCGTGCTCCAGCCACAGTTCATGGATTCCCGATGCCGCCAGCGGGCGAGCCACCTGGTCGATGGCCAGACGTCGATGCCGTGCGTTGCCGGGGTCGAAGGGTTCAAGCGGGGCTGCCGAGCTGGCGTCAATGGATTGCCACGACGCGGGGATCATCGCGCCCATGGCCACGCCCACGGTCGCGCCGGGGTGCTCGTTGACGAACCGCGCCGCTTCGTCGAGAAAGATGCGGCGACGCCAGGGGTGCTTGTCAACCCACGTTCCGCTGACGAGCTGCCGTCCGTCCAGGGCGCTGAGACCGGCCAATCCACCCCCCGGATCCGCTCCCATCGCGCCGCCCGGACGACGCCAGATCACCCGCACGAAACCCACCCGCTGGTGAAAGCGATCCGCCTGTTCGTATCGACGCCGGAGGAAGTCGCGTGACGCCGCGGCGCTGCGCCACTGATCCTCGATCAACCCGAAAGGATTGGCGGCGGTGGGGGCGTCGCCGGCGCAGTCGAAAACCAGCCCCGGTCGTCGATCCGGTCGCCAGTCCGGTGTCGCAGCTTGGATGTCGCGGGTGGAGCCGCGCTCAACCAGCCGCTGCTCCAGGGCGTCGAGGCGAGACTCGATGCTCCGCATCGCCTGGCGCAGTTCACTCAGAACCGCCGTGTCCGTCGTGCGAGGGCCGCTTGCGCCGCCGGGATGCGTGGGCGGGTCGATGGCGTTCAGTCGCTCCTCGATGCGGGCGAGGCGGCGTTCCTCCGCGGACGCCTCCCGCCGCGACGGACTGACGCCGGACTCGCAGCCCAGCGGCAGCACGAGCACGATCGCGCCGAGACAGGTCATCCACGTGGATCGCGTACTTCCCATGATTGCCATGTGATCATCGCACTCCGCGGGCATCATACTCGGATGAACCGACCAGCCGTCGCCGTCGCGGACTGTTCACTCAGGCGGCGACTTGGTCTTCGCCACCAGCCGCACACCCTCGATCGACATGCCCTTGTCCACCGCCTTGGTCATGTCGTACAGGGTGAGGGCGGCGACCGCGACGGCGGTGAGCGCCTCCATCTCCACACCCGTCCGCGCGGTGATCGTGGCGCGGGCGATGATCCGCACCCGGTCCGGCGCGGCTCGCTCGAAGTCCACCGACACCGCGTCAAGCGGCAGCGTATGGCAGAGCGGGATCAGTTCATCGCAGCGCTTGGCCGCCTGGATGCCCGCGACCCGCGCGGCGGCCAACGGCTCGCCCTTGGGCAGGTCGCCCGAAAAGAGGCGGTCGAGCGTGCCTGGTTGAGCGACGAGGAAGCCCTCCGCCACCGCCGTGCGGTGCTGGACCGGCTTGCCCCCCACGTCCACCATGGTGAGCCGGCCGCGATCATCGAGGTGCGAGAGCCGTTCGGTCATGTGGTGGTGGTTCGGCCGACAGATCCGGCGCCGGGGGGCAATCCGGACGAAAAAAAGGCGGACGCCGCCCGGCCACTCTGCGCCGATCCAGGCAGCGCCGCCTTCGTTCGGGACACGCCAGGCGAACGTCGCGGACAACACCCCTGGAACACTCGGAATGTAGCATGATGGGTTCGATTCGTCCAGACAGGTGAGAGGTCTTCCCGCATGTGAACGAGGTGGCGAGGTCTGGCGGTGGGATTGATGTCCGACCTACAGTCCCGGTTCATGACTCGACCTTCCCCGGCCAATCCTCGGATACCGCCGCGACAGGCCCGGGACGCCGTGGCTCAGCGCCTGGCTGACCGCTGTCGGTGCTTCCCCGACCTTCCGCTTGAACCGATGGATGTGGGGGGCCTGGATGACCGTGAGCAGGCGCTGGCGCGGGCCATTGATCATGCCGTCACCCGACACTGGCTGACGCTGGTGGCCGTTGTTCAGTCCCGCCTTTCACGCCCGTGGGAGGAACTCGAACCGGATTTGCAGGCGATTCTGCTCACCGGGGCGGCCCAGTTGCTCACGATGGACCGGCTGCCCGACCACGCCGTGGTCAACCACGCCGTCGAATGGACGCGCCGGCACGGCCAGGCGCGGGCCGCCGGGCTCGTCAACGCCGTTCTTCGGGCGGTCGTCCGGTTACGCGCCGGCCACGAAACCCCCGCCGCAGGCGCCGCCATCGGCGAGGTGGACGAGTCGGCGCAGCGATCGACGTTTCCGCTGTCGGATGGTCGCCTGGCCCAGCTCCACGAGCCGGTCTTCGCCCGTGAGCCGGTCCGCCGTCTGGCGCAGCGGACAAGCCACCCTGAACCGCTGCTGCACGAGTGGATCAACATGTTCGGCGTGGACCAGGCCACGCGCCTGGCGTGGCACGATGTCACGCAGCCGCCTCTGCTGCTGCGCCGCGATGGCGACCCGTCCGCCGCCTCCGAGACGCCGCCTGGCACACGGCCCCATCGTGAGCCGGGCTGTCTGATCTACACCGGGCCGCACGGCGGTCTGTCGCGGCTCCTCGAAGCCCACCCGAACCTGTCGGTGCAGGATCCGGCCAGCGCCATCCCCGTCACCCTGACTGGCGGCCTGCGACCCGCGCTCATCGTGGACCTGTGCGCCGGGCTGGGCACCAAGACGCGGCAACTGGCGCGGCTGCACCCGGAGGCGCGCATCGTGTGCAGCGACGCCGACCCCGCCCGATTGGACGCGCTGCGGTCCACCTTCCGGGGGAGCGACCGAGTGGCCGTTCTTGCGCCGGGAGACCTGCTGCGCTTCGCCGGGCAATGCGATCTCGTCGTGCTGGATGTGCCGTGCAGCAACACGGGCGTGCTGCCGAGACGGCTGGAGGCACGGTACCGCTTCAACGCCGAGCGACTGGCGGAACTCGTCTCGCTGCAGCGGGGGATCATCGCCGACGGGCTGCGTCTGCGTGCGCCGGGCGGCTCGATTCTCTACGCCACCTGCTCGCTGGAGCCGGCGGAAAACGAGCGGCAGGCCGCGTGGATCGAGCAGTGGCACCCACTGAAACGCGCAAATGAGCGGTTCACCCTGCCCCAGGGCCTGCCCGGCGCCGACCCGGCCGAGTACCGAGACGGCGGGTACGCGGCACTGCTGGGGCCGGTGTGATGCGACCGGTCAATCAACGCAAAACGCCCCCGGCTCGTCAAGCCGGGGGCGGGTGCTGCCGGATCGCGTCTGGATCAAGAGGCCATCGGGGTGGTGGTGGTGGGGGGAGTCAGGCGCGGGCGTGGGCGTCATTGATGGACGCGAATCTCCAGGATCGCCTCGTTGGACTGCCAGAGTTCGGGATCCCACCACGATCCCATCGAGTAGATGCCCTCGGGATCCTGATGCTCCAGCGTCAGCGTGCCCATGTACACCACCACCGCGCTGGCCTCGTTGGGCGTCATGGTGATGGTGATCGTGTCGCAGAAATCGACGAATCGATGTGTCAATGACAAGCAGCATAGATCGTTCATCCTACAGGCAGTAGAATATTATGTTCGACGTGCTCGGGCCGAGGCCACGGCGGTTTCGTTGACTGGCTTGTTGGGCGGTCCCATGGAGATCAACTGGGTGCCGGAGGCCGTCGGTGGATTGAATCCGTAGCCGATGACGGGGGCGAGGAGTGAGGCGACGCACGCAATGGTTCCATTGATGAACATGATGCTCTCCCGAGAAAAAGAGGATTGACGACATCCCTGAGCCGCTGTAGATTACTGAAGTCCTCCAATCGGTCAAGCGCGTCGAACGGGCTCTGTGGAAGGATTGAAGGATTGTGGAAATGTGGATCCGCACATGTCTTTGCGTCACAGGTGCTGCCACCAGCATGGCCTGCGCCCCAATCGGTTCAGCAGATGTGTTGTTGAACCAGCCCCATGACGGACTGAATGACATCTTGTCGTTCTGGCACCCTGTGGCAGGGTTCCAGACAGGCGATGACTACACACCAGCACGCCCGACACGAGTCACTTCGGTCACGTTCTGGATGATCGCCACATGGCCCAACGTGCCGCACAACTGGTCCTTCGCCGTCCATCGGTCAAATGAAGGCGAGCATCCGCTTGGCTTTGCGCCCGTGTACCCGTGGTTCCACTTCCAGACGGGGCCATCGAGCGTCACCGACCTGGGTGACTGGGCGGGGCGCGCGGGTACGCACCTCTTCGAGGTGCGATTCGATGATGTGAATCTGCTCCTCGACCCTGCGGACTCCGTGCAGGGCACCTTCTGGTTCTCCCCCGGCGGGTGGACGCAGAATACGAACATCACGAAGTCGTGGTGGATGACAGCAGGAAATGGTGTCATCAACGGCAACGAGACGTGGGGAAAGCAATATCCGATTTTCCAGTATCCTGGGTGGTTACCAATCAGTTTCTACGGCGATCCTCCCAGCGACTACGCCATGCGGATCGAGGGGGTGGTGATCCCCGCGCCATGGTCCGTGGCGGCCCTGGGCTTCATGCTCTGGGGCACGCGATCGGCCCGGCGGCGGAGCGAGGGGTACTGACGTCGTCCAAGCCGTCAAACGGTGAGAATGATCGCTGTGGAAGGATTGTGGACATGTGGATCACCATTCTTCGTACCATGATTCTGTTCATTGGGGTCTTGTACGGAGTCTCAACCGGCGCGGATGTGCTCCTGGAGCAGCGCCACGACACGAACAACCAAGTGCTTTCCTTCTGGCATCCAGTCGCAGGTTTCCAGGCAGGCGACGACTACATCCCTTCCCGCCGCACGCGCATCACCTCGGTCACCTTCTGGATGATCGCCACGTGGCCTGAGGTGCCCTACAACTGGTCCTTCGCAGTTCACCGGTCCACGACCGACCATAGTTTCTTCGACTTTGCGCCCGAGTACCCGTGGTTCCACTTCCAGACGGGGCCAACGAGCGTCATCGATCTGGGCGATTGGGCGGGCCGGGCGGGCACGCACTTGTTCGAGGTGCGATTCGATAATGTGGACCTGATCCTCGACCCCGCGGATTCGGAACAGGGCACCTTCTGGTTCTCACCCGGCGGATGGACGCAAAACACCAACATCAGCAAGTCGTGGTGGCTGACGGCTGGAAATGGTGTGGTCAACGGGAATGAGACGTGGGGAAAGCACTACCCGTTGTACCAGTTCCCGGGGTGGCTTCCATTGAGCAATTACGGCCCCCCCCCCCCAGCGACTACGCCATGCGGATCGAGGGCGTGGTGATCCCCGCGCCATGGTCCGCGGCGGCCTTGGGCCTCATGCTCTTCGGCGCGGCCCCCGCCCGGCGGCGGCGCCGTCAGTGGGCGGATCGGCCATCGATCTGACGATCCACGCTGCCTCAGCCGTAGAATCCGCCGATGAAGCACACCGTGGCCCTGGTGGGAGGCGATCGACGGCTGGCGCGCGACCTGGCGGCGGCCTGTGCCGCGCTCGAAGCGGAACTAGTTGAACTCGCGTCAGTCGAGGCGCCCGAGGGCGACGCTCTCGACCCCGACCTGGTCGTGGTGCGCGACCGGGCCTTCGCCGCGGCGCGCGTGAGATGGCCCTCGGCGGGGGCGATCATTTTCGGCCCCGCGGCGGACAGCGGGCAGGTCATCGAGGCCATCAAGCACGGGGCCATCGACTGCATCGTCACGCCCGCCACCCCCGAGTCGCTGGCGCGGCAACTGCGCGAGGCGCTGCGCGTCAGCCGCGGCATCCAGATGCCGGTGGTGGCCCAGGAGCCGGAAGCCCGTCCCAGCCGGCGCGTGGACGAGATCGTGGGCCAGTCGCCCGCGATGAAGCAGGTGTACAAACTCATCGGGCTGATCGCGCCGCGCGACATCAACGTGCTCATCACCGGCGAGAGCGGCACGGGCAAGGAACTGGTGGCCCGCGCCATCCTGCAGCACAGCCCGCGGCGCACGCGGGCGTTTCTGGCGGTGAACTGCGCGGCGATCCCCGAAACGCTGCTCGAGAGCGAACTCTTCGGCCACGAGCGGGGCGCGTTCACGGGCGCCGACGCGCGGCGCATCGGCAAGTTCGAGCAGTGCGACGGCGGCACGATCTTCCTCGACGAGGTGGGCGACATCCCCCTGCCCACGCAGGCCAAACTGCTGCGCGTGCTGCAGGAGCAGGCGTTCCAGCGGCTGGGGGGCAGCGCGACCATCCGCACCGACGTGCGCATCATCGCCGCGACGCATCAGCCGCTGGAGAAACTCATCGCCGAGCGCCGCTTCCGACAGGATCTGTACTACCGGCTCAAGGTGGCGACCATCCACGTGCCTCCACTGCGCGAGCGCGAGGTGGACGCGGTGCTGCTGGCGCATTACTTCGTGACGCGCTACGCGGCGGACTTCGGCGCGGGCATCCAGTCCTTCTCGCCCGAAGTGCTGCCCATGCTGCTGCGATATCCCTGGCCCGGCAACGTGCGCGAACTGGAGAACACCATCAAGGCGGCGCTGGTGATGGCCCGCGGCTCGGTGATGCTGCCGGAGTTTCTGCCCGAACACATCCGCTCGTGGCGCGGAGACAGTGCGACGCCATCGGTGTCACCCGCGAACGAGGCGATGATCGCCGCACACGCGCCGGCGACGCCGGGCGGCATCGACGACGCGCTCGGCGAATGGTCGCGCTCGCTGATCGGCCGCGGCGATCTGGAGGGGCGGGTGATGGAGCACGCCGTGGCGCAGGTGGAGCGCGAGGTGCTGCTGGCTGCACTGCGCGAGTCGCGGGGGCGGATCGCTCCGGCGGCGAGGCGTCTGGGCGTCAGCCGGGCCACGTTGCGCCGGAAGATGGAAGAGCACGGCATCCAGATCGGGCCGTCGGCTTGAGCCAATGGGACGGCAGGCCGATCGCCGATTTGTGTCTAGATGAACCATTCTGAAACATGATGTTCCACTTCTGGATGATGGATCAGGCAGGCGGGTCGGTCGGTAAAGATATTGCAGGTCTTTGTTTTTCAATGATTTGCACGATTTTTGCGAGTCGATCGATTCCGGTTGGACTTGGCACGTCCCTTGATACTCCTCCTCGTACCACCACGGAGGTTGCGAGGACGTGTCATGGAAGCCGAACGCCGCGTCATCGAGAGTCAGCGTGATCCCGACTCCGCCCGGTCCGGGGCTCAAGGGCCTCGGGAGCCCGTCATGTCGAACCTGCGGCGGTTTGGCGCTTCCGTCCCTTCGCCCGCGCTGGGGTTGCGCCTGTCGCAGGTCCACCGTCCGGAGTCGGCGGGTTTCGTACCCTCGCCCTACCTGTGGCGGATCGCGTTCTGAATGTTCACCCACCCCAAGGATGGCCGCACCGCGCTGTGCGGCCGGAGGTACTCCATGCAACTGCTGATTCAAGGAACGAACGTTCGCCTGACCGACGCCATCCAGGTTCACGCCGAGCAGTCGTTGCGCGGCGCGCTGTCGCGCGTGATGGATCGTGTGCAGGGCGTGATGGTGCGCGTGATGGACGTGAACGGGCCCAAGGGCGGCATCAACAAGCGCTGCAAGGTGCGCGTGGACCTGCTTGACGGACGGTCCATGCTGCTGGAGGAGACGGACGACGACCTCTACCGCGCCATCGCCCGCGTCGCGGGACGGGCGAAGCGCGTGGTCATCAAGGAGATTCGGCGGCTGCGCGACCTGCGCCGGCGCGCGGCGTGATGCGCGCGATGAGGGGGGATCATCGGATCGGGTGGGACGTCCGATCCATTGGTCGCGGGCGATGCGCCCGCACCGCCGCAGACGGGGCGCCTACGCCACCCAGTGATTTTGGCGGCGCGGGCGTGCCCGTCTGCAGCGCAATCTATGAGGCAGGCCTCTTTCCTGTTGTCCCTGTTCCAGCGGTCACTTCCGCAGAAAGACGTAGACGTTGCCGATCAGCTTGTCGCCCACCTGCTCGCAGTTGCCCACCAGCAGGTCGAGCTTGCCGTCGTTGTTCCAGTCGGCGGTTTCCACGCGAACGCGGAAGCCGGGGACAAGGTTCTTCTCCTTGCCCGGCACGATGGGCACGCCCGGCTCGAAGGTGGGCAGGCCATCGCCATCGCGCTGGCCCGTGCCGCGGAAGAACGTGACGCCGGCCCACTCGTCGCCCACGACCAGGTCGAGCACGCCGTCGCCGTCCCAGTCCACCGGCAGGGGGTCGGACTTGTGATTCACCTTCACCGGCTTGCCGGTCGAGAGCATGAGCGGCCTGCGCAGCCCGAACTTGGGCTTCTTCGCGTCGCCGGTGTTGAGGTTGTAGAAGACGTCGCCCGAAACGTTGCCCACCACCATGTCCAGGTCGCCGTCGCCATCCAGGTCGGCGAAGTTGGCGCAGGCCATCCACGTGCGCATCTCGTTGTGATCGACGCCGATTTCCTCGATCGGCGCGCCCTTCTTGAAGCCGCTCGTCGAGCCGGCGAAGAAGGTGACCACGCCGGGGGAATAGCGGCCCGAGATCACGTCCACGTGTCCGTCGCCGTTGAGATCCACAAACTGTGGATCGAACCCGATGCATCAGCTGGGGGGTACGTGGGCATCCACCCCGCCCGCCTGCAGCCATGTGAAGTCGCTGAAGGCGGGCTGGTCATCCGTCCCCACGTTCAGGTACACGCGGGCCTTGCCGCTGGCGAACTGGCCGACGACGAGATCCTTCTTGCCGTCCTTGTTGAAGTCGATGACGAAGGGGGCGGCGTGGCCCACGTCCACGGCGATCGGAGCGCCGGAGGCCTCGACCTTGAACGGCTCGGCGAGGACGGGGAGCGGTCTGGCCGACTCTGATGCGGCAGGCGGCTGCTGCGCGAGAGACTGCGACGCGAGCGCCGATGTCCCGAGCACCAGCGGCAGACGAATGAGGGTTGGAACGCTCCGCATGATGGATGTCTCCCGTTATCCTGGCGGATCGGAGAGCGGACAGGCGTACCGACGCGACATGCGATCGGTCACGGGCCATAGTCTAGCATCATATCGTTCGTCCGGTCGATCAGCGTTGCACCCGGCGTCGCCTCGTGACGCCGAACCCACCCATGACCCGCATCGCCATCTATTCCGTCAAACGCTACGAGCGACCCTACCTCGAGGCAGCCAACGCCTTGCCGGGGGCCGGGCACGCCCTCACGCTGCTCGAGCACCGGCTGGAGGCATCCACGTCGCCGCTGGCGTCGGGCCATGAGGCGGCGGCCATCTTCGCCAATGACGACGCCTCGGCCCCCGTGCTGCGGGCATTGCATGCGGGGGGCGTGCGGCTTCTGGCGCTGCGCTCCGCGGGATTCAATCATGTGGACATCGAGGAGGCGGAAAGGTTGGGGCTGACCGTCCTGCGCGTGCCGGCCTACAGCCCCTACGCGGTCGCCGAGCACGCGGTGGGGCTGATGCTCACGCTCAACCGCAAGTTCCACCGCGCCTACGCCCGCGTGCGCGAGCAGAACTTCTCGCTGGACGGACTGATGGGCTTCGACATGCACGGCCGCACCGCGGGAGTGGTCGGCACGGGCAAGATCGGAGAGGCGGTGTGCCGCATCCTCACCGGGTTCGGCTGCCGCATGCTCGCCAGCGACCCGGCTCCGAACCCGGCGTGCGAACGGCTGGGCGTGCGATATGTCCCGTTGGATCAGCTGCTGTCAGAGTCGGACATCATCACGCTCCAGTGTCCGCTCACGCCGGGCACGCGCCACCTCATCAACGAGCGCACGCTCGCCCGCATGAAGCGCGGCGTGATGCTCATCAACACCAGTCGCGGCGCGGTCATTGATACGCGGGCGCTCATCGCCGCGCTCAAGCGGGGGCACGTGGGGTCCGTCGGGCTGGATGTCTACGAGGAGGAGGCGGACCTCTTCTTCAAGGATCTTTCCGACCAGGTGATCCAGGACGACGTGTTCACCCGCCTTCTGACCTTTCCCAACGTGGTCATCACCGCTCACCAGGGGTTTTTCACGCACGAGGCGGTGAAGGCGATCGCCGAGACGACCATTGGCAACGTGACGGACTTCGCGGCGGGGACTATCCGCGAGGAAAACCGTGTGACCACGCGGCTGGTCGTCGGACGCTGAGCGCTCCTGACGAGGGGGCGTCGATGTCCGCGACGGAACCACCTACCCTCACCCATGCTCCGCATCCTCGGCGGCGAGTTCCGATCCCGCGTCATTGCCGGCCCCATCGGCGACCAGACCACGCGGCCCATGGCCTCGCGCGTCAAGGAGTCGATCTTCAACATCCTGCGCGGCTGGTTCGACGACGCCAACGTGCTCGACCTCTTCGCCGGCGTGGGCACGATGGGGCTGGAGGCGGTCAGCCGCGGCGCCAGGCGCGTTCTCATGGTCGAGCAGAGCCGCCAGAGTTTCCGCGTTCTGGAGCAGAACATCGCCGCGCTTCAGTGCGCCGACCGCGCCGAGGCGGTGCAGGGCGACGCCTTCTCGCCGCTGGTGCTGGCCCGCGCGCCCAGGCCCGTTCACGTGGTCTTCGTCGATCCGCCCTACCGGATGATCGAGGATGATCGCGATCGCGAGCGCCTGCTGGCGCGGCTGTCCTCGCTTCGCCCGATCATGGCGGACAAGGGGTTTCTCGTTCTCCGAGCCCCCGGCATGAAGCGGGAGGTGCCGCTGGCGATCGAGGGGTTCAATGGGCCGGAGACTCACGCGTACGGCAGCGATATGCGGGTTCACTTCTACATGCCGCATACCCACGCGGAACTGTCGGAGTGACGAGAGGTGACCCCGGGCCGTGTTGCATGCAGCATGACGACCCGTGAGTGGATCGCCGTGCTCCCGGCGCACCATGTCTGATGGGAGTCGGCGGGAATGACGGCTCGCCCGCCCTACCCTTGGCCCATGATGAACGCACGCCCGTTGCGCACGGATGTCCGCCCGCGCCGACGCGCGTGGCGTATGTTCGCGTCGGGCGCCGCGCATCTGCTGGCGGCGGTGCTCTGGGCCGGATTGCTCGCCTGGCTGGCGGGTCGTGTTCTGAACGACCGTTTCGGCTGGAGTCAGTGGTTGTGGTTCGTCCCCACGCCGGCGGCCCTGGCGGCGTCGATGACAGGTCTGGTGCTGGCATGCCGACCGGGCCCATCGCGGGCGAGGCGGAAGCGTCGAATGGCGCTCTGGGCGTGCGTCTTCATCGTTCTGACGGGCTACCTGCTGTTCATCGAGCATCGGTTCCAGCGATCCGACGCCTCGCCGGAAGGCGGCCTGCGGGTGGCGTTCTGGAATCTCTCCTCGCCTGTGGAAGAAGAGGCGGACGCCCACGCCGAGGCGGCGCGGCGACTGACGGGCGACGTGGTCATCCTCGCCTCGCCGTCGGGCATTCCCTGGCGCCGGTTCACCGCCCTCACCAGACCGCCAGGCGTGACGCTCGTCTCCACGGGGCTCTTCGCCATCGAAACCCGCCGCGCGGTCACGCGCATTCGTCCGGTGATCCAGCAGGAACGAATGTACGCGGTCATCGTGGAAATCGAGGCCGAGGATTGGCTGGGGCGACCCCTGGTGGTCTGCCTGGCGGACCTGCCTTCCGAGCCGCACGTGTCGAGGATGGGCGTGGCGCAGCGGTTGCACGCCGCACTGGAGCGCGCTGGTGAGCCGGCGCCGGATCTGATCGTGGGCGACCTGAACACCCCGCGAGGCGGGGGAGCGATCAGGCGGCTCTTTCCGACGCTGCGCGAGGCCTTCGACGAGGCGGGGCACGGATGGGGGGCGACCTACCCGCGTGAGCGCCCCCTGTGGCACATTGACCGCGTGTTGCTGGGGCCCGCGGTGAAGGCGATCGACTACGACATCATCGATCCCGGCGTCGGGAGACACCGGGCCCAGGCGGTGACCATCATCAAGCGCTGAACATCACTCGGAGTCGAGCAACCACGCCCACTGACGGACCAGCCCTTCCGCCAGCGGGGTGCGCGGCTCGAAGCCCAGTTCCGATCGGCTGCGTGAAAGGTCGGCGAAGGTGCGCTCCACGTCGCCGGGCTGAGGCGGCTTCCGCTCGATGACGGCGCGGAGTCCGCTGACGCGTTCGATGGCCGCGACCAGGTGCGCCAGCGTGATCGGCGCGGAGCCGCCGAGATTCCAGATGCGGTAGTTGCCGCAGTCCGGCTGCTCGATGCGATCGGCGGCTCGGAGCACACCTTCGATGATGTCGTCGATGAAGGTGTAGTCGCGGCTGGTGGATCCGTCGCCGAAGAGGGTGATGGGCTGGCCCTTCCGCATCCGCCGCATGAAGGTGGCGATGGCCAGGTCAGGCCGCTGCCCCGGTCCGTAGACCGTGAAGAAGCGCAGGCACGCCGCGCGCAGGTTGAACAGGTGCGCGTAGGTGTGCATGAGCAGTTCGCCCGCCTTCTTGGTGGCGGCGTAGGGGCTGATGGGGTGATCGACCGGATCATCCTCGGCGAAGGGCGTCTTGGGGTTATTCCCGTACACGCTGGAACTGGAAGCGAACACGATGGCGCCGCAACCCGCGGTGCGAGCCGCATCCAGCACGGACACCAGGCCGTTGACGTTGACGTCGGCGTAGCGGTGTGGCTGTTCGATGGACGGCCGCACGCCCGCCAGCGCGGCGAGGTGATAAAGGCGCCGGGGTCGATGCGTCGCCATGAGGTGGAACATGGCGTCCCGGTCGCGGATGTCGGCTTCGACGAAGTGGAACCCGTCGCGGGCGATCTCGCGGAGCCGGCGCTCCTTCAGGTCGCGTGGATAGAACGGATCGAAGTTGTCCACGCCGACCACACGCTCGCCACGCCGCAGCAAAGCGGCAGCCAAGTGCGAGCCGATGAAACCGGCGACGCCCGTGATGAGAGAGACCGACGAGGGCATGGAGTGGTCAGGAAGATCGACTCGGTCGGACGATCAGTCGTCGATGATCTCCCAGACCCGCTTGTAGACGGCCTGGCCTGACTCACCGTCCATGGGAGAAATGGGGAGCATGCGGTAGAGCACCTGCCGGTCGTCAAACCGCCAGAAGACCGATCCGTCGCCCATGAGCGAGTTGAAGCCGTTGCGGTGGTTGAAATCGCGCCGGGTGCGCATGCCGTCCACCACGAAGACGCGATAGGCGTCACGATCAAAGTTCATCGCTCGCATGCGGTCGAAGGGATCGACGTCGCCGCGATAGTGGTAGTTGCCGTAGATGATGTCGTCGAGCGTCTCCCACTCGTTGCGGTATCGCTCGAAGTGGTGATCGCCCCGGTGTGCGGGGCAGTAGAAGATGTTCGGCACGTCCACGTACTTGTAGGCGTACAGCAGCCCCAGCCCGTCAAACCCTGAATCGTCGATCTGCAGCGAGTAGGGGCCCAGCATGAAGCGATCGACGTTTCCGTGGCCGATGTGGACGGCCATCATCTCCTGCATGAGGCCCGGCTCGGGCAGATGCACGAACGCGCTGTACGGCAGGCGCCGGTCGCGGTCGGTGGAGTACATCATCATGCCCATGCCCAACTGTCGCATGTTCGAGGCGCTGATGACGCGCTCGGTGTGCTCACGCAGCCCCTGAAGGGCGGGCATGAGAATGGCCGTCATGATGAGCGTAACCGAAATGACGACAACGAGTTCGATGAGACTGAAGGCGCGACGACACCCGGAGCGCAATGCGCCATGCTCCACCCGGGTCATGCTCTTCGGCTCACGTCCCGACATCGACCCACACCCCGTTCCTGCGATATGCACCTGCGACCAACCCCGGCCCACCCCGACTTCCCCCACATCCCTTGATCCTACCACGAGAAGGCAGGGAAGGGTTGCTTGAAACCTGATTCCCCGGGTTCCGTTGCCTTGGATGCGTATCCACGGCGCCAGTTCCGGTCGTCAGGCGGCTCTCAGACCTTGGCATCATACCAGAGTCAAGGGGTCCGTGGCGGAAAAAATCCATTCTTGTCCGCCATCCGCTATACTACCAACATCCTGTCAAGCTGGGTTGTTCGCCCGTCTGTGTGGAAAACAGCCCGGTGGAGCGGCAACCGATGCCCCGGCCCTTCCGAATAGATGATTCGAGGAACCCCGACGCCGTTGAGCAGGGGGACTGGACCCTCATGCAGCGCGTCGCGGAAGGCGACGAGCGGGCCATTGAGGCCCTGTATGACCGGTTCGGCTCCCTCGTGTTCAAGGCGGCGAGGCAGGTGCTTCCCTCGGTCGCGGAGGCCGAGGATGCGGTTCAGGAGGTGTTTGTCCGGCTCTGGCAGTCAGCCGACCGGTTTGATCCGCGCCGGGCGCGGCTGGTGACGTGGGTGATGCTCATCGCCAGGCGTCACCTGATCGATCGTCTCAGGCGTCGGGCCGTCCGACCGACGCCCGGCTCGCTGGAGCAGGAGTGGCAGTCACCGACCGCCGTTCAACCACCGCCGGATCAGGTGCGGGCGACCGACGACCGGAACGCGGAACTTCGCCGGAGGATCGAGGAATTGCCCAAACTTCAACGGGAAGTGATCGAAAAGGCGTATTTTCAAGGATACACGCTCCGGGAGATCAGCGAACAAATGGGGGCGCCGCTGGGCACGATCAAATCGGCTCTCAGCCGAGGGCTCGCCCGGCTGCGGGAGACCACGGAGGCCGATGGGCAGACCGGATAGGTTCGTCGAGTTGGAACCGGGATGGCTTGGGGGAATGGACCAGTAGACCGCTTTGATGACGACACGATGAGATTGACCGGGGAACTCCATGACTGACACCAACCACATTCTGAACCGTGAGGAGCTGCTTCGACTGGCGGCCTTGGATGCGCTTGGACTGCTCGATCAGTTCGAGGCGGAGCACTATTCCCGCTCCTTCCACCACGCACCGGCGGCGGTTCAGGACGAGATTCTGGCTCTTCAGGCCACTGTGGTGAGCGACGAATCGTTCCTTTCGTCCGATAACCCAGACCCTTCGCTTCGTGAGCGGGTGTTGGCCCGAGTCGCCATGGCCATCGAGGAAGAGGCCATGCGGCTGGCGCCGATCGCGTCGATCGGACGCCGCGCCGGGGGAGCGGGTTCCGAGGCCGACCGGGCGTTTGCTCGATCAACCACCCGATGGCGAGCGGCATCGTTCGCCATGGCGGCCTGCCTGGTGGTGGCGCTGTTGCTCTTCCTTGACCTCAACCGTGACTACAAGCAACTGGCGCAGGCAGCCCTCAACAAGGACACGGTGGATCAACTCAAGGTCCTCATCGGTCCGGATTTTGAGTCGTTCATCAGCAACCCCAACGCGGCCCCCAAGGCGATGGTCTCGGTTTCGCCGACCTTCCAGGGCTCGGGCGCCATCTGGGTCAATGGTCAGGCCAGGCAGGCCTTCGTGCTCGGGCTTGGCTTGCCCGAGGGGGGCACGTATACGCTGCGGGCCAGGCGCTCCGATGATGGCGAAACCTTCACCGTCGCCACCTTCTCCAGCGACGGTTTCGTGGCCGGCGTCCGCGTGCCGGGCATCGAGCCCGAACGGTTCGGCGTCGGCGCTCTGGCCGCCGTCACCTGGGAAGTGGTCAATCAGGCCGGCGTGGTGATCCTGACCACCTCGGTGTGATTCTCGCTCATTTCGTCTGCAAGACGTCAGCCGGCGCCGCGAGGCGCCGGTTGTCATGTCGGGCGCCTGGCGTGCCACCATCGCGATGGCGAAATCGTCACTCCGCGGCGCGGCGCGACCACTCAAACTCCAGCGGCTCAAGCTGCGAGGCCAGCTCATCCCGCTGCGATTGCAGGGCGCGGCACTTTCGGCCATCCGTGTAGACGTCCGGATCGAGCAGTTGCGCGTCAATCGCCCTGATGCGGTTCTCCAGCTCCTCGATGCGCGACTCGAGTTGCTCCATTGACCACGATTCCGGATCATCGGACTTGCCGGGCCGCCTGGCGGTCGAGGCGGCGGCTGGGGCGGGGCTTGACCGTGAGGCGGACTTTCGCGCGGCCTTCTCGGCCCGGTCGCGCTCCGCCCTGGCCGCCGCGTCGCGCTTCTCCACCCACTCGGAATACGTGCCGTCGAAGACCGTCGCGCCGCCGTGACCGTCGAGAATGATCAGCCGCTCGCAGCTGCTGTCGAGCAGGGCGCGGTCGTGGGTGATGAGAATCACCGTGCCCTCGTAGCCGCTGTCGCGCGAGAGCGCCTGCTCCAGCCGCTCCGAGGACGGGATGTCGAGATGGTTGGTCGGCTCATCCAGCACCAGCAGGTTGTGCGCGCTGCCGATCAGCCCCGCCAGCACGCAGCGGCTGCGCTCGCCGCCGGAAAGATCGCCCAGCGCCTTTTCCTGATCGCCGCCGGAGAACAGGAACGCTCCGGCCATGTCGCGGGCCTGCTGCTCACTGGCGCGGGAGACGCCGTCCGGCCCCACGATGCGCGAGCGGATGTACTCCCACACCAGCATCGTCGGCTCCAGGTGATCGTGGAGCTGCCGGTAGTACCCCACGTTGAGGCGGCTGCCGATGCGGACGGCGCCCGCGCTCGGCTCGATCTCGCCCAGCATGGTGCGCACCAGCGTGGTCTTGCCCGCGCCGTTGGGCCCGATGATGCCGATGCGCTCGCCGCGCTCGATCACGAGATCAAGATTCTCAAACAGCACCTTGTCGTCGTACCGCTTGGTGAGCCCCTCGGCCACCACCACCAGGTCGCCCGAGCGCTCCACCTTGGGCAGCCGCAGGTTCATCACATCCAGCTCGATGGGACGGTCGATGAGTTCATCGCGCTTGTAGCGGTCCAGCCGCGTCTCGCGCCCCTTGGCCTGCCGCGCCCGCTGCCCCGCCTTGTAGCGGCGGATGAACGCCTCCTCCTGACGGATCTTGTCCTGCTGCTTCTCATAGACGCGCGAGTGCGTCAACTGCCGCTCGCGCCGCAGTTCGATGTACTTCTCGTAGTTGCCGGGGTACTCGCGCACCGAGCCGACTTCGATCTCGATGATGCGGTCCACCACGCGGTCGAGCATCCAGCGGTCGTGCGACACCATCAGCACCGCGCCGTGATACTCGTTGGCGAGGAAGTTCTCCAGCCACTCGCGCCCCGCGATGTCCAGGTGATTCGTCGGCTCATCGAGCAGCAGCAGGTCCGGCTCCTCCAGCAGCAGCCGCGCCAGCCCCAGCCGACCTTTCTGTCCCCCCGAGAGGTTGGCGACCTTCAGCGTGAACTGGTCGTCCGTGAAGCCCAGCCCGTGCAGCGTGGCATCAATCTTGTGGTCGATGGCGTAGCCGCCTGCGGCTTCGATCGCCGCATCCAGTTCCGCCTGGCGGCGCATCAGGCGCTTCAGGTCATCCCCCTGCGCCTCGGCCATGTCGTGGTAGACCTGATGCAATTCCACGTGGAGCCGGTGGAGCTCGGCGAAGGCGCCTTCCGCCGCGTCGCGCAGGGTGTCCTGCGGGTCAAAACTGGGATCCTGGCTCAGATACCCCGCCCGCGCCCCGCGCTGGAGCTGCACCTGCCCGGAATCGGGCTTGATCTGCCCCAGGATGACCTTCATCAGCGTGGTCTTGCCGCACCCGTTGCGCCCGACCATGCCCACCTTCTCCCCCGGCTCGATGGACAGCGTGGCTCCATCCAGCACGATGCTGGAGCCGTAGGCGTGGGAGACGTTGACCAGTGTGAGCAGGGGCATGGGGGTTGGGGGGCAGGGGCTGGGGGCGGAAGTGTATGGGGTATGCACACCCTGCCGTAGTGGATTCCGCGAGACCCCTGGAACACCAGTGCCCCAGGCGTCCCGCCTGTGTCTCGGATCACCAAGCCGATCGTCAGGTGTCCCCCGCCCCGCCCGCGACTGGATGAAATGTGAAGATTCCCTTGACATGGGGGGGGCGCGCCTGTGGTATGCTTGGGTGGTGGTGATCCGCCGCCCCGTTCAGGGGTGATGGCGGGGGGTGATGTTGGTGAGCGGGGGTCAGTCAGTTGGGGTGGTCGCGTGGGGGGGCAGGGGAGGCCGTCGTGCCGATTGCGGCGTTCCAGTTCGACACCTTTCAGAGCATCGCCTCCGATGTGGGTGAGGCGTCGTGGTCGAACCCCGGCAACGGGCAGGAGAGCGATAACGCCTACGCCGCGGCGTTGCTGAGCAGCTTCAGCGCCGCGGTCGTCACCGAGTACCTGGTCTGCACGGGGGCGGACCTCTCCGCGCTGCCCCGGAACATCCGGTTCACGAAGATCGAGGTGAACATCGAGGCCTAGGGCGCGAACAGCGAACTCTTCGAGATTCTCGGCTGCGAGTCGGACGGCTCGGGCGGGCTGACGCTGGGCGGGCTGAACCTGCTGCGGGCCGCCGGCGCGGGTCCGATCGACCTGACCGGCTCGGACACGGTGTACCCCCGTGGCCGCAACAACTGGAACTTCTGGTGGCGCGACCGGCTGGAGAACCCGGACTTCGGCGTGGCCATCCGGGCGCGGCTCAAGTCCGGCTCACTGAGCGGGAGCGTCTCGATCGACCACGTGGAACTGGTGGTTCACGACGAGACCTTCATCAACCCGTTCTTTCGGAAGGACACGCGGCCGGTGATGGAAGTTCGTGTGGCCGGCGTGAACGGCAGGCAACTCCAGAACGCCGCCGCTGAGGTGTATCAGCCGGGACGGTCGTGGATCAACCGCTATGACTGGCACCTTGAGTCGCAGGTCGGCGAATTCCTCGACGAGCACATCGGGCTGCGCACAGCCACCGGCGCCAAGCGTCTGTGCCTGCGCATGCCTGCCGGACGCACGCCCCTTCAGGGGCTCATCCCCAGCGGTCAATGGGAACCCATGTACGACTATCAGCGCGATGCGTTGATCGATCGGATCGGCGCCTGGGTCCGGAGCGACCCCGAGCATGAAGTGTCGCTGTACATCGGCGCCTGGATCAAGGATCCGGGCAAGGTTGACATGTCAGGCACGCCCGGCGAACCGGGCGGTCCCTGGCAGCCGGATGTTCAGGACGCCGAGGATGTCGCCATTCTCGAGCGCATTTTCTTCCCCTACCGCGACTTGGTCGGGGTGACGCGTTTCTTCCTCGACAACTCCGGCGTGCATGACGAGTCCCTCTCTCTGGCGCTATTCACCTGGGGTCGCCGGAACGGCATGGAGTTCGTGTACGAAGCCATTCCGGGGATGCGCTTCCCACCGCACCTGCCGGACCTCGACCGGGTCGGCCCCTTCGATGCGTATGCCAACGCGAAGGAGTTCATCCTCCACCATGATCCGGACTTCAAGGCGAGATTCGAGCGTGGTGACTGCACGGCGCTGTTCCGGATTTCAGACTTCGAGGAAGAACCCTGTGGCCCCGAGTGCTGGCCGAGACGCCTGAAGGACTTCGCGCGTGCGGGATACGCGTTCCAGACGCATGATCGCGTCAATGGCGTGTCGGGTCTGTACGAAAGCATCGACGATTTCGCACTTCAGGTTGGTTCGCAGTTCGAGCAGCGGCGCATCCATCACCCGGTTGCATATTCCATCGCGTCGCCGGTGGCTCGCTCGGTGCGGCATCTTGTCCGCCACCCGACGGCGCCCGCTGCGCAGAATCGGGGAATGGTCCCCGGCTCCGTCGTGGTGAGTGTTGCGCATGCCATCACGTTCCCCCTGTCGGGAACGTGAACAGGAAGGAGACGACAGCATGAATCGTCACGTATGTCGAGCATTCATCGCCGCCATTGCGTTCAGCGCGGCATTCGTCTGGAACGCTTCTGGCGGTATCGTCCACTTCGTCAATCCCGCCCCCGGCGAGCCGGGGCACTTCAACTGGCACTGGCAGCAGCGATTCGACCCGCCGTCGTGGGAGCACTGGCTCAACATCACCAAGCCCTCGACGGACCAGCAGGAGTCGCGCACGGGCAACAGCGTCGGCCAGCATTTCGCGGGGGGCGGGGACATGTTCAACGCGACGTCCGAGGCCGCCTGGATCGCATCGTACTCGGATCTCGTGGTCACGAGAGCGCTCGAACTCGACGACGACGTGAGCGCCAGTTTCTTTCGAGATGGCGCTGAGCATTCAGGCGATTTCAAGGGATGGGAGAGCGACTTCCCTCGCGGGGTTGTCCGTTACATGGGCGTCCTGACGCAGTCCGGCAACCACGGCTGGATCGCGGTGATCCGCGCCGGTGAAGGGCATCACCGATACTCGTTCCTCGCATTGGCGTGGGCCTACGAGACTGTCCCCGGCAAGCCGATCCTGGCGGGTCAGGTGCCCGGCGCTGGTGGCCTCGCCCTTCTGCTACCCGCGATGTTCCTCACGCGTCGGCGCCGGCACCCCGCTCGCTGACGCGACCGGGCGTCGTCCGTTCTCCTGCTTCCTCGTCACCCTTTCATCATGGGGGCATCATGGCTCGCTTCATCAATGAGCAGCTCACCGCCAACGGCAGCACGACGGGAATCGACTGGCCGGGCGGACCCGGCACGTTCATCGTCATCGGGACGTTCGACGGGCGACCGTCAAGGTGCAACTGCAGATCGAGGGGTCGTCGTGGGTAGACCTGTCCACCGACACCACGGTGACTGCCGACAAGGCCGTGGGCTTTCAGATCTGCCCGTGCAAACTGCGGATCACCCTCTCGGGCGCCGGCGGGGGCACATCGGTCAAAGTCCGCCTCGCCCCGGCGTGGCAGGGGTGGTTTCCGCAGGAAGCGTTGCCGGACACCGGCGCGTCACCACCGCATTCGGTCGTTTCAACCCATTTCATCAATGAGATTCTCAGCGCCGACGGTGAGAGCATCAGCATCAAGTGGCGCGGCGGGCCCGGCACGTTCATGGCTCACGCAGTTCCGGTCGCTTCCGAGGATGCTTGGGATGGAGCGACCGTCCGCATCGAGTTCAGCATGGACAGTAACAATTGGGTTCAGGTTCCGGGCATGGAACTCGCGTTCAACGCCGACGACGCGGGTGGCTTTCACTTGGGACCGTGTCAACTGCGAGCGGTCATGGATGATGCCGGCGCAGAGACGGAAGTGCGCGTGCGCGTCCTGCCCGCCTACCCCGGCTGGCTGATGGACGTGGCGATCCCGGACACCGTGGAGGACTGATTCGCCAATCCGAAGCGGGTCGCGCTCCGTGGCGGGGCCTCGTCCACATCGTCAGCGCCGCACTGAGGTCATCAATCGCGCTCGGGGTTCTTCGGCCTCGGCATCGCTGCCCCGGTCCTCTCGCGCCACGCGATCAGCATGGCATGGAGTTCCCTCACCTTCTCCGGCATCGTCGAGGCGAGGTCGTTCCTCTCGCCGATGTCCTCGCGCAGGTTGTAGAGTTCCAGCCGCCCGTCCTCGAGGAACTCGATGAGTTTCCAGTCGCCCGCGCGGATCATGCCGACGGGGGTGGTGCGCCACACGCCCTCGCCGAACCCCTGCAGATAGCCGGGGAAGTGGCCGTAGATGGCTTCCCGTTCCAGTTGACCGGCGGGATCGCGCAGCAAAGGCACGATGCTCAGCCCGTCGAGTGTCTGAGTCTCCGGTGCCGCAGCGCCGGCGGCTTCGAGCGTGGTTGGGAAGAAGTCCACGTGCGTCGTGACCGCCTCGCAGGTCGCGCCTGCGGGCGTCACGCCCGGCCAGCGGACGATCAGCGGGGCGCGAAGGCCGCCTTCGTAGAAGGTGCCCTTGCCGCTACGAAGCGGGGCATTGTCTGTGTAGTTGTCGAACCGATCGTCGTAGCCCCCAACACCGCCATTGTCGCTCGTGAAAATGACCAGCGTGTTTCCCGCAAGTTGCAATTCATCCAGTTTCGCCATGATTCGCCCGACGCTGTGATCGACATACTCGATCATCGCTGCATAGACGGGATTGGAGTGGCCGCCAATCGGTTCCTTGCCCCGGTACTTCTCGGCCAGGTCGTGAGGCGCTTCGAGCGGCGCGTGAACGCTGTAATGCGCCAGGTACAGGAAGAACGGCCGGTCCTTGTGCCGCTCGATGAAGTCCACTGACCGCTCGGTGAGGAAGTCCACCAGGAACTGGTCGCCGGGGTGGTCCACTTCCGGCATCGTGGTGAAGTTCACGTGCTCCCCCATGGAGACGATGGCCTCATCGAAGCCGCGCTGCGAGGGGTGGTAGCGCGGCCCTGAGCCGAGATGCCACTTGCCGAACATCCCCGTGGCGTAGCCGGCGGCCTTCAGGGCGTCGGCGATGGTGCGCCGGTCCAGCGGCAGCCGCGTCACGTTCTCCGGCACCTCCATCTTGCGGTGCGCTTCGTCGCCCCGCGCCAGCGTCCCCACCCCGTAGATGCCGGTGCGCGTCGGGTACTGGCCCGTCATGATCGCGGCTCGCGTGGGCGTGCAATTCTGGGCGTGATAGTGGTTGAGGAACCGCACGCCTTGTGCGGCCAGGCGATCGATGTTCGGCGTCTCGTAGTAGCCCGACCCCTGGCAACCCAGGTCGGTCCAGCCGAGGTCGTCGATCAGGATGAAGACGATGTTGGGGGCGGGGTCGGCTCCGCCGGGGGCTGAGCCGCGTCCTGCGCCACGGAATGGCTGGCGATGGCGAGTAGCAGGGTCCAAAGGATCGGCCAAGATGGTCGCGTCATGACGTGTCCTCCGAGTATCATCCTACTCGTCGCGTTCCCCGTCCCCAATGCACAAGGAAGGTTCAGGATCGGTTCTATCGTCCCGCCGCCGCCCTCACAATCGCAATGAACTCATCCGCCTTCAGCGAGGCCCCGCCCACGAGGAAGCCGTCGATGTCCGGCTGGGCCGCCAGGGCGGCGGCGTTGGATGGCTTCACCGACCCGCCGTAGATGATGCGGATCGCCCCAGCCGCCTCGTGGCCGCAGAGAGATGCCAGTTCGCCGCGGATCACTCGGTGGGCGGCCTGGGCATCATCCGGCGTGGCGGTGCGGCCCGTGCCGATGGCCCAGACCGGCTCGTAGGCGATGATGACCTGCCGCGTGGCCTGCTCGGGCGGCACGCCTTCCAGCCCGGCCCGCAGTTGACGCAGGTTGATGGCGTCCGTTTCGCCCCGCTCGCGCTGCTCCAGCGTCTCGCCGATGCACAGCACCACCCACAACGCGCCATCCAGCGCGGCGAGGGTCTTGCGGTTCACCAGATCATCATCCTCGCCGAGAATGTGCCGCCGCTCGCTGTGGCCGGTGAGCACCACGTTGACGCTCAGGTCGGTGAGCATGTCCACGCTCACCTCGCCAGTATACGCGCCGTCGGGTTCGTGGTAGACATCCTGGGCGCCCAGGATGACCCCGCCGTGGCCCAGCGCCTTGCCCACAGGCAGCAGGTAGGGAAAGGGGGGGAAGAGCGCCACATCCACGTGCTGAATCAGTTCGGCGCAGCCCGCGTTCACGTCGTCGGCGAGCTCCACCGCCGAGGCCAGGTCGGTGTTCATCTTCCAGTTTCCGCCCACGAAGGGCATACGATGCGGCATGGCTGGTGTTCCTTGCGGGGAGTACGCCTGAGCGCCGGGAGGTGACGATACGAGTGCCCGCGCCGACTGACCAGCCGAGGCGGAAGTGATCGAACCACGCCACCGGAATCGCTCTTGTGACAGCATCCACCGACCAAGCGCCTTGCTGCACCGTTCGCTGCATCGTACTCTGTGCGCTGCCGTTTCTCATCGTGGGCGTGCTGACGGCGATGTACCTGATTGCGCCGCGCTTCTACCTGACATACATCATCGAGGAGGCCAATCGCGAGCACGGGGCGGTGGAGATCGTGACGTTCTCCTCGGCGATACTGGGGGGGCTGTTGCTCCTGGGCGCGGGGTGGCGCCTGTTCGGGCGCGAGGGGCGGCGCCTCACGCCCCGCAGCGGGGCGGCCATCGTGGGCGTGGTGGGGTTGGCGGGCGTGTTCTTCGCCGGCGAGGAAGTCTCGTGGGGTCAGACGTGGTTCAAGTGGAAGACGCCGCCGGCCATCCGTGAGCACACCATCGAGACCAACCTGCACAACACCGACATTCCCGTGCAGGCCATGGGCAGCGTGTTCATCGCGGGCGTGTTCTTCGGTCTGCCGCTGGCGTGGCGTCTGCGCCGCGGGTGGCTGCCGGAGCGGTGGGGCGCGGCCATTCCCGCGGCGCCGGAAATCACCACCGTTGCGGTCGGGTTCGCGTGGAAGGAAGTGAAGACGGTGGCCAAGTTCTTCATCGCCGAGGAGGATCGGTTGACGACGCCCGTCTGGCGTGACTTCCTTGACCAGTTCAATGAGCACAAGGAGATGCTCATCGCCATCGGGCTGCTGATGTACGGCGTGTCACGGTGGCGGGCGCTGAGGTCGGGCGGGTGAATGGGCGGCGCGACATGGGTGGCGCGACGCTCCACCTGGCGCGTCTGCGCGATTCCCCGCACTTCAACGGAAGCAATACAGCGCCTGCTGGGTGCGCACGAAGAGACAGCCGTCCGCGATGGCGGGCGTGGACCAGATGTCGCCTTCGACTTCGACCTCGGAGAGCAACTCCCAGTCTCTCCCGGCCCGCAGCAGTTTCACCGACCCCCCGCGACCAGCCAGAACCAGGCGCCCTCCCGCCGCGACGGGCGAAGCGGCGTAGGCGTCGGTCGCGCCGGTGCGGTCCTGCTTGAGGACCTCGCCGTTCTGAGGGTTGAGGGCGGTGAGCAGGCCGCCATCCTTGATGAGGTAGAGCACTCCGTCGTAGAGCAGGGGCGATGGCATGTCGGGCATGCCGCGCCGGTTGGTGTACGTCCATTCCACGTGGCTGTCCGACACGTCGCCCTCGCCGCCCAGGCGGATGGCGAAGACGCCGCCGGTGGCCGTCTGGCGCTTGAGGGCCATGGCCCACTCCGATCCGTCCATGAAGGTGTCGTTGTCCAGGTCGTAGAGGAACCAGAGTTCCTTGAGGGCGGGGAACTCGAACTCATCGACGACGAGTTTCCCGTCCGCGTTCCTGTCGCGCGCGGCGAGGGATTCCTCCCACGTGCCGCTCAGCTTGGGCGCGCCGAACTCATTGGGCGCGCCGAACGCCGCGTGGATGAAGACGTGCGAGTGGTTCTCGTCCATCACGGGAACAGTCTTGGTCTGCCACGCCATGCCGTTCACCCACCAGAGTTTTTCGCCGGTCTTGACGTCGTAGGAAACCGTCTCGAACGAGCCCGCGACGATGACCTGCTCCGGGCCGTCCTTGGGTCGCGCGATGGCGGGCGTGGCGTAGCTGTGCGCGAAGCCGGGCCGCTCCGCCCGCCAGCGCGGCTCGCCGGTGAGCGCATCCAGCGCCGCGACGTGCGAATCGGTGTCCTGGTCGCATTGCACGATCACCAGCCCACAGGCCAGCACCGGCGATGACGACATGCCGTGCGGCACGTTGAACGGCGCCATCTCGCGCTTCCACAGTTCTCTGCCCGACAGGTCATAGCAGACCAATCCGAAATGCTCGTAGAGCACGTACAGGCGCTCGCCGTCGCTGGCGGGCGTGGATGACACCGGCGAGTTGGGCGTGCCACGCTTGGCCGGCAGGGGCGTGGGGGCCTCGACGCGCCACATCGGCTCGCCGGTGGCGCGGCTGAGGGCCAGGGTGAACGACTTGCCGTCCGCGTGCGTGGTGAGGATGACCATGTCACCCACCACGACCGGGGAGGAGTACCCCTTGTCGATCTCGCGCTTCCACAGCAGGTGGCTGTCGAGGTCCAGTGCCTCGGGCAGCGTGGATTCCGTCACCCCCGACCCGTTGGGGCCGCGAAAGCCCGGCCAGCCGGGCTCGGCCGCCGCGCCCGCGAGCATGGCGCAGCCCGCGAAGCCAAGGAGCACGGAGACGAACCGTACAGTGGAAGCGGCCGACGACGAAGAGGAGCGTGGCATGTGGAACAGCACCCCGCGTGAGGTTGGGCGGATGGACGATGCAGGGTGTATGAGCGGGGAAGGGCGCGGTTGCGGGAGGCATTCAAAGGATGGCGGCATGACACCCCGATCCTCAAGGCGTTGAGCCGCGAGGATCGAATCGGTGCAAGGACGCACCGGCTTGCGGAGGGGTGGCGCGACGCTCCGCGTCGTGCATCCTCACTGGTCATCAATCGGGCTGGTATCCGGCACGGTGATCTCACCGGGCGGCTGGTCGTCGCCCTCATCATCCTCGCCGCCGCGCGGCGTGCCCAGCCCCTCGGGACGGGGAGGTACGGGGCGGCTGACCCACTTGAGTTCGCCCTTGAGCGCGGGAATGACCGCCTTCTGAGCGAGGATCGCCGTCAACCGCCTGGCTCCGTGGACGTTGAGGTGCGAGAGGTCGCGGAAGACCGTCTCATCGAACGTCTCGCCGAGATCCTCGATGTGGAGATATGGGGCACGGTACTTGTTCGTCAGCCGCTGGGCGATGCGGCGCATCTGCTCCAGCGTGCCGCGGGGGTAGTTGCGGCGGAGAGTTTCGGAGAGCGGCACCTCGTACACGATGATGGTCACGCCCGCGTCCCGGCACTGTGACAGGATCGACTCGAAGCGCCGCGACGCCTCGCCCCCAAGCGGATGGCGGTTGCCCTGCATGCGAGGACGCAGGTAGCGTTGCACGAAGGCGTCTCTCACCGGGTGATCCGCCAGCCGCCGGTCGGGTTCATCCACCTGCTGGAAGGTCAGGTCGCCCGCGATAGGGTTGGAGTGGATCGATTCCCAGCCGAGCAGAGCCCGCAATCTGATCCACGCGATGTCGCGGTAGGCGTAGAGGCGGCACCACCGGCCGGCTTCGTTGTGCATGGCCATCGCCCGCAACCGACGGGCGGCGTTCGCCGGCAGGGTGGCGGCCTCGCGTTCCCAGTCGTCCAGCGTCCACAGCCGCCCGGCGTGACGCGCCGCCGCCGCCTTGGTGGAAAGTTGCAGCGGCGAGATGCCGTAGAGGATCAACTTCGGCTTTCGCCGCTGGGAGAGCAGCACGCGGACGATGGAATCGACTTCATCTGCGCCGGCGGCCGGTGATGCGTAGTTGCCCACGGTCACGGTCCGCCCCAGGGCGGCCTCGCAGGCGGCGCGCAGGTCAGGGGCGGCGATCGACTCCCGTGCACGGCTGGAGCCCACGACCGCCACCTCCGCCGGGCCGTCCTTCTCGATGAAGTGCCGCACCGCCGGGTAGGTGCTGTCGCCCGCGTTGACGTAGGGAATCACCCAGCGCGACGGCGCCACGCGCACCGCGCCTTCGCACGCCAGGACCACCAGCAGCGCGGCGACCAGCGCCCACGGTGCGGCGCCCACGTCGAAGGGCTGCTCAGAACTGGAAGTAGATGAACGGGGATTCACCGAATGCTCCAAACAGCACGAAGCCCAGCATCAATGCCGCGTACACCGCCGCCCGCGCCGCCAGCGGCCAGCGGAAGACGATCATCAGGTCGCGCGAGCGGTACTGGATGAACTGTACGACGAAGAGGAAGATCATCAGCGCCGCCAGCGAGATGCCGCCGCTCGGTCCCATCAGATCCACCTGGCTGCCCAGGTCAGTGAACATGGCCCTGGCCATCGCCCACAACTGGTCCATCGACCGGGCGCGGAAGAGCAGCCAGCCCAGGCACGTCAGGTGGAAGAAGAAGACGATCATGATGACCTTCCACAGGTCGCGCATCCACTTCGCCTTGAAGGCGTACCAGCGCTCGAAATGTCCCTGCAGCATGCGGTGGATCGCCAGCAGCCCGCCGTGATAGATGCCCCAGAGTACGAACGTCCATGCCGCCCCGTGCCACAGCCCGCCGAGCACCATGGTGGCCATCAGGTTGACGTAGGTGCGCACCGGTCCCTTGCGGTTGCCTCCAAGCGGGATGTAGAGGTAGTCCCGCAGCCACGTCGAAAGCGAAATGTGCCAGCGCCGCCAGAAGTCGCTGGGATTGACCGCGAAGTAGGGCAGGTTGAAGTTGAGCATCAGGTCGAAGCCCATCATCCGGGCCGTGCCCCGCGCGATGTCGGAATAGGCGGAGAAGTCGCAGTAGATCTGGATGGCGAAGGCGTAGACGCCCAGCCACGCGGTGAAGCCCGCGCCTTCAGGCGGCTTGTCGCCCGCGAAGGCGGCGAACACACTGTCGCAAATCAGCGCCGCGTTGTCCGCCAGCACCACCTTCTTGAACATTCCCCACCCCAGCAGCCAGAAGCCCGTGTACACGTGCCACCGCGTGATGGGCAGCACGCGAGACATCTGCGGCAGCAGGTGGCTGGCGCGCTCGATCGGCCCCGCCACCAGTTGCGGGAAGAACGCCACGTAGAGCGCGAAGGAGAGCAGGTTGCGCTCCGCGCCCATCTGACCCCGGTACACGTCGATGGTGTATGAGAGCGTCTGGAAGGTGTAGAACGAGATGCCCACCGGCAGCACGATCTCCAGCACGTGGGGATGGGCTTCGATGCCGAACCGCTGCAGCACCTCCACCGCGCTGGTGACGAAGAAGCCGTAGTACTTGAAGAAGCCCAGCAGCCCCAGGTTGGCGACCAGAGAGGCCAGCAGGAAGGCCCGTCTGCGCCCCGCTTCGCCCAGCCGGAACATGCCCTCGTTGATGAATGGCCAGAGCAGCGCGACGACATAGCAGGCGATGATCGCCGGGCGCGCCCCCGTGTGCGATGGCCAGAGAATGTTGCCGAGCGACCAGTCGTATGTTCCGGCGCGCACCGACTCCCAGTTCACACCGACCAGCGCCAGACCCGACAGCACCAGCAACGCCGAGATGCCCGCGCGCCTGAGCCACGAGAGCCGCTCGCCAACAATGCCCAAGGCGGCCACGTAGTCGATCGCCGTGCTCAGGTAGATGAGCACCAGGAACTTCGCGTCCCAGTAGCCGTAGAAGTAGTACGACGCCCCCAGCAGCAGCACGTTGCGCCCG
Source organism: Phycisphaeraceae bacterium (assembly GCA_015709595.1). Taxonomy (NCBI): domain Bacteria; kingdom Pseudomonadati; phylum Planctomycetota; class Phycisphaerae; order Phycisphaerales; family Phycisphaeraceae; species Phycisphaeraceae bacterium. The sequence goes on from CP054178.1 coordinate 2,179,387, forward strand.
GTGATCCACCGGCGCAGCAGCAGCGTAAGCGCGTACACCACGACGAAGAAGACGACGAACTCGAAGCTCTTGAAGTTCAAGGGGCGGCGGATTCCGTCGTCTGAATGGCTGGGATGCGGCGCACGAGATTGGGAACCTGCGATCGGTGAACCTATCGAGCGGGGGGAAGGTCGTCAACCGGTGGAGCAGTTCACGTCGCTCGCCGGGGCGGATTGATCCAGCCGCTCCGTTCGTCGAACTCGACCGGCGAAGCGGACCACGTGGTCGTACCCCGCTTCGCGAAGTCGTTCAGCCCCCCGATCAAAGTCCCGCAGCAGATCCGCCGGCTTGTGCGCGTCGGCGGCCAGCATGGTCTCAATGCCGCGTTCACGACACGCGCGGAGCAGGTCCAATGATGGATACGCATCCGCGCAGGGCTTGCTCCACCCGGCGGTGTTGAGTTCCACCGCCAGCCCGTGCTCGGCGATGGCGTCCAGGGCGGGCTCGATCACGTCCCACGGCTGGGCGCGCGGGAGATGGCCGAACTTCTTGGGCAGATCGAGGTGGGCCACGATGTCCACCAGCCCGCTGCGGGCCATGCGGGCGAGCCGCTCCCAGTAGCCGCGGTGGAGGGCGTCGATGTCGTCCTGGGTGAGTTTACCCCAGCGCGAGGGGACGCCGTCCACCGGGAAATCACCAACGAAGTGGACGCTTCCAAGGACATAGTCAAAGGGATGCGCCGCCACCGCCCGCGCGAGGACCGACTCATGGCCATCGAACCAGTCCAGTTCCAGTCCGAGGCGCACGACGATGTCGCAACGGCTCATCTCAGCGCGAACGGCCTCCACGTAGTGAGTCAGTTGATCGGGCTTCATGCTCCACGGCACAACCCGCCCCCCGGGGTGGAGCGTCAAGTGGTCGGACAGGCCGACCTCGCTGACGCCCATCGCGGCGGCGGCGTCGATCATCTCCTTCACCGACGCCTTGCCGTCGCTGAAAGTCGAGTGATTGTGGTACGTGACGACCATGAGCGATGGTAGGAGGGAGATCTGGTGAGTCCCGTTCAGACCCGCGCCCCGCGCGAGAAGCGGTGCAGGCACACCGCCGCCGCCACGCCCACGTTGAGCGAATCCACGCCCGGCGCCATGGGGATGCGCGCCGCATCATCGCAGGCCGCGATGGTCTGCGGGGTCAGTCCCGACTGCTCTGAGCCGACGATCAGCCCCACCCGCCGCGGCGCGTTGATGGCGTCTATCGACCGGGCCTGTCCGCCCGTCGCGGCGGCGATCAGCGTCACGCCCCACTCGCGCCGCAGTCGCTGCAGGTCGCCAAGCCAGTCCGTCGAGCGCGCCCAGGGCGTGGTCAGTACGTGGCCGATCGACACACGCACGCTCTTGCGGTAGAGCGGGTCGTGGCATCGCGGGCTGAGGATGACCGCATCCACCCCGAACGCCGCCGCGTTGCGGAAGAGCAGCCCGATGTTGTCGATGTTGGTGATGTCCTCGCACAGCAGCAAAGTGAGATGATCCCGCCCGCGCGGCACAACGTGGTCAAGCGTGCGTTCGCTGGCGGGCGGGCGATGGCCCACCGCGATGACGCCTCGGTGAATCGGGAAACCCGCCACCCGCTCGATCGCCGCGGGCGACACCACGTACACCGGAACGGGCGCGGCGGCGGGGGGCTGCGACGGCGCTGCGGCGGCGCGCCCGATCTCATCCACGTGGGCCGCCGTCGTCATGATCGACTTCGTCATGCCGGGTATCGCGAGCATCTTGGCCACCGTCTTGGCCTGCTCACCCATGAACAGCCCCGGCCGCCCGGATTCACCCTTCAGATCGCGGTCGCGGATGTGCCGATAGTCCTCCAGCCGCGGGTCGGCGGGGTCGTCGATGGGGATGAACTCGAGACGAGGCGATTGTCGCACGATGCAGGATAGCTTGAACGATGGTGTGCCACGGCTCGGTGAGCCGCGCTGATCTTCTGAGACGGGAGATCGTGTGTAGAGTGACCGGCTGCCGGGAGATCGCGACACGCCCAGGCATTGAGGAATGAGCATGATCGGTCGTTTCGTCACTGCGGCTGTCTGGGTGGCGCTGGTCGCTGACCCGCCCGCGTTCATTCATGAGCCGGTCGAATCGTACGAGGAGCGAACGGTTCACGGCTTCCGCGTGCTGGTGAGCGCGGCGGCGCGGGCCAACCCCGACACCACCGACCCGGCCCTGCGCGTGCTGGAGGCCCAACTCGCGGCAGTGGTTGAAGTGATCCCGCCCAAGGCGCTGGGAACGCTGCGGACGATCCCCGTATGGGTGGAGCACATGAACCCCGACCGTCCCTGTGCGTGCTACCACGTCAGCGCGCGGTGGCTCACCGCCAACGGGTACCTCGCCCAGAAGGAGCGTTCGGTCGAGATCTCCAACCCGGTCAACTTCGTGCGGTGGGTTGAGCGCACCCAGCCGTGGATGACGCTGCACGAACTGGCCCACGGCTATCACGACATCGTGTTCGGCTACGGCGATGCGTCGATCCGCGCTGTGTTCGAGAAGGCCCGCGACGCCGGGCTGTATCAGCGCGTCGCCTACATCCACGGCGGCGAGCAGCGCCACTACGCGCTCACGAACCAGATGGAGTATTTCGCCGAATTGACCGAGGCGTACTTCGGCAGGAACGACTTCTACCCGTTTACACGCGAGGAGCTGCGCGAGTACGACCCGGACGGCTTCGCCATGATCGAGCGCTGCTGGGGCGTGCGCGAGGGCAGGCCAGTGGAGTCGGTTGGTGATCGGACCTCAGCACTGCCCGAGGGGTTCGAGCGGCGATGGGGCGTGCCGGTGCGGCGACCGACGCGCTGAGTGCGATCTGTGTGTGGTCAGTGGTCGGACGAAGATGTCGCGGCCAAAGAATTGGAGTCACAGGCGAGACGCCTGTGTCACTATTGATGAGCCGATCCCGGCTCAGTTGTGAATCATCCGACCCTCGGTGGCCAGGGCCGCCTCGTGGATGCTCTCGGCCATGGTCGGGTGGGCGTGGACGGTGGAGATGATGTCCTCCGCCGTGGCTTCCAGCCGCTTGGCCAGTCCGAGTTCGGCGATGAGTTCGCTGGCGTCCTCGCCGATGATGTGGGCGCCGAGGATCTCGCCGTACTTCTTGGTGGTGATGATCTTCACCAGGCCGTCCGCCGCACCCACCGCGATGGCCTTGCCGTGCGCCTTGAGCGAGTACTTGCCCACGTTGTACTCGATGCCCTTCTCCTTGACCGCCCGCTCGGTGAGCCCGATGGAGGCGATCTGCGGGTTGCAGTAGGTGCAGCCGGGAATGGCGTCGTAGTCGATGCCGATAGTGTGGTGGCCGAACATGCGCTCCACCGCCACGACGGCTTCCTCCGAGCCCTTGTGGGCGAGCGCGGGCGGGCCGATCACGTCGCCGACGGCGTAGATTCCCGGCACGCTGGTCTGATACGTGGGCTCCTTGGCGGTGCGGTAGTCGGTCTTGATGCAGCCCTTCTCGATCTGGATGCCCAGTTTGTCGCTGAACAGTCCATCGAAGCGGGCCGCCACGCCCACGGCCACCAGCACCACGTCCGCGTCGATGGTCTGCGTCTTCTTCTCGTCCTTCACATCGACGATGGTGACCTTGGCGCCGCCCTTGGACTTCACATCCACGGCCTTCACGGTGTGGCCCACGTGGAAGGTGATACCCTGCTTCTCGAACGCGCGCTGGGCGAGTTTGCTGATCTCATCATCCTCCACCGGCAGGATGCGATCGACCATCTCGACCACCGTCACCTTGGTGCCGAAGGCGTTGTAGAAGTAGGCGAATTCCATGCCGATGGCGCCCGAGCCGATGATGACCATGTGCCTGGGCTGGTCGGGCAGGATCATCGCGTGATACGAGGACACGATGGTCTTGCCGTCGAACTTGGCGAAGGGCAGCTCGCGCGGGGCCGCGCCGGTGGCGATCAGCACGCGGTCGGCGGTGAGCGTCTTCTTGAGATCCTTCCCGGTGCCGTGGTAGTAGTTGTCGTCGGGTGTGCGTACTTCGACTGTGCAGGGCTTGCCGCCTGTCTTTCCGGAGACGATGGTGGCGTGCCCCTCGTGGTGATCGATCTTGTTCTTCTTGAACAGGAAGGCCACGCCCTTGTTGAGCTGGTCGGTGACGCCGCGGGAGCGCTTGATGATCGTCTCCCAGTTGACCTTCACGTTGTCGAATTCGATGCCCCATTCCTTGCCGTGCTTGACGGCCTCGGTGTAGAGCTCGGCGTTATGCAGCAGGGCCTTGCTGGGGATGCAGCCCCAGTTGAGGCAGACGCCGCCCAGGCGGTTGCGCTCCACGCAGGCGACTTTTTTGCCCAACTGGGCGGCCCGGATGGCGCCCACGTACCCCGCGGGACCGGCGCCGATGACGATGAGGTCGTAGTGCGTGCTGTCTGCCACGGTTGATTCCTCGCAGCGATGTGAATGGTGGGCGGGATTGTAGCGGCGGAGCGCGGGGGGACGAGGGGTCACTCGCGCTCGCGCGGTCTCAGGGCGCGGTCCCGATGGCGAGGCGCGCGCATGAGCAACGGCTCGGTCGCGGGGTCCGCCGATCTGAACTCCCGCCTGGGGCGACCTACCCTTGGGCTCCCGGCCGCTCGGTGCGACCGACACCCAGGGTCCGCCATGCCCATTCTTGCGCTCAAACGATACCTGCGACGATGGCGTCTCAAGCGTCACGGCGTGTTCGAGGAGATCGAGGTCAATCGCCTCGCGCTGGCGTATGAGCACGGCGGCTGGATGATCTGCCCGGACGGCATCGGGCCGGACAGCGTCGTCTATTCCTTCGGCGTGGGCACCAACGTGGCGTGGGATCTGGCCATGATCGAGCGCTTCGGCTGCACCATTCACGCCTTCGACCCCACGCCGCGCAGCGTGCAGTGGGTTCGGTCGCAGCAGCTGCCCGGTCAGTTTCGGTTTCATGACCTGGGCATCGCCAACGTGGATGGCGAGAAGGCGTTCTTTCCCCCGCGCCGGGCGAGTTCGACCAACTATTCACCCATCGACCGCGGGCAGGCCTTCGACGGCAAGGAAGTGGTGAAAGCGCCGGTCGCCCGTCTGGCGACGATCATGCAGCGCCTGGGCCACGATCGGCTCGATCTGCTGAAGATGGACATTGAGGGCGGAGAGTACGACGTGATCGACGACATGCTCGCCAGCGATCTGGACGTGCGGCAGTTCATCGTGGAATTTCACCACAACTTCCGCACTGTCCCGCTGCAGCGCACGCTGGACGCGGTGGCGGGGCTTCGCAGGGCGGGGTTCCGGCTCTTCCACGTGTCGGATCGGAGCTACGAGATGTCGTTCATCCGCGGGGTGGCCTGACCGGGTAGAATCCATTGCTTGTGGACGGGCCTGCGGGGTCGCTGGGGGGGGACTGGGAGGTTCCCGTGCAGACCCACAAACGACATCATTCCACGCATGAGTTCATTTGCGAGCGTTTCGGTTCTCCCGAAGCCGCGGAGAAGTACGCCGCCGCGCAGGTGGGCACGGCGATGCATCGGCGCGAGGTGCGCTGCATCAAGCGCGTGCTGGGCGATCTGCCGGCGGGCGCCGCGGTGCTTGATCTGCCGTGCGGGACGGGTCGGCTGCTGCCCGCTCTCCTTCGGCGCGGGTATCGGGTGACGGAGGCGGATTCCTCGCCTCACATGGTGGAGAAGGCGAAGGAGACGCTCGCCCGCATCGGGGGCCGCGAAGAGCAGGTGCGATATATCGTGGCCGACGCCCTGAGCACGGGGCTGCCCGACCGCTCCTTTGACGCGGTCATCTGCAACCGACTGCTGCATCATTTTCCCGATTCGCAGACGCGGCGTCGCGTGCTGGCGGAACTGGCCCGCGTGGCGCGGGGACGAATCGTGGTGTCGTTCTTCTGCAGCGCGGCGTGGGATTCCGCGGTCTTCTTCGCACGCAATGCCCTGCGGCGCGTGCACCCGGATGACCGAGTGCCGATCTCGTACTCGACGATGTCGGCGGACGCGCGGGCCGTCGGGCTGCGTGTGGCTCGTGTGGCGGCCGTGCGGCCCGGCATCTCGAAGCAATGGTATCTCGGGCTGGAGCACGCCGAGGCGATGACCATGCTCAAGGCCGGATGAGCGCGGGAATCTCCCGGTCCGCATCAGGGTGGCGGCGTCGCAGCCGCGCCACGTCGAAGGTGGATTCGATCTCCGCCGCCGGCTCGCGCGACAGGGCGAAGGCGAGCGCGGCCCGCGCCACCGCCTCGGGGGCGACCGTGCCATCCGGGCACCACAGGTTGTAGTCCGCCCAGGCCAGCCGCATGGTGAACGGCCAGGCGCGGCCTCGCGGGTCGGTGGCGCGGGCCTCGAACGTCCAGCCGGCGCCCTGCTCGGTTTCGCGGAGGATCTCGATGCGCACGCGGGAGTGTACGCGGCGCGGAACCGGCGGCGGCTTCGTCGGTATACACCCACCCGACCCGGCGACCGGGCGCGAAGTCGTCGCGGCACGGGGCCTACACTGAACCCGCGGGCACGACGCCTGCCCGGTTCACCGCCCGATTCTCGTCGCCATCACCCGTTCACCCGTTCCACGACGCTGGTCATGACCTTTCTGCTCGAGATCATCCGGCTCGGACTGAGCAACCTGCGGCTGCACAAGCTGCGGTCGCTGCTCACGTCGCTGGGCATCATCCTGGGTGTGGCGGCGGTGATTTTGATGGTCTCGATCGGCGAAGGCAACAAGCAGGCCGCCCTGCGCAGCATCCAGGCGCTGGGGGCTTCCAACATCATCGTGCGCTCCGCCAAGCCGGCCCAGTCCAATACCTTCGCGTCGGGGCAGATGTCGATGGTGGTGAAGTACGGGCTGTCGTTCGCCGACTTTCGGCGCATCGAGCACAACTTTCCGGACGCGGAAGCAATCGTTCCGCTCAAGGCGGTGGCCTCGGAGGTCTCGTACAGCTCACAGCGCGACGTGAGCCAGGTGTTCGGTACGACGCCGCAGCTGATCGGCGTGACCAACCTGCGGCTCGAGCCGGGCAGTCGCTACCTGACCGACGAGGACATGGCGTCACGGGCGCCCGTGGCGGTGATCGGGTCGGAGATCGCCAAGAAGCTCTTCCGGCTGGATGAACCGATCGGGGCGGAGTTCCGCATCGACGACCGCGTCTTCCGCGTGGTGGGGGTGCTGCGGCCGGTGGGCCTGGCGGGCGGCTCCGGCTCGGCCCTGGTAGGGCGCGACCTCAACCGCGACGTGCATATTCCGCTCACCACCGCCGAGGCGCTCTTCGGCAACATCCTCTTCCGGCGCACGGCGGGGCAGTTCACCGGCGAGGAGATCGAACTGTCCGAGGTGTACGTGACGGCGCCGTCCACGGACGAGGTGACCAACCTGGCCTCCCGCGTGGAGCGCGTGGTGCGCGTCGAGCACCCCGACATGGCCGATGTGCAGATGATCGTGCCCTGGGAGCTCATCGAGAACGCCAAGAAGACGCAGCTGGTGTGGGACATCGTGCTGATCGCGGTGGCGGCGATCTCGCTGCTGGTGGGCGGCATCGGCATCATGAACATCATGCTGGCCTCGGTGACGGAGCGCACGCGCGAAATCGGCATCCGACGCGCGCTGGGGGCGACGCGCCGGCACATCACCGCCCAGTTCCTGGTTGAGACGGGCACGCTTTCCACGCTCGGCGGGCTGCTGGGCATCGTCCTCGGCGTGAGCGTGTCGGTGGGGCTGGAGCGCGTGCTGCCCGCGGTGCTGAAACTGCCGATCGTGGCCCGTTTCGTCAACGCCGAGTTCAAACTGGAGACGCAGGTGACCGGCTGGTCGATCATCGCGTCGTTCATCGTGGCGGCGTCGATCGGCCTGATCTTCGGGCTCTACCCCGCGATCGTGGCCAGCCGCAAGGATCCGATCGTGGCGCTGCGGCACGATTGATCCGGGGATCCGCTTCCGCATCACCGGTCGAGCCGGTACACCCGCACCTCGCCGCGTCCCCAGTCGGCCCAGCCGGGCAGTGACAGGTCCATCCCGTAGCCCAGGGATCGCAGCAGTTCGGTGCGCTCGGGAGTGAGCAGGTGCGGGTATGTCACGATCACCCAGTCGGGCGAAGTGCTTCGCAGCATGATGTTGAAGTCGTCGCGGCCGTGCGTCGTGACCTGCGTCGGCGCATCTCTGGGCAGGTTGAGCAGGTAGACGCGGATCGGCTCGTGGAAGAGATCAAGCGCCAGCACGCGGTCGCCGGGCCGATGCCGCGCCGCGACATGGTTCACCGCCTCGCGCATCGGCTGTTTCGGCGGGCGCGTGGCAAGGTCGGCGATCGAGACGCCGAGCACGATGACGACGCCCAGCCCGAGCGCCGAGGCGCGGCGTCGAGCCAGAAAGTCCAGCCCCAGCGCGATCAGCACCATCGCCGACGGCATCGCGAAGAGCATGAACCGGGCGTAGACCCACGACCCGCCGACCAGCACGACAAGAATCATGAGCGGCAGCCCCAGCCCTGCCGAGGCGGCGAGTGATCGCGCGGATCGGTCCCCCGCCGCCGCGATCATGCCCAGCCCGAGCAGGACCAGTCCCGGCAGCGCCGCCCACCACGCCCACGCGCCACCCAGCTGCAGGAGTGCGTGCAGTCCTTCCGGTCCGAACAGGGACGGCTGATCCTCGGTGGAGCGGGCGAATGCGGACTGATCGGTCATCAGGCGCAGGAAATCCGGCAGGAGCGGCGCATGAAGGGTGATCGCCCACAGTCCCGCGAGCGCGATCGCCGCGCCGCCCTGGAGCGTCACGCACCAGGACGAGCCGCCAAGTCGGCGCATGACCAGCCACGCCGCGTGCCCGAGCGGGACGAACGCCGTCACCACGTGCGACCACACGCCCATCGCGGCGAGGAGCGCGTAGAACAGCCACCATCCGGAGACGCCCACGCGCGCGGCTCGGAGCAGCGCCCACGTTGAAGCCGCGCTGAAGAAGATCATCATGCCGTATCCGCGGGCTTCGACGCCTTCGAGCACGATGACCGGCAGCACCGCCGCCAGCCCCGCGGCGAGCATCGCGGCACGGGGGCGCGCGATTTCACGGACCAGCGCCCACATCGCGGGGATGGTCGCCAGCGAAAAGAGCAAGGCGGGGAGACGGAACGCCCATTCCAGCGGCAGCGAGTCGCCGAACACCGCCAGCGACGCCCAGAGCAGCACCCCGTACGCGACATGGTTGGAGGGATCGAAGTAGTTGCCCACCACGACGCCCGGGCCGTGCTGTACATACGTGCCCCACATGGCGACTTCGTCATACCACAGGCCTTCGCCGAGCCGCGCGGCCCGCAGCACGAACCCCAGGGCGATCAGACCAGGGAGCACCCATCGTTCGCGGCGCACGGGGGGTCGCGATTCCACGGCGGGCACGCACGATCGGCTTCCTGACATGCGGCGCAGCGCGAGGAGCACGATCGGCGTCATCACCGCCGACGCGATGAGCATCACGCGCCAGAGGTTCGCGCCCTGTCGGGTCACGTCCGGAACCGGCGTTCTCGACGGATGTGCGAAGAACTCGACCCACGAGGAGCCGGGAATCAGGGCCAGTCCGAGCAGGCCGAAGGATGTCGCGCCCACCAGCGCGGCGCTGATCCAGCGGCTCGTTGCGGCGTTGTCCGGCTGCATGAGCGACAGTGTCGCGTCGTCTCGCCTCGCCGACAAGGGCGGGAACGACGACAACGCTGATTCCGTTCATCGGCGCGAGCCGGGAGCGTCACGCCGTCATCCTTCCACGCGCTTCCGCAGCGAGGTCCAGCCATCCCGGATGGTCTTCTCGGCGGCGGCCTGGATGAGCGATGAGGGCACGGCGCTCATCAGGCCCTTGCGCTCCAGCACCGCCGCCTCCCACAGGAGGCGCGACGCCCTGCCGCCCTCGTGCGGTTCAATGGTCATCTTCGCCTCGATCTCCATTCCGACGCCGATCCCGCTGGCGCTGGTGCGCATCACCGCTCGTCGGGGCGCTTCGGAGTCGGTGAGCGTGACGGTGACCTTCATGGTCCCGCGCAGGAAGGAGAAACCGGGGCGCACCACGGCGCGCACGGTGCGGTCGTCCACGACTTCCGACGACTGCACGTCGGGCATCGAGCCAGCCAGGGCCTTCAGGTCCGTGAGCGTGGTGAAGAGTTTCTCGGGCGTCGCGGCGAAGGTCTCCTCGCCGGAGAAGCGGTCGGTGGGTGGCATGGCGGGACTCGGGAGAACAGAAGTCAGGGGACGGGAGACAGAGGACGGGGATGAATCATTCGCCATCAGCCAGCGAGCCGACAGCGCTCTCATCCCAGTTCCAGCGTGTAGAACAGCATGGTGAAGATGAGGTCGGCGATAATGACCCAGACGACGGTCTGGACGACGGTGTCGGTGGTGGCGCGTCCCACGCCCGCCGCCCCGCCGGTCACTTTCAGCCCGTTGTGGCAGGCGATGCATCCCAGCAGCGTGCCGAATACGCCGGCCTTGGCCAGTCCGGTGACGAAGTCGGTGGAGGTGATGGCGTTGAGCGTATTGGTCTTGTACAGCTCGTAGGGCACGTCGAGAAACCCCACCGCCATCACCCCGCCGGCGAACACCGCCGTCACGTCGCCGAGCACGGTGAGCAGGATGAGCGAGACGGTGGTGGCGATGACGCGCGGCACGACCAGGAATCGCACCGGGTTGAGGGCGTGGGCTTCGAGCGCCTCGATCTCCTCGCCGACGACCATGGTTCCGATTTCCGCGGCGATGGACGCCCCGGCGAAGCCCGTCAGCACGATGGCCGCGATCAGCGGGCCCAGTTCACGAAACACCGCCACGCCCACGATGTTGGCGATCTTGTCGGTCTGGCCGAAGTCCGCCAGGGGCGGCTCCATCTGCAGGGCCAGGATGAAGCCGATGCAGGCGCTGACCAGCAGCACGATGCCGATCGAACGCCAGCCGACGCGCACCATCTGGGTGATGATGGCGGTGCGTCCCAACCGGATGCGCCGGCGCACCGCCGCCCGCCAGATCCACACGCTCACGTCCCACGCCAGCCACGAGACGCCGCCCACCAGCGAGAAGACCGCCAGCCACATCTCTCCCCAGCGCGCCACGATGCGGCTGGGGATCGAGAATCGCACGGGCTGGGCGTTGTTGGAAGGCATGGGGAACAGGACCAGAGGGCGGCAACCGAATCAACCGAAACCGACGACCGACAACCGAGAATCCACCACCAAACCGATCTCTCCTCTCACGCCGTCAGCGCCGCCTCGGTCGAATCCACGATCGTGAACACCATGTCCAGGCGGGCGATTTCGAAGATGGCCCGCACCTTGGGCTGGATGGCGCAGAGCACCAGTCGGCAGCCGCGCTTGCGCGCGATCTGCATGGCCTCGAGCAGGGTGGCGACGCCGGAGGAGTCCATGTACGTGACGCCGCTCAGGTCGATCACCAGCCGGCGCGGGGTGCGTCGCTGCAGTTCGGCGATCTCCGTGCGCAGGACGGGCGATGACGCCAGGTCCACGTCGCCGGTCGGCGTCAGGATGTACCCATCCGCGATCGGCTTGACTTCCACGCTCAGCCCGTCGTTGTCGCGCATCGTGCTTCCTGCCTTCCCGGTGGATCAGCGCCCGCCCCCGGCCGCGGATCGGCCCTCGATGTACTTGGTCAGCGTCAGTCGCATCCCGCCTTCCGTCCGTCGTTCGTAGACCACCGAATCCATGACCTCCCGGATGATGTGGACGCCCAGCCCACCCGGCCTGATTTCGTCGAGATCGCGCGGGCGGATGTCGGCGGGGTCCACCTGCCTCGCCACATCCTCGATCACCACGCGGATGCCCGGCGGGTGCTCCACCGGCCAGACGCTCACCCAGATGCGGCCGTCCTCACGCTTCTCGTAGCCGTGATTGATGACGTTGCAGAGCGCCTCGTCCACCGCCAGCGAGATCTGGTTGCAGTCCGACTCGCTGAATCCGAACCGCTGCGCGACGTTCTGCACCATGGCGCGAACCGCGCTGAGATAGCGCGGCTGGCTGAGCATCTCGAATCGCAGCGGGGGAGATTCGTCGGACTCACCCATTGGAGACATTCCGACCCGGGGGTGTGGAGGACTCGACCGTGCCGAAGGCGGACTCGTGCCAACGGACCCACCGAAGGACCGCCTCGCGGCGGATCGAAGGCGGATCATCGTAGCGGTACCCCAGCGTCTGACCCGTGCGGGACTCCAGGATGGACGCCGCCCGCCAGCGAACGGCGGGATCGTCGTGATCCAGTTGTTCAATGAGCCGTCGCGCAGACTGCCGCAGGCCTGGCTCCACCGCCAGCCCGGACATTGCTCCGTGACGCGCCGCTGGAAGCGGCGAGTCGGGGTCGCCCGTCACGGTCGGCGCCGTGCAGCCCTGCATCCCGGCAATGAACAGCGCGGCTCCCAAGGCGGCCAGACGTGTCCCTGCGGTCCGTGACATGCGTCGCACCCCCATCATGATCACCCGGCGCCGAACACCGGCGATACGCCCAGCCAATGCAGCCCGCGCTCCAGCACGAAGACCAGCCCCGCGTTGACGGCGATCACCAGCAGCGTCACCGGCACGGCCCGCAGCTCCCAGTCAGGCAGGCCGCGGCGCCATACTTCCATCGCGCTGAAGAAATACGCATTGAGGATTCCGCCCAGGAAGCCGACCCAGGAAAGAAACTTCCACTCCCAGCCGAACAGCACCAGAAACGGCAGCACGATCAGCGCCGGGCTGAAGGCCCAGAGCCATCGCTTCCAGCCCACGGGAGGCGGGAACAACGGTCTCGCCTGTGCCGCGTCCGGCGTGGGCTGGGTGGGGTGGGTCATGGTCACAGTCTACACGCGATGAACGTGGGTCGGGGGTCACGCCCGGTTGCGTCACCCCGCCCGACGCGCAAACGTGCTGCGCCCGATCATCACGTCCAGCGTCTGGCAGACCAGATCGACCTCACGCTCGCGCAGCGCGCTGTAGAACGGCAGCGCGATGGTGCGCGTGCTGGCGCTGACGGCGCAGGGAAAGTCCTCCGGCGAGAAGTCGAACATGCGACGATAAAACGGCAGCATGGGGATCGGCGGGAAGTAGTTGCTGGCTCCGACATCATGGCGCCGCAGGCCGGCGATGATCTCATTGCGATCGAGTTCGGTGAACTCGGTGGACAGGCGCACCACGTAGACGAACCAGTTCATCACCGTGCTTGGCTCGATGGTGGGCAGAATCAGGTCGCGGTGACCGGCCAGCCGGCGGGTGTAGGCGGCGGCGACGCGGCTGCGCTTCTCCATGATCTCGTCGAAACGCTCCATCTGGGCCACGCCCAGGGCCGCGTGAAGCTCCGACAGCCGGTAGTTGTACCCCACCCGCTCATGCACGAGCCACGAGCCCAGCCCCGGCACGGCTTCGGGATTGTCAGGCCGCCCCTGGTTGCGCAGCGAGCGGCACAGGGACGCGAGGTTGTCGTCGTCGGTCACGATGACCCCCGCCTCGCCCGCCGTCACCTGCTTGTTGGGGTAGAAACTGAACACGCCCACGCGCCCGAAGGAGCCGACGGGGCGTCCGTCGATGCGGCAGCCGAGCCCCTCGCAGCAGTCCTCCACGAGCGGAATCTCGTGACGGTTGGCCAGCGCCTCGATCTCGGGCATGTGAGCGGGGTTCCCGAACACCTCGACCGCGATGATGGCCTTGGTGCGCTCGGTGATGCGGCGTTCGATGTCCTCGGGCTTGACGTTGAGCGTGCCGGGATCGCAGTCCACGAACACCGGCGTGGCCCCGACGTGCATGATGCAGTTGGCCGAGGCCACGAAACTGAAGGCCGGCGTGATGACCTCGTCGCCCGGCCCCACGCCCAGCGCCATGAGCGCCAGTTGCAGGCCCGACGTGCCGGAGTTGACCGCCACGGCGTGGGCGCGATGGGCGCGCGAAGCGATGTGGTACTCGAACTCCGGAACGCGCGGGCCCAGACTCAGCCGTCCCGATCGAAGCGTGGCGGCGACGGCGTCGATCTCGTGGTCGGTGATGTCCGGGCGACTGAGCGGGATCGATTCCGACACGATGGGCTCCGGGGTTGAAGTGCGTGGTGGCGCGGTGTGAGAGTTCAGCGCGAAGCGCCGCCCGTCCTGGCGTCGCCCGCGCCGCCGGAGGACCGGAACAACTCCGCCATCGCGTGTTCGATGCGCTTCGCGTGCCTCAGGTAGAGCCACGCCGCCTGAACCTTGTGCGAGGGGGAGACCCGGCCCTGTCCGGAGGCGATGGCGCCCAGGTCGCGCAGTTCAGACGCGGTGAGCGATTCGCTGTGCCGGGCGATGAGAATCAGCGCCAGCGAATCCGCGCGGCCCAGGCCGATGCGCCGCAGCTTCCTGGCTCCTTCCAGGGCCTCGGGACGGTTGGAGGCGAGCAGGCCCATCAGCAGGGCCTCCTGCTGGCGGCTGTCATCCTCCGCCTCGGCCAGCAGAGCCAGCGCCCGCGGAGCATCGAGCTCGACGAGCATGGCGATGGCGCGGATGGCGATGGCCTCGCGCTCCTCGCGGCGGTGATCGCTGCGGAACATGCGCCGAACCGCGTGCTCCAGCACGCCCAGCCGCTCGGCGACCGGCAGGCGCTCGACGGCGATCATCACGATTTCGCTGCTGCGCCAGTGGTCCAGATCGATCACCTCGCGCAGCGCGGCGGCGGCCTTCTCCGGCGTGGCCAGCGCCGCCCCGGCCGCGGCGACCCGGTCGTTGAGGATCTCGCCGTCGCGGAGCAGCGCGAAGGGGTCCGCCGGAATATCCATCTCGGCGGCGGCGGCGAAAAGCAGCAGCCCGAGTCGAGACCGCTCCGTCCCGGTGCGGGCGGCGGCCAGCCGCTTCCGCCAGGCCGATACGCCGCGCTCCGCGTCGGTGCGCAGCGAACTGGCGATGGCGACCTGCTCCAGGGCGGGGTCGAGCGCCGGGCGGGCGAGGATCGCGTCCAGCCACCACTGCATCCGATCAAGCCGGTAGCGTCCGATGTCGCTCACCAGCCAGAGTTCGTCCTTCAGCCGGGCCTTGTCGTCCAGCGTCTCCAGCCGCGACAGGAAGGGCTGAATCCATTCGCGCGAATCCGTCAGTTGCACCATGAGGCACGCGGCCACGGTCTTGACGGCCTCCGTGGTCGAGGCGAGCAGGGGGCGCACCTCATCCGGGCTGACCTGCTCACGCCGGCGCACCAGGTCAGCCAGGATGGCCAGCCGGGGCGTCTCCTGCAGGTCGTTCCAGCCGAGCATCAGTCGCAGGTCGGCGGGGGTGACCAGGTTCAACCCGATGGCGAGGTTGACGGCGTAGAGACGATTGGCCTCGGAGTCGAGCTTGCTGATGAGCCACGGGTCGATGCGTCTCGCCTCGCTGAGTTCCGCCAGCCCGAGGATGCCATTGATGCGGATCACCGCGTCGTCATGCGAGGTGAGACGACTGAACAGCGGGGTGAGCGACGGGTCGCGCAAGGCGCGCAAGGCGCGGAGCAGATCGTGATGCGCCCCGCTGCGCTGCACGGTGACGGCGGAGCGAAGCTCCGAGATGGCGGATGCGGACGCGTCGGTCGCCTGCGCCCGGGCCGATGACGCCACGGCGCCGAGGATCAGCGCGATGCACGGAAGCAGAAAGATGCCCTGGGCGCCCCGAGCCATTCGCGTGGAGTGTACGCCGACTTTCACGATGCGGCGCGGCGGGGCGCGCGCCACCCTGCGCGCGCCCCGCCCGGAGAGGAAGAAGCGGGTGAGTCCTCACTCCCGCGGAAGCCGCCGGATGTCATGACGCAGCCGGTCGGCCAGCTCCCGGAGCGGCACCGGTTCGCCTCCGTCCTCCAGGTCGATGCGCTCGTTGCGCTCGATCTGGTCGCCCACGCGGCGTCCGGCGGTGAGCACGGTGGAATGATTCCGCCGTCCCAGGGCCCGTCCGATCTCGGGGAAGCTGAGCGTGGTCAGTTCGCGGGCGAGGTAGGAGATCAGCCCCCGGGCGATGACCACGCGATGGTGGCGCGTCTTGCCCAGCAGGTCGCCCCGCTCGACGCAGAGCCGGGCGCAGACCGCGTCGATGATGGTGTTGACCCGCAGGGGCCTGCCTCCGGGTGCGTCGGCCTTGAAGAGCCGCTCGATCATCACGCAGCCGACCTCGCCCTGACCCTCGCCTTCGAGCCGGCAGAGCGCGTCCAGTTTCGAGAGCACGCCCTCCATCTCGCGCACCGAGCCGACGCAGTGAGCCGCCACCTGCTCCGCGGCGGCGTCGTTGAGGCGCAGCCCGCGACGTTCCGCCAGCCGCCTGACGAGGGCCAGTCGCGTGCCGCGGTCGGGGGGCTCGATCTGGCACACCATGCCTGCGAGGAAGCGGCTGATCAGCGCCCGGCTGACGGCCTTGAGATGGCGTGGATGCTCATCCGACGCCATCGCCAGGCGGGCTCCCGAGAGGTCGATGGCGTCAAGCGTGTGCAGAAACTCGTTCTGCGTCGCGGTCTTGTTGGACAGGAAGTG
This sequence comes from Phycisphaeraceae bacterium, assembly GCA_015709595.1. Taxonomy (NCBI): domain Bacteria; kingdom Pseudomonadati; phylum Planctomycetota; class Phycisphaerae; order Phycisphaerales; family Phycisphaeraceae; species Phycisphaeraceae bacterium. The sequence continues at coordinate 2,195,810 of CP054178.1, forward strand.
AACGTCATCCACGGCCAGCAGGTCGAGCCCGCGCACCTTGCGGCGGAACTGCTCCACCGAGTTGTTCTTCACCGCCACGATGTACTCATTGGTGAACTGCTCGCAGGTGGTGTAGCGCACGGTGGCGCCGGGGAAGCGGTCGAGGTGACGCCGACACACCGCCTGCAGCAGGTGCGTCTTGCCCACGCCGCACTCCCCGTGGATGAACAGCGCGCCCAAGGTCCGCGGATCGGGCGCCTCGGCGAGTCGGGTGGCTGCGGTGAAGGCGAGTTCGTTGGTCGCGCCGACCACGAAGTCCTCGAAGCGGTGACGCAGCGGCAGGGAGAGATCGGGCCGTCGGGCGCCGGCCAAGTCGTTGCGGCGCGCCGGGCCGGGCGAGGGAACGGCGCTGGGCGCGGCCTGCCTGGCGGGCGTGTGCAGGCCGTTGCTCATGGCGTCGGGGGCTTCGTCCACGCGCACGTCCACCACGGCCTGCGCGCCCAGGGTCATTTCAGCGGCCTGCCGCAGATCCTCGGCGAAGTTGGCGCCGATCCAGTCCGCCACCCGCTGATTCTTCGCCGTCACCTCCAGCTTCTTGCCGTCGATCCGGAACCGGGTGGCGGGTCCGAACCACAGGTCATACTTTCGTTCACCAAGTCGTTTGGCCAGGTATTCCGACACCTGTTTCGCCGCCGCACTCACAGGCAACTCCTTTGCTCGTGGTTGAGGTCTGGTTCGCGTGGTCATGCGTTCTCTCGTGGCCCGCGGGCGCGGGGCAACAGTGCCCGCCCGAAGGCAGTTCGCCGGACCGTTGGGTTGGTGAGTTCGGAATCCGTCCGAGACGCCCGCCCGCGCCCCACGCGCGGTGCTCCGCGCGCCATCCGTCAGCCGACGTGTCGGGCGGGTATCGTCCACAGGACGCATGCCCCGCCCATCGGCCCGTCGAGTCGAGCGCCCGTGCGTGATGCGCGGCGACGACCGTGGATGGTCACGTCAGGTTCGGTCGGGATCGCTCATCCCTGAGCGACGAGGCAGAGAATAGTCGTCGGATCGTTTCGGACAAGGGGTGGCGGCGATGCTGGCGATCACCAACCGCGTTCAAGGCGACGGAAACCCCGCAGCCACGCGGGTTCGGATCGCGCACAGATTTTCTTGCGCCACGTTATGCACAGCGCGCGCGTTCGATGTGGACAACATCTGAGAAGCGGCGCCGGCCCCGTGCGACTTGACACGCGATCAAGAGGTCTCCATCGCGCGGATCAGCGCCTGACGACGCAGCACGCACGTGAAACCATGGCGCGCGTACAGCCGACGCGCCGGCTCGTTTCGCTCGTCCACCGCCAGCGACAGCGTGCGCTCCGATCGCGACGCGGTCTGACGCAGTCCGTGCCGCAGCAGCGCCGAACCAAGTCCGCGTCCTCGCGCCCACGGCGCCAGTCCAAGGTAGACCAGTTCGATCGATCCCTGGCGCGGCGTGGGGTTGAGCAGCAGCACGCCGGACGGTCGCCCGTCAACGCGCAGCAGCGTCCACAGCGATGGCTCGAAGCATCCCGTGGCCTGGTGCCCGGTCAGCACGTCGGAAGGATCGCGCAGTCCGCTCAGGCCCGGGCAGTCGAGCGTGCCTTCATACGACGCACCCAGCGCCTCCACGAAGTCCATCCGCGCGGCGCGTGAGAAGGGCTCCAGTGAGATCGATCCGCCGAGCGCCGGCTCGGGGTGCGACTTCGCGTCATGGCGCTCGTGGCGCCGCTCCATGTACGAGAGCATGGCGAGTGTTGAGAAACCCGCCTGCTCCAGAACGCGCCTTTCGGCCCGCTCGCGGGGCTCGATGAGCGCCTGCGCCAGTCGCGCGCCGGCTTCGCAGGCGTCCTGACAGGCGCGGTCCACGGCGCGCACCGTCGCCTCGGCCCGACCGTCCCGAACGCCCCGGCTGGCGAAGACCATCGCCGTGCGCCCGGGATTAGGTACGGCGATGGCGCATCCGAGAATCTCCCCCCGCCGGTCGGTCACCATCCACCAGTGATCGAGCGTGATGCGGTTGTCCGACGCATAGGCCAGGAACCGTTCGCCCGCCACAGGATCGGGCCGCTCTCCCGCGGAGACCAGACGGGCGGCGGCCTCAGGACGCCACGACGGGGTCACCCGGACTGGGAACCCGGCTTCCGCTGTCGCCAGCCCCGCAATGGATGGGTGGAGAGTGGTCATCGATGGAGCGGCGGGTCGGAGGCGACGGATCGCGGGGAATGCCCGCGCCCGTCGGGCCGGGTGGGTGGGAAGCCGGGACGGCGGGTTTCCTGCCCTTTCCCGTTGCCGGGGGGTTGGCGTTCCGCCTGACTTCCATTAGAATACCCCGCTTGCCCCCCTTTCGGCGGGCGGTCTGCTCCATTGTCTGTCCGAGGATTCTTCCGATGGCACGACTGACGTCCGTTTCCCTTCGTCGATCCGCCACTCTCGTCGCCGCGATGGCGGTGCTGGCGCTCACCGCGGGCGCGCTGGCCTATCCCAAGCCGGCCCGTGTGCCGATCCGCTGGGAACTGACCTTCCAGCCGGGGCCGCTCCGGCTGTACGTCGACCGCGCCGGGGGCGGGCAGGCCTACTGGTACTTCACCTACAAGGTCACCAACCTCACGGGGCAGGATCGGTTCTGGGCGCCGCGCGTGACGCTCTTCGCCGACACCGGCGAGATCACGGACGGCGGCGAGGGCGTGCCGCCCTCCGTCGAGATGTCACTCATCGAACTGCTGGGCAACCCCTTCCTGCAGCGTCAGAACCAGGTGATCGGCAAGATCTTCGTCGGGCACGACAACGCCATCGAGGGGTTGGTGGTCTGGCCAGCCCACAATCTCCAGGCCACGGAGTTGTCGGTCTTCGTCTCCGGCATCAGCGGTGAAACGGCGGAGGTCAACAATCCGGTCACGGGTCAGCGCATCGTCCTGCAGAAGACCCTGCAGCGCAACTACGTGGTGCCCGGCGACCCCCTTTCACGCCGCAGCACCCCGGTGGAACTGGCCAGCGAGGACTGGGTGATGCGTTGAGCGATTCGCCGCAGTCGCCCGCTCGGGGTTGAATCCGCGGCGATCCCCGCCTAGTGTTCGTGCTCGCACCGGCGATTGTGCCGGTTCGCGTTCGGCTTGAGACGATCCCGGCGTCGTCGGGCGTCGGAAACTGATGGGAGCGTGTCGTCGTGGCACACAAAAAGGGACAGGGCTCGGTCAAGAACGGTCGCGACTCCAACCCGCAGTACCGCGGACTGAAGCTGTTCGGCGGGGAGCGGGCGCAGCCGGGCGCGATTATCGTGCGTCAGTGCGGAACGCGCTTCAAGCCGGGATACCTGGTCAAGATGGGCAGCGACAACACCCTCTACGCGACCGCGCCGGGCATTGTCCGCTTCCGCAGCCGCTTCGTGGACATCATCCCCGAGGATTCTTCGGTACCGGCGTACAAGGCCGCAGGCAGCGTGGCAGGCGGCTGAAGGCGTCGGCTGTGCCTGATTCGATTGTCCCCGGGGCGCCGCGCGGCGCCCCGTTGTTATTGAAGGAGATGGTGGGACGGACGTCCCCGCCTGCCGCAAGGAAGGAAGCAGTGGAGCAGAGGCCTGCCTGCTTTCCACGGACCAGTGGAGCAGGCGTCCCGCCGGCCTTTCATCACCCGCCACGAGCAGCACCGTCAGGAATCACTCCATCCCCACCAGCGGCCTGCCTGACCAACGATTGAACCATGTCAGCCCTTGTCGATGAAGCCATCCTGTTCGTGCGTGCCGGCGATGGCGGGCACGGCTGCGTCTCATTCCGGCGCGAGAAGTACATCCCCAAGGGCGGACCGGACGGCGGCAACGGCGGCGATGGCGGCGACGTCGTCCTCGTCGGCGACTCCCACCTCGACACCCTCGTCGCCTTCACCCAGAAGCCGCACCATCGCGCCAAGAGCGGTCTGCCAGGACAGGGGCGTCAGATGACCGGGGCCGACGGTGCGGACTGCGAGATTCGCGTCCCACTGGGAACCGTCATCTACGATCACCACACAGGCGAGTTTCTGGGGGATGTCACCACCCACGGGCAGCGGCTCATCGTCGCCCGCGGCGGCGAAGGCGGCCTGGGCAACGAACACTTCAAGAGCCCCACCAACCAGACGCCGCGAGAGTCCACACCCGGCGCCGTGGGCGAGGAGCGGGTGCTTCGGCTGGAACTGAAGCTCATCGCGGATGTGGGATTGATCGGGCTTCCCAACGCGGGCAAGTCCACGCTGCTGCGGGCGGTGAGCCGGGCCACGCCCAAGGTGGCGGATTACCCCTTCACCACGCTGCAGCCGCACCTGGGTATCGCGGAACTGACGGACGAGCGACGCCTGGTCGTCGCCGACATCCCCGGCCTGGTCGAGGGCGCGGCTCAGGGCGCGGGCCTGGGGCACGACTTCCTGCGCCACATTGAGCGCACCGCGGTGCTGGTGCATCTGATCGACATTGCCCCGCTGGACGGCTCGGACCCCATCCGCAACTACGAGACGATCCGCAAGGAACTCTTCGACTACTCCGCCCCGCTGGCCGAGAAGCCGGAGATCGTGGTCTTCAACAAGGTGGATCTGATCGACGACGAGGCGAAGGTGAACGAGATCGTGCGGCGTTTCAGCAACCGGCTGGGGCTGGTGAAGGAGGAAGACCGTCCGCTGCTGATCTCCGCCGCATCAAAGGAAGGCACGCGCGAGCTGCTGGAGCGCTGCTGGACGCTGCTGGGCAAGGGTGTTGAAGCGGGGTGGCGGGGGAGTGTTGTCGAATAGAGGAGGGTTCGGGGGGTTCGACCGGTTCGCAGCGTGTGCCACGGCTGTCTCAGCCGTGCGAGCGGGCAGTGACGTTCGATCGCGCCGATGCTTCGGTTCGAGCGTCCCCATCGCGACTCGATCACTCTGCCGGCCGCACGGCTCCCGCACGAACGCACGGCCGACACGGCCGTGGCACCCCTTCAGGGACGTAGAGACAAAGGGTGGGATGGCGCTTTGGGAATCCCACCGATACTCCGAGCCGTGGCGGGCACCGGTGGGGTTCGAGGACGTACCCCACCCTGCTCGCTGAACGAACAGGAGCGTGCGTTTCCCCCTATCCCGTGTACCATCCCGGCATGTCTTCCGCCCCGCTCTCCCCGCCGCCTTCCCCCCTGCAGCGGCATCTGCCCAATGCGCTCACGGTCGCCCGGCTTGTGCTGGCGGGGGCCTTCTTCGCCTCGCTCAACGTCTGGCGCTATGACCACGCCAATCCGCTGCCCTTCTGGGGCAACGTGGGGCTGACGCTGTTCATCCTGGCCGCAGTGACCGATGCGCTGGACGGCTACCTGGCGCGGCGCTGGCAGGTGGTGTCGGTGTTCGGGCGCATCATGGACCCGGTGTGCGACAAGGTGCTGGTGCTGGGGGCGTTCGTGTACCTGGCCGGGCCTCGCTTTGTCATGCCCGAGAAGGTGGTGGGCGGCGAGCTCTTCGCCATGTCCAGCGGCGTCTACCCGTGGATGGCCGTGGTCGTCATCTTCCGCGAGCTGCTGGTCACGGGCGTGCGCAGCGTGGCCGAGGCGATGGGCGTGGACTTCTCCTCCAACTGGTGGGGCAAGGCCAAGATGATCCTGCAGACCATCGCCATTCCGGTGGCGATCTGCGTGGCGGTGAACTTCGACCCGGCGCTCAAGCAGAACACGTGGGCGGTGTGGCTGCGCGACATCCTGGTGTGGGGCACGGTGTTCGTGACCATCGGCTCGGGCGTGCCCTACGTGCTGGACTTCTGGAGAGTGATGAAGTCGCGCGGGCGGGGCGCGGGCAAATCGGGAGCGGGGGGTTGAACGGGCCGCGACTGGTGCTGACGATGGGCGGGCTGGGGTTGCTGCGCCCCGCGCCCGGAACGTGGGGCTCGCTGCCCCCCGTGGTGCTCGCGCTGGCGCTGACGCTGGTCGTCGATCCATCGCAGCGCTGGACGGTGGATGTCTGCATCGCGATGATGGGGCTGACGGGCGCGATCGGCTGCATCCGCTTCGGCGCGCTGGGCGAGGAACTGTTCGGCCGCAAGGATCCGCCCCAGGTGGTGGCGGATGAGACGGCGGGGCAGGCGATTCCGCTGCTGCTGCTGCCGTGGGGGTTGGGCGATGGCTCGCTGGGCTGGAACGCCATGCTGGCGGGGATCGCGTTCGCATCGTTCCGCGTGTTCGACATCCTCAAGCCGCCGCCCGCAGGGGGGATTCAGCGGCTGCGGAGCGGCTGGGGCATCCTCGCGGATGACCTGATCGCGGGGGTGTACGCGATGGTGGTCACGCAGGCGGTGGTGCGGCTGGTGCTGTAGGGAAAGCAGGAGCAGTCGGGTACCAAGAACATTGGTGATGACCGGGCATGAGCACCAATCCGCGTCGGTTTCGCCCGTCGGGTCGCCCATGGCGGCGTTCGCCCACGGCTTCTCGCTGCCCATGCGGGCGGTGAACCTGCTGCTGACCACGCGCGGGCTGAAGCGATTCGCGGCGCTGCCGCTGGTTTTCAACGTGCTGCTGTACGTGCTGTTCCTGGCGGGCGCGGTGTGGCTGATCGGGCTGATCGACGTGCAGGTGGGGCCGTGGGAGTTCTGGTGGGGCTTCGGCGGGTGGCTCTCCACGGCGATCAACTGGTCGCTTGGACCGCTCAAGTGGCTGGTGGCGGTGCCGGTGCTGCTGCTGTTGTGCTACTACACCTTCACGATGGTGGGGTTGATCGTGGCCGCGCCCTTCAACGACATGCTCTCGGAGCGCGTGGAGCGGGCCATCTGCGAGCCGAAGGAGAAGCAGTCGCTGCCCCTGCGCGTGACGACGGCGCTGATGGTCCAGAGCATGCTCGATGCGATCGGCATTCTCGGGCGTCAGATTCTGTGGACGCTGCTGGTGCTGCCGCTCATTTTCGTGCCGCTGGTGGGCTTTCTGCCGCTCTTTCTGGTGGGCGCGCACTTCGCGGGGCTGGGGTATTTCGACACGTCGATGGCCCGCAACAACCTGCGCAACCGCCACAAAGCCCCGGTGCTGCGCGTGCATCGCTGGGAGCTGCTCGGTTTCGGCGTGGCGATGCAGCTGCTCTTCCTGATACCCTTCGTGGGGCTGCTCATGCTGCCCGTGGGCGTGACGGCGGGGACGATCCTCTACACCCGCATCGACTGGGAACGCGCCCTGCGCGAGGCCGGGCTGGAGCGGCCGACGGGCTTCATCCCACCGAGGCCGCGGTTCAACACAGAGTGACACGAGAGAAACACAGAGGGGAGAATCGTCCACAGATGAACATGGATGGGCACGGATGCAGGAGGGGAGGAGATCGAGTTCGTTCACTTCACGGTCGGTCACACCAGACCGAAACACGGGCTCTCGTTGGATTCTTGCAGAACAGGGCCGATTGCCTGAACGATCCCGAGCCGATCGAACGGAAGGTTCTCTCGCTTCAACCATCCATTTCATCCGTGTCCATCTGTGGACAGTCTTCTTCTCTGTGTCCCTCGCGTGTTTCTCGGTGTTGATCTACAAAACCCACCGATCGTCCCACAGCATGCCGGTCGGCGGGGCGGCGTCGGTGCTCGTCTCCACCATGTTCGCCACGGGGTAGGCGCAGTAGTCCACGCTGAAGGCGCCCGCCGGGCGGTGGTTGCCGCTGCGGCCGAGACCGCCGAAGGGCAGTTTGCTGGAGGCCCCGGCCGTGCCGGTGTTGCGGTTGATGCACCCGGCGCGGGCGGCGTGGAAGAACCGCTCGTACTCGCCATCGTCGGCGGTGAAGATCGACGCCGCCAGGCCATAGCGCGAGGCGTTGGTCTGCCCGATGGCCTCATCGAGGTCGTTCACCACGGCGATCTGCACCAGCGGACCGAAGACCTCCTGGTCGTGATCGAGCGTGAAACGCTCGACGCGCACCACGCCGGGCGTGACGAACCAGCCGGGCCGACTCATGCGCGTGGATTCGACGAGCACCTGTCCGCCGCGCCGGGCCAGATCATGCTGGAACTGAAGCACGGCCATCGCCGCCTGCTCGCTCACAACCGGGCCCATGAAGACCGGCTCAGTCGCGCGCCCCGGGCCGACGAGAATCGTGCTGGCCGCCTTGCAGAATGCGGCGATGAAGCGATCGGCGACAGTGCGGTGCAGGATGATCCGGCGCGTACAGGTGCAGCGCTGGCCGCTGGTGGCGAAGCCGGCTCGCAGACACTCCAGCACCGCCTGCCGCAGGTTGGCGGATGGCATCACCACCGCCGCGTTGTTGCCGCCCATCTCCAGTGCGATGATGCGCCCGGGTCGGTCAAGGTTGGCCTCGAGAATCCGGCGACCCACGGGCCACGAGCCGGTGAAGAGGATGCCGTCGATATCGTCGTGCATGACGAGCGACGAGGCGATATTCGCGCCGCCCTGCACCACGTTGAACACGCCGGGCGGCAGGCCCGCCTCGTGCATCAGTTCAGCCATCAACTGGCCCGTTGCCGGGGTCTTGTCGGAGGGCTTGCAGACGATGGTGTTTCCCATCAGCAGCGCGGGCACGAAGTGGCCGTTGGGCAGGTGGGCCGGGAAGTTGAACGGGCCGATCACCGTCATCACGCCGTGCGGCTTGAAGCGGCAGAGGCCCAGCCGCGAGGGGGCGGCCTGCACCTGGTACTGGCGCACGCGCGAAATGCTCGGCTCCGAAAGCGTGATATCCACCTTGTCCGCCAGCGCCCTGGCCTCGAAGCGCGACTCGGAGAGGATCTTCCCCATCTCGTCGGTGATGAGTCCGGCCAGGCGTTCGGCATGTTTCGTGACCGCCTGCTGCCAGCAACGCAAGTGCTCGATGCGCTGATCCATCGGCAGCGCGGACCACGCGGGGAGGGCCGCGCGGGCGGCTTCGACGGCCTGATTCACGTGCTCCAGTCGCGGCGAGCCCGACCACACGACGGAGTCCGGCGCCGCGGGATTGCGCGACTGCACCGAGTCGCCGGGGATGCCGATGAAGCGGCCTCCCACGTAGTCCGACGGCCGCTGGGTCAGCGCTTCAGTCATCACGCGACCGCCTTTGCTTCACTGGGGTTTCCCGTGGCGGCGGGACGATCGGACTTCTCCGGCACGGGCGTGACGCCCACCTCGCCTCCGGCGACCGCGCCGATGGCTTCGGCGTTCTCGCGGGGAATGCTGATGGCGTCGCCCTCGATGGTGCAGGGGCAGCGCATGGCGCGGAAGCCCGTTTCGCCCGTGGCGCTCACGATGGCGCGGCCCGCGTATGCCGATCGTGGCGGAGCGAGCTTCATCGCCCGCGTCGACTGCACCACGGGAATGTCCGCCACCATGGTCTCGAGGTACGGCCCGCCGTCGAAGGGATCGACATGGCCCAGATACTTGAAGCCGAGGTTCTCCAGCATCTTCTTGGCCGGCTCCGTCTCCTTGCCCACCTTGCCGATCAGGTTGCGGGCCTCGGGCGGCAGCAGCGACACGTAAATCTCGCTGTGCGGCAGCAGCGAGATCATGAACTCCTTGGAATGCTGGCAGAACAGGTCCGCCTCGGCGTAACTCAGGTTGATGAAGCGGCGGCCGAGGTACTCCCACAGCGTGTTGCGGCTGTCGGGCGTGAGCGGGGCCATCATCTCCGCGATGACGCGCGGCGCGAACCAGCCGCGGTTGAGCGCGATGAAGTGAAACCGCACCAGCGACAGAAGCGAGCCGAGTTTCTCCTTGTGCCCGCGATAGGCGGGGGAGAGAATCAGCCCGCCGATCTCGGAGGGGCCGGTTTCGTCCGTGCCCAGCTGAAGCGTCATGTGAACCGCGCCGGTCTGCAGATCCCGGCTCCAGTGCTCGCGGCGGCGCACCTGAAAATACACGTGCGGCTTGCCCGGCCACGAGTTGGCGGCGATGACTGATGATGTGCCGACGATGTTGCCTGTCTCGGTGTCCTCCACCACGAACATGAACTCGCGCTCACGCTCGCTGTGGGCCTTGCCCGCGAAACTGCGCCGTGAGCGCTGAATCTTGGCGTTGATGATGTCCGGATCGGCCGGCAGGTTGATGAAGTGGACCATCTTGGCCAGCTTCAGCAGCGTGGCGGAATCATCGAGATTGGCTTGGCGGATGACGAACATGAGAGAGGGCTTTCGGCTGTCGGCGCGTGGCGATCCGACGAGTGGTGGACGACCGGCGGATCGAGCAACATCTCGAATGAAACCTGCTGGTGATGCTGAAGCCATCAGATCCACCGCAGAGGCGCAGAGATCGCAGAGTTGATGCCGATCGGGCGTTTCTCTCTGCGTCCTCTGCGCCTCAGCGGTGAATCATTGCTCTCGACTTCGCATTTCGCAACCTGCATGTCGTAGGTCACGCCACCACCCGCGCCATCGCGCGCTCCACGATCGGGAACACCTCATCGAAGTGCCCCGGCTCCATGACGCCGATGGGCGGCAGGAAGCGCACGTGGTAGGGCTCGTGGCCGCAGTAGAAGGCGATCACGCCCTCCTCGAACAGCCGGTGGCAGAGGTCGATGACCTTCTTCTTGTCGCCGCCGAACGGCGTGAAGCGCATCATGCCGCCCGCGCCGTCGTACAGGTTGGTCGTGGCGCGGGGCGCGGGGCCTCGCAGCGGCGCGGGGGGGAACCACTCGGGATGCTTCGAGATCAGCGCCTTCATGTGCGTGCGGAACGCCCCCTGCAGCCGCGCGTTGCGCCCGGTGGGTCCGTAGTAGCCGCCGTCCCGCAGTCGGGTCAGAATCGCCCTGCCCACCTGCAGTGAGATGGTCGAGCCGAGGAACGTGGCGCTGAGCAGCCCCGGCTGGGGGTTCATGTCCGCCGTGAACATGCAGGCGCACACCTGGCTCATCTTGCCCAGCGTCAGCACATCTACGTATTCGCCCAGCCCCAGGGCATCGTACGCGAACATCTCGGTGGTGCGTCCGAAGGTCTGAATTTCGTCGAACCACACCGGCACGCCGTGCCTGCGGCAGAGCTCCACCAGGGGCACGAAGAACTCGCGCGGCGCGGTGTTGAAGCCGCCTTCGCCCTGCACCAGCTCGAACACGCACGCCGCGTGCTGGCCGGGGTAGCGGGCCAGGTACTGCTCCAGTTGCCACCTCGCCCGTGCGATGGATGCTTCGCCATCATCCGGGTCGTAGAAGGGCAGGTAATCGACCAGCGTGTTCAGCGTCACGCCCACGCGGTAGGCGGGCCCGTCGCCGATCTGCGTCATGGTGGTGCTGCGGCCCATGAAGCAGTCGTTGAAGGCCAGAATCCGCGGCGCCTTGCCCTCGCGCTTCTGCATGCACACCTTCAGGGCCGACTCATTGGCCATCGCTCCGCCGTTGATGAGGAAGGCGTGGCGCAGTTTCGAGCCCTTGGATGCCTCCTTGACGAGGAACTCGCCGAACTCGATGGCGTCGGCGTTGAACTGCAGGTTGCCCTGCATGATGGTGTCGCCCAGCGAAGCCCGCAGGGCCGTGGCCACCAGGTCCGGGTCGCTGTGGCCGAACATGTGAACGCCGATGCCGTTGATGAGGTCCCACTTCACCGAGCCGTCGAGCAGTTCCACCAGCGGGCCGCGTCCGATGCCCGAGCCGACGTAGGGGTAGAAGATCGGCCGACCCTTGATGGCGTTCTGCCGCGCGATCCACTGGGCGTACGTCTCCTTGAGTTCGCCGATCGGCCCGCGGGCGCGGGTGATGGACTGCTGATGCTCGCGCAGCTCGCGCACGATGGTCTCGATGGCGTCCTGCACGGCGGGGTTGGCGGCGAACTCCGCGGCGACGGTGCGCTGAGCGGTGTGGACGGGCATGGGGGGCTCCGGGGACGATGGGCGATGTCGGCCTCTGGTGAAGGAATGCCGTGCTGGTCCGATGATCCTATTCAGGCCGGCCGAGTTGTTCGAAGGCGATGAACTCGCGCCGAAGTGGTTGCGGCCAGGTCCTGTACTCCCGCCGGGTCGAACGGTCGCCAGGGAGACAGAGGGGGTGGAATGAGGGTGACCTGAAGACCCCTCTCGTTCGTAGAGAGGGGCAGGTGTGAGGGATTCTGCGTGACTCCGCCGACTCCCAACCACTCACTTCCAGCTTGACACCACCTCCGCCCCGGATGACAATGCTCCAAGCCGGGGCCTTGGCGGCAAGTTCCGAGATCGGGAGTCCGCAATGACACGCTCTCTCTCTCTCTCTCTCTCTCTGCGCAACGGTCTTCATGACCACCTCCGCCGTTGCGCCTGAGCCGATGCTGCTGGTCAGCGGGAAACTGTGCCTTGTCCAGTTCGCCTCCCATGACGTCTACCGCGACACTGCCTCGCAGACCAGATACAATCACGACTGGCTCGACGACAACGCCGATGGTGACCTCTTGGACGAAGGCGATGTACGCGCGCCGGTATGCTGCACGTGCGACGAAGATGTCGAAGTCACCGTCGTATCGATCATCTACCCGAGCCAGATTTCTCTCACGAATGCGGTAATCAGAGGCCGCGTCAATGGGGAGGTCGTGTACACAGGCACGAACCTGACGCAGGATCAGACATTTGATGGCAAGTTTGACGTGCGGTCGACCACGTTCACGGGGATGATGAATGCGCCTTCAACCATTGAAGTGTGGAACGACCTGTCGATTTCGTGGGCGGTTGAATACACCACGATGCTCAACACACACCCCGGCGGAACCAGTACGAATGACTTCTTCTTCGTGCTTCGCGATCCGCCCGCGGGTTGGAAACTGCTCCACACGGTACTCACTCTCGCCTGCTTCGGCGGCGAAGGCCTTGACCTCTCACAACCGGAGCTTGTCGCGGAGGGCATTTTCGACCTTTTCACGAAATTGAACGTGAAGAGAGCCGAGGATCAGGAGGAACTCGCGTACTACGGCTCCTGGATGACGCCGTGGAGCGATTATCTCGAACTGGTCAAGGAGCGCGATGCCAACTGTTTCGCTTGGGCTGACCTCTACGTGAAGTGCTTGCTCGCCGCAGGCCTTGGCGATCCGAATACGGATGGTGCGATCTATAAAGTTCAGTTCAAATACAACAGAGTCGGGCTCGGCGGACCGAGTGCATGGATGTTCGTGAAAGATTGGACGCCCGCGCAATCCCGAACTCCGGACCAGTACGACAACGACTTTCCGGATCAAGGCGATGCATTCCCGCACCTGAACATCCCTGTACAGACGTACCCGACGGCCTTTTACACGAACGACCAGTACAACTGGCATGCCAACTTCGCGGACTTCACCGACCAGGCGGGCGATGCGGGGCAGAACGAGCCGGATCCGGCATCCCTCTTCACAGACCATGTCGTGGTTCGGTATGGCGATGTCCTCTTCGACCCGTCCTACGGGAAGAGGTATAATGTTCCACAGGGCGCCACCGGCAACGACATTCTGGCGCCCATAGACGCGGTGATGGATGGGTATGGGCTTGGGTATCTCAACAGTCCATTGCTTTGGCTCAACGAAGCTGATCTGAATGTTGATCTCGGTCCACCGGCCGGTATCCAGGACATGTACGTGCAAACGAAGTGCTTCATCATCATGGAAAACCCGGCGGGGAACCAACTCGCCGTGCATTCGACAACGCCCCAGTCCCGATGAAGGAGTGAACCATCATGATGCTTGAGATTCTTCTCGCCGCGTGCCTGATCGACGCCGGTTTCGCCGCCACCGAGGCGGTGGCGACGCCGGATCGCGTGCTCCTGTGTCCGGCCGATCCGTTGGATCCATTCGTGTCAGACAAGATGCTGATGCTCGATTTTAGTGCATCCGAGTTCCAATTCGAGCAGAGCAAGATGGGGCCGTGTCGCAGCCGATACGGCCCGATGAGTTGGGGAGTGACCGGAAACGCGCTGTACCTCGTCGGCACCATCGAAGCTCCTGGCGCATGGCTGGGATGTGGAATCCAACCGCTTTCGGAGCTCATTCCACTTCTACGTCAGAATCGCGAGACAGGTCGTGTGGACTTTGATGCGGATCGCCGCATTCGCGCCTACAGCGCCGAACACGGGCGGCAGATGGACGCGATCGGGCGGTTCGTTGACAGTCAACAAAGCATTCACAACATCCAGCACGACGCCTGGGACTTGTACATCGACCTCGCCTACACCGCCCCCAACCACGTCACCGTGATCGTGGTCCGCGAGGGCCAGCTCCGCTGGTGGACGTGGAACAAGCCGGAGGAGACCGACTGGGTGGATCGGGGGACGATGGAGACGCGCCTCGAAGGCGCGTTCCGCATCGTGCAGGCGGGCGATGACCTGTACCTGGTGGACCGCCGGGGGTGGGTGTTCAGTTCACCCGACCAAGGCGCGCGGCTGCTGGGCACGATCGCGGGCTGGGGCCAGCCGCGCGAGGGCGAGACGCTGTTCCTGCTGGAGGAGCAGAAGCATGGCAAGATCGCCGTGGTGAAGGTGGCCGAAGGGAAGACGACCGTGCTTGAAGCGCTGGTGGAAGCCGAGGCCCGCGAGGACTTCATGACGACGATCGACGATGAAGACCTGGACCGGGCCATCATCCGCATGGCGGCGGCGCTGCGCGAGGAGGAGCGGGGCGGGAAGTAGGTGGGGGTTTCTGCCAGAGCCGCAAGGACTTGACACTGGCGGACTGGAGCGGCAGCGTGCTTTCACTCAGTGGGAGGACTATGTGATGCGCATGTCGATTCTCAGGGCTGCCGCGCTCGTTTCGGTGATTGCTGGTGCCTCGCAACGGGGGGGCATCGCCCCGGCGAACGAGATGGCTTCCGCAGTCGTGATGGCCGCGCCGATGCTGGCCGTAGTTGAGCCATTCGTAACAAGTGCCCCTTCCGTGACCAGCGCCATGAACGAAGGGACGATGACGGCGAAGGTGTGGGCTGTACAGTTCGGGGGCTGGCCAGAGTTTGTGTACAAGGATCGTGTCGCGGAAGATTGGTACCGCAACCGATGGATCGATGCGAATCTCGATGGGGATGCGCGTGATTTCCCGAACGATCACCGAGACCCAATCTGTTACACCGTCGAAGCGCTGATCGCAATCCAGGGCGTGGGGATCGCCGTGACGCCGGAGAACGCTTTCGACCCCGCTGATGCGAGAATCGTCGGTCGGGTTCAGGGGCAGGATCGATTCACGGTGAATACGGTTCAAGCGAGTTCAATTCCCGGCGTTGGTTGGGTCGTTTCGGGCAGTCCCGTCATCGGCACAATAGCACCGCCACCGACCATCGCACTTTGGGAGAACTGGACGATCGATTGGCGCGATGATCAAGCCGAATCCACCGGGAAACCAGCTGAAATTGTCCGGCGGTTCGACGACGCCGATGTTTCGCTGATCCGATTCTTGAAAGGAGTGAACCGATGGTGTCATCGCTCATCGTCACCCTGTGGCTTTTCGGGTGTGGGAGTGAGTACCCTGCCGCTAAGGCGATCATGACGCAGGATCGGCAGATTGTGTTCCTCGCTGGCGAGACGGATCCAGCCATCCAGCCGGTCATCAACGTGCTTCAGGTGGATGAATCGAGGTTGCCGGCAAGGGAGCGATTCGAGGTGGCCTCGCGCGGCCAGACGCGCCGTTCCGGCCCCATGTCGTGGGGTGTGAGGGGCGACTGCTATCACTACGTCGTCCACAGCGAGATGGGAGGACGGTGGATCGCTGCCATCAATCATCCGTTCGAGTCTCGTCGGGTGATCGACCGCGAGTTGCGCGAGAACCGTCCCCCGTTCGCGGAGCAGCGCCAGATGGACCTGCATAGTGGCGCATACGGTCGCCGGATCTGGGTGCTGGAGAACTTTATTGACGATTTGGGCGGGCGTGGAGTATCGTATGCTCGCAGCAACCTCTTCTTCGACCTCGCCTACACCGCCCCGAACCACGTCACGCTGATCGTGGTCCGCAACGGCCAACTCCGCTGGTGGACGTGGAACAAGCCGGAGGAGACCGACTGGGTGGACCGGGGCACGATCGAGACGCGGGTCGAAGGCGTCTTCCGCATCGTCCAGGCGGGCGCAGATATGTACCTCGTGGACGGCCGTGGGTGGGTGTTCAGTTCGCCCGACCAAGGCGCGCGGCTTCTCGGCACAATCGCCGGGTGGGGCCAGCCGCGCGATGGCGAGACGCTGTTCCTGCTGGAGGAGCAGAAGCATGGCAAGATCGCCGTGGTGAAGGTGGCCGAAGGGAAGACGACCGTGCTTGAAGCGCTGGTGGAAGCCGAGGCCCGCGAGGACTTCATGACGACGATCGACGATGAAGACCTGGACCGGGCCATCATCCGCATGGCGGCGGCGCTGCGCGAGGAGGAACAGGGCGGGAAGTAGCAACCCTTCCCGGACTCCGGTCTGTCACCCGCCTGCTCATGCGCGCGGCTCGCTTGGAGTGCGTCTGGTGTCGTGCGTTCGTCTCACGCCGCCTCGCTCAGGCCGCGGCGGAACTCGTCCTCATCGTGACCCGGCTTTCGGAACACACCCGCCGGGGCGTCGGCCCGCTCCGTCCAGTCCGGCGCCCGATTGCCCAGGTTCAGCTCCGACGGCTGCGTCTTGCGGTAGCCCAGTTTGCGGATGATCTCCAGCACGTCCGTCCATGACGGGAAGGTCTTGCCATTCACGCGCTTGAAGGTGTCGATGGCCATGACGAACATGAACTGTTCGTCGGTCATCTCGCCCTCTTCGGCGGCGCGCAGGTAGTCGGTGCGTCGGCGGCCCGGGCCGCGGCGTCTTTCAAGGTTCGTCCCCGACGGCCCGCCTCCGTCCTCGCCGCCCAGGCGTCGGTCGTTCTGCATGGCGCGTCGATCCAGGCCGCTTCGTCGATCGACGACCTCGTCCTGATCCCACCGGGGTTGTTCCGCCTCGTGCTGTTCGTTCATCGGGCGCATGCTCCGTTTGGCCGATACACTCCCACGACGCGACGCCACGGGACTGCATCGTTGACCGACCCATCACCCCCGCCACAACCTTCGGGCACGCTCCGCAGCGCGACCGATCCGCCTTCGTCGCCCTCGTCGTCGCCCCAGGGCGGGGCGGGTCGTTTCGACCCGTTCTGCCTCGTCCTCGGCTGGATTCTGCCGGGGCTTGGGCATCTGCGGCTGGGGCAGCCCCGTCGCGGGTGGGCGATCATGGCGGGCGTGCTCGGACTCTTCTTCATCGGCCTGCTGGTGGGCGGGGTTCACGTGGTGGACCGCCGAGATCAGTGGTTGTGGTTCCTGCCCCAGTCGCTGATGGGCCCGCTGGCGCTGGCGGCGGATTCCCTGAACGCGACATTCGTCAAGACCGGCAGAATCGGCACGTCTTCGCTGGGCCGCGTCAACGAACTGGGCACGCTCTTCGTCGCCCTCGCCGGGCTGCTGAACCTGGCCGCCATGATCGACGCCGCCACCCGCCAGCCGGGCACGGATATGCGCCCGGGACGCCCGGCTGCCGACAGACGACGCCGGCGGTCCGATGACGCCCCCCGCGCCGGCTCGCCCTCCGAGTCGCCGACTGATTCGTCGTCCGACGCGCCTGCGGCGCGGCATGATCCCCGCGTTTCGATCCAGATGGATCGAGCGGGGCGCGAAGGGGGCGTGCCGTGATCATCGCCTGGGCTTCCATGTTCGCCGCCCCTTCGTGGGTGCCGTTCTTCAGCCCGATCAACCTGTTCTTTGAATGGTGGTTCCTGCTGGCGATTCCCATGGCGTTCCTGATCGCCATGACGTACAAGGCCATGCGCGTCCGGGCGGCGGGGCAGTACTGGCGTCAGGTGCTGGTGATGACCCTGCAGATCCTGCTGGGGATGGTCGCCCTGCACCTGGGGATTCTGGTGCTCATGGACGTGGCGCTGCCGCTGCTGGCGGGTGAGTGAGTGCGACGACAAACCACCACGCCGGCCGCAGGTCGAAGCGACCCGCGGATCAAGCGGTACCATTGATTCGATGACGCCATGTCAATCGGAGGCCCTCCCATGTCACTCAATGTCGCGCTTGTCCTTGGGCTCTGTGCGGGTTCGTTCTCATTCGTCGGGTTGTCCGCGGGCGACACGCCCCTCCGCGCCGAGAACCTCTACAACGGCGTCAACCGCTCGGCGCCGATCGTCATCGAGCCGCCGGGCGGTTCCGCGGCCGGCGCGCCTGAGTCGGGCGTGCTGCAACTGGCTCTGATGAACGCCCGGGGCGAACTGCTGCTCGACGGCGTCGCCGTGACTCCCGGCACGATCGATCTGGCCGAGTTGATGCCCGACATCTGGCGCATCCGCAAGACGTGCTACCTGCAACTGGTGAAGGATGGGGAGCCGGTGGGCTCGGCGCTGGTGCTGCAGCCGATGCTCAATCGCCCGCCGATCTGGACGGAGCGGGCGACACGTCCGGACGGGCGGACGCGGTACACGCGGATCGTGGGCTGGGGGAATGAGCCGCCTGCGGGGTGGAAGTCTGCGGCTCCCCCCGCGACTCCGCCCGGTTCACCGGGCTCGCCGACGGGTGCGACGCCTCCTCCTCCGGCGGGTGGCGGCGGTGGTGGGGCATCGGGGCAGGAACCGCCCGCGGGTTCGCAGCCGCCCGCGCGACCCGAGGATGCGCCCGAGGAGGAGGAAGAGGCCTTCACCGGACTTCGCATCTATCCCGAACGGGACGTGGTCATCGAAACCAGCAAGGGCGATATCGTGGTCGCGCTCGTGCCGTCCGAAGCCCCGAACACCGCGTGGAACTTCCGTCACCTGGCGGAGAACGGCTTCTACACCGAGGTCATCTTTCACCGCATCGTACCGTTCGATCGCAACGGGTTTCCGTTCGTGATCCAGGGCGGCGACCCGAGCGGCACGGGAAGCGGCGGGCCGGGCTACTGGCTGCCGATCGAGCCGTCTCAACTGCCGCACGACTTCGGCGTGATCTCGATGGCGCGGTCGGATGACCCGGACTCGGCGGGCAGCCAGTTCTTCTTCGGCCTGTCGCGCGAGGGGACCGCCCGCCTGGATGGCCAGTATTGCGCGTTCGGCTACGCGGTGAAGGGAGCGGGCGTGATCCGCGCCATCGCCGATGAAAAACTGGCGGACGTGGCGGCAGGACGCCCGGAGAACCCCCCGGTGATCTACCGGATGCGTCTGATTCCCTCCCCGCCGCGCACGCCCGGACTGGGGCGGCTGGACCGCAAGGTCAGTCCAACAGACGACCTCTCGCCCACGCACCCCAACCGTGTGCCTCGGTAGGAAGGCAGAGCGGCTCCCTGTTCGAGTCAGGCGGGCGGTGCGAGCGACTTCTTCACCGCCTCGATGCGCCGGCCGGAGAGCACGCCGTACACGTGCATGATGGGCCAGAGCAGGGCGTACGCCCAGCCGGGCAGTATGAACCGCGTGACGGGCGTGAGCAGAGCCAGCAGCACGGAGAGCATGCCCACTGCGGCGAGGATCAGCCATGCGCCGACTTCCGAGCGGGTGCTGATTCGCTCCACCGGATCGAGCCGCAGCCGGTCGCCAAGGCGCAGGGCGTGCAGGTTGAGCGCCGCGAGAACGAGGCAGAGCATCACGAACCCCGCGCCGTAGATGGCGAAGATGGCGTGCAGCTCGCCCGGCGACTGCAGCGTCGCGCTGCCGGAGATGCGCCCGCCCGAGATCCAGTGCATGAACAGCGAGGAGAGAAATTTGAGCGGATAGACGTAGCACAGGATGAGGAACACGAGCAGCAGGGAGAGCAGCACGCTGGGCCAGTCCTCCAGCCCGAAGCGGCGGCTCCACTTCCAGTGCCCCGCCCAGAAGTTCAGCAGCAGCGCGAAACTGAAGGCGAAGGCCGGGATGCCCTTGATGGCGTTGAGCAGTTCATCGAAGTTGGTCGGAATCGCGTCGATGGAGACGACCAGCAGCGTGACCGCGAAGGCGAAGGCCGCGTCGGTGAACGTCTCCGTGCGGGTCATCTCCAGCCCGCGGAGGCGGTAGCCGCCCTTGACGGGCAGCCCGGCGAGATGCTCATCGGTGTACAGGGGTTTGATGGGCGCTGGCACGCCGGAGATTGTAACGATGAACGCGCGTGGCCGCCGCAAGGCGCGAGGAGCGGTCGCGTGAGAACGGGCCCGCTACCCGGGGCGGCGACGAATCTGCTCGAACTGCCGACGCACGTCCGGCGGCATGTCCTCCACGCGGTCGTAGGTGCGCGTCACGCCGTCGGGGCCGGTGACCGAGAAGCGTTCGACCGTCTGTTGATGCTCGATGATTCGAGAGCCGCTCACACGCCCCAACCCGAGGTCTACGCGCATCTCGCGCAGCACGTCGCGGAGCGATGGCGGCAGGTCATCGACGGACTGGACGGTGCGGCGTGCGCCCGTGCCGCGATCCGTGACGACCAGTTGATCGGGCCCCTGGATGTCGAGATCGCCGATCATGGCGTGAGCCGGTCCCTGCGCCAGAATCCTGCGCTTGACGTGCTCGGGCACCGCGTCCCACGAGGTCCATTCGCCCCGCTCGCCGGTGGTCTCGTCCTCGAAGCGGATGGTTGCTGACCTGTGAACGCTGACTTCGGCGCCGAGGGCCTTGACCGCGGCGCGGATGGCGTCCAGCGGGGTCGGCTTGGCGCGAGGCGGCGCCGGGTCCGTCCGGCGATCTGGCGCGGAGCGGGCTTCGTACCGGACCGTGGTCCGGGTGTCCTCCAGACCGTCGTGGTGACGGAGACTTCGGTCCATGCCGAAGAGCGAACGAAGCATCCCTCCCAGCCAAGCCAGCACGCCGCGGCGGCGGGGCGCGCCGCACTTGAGGCAGACGAGGCGGCCTTCCTCCAGCAGGGCATGGCATCGGTGGCAGAAGTTCATGATGTCAAGTGAGCGGGGAGCTCTGATCGACCGGATGATCCTACGGCGCATCACCCCGTGTGAGTCGCGTCGTTGTCGGTTCCGACCCTCTGTGCCGTCTGTCCCACAGACCGATGGGGTGTTTGTCGTCAGGGATTCACGCGCAGCCGCCGGCTTGGTTCGAACACGCGCCGGTCGATGACCTGCTCGTTCTTCCACACGATTGTCGAATCCCGCGTGTAGAAGGTGATGAGCCGAAGCCGTGACCAGCCGGCGTCGCCGTTGGCGTGAAAGATCGTGATGAAGCGCCCCGGCTGGTCGGGGTGGGGCATGGTGTGCAGCACGGCGTGCTCGGGATCGGCGAAGACAGCATCGCCCAGCGTGAATGAGCCGTCCCGCACGGCGATGGCGTTGGCGGCGCGCTCGATCAATGCCCGGTGCGCGGCGATCG
Organism: Phycisphaeraceae bacterium; assembly: GCA_015709595.1. Taxonomy (NCBI): domain Bacteria; kingdom Pseudomonadati; phylum Planctomycetota; class Phycisphaerae; order Phycisphaerales; family Phycisphaeraceae; species Phycisphaeraceae bacterium. The sequence continues at coordinate 2,216,886 of CP054178.1, forward strand.
CCTTGGCGCCGATGAGCAGCAGGTTCTCGCCCTTCTCATCGTGGTTCACACGGGGCAGGAAGGCGTCGAACTCCGGTCTTTCCGCGTCGCCCGCCACGCGCATGCCGCCGGGGCCGAGCGTGCCCGCCAGCGTGGGGATGACCTGCTCGGGCGGAAGCAGCCGGTAGACGAGGAAGCCGGGGTCGATCTCGCGCCAGGCGCCCTGCTCGTCGCGGCCGAAGCCGACATCCAGCAGTTCATCGCCGCTGAAGAAGTCGCGGCGGAACGTGCCCATCGCCGCGCTGGACCAGGCGGCGGGCGTCCTGGGGACATTGTGCGAATCGATCCAGCGGGCGAAGAAGTCCGCGCGCGATTCGCTCCACTCGGCTTCGATGGTGCGGCGAAGGTCATTCCACGTGGCCCGCCGGCCCATGAACTCGGCGGCGAATCGCTTGAGCGCGGCGAACATCGCGGTGCGGTCGGTCTGCTCGGGCGGAATGCCGGGGCCGTGCTCCAGCATCATGAAAACGAATGATCCCTTGTCATAGCCAACGAATCGATCAATGGCCGCGTCGACGCCGAAGCGGCCCACCGGCCCGTTGTCAAGCGAGGGATCGGCGGAGGCGCGCATGATGATGCCGCGCCGGTACTCGCGCCCGGCGGGCTCGCCCCCTTCATGCACGCGGCGGAAGTAGTTGGCGCAGTAGCTCGTCAGGGCCTCGCACCAGTTGCCCGAGCGCGGATCGACGTACACGCCGTTGCCCCACCAGTTGTGGACCAGTTCGTGGTCGAGGTAACCCGGGGCCGGCGAGCGTTCGCCCATCGCCACCACCTGCGGGCCGAGCAGCGTGAAGCCGGGGTAGGCGAAGCCGGACGAGAAGAAGTTCTCCACGATCGAGAATCGCTGGTACGGGAACGGCCCCAGCAGGGGGACGTAGAGGTCGAGATACGACGCCGCCGCGTCGAGGTAGAGGTCGCTCTGTGGCGCGTTCCGGTCGGAGAAATGCGTGACGATTTCGACGGGGCCGTGAATGGTGTCGTGGGTGATTCCCTTGAGCACATGGCGATTGCCGACGACCGCGACGCCGTCCACGCCGCGGGGGGTTTCCCATGTCCAGATGGGTCGGGCCAGATCATCCGGCGCCGGGCGCGGCATGGGCGCCCGTTCGGGCGATCTGGTCTGGCCGGTGGCCTCCGTTGCGGGGCGCTCGTTGGAGCGCGGCCGCGCCGCCTCCCCGGCGGGATCGCCCGAGCAGACGAAGGCCCAGCCATCGAGCGGCGTGATCTCGATGAGCGCCGGCAGCAGGTGGGGCACACCTCCCTCGTCGATCCACTGCGGGTGCCACGCGCTGCCGTCGGAGAGAAAAACCCCCTCCGGCCCGATGTGTGCGTTGACCGAGTGGTTGTGGATGACGCCCGCCCGCTCGCCCCGCGACACATCCTGGCGCAGCACGGCTTCGCACAGGAAATCAAGGCGGCTTTCGTCGCCGGTCAGGTTGACGGTGATGCGGTCGTGGCGCGACCCGTCGTCGGCGGGCTCGCGCGTGATCAGCACTTCCTCGCGATCCGCCAGGACCGCCTTCACCTGCACGTCGGGGTGAAGACGGAAGATCAGCGACCCGACGCCGTCAACCACCGCCCGGTACGTGAACAGAACGTGGTTCCGCTCCGGCGCGAACTGAACCGTGATGATCTGGCGCGAAATGGACGCGTCCTGGGCGGGGCCGAGCAACGCGGCGGCGAGACACGTGAGGATCATGTCTGCTCCCTTCATGACTGACGGATGATCACCAATCGGACCGTTGTCCGTTTTCCGCCGCAACCCCGGGCCGAACCCGTGGCCAACGACTGTCCAATGCCTGATGCCCAGCGCCCAACGCCTTCGCCTACAACTCCACCATCACCATGTCCGGCTCCACCGGGGCTTCGGGCGACGGCACATGCAGATCGGCGGTGAACTCGGTCAGCCCCAGCGCGTCGGCCATGGTGCGGCGCACGGCGGGGGCGTCGTACGCAGCGCCTGGTTCGCCGGCGCGCAAGGCCATCATGTCGAGGGCGATCTGGGCTTCGCTCTTGCAGAAGTCGATCGGCTCGATGGCCCGCTCGAAGGCCTGCAGGCGACCCTTCACGTTCTCGAACGTACCCGACTTCTCCATCCACGTCGCCCCGGGCAGAACAACGTCCGCGATGTTGACCAGCGCGGTCTCCAGCGTGTCGAGCAGAATGATGGTCTTTCCCTTCAGCGCATCAATGAGCGCGGGCGTGACCCAGTCGCTTGGGTAGTTGCCGGTGAGAATCACCGCCCCGCTCGACCCGATGGCCTTGAGGAATCCTTCATATTCATGGGCCGTGTCCGTGAGCTGGCTCAGCACTCGGCGCACGCCGCGGGCGTTGGGGGCCTTCTCGGCGTACATGGTGAAGCCGCCGGGGAACGTCCTGTCCTCGCCCATCACCGGCACCGGGCCCACGCCCATCACCGCGTCTGGGTCGATCGAGAGCGTCAGTGACCCGAGCAGGTAGGCCTCCTCGCAGGAAAGCATGGGGCTGACCATGAGGGCGACGCCCTTGCCCTGACTGCGCACGCTGTCGAGCCGCGCCTTCATCGCGCCATAGCCGGCCATCCACGCCTCGCGGGCGGCGGACTCCTCGAAGGGCGCTCGTCCCTTCACGCGAGGCAGCGTGAGCCGCCGGGGGCCGTGTACGAACTTCCACCCGTAGCGCACCTCGTCGGTGATCCACCACTTGTTCACGTCCAGGTTGGTGCGCGGCTTGACGCGGTAGACCTTGCCTTCGTGATGCTCCACCCACAGGTTGTCGCCCGACGCGGTGAGCCCGTCAATGGATGCGGCGCGCTTGAGGAACCAGACGCGCTGGGTGAAGAGGAAGTCCTTGTCCAGCAGCGCCCCGACCGGGCAGATGTCCACCACGTTGCCGGAAAGTTCGTTGTCCAGCGCGCGGCCGGGGAAGACGTCGATCTGCGCCGTCGAGCCGCGCCCTTCCACGATGAGTTCGCCCGTGCCGGTGACCTCGCGCGTGAAACGCACGCAGCGCGTACACATGATGCAGCGGTCGGAGTACAGCAGCACGTGCGGACCAACGTCCTTCTTGGGCTGCTTGTTCTTGGCCTCCTGGAAGCGCGACGCCGAGCGGCCGTACTGGTAGGAGTAGTCCTGCAGGTAGCACTCGCCCGCCTGGTCGCACACCGGGCAATCCACGGGGTGATTGATGAGCAGGAATTCCATGACCGCCTTCTGATTGGCGACGGCCTTGGGCGACTGAGTCGAGACCACCTGCCCATCACCCGCCGCGGTCTGGCACGTGGGCATGAGCTTGGGGATGGGCTCGAGGGCGTTGTTGTTGCGCGGGTTGGGCGCCCAGATTTCCGCCAGGCAGATTCGGCAGTTGGCGGGAATGCTCAGACCCGGGTGATAGCAGTAGTGGGGGATCTCGATGTCGTGATCCAGCGCCACCTGCAGAATGGTCTGACCCGGGGTGAAATCGAGCTTGCGGCCGTTGATCGTGATCTGGGGCATGGGAGCGGTAGTGTATGGCGCGGTGCGGCTCGTTGTCGTCGTGGCGACGGGTCGGTCGGCTTGTCGCATGCGTCGATTCCCCGCCCGGTCCTCCCCGGGCGTCAGCGACTCCGGAGAACCATCGCCCCAGGAGAAACGCGGGCCATCCACCCCGTCGCGTCGGCGGTCCCAACGACCCCGGCCAGGTGAATCCTCCTATGCTTTGGCGCGCCTTCGGCGGTGAATCCCTCGTCTACGGGAGCCAGTTCATGAGCGGCAGTTCCAACGTCGGCATGCACATTGACCACTGCATCGAGGAAGACCCGGTCCTCCTGGCCGCGTTCGAGGCCAAGATGGCCGCGGGCGAGATGATCGAAGCGGATGACTGGATGCCGCAGGCGTATCGCACGGGCATGCTGAAGATGGCCGAGCATCACGCCAACTCGGAGATCGTCGGGGCGCTGCCCGAAGGGGAGTGGATCACGCGCGCCCCGTCGCTGAAGCGAAAGCTCGCGCTGACGGCCAAGGTGCAGGACGAGGTGGGCCACGGGCAGATGCTCTACCGCGTGTCGCAGGACCTGGGCAAGAGCCGCGATGACATGCTGCGCGACCTGATCACGGGCAAGACGAAGTATCACAACTGCTTCAACTACCCCGCGCCCACGTGGGCCGACATCGCCATGATCCAGTGGCTGATCGACGGGGCGGCGATCATGAACCAGAAGACGCTGGCCGACGGCGCGTATGGCCCGTACGTGCGGACGATGCGCCGCATCAACATGGAGGAGGCGTTTCACTTCAAGAGCGGCGAGGACATGGTGCTGACCTTGATGAGCGGCACGAAGCGTCAGAAGCAGATGACGCAGGAGGCGTTCGACCGCTGGTGGGGCCCGGCGATCATGTTCTTCGGCCCGCCCGACAAGCCCAACGCCCGCGAACTGCCGCCCATGCGCTGGCGCATGAAGACGGTGACCAACGATGAACTGCGTCAGCGGTTCGTGGACCGCTTCGCGCCCGCGGCGATCGCGCTGGGGCTGACGATCAACATCGTGGAGAAGGATGAGCAGGGGATGGTGGTGCCGGGGTCCGTGCGCCCGGATGAGCGGGTGGTGCTGGATGAGAAGACGGGTCACTGGGGCTTCACGCCGCCGGACTGGGACGAGTTCTTCCGCGTGATCCGCGGCGGCGGGCCGTGCAACGCCAAGCGGCTGGCGCTGCGGCGGTTCTCGTACGAGCAGGGCCAGTGGGTGCGGCGTGCGGTGCTGGGTGGGAAGGTGAACCTGCCGCCGGCGGCGTAGCGGGTCATCGCTGTCGGCTGCGCCACTGCTCTTCCAACAAACCCCTCACAGCACAAACCGGCTCAGATCCTCATCCTTCAGGATCGGCCTCACCCGCTCGCGCACGAAGTCGGCGGTGATGATGACTTTGCTCGTCTTCTTCCTGGCCGCCAGTTCCGGGGCGTCGAAGGAGATCTGCTCGAAGACGCGTTCGAGGATGGTCATCAGCCGCCGCGCTCCGATGTTTTCCAACCGGCTGTTGGCCTCGGCGGCGAGTTCGGCCATGGCGTCGATGGCGGCCGGTTCGTAGGTGATCGTCAGCCCCTCCGATTCCAGCAGGGCCTTCTGCTGCGCAGTGAGCGCGTTGCGCGGCTCGGTGAGGATGCGCTGAAAGTCCTGCCTGGTGAGCGGGCTGAGTTCCACGCGGATGGGGAACCGCCCCTGCAGCTCGGGCATCAGGTCGCTCACGCTGGCCGAGTGGAACGCCCCGGCGGCGATGAACAGGATGCCGTCCGTATGCACCACGCCGTGGCGGGTGTTGACGGCCGAGCCCTCCACGATGGGCAGCAGGTCGCGCTGTACGCCCTGGCGGCTGACATCCGGACCGCCGTGCTTGCCGTCGCCGGGCGAGGCGATCTTGTCGATCTCATCGAGGAAGATGATGCCCGACTCCTGCGTGCGCTCGATGGCGGTCTCGACGAGTTTCTCGTTGTCGATGAGTTTGGCCGTCTCCTGCTCCATCAGGATCGCGCGGGCCCGCGCCACAGTGACGCGGCGGCGGCGCGACTTCTCTGGCATCAGGTTTTCGAGAAACGAGGTCATGCCCGGGTCCATCTGCTCCGGGCCCATCATGCCGATGATGGGCATGGTGGGTTTCTCGCTGACGGAGATTTCGATCTCGCGCTGATCGAAGACGCCCTCGCGCAGTTTCTGACGCATCTTCTCGCGCACGCGGGCGGCGGTGTCGATGGTGGCGGCGGTCGTGGGCGGCGGCGCGGTCGTCACGCGCGGACCGTTCGAGGACGAGTCGCCTTCAAGGCCCCCATCGCTGTCACCCCCGGGTGTCTCGACCGTCTCGGATTCCTCTTCATCATCGCGCTCCTCGTCACCCGAGCGGCCCATGAGGATCGAGACGAGCCGATCCTCCACGGCCTTGGCCGCCTGTTCGCGGACCTTCTCCGCCTGCTCGGCCCGGACCATGTTGATGGCGACTTCCAGCAGGTCGCGGATCATGGACTCGACATCGCGCCCGTGGTAGCCGACCTCGGTGTACTTGCTGGCCTCGACCTTGATGAAGGGCGCACCGGTGAGATTGGCCAGGCGGCGGGCGATCTCGGTCTTGCCGACGCCCGTAGGGCCGACCATGATGATGTTCTTGGGGTTGACCTCGCGGGCGACCTCGGCGGGCAGTTGCCGCCGCCGCCAGCGGTTGCGCACGGCCACGGCGACGGCCCGCTTGGCGTCATCCTGGCCGATGATGTACTTATCCAGTTCCGCGACGATGGCGCGGGGGGTGAGGTTGAGCATGGGGGATGGTAGTGCGCGCTTTGCGGCGAGCCCGGATGCTGGACGGCCACTGATTGGGGCGGTGGTTGCACGACGCCTACGCCGTTCCCGCGTCGCACTATGATGCGTGCGATGCCCACCCTCACCCTCCAAACCGCCGGCGAATCGCACGGGCCGGCCCTCACCTGCCTGATCCGCGGTCTGCCCGCCGGGCTGGATGTCGATGGGCCCTTCATCAATGCGGAACTGGCCCGGCGTCAGGGCGGATACGGGCGTGGCGGGCGGCAGCGGATCGAATCGGATGCGGCGACGTTCCTCGCAGGCGTGCGGAACGGGCTTACCACCGGCGGGCCGATCGTCATCCAGATTCCCAACCGCGATTCGCGGCTGGATGACCCTGCGAAGACGCCGCCCGTGACGCGGCCGCGCCCAGGTCATGCCGACCTGTCGGGGTCGATCAAGTGGCTGACGACCGACGCCCGCAACGCGCTGGAGCGTGCCAGCGCCCGCGAGACAGCGGCGCGCGTGGCGGGCGGCGCGCTGTGCCGCGTCTTCCTGCGGGCGATGGGCATCGAGTGCTTCGGCTTCGTGCGCGGCATGTTGGATGTCGTCGCCGCTGCGCAGGTGACCGAGTCGAACTGGCGCGACCTGCGCGCGAAGCGCGATGACAGCGAGGTCTACTGTCCGGATGAAGCCGCCTCGGCCCGCATCATCGAGCACATTCACCGGGCCAAGACCGAGAAGGACACCGTGGGAGGGGTGTGTGAAGTGCACATCTTCGGCTGCCCGCCGGGGCTTGGCTCGTGTGCGCAGTGGGATGAGAAGCTCGACGGGCGGCTGGCTCAGGCGGTGATGAGCATCCAGGCGTTCAAGGCGGTGGAGATCGGGCTGGGAACGGAGTGCGCCCGGCGAATGGGCTCGCAAGTACACGACCCGATTCACTTTGACGTGGCGCGCCTCGGCACGTCCTCGCTGGGCTACACGCGCCCCACCAACAACGCGGGCGGACTCGAAGGCGGCATGACCAACGGCATGCCCATCGTCATCCGCGGCGCCATGAAGCCGATCTCCACGCTCCTGCGCGGCCTGCCCAGCGTGGACATGTCCACGCGCCGGCCCGAGCACAGCGCCTACGAACGCAGCGACGTGTGCGCCCTGCCCGCGGCGAGCGTGGTCATGGAGAACGTGGTGGCGTTTGAGATCGCCCGGGCCGCGCTGGAGAAGTTCGGCGGCGACTCAATGACCGAGACGTTGGCGAACCACCGCGCGTTTCTCGATGCGGCGCGGCGGCTGGGTGGCGGCGGGGGAACGCCGACATCCGGCGCGGCGGACGACACCGAGGCGTGAGCGGGCGGCGCGGCCGTTCGGAGTGCGCCGGTCGATGACGGTGGGATCGCATCGCAGGCGGGACGCCCGCGCCACTGGGTTGGCCCCAGGCCCGATGCCCGCGCCACGTGTTCGGGCATCTCTCCGCGCCGCGGCACTATGATGGTGCGGCATGCGCATCGACGTGCGACAACCCGATCGGAAGCGGATTGGTCGCGTCACGATTGATCCGGCGCTGCGCCCGACCCGCGCCCGGATCGAAGATGGTGAGGTCGACCGCGAGGTGTTTCTTGAGTGGGAGGCCGCCACGGATGACGCGGGACGGTTGCGGCGATGCGTGGTGTGCGGCTGCCGCGATCTCTACGCCGTGCGGACTTTTCCACAGTTGACGGGTTTCGTCGTGGTGCTGGCCTTCGCGGGCGCGGTGATCGGTCTGCTGGGCTACACGACGAACCCGATCGTGCTGGCGGCGCTCATCGTGGTGCTGCTGCTGGACATCGGGTCGCTCGTCTTTTCAAGGCACCGATTGGTGTGCTACCAGTGCCGTTCGACCTATTCCGACGTGGAGATCGCCCGCCATCACAGGCCGTGGGATCGAACGGTGGGTCAGAAGTATCCCCCGCCCGCCGCCACTCTGGTGGATGATGCGGCGATGGCCCCCGAGGCGGAGCCGTCATCGAGGGTGGCTCGTCCCGCGCCGGTGGCGCGGGAGGCGGGAGCCCATGTCCTCTAGCCCCGCGATGGTCATCCTGGGCGGCGGGGGGCATGCGGCGGTGGTTGTCGAGGCCGCTCGACTGGCGGGGTTTGAGCTCATCGGGTTCCTCGATGATGACTCGTCGGCGCGTCTCTTCGATCTGCCGCACCTCGGACCGATCGCGCCGTGGAGTCCGCCGGTCGAGCGACGGGGGACGCTCGTCATCCATGCGGCGGTGGGAGATGGCGCGAAGCGGGAGGCATGGATCGATCTCGCTCATCACACGTGGGGGCTTGCGGCAGCTCCGGTGATTCATCCTTCGGCCGTCATCTCGTCCACCGCGGCGGTGCTGGAGGGGGCTTTCATCGGTCCGCGGGCGGTCATCAACGCACGGGCCACGGTGGGCCGGGGCGTCATCATCAATACCGGTGCGATCATCGAGCACGATGTCGCCGTTGGCGATTTCGCGCACGTCGCGCCCGGCGCGGTGCTGGGCGGCGCGGCGGCGGCTGGTCGTCGGTGCCTCATTGGCCTCAACGCCGCAGTCCTGCCGGGCGTGCGGGTTGGCGATGAGGCCACGCTCGGCGCCGGCGCGGTGGCGACGCGCGACGTACCGAATAGAACTACGTACGCGGGCGTGCCGGCTCGTGTGGTCGCTTGATCCCGCGATCCGCCCGGTGACGCGGGAGTTCGAGCCATCACGGAACGACCCAGGCCAGCATCTTGGCCAGTCCGATGAGCGTCAGGAAGAGTCCCAAGGCGATGCCGCCCAGCACGCCGGCTTCACGGAAGGAGAGCGCGAAGAGCCCCCGAGCGCCCACCATGAAGATGCCGCCCATGAGGATCAACTGCAGGAGCGTCTCCGCGAAGCCCCAGCCCTCGCCGAGGTTGATGAGCAGCGCGATGCCGCACAGGGACACCACGGCGAGCGATCGGACGAGAGCCAGATTCACGTCTCCCAGCGGGCGTTTGTCGAGTCGGGCGATGACCGTCACGCCCGCCAGCGTGCTGCCGCCGACGATGAGCGTGAACAGGTAGTAGCGCATCATTTTGCCCACGCGGTGCGTCATCAGCGGCGCGGGTTCGGTGAAACGGTCCTTGTCGCGCGTGTACTGGGCGTGATTGGCGTTGAGGTAGTATCCCTCGCTGCTCTCGAAGAGCCCCTTGCTTCCCATCAGAAACGCGATGGTCATGATGAGGACGCAGCACCCGGCGACCACCGCCGGGAGCGGCATGCCGCCTCGCCCCGGCGGCGAGATCGGCTTGGGCGGGGGCGGCGGCTCTTCGTCCTTGGACCCCACCGGGCGTCCCGTTTCGTCCACCACCACCTCGCCGGTGCGGGTTGTGACGCGCCGATTGTTGGCCAGGTCGAAACCGCAGCGAAGGCAGAGAATCTCGTTCTCACCCGGGAGGGGGGCGCCGCAGTCGGGACACACCATCTGCCCCGACTCGTCGAGCACCGGCTTCCAGTCCTCCGGGGCCAGCGGCACGCCCGTTCGATCTCCGCTGGGCGCGCGGCCCCCCGGCGAAGGCGGCTCCCTGTGTTCACGCCCGGCGCCATCTTCGTCCGCCAGCCCGTAGATTTCCTTCCGGGGCCTGGCTTTGCTGATGTCCTGCGACTCGTCCATGCGGTTCGCTCCGGAAGGAGGATATCGCACAGTTGCCGCCCGGTCAGCGTCGCGATTGGTACCCAAACGAAAACGCCCGCATCGGCACGGAGGCCGATGCGGACGCGCAGAGTGGGGTCGAATCAAACTCGACGAAACCGTGGACTCGGTGGAATCCAACGGCGTTGTTCGGGTCTACTGTATTGCGTGCAGAAAGCGATTTGGTTCCACATTCCCGCTGAATCTGCCTCAGATTCTTTGGAACTTTTTCGGTTCGGCGCTCGTCTGGAAGGGAAAGCGAACCTCAACCCGAATAGACCACAACGACGGCGAGGCGCCACCGGTGATCGCAGCACTCATTCTCTCACTTTGTACGCTCACGGCGGAAAAGGTATCCCCGGATCGCCTTCACTTGGTCAATGGAGATGTCCTCCACGTCCAGGTCATTGAAGAGGCCGACGACCATGTGGTGGTCGATCATCCGGTCCTGGGTCGCCTGACCATCCCCCGCGCCAGCATCGCGCAGATCGTGCGCCAGGAAGAAGGTTCTCCAGATTCACCGGGTGACGGCAAACACCCCGATGAAGTCACGCGTGACCCAGCGCCCCCTGGGGTGGAGGCGCCGACGGAACCGGAGAATCAGGCGGCCCCGGCGCTCCCACCCCCCCCGACGCCTGTGCCGTGGAAGGTTTCCCTTGAACTGGGTTTTACCGGCACGCAGGGCAACACGGAAACCACGGACATCCGGCTGGCCTTGCTGGCCGGGCGGGAGACGACGGAAGCCCGAATCGCGCTGGACACCTCGTACCTGTACGGTGAAACAAGCGGTGACCGACGTCTCAACCGCTTCACCGCGGGCGGGAGGCATGACTGGCTGTTTCCAGAAAGCCGGTGGTTCATCTTCGCCCAGGCGCGGTATGACTATGACGAGTTTCAGTCCTGGGAGCAGCGGGTCACCGGCGGCGCGGGCGTGGGCTACGAGTTCATCAAGAACGATACGGTTCGGTTGATGGGCCGGGCCGGTCTGGGCGCAGTGTGGGAGATCGGTTCCGAGGATGACGGCATCGAGCCGGAGGCGATTCTCGGACTGGACTTCGGCTGGCAGATCACGTCCAGACAGCGACTTGGCGCGACCACGACCTTTTACCCCAATCTGGGCGATCTGGGGGAGTTTCGCATCGTCAGCAGCGCGGACTGGACCATTCAGCTCGATCAGGCCAGCGGCATCGATCTCAAACTCGGCGTCGCGCACGAACACCAGTCACGCGTGGACCCGGGTCGTGAGAGGGATGACATCAAGGTGTTCGGTTCGATCGTGATCCGTTTCTGAGCGTGACCGTTCCGACCGTGACGTTGGCGCAGGTCGGATCATCGCGTCGAGAATCGGTGCTCCATCACGTGCCGGTATGTCTGACCGGGGCGCAGGATGACGGAAGGCCAGCCGGGGCGGCCTTCCTTGTTGATCGAGTCGGGAAACTTCTGTGTCTCCAGGCAGAATCCGCCGTGCCTGGGGTAGATCGCGCCGTCCTTGCCCGGCACATCGCTGAGAAAGTTGCCGGTGTAGAACTGGATGCCGGGCTGGTCGGCGTGAATGGTCATCACGCGCCCGCTGCCCGGCTCATGCACGATGGCGGCCAGGCGCATGGCGCCGGGGTCGCCATCCACCACGTAGTTGAGGTCGTAGCCGCCGGGGTCGTCGCCGGAAGCGGGCAGCTGCCCGATGTCCTCGCCCATCGCCTTGGGCATCGTGAAGTCAAAGGGCGTGCCCGTCACGGGCGCGATGACCCCGGTGGGAATCAGCGTGGCGTCGGCCGGCGTGTAGCTCGAGGCGGGCAACTGCATCTGGTGGGCGAGAATCGTGCCCGAGTTGTGGCCGGCGAGGTTCCAGTACGAGTGATGCACGATGTTGACGATCGTGGGGGCGTCGGTGGTGGCGGTCGTCTCCACGCGCAGCGCGTTGTCGTGCGTGAGCGTGTAGGTCACCGTCACCAGCAGGTTGCCGGGGTAGTGCTCCTCGCCGTCGGGCGAGAGGTAGGTGAGCCGAAGCGACGGGCCTTCGGCCGTTGTCCGGGGCGTCGCGTCCCAGACCACCTTGTCGAAGCCCTTGACGCCGCCGTGCAGGTGATGCGGGCCGTTGTTGGTGTTGAGCTGATGGGTCACCCCGTCGAGCGTGAAACGCCCGTTGGCGATGCGGTTGGCGCAGCGGCCGGCCATGCAGCCGAAGTAGGGATTGTGATCGACGTACTCGGCGAGGGTGTCGAAGCCGAGCACCACGTCATCCAGTCGACCGTTGCGGTCGGGCACGTGCAGCTCGGTCACAATGGCGCCGTAGTTGGTGATCCTGGCCACCAGCCCATGCCGGTTGGTGAGCGTGTAGAGCGAGACGGGCTGGCCGTCCGCAACGCCGAAGTCGGCCCGTTCGATGGTCATGGACTGGGTGCCTCCGCAGCCGGTGAGAAAGCCGGCGGACGCGATGAACGAAGTGGCCAGAATACGTGCGAGTCGACGCATGAGCGCCTCCTGTGCTGCCCCGGCGGGTGAGCGGGCACAATACCGCAGGGTCACGCGGATCACAAGGCAGTGCGTTGAGGGACGGAATGCTCCATGCCGGCACCGAGGACCGAGGGTGTCAGGATTCCCAGTAGCGAGTTCTGATCCAGCCGACCGCCGCCCCCTTTTCCAGACCGACTCGATGCCTCGATCCCCTCCTGCCTCTCTACAATCGCCGACCCATGCGGTTGGCTCTGGCGCAGATCAACCCGACCGTCGGCGATGTCGAGGGCAACGCCCGGCTGGTGCGCGAGGCGGCCGAGCGGGCTGCCGCGGCGGGGGCGGATGCGGTCCTCTGCCCGGAAATGGTGCTGCTGGGCTACCCGCCCCGCGACCTGCTGTGGCGCGACGGTGCGGTGGAGGCGTGTGAGCGGGCGGTGCGCGACCTGGCCGCCGCCTCGATCGAGACCGCCATCATCGTGGGCCACCCGCGGCGGGTCAGCGGCGCCCGACGGGACGCCGCCAACAGCGCCAGCGTGCTGCGCGGCGGGCGGGTCGTCGCCACCTACGACAAGCAAATGCTGCCCGGCTACGACGTGTTCGACGAGGATCGCTACTTCGAGCCGGGTCGAACTCCCCGCGTGGTGGACATCGCCGGCACGCGCGCTGGCATTCTCATCTGCGAGGACATCTGGCAGGCCCGCGACGTGGAGGGAGGCCAGCACCTGGTTCCAGCCGCGCTGCATGATCCGGTCAGGGAGGCCGTGGAAGCCGGAGCGCAACTGCTGCTGATCCTCAGCGCCAGCCCGTTCGTTGCGGGCAAGGGGAAGCGACACGTCAGCCACCTGCGGAACATCGCCCGCACCTTCCGAGTGCCCATTGCCATGGTCAACCAGGTGGGGGCGAACGACGACCTGATCTTCGACGGCCGCTCGATTGTGGTCGGCGCGGATGGCGAGGTGCAGGCGGCAGCCCGCGCGTTCGAGAGCGATTTCGTGGTGCTTGAAGTGGGCGGGGGAGCGGGGGGAAGGCAGCCATCAGCGGTCAGCCGGCAGCCGTCAGGAGGCGACGCGAGGCATGAGACATCAGGCGCCGGGAACCCGGAACCCGGAACCCGGAACTCTCATGCCCTTCATTCCTCAGATCCCAGTTCTCAGTCCTGCCACGCGGCACGCATCACCCAACCCCCGGTATTCGCTCCGCCCATATCCACCGAGCACGAACTCTTTGCCGCCCTCGTCCTGGGCATTCGCGACTACTTCCGCAAGACCGGGGCGACGACGGCGCTCATCGGGCTCTCCGGCGGGATCGATTCGGCCCTGACCGCCGTGCTCGCCTCCGCCGCGCTGGGGCCGGGGAATGTCCGCGGCGTGATGATGCCCTCGCGGTACTCCTCGCCCGGCTCGATCGAGGATTCCGTGGACCTGGCGAAGCGGCTGCGTCTCGGACGACTGGTGGAAATCCCCATCGAATCCGCTCACGCGGCGTTGGAGGTCATGCTGGAAGGCGGGGAACCATCAGCCGTCAGCCGTCAGCGATCAGGGGAACGCATCGGGCATCAGGCATCAGGCACTGGGACCACGGAATACGTCAGTCCCCAGTCCTCAGTCCTCGCACCTCGATCCTTGATTCCCGGCATCGTGGGCGAGAACATCCAGGCCCGTGTGCGCGGCGTGATCCTCATGGCCCTCTCCAACGCCATGCCGGGCGTCATGGTGCTGGCCACGGGCAACAAGAGCGAACTGGCCACCGGGTACTGCACGCTTTATGGCGACATGTGCGGCGCGCTCGCCGTGCTGGGTGACGTATACAAGACGCAGGTGTGGGCCTTGTCGCGGTGGATCAACGCCAATCACGCGGCGTGCGGTTTCGATTCGCCGCCCATTCCGCAGTCGTCGATCGACAAGCCGCCCAGCGCGGAACTGAAGCCGGATCAGACCGATCAGGACACGTTGCCGCCTTACCCGGTGCTGGACGAGATCATCCGCCGCTGGGTGGATCACGAGGAGGATGAGGAGGCGATCATCGCCGCCACGGGCTTCCCCCCGGACCTGGTGCGCCGCTGGACGGGCGTGATCGATCGCAACGAGTACAAACGCCGCCAGGCGGCCATCGTGCTCAAGGTAAGCCCGCGCACGTTCGGCCCCGGTCGGCCCATGCCGGTGGCGATGCGGTGGCGCCTGCCGGGATGAAACGATGGGCGCGTGGCTTCCCGCGGGTGCTCGCGGGGTGCTCGCGGCTTCGAAGATCACCGCAGTCGATAGAGCCGCACGGCCCCGCGCTCGAACGTGCTCACCAGGTCGGCGTGCTCCTCGGCGGCCTCGACGAGCGCGTCGGGGTCGAGCATCGGGTCGCCCCAGCCGGACTTGCGCCAGCGGTCGAGCATGCCCGCGTTGATGAGCACGTGCGTGAAGCCCTGTCGGCGCAGCGAAGCGAAGGCGATCGCCCATCCGGCGGGGTCGCGCGCCGCGCTGGACATTGGTCCGCGGTCCCATGTGGTGGCGTAGGCGACGTTCGCGTTGTAATAGAACGGAGCCGACTCACCCACCAGGAGCGTGCGCGATCCGCCCGGCAACAGATGATTCACCACGATGGCGGGCAACTGGTCCGCCAGGGCGCGACGTTCGGCGTCGGTGAAGGCGTCGCCGGTGTAGAGCCGGGCCGCACCGAGGAACGCGCTGGGCGCGCCTTCCTTCTCCGACGCGAAGATGAACACCGGCCCGACGCACCAGACCAGTGCCAGCAGGCCGCACGCGACCGTGACGAATGGCCGCGGCGCCCGCTGCGGCCGCGTTCCATCGTCATGCGCGAGCGAGGCGTTCCGTGTCAACCAGCGACCCCGCAGCACGCTGGCGACTCCCAGCGCCGCCAGCACCGAACCCGGCGCGACGACCGGCAGCAGGAAGCGCGACTTGAGATGCGTGAACAGCAGCCAGAAGCCGATCTGCACGAGGATCATTGCGCCCAGTGAACCGGCGGCGCGGCGAGCATCCGCGCGCCACAGGCACACCGCGAACCCGCCGACCAGCAGCAGGGGGAAGAATGACCACTGCGGCTTCCACGGATCGGCGGAGCCGGCGGGCGGATCGCCGAAGCCGAATCCCGGAAACTGGTCCCACAGGGCGGCGATGCGTCCGCTGAGTCCCACGTCGGAGAAATGTCCTCGCCGCCACGCCTCCGCCTGTTCCGCCGTCCAATGCGCCGAGCCGAACACACTGGTCAGAAACGGAAACACCGGGTTGCCTGCATGCAGGGCGTTGCGGATCAGGTAGGGAGCGAGGGCGATCAAGCCGCCCGCCGCCGCCAGCAGTGCGAAGGCGAGCCAGCGCCGCCTGGGAAGGTGGAAGAGCACGAACGCGGCCATCGGCGCCACGGCCAGCCCGGCGGCGGTGAGTTTGGCCCCGCACGCCGCGCCCAGGGCCAGTCCGACCGCCAGTCCGTGCCGGCGCGAGCACAGGTCGTGCCGAAGCGTGACGCTCATCGCCCCGGCCAGAAGCAGCACCACGAACATCTCGTTGTACGCCAGCGAGCCGACGACCACGACCCAGGGAACGCCGAGCAGGATGGCGGAGGCGAGGGGGAAGCACCGGGGGCCGAGGTTTGAAGGGTGAGGACTGGGCGGGTTCCCGGCTCCGGGTTCCGAGTCCCGAGTTGATGGGTTGGTCGATGCTTCGTGGTCCGCCGGACTGTTCAGCAACTGCCGCGTGACGCCGACGACCAGCAGCCCAGCCCCGATGGCGACCAGGGCGTGCAGCATCTGACAGGCGTACGCCGCGTCGAATGGGTCGCCGGTGAGGACCATCAGGTGCAGATACGCGCCCTCGACGTACGAAGGGAGGAACGAATAGACGTTGTGCTCAAGCGGCTGGATGCGGCCCAGCGCCAGCCATTCCTTGGGCAGCTGCAGGTGGTAGCTCAGGGCGTCGTACCCGCCGAACTCGGTGGCCCACAGCCAGCCGGGGGCGGAACAGGCGGCCACCAGGAGTACGGCGACGGCGGGTACCAGGGGCAGGAGCCACCAGGACGACAAGGTCGATTGTGACGTGCGAAGCGTGGCGGCGCCGGGAGGCGCGGCTCCGGTCGCCGCGCCGCCCGCCAGGGGTTTCCTGTTCTTCGAGAGGGGTTTCCGAGTCAGGCCGACCAGCGCCATCGCCCCGCCCACGATCACGAGCGCCCATGCGGGCGCGCCGCCCAGCGCCGTGAGCCAGCCGAGCGAACCCAGGATCATGTTCAGCCACAGCAGCGTGGCGACGCCCAGCGTCAGTTGCATTCCCGCCTCGCTGCGAGCGCAACCATCCGGCGCCAGCCAGCGGCGCAGGGGCGTCCCCCAGCCCCACGCCGCCCCCAGCCACAGCCCCGCGAGCAGGGACGCCGGAATGCATGTCACCACCAGCGGCAGGATGGCCGCGTCGCCTCGTGTCCACGTCGAGAGAATCGCCATGCCGACAAGCAGCGCCGCCGCGCACGCCAGTGGAGCGGCCGGAATGTTCACGCGGCGAGAGCCGGACACGCGGCGATTGTACGGGAGGGGAAGGGACAAAGGGTCAAGGCATCGAGGGATCGAGCCGCCAGCCGGCTCCACGCCCCGGCGGCTGGCGATTCGCTCCGCATCCCTCCCCGGCACGCCCGGCACGCCATTCGCTTCATTCCTTCCGTCCGACCCCGCGTGGACATGGAGGTCCGCATGAAGGCCGCAAAAACCTTGATGAAGATGCTGGTTGTGCCGGCGATGCTTGCGCTGGGCGCAACACCTGCGCGAGCGACGGACGTGCAGGATCTGGCTCGCATCAAGGGACATGAGAAGAACATTCTGACCGGGCTGGGCATTGTCATCGGGCTCAACGGCACGGGCGACAAGAGCAAGGACGCCCTCGCCGCGGCCCGACCCATGGCGCGGCTGCTCTCCAACCTTGGCGCGGGCGTGGGGGGGCTGGAGGAGCTCGCCTCCGCCAACGCCTTCGCCATCGTGCAGGTGACGATGCACGTGCCCGCCGCGGGCGCGCGGCTGGGCGATGAGATCGACGTCTCCGTGGACGCCCTCTTCAACGCCAAGTCACTGGCGGGCGGACGGCTCGTGCCGTCAATGCTGCGTCTCCCGCTGCCCGACGCCGCCGACCTGCAGCCGCTGGCGATCGCCGAGGGCGCGATCATCATCGAGGGCGACAACCCACGCTCCGGCGTGGTGCGCAAGGGCGGCATGGTGCTGGACGACCGGGCCTTCCGCGCCAACGTGGTCTCCAGCGGCGGGGCAATGACGCTCGTCCTGCACGATCAGTACGCCTCGCACGCCGTGGCGTCGCTCATCGCCAACACCATCAACGACGAGTTCGTGCCCGTCGGGCAGCCCGGCATCGCCCAGGTGCAGGACGCCCGCAACATCCGCATCCTGCTGCCGGAGGCGGAGCGGGCCAACCCCGCCAGTTTCATCGCGGCGGTGATGACCCTGCGCATCGACCCCACGCTCATCCAGACCCCCGCGCGCGTGGTGGTGAATGAGCGCGTGGGTTCGATTGTCATCACCGGCAACGTGCAGATCAGCCCGGTGGCCATCTCGGTGGATGGGCTGTCAATCACCACGATCACGCCGCCGCCCCAGCCGACCCCGCAGGATCCGCAGGTGATGACCTCCACCTGGGCGCGGATGGACACCACCCAGGGGACGGCCCGCGACAGCGCGCGGCTGGAAGACCTGATCCGCGCCCTGGAGCAGCTCAACATTCCCGCCCGCAGCCGCATCGCCGTGCTGTTTCAGTTGCGCGACGCCGGGGCGCTTCACGCGGAGATCATCCGGCAATGACGACGATCGGGACCATGCCGCTTGCAGCCGTCAGCCGCCAGCCGTTGGGGGAAGGCGCGGGGCATCAGGCGCCAGGCGCTGGGCGACAGGTGGTCGGCGGTCGGCCGTCGGAGCAACTCTCACTCGGAACTCGGAACTCGGAACTCGGAACGCACGCAGCACCCGGCACTCAGCACTTCTCCGTCGCACTTGCGGCCGCGAGAGCCGGGAAGTCGCAGGCCGCACGGGCCGAGGAAGCCGCGGCGTCATTCGTGGCGGTGGCCTTCATCGAGCCGGTGCTGGCGTCGATGTCGAAGTCCACCTTCGCCGAAGCCCCCTTCGCGCCGGGAGACGCCGAGCGACGCTTTCAGCCCATGCTGCATTCGCTGCTGGCCGACCGCATCGCGCACGCGGCCCGTTTCCCGCTGACGGACGCGGTGGCGGAGCGGCTGATGGGGCGTGGAAGCCATCTGCCGTCAGCCATCGGCCGTCAGCATGACGTGATGGACCTGTCGAACCGGTACGAACCCACCCCTGGCCTGATCGGGGAGGTCATCCATGCATGACGATGCGTCGAAATCTCAGCACGCCAGCGAGTGGTCCATGACGTTGGATCGGCTGGAGCGGCTCCTTGTCGAGCAGGTGGCGACGCAGCGGCGACTGCTGGAAGCGCTCGACCGCAAGCGAGAGGCCATCGCGCGGGCGGATGCCGCCGCGCTGGAGCGACTGTCCCGTGAGGAGCAGCAGTTGCTCGCCAGGCACGGTGCGCTGGACCAGGAGCGTGAGGCGCTGGTGGCGACGCTGGGGGGAGCGTATGGGAACGAGCCGTCAGCAGGGGGCGGAGCGCACAACCGCGGATCGCCAGTCGTGCTTCGGTCGATCCACCCAACTCAGCACTCAGCACTCAGCACCGGGAACTTCAATCCTCTCTCCCTCACCGACATCGCCCATCGCGAAGGCGGCGCGAGGGGTGAGCGTCTCATCGCCCTCCGCGACCAGGCGCGGGCCAATGTGGCCGAACTCAAACGGCGCAGCGGCATCCTCGCGCAGGCGGCGGCGGCTCTCAGTGCACACCTGACAGGCATCATGCAGGCCGTCGGGGCGGCGGCGATGGGCGGAATCAACGCCGGGACGTACGGGCGTCAGGGGCGGCTCGCCGGGATCGGTTCCGGCGCGGGCGTCGTGTCGCTTTCCGCGGTGGACCTGACCACATGACCACGACGACTCTTCCATCTCGTCCTCACTTCGTGTGTTGCGACCGACAAGGAGCGATCGGCGCAATGTCTGCGAGCCGCGACCGTCAGGGAGCGGTCGGAACGTCTCTTCCCAACCGAACCGGACCGCTCCCTCACGGTCGCGGCTCTCTTGCACTTCTTCCGAGCCAATCACCATGAGTCTCAACGGCGCGCTCCAGATCGGTCGGTCGGCCATCGTCACCAGCCAGGCGGGCCTGCAGGTGGCGGGCAACAACATGGCCAACGCCGCCACGCCGGGATACTCCCGGCAGGTGATGCGGCTGGCGCCGCTGCATGGCGACCCCATCGGCCGCAACCAGTTCATCGGGCGAGGGGTGGACCTGGTGCAGATCACGCGACAGGTCGATACCGCCCTGCAGGGCCGCTACCGCGACGCCCTCTCGGGCGAGAACGCCGCGCTCATCAACCAGCGCTTCCTGGGGGCGCTGGAGTCAATCCGCAACGAACTGACGGACAACGACGTCTCCACGCTTCTTTCGGAGTTCTTCAACTCCTTCTCCGAGGCGGCCAACAACCCGCAGGATCACGCGGTGCGCTCGCTGGTCATCCAGCGCGGCGCCACCCTCGCCGAGCGGCTGGTGCAGGTGCGCACCGACACCGCGCGGCTGCGCGACGAGATCGACCGCGACCTGAATGTCTCCGTCACGCAGATCAACGGCATCCTCGACCGCCTGGAGCAGGTCAACGCCCAGATCGTCACCGCGGAAGGGGGCGGCGGCGGGCAGGCCAACGCCCTGCGCGACCAGCGCGACATGCTCGTCGATGAACTGGCGCAGTACCTCGACGTCACCGCCATTGAGCAGCCCAACGGCATGGTGGATGTGCTCGTCGGCTCGACGCCCATCATGCTGGCGGGGCGCAGCCGGGGCGTCTCGCTGCGGCTCGAAGCCGTCAACGGCGATCTGAAGGCGTCGCTGCGCGTCAGTGCGGACCAGAGCCCGCTGACCGTGACTGGCGGGCGTGTGGGCGGGCTGCTCACGCAGCGGACCGGGCACATCGAACCCGCCCTCGCCGCCCTCGACGACTTCGCCGGTCAGTTGATCGAGCAGGTCAACCGGCTGCACTCGCAGGGACAGGGCAAGCAGCCCTTCGCCTCGCTGACAGGCACGACGCGGGTTCCGGACGCCACGGTCAACCTGAACCACGCCACCGTCCAGTTGCCATTCCGCATCGAGAACGGCAGTTTCCTCATTCACGTCACGCACGCGCAGACCGGCGCGCGAACCACGCACCGAATCGACGTGAACGGCGACGCCATGACGCTCAACGATCTGATGGCGGCGATCAACACGACCGTGCCCAACGTCACCGCGGGACTGAACGCCGAGCGGCGCATGACGCTCGACGCGGCGACCGGCTACCGCATCTCGTTCTCGGACGATTCATCGGGAGCGCTGGCGTCGCTGGGCATCAACACGTTCTTCTCCGGGCGTGACGCGACGGACATCGCCGTCAACGCCGCGCTCGAGAATGACCCCGGCCTGCTGGCGCTGGGCAGCGGCCACGAGGATGGCTCCAACGGCGCCGCCCTGGCCATCGCCGGGCTGCAGGACGCGAAGGTGAGTCAGCTCGGCGGGCGCACACTGCGCGAGTTCTGGCAGCAGACGCTCAGCGCCGAGGCCGTGAAGACCGCCGCCGCGGAATCCAAGGTGGAATCGACGCGCCTGGTGCGTCAGAGCATCGAGGCCCAGATGCAGGCGGTCTCGGGCGTGTCGCTCGATGAGGAAGCGATCAACCTGATGGCCTTTCAGCGACAGTTTCAGGCGGCGGCCCGTTTCATCTCCGTGATCGACGAGAGCATTCAGACGCTGCTGGCGATGGTGTGAGGGGAGAGCAGGCACGAGATATCAGACACTGGGCAGTAGGCGATCGGAACCCGGAACTCGGAACGTCCTCAATCCTCAATCCTCAGCACTCCACTTCCCATGACCTCCATCCCCTCCTCACTCGCGCGTGTGCCGAACCTGATGAGCAGCCAGGTGATGCTGGGCAATCTCACGCGCACCAGCAACCAGTTGCTGCGCACGCAGATCGAGCTGGCCACGGGGCGGACGATCAACAAGCCGTCCGACAACGCCGTGGGCGCCGGGCTGGTCGGCGTGCTGGATGACATCATCGAGCGACGGGATCAGCGGCTGCGCAATCTCTCCCACGCCGAGGCGGTGCTGGGCACGGTCGATCAGGCGCTGGCCGACGCCACCACCCTGATGCAGGAGGCGCGCGAGGTGGGGTTGAGCCAGATCGGCGTCGGCTCCGATGCGACGACCCGCGCCAATCAGGCCCGCGTCATCGACGCCATGCTGAATGAGATGATCAGCATCGCCAACCGCACCTTCCAGGATGTTCACCTGTTCGGCGGCTCGCGGACCGCCACGGCGCCGTTCGAGCGGCTGCTCACCGGGCTGGCCTACCGGGGCAGCGGGTCAGGCATGGTCACCGACCTGGGCAACCCCACGCCGTTCGGCATCACGCTTTCCGGGGGCGAGGCGTTCGGATCGCTCTCCAGCCGCGTGGAAGGGGCCCGCGACCTCGATCCCCGCATGGATGACTCGACGCGCCTGGTCCACCTGCAGGGCGCTCGCGGGTTGGGTGTCTCGCCGGGGACGATCCGACTGGATGTCAACGGCAACGACTACGAACTCGACCTGACCGGCGCCGAAACGATCGGCGATGTGGCCCGGCTGATCGAGGATTTCCTCAACGCCAATGAGCCGGGCGCGCTGGACGCAGGGGGCGTCACCATCGATTCCGCCACGGGCAATCGGCTCAACATCGACCTGAATGCTGGCTTCACGCTCACGTTTGGCGACGCGGGCGCCGGCACGATGGCGCAGGATCTCGGTCTGACCAGCGCCGCCTTCGAGGACGGCGTCAACGAAACGGGCGACGACCTCAACCCCGTGCTGACCGACCTGACGCCCCTCTCGCTGCTCACCGGCGTCACCGTACCGCTGGGGACAATCCGGCTCACGAACATGGGGCAGTCGCGCGACCTGGACCTCTCCGGGGCGCAGACGATCCAGGACATCCGCAACGCGGTGGCGGCGCTGAACATCGGCATCCGTGTTGAGATCGCGCCGTCCGGCGATCGGCTCAACTTCATCAACGAGCTTTCCGGCGGATTGATGAGCATCGCCGAGGTGGGCGGCGGGACCACCGCCACCGAGCTGGGCGCACGCTCGCTGGACTCCGGCACCCGCCTGTCGGACTTCAACCAGGGGCGCGGCGTGCAGATTCGCTCCGGCAGCGTGGACCCGGTGACGGGTCTACCCGATCCGCAGAGGGATCTGGACTTCCGCGTGACGCTGAAGGATGGCCGCACGTTTGACGTGGACCTGGCGGGGTCGCAGACGGTGCAGGACGTACTGGACGCGATCAACGCGGCGGCGGCGAACGCCGGCATCGTCGTGCCCGGCGAGTTCGAGGCCGGGTTGGTCGGCGATGGGAACGGGTTGGCCCTGACGGACAACACGGTGGGGGCGGGCGCAACCTCGGTGACGGCGCTCAACGGCTCCTTCGCGGCTCACGATCTGGGGATTCTCGGTTCAACGACCGGCGCAGTTCTTGCCGGTTCGGATCGCGCAACAGTGGCCGTGGAGAGCGTCTTCGCCCACCTGATCGCCCTTCGGGACGCCCTGGATGCGAATGACGAGCGTGGCATCGAGTTTGCAACCGGGAAACTGTCCGGGGACATCGACCGCCTCGCCCGCACCCGTGCGGACGTGGGGGTTCGAGCCCAGCGGGTGGTGCGCATGAGCGAACGCGAGCAGGACATGAAGATTCAGGACGCGGCGTTGAAGAGTTCGGTGCAGGACACGGATTTCGCGGAGGCCGCGAGTCGTTTCGCCAACCTTCAGACGCAGCTTCAGGCGGGATTGACAGGCACGAGTCGGGCGCTGTCGATCTCGCTGCTGGACTTTCTGAGGTAGGGAGAAGAGGCACGAGGCAGTTGGCAGCAGGCACTGGGCACGAGGCGCTCGAAGGCGGGCGATGGGGAGTCAGATCCCACTCGGAACCCGAAACTGGAAACTCACTCAGCACTCACATGACGCACACAACGCGGAAGCACGACACGACGGACACCCGACCGGCCAGGACGCCGGCGGAGGCGTGGCGCGCGGTCCGCGAAGACGGTGATGGAGCGCAGGCCCCCGGCCGGGCCTTGGCTCCGGACAGGGAGGTCCCGCGCCATCATTGGTGATGGCGTAGATGACCCAGGACAGGGTCGGCCGGCTTTCAGGAGCGTTCCGATGAACGTGCAGACGACTCGATTCGGCGTGGTGGAAGTGGACGATGCGAGGATCATCACCTTCCCGGCGGGGTTGCTGGGGTTCGCGTCGTACACGCGCTTCGTCCTGCTGCAGCCGGACGACGACGCGGTGTTCTTCTGGCTGCAGTCGCTTGACGCGCCGGAACTGGCGTTCGTCGTGACCGACCCCGGCGCGTGGGTGGAGCAGTACCAGGTGCCCATCCGGCGCGACCAGATGGGCGAACTGGGGCTGGATCGCCTGGAGGACGCCCAGGTGCTGGTGATCGTGAACAAGCGCGATCACGTCCTCACGGCCAACCTGCAGGGTCCGCTCGTCATCAATCTCAGGACCATGACCGGCCAGCAGCTGGTGCTGGCGGAGAAGCGCTGGACCACGAGGCATGCCATCCTCGAACTGAGGCAGCCCGTTCACGCGGCGATCGCCTGACCGACCGTGCGCCCCGCCCGGAACGGGTCGGGGTGCGACACAGACGTCATGCCGCGGCAAGGACGCCGCGGCGGCCCGTCGGAGCAGCCGCCCGCGCCCCCGCATCCCGCGCGGGCGGGCCGGAGTCCGACCGGGCGCCAGGGAAGGAGCCGATCCATGCTGGTTCTTTCGCGACAGCGCGATGAGACGATCATGATCGGGGATGACATCGAACTGACGATCGTCGACATCCGAGGCGACAAGGTGCGCATCGGAATCAAGGCGCCGTCGGACGTCCCCGTTCACCGCAAGGAAGTGTACGACGCCATCCGGAGGGAGAATGAGCAGGCGGCCCAGCTGGGGCGGACAGACGTGCCCTCGCTGGCCGACCGGGCGCGGACGCGCCCGCGACTGGCCGGGGCGGGACCGAACCCGTCCGCCTCGCCCGCCGTCACTCGACTCAATGGAAACGCCGCGGGCAAGACCCCGCGACTGTCCCGCCCCGCCGATCGGGAGATCGCCTGAACGAACGCACCCGACCGACTGGCCGGCGGGCCTGACGGTCACTCGGACATTCCGGCGCCACTCGCGAAGGAGCGCCACCGCCGGATGACCAGAAGACATCCAGCCCTCAGTCAAGGAGGATTGTCATGGCTCGGATCAACACGAACGTTTCCTCGATGATCGCGCAGAGCAACCTGGCGCGATCGAACCAGGATCTCACCGTCCGCCTCCAGCGACTGTCCACGGGGCTGCGCATCAACCGCGGCGCGGACGATCCCGCCGGCCTGATCGCCTCCGAGCGTCTGCGGGCCGAGGCCCGCGGCATCGGGCAGGCGATCCGCAACTCCGAACGCGCCAGCTCGGTCATCGCCACGACGGAAGGCGCGCTGGCCGAGGTCGCCGATCTGCTCAACTCGATCAAGGGATTGATCGTCGAGGCGTCGAACTCAGGCGGGCTGAGCCGCGAGGAGATCGAGGCCAACCAGCTTCAGATCGACAGCGCCATCGAGTCCATCACCCGCATCTCCAACACGGCGTCATTCGCCGGGCTGCAGCTGCTCAACGGGTCGCTCGGATACCAGACATCGGTGCTGCCCGCCACGGAGATCGCCGGAGCCAGGATCCATTCCGCCGCCTTCAACGGCAACCCCACGGTGCCGGTGAGCGTGGAGGTCATCAGCTCCGCCCAGACGGCGCAGCTGTTCCTGTCAGGCAACACGGCGGGCGCGCCCGGGGCGCTGCTCAGTTCCGTGACGATCGAGATCGCCGGCAACCTCGGCGTCACCTCGCTCTCCTTCGTGTCGGGCACGGCGCTGAGCGCGGTGGTGGCGGCGGTCAACGCCGTCAAGTCCGCCACCGGTGTGAGCGCGACGCTCGTGGATCCCGCCGATCAGACCAGCGGCCTGGTGTTCAACTCCACCAACTACGGGTCGGATCAGTTCGTCTCCGTGCGCAAGCTCGGGTCGGGAGGCGAGTTCTTCGCCGTCGCCGACGCGCCGGGGGGCAACATCGTCAACCGCGATGCCGGGCGCGACGTGGCCGCCATCGTCAACGGCTCGCTGGCGCGGGGCAAGGGGCTGACGGTCTCCACCAATACCCCCACGCTGGCGGTGGAACTGGTCCTGACGCGGACCTTCGCCCAGACGCTCAACACGCCCGCGTCATTCGACATCACGGGGGGCGGAGCCACGTTCCAGATCGGACAGGCCGTCACGCCCACGCAGCAGGTCCACCTTGGCATCGCCTCCATCGCGGCCAGCCAGCTGGGCGGCACCATGATCGGCGACGTGCGTCACTTCCTCGATTCGCTCAAGACCGGCGGGGTCAACTCGCTCGTGGCGGGCTCCTTCGAGAACGCCTCGAAGATTCTCGACAGCGCCATCAGCGAAGTCGCGGTGACGCGGGGACGCCTGGGGGCCATCGAGCGAAACACCATCGACACCACCATCCGCTCCCTGCAGGTGGGACTGGAGAACATCACCTCCAGCGAGTCAAAGATCCGCGACGCGGACTTCGCGGCGGAGACGGCCAACCTGACGCGATCCCAGATTCTGGTGCAGGCGGGTACGTCGATCCTGGCGACCGCCAACACGACCAGCCAGAACGTGCTGGCGCTGCTGCAGTAATCCACTCTGGAAGATTATAGGACCGGCTTCTCCCATTCATCACGCTTCAACCTTCCGCAAAGGCCCGCAAACCTCGGTTGCGGGCCTTTCTTCGCGCGTCTGGTCTTATAACTTGTGAGGTTCCTTCGGGCTTCATTGGCGCTCCGATAAGCGGCGTCCCGACGTTGTTCGCGCGGCCTGGAGAACTTCGCTGAAGTGGGCAACCGAGGCGACCGATGAACGATGGCTGTCGGAACGTCCGCATCCGGTTGCTCGCCACTGTCGGCGAGCGGGGCGCGGGACCGAGGCGTCAGAAAGGCACGAATCGGGTCGCGTCGAAAACCACGATACCAGCCACGTCGGCGGAGCCGCTGGAACGGGTCGGATGATCACGCGAGTCAAATCTCACAGGGAGCCCAGGGATCGGGATCGCCGACCGGGGCCAGTTCACGGAGGACACCATGTCGCAGATCAACACGAACGTTTCATCGCTCCTGGCCCAGCGGATTCTGGGCGGGAACAACAACACGCTCAAGAAATCACTTGAGCGGTTGAGCACCGGCCTCGCGCTGAACCGCGGCGCCGACAACCCCGCCGGCCTGATCGCCAGCGAGAACCTGCGGGCCGAGAAGGCCGCCATCGCCAGCGCGGTCAAGAACGCGCAGCGGGCCGAGCAGGTCATCAACGTCGCCGAGGGCGGTCTGCAGGAAATCAACAACCTGCTGGTTGAGCTCCAGGGCCTGGTGGGCGAGACGGCCAACGAGGCCGGCCTCTCCGCCGAGGAACGCGAGGCGAATCAGCTCCAGATCGACTCGATTCTCCAGACCATCGACCGCATCGCCAACTCCACGTCGTTCCAGGGCACGAAGCTGCTGAACGGCAACTTCGACTACACCACCACGGGCGTGGCCTCGTCGCTTACCGATGTGACGATCAACTCGGCCCGCCTCAGCGACGCCGCGGGCGCCACGCTCAGCGTGACCGTTGACGTCGTCACCTCCGCCCAGACCGCCGAGGTGTATCTCTCCACGGGCGCGACGCTGGAGAACGGAGGCGGCGGCTCGATCACCATCGAGATCACCGGCAACAAGGGCATTCAGCAGTTCACCTTCGCCTCCGGCACCAGCCAGGCGGACATCATCAGCGCCATCAACAACTTCAAGGACGCCCTGGGCGTGTCGGCGGCCCAGAGCGGCGATGACGCCGCCCGCGTCGAGATCCGCTCCACCGGCTTCGGCGCCACGCAGTTCGTGCGGGCCCGCGAGATTGAGGGCGCCTCGTCCGGAGCCGGCGAGATCATCTTCGATACCGCGGCCAGCAACTCCGCTACGGGCGACTACAAGGACACCGGGCGCGACGCCACGCTGCTCATCAACGGCATCCAGGCCACTACGAACGGCCTGAAGGCCCGGGTCGCCACCGATGGGTTTGACGTGAGCGTCACGGTGGACGGCACCTCGGCCCTCAACGTGGACGGCGCCTCGACCTCCTTCACCATCACCGGCGGCGGCGCCAACTTCAACCTCTCCCCGCGCGTCTCGCTGGCGGGCAAGGTGTCACTGGGCATCAAGACCGTCACCACCGGCAACCTGGGCACGGGTGAGAACGGCTTCCTCGCCGAACTCAAGTCGGGCGGCTCGGGCAACGTGGTCAACGGCGACCTGTCCAAGGCGCAGCTGATTGTTGAGGACGCCATCAAGCAGGTGTCGCAGCTCCGCGGTCGTCTGGGCTCGTTCCAGAAGAACACCGTCGGTTCGACGATCAACTCGCTGGGCGTGGCCTTCGAGAACACGTCGGCCGCCGAGTCCGCCATCCGCGACACCGACTTCGCCGCCGAGACCGCGAACCTCACCCGTTCGCAGATCCTGGTGCAGGCCGCGACGCAGGTGCTCGCCATTGCGAACTCTTCGCCCCAGTCGGTGCTGGCGCTGCTCGGCTAAGTCCAGCCGCCGGAACCTCGCCAATCCCACCCGCGTCCGGTTCGCCGGACGCGGTTTTTCTTTTGCCCGGGCTGCCCGTGCTCCACCGCGCCGATGTGCCGTTCATTCCGGCGACGCTGACCCTGTTCCCCTCATCTCACTCAGTGGCCGCATGGACCGTGGGGATTGCCGCAGGCGCACCCGCCTCCCCCGGTGGGGAGCGAAACCGTTCGCCCCGACTCCGTCACGGCGAAGGTGCTGTGTCGCCTGATGAACCGGCGACCTTTTCCGGTCGGGTCCGGCACGGGAGCGTCCGCCTCACGCATGGGGCGAAGCAGGGTGATGACCTCGCCGTCCTCCTCGCAGATGTACTCGTACTGGGGCATGTCGCAAGGGCTCCGGGACGAATCAGATGATGATACGGGGATCCCGCTGCACGATTCAAGGACGCAGGGCGCCCTCCCGAAGCAGGATGACGCAGGCAAGACGCCTGTGCCGCCGTGAAGGTCGAGCAGGGTGCGATCGCGGCCGGAGCAGCGCGTCACATCCGCCACGTCGTCGGCTTGAGCGCCTGCTCCACCTTCGTTCGCCACTCGTCGTAGCCCGCCCGGCCCATCAATCCGAACGTCGCCACCTTGCCGGTCTCGACGGCCGGCTGGTCGTAGGCGTCGATATTCAGCATCAACCCCGCATACGCCGTGGCGACCTCCCACATCTGGATGAACTGGCCCACCGCGTGGGCGGTGATGGCGGGAAAGCGGATCGTGAAGTTGGGCCGCCTGCTCTCGACGAGCGCGTACTCCGTCGCCCGCTTTTCGGCGTTGAGCAGACCGCCCAGCGAGGCCCCGTGGAGGTATCGCAGGTTTTCGACGGGCAGGTCGCCCGGAATCGTCACGTCGTGGTCGAACCGTTCCACTTCCACCAGACAGAACACCTTGTCGTTCGGCCCCTCGCGGTAGAGTTGCACCTGGCTGTGCTGGTCGGTCGTGCCGAGGGCCTTGATGGGCGTGGCGCCGGCGAACACTTCACGTCCGTGGCGATCGACTCGCTTGCCCAGCGACTCGGCCCACAACTGGCGATACCAGTCGGCCAGCAGGTACAGGGCGTTCGAGTAGGGCATCATCACGTGATTGCGCTTGCCTCGCGCCGTGAACTCCATCAGCAGGAAGGCGATCATGGCCGCGGGGTTGCGCGTCAGGTCGGGGTCGCTGCACCGTTTGTCCATGTCCGCCGCCCCGTCGAGCAGACCGTCGATGTCGATGCCGCACATGGCGGCGCTGAACAGACCCACCGGCGAAAGCACGCTGAATCGCCCGCCCACGCCTTCGGGCACCGGCAGGGTGGCGTAGCCCTCCGCGTCGCAGATTGAGCGCATCGTACCCCTGGCCGGGTCGGTGACCGCCACGATATGCTCGGCGTAGCCCGTGCCGAGCGCCTGGCGGAGCATCGACCGCGCGATCATGAACTGCGCCGCCGTTTCCGCCGTCTCGCCCGACTTGGAGATGACGTTGATGACGGTGCGCTCAAAGCGGGGGTCGCTGCGCCGCACTTCCTCCAGCGTCTGACCGACGAAATGCGGATCCACGTTGTCCAGCACGAAGAGTCGCGGGCCGCCGCGCTGCTCGCGGGGCATCAGGTTGTACGTAACGGGGTTGAGCGCCGCCTGCAGGGCGATGTTGCCCAGCGCGCTGCCCCCAATGCCCAGCACCACGAGGTTGTCCGTGCGAGGCCGCAGCCGATCGGCGAGGGCGCGCACCGCTTGCAGATGCTCCGAGCGCATGGGGTCGAACGGCAGTTGGCGCCATCGCTCCCACCCCGTGCCGCGCGTGCGCGAAAGTGACGTCGTCAACTCAGCCGCACGGGGCCTGGTGCGGTCCAGCAACGCCGGTTCGAGTCCATGCTCGCCCACGCGGAGTGAAAGACAGTTGGCGTAGTCGAGGGAAAGGTTGCTCATGCGGTGAGGATACCGCGTCGATGGTCGAGCGGGGGTGGAGACGACAGCGCGACCGAACAAGCCGGTCGCGCCGTCTCTCCTCAGCCGCCTCGGGGCGATCAGCCGCCCCGGTATTGTTCAAGCACGTACTCCCACAGCCGCTTCTGCTGCTCGGGCGTGAGCACAGCCCGCACCTCGAGGAACACCCTGGTGCGCTCCAGGGCGGTGGCCTTGCCCTGGAACTCCTTGATCGCCACCTCCTGCACGATGGCGCGAATCTTCGAGTCCTGCTCCGGGGTCAGCGAAAGCCGCGCGAGGAGCTGTTCGAACGCCTCGGCCCGCAGCCCCACCTGCCGCTCGATCGACTGACGGATCATCTGCCCGAACGACTCCAGCCGCCAGCGCGTGAGCAACTGGGCGCGGGGCGCGTCGGGGTTCATGAGTTCACGGCGCATGTCAGCGAGCTTGGCCTCGGCGTACTCGACGACCAGCCGCTCCACCTCGGCCCGCTGTTCGGAAGTGAGCAGGTCGCGCATCTCATCCAGCATGGTGCCGCGGTCGATGAACGGTTTGAAGGCCTGCGTCACCTTGCCCAGCAGCGTCACACGCTCGGCGACCGGCTTCTGTTCGATGCCGGTGAGCTCGACGATCAGCCCGTAGTGCTTCCGCAGCGCCTGGTCGAACGTGAGAAGCCGCTCGTTGAGCGCCTTCTCCAGGGCGTCCTTCTGATCGTCCGTCAGGTCCAGCAGTCGGATGGCGGCCAGATGGGCCTCTTCCTCCAACTCGATCAGGTCGCCGTCGAACGTGTGCTTCACCAGGGTGGCCCTGGCGGCCTTCGCCTCCACCTCGGGTCCGCCGAGAAGTTCCTTCTTCGGCGGCTCGGCAGCGGGACAGCCGACCAGGGTGACGGAAACCAATGCGGCGACGAACAGCATGGAATCGACTCCCGTGGGAATGACTCAACGAGCGGAACTTTCCGGTATTGCGGCATCCGGGGACTCGGTTGAGGCGTTTCGAGGGTGGGGGCGCATCCCATTACACCTTCGCCAGCGCCTGCTCCAGATCGTGGATCAGGTCGTCCGCGTCTTCGATACCCGCCGAGATGCGCACCAGCGTATCGCTGATGCCCAGTTCCGCCCGCTTGTCGGGCGGCACGCTGGCGTGGGTCATGATGGCGGGGTGTTCGATGAGCGACTCCACGCCGCCCAGCGATTCGGCCAGAGCGAAGATGCGCACGTTTTCCAGGAACCGCCGCGACTCCGGGAGCCCGCCCTTCAGGAAGATGGTGATCATCCCCCCGCCCGCGGGTCGGCCGTCCAGCCGCATCTGCCTCTGGGCCAGCGCGTGCTGCGGATGCGATGGAAGCCCGGGGTACACCACGCGTTCGACCTTGGGATGCTTCTCCAGCCACGCGGCCAGCCGATGCGCGTTGGCGCAGTGCTGGCGCATGCGCACCGCGAGCGTCTTGGCGCCGCGCAGGGCCAGGTACGAATCGAGCGGCGCATGCACCGACCCGATGGCGTTCTGCAGGAAGCGCAATCGCTCCGCCAGGTCGGCGCGGCCTGTCACCAGCACGCCGCCCAGCACGTCGCTGTGACCGCCGAGGTACTTGGTGGCTGAATGGTGCACGATGTCGAACCCCATCGCGAGCGGTCGCTGGAGCATGGGCGTGGCGAAGGTGTTGTCGCATACGGTGATAAGCCGGTGCTTGCGCCCGATGGCCGCCACCGCCTCCAGGTCAACCAGTTTCAGCGTTGGATTCGTCGGCGTTTCCACCCAGATCATGCGGGTGCGCGGCGTGATGGCGCGCTCGATGCGCGAGGCGTCCGTCATGTCCACGTACGTCACCTTCAGTCCCATTGATCGTTCGCGCACGCGCGTCATCAGTCGGTACGACCCGCCGTACAGGTCATCCATGGCGATCACATGGTCGCCCGAGTCAAGGAGCTCCAGTGCGGTGGCCATGGCGGCCAGCCCTGACGAAAACGCGAACCCGCCGCACGTGCGATCCTGCTGTTCGGTGAGTATGGACCCTTCCAGCGAGGCGATCAGCCGCTCCCACGCGAATCGCGTGGGGTTGTGGCTGCGCGTGTACTCGAACCCGAGGTGCTCTCCAGGCGAGGACTGCGCGTAGGTGCTCGACAGCGAGATGGGCGGCATGACCGCGCCGGTGGCCGGGTCGGGCCGCTGGCCGCCGTGGATGCAGAGGGAGGAAAGTGCAAGTGTATTGGAGTGGGTCATGTGGAATGTGTTGTGAAGGTGTGAAGCACGGTGATCGCGCTCCTTCGCGTCCTCCGCGTTTCATCATTTCAAGGCAACTGCTTCCGCAGGTAGTTGATCAGGTCCACCTTGGTGATGATGCCGTGAAAACCGGATTCATCCGCCACGATCGCCACGCGGTCGGCGCGGAAAATGGGGATCAGGTCGTTGACGCTGGCCGTGGGGCGGATCGTCTCCAGTCGTCGCGTCATGAAGTCGCTGACGGGTCGCCTGAAGCTGGCCATGTCGTGGGTGACGGCGAGCAGCACGTCGCTCTCATCGATGATGCCGACCACCGCGTCGTGCTCGTCGAGCACCACCATCTGGCTGATGTCGTACAGGCGCATCTGCTTGAAGGCCTGTCCGACCGGGGTGGCGGGTTTGAGCGTGTAGTCCTGCCGCTCGGTGTGGCGACGGGCGATCAGGTCGCGCAGGTCGCCGTACGTTCGTCGTTCGATGAAGCCCTGGTCCATCATCCAGAAGTCGTTGAACATCTTGGACAGGTACTTCGAGCCGTTGTCGCAGACGAAGGTGACGACGCGCCTGGGCTGCCGCTGTTCGCGGCAGTATCGCAAGGCCGCGCCGACCAGTGTGCCGGTGGATGACCCGGCCAGCACCCCCTCCTTGCGCAGAAGTTCGCGAGCCACCAGAAACGCCTCGCGGTCGGGGATGGTGTACGCCTTGTTGACCAGCTGCAGGTCGAGGATATCGGGTACGAAGTCCTCGCCGATGCCTTCCACCAGCCACGACCCGGCCTCGACGGCGCGGCCTTCGTTGACCAGCGGCGCCAGCACCGAGCCCTCCGGGTCGGCGAGAACGATGTCGATGGCGGGGTGACGCTCCCGCAGGAATCGTCCGCAGCCGCTCACGGTGCCGCCGCTGCCCACGCCGGCCACGAAGGCGTCGATCCGGCCCTCCATCTGCTCCCAGATTTCCGGCCCGGTCGTGGTGTAGTGCGCCCTCGGGTTGGCGGCGTTGCCGAACTGGTTGACGTAGAACGCGCCGGTTTCCCTGGCGATTCGCTGGGCGATGTCCTGGTAGTACTCCGGGTGCCCCTTGTTCACGTCCGACCGCGTCAGCACCACCTTGGCGCCCATGGCCCGCAGGTGAGAGATCTTCTCGTCGCTCATCTTGTCGGGCATCACCACCGTGACCTGGTACCCCTTCTGTGAAGCGACCAGCGCCAGGGCGATTCCGGTGTTGCCCGCCGTGGCCTCGACGAGGTGGCCACCCGGCTTGAGCAGGCCGTCCTGCTCCGCCTGCGCGATCATGGACACGGCGATTCGATCCTTGATCGAGTTGCCGGGGTTCAGCGATTCCAGTTTCAGGAACAGCGTGCAGGGACCGGTGTCGATGTGGCGCACCTGCACCATGGGGGTGCGGCCGATCATGTCCAGCACGCCCGCGTAAACGGCATTGGGGGGCGGAAAGGTCGGAGCAGCGGGGGGCGTCACGGAAGTCGCGGGCATGGTGAGGCGTTCCTCTCGTCAGGGTGAAGCATGGTACGGCGAAACAGCGCTTCGGCGCGGCACAAGGCCCGCGAAACCGTCGCGGGCCTTGGCCAAGGAGCAAGTGTCTCGGGATAGCGCCGGGGTGCGTCACCCGCTGCCGATGGTGTCGCGGCCCTTGATGCCGTCGCGCGTGAACACGTGGTACGAGTTGATCTCGCCGCGACCGTTGGCGCCTGAGTAGCCGTACGACTGGAAGTAGCCGCCCGAGCCGAAGCACGCCGGGTCGTTGGCGTCGAGTTTGTCGCCCCCCTGGGCCACCACGCGGCGGCTGGAGGCCACCGCCTCGCGCACGCTCATCATGCGCACGTGGCCGTCGAAGAAGAGCGTGGCAGGCGTGGAATCAGGCCCCATGTTGAAGAACCACGGCACGCCCGCGGTGCCGGGGATCGATTCCGAGGGGTTATTCTGGAGCCAGTAGTGCTCCAGCATGTGGGTCTTCAGGTCGGGGAAGGTGGCGCTGGACAGGTTG
This sequence comes from Phycisphaeraceae bacterium, assembly GCA_015709595.1. Lineage (NCBI taxonomy): Bacteria > Pseudomonadati > Planctomycetota > Phycisphaerae > Phycisphaerales > Phycisphaeraceae > Phycisphaeraceae bacterium. Next base: position 2,251,184 of record CP054178.1, read on the forward strand.
GGAGACCGGAAGCCCGCCGGCAGCGCATCGGGCCGCTGGGAGAACCCCTGCGTCGCGCCGCGGTACACGTCGGGACTCACCTGGGCGGCGATCGAGGTGCAGTAGGTGGACTTGTAGAAGTAGGGGTTGACGCTCGGCCACTCGCCCGGATCTTCCATGAACTGGAAGATGCGGTCCTGGATCGTGTAGTCCTTCGGCGCCCAGAAGATCGGGTCGTAGATCTTCTTGTTCACGTACTGGTTGAACGGCTTGGTGTGGAAGGCGCGGAATGACCCCAGAGAACAGTTGCCCGGCCACCACATGGGCGTGATGAACTGACCGTCGGTGGACTGGTGATGCACGCCGAACTTGTCGTACCCGAAGGGCACGGGCGGCACGCGCGTTCCGGCGTAGTCGCTGCGGATCACGGGCGCCGGCACCATCACCGTCAGGTCATCGGGGCAGACTGTCCACTGCCGCCCGTTCCACTCCGAGGCGTAGGTGGCGTGGGCTGCTCCGAAGTTGCGCAGGTTGCTCATCGAGATCGCCACCTTGGCCGAGTCGCGCGACTTGCCGATGGCCGGCAGCAGCAGCCCCATCAGCAGGGCCACGATCGAAATGACCACCAGCAGCTCGATGAGCGTGAAGCCACGATTCCTTCCACGTTGCATGGGTCGTCCCCTTTCTGCGTTGAAACCCCGGAGAGAGAGAAGCGGGTCGGGATTCACGAAAGGTTCCGAGCGCCCATGTTGTAACGCGCCCGGGGCGGCCGTGGAAGGCCGAACGCCGGAGTTTCCCGCGGTTTTCTTGGCAATGACAAGGCCCGTGGGCAAGCCCACGGGCCTTGGGTGATCGCGTGGCGATCAGGCGTTGGATGATCGCGGGATCAGCCGCTGCCGATGGTGTCGCGGCCCTTGATGCCGTCGCGCGTGAACACGTGGTACGAGTTGATCTCGCCACGGGTGTTGGCGCCGGCGTAGCCGAACGACTGGAAGTAGCCGCCCGCGCCGAAGCAGCCGGGATCCTGAGCATCCAGGCGCTCGCCGCCCTGAGCGATGACGCGGTTGCTGGAGGCGACCGCCTCACGCACGCTCATCATGCGGGTGTGCCCGTCGAAGAAGAGCGTGGCGGGAGTCGAGTCCGGGCCGAGGTTGAAGAACCACGCCACACCGCCCGTGCCGGGGATCGACTCCGAGGGGTTGTTCTGGAGCCAGTAGTGCTCCAGCATGTGGGTCTTCAGGTCCGGGTAGGTCGCGCTGGACAGGTTGGGCGACCGGTGACCGGCGGGAAGGATGTCCGCCCGCTGGGCGCCGCCCTGGTTCACGCCGCGGTACACGTCGGGGCTGACCTGGGCCGCCACCGAGGTGCAGTACGTGGAGAAGAAGAACGAAGCGCCGTTGACCCACTCGCCCGGATCATCCTGCCACTGGTAGATCAGGTCGTTGGTGGTGTAATCCTTCGGCGCCCAGAAGATCGGGTCGTAGACCTTCTTGTTGATGTACTGGTTGAAGGGCTTGGTGTGGAAGGCGCGGAACGAGCCCAGCGAGCAGTTGCCCGGCCACCACATGGGGATGATCGCCCAGCCGCTGGTGGTCTGGAAGTGCAGACCGTTCTTGTCGAACCCCAGCGGAACCGGGGGCACCGGGGTGCCGGCGTAGGAAGACTTCCACACGGGCGCCGTCACCATGACGGTGAGGTCATCCGGGCAGGTGGTCCACTGACGCCCGTTCCACTCCGAGGCGTAGGTGGCGTGAGCGGCTCCGAAGTTGCGGAGGTTGCTCAGGGAGATGGTGACCTTGGCCGAGTCACGCGCCTTGCCGATGGCGGGCAGCAGAAGCCCGATCAGCAGGGCGATGATCGAGATCACCACCAGCAGTTCGATGAGGGTGAAGCCACGATTCCTTGTCATGCGATTCCTTTCCGAGCGATGTGGACAAAGAGATGACGTGGGCCGCACGCGCGGCCGATGCCACGGGACATGACGCGATCGCTTCATGCTCGCCGTCTGCGGCGGGAGCGCGATCAACCGCTCTGATCCACTCTGACGAGCGCGGCGGACGGTTCACACCCCGGAGAACCCGCCCGATTCCGGCCGGTCGCCTTCCGCGAGACATGAGCGCGAAAGAACTTCGGCGTCGTCATGTTCATATACGCCTTGCCGTGGCGACGGTTGCACAACCCCGCACTTTTTTCGGACGAGCGCCAGTTCGTCGGCGATGTGCGACAAAAAAGACAAGGCCCGTGGGCAAGCCCACGGGCCTTGGGTGATCGCGTGGCGATCAGGCGTTGGATGATCGCGGGATCAGCCGCTGCCGATGGTGTCGCGGCCCTTGATGCCGTCGCGGGTGAACACGTGGTACGAGTTGATCTCGCCACGGGTGTTGGCGCCGGCGTAGCCGTACGACTGGAAGTAGCCGCCCGAGCCGAAGCAGCCGGGATCGGACGCGTCGAGACGCGCACCGCCCTGGGAGACGACGCGGCGGCTGGAGGCGACCGCCTCACGCACGCTCATCATGCGGGTGTGCCCGTCGAAGAAGAGCGTGGCGGGGGTGGAGTCCGGTCCCATGTTGAAGAACCACGGCACGCCCGCGGTGCCGGGGATCGACTCCGAGGGGTTGTTCTGGAGCCAGTAGTGCTCCAGCATGTGGGTCTTCAGGTCCGGGTAGGTCGCGCTGGACAGGTTGGGCGACCGGTGACCGGCGGGCAGCTGATCGGCTCGCTGCGAGCCCTGGGCGTCGCTGCGGTACACGTCGGGGCTGACCTGGGCCGCCACCGAGGTGCAGTACGACGAGAAGTAGAACGAAGCGCCGTTGACCCACTCGCCCGGATCATCCTGCCACTGGTAGATCTTGTCGTTGATCGTGTAGTCCTTCGGGCACCAGAAGATCGGGTCGTAGACCTTCTTGTTGATGTACTGGTTGAAGGGCTTGGTGTGGAAGGCGCGGAACGAGCCCAGCGAGCAGTTGCCCGGCCACCACATGGGGATGATCGCCCAGCCGCTGGTGGTCTGGAAGTGCAGACCGTTCTTGTCGAACCCCAGCGGAACCGGAGGCACCGGCTGGCCGTAGGCGGATGCCCAGACCGGGGAGTGGATGACCGTCAGGTCGTCGGGGCAGGTGGTCCACTGACGCCCGTTCCACTCCGAGGCGTAGGTGGCGTGAGCGGCTCCGAAGTTGCGGAGGTTGCTCAGGGAGATGGTGACCTTGGCCGAGTCACGCGCCTTGCCGATGGCGGGCAGCAGAAGCCCGATCAGCAGGGCGATGATCGAGATCACCACCAGCAGTTCGATGAGGGTGAAGCCACGCTTGCGTTGCATTTTCGATCCTTTCCTGCACAGAGGACATCACAGCCGGCCGGCCGGAACGCCCGGGGCAAGGTTCGACGCGACCACCGCGCTCCCTGCGAGGAGCCACGACGGTCATCCACGATCCCACTCTGCACAGGAACCCGGAAGACCCGAAAGTTTCCCCCCGGAAACCCCATTGGGTGACCCCAAGCCACCCATCATGCCCGCCAAAGACGTGAGCGGGCAGTCGAACCCCGGCTGCCGTGAGACATGCCAAGGAACTCGATCAACGTACCACGAACCAATCTGCTGTCCAGACATTCTCGGACAAGTTGCACGATTTTTTTGCGTTTTTTGGGGAACCCGGTTTTTGCTGGTCCCAGGGCCGCCCCGTCGTGACTCCGGGCGACCTCCATGAACGGATTCCCGGCGTGGACATGACGCAACGTATTCATGTGCAATCACTTAGGGCCGGCATCCCCGTTTCCGGGAGGGACCGTTTCGGGTGCTGACGTGAGCAGTTCGATCGCCACACGCTTCACATGCGTGCGACTGGCCGACAGCACCTTGAAGCGGACCTGCGGGGTTTCGATCACTTCCCCCGTCTCCGGAACGCGCCCCGCCTGGGCCAGCAGAAACCCGGCCAGGGTGTCGAAGTCGTCATCCTCGGGGAGAGTCAGTCCCAAACGTTCGTTGAGATCGTAAATGTAGAAGCGCCCGTCGGCTTCGGCATGCCGCTCATCCAAGACGGTGAGCGTGGGCAGTTGATCGCTCTCCGGCTCGTGCTCGTCGTGAATCTCGCCCACGATTTCCTCCAGCACGTCTTCAATGGTCACCAGCCCGGACGTGCCGCCGTACTCGTCGATCACGATCGCCAGGTGCACCTCGCTGCGCTGGAAGTCGGAGAGCAGCTCCGCCACGGGTTTCGTTTCGGGAACGATGATCGGCTTCCGCAGCAGGGGAGTGAGTGAAAAGTTCTCGGGCTCCTCGCCAAGGTATCGCACCAGGTCCTTCACATAGAGAATGCCGACGATGTGGTCGAGCGATCCCTGGTAGACGGGAATTCTCGAGTGCCCCGCCTTGCGGATGAAGGCGCGGATGGTGACGAGGTCATCGGTCATTTCGATCCCCTCGATGTCGGTGCGAGGGGTCATGATCTCCGAGACTTCCGTGGAGCGGAACTCCACCACGTTCTCAAGCATGGCGGCGGCCTGGGGTTCGAGCGCGCCTTCCAGGTGGGTGTCCTCGATGGAGCGCAGCAGCTCCGCCTCGGCCTCGTCGGGTCGCGGCGTGGCGCCGCTGAGCCGGCGCACCGCCTCATCAACGAATGAGAGAATCCGCGAGGCGGGACGGCCGACCCACGCCGCTAGCCGCAGCATCGGCAGGGCGCCGATGATCATCCCCACTCCCGCGTGCTCGGCCAGGGCGAGCGCCAGCACCGTGGTGAAGAGCCAGATGCACACCACCGAGACGGCGCCGGCGATGAGCAGTCCTCTCACCTCCAGCACGGCGCCCTCACCGACGCCCACCACGTCCACCAGCACCAGGGCGAAGAAGCCGACGCGACAGCATGCCCGCAGGAACGACAGCGTCATCAGCATCGATCCCCGCTGTCGGATCACCCACTCCGCCCGTTCCGGCGTGCCGCGGGCTTCAAGCCGCTCCGCCAGCGCGGCGCGGCGCTTGGTCTGCAGCGCCAGCACCAGGGCGGCCAGATAGGTGCCCAACGCGAGCGTCAGGATGGTCGCAAACATGAGCATGAACGGTCACTTCCGAGCGCCGCGCCCCCGGCGACGCGAACCGTCCGCCGGGCCATCGGCCCCCTCCGGGCGGTAAATCGCGCCCACGCCGATGGCCCGCAGCACGCGGTCCTCCTCTTCGTGCATGGCGGCGGCTCCGGACTCGGTGCGGTCATCAAAATCCCCGCAGTGGAGCAGCCCATGCACCGCGTAGAGAAGCAGCTCCCGGTTCAGGTCATGCCCGATTTCGGCAGAGCGACGGGCGGCCTCGTCCGCACAGACGACGATCTCCACCTCAATGGCGATATCCTCGGCGGGTGTGCCGGACGACCGCTCCGTCAGGTCGAACGTCAGGACATCCGTGGTGGTAGGGTCGTTCAGATGCGCCTGATGCAGATCGCGCATCAACTCGTCGCCGATGATGAACACGTGAACCGACCCGAATCGCTCCGGCCGCGTCATCACCGCCGCCTTCAGGCGATCGCCAAGCCAAGCCGCGTTGACCGCATGAGCCAGCCCAGGCGCCACGGTGATCTGCACGATGTCCGACTCCCTTTCGACGGAACTCGAAGGGTCGGGATCCGCGGCGTCGGATGAGCCATCCAGCCCCGTCGAGGACAGGGATGCGGCGGACTGGATCGAGGATGGCGAGGTTCCTTCAGGCATGGTCAAGCTGCGCTGCGGCGAATCCGCCGCCGGTCAGCGCACCATGATACAGGAGGTGTCAGACCCGGTAAACAACGGGTGACGATCCCTTCCCTTCACGTGGGAGCGTTACCACCCCAGCGCCCCCAGCACGTTGCTGTAATCGTCGGTCCAGACTCGTCCCGGCTCGGATCGAGGCGTGCTCCAGGCCCAGCCGAATCGCCTCGATCGCAGGAATGACAGGTCGTCCGGCTCGGCGGCGAGCGCCATCCAGGTCGATGACAGGCGCGCCGGCTGCTGAGGGCCTTTCAGTTGATCGACCAGGTCCTCACGCGTCAGGCACGCCAGCCCCAGCGACCGGGCGGCCCGCTCCACGACCGGTTCGAGATCGAAGTGGCGGCTGGAGATGTGCAGCAGCAGCACGCCGTCGGGCTTGAGGCGGGACCGGTAGAGCTCGATCGCCTCGCGCGTGATGAGATGGATGGGAATGGAATCGCTGCTGAAGGCGTCGATCACCAGCAGGTCGAAGTGCGCCTCGGGCGAACGTGCGAGCGTCCGACGTGCGTCGCCCATGACGATCTCGATGGCGGCGCCGCGATTCCGGGCCTCGCGCAGGTAGGTGAAATACCGCGTGTTCTCCGCCAGCCGCTTCACGGCAGGGTCGATCTCGAAGAAGGTGATGTGCTGACCGGATTCGGCGTGGGCGGCCAGGCCGCCGGTTCCCAGTCCCACGATGCCGATGCGCGCCTCGGGCTTCAACTCCGCCATGGCGCGGAAGACCTGTCCCGCTGGTCCCGCCACCGAGTAGTAGGATCGCGGGCGGCGCGGTGAAACCGGCTCGTTCGTATCCGGATCGATCTCCTGCCGTCCGTGCAGCGTGGTGCCGTGGTACAGCTCGTTGAAGGGTCTCAGCCCGCCCCCCTCGTCCTCGTCGATTTCCAGTATGGTGCGGTGAATGGTGTGAACGCCGAAGAAACTGCGTTCATACTCCACGGCCTTGCCGTGGCTCGCCACGTCGAAGGTAGTGACGGCCATGACCGCGCCAAGCGCCAGTCCGAAGCGCAGCGGACGGTTGGCGAACAGGTAGCAGGCCATGATGGGCAGCCCGACGATGACCCAGGATCGCGCCGGGCCCCGCGGAAGCTGGACCGCGTCGGCGACCACGATAAGCCCCCAGACCGCGACGGCCACCGCCAGACCCGTGAGCACGTCGCGCCCCGCGGACATCCACGCGGACCGGGCCAGCACCCGGGCCGGCGGCGGCAGCACCGGACCTACGGCCGCCACGCCCAGCACCACGATGATGGGATACTCATACAGACCGGCGAACAGGAGCGGGGCGATCAGGGCGTTGAACACGCCTCCCAGCGCACCGCCGACGCTCATCATCAGGTAGAACAGCGTCAGCTGACCCGCCGGCGGGCGCGTGGCGACCAGTTCGCCGTGGCACGCCATGCAGGCGATGAAGAACGCCAACAGGTGCATGGACACGACCACGATCACCGGCTGGGCCGATTCCGTCGCCAGGAGCAGCACCAGCAGCAGCGCCGAAGGGGGGAAAATCCGCTTCATCCATCGATGGGGCAGCCAGGGACGCCGCGCGAACACCAGAATGAACGACAGCAGGTACAGCGCCAGGGGAATCACCCAGAACAGCGGAACCGACGCGAGGTCGGCCGTGATGTAGGTAGTGACCGCCAGCATCCACGCGGACGGGATGAAGGCCAGAAGCACCCACCGCAGGGCCTGTCGTCCGGACGTTCCGGCGAAGGTCGCGCCGTCAGCGGCGGGGCGCGCGTCCGCCTCTCTGGCGGGTTCGTCGGGTCGGCTTCGTCGTCTCGTCGCGATGGCGCAGCCGACGGTGAGCGCCGTCAGCCCGACGTAGCCCGCGCTCCAGCCGACGGACTGCTGAGCCAGCGTGAACAGGGGCTCCACGACGACGGGGTAGGCGAAGAGCGCCAACATGCTCCCCGCGTTGCTGGCGACATACAGAAAATAGGGATCCTTCGCACGCGGATGATCGGTCGCGCTGAACCATCGCTGGAGCAGGGGCGCGCCCGCGGAGAGGGCGAAGAACGGTCCGCCGATCATCACCGTCAGCGCCCCGAGCAGCCACCAGATGGGGGTGCCCTCGACGGGCGGATTCCACGCCGCATCCACCGCCGGGGGCAGGAGCAGCAGGGGAGCGCCCAGAACGGCCAGATGCACCAGTGGCTGGCGTCGGACGCCCAGGCGGCGGGTGCTCTCGTGGGCGTAGAGGTATCCGCCCAGCAGGGCCGCCTGGAAGAACATCATGCAGGTGATCCAGACCGCCGGCGTGCCGCCCAGCACCGGCAGCAGTTGCCGCGCGATGAGCGGCTGCACCAGGAAGAGCAGGAACGAGCCGAGGAACACCGTCACCGTGAACAGCGCGAGCACGAATCCTCCGAACCTCCTACGGGGGCAGACCCCGGCGAAACACACGAAAGCCGGGCGAGAGGATATGCGAGGCAACGCTCCTGTCCTGAGAATCCCGACATGAGGGGGATGGGCTCTGGGGCTTCAGAAACGGGCCCCGTAGACGTGGAGGGTGGTTATTGGACTCAGAAAGCGCCTGGATTCTGATAGGTCCAGATCACTCCAGTGGAACCTCGCCAGATTTCAGTCGGACCTCGGTTGAAAATCTGGTAGGAACGGGTATAGTCCTGTACGGAGATCCCTGACTGCGTGTGCTTGTCGCCATGCGGAGGGGGAGAGAGGCGACTCAGTCAGGGAGAAAGATCACCATGGCTTCTGTTCGGGGATGGATGTCGGCAGCGGCGGTTGCGGCCGTCACCACGGTGTCGATGCCGTCGGTTGCCGGCACCGTGTCGTTCACATCGGCGGCCAACACGTTCGATGGTCAGCTGCGTCACGCCAACGCGGTGTTCAATCACAGCGGGACGTCGCTGAAAGTGACGCTCTCGAACATCGGCGGCGACGTCACCAAGCCGGTCGGCATTCTGACCGCGCTGTTCTTCGACTACACCGGTCCTGGCTCGATCACCAAGGTGACCAACGGCGCGACCGTGGCGCCGGGCTCGAGCGTCGTCCACTTCACGTCGAATCCGAGCAACGTGTCGGGCGAGTGGGCGTTTCGCAGTGACCTGGCTCCCTCGACCGATCGACCCCAGTTCGGCATCAGCTCCGCGGGGTTCGGTCTGTTCGGCCCCGGCGATCGGTTCGGCACGACGAACCTGCAAGGGCCCGCTTCTCCCAACGGCCTTCAGTTCGGCATCACCTCGATCAACGACAACATCAACACAGGCAATACGCCCGTGACCGGCGCGAATGCGCTGATCAAGCACGCCGTGGTCTTTGAGTTCACGGTGTCCACGCTCTTTGACCTGACGAAGATTCTGAACGTCGGGTTCCAGTACGGCACCGCGCTGAACGAGGGATACAACCCGGGCGAGCCGGACAATCCACCTCCGCCTCCGGTGGTTCCCGTTCCGCCGGCCTTCGGGCTCGGCGTGCTGGGTCTGCTGGGCGTCGGTCTGGCTCGTCGGCGGCTGTCAAAGCGCTGATCGGGCTGTTGATCGGCCTTCATTTCGTCACCATTCCGGCGTGTCGGCACGGGCGATCCGTGTGACGGGCTGCGCCTTGGGTGATGGTCGTCGGTCTGTGCGACGGGCCGCCTGCGGGGTCGGCCATCATCTCGACGTTTCCTGTATACTCGCCCTGCCGGTAGCCCGTCGGGACGGGGTCCGGCCACGGAGGGGCCGACTGCTCCTGAGGGTTGTTGTTCGCGCATGGAAGTGGTCAAGGGCATTCCGGTCTCGCCCGGCGTGGTCATCGGCAAGGCGTTCATCCTCGACTACGCGGATGAACGGGTGCCCTATCGCACGGTACCGGCCGGCGACGTCCCCCGCGAGCTGAATCGACTGGCCAAAGCCCTCCGAGACGCCGCGGACGAGTTGACCGTGCTCCGCGATCGAACCGCCGCGGAACTGGGCAAGGAGCCGGCCCGCATCTTCGAGTTCCATCTCGGCCTGCTCAACGATGTCTCCCTCATCGGTCCCATCCGCGACCGGATCGAGAAGGAGCGGGTGACGGCGGAGTTCGCGGTGGCCGACGCCTTCCGACGACTGGCCGAGCAGTTCCGCGGCATGGGCAGTGAGGTGTTTCGCCAGAAGGCGAATGACGTGCTTGACCTGGATCGCCGGGTGCTGGGCAAGCTGCTGGGGCAGTCGGAGAGCCGGGTGCAGCACCTGTCCGAGCCGGTGGTGATCGTCGCGCACGAACTCACACCCTCGCAGGCGGCTTCGCTGGAGCGTTCAAAGATACTGGCGTTCGCGACCGATGCCGGCGGACGCACCAGCCACACATCCATCGTGGCCAAGGCGATGGAGATTCCCGCGGTGGTGGGCTGCCAGAACGTGTCGCTCAACGTCAACGAGGGCGATTCCATCATCGTGGACGGCGATCGCGGGCTGGTCATTCTGCGTCCGGACCCTGAGACGCTGGTTCAGTACGAGGCGTTCCAGCGGCAGATGGCGGATTTTCGGGTGGGAATGCGCGAGTTCGCCGCGCTCGAACCGACCACGCGGGACGGAACGCGCATCTCGCTCATGGGCAACATCGAGTTCCCCGAGGAAGTGGAGGCCCTGGTGCGCAACGGCGCGGACGGGGTCGGGCTGTACCGCACCGAGTTCCTGTACCTGACCGCCCACGAGGATCCCACCGAGGACACGCAGTACAGGGCCTATCGCCAGTGCGTGGATCTGCTCAAGGGCCGACCGCTGACGATCCGCACCCTCGATCTGGGAGCGGACAAGTACACGCAGGAGCAGCAGGTGGAGCCGGAGCGGAATCCCGCCTTGGGCTGCCGGGGGGTGCGCTACTGCCTGCGTCACCTGGGCGTCTTCAAGCGTCAGTTGCGGGCCATCCTGCGAGCCAGCGCGTTCGGCCCGATCAAGGTGATGTTCCCCCTGGTCACGAACGTGCTGGAGCTGCGTCACGCTCGCATGGTGGTGAACGACGTGATGGAGGAACTGTCGGAGGAGGGCGTACCCTACGACAAGGATCTGAAACTGGGCATCATGATCGAGGTGCCCAGCGCCGCGCTCATGGCCAAGACGCTGGCGCGGGAGGTATCGTTCATGTCCATCGGGACAAACGACCTCATTCAGTACACCCTGGCGGTGGACCGGGGCAACGAGCGCGTGGCCAACCTGTACTCGGCGGCCAATCCGGCGGTGCTGCAGCTGGTCAAGCAGACGGTGCGGGCAGGCAAGCACTACGGCATCGAAACGAGCATCTGCGGCGAGATCGCGGGTGAGGTCACCTACACCATGTTGCTGATCGGGTTCGGCCTGCGTACACTATCGCTTGTGCCGTCCCAGATTCCGCAGGTCAAGCGATTGATCCGTTCGGTCGATATAGGTACCTGTGAGCGCCTCGCCCGCAAGGTCGGGTCGTTCGAGTCTGAGCGGCAGATCGTGAACTTTCTGCGTGAGCAGACACGGAAGGTCTTTCCCGAGGCGTTCGGCGGTTGGTCCGCCGAGTGACTCGGTGTTCGTGCGGCCTCGCGGCGCCGCCTCTGGGCGGGCGCGACGGCCCGCGGCGCCGATGACGACCTCGGAACAAACGAACAGGCCGCCGCGCCGTCGTCGGGACGGTTGCCCGGATGAGCCCCCGCCTCGCGGGAGAGCCCCGGGTGGACCGAAACGCGGGCCGGCGTGCGGCATCCGCGAAGCATCGCCCTCGTGAGGAATCTCAGAACCCCGACACCCCGTCGGCAGACCAGCAGCCAGCCCCCGCCCCGCGCCACGTCGCGGTCGGCGGGCGCGGTCGGCTTGTCCACTCACAGCGGTCGATCTCGCGGCGCACTCATGGAGTACGCATCGCGTGGTCAGCAAGAACACCCCCACGACGAACCGGATCATGGTCGTCAACGACGTGCCCGGCGAGGAATGCCGGATCGCCATTCTTGACAACGGGCGCCTCGACGAGCTCTACGCCGAACGAACCGCCACGGCGACCAACGTCGGCAACATCTACAAGGGACGCGTCATCAACGTCGAGCCCGCCATCCAGGCGGCGTTTATCGACTTCGGCGAGGGTCAGAACGGCTTCCTGCACATCTCCGACCTGCACCCGCGATACTTTCCCGGCGAGGAGAAGACCGAGAGCGTGGGCAAGAAGATCCCGCGCCGTGACCGCCCCATGATGCAGGAGGCCCTCAAGCGCGGCGACTCCGTGCTCGTGCAGGTCATCAAGGAAGGCATCGGCACCAAGGGTCCGACGCTCACCAGCTACATTTCCATCCCCGGGCGGCTGATGGTGATGATGCCCGACATGGACCGCGTGGGCGTGTCGCGCAAGATCGAGGACGAGGACAAACGCCGCGAGATGCGCGAGATTCTCGACACCCTCGACCTGCCCGAGGGGCTGGGCTTCATCCTGCGCACCGCAGGGTTCGGACGATCCAAGACCGAACTGAAGCGCGACCTGGCGTACCTCACCCGCCTGTGGAAGCAGATGGAGAAGCGCATCCAGTCGGTGCAGGCGCCCTGCCCGCTGTACGTCGAGTCCGATCTGCTGATCCGCACCATCCGCGACATCCTGGCGCCGGACATCTCCGCGATCATCGTGGACAGCGAGTCCGGCTTCGAGCGCGCCACGGACTTCCTGCGCGTGATCGCGCCGCGCTCCGCGCCGCGCGTGCTGCGGTACCGCAGGCCCGTGCCGATCTTCCACGCCTTCGACATCGAGAAGCAGATCGCCATGATCCACGAGCGCGAGGTGCCGCTGCCCTCGGGTGGAGCGATCGTCATCGACCAGACCGAGGCGCTGGTGGCCATCGACGTGAACTCCGGCAAGAGCCGCAGCGCCCGCGACAGCGAGACCAACGCCTATCGCACCAACTGCGAGGCCGTGGATGAGATCTGCCGCCAGCTTCGGCTTCGCGACCTGGGCGGACTGGTCATCAACGATCTGATCGACATGGTGCGCGTCGATCACCGCCGCGCCATCGAAAAGCGCTTCAAGGACAATCTGGCCCGCGACCGCGCCAAGACCACCATCACCCGCATCAGCGAGTTCGGCATCCTGGAGATGACCCGGCAGCGCATGCGCCCCAGCATGCGCAAGACGCACTACCACACCTGCGCGGTGTGCAGCGGGCGGGGCGAGGTCCGCACGCCCGAGTCGCTCGCCGCCGACGCCGTGCGCAGCATCGCCTACCTGCTGCAGTTCGAGCGCGTGCAGACAGTGGAGATCGTGGTCTCGCCGCGGCTGGCCTCGGCGTTCCTCTCCTCGCGCCGCCGCGACCTGGTGGACCTGGAGGACGAGTTCGGCAAGACCGTGAAGGTGCGGGTCAGCGACGCCATCCCCACCGATCGCATCGACTACTACGCCTACGACGACCGCAGCGCGGACATCGACATCACCCGCCTGCCGGCGCCCAAGGCGCCGGACCTGTCCGAGCTGGAGGCCGCCGACCTGCCGCTGCCTGAACCGGCGCCGGAGGAGGACGCCGCGGCGACCCAGCCGGAGGCCGGCGCCGCAGGTCGCAAGCGTCGTCGTCGTCGGGGCAAGCCGGTGGCGGGCATCGAGACGGGCGCGCTCAAGAATCTGGCCGCCGAACTCGACCGCATGGAGCAGGAGATCGACGAGCAACTGGCCGAGGCGGACTCGGAACGTGAAACACCTGCCGAACCCCCGTCCGCGCCCGGGTCGGATGATGGCGGCGTGACCGCCGGGCACGGTTCTCCCGCATCGGGCAAGAAGAAACGCCGCCGTCGTCGCCGTCGTGGTCGCGGTGGGGCCGCTGGGGAGAACTCGGCGCCGCCGGGGCAGCCCGGGCAACCCGTCGATGGGGAAGCGGCCGTGGACGGCGAGGATTCGGCGCAGGCCGTCGCCCCGCCTGCGGAGGAGGCGAACGTCGCCGCGGAATCCGTGGATGGTCCAGGTCTGGCGCCGGTCAGCGTGAATGGTCAGGCGACCGGGGATGCGGCCGCTGGTGGAAAGCGCCGTCGTCGCCGTCGTCGTCGAAGGCGGGGGAGTGGTGCTGGCGACGCCGCGCCGGCCTTGGCGCGGTCCGAGGGTCCGGTCGGCCGCTCGCCCGCAACGTCCGAGGATGAGGCGTCCTTCGAGGACTCCAACGCACCGCCCCAGGCCCGCGGATCGGAGCAGTCCGATGCGGACGAGTCGGCGGAGTCGGCGGCCTCCGCGTCGTCCCCCGCGGCGGACGAGTCATCCCTCGAATCCGGGGGTCGTCGGCGTCGTCGTCGCCGTCGCGGGCGGGGCGGCAAGAACGCGGGCGCCGAGATGCGCCCATCTGGCGACGGGGTCGCCTCGACTCCCGCGACGCCTTCAATGAGGGGACCGGCGGGAGAAACCCTCGCGGCGTCGACGCCCGCACAGCCGGCGATGTCGGTATCGGCGCCTGCGGCATCGGCGTCCGCGGCTCGCCCGCGCCGCACGCTCTACCGCTTCCGCAAGAAGGCCGCCCCAGGCGTGGGGCGCGGAGGCGAGGAAGACGGCGGCTCGGACGAGTGATTCGCCGCGAAACACCCAGGCGGCGGGGGAACCGGTCACGAGCGGTGGAGTCCCGGCGATTGGTCGATTACGATGGACCGGCTGGGCCGGCGGTAGCCGGGTTCACCCCCGATTCGTGGCCGTGTCCAGCCGGAGCACTCAATGACCATTCGCGAAGAAGACATCGTCCCCATCCACTCGCCGAAACTCTCGCGCGGCGACACCCTGTTCCTGCCCGCCATCTTTCGCGGGTTGGGGACGACCATGCGCCACTGCTTCGAAAACGTGGGCCGCAACGGCAGCGTCAAGAAGAACGTGTGGGTGGTGCAGTACCCCGAGCAGCGCCGCGAGCAGCGGGACGTGCTCGACGGCGGCAGCGAGCCGAAGACCTTCCGCGGCGTCCACCGCCTCAACCGCGATGAGGACGGCCGCGTCCGCTGCGTGGCCTGCATGATGTGCTCCACCGCCTGCCCGGCCAACTGCATCCACATCGTGGCCGAGGAATCCCCCTGGCCCGACCGCGAGAAGTATCCCAAGCAGTTCGACATCGATGAACTGCGCTGCATCTTCTGCGGCATGTGCGAGGAGGCCTGCCCCTGCGACGCCATCGAACTCACCCCCGAGTACGACGTGGTGGGTCTGTCGCGGCAGGAAATGATCTTCGACAAGCAGAAACTGCTGTCGGTGTACGACGAGACGATCGGCGTGAAGCCGATGTGAGCATGGCGGGCGTTTCGTTGTTCCGATCAGGAACGTCGCGCGGCAGCATGCGGGAACAAGAACAAGGGCCGGGCGATCTCGCCCGGCCCCTGTCGCGTGTCGATGCAAGGCGTGAAGTCAGCCGATCACGCCCGGCGACGCCGCCGCCCGCCCATCACCAGGCCCGCGCCCAGCAGCGCCAGGGCGCCCGGAGCGGGGACTTCGTTGGCCGTAAGGCGGGTCACGAAGAAGTTGCCCGCGCCGCCCGTGGTGCCGTTGTAGGTGCCGGTCCACAGGGCGCTGAAGCGGGTGCCGTAGCCCGACGTGGTGGTGCTCAGCGCGTTGAAGCTGGTCGTCGTCGTGTTGCCGGTCATGCCGGAGTGACGAATCTCGATGGTCAGGTGGCCGCCCGTGTACAGGTACTCGTTGAAGGTGATTTCAACACCCCAGGGGGCCGGTGAGCCGGCGCCTTGGAACGAGCCGGCCGCGAAGGTGAGCGGGCCGGAACGAACCTGCGTCGGTGCGCTCGTGAAATTGTTGGCGAACGTGGTGCTGCGAGCCGCGGGATCGACGCCCGGGCCGATGTAGATGTCGAAATTGGCGAAATCCGCGTTGACGGACGGCGGCCAGTTCGCCGCGTTGGCGTTCAGACGCCACGTCAGTCCCGTCAGGTTCTTGCCCACGAACTGCGTCAGTTCGCTGGCGTTGATCTGCATCTGGTAGGTGCGGCCCGTCGTCACCATGTACAGGAAACTGGATGTCCCGTTGGTGTTGGCGTACTCAGCCGGCACCACGCCGTATTCCTGCGCCCACGCCCCCCCCCCCCCAAGCACCGCGGCGGCGGCGCACACGCTCATCACTCTCCTCATGACTTGCTCCTCCGGTTTGAATCCAGTCGAATCGCATGAACCCGAACATCGGGTTCGCGTACCCACATGCCTCTGGTCCCCGGAAGTACATCACCGTTGTACCAGAGCCAGACAGGAATGCCAAGCGGTTTTTTGATGTTCGTCGCGAGACCCATCGGCGTGACAGCACGGATGTCAAATTGGGAAGTCCTGGTAAAAATGAGAACGGGTGCGCGAAAGAACAGGGTGAATCCTTGGTTTTTGGCTCGTCCAGCAGTGGTCGGTTTGATATGGTGGCGTCTTTCCGGGCGTCGAGGCCTGCGGCGCCGGGACGCAGAGGTCTGGCAGGCCGTCTTTGTCGGGAGAGATGAACCATGATTCGATCCACCATTCTGGCGGCTGCGGTCGCCGCGGGTCTGGCGGCTTCGTCGTCCAGCGCCCAGTACGTGATGATGCCGGACTCGACCAACAACCGCCTGGTCCTGTTCGACCCGCAGACCGGCGCGCTGGTGAACAGCAACTACTTCGCCCTGCAGTCCGGCGTCACGCCCATCCATGCCATGCAGGTGGGGCAGGAAATCTGGATCTCCGAGCAGGTCGGCGACAAGCTGGCCCGTTTCGACCTGGTCGGCAACTCACTGGGCGCGGTGACCGGCGGCATGGACAACATCCGCGGCATGGGCCTGGTGAACGGACGGGTCTACGTGACCAACGCCGGCACCGCCAATGGCGCGCCGGGCGCGGCGGTCATCATGTTCGATACCGCGGGCAACAACCTGGGCTTCTTCGCCACGCCCAATGCGCCCAGCCCCTTCGGCATCCTCAATCACCAGGGCGGCATCCTGGTCTCGTCCAGCAGCGCCAACGACGACATCCACCGCTACAGCATCTCCGGCGTGTCCCAGGGCACGTTCCACAACTCCACCTCGCTCAACTTCGCCGAGCAGATGGATCACGATCACAGCGGCAACGTGCTGGTGGCTGGGTTCTCCTCGCCCGCCGGCATCTACACGCTCGACGCCAACACCGGCGCCATTCTCAGCTCCTTCACCGCGTCGGGAGCGCGCGGCGTGTTCCAACTGGGCAACGGCAACATCCTCTGGAGCAACAGCGCCGGCGCCCACGTCTACGACGTGAACACCCAGATCAGCACCCAGGTCTACGCCGGCGGCGGGCGCTACTTTGACCTGCTCGTCATCCCCGCGCCCGGTGCGGCGGCCCTGCTCGGCCTGGGCGCCCTGGTCGGCGGTCGGCGACGAAGACGCTGAATCACGCGACGCCAACAAGAACCCCTGTGCCCCGACCTTGCGTCGGGGCTTTTCTTTGAATGGAGTCGGATCACCGATCCGGGCAAGAAGCGAGCGAGGACGACACGTCCGCGCCCAAGGTTCATCATCGCTCGCGTTTCACTTCGACGCCCTGCACGCCGTCCAGCGCGTGGAGTGAGGCGAGCAGCGCTCCCGCCGCGGCTTCATCCGGCAGACGGACCACCCACGTGGTTTCCACCGACGCGCCCTGACGGGTGGTGCCGATCGACTCCATGCGGAGGGCCTCATCGTGTCGGGAGATCACTTGGCGCAGCACGGCGTCGGTCACCAGTCCGGCGCCGGTGCGCACCGTGACGCGGAAGGGGATTCCCATGCCGTTCGGGCCGGGTCGGCGGGCCTCGCGATCCGCTTCGCGCGGGCGGAAGAGGTACGCCGCCGCGCCAGCCACGGGAATCGCCATGAGCGGAATCATCAGGAACCCCGCCCCCAGCGCCATGCCCACCGCGACGGCGAAGATGACGAAGGCCACGTCGCGCGTGTCCTCCACCACGGTGCGGAAGCGCACGATCGCCAGCGCGCCCACCAGCGAGAACGCCCGCGCCACGTTGTTGCCGATCACCAGCGTCATCATGGCGATCAGCACCGTCAGCAGCACCAGCGTGGCCATCATCTGGCGCGACTGCTCATCGGGCCTGCCGTGCGTGAAGCGGAATACGCCCGCCACGACCATGCCCAGCACCAGCGCGCAGCCCAGACGCACCGCCACGACATGGACGGTCAGATCGGGGTCGCCCTGAAACGGGGAGTGCAGCCACTCAGGCACGGACCACCTCGGACGCGGAGGTCGCCGCGCCCCAGGCATCGCGGCACAACCGGTACTTCGATACGGGGGTCGGACTCAGCCGAAACCTCGTGAGCGCTTCGCGGAACAGGTGAGGAACCGCGTCAAGGAACTTCATCTCCACGATGACCCGACCCTGCAACAGCGGACGAACGACGACGGTGCCGTCAGTGCCTCCGGCGGCGCAGGCGTCCGCGCCGGCCCTCACCATCGACGGGACTGGCGTCTGCCCCGCCTGATCGCTCAGCAACCATCCGCTCGCCGGCGTTCCTCGCATGTCCCGATCAAACGTGAGCCGCACCGGTGCCTCGTTCACCGAGGCGAAGAAGGCCGTTCGCTCATAGGCGATGCCGCACGCGGGCAGCAGCCCCCGGGTCGCGGTCTGTCGCCGGAACCACTCGCCCGCCCACTCGGCCGCGGCGTGACCATTGGAAGCCGCTCCGTTCAACTGGGCGGCCGGGTCAAGTCGGTTGATCAGCGTCGGCTGCGCCAGGCGGGCCAGTTCCTCAAGCGGCACGCTCGTGCGTCGTTTCGACACGCGGTCGCCGCGCCGCGACTTGCGCTCGAGAAACACCCAGGGCAACGCGCCGTAGCGGCGGACTCGGTACTTTCGCCTGGTGTATCCCGGCGTGCGGCGATACACGTCCATCGCGGGCGTATCGAGGTAGAGCGACGCGATGTGGTACGCGCCGTCGAGCGCCGCGTCGCCGTGCGGGTCGAGCGTCAGACGTTCGCGCGCCCACATCCGCAGCTCGGCGGCGCGCGTCTCGTCCAGCAGGAACTTCATCTCGAAGGCCTGGCGGGCGGGATCGCGCCGCGCAATGAGGGATGGTGAATCGCTGGCCGATGGCTGGCCGCTCAAGCCGGGTGTCGTCACCTCATTGCTCCTGGGCCGGTGCGATGGGGTCGGTCGCGGGCTGGTTCAGCGCGGGATGATTGAGCAGGAAGCGCCGGCGCTGCTCGAAGAACAGCCGCAGCGTCATCCCGCCGCCCGGCGCTGCACCGGGGCCGGCGGGCGGCGCGTCGGCCTCGCCCGCGCCTCCGCCTGGCTGGGGCATGGGCGGCAGTTGATCCGACGTGACGCGTCGGAACTGCTCGAGCGAGGAGAGTTTCTTCGTGTCCTCCGCGATGGCCTGCTCGATGAGCGTCCGCTGCCGCGCGATGAACGGGCCGATGACGCTCCAATCCAGCGACTTCTCCGCCAGCGTGCGCACGTTGTCGAGGTATTTCGCCCGCAGCGACGGTACGGCGAGCAGGCGGCTGCGCAGGGGTTTGCGGAGATCATCCATGCCGATCAACGGGTCGAGGTTGACACCCCCGCCTCGCTGCCCGCGCTGAACGCCCCCCGGATTCCCCGGCCCGCCCGGCGCCGCGCCGCCGGGCGGGAGTTGCCCTCCGGGAGGCGCGCCGGTCCCGCCAGGAGGCGGTTGCGGTGGACGATCCTGACCCTGTCCACCGATGCCCGCGCCTCCGGGTCCGATGGGTACGGGTCCGCCGCCGCCCGCGCCGGGGGGGGCGCCTGGTCCGCCTCGTCCACCGCCACCGGGGGGAGCGCCGCCCGGGAATCCGCCGCCGCCCAGTGCGAACGACTCGTTCATGTCATGCGGGATGAGGTGGAACATGCCCTTCTCATCCTTGTAGAGGTTGTAATCACTGGCCCGCACCCAGTAGCCGTCGCTGTTCACCAGCACGTTGTCCAGCGCCAGGAACCAGAGAGCGCCGTCGATGTCGAGGATCGGCCTGAGCGCTTCTTCCAGATGCTCCGTCGGCGTGGTGCTCAGGACGCGGCAGAGGTTGACCAGATCACGCCAGTCCTTCTCGTCATCCTTGGACTTGATCTGGTAGCGGCGGCGGTACTCGGCCAGATCATCGCCCACGTAATCCAGACCCGACTGGCCGTTGGGGCTGCCGCTCACCTTCCACCGCGCCCCCTTGCCCCCGTCGAAGTGTTCGGCGACGAAGTCCCGGTTGAACTGCTCCACGCTCACGTACACGCCCCACGACTCGCCGTTGACCACCACGCGCACCAGGTTGGCGCGCGGCGCGGCGATGTGCTCCCGCGCCATGTTGGAATACAGAATCGTGCTGAGGAACGACGGATCGCCGTTGGAGTTGAGCAGGTTCAGCGTCTTGTGCCCGTACAAGCGCTGCTGGGGATTCACAAGGTCAAGCGACACGTTGAACGATCGCTTGTGCCCGGCGGGAATCATGAAGTACGACGATGCGCCGCGAAAGCTCACGCCGACCTGCGGATAGGTTTCGCCGTCCACGGTCAGCGTGGCGGGCACTTCGACGTCGGTGTTGTAGAAGTCGGCCAGCTCGGCTTCCCACTCCGCGCTCTCGAAGTCGATGAAGATGGTCCGCAGAATGGTCTGGTCGTAGAGCGGGGCATCGGGATGGTTGGTCACGTCGGCGGGCGTCACGCGCGGGCCCGGCGCGGCCGGCTCGCGCTGCGGCCTGGCCCGCCCCCCCGGACCTGCCCCCGGACCACCCCCCGGACCTGCCCCCGGACCTCGCTGATTGCCGGGATTCTGCCTGAGGAACTCCCGCGCGGCGGCTCGTTCTTCGGCATTGAGCCAGCCATCGCCGCTCACATCGAACTGCTTGACGAGTTGGCGTTCCACGCCCCCCGGACCACCCGGCCCCCCCGGCATGCCCATGCCTCCCGGCCCTCCGGGTCCGCTGGGGGGTCGCAGCACGTCCTGCCCGCCTCCAGGCCGCCCCCCCGCGCCTCCGGGTGGGGGCGGGGGCTCCTGAGCGGCCAAGGCCGGAATCGTCAGTCCAGCCGCGAGGGGAAAGCAGACCAGGGGATGAGACAGGCGACGCCAACCGAACGAGCGAAGGGGCATGGGGAATCCTTCACGGGTCGTGAATCGATCCTGAACAGCCGCACAACAACGGATAGGTACGGGACCGTATTGCCCCGCGCCCCCGGAGATGACAGCGGCTGCGGTTGGTGGACAGGCCGGTTCTGCATCGGTTGGTGGCTCTTGGCTCGTGGCTGATAGCCGAGAGCCAACAGCCGATCGCCGATCGCCATCGGCCCCTTCCTACCCCTTCCTCAGCCGCTGCGGCTTCGACCCCTCGATCCGCGCGATCTCGCCCTTCGCCTCCAGGTCCAGTTTCACCGTCGTCACGTACCACGACACCGAGCCGGACCAGTCCCGCGGCAGGTGGGGCTTGACGGCCCGCACCAGGTCGCGGAAGGCGATGCCCTCCTTTGAGCGCGGCATGGCCTTGAGAATGGCGGTGCGCATCGCCTCGTACTTGCGGTCATTGATGCGCGTGCCGCCCTGGCCCTTGGGGTAGTTGATGTTTTCGGTGAGGATGGTGGTGGAGGCGGGACGACGTGAACGCGCCTTCTTCTTCGCCATGACGCCGCGTGCCTCGAAAGAGGGAATGGTGCTCGTTGCCCGGATTCGGGCCACTTCTATCATCACGACCCTTGCGAGATTCCGCAATGCCCCGCCGCGCCCGATGGCGTCCGGGGCATCCCTGAAAGGACGATGAGGACATGCGACGAGCGAAGATTTCGGTCATTGGCGCGGGCGGCAACGTCGGAGCGACCGTGGCTCTCTGGTGCGCCATCAAGGAACTGGGCGACATCGTCGCCATCGACATCCGCCTTCCCAAGGCAGGCGGGAAAGAAGGTGAAACCTTCCTCCCCGTCGAAGGCCGCATGCTCGACCTGGCCCAGTGCGGCCCGCTGGAGCGTTTCGACTCATCCATCACCGCCACCGATGACTACGCCGCCATCACCGGCAGCGACGTGGTGGTGGTCACCGCAGGTCTGCCGCGCAAGCCGGGTATGAGCCGCGACGACCTGATTCAGACCAACGTCAAGATCGTCAAGCAGGTGGCGGAGAACGTGGCGAAGAACGCGCCCGAGGCGGTGATGATCATCGTCTCCAACCCGCTGGACGCCATGGTCTACACCGCGTGGAAGGCGAGCAGGTTCCCCACGCATCGCATCCTCGGCCAGGCAGGCGCGCTGGATGTGGCCCGCTTCAAGACGTTCATCGCCATGGAGACCGGCTTCAGCGTCGAGGACATCAACGCCCTGCTGCTGGGCGGGCACGGCGACGACATGGTCCCGCTGCCCCGCTACACCAACATCGCGGGCATCCCCGTCACGCAGTTCATCAGCGAAGCGCGGCTGGCGGAACTGGTGCAGCGGGCCAAGGTGGGCGGCGGCGAGATCGTCAACAAGATGGGCACCAGCGCCTACTACGCCCCGGCCCTGGGCACCACCGACATGGTGGAGGCCATCATCAAGGACAAGAAGCGCATCATCCCCTGCGCCGCCTACTGCGAGAACGAGTATGGCGTCGCGCCCGGCCAGAAGGGCCAGGGCTACTTCGTCGGCGTGCCGGTGGTGCTGGGAACGCGCGGCGTGGAGAAGGTCATCGAGATTCCGCTCGACGGCGCCGAGCGGAAACTGATGGATGAGTCCATCAGCCACGTGAAGGATCTGGTGAAGGTGGTGCGCGGGCTGTTCCCCGAGCTGGGGTGACTCGGCTGACAGGACAAGCGTGGTGGGGCGGGCGTCCCCGCCTGCCTTTCCTGCGACTTCGTTCGTGAAAGAACGAACGATCTATTTTCGCGCGATTGTTGAACACAGCCGCCCCGTAGTCGTTATGCTCGATATGGAGAGCGCGTCGGCGCCGCGCACGCGCCGTGCGATCGTGGGCGGGTGAAGGGAGCGGTCGGGTGAACGCCTGATCGCGGCGCTGCGGCGGGGCGAGAGTATTCCGGGGTTCCGAGCTTCCGGGGCGGATGTCCGACAACGTCTGACCATCCGGCATGGCTTGCCGACCGATCGAGGTCACCTCTCGAAGGAGCACATCATGGGATTCCCCGCTCAACTGGACGAGAACGATCCGGCGTTCCCCCACGATGACACCGTGAGCCACTTCGCGGCGAAGGAGCTGCTCATCCTGCTGCGCATCAGCGTGGCCCTTGGTATTGCAGCGACCGCGGTGACCATGGCCACCTTCTGGTTCTGGGCGTGGGTGCCGGCGGTGATTCTGCTGGTGTGCTTCGGCGCGCTGCTGCTGTGCCACAACGTGGAGCAGCGTACGCGCCGCGAGAAGTTCGAGCAGGAGCTGGCCGTGTGGCGCGAGCGCGAGGCGGAGTTGCGCATGACGCAACTCGCCGACCCCGCCGCGCCGCCCGAGGCCGGTCACTCGCCCGATGAAGCGGCGCCGACCTCCGAACTCGACATCGTGCCCATGCCAGTCCTCAAGCGCGAGATGTGGATGGGCGTGGAGATCGTCGTGGGCCTCGGTCTGGCGGCGGTGGGGGTGGTCATCGCCGGACTGGTCACGGGCCATCTGGAGCGCGATCTGGTGCTGCTGGCCACGGGCCTGTTCGTGGTCTACGGCGCGTTCGTGATGGGTCCGGTCTGGCTGGGATGGTTCGGCGACGTGGACGAGGCCGAGCGCCGCAAGGAGCAGCCGGAGCGAACGCCCGTGGCGCGGGCGCAGTTCAGGTGAGGCGTCAGGCATCGAGCGCCGGGACTCGGTTGTCGGGAGTCGGGTTCCACCCGGGCCTCGGAACTCACGCGGCGCAGCCGCCCCGCGCGCCAATGGCTCGTGCCTCAGCCCACCATCTGTCGCCTAGTTCCTCTCATCCCCCTCCTCCCCCTCGAACTCCTCATCCGCAACATCGGCGGGCGAGAGAGGCGAGACGCACTTGGCCGCGTGGGCCACGGCCTGGTCGGGGTCGCCGCCGCACGGCAGCCCCGGGCCGCGCCAGCGATCACCGTCGTAGGGGAAGGCGACGTAGCCGAGCCCCTGCCGGTCGGTGTGGTTGTCGAGAATGATCACCGGCACGAAGCCCAGCGTGATGCTGTTGACCTCGGTGGTGAAGCACGCCCGGTCAGAACGGTCGAAGCGGATCGAGTAGCGGTACCTCATGTCGCGCAGGTGCATCGACGTGCCGCGGATCAGCTCGTTGCGACGCTGCTCGGGCAGCCGCTCGATGCGGTCGGGCTCGCGGCCGGTCGCGTCCGGCTCCGGATCGTCGTCAACCGCACCATGGTCGCGTGACTGCACCAGCAGGGCGATCATCTGCGCCGCGCCGAGAACGATGAGCGTGATTCCCGTCGCGCGGGCGGAATACGCCACCCAGACCCAGACGCCGGCGGCCATGCAGATGAGGCAGGCCGCGAACGAGATGAACCGCCATGCGCTGGAAGGCAGCATGCCCAAGTGTACCGCTGCCGACGCCCACGACGGCGCGGTTCACCGATCCACTACCATGATCTGATCCAGTCGCTTGCGGCGGATGTCCGGCGCCACGCAGTCCGCCGCGTGACGACGTGAACCGGGGGAGCCGCTGTGATGCGGGTGAACGTGCGGAAGGGTGCGAGCGGTCATTCGAGCCATCGTTCGAATCACTCGGCACTGGGTATCACGGCGCACCGAAGGGTGTCCGCTCGCACACGGCGTGGCCCTGCACCCGATCCATCCGCGCCTGGCGGGTTGGCATGGTTGTTGTGGCACGTCCAGAGCCGGGCCTGTCCGCAAAGAAGGAGTGTGGCCATGTGCGTGCGACTCGTTCAAACCAATGACGTTTCTTTCCTGCTCGCGGGTGTGATCGGCCTCGTCCTCTCCGGCGGCGCGGCAGCGCTGCCCGGCGGCGACTTCAACGGCGACGGGTTTGACGACCTGGCGATTGGCGTGCCTGACGAAGATGTGGGACTGAGGGTGGATGCGGGGGCCGTGCATGTTCTGTACGGTTCGGTTGGCGGACTGCGCGCCACGATCGCGTCGGGCGCGCCCATCGATGCGCGGCTGTTCACCGAGTCCGCCACGTGGTGGGCCGGGGTGTCGCCGCAGGCGGGTTCGAGGTTCGGCGAGGCGCTCGCCATCGGCGACTTCAACGATGACGGATTCGATGACCTGGCGATCAGCGCGCCGGGGCGCGACATCGTCGCCGTCGCGGACGCCGGTCGGGTGTACGTTGTCTACGGCGGGCACGCGGGTCTGGGGTCGGGTGGATCGTGGATCATCAGCGAGGCAAGCTACGCCCGTGCGGTCGGCGCCGGCGACCGATTCGGGCTCTCTCTTGCCAGCGGTGATTTCGATGGCGATGGCGCCGACGACCTGGTGATCGGCGCGCCGCTGGACGACCTTGATGCGGCGGATGCCGGCGTGGCGTGGCTGGCGTATGGAGCACCGGGCGGGCTCATGCTCATCCCGCGCCGCGCGCCGCTTCATCTGGTCCACTGGGGGATGACGCCGGGGCCGGGTGACATGTTCGGCTGGTCGCTGGCGGTGGGGAACTTCGACAGCGACGGGTACGACGACCTGATCGTCGGTGCGCCCGGCTTCGATCGCCTCGGCGTGGTCAATTGCGGTCAGGCCTTCGCCTTTCACGGCGGGCCGCGCGGCACGGAGTTCGGCGGCATCGTGCTCCTCACGCAGTCCATCTTTCCGGGCGGCGACGTGGAGGAGGTCGGCGATCAACTGGGTTGGTCCGTGGCCGCGGGCGATTTCGACGGCAACTGGGCCGACGACGTGGCCATCGGCGCACCCCTTGAGGATCTCGGCGGAATCATGAACGCGGGGTCAGTGTTCGTGACCGGCGGAATACCGGGTGCGGGATTGACCTTCGGCTGGCACCCGGATCAGAGCTTCGAGCAGGATCGCTTCGGGCTGGATGGAAATGAGCCCGATGACCAGTACGGCGTGGCGGTGATCACGGGCGACTGGAACGGCGACGGCTGTGATGACCTGGTCATCGGCATGCCCGAGCAGTCAATCGGCGCCGCGGTCTCCGCGGGCGTGATCCACGTGCTGCCCGGCGATCTTGGCTTCGGGCCGGGCTTGGGCGCGTTCCCCGCGTTCCGGTGGCATCAGAACACCACGGGAGTGCTGGATGTTGCGGAGTCGGATGACCGGTTCGGCGCCGCACTGGGCAAGGGGGACTACAACGGCGACGGGTTCGACGACCTGGTGGTGGGCGTCCCGGGCGAGGATGTGGGAGGCGTGGCCGATTGCGGCTGCGTGCAGGTGTTCTATGGGTCCGCGGCGGGCCTGAGCGCTGCGGCCGATCAGGTCTGGCATCAGGGCAGCAGGGGCGTGCGAGACGCCAACGAAGCGGGCGACGCCTTCGGATCGGTCATCGGTTTCAAGCGCTGGTAAGAAATCGCTGGCGTCACTGAATGCCCGCGCGGAAGGCGTTGTTCATCCGCACCAGCACTTCACCGGTGATATCGCGTTTCCCGCTGGCGAACAGCATGCGACGGGTGAACATCTGCGGAATCACCTCGTCGGGCGTGCCCGGCTGAATGCGGATGTCGGTGTCATCCAGCAGCACGTACTCATACCCCTGGGCTTCGGCCAGCTCCTTCACCGCCTTGAGCACCTTGTCGTACATGCGCATGTACTCGATGGATTCCTCGAGATTGCGCAGGTTCGACTTCACTTCCATCCATGACTTGAAGTCCGCCGCCTTGATGAGCAGCTGCTCCTGCAGCCCCCGGGTGCGATCCGAGCCCGCCGGCAGCGCGTCGAGTTCGTCGCGCATCTGCTGAATCTCCGACTGGCGGCTCTCCTGCTCCTTGCGCATGTCGGCGGCCAGGGTGTTGAGCCGCGTGCGGATGGCGGCCGTCTCCTCCAGGTCGTTGAGCAGCCGCGTCAGGTTGACGGAGACGATCCTCTGATCAGTCGCCTGCGACTGCGGCGCGGCGGGGCTGGTCAGGGCGCCGGTCACCATTGTTCCGGCGGCGAGGGAAAGGGCGGCGATGACGACCGCGGATGAATGGCGAAGGGACATGAGCCGCTCCTGGCTGGGGATCGGTGGGATCGAAGCACGAGACAGGAATGATACCGATCCGCTTCAGACAGGCCGCGAGTCAGCGCACGTCGGGCGGGCGGGCGAACATCGCCTCGGGCACGATGTTGACCTCGTAGCCGGCATACCGCAGCGCCGCCTGTCCGCCTTCGTGTCGCGGCAGATCGAGCGTGGCGGCGACGGGCCACGTGAACTCGCCCCGGGTGAGCCATTCGTCCAGGCGCAGGGTGCGACCGGCGCCGTCGATGATGCCGCTGAATCGCCCGCTCCTGGCGTCGATCAGCAGCGTACAGGTGAAATCGCCCGATTCGGCGCGAATCCGCCTCACGGCGTCGTCACCAGGCGTCTCAATGAAGGTGTAGGTCGGCTTGAGGGCGCGCACCGTCAGCAGATAGGCGGCGGGCGAAAGGGCGGGCTCGAAGTCAAGGAAGAGGTCCGGCGGATTGCGTCGCCACCCGCCCCGGCCTTCCCAGCGCATCCACGCGATCTCGCCGTCGTAGACCTGCGTGATCGAGCCGAGTCGGGCGTCGTTGGTCGCGCAGAGCAGACGGTGCGGCGGGCGGGCGGCGACGTTCACCCGCTCCGTCAGGCGTGTGCGGGCGGCGAACCAGGCCGGCGGCATGAACTGATGCGACAGCGTGCTCACCGCGTCGAGCGACGCGGCGGAACCCATCAGCCCGAACGCCCCATCAACCAGGGCGGCCGGTCCGTTCGCCGCCGAAGTGGTGGTCGTGGACGCTCGGCTCGGCCCTGAGCCCCCCGGGGGTGACTTCGATGCTTCCGGAGCGCCGAATGTGACCTGTTTGTACACGACGTTCATCTCTTCATCCGACCACTGATCTCCCCAGACGGCCTTGCTGATCACGCGGACGCCGTCCTGCTCGCGCCACTCCGTCACGTCCAGATAGAAGAACTCGGTCTCGATGCCGATGAGTTCGCCGTCGGGCTTTATCCCCAGCGCAACTTCGAGGTCGTCTTCGGGATGCTCCAGCCAGAGGACGACGATCGGTTCCTCGCCTTGCTTTTCGTCCAGTTCGACGTCGGCGACGACCCATTCCTGCAGCGTCCGCAGAAACTCCATGGGGTTGAGCCCGAGACAAACCTCACGGTCCGCGGCGATCTGCTCGGGCTTGACGCCCAGCACCTGCATCCAGTCTTCCGGCAGCGTGGCGGTCGTGGTGACAGGCCCGGCCTGCGCCAGCCGCCCCAGCCGGCCCTGAATCGTGCGGATGGCGGCGCGTCCCTGCCAGCGGCGTGGATCGAGCGTGTGATCCTGCATCCACATTGCATGCACCGCGTCTGGCATGACGCGGATCGACTCGGGCACGACGTTGGGGGTGTAGTCCGCGTACGTCGTCTCCAGACGCACGCCGTCGCCCGACACCGAGGCGCGCGTGGGGACGCGAACTCCCTGGACGGTCTCCCATGCTTCGATGACGACGGGCAGAGTCGTATCGATCCGGCGCAGCACAAACGCGTCGGCGTCGATCAGCAGCGCGAACCTGGCGACGTCCCTGTCCAGGTGGGGACGCTCGATCAGGATGCGGTGGCAATCGCGCTCCCCGACCTTCTCACGTCCGCCATCGCTGATGAGTGACGGCGTGGCGTGAAGATCCAGAAGGACGGACATGGGTGAGAACCAGCGGAGCGCGTTGATGTAGTCCGATTTCTTCTCGATGACCCATGTCTTTCCGCCATCCTCCGTGCTCCAGCCCAATCCCTCCCAGTACGTTCCCCACATGGCGTCGCGTTTCTCGCCGGTGCCGCGCAGCTCGATGGCGTCGGCACGCAGCCAGGAGAGCTGGAGAAGCCGCGGCATGCTGGTCGCATCCGCCAGTTCCTGCGGGATCGCGGTGGTGTGCCGCAGCGACTGGATGGAGGACAGGTCGCCCAAGCGCCTGAGCATCTCCTGGACGATGGCGCGGGCGTCCGGCTTGTCCTGAATGGGTGGCTCGCCCGGCGCCTTGGGCGCCGGCGCCTGGCCGCTGGGAGGCGGGAGACCGGGATCCTGCCCCGACACCCGTCCACCAGGCATGGCGCCCAGAATCACGACGCCTGCCATGATCCAGCTCGTTCGGACACGGCGTGACCAGCGCACGTTTCGATATGACATGGACTTGTCTCTCCCTGAGGTTGCCGACGTGCATTGTCGCCGCGTCGTTTCCCGGACACAAGGAGGACCAGCCATCCCCGCGAAGTGTTCCATTCTCAGGGAGGTTGTGCGATGGATGTGGTGGAGAAGCGAAGCGGTTCGATCCGCCGTGGTCAGGCGATCTTGCGCTGCTTCTGGCGGCCGCCTTCATGCACGCGGACGCTGTTGCGTCCACCTTGCTTGGCGTCATACAGGGCCTCGTCGGCGGCCTGGACCAGCGAAGCCGGGGTGGCGGGATGCATCGACCGCAGGTCGGCTACGCCGAAGGAGGCCGTCACGACCACTTCGCGGTGCAGGGGCCAGCGGCGATTCTCGATGGCCTGACGGCAGCGCTCCGCCACGATGGCGGCGCCCGAGGCGCTCTCGCGGGGCAGGATCAGCGCGAACTCCTCGCCTCCGTAGCGGCACACGATGTCGGTGACGCGGTTCTCCGACAGCGCTCTCCCCACGTCCTCCAGGATGGTGTCGCCGAACGGGTGCCCGAAGCGATCGTTGATCGACTTGAAGTGGTCAATGTCCGCCAGGATCAGGGACAGGTCGGTGCGGTGCCGGACGGCCTCGGCGAACTCCTGATGCAGGCGCTCGTCGAAGTAGGCCCGGTTCCACAGCCCGGTCATGCCGTCCAGGTGGGCGCGGGCGGCCAACATGCGGATCAGGCGGGTCATGCGCACGGCGGAGCGCACGCGGGCCTTCAGTTCGGCGATCTCGAAGGGCTTGAGAATAAAGTCCACGGCGCCCAGATCCAGCCCGCGCACCCGGTCGTTGGTGTCGCAGCTGCCCGAGACGAACAGCACCGGCGTCTGATGCGTGATCGGGTCGGCCTTCAGCGCCGACAGCACCTCGAATCCGGTCATGTCGCCGATGTCCACGTCCAGCAGGATGGCGTCGGGGTTCAGCGCGCGGGCCATCTGCAGCCCGTCGGCGCCCGAGGTGGCGGAGTGCAGCTCCACGGCCTCGTCGCGCAGATGGGCCTTGAGCAGCCGATGGATCAGCACCGAATCATCGATGGCCAGCAGCCGCGCGGGATGGTGTCCGGTTGTCGTCATGCCCGCTGAGCACTCCCGATCCTCCGACCTTCCCCCGGACGCTCGCCGACCCGTCAGGCCGGCTCGGCCGTCACGCGACGACACAGGTCGATGAGATCCTCCGTCAATTCCCTGACCGCGCTGAGATCGGCCTCGTCGGCGAGGGTGGCGTCTTCAAGACGCGAGGCGGCGTGTCCGATCACGTCAAAGCCGTATCCTCCGGCCGCCCCCTTGAGCTGGTGAGCGATCCGCCGAAGGGTGGTCCGGTCCTCCATCTCGAGCGCCTTCGAGATGGCGTCCACCCGTTCACCCAGTTCGGAAACGAAGTACTCGACCAGGTCGGCCATGTCCGGGGTTCCAGCCAGACGGCTGTGAACCAGCCCGTCTGGACGGTTGGATGAACTGCCTCGATGAGCCATACCGGTCATATCGACGCGTCCGGCGCGCGACTGTGGTCGCTTCGACAGCAGAGGGCTGAGGAACCTGCGGCGACGAACGTCCAATCCAACGGGGCAGGTCGGTGGAGGGGGGCGGTTCAGGTCGGTGGAGGGGTCCAGGCAGGAGGCGCGAACCGTACGACGGCGACGATAACACCCAGCCGGATGGAACCATGATCGCGAATCCACAAGGCATCCACACCCGATGCACACGCCTGTCCCATCCCGATCGGCAGGGTTATTCGCCAACCTTCCTCGATCGCGACTGGGGGTGGGGGATCAGCAGGAATCACGGACCAGGACTGTGCTGGACCGCGTTGCCCGGCTTGCCATGCAGCGATGAGACGCGGGATTGCATCCCCGCTGTACCCGCTCAAAGCCCGGTTGAGTATCCCCGAAGCGTGTTCTCGGACGTTGGGTTCCGACATGAACGGAATGTGGGAAAGGAGATTCCCAACCCGTCGAGCGTAGGGGCGTGTCGTTTGGCGACAATGCGGGTATCATCACGGGCCGCGCGCCCGCACAGCGCGACACGGGGGATGGGCCGGCAAGGCGCTGTCCCGAATGAGGAACCGGTGGTGGATGGACCTGCAAACCGCTGAGGAATCGCTATCCTGATGCCCCACGGGACGTGCTACGCGGATGGTGCGGTCATCCATCGGCGTAGGCCAAGCCCGTTGCCGTTCCGCGTCAGGGTCGGCTTGGGGCGAGGGGGTCGGACTGAATGCCCCGCTCGCCTCGCAGGCGGCGATCGTCAGCACGTGAGATAAACCAACGATGATTTCGTCGAACGGAATCAACGGCGCAGCCGGAATCGAGATGGCGGAAGGGCTGGACGAGGAAGTCGTTCACCTGGTCGGCGTTCTGGACCGCGATCAGCGCGGCCTTCGAGTGGACCTGGGCCCTTACACCTTCAAGACCGCTGAAACGCCCGATGAACTGGACCAGGTTCACGAACTGAACCATCGCACCTTCGTCCGCGAGATCGGCCAATACGCCGACAACGGGCTGGGGCGCCTGGTGGACAAGTTCCACGACAAGAATCGCTATTTCATCGCCCTGCAGGATGGGCGGGTGATCGGCATGATCGCCTCCCACGACCAGCCGCCCTTCTCCGTGGCCGACCGGCTGGCTGACCCCTCCATTCTGGACCACCTGCCCCGCATCATGGAGGTCCGGCTGTTCGCAGTGGAGCAGGAAAAGCGCTTCGGTCCGGTGGCCCGCGGACTCCTCTGGCTGCTGTTCGAGTACTGCCAGGCGCACGGCTATTCGCACATGGTGATCTCGGGCATCGACTCCAAGCGCGACATGTACGAGCGCATGGGGTTCCGTCCGCTGGGGCCGGCGGTGGGACAGGGCGAGGCGCGGTTCATTCCGATGGCCCTCTCGCTGGCCAACCTGCCCGAGAACATCCGTCGGGACGCGCGACGCTGCCGCAACCGGGTGATCGAGGAGGTGGCGGAAGGGCCCATCCGCACGGTTTCGCTGCTGCCCGGGCCGGTGCAGCTGTCCGATGAGATCCGCCGCGTTCTCTCGGAGCGTCCCGTGTCGCATCGCGGACCGGGCTTCATTGAGCGATACGAGCGCATCCGCGGCATCCTCAGCGACATGACGGGCGGGCTGAAGTGCGCCATCATGGTGGGCAGCGGCACGCTCGCCAACGAAGTGGTGGGCGCGACCATCGCCGCCGACCGATCCCTCAAACGCGGTCTGGTGCTGGTCAACGGCGAGTTCGGGCGTCGGCTTTCGGCCCAGGCGAAGCGCTACGACATGGATTACCAGATCGTGGAATGGCCCTGGGGCACCCCGTGGGATCTGGACCGGGTGCGGGCCGCCCTCGACGCCGACCCCGACATCAACTGGGTCTGGGCCGCCCACCTCGAAACCTCCACCGGCATGGTCAACAAGGTGGACCAGCTGCTCGATATGGCCGAAGCCCGCGGCGTCAAGGTGTGCCTTGACTGCGTCAGCAGTCTGGGCGGATTCGAGATGGACATCTCCCGTGCTCATCTGGCCTCGGGGGTGAGCGGCAAGTCCATCGGCGCCATCGCTGGGCTGGCGTTCGTCTTCGCCCGCGAGGGCGCCCTGGACCACGTCGACGCCTCCCGCGTGCCCACCTACCTCGACCTGCGCGAAACAATGGCGACCATCGGGCCGCGCTTCACCGTGTCATCCCCCGTGCTGCTGGCGCTGGACTCCGCCTTGTCCCGCTTTGACACGGTCGAGAAGCGCCGGGCCCGGTTCGAGGCCCATGCCGCCATGGGCGACTACGTGCGGCGTCGCCTGAAGTCGCTGGGCTTCCGCATCATGGTGGATGGTCCGGACGCGGCGCCGGTCATCACGTCGTTCACACCGCCTCCCGGGCTGTCATCCAAGGAGTTCTGCGAACTCTGCCTCGGCTGGGGCTTTGAGCTGTCTGGATTGAGCGGCTACCTGCTCGACCGGGGCATCGTGCAGATCGCCACCATGGGCGCGGTGACCCAGCGGGATTGCGCTCTGCTCTTCGCGCGGATGCGGGCGTTTCTGAACGACCGCGTGCCGCTCAACGGTTCGCGCTCGAAGTCGGTCGCGGCTTCGAGCAACGGACGGCACTGACACCAGTCAGGACTGGCGGTTCGATTCAAGGCGTCTCGTGTCCGCCGATTCACCCGCCGATGTAGCGGTCAAAGACCGCCCGCGCCTGCGCCGGATGCTCGACGCCCGCCACCAGCGTCCGCCCGTCGGCGAACACGGTCAGTTCGATCGGCGCGCCGTTGTCGCCCGCTTCGGTTCGCAGGCGGCCGCGCAGCAGGTGGTCATTGACGCGGAACTCGCCGTGGGGCGCGAGACGCGCCGCCAGGACGCGCAGATCGATGGAGGCGTCGCCCTCGCGCCGCCCCGCGCCGTCCAGTCGCGGGTTGATCTGCACCGCCCCGCGGCCGCACAGGGTGGTGACGCTCGACCCAGCCGCGCCGTGCAGGTACTCGAAGCGCCGCTGCCCGCAGCAGGGGCATGCGCCGTCCCGCCTGGCGCCGGCAATGTCCAGCCGACGGAACTCGTTGCGCCACGCATCGAAGGTGATGAGCGATCGGTCCACCGCCTCGGCGTTCCCGGTGAGAAATTTGATCGCCTGAATCGCCTGATGGTGCGCCACCCACGCCACCGCGCCGGCCAGCACGCCCGCGGTATCGCACGTGGGCGTCGATCCGGGCGGGGGCGGCTCGGGGAAGACGCATCGCAGGCAGGGCGTCGGGACCGTGGGCAGGAACGCGCAGGCCATGCCCGTCACCCCCACCGCGCCGCCGTAGAAATAGGGGATGCCGCGGCTGACGGACAGGTCGTTGAGCAGGTAGCGCGTCTGGAAGTTGTCCAGACCGTCGAGCAGCGCGTCCGCGCCCTCCGCCAGCCGCTCGGCGTTGGTGTGATTGAAATCCTCGACCACCGCGTGAACCCGTGCCTGCGAGTTGACGCGGGCGAGCCGGTCACGCGCCGCGATGGCCTTGGGTCGGCCTTCGCGCACGTCATCCTCGTCGAACAGCACCTGGCGCTGGAGATTGGTGAGTTCAACTACGTCCCGATCAACCAGGGTGAGGGCGCCGACGCCGGCGCGGGCCAGTGCGTCAGCGATGACGGTGCCCAGCGCGCCGCACCCCACGATCAGCACGCGCGAGTCCAGCAGCCGCCTCTGCCCGTCGGGGCCGATGCCGGGCAGGAGCATCTGTCGGTGATAGCGGGCCAGGTCGTTCATGGTGTCGCCGGCGCGGCGGTTGGCGTCATCGAATGAGACACGATTCGGCACGACCCCCGCCGGGCGGCGGCTGCTGGTCGGTCGAATGGGTAATCACCCGCCCAGCCGCGCCTTCATTTTCTCGTAGACCGACATCGACACCGCCTCGTCGCCGAAGGTGCCCACGCGGATGCTCGACTTGCTGGAGTTCTCCCCCAGCGCCTTGATCTTGATGGTGATCTTCTTGTCCTGAGCGGTGCGGCCGACCACCTCGCCGTCCACGGATGTGGACGCGGACGAGATGACGGTGACGCCCAGTTCTTCCAGCGCGCCCTTGCCCGCCTCCGCCACCGCGGGCGGCGCGGCATCGAACGTCACTTCCAGATCACCCATGACGTAGGCCACACCCACGCCGGTTCCAGCCGCTGCGGCCACGGCCAGACAGCCCCCCAGCGTCGTAACGGACGCCCCCAGCAGAGCGCACAGGCCGAGGAATCGAGTCGTGCTGTTCATCATGAGACTCCTGGAAGGCAGGATGCGGCGGACGGGGACGGACCCCGACCGGTCATTTCCCATGCCCCGCGACACCCTCCATTCTACGACGCGCCGAGCCCGGTTGTGCGGATCACGGGCACAGCTGCCGGCCGCCAGTCGGGGCATCCGACAGGTGTTCGCATGCGAGCGCCGGAGAGGATCGCGCTGCGGATGGCGACGTCCGTCAGCGCGTCCATCGCAGCGGGTCGAGACGCAACGACCACGGCTGATCGGGGTTTCTTCGTTCCACGAACGCCCGCTGTCCGACGACTCGGCCATCCGGGGACGTGACCACCAGTTCCGCGGCGACTTCCGTCCACCGGGCGTCCAGCCGTCGATAGGAAAGGATGTCCACGCGGATGGTCGTGGCCGGCTCGCGCGTGCCCGGCAGCGACGCGGGGTCGGAGGCGTCGCGATCCACCCAAGCCAGTTCGCCCGGCTCGCCGACGAGTGAGGCCAGCACGCGGAGGTAGTATTCCCGCGGCGAAACCCCGCCCGAGACCAGCAGTGGAGGCCGCAGCGCGAACCGGCGGGCGTCGAACCCGCTCCGGCGCGACAAGTCCATCGCCGCGGCGAGCAGCGCCTGGTGGGCCGCCAGTTCATCGGACGCGGGTGGGGGAGGTGCGTTGGCCATCAGGGCCACGGCCTGGGCCGCGGCGCGGGGAGAGTTCTGGTCGGGCGGAATGGCGCGACTCGGCGGCGAGCCGATCAGCACGTCGCTGGTGAAACCGGCCAGCGACGTCACCTCTCCCGGTGGTGATGATGGCGAATCGAGATCCTCCGGCGTCGCCTTGATCGCTGGGTCATCTCCGGGGTCCACGTCCTCGCCGCCGTTGCGGCATCCCGTCAGGATCACCGCGCCGACCATTCCGAGCACCAGAAGGCGCGGCACGGCGCCGGATCGATTGACGCACCGGGCCAGGCGAGCGCGACGCGGGCATTCCTTGGTCTGATGAGTGATCTGGGGGGGCATCGATCCGTCTTCCTGACACGTGGGACGGTTCGGATGCGGCGGTCCGTCACGAAACCACGGATGGCCCGCATCAACCGACGCCGCGTGTCATGGAGAGCATAGGGAATCCCGCCCGATCGGTCGCATGCATTGGCGGAAGCATCGCCGCCCCCGGAGGCGGGGGCGGCGATGGGCAAACAGCGGATGCCTGATCCAGGTGATGAGGGTCAGCCGGAAGAGCTCAGTCGAAGACCGGCGACATGGTGGCGGGAGGCGTCGGGGGGGCCTGCAGCCGCAGGTTGGTCACCACGCGGAAGTTGGACTGGGTGCGGTGACGCTCGGCGAAGAAGAAGTCGAGGTTGTAGGTCTGGCCGTCCACCAGCCCCAGCCGGTTGAGGTCCACGTACTGCGAGGTGGCGCCGTGAACGCCGCCGAGGTCGATGACGAGACGACCGTCGATGAATACCCACACGTCGTCGTCGCCGATGAACTGGAACACCTGGGCCCCGTCGGCCTTGTAGGTGAACTGGGTGTGGAGTTCAAAGGTGAAGTGGAAGTTGCGGTTGGGTGAGCCGCCGGGGTTGCCGAACAGCTGATGTTCGATGGGGAAGAAGCCGCCCAGCGACTGATAGGTCGCATCTTCCTTGTCGTCGAAGACGTAGGAACCGTCCTGCTGGCGGACGAATCGCAGCGTGACGGTCTTGGAGATGGACAGATTGGTGCCAAGTTCGTCACGGAACCACGACCGGAACGAATCCGCGGAGGTGATGCCGCCCTTGTCCGCGACGCCCCAGGCGCCGGCCACGTCGCCCAGAGCCGGGTTGTACAGCGTGTAGCAAATGGGTCGGCCGGCTGAGTCCTTCCACTGCGAAGTCACCTTCTTGCCGGTCCCGGTGAAGACCGGCTTGCCGTCCTCGCCCAGGTAGGGCGAGACGTTGCCGCAGTAGAGTCCAAAGCCATTGGCCGGCTTGCGCTCGAAGTCCGGATGCCCGCCCGCCACGGTGCGCTCCTTGAAGTCGCGCACCAGGCCCGTGAGTTCAATGTAGGGCGGGGGATCTTCCTCGAGGGTCGCAAGGGGCTCGATCGGCTCCGCGGCGGTCATGGCGAGAAGACCGGCGCTTCCGATGGTCAGCCCGAGGGCAAGAGTGGATCGACGCTTCATGGTGTTTCTCCTTCCCATCCCGTTCCGGGATGTCCCCTGGGTCCACGCTCAACCGTACGATTCCACTGAATCATTGCATGCGGAACGACTGCCCAAGTTCCGCCAAAGGTCCGTTTGTCACGACTGGGAAACGGCACATGTCGCGTCTGGAGATGCCCGATCGGACCAGGGGAGAAATGTTCCGGCGGCATGGGTGATGTCAAAGCACGAACGCCGCCCGGAGTGGGCGGCGTTCGCAGGGTTTCATGCGCCATCACTGGAGCGTGATGCGTGTTCACTCAGTCAGACACCGGGCTGACGTTGATCTGGGCCTGACCCGTCACGGGTCGGAAGGGCACGTTGGTCCACAAGTGGAACTGCGACTGGGGCTGCTTGCGGTCGGCGTGGAAGAACCGCATGTCATACGTCTGTCCGTGGGTCAGCCCGAGCCGGTCGAACTTGACGAAATATTCGCGCGAGCCGGCGATGCCGCCGTGGTCCATGACCAGCTTGCCGTCGATGAAGATCCAGGTGTCATCATCGCCCTTGAAGCGGATGAACTGCCCGGCGTCCTGCTGGTAGGTGAACTCGGCCACCAGCTCATAGGTGAAGAACCAGTTGTGCTGATCATTGCCGTTGCCATGAAGCTTGTGTTCGATGGGCAGGAACGGATGGAAGTCGTTGGTCTCGAACGACCAGCACCCGGCGTACGGCCCGTTGGGGATCTTGGTCAGCACCAGGTCGTACCAGGTGGCGAGGTTCACGTCCTTCACGTCGCGGAACCACTGAGCGAACGTCTCAGCGGATGTGACGGCGCCGTTGCTGGCGGCTCCCCATGTCCCCGCACTGTCGCCCTTGGTGGGGTCGTAGAGGCACCAGGCGATCTTGTTGTTGTCGCTGTCGCGCCATTCCTTGCTGACGCGATATCCGGTGCCGGGTGAGTATTCCGGCTTGCCGTCCGCGTCGAGGGTCAGCTTCACATAGCGGCAGTAGGGGCCGTTGAGGGCCGGATTGTTGAAGTCCGGATGGGGCACGCCGGACGAGATGGGACGGAAGTCACGCACCTTGCCCGGAAGAACGATCGTGTCGGGCGAGAAGTCGCTCTCCAGGACCGCGCTGGTCATCGGTGCGGGCAAGGCCGGTGAGTACAGCCCGAGCGCGCCCGTGGCGAGCAGCAGTCCGGCGCAACCTGCGGTCATGGCAATGTGCATCGTGACGATCCTCCTCCCGCCGGCGCGGCGGGCTCATGGTCGAACGTACGATTCAGGTCCACCCGGCCAACCGGATCGGTCGCCAATCGCGCCGAAGGGGGCCACCTGCGACGATCCGGGCGACTCTGCGGCCTGTGCGGTCCATTCCTGCGGGTGGAAGCCGCTTCCTGCCGATCCATTACCTCGGCGGACAAACTGTCATCTACCCCAGATCCCGCCCGGCATCGGTTCTCCTGTCAGGCGGCGACTGCCGCTCCCTCGACCGACCCGGGGCGGCAGTCGTCGCGCGGTCTTTCACGGAAGATTCACGAGACACCCACTCATGGACGCATTTCGGATTCAGGGAGGAACCCGGCTCGCGGGCCGGATCGCGGTGGACGGCTCCAAGAACGCGGCGCTGCCCCTGATGGCGGCCGCTCTGCTCACGGATGAGCCGATCACCCTGCGCCGCGTACCCGACCTGTCGGACATCGCCAACATGTCCCGCCTGCTCGACGAGCTGGGCTGCGCCGCATCCGGGACGCACGGCACCATCACGCTGCGAACGCAGGACACCAGCGCCACCCGCGCCCGGTACGACATCGTGAAGACCATGCGGGCCAGCATCTGCGTCCTCGGGCCACTGCTGGCCCGGCGCGGAAGGGCGGAGATCTCCATGCCCGGCGGCTGCGTGTTCGGCGACCGACCCGTGGACCTGCATCTGCGCGGGCTGGAGGCCCTTGGCGCCAAGGTCGAACTGCAGAGCGGCTACATCATCGCCACCGCCGACCGCCTGCGGGGCAACACCATCTTCCTGGGCGGACCGATGGGTCCCACGGTGCTGGGCACCGCCAACGTGATGAGCGCGGCCGCCCTGGCCGAGGGAACCACCATCATCGAGTCCGCCGCCTGCGAGCCGGAGATCGTGTGCCTCGCGGAACTTCTCAACGCCATGGGCGCGAGGATTCGGGGCGCGGGCTCGCCGCGCATCATCATCGAGGGGGTGGAGCAGCTGGGAGGGGCTGATCACGTCGTCATTCCCGACCGCATCGTGGCGGGCACCTACGCCATCGCCGCCGCCATCACCAACGGCGACGTCACCATCGACGACTACCCGCTGGACAGCATGATCGCCTTCCTCGACCGAATGAACGAGATCGGGGTGAACTTCGAGCGCGTGAACCTGGACGAAGACCCGCGCTGCTGCACCGTGCGCGTGACCAGTCAGCGCGTGCTGCGGCCCGTCACCATCACCACGCAGCCGCACCCCGGCTTCCCCACCGATCTGCAGGCCCAGATGATGGCCCTGCTCTGCCTGGCCAGCGGCAACAGCATCATCACCGAGAAGATCTACACCGAGCGATTCATGCACGTGGCCGAGCTGGGCCGCATGGGCGCCCGGCTCTATCGCCAGGGTCCGACGGTCATCGTGCAGGGAGTGCCGCACCTGGTGGGCGCGCCGGTGATGGCCAGCGACCTGAGGGGGAGCGCGTGCCTCGTTCTCGCCGGACTGGCCGCCCAGGGGGAGACGGTCGTCAGCCGCGTCTACCACCTCGACCGGGGCTACTCGCGCATGGATGAGACGCTGGCCCTGCTGGGCGCGAGGATCGAGCGTTTCAACCCCGACCGCCGGGAGGACGGCGTGGGAGCGGGGGTCGCCCACGAGGTCGCCGCGGGCGTGTGACCGGTCACTCAGTCGGCGGAGCGGACGAGGGGCCCAGAACATCCATAGTTCCCAGGCGGGTCGTGGCGCCAACCCGCGATTTTCCCATTGACAGCGATCCGGCGCGTGGTAGGGTACCGCTATACCGGATATGTCGATCCAAATATACGGTGTCTGCCATTCGCGCCGGAGCACGCCATGTCCGCCCACTCTCCACGACGATCCAGCCGCCTTCCCATCCGCCTCGCCGCCGCTGGGCTGGTGCTGAGCTTCGCCGCCGCCGCCGTCGCGGCGATCTTCAACATGACGCTCGAGGACTTCCACCTCTCCGGCACCCAGATCGGCGATGTCTCCGCCGAGTCGATCTGGACCAGCCACAGCTGCATGTACTGCCACGGGCCGTACTACGAGTATCGTCCCGAGCCGACCGAGCCCTACTCCGCCTGGAAGAGCAGTCTCATGGGCAACGCGGGGCGCGACCCGCTCTTCTACGCGCAGCTCGCCACCGCCAACCAGGACGTGGCCAACGCCGGTTACTTCTGCCTGCGCTGCCATGTCCCGCTGTCGATGGTCTCGGGTCATGCGTACGACGCCAGCGGCCAGTCGCTGACCGACTACGACCGTGACGGCGTCTCCTGCCACTTCTGCCATTCGATGGTGGACCCGATCTACAAGAAGGGCGTCAGCCCGCCGGAGGACGTGCCCATCCTGCAGGGTCTGGAGCACGTTCCCCAGTTCTACGCCAACGCCATGTTCGTGCTCGACCCCTCGGGCGCTCGGCGCGGGCCGCGCTCCGACGCCGAGCCCATGCACGAGTTCATCCAGTCCGCCTTTCACCGCACGGGCGAGTTCTGCGGCACCTGTCACGACGTGGGGAACGTGGCCGTGACGCGGCAGTCCGACGGCACCTACCGCTACAACGCCATTGACAAGCGCACGCCCGACGAGAACCCGTGGATGCAGTTCCCGCTTGAGCGCACCTATACCGAATGGAAGCTCAGCGCCTTCGCCAACGGCGGGGTGGACATGGGAGGCCGCTTCGGCGGACAGGGCGTGACGGTGGTCTCCACCTGCCAGGACTGCCACATGCCGCGCACCTCGGACAGGGCCTGCTACTTCGGCCCCAACCGCGAGGACATGGCGACGCACGACTTCGCCGGCTCGGCGGCATGGGTGCTGGAGATCATCGGGCTGCACTATGAACACGACCCCGAGGTGGACCAGGAGGCGCTCAAGTGGGGCCGCGTCAAGGCGATCGAGATGCTCCGACGCGCCGCCTCGCTCGAGCTCGAACAGCGGGGGAGCGACCTGGGCGTGCGCGTCATCAACGAAACCGGCCACAAGCTGCCCACCGGGCATATCGAGGGGCGGCGCGTCTTCCTCAACGTGCGCTTCTTCGACGCCCAGGGCAACCTGGTCCACGAGCACGGGCGCTACAACCGGCGTCAGGCGCGGCTGGATGAACGCTCCACGCGCCTCTACGAGATGAAGGTGGGGCTGAGCGCCCGCGCCGCGCGGGCCACGGGGCTGCCGCGGGGCGTCACCACGCACATGGCCCTGGCCGACACGATCATGAAGGACACGCGCATCCCGCCGCGCGGCTTCAGCAACGCCGCCTTCGAGCAGGGGGGCGCGCCCGTCGTCGGGACCGCCTACGCCGACGGTCAGCACTGGGACGACGCGGCCTTCCCCATTCCCGTCGGCGCCGTCTCCGCCACCGTCACGCTCTACTACCAGGTCGTCACCCGTCACTACATCGAAGCCCTGCGCGACGGCAATCACACCGACGACTGGGGCGAGATTCTCCACGACCTGTGGCTGCGCACCGACAAGGCCCCGCCCATCGAGATGGTCAGCGCCACGATTTCCTTCGGCGCGCCGCAGTAGCGAGTCATGCGTGCGACGCCGATACTCCCTGCCCCCGCGCCCGCCGACCGACCGCGATCGTTTGGTCGGCGGCGCGCGGGGTGTCTGATCGCGGTTCACCTGCTCATCGCGGCTCACATCGTCCACTGGCGTCTGGCCGGGCGCACCCTGGCCCCGCTGGAACTGAACGAGGTCGTGTACACGCTGGAGCTCGGCATCCTCACCGCCGGGTTCGTGTTCATGGTGCTCATCACGCTGTCCGTGCTGCTGTTCGGACGGTTCTTCTGCTCGTGGGGCTGCCACATTCTGGCCCTTCAGGACCTGTGCGCCTGGCTGCTGGAGAAGGTCCACATCCGCCCCAAGCCGGTGCGCTCCCGCGCCATGCTGCTCACACCGCTGGGGGTGATGGGGCTGATGTTCCTCTGGCCGACGGCGCAGCGTCTGCTCGCCGGTGAGCCCCTGCCCACCTG
Organism: Phycisphaeraceae bacterium; assembly: GCA_015709595.1. Classification (NCBI taxonomy): domain Bacteria; kingdom Pseudomonadati; phylum Planctomycetota; class Phycisphaerae; order Phycisphaerales; family Phycisphaeraceae; species Phycisphaeraceae bacterium. Next base: position 2,292,929 of record CP054178.1, read on the forward strand.
GCGCGTGATGCGGCCTGAAGACCCGTGGGGCTCGTTCGTCACCGACGACTTCTGGCGCAACCTGCCCGGACCGTGGATCGCGGGGCTGACGTTCCTCATCTGCGGCTTCGTGATCGTGTACGCGCTGGGGTCGCGCTCGTTCTGCCGCTACGGCTGCCCGTACGGCGCGGTCTTCGGGCTGATGGACCGCCTGGCCCCGGGGCGCATCGTGGCGCGGGGCGACTGCTCCCAGTGCGGCGCCTGCACCGCCGCGTGCCAGTCGCACATCCGGGTGCATTCGGAGTTGACGGTTTTCGGCCGCGTGGTGGACCCGCAGTGTCTGAAGGACCTGGACTGCGTCGCCGCCTGTCCGGAGGGGGCGATCGGCTACGGTATCGCTGCGCCGGCGCTCTTCGCCTCGTGGAAGCGCGGCGCCGTGCGCCGCCCGCGCGCGGATTATTCCTGGGGCGAGGAACTGGCCATCGCCGCGATCATCGTGCTCGGCGTGCTGATCTTCCGCGGGCTGTACGACGCCCTGCCGCTGCTGCTTTCGGTGGCGCTGGCCACGCTGCTGGCGTGGATCGCCCTCACCACCTGGCGCGTGATCGGCGGCGTGCCGGTGCGCGCCGTCCGGCTGACGCTGGCGCGACAGGGCGCGGTCACGCTGGCCGGCTGGGGCTGGCTGACCGGGGCTTTCATGGTGCTGCTGCTCACGCTGCACAGCGCCTCGATGCGGCTGCACGAGGTCGCCCTGAACCGCGCCTACGACGCCACTGAGCAGGCCCTGGCGCGGGGGGATGAACCGGCGGCGGAGCGCCACGCCGCCACGGGTGTCGGCCACGCCCTGGCGCTCCACCGCTGGGGGCTGATCCGCCCGGACGGGCTGCTGCTGCGGACGGCATCGCTGCTGGAGTGGACGCCGCATCCCCGCCTCGCCGAGCCGTTCCTGCGTGAACTCATCGATCGGGGCGCCCACGAGCCCGAGGCCCGCCTGCGGCTTGCGGCGCTGCTGGCGCGGGATCGCCGCTCCGCTCAGGCCATCGAGCAGCTGGAGTTGGCGAGGCGATTGATCCCGGCGATGCCGCGGGAAACCGGCGAGCGATACCAGCAGCGACTCGACCAGGTGGCTGCGATGATCGCCGACACGCCGGAATACTCGCCCGGCGGAGGCGCTGGGTGAGTGCGACCGCTTGCTACAGAACGCCGTTGCTATCCCCGAACGACGGCGTGTCCAGCCCCATCCGCCGCAGCATCCCCAGGTGCAGGTTGCACATGGGCGTCTCGTGTTTGAGCACGCGGTGCTCGCCCAGTTCCACACCGCACCGGCGGCCTCCGGCCACGATGACGGGGAGCTGGTCGTGGTTGTGGCGGTTGCCGTCGCTGATGGCCCCGCCCCAGACGATCATGGTCGAGTCGAGCAGCGAGGCGCCTTCCGGGTCGGTCTCATCCTTCACCTGCTTGAACTTGTCGAGCACGCGGGCGAAGGCCTCGCTCTGGAAGCGGTTGATCTGGCGGATCTTCTCGACCATGCCGCCGTCCCCGCCGTGGTGCGAGAGGTGATGGTGCCCGTCGGCGATGTTGAGGAAGGGGAAGGGCCGGTTGGAGCCCTCGTTGGCGATCATGAAGGTGCAGACCCGCGTCAGGTCCAGCCGCAGAGCGAGCACCATCAGGTCGGCCATCAGGTCCAGGTGTTCGCGGTAGTCGCGCGGCGTGCCGGTGGGGCGCGGGAAGCCGGCGATGGCGTCCGGGTCGTCGCGGAGCCGCTCCGCCTGCTCCACGCGGGTTTCGATGGCGCGCACGCTGTCGAAGTATTCCTCGAGTTTGCGGCGGTCGCGGTCGCCCAGTTTGCGCTCCAGTTTGCGGGCGTCGTCGCGCACGTAGTCGAGAATGCTCCTGCGGCGGGCGATGCGCTCGGTGCGGTGCTGGGGCGATTCATTCTCATCGCCCAGCATGAAGAGCCGCTCGAAGACCAGGCGCGGGTTGATCTCCTTGAGGTTGGGCGTATTGGGCGTGCGCCAGGAGATGTTGGAGGAGTAGGCGCAGGAATAGCCCGAGTCGCAGTTGCCCGATTGCATGGCCGGCTCGCAGCCCAGCTCGAGCGAGGCGAAGCGGGTGCGCCCTTCGAGCGCCCTGGCGGCGACCTGATCGACGCTGACACCGGCTTCGATATCCGCCCCAGCGGTCTTGACGGGGTGCGCCCCGGTCAGGAAGCACGCCGCCGAGCGGGCATGATCGCCCGGTCCGTCGCCCAGCGCCTTGGCGTTGTGGTGCGCCAGCCCGGAGATGATGAGCATGTCATCCCTGTGGCGGGCCAGCGGCTCAAGCAGCGGGGAGAGGGTGTAGTCGCGGCCTGAGCCAATGGGTTTCCAGTCCTCGTAATGCACGCCGTTGGGGAAGAAGATGTAGCAGAGACGCGGGACTGCTTGCGACCCGCCCGCGACCCCGGACGCGCCAAGCGGATCCGCGGCGGCCTGGGCCAGGCGTGCCAGCGGCGTCATCGCTTCCAGCAGGGGCAGGGCCATGGCCGCCCCCACGCCGCGCAGCACGGTGCGGCGGTTGATCTGGACGCGGCCGTCACGATGGATGGGGCGATGGGTCATGGGGTCACCTTCAAGAATGTCGATGCGTGCTGGGATGGTCACAGGCGGGGACGCCTGTGCCACTGATGCGTGCGCCACAGATGCCTGTGCCACTGTTGAAGTTCATCATCCGCCGCTCCTCTCCCCGCCGCCTCGGCGGAAGGCATCGGACCGCACGATCGCGCGCACGAGCGAGGCGACCGTCGGCTCCTGCTCCAGCGCTTCGACCAGGCGCGCGACGAGCGGCTCATCCGCATCCATCACGCCGCGCCCCAGCGCGTAGGTAAGCAGGTGTCTGGCCAGCGAACGAAGATAGGCCTGATCGGTGAGCAGGAGTTTCTGCAGGTCATCCATGCCGCGCAGGGTCCGCCCGTCGGGCAGTTCGCCCAGCGAATCGACGGGAAGTCCGCTGTCGGTGGCGCGGTAGCGTCCCACGGGGTCGAAGTGCTCCAGCGCGAAGCCCAGGGCGTCCATGCGTCGGTGGCAGACGGAGCAGTTGGGGTCGGCGCGGTGCTGGGCCAGCACCTCGCGCACGGTGCGGGCCCGGGTCTTGTCCCTGGCCGCCTCGAAACTGTCGGCGCCGGGGGGCGGGGGCGGTGGGGCGTCATCCAGCAGGGCTTCCAGCACCCACTTGCCGCGCTTCACCGGGCTCGTGCGCGTGGGGTTGCTGGTGGCGGTGAGCACGCCCGCGTGGGCGATGACGCCGCCCGTCATGCCGCGCGGCAGCCGCACGCGGCGCATGTGCTCGCCGCGCACGCCGGGGATGCCGTAGTGCCTGGCCAGCCGCTCGTTGAGGAAGGTGAAGTCGCAGGCGAGCAGGTCGCGCACGCTGCGGTTCTCGCGCAGCACGGCGTCGAAGAGCAGGATCGTCTCCGCCTGCATGGCGCTCAGCAGCGACGCATCCACACCCGGAAAACGCGCCGGGTCGGGCGAGCGCTGCGGCAGGTCGCGGATCTGCAGCCACTGAGTGGCGAAGTTCTCCGCCAGGGCGATCGAGCGCGGGTCCGCCAGCAGGCGCGTCGCGTGCTGCTCCAGCCCCTGCGGCGAGTTCAGTTCCCCCGAGCCGGCGGCCTTGAGCAGTTCCTCATCCGGTCCGCTGCTCCACAGGAAGTACGAGAGCCGCGTCGCCAGTTCGTAGCCGTCCAGATCGCGCGGCCGCCCGCTGCTGGGCTCCGGGCGATAGAGGAATCGCGGCGAGACGAGCATCGCCGTCACCGCGGTGCGCACGCGCGACTCGGGCGTGCCCTCGGTTCCGGCCACGTCGAGCAGATCCTTCACGTCGGCCTGCGAGACCGGGCGGCGGAAGGCGCTGGTCGCCAGCCGGGCGACGGTGTCGCGCACCCATCGTTCCGGGTCGCGCTGGCGCAGTGCGTCGCGGTTGGCGGCGGCGCGCTGGGCGGCCCCGCCCACGCCGGCGTCGAGCGGACCCTCGATGCTGATGGCGATGATCGCCGCGTTGCGGTCGCGGTTGCGCGGATCGGGGTCATCCGCCTTGTAGTAGTCATTGGTGAATGCCGCCCCGAGGCGGCGAGCGCCCGCGTTGACCACCACCTCGGCGGTGAACGCGCCAGGCGCATCGAGCGGGTTGGGCACGTCGAACGTCCTGACGGCGCGGCCGTCCACCTGCAGGGCGATCTTGACCGGTTCGGGACCGGCCTGCTGACCTGCGGCCTCGATGGTGATGCGATACAGCCCGTTCATCGGAAAGTCATGCCGCGCGATCACCGTGGCGTTGGTGGACAGGTGCTGCACGCCGCCGCGCAGCGACGCCCCGCGCCCATCGACGCGCAACTCGCCGGCGGGCACGCGGCGGACCTGAGGCGTCTCGGGCAGCGGATCGGGAAACGCCTCGGAGGCGATGCGCTCCGCCGCGTCGAAGTACTTTTCCAGCAGCAGGGGCGGCATGGTGAGCACATCGCCGATCACGTCGAAGCCGTGGCCGACTTCGTCCGCCGGCAGGAACCGCGCCGCGTCGAAGTCCACGCCCAGCAGGTCGCGGATGGTGTTGGCGTACTCCACGCGGTTGAGCCGCCGCATCACCACGCGGCCCGGGTCGACGGGTCCATCGACGGGGGCGGCCGCGCGGGCGCGGATCAGGTCATCCAGCATGATGACCGCCGCGGCCAGGTGCGCCGGGTCGGGGCGCGGCTCACCCTCTGGCGGCATGTCGCCATGCACCAGAACATTCCGCAGTGAACGAAGCGTCCTGAGGTCGATCGAGTCGGGTTCAACCGACAGCAGGGCCTTGAGATCAACTCGGCCCTTCGGGCGTGGCGGCTGATGACACGAGAGGCAGCTCGCTTCGAGAAGCGTCGCCAGTGCGTCGTTCGTCGCCGCGCCCGCGCCTTGCGCGAACGAAGTCCCGCCGGTCAGCATCGCCAGCGTGAAGGTCGTGGCCAACGGAATCTTCCGTGATTTCTTCATGCGACCTCGTTGTGGACCTGAGGCGCGCCCAAGGCCCGTCCATCCCTTTATATCGGAAGGATGCCCGAAGCGCAACGGGGAATCCGGAGCATTGCGGGAACCTTGTGAAGCACCCTCGCCTTCAGCACCCGGCGCTCGGCACATGCTCGGCCGCCTCTTCCACCAGTCGATCGACGTGTCGTCGCGCCAGATCGTCCGCCCGCATCACATCGTTCAGCGAGCACACGGGCGCCGCGGGCAGGGCTTGGAGCGTCATCGCCACCAGTTCGAAGATGCGTCCGAACGGGATGCGACGATCGAGAAACGCGCCGACCGCCGCTTCGTTGGCGGCGTTGAAGACCGCCCCGGCGGCGCCTCCCCGGCGGATCACCTCCCAGGCCATGCGAATGGCGGGGAAGCGATCGTGATCCACCGGCTCGAAGGCCAATGATCGGAACGCGCCCCAGTCGAGCCGGCGCGAGCATCCCTCGGCGCGATGGGGCCACGTGAGCGCGTACTGGATCGGCGATTTCATGTCGGGCGGGCTGAGCTGCGCGAAGACCGAACCATCGCGGAACTCGACGAATGAATGCACGATGGATTGCGGGTGAACGATCGCCTCGATGCGCCCGGGCTCAAGCCCGAAGAGGTGATGCGCTTCGATGACTTCCAGGGCCTTGTTCATCAGCGTGGCCGAGTCGATCGTCACCTTGGCGCCCATGTTCCACGTAGGGTGCCGCAGCGCCTCTTCCACCGTGGCGCGGTACGTTTCCTCCGCCCCGCGCGTGCGGAATGGTCCGCCCGAGGCGGTGAGCACCACGCGGGCGACCTCGTCGGTGCTTCGCCCCGCCTGCAGGCACTGGAAGATGGCGCTGTGCTCCGAATCGACGGGCAGCAGGTTGATTCCCTTGGCGCGGACCAGGGGCATGACGATCTCGCCCGCGGCGACCAGCGTCTCCTTGTTGGCCAGCGCGATGTCGCAGCCGCGCTCGATGGCGGCGAGAATCGCCGGCAACCCCGCGCTGCCCACCATGGCGCCGACGACGAGGTCGCCTGGACGGGCGGTCGACTCGATCAGATCCCGCGCCGCGTCCGGACCGGCGAACATGGTCCGCCCGTGGTAACTGCCTCGACCCGCGCTTCCGTCGCCATCGGCGATCGCCACCGCGCCCACGTTGAACCGCGACGCCTGCTCCAGCGCCAGCGACTCGTTCCGCCCCGCAGCCAGCCCGACCACCTCGAAGCGATGCGGCGTGCGGGCGTGCAGATGCTCCACCGCCGCCAGCGTATTGACGCCGATCGATCCCGTGGAGCCGAGAACGATGAGACGACGGGGGGATGTGGAACCGTGGTGTGGCATGATCTGGGTCGGACGCGGCGGAGAATGAGTCACCCGCGAGGAACAGCGACTCCCATCAGGGTATCGAACAAGCCGGCGCCGGGTCGTCCTTGCCGACGCGCTTCATCGCATCTCCGCCTCCTGCTCGTCGATCGCCTCCACCAGCCGCTTCGGCGCGGCGGCGCGCCAGGCGGTCTGAAGAAGCCCGCGGACAAGCCCTTGCCGGGCTTTCGACAGCGTAATGATCGTGCATCCCTGACGTCCCCACGCGCCGCTGGCGGGAGCGAGCGCCTCCGGGTGACTGGCGATGGCGGCGGCCTGTTGCGCGGGGCCGAGTTTCACCATCGCCCAGGTGGTGCGCCCCCGGGGTCCATCGGGCGGACCCAGTGAGGCGAAGATCCGACCCTTGGACGCCGGGACGCGAAAATCCGGGTGACCCATGTGGGCGGATTCGATCGTGTCTGGAAGGGCGAGAGCCAGGCGTCGAAAGGCATCGGCGGTCATGCCTGACGGTAGGCGGATGTCCGGTGCTTCGTCTCGAATCCGCGAGGCGATCGTCCATTGATCCACGGCTCCGGGCGCTTACGATTGAACTTCCCCGAAACCGCCGCGACAGTGCTCAAAAACCGCGGTGAACCCCCAAGGACAACCCTGATGCCCGCCGGAACGATTGACCGCCCCCGCTCCCGCAAATCGAACGTTTCGTCCGCCTCCGGCGCCCTCGCCGCTCCCGCCAAGATGTGCTACTCCTTCGGGCGGCTGAAGACCGAGGGCAAGGGCGATCAGAAGAAACTGCTGGGCGGCAAGGGGGCCAACCTGGCGGAGATGTCGTCGATCGGGCTGCCCGTTCCCCCCGGCTTCACCATCACCACCGACGTGTGCGCCGCGTATTACGCCAATGGCGAGCGGCTCCCCGCCGGGCTGATGGACGAGGTGCGATCGTGCATCGCCCTGCTGGAGAAGGAAACCGGCAAGACCTTCGGGTCGAACGAGAACCCGCTGCTGGTCTCCGTGCGGTCGGGCGCGGCGGTTTCCATGCCGGGCATGATGGACACGGTGCTCAACCTCGGACTGACGGATGATGCGCTGGCCGGGCTGATTCACGCCACCGGCAACGTGCGCTTCGCGTACGACGCCTACCGCCGCCTCATCAACATGTTCGGCGACGTGGTCATGGGCGTGCATCACGATCACTTCGAGGAGGCGTTCGACAGGGTCAAGCGGAAGTACGGCGCCAAGGAAGACACCGACGTGCCCATCGAGGGCATGCAGCAACTGTGCGAGGCGTACAAGAAGGTCTACCGCGACCACGTGGGCGAGCCGTTCCCGCAGGACCCGTATCGCCAGCTGGAGCTGTCCATCGAGGCGGTGTTCAAGTCGTGGAACGCCCCGCGCGCCATCGCCTATCGGCGCATCAACGAGATTTCCGGCCTCAACGGCACCGCCGTCAACGTGCAGACGATGGTGTTCGGCAACATGGGGCAGGACTCGGGCACCGGCGTGGCCTTCACGCGCAATCCGTCCACGGGCGACAACACCTTCTACGGCGAGTTCCTCATCAACGCGCAGGGTGAGGACGTGGTCGCCGGCATCCGCACGCCCCAGCCGGTGGCGGAGATGCCCCGGTGGAACAAGCAGGTCCACAAGCAACTTCTCGAAATCAAGGACATCCTCGAGAAGCACTACCGCGAGATGCAGGACATCGAGTTCACCATCGAGCGCGGCACGCTCTACATGCTGCAGACGCGCACCGGCAAGCGAACCGGCGCGGCGGCGGTCAAGATCGCCGTGGACATGGTGAAGGAAGGGTTGATCGATGAGAAACTGGCCCTCAAGCGCATTCCCGCCAACGACCTGACGCAACTGCTGCTGCCCAGCTTCTCCGAGTCGGACAAGAAGGGCGCCACCGTGCTGGCCAAGGGTCTGCCCGCCTCGCCCGGCGCGGCCACGGGCAAACTGGCGTTCACCGCCGATGAGGCCGTCCACCGCGCCAAGGCGGGCGAGAAGGTCATTCTCATCCGCAAGGAAACCAGCCCCGAGGACGTGGACGGCATGCACCACGCCGCCGGCATTCTCACCTCCACCGGCGGCATGACCAGCCACGCGGCGGTGGTGGCGCGCGGCTGGGGCAAGTGCTGCGTGGTGGGCGCCGGCGCCCTGTCCATCGACGCCAAGGCCCGCAAGGTGACCATCGGCAAGAAGACCTACGGGCCGAAGGATGTCATCTCCATCGACGGCTCGACCGGCGAGATCATGCTGGGCGAGGTGAAGCGATCGACGCCGAAACTCTCCGGCGACTTCGCCACCGTGATGACCTGGTCGGACCAGTACGCCCGTCTCGGCGTGCGCACCAACGCCGACACGCCCGCCGACGCCAGGCGCGCCCGCGAGTTCGGCGCCAAGGGCATCGGGCTGACGCGCACCGAGCACATGTTCTTCGAGGGCGACCGCATCAAGGCGATGCGCGAGATGATCATCGCCGAGTCCAGGCCTGCGCGCGAGAAGGCGCTCAGGAAGCTCCTGCCTTACCAGCGCAAGGACTTTATCGGCATCTTCACCGCCATGAACGGGCTGCCCGTGACGGTGCGGCTGCTCGATCCGCCGCTCCATGAGTTCCTGCCGCACGAGGTCAAGCAGCAGCGGGCCATCGCCCGCGAACTGGGCGTGCCGCTCAAGCGTGTGCAGCAGCGCATCAGCGCCCTGCACGAGATGAACCCCATGCTGGGCCATCGCGGCTGCCGCCTGACGGTGACCTATCCCGAGATCCTCGTGATGCAGGTCACCGCCATCGTCGAGGCCGCCATCGCCTGCAAGGGCAAGAAGATCGACGCGAAGCCGGAGATCATGATCCCCCTCGTCGGCACGCGCCAGGAACTGGCCATGCTGCGCGACCTGACCCTCAGGACCATCGACGAGGTGAAGGCCAACAAGAAGTTCACCGGCGATCTGCCGATCCCCGTGGGCACGATGATCGAAGTGCCTCGCGCCGCGCTCGTCGCCGATCAGATTGCCGAGGTGGCCGACTTCTTCTCCTTCGGCACCAACGACCTGACGCAGATGACCTTCGGCTTCAGCCGCGATGACATCAACTCGTTCCTGCCCGACTACCTGCAGCACGGGCTGCTGGAGAAGGATCCCTTCCAGTCACTCGACCAGACGGGCGTCGGGCAACTCGTCGAAGTGGCCTGCGCCCGCGGACGGAACACCAAGCCCACGCTGAAACTGGGCATCTGCGGCGAGCACGGCGGCGACCCGGCCTCGATCGTCTTCTTCCACAAGGCCGGGCTGGACTACGTCTCCTGCTCACCCTTCCGCGTGCCCATCGCGCGGCTGGTGGCGGCGCAGGCGGCGATCGGGTGAAACCTCGCACGCTGGATCGCTGTGTTGGCCTTGCGAGCCGCCAAACGTTCGGGCGAGTTCAGTAGTCGGTGCCCTTCACGCCATTCCTGGTTCCCATGATGGGCCATGGCGGTGTTCACTTCAAGTGGTGGGGGTGTGCGTGAACTGAAGGAACGCACGACGCGGGTCCGCGACAACTCGCGGGGCATCCGGGATGACTGGATCACTCGTCGAGGGGCAGGTCGTTCGGTGCGATCCCGGCGGCGCGTCGCCATTGCCTGAGCTGGCCCAAGTGATGCGGCGGATGCGCCACGAGCAGCGTGATGGCGATGTGCCCGATGGTCGGCGAGTAGGGGTGGAACTTCTCCGGCGAGCGCCGCGGGAAGTAGTCCCGGTGCTTCCCGGCGACGACCGCGGCAAGGCGCGCGTTCCGGTCCCTGAACCGGTCAAGCAGTTCACGCTTCGTCGCATAGGCAGCGCGGTCGGGCACGGGCGTCGTGCCATATCCGAACCGCTCCATCTCGGCGTCGGCCGTCGGCACGCTTGGGTCGTCGAGCATCGACAGCAGTACGCCCGCGTATGCGTTGAGATGCGACAGCGTCCACGCCGGGTGGTTGACGATGGCGCCCGGCTGCTCGGTCATGCGTGATTCCGGAACGTCCTCGACGGTCTCGATGAGAAATCCGCTGACCATCGCGTGGATGTCCAGGATGGCGCGGATCGTGTCGGAGGTGTCGTGGGGGTTCATGCGGTGAATGCTACTCTACGCAGACAGCGCCCTTCATCGCGGAACGCGATCGCCAAAGCGACAACGCCCGCAAGTGATGGACTCGCGGACGCCTTCAATCGTCAATCGAGGTGAGGGGACACGGTTCGTCCTCGGTGCTGAAGGCGCGATCGCTTTCTGTCCCTGCCGGCGGCTCACCTTGCCGATCCGTCCGGACTGGCCAGCACGACCGTGTATCCCTCGGGATCGCGCAGCCAGATCTCCCAGTGATTCGGTCCACCGTCGCCGGTCGGAGGATTGCGGTGCCTCGGCCTGACGATCTCGGCCTGCAACACAGCCGCGCGAGCGACAGCCGCGTCGAAGTCGTCGATCTCGAACCAGAGCAGTACCCCGTTGCCGTAGGGCCTTGCGGCGCGGTCGCCGATGAGACCGTGATGGTGTTCGACATCCCACTGGTAGAGCTGCAACACCAACCGCCCATTGCGGATCAGGCGCTCGTAGTGCGGCCCGCCGTGGGCGCTTCGCACGTTGAGGAGCTCCTGGTACCAGCGACTGACGGACTCGACGTCGCTTACGCAGATGAGCGGCTGGGGAGACGGATGAACGGAGTGACGCGAGGCCCCGGAGTCGGTGTGGCATGCTGATCTCGAACGCATGATCTCTCCCGGCTTCAGTGCCGAACCTGCTGGGCCAGAATCGCGTCGAGCTGCTGGTACCCGGCCTCCATGCCCTGATCCATTCCGGAGGCCAGCATGGCGTCGCGGACTTCCTTGGTCGGGCAGGCGATCGTCATCTTCATGTGGGTCTGGCCACCCTGTTCATCGAGCTCGAGCGTCACCAGCACGGTGCTCGGCTCGGCGTCCTCGCACGGCGAGCCGCAACCCGCCGCGCCGGGGCCCATCTCCATCATCTCCGTGTGAACGATCCGCTCGGGGGAAACGACTTCGTGGTATGTTCCGTGGATCATCAGGGCCGCCTTCCCATCCGGCCCGGCCCACTGCCAGCGGAATGTCCCGCCCGGTCGCACATCGCCCTTGCAGACCGTCATCTTCCAGTCCGGCGGCGCGAACAGCCACTTCCGCACCAGCCCGGGCTTCGTCATCGCGTCCCACACCAGGCGGCGGGGGGCATCGAAGACCCGCGTCATCACGATGTGCAGGTCGTTGGGCGTCGTCACGGTCAGCTTCATCGAAGTCTGCGTCACGTGCCACCTCCCATCGACGCCAGCAGCTTCTCCAGCCGCTGATAGCCGACTTCCATCCCCTCCTGCATGCCGGTCTTCAGCGCGCCGTCGCGCGCCTCGCGCGACGAGTACAGCACTGTCATCGCCACCGTCGTCTGGCCGGCGCGTTCGGTGAGCACGAGCGTGACCAGCGTCTCGCCCCCCGTCCAGTCCTCATCGAAGATCTCGGTGTGGACGAGCCGCTCCGGCGGAACGATCTCGCGGTACACGCCGCGGAGCCCCATTTCCGTCCCGTCGGGTCCGCGCCAGACCCAGCGGAATGCCCCGCCAGGCCGCAGGTCCATTTCGCATACCGCCAGCGTCCAGTCGTCCCACCCGTGCAGCCACTTCTTGAGCAACTCGGGCCTTGTCCACGCCTCCCACACCAGGCGCCGGGGCGCATCGAACGTCCGCGTCATCAAGACCTCACGGTCGCTCGGTGTCGTGACCTCCAGCTTGCAGCTTGTCGTCTTCATCGGGGGTTCCCTTTCTCGTTGCGGCCACCGGCGTCTTCCTCCGCGGCCTTCATTTGGTCCAGCAGCGCATCCAGTCGCAGGAAGTTCCGCTCCCAGCTTCGGCGGAACGCTTCCAGCCATCGCTCGGTCTCTTCCAGTGGCTTGCCTACGAGCCGGCAGATGTGCGTGCGCCCGACGACGCGTCGTCGCACGAGCCCGGCCCGTTCCAGCACTCGGACGTGCTTGGACGCCGCGGGAAACGACATGCTCAGCGGGGCGGCCAGCTCGCTGAGGTTCCGCTCCTGATGGGCCAGGGAGCGCAGGATGGCCCGGCGGGCGGGATGCGCCAGAGCGTGAAAGGCGCGGTCCAGGATTGGGGAAAAATCCGAAACCATGTGGTTTAGTTTATCCGCGGGCAGGCATTTGTCAACCATTTGGTTTAATGTTTTTTGACCGCTGCGTCCCGGCGGTCTGTTTGAACTACCGTCTGGACGGCGCAACTCTCGTGTTGGCAACGAAAAAGCCCTGCGACGAGCTCGTCGAAGGGCTTGATCTCTCGAACAATCGGGGTGACAGTACGCCAATAGAACTTTTTGTGCAGGGAATCCGCTCCTGGGGGCCAGAAACGCGGGTTCTGCTGGCCGTGAAACCGTGAAACGCGCCTGGCCAGGGGGGCAAGGGCCGACAGGGCACGGTTGAGGGGCATCTCACCCGGAGCTTCGCATCTGAGGCTTGGTCGTGGAAGTGTGTGCCGCGATGATCCGCCACTCGCCGTTGTCGCGTTGAGCAAGGATCAGAACGACCCCGGTGAACTCCGACACTGCTCGCTCACCTTGCCGGATTACAGTCGTGGTGCCAAGCTGCGCCCAGGCGGCGGAGTCCGACATCGGAACGATGCGAACCGAGGTGAGTTCATGGGAGTGTTGTAGGCCGGGCGGAAAGCTCGCCAGGGCGGCAACGACATCATCGGCGCTTTGATAGCGGGCCTCACCGTCTTCAAGCCAGACGAAACGCTCGTCATCCGCCAGCACCGATCGGACGGCGGCCTCGTCGCGTGATTCAAACGATTGAATCCAGCGGTCGAGCAGGGCGCGAACATCCTCGTCGACCTGCGCGGTAGTTGCAACCGACTGCCGCAACGGGCAACTCTCGCACCCGGAGCCGATAGTGGCGAGCGCGGCGCAGACGATCAGTGCTACACGTGCCAGAGGCGATGTCGGCGTATTCACCGGCTTGCTCCCATCGATTCAAAGACACCCGGCAGGTATTGGATGGCGCTGGCGATGTTCCCCTCCGTGTCCTGGAACTTCATCACGGTCCCCACGCCCTGGATCAGGAATGCCGGCATCACGACGTGGCCGCCGTGCTTGACGATCAGTTCCGCCATCGACTTGACATCACGCACGCTGATCGAGCACTCGAACCCGCGCATGCCGGTTCCGGTAAGCGGCTCCTGCCTCTTCTGAAGCGCCCCTTCGACGCCGGACTGTCCGGTGTGAATCCGCCAGAAGTCCGGCGGTCCCCACGGCTCGAAGCGCCAGCCAAAGACCGCTTGGTAGAACGCCATGGCGCGAGCGCAGTCATCGGCATGGATTGCAAAGTGGCAGAGTGGGTTCGACATCGAGCGGCTCCTTTGGACGATTGACACCGTGGAATCTACGGCGTGGATCGCGTGTCGTCGAGCCGATATACTGCCGATTGATGTCGAGAAAACGACACGAGCCTTGTGTCCGCTGCCTCGGACTCACCCTCCCACCGGGCCACCGCATCGAGTTCCATGCCCACGATTGGCCGCAGCTCATCTACGCGGTTCGCGGCGTCATCTCGGTGACGACGAGCGCCGGGGCGTGGGTTGTGCCGCCCATGCGTGCCCTTTGGGTGGCAGGGGGAGTTGAGCACGCACTCCACATGCAGGGGCGCGTCGAGATGCAGACGCTCTACTTTCGACCCGATTTCGCACCAGTGATGGAGTCGGAGTGCTGCGTGATCAACATCTGGCCGCTCCTGCGTGAACTGATCGTTTCGATCGTTGCGGCGGGCGCCTTGAGCGATACAACGCCGAGCGATCGTGCGCGCTTGCGACTCCTGCTCGATCTGCTCGTCGTCGTCCCGAAACGCCCGCTCGCCCTGCCGATGCCAATGGACCCCCGCGCCCGGAGGGTCGCCGAAAGGGTGCTCGATCGCGTCGGCGCCCCGGGTTCATTGGCCGATCTGGCACGGACGAGCGGCGCAAGCGCCCGTACCATCGAGCGGGCCTTTCTTGACCAGACCGGCATGACCTTCGGACGCTGGCGCCAGCGGGCACGCCTTCTGGAGGCGATCAGGCTGCTCGGTGAGGGAACGCAGGTGACGGCTGTGGCCATGAGCGTTGGCTACCGGAGCCCGAGCGCCTTCGTGGCGGCGTTCAAGAAATGCCTTGGGAGAACTCCAGCGCAGTATTTCCGCCTCGAGGAAGCATCGCCTGTCGAATCAGTAAGGGAACCGGCAGAAACTGCGGGCGCTCTGTCCGCGCCACGGCGGGGCCGTCGATCGACCTTGCCGGGATCCGTGAACCGTCTCGTGGGGGATAGAGGGTGAGGCTTGGAGCGGGAGAAGGGCCGCGTCTCCCGTTCCATCAGCGTGGTCGGTCTGTGAAGTTCAGTGACAGGAAACTGGACGCGCGGGCGATTCTGCCCGGTGTCCATCCATCAGGGCCGCGTCGGCCTCCGCGGCAAGCCCGATCTTCACCGTGACTTGCGGCGCGTTATTGGTGTCCATCCATCAGGGCCGCGTCGGCCTCCGCGGCGGCCAGCGTGCCGGGCGTGGCCTCGATCGAGGCCGCGAGTGTCCATCCATCAGGGCCGCGTCGGCCTCCGCGGCCCGCCGACGCATACGAGCGCGTGTGCGCCGCTCTCGAGTGTCCATCCATCAGGGCCGCGTCGGCCTCCGCGGCTCGTGCAGGAATCCTCGCGGATCTCCCTGAAGGAGTTGTGTCCATCCATCAGGGCCGCGTCGGCCTCCGCGGCCCGGTTTTCACACCCCGCGGGCCAGCAGATGCCAAGTGTCCATCCATCAGGGCCGCGTCGGTCGGCCTCCGCGGCGGCGAGATCAGCGCAGCTCGATGCGCTGATGGTGTGTCCATCCATCAGGGCCGCGTCGGCCTCTCTGGCGGCCATGCCGCGCACGACGAAACCTCGGCGTCAGCAGCTGTGTCCATCCATCAGGGCCGCGTCGGCCTCCGCGGCCCGGATCGGAGCGAGCCCGCCTGCACCCACCTCGTGTCCATCCATCAGGGCCGCGTCGGCCTCCGCGGCCTGTCAAGCATGTGTCGCATTTCAATCCATCTCCTGTGTCCATCCATCAGGGCCGCGTCGGCCTCCGCGGCGTTGGAGTACCGCTGCCATCAGGGCGTGAAGGCGCGGTGTCCATCCATCAGGGCCGCGTCGGCCTCCGCGGCCGCGACCATCGCGCGATGCCAACGTCGATCGAGGTGTCCATCCATCAGGGCCGCGTCGGCCTCCGCGGCGAGTGCGGCCCGTGTGGTGGCCAGCTACAACCGGATGCGGTGTCCATCCATCAGGGCCGCGTCGGCCTCCGCGGCGGTGTTGGTGTCGTAGGTCTTGGTCCCGACGACGATGTGTCCATCCATCAGGGCCGCGTCGGCCTCCGCGGCCTCACTCACGGGGCCGCGTGCGTTCGATCAGGAGTGCATCGGTGTCCATCCATCAGGGCCGCGTCGGCCTCCGCGGCGGGTCGATTACACAGAGGAGCATCAGCCGATTGTCCGGGTGTCCATCCATCAGGGCCGCGTCGGCCTCCGCGGCCGTAACGCAACTCGCGTTACTTCATTCAGGAGAAAGTGTCCATCCATCAGGGCCGCGTCGGCCTCCGCGGCCGCGCCCCAGATCTTGAACAGCCCGCCGCCCTGTCGTGTCCATCCATCAGGGCCGCGTCGGCCTCCGCGGCCGCCCGACCACGCTGGCGGATGTCGGGCCAGCCGTGTCCATCCATCAGGGCCGCGTCGGCCTCTCCGCGGCGGGTCCGAAGTTTCACGCGGTCGAAGATCATCGACATCGTGTCCATCCATCAGGGCCGCGTCGGCCTCCGCGGCGCTCTGCACCGCGGCCAATCATCCCACGATGGAGGTGTGTCCATCCATCAGGGCCGCGTCGGCCTCCGCGGCTGGCAGCGACCGGGAAGGAACAGGACATGGACTTCGAGTGTCCATCCATCAGGGCCGCGTCGGCCTCCGCGGCCAGCCGCGACCAGTTCAAGCCGCTCGAGGAGGCCCGGTGTCCATCCATCAGGGCCGCGTCGGCCTCCGCGGCGATCCGCGGGAGGCCGGCTCCAAGGAGACGGGCCTGTGTCCATCCATCAGGGCCGCGTCGGCCTCCGCGGCGGGCACGTACTACGAGCAGCTGACGGAGCGCGAGCAGGTGTCCATCCATCAGGGCCGCGTCGGCCTCCGCGCGCATCCCGCGCGGCTCAAGAACGCGACCGCCGCAGTGTCCATCCATCAGGGCCGCGTCGGCCTCCGCGGCAAGGCATCGAGCCCCGACACCGCGGGAGGCGGAGGTGTCCATCCATCAGGGCCGCGTCGGCCTCCGCGGCACTCGCCGAGACGCGCCGCCAACTCACCGACACGATGTGTCCATCCATCAGGGCCGCGTCGGCCTCCGCGGCTTGAAGTCGAAGTCTTGCTCACCAGCTCCCTCAAAGTGTCCATCCATCAGGGCCGCGTCGGCCTCCGCGGCCCCGATGTCGATCGCGGTGGCGCCCAGGTTGTGGTGTCCATCCATCAGGGCCGCGTCGGCCTCCGCGGCCCGTCGCCATCGGACAGCATCACGCACGCCAGACAGTGTCCATCCATCAGGGCCGCGTCGGCCTCCGCGGCCAACGCGCGAAGGCGAATCGATCATCCACGCCGCGTGTCCATCCATCAGGGCCGCGTCGGCCTCCGCGGCCTGACGGCCGGGCATAGGAGTCGCCCAGGTTCACGTGTCCATCCATCAGGGCCGCGTCGGCCTCCGCGGCCGGACTTGCCGCGGCCGCGGGCCACGCCGCGGATGTGTCCATCCATCAGGGCCGCGTCGGCCTCCGCGGCTCTCGATGGTCATGTCGCATTGCTCCTAGACTCGAGTGTCCATCCATCAGGGCCGCGTCGGCCTCCGCGGCGGTCACCCTTCTTGCACCAGCAGCGCAAGTGAGCCATGTGTCCATCCATCAGGGCCGCGTCGGCCTCCGCGGCAATGCCGGCGGGGCACATCATCTACGTCGGCGTCAAGTGTCCATCCATCAGGGCCGCGTCGGCCTCCGCGGCATCGATCCCACCCATATTGTCTACGTCATGGTCAAGTGTCCATCCATCAGGGCCGCGTCGGCCTCCGCGGCCACGGAGACCCATGATGATCGTGCCGCGCCGCTCGGAGCCATCCATCAGGGCCGCGTCGGCGCTCCGCGGCCTGCTCGCAATGCGACCCGCTGGCGGCGCGCGACGGCGTGTCCATCCATCAGGGCCGCGTCGGCCTCCGCGGCCCCATGGGCTGCACGGCCATCAACCTGACTGTCCATCCGCCATCAGGGCGTCCATCCATCGCAGGGCGGCGGGCCTGGCGGGCATCATCGGTCGGCCGTCCGCATCGTCGCGCTGCCATCGTCAGGGCCATCCATCGGGCGCGCGTCGGCCTGCGCGGCCCAGGGCCCGAAGAGGTCACCACGCCTGACGGCCATACGCCGGCATCATCCATCCATCAGGCGCGTCGGCCTCCGCGGCCTGCTGTGGATCACCCGTGTGAGCGTCCTCAAGCGTGTCCATCCATCAGGGCCGCGTCGGCCTCCGCGGCGAAGAGGAGATCGACCTCGCCCCCGTCGGCCTGTGTCCATCCATCAGGGCCGCGTCGGCCTCCGCGGCCGGAAATGTCACCCCGGCCATGACGGCGATCTGCGGTGTCCATCCATCAGGGCCGCGTCGGCCTCCGCGGCGCCGGTCGCGTCCTCGACCGTGGGGGTGGTGGTCCCGTGTCCATCCATCAGGGCCGCGTCGTTGGCGGGCTGGATCCAACCGCTACACGGTGACGGGCACACGCAGGTCCATCCATCAGGTGGCGCGTCGGCGGCGCGGCCCCTCACGGTGCGCCGCAACCAGCACCACTTCCACGGTGTCCATCCATCAGGGCCGCGTCGGCCTCCGCGGCACACTTGAGCAGGCCGTCGCCCTGTGGCGGGAAAGGTGTCCATCCATCAGGGCCGCGTCGGCCTCCGCGGCCACTGAGGGCCGGTCAAAGGCCCCATCCACCAGGTTGTGTCCATCCATCAGGGCCGCGTCGGCCTCCGCGGCGACCACGACGTATGGCATGTTCAAGGCGGAGATCATGTGTCCATCCATCAGGGCCGCGTCGGCCTCCGCGGCGCGCGGAGCGGAGAGTCACCCACGCCGAGCGTTCTTGTGTCCATCCATCAGGGCCGCGTCGGCCTCCGCGGCGTCGCACAATCACCGCGCGCGTCGATCCCTCCCACGGGTGTCCATCCATCAGGGCCGCGTCGGCCTCCGCAGCGGCGGCAGTTCCAGCAGGGGCCGTTCAAGTGCATCGAGTGTCCATCCATCAGGGCCGCGTCGGCCTCCGCGGCAGGCCGCCACGTCAGTGCCCAGGGCCGCACTGGCCCCGTGTCCATCCATCAGGGCCGCGTCGGCCTCCGCGGCTACGTTGTCCTGCGGCGACGAATCAACTGCTCAAGTGTCCATCCATCAGGGCCGCGTCGGCCTCCGCTGCGCGCATCGGGAGAGAGTCGATCACGTCGATCGGCTCAAGTGTCCATCCATCAGGGCCGCGTCGGCCTCCGCGGCGGCGACGATGAACTCGTGATCTCGATCGATTGATCCATGTGTCCATCCATCAGGGCCGCGTCGGCCTCCGCGGCGTCACGCCCGCCGCGTTGGCCGCCTCGAGGTTGGCCGAGTGTCCATCCATCAGGGCCGCGTCGGCCTCCGCGGCCGATCGAGGTCCTCGCGCTTCGACGAGTCACCACAGTGTCCATCCATCAGGGCCGCGTCGGCCTCCGCGGCGCTGGATGAATCTGGACTTCCTTTACAGATCCTGTGTCCATCCATCAGGGCCGCGTCGGCCTCCGCGGCATCATGTCTTCCGCCCGGACCGGAACCGACTTCGGGTGTCCATCCATCAGGGCAGCGTCGGCCAGCCATCGGCGAGGGTGATGGCAGTCGGGCGTGCGGCGACATCGCAGGAGGTGTCCATCCATCAGGGCCGCGTCGGCCTCCGCGGCCTGTGCGACACCGGGACGGGCCGTGGCGGGCCGATGTGTCCATCCATCAGGGCCGCGTCGGCCTCCGCGGCCGGATCGAAGCCGCGGCCCGCGAAGAGGAACGGCTCGTGTCCATCCATCAGGGCCGCGTCGGCCTCCGCGGCAAGTCCTCGCCGCCCACCCACGCGCCCCACTGCTTGTGTCCATCCATCAGGGCCGCGTCGGCCTCCGCGGCGATCACAGTCAACACCACGCATCAGTTGCGAGAAGGGTGTCCATCCATCAGGGCCGCGTCGGCCTCCGCGGCTTCTTCGGTCCGGCCTCTACGGACGAGTCGATCTTGTGTCCATCCATCAGGGCCGCGTCGGCCTCCGCGGCGGCCGATGCGCT
Organism: Phycisphaeraceae bacterium; assembly: GCA_015709595.1. Taxonomy (NCBI): domain Bacteria; kingdom Pseudomonadati; phylum Planctomycetota; class Phycisphaerae; order Phycisphaerales; family Phycisphaeraceae; species Phycisphaeraceae bacterium. The sequence continues at coordinate 2,312,601 of CP054178.1, forward strand.
GGCGGGCCGGGCCGACCTGGACTAGTGTCCATCCATCAGGGCCGCGTCGGCCTCCGCGGCCCGTAATCTCTCGCATCGACGACCATCCGTCACCGGGTGTCCATCCATCAGGGCCGCGTCGGCCTCCGCGGCATCGGGCTGGTCGGGGTCGACGTCGTCTCTCATGAGACGTGTCCATCCATCAGGGCCGCGTCGGCCTCCGCGGCAACGTTCCGTCCGCCGCTGCCGCCCGTCAGATCTGGTGTCCATCCATCAGGGCCGCGTCGGCCTCCGCGGCGGAACGCAACACCGAGGCGCTTCACGAGCAAGCGGAGTGTCCATCCATCAGGGCCGCGTCGGCCTCCGCGGCAAGGCCGAGCGTGCGATGAACCGTCTGATCCAGCGGTGTCCATCCATCAGGGCCGCGTCGGCCTCCGCGGCCCGCGCCGACAGCGAACAGGAGGATCGCCGGGTAGTGTCCATCCATCAGGGCCGCGTCGGCCTCCGCGGCGGTCCAGCGGATCGGTGCCGGGAGGCGTCTACGGAGTGTCCATCCATCAGGGCCGCGTCGGCCTCCGCGGCCAGTTCACAACGGGAGTACGCACATGAGTCGCAAGTGTCCATCCATCAGGGCCGCGTCGGCCTCCGCGGCGTAGATGGTGCCGCAGTCCAGAGCACCGTCGCTTCGGTGTCCATCCATCAGGTGCGCGTCGGCCTCCGCGGCGATACCTGACGCGCGACGGGGTCGCGACCATTGTGTCCATCCATCAGGGCCGCGTCGGCCTCCGCGGCACGCAGCGAACCGTCTCCGGGTTCGCCAGCTTGCTGCACGCTCGTCATCCATCCATCAGGGGGCGTCGGCCCGCGGCCGAGGGAGTCGTGGCGTACTACAAGACGCCACCCGAGTGTCCATCCATCAGGGCCGCGTCGGCCTCCGCGGCCAACGCCCGCCTGGTGATCCCCGAGCAGCTGCTCGCGTGTCCATCCATCAGGGCCGCGTCGGCCTCCGCGGCGGCCTGAGACTCCGATGATCGCCATCCCAGTTCATCCGTGTCCATCCATCAGGGCCGCGTCGGCCTCCGCGGCCGTGCCGCTTGCCGATGGCGACCTGTGCGTACTCCCACTGTGTCCATCCATCAGGGCCGCGTCGGCCTCCGCGGCGGCGACCGCTTGGGGCTGTGCGAGTCCCGCGTGTCGGTGTCCATCCATCAGGGCCGCGTCGGCCTCCGCGGCAAGCGACGGTGGACGCCGCGCTCGCCAGTGCCGCGTGTCCATCCATCAGGGCCGCGTCGGCCTCCGCGGCAACACGACAGGAGCAGAACATGATTCCCGATGTGTACGTGTCCATCCATCAGGGCCGCGTCGGCCTCCGCGGCTCGCCGCCGAACTGCTCGCCGTGCGGGACACGCTGCCGTGTCCATCCATCAGGGCCGCGTCGGCCTCCGCGGCTGCTGAACGCACCGATACCGCGCGTGGCAGTCGAGTGTCCATCCATCAGGGCCGCGTCGGCCTCCGCGGCCGTCATTCCCGGTCAAGGACTGACTCGGCATCAGTGTCCATCCATCAGGGCCGCGTCGGCCTCCGCGGCCAGCGCCGTCTCCGGTTCGCCAGCAGCCCGCGGTGTCCATCCATCAGGGCCGCGTCGGCCTCCGCGGCACCGGCACACGATGCAGTTCTACGCCCCGGCCTGGTGTCCATCCATCAGGGCCGCGTCGGCCTCCGCGGCCATCTGCGTTTGGGGTTGTCCCGGTCGGTCTTCGGGTCCATCATCCATCAGGGGCCGCGTCGGCCTCCGCGGCCGCCGACATCCTGCAGATATGCCGGCATCTCGTCGTCCATCCATCAGGGCCGCGTCGGCCTCCGCGGCGCGACGCTCGATCCGACGGCCGGGCTCGCGGGAATGTGTCCATCCATCAGGGCCGCGTCGGCCTCCGCGGCGGTCGCCCGCCTCGTCCGCGCGGCGGCGGCACAACGGTGTCCATCCATCAGGGCCGCGGCGGCCTCCGCGGCGCGCGCGTTTCGCGCTTCACACACAACTCACGGGTGTCCATCCATCAGGGCCGCGTCGGCCTCCGCGGCCTGACATGCGGGCGATTGGCGGGGTCGGACTGCAGGTGTCCATCCATCAGGGCCGCGTCGGCCTCCGCGGCAAGTTGGGGGGTGACGGTGGATCGACCACTAGATGTTGTGTCCATCCATCAGGGCCGCGTCGGCCTCCGCGGCTCGATCGGCTGGATCGAGTTGAAGCAGGTGGAGGAGTGTCCATCCATCAGGCCAGTCGGCCTCCGCGGCGCGGACGGCCTGAGACGGATCGCCATCCCAGTTCATCCGTGTCCATCCATCAGGGCCGCGTCGGCCTCGCGGCTCGCGTGCTGAAGGAAGACGTGCTGGACCTGCCGCCCAGTGTCCATCCATCAGGGCCGCGTCGGCCTCCGCGGCTGGCCGTGGTCTGGTTCGCGGCAGTTGCGGCCCCGGTCGGTGTCCATCCATCAGGGCCGCGTCGGCCTCCGCGGCAGACGGGCCGCCACATTCTTCGCACGACTGAAGTCGTGTCCATCCATCAGGGCCGCGTCGGCCTCCGCGGCCAGCGTCGCGTGCATCCTCGCGAGCGAGGGCGACGCGTGTCCATCCATCAGGGCCGCGTCGGCCTCCGCGGCCCCCAGCGCGGGCGAGGAGTTGCAGGGCAAGACCCGTGTCCATCCATCAGGGCCGCGTCGGCCTCCGCGGCGACAGGTGAAACACCCCGGAAACACCGAACGGCCCGTGTCCATCCATCAGGGCCGCGTCGGCCTCCGCGGCGGAGCCGTCAGCCATCAGCTGTCAGCTCTCAGCACGAGTGTCCATCCATCAGGGCCGCGTCGGCCTCCGCGGCGGCGAACTCGTGGTGATGGAGCACCGAATGGCGTCTTCGTGTCCATCCATCAGGGCCGCGTCGGCCTCCGCGGCACTTACTTACTCAGGAAATGGGGTGAAGTGTGTGTGGTGTCCATCCATCAGGGCCGCGTCGGCCTCCGCGGCAGCGGTGGCAGCGCATCGTGATCAAGGGTCCGTGTGTCCATCCATCAGGGCCGCGCCTCGCGGCGCAGGCGGTCCGTCCATCAGGCGCCGGAACGCGCCATGTCGGCGGTGTCCATCCATCAGGAACGCGTCGGCGCTCCGCGGCGGATCCATCAGGCCGCGATGCGACGTTCTCGGCGTGTCCATCCATCAGGGCCGCGTCGGCCTCCGCGCGCGAACGCCACGCGACTCGTGGTGATGGAGCACCGAATGGCGTCTTCGTGTCCATCCATCAGGGCCGCGTCGGCCTCCGCGGCTGCCGCACTCGCAAACCCTTGAAAACAGGCCACTTGCGCGGCCTCTGGCGAGCATGAGCGATTTCGGAGCAGTCGAACGGTCATTTCTGGCACTCCGGACGCGGAAGAAACCGCGAGAATCAGCCAAAAACCCGCGAGTGCGAGCGTGCCCGGCACCCCCCTTCACCACCGTCGCACTCGCGGCGAGGGGCCGCAGGAAGCCGACTTGTCAAAGAACACCGGCCCGCCCTGCATCGGGCGGCGGCAACGCGGTCCTGATTGATGCGCTCGGGACAAGCGGTTGCCCGCCTTCATCACTGAACACCCGGCGAGTTCCCCTCGGGCTGGGCCACAGGGGGCACGGGCTGAAGACACGTTCCCGAGACAAGCGCAGTATATCGGCCCGGGGACGCCCGCTCAATCGTCGTCGTCGGACCCGAACCGCGAGGCGTTCGTGGCGTTGATCCCGGCCGCGCAGGCCCGGGCGACCGCGCCCCAGAAGACCTTGCCCTCGAACCAGCGGTCATTGGAGCGGAAGCCCCCGCTCGGGTCGCGGAACAGAATGCGCACGCCGCCGGACTCGTCATCATCTTCAATGTCGTCCGCCGGGGCAGGCGAGCCTGCAACCCCCTTGCGTCCTGCGGCAGTGCGTGTTCGTGAGCGGCCGCCGTCCCCATTGCCCCAATACGGCTCACGCTCCGACGCCTCCCCATCGCCAACCTGCACCAACACCGTACCGGGGTCCACGTATCCAATACTCCTGGTGACCATGCCGTTCCCGCTGATCGTTGCGCGAATCCCGTCGATGCCGCGAAGGAACCGCAGGCCGACATTCCCCGCTGCATTCTCATCCGCGTCAATGGGCGTGGAGTGAACGGGACACTTGGTGTTTGCGCAAACGAAGTGTGAGCCGCCATCACGAAGCACCCAAGGGCGGTCCTCTTCACGGTCGAAAGCGTGCGGATTCTTGTCGATCCCGGAACGTACCCTGTCAGCCACGCTCCGCATTGCCGCGTCACGGATGTCGTTGGATTGGAGAACCCGTTGCATCCAAGTCTGGTTCAGCCACGCGGGATCGAATCGAACCGCGCGACAGCCCGGCGCGCCGCAGTGCGAGCAGTACCGTGACGAGAAGCGGGCATCCACGGTGGCGACCGGCACGCCGAACAGCCCGCCGATGTGCTGGGCAAACGCGAGAATCTGCCGGTGCGACCAACGGGCCAATCCGGCGTTCTCGTTCTTCGGACGGTCCGAACTCATCCTGTATCGGGTCAGGTCTTCGTAGACGAGAACATGTGCCGGGTCGTAGGCGGGGTGTGGATGCCGCGAGTCCTTGTCACCAAGACCGGCTGGCGCCGGGCATTGCACGCGAGCGTAGCCGTCTTCTCTGTAGAAGTGGCCTCGTTCTGGCCGGTGCCACAGAAGTTGGTCGGACCTGTCGGAGTATCGCCAGAGCCCGCGGCGAAGATCCTGCTCGAATCCGAGCGTCTGGGCCACGTCGGCATGTGCGATCAGCTTGGCGCGGTGTTCGCGGAGGTTGTCGAGGTGCTCGGTATCACCACGGTTGACTTTGGCGTCGCGTGGTACGCGGCGCACATCACCGGGCCAGCGCGGCCGGCAGGACCAGCGACGGACGAAGTTCTTCACGTCGTCGAGGAAGTTCAGGCGGTTCATCGACACGCCGCCGCGATGCGTGCGGCCGTGCGGCAGGTTGTTGGTGTCATCCTTGCGGTCGCCGTGCTTCGTGACAGGCGGCCGGCGCAGCAGGCGGAACAACCCGTTCTCGAACAGGTCGCGTTTGCCGCCATTGTCGCCGCGGTCGCCGTAGCTCACCTCGCGCATCAGCGCGGCGTCGAACTCGTTCCAGAGGCCGGAAGTTGCCCGGCGGCACTTCTCGGCGTCGTACCCGTCGCACAGGGACTTGGCCAGCGGCATGCGGAGCTGGTGAACCCGCCCCGCGAACTCATCATCCTCTGCCTGGCGCTTCGTCTTGGCGGCATCGCGGTCGATGCCCTGTTTCTTGGCTTGCTTCTCGGTCGGCACCTCCGTCGTCGGCACCTTCTCAGCGAGCGCCTTGAGCGACGCATTGCGGTTGCCAAGCCAGTCCCATATCGAGCCCGTATGGCCGATCGCCTTCAGGGATTCGGTCATGGCGTCGGTGGATGCCCATCGCACCAGTTGCTCTGCCACCTTGCGGCAGTTCTCCTTGATCTCCGGCTCGTCGAGACTCCGTGTCTCCGTCTTCCACTTCGTCCCAATGCGTTTGGTGATGCCGTCGGCTCGCTTGCGAACCTTGGCGCCGTCGGGCTTCCGCTGGGTGATGGCCTCGAGCGCCAGAAGCCGGGTGATACGCAGGAGCGAGTTGTTCAGATTGAGACGGGTGCGGAGAGAATACAGCCGCTCACGCAGCGCCTGTTCTTCCGTGGGCAGCGCCTCGCCGTCGCCGGGGAGGGAGACCGCTGAGGTACGCTCAAGGACTGCGTAGACGGGTTTCCCCTCGCACTTGCCGACCTGCCACGCCGTTTTACCGTCGGGCTTGGTGAATGACAGCCGCCACAATGCGCCGGCTGACGATGTGCGATAGCCGAGGTCGGTTCCGCGAACAGTGAAGCCGTGATCGATGGCCTCCTTCGGCCACTGCCGTTGTCCTGGCGGTAGCCGTGTCCCTCCGTCCTCAGTGGCGCCGTCCTTGCTGATCGCCTTCTTCAGGAAGAATGCCCGTGTCATGCCGTCACGGGGCTTCTTGAGTTTCACGTCGGAACCCACGTGCTTCGTCAGCCAGTCGGGCAGTGCCGCCTCGCCGGCATCGCAACTGAAGTTTGCGTAAATGCGGGGCGACTTCTTCGTCGGCTGGCGCTTCTGATGGGATGCCTCAAGTTCATCGCGTTCCCAAGTCAGTTTCATGCCGCTGAGCGTCCCTTGGCGGGTCTGTCCGCCCAGGAGATCATCGCGGAACACGAGGGTCTGCTTGGCGGAAACGTCTCCCGCGTTATCCGGGAGAGCGAAGCTTCTCTCAAAGTCGTCGTAGCCGCGAAGTGCGATCTTCACGCGATCAACGGCCGAGTACGAACCGTCTGCCTGGCGTGCGAGCAGTTGCTTGAGAACCAGCACCAGGCGTGCGTCTCCGCTGGACGTTTCTTCCCGCGTCAGCCAGTATTCAACGGCCGAGTTCTCGCCGAAAAAGGGCCAGACTGGATGCTTGACAGGATCAACCTGCGTCCAGGTGATTGACTTCGGTTGGTCCGCAAGATGTTCGTTCTGGGCGATGAATGCCGTGAGGCAGTCGCGGTCCTCGCGGCCGCAGTCGTTGTCCTCGCCCTTATCCGCGCCATCCCAGAGCCAGCGGCGTTCGGGAGACGCCAGCCACTCAAAGAGGCGTCGATCACCGAAGTCCCGTGTTTTCCGTGTCCGCATCTGGTCGAACGCTTCGAGCAGGTCGTCGGCCGATGGAGCTGGCTTGTCGGCCTTGCTCGCCTTGGCGATGAGATCATTCCACTTGTCACGAACCTTCGCCCACCCCTTGGCCGTTCGCCTCCGAATGCGGGGCTGCTCGGCGGCTCCGAACGCGACGGCTTCGAGATGCTTGGGCATCTCGTCAGTCTCGTACATGCGCAGGGCTTCGACCCATTTCCTGTTGGCATAGGCGTGCCGCTGATCGAAGTCGCCAGCCGCGCCGTCCGGCGGGGTATCGAACTGGATGTCGTCCGGCGTGAGGCCGTCCTTCCGGATGGACTTGCCATCGCGCCTCGTGCGAATCCAGCCGCCACGCTCAAACAGCGTCGTTCGCAACTCCCACAGCATCCGCTCCGTCGCTCGACGGCGGACCCAACCCAGGTGGCTGCGTACCCGCTGACCGGCCATGTTCCACATGGCGTAGTTCCACTCCGCCGATCCATTGTCGATGTGGAGATATGCGCTCGGGCGCTGAAGGCCGGGAAGTGGGAGACAATCCATCTCCAAGAGTCGGCGATAGGCGGCGATGCTCCCACTCACGGCCGAATCTTCGACACGCTTTTCCGCCTTCGCCTTGTCAGCCTCCCAAGTGCTTGCATACTCACACAACTGTGCCTGAACGTCGTGCCACGCCCCTGTATATTTCTGCTTCAGTTGCCTGAGCAGGGATTTGCCGTCGTTTGCCGCGCTCTGAAACTCCTGAGTGGCAGTGATTCGAGTTTCAAAGTCGCTCCAGCTTGATGCGGAAGGTGCTGTGGCCGCGATCGCCTGCTTCAGCATCCATCGCGGCCGGCGACCGCTCTTCTGCTTCGGCTTGCCTGTCTTGTCCACCCCGCGATCCCTGACTCCCTTCGCGGTTGACGTTTCGAGTGTCAACAGGTCCAAGTCGTCTCTCGGCATCTGGGCGCCGGAGGTGTCCTCGCTGGGTGGGCACAACTCCTTGGCGATGCGACGACAGCATTCGGCCAACTCGACGGCCTCGGCTTCAGACTTGCCCTTGCTCTTGAAAGCATCGAGAAGGTCGCGGTTCTCCAACAGCGCAAAGGAACTCGGATCGGCTGCGCGGCGTGACCTGGCCTTCTTGAGTTCGTCACAAGTCGTGATCTCCTGCCACTCGCGCCAGATGCCGTCCCGCTTCTCGCGCCAAACGCCGGTGCCGCGGTGCATCCGGAGCAGCCAGCCGGTGAGGTAATCGACGCCGGTGTTGAACGCTTCCCGCGTGTCATCAAGCCAGTGCTGGACCTGATTCGTTTCCTTTGTGCGATCGCTCTCGAAGCGCTGGCGATCAACCACGGGCTGCCCAGCCCGCAGTTCAAGCCGCAGTTTGTAGCTCTTCGTCGCCACGATCTCCTCAGCGTCCTTCCGTCAGCGAGCGTCCGTTCATCCGAGCAACGGGTGCAGCGCGACCATGCCGGAAAGGATACCCGCATCGGGGTCAGATCACCACCATTCCGCTCTCCTGATCCGGCAAACTCTGCCCCAGGACGGTCGCCGACTCGCGGGCGGCGTCCTCGTTGCTGCCCAGGTCCACGATGAGGAGCTGGTCCTCTTTCAGGTTGAGGATCTCGCGGGCGGCGTTCTCCAGGCGGACGCGGTCGATGGCCTTGAGCGTGCAATAGAAGACGGAGTACTGCCACGGCTCGCCATACGCCTTCATCAGCTTGTGGATGCGGCGGAGGCGTTTGTCGTGCCGCACGTCGTAGCAGACGAGGTAGCAGCGGCGCATGGCGTTACCTCGTGGTAAGGAAGGCGAGCGTCGGCACCTCGCCCAGGAGCCAGGCGGCGACGAGCCGGGCGTGCAGCATGAGCATCCGCCGATAGGACAGGCGGTACTCGAAGACGGGATGCCGGACCTCGGTGTCCATGCGGCGGCCATAGGCGGAGAAGAATCCCTTGCGGCCGGCGTCGGTCAGGGCGCAGCCGGCGGCGGTGTCGAGGAAATGGCCCTCGGTCAGTTCGCCACGGTTGAACGCCGAGACGGCGATCGAGTCAGCGATCAGCGGCCGGAACGGCTCCATCAGGTCCAGCGCCAGCGCCGGGCGTCCGGGGCGCGTGGCGTGAAGCGCCCCGAGCGTCGGTTCCAGACTGGCGAGTCGCGCAGCGGCGGTACATTCGTGCGTCAGCATCGAATAGGCGAATGACAGCACGGCGTTGACGGGATCGGGCGGCGGGCGGCGTTTGCGGCCGTTGCTGTCGAAACGCGCGGCGATCTCCTTGACACCCTCCTTGAACATACCCGCGAAGTGGCGGAAGTAGATGGCGGCGGCGTTGCCTTCGTGGCCGCGGAGTTCGTCCAACGTAGTCGCGTGCTCGGCGGCGTTCACACTGTCCTGGAGGTCCGCCGCCACGCGCGACGGGAGCGCGGCGTGATTGCGCATAAGCAGCGTGCGCTGGTTGGCGATTTTGGCGACCGTGACGGCTCTGGCGAGTTCGAGGGCCTTGTCGGGCCGGTCGAGCGTCCTGATCTGCGCGGCGCGCACGGCGGCGCTCGTCGGTCCCATCGGGTCCATCATGGCAACCAGCCGCCCGGCGGCGGTGAGGAACCCGACGGGAACCTCGTGGTCGGCGAAGACGGCGAGTGCCTGCGTCGAGACCTGCACGCCGCCGAGCACGGTGAGCGATTCGACGTTTGCCAGCGGCAGGTCGCGGACGACGCCGCCATCCTTGTCCGTGATTCGGACGGACTGGCCGCGCACGCCGACGCGGACACCCTCCTTCTGGAGGACGACGTGGATGCCGTCGTCGCGCGGCGGCCAGAGTTTCCGCGGCGTGAGCTGCTCGTCGGCTGTCTCGCCGTTGATTGTGAGCGTCGTCAGACGCTGGTGATTGATCTCGTCAGGCAGGCAGATCGGCTGGAGCGAGCAGCGCGGGCACTTCGGATCGTTCACCAGCGGCGGCGGGCGCTCTCCTGCCGCAGCGCGTTTCGCGGCCTCCAGTTCCGCGAGCGCCTCGCGTTTCAGTGCATCGTCAACCGGTATTCGGAGCTTCAACCGCTCGGCTGCGTAATAGAAGTACGCTTCGGGGACGGTGTACCCGGCTTCTTCCAGCAGGATTGCCTGGAGCCCGATCTGTACGCGGTCGGTGGGCCACGGCTCCGGACCGGGGAGCAGTCGCCCCTGCTCCATCATTTCATCCACGGGTTCGGCGACCTCGCCACAACGCTTCGGTCTGCCTTTGCGGTACTCGACGGGGATGGCGGTCGTGCCGTTGATCTCGGCCAAGTCGAGCTTGGCGGTCAGGCCCAGCCGGTCGCTGGTAAGCGCGAGGCTGCGGACGGAACGCGGGCGATCCGGGTCGGTGTCAGATTGTTCCAGTTTCTCGGTCTTCTTCCTGCCGCGCCCGCTCTTCCCGTTGCCTTCTGGTGTTGGCGGGGCCTCGCTTGGCCGATCTACCCGGGTATGAACGCCGGCGCCCTGCTCGGTGTCGGCGCTGGGCAGAAAGACCCCCTCTACCGTCATGTAGTAGAACAGGCGCGGGCAATAAGCATGCTCCGCCACGCCGCGACATGGCCAATGGGAGCCGTCCATATCGGAATCATCGGTTCCGTAGAGGACGCTCTTTTCGGTGTCTGCGGATGCGCGGGATAGAAAATACAGAAATCCGCCCGCATCGGTGCGGTTCTCGGACGCCGCGCCGCGGCGCTACCGTCCTGAGTCCCAGAACATCGAACTGCCCAACCCGTTATCTGCCAAGGACTTCAAGCCACGAACCGCTTGCGAGAAACTCGAAGTCAGGACACTACTTCTCGTAGGGTCCAAGAAACCGCTCGCCGTTGAAGTGGATCAGGTGGGTTGGCGCATCGGCGACCCAGACTTCCGTTTCCCATGCGATGTCAGGCAGGTACTCGCGCATCGCCTGACGGTCCAGGAAGGCGGTGACGAACACGAGTCCGGCCTTGGAGCCGGCGAACAAATCCTTGAGTTGCGTGTGCCGGAGCATGTTCACCGGGCCGTGTGATGTGACGGCCTCGACGAGCACAAGCCAGTTGCGGTCCTTGTAGTGGATCACCACGTCGGGCATCTTGCCGTGTCGGTCGATGACGACGCCGAGCTTCTTGAGGTACGCCTCGTCATAGACCAGATGCTTGTCACCGGCGTCGCCGACGTACACCAGGTGGCCGCCCGGCGTGAAGCGCGGCGCGAACTGCTCGATGATTTCCTTGATGAGGACGTTCTGTCCGCCGGCCGACAAGTGGAGCGTCTGGCCCGTCGGCAGCGTGACCGGAATCTGCGACATCTGACGGGCTGCCTCGCGCAGCCGGTTCTTCCCCTCCATCGAATCCAGATACTCGGAGAGGTTCTTGTGCCAGTCGTCGGTGCCGAAGGTGCGCAGGAGTTCCAGCGCCGACGGTTCGACCTGGTAAACGTTCTTCGGGCTGTTGGTGGGGCGCTGCGGATCATCCGGATTGAGCAGCACAAACCCCATCTCCACGAACTGGTGGAGCGTGAAGCGGCGAATCGTCTCGCGGGTGTTGGGCGCGTACTTCTTGCCGTACTTGGCGGCCATCCAGTCCATCAGTTCCGTGACGCCGCGAAGCGGGTTGCCGGCCTTCGACCAAGGAGCGGTGGGTTCGAGATCGACCAAGGCAAGCAGCGTCAGCGCCGAGCGCTCGTTGACCTGCCCCTTGGGCGCTTTGAGGGCTTTCAGCACGTCGAGGGCGGACTCGACCTTGGTCTTGTTCGCAATGGGGTCGTCGCCTTCGCTCATGCTCGGAATCTCCTCTCGTATCAATCGGTTGATCTCGTCGGTGGACGGCATCCGGCCGTTCACGTGACGGCCCAAGCGCTCCAGCGTCTCCCGGTCTGGGAAACGCAGCGAGCGGAGGTCGCGCGCGTTGACCTGCGTGTGGCCGCTGAACTGCCGGAAGTAGGCGTCCACCGCCGTTCCGTTGAGGAACAGCGCCAGGCCCTTGGCCAATGCCGGCGGCAAGCCGTGGTGGTCTTGATGGATGACGTTGAGTTTATTGTCGAAGGCGACAGGACTGCGCGGCAGTCGGTTCGGATCGCACAGCGCGGCTACGACACGGCGCTTCTCCTCCTTGGCGCTGAACCGCTTGACCAGCACGTACCAGCCGCGCGGCAGCAAGTCGGGATCTTCGTCGCCACGAACGTGAATCGCGTTGGGCTTGTCGCGAAGGTCGCGCGGCCACTCGACGAAGCCCTCCGGTGACAGGTGCCTGGGGAAGATGAGCGGCGCGTCTCCGTTGCTTGCTTTGGCGCGCAACCGATCCCGCGCGCGGAAGTCCACGACGCGACCGGTGGAGACGGCAATCTCCAACTCGGCAAGTGTGTATGGCAGCCGCCGCATTGCGTCGCCGATTTGAGCATCCGTCTCGTCGGGCACGACGTGCATGACCATGTCAGAGTCGGTCGGCGACACGAACTGTTCGGGCGTCAGCGTCTGCGATGCCATGCCGTCGTCGCCAGGGCCGTGCGACGTGGTGACGAGAATCGGCGTCGGCTCACCGCCGCGCACGGCATGAATGATTGCGTTCTCCTGGAGCACGTCGTCCTGGTTGAACGCCGCCTGGCGTGAGTCGTAAACATGCACGCGGTGGAATGCCATGCGATTGACGAGTGCCCGGCGGAACGGTCGGAAGTACGAGCCGTTCATGTAGCTGCGCGGCGTGATGGCGACGAGCTCGCCTTGGTCGGCCAGCAATTCAACCGTCAGCCATACGAACGCCGCATAGAGATTACTCGTCTCGATGCCGGCGGCGCGCAGCCGCAATCGCTCCTCGCTGTCGCTGCGGAGCTTGCGGTACGGCGGATTGAGAATCGCCGCGTCGAATTGCGGTGCGTCGCCGGCGAACAAGCGGTTGGCGCCGACCATGTCGGCAGCTTCCAGGATAAAGTCGCCGTGGCGAAGGTCGGCGGTGAACGCGACTCCTTCTCTGCGGCACGCTGCCTCGCACAGCCGAAGTGTGCCCTCCAAGGACGGGATGAGCGCGTCGTCCAGTTCCCATACCGTGGCGCTGATGCGTTCCGGGCGCGCCGCTCGTCGTGAGCACAACTCGGCGACCGCCGCCGCCGTGAGCATTCCGTTGCCGCCGCCGGCGTCGAGCAGGCGCAGTGTCTTGGGCATCCGGGGAAACGCGAACAGCGACGCCATGAATCTGGCAACCGACTCCGGTGTAAAGAACTGCCCGAGTTTGGCTCGTCTCGCTTGGTCGTCGGCGAGTCTGGCTGACACGTCAAGGCGCAGCAGGTCGATGCGATCGAGCAGCGCGGCCGCGGTTACGGCGTGTTCCACGGTCGGCGTGTAAATCTGCGTCGATGCGGTCCGAGCCACTGACGACCTCCTGTCGCTACCTGACTTGCCGTAGCACGGGTGCCTGGCTGCGTCAAGCCTCCTGCCCGCCGGCGCGAGGGCGGGACAGCGTTTGGACGGATTATTGCAGACGCGGCGCTCGCTGTCGCCCGATGTGTGTGAGATCGTCCGGTGCCAACCGCCGGGATCAGGCTGCCTCGGCCGACTCGGCGGCGGCGGCGTGGACGGCCGCGATGATCTCGGCAGCGGTCTTCTGGATGCGGTCGAGGGAGGCGGCCAGCGTCTCGGCCTTGCCGTCGAAGAGTTGGATGTAATCGCTGGCGGCGGTGCCGGTCTCCAGGCCGATCGCCTGACAGACGACGAAGGCGACCGCTTCGGCCTCGGTCTCGCGGACGGTCTTGCTGGTCGGGCGGTCCTCGCCGCGGTGGAGCAGCTCGTGGGCCAACTCGTGCGCGAGGACGGAGAACTCGATGGCCGGCTCCAGGTCAGGGCGGATGCTGATGCGGCCACCGCGGGAGACGCCCAGAGCGTCGTGCGGCACGTCAATGTGGTCGAGCGTGATGCCGCGTTCGGTGACAAGTGCCTTGAGGCGGTCGGTGTGGTGGCGCGGGTCGCCGTTGACGCGCGCCGGCTCGGGCAACGACTCGCCATCCGTCTGCGACACGTCGAAGACGTAGACGCCGCGGAACCGCAGCACCGGCTTGGATTCTCCGTCGCCGTCGCTGTCCTGCTCGTCGCGCTTGCGGATGAGCATGGGGGCGATGATGACGATGCCCTTCTCGCCCTTGCGGACGAAGCGACCCATCTGCCGCCAGGTGTGGAAGCCGGCGACGTGCGTGGCGTCGGGCTTCTGCGAGAGGATCATCAGCACGTTCCCGAAGCTGTACTTGTGGAACTTCGCCAGCATGGCAAGGTAGCGGGTGAGCGCTTCGCTCTTGCCGTGCGCGAGCGCGTCGGCGAGTTGTTCGAGGGCCTGGTCGGCGATCTTCCTGGCTTGTTCGGCTTTCATGGTTCTGCTCCTTGTCGGGCCCCGCGACGTGCGGTCCCTTCGCCAGGCACGAGGGACCACGTCGGGGGTGACAAGGAGCGAGCGGCGCGACGGCCGGCGGCCCGCCGGAGAGTCCCACGTCAGCGGAGCAGGCCGAATGACGGAGCGCACCCGCAGGGCGCGCAGCGGCGACGGCGTGAGGCGTGCATGACTCGGAGGCGGGCAGCGAAGCGGCGACGGCCGGGAGCGCCGCGGCAGAAAGCCGGAACGGGCGAAATCGCCGACAATCAGGGCCGTGCAAAGAGGCGGATGCTTCGCCACCCCCGCGTTGCGCTGACCTGTGTCGCTAGAATTGCGCGAGTCATCGGGAGAGTGCGAATGGACGATCCTCAGTGCGACCGCTGCGCGTCCCGGCCCGTGATGCGGCCGGCTTCGACGGAGAAGCTCATCGACTTCGGCGTGTCAACGCGCGGCGTGCCGCATGTGCAACGGCGGATGGGCCATCCCGCGCAGGCAATGGCGTGGACGCTCACGAACATGGCGTCGTCCGTCGGCAACTACTTCTTCGAGACGGTCGTTTACAAGTGCGACGAATGCGGCCACATGGTCAAGAAGACGTGCCGACGTTGATGGGAGTCGGGTGGCGGAATCAGCGCTCGCGATCGGGAGCAGTCGTCGATGGTTGGCGTACCTTGCCAGACCATGACGCGGTGCGGCGGTGCCGGACGATGTCGTAGATCAGCGCGCCCAGGGCGGCGACTCCGACTACGATGGCGAGCTTCCGGCTCCCCCTTTCCGGCAGGATTGTGTTGTGCCCGGCAGCGCCGGCAACGCCGGCGGCGACCAGCCCGACAGCACTCGCAGCGAGGCCGTCGCTCTTCGCACTGCGCTCGTTATCGTCGCCGAATGGGGGGTCGCTACGACCCGGTTCCGTTTCCGTCATGATGCACGCCCTCAACCTTCATTCTGCCACAGGTGCATCGGGACGTGTATGAAGGTTTTGTGACAGAAACTTCGGCCGTGGAGACAAGGGCTTGACGGTTGTCGGCTCGCGTCAATGCCAGTGCGCCGTGTCGAAGTGGCGGCGAGCGGCTCTGCCCCGGACCGGGTACGGATAGGCCCGAGCTATCGGCGGGTCTCGTCCTCGACGCGGGCGATCAGCGCCGACGGCCGGACCTTGAGTACCTTACAGATCTTGAACAGCATCTGGACGGTCGGCGACTTCTGGTTCAGCTCCAAAAGGCTCACGTAGTTGCGCGAGACGCCGGCCCTGGCCGCAAGGGTTTCCTGCGTCAGCTTCGCCTTGAGCCGTTCTTCGCGGAGTTCATCGCCAAGCACCAAATGAAGGCTAAAGGCTGGATTTCGGCGAGTCTGCCAACTATAGTTGGAATGCGGCACGGTCGGGCCGGGCCGCGAGGCTCGCCTTCTTCGGAGGATCGGTCATGCGTTGTTTGTCCGTTCTCGTCGGTCTCACCGTCACGCTCCTGTCTGCCCTGCCCGCCTCCGCCGACATCATCGAGGTCGGAGGGGCGGCGGTCCTCGCCGAGCCCCCCTCCTCCATCCTGCTCAACCAGTGGGAGAGCGACACCGAGATCCGCGGGTTCTTCGAGCGGCAGGTCGTCCTGTCCTCGGACGTGTCACTCGACCACGTCAACATCGGCCTCGTCGATCACGAGTCGCTGCTCGTGCCGGGATTCGTGTCCGCAGGCACGGCGGTCCAGAGCTACCTGTTCCACGCCGACTCGGTGAACGGTTTCGACGCGCTGCTCTCCGGCTACGTCGTGTTCGACGCGCCCATCCTCGGCGTGCTCATCCACAGTTCGTCGATGAACGGGACCGACGGCTTTCTTGGCCGGCCGGGGATCACCTACGGCCAGCATCCTGGCCGCCGTCTTGAACTCCCGCCCGGCTCGCTCGACACGTTCGAGATTTCCGGGGACCGCATGCGGCTGGACTTCACGCTGAAGTTCGCCGCCGCGAACGACAACATCCGCATCATCACGGCCATCCCTGAACCCGGCTCGCTCGCCCTGCTCTCCCTGGTCGGGCTCGCCGGCCTGCGGCGACGGAGGGAGGCGCAACGGTGAGCGCGAACCCGTCAAGCACAACTTCCCTGCCGGCTCGGCTGTTCCGGGGTGCCGGCCTCGCCATCGCGTTCATTGCGCTGTTCGTGATTGGCCTTATGCTGCTGACCTCGGGCGTCGATCGCGAGTCACCTCTCCTGATCGCCGCCGGCGCGCTCTGCTCGCTCGGGGCGCTGATCCAGGGGATTCGGATGGCCGCCCGGAGCGAGCGGCACCGTGTTGCCGAATGGGCGGACCCTGCGTTTGCCGGTCAACTCGTGTGCGAACGATGCGGTGTGTTTCCCCACGAGAACGGCATCGCCCGTCCGCAATCGCGGGCACGGGCAGCGGTTCACTTCGTCTTCGGTATCGCGGTCTTACTGGTCATCGCGAATGCACTGCTGTCCGGGCTGGACAGGCAATCGCTTCTCGGGGCGGTCGGGGTCGTTCTCCTGGGTGCCTATGCCAGTCGGTGGGCATCGACGCCGCGATTCGGCTGCCCGACTTGCATGGGCGATTCCGTCGTCTCCCGCCAGAGCGCCAAGGGTGCTCGTTGGGCTGCAAGGTTTGAGCAACGCAGCGCCGTCGAGTAACCGCCTGCATCGATCTCAGTCCGCGAGAAATCGTCACTGAGGGGTCAGAGGATTCCTTCGGGCGGCTGACTGGCCTCGGAGTCGATTCCTCGCTTCTACGGGCCTCTATTGGGGCCGGAAACGATGCCATAGGCTTGAACCCTTCCCTGAGTGCCATCCAGGCCTCTCCTCGATGTGAAGGCGTCGCGGTCTGCTCAGTCGGGGCAACTCTCCGGCCTGTCGGCGGTGCTTTCTGGCTGCGGCTGCTGAGGTTTTCGTGGCGCTATCCACAGCCGGCGCCGTTCTTTCGATGAGGCGTGCGAGCCGCCGCCTCGGCCAGCGCTGTCGGGGCGCGCTCGGCGGCGGTCGCGGCGCTTTGTATTGGAGTATAAGAAAGACCACGGGCGCAACCCGTTGATTCTGCTCGATCCGAACCGTCACGATCTGTCGGGCGACCGTCACGACCAGTCGGTGAACCGTCAAAAGGCGCTTGCGCTTCTGTCGGACATCTGCCAGTGTGTTGTCTGACTACTGACAAAATCGGAGGGCGAAAATGACGGATGATCGACAGAACGCGGCAGTGGCCCTTGGAGGCGCGGAAACCGCGCGCAGCACGAACCAGATCAGCACGAAGCGCGGCTTCCCGGTCTACCGCACCAACCCGAGCGTGCCGACCTCGAACGGGATCACCACGCGGACCAAGCGTTTTCACGTGCCGGGCGGGAAGGGCTCGGTAATCGTGGACCACAGCAGCGGCGAGATCAAGGGCATCGGCGGCATGGGCTTCTGGTGGGAGGAGGAAGTCGATTCCAGCCGCTTCGTCAAGCTCTTCCTCGATGGGATCAAGCAGGCGGCGGGCCTGTCCAAAACCGGCATGCAGGTCTTCGAGCTCGTGTACCACGAGATGCGCGCCAACCCCGGCTCCGACGAGATCAAGCTCAACCAGTACCTCGCCAAGGACCACGGCATCAGCGACCGCACCTACCAGCGCGGCGTCCGCGAGCTCCTCGAAAAGGAATTCCTCTACCGCAGCCCGAGCGATGGCGTGTTCTTCGTCAACATCCGCTTCATGTTCAACGGGGACCGGCTGGCCTTCGTGCGATCGTACCACCTCAAAGGGTCGAGCCGGCAGCAGGAACTGCAACTGGATGCGGCCCCTTCCCTTCCCTCGCCGCCGGCGCAACTCGAAGCACCCGCCTCGCCCGATACACTCGAACCGGCCGGCGCTGACGGTGCCGGCAACACTGACGGCGGCGATGCGGGCGGAAGCAATCAGGGGATGTAGCCGTTCGAGCGCAGCCACGGTTCGATGGCCTGCTCCAGGATGTCCTGCAAGGTATTCGGCTCGACGCCCTTCAACTGGCGTTCGAGCGAGGCGCGCTTGAGCGCCTTGGCGTAGTCGTCGCGGATGCGTGTGCTGAGTGATACGCGGTTGATGACCGGCACTGGTGGCGTGGTGGTCTCCGGCTTCACAACGGCCGGCGTCGTACCTCCGGCCTTGCCTTCGTGGATGAACTCGCGGGCGACCACGGTATCCACCTTCGGCGTGGCCTTGAGTCCTTCGGCGAGTGAGCGGCGTTCGGCCATGCGTCCCTCCCCTATGTCGCCGCGGCCTGGCGTTTCCGCGCGGCCGGGCGCGACGATGCAGTCGCGTCGGGGAACAGTTCACGGAACAGCCGTTCCACCTCGACGGCGGCTTCCCTGGCGCGGGAGCCCATGTGCCACACCACGGCCGCCTGGCCGGGTGCGTCGGCGTAAATCTGGCGCAGCGTCATGAAGGTCGGCGTGATCGGCAGCTTGAGCAGCGCCGCGGCTTCCCGCATGTCCTGTGTCAGCCGGTAGTTCTTCCCCACCATGCTGAGCACGATTGTCGCCTTCGGCGGGCCGACGCGAATCTTCTGCGCCTGGCGGAGCACCTTGGTCGCGGCGTCCAGCGCGCGAATCTCCAGCATCGACGCCTTGCAGGGCACGATGGCCTGGTCTGCCACTAGCAGCAGCGCCCGGCTTGTCTCGGCGAGGCTTCCCGGCCCGTCGGCGACGACGTAGTCGGTGTCCTGGGCGAGCATCGGCAGCTCGTTGATGATGGTGTCCGGGTCGCGCATGCACAGCGCTTTGACCTGCGGCGCCGCCTCGCGAATCCACTGCGACGACGACTGCTGCGTGTCGCAGTCGGCCAGCGTCACCCGGTGGCCCTGCTTGTCGAGCCACGCGGCCAGGTGAACGGCGAGCGTCGATTTCCCGACCCCGCCTTTGGAGTTCGCCACGGCGATAATCATGCCTGATGGCTAGCACGATTGCATGCCCGATGGCAAGCATTATTTGCAGCCTTCAGTCTGGCATGCCTTCACGCACGCATGCCGGACGGCAGGAGCGCCTGCATTCATGCTTTCATGATTGTCATCCGTCAAGCCGTCACGTCACCAAGCCTTCATGCCTGCAAGCCTGCCGACAGGATGGAACGCTTTCCTTCATGCCGTCGCGCCTGCATGCACGCCGTCAGGACGGTAAGCCAGCCTGCAAGCATGACAGCTTGCCAGCCAGCACGCTTTCACGGTGAAAGATGTCCTAAGCACTGCTTAGGGGAGATGTCTGTGCAACAAATCGATTTCCGCGAGATTCTGGAGTGCATTCAATCGGATGAATCAGTCAGTCGTTCAACTGTGTTGAGTCTGCCGTATACGGCCGTCGTCGTCGGGTCCTCACCGGCGGCTGGGACCCGACACGACGGGCGGCGGGCACGCCAAGTCTACCCCATCAATCTGCCGGTATGGTCCCGAGTCCGAGGGTTCCTCTTCTTTGGCTTCACGCGCATGGGACGTGACAGGCGATGCCCCGCCTGGCGCGGACCATGCTTCGGCGCGTTGCGGAATCAGGGAGCGGGGACGGCGGTCCAGAGCACGCTCGAACTGAACAGCGGCAAGGGCGTCCGCTGTCCAGCGTCGAGACGGTGCGAAGCCCTCAGTGTTCGGAGGGCAGGTAGAGCGTCCAGTAGCGGCCGTCGTAGGCGGCCCACACGTCCACATGGTCGAGCGGGAAGTCGGTCCACGGAATGTGGCGGGTGACGAAGGGAGGAACGCCGTCGTCGGCGCGGGCGGTCAGCGTCGCCGATCGGTCCTCGCGGACTTCAAGCCGCCAGAAGTGGAGGCTGAGCACGCGCTCGTCGGACCTGCCCGCCTTGGCAACGTCGCCCCCGGCGATCGCCAGCGCGATCTCGTCGATGAGCCAGTAGGCGCCGCCGCGCTGGGCGAGGTAGCGCACGCCCGGCGTGTAGATGACGCCGCGGGCGAGCGGGTGGCGGAAGCGTTCGAGGTCGCCGGTGAAACGGCGGAGGTCGGCATGGGTGAGCGGTGTGTCCATCGGTTGCGTCTCCTTTCGTGGCTGGTTGACCGATGCACACCGGACGGCGGCCGTGCAAAGCCGCCACGTCAAGGGGATGGTGCGGGCAGGAGCGAAGCGACAACACGGTCCCCTTGAGGCCGCAGGCCGCACGCGGTGGCGGCGGACGCCAGGATGTGCATCAACAGGTCAACCCCACGGAAAGGAGCCGGGGACACACGGCCGCGTGTCATGGCGAGCGCAAAGCGCGACGGCATCGGCAGGTGCTGCCCTGACGAAGGCCAGGGCATCGGGCTGACACCTCAGAAGAGGGTGGGCTGGCGAAGGCGGGCCTCGACTTGGGCGCGCATGGCGGCAAGCTCCGTACGCACGCTGTCCGGTTCGGAAGGGAAGGGGGCATGCCAGGAACGCAGCAGAAGTTCCAACGCGGCCGTGCGGGCGGCGTCCAACGTCGAGAATCCCTCGGCGTGGATGCTGATGGGGAATGCGAAGCCGCCGTGGGCGTAGTGCATCTCGACACCGATGCGGTAAAGGCCGTCCTCGCAGAGCGCGACGCGGATGGCGGCGTAGCCGCGGCCATGCGTCGCGACGACTTCGCGCAGTCCCGCGTCGAGTACGCCGCAATCGTTGGGCTTACTCGGCTGCATGGCGACGCTCCTTCCTGGCCGCTTCGATGCGTTTGCAGGCGTAGTCGAAGTAGACCGGGTCGCGCTCGATGCCGACGAAGCGCTTGCCGGCGAGAACTGCGGCAACGCCGGTCGTGCCTGAACCCATGAACGGGTCAAGGATGGAGTCGGGGGATATCGAGTTGCAGATATAGCGCACCTGCTCCAGCGGGCGCGGGCAGGGCACGGGATTATCGCTGATGCTGTCGGTCCACGGCCGCAGGTCGGCGACGTGCCAGTCGCGCGGCAGCTCGTCCTTGAGCAGCGATCGCCCGCTCCAGAAGATGACCGGGTCCCAGCTCAGGCAGCGCGGCCGTCCGCGCTCGGGATAGACCTTGCACGCGGCGACGATGCGCCAGCCCTTCGGGAAGTAACGATGCCAGCGCTCGGCGGTGAGCGGACTCTGCCAGACGAAGCACGGGCCGTTGCCGGTGATGCGGACCAGTTCGGGTACGAGCCGCGCCATGAGGGCGTCGTACTTCTCCGGGGTGTCGTCGTAGCTCCGGTACTGGAAGCCGATGCCATACGGCGGGTCGGTGACGACGGCGCCGATGCCGGAGAGCGTCGGCAGGATGTCGAAGCAGTCGGCGCGGTAGAGCGTGGCGTTGCCGATGACTCGCATCTCGACGGGCGCGGAAGCGACTCTGGCGGAGGCCAAGCGCGGCTTACGGCGGAGACGCGCAGCGAAGAACGGGTTGATGAGAGCGACGGCGGTCATGGCCTGCCTCCGTTCTCGGATTGTCCTTTCGGGTACAGGTCGTCAGCGACGTACTCGATGAGCAGCCAGTTGAAGCCGACGGAGCAGTCATGCACGCGGCAGCACCGCTGCAAGACCTGCCACGCCTGGTCGTCGTTGAGGTCCGGGCGAACGGATTGCACGTCTTCGATGCTCCAGAGAACGGCAACCTGGCGCCGCTCGCGCAGAAGCTGATGGATGTCGATGTCAGTAGGTTGTGTCACGTGAAGTCTCCTTTCGATAAAGAAAGGGTGGGCCTTGCGGCCCGCCCGGTTGCGGATGGGTCAGTCTTTCTTGTCGCTCGCGACGCGGAGCGTGATGCGGCCGTCAAGCGGCACGACTTCAAGCTGGATGTTGAAGCCCTTGCCGTCGTTGTGCGGCCAGGCGGACCCGATGCGGGTCCAGAAGCCCTTCTTGCCTTCGCGGTCGCGCACCTGGTAGGCGATGTGCGTGGGAGCCTTGGAAGCGTTGTTGTTCGTGTCGGACATGTGAGTCTCCTTTCTGAGAGGTTTCCGGCCGCGCCCATCGCGGCCTGATGGCACGCGGTAACCAGCCGCTCCAAGCCGGGGCGGAGCGCAACGGTCACAGCGGAAAACGGGAGGGACCCGCGTCTGCAACGCAGTGAAGATGTTGGGAGGAACCGGTTTTCTGCTTGACCGGACCGGCGGCGGCTGTAGCGATGCCGTCAATCAGGCCGGGTTGGGCGAAGGAGACCGGGGAAAGGCAGAGACGAACCCGGCACGTCAACGCCCGGGCGACCCACCGCTGCCGGACAGGAAGCGGGCGAGGGTGCCTTGGCGATGTGCCGCATCGCGCTGTCGCTGCACCGGGGGCGATTCAACGCCGGCGCTCGTGCCGCGGCCGTACCGCTTCGCGTAATGCAGAGGGAGAACCCATCCGACGGGTGAGCCGGCAGGCCGCCTGTTGCCGGCGTGAAACACCGCCGTGAAAGAAAGCAACCCTCACGCGAACAACTTCTTGACGATTGCGAATGAAGCGGTAGGAACTATCGCGTCACCATGCTTCGCATCATCCAGAACAACTCGCCCGACCGAGCCAGAAGCTACTACTCCACCGCCGACTACTACGTGGAGGGCCAAGAGCTCGTCGGCGTCTGGAAAGGCAAAGGGGCAGCGCGGCTAGGGCTGTGCGGCAACGTCGGCCGCGAAGAGTGGGACGCCCTCTGCGACAATCGTGACCCACAGAGCGGAGAGGCACTAACACCCCGGACGAAGCGCGACCGCCGCGTCGGCTATGACTTCAACTTCCACGTGCCGAAGTCCGTGTCGATTCTCTACGGCCTCACGCGCGACGAGCGTATTCTCGATGCGTTCCGGGAGTCGGTTGAAGCCACGATGGAGGACATCGAGGCGGAAATGCAGGCGCGCGTGCGTGCCGGCGGTCGGAATGAGGACCGTGCGACCGGCAACATGGTCTGGGGCGAGTTTGTGCATTTCACGGCGCGCCCGGTCGAGGGTGTTCCCGACCCCCACCTGCACGCACACTGCTTCGTGTTCAACACCACCTGGGACGATACGGAATCCCGCTGGAAGGCGGGGCAGTTCGCGGGGCTGAAACGCGACGCGCCGTTCTTCGAGGCGGTGTTCCATTCTCGACTCGCGCGGCGGCTCGAAGAGTTGGGTCTGCCGACGCAGCGCACGAAGCAGGGCTGGGAACTGGCGGGCGTGCCGCTGTCGGCGATTGGGAAGTTCTCGCGGCGCACGGCGCTCATCGAGGAACAGGCCCGCGAGAAGGGCGTCACGGACCCGGAGGCAAAGGACAGGCTGGGTGCGAAGACGCGGGAGAAGAAGCAGAAGGACCTGGCGCTGGATGAACTGAGAAGCGAGTGGGTGTCGCGAATGACGTCCGACGAGCTGGCCGCGCTTGAAGGGGTGAAGGGCCGGCTCGGCATGGACAGTCTGCCGGAAGACGGGCGTGCGGCCCGTGAGGCGGCGCTGCACGCCGTCGGCCACTGTTTCGAGCGCAGCGCCGTCGTACCGGAGCGGAAGATACTCACGGAGGCCATGAAGCGAGCCGTGGGCAAGGCGTCACCAGCATCGGTGATGCGCGGCCTTTCGGTGGAGAACCTGGTGGTGGCGGAGCGCAATGGCCGGCGGCTCGCCACCACTCGAAGCGTCCTGGAAGAGGAGACCCGGATGTTGGCCTTTGCCCGCAGCGGGCGCGGAGCATGCCGCCCGCTCGGGGCCGCCGGCTACGCGCTCAAGCGCGACTGGCTGAATGCCGACCAGCGACGCGCGGTGCGGCACGTGCTGGACTCGAACGACCGCGTCATCCTAGTTCGCGGCGCCGCCGGCACTGGCAAGACGACGATGATGAAGGAGGCGGTCGAAGGTATCGAAGCGGCCGGGAAGAGGGTGTTCGTCTTCGCGCCATCAGCCGACGCGAGCCGTGGCGTGCTGCGCGACGTGGAGGGCTTCGCCGAGGCCGACACCGTGGCGCGGTTGCTGGTAGACGAGCGATTGCAGGCGCGGGTGGCCGGGCAGGTGATCTGGATTGACGAGGCTGGGCTTCTCGGCTCGCGGATGATGGGCCGGGTGTTCGACCTGGCCGACCGGCTGGGTGCCCGAGTCGTCCTTTCCGGTGACCGGCGGCAGCACGGCTCCGTAGAACGCGGGGCGGCGCTGCGGCTGCTCGAAGAGGAAGCCGGGCTGGTGCCAGCCGAGATACGTGAGATTCAGCGGCAGCGCGGCGACTACCGGGAAGCCGTGCGGGCGCTCTCCGAAGGCCGGACGCAGGACGGCTTCCGCGAGCTCGACCGGCTGGGCTGGGTACGCGAGGTCGGCGAGACGGAGCGTTACAAGGCGCTGGCTGAGGACTACGTGCGGACCGTGGAAGAGGGGAAGACAGGGCTTGTCGTCTCGCCGACGCACCTGGAGGGCGAGTGGATTACCGACGAAATCCGTGCCCGCCTCAAGCAGGCGGGAAAGCTGGGGGAGGGGGAACAGACCTTCCTGGCGTTGGAAAGCGCCAACCTGACCGGAGCGGAGAAAGCCGACGCGCTCAACTACGCGCCGGGCGACGTACTGGTCTACCACCAGAATGCCAAGGGGCATCGCAAAGGTGAGCGGGTCATTGTCGGCGACGATCCGCTGCCGCTCGACCAGGCAGAGCGCTTTCAGGTCTACCGGCCGTCGGTGCTGCCCATCGCCCCCGGCGACGTGCTGCGCATCACGCGCAACGGGACCACGGCCGACGGGCGGCACCGGCTCAACAACGGCTCGCTCTACGCGGTGCGCGGCTTCGACGCCGAAGGGAACATCGTGCTGGCCAACGGCTGGACCGTGTCGAAGGACTACGCCCACCTGGCGCACGGCTACGTCGTGACCAGCCATGCCTCCCAGGGCAAGACCGTGGACCGCGTGTTCATCGGTCAGTCGTCCGACTCACTGCCGGCTACGTCGCGCGAGCAGTTCTATGTCAGTGTCAGTCGTGCCCGTGAACGCGCGACCGTCTACACCGACGACAAGGAAGCGTTGCTGGAGGCGGTGAGCCGGTCCGACGACCGGCTGACGGCGACGGAGTTCATCGCGGGCCGTGACCAGCGTGACCGGGCAGCCACGCTTCAACGGCTGGAGCGCCTGGCGGCGATGTACGACGCCGGTCGGGCCATGCACCTTGAACAGGAGCGATTGATCCATGAGCGATAGTGCCGTGCTTCAGCGTTACGTGACGGGCAGGGATTCCCGTCTCGGCATGGCCGCCGAACACGCCGAGCCGGATGCCTGCGACGATTTGGGCGCCTTCGGCTGGCTGCGCGGCATTCGTGAACGTGCCGTCATGCTGGAACTGCGTCGCAAGGACGGCAGCATCGTCGCCATCGGCTACGGCTGGCTGGAGCGGGTTGCCTTTGACCCGTCTGAGGGCATCACGATCTTGGCGGCCGGGAAGAAGATCCGCATCAGGGGTCGCAATCTGAACGCGGAAGTGCGTCCGTCGGTTCGGCTCTTCGAGGGCATCGCCCGGCACCGCGTGTCGTGGATACGCGAAGCAGATCGGAGCATCGGTTTGCAGGCCGGCGACCGCGATACGATAGTGGATTCAATCGAGTGGTGACGCACTCAGCGGCCGCGCCCGCGTCCCCGGTGCTCGTCGGCGGCGTGTTTGCGGTTCAGCTCGCGCAGCAGCGGCTGGAGCACCTGCATGACCGATGCCGCGGCCATCACGCCCATGCAGATCATGGCGACCTTGTTGAACACGACGGCGTCGGAGGCCGGTGCGGTGCGGGCCATCTGCTGGGCGGTGTTGGCGAGGTGCAATGGGTTAGGTGCGGACATGGTGAAGCGACTTGTTGACGTACTCGACCATAGCGCATCGCGTCGGGCTTGTGAATGACATTTGTGTTACAGTTGCGCGACTCACCATTCGCATGCCTTGTGTTGCGATTGGTTTGCATATCGCATTTTCCACCTAGCGAGCACGATCGCGTTGTCGGCCACGTGCCGTTCACTGCGCGGCGGTGCTTCACTGCCACCTTGTCTTCGTAGTCCGCCGGGAGTAGTGTGGGCGAACACTCATTCAGTATTGATGGAGGGATCACATGGGACTTGGTTATGAAATGGTGGAGGCTCTGCTGCGAGAACACGCGTACAGGGCGTTGACCGGCAATGTGGTGACTATCGGCAAGCAAACAATATACTTTCAGCCACATGAGATCATAGCGCTCATGCGCGAGCACGGCCATACTCCAGAAGTCGGGCCAGAGGACCTCCAAGTTGATAGCAGCACTGTAGGACGCCGCATCTCCCATGCCGGGCTAGACCTGATCAGCGATTCTGCTCTGTTTGCGCTATTGGGCGTGCCGCAGCTGCTTTCGCTCGATCATAGCGACTACGAGGGCGCCGACATCATTCACGATCTGACCGAGCCGCTGCCCGAGACACTGAGAGGCTTCGCAGACTTCGTAGTTGATGGCAGTACATTGGATAACACCTTTGACCCGGCCAGGACCGTGACGAACTTTGCAGACTTCCTCAAGCCGGGAGGCCGGCTGCTGATGATCAATCAGTACAGCAATCATCATAACCCGTATGTGCTGCTACCACCACTGTGGTACTTGGACTACTTTACGATGAATCGGTTCGTGGACTGCAAAGTGTATGTTGTGCTGTATCCGCCGGCCACTGGCGGCTCCACAGGCCACCACAGCAACATATTCTGTATCGACCTGCGGTGCCTGCTCGACAAGGAGCGGCAAGTCTCCGCGTTTGTGTCCGACTGGGAAATGGGTGTCATTGTTCTGGCGGAGAAGGGCGTGGACTCAACGAGCCATGTCTATCCGTCGCAGCAGCACTACAGGCCGACTGGGGAATGGGACACGTATCGCGCCAATCTGGCACGGATCGCAGCCTCGGCGCGCCCGCATCTTGTCAGGACGCGGGGCAGTATCACGTTCACGAACGTGAGCGGTGGTCACCTCTTCATCGATAATGAATTCAATGCCTGCGACCCCACGAGCGCTATACGGCGAAGCAGCGGTACAGCCAGCAGTGTGGGGTCCTCGGCGCGTGGCGCGCTGCGTCGGCTCTGTCATGCATTGAAGGCAGCATGAAGCGTGCGTGACACCACGGCGACCGTGGTCTGCAACTGCAACGGGGGCGGGGGACAGATGTTGCAGTGTGTCAAGTTGAGGTGTACCCCATCCTGATGTCAGACAGTTCCGGGCGGTTCTGTCAGAATGGAGTCGCCGCAAGTATTTGTTGACAGGTGCGGCGCGATGTCATAGAGCTTTCCTGACAGTTCATGGAGGGCGGGTGTCGGGGAAGGGGCAACGGATCGGGTACATTCGGGTCAGTACGCTTGATCAGAACGCGGAGCGGCAGCTCGATGGCGTCCAACTCGACCGCCTGTTCACCGACCACGCTTCCGGGAAGGATACAGAGCGGCCGCAACTCAAGGCGCTGCTCGCCTACGCCCGCGAGGGCGACACGGTCGTCGTTCACAGCATGGACCGCCTGGCCCGCAACGTGGACGACCTGCGCCGCATGGTGCAGGAGCAGACCCGCCGCGGCGTCCGCGTCCAGTTCATCAAGGAGAACCTGCTCTTCACCGGCGAGGATTCGCCCATGGCCAACCTGATGCTCACCGTCCTCGGCGCGGTAGGTCAGTTTGAGCGCGAACTTATCCGGGAGCGGCAGCGCGAGGGTATCGCACTGGCCAAGCAGCGCGGCGTGTACCGCGGCCGCAAGCGGGCGCTGTCGCCGGAACGCATCGCGGAATTGCGAGCCCGCGCCGCCGGCGGCGAGAAGAAGGCACGTCTCGCCCGTGAGTTCGGCATCAGCCGCGAGACGCTCTACCAGTACCTGCGGGAATCATCGGCGACGGAGGCGGCGTGCTCGAACTTCTGACGATCGCCCTTGAGGCGCACAGCGATCAACTCAACCATCACCGGCGGTACGAACTCGCCGTCGGCCAGGACCTGCTCGGCGACTGGGTCGTGACCGTCCGCTACGGCCGGGTGGGGCAACCCCTCCGGGAGCTTCGGTTCGCCAGCTCGGATGCGGAGAAAGCTCGCGCCATTCTGCACGATCGGTTTCGGCGGCGGCTTTCGGCACCGCGGCGGATCGGGTGTGCGTACCGGTTGGTCGGGTTCACCGCGGAGCATGGGTCGGAGCCGGGCAGGTGGGTTCCGAGCACCCTGTTGGCAAAGATGCTCTCGTGAATCACCGACCGCGCCGCGGATGGCGCGGGGCGTTCTGGATGGCCCATGTCAACGTGTCGTAGATCTGCTCGTCGGTTCCCTGGATATGCAGCGTGTCATTGTCCGTGATTCCAAGCCCCGCCAGTAGACGGACGAATCGCTCCGTTGGCACCTCTTCATCTGGGACAACGTGGAAGATGAGCATTGACTGACCCTTGCCATCTCTGTTGAGCGATGCACTGAAATCAAAGGGCGACAGCCCGTGCCGTTCGGCCAGTTCATTCAGCCGAGTGAAGATCGCTACCTCCCAGTTGTCGGTCACCACCTGTCATGCCTATCGAAGCGAGTTGCGCTCTCACCTGCGTAGCACGGTGTGGCGGCAGTCGGCAAGCCGATTCTGCGAGCAACGGGGCGGGGCCTGGTACCTGCGGAAGGCCGGTAGAATCTGGCGCGATGCACCGTCTGCCCTTGGGAGCCGCGAAAGGATGCCTGCCGAGCCGTCACCGGACAATGAGAGTCCCCGAAAGCTCCGGCTTGTCTCGAACGAGGCCAGGCAAGCCGTTGACGCCTTCCTTCAGGCGATGGCGGAAGACCCGCTGCGATTGACGACGGGTTTCTGCCGGCTGGACAACGTATTCGATCGGCTTGGAAATGAGCAGACCATTCCGGCCCTCATCGAGGCACTGGACGATCCCGATACGCATCGCCGCTTGGTCGCCGCCGCCGTGCTCCGCGGGTTCGCGCTGCATGAACCGGGGAGCGTTGATGATGGCAAGGCGGTTGAGAGGGCAAGCGAGTTATTGATCGAGGCGCTGTGGCGGGGCAACTCTGATGTGAAGGCGGCGGCGTGTTACCTCATGGCGATCGGCGGCGCTCCGCCCGGTGCCGAGACGTTCCTCAAGGGGCTGATGCGCGGGCCGGATGAACTGGTGCGCGTGATGGCTGCGGTGGCCCGGATCACGATTGCTCCCGCCAATGCCAGAGTGCTCGGGACGTTGCGGCGTGGCCTTCGCCACGAGCAGCAGTCAATCGTGATGATGTCGGCGATCGGGTTGCTATATGGC
This sequence comes from Phycisphaeraceae bacterium, assembly GCA_015709595.1. Classification (NCBI taxonomy): domain Bacteria; kingdom Pseudomonadati; phylum Planctomycetota; class Phycisphaerae; order Phycisphaerales; family Phycisphaeraceae; species Phycisphaeraceae bacterium. The sequence continues at coordinate 2,341,678 of CP054178.1, forward strand.
GACCCGTCAGCCCCCGAGGCGGTGGAGGCGATTACACCGATCCTGCTGAGCGGCGCGCCGGACGCGCAGTACGCGGTGCTGACCGCCATCAAGCGACATGGACACGCGGCGGTGGGGTTCATGGGCGCATTGCAGGAATTGATTGCAGACCCCCGCGTGCGACCGGACGTGCGCGGCTATGCCTGTTCGGTGCTGGGGTGGGTCACGCGCGGAACGGATGCTGCGACAGACGCGTTACTGGCGATACTGTTCGCCGACGATTCGTACCTGATCCGAGGCGCAATCATGGGGTTCGCGGAAGTCGGTCATGTGCCCGATGACGCGCTTGAACGTCTGGCCGATCTGATAGCGGCCGAGGATGAGGACGTGCGTATCGCCGCCCTGAGCGGTGTGCGAATGATGGGGCCGCGGGCAGGGCCAGCTCTGCCACGGCTGCTGGAACGAGTAGGTGTTGATACCGGCGTGCGCGTCGCGGACGGGCTGGCGGACGCGCTCGCGTCGATCGGCGCTGTCGCTGCACCAGGAATTGTTCGGCGCCTGCGTCAGGGAGACTGGCGGGAAGTACCGACGTTGGGCGTGGCGTTGACGCGCATGGGGACCGCAGGGGCACAGGCAGTCGTGGCGGCCCTCGAAGTGGAGCGGGAAGACCATGTGCGCGGGATGCTGGTCGGGGTGCTGCGCGACATGCCGGAGTCCGCGAAAGCGGCTGTCGTGCCCGCCTTGTCGTCGTTGCTTGACCGGACACGCGACGGCTTCGCTGCGAGCGTGCTCGTGGCCGCCATCGGATCGGCGGGCACGGCCGCGGTGCAGGCGGTGCCATCATTGATTCGCTGTCTGCTTTCGGCGGACGATGAGCTGGCTTTCCGTGTTGAGCAGATTCTGCGAGGTATCGGGCCGGCGGCACTTCCCGCCTTGGAGGAGGCCCTGGAGACGGCGAGCAAGGAGGAGAAGCATCGGCTGGCTGGCCTTACGGCTTCGCTGTGGTCAGCCGGCGAGGGAGACTTCGAGGTCTATGAGTCGCTCGGCAACGACAAGATCTGGGCGAGATTTGAGCATGTTTTAGATCTCCTCTCGGAAGGGCCCAAGTCATTCAAGAGCATGGAGGCCACACTCGAACAGCACCAACGTGCGGGTCTGATTCCGAGCGACCTTGAGATTTCCGAACGTTCGCTCCTCGACGCGATCGAGGCCATAGAGGCCCACCTCTCGCGCAGCATGGTCGATCGCAAACCGGGACGGCCGAGCGTGCTCACTGACGACGCGAGCCAGCTAGTCGGTGAGGTGAAGGAATACCTGCGGCGCAAACGGCTGCTTCAGCGCTCAGAAAGCGGTTGACAGCGCGTCGGCGCTGTGCCACCGGTAGCGGAGAGTACTACCGGAGGCACATGGGGGAAGAGGCGAAGACACCACGATTCGATCCGAGGGGCATCAAGTTCCCAACCGATGCGATCACGCTCGGCCGAATGCGCGCGGAGGACCCAGCCATTTTCACAATCCAAGGGATGGGCAAGGCGCTGGCCTGGGAAATCGACGCATTGCTCGTGCACAACGTGGAGTTACAGATCGCCGACCGGGCATTCGAGCTGGCGCTTGGTCGGCCTGAACCGATAGGCGACACGCGGCAGGATCAGATCGGGATGCTCAACAAGGCATACAAAGAGTACGGACTTAGCGCAGGGATGCATCAAACGCGAGAACTAGTGCGGGACATTGAGGCCGCTGCAGTGGAACAGGCCAAACGACACAAGGGGCAGAGCCGCTAAGTAAATGGCGTCACCGGAGGCACATGGGGGAAGAAACGAAAGCGCCACGATTCGATCCGAGGGGCATCAGGTTCCCGAGCGACGCGATTACGCTCGGGCAGATGCGAGCGCGGGAACCCACTCTCTTTCGTCCGCCTGTACTGGATCGACTCGGTGCCACGGGCATTGATACCATTGCGACTCATCGCTGGGAACTCAGGCTCGCCGAGAAGGCGTTCGCCGAAGTCCTGGGGCTGCCGAATCCACTCCACGACGACGGGCGCAGCCTCGTCGAGATGCTCAATCGGGCGTACAAGCTGTTCGGCGTGAGTTCCGGCATCCAGCAGACCTGGCAGCTCGTGCGCGACTTCGAGTCCGCTGCGGCCGAACAGGCCCGGGGCATCGCCGGCAGGTCTCGCTGACCCCCAAAGCTGCCCTCCATCCGTAATCAATCCCGCCCGGCCGCTCCGCAATCCGTTTGCGGATGTTGAGCGTTTTGGCTCCCGCCCTCTAGAACCTGGCAGAAAACACGCGACCCCGCCCGACGGCCCGCCGGCGGGAGGCACGCGGCGGATGCCGGGCGGGTCAGGAGGAGCGCTGCCATGCGCAAGATCGCCATCGTGCTTGGCTGTCTGTTGTACGTCGTATCCCCGATCGATCTGGCACCGGATTTTCTGCCGGTGCTGGGACAACTGGATGACCTCGGCGTCATTGCCCTCACCGTGCAGACGCTGCTTCGGAAGGAAGAGAGAGCAGGGAGAGCATGACCATGCCGGGACACGTCATACAACAGGTTCCGACGAACAAGCCTGTGTCGCCCGGCAACGTGCGGGCGCGGCTCGACGAGGAAGAGCAGGTATCCCTGGCACAGAGCATCGCGCAGAACGGCATCCTCGTGCCGCTGCTCGGCCATTACGAAGGCGACGCCATCATCGTGGACGACGGGCACCGCCGGCTCGATGCTGCGCGGCGCGCCGGCCTTGCGACCGTGCCGATGCTGATTGCCGAGAAGGCCCCGTCGCCGGCGGAGCGTGTGACGCTGCAACTCCTGGCGAACACCCAGCGCCAGGGCCTGAAAGTCACGGAGCATGCCCGCGCGCTGCACGAGCTGATGCAGGCGACGGGCTGGTCGGCGGCGGAGGTGTCGCTGCGCTTGGGTCGTCCGTCCCCCGGCACGATCTCGAAGTTACTCTCGCTGCTCGTGCTGCCGCGCGATGTGCAGGACCAGATCGACGCGGGGCGCATTCCGATGAGCAGCGCTTACCAGATCGTCACCGTGCCGGATGCGGCGGAGCGGCAGCGGCTTATCCAGGCGGTGCTCGAAGGCCGGCTGACGCGCGACCGCCTGGTCGCGGAGACGAAGGCCGTCAGAGCGGGCCGGCCCGTTCCTCGAACGAGCACGCGGCAACGGGTTGCGCGCGAGCGCGTCGTCATCCGGCTGGGCGAGGGGCGTTCAGTCGCCGTGTCGGCACCGACGCTCAGTGTTGATTCGGTCATCACCTGGTTCATGGACCTTGCCGAGCAGCTCCGGGACGCCGGCGCCGACGGTCGGCCGCTGGCGGAAGTCGCCAGGAGCATCTCGGGCAACGGCAAGTAGGAGACTCATCATGGAACTCATCCCGACATTCGTGCTGTTCATCATCGCCACGTTGTGGAAGTCGGAAGAGGACGCCAAGCGGAAGGCGGGCAAGTAGCCATGCTCGGACTCTTCAGGAAACGCAGGCCCGCCGTGCGCGGGCCCTCCGACCTGCTGGCGCTCCCGCTGCTGCACTGGTCGCGGGACGACGCCTGGACGCTGCGCGACGCGGTGGAAGGCGCACTCATCCTCGGCGCGACCGGCTCGGGCAAGACGAGCGGCTCCGGCCGGCTGCTCGCCCGCACGATGCTAACGTGCGGTTTCGGCGGTCTGGTGCTTACCGCCAAGGCGGACGAGCGCGCCCTGTGGGAGGGCTACTGCCGGGAGACGAAGCGGCTCGACGACCTGGTCGTCTTCGGCCCGGGCGAGCCGCATCGCTTCAACTTCCTCGACCACGAGATGACCCGCAAAGGCAGCGGCGCGGGATTGACCGAGAATGTGGTCAACTTGCTCTCAACAGTGCTGGAAGTGGCGGAGCGGCAGTCGGCTGGCGGCGGCGGGCGGGATGACGAAGGATACTGGAAGCGTGCCCTGCGCCAGCTCTGCCGCAACGTCGTGGACCTCCTGGCCCTGGGTAGGGGTCGCATCGCGGTGCCGGACCTCTACCGCGTGGTCGTTTCCGCGCCCGCGTCGCCGGAACAGGTCTGCTCGGACGGATGGAAGGCTGGTTCCGAGTGCTTTCGCTGGCTCTCGGAGGCAGACAAACGCGACAAGACACCGCGCGAGCGGGCGGATTTCGAGATCGTCGCCGACTACTGGCTGCGCGAGTTCCCTTCCCTCAGTGACAAGACGCGCAGCGTCATCGTCTCGACCTTCACATCGCTCGTGGACGTGCTGAACCGGGGAATGCTGCGGGAGCTCTTCTGCGGCGAGACGACCATCACGCCGGAAGCCGTGCAGGACGGCAGGATCATCCTCATCGACCTGCCGGTCAAGGAGTTCGGGGAGGTCGGGCAGTTCGCGCAGGTGCTGTGGAAGTATGCCTTCCAGCGCTGCATCGAACGGCGCAGTGTGCAGGCGAATCCCCGACCGGTGTTCCTGTGGGCGGATGAAGCGCAGCACTTCCTCACCAGCTACGACTTCCAGTTCCAGGCGACGTGCCGGTCGGCATGGGTGGCAACGGTGCTGCTCAGCCAGAACTACAGCAACTTCGTGGCCGCTCTCGGCGGCAGCGAGAAGGGCCGCGTCGAGACCGACTCGCTGCTGGCCAACCTCAATACGAAGGTCTTTCACGGCAACAGTGACCCGGTGACGAACGAGTGGGCCTCGCGGCTCATCGGCCGCACGTTGCAGTGCAGGGCAAGCGGCAATCACTCGCACGCCGCGGACGACCAGGTGAGTGCTCTGCTCGGGCTTGATTGGGCGCGGGAGAACGGCACGACGAGCGGCGGCTTCTCTGAGGTCATGGAGGCGGAGGTCGAACCGCGCGAGTTCACGCGGCTGCGAACGGGCGGGCCTCCGAAGTGGATCGTGGACGGCATCGTGTTTCAGAACGGACGGGTGTTCAACGCATCGGGTCGAAGCTGGCTCCCGGTGCAGTTCAACCAGAAGACTTGAGCGCCAGCATGAAGTGAACGGCAAGGAAAGGCGGCATTGACCGCCCGCGCGGTCACTGCGCGCACGCGGACAGGAGACCTGATCATGTGGCAACGGCAGGAACCGGAACCGGTCGCATCAAAGAAGGACTTCAACAACTTCCTGGGTGTGATGACGTTCATCACCCGGACGCTCGGCGTCACGGTCGAGGTCTTCCTGCGCCGCTCGGATTCGTTCGGCGAGCGTTACTTCGGCCTCCAGGCCGCGGCTGGCACGCTGTGCATCCTCTTCTGGCCCGTCTTCTGGGAAGGCCACAGCGCCGAGCCGATGCTCGTTTACCTCGCGCTCTACTGGCTCGCGCTGCTTTCGGCGCGGATTCGCACGAAGTCGCGCATCCGGCGCGGCGGTGCGCAACCGCACACGCTCTACAACGGCACGCCGACGCTCGCGAAGGTCTGGAAGCGCAGCTCCGAACACCGGATCAAGACGGTCATCGAGCCGCTCTACATGCTCTTCATCGCGCTGTGCGTGGCCACCATCAGCGTCCCGCTCGCGGTGTACCTGGGGTTGGCCGGCATGTGCGCCGCCGCCTCGTCGGGCATGAGCGGCGCGCTCCAGCATCGTCGCTCGATGGACCTGCACGACGCCTTTGTTGAACAGCGCGACATGGCGGCCGCATTCCGCCGCATGCGCGACGGACGGTAATCCACTCAATCACAGGAGACCTGAATCATGGTACGCGAAGAGTCAACGCAGAAGATCGGCGCCGGGCACGCCTCGGCCATGTTCCGCCAGGGCCTCGCGGAACTGCGTGGCGCTCTCTATCCCGAATCCAACGTGGCGCAGCCGACCGTGTACGGCATCTACGGCACAAAGACGCCCGGCGAAGTGATGCAGGAGCGCCAGGGCGAATCGCTCGACCCCGACGAACAGCCGTCCATCCTCGAAGAGCGCCTCAAGCAGGCCGAGCAGCAGCGCGACGCCGACAAGGGCCGCGAACCCGAACCCCCGCAGCAGGAGCGCGACTGACGGCGCAGAAGGGAGCCGCGTATGGACGTGGTCTTCATCGTTGCGGCGGTGCTGAGCGGCCTGTGGTCGGCTTGGCGGAGCCGTGGGAATGCCAGGACAGAGTTCGCGTCGAGCGCGACGTTGCGGGCGTACATGTCGCCGGCTGTCGCCCGACGCGAGGTCATCCGCTATCTGACTGCACGTGGCTGCACGCTTGTCAACAGCGTCGGAGAGTGCGACGGATTCCGCCGTGGCGAGGACGGTCTTCGGCGTCTTCGCGGCCCCGGCAGCGGGCCGTGGTATGCGCTGCCGGTCATCGTGGCGGCGGTGTGCTACGAGAGCGAGGGGCGGCTCGTGCTCCACATGCGGTTCAGCCTCGCCCCCTTTGTTTCCGTTTCGTCGTCCGGGACGCGGTATTTCCTGGAACGAGCGGGGGCTGAGTTCGCCCAGGTGGCGAGCTACGTGGAGCAGTTTGCGAGCGAATACGCACAGCGGCGTCGAGAGCATAAGCGCCGGCGTCGCCCGAACCATCGCTGGTATCCGGGCGACGAAGAGGAAGCGCACGCGCAGGAATCGCCGGCGTCGCCCGACCCGACCGACGACGATCTCGGCGTGCTCGGCCTGAAGCGCGGCGCTTCATGGGACGACGTGCAGCGCGCCTATCGCGACGCCTGCCGCAAGTACCACCCCGACGGCTTGAATGGGAAGAACGTCGAGCCGCACCTGGTCGAGCTAGCGGTGCAGCGTTTCAAGGAAGTGACCGTCGCCTACCAGCGCCTGCGCGACCGCATGGCGCGGCAGCACCAGACCTGAGGGAGGCGAGAGGACGTGCGGACGCGGAAGGTCCATCCAGAACCGGAGAAGGCGCGCGGCGACGCGCCTGTCGCCGTCCCTCCCGGCACGCCGGAGTGGATCACGCCGGAGCTCATCCGCCGCACGCTCCAGGTCTGGCAGCCGTACTACGCGCAGAGGCTCACGCCCGAAGACGCCGTTACAATACTCCGCAACGCCGGAGAGTTGTTCGCGGTTCTGTCGCGGGAGTGAGCGTCATGAAGCGGTTCGTCGCCCTGGCACGGGTCAGCAGTCGGGAACAGGAACGGGAGGGCTTCTCGCTCGCGGTCCAAGAGGACGCGCTCCGGCGGTACGCCGCCTCCGCCGGCGGCGAGATTGTTCGGCTCTTCCGCATCGCCGAGACGGCGAGCAAGAGCGACGAGCGCAAGACTTTCCGCGAGCTCATCGCCTACGCCAAGAAGCACGCGGAGGAACTCGACGGGCTGCTCTTCTACAAGGTCGATCGCGCCGCCCGCAACCTCTTCGACTACGTGGAGCTTGAGCGCCTGGAGAGCGAGTACGGCCTCGCCTTCATCTCCGTCTCGCAGCCGACGGAGAACAACCCCGCCGGCCGCATGATGCGGCGGACGCTCGCCAACATGGCGAGCTTCTACACCGAGCAGCAGTCCCTCGACGTGAAGGAGGGCCTCGCCCGGCGGGTTCAGGAAGGCTGGTTCGTCGGCAGGGCGCCCTACGGCTACAGGAACATCCGCCGGGACGGGCGCTGCATCTCGGAGGTCGATCCGCCGGCGGCGGAGAACGTCAAGCGCATCTTCCACCTCTACGCCTACGAGCCGCTCACGCTCGATGCGCTCCGCGACCGGCTGCACGTCGAGGGGCTGACCTACCGGCCGGAAGCGCCGAAGTTCACCCGCAGCAAGCTGCACGCGATGCTGACGGACCGCTCGTACATCGGGGAAATCCCGTTCAAGGGGCAGTGGTATCCGGGCCGGCAGCAGCCGCTCATCGACCGTGCTACGTGGGCCCGCGTGAAGGCCCTGCTCGGCGGCCACGTCTACCACACCCACCAGATGACCTACGCCGGCGACCGCATCGCCTGCGCCCACTGCGGCCGCGCCGTCACCGGCGAGCGCAAGACGAAGCAGACGAAGTCAGGGGAGCGGCACTACGTCTACTACCGGTGCAGCGGCTACACCGCGCCCGGGCATCCGCGCGTGCGGGTGACGGAAGCGGAACTGGACCGGCAGGTGCTCGCGCTCTTCGGCCGCATGAAGGTGGAGGACCCGGAAGTCCGCGACTGGTTCCGCCTTGTCCTGGCCTCACAGACGCGGGACGCGCAGCGGGACTCACGCGCCCAGCGGGAGGAACTGACGCGGCAGGCGTCCCTGCTCGTCAATCAGCAGGATCGGCTGCTCAACCTGCGGCTGGCCGACGACGTGGACCAGGAGACCTTCGCCCGCAAGCACACGGAACTCCGCGACCGGCTGGCGTCGATCAAGCTCCAGCTCGACGTGCTGGACCGCTCGCACGACGAGACGGCGGAACTGGCGTCGAAGGCGTTTGAACTCTCGCAAACCCTGCAAGAACAGTGGGTTACGGCCGACTACGCCACCAGGCGCCGGCTGCTCGAAATCGTCTGTTTGAACTGCCGGCTGGACGGCGCAACCCTCGTGTTTACAACGAGAAAGCCCTTCGACGTGCTCGCCGAAGGGCTTGAACTCTCGAAAAGTCGGGGTGAGAGGATTTGAACCTCCGACCTTCTCGTCCCGAACGAGACGCGCTACCAAACTGCGCTACACCCCGTGAGGCGCGGGCGCTGGCCCGAGTGGGCAGTAAAGGACGGATTCTCCCGATTGTCAATGAACCGGCGCGGACCGTCGGCCGCTTCACGGTTCCCGTATCGCGGGCCGGGATCGGCGGCGGGGCCGCCTTACTCGCGGGCTTGACAGGATGGTGGTTGGCCATATACTTAGGACTCCTATGCAAATGTCCGGACCAACTCGAACCGAGCCGGTTCTGGCGGATGAAGCGGCGACGAGACTCGCCGCCGGGCTGGCCCGGCTGAGCATGGCCATGCGGCACCACGCCTGGGCCGAGCGCGGGCGCGACGGGTTGACGCCCACGCAGTCGCAGATCCTCGCCCTGCTCGCGGTGCGGGACGGCCAGGGCCGGACCATGACGCAACTGGCCCGGGACATGGCGGTGACGCCGCCCACCGTGAGCGACGCCGTCGCCGCCCTGGAGCGCAAGAAGCTGGTGACGCGGACCCGGTCCGAGGTGGATGGCCGCCGGGTGGAGGTGCGTCTGTCGCGTCGCGGCGCACGGCGTGCCGCCGCCTCGACGCTGTGGCCCGAGGCGCTGCTGCGAGCCATCGACGCCATGGACGAGATGGAGCGGGCCACGCTCACACGCGCGGTGGTGAAGATGATTCACGCGCTGCAGGAAGCCGGTCACATTCCCGTGGCGCGGCTGTGCGTCACGTGCCGCTTCTTCCGGCCCAACGTCCATCCGGGGGAGCGGCGCCCGCACCACTGCGCCTACGTGGATGCGCCGCTTGGAGACGGCGACCTGCGGCTGGATTGTCCGGAGCACGACGTCGCCGCGCCGCCCGAGCGCGAGCGTCTGTGGATGCTGTTTATCGAGGGTCGGCCCGTCGTCGGGGCGTCTCCGGCGTCGGGCGCCTCGCCTTCACCCGATTTCAGGAGCCAGGCATCATGAAAACCGCCACCTTCTATCACGCCGGATGCCCCATCTGCGTGGACGCGGAGCGCCAGCTGGCGACTTCGCTCGATCCATCGAAGTTCAAGGTCGAAGTCGTTCACCTGGGCCAGTCGAAGGCCCGCATCAGCGAGGCGGAGCGCGCCGGGGTGAAGTCGGTGCCTGCGCTGGTGATCGAGGGCAAGCCGTTTCACATCAACTTCGGCGCCTCACTGGCTGACCTGAAGAAGTGAAGCGTCCCGATCGTCTGACTGCGTGGGCGTGGACACGGCCCGGGCGCGACATGCCCGGGCCGTCTTCGTCATCGGGTTGATCCGCGGGGGCGGAAGGAGGCGTGCCCGGCGTCTGATCGTGGCTATCGAGGCGGTTCACGCCGCCTCGCGTTCCCTCTCCGCCGCGGCGTCGGGGTGGATCTCGAGGTGAGCCACACCGCCGGGGATGAGGAGGGACTGGATGGGCGTGCCATCCGGGATCGGCTTGCCGTCGAGCGTGCGCAGGTCGATGGGCGGGTGACTCTTCATGTGTTCCGCGAGCTGGCTTTCCAGCCGCTGCTGTGTGGGACCATCAAGTTTGTTCCACGCCAGCCGCCCGCGGCACTTGGGGAACTTCGAGCAGCCCAGCCACGGTCCGCGTTTGCCGTCGCGCAGGTTGAGCGGGGACTGGCACTTGGGGCAGGGCAGGTCCGTCACCACCGGCGGCGGGGCGGGATACTTGATGCCGCCTTTCTTGTCGAGGTTCAGAATGTACTTGACGGCGGGGTAGTTCACGCTGGCAAGGAAGCGGCCGAACCGCCCGGTGCGCAGAATCATGGGCGATCCATCCTCCGGGCAGGCGATGTTGACGCGCTCGGGCAGCAGCGGGCGACCCTCGCGGTCGATCGGGGCGGCATAGTCGCACGCGGGGTAGGCGGAGCAGGAGAGGAAACGCCCGTTCTTGCCGAAGCGATAGCACGTACGGTGACCGCACTTCGGACACTTGTAGGGGGCTGGCTCGATCTCGGCCTTGGCGTGGGACATCTCCTCGTGGGCGCGTTCAAGCGACCGACGGAACTCGCGGTAGAACTCGGCGAGCATGGCCGTCCAGTCGATGTGCTGCTCCTCGATGCGGTCGAGCTGGGCTTCCATTTCGCGCGTGTAGCCCACATCCATCAGGTCGGGGAAGCCCTCGATGAGTTTGTCGGTGACGACCTCGCCCAGATCGGTGGCGTGGAATCGCCGGTCGATCTGCTCGACGTAGGCGCGATCCTGAATCACCTGGATGATTGACGCATAGGTAGACGGACGCCCGATCCCTTCGGCCTCGAGCTTCTTGACCAGCGAGGCCTCGGTGTAGCGGGGCGGGGGAGACGTGAATCGCTGCCCGGCGTCGATGTCAAAGGGCGTGAGCTCCTGCCCTTCCTTCAGCGGCGGCAACGTCTGCTCCTCCGCGGCGGCGGGCACGCCCGAGACGCGGTAGAAGCCGTCGAAGACCAGCACTCGCCCCGTCGCCTTGAGGACCGCACCGGTGTCCTTGTCCGAGCGGCGCAGGAGGATGGTCGTGGCGTCCCACTGCGCCTCGGTCATCTGGCAGGCGACGAAGCGGTTCCAGATGAGGCGGTAGAGCTTCACCTGCTCGGGGGGCAGGATGCCCTCCAGCGTGTCCGGGTGCCGGGATGCGTCGGTGGGGCGGATGGCCTCGTGGGCTTCCTGCGCGTCCTTGTTGGAGGAGCCGTAGAAGTTGGGCTTCTCGGGCAGGTACCTGGGCCCGAACGTGCGGCCGATGTACTCCCGGGCCATGCTCAGCGCCTCGCCCGAAAGGTGCGTCGAGTCGGTGCGCATGTAGGTGATGAGCCCGACCTGTCCCTCGCCGGGGATGTTGACGCCCTCATACAGCGCCTGGGCCGTGCGCATGGTGCGCTGCGTGGAGAAACCCAGCGCGGTGGAGGCGGCCATCTGCAGCGTGGACGTGATGAACGGCGGGCCGGGGCGCGAAGTCGTCCGCCTGGTCTCGATGGACGCCACCCGGTAGCGGGCCCCGGGATCCACCGTGCCCGACACGGTGCGCAGCGTCTTCGCCGGACCCTTCCCGTCGGGGTTCGGCTGGCTGGCGACGCGCACGTCGCGCAGCCCCACGGCGGCGGCGATGCGCTCCACGTCCTTCGACAGGTCGCGCGGCTCGGCCGCGGGGCAGGTGAGCTCGAACTTCGAGCCGCCCAGTTCGGCCAGCTCGGCGGAGACGGCTTTACGCTCACCGAGCCAGGCGTTGCGCACCTTGAGCGTGGGCGGCTTGCCCTTCTCATCGCGCTGGGAAAGGAGTTGCTTCCACGCCGGGCCGAGTTTCGCGGCTTGGGCGGCGTCGAGGGCCAGCCGCACGTCCACTTCCCAGTACTCGTCGGGCACGAAGGCGCGGATCTCGCGCTCGCGCTCGACGATCAGTCGCACGGCGACGGACTGCACGCGGCCCGCGCTCAGCCCTCGCGCTACCTTCTTCCAGAGAAGAGGCGAAACCTGGTAGCCCACGATGCGGTCGAGAATCCGACGCGCCTGCTGGGCGTTGACCTTGAACTCGTCGATCGGGTGCGGGTGGGAGAACGCCCGCTCGATCTCCTGCCTGGTGATGGCGTTGAAGATGACACGCTTGGCCTGGGCCGGCTCAATGCCCAGTTCCTGCGCCAGGTGCCAGGCAATGGCCTCGCCCTCGCGGTCCAAGTCGGTGGCGAACCAGACTTCGGAGGCCTTGCGGGCCAGCTGCTTGAGTTCCGTGACGGTCTTCTTCTTGCCCGGCAGGATCTCGTAGGTGGGTTGGAACTTGTGCTCCAGGTCCACCCCCGGAACCGGTTGCTTGACGCCCTTGGGATTCTTGCTGGGCAGGTCGCGGATATGCCCCACCGAGGCCCGGACGGTGAAGCCGGGACCGAGGTACTTGTTGATGGTCTTGGCCTTGGCGGGCGACTCGACGATGACCAACTGTCCACCCCCGGAAGCGCCACCCCCGGAAGCGCCACCCCCGGAAGCGCCACCCCCGGAAGCGCCACCTTCGCCTCCGGCTCTGCCCGACTGGCGGAGCCCGGCGCGCTTCACGCCGCCCTTGGCTGAAGGGGGGGTGCGGCTGGCGGAGGTGTTCTTCCTGGTGGCCATGGACGAGGGGCGTATCGGTCAGGGACCGAGAGAACGATGACAAAGCGGGGGCCGAATGGTCACTTCGGCCAGTCGGACGGGGTGCCGAGAGGAGGCGATCACACGGTGAGAGGCGACTCCCCGGGCAGGGTTCTATTCAACCGGAGCCGCGGGTCGGGTCAAGGAACGCGAGCGGCGGTTCCTGATCCCGGGTACGTGGGGAGTCGGGGCGGATGCCTCGCCGGGCGTGGCTCGGACCTGGCGTCTGGCGCGCGGAAAAAGGCCGCCGGAAAGCCGGTCGCGCCTCCGATCGACTCATGGCACGTGGGGGCAGGGCGTCGTGAACCATGAACCGTCGCAAGGTCGCGACCGACTCGTCCGGCGGCCTTGGAATGCCGAGCAACTCGGCTCAGGCCACCGCGCCGCGGGCGCCCCAGCGGGCGGAAAGCCCCTTGACGGCGGCGATCTGGTACACCGCAGCCAGCCCGACGAGGATGTAGACCACCTTGGCCAGCATGGCGGTGTTGCCGCCGAAGATCGTGGCCACCAGGTCGAACTGGAACGCGCCCCACAGGCCCCAGTTGAGCCCGCCGACCACGAGAAGAACCGCCGCGAGAATGTCGAATGCCTTCATGACTGCCGCCTTTCGTTGCAAGGGTGTGAAACCGATGTGGATCAACCGCTGAGAAGGGCCGTGATCACCTCGGCCCGACGATGTTCGTTGGTCTCGAACTCGCCCCGGAAGGCGAGAGTGCGCATGGATGGGTGTGTCTTGCACACGCCGCGCATTTTCATGCACAGGTGCTCCGCCTCGACGATCACCGCCACCCCGCGCGGCCGCACGTGGCGGTCGATGGCGTCGGCGATCTGATTGGTCAGCCGTTCCTGCAGCTGGGGCCGTCGCGCGTAGACCTCGACCACGCGGGCCAGCTTTGACAGTCCGACGACTCGCCCGTGATCCGGCAGGTAGGCGATGTGGACGTGTCCGAGGAATGGGAGCAGGTGATGCTCGCAGATGCTGAACAACTCGATCTTCCGCAGTGCGACCAGGTCATCGCACCGCTGTTCGAAGATCCGCGAGAGGTGCTCCGCCGGGTCGGCGAATCGACCCGCCATGAGCTGGGCCATGGCCTTCGCCACGCGCCGGGGCGTGTCGCGCAGGCCGTCCCGCGAGGGGTCTTCTCCGAGGGCGATCAGAAGGTCGCGCACCGCCAGTTCGGCGGCTTCAAGATCGACGGCGCCGGGCGGGGCCTGCTCCTCTCCGAGTCCCACACCGTCGGGAACCGGCGCGAAGTGGTCCGTCAGCCCCGGGTCGTCGAGTTGGAGTTGGGCGGGTCGGGCGATCATGGCGGCTCCAAAATCGTTCAAATCGTTCACCAGTCTAGTGAGAGACGGAGATCGGTCAAGTCGAATGTGTAAAAAAATCCGAAAAATAAGCTGTTTGTTTCCTGGACGATCCGCGTTCGTAGAGTAAAATCGTCCAAAGCGTTCGATCGGATTCATCCACCTGGACGATTCTCCTCCCATGTCCCGCTCCTTGACACCCCGAGAACTGGCCGCCGCCGTGGGGCTGAGCGAGTCCTCTCTCAAACGCTGGGCGGACGACGGGCTGGTGCGCGTGACTCGCACGGCGGGAGGTCACCGGCGCATCGCGGTGCCGGAGGCGGTGCGGTTCATCCGCGCCATGGGGCTTCCGGTGGTGGATCCGAGACCGCTGGGCATCACGATGCCGTCCCGAGCGCGGCGGGTTTCCGAAGGCGAGGCCTCAGTGGGCGGGAGCGCCGCCGCGTGGCTGCAGACCGCCCTGAGCGAGGGCGACGCGGAAGCCGCCCGGGGCATGATCGTGGCGATGTATCTCGACGGGCACGAGCCGCACGACATCTGTGACGGCCCGGTCGCCCGAGCGCTGCGCGAGATCGGCGAGCTGTGGAAGCACGGCGAGGAAGGCATCTTCATCGAGCATCGCGCCACCGACCTCTGCCTCCAGGCGATGAGCGAACTGCGGCGGCTGATTCCGGAGCCGCCCGAAGGCGCGCCCATCGCCGTGGGCGGTGCGCCGCCCGGCGACCCCTACATCCTGCCATCCATGATGGTCGCCACCGTGCTGGCGGCGGAGGGATGGAGGCCGATCAACCTCGGGCCTGAAACCCCCGATCACGTCCTTCTGAGCGCGGCCAGAGTGAACCACGCGGTGCTTCTGTGGCGCTGCCTGAGCGTGGCCGAGCATGAACGGACCAGTGGGGCGGAACTGGCGTCCCTGGCTGACCACGTGCGACTCGAGGGAGCGCACGTGGTCGCCGGGGGACGCGGCTGTCCGTCTCGCGTCATGCCGCATCGAGACAACCTGATGCTCGCCTCCAGCATGGGGGAACTGGCCGCCTTCGCCCGCGGGCTGCGAGCCGCACACCGTCCAGTTGAGGGCGGAGGCGCCTGACATGCGCGCCCTGGTATGGTTCCGCGCCGATCTGCGCGTGGATGACAACCCGGCGCTCGCGGCGGCATGCAGACAGGCGACGGAAGGCGTGATCGGCGTGTTCCTCATCGCTCACGAGCAGTGGCGCGAACACGACTGGGGCGACCTCCGCATGGACTTCGTTCGGCGTACGCTCGCGGCGCTGTCGGCGGACCTGTCGCACCTTGGCGTTCCGCTGCTCGTCCGTTCCGCGCCGCGCTTCTCCCAGGCGACGTCGGTCCTGCTCGGCGTGGCCCGCGAACATCGTTGTGAGGCGCTGTTCTTCAATCGCGAATACGAGGTCAACGAACGAGAACGGGACGAGCACGTCACGCAGATGCTGGAAAACGCGGGCGTCGCGGTGCATTCCAGCACCGATCAGGTCATCCTGCGACCCGGCGCGCTTCGCACGGGGACAGGCGGCTGGTACACCGTGTTCACGCCCTTCCGCAAGGCGTGGCTGTCGCGCGTGGCGGAGGATGGCCTGGGCGACGTGGAGTCGCCGCGGCGCATCACGCGACCCGTGACGGTGAAGTCCGACCCCGTGCCGCCGGCCATTCCGGGGTTCAAGCCGGTCGCCGCCGCGCCACAGGAACGCTGGATTGCGGGAGAATCAGAAGCCCGTTCACGCCTGGAGCGTTTCATCGAAGACCGCATTCGAGAGTACCACGCACAGCGTAACCTGCCAGCGTGCGGCGGCACCAGCACGCTCTCTCCGTACCTGGCCGTCGGTGCCATCTCGGTGCGTCGCTGTCTGCACGCGGCGGTCGAGGCGAACCGCGGGCGGCTCGAAGCGACCGGCTCCGGTCCGGCATCATGGATCAACGAGCTGATCTGGCGAGAGTTCTACCGGAACATTCTCGTCGGCTTCCCCCGCGTGTCGATGGGGCGGGCGTTCAGGCGGGAGACGGAAGCGATCCGTTGGCGCGAGAACGAGAGTGATTTCCAGGCGTGGTGCGAGGGAAGAACCGGCTTCCCCATCGTCGATGCCGCCATGCGATGCCTCCGCGAGACGGGATGGATGCACAATCGTCTGCGCATGATCGTCGCCATGTTCCTGACCAAGGATCTCTTTCTTGACTGGCGGCTCGGCGAGCGCCACTTCATGCGCCATCTGATTGATGGCGACCTGGCCAGCAACAACGGCGGATGGCAGTGGTCGGCTTCGACGGGGACTGACGCCGCCCCGTACTTTCGCATCTTCAACCCGACGGAGCAGAGCCGCACATGCGACCCGAACGGGGCGTTCATTCGCCAGTGGGTTCCGGAACTCCGTGATCTCGATGACCGGGTGATCCACGATCCTTCATCGGCTCCGCCGCTGATGATGGGTCGGATCGACTACCCCGCGCCGATCGTTGACCATCGAGCGGCGCGAGAGCGTGTGCTGCGAGCGTTTCAGGCGTTGAAACAGGGCGAACATCAATCTTGAGGGTGAGTGACGGTGTCCGCCCCCCCACGGTCGCGGCTCGCTGCTCCGGGACATCGCGTCATCGTTGACGTTTGCGCTCCATCAGCCACGCCACCGCCTCGGGCAGCACCGCGCCGACGACCAGCACATGGCCCTGGTCTCTGGCGAGTCGGAACTCGATGTCCGCCCCGGCGGCCCTGGCCTGCTCGGCGGCGCGCTGCGCCCCGGCGGCGTTCATGAGGAAGTCGATCTCGGCGGCGTAGATGAGGGCGGGAGGTGAGCTTGGCGCTCCATCGTTCGCCCCGCCGCGCGGCCCCGCCATGCCGCCGCCCGCGATGAGGCAGACCCCCGCCAGCCGGTCGCCGATGCGCCGCGCGATGCCCGCGGTGGCCATGGCGCCCATCGAGTGGCCGACGACGTACACGCGATCGTCGTCGATTTCGTACAGCCCTCTCATCGCGTCGATCAGGTCGCCCGCCAGCGCGCCGCGCATGGTGAAGGGGTAGGTCAGCGGCGAGACCACGATGAAGCCGTGCCGGTCGGCCAGGTTGCGGATGACGCCGCCGCCATACGCCTCGAAGAACATGTGCTCGTTGCCCCCCGCGCCGTGCAGGGCGATGAGCAGAGGCATGGGCTTGCTCTCCGCCGACGCGGCGGGTGCATAGATGCGGCAGGGCACGGTCGTTTCGCTCAGCGTCAGCGTCACCCACCAGTCGCCGACGCGGCCGCGAAACGGATCACGTCCGGACGTGATGGCCTGAACGTCCGCCTCGACTTCGTGTCGCAGCGAGGCCCGCCTGATGAGCGCGAGGTTGAGGTTGGACATCGCCGACTCGTCCGACAGCAGCGACGCCCGTGACCGCGCCATGGCGACCGCGCGGGCCAGCGACGGATCGTTTACCGAGTCGAGCGTGCGCTCCAGGTCCGCCCGCGACTCGGCCAGGGGTCGGTCCACGACCGTCCATGTACCCATGGGAACCGCGATACGGCTCGATGCGGCCAGCGTCATCTCGTAGTCGCCGGTCGGCAGCGCGGACGGCAGGGTCCGCAGCGGCGCGGAGACGCCGGAGGCAACGCCGCGCTCGTCCCAGGTGACGTTGAAAGGCAGCCGCACGGGCTGATCCGCTTCGTCTGACCGGCGCAGCACAAGCGAGAAGTCGATGGTCCGCCCCGCGGCCTGCTCGGCGGCGTAGACCGAGGTCGCCACCAGACGCGGTTGCTCATCTCCGCCGGGGACGAACACGTCCGGCACGAGCCGCACGCGCAACGACGCGGCGGCGAGTTCATCGGCCGTGGGATCGCCCGCGCCCTGCCGAGCGAAGGTCAGCTCGCGAATGCGCCGCACCGCCGCGCCGAAGTTGCGGGAGAAGAACGCCGCCGCCGCGCTGTCGAACGCGCGGTTGACGGGGGCGATGTCGGCCTCATCAAGCGGGTGAGCCCGCAAGGTCCGCTCAAAGTCCATGAACGCCAGCCCCAGGTCGATCTCGGTGGCGACGGGGCGCGGCGGCGCAGGCGGGTCATCCTGCGCTGTGACAGCCGGCGCCGCGGTGAGGACCATCAGAGCGGCGGCCAACACCAGCGCCGCCCGAGATTCACTGGCGTCGATCCCCTGACCTGTCGTGACGCTTCGCATGAAACCACGCTCCCGCGCGGGCGATTCCCGCGCTGAATGTGCTACGATCCGCCCCGTTGAGCGCCGCCGCCGCGCGGCGGCCCGTCATCACCCCTGACTGTGGTTCGTGCCATGAACATCTCCCGTTTCATCAAGCATCACTATCGCCATTACAACGCCGCCTCGGTGGTGGAAGCCGCCGAGGGGTACGCCGCACACCTGGAAAAGGGTGGGAAGATGTTCGTCACGCTCGCCGGCGCCATGAGCACCGCGGAACTGGGGCTTTCTCTGGCCGAGATGATCCGACGGGACAAGGTGCATGGCATTTCCTGCACCGGCGCGAACCTGGAGGAGGACATTTTCAACCTCGTCGCCCACGATCACTACGAGCGCATCCCCAACTGGCGCAACCTCACCAAGGAGCAGGAGAAGGATCTGGAGCGCCGCGGCCGCAACCGGGTCACCGACACGTGCATCCCGGAGGGAGAGGCCTTCCGGGCCATTGAGCACCAGATCCTCGAACTCTGGCAGCGCGCCGACACGTCAGGACAGCGGTTCTTCCCGCACGAGTACTTCTACCAGTTGATTCGGGAGGGCCTCATCAAGGATTCCTACCAGATCGACCCCAAGGATTCGTGGCTGGTCGCCGCGTGCGAGAAGAACCTGCCGATCTTCGTGCCCGGGTGGGAGGATTCGACGCTGGGCAACATCTTCGTGTCGCATGTGATCGAGAAGGACATCAAGAACTACGGCATCGTGCGATCCGGTCCGGAGTACATGGGCGCGCTGGCCTCGTGGTACGTCAGGACCACGATGGGAAGGGAGATCCACGAGATCCCGCCCGTGGAAGGCGACGACTCGGAGGAATCTGTCCACATGCGGGCGATTCCCGGGAGCCAGGCCAAGACCACGATCGGCTTCTTCCAGATCGGCGGCGGCATTGCGGGCGACTTCCCGATCTGCGTGGTGCCGATGATCCACCAGGATCTGCGCCGCCCCTGCCCCTACTGGGGGTATTTCTGCCAGATCAGCGACTCGACCACGAGTTACGGCGGCTATTCCGGGGCGATCCCCAGCGAGAAGATCACGTGGGGCAAGCTGGATGTTCACACCCCGATGTACGTGATCGAAAGCGACGCGACGATCGTGGCGCCGCTGATCTTCGCGTATCAACTGGGGTGGTGACGGGGCGAATCGAGGCAGGGCGTGAATCGGTACAATCGATCGGGGGGCATCCGATCCCGTTCGCTTGTCGAATGTGACATGCCATGAAGGACGCGAATCGCCCCACGACACTGGCTGACTTGCGACGTTCCGGCTGGGTGTCCCGCCCGGTCAAGCAGGAGCTGCGCGAGAACTTCATCGCCGCGATCGAGCGGGGAGAGACGCTCTTTCCCGGCATCCTCGGCTACGACGACACGGTGATTCCCGAGCTGAGCACCGCGATACTTGCCGGCCACGATCTGCTCTTCCTGGGCGAGAAAGGGCAGGCCAAGAGCCGACTGATGCGGCTGCTGACGCGGTTCCTCGACCCGGAGATTCCGTATCTCGACATCCCCATGTGTCCGGTGCATGAGGATCCATACCGGCCCATCACCAAGCTGGGGCGCGACCTGCTGCGCAACTCGCCTGAGCATGACATCCCCATCGCTTGGTGGAGACGCGAGGATCGCTACGCCGAGCGGCTGGCGCCCGGCACCAAGTTCGCCGACATCATCGGCGAGATCGACCCGGCCAGACTGGCGGGCGGCGCCAGCATGGGTGCGGAGGAGGCGCTGCACTTCGGGCTCATTCCGCGCATGCACCGCGGCATCTTCGCCATGAATGAACTGCCCGATCTGGATGACCTGGTGCAGGTGGGGCTGTTCAACATCCTGGAAGAACGGGACGTGCAGATTCGCGGCTACCCGATCAAGTTCGACCTGGATGTGCTGATCCTCTTCAGCGCCAACCCCACCACGTACAACCGTTCCGGCAAGGTCATTCCGCAACTGAAGGACCGCATCGGCTCCACGATCCAGACCCACTACCCGCGGGAACGCGAGGAGGGCGTCCGGATCATGAAGCAGGAGGCCGGCATCGACCTGGGCGGCCGATACCCCGTGCTGGTGCCGCCTTTCATGGACGAGATCATCGAACAGGTGTCGATCGCGGCGCGGAAGAGCAAGTACGTGGATCACCAGTCGGGCGTGAGTGCTCGCTTCACCATCGCCAACTACCGGACCATGATCGCCAGCGCGCGGCGGCGCGGCATCCTGCTGGGGGAGACGCCCGCTGTGCCACGCATCAGCGATCTGGGGCATCTGGCGGCGTCCAGCGTCGGCAAGCTGGAACTGGACCTGATGGGCACGCACCAGATGTCGGAGAAGCAGGTGCTCAACGCGATTCTCGCCGAGGCGATCCGAACGGTGTTCGAGGAATACGTGGATGACCACGGGCTGGGCGAGATTGCCGACATCTTCTCCCGAGGCGTCAAGATCGAAGTGGGGGACATGCTGCCTTCGTCCGCCTACGCCGAGCGCCTGCGGCGCGTGCCGCCCGCGTGGGACAAGGCATTTGAGGTGAACGCATCCGAGAGCGAGGCGGTGCGGGCCAGTTGCGTGGAGTTCGTGCTGGCCGGGCTGTACGCGACGGACCGGATCTCGCGGTCGGAGCGACATGGGCGGGTGTTCTTTGAGTTTCCGGATCGGACGTGAGAGTGGGTGACTGGGATATGGGGCGGCAACCCATATTGCTGGGTGCCGACTGGAATCCACCCATATTGGATGATATGGTTACCCATATGAAGACGACCATCGAAATCTCGGATGATGTGCTGCTTCGAGCGCGTCAACTGGCTCAGCGAGATGGCACCACCATTCGCGCACTCGCAGAAGAGGGCCTGCGGCTGGTTCTCGAACGTCGAGAAGCGAGTCCTCCGTCGACTTTTGAGCCGGTGGTTGTCTACGGCACGACTCCCCTGGAATCGTTGGCCGATCTTCATCAACTGATTCTCGACTCCTATGGCGAGCGCACCGTCGATCGCTTCCGGAGGTTGAAGTCTGCGTGATCGCGCTGGACACGAACATTCTGGTGTACGCCCACCGAGGCGAGATGCCGCTCCATCCACAAGCGAAAGCCCTGTTGATCGAACTCGTCCGATCAGGTCGCCCATGGGCCTTGCCGTGGGCGTGCGTTCACGAATTTCTTGTGGTGGTGACGCAAACAGTGTTTCGGCCGCCGTCGACGCTGGCACAGGCCTTCGACGCCATCGAGGCCATTGTTGCGACCGGTACCGCGCAGTTGATCGGAGAGGGGCCACGCCATCTCGCACGCCTGCGCGAGCAGGTCGAGCGGAGCGGCATCACCGGGTCGCGCCTGTTCGATGCGCGCATCGCCGCCATCTGCCTGGCGAACGGCGTGAAGGAACTCTGGTCCATCGACCGCGACTTCTCGCGCTTCCCGGATCTCAAGGTCGTCAACCCGCTGGTGAGGTGAGCGGTCGGGGGGCTATTGTTGAACATGAATCGCCCGGGGCCGCGCCATTCCGTACCGCCCGGCGGCATCGTTCACACGTACCAGAAGTACGACCCGGTGTCGTTTCCGCCGCCCTCGCACCCGGGCGGGCCGGACGTGGTTTCGCCTCTCATGGAGCAGATGCTCTGGTACGGCTCGCGGCGGCCGCTGACGGATGAGGATCTGGCCCGGGCCGTGCCCATCGATCCCAGTCAGATCGCCGGGCTGGGGCCGAGCATCGACGGACTCATCGAACTGCTGCGTCAGCGGAAGGCGAAGATTCTCGCCACGTACGAGACGGAGACCGTCCTGCGCCGCGCCGCCCGGTGCTACCGCGAACTCGGTCTGCGCATGAAGCCGCCGGAGAAACTGGCCAGGCGGTTCCGCTCGGCGTTTCTCGAGGAGCAGCCCCGCGACCTCGAGCGGCTGTGGTACGCCATGGATGATGAGCAGTCGCGCTTCGCACGCGACCTCGTCCACCTGAATGAACGTCTGGGCGAGAAGATGCAGGTGGATGAGCTGGCGTCGAAGTACGAGTTCACCGGCCGCACGGCGCTGACGATCGAAGAGGCCGTCGCCATCAAGGAGGAACTGGAGACCATCGACAAGCTCCTTCAGCAGCTGGAGGAAGCGAAGAAGAACGCTCGCATCGGTCTGATCGACATGGAGGCGCTGTCGAATTACGCCGAGCCGGGCGACCTGGCCGGGCTCAACGAACTGCGGGAGCGCATCGCCGAGTACCTGCGTCAGATGGCCGAAATGCAGGGACTGGAGCGCGGAGCGCAGGGGTACACGCTCACGCCCAAGGCGTATCGAACATTCCAGGGGCGGCTGCTGGAGCGGCTGTTCAGTGATCTCCAGGCGGCCCGATCCGGGCGCCACGTCGGACCGGTCGCCGGCGAGGGAGCGGTCGAGATTCCCCGCACCAAGCCCTACGAGTTCGGCGACTCCGTCGCCAACATGGACATTCCGCAGACTCTCATCAACGCCATGATCCGGCGCGGGGCCGGACGGGGAAACGTGCCGGCGGACCGTTTCGCCCTTCGCTCCGACGACATCGAGGTTCACCTGACGCGCAACAGCCCCAGGTGCGCCACCTCGGTGCTGCTGGACATGAGCGGTTCCATGCGTCACGACGGGCAGTACATCAACGCCAAGCGCATGGCCCTGGCGCTGGATGGGCTGATCCGTCGCGAGTACCCCGGCGACTTCCTGCAGTTCATCGAGATGTACACCTTCGCCCGCCCGGTGCATGTGTCGCAGGTGATCGACCTGCTGCCCCGTCCTGTCACGGTGCGCAACTCCGTGGTGCGCCTGCGCGTGGACATGAGCCGGGACGATGTGCTGGAGATGCAGATTCCGCCGCACTTCACCAACATCCAGCGGGCGTTGCAGCTGGCGCGGCAGTTCCTTTCGGCGCAGGACACGCCCAATCGCCAGGTTGTGCTGATCACGGACGGGCTGCCCACGGCGCACTTCGAAGGAGAGATGCTCTATCTGCTCTATCCGCCCGACCCGCGCACGGAGGAAGCCACGCTGCGCGAGGGTCTGCTCTGCGCCCGCGAAGGCATCACCATCAACATTTTCCTGCTGCCCAACTGGTGGCAGTCGGAGGAGGACGTGCAGTTCGCGCACCGGCTGGCTGAGCAGACGGGCGGGCGCGTCTTCTTCACCGCGGGGCGCGACCTCGACCGCTTCGTCGTCTGGGACTACGTGAGCATGAAGCGGTCGATCATCGGGTGATGCGGTACGAGTTCCCCTGCCGAAGCGGACGCCCCGGTCCGTGAGACGGACTCCAGTTGAACATCGGGCGGTCAGCCGCCGGCGCCTCCGGCGTCGTCCGGTGTTTCCGCCGGGGTCGCGCCGTTGATTTCAAGCAGCACCTCGCGGAGGTTGAGCTCCGAGAAGGGTCCGACGAACTTGGGGTTGTCCACGGGTCCGACGCTGGTCCGATCCGGGTTGAGCCGCAGTCTCGGGGTCACGACGCCGCGCACCACGTACACGCGCGCCGTGCCGCCCTGCTCGATCGGTCGCGCCCGGTTCTTGGGCAGCGTGGCGAGGAAGGGGTCGCCCAGGTGCGTTCCATGCCTGGGGTCGATGGCCTGCAGCTCGAGCGTGTACCCCTTGTCGCCCGACGCCACCTGGGTCACGATCCGCACGTGCCATTCCACGGTCTGCCGCATCTCGCGTGCCATTCTCGCGTGCCACTGCTCCACGCTTCGCAGGTACATGGAGCGCTCACGCGAACCCGGCGCCTCGCCCATCGACTGGGACTTGAACGACTCTTCGTAGTTCTTCTTGAGCGCGGCGAGCAGCGCCCGCGGGCTGGCGTCGGGCTTCGACTCGTCGATCGACACCTTCTCGGGCTCCACCGGATCGGAGGGTTGCCGGCCGCCGGTCGCCGAGCCGCGCAGCGCGGCGTTCTGGGCTTCCAGGTCACGGATGCGCTGCAGGGCCGCCTCGAGCTCCTTCTCCAGTTCCGCCACACGGGCGGCCAGACGCTGGTTCTCGCGGCGCAGATCGGCATCGCTCTGCGCGCTGGCCTGGGACGCGGGGAGCAGCAGCATGATGCCAATCGCCAGCATCGTGAGGCGGGACATGGTGGATCGGGACATGGCGAACTCCTTTTCCGGGAGGTACGGAGGCGAGAGAACTCCGGTTCCCATTCGGCGGGAGACCGGATCGGGCCGACCCTTCAAAAAGGTACCCAGTTTCCTGGATTCAGTCGTCAGGGTGGGCCGTCATATCCGTATAATCGGTGAAAGACCTTTCCGGTCTTGTGGTGCGCGCCCTCTGTCAGCGTCTGGAAACGGACGATGTTCGACCGGGAGAACCCACGATGAACGACATCCGCTCGATCCTCAGGATTGCCGCCGGCCGTCTGCACTTCTCGGCCTATCTGGTGTGGCTCCACCAGGCGGCGGCGGGGGCCGCGGCGCTGGCGCTGCTGCTGATTGTCGTGAGCAAGTTGACCCCCGCGGCCCGGGTGCCGTGGAGTTGGGTGGCCCCCGCGCTGGCGCTGACGGCGGGATTGGCGGCGCTGGTGCTCTGGTGGCGTCGCCGTCAGAACGAAGTTCAGGTGGCTATCGCCGTGGATCAGCGACTGGAGCTGCGCGAGAAGCTCTCGACCGCGCTGCAGATCGCCGGACGCGAGGACGCCTTCGCCAGGGCCGCGGTGGAGGACGCCGTATCGGTGGCCCGCGACGCGCGCACGCGCGAGCAGGTGCGGCGTCGGTTTCCCGTGGAACCCCCGCGTCGCTGGTGGCTGGCGCCGTCGATCGCCCTGGTCGCCGTTCTGGCCGCGCTGTTCATCCCGCAGGGTGACCTGTTCGCCCGTTCTCCGCAGCGGGAGCCGGCGGCGCAGCCGATCCCCGTGGAAGTGCAGACGACGCTGGCTTCGGCGGCGGAGATGCTCAAGCAGAACGAGGCGCTGGGGGACGAACTCAAGGACGTGCTGGACCAGCTGCGCGTGGATCGTCTGGACCCCACCGCGATGAAGACGCCCGAGGGCGCCAGGCGCGAGGCGCTCAAGAAGCTGACGGACGTGACGGATCGGCTCGAGGAGATCGTCAAGGGCGAGAAAGGGAAGACCGCCGAGGCGCTCTCCAGCGCGCTGAGCAAGCTCAAGACCAGCGAGCAGGATGGTCTGGCGTCGGAACTGACGAAGGCCATGAAGAGCGGCGACTTCCAGGCCGCCAAGGAAGCCATCGAGAAACTGCAGCAGATGGCCGAGAACGGCGAGATGTCGCCGGAGCAGAAGGAGCAGTTGGCGAAAGCGCTGGATGACCTGTCGAAGCAGCTCGCCAAGATGGCCGAGGATCGCAAGGCCCTGGAGGACGCGCTCAGGCAGGCGGGCATGGACCCCAACCTGGCTCAGAACCCCCAGCAGCTTCAGCAGCAGATCCAGAACAACCAGAACCTCAGCCAGCAGCAGAAGCAGCAGCTTCAGCAGATGGCCCAGGCGCAGCAGGCGGCCAGCCAGATGTGCCAGGGCATGGCCGGCGCGATGGGGCAGATGGCCCAGGGCATGCAGTCCGGCAACGGGCAGCAGAGCAGCCGGGGCGCCGGACAGATGGCGCAGATGCTCTCCGACGCCGAGAACCTGCGGCAGATGATGAAGGAGGCCCAGGCGATGGCCAACCGGATCGCCGGTCAGTGCCAGGGCTTGGGACAGGGACTCGGACAGGGTATGGGGCAGGGCGGCATGGGTCAGAACCCCGGACAGGGCGCGGGCGGCGAAGCACCGCTGGCCAAGACGCCGACCAGCACCAGGATCGAGAAGATCGACAACAAGGACAACAACGCCGACATCATCGCCAGCACCATGTTCGATGGGCCGATCGTCAAGGGTGAGTCCACCATTCAGTTCCGCCAGGCGGCGCTCTCCAACGCCGAGAGCTACGCCGACGGCGTGAAGGATGAGCAGATTCCCCGCAAGTATCACGAGGCGCTGCAGCGGTACTTCGGCGAGCTGCGCGAGAAGGCCAGGCGCGCCAGCCCGCCCGCCGAGGGCGGGAGCCAGCGCGATGGGGCCGCCGGCAATGCCGGCAGCGGGTCGGGTTCGTGACGTGATGCGGAGGCCAACGGTCGATGCCGCGTGAGCGCCGAGGTTCCGGGTGTGGATTCGTCGCCGCGGCGCGTCGGGCGGCGTCCGTCGTCCTTCAGTTGGCCATCGGCGGGGCGGTGGCCGGGGGCGTTACATCCTGCGGCGGAAACGACGGCGCTTCGCGCCTCGTGCTGTACGTCTCGGCGGATGATTACGTGGCCCGCGAGGTGGTTCGCGCCTTCGAGGAGCAGACAGGCATCCGCGTCGACCTCGTCGGCGACACCGAGGTCAACAAGAACACGGGGCTGGCCAACCGCATCCGGGCCGAGGCGTCGTCGCCCCGGGCGGACGTGTTCTGGTCGTCCGAGTGCTTCATGATGATTCAGCTCGCGGAGGAAGGACTGCTGGAACCCTTCTCACACGCGGACGTGGAATCGTGGCCGGTCAACCTGCGCGATGCGGCGCGGCGCTGGCACGGCTTTGCGCCGCGGGCGCGCGTGATCGTCTATTCCACCGAACGAGTCTCGCGGGAAGAGGCGCCCAGGACGTGGATTCACCTGACGCGGGAGCGCTGGCGGGGGCGCGTGGTCATGGCTGATCCGCGTTTCGGCACCACGCGAGGCCACCTGGGCGCGCTCAAGGTGTTCTTCGACGGGCAGCTGCCCGGCGGATACGAGGCGTTCCTCGGCAACCTGGCGTACAACCAGGTGCGGCTGCTCACCTCCGGCAACGCCGGGGTGGTGCAGGCCGTGGCGCGGGGCGAGGCCGACGTGGGCATGACCGACACCGACGACGTGTGGGCCGCCCAGCGCAACGGCGCCCAGGTGGATCTGGTCTACCCCTGGCACGGCGAGGAGAACGAGCGCGGCGCCGGAACGCTGGTGATTCCCAACACCGTGGCGCTCATTCGGGGAGCAAAGAACCATGAACAGGCGGGCGAGTTCATCCGCTTCCTCCTCAGCGAGCGCGTCGAGCGCATGCTCGTCGAGTCCGACTCGCGCAACATTCCGATCCGGGAATCGGTGATGAAGGACTATCCGCAGTACGCCGTTCCCGAACCGCTGCGGATCGACCTGAAGCGCGTCGCCGAGGCCATGGACGGTGCGGTGGAGGCGGCGATGCGCATTCTGGGTTCCGGCGCGGGCGAGTCGTAGCATGCGCGGCGGGGCTTGGATCATCGTGTTCGCGATGCTGGCGCTGATCGGCGCGGCGGCGGCGTGGCCCGCGGCGACGATGATCCATCTGGCGCTGGACACCCATCGCGCGGGAAGCGGCGGCGCGATGCACGGCGGCGCGTGGTCCGTCGTGTCCGTCGGGCTGGGGTGGGCTCTGGCCGCGGCGGGAGGCGCGGTGCTGGTCGGGTGGCTGCCCGGCGCGGCGCTGGCGCGGGCGTCGGCCCACGCACATGGCGGCATCGGCGTGCTCGCGGGCGCCATGCTGGTTCTGCCGATCCTCCTGCCCCCGCACGTTCACTTCTGGCTGTGGTGGCAGATGTGGGGGCCCGACGTGGCCTGGTTCGACTGGATTCGCCGCCTGGGCTTGGAGGTCTACGCACGACATGCGACGCTGTGGCTGGGTCTGGTTTCGTGGTCATGGCCCATCGGGGCGGCGTGCATCGCGGCGGCGCTTCGGGGGGCGTCGCCGTCCGTCCGTGATCACCTGCGGCTGGATGGCGCGGGCGTGCTGCGTCGATTGGCGTTCGACGCGCGGGCCGCATGGCGGGGCCTTCTCTGCGCGGTGCTGATCGTGTCGCTCTTCACGTTCAACAACACCACCAGCTTCGACCTGGCGCAGGTGCGCACACTGGGGTACGAGCTGCGGGCGATGGACTCGACCGGGGCTTCGCCCGGAGCGATCGTGCGTTCCGCCTGGCCCGGCTACGCGGCGGCGATCGGGTGCGTCGCGGCGCTGGCGTGGATGGCGCGGCGACGCGGTGCGGATGAGAACGAGGCCCGGGAATCAGTCGCCGGTCGAGGACGATCCGCGACGCGCATCATCGCCATGCCATTCGTGATGCTCGCGTTTCTGCCCATCGTCGTGCTGCTGCTGTGGCGCGGGGGTGAGCTGATGGGCGGGGCCTCACTGCGTGGGTTCGAGCGACCTGTCATCAATACGGCTGGATTCGCCATACTCGGCGGCGCGGGGGCGGTGATCATCGCCTTGGGCGTGGGGGTGGCGGCATCATCCGGCCCGCTTGTGAGACAACCGGCATCCGACGGCCGACAGCCGTCAGCCGACCGTCGAGAACCGACGACTCGCGCGCGACCACGCCGCCCACGGCTCGGTTGGCCGGGCCGCGTCGCACTGGGCGTGACCCTGCTGCTCTTCCTGGCGGCGTCGATTCCCGCCACGGCGGCGGCGGTGGCGTTCATCCAGTCGTTCAATCGCGGGTGGGCGCAGGGGATCATCTATGGCACGCCGGTCGTGATGGTGCTGATGCTGCTGTCACGTTTCGGCTTCGTGGGCGCGATCGCGGGCCTGTGGGCGGCGTCATCCGAGGACGCCGATCTGCGCGCGATGCGCCGAATCGACGGCGCGGACACGTGGCGCGGCCTGTGGCTGGCGGGAAGGCCTCGCTGGATCGCGGCGGGCGCGGTGACGCTGTTCGTGACGTCGGCGCTCTCGATCGGCGAGGTGGAGGCGGTGTGGCGCGTGCAGCCGCCGGGGTATCCCACGGTGGCGCCCATCCTGCTCAACAACATGCACTACCAGCGGGATGACGTGGTGCTGCTGAGCATTGTCGTGCTGCTGGTCGTCGGGGGGGCGGCCGCCCTGGTGGCGGGTCGCGTGATCGGCGTGGGGCTGAGGCGGGCGGCCCCGTCCTGGGCGCTCCTGATCGTCTGTGCGGCGACGACGCTCGGCGGCTGCCGGGCCGATCCGGCGGAATCGAAGCCCATCAGGCCCGTGTTCGTGTTCGGCGAGCCGGGGGAGATTCTCGGGCAGTTCAACTATCCGCGGGCCATCGCGGCGGACCAGCGCCGGGGCGTGGTGTACATCATCGACCGCTCCGGGCGCGTGCAGCGATTCGGCGCGGATGGAACCCCCCAGAAGCAGTGGTACATGCCGGAGTACGACAACGGCTACCCCACCGGGGTGACGGTGGCTCCGGACGGGCGTGTCTTCGTGGCGGATACGCACGAGTACCGCGTCTCCATCTTCGACCCGGAGGGCAACCTGCTGGGCGCCTTCGGCGAGTACGGCAGCGGACCGGGACAGTTCACCTTCCTCTGCGACATCGCCTTCGGGCGCGACGGACGGATCTACGTCGCCGAGTTCGGAGGCAATGACCGCATTCAGGTGTTTGACGCGAACGGTGGATTCCTCTTCCAGTTCGGCTCCTTCGGCGCCGGACCGGGCGAGTTCAACCGACCCCAGTCGATGTGCTTCAACGCCGACGGAACGGAACTGTGGGTCGCGGACGCGTGCAACCACCGGCTGCAGGTGTTCGACCCCGAGGGGCGATTCCTGCGCACGGTGGGGAAAGTCGGAACCGGGCCGGGCGAATTCCGTTATCCTTACGGCGTGACGGTGCTGTCGGACGGTTCGCTGCTGGTGTGCGAGTTCGGAAACAGCCGACTGCAGGTGCTGGATGCCGCGGGGGCATCGAAGGCGCTGCTGGGCGAAAGCGGTTCCGGCGATGGGCAGCTGCTGGCGCCGTGGGGGGCGGCGGAGATACACGGTCGGTTGTTCGTGCTCGATTCCCGCAACAACCGCGTGCAGGTGATCGAAAGGCCTCAGGGGTAGCTCATGTTCGAGAACCTCTTCATCCGCTTCGAGCAACCGACGTGGCTGGCGCTGTCGGCGCTGGTGCTGCCGATGTACCTGATCGCGCGGACTTCGCTGGGGGGGCTGTCGCCTCTCAAGACGCACGTGACGTTCGCAGTGCGGGCGATCGTGGTGGTGCTGCTGGCGGCGTCGCTGGCCGAGCCGACGTGGATGAAGAAGGGTGAAGGGCTGACGGTGGTGGTGATGATGGATCGCAGCCGCTCGGTGCCGCAGTACTTGCGCGACCGGGCGCTCGACTACATGAAGGTCGCCACCACGCTGCAGCGCAGGCCGGAGGATCGACTCGGGATCATCACGATCGGCAAGGGAGCCGCGATCAGTTCGCTGCCCCATCGGTTCTCCTCGTTCGACAACTTCACGGACAACCTGGCGAGTGATGAGGCCACCACGCTGGCGGAGGGGCTTTCGCTGGCGCTGGCCACGGCGCCGCAGGACACGATGATCCGCTTCGTGCTCGTGTCCGACGGCAACGAGACGGACGGCCACGTGCTTGAAGCCGCCAAGGCCGCCCGGGCCAACGGCATTCCCATCGACGTGCTGCCGCTCACCTACGAGCACGGGCGCGAGGTGATCTTTGATCGGCTGGTGGCGCCGGCTCGCGTGCGCGAGGGTCAGGTGTCATCGCTTCGCATGGTGCTGCGGGCGCAGTCCGAGGTGACCGGCGTCCTCTCGCTCACCCAGAACGGCCTTCCGGTGGATCTGGACCCGGAATCGCCTGGGGCGACGGTGCGGGTGCGTCTGCAGCCGGGGCTCAACTCGCGCAACATTCCGATCCTGTACAACGAGGCGGGGCCGCAGCAGTTCGAGGCGACGTTCGTTCCCGATGATCCGCAGGCGGACCTGATTGCTGAGAACAACCGCGCCGTGGCGGTGACGTTCGTGGGCGGCGAGGGCCGCGTGCTGATTCTCGCCGACTCCGAGGCCGACGCCGAGCCACTCGCCGCCGCGCTGCGGGCCAGCGACCTGTCAGTGCGCACCGAGCAGGCGTCGTACCTCGACAGCATCGTCACGCTGGGGGGGTACGACGCGGTCATCATGATGGACCAGCACCGGCGCGATTACACCACCGAGCAGGACAAGTGGCTGCACGACTACGTGCATGACCTGGGCGGGGGCCTGCTCGTGCTGGGCGGGCCGCAGGCGTTCGGCAACGGGGGGTGGATCAGTTCGCAGGTGGAAAAGGCGTTGCCGGTGAAGCTGGACCCGCCCCAGACCATGCAGCGGCAACTGGGCGCGCTGTGCCTCATCATGCACTCGTGCGAGATGCCGCAGGCCAACTTCTGGGGGCAGAAGGTCGCCATCTCCGCCATCGAGGCGCTCAGCAGCCAGGACTACGTGGGGATTCTTGACTACAACTGGAACGCGGGCGGGGTGGTGTGGGAGTACGGCCCCGCGCCGGCGGGCGACAAGAGCCGCCCCATCGCCGCCGCCCAGAAGATGCCCGTCGGCGATATGCCGGACTTCCAGTCCGCCATGCAACTGGCGTACGACGGCATGGCGCCGCTCAACGCCAACAAGCACTGCATCATCATTTCGGACGGCGACCCCAGTCCGCCCAGTCAGGCGCTGCTGGACCAGTTCGTGGCCGCCAAGATCACCGTGACCACGGTGCTGATCGCGGGTCACGGCGGTCCCACCACGATGCAGACCATCGCCAACGTGACGGGCGGCAACTTCTACAACGTCACCAATCCGCGCAATCTGCCGGAGATCTTCATTTCCGAGTCGCGCATCGTCGCCCGGTCGCTCACCGTCGAGGGTGACGAGTACATTCCCACCCTGCAGAATCCGCTGGTCGAACCGATCCGCGGCTTCCGCGATCTGCCCTCGGTGGACGGCTATGTGCTCACCGCGCCCAAGGAAGGGCTGGCCGAGATCGCATTCGTATCCGACAAGCATGGCGATCCGATCTACGCCTCGTGGAACTACGGCATCGGCAAGGCCATTGCATTCACGCCCGACCTGACGGGGCGGTGGGGGGGCCGCTGGGTCGGGTGGGACCGGTTCAAGGGCTTCTGGGATCAATCTGTGCGCTGGGCGATGCGGCCCGTCAGCCCGTCCAACATGACGGTCAACACGCGGCTGGAAGGCGAGCGCGCCATCATCGAGGTCGAGGCCTTCGACAAGGACTCCAACTTTGAGAACTTCCTCACCAGCAGCGCCGCGGTGCTGGGTCCGGACGGTACGGCGCCTCTCGCTCTGCAGCAGGTGGGTCCGGGACGGTACCGGGGCGAGTTCGACGCGGCGGAGGCCGGCGCCTACCTCGTCAACATGCACTTCCGCAAGGGAGGCGAGATCGTCGGCAACATGCAGGCGGCGGTGAACGTGCCCTACTCGCGCGAGTTCCGGGCCATCCGGGATGACTCCGCCCGCCTGGTGCAGGTGGCGGAAATGACCGGCGGACGTGTGCTGCGCGACCAGCCGCAACTGGCCGACCTGTGGAACCGCGACGGGCTGGAGCCGCGCCGCAGCCACAAGCCCATCTGGGATCTGCTGGCCATCATCGCCGCCTCGATCTTCCTGGTCGATGTAGCGGGAAGGCGGCTGGCCATCGGCATCGCGGAAGTGCGTCAGACGCTGCGCAAGATGCTCGGCAGGCGGGGCGACGTGGCCGAGGACACCGTGGCCGCGTGGAAGCGCGCCCGCGAGCAGGTGGCCCATCGCAAGCAGCCCGGCGGTCCGACCGAACCGGCGGCTGCGGCGCGAGACATTCCGGTGGAGGATCGCACCGTCAAGTTCGAAGCCAGCGAACAGGATCGCGGCAAGGCGATCGACGTGGGCGCAGACGTGGCGGCGTCAGGTGTTCCGTCCGATCGACCCGCGGCGCCCAGGCGCCGTCCGGTGGCGGAGAAGCCCGATCCGACGGATGAAGGCGACTTCACCTCGCGCCTGCTGGCGGCCAAACGTCGCGCCCGTGAGCAGCAGAAGGGTGAGAGCGATGGAGGCGTCCATGGCTGAGATCGCCACGCGCCCACAGGCCGGCCATCCCCGATCCGGGTCAGCCGTGCCGACCATGGTGAATCTTCCCACGCTGGACGCCTCGCTTGACGACGTGGCGGCGGTGCGCTCCAACTGCGCCGCCTTCCGCGACCTGTATGCGCGACTGAAGCAGGCCATCGCCACCGTCATCGTGGGGCAGGAAGAGGTCGTGGACCTGGTGCTCACCGCACTCTTCGCGGATGGTCACGTGCTGCTCGAAGGCGTGCCGGGGCTGGGCAAGACGCTGCTCATCCGCACGCTGGGCGAGGCGCTCACGCTCCGGTTCAGCCGCATCCAGTTCACGCCCGACCTGATGCCCGCCGACATCACGGGCACGAGCATCGTGCTGGAGGATGAGTCCACCGGACGGCGTGAGTTCCAGTTCCGACCGGGTCCCATCTTCAGCCAGTTGCTGCTGGCGGACGAGATCAACCGCGCCACGCCCAAGAGCCAGGCGGCTCTGCTCGAAGCCATGCAGGAACGATCGGTCACCATCGCGGGCCGCACGCACCCGCTGGAGCGGCCGTTCTTCGTGATGGCCACGCAGAACCCCATCGAGCAGGAGGGCACCTACCCGCTGCCCGAGGCGCAGCTCGACCGCTTCCTCTTCAAGGTGGTGGTGCCCTCCACCACGCGGCCGGAGATGAACGAGATTCTCCGCCGCACCACGACCACGCACGCCGCCCACGCCGCGCCCGTGCTGGACGGACCGCACATTTTGCAGGCGCAGCGGCTGGCCCGTCGGGTGGTGGCGGCTCCGCACGTGCAGGACTACGCCATCCGGCTGGTGCTGGCGACGCATCCGGGCGGGACGTACGCGCATCCGGACCTGTCGCGCGTGATTCGCGTGGGCGTCAGCCCCCGGGGGGCGCAGGCGCTCATCGCCGGCGCCAAGGTGCGGGCCTTGATCGACGGGCGATACGCCATCGCCTTCCGCGATGTGCAGGCCGTGGCCCACGCCGCCCTGCGGCACCGCATCATCCGGAGTTTCGAGGCCGAGGCGGAAGGGCTGACCACGGACGACATCGTGGATCGGTTGATCGACCTGGTTCCCGTCGAACCTGTCATCGCGACAAGCCAACAGTCATGACCACCTTCTCTCCAGCCGCCGCAACCCGTCCGCGTCGCGTGGACGACCTGATCGACAGCCGCCTCATGGCGCGGCTGGATCAGCTGGATGTCGTCTCGCGCAAGATTTTCGCCGGCAAACTGCAGGGAGAGCGGCGCAGCAAGAAGCGCGGGGTGAGCGTGGAGTTCGCGGATTACCGCCACTACACCCACGGCGATGACTTGCGCTTCGTGGACTGGAACATCTACGCCCGGCTCGACCGGCTCTTCCTCAAGATTTTCCTGGAGGAGGAGGATCTGTCTCTCATCCTCGCCATCGACGGCAGCGCCTCGATGGACTGGGGCAACCCCAACAAGTTCATCTTCTGCCAGCGGCTGGCCATGGCCCTGGGCTACATCGGGCTGTGCAATCACAACCGCGTCACGCTCTGCACGTTCTCCGGCGGGGGGCTGAACCGGCTGCCCAACCTGCGCGGCCGGCGCCGCGTGCAGGAAATGGGAAAGTGGATTCTTGATCAGTCGCCGGGCGGCCCCAGCCGGTTCGACGACTCGATGAAGACGCTGGCCCTCACCCGTCAGGGCAAGGGTGTCATGGTCATCCTGAGCGACTTCATGTTCAAGGAGGGGTACGAGAAGGGCCTCAAGTTCCTCGCCGGCGGCGGGTACGACACCTTCGCCCTGCAGGTGCTCAGCCCCGAGGAGATCGACCCAGGCAGGCACGGAATCACGGGCGACCTCCGTCTCACCGACGTCGAGGATGAGGACGTGGCGGAGGTCACCGTCAGCGCGGCCCTGCTCAAGCGGTACAAGGAAAACCTGGATGCCTATTGCGGCAAACTGCGCGAGTACTGCGTCCGCCGCAACATGATGCACCTGACCATCGACACGTCCATCGATCTCGACGTGCTGCTGCTGGATTACCTTCGCAAGCGGGGACTGCTGCGATGAGCGGGATCAACCTGATCGATCCGGTGGCGGGGGGTGTGCTGGCGGCGTCGGTCATTCCGCCGCTGATCCTGCTGTACTTCCTGAAGCTCCGCCGGCGGCAGCGGGTCATCTCCTGCACGCTGCTGTGGAAGAAGTCCATCGAGGATCTGCGCGCCAACGCGCCCTTCCAGAAACTGCGCAAGAGTCTGCTGCTCTTCCTGCAACTCCTCGCCCTGGCGCTGCTGGCTCTGGCGATCATGCAGCCGCAGCTCAAGTCGGGTCGGCGCACGGGCGGGCGGGTCATCATCATGATCGACAACTCCGCCTCCATGTCGGCCACCGACCTGGAAGGCGGGCGCAGCCGACTCGATGACGCCAAGGACAAGGCCAGGCGCCTGGTCGAGGCCATGCAGTCCGGGGGCCTCTTCGGCGGGACGGCGGATGAGTGCATGGTCATCGCCTTCAACGAGAAGGCGGAGGTGCTCTGCAACTTCACCACCGCGCGTCAGCCCCTGCTGCGGGCCATCGACGCCGTGCGGCCCACCGACCGGCGCACCGCCATCGATGACGCCCTCAAGCTGGCCCGCGCCCACACCACCATCACCGACCCGGACAACGAGCAGCTCGTGATGGAAGGCAAGCCCGGCACGATCGAACTGTT
Organism: Phycisphaeraceae bacterium; assembly: GCA_015709595.1. Lineage (NCBI taxonomy): Bacteria > Pseudomonadati > Planctomycetota > Phycisphaerae > Phycisphaerales > Phycisphaeraceae > Phycisphaeraceae bacterium. The sequence continues at coordinate 2,377,142 of CP054178.1, forward strand.
CTCCGACGGGGCCATCGCCGACTTCCAGCGACAGGTGCGTCGGGGTGAAACACTCAACTTCTATCCCATCGGCGCGCCCGACGCCGACAACGTGGCCTTCTCCAGCGTGGCGGCGGAGAGGCCATACGACAGTCCCGCCGCCATCCAGGTCTTCGCCGGGCTGGTGAACTTCAACCAGACGGGCGTTGAATGCACGGTGCAGATGTCCGTCAACGGCGACAGCAACGTGGGATGGATCCGCGTGGTTCGCATGGAGGCCGCCACGATCGACGCCTCCACGGGTCAGCTCGTGCCGGGGCGCAGCAACGTGGTTTTCGGCCCCTTCGAGCAGCCCGCGGCGGCGGTCATCGAAGTCGCCAACCTGCGGCAGGACGACCTGGCGGTGGACAATACCGCGTGGCTGGTCACGCCTCCCGCCAAGGCCTTGCGCACCGCGGTCGTGGCGCCGCAGTTGTCGCTCACGCACGACGCCTTCGCGGGCATGAAACTGCTGCAGACCAGCGACACCCTTTCCGGCGAACAGTTCGATGCGCTCGCAGCGGGTGGAAGCGGCGGAAGTGGTGGAGGCGGGGGGGCGGAACGCTACGACGTCATCATCATCGACCAGCACGAACCCAGATCCCTTCCGCCCGGCCGCTATATCAACCTCGGCTCGCGTCTGCCGATTGAGGCGCTCGCGATGGGAGAGCCGGTCGAGGGCTTCGAGATCGCAGACTGGACCCGTGAGCATCCCATCATGCAGCACGTCAACCTCGACAACCTGCTGATCCGGTCGCTCCGCCCGCTGGTCTCCGCCGACCGGGTGCGCGTGCTGGTCGAGGCCGGCAGCGGCACGCTCTCCGCGCCGGCCATTGTGGAGTACACCGCCGGCGGCGTCCAGATCATCCACCTCACCTTCCGGCCCGTGGAGACCAACTGGTTCTGGCACCCGAGCTGGGTGATGTTCATGGTCAACACCATCGAGTACCTGGGCTTGAGCGGGTCGGCGACGACCGAGCGCACGCTCTCGCCCGGCGATCCCATCATCACGCGGCTGCCCGCCGGCGCGACGGAGGTCCGCCTGCGAACGCCTGACGGCGCGTCGCACGGGCTGTCTCCGGACGACTTGAACGAGGTTTCCTGGGGACGCACCGATCGAGCCGGCTTCTACGACATCACGTGGAAAGCGGGCGGCGCGGACGGCAGCCGCCGCTTCGCCGTCAATCTGCTGGATGAGCCGGAGTCGCACATCACGCCGCGAACCGAACTGAAGTGGGGCGACGAGAAGGTCACGGGCGAGGGAGCCGCCGGCGGGCTGCAGACGCCGCTCTGGCCCTTCGCGATCGGCGTGTGTCTGCTGGTGCTGCTGCTGGAATGGTGGGTCTACCACCGGCGCGGGTACCGCTGACGGCGTCACGATGCGATGACCAGGCGCAGGGTCTGGTACGTCAGCACCGCGCCCACCCACGCCAGGGCCGTCATGTAGCAGAAGGCGAAGATGGCCCACTTCCATGCGGATTCGCGCGCGATGACCGCCACCGTGCTGCCGCACTGCAGGCAGAGGGCGAAGAAGACCATGATCGCCGCCGCCACCGGGATGGTGAACACCGGTTCTCCCGCGCGGGGTCCGCTCTCCCAGCGGGCGTTCCGCATCGCGGCGACGAGCGTGTCGGACTCCTCATCCACCTCGCTGCCCAGGTTGTAGATGATTCCCAGCGTTGCGATGATCACTTCGCGCGCCGGAAAACTCGCCAGCACGCCGATGGTGATGCGCCAGTCGAAGCCCGCGGGCGAGAAGATCGGCTGCACGGTCCGCCCCAGCCGCCCGAGGTAGCTGTGCTCCACGAAGGCGCCTTCCACGCTGTTGGACAGACGCGCGGCCAGCTCCTCGTCGAAGCGATCATTCGCGTCGGCGTCGTTCCGTTCGACCAGATCCGCCACATCGGCGGCGGGAAGAGCCATCTCCGCCGCCGTCTGGTCTATGAACCGCTGCGTCGCCGCCTGCTCCACCGATGCGGAGCGGGGGAAGTACACCAGGGCCCAGATGATGATCGTCATGGCGAAGATGATGGTGCCGGCGCGGCGCAGGAACGCCCCGCCGCGCTCCACCATGCGCCAGAGCACGTCGCGGAGCTGCGGCGTGCGGTAGGGCGGCATCTCCATCACGAAGGGGATGCGCGTGCCCCTGATGACCCACCGGTTGAGCGCCATGGCCACGGGAATCGCCACCAGCAGCCCCACGAAGTGCATCGCCACCAGCGTGAACCCCGCCCACCACGGTCCGTAGCGCGGCTCCACGAAGGCGCCGATGAGCAGCACGTAGACCGGCAGGCGGGCCGAGCAGGACATGAGCGGCGCGATGAGGATGGTGACCAGCCGGGCCTTGGGGTCTTCGATGGTGCGGGTGGCCATCACTCCGGGAATCGCGCAGGCGTAACTGGAGAGCATGGGGACGAAGCTCTTGCCGTTGAGCCCGCACCACGAGAACATCCGGTCCATCAGAAAGGCCGCCCGGGCCATGTAGCCGGTGTCCTCCAGCAGCGCGATGAAGAAGAACAGAATGAGAATCTGCGGCAGGAAGATGACCACCGAACCGACGCCGCCGATGACGCCGTCAGCGACGAGACTGGCCAGCATGGGCGTGGATTCGAGCCAGCCCCCCGCGATCTCCTGCATCCACCCCGTCAGCGCGTCGATGCCGTCCATCAGCGGTCCGGCGAGCGTGTAGATGGACTGAAAGACGAGTGTCATCAGCCCCACGAAGAAGAGCAGTCCCCAGACGCGGTGAGTGAGCACGCGGTCGGCGGACTCGCCGCGCGTGGGCTTGCGCTCACCGGGGTGAACGATGACGCCTTCGAGCAGTTCCGCGAGGCGGCCGTAGCGCAGCATGGCCTCGGCGCTGACGGGATCGAGGCCGTGCTGCTCAAGGTGCGTGCGGGCGCGGGCGATGGCGGCGTCGGCCTTCGACCTGGGCCAGCCCAGCCGCTCGGGGATGGCGGAGTGGGCGTCGAAAAGCAGACGAAGCAGCTCGACGCGGCTGACGGACGAGGCCTCGTTTCCGCCGAGGTCGTGCCTGATCGCGCGGTCAAGTTCCCCCACCGCCTGCTCCACCGACGCCGGCCACGGCATGGGGGCGATGCCGGGAGTGGAAGGGTTGTCAGCAGTCAGTTGGCGGTTGAGAGTTTCGGACGACGCCGCGCTCAGCAGCGCGTGAATCGCGCGCTTGAGTTCCTCGACGCCCTCGCCCCTGGTCGCGGTGATGGGCACGACCGGCACGCCCAGCCGCTGGGAGAGCAGCCCGGGGTCCACGGCCACGCCCTGCTCGCGGGCGCAGTCCATCATGTTGAGCGCGACCACCTGGGGGATTCCCGTGTCCGCCACCTGCGAGGCCAGGAACAGGTTGCGCATCAGGTTGGATGCGTCCACCACGCAGACGACCACGTCGGGCCTCGCCGTGCCGGGGATGCGGCCCATCAGCACGTCCAGCACCACGCGCTCATCCGCGCTGGCGGCGGCCAGCGAGTAGGCGCCCGGCAGGTCGATCACGGCGACCGATGCGTGGTCGCCCAGTTTCAGCGTGCCGAGTTTCTTCTCGACGGTGACGCCCGGGTAATTGCCCACGCGCTGCCGCGCCCCCGTGAGACGGTTGAAGAGCGTGGTCTTGCCCGTGTTGGGATTGCCGATCAGGGCGATCTCGCGCTGACGCTCGGGAGAGCCGTGGCTGGGTGACGAGGCGATCGTGGTGCCGGTCTGGTGCGTCATGGCTCGTTCAGCGACTCGTCTGCGCCGGATCACGCGGTTTCGTCGACCACGACCGTCGCCGCCTCGACCCGTCGCAGCGACACACGACCGGCAGGCCCTTCGATGGTGATGGGGTCGCCCAGCGGCGCCACGCCGACCAGGCGCACGCGACTGCCAGGCATGACGCCCATGGCCAGCAGGCGCTGAGTGAGCGGTGCGTCGCCGCGGATGGCGACGATGCGAGCAGCGCCGCCCTTGTTCAGCTGGTCAAGCGTGCGGGCCACGTCTCTTGGCCCCGAGCGAGCGTGCGAGGGCCTGCGACGCGGCATCCTCCTTCTCGCACCCGCAGCGGCAGATGGTCACGTCCCGCAGCAGCTCCCGACCGACCGCCAGGCAGCAGCCCTCAACGCGCAACATGGTCGGGTCGCAGTCGGCCATCACCTCCACCACGACCCCTTCCCGCAGTCCCATGCAGCGAAGACGCCCGGCCGAGCCGGAGCGATCGCCCACGGCGAGAATCTCGCCCCGGGCGCCGCGGGAAAGGGTGTCAAGCGTGCTCACCTGCACGGGAGGACTCTGAGAGGGGACACGGACTTGTTGAGACTCGTTCTCAACAACGTTTATCCTAACGGATGAAACGCCCTCGGTCAAACGGGATTGCAGCCCGAGGACGCGGAAGATGATGACAACCGCCAAGTCGAGGTTGAGGGATGCCGATAAGCCGTGCGTGAAGCGGTACTTCCCCCAGGTTCGACACCCGCGGCTGATCCTTGGCGCCATTGTACTGGCGGCGACGGCGTGCTCGCTGGCGCTCACCGCATGGAATCGGGGTCGTCAGGCCACGGAGCGACTGCTCATCGCCATCGAGGCCGCGGATGTCGCCGCGGTGCGTGACGCCATTGCAGCCGGCGCGGATGTCAACGATTCGAGGGAGGTCATCGATCCTCCGGTGCTGGGTCGGCGCTTCCGTGAAACGTGGAAGGGCGTGACGCCTCTCTATCGCGCCGCCGCCTGCGGCGAACCGGCGATTGTTCGGCTGCTGATCGACGCCGGGGCCGCCACCGAGGCGGTGATCGAGCCCCCGCGCTGGACGTCGCTGCATCGCGCGTGCCTGTTCGGTGATGAGCCGACCATCATCGCGCTGCTGGATGGCGGTGCATCCATTGACGTTCAGGATGGTCTTGGGCGCACGCCGCTTGACCTGGCGATGAAGCGACGGATGTTCTCCCGCCCCACGCTGGAGCGACTGGGGATGGCGCCGCTTCACACCGTCGAACGATGATCCCGGGATGATCCGCTGGCGTACAGTGGTCGCGCCCATGCTTATTCAACGCCGCGAAGATCACGTCGCGATCCTGTCGCTGAACGATCCAACGAAGCGAAACGCCCTGTCAATGGCCATGTTCGACGCGCTGGACGCGGCGTTGGAAACGCTGCGCCGGGATGCCGGGACACGGGTGATCCTGCTGCGCGGCGAAGGCCCGGCGTTCTGCGCCGGCTTCGACCTCGGGGCGGCGGTGGAGCATCCGGCGGTGATGAGCGTCTTCATCGAGCGGCTTTCAACGTTGCTGCGCGCGATCCGGCGCCTGCCTCAGCCGGTGGTGGCGTCGGTCCATGGCGCCGCGGTGGCCGGGGGATGCGCCGTGGTGTCCGCGTGCGATCTGGTATTCGTTGAATCGAGCACGAAACTGGGCTACCCCGTGCATCGCATCGGGTTGTCGCCCGCCGTCACGCTGCCGACGTTGATTCCCAAGGTGGGCGATGGGGCCGCGCGGGCTCTTGTGATGTCGGGTGAGTTGATTGACGGGGCAACCGCATGCCGAATCGGTCTGGCGTCGCACGTGATCTCCGGCGAGGCGGCGATGGGTGGCGCGGCGACCGATTTCGCGCGGGGTCTGGCCGCCAAGCCGCCCGGCGCGGTGCGCGCGACGAAGGCATGGCTCAACGAACTGGATGGATCGCTCGCTGACGATCATTTCGACCTGCCGGCGCGGGACTCCGCCCGCTTCGCGGACGACCCGGCCTCGGTCGAGCTGCTGCGCGCGGCGTGGCGGCGCGGGAGGTAGTCATGGAGGCGGCGCTCTGGGCGACAGGACTGATCGGCGGCGGCGTGCTGCTGGTGGTGATTCTGCTCGCGCCGCGATGGTGGCCGGCATGGATGGCCCTGCGCGAGCAGAGGAAGCGGCTTGCCTTCACCTGCCCCGGCTGCGGGTATTCGCGCACGGGTCTGCCGGGAGGCGGGGTGATCTGCCCGGAGTGCGGGCGGCCGCTGGAGCCGATCGACCCGCGCTATCACGTGAATCCGCGCCGTCGTCCGTCGTCGCCTTCATCCGAACCGGCGGGGCCGTCAGACGATTCCGCGACGGACGCACTGCATCCGCACGGCCCGTCTCGCGGATAGAGTTGACAGATGCTCAGGTGGATTCGTCGGCAACTCCGGCTGATGGAGTATTACTCCGCGACGCGCGAGCGGACGGCGTGGTCCCGCGCCGCGGACGCCACGCTGGCCTCCTCGCTCGTTCTGGCGATGCCCGTCACGTGGTGGTTCGATCATCGCATGGAGCAAGCGACGACCATCCACGGCGTCACCGGGCTGATTGAGCGAAGCGACCGGGGCGACCTGCTGGCCTACGTGAACGACCCGCAGGCGGACGCCACCGACTACGGCATTCCGCGCGATCGCATTCACGCCTACTTCACCGTGGAAGTGGATCGGCTGGATCGCGGGTTTCCCATGCGGACCTCGCAGATCACGCGCCAACCGATCATCATGGTGCGGCAGTTCCGCGACGCCAACGCCGTGTGGCGATCGACGGACGGTCCCCCGACGCCCGAGAGCGAGGCCGTGATGAAGGCCGTGCAGGAAAGCCCGCTGGCGCCGGCGGAGGCCATCCGGCAGCGCTGGGCGGAGGGCGACGTGCGCGAACAGGTCAACCACTGGTCCTGGGCCGCGTCGATCTTCCTGTGGTGGGTGGCGCTGTTCGTCGTGCTGTCGCTCGGGCTGCTGTTGACGCGCCTGGCCGTGGGCGGCGTGCTCTATGTGCGGGCGGTGCGGCGCAACGCGCTGGTGGCGGAAGGGCGCTGCCCCCACTGCGCGTACGACCTGAGGGGTCTTGAGTTCTCTCCACGATGCCCCGAGTGCGGCGAGCTGCAGACCTGAATCCGCCAGCCGCGGCACAAGCACGAATCGGCCGCGCACGTCGCTGACTACACTGCCGAGCGTGCCCACCGTCACCGACGAAGCCATCTGCATCCGGCACTGGGATTACTCCGAAACATCCCAGACGGTCGGGCTGTTCTCCCGCGATCACGGCGTGGTCCGGGGGCTGGCCAAGGGCGCCAAGCGTGAGAAAGGCCGCTTCAGCGGCGGCATCGACCTGCTGGCGCGGGGCGAGTTTGTCGCCATCATCAAGCCCGGGCGCGACCTGCACACCCTGACCGAGTGGACGCTGCTGGAGGTCTACTGGCCCCTGCGGCGCCACCTGGAGGCCCACCGGCTCGGACTGTTCATGGCCGACCTCATCCACCACATGGTGCAGGACCACGACCCTCATCCCGGCCTGTATCGCACGCTGGTGACGGCGCTCGGCGGGCTGGGAGACTCGGCCAATCATGGTCGTCTCACGCTTGCGTTCCTGTGGTCGCTGCTCACGGAGACCGGCTATCAGCCCTCGATTGAGACGCATGGTGAAGGCGATGCCGGAAACACCGACGGAGATGGACAGTCGGTGTACCTCTTCGCGCCGGAATCCGGAGGATTGATCCGTGGAGGCGACGCCGGACCACGCTGGCGCGTGCGGCGTGAGACAGTCGAGCTGCTGCGGCGCGTGACGACCGGCGCGCCCTTGCCGGCGCAGGACACGCCGGCCGTCGGCAGGGCCTGCCGCCTGCTGGCGGCGTATGTCCGGCACATCCTGGGTCACGAGCCGCCCACGATGTCGATGGTCTTTCCGGATCTGCAGACGCCGCGAACGTCATCCTCCGGCGATCCGACGAGGCGCGATGGATCATCCCGCCGGTGACAGCCGGGCCGTCAGCCGGGGCGTGAGCGGGTGCTTCGACGCCACGCGGCGCAGATCATCGAGCGTGACCATGTTGATGCGGGCCAGTTCATCCTCCAGCGATCGATACTGCCCCTGCGTCGTCCACATGTGGCCCAGCCGTTTCATGCGGCCCGCGGGGCGTTCGCCGGCGACCGTGACGCCCGTGGCGATCTTGCTGCGCACGCGCTGCAGGTCATCTTCGGTGAGCGAGGCGACCAGCCCATCGACTTCCTTCAGCACGACCCGCTCGACCTCGACGGCGTCCTCGGGCGAGCACGTGGCGAAGACGTACAGCTCACCCGTGTCATCGCGCCCGTCGTACTGGGCCTGGGCCTCCTCGGCCAGACCCGTCTCGATGAGCGCCCAGTAGAGCCGCGAGCCCTCGGAGTCGCCCAGCACCTGGGCCAGCATCATGGCGGCGTAGCGGTCGTCGTCGCGCAGCGACGGCGCGGGAGCGATCATCAGCAGGTAGTGGCGGTTCACCTTGTCGGATGTGCGATCAAGAGCGCCCTCACCGAACCGGATCGGCCGATACTCGCGCCTGGCCCCGGTCCGTCTCCACGAACCGCAGCGGCGCTCCAGCGAGGCGACGCGGGCGTCGAAGTCCAGCCGCCCCGCCAGGGCCACGACCATGTTGTCGGGCGAGTAGCGGTCATCAAAGTACCGCTGCATGGCGTCGCGCGGCAGGGCCGAGATCGTCTCGGGCGTACCCAGCACGCGATGACGCAGCGGGTGGTCGGGGTAGTACCGCTCCATCGCCTGTTCGTAGAGCACCCAGAAGGGCTGATCCGCGTACATGGCGATCTCCTCGAGGATGACGTTCTTCTCGAGGTCGAAGTCGCTCTGACGCAGCGCGGGGCGCAGGATGTCGGCGAGAATGTCCTCCGCCTCGTCCAGGTGCTCGGGCAGCACATGGGCCCAGAAGGCCGTCATCTCGTGACTGGTGAAGGCGTTGTAGTTGGCGCCGATGTTGTCGAAATGCTGATTGACCTCGTCCGCCGTCCGACGGGCGGTGCCCTTGAACATCATGTGCTCGAGGAAGTGGCTGACGCCCATGAGCGAGGCGTCCTCGTCGCGGGCGCCGGTCTTGACGTAGAACCCCGCGGCGGCGGTGTGCGCGGCGGGGTCCACCTCGGCGATGATCGTCAGCCCGTTGGGCAGCACGGCGTGTCGGAAACTGAGCGGCATGGTGGCGGAGTGTAGGAACGCGCGGTCGATGGGCGAGCCGGTCGTCTGGCTCCGATCGGCCTGCCCCAATACCATCGACCCATGATCGACCTGAAGGATCTGCGATCCAACCCGCAGAGGTACATCGACGGCGCCCGCGACAAGGGCATTCCGGTGGACATCCACCGGCTGCTCCAACTGGATGAGCGGCTTCGCACCCTGCAGGTGGAGGCCGACAATCGCCGCGCCGAGCAGAAGAGGATCGGCAAGGAGCTCGGTCCGCAGATCGGGCGGCTCAAGGGCCAGTTGAAGGCCGCCCAGGGCGCGGAGCGCGACGCCATCGAGGCGCGGATCCGTGAGATCGAGCGCCGGCCCGTCGAGCTCAAGACCGAGATTCAGGCGTTCGAGGATCAGGCCGCCGCGCTGCGCCCCGAGATGGAGTCGATCCTGCTGCAGGTGCCCCTGCCGCCCGACCCGGATGTGCCCCGTGGCGCCTCATCGGAGGACAATGTTCAGATCCGTACGTGGAACCCGGCATGGTTCAACCCGGCGAGGTCGTTTGAACAGAACAAGGGCTTCGCGCCGAAGACGCACATCGAGCTCATCCACGCGCTGGGGCTGGTGAACTTCGAGCGCGCGGTCAAGATGGCCGGAGCGCGTCACTACGTGCTCACCGGCGACGGAATGCGCCTGCATCAGGCGGTGCTTCGCTTCGCCTTTGATTTCATCACCGAGAAGCAGGGGTTCACGCCCATGTCGGTGCCGGTCATCGTGCGCGAGGAGTGCATGGTGGGCACCGGGTTCTTCCCGGCGGGACGTGAACAGGCATATCACATCGAGGAATCAAAACGCGGCTCCGGGCAGGATGTGTTCCTCACCGGCACCGGCGAAGTCGGCCTGATGGGCTATCACGCGGATGAGATCCTTGATGGGAGCCAACTGCCGCTGAAATACGCCACTGTCTCAACCTGCTTCCGCCGCGAGGCGGGGGCGGCGGGCAAGGACACCGCCGGGCTGTACCGCATCCACCAGTTCGACAAGGTGGAGCAGGTGGTCATCTGCAAGGCCGACCAGGCCGAATCGCGCCGCTGGCACCAGACCATGATCGGCATCGTGGAGCAACTGCTCCAGCAACTGGAGATTCCCTACCGCCTGCTGCAGTGCTGCACCGGCGACCTCGGCCCCAAGAACGCCGACATGATCGACATCGAGTCGTGGATGCCCGGACGCGGGCCGGAAGGAAAGGACGGCCGCCCAACCGGCGCGTACGGCGAGACGCACTCCGCCAGCCGCCTTTACGACTTCCAGTGCCGGCGGCTCAAGCTGCGGTACAAGGATGAACGGGGGGAGAACGTCTTCTGCCATTCGCTCAACAACACCGTGCTGGCCAGCCCGCGCATCCTGATTCCGATCCTCGAGCTGTACCAGAACGCCGACGGGTCGGTGACGGTGCCCCGGGCGCTCGTGCCCTACATGCACGGGCGCGAGCGGATCGGTTGATGAGCCGGACGGACCTGGTCATCTTCGATTGCGACGGCGTACTCGTGGACAGCGAGCCGATCTCCAACCGTGTGTGGTGCCAATGCCTGCGCACGCTGGGTTGGGACCTGGACGACGCCGCGTCGCACGAGATGTTCGTGGGGCGGTCGATGGCCGACTGCGTGCGTCTGGTCGAGGCGCGGCTGGGGATCACGGTGCCCGAGTCGTTCGTGCCGCGGTTCCGCGAGGTGAGTTTCGAGGCGTTCCGGCGCGAACTCAAGCCGATTCCCGGCGTGCGCGAGGCGATCGAGGCGATTCCCGCGCCGCGATGCGTGGCATCCAGCGGGCCGCACGACAAGATCCGGCTCAATCTCACCATCACCGGGCTGATCGATCACTTCGAGGGTCGCATCTTCAGCGCGGCGGACGTGCCGCGCGGCAAGCCGCACCCGGACCTGTTTCTGCATGCGGCGACGTCGCTGGGCACGCCGCCGACCCGATGCGTTGTCGTCGAGGACAGCGTGCCGGGCGTGCGAGCGGCCATCGCCGCGGGCATGCGCGCCCTGGGGTACGCGCGAAGCGCGAACGCCGCCGCCCTCACGAAGGCAGGGGCGGAAGTGTTCGACGACATGGCGCAATTGCCCATGCTCGTGCGCTGAATGAAAAGGCCCCGCGATGTCGCGGGGCTAGAGGGGGCACTTTCCGATCGATGCGGCTGAACGTCAGTCCTTCTTCTCGATCACCGGGCCGGGCGTGGCGAGCTTGGCTTCCTTGAGCAGGCCGTCGATCATCTCGGCCTTCTTGGCCAGGGGTGTGCCGGCGGGATGCAGGCCGTTGTAGCGCACCTTGCCGTCGGCGCCGATGATGGCCACGTGCGGAATGCCGCGCACGCCGAAGTCGGGATTGAAGACATTCTGCTGGCTGAAGGCGACCTGCCAGGTCATCTGCTTGTCGGCCATGAACTCCTTCATCAGGGCGTACTCCTTGTCGGGGTCGCCCGCGGTGTCGATGGGCGGCGCGTTGCCGGGGTAGTGCTTGCCCTGCAGCGACGTGACGCCGAGGATGACCACGTCATACCCCTCGTAGCGCTCCTGCAATTCGCGGATGTTGGGGAATGACGCGATGCACGGGCCGCACCATGTGGCCCAGAAGTCAATCACCACCACCTTGCCCCTGAGGTCGGCGAGCGTCCTGTGCTGGCCCGCGCTGGTCCATGTGAAGTTGATGGCCGGCGCGTCATGCCCGATCAGTTCGCCGCGGGCGTAGGCGCCGTCAAGGAAGGCGACCTGTGAAAGCATCCGCTCCTTCATCTGCGGGTTGGCCTGCTCCTCGGCGGCCTTGGCGAAGTGCGTCTTGAGGTTGGAGCGCACCGCCTCGCTGACCGCCTTGTCAACGGCCTTGCCGGCCCGGTTGAGCGCGACCACCACGTTGACGCCCTCGTTGAGCCGCTGCTGCGACAGTTCGCCCTTGTAGAACGACGCCAGGTGCGTGAGCTGCTTGCTCAGCTTGGCGAGAATGTCCTCTGACACGAAGCCCAGGGCGCCGATCGGCTGAAACGCGCGGCCTTCGTTCATGGCGGCATCGAAGCCGGGATGCTCGAACATGGCTTTGAGCGTGTCGAGCTGGCCCTGCTCGTCCAGGGCGAAGTCGAACTTGAGCGACGCCGCCACCGCGCCGTCGGCGCCGCGGTCCTTGAGCAGTTCCTCCAGCCGGGCGTTGAACGCGCCCTTGACCGAGTCCGCGTTGCGAATCCAGCCGGGAACCGTTCCGATCGCCTCGGGGCTCATCTCCGCGATGGAGAGTTTGCTGAACGCCTCCTTGATCTTGTCGTTCATCTGGGCGGCGCGATCCTCGGGCGTCGCGGCGCTGTACCAGTTGAAGAACGTCTGCACCGCCTGCCGGACATCCGTCGTGGTGGGCGGATCGAAGGCGAGCGTGGGGGAGGCGAACGCGATCGTCGCAGCGCACGCGGCGCTGAGCAGCCAGGAACGTCGATGACTCATGGAGTTGATCCTTCTTGATCAGGATGGTGAGAGACGCCGGTGATTCTACACTCGTCCCGCCGGGATTATTCCTGATCGCGCCGACGAATGACGAATGGCGGCCGGTTGATGATCGTACCCGTCGCGGCTGGTCAGGTTGCCCGGATCGGCTCACCCGTCGCCGCCTGACGGAGTCTGGCGAACGTCTCGTCGGAATACACATCTCGTTTGCCGAAGCCGGGATACGCGCCGGCCTGCTCCGCCTGCCGCTGGGCGTCAGGGTAGTTGGAGATCAGCATCATCCGCACGCCGGAGCGGCTCTGCGCAATCGAGCGGATCAGGTCGATGCCGCTCTCCGTGTCAAACCCGCTTTCCAGAACACGGTTGATGAGCAGCAGCGCGTCAGGCCCCATCAGGCGGGCGAGCGTCGCCTGGTCGTCCGCGCTCTGGATGATCGCGCCAGGCAGCGCGCGGCTGACCGCGCCGCGAAGCAGGAACGAATCCGGTCCGCAGTGGCCGACAAGGATCACGCGGGGTGCGGAATCTGCGGGGGTGTTTCGTGGAGGATTCGGCATGGGTGGTTCATGTCGCCGGGGGGCGTCGGAATCTATCGGTCCAGTTTCTCGACTCGGAGCATCACGTGCTTGGATGTGATCGACAGTTGAAGGTTTCCCGGCCAGTTGAACGAGCGCGGACGGCGCTGAACATCCGCGATCGCCTCGGCGGCGGCATCGAGATGGCGTCGGGTGGGCGCCGCCGCCGCGTTCATCGTCGCTGCGGTACGGCGCAGCCCCGCCATCACGATCGCGGGCGGGGCGGCGGCAAGCGCCGCCCGGGACCACGACGCGCAGGACGCCTCGCCGAAGAGGCGCCGGACGCTCTCGTCCATCGACCGGCGCCAGGCGCCGACTGCCTGGGCGGTCGCGGCGACGTGCTCCGCCGCGCCGGGCCAGAGCGTCTCAATCCGGGGCATGATCGAGTGCCGCAGCATCGCCCTGGCGCGGTTCGCGTCGCGGTTGCTCGGGTCGTCGCGCCACGTCACGCCGGCGGCGCGGCAGAGTTCCTCACACGCCGCACGGCGCACGCCCAGCAGCGGTCGAATCAGCGACACGCCGGTGGCGAGGTTCCGCCGCCAGGGCATGCCGACCAGCCCGTCCAGGTCGCAGCCGCGGAAGAGATGCATCAGCACGGTTTCGCATTGATCATCGAGGTGATGGGCCGTGGCGACGGCGCAGGCGTCGTGCTCGCGCGCCACGCGCGCCAGGGCCGCGTAGCGGCGCCGTCGCGCCAAGGCGAGCAGGTTGGTCGAGTTCGGTCGGGATCGGCCTCCGATGCGGCGCTCCAGGCGTACATGGGCTGCGGCAAAGGGCAACTCGAACCGGGCGGCGAGATCACGCACGAACGCCTCGTCATCATCCGCCTCCCGCCGCAGATGATGGTGAACGTGGACGACAATCGGCTGAATGCGGGACGACTTTCGCTGCGCGAGCGTGGCGGCGGCGAGCAGGAGCGAGGATGAATCAGCCCCGCCGCTGACGCCGAGAACGACGCGTGAGCCGGGCGTCACGCCGCAGGGGCCGTGCAGGGCCTTGGCGAAGGCGGTGATGAGGGGATGCCGTCGTACACGGATGGAGAGCGGGGAGGACGTGTTCGGACGCCCGGCGTCAGCGATGGCTTTCCCCTTTCGGAGAGGGGGAGTACCGGCGCGGGCGGCTTGTGCGCGGCGGGGCATTGCGGGATGATACGAAGAAGTGTTCACTCACACCGAACGCCTCCAGCAGTGACCGAGTGACTTCACACGCGAGAGTGTTTATGTTGTTCGTCGCCCCCATGGAGATGACCGAATCGCCCCGGATGGAGGTCATTCTGGGGCTGGTGGCGATCATCCTGGCGCTGGCGGCGGCGTTGATGGCGCTGGTGTGGTTGTCGCTTCGGGCGCGGTCGTCGAACCCGACGCGTACGCCGCCCGGTCCGGGCGGCGGTACGTCGAGCCGATCGTCATTCATCACGCCGGATCAGATCGACAACCTGTCGGCTCGTCTGGACGAGAGTACGAGCGACATCGTGCGTCTGGAGGATCGAATACGTCGGCTGGAGTCGATGCTGTTGGAGGACGATCCGCGGATGCGGTCATCGAGTGATGAGGTTTCCGTCGCTGACGCATCGCCGCCGACAGCCGTTGCGGTGTCGAGCCACGGTGTGACGGGAGGCGCGGACGCTGCGGGAAGCCCAAACGCGGTCGAGCCGAAGACCCGTGACATTCTTCGGTTGGCCGAGGCGGGCTACACGCCCGTCGAGATTGCGCAGCGGCTGGACGAGACCACGGGAACGGTTCAACTGGTGTTGTCGCTGCACCGATCAAGGGCGTCCCAGGATGACCACAGGTGACGGGATCCAGCGGCGTAGAAGGGGGTGATGGCGACGTGCGGGTGTGCGTTTGCGATGCGCCGGAATCCTCGATCCCGTCCATCCGTGTCCATCCGTGCCGACCCAAGCCCGACGGTGAACCTTTCCCGATTTCACACCCCGTTGCAGGCGGCTGGGGTTTCTGGTATTCTTCCGCCCTGTTCGCGGCGCTGGGCGGTAGCGGGCTTCCGGCGCGGCGGTTTCCGTCGGCGCGTTGCCTCATCTTGATCCGCCCTGAAGGGGGCGATACCATCCGGTGCGGTTGACTTTGTGAAAAAAGGTACAAGCGTGTCCCACTTCGTTTTTCCCAAGTGGACGAATGCCCTTCTCCCGATGATCGGGGTGGGTGTGCTCGCCGCCCCGCTCTACGCGGTGGGGATGGTGTGGTTCGGCTTCTCGCCTCTCACCACGGATGTCGGCTACGCGCCGGAGCAGCCGGTTCCTTTCTCGCACAAGGTTCACGCCGGTGACCTGGGCATCGACTGCCGCTACTGCCACAACACCGTGGATCGGGCCGCCAAGGCCGCCATCCCCCCCACCCAGACCTGCATGAACTGCCACGTGGGCATTCGTCCGGAAAGCCAGCGTCTGGCGCCGGTTCGACAGAGTTTCGAGGATGGAACGCCCGTCCTCTGGCGTCGGGTGCATGATGAGCCGGACTACGTGTATTTCAACCACGCCGCCCACGTGAATCGCGGGGTTTCGTGCGTGGAATGCCACGGCCGGGTGGACAAGATGGAGGTCGTCTACCAGTACGCCTCGCTCTCGATGGGCTGGTGCCTGGAGTGCCATCGGAATCCGGATCTTCGGCTGCGGGAACCGAAAGACGTGTTCAACCTTGGCCTGAACGTCGGTGATGACGTCGCCAGGGCCGAGTTGGGACGGATGATTCGCGAACGTCACGCCATCGACCCCTCGACGGACTGCTCCACATGCCATCGATGATGCCGACCACGACCGACGCCAAGATGGGTCGCGAGTACTGGCGCAGTCTGGACGACTTCGCCCAAAGCCCCCAGTTTGTCGAGCTTGTCCAGCGGGAGTTTCCCTCGCTGCTCGATGACGTGGTGACGCCCGCAAACCGTCGGTCGTTCCTGAAACTCATGGGCGCTTCGCTGGCTCTCGCCGGCGTCGGTCTGGCTGGCTGTCGTCGCTGGCCGGATGAGAAGATCGCCCCGTTCGCCCACAGGCCCGAGGGCTACGTGCCCGGCGAGCCGGCCTATTTCGCCACATCCATGGATCTGGGTGGCGTCGGATGCGGCCTGATCGCCACCAGTTTCGACGGGCGACCCATCAAGGTCGAAGGCAACGAGCGTCACCCCATCAACGGCGGGTCGGTGACGATATCCGGCAAGACCTTCTCCGTCGGGTCATGCGACGTCTTCGCCCAGTCAGGCATTCTCGAGTTCTACGACCCCGAGCGCAGCCGCGATGTCGTTCGCCGAACGCTGGAAGGCGATCGCCCCAGCGCCCGAGCGGCGGGTCTGGATGAGTTTCTCTCGTGGGCGAAGGCGCACTTCGCGTCGCTCAAGGCCAATCAAGGTGCGGGGCTGGCGATTCTGTCGCAGGCGGATTCGTCACCGTCACTCCATGACATGAAGGCGCGGGTCGCCGCCGCGTTCCCCAAGGCGGTGTGGCACGAGTACGAGTCGATCTCCCGCGACAACGAGATCGAGGGCGCTCGCCTGGCTCTGGGCAACGCCTACCGGGCCCATTACGCGCTCGACAAGGCGGACGTGGTGGCGTGTCTCGATTCCGACCTGCTGGTGGCGCACCCGGCGAGCGCCAAGCACGCCCGCGACTTCGCCTCGCGGCGTCGGAGCATCGACAAAACCATGTCCCGGCTGTACGCGGCGGAGGGCGTGCTCTCGCTCACCGGCGCCAACGCCGATCACCGGCTGGCGATCAAGTCGCGCGACGTGGCGTCGCTGACGTCGATGCTCATCGCCGCGCTCGCCCGCGAGGGCGTCACGGTGCTGGGGGGCGAGGCGATTGGCTCCGTCAAGCCCGTGCCGGGCGAGCAGGTCGCCGCGTGGGTGAACGCCGTCGCCAGGGATCTGGCCGCCGCCATGCGGGCGGGCGGGTTTTCGCTGGTCGTGCCCGGTCCGCGGCAGCCGGCGGCGGTTCACGCGGCCTGTCACGCCATCAACTTCGCTCTTCAGAACGTGGGCCGCACGGTCCACTTCACCGCCGAGCCGGAAGGGGCGAGGCAGTCGCACATCGCGTCGCTCAGGGCGCTCACCGAGGCCTGCACCGCCGGTTCGGTGCAGACGCTGCTCATCCTGGGCGGCAACCCGGCGTACGACGCGCCGATCGACCTGGGCTTCGGCGAGGCGATGCTCAACGTCGCCACGTGCATCCACCTGTCGCTCTACGACAACGAGACGAGTCAGCGCTGCGACTGGCACGTGAACGCCGCCCATACGCTCGAATCGTGGGGCGACACGCGGGCGTGGGATGGCACGGTGGCGCCGGTGCAGCCGATCATCGAGCCGCTTTACGACGGGCTGACCCCCGCCGAGATGCTGGCGGTCGTGCTGGATGACGAGGTGAAGGACGGTTATTCCATCGCCCGTCGCTGGTTCAGTTCTCTGCATGGCGAAGGCATGGGCTTTGAAGCGGCGTGGCGCAACTACCTGCACGACGGCGTGCTGCCCGGCAGCGCCTGGAAGCGCGAGGACGTGCGGCTTTCGACGCGCGATTGGCCCGCGGCGCTCTCGCGGCTGGCGGATGCCGGCGCCACGCAGGAGGGCGATGAAGTCGTCTTCACGCCCGACCCGGCGATCTACGACGGACGCTTCGCCAACAACGGCTGGCTGCAGGAGCTGCCGGACCCCATCGGCAAGATTTCGTGGGACAACGCGGCGTTCATGAGCCCGGCGATGGCCGAGCGCCTCGGTGCTCGCGGCAACGACCTTGTGGTGATCGACTCGCCCACGGGCGGCAACCCGCTTGAGATCGCGGTTCACATCATTCCCGGCATGGCTGACGGGGTGGTCAACATTCATCTCGGCTATGGCCGCACCGCGGCGGGACACATCGGGACGGGGGTGGGTCGAAACGCCGGTCTGCTGCGCGGGTCGCAGGGCATGGGCTTCGCTGTCGCCCACGTGGAAAAGGGTCGCGGCACGTATGAACTGGCGACGGTGCAGGACCACCACGCGATGGACTCCAAGGTCACGCGCCAGGGCGTGCAGGATCGCCTGCCCATGCTCGTGCGGCAGGCGCGGCTGGACCGCTACGAGCAGGTGGGCAAGGACGCCTTCTTCGACGAGAAGCACGTTCACCTGCCGCCCATCGTCTCGTTGTGGGATGAGTACAACTACGAAGCGAGCGGGGCGCACCGCTGGGCCATGGCGATCGACCTGCAGACCTGCATCGGCTGCAGCGCCTGCATGATCGCCTGCCAGGCGGAGAACAACGTGCCCATCGTGGGCAAGGATCAGGTGCTGTTCGGACGCGAGATGCACTGGATCCGTGTGGACCGCTACTACAAAGGCCGGGACGTTCACAACCCCGAAGTGGTCTTCCAACCCGTCACGTGCCAGCACTGCGAGAACGCCCCCTGCGAGCAGGTGTGCCCGGTGGCGGCCACCACGCACGACAAGGAGGGGCTGAACGTGATGGTGTACAACCGCTGCGTGGGCACGCGGTACTGCTCGAACAACTGCCCGTACAAGGTGCGGCGCTTCAACTTCTACGACTGGCACGTGGAGGATCCCCGCGCCGAGGGGTTGCGCCCGCCTCGCGTGGACATCCCCGACGTGGTGCATGACAAGGCCTTCCGCGGCGGCAGCGAAGTCAAGCGCATGGCGTTTAATCCGGATGTCACGGTGCGCCCCCGCGGCGTGATGGAGAAGTGCTCCTTCTGCGTGCAGCGCATCAACCGCGTCAAGATCGAGGCCAAGAACGCCTGGGTCAAGGCGGGCGGGACCGGGAGCGGGTCGTCGCGGTACGAAATCGCCGACGGCGCGGTCACCCCCGCGTGCGCCCAGGCGTGCCCCACGCAGGCCATCGTGTTCGGCGACCTGCGCGACCCCGGCAGCCGGGTGTCGGCGCTGTTCAGAGATCCGCGGCAGTACTCGCTGCTCGAGGAACTGAACACCAAGCCGCGCACGCGGTTCCTGGGCAAGGTGCGAAACTACAACGCGTCGCTCAAGCCGATTCCGGCTCATGGTGACGCAGAGGCGGCAGGCCACTGATGAGCACACTCACCACCGACATCTCGCTCGCCGGAGAGAAGGACAACACCTTCGACGATCCGGGACGCCGGGCCCCGCTCATCGTCGGCGGGCACGACTTCTCCAGCATCACCGACGCGGTGTGCCAGGTGATCGAGCGTCCTCGCCCCACGCGGGCGTGGTACGTCTGCTTCGGCATCTCGGTGGCGGTGCTCACGCTGCTGGGCGCGATGATCGGATACCTGATCTTCGCCGGCACCGGCATCTGGGGCATTCAGAACCCGGTGATGTGGGGCTTCGCCATCGTCAACTTCGTGTTCTGGGTCGGCATCGGCCACGCGGGCACGCTGATCTCCGCGATTCTCTTTCTGCTGCGTCAGAAGTGGCGCACGTCGATCAACCGCGCCGCGGAGGCCATGACCATCTTCGCGGTCATCTGCGCCGGCACGTTCCCTGGCATCCACATCGGGCGCGTGTGGCTGGCCTACTGGCTGTTCCCGATTCCGAACCAAATGGAGATGTGGCCCCAGTTCCGCAGCCCGCTGCTGTGGGACGTGTTCGCGGTGGGCACGTATTTCACGGTGTCGCTGCTGTTCTGGTACGTGGGCATGATTCCCGACCTGGCGACGCTGCGCGACCGGGCCACCACCAAGGTGCGGCGCTTCGCCTACGGACTGTTCTCGCTGGGCTGGATGGGCGCCAACCGCCACTGGCACCGGTATGAGCGGGCGTACCTGATCCTCGCCGCCCTGGCCACCCCGCTGGTGCTCTCGGTGCACTCGGTGGTGTCCTTCGACTTCGCGGTGTCGCAGCTTCCCGGCTGGCATACGACGATCTTCCCGCCCTACTTCGTGGCGGGCGCCATCTTCTCCGGCTTCGCGATGGTGGTGACGCTGGTGATCCCGGCCCGGGCCTTCTTCGGGCTCAAGGACATCGTCACGCTGCGCCACCTGGAGAACATGAACAAGATCATCCTGGTGACGGGCACCATGGTGGGCTACGCCTACGCGATGGAGTTCTTCATCGCCTGGTACGGCGGCAACATGTATGAGTCGTTCGCCTTCATCAACCGCGCCTTCGGGCCGCACTGGTGGGCGTACTGGATCATGGTCTCATGCAACGTGCTCAGTCCGCAGGTCTTCTGGTTCAAGAAGATCCGCACCAGCATCCCGGCCATGTTCATCGTGACGATCTTCGTGAACATCGGCATGTGGTTCGAGCGGTTCGTGATCGTGCTGTCGCTGGAGGCGGACTTCCTGCCGTCCTCGTGGGGCATGTACACGCCGACGATCATCGACATCCTCACGCTGATCGGATCGTTCGGTCTGTTCTTCACGCTGTTCCTGCTCTTCTGCCGGTTCATTCCCTTCATCGCCATCGCCGAGGTGAAGGGCGTTCTTCCGCAGGCCAACCCGCACTTCTACGACCAGCACCACGCCGCCCCGGCCTCGGGACACGGCGCCGGGCACGGGCATGATGGTCATGCGGGCAAGGAAGGAGGCCACGCATGAGCGCGACCACCACCCACGCCCACGCGCACGGCCACCACGCGCCGACGACGAAGGCCGCTCCGGCCAAGGTGACGTACGGCCTGCTCGCCGAGTTCGAGAACCCCGGCGTGCTGTACCACGCCGCCGAGAAGGTGCGCGACGCCGGATACCAGAAGTGGGACTGCCACACGCCCTTCCCCGTTCACGGACTGGACAAGGCGATGGGCGTCAAGATGACGAAGTTGCCGATCCTGGTGTTCACGTGCGGACTGACCGGCTGCATCCTGGGCGTGCTGCTGCAGTGGTTCACCAACGCGGCCAATGAATCGCTCACCATCTACGCCCCGATGCCGGTGACGCCCTACCCGTTCCAGATTTCGGGCAAGCCGCTCTGGTCGCTCCCGGCCAACGTGCCGGTGATCTTCGAACTGACGATTCTGCTCAGCGCCTTCGGCGCGGTGTTCGGGATGCTCGGCATGAACCGACTCCCGAGGTTCGCGCATCCGCTGTTCACCAGCAGGCGATTCCTGCGAGCCACCTCGGACAAGTTCTTCATCGCCATCGAAGCTACCGACCCCAAGTTCCGACTCGATGAGACCCGCGCCCTGCTTCAGAAGGCCGGGGCCGCGGCGGTGGAAGTGGTGGAGGATTGAGGAGCGATGAGGTCTGAGTGAGGAGCGTTCCGAGTTCCCAGTAGAAGACCGACAACCCCGACCGCCCGATGCCTTATGCCTCATGCCCAGTGCCTGAACCTCCCATGCCAAAGATCATTTCCCGAGTCGCGTTGATCCTGGTGCTGCTGGCGATGTTCCCGCCGCTGCTCGTGTTCCGCGCCCGAGCGGTGCGCAGTGATCAGCCGCGCATTCACCTGATTCAGGACATGGACAATCAGCCCAAGTTCCGCGCTCAGCATGCCAACGACATGTTCCTGGATGGTCGGGCCATGCGGCCCCACGTGCCGGGCACGGTGGCGCGGGAGCATGAGATCGGTGGAGTGAAGACCGGCGGAACGCTGCTTGACGACCACTACCACCGCGGGCTGGTGAACGGCGTGTGGGCGACGGATTTTCCGCCCCAGGCGCCGCTGAGCCGGGAGCTCCTGGAGCGCGGTCGCGAGCGGTTCAACATCTACTGCGCCCCCTGTCACGGCGAGTCCGGCAACGGGCTGGGGCCGGTCGCGGTGCGGGCGGCGGAACTGCAGATGATCGGGCAGGCGGCGTGGGTCGCTCCCAAGGCGGTCTTCGACCCCGAGGTGCTCCCGCAGCCGGTCGGGCAGCTCTACAACACCGTGACGCACGGGGTGCGCACCATGGCGGGCTACGCCTCGCAGGTGCCGGAGCAGGACCGCTGGGCGATCGTGGCGTGGGTCAAGGCGCTGCAGCGCAGCCAGGTGGCGAGCTGGGACGATCTTTCGCCCGCCGTTCGTGAGGAACTGCGACGCGAGCGCGAGAAGGCCATCCGCGACGAGGCGGAAGCGGCGGCCAGACGCGCCGAAGAGGCGGCCAGGCGGGCCGCGCAGCAGGGTACGTCTCCTTCTGGTGAGGGGAACAACTGATGGCCGGCCATCACACGATCGACATCATGAAGGAGAATCGCCACCTTGGCTCGCTGGCGGGCAAGGTGCTGGCTCCGGCGGCGGTGATCGGGCTGGCCTGCCTGGGCGTCGCCGTCGCCATGGGGCTGGGCGGCGACAAGGAAGTCAAGAGCCGCTTCTTCCAGGGGTACCTGGTGGCGGTGGTGTTCGGCACGGGCATTTCCCTGGGGGCGCTGTTCTTCACGCTCATTCACCACCTGACGCGCGCCGGCTGGAGCACGGTGGTGCGGCGCATCGCCGAACTGCTGGCGTGCTGTTCACTGCTGATGGCCGTGCTGTGGCTGCCGCTCATCTGGGCCTTGCGAAGCCCCGACATTCACCTGTGGGACTGGGCCACCACCATGGCCGACGATCCCCTGGTGAAGCACAAGGCGGGATACCTGAACGAGACGTTCTTCCTGATCCGCGCCGCGATCTACTTCATCATCTGGATCGTGCTGAGCCAGTTCTTCTACCGGCTGAGCGTGCGGCAGGATGAGACGGGCGACGTGAACCTGTCACGGAAGATGCAGAAGGTGGCGGCGCCGGGCATCATCCTCTTCGCCCTGACGCTTACGTTCGCGGCGTTCGACTGGCTGATGTCGCAGGACCCGCACTGGTTCTCGACGATCTTCGGCGTGTACTACTTCGCCGGATCGGTCTGCTCGTTCGTGGCCCTGGCGATCCTGATCTCCGCCTTCCTGCAGCGATCCGGGCGGCTGACGCACGCCATCACCACCGAGCACTACCACGACCTGGGCAAGCTGCTCTTCGCCTTCGGCGTGGTGTTCTGGGCGTACATCGCGTTCAGCCAGTAC